>NZ_JAPVBJ010000009.1 GCF_026967985.1 Modestobacter sp. VKM Ac-2984 | reverse complement strand
ACTGCCCGGGGGACCGGGTGGGAGAGTAGGACGCCGCCGGACATAACTCCCAGAACGGGGTCACAGCTACGGCTGTGGCCCCGTTCTGCATTTCCGGACCAGTGCGCCGGCCTGTACAGCAGTGCATTGCCCGCAGGACTGGATCCCGTGTCAGCGATTGCGGGATCGTGCTGCTAGCGGATGCCGGACCCCCTGGCCGACGCCCCTTCTGCAGGACGAGCCTCGTCGACAGGGCGTGTCACGTGACGCAAGGGTCAGCGGCGGCGGTCCGGTGGGGCGGTGGTGGCCCCGACGTTCTCGTCCAGCCAACGGTTCAGCGGCGCGAAGGCCCGCCAGGCGTCGCAGACCCGCTCGCGGGCCGCGGGAGTGTGCAGCCAGTCCGCCGGCGCCCACTGCTGGGACCCGTGCAGGGACTTGTGCCGGAGGAGCTCGATCCGCGGGTGGTCCGCCGGCCAGCCACGCGGCGTGCGGATCAGCTGGTCGCCGCCCACCTCATAGCCCGCTGCGCGGAGGTCCTGCACCAGGGCCTCGAGGCGGGCGCCCTGCAGGTCGTCACCGACGGCCCGGCGGTACCGCTCCACCTGGTCCGGCTGCAGGCGCCAGCACCCGCCGGCCACCCGCAGTCCGTCAGCGGAGACCTCTACGTACACCGAGCCGAACCCGGCGCCGTCCGGGTGCAGGACCGCCCCCTGGTGCGTCTTGTAGGGCGTCTTGTCGTGGCTGAAGCGCACGTCCCGGTACGGCCGGAAGAGCTTGGGCGTGCCGAACTCCGCCGCCAGCTCGTCGGCCAGCGCCTGGAGTGGTGCCCGGACGTGCTCGTCGTAGCTGCTCCGGTGCTGGGTCCAGTAGGTCTTGCTGTTGTCGGCCTCCAGGCCCTCGTAGAAGACCAGGGCCTCGTCGGGGAACCCGGAGAACGTCACGGTGCTGCTCCCTCCTCGTCGTCCAGCAGGGTCGTCCAGCGGAGCTGCGTCAGCGGGGCGGCGCCGGTGTCCAGCGTCCGGGTCCACCCGTCGGGTGCCCAGCCCGCCGACTCCAGGAACCGGGCGGTCACGTCGTCGGCCTCGGGGACCCACGTGTGCAGGGTGCGGACCCCGCGCTCGGTGGACAGGTCCGCGAGGGCGGCGAGCAGCCGGCTGCCGTGGCCGCGCCGGCCCCAGCGGGGCTCGACGAACAGGGCGGCGAGCTCGGCGACCCCGTCGTCGGCGGAGGGCCCGTAGGCGGCGAACCCGACCACGGTGCCTGCGTCCACGGCGACCAGCACGCCGTGCGCCGACGTGGGGGGTTCGGTCACCGCCGCCCGCCAGCTGGTCGTGGCGGCCTCGTCGTCCCAGTCGTCGAGCACCGCTGCCGGGAGGAGAGACCGATAGGCGGTCCGCCAGGTGACGACCTGGACGCGCGCGATCGCCTCCGCGTCGCCGGTCGTCGCCGGTCGTACGGACACGTCGGCGCGGCCGGACGGGCCGCGTCCCCTCGGCAGCTCCATCGGGGCAGCGTAGGCGGTGGGTCCGGTGGCCGGTCCGGGCGTTCGCCGGGGTGGTGCTCGCCGTCGGCTCGGCTGCCTGGGACGAGGGACGCGCGGCACAGCTGGGTCGTCCCGGAACCGGGTCGGCGCGAGTGTCGTACGGGCAGGGCAGGATCGCCCGGGTGACGACCTCCGTGGAGCGGCTGTCCGCCGGGTTGGCCCGGCGGATCGCCCTGGCCGCCCAGGGGTTCGCCGAGCCGCGGCCCACCGGCATCGTCGGCACCCGGCAGCTGCGCCGGACCGCCGACCGCCTGGCCGTGGTGCAGATCGACTCGGTCAACGTGCTCTCCCGGTCGCACTACCTCCCCTTCTTCAGCCGGCTGGGGCCCTACCGACGCAGCGACCTGGACGCGCTCTCGAACCGGCGGCACCACCTCGTCGAGTACTGGGCGCACGAGGCGTCGTTCCTGCCGGCGCACCTGCACCCGCACCTGCGCTGGCGGATGGCCGCCGCCGACCGGGAGGCCTGGGGCTCGATGACGCGGGTGCAGCAGGAGCGCCCGGAGTACGTGGCGGCGCTGCTGGCGCGGGTGCGCAGCGAGGGGCCGATCCGGGCCAGCCAGCTGCAGGAGGAGCGGCCCAACCGGCCGGGCAGCATGTGGAACTGGCACGCCGGCAAGGCCGCGCTGGAGTACCTCTTCTTCACCGGCGCGCTGACCGCTCGCGGCCGAACGGCCGGCTTCGAGCGG
Source organism: Modestobacter sp. VKM Ac-2984 (assembly GCF_026967985.1). Taxonomy (GTDB): domain Bacteria; phylum Actinomycetota; class Actinomycetes; order Mycobacteriales; family Geodermatophilaceae; genus Modestobacter. Next base: position 259,567 of record NZ_JAPVBJ010000009.1, on the reverse strand, counting down.
GTCTACGACCTCCCGGAGCGGGTGCTGCCGCCCGCCGTGGCGCAGGCGCCGACCCCGGGACGGCCGGAGGCCCTCCGGGAGCTGGTCCGCACCGCGGCCCGGGCGCTGGGCGTGGCCACCGAGACCGACCTGCGCGACTACTTCCGGCTCAGCCCGGTCGACGCCCGGACGGCGATCGCCGAGCTCACCGACGCCGGCGAGCTGCAGCCCGTCGAGGTGGCGGGCTGGAACCGGCCGGCCTGGCTGGACCCGCAGGCGCGGCGGCCACGGTGGATCCGCGCCCGCGCGCTGCTGTCGCCGTTCGACTCCCTGGTGTGGGAGCGGCCCCGGGTCGAGCGCATCTTCGGCTTCCGCTACCGGCTGGAGATCTACACCCCGGCGGCCAAGCGGGTGCACGGCTACTACGTGCTGCCGTTCCTGCTCGGCGACCGGCTCGTCGCCCGCGTCGACCTCAAGGCCGACCGGCAGGCCGGCGTGCTCCGGGTGCAGGGGGCCTTCGCCGAGGCGGGTGTCGACGCCGCGGAGGTCGCCGTTGCGCTGGCGGCCGAGCTCCGGCTGATGGCCGACTGGATGACCCTGGGTGAGGTGGTGGTGGCCGGCCGGGGGGACCTGGCCCCCGACCTGGCGGTCGCAGTCGTCGCCACCGCGGGATGAGGTGCGCACGGCGGCTGGGTCCCGGCCACCTCGCGGACCGGTCGGGTGCCGTGGCCGGGGCGGATACGGCCCGGGCCGTACCCTCGACGGGTGCCCGCCATCGCCCCCTTGAAGGTGCAGGTCGTCGCGCAGACGCAGTTCACCCCGCCGGCGGACGTGCCCTGGGAGACCGACGCCGAGGGGGGGCAGGCGCTCGCCGAGTTCGCCGGGCGGGCCTGCTACCAGTCCTGGACCAAGCCGAACCCGACCACGGCGACCAACGAGGCGTACCTCCGGCACATCCTGGAGGTCGGGCACCTGTCGGTGCTGGAGCACGGCACGGTGTCCATGTACCTGTCCGGCGTCTCGCGGTCGCTGACCCACGAGCTCATCCGGCACCGGCACTTCTCCTACAGCCAGCTGTCCCAGCGCTACGTGCCCGAGCGGGACGCCGCCGTGGTCGAGCCCGCGGTCATCGCCGAGGACCCCGAGCTGCACGAGAAGTTCCTCGCCGCCACCGACGCCGCGCTGGCCGCCTACGCCGAGCTGCTCGAGGGGCTGGAGAAGCGCTTCGCCGACGTCCCCAACGCGACGCTGCGCCGCAAGCAGGCCCGGCAGGCGGCCCGCTCGGTGCTGCCGAACGCCACCGAGGCCCGCATCGTGGTCACCGGCAACTACCGGGCCTGGCGGCACTTCGTGGCCATGCGGGCCAGCGAGCACGCCGACGTCGAGATCCGCGAGCTCGCCATCGCCTGCCTCCGCGAGCTGCAGCGCGCTGCACCGCACGTCTTCGGCGACTTCCGGATCAGTGAGCTCTCCGACGGCACCGCCGTCGCCGCGAGCCCGCTGGTCGCCGAGGGCTGACCACCCATCCCCACCGGGAGCGCTGAACTCCCGGTCCCCACAGCGACGAGGAGTCCGAGATGGCCGAGGTCGCCGTCCACCCGCAGACCGCCCCGCACGAGGAGGTCGTCGACACGCAGTACGAGGACCTGCTCCGCCGTGTCCTGGAGACCGGGACGCCGAAGGACGACCGCACCGGCACCGGGACGCTGAGCCTGTTCGGGGAGCGGCTGCGCTACGACCTGTCCCGCTCCTTCCCGCTGGTGACGACGAAGTCGGTGCACTTCAAGTCGATCGCCTACGAGCTGCTGTGGTTCCTGCGCGGCGAGGGCAACGTCGGCTGGCTGAAGGAGCACGGCGTCTCGATCTGGGACGAGTGGGCGGCCGAGGACGGCAGCCTGGGACCGGTCTACGGCGTCCAGTGGCGCTCCTGGCCCACGCCGGACGGCGGGTCGATCGACCAGCTCTCCGCCGTGCTGGAGACGCTGCGCACCGACCCGGACTCCCGGCGGATGGTGGTCTCGGCGTGGAACGTCGCCGCGCTGCCGGAGATGGCGCTGGCGCCCTGCCACGCGCTCTTCCAGTTCCACGTCGCCGACGGGAAGCTGTCGTGCCAGCTCTACCAGCGCAGCGCCGACCTGTTCCTCGGCGTCCCGTTCAACATCGCCAGCTACGCGCTGCTGACCCGGATGGTCGCCCAGCAGGTCGGCCTCGAGCCGGGGGACTTCATCTGGGTCGGCGGTGACTGCCACATCTACCGCAACCACCTGCCCCAGGTGCGCGAGCAGCTCTCCCGCGAGGTGCTGCCCTTCCCGCAGCTGCAGATCGACCCGGCGCCCTCGTTGTTCGACCACGCCTACGAGGACTTCCACGTCCTCGACTACCGGCACCACCCGGCGATCCGGGGTGCGGTGGCGGTGTGACCGAGCCGGCGATCCCGCGTCGTGCGGTGCGGATGGTTTGGGCGCAGACCACCGACGGCGTCATCGGGGCCGACGGCGCACTGCCCTGGCACCTGCCCGAGGACCTGCGGTTGTTCAAGGCGCTGACCCTGGGCGGCACCGTGGTCATGGGCCGCCACACCTGGGCGTCGCTGCCGGCGCGGTTCCGGCCGCTGCCCGGCCGCCGCAACGTGGTGCTCAGCTCGACGCTGGACCCGGCCGAGCCGGGGGCCGAGGTGGTCCGGTCGGTGACCGAGGCGCTCGCGCTGGACGGCGACCTGTGGGTGATCGGCGGCGGGGCGGTCTACGCGGCGTTCCTCCTGCACGCCGACGAACTGGTGGTGACCGAGGTCGACGCGCAGCTGCCGGGTGACACCTGGGCGCCCCGGCCGGGCCCGGGCTGGGCGCCCGGTGCGCAGGCGCCGGCATCGGGCTGGTCGGGCTCGGCGACCGGGCTCCGTTTCCGGGTCACCCAGTGGGGACGGGGGACGGCCGACCCGGGCCCCGTGGCTCGCGTCCTCGCCGAACAGCAGGAGACCTGGGCAGCCGCAGGGCGGTCCGGTGCCGTCGGGACGGGCCGGTAGATTCCAGGCCATGACCCCGGCCAGGACCACGGACCCCGCCCGACCGTTCGGGCGCGTGCTCACGGCGATGGTCACCCCGCTCGCCGAGGACGGCACGATCGACCTCGCCGGCGCCCAGGAGCTGGCCGCCCATCTGGTCGACCGGCAGTCGCACGACGGCCTGGTCGTCTTCGGGACGACGGGGGAGTCGCCGACGATCAGCGACGGCGAGCAGCACGCCGTGCTCGAAGCGGTGCTGGACGCCGTCGGTGACCGCGCCATGGTCGTCGCCGGGGTGGGCACGAACGACACCGCGCACTCGATCGAGAAGGCCCAGTCGGCGGCCCGGCTCGGCGTGCACGGCCTCCTCGTCGTCACCCCGTACTACAACAAGCCCCCGCAGGCCGGCCTGCTGCGGCACTTCACCGCGGTCGCCGACTCCACCGACCTGCCGGTGATGCTCTACGACATCCCGCCGCGCTCGGTGGTCCCCATCGAGGTGGAGACGCTGGTCCGCGCCGCGGAGCACCCGAACATCGTCGCGGTGAAGGACGCCAAGGGCGACTTCGGCGCGCTCATGCAGACCCTCGCCCGCACCGACCTCGCCTACTACTCCGGCGAGGACATGCTGAACCTGCCGCTGCTCTCCGTCGGGGCCGTCGGCGTGGTGAGCGTCGTCGGTCACCTGGTCGGCTCCCGGTTGGCCGAGCTCATCGCCGCCGTCGAGGCCGGTGAGCTGGCCCGGGCGCGGCAGGTCAACGACAGCCTGCTGCCGGTCTACACCGGGATCTTCCGCAGCCAGGGCACGATCATGGTCAAGGCGGCGCTGCGGGAGCTCGGGCTCCCGGCCGGCCCGGTGCGCCCGCCGCTCGTGGACGCCACCGACGAACAGGTGGCGCAGCTGCGCGTGGACCTCGCGGCAGGAGGTGTCCAGCTGTGACGACGTCGAACTCCCCGCAGCCGCACCTGGACCTGAAGGCGCCCCCGCCGCTGCCGGCCGGCGGCCTCCGGGTGATGGCGCTGGGCGGCCTGGGTGAGATCGGCCGGAACATGGCCGTGCTGGAGTTCGACGGCCAGCTGCTGATCATCGACTGCGGGGTGCTGTTCCCGGAGGCGGAGCAGCCCGGCGTCGACCTGATCCTGCCCGACTTCGGGGTCATCGAGCACCGGATGGCCGACGTCGCCGCCGTCGTCCTCACCCACGGGCACGAGGACCACATCGGCGCCGTCCCCTACCTGCTCCGACTGCGCGCCGACATCCCGCTGGTCGGCTCCCGGTTCACCCTCGCGCTGGTCAAGGCCAAGCTGCGCGAGCACCGGATCGACCCGGTGCTGGTCGAGGTGGCGGCCGGGGACGACCACCTGGCCGGGCCGTTCCACTGCGAGTTCGTCAGCGTCAACCACTCCATCCCCGACGCGCTCGCCGTCGCGGTGCACACCCCGGCGGGCACCCTGGTGCACACCGGCGACTTCAAGATGGACCAGCTGCCGCTCGACGGCGTGCTGACCGACCTCGGTGCCTTCGCCCGGCTCGGGGTCGCGGGCATCGACCTGCTGCTCAGTGACTCCACCAACGCCGAGGTGCCCGGGTTCGTCACCTCCGAGCGGACCATCGGTCCGGTGCTGGACTCGGTGTTCGAGCGTGCTTCCCAGCGGCTGATCGTCTCCAGCTTCGCCAGTCACGTGCACCGGATCCAGCAGGTGCTCGACTGCGCGGTGAAGCACGGGCGCAAGGTCGCGTTGGTGGGCCGCTCGATGGTCCGCAACATGGGGGTCGCCCAGGACCTCGGCCTGCTCCGGGTCGCCCCCGGGCTGATGGTCAAGCTCGACGAGGCCACCTCGATGCCGCCCGAGCAGGTGGTGCTGGTCAGCACCGGCTCACAGGGTGAACCGCTGTCCGCACTGGGCCGGATGGCCCGCGGTGACCACCACCAGGTCACCATCGAGGCCGGCGACACGATCATCCTGGCGTCCTCGCTGGTGCCCGGGAACGAGACCGCCGTCTACAAGGTGATCAACGGCCTGGCCCGGCTCGGCGCCACCGTGGTGCACAAGGAGACGGCCCGGGTGCACGTCTCCGGGCACGCCCCGGCCGGGGAGCTGCGCACCCTGCTCAACGTGGCCAAGCCGAAGTACCTGATGCCGGTGCACGGGGAGTGGCGGCACCTGCGGGCGCACGCCGCGCTCGCCCAGGAGACCGGGATGAGCCGCGACCGCATCCTGCTGGCCGAGGACGGCGTCGTCGTCGACCTGGTCGACGGCAAGGCGTCGATCGTGGGCAGCGTGCCGATCGGCAACGTCTACGTCGACGGGCTCAACGTCGGCGACGTCGGCGAGGAGTCGCTGCAGGCCCGGCGGATCCTCGGCGACGAGGGCTTCGTGGCGCTGACCGTGGTCATCGAGCCCTCGACCCGCACGATCGTGCGGCCGGTGCACCTGTCGACCCGGGGCTTCTCCGACGACCCGGCCGCCTTCACCGAGGTGCTCGCCCTGGTGGAGGAGGAGCTGAAGCGGAGCCTGGCCGCCGACGAGCAGGTCGACGCCCACCGGCTGTCCCAGGTGATCCGCCGGACGGTCGGCAAGTGGGTGTCGGACACCTACCGCCGCCGGCCGATGATCATCCCCACCGTCCTCGAGGTCTGAAGAAGGACCCCTGCCCCCCGTGCGCCTCGCAGGCTCGGCGTGGGCCGTGCAGCGGGGCCCGTCGGCTGGTGCGCCGTGACGTCACCGCACGACGGTGATCGGGGTGACGCCCTCCTCGGCGGGGAGGGAGAAGCCGAGCACCTGGGCGTAGAAGGACAGCTCGCCGTCCAGCGCAGTGCGGATGTTCTCCGCCTTGCGGAAGCCGTGCTGCTCGCCGGGGAAGAGCACGTACGCGTGCGGCACGCCCTTCGCCCGCAGGGCGGCGACCATCATCTCCGCCTGCTCCGGCGGCACCACCCGGTCCTCGTCGCCCTGGAAGACCGCCAGCGGGGTGTCCAGTGCATCGGTGGCGTTGATCGGCGAGCGCTCGGCGTAGACGTCGGCGCCGGCGGGCCAGGGGGCGATCAGCCCGTCGAGGTAGCGGGACTCGAACTTGTGGGTGTCGGCGGCCAGCGCGGCCAGGTCGGCGACGCCGTAGTGGCTGGCCCCGGCGGCGAAGACGCCCGGGCGGAAGGTCAGCGCGGCCAGCGTGGTGTACCCGCCGGCGGAGCCGCCGCGGATCGCCAGCCGCGCCGGGTCGACCCGCAGCCCGGTGGGGCCGTCGCCGGAGGAGAGGTATCGGGCGCAGGCGACGACGTCGTCCAGGTCGGCCACGCCCCACTGGCCCTTCAGCGCCTCGCGGTAGCGCCGGCCGTAGCCGGTGGAGCCCCGGTAGTCGACGTCGGCGACGGCGAACCCGCGGGAGGTCCAGTACTGGACGCCCAGGTCCAGCACCGCGCGGGCGGCGGCCGTGGGCCCGCCGTGCACCAGCACCAGGAGCGGCGGCAGCTCGCCGTCCACCCCGGTGACCTGCGGGTTGGTCGGCGGGTAGACCAGCGCGTGCGCCTCGGCGACACCGCTGGGCCCGGGCTCGGTGGGGAAGGTGACGTGCTGCGGCCGGGAGAACCAGGACGGGTCCAGGCCGAGGTCCCGGGCCGGGCGCAGCACGGTGGCGGTCGCGTCGTCGACGTCGACCCGGAGGACGACGGGCTCGGACGCCGGGCCGCCGGCCACGCAGACCAGGCCGTCGGAGGCGCCGCGCACCTGACCGAAGGCCGAGTACGGCAGGTCGAACTCGCGCGCCGCGCCGTCGGCGCCGAGCACGGCGAGCCGGTCAGCGCCGTCCCGGCCGTAGGCGAGCACCACCCGGCCGTCGTCCAGCAGGTCGAACCGGCTCTGCCCGAAGACCCACTGCGGCCCGGCGATGTCGCTACCGGCGTCGAACACCAGCTCGACCTCGCCGTGCGGCCGGCGCCGGTACAGCGACCAGACATCGGTGCGGTCGCAGAGCCACCACAGCGTGGCGTCCGCGCCCCACACCGGCTGGACGACCGACTCGCCTTGCCCGCCGGCGATGACGTGTTCATCGCCCGCGCCGTCACGGACCACCAGCTGGGCACCGTCCCACGGCATGTCCGGGTGGTCCCACCGCAGGAAGGCCAGCGCGGGGCCGTCGGGTTCCCGGCGCGGGTCGGAGACGAAGTCCGGCCCGCTGACCAGCACCTCCACGGTGCCGTCGGCAGCGACCCGGACCACCTCGTTGACGACCTCGGCGGCCAGGCCGGAGGCGGTGTGCGTCTCCCGGACGGCCAGGACACCGTCGCCGTCGGCGTGCAGATCGGCGAACCGGACGCCGGCGGGGACCTCGGGCTCGGGGGTGACCGCCACTGGTTCGCTGCTGCCCGGCGCCACCCGGTACAGCCGCTGGTCGGCGAAGCCGGTGAACCACACGGTGCCGGCGGCGACGGTCCAGGCGCCACCGCCGTACTCGTGCACCCGGGTGCGGGCGTTCCAGGGGGAGGGGAGCAGGTCGGTGGTCGTCCCGTCCGGCGTGCGGCGGACCAGCGCGGTGCGGCCGCCCTCGCTGGGGCGGCCCTCGGCCCACCAGATGTCTGCGTCGTCTCCGGAGCCGTCCACGACGACCTCACCGAGCCGGGCGGCGGCGCGCACGACGAGCTCGGAGGTGATCGGCGTCGGCCAGCTGCCGTGGGGGAGGGCCTGCTCGGGAGCGGTCACCCCGGTCACGCTAGCCAGCCGGCGAGGTGGGTGTCGGCTGAGTCCGAGCCGGACACGCGGCGCTGGATGGGCCCCGGCACCGGCATCGGCGATTACCGTCTGACGCATGCCTGCTCGCGCGTCGACGTCGAACCGGGCGCCCGCGCGCGGGAGCGCCTCCTCACGCCCCCGCTCGGGCAGCACCGCAGCCAAGAAGCGCCCCCCGGCCAAGCGCGGTTCCACCGCGGCCCGCCGACCGGCGCCGAAGAAGAAGCAGGGGACCCTCGCCGGGAGCCTCTGGCGCGGCGCGACCGGTGCCTGGGGCCTGCTGGCCCGCGGTGCCGGCGGCGTGGCGCGTTCGGTGGCGCGGCCGGAGGAGGCCGAGCCGCTGGGCCCGGAGCACCGGCGGGACGGCGTCGGCCTCGCCGTCCTGGGCCTGGCGATCGTGCTGGGGGCGGCCGTCTGGACCAACGGCATCGGTCCGGTCGGTGCCGGCCTGGCCACCGGTGTCGAGTGGACGATCGGTGCCCTGACCGTCGGGCTGCCGGTCGTGCTGTTCCTGGTCGCGCTGCGGCTGCTGCGGCACCCCCCGCACCCGGAGTCGCGCGGGCGGCTGATGATCGGCTGGCTGAGCGTGGTCGCCGCCGTCGTCGGCGTGGCCCACGTCGCCGGGCCGGACGCCGAGCCGGGTGAGCGGACCGGTGCCGGCGGCCTGCTCGGGTGGGCGGTCGGCATGCCGCTGACCGCCGGGGTCGGCCCGATCGTCACCGTGCTGCTGCTCGTCCTGCTCGCGTTCTTCGGCGTGCTCGTCGTCACCGCCACGCCGGTGCACCAGGTGCCCGAACGGCTGCGGGAGTGGGCCGACCGGCAGCTGGGCCGGGACGGCGACGAGGAGTACGACGACTACGACGAGTATCAGGACGAGGAGCCGGCGACCCAGCCGGTCCCCCGTGTCCGCAAGGGACGCAAGGCCGCGGCCCCTGCGGTCGAGGACACCCTGGACACCGGGGCGGTCGACCTCGGTGCGCTGGACGACGCCCCGGACGCGGTCGTCCACGAGCCGGCCCCCGAGCCGGTGCCGGTGCGCCGGCCGGCGATCATCGACCGCACGGCCCCGCCGGAGGACCTGCCGCCGATCGAGGAGCCCGAGCAGCTCCGGATCCAGCCGGTCGAGGGCGCCTACACGCTCCCCTCGGTGAGCGTGCTGCGCGCCGGCACCCCGCCCCGGGCCAAGTCCAAGGCCAACGACGTCGCCATCGAGGCGATCACCGGGGTGCTCGAGCAGTTCAACATCGACGCCGCGGTCACCAGCTTCACCCGGGGCCCGACGGTGACCCGCTACGAGATCGAGCTGGGCAACGCGGTCAAGGTCGAGAAGATCACCGCGCTGACCAAGAACCTCGCCTACGCCGTCGCCAACGACAACATCCGGATCCTCGCCCCCATCCCGGGCAAGTCGGCGGTGGGCGTCGAGGTGCCCAACACCGACCGCGAGACGGTGAGCCTGGGCGACGTCATGCGCTCGCAGGTCGCCAAGCAGGACCCGCACCCGATGCTGGTGGGCCTCGGCAAGGACATCGAGGGCGGCTTCGTCTGCGCGAACCTGGCGAAGATGCCGCACCTGCTGGTGGCCGGTGCCACCGGCGCCGGCAAGTCCAGCTGCATCAACTCGCTGCTCACCTCGCTGCTGCTGCGGGCCACGCCGGATCAGCTGCGGATGATCCTGGTCGACCCGAAGATGGTCGAGCTGACCCCCTACGACGGCATCCCGCACCTGATCACGCCGATCATCACCGACCCCAAGAAGGCCGCCACCGCGCTGGCCTGGCTGGTGGAGGAGATGGAGCAGCGGTACCAGGACATGCGTGCCACCGGCGTCCGGCACATCGACGACTTCAACAAGAAGGTCGAGCGCGGTGAGATCACCGCTCCGCCCGGCAGCGAGCGCGTGTACCAGCCCTACCCGTACATCCTCACCATCGTCGACGAGCTCGCCGACCTGATGATGGTCGCGCCGCGGGACGTCGAGGAGTCGATCGTCCGGATCACCCAGAAGGCCCGCGCCGCCGGGATCCACCTGGTGCTGGCCACCCAGCGGCCGTCGGTCGACGTCGTCACCGGCCTGATCAAGGCCAACGTGCCCTCGCGGCTGGCGTTCTCCACCTCCAGCCTCACCGACAGCCGGGTCATCCTCGACCAGCCCGGCGCGGAGAAGCTGATCGGCATGGGCGACGCCCTCTTCCTGCCGATCGGTGCGGGCAAGCCGATCCGGGTGCAGGGCGCCTACGTCTCCGACACCGAGATCGAGGCGGTCGTCGAGTTCGTCAAGCGGCAGGGCGAGCCGGAGTACCGCGAGGAGGTCTTCACCGCCGCGGCGGGGGAGAAGAAGGAGATCGACGAGGACATCGGCAGCGACCTGGAGCTGCTGGTCCAGGCGGTCGAACTCGTCGTCACCAGCCAGTTCGGCTCCACCTCGATGCTGCAGCGCAAGCTGCGCGTGGGCTTCGCCAAGGCGGGCCGGCTGATGGACCTGATGGAGAGCCGCGGCATCGTCGGGCCGTCGGAGGGCTCCAAGGCCCGGGACGTGCTGGTCAAGCCGGATGAACTGGAGTCGGTCATGTTCACCTTGCGCGGGGGAGAGGGCTGAGCGCGGACCCCGCACCGGTGTCGCCGGTCGAGGGTGCGAGCGGCGCCTACGATGGTGCGGTGCCAGCCCTGCCCAGACCCATGACATCACCCGAAGGGCAGCCCGCCGGTCCCGCTCCGCGGCGCGTTGCCGTCGTCACCCTCGGCTGCGCCCGCAACGAGGTGGACTCCGAGGAGCTCGCCGGTCGCCTGGCCGGTGACGGGTACGAACTGGTCGCCGACGGCGAGGCCGCCGACGCCGTGCTGGTGAACACCTGCGGGTTCATCGAGAGCGCGAAGAAGGACTCGGTCGACGCGATCCTCGCCGCCACCGACTCCGGCGCCGAGGTGATCGCCGTCGGCTGCATGGCCGAGCGGTACGGCGCCGAGCTGGCCGGGGCGCTGCCCGAGGCCACCGTGCTGGGCTTCGACGACTACGGCGCCATCGGGGACCGGCTGGACGACGTGCTCACCGGCCGGCCGCTGGTCCCGCACACCCCGAAGGACCGGCGGACGCTGCTGCCGATCAGCCCGGTGCAGCGGAGCGCGGCGACGCAGGCCCCCGACGCCCCGGCCATCCCCGGCCACGACTGGCTGCGTCGCAAGCGACTGGCCAGCGGACCCTCCGCGGCGTTGAAGATCGCCTCCGGCTGCGACCGGCGGTGCGCCTTCTGCGCCATCCCCACCTTCCGTGGCTCCTTCGTCTCGCGGCCGGCCGGTGAGGTGCTCGGCGAGGCGCAGTGGCTGGCCTCCCAGGGGGTCACCGAGATCGTCCTGGTGAGCGAGAACTCCACCTCCTACGGCAAGGACACCGGCGACCTCCGCTCGCTGGAGAAGCTGCTGCCCCAGCTGGCCGCCGTCGACGGGATCGTCCGGGTGCGGGTGGCCTACCTGCAGCCGGCCGAGCTGCGGCCCGGGCTGCTCGAGGTGATCGCCGCGACCCCGGGCATCGCCCCCTACTTCGACCTGTCCTTCCAGCACTCCTCGCCGACGCTGCTGCGTCGGATGCGGCGCTTCGGCGGCACCGAGGACTTCCTGGGCATCATCGAGCGGGCCCGCGCCCTGGCGCCGGGTGCGGGCTTCCGCACCAACGTCATCCTCGGGTTCCCCGGCGAGACCGAGGACGACGTCGCCGAGCTCGAGCGCTTCCTCACCGAGGGGCGGCTGGACGCCGTCGGCGTGTTCGGCTACTCCGACGAGGACGGCACCGAGGCGCTCGGACTGCCCGACAAGCTCGACCAGGTGGAGATCGACGCCCGGGTGCGGCGGATCACCGACCTGGTCGAGGAGCTGACCGCCCAGCGCGCCGAGGAACGGATCGGCAGCACCGTGGAGGTGCTGCTCACCGAGGACATCTCCGACGACGAGGAGCCCGGCACCTGGGCCGGTCACGCCGCGCACCAGGACCCGGACGCCGACGGCACGACGACGGTCTCCGGCGTGCCCGCCGGCGCGGTCGCCGGCCAGCTGGTGCAGGCCGAGGTGGTCGACACCGAGGGTGTCGACCTGGTCGCCCGGGCGCTGCTGCCCGCGCACGGGGTGGCGGCGCTCGCCGCACCAGCCGGGGTCTGACCCGATGGGCGCGGTGGAACCAGGAGGGCCGGTCGACCCGGCGGCGACGCCGCCGCAGAGCGCCCGGCTGCTCAACCTGCCCAACGCGCTCACGATGCTGCGGCTGGCGGTCGTCCCGCTGTTCGCGCTGCTGCTGCTGTCCGAGGGCGGGGCGGACGACGTGCGCCGCGGCTGGGCCGCCCTCTTCTTCGTCCTGGCGATCGTCACCGACCAGCTGGACGGCATGATCGCCCGGCGCACGAACCAGGTCACCGAGTTCGGCAAGCTCGCCGATCCGATCGCCGACAAGGCGCTCACCGGCACGGCGCTGATCGGCCTGTCGGTGCTGGGGCTGCTCCCGTGGTGGGTGACGCTGACCATCGTGGTCCGCGAGGTGGGGGTCACCCTGCTGCGGTTCTGGGTCATCCGGCACGGCGTGATCGCCGCCAGCCGCGGGGGCAAGGCCAAGACCGTGCTCCAGTCGCTGGCCATCGGGATGTACATCCTGCCGATCGACGGGCTGTTCGGGACGGCCCGCTGGTGGGTCATGGCCGCGGCGTTCGTGCTGACCGTCGCCACCGGCGTCGACTACGTCTACCGGGCCGTGAAGCTGCGGCGGACCAGTGCCCGGGCCATGCGGGCGGCGGCGAGCCGGCGGCCGGGGGCAGGCGGCGAGCCCGGCACCGGTGAGGGTCGCCGGGACACCGCGGCATGAGCACACCAGACCCCGCCGAGGCCGCGCAGCAGCTGCACGAGGCGCTGGTGGCCCGCGGTGAGACGGTCGCGGCCGCCGAGTCGCTGACCGCCGGCCTGTTCTGCGCCACCCTCGCCGCGGTGCCCGGCGCCAGCGCCACGCTGCGCGGTGGCGTCGTCGTGTACGCCACCGACCTGAAGACCACGCTGGCCGGGGTGGCCCCGGCGCTGCTGGCCGCCTCGGGGCCGGTGAGCGAACCCACCGCGGCCGCGCTCGCCGAGGGGATCCGCAGCCGCTGCGCCGCCACCTGGGGCGTCGGCCTCACCGGGGTGGCCGGCCCCGACCCGGTCGACGGGCACGCCCCGGGCCGGGTGTACCTCGGCCTCAGCGACGGGCTCGTCACCGTCGTCCACGAGCTGGACCTCCCCGGCGACCGCGCCGCGGTGCGTGCCGGGGCGGTGCAGGAGGCGATGGTGCGGCTGCGGGGTCGGCTGGCCGAGCACGCGATCCCCGGGAAGCCGGGGGACGGCGGGGGCGTTACGCCATGAGCGGACGGACCTCCACCGGCACGGTGACCCGGGTCATGGCCGCGTACGGTGAGCACACGGCGTCTCCCGACCGACCGGGTCAGCGGCGCTGCTCGTTCGACCTGCTCGTGAGAGTGGACAGGAGACGGCCATGACGCTGCTGCGCACCCAGCTGGGGAACACCCTGCGGGGTCACCGGCTGCGCCAGCGGCGAACGCTGCGCGACGTCTCCGGCGCGGCCCGGGTGAGCCTGGGGTACCTCTCGGAGGTCGAGCGCGGCCAGAAGGAGGCGTCCTCGGAGCTGCTGGCCTCCATCTGCGACGCCCTGGACGTGGAGCTGGCCGACCTGCTGGCCGAGGTGAGCCTGGAGATGCGGCTCACCGAGCCGGCCGGCCGCCCGGTCCGTCCGGTCGCCGTCGCCCGTCCGGGAGGCGGGGACGAGGAGGCCGCAGCCGCGGAGGCTGCCGACCAGCCGGCCGAGCAGGCGGCTGCCGAGGCGCCGGTCGCCGAGCCGGCCCTGGCCCTCGTGGGCAGTGGCCAGTCGGCCCGCGCGGCCACCCGCGCTCGCAGGGCTGTCTCACTCGCCGCGTAGGCGAGAACCACCGAGGCGTCCATCGGGGCCCGGATCCGTCCAGCCGGACCGACGAACGCGACACGAACTGCGCTCAGGGTCCACCTGCTTGACCCAGTGCGACGGAACGGGCACAAAGTGTCCATGTCTTCCCCAGCATCCCGCCCTCCGCTGCCGCAGCACCCCTCGCTCCCGGTGCCGACCGTCACCGGTCGGGGCGGGGTCACCGTCCTGGAGGCCGACGCCGCCGAGTCCGCGGCCGCCGAGGCCGCCGCTGCGGGCGGGCAGCACCTGACGACCCCGGTGCCGGTCGGGGCCGCGCTCCTGCAGCCGCCGGCGCCCGGCCACCACCTGACCGCGCCGGTGCCCTCGCTGGCCGTCGCCGTCCCGGCCCCGCGCCCCACCACGCCGCGCCAGGACTCCCGTCGTCCCGCGCGTGCCGGGGTGCCGATGAGCCGCACCCGGCGCGGACTGCTCACCGGGGCCCGGGCGGCCTTCGCCGAGCGCGGGGTCCGCAAGACCACGATGCAGCACGTCGCCGCCGCCGCCGGGGTCGCCAAGGCCACGCTGTACAACCACTTCCGCACCAAGGACGACGTGGCGCACGCGCTCATCGCCTACGAGCTGGACCGGCTGGCCGCGCTCGCCGCCGAGCTGCCGTTGACCGTCGCCGTCCCCGCGCTGGCCGAGGAGGTGGGCGGGCACCCGGTGCTGCGCCGGCTGGCCGAGACCGAGCCGGAGACCCTCGTGCAGATGATGGCGCTGGACGCCGACCGCTGGGGCGACGTCGTCGTCACCCTCGGCTCGGCGCTGCGCATCTCCCGTCCCGAGGCCGAACTGGTCTGCCGCTGGCTGCTGGGCCTGGTGCTGCAGCCGGGCACGGTGCAGGAGCGGGCCGCGCAGGCCGCCGTCGTCACCGGGCAGCTCGTCGGCTGACTCACCCGCGCATCGCCACGGCCGTCCCGGTCCCTGCGGACCGGGACGGCCGTGTGCCGTCCAGCCGCCACAGGGGGCCGTCGACCCGGACACGTGACATCGTGACGGGCGGCCCTCCAGAGTCGGACCCCGTGCCAGACCACCAGCGGAGTGCGTGATGCGGTACCTGTTCCGGCCCCCGGCCACCGAGGCTGCCGGCCTGCTCTCCCTCCCGTGGCACCAGCCGCTGGAGGAGTGGGACGAGTCCCTGCTGCTCGAGGTGCCGCAGCGGGGCATCTCCCGGCACGTCGTCCGGTTCACCGTGTCGGAGGGACGGGTCTACGCCCTCAAGGAGATCGCCGAGCCGCTGGCCCGGCACGAGTACGCCTTGCTCGCCGAGTTCGAGGGGGAGGGGCTGCCGTCGGTGTCGGTGCTGGGCATCTGCGTCGACCGGCCCGACGACCAGCAGGCCGTCCTGGTCACCCGCTACCTCGAGTACTCGATGTCCTACCGGTACCTGTTCTCCGGCCCGCGCGCCGCGGACGACCCGATGAAGCTGCTGGACACCCTGGTGGAGCTGCTGGTGCGGCTGCACCTGGCCGGCGTCTACTGGGGCGACTGCTCGCTGTCCAACACGCTCTTCCGGCTGGACGCGGGGACCTTCACCGCCTACCTGGTCGACGCGGAGACCGCGGAGCGCCACCCCACGCTGTCGGCGCGGAAGCGGGCCTACGACGTCGACCTGGCCCGGGAGCGGGTCGGTGCCGAGCTGATGGACCTGCAGTCCGGCGAGCTGCTCCCGCCGGAGATCGACCCGATCGAGATCGCCGACAGCCTGCCGATCCGGTACGAGGCGCTGTGGGAGGAGGTGACCCGGGAGGAGGTCTTCCGCGCCGACGAGCAGGCGATCCGGGTCGCCGAGCGGCTGCAGCGGATCAACGACCTGGGGTTCGACGTCGGTGAGATCGAGCTGGTCACCTCCGGGGACGGGGCTCGGCTGCGGGTCGAGACCCGGGTCGCCGAGCCCGGGCAGCACCGGCGCGAGCTGGTCCGGCTGACCGGCCTGGAGGTGCAGGAGAACCAGGCGCAGCGGCTGCTCAACGACCTGTGGTCCTATCGCGCGTACCTGGAGCAGCGGGGCAGCAGCCCGGTGCCGGAGACCGTCGCCGGCCACCGCTGGCTGACCGAGGTGTACCTGCCCGTGGTGGGTGCGGTCCCCGAGGAGCTGGCCGGCCGGCTGGAGCCGGCCGAGGTGTTCCACGAGGTGCTGGAGCACCGCTGGTTCCTGTCCGAGGGGGCCGGTTTCGACGTCGGGACCTGGGCTGCGGTGCGCTCCTACGTGCAGAACGTGCTGCCCCGCATGCCGGTCCAGCTGACCACACCGTCGGTGATGGCGCACCGGTCCGACCCCCGGTGAGGGGATCCCGCCGGGGCGTCCGGCGGGAGGACACGACAAGATCTCGCTCCGGTTGACAGTCGTTGTGACCAGGGCCACTCTCCGAAGCCACAGCGACCACACACGTCGCTGGAGGCGATGGAGGTGGTGGCTCGGTGCCGGACGTCAGCAGGGTCGGAGACGACAGCATGCGGACCGGTCGGGCCGGTCCCTCCCACTCCCGCAGACGGCGGCGGGCGGTCGCCGGTGTCGCCGCGGCCGGCCTGCTCAGCTCCGTGCTCGCGGCCTGTGGCAGCGACGGCGAGGGCGTGCCCACGCTGAACTGGTACATCAACCCCGACTCCGGCGGACAGGCGGAGATCGCGCAACGGTGCACCGAGGCGGCCGAGGGTCGCTACACCATCGAGACCAGCCTCCTGCCGCGGGACGCGAGCTCGCAGCGGGAGCAGCTCATCCGGCGCCTGGCGGCCAACGACTCCTCGATCGACCTGATGAGCCTGGACCCGCCGTTCATCCCGGAGTTCGCCGAGGCGGGCTTCCTGGCCGACGTCCCCGACGACGTGGCCGATCGGGTCACCGAAGGCGTGGTCGAGAGCGCCATCGAGGGCTCCACCTGGGACGACGAGCTGGTCGCCGTCCCGTTCTGGGCCAACACCCAGCTGCTCTGGTACCGCGAGTCGGTCGCCGAGGCGGCCGGGCTGGACATGTCCCAGCCGGTCACCTGGGACCAGCTGATCGAGGCGTCCGAGTCGGAGGACGTGCTGGTCGGTGCCCAGGGCACGCGCGCCGAGTCGTTGACGGTGTGGCTCAACGCCCTGATCGAGTCGGCCGGGGGCTCGATCATCCAGGAGAACGCCGAGAACCCGGAGAACATCGAGCTGGGACTGACCACCGAGGCTGCGATCCGCGCTGCCGAGGTCATGAAGAACCTGGCCGTCTCGGACGCCGCCGGCCCGGCCTTCTCCACCGAGAACGAGGACGCCTCGGCCACGAACTTCGAGAGCGGCGAGGCGGGCTTCATGGTCAACTGGCCCTTCGTCTGGCCGCGGGCTCTCGCGGCCGTCGAGGGCGGCACGCTGGATGCCTCCGTCCCGGAGGACTACGGCTGGGCGATTTATCCCCGCGTGAACGAGGACGAGCCGGCCGCCCCGCCCTACGGCGGGATCAACCTGGGGGTCGGGGCCTTCAGCGAGTACCCGGAGCTGGCCTTCGAGGCATCTGAGTGCATCGTCTCCGACGAGAACCAGGCGTACTACTTCGTCACCAACGGCAACCCGGCCTCCTCGGCTGCGGTCTACGACGATCCGGAGGTGCTGGACGCATTCCCGATGGCACCGACCATCCGGGACTCCCTGGAACTGGCCGCGCCACGACCGCAGACGCCCTACTACAACGAGATCTCCGTCGGTCTGCAGCGCTCCTACCACCCACCGAGCGCGATCGACCCTGGGCTGACCGGTGAGCGGGCCACTGCGCTGATCAACGCAGTCCTGGCGAAGGAGCAGCTGCTGTGACCACGACCACGCTCCCACCTGGGGAACGGACCGAACCCAAGTCGGCGCCTCCGCAGGAGTTCACCGACCGCGCCCGCAGTGAACGACGGCTGGGCTGGCTGCTCGCCGGACCGGCGTTCGTCGTCATGCTGCTCGTCACGGCCTACCCGATCGCCCAGGCGACCTACGAGTCGCTGTTCGACTTCCGGCTCACCGACCCGGCGAACCGGTCCTTCGTCGGGCTGGGCAACTACGGGGTGATCCTCACCGACCCGCTGTGGTGGCAGTCCATCTGGGTCACGGTCTTCATCACGGTGGTGACGGTGGCGGTCGAGCTGGTGCTCGGGTTCGCGCTGGCCCTGGTGATGGCCAAGGCGCTGTCGGCGATCCGGCCGGTGGTGCGGGCGGCCATCTTGATCCCGTACGCGGTGATCACCGTCGTGTCGGCGTTCGCCTGGCAGTTCGCCTTCGACATCAACTCCGGCTTCGTCAACTCGTGGTTCGCCTGGCTGCCCGGGGTGTCGGAGAACACGGACTGGTTCGGCGACCGGTGGACGGCGTTGTTCGTCATCTGCATCGCCGAGATCTGGAAGACCACGCCGTTCATCTCGCTGCTGTTGCTCGCCGGGCTGGCGCAGGTGCCGGAGGTGCTCCAGGAGGCAGCGAAGGTCGACGGCGCCAGCTGGTGGCAGCGGATGCGGAAGGTGACGATCCCGAACATGAAGGCGGCCATCATGGTCGCGCTGCTGTTCCGCACCCTGGACGCCTTCCGGGTCTTCGACAGCATCTTCGTGATGACCGGCGGTGCCAACGGCACGGAGTCGGTGTCCTTCCTGGCCTACCGGCAGACGATCGCCCGGCTGGAGATCGGGCTGGGGTCGGCGGTGTCGGTGCTGCTGTTCCTGGTCGTGGTGTTCATCGCCTTCATGTTCATCAAGGTCTTCAAGGTCGACCTGTCCCAGCAGAGAGGGGACCAGTGATGTCACGCCGGGAGAAGAACTGGTGGATCGTCGGTGGCATCGTCATCGTCATCTACGCGCTGTTCCCGATCGCGTGGATCGTGTCGCTGTCGCTGAAGGCGGCCGCTGACCTGAACAACGGCCAGTTCCTGCCCAGCGACCTGTCGTGGGAGAACTACAGCCTGATCCTCACCGGCGGGGCGAGTGACCTGTTCCTGCCGGCGTTGCGCAACTCCTTCGGCATCGTCCTCATCGCGACGGCGATCTCCTCCGTGCTGTCGATGTTCGCCGCCTACGCCATCGCCCGCCTGGACTTCCCGGGCAAGAAGCTGATCCTGTCGACCGCCCTGGCCGTGGCGATCTTCCCGGTGATCTCGATCGTCACGCCGCTGTTCAACCTCTGGCGGCAGATCGGCCTGTACGACACCTGGCCGGGCCTGATCATCCCGTACCTGTCACTGACCCTGCCGATCTCCATCTGGACCATGTCGGCGTTCTTCCGGGAGATCCCGTGGGAGATGGAGCAGGCGGCCCAGGTCGACGGCGCGACCACCTGGCAGGCGTTCCGCAAGGTGATCGTCCCGCTGGCCGCCCCCGGCGTCTTCACCACGGCGATCATCGCCTTCTTCATCGCCTGGAACGACTTCATCTACGGGATCTCGCTGACCTCGACCTCGGCGGCCCGGCCGGTACCGGCGGCCCTCGGGTTGTTCTCCGGGGCCTCCCAGTTCGTGGAGCCCACCGGGGCGATCGCTGCCGCGGCGGTCGTGGTGACCATCCCGGTCGTCGTCCTGGTCCTGATCTTCCAGCGGCGCATCGTCGCCGGCCTCACCAACGGCGCCGTCAAGGGCTGACGCCCTCCCGCCGACTCACGCTGACCGCGAAAGGGACGAACTGATGGCCTCGATCGAGATGAAGAACATCGTCAAGAAGTACGGAGACGGCTTCCCGGCGGTGAACGACGTCAGCCTGGACATCGACGAGGGGGAGTTCATGATCCTCGTCGGCCCGTCCGGCTGCGGGAAATCCACGCTGCTGCGGATGATCGTCGGGCTGGAGGACATCACCAGCGGCGACATGGTGATCGGAGGAACCCGGGTCAACGACAAGGCGCCGCGAGAGCGGAACCTGTCGATGGTCTTCCAGAACTACGCCTTGTACCCGCACCTCACCGTGTACGAGAACATCGCCTTCCCGCTGCGACTGGCCAAGGTCGATGACGCGGAGGTGCAGCGGCGGGTGAACGAGGCGGCCGACGTCCTGGAGCTGCACGAGCACCTGGAGCGCAAGCCGGCCAACCTCTCCGGTGGTCAGCGCCAGCGGGTGGCGATGGGCCGGGCGATCGTGCGCCAGGCCGAGGCGTTCCTCTTCGACGAGCCGCTGTCGAACCTCGACGCCAAGCTCCGCGGTCAGATGCGCACGGAGATCTCCCGGCTGCAGCGCCGGCTGGGCATCACCACCGTCTACGTCACCCACGACCAGACCGAGGCGATGACACTGGGCGACCGGGTCTGCGTCCTGCGCAAGGGGAAGATCCAGCAGGTCGCCTCACCGCGCGAGCTCTACGAGCAGCCGGTCAATCTGTTCGTGGCGGGCTTCATCGGCTCCCCGCCGATGAACTTCCTCCCGGCCACCCTCAGCGGCTCCCGGCTGACCACGCCGTTCGGGGACATCGATCTCGACGAGCGCCGGGCGGCCGCGGTCGCCGGCCGCGACCTGCTGCTGGTCGGCATCCGGCCGGAGTACTTCGAGGACGCGGCCCTGGTCGACGAGGCCAAGCGGCCGGTCGGCTCGGTCTTCACCGCCCGGGTGGACGTGACCGAGTGGCTCGGGGACTCCCAGTTCGCCTACATCCCCTACGAGGCGCCCGACGAGATCCGTGCCCAGCTGCGCGAGCTGTCCAAGGAACTCGACTCCGAGGAGCTGCGCACCCAGGCGATCGTCTCGATCGACGCCACCAGCCGGATCCGGGAGGGGCGGGACGCGGAGTTCTGGCTGGACAGCCGCAAGGTGCACGTCTTCGACCCGACGACGGGTGACAACCTCACCCGCGACGCCGAGGCCGGTGCCGAGCTCACCCGGCTGGCGGCCGAGGACCGGGTCGAGCAGGTCCAGTCGGCGGAGGGGGAGGGGATCAGCGCCGCCTGACGGCGTAGCGGGGTCGGCCGCCGGTCCGCGGCCGACCCCGTGCTGCCCGCCGCGGGGAGGGGCCGCGCCGGGCTGCGGTCCGGCGCGGGCATGATCATGCCCGGGGTTTGTGCTGCGGCATCGCTGCGCACCTGTCCCGAGAGACCCTGGCCGGACACTGGAGGCAGCAGCATGGACATCACCGCGACCGACGAGTGGGCAGCCCTTGCCGAGCACCACCGCGCAGTCGGCGCCCGGACGCTGCGCGAGCTGTTCGCCGAGGACCCCGGCCGCGGTGAGCGGCTGACCGGCACCGCCGGCGACCTGCACGTCGACCTCGCCAAGCACCGGGTCACTGATGAGACGCTGCAACTGCTGGTCGCGCTGGCCGAGCGGGCCGGCGTGCCGGACCGGATCGCGGCGATGTTCCGCGGTGAGCACATCAACACCACCGAGGGCCGCGCCGTCCTGCACGTGGCGCTGCGCGCACCCGAGTCGGTGCCGCTCACCGTCGACGGCCAGGACGTGAGCGCCGACGTCCACGCGGTGCTGGCCACGATGCGCACCTTCGCCGACCGCGTGCGGTCGGGGGAGTGGAAGGGGCACACCGGGGAGCGGATCCGGGCCGTGGTGAACATCGGCATCGGTGGCTCCGACCTCGGCCCGGCGATGGCCTACACCGCCCTCGCCGACTACAGCGACCGTGGGATCACCGCCCGCTTCGTCTCCAACATCGACCCCACCGACTTCGCCGAGAAGACCCGCGACCTCGACCCGGCGACGACGCTGTTCGTGATCTGCTCCAAGACGTTCACCACCCTGGAGACGCTCACCAACGCCACCGTCGCCCGGGACTGGCTGCTGGCCTCCGGCGCCGACGCGTCGGCGGTGGCGAAGCACTTCGTCGCGGTGTCGACCAACACCGACGCGGTGGCCGAGTTCGGCATCGACACCGCGAACATGTTCGAGTTCTGGGACTGGGTGGGCGGCCGCTACTCCTTCACCTCGGCGATCGGGCTCTCGCTCATGGTCGCGATCGGTCCGGACGCCTACGCCGAGATGCTCGCCGGCTTCCACGCCGTCGACGAGCACTTCCGCACCGCACCCCTGGCGGAGAACATGCCGCTGCTGCAGGGGCTGCTCAACGTCTGGTACACCGACTTCTTCGGTGCCCAGAGCCACGCCGTCCTGCCCTACAGCCAGTACCTGTCCCGGCTGCCGGCCTACCTGCAGCAGCTGACGATGGAGAGCAACGGCAAGTCCGTGCAGGCCGACGGGCAGCCGGTGACGACGGCGACCGGCGAGGTGTACTGGGGCGAGCCCGGCACCAACGGCCAGCACGCCTTCCACCAGCTGCTGCACCAGGGCACCTCGCTCATCCCGGCCGACTTCATCGGGTTCGGCGAGCCGAACCACGACATCGGCGAGATGCACGACCTGCTGATGGCCAACATGTTCGCGCAGAGCGCTGCCCTGGCGTTCGGCAAGACGGCGGAGGAGGTCGCCGCCGACGGGACGCCGGCCGACGTCGTCCCGCACAAGGTGATGCCCGGCAACCGGCCCTCGACGACGATCCTCGCGCCGAAGCTGACCCCGGCGACGCTGGGGCAGCTGATCGCCTTCTACGAGCACACCGTCTTCACCCAGGGCGCGATCTGGCAGATCGACTCCTTCGACCAGTGGGGCGTGGAGCTCGGCAAGGTGATGGCCCGCCAGCTCGCCCCGGCCCTGACCAGCGAGGCCGCGCCGGAGATGGACAGCCCCGAGATCGACGCGGACGCCTCCACCGCCGCCCTGGTCGCGCACTACCGGCGCCTCCGCGGCCGCCCGGTCTGAACCCGCCCCGCGGTCCCCAGCGGTGATCAGGTGACCTGATCACCGACTGTCCCCCCGCACCAGCGTTGGTGCGGGGGGACGTGCGCGCAGTGCACCGGAGCGTGTGCGGTGGCTGGCCGAGGACGCCGCCTGGGACGATGATCGGGACAGTGTCATCCGTGTCGCACCGCCCGCCGCCCGGCGGGGCTGGAGCACCGGACCAGGAGGAGCCATGCCGAACCCGTTCGTGAAGCTGTGGAAGTACCTGACGGCCTCGGCCAACAACCAGATCGACCAGCGGGCTGACCCGAAGATCCAGATCCAGCAGGCGATCGAGGCGGAGCAGCAGCGGCACCAGGCCCTGGCCAACCAGGCCGCCGCCGTGCTGGGCAACCAGCGGCAGCTGGAGATGCGGCTCAGCCGGCAGCTGGGTGAGATCGAGAAGCTGCAGGCCTCCGCCCGGCAGGCGCTGACCCTCGCCGACCAGACCCGCGCCGCCGGGGACGCCGCCAAGGCCGCCGACTACGAGCAGGCTGCCCAGGCCTTCGCCACCCAGCTGGTCGGCGCCGAGCAGTCGGTCGAGGACCTCAAGCGCAGCCACGACGAGGCGCTGCAGGCCGCCGAGCAGGCCAAGGGCGCGGTCGAGACCAGCCGGATGCGGCTGCAGTCGACGCTGGCCGAGCGCACCAAGCTGATGTCGCAGCTGGAGCAGGCCAAGATGCAGGAGCAGGTCTCGGCCTCGCTGCGGTCGGTCAACGAGCTGTCCGCACCGGGCAACACCCCCAACCTGGGCGAGGTGCGGGACAAGATCGAGGCCCGCTACGCCACCGCGCTGGGTCAGGCGGAGCTGGCGCAGGACTCGGTCGAGGGCCGGATGCTCGAGGTGGAGAAGGCGACCATCGACGTCGCCGGCGCCTCCCGCCTCGCCGAGATCCGTGCGGGCATGGGCGGTGCCACCGGTCCCCAGGCGGTCGAGGGCAACCAGGCCGCCGGTGCGATCGAGGCCGGGCAGGGTGCCACCGGCGACCTCGGTTCGAACGCCGAGCAGCGCGCCGCGCAGCCGGCCGAGCGCCCGGAGCAGTAGCCGGACCAGCCCCCGCCGGCTCGCGCCGACGCAGGGGCGGACCCGACCCGGAGCCCCGTCGTCCTGCTGGACGGCGGGGCTCTGGCGATCAGGTGGCAGCGATGGACGCCGGGTGGCCGGGCTCCCCGGTGCGGGCCAGCGGGTCGATCGGGCTGCGTGCGGCCTGGCACGAGGGGCACCAGTAGGTCACCCGTTCCTGCGTGTGCGGCCCCTGGTCACCGAGCAGGATCGGGGTGCGGCAGCGCCGGCACGGACGGCCCTTGCGGCCGAACACCCAGTGGTCCTCTCCGCGCCGGGTGGAGCCGGTGGTGCTCTGCTCGGGATGGTCTCGGTTGGCCTGCATCAGGGTGCGGGCGCGGGTGACGAGGCCAGGGAGGTCCGCGACGTCGGCGACCCGGGTCCACGGGTGGGTGCGGGTCATGAACAGCGTCTCGACCTTGTAGAGGTTGCCGATGCCGGCCAGGCTGCGCTGGTCCAGGATGGCGACACCGATCTGCTCGTCGGGGTGCGCGCGGAGCCGGCGGAGCGCCTCGTCCAGGTCCCAGTCGGGGCCGAGCACGTCGGGGCCGAGGTGGCCGACCAGTTCGTCCTCGGCGCTGGTCGGCACGATCCGCAGGTCGTGCAGCCGGTAGCCGACGCAGTCCCACTCGGCTGTGGCCAGGACCGCCCGGATGCTGTGCGCCGGCCCGCCCTTCCACGGGCTGCCCTTCCGGTAGATGTGCCAGCTGCCGTCCATCCGGTAATGGGTGCGCAGCGTGCGGCCGTCGGCCAGCCTGATCAGCATGTGCTTCCCGCGGGGGACGACCTCGGTGACGGTGGCACCGCCCAGGTCCGTGGTGGCCAGCTGCGGCACCCGGAGCTCACCCGTGGTCAGCGTCGCCCCGGCCAGCGCGGTGTTCATCCGCTGCGCGGCCAGCCAGACCGTGTCTCCCTCGGGCATCCCGCCATGATCCTCGTCCGCACCGACTCCCGCCGAGCTGGCGGCGGTCGGGTGGCCACGTGGGACGACGTCGTCAGTACCGGGCGCGGCGGGCCTCGGTGCCGGGCTCACCGGTGCGGGCCCGTGGATCGACCGGCGCCGGCGTGGCCTGGCAGCGCGGGCACCACCAGGTGACCCGTTCCTGCAGGTCCGGTCCCTGGTCGCCGAGCAGGATCGGCGTCCGGCAGCGGCGGCACGGGCGGCCCTTCCGGCCGGCGACCCAGTGGTCCTGGCCCCGGCGGGTCTCCCCGGTGGTGCTCTGCGAGGGGCGGTCTCGGTTGGCCAGCATCAGGGTGCGGGCCCGCTCGACCAGCCCGGGCAGGTCCGGGACGTCGGCGACCCGGGCCCACGGGTGCACGCCGGTGAGGAACAGCGACTCGACCTTGTAGAGGTTGCCGATGCCGGCCAGGTTGCGCTGGTCGAGGAGGGCGACGCCGACCTGTTCGTCGGGGTGCGCGTGGAGCCGGCGCAGGGCCTCCTCGAGGTCCCAGTCCGGGCCGAGCACGTCGGGGCCGAGATGGCCGACCAGCTCCGCCTCCTGGCTGGTGGGGACAAGCCGCACGTCGTGCAGCCGGTACCCGACGCACTCCCACTCGTCGGTGGCCAGCACGGCCCGGACGCTGTGCCCGGGTCCGCCCCGCCACCGGGAGCCCGGCCGGTAGACGTGCCAGCTGCCGTCCATCCGGTAGTGGGTGCGCAGGGTGCGGCCGTCGGCCAGCCGGATGAGCATGTGCTTCCCGCGGGGGACGACCTCGGTGACGGTGGCACCGGCGAGGTCCGTGGCGGCCAGTTGGGGCACCCGGAGCTCGCCGCGGCGGAGCGTGGCGCCGCCCAGCGCCGTGTCCATCCGCTGGGCGGCCAGCCAGACGGTGTCTCCCTCGGGCACGCCGCCCATGGTCCCCGGCGGACGGGACTGGTGCTCGGGATCGCTGACGGGGCCGACGCCGTCGCCGGAGCGGACGGGTGACCTCGGCGGCGCCGACGGTGTGCCCCCTCCCTCGGTCGGGTGGCCTCGTGTGAGGGGGGCGACAAGCGGGAACAGCCTGCGTTCCTTCAGCGCTGAGGGATCCTGTGACCGTGACGACCCGCCTCCGCAGCCTGCCGGACCGCCTGGCCGGCAACATCGCCGCCCGGCAGCCCGCCCCGGCGGCCGAGCCGGTCACCGTCACGGTCGCCCGGGTGGTGCGCCCGGAGCAGCAGAACGCCTTCGAGCGGTGGGCAGCCGACGTGCAGGAGCTGGTCGCGACCTTCCCCGGCCACCTCGGGTCCTCGCTGCTGCGCCCCGGCCCGGGCAGCGACGAGTACCACCTGGTCTACCGCTTCCGGGACGACGATTCCCTCGCCGCCTGGGAGCGCTCGCCGGAGCGGCGCGAGGCGCTGGACCGGGTGCACCAGCTGGTGGAGGACGAGCGGGTGGCCCGGGCCGTGGGCCTGCAGAGCTTCTTCGCGGTGCCCGCCCGGCCCGGTCCGGCGTGGCGCAGCTGGCTGCTCACCGTGGCCGTCGTCCTGCTGTTCACCTCGACCTTCCAGCTCCTGGCCATGCCCTTCGTCGGGGAGTGGCCGTGGCCGCTGCGGCTGCTGCTGTCGGCGGCCTACGTGGTGACGGCGCTGCGGCTGTCCATGCCCCGGCTCAGCCGCTGGCTCGGTCCCTGGCTGCAGGGCTCCCGCCGCTCCTGATGCGTCGTCGCGCCCGCTGAGCCACGTCGGCCGCGCGCGGGTGGCGCTCGGCAGGGCCCGCCCGATCAGCTCCGCAGCCGCAGCCCCCGCGGGGTGGCGGCGAACCCGGCCGCCTGCAGCGCGGCGGTGAGCGGGCCGGACTCGTGCACTGACGCCCCGTCGGCCTTCTGCACGATCATCCGGCCCAGCGCCCCCGAGGCGACCGCGCCGGACAGCGCGGTGGCCGCCTCCTTGAGCACGGTCTCGTCCTCGGTCCAGGACAGCAGCGTCTTCCCGCCACGCTCGACGTAGAGCACCAGCTCGCCGTCGACCAGCACGACCAGCGCGCCGGCCTTGCGCCCCGCCCGGTGCCCCGTCCGCCGGGTGCCGGTGCCCTCGCCGAGGTCGACCGCCGGGCCGTCGGGGGCACCGTCGGCCGAGCCCACGACCCGCTCCGGCCAGGGGAGAGCGGCCCCGTAGACGTTCGCCGGGTCGGTGGCGGCGAGCACGACCGGCCCGGCGGGCGCACGGTCCGGGCTGGCGAAGCTGCGCAGCCGGTCGACCGAGCCCGGGGTGCCGAACTGCGCTGCGCCGAGGGTCTCGACGAAGTAGCCCCGGCGGGCCCGGCCGTTCTCCTCGAACGCTCGCAGAACCGGGTAGACCGCGGAGAACCCACCTGTCACCTGCTCGGCCTGCACCGCCCCGCGGGTGAGCACGCCGTGCCGCTCCAGCAGCGCCTCCGCCCGTGCGGTGGTGCGCTTGGTGGCGTTGCCCTCCAGCTCGGGCAGGCGCGACCAGCGCCCGGCCATCGCCGGGGGACCGGTGCGACTGGGCATCGCCGGCCGGCCCAGCCGGGTGCGGCCGTAGCGGCTGCGGTCGAGCCGGGCGCGGGGTGCGGCGGGCTGCCGCTTGTGGGTGCCGCCGCCGGACAGCCGCACCCGCAGCGGGGCGAGGGTGTCGTTGGTCAACGCGCCGGCCCAGACCAGGTCCCAGATCTCCTCGGCCAGCGCGGTGTCGTCGGTGGCGCCCACCCGGTCGGACAGTGCCCGGAAGAACAGCGCCTGCCCGCCGGCGAGCTCGTCGAGCAGCAGCTGCCCGACGCCGCCCTCGGTGGTGGCGCCACCGGGCGGCTCGGGGAGCAGCAGCGGGGCCAGGTCGGCGGGCACCAGGGAGACCCAGCCGTCGCCGCCGGACAGTCCGCCCGCACCGGCCCAGAGCACCTCTCCGGCGCTGGTGAGCTCGTCGAGCATCGCGGGCGAGTAGCCCTGCACCCGGGACGGCAGCACCAGCGACTCCAGCGCCGAGGCGGGCACCAGGGCACCGGCCAGCTGCTCGACCACCGCCAGGACGCCGTCGACCCCGCGCATCCGGCCGCCCACCGACTGCCAGGAGGGCGTGAACCGGGCCAGCGTGTCGATCGGGACCGGCTCGACCTCCTGGCGCAGCTTGGCCAGCGACCGCCGCCGGATCGAGCGCAGCACCTCGGCGTCGCACCACTCCTGGCCGATGCCGCCGGGCCGGAACTCGCCGGTGACCAGCCGGCCGGTGCCGACCAGCCGCTGCACCGTGGCGGTGACGACGGCGACGCCCAGGCCGAGCCGGGCGGCGACCTCCGGGGGCGCGAACGGGCCGTGGGTGCGGGCGTAGCGGCCGATCAGGTCACCGAGCGGGTCGGCCACCGGTTCGGTGAACACCTCGGGCACCCCGACCGGCAGTGCCGTGCCCAGGGCGTCGCGGAGCCGGCCGGCGTCCTCGATGGCGACGTGCCGCTCCTCCCCGGCGATCCGGACCACCAGCGCCCGGCGGGAGACGACCAGCTCCTGGAGCCAGTCGGCGGGCACACCCCGGGCGGCCGCTTCTGCGACCGTCAGGTCGCCGACGCCGCGGAGCAGGTCGCTGGCACCGTCGACGTCGCGCGGGTGCCGCTGCTCGGGCAGCCGTTGCAGCTCCGCCTCGACCTCGCCCATCGCGTCGGCGTCGAGCAGCTCGCGCAGCTCCGAGCGGCCCAGCAGCTCGGCCAGCAGCCCGGTGTCCAACGCGAGCGCCTGGGCGCGGCGCTCGGCCAGCGGGGCGTCGCCCTCGTAGATGAACTGTCCGACGTAGCCGAACAGCAGGGACTGGGCGAACGGTGAGGCGGTCTGGGTCTGCACGTCGACGAGCCGGACCCGGCGGGCCCGGACGTCGCGCATCAGCTCGACCAGCCCCGGCACGTCGTAGACGTCCTGCAGCACCTCCCGGACCGCCTCGAGGGTGATCGGGAAGGAGGAGAACTCGCTGGCCACCGAGAGCAGCTGGGCCGCGCGCTGCCGCTGCTGCCACAGCGGGGTGCGCCGGCGCGGGTCGCGGCGGGGGAGCAGCAGCGCCCGGGCGGCGCACTCGCGGAACCGGCTGGCGAAGAGCGCGGAGTTGCCGACCTCGGCGGTGACCTCACGTTCGACGTCGTCCGGGTCGAGGAGGGCCAGGTCGGCCTCGGGCGCCTCCCCGGTGGTGTCGGGCAGCCGGAGCACGATGCCGTCGTCGGAGTGCATCGACGCGACGTCCACCCCGTACCGCTCACGCAGCCGTGCGGCCAGCACCAGCGCCCAGGGCGCGTTGACCTGTGCGCCGAAGGGGGAGTGCACGACCAGTCGCCAGTCGCCGAGCTCGTCCCGGAACCGCTCGACGAGCAGCGTGCGGTCGTCGGGCAGGTGGCCGGTGGCCTGCTTCTGCTCGGCCAGGTAGGCGAACAGGTTGGCCGCGCCCCACTCGTCGAGGCCGGCGGCCCGGGCCCGCTCGGTGCCGGCCTCCGGTGTCGCGGAGCCGACCTCACGGAGGAAGGCGCCCAGCGCCCGGCCCAGCTCCAGTGGCCGGCCCAGGGTGTCGCCGTGCCAGAAGGGCATCTTCCCGGGCAGGCCGGGGGCGGGGCTGACCAGCACCCGGTCGTGGGTGATCTCCTCGATCCGCCAGGACGACGACCCGAGCAGGAACACGTCGCCCACCCGGGACTCGTAGACCATCTCCTCGTCCAGCTCGCCGACCCGGCGTCCGCCGTTCTCACCGGCCCCGGAGACCAGGAAGACGCCGAACAGCCCGCGGTCGGGGATGGTGCCGCCGCTGGTCACCGCCAGCCGTTGGGCACCGGCGCGGGCGGTGAGCGTGTCGGTGACCCGGTCCCAGGTCAGCCGCGGGCGCAGCTCGGCGAAGGCGTCGGAGGGGTAGCGGCCGGCCAGCATGTCCAGCACCGCGTGCAGCGCGGAGTCGGGCAGCGAGGCGAAGGCGGCCGAGCGGCGCAGCACGGCGGCGACCTCGTCGACGGTGCGCGGCCGCTCGGAGACCATCGCCACGATCTGCTGGGCCAGCACGTCGAGCGGGTTGCGCAGATAGCGGGTCGACTCGATGGCCCCGGCGCGCATCCGCTCGGCGACGACGGCGCTCTGCACCAGGTCGCCGCGGAACTTCGGGAAGATCACGCCCTCGCTGACCGCACCGACCTGGTGGCCGGCCCGCCCGACCCGCTGCAGCCCGGCGGCGACGTTCGGCGGTGACTCGACCTGGATGACCAGGTCGACCGCGCCCATGTCGATGCCCAGCTCCAGCGATGAGGTGGCCACGACGGCGGGCAGCTGCCCGGACTTGAGCGCCTCCTCGACCACCGCGCGCTGCTCCCGGGAGACCGAGCCGTGGTGCGCCGAGGCGACCGGCTTGGCCTCCGGGGGCAGCCCGCCGCCGGAGCCGGCCTGGGCCATCAGCTCGGCCGGGTTCGCGCCGTGCGGCAGCGGCTCTCCGGTCGCCCGTTCGTACGCCAGCTCGTTGAGCCGGCTGGTCAGCCGCTCGGCCAGCCGGCGGGAGTTGGCGAAGACGATGGTGCTGCGGTGGGTCTCGATCAGGTCGAGCACCCGCTCCTCGACCGCCGGCCAGATCGACGTCCGCGGCTGGTTGCCCGCCGCCGACCCCTCCAGCTCCCCGGTGGGCTGCCCCAGCTGGCTCATGTCCTCGACCGGGACGACGACGGAGAGGTCCCACTGCTTCTGCGACGGCGGGGCCACCACCTGCACCGGACGGCCCCCGGCCAGGAAGGTCGACACCTCCTCGATCGGTCGCACCGTCGCCGACAGCCCGATCCGCTGGGCGGGCCGTTCCAGCAGCTCGTCGAGCCGGTCGAGGGAGACCGCCAGGTGGGCCCCACGCTTGCTGCCGCAGACGGCGTGCACCTCGTCGAGGATCACCGTCTCCACCCCGCGCAGCGACTCCCGCGCCTGGCTGGTGAGCAGCAGGAAGAGCGACTCCGGGGTGGTGATCAGGATGTCCGGCGGGCGCTTGGCGAACAGCCGTCGCTCGTCGGCCGGGGTGTCACCCGAGCGGATGCCGACGCTGATCTCCGGCCGTTCCTGACCCAGCCGGGCGGCGGCCTGGCCGATCCCGGTGAGCGGTGCGCGCAGGTTGCGCTCGACGTCGACGGCCAGCGCCTTGAGCGGGGAGACGTAGAGGACCCGGCAGCGGCGCAGCGGGTCCCCCGGCGGGGGCGTGGCGGCCAGCCGGTCCAGGGACCAGAGGAAGGCCGCCAGCGTCTTGCCCGACCCGGTCGGGGCCACGACCAGCGCGTGCTCGCCGCTGCTGATCGCCGTCCAGGCGCCCTCCTGGGCCGGGGTCGGCTGCTCGAATGCGCCGGTGAACCACGCCTGGGTGGGCGCGGAGAACCGGTCGAGAGCGGACACGCGACCAGTGTCCACGCGGGTACGACAGTTCGCCGGGGCCGTCCCGGTGCGATCGAGGTCAGCGCGGTTCAGCGCGGTTGGCGGACCTCGATCAGGTAGCGCTGCGACCACGAGACGAAGGTGCCGTCCCGCTCGATCTGCCGGTGCACCTCCGCGAGCTGTGACCTGTACCGCTCGACCGAGAAGCCCGGCACCGTCCAGACGACCTTCCGCAGGAAGTGCACGACCGCGCCGATGTCGCCGAACTCGACTCGGCATCGGTGGGACCGCACGGCGACCACCAGCAAGCCTGCCGACCGGGCGGCCTCGGCGGTCCGTTCGGCGGTGGGTTCATCGGCATCGTGCCGGGGACCCACCAGCGCCTCGGCCAGCACCCGGTGGGTGCCTGACCCGACGCCCTGGCACAGGTGGGTGCCGCCGGGGGCCAGGACACGCGCCATCTCGTCCCATCGCTGGACGGTGGGGTGCCGGCTGCTCACCAGGTCGAAGGTCGCATCCGAGAAGGGCAGCGGACCGTCGTCCGCGACCTCGGCCACCTCGCCGCCCCAGCCCCCCAGGCGCTCCCTGGCCAGGAGCAGGTTCGGTGGCCACGACTCGGTGGCCGCCACCCGCCCGGGTGCCCGCGCGGCCCGGGTCAGCGCCTCGGCGTACACCTCGCCGCCTCCGGTCTGCAGGTCGAGGGACCTGGTGGCGCGGCCGAGCCGATCGGCCAGCAACCCGCACCAACCCCAGGGAGGCCGCTCCTCGGTGGCCCGGCCGGCGAACCAGGAGAAGTCCCAGCCCTCGGTGGACACGGCTGCGCCTTCGGCGATCAGCTCATCGAATGCGCGCACCGCGGCAGCCTGACGACCCGGTGACGAGCCGACAAGCGGATTCGTCGACATGCGGACCCGGGCGAATCACACTGGTGTCATCTCCACCGTCGTCCCCCAGGGGGCAGCCATGCAGCGAGCAGCAGTGCAGTCCTCCAGCATCGCCACCGTCGGCTACGACGAGGAGGAGCAGGTCCTGGAGATCGTGTTCTGCGACGGCCGCGTCTACCACTTCCTCGAGGTGCCACCGGAACGGGTGCTGTCGCTGCTCCGGGCCGAGAGCAAGGGCCGCTTCTTCAACGCCGAGATCAAGCCGGCCTTCGGTCACCGGGCTGTCGGTCGGCGCTGGGGCTGAGCCACACTGCGTGGCATGCGTCACAGCTTGTACGAGGCCGACCACGACGACTTCCGGAGCAGCGTCCGGGCGTTCTGCGAGAAGGAGGTCGCGCCCTTCCACGACGACTGGGAGCGCGCCGGCATCGTGCCGCGGGAGCTGTGGACGGCGGCCGGCGCCCAGGGGCTGCTGGGCATGGGCGTGGACGAGCGGTACGGCGGCGGCGGGGTGCGCGACTTCCGCTGGTCCTGCGTGCTGAGCGAGGAACTGGTCCGGATCGGCGCCAGCGGCGTGGGCTTCGGGCTGCACAACGACGTCGTCGGCCCCTACCTGCAGGACCTCGCGACCGAGGAGCAGAAGGAACGCTGGCTGCCCCGGTTCTGCACCGGTGAGCTGATCACGGCGATCGCGATGACCGAGCCGGCCGCCGGCAGCGACCTGCAGGGCGTCCAGACCACCGCCCGCCGGGACGGCGCCGACTGGGTGCTCAACGGCTCGAAGACCTTCATCACCAACGGCATCAACGCCGACCTGGTCATCGTCGTCGCCCGCACCGATCCCGAGGCGCCCGGCTCCCGGGGCCTGAGCCTGCTCGTGGTCGAACGCGACATGGCCGGCTTCTCCCGCGGCCGCAACCTGGACAAGGTCGGGCTGAAGGCGCAGGACACCGCCGAGCTGTTCTTCGACGACGTCCGGGTGCCCGCCGCCAACCTGCTCGGCACCGAGGGGCACGGCTTCGCGCACCTGATGCAGAACCTGCCGCAGGAACGACTGCACATCGCCGTCTCCGCGGTCGCCGCCGCCGAGACCGTGCTCGCGCTGACCGTCGAGTACGTGACCACCCGGACGGCGTTCGGCCGGCCGATCGGCTCCTTCCAGAACTCCCGCTTCGTCCTCGCCGAGCTGCAGACGGAGGTGACGATCGCCCGGACCTTCGTCGACGAGTGCGTGCGCCAGCTCGGCAGCGGTGACCTCACCGCCACCGACGCCGCGATGGCCAAGTGGTGGACGACGGAGCTGCAGAACAAGGTCGCCGACCGGTGCCTGCAGCTGCACGGCGGCTACGGCTACATGAGCGAGTACCGCGTCTCCAAGGCCTGGCGGGACGCCCGGGTGCAGTCGATCTACGGCGGCACCAACGAGATCATGAAGGAGATCGTGGGGCGCTCGATGGGGCTGTGACGTGGTTGCCGCCCACCGGAAGGCCTGGTTGTGGGGCGGCTGAGCCGGTCTCTAGGTTCGGCGGGTCTCGGGGGACATCGGGGTCACCTCGAGTGCGACACAGGAGTCGTTCATGAGACCGCACCGCACTCGACGCCTGCGTGCCGGCGTCGCCCTCGTCGCCGCGGCGGCGGTCGTCACCGGCGGGGCCACCCCGGCGCTCGCCTCGCCGGGCACGGACCGGCACGCGGACGGCAACGGCAACGGCCACGGCCACGGCAAGGGGAACGGGCACCGCGACGGGAACGGCCACGGCCACGACCGTGGCGACCACGACCGGGTGGCGCGGCAGGTGGCCGCCCTGGTGGCCCAGCTGACCGTCCCGGAGAAGTTCGGGCTGCTCGGGGGGACCACCGGCAGCAACGGTGCCGCCGGCGCCCTGGGCGGGGTCCCGCGGCTGGGCATCCCGACCCTCGACATGGCCGACGGCCCCTCGGGTGTCCGCGCCGCGGAGCCGGCGACCGCCCTGCCGGCCCCGGTGGCCCTCGGGGCCACCTTCTCCCCGGAGCTGGCCGCCGCCTACGGCGGGGTGCTCGGCCAGGAGGCCGATGCGCTGGGCATGGAGGTGCTGCTCGGCCCGATGATGAACCTGGTACGCACCCCCTACGCCGGCCGGAACTTCGAGACGCTGAGCGAGGACCCGCTCCTCACCGCCTCCCTCGCGGCCCCGCAGGTCTCCGGGATCCAGGACCACGGCGTCATCGCCACGGCCAAGCACTTCGCGGCGAACAACCAGGAACTGGGCCGCGCCGGCCTGGACGTCCTGGTCGACGAGAAGACCCTGCACGAGACGGAGCTGGCCGGCTTCGAGGCGGTCGTCGATGCCGGGATCGGCGCGGTCATGTGCGCCTACAACCAGGTCGAGTCCGTCCAGGCGTGCCAGAACTCCGAGCTCCTCACCGAGGTGCTGCGCGAGCAGTGGGGCTTCGACGGCTTCGTCATGACCGACTGGTTCGCCATCCACGGGCCCGAGGCCCTGGTGGCCGGGCTGGACGTCGAGATGCCCCGGCCGATGGCGTTCCCCGAGCTGGCCCAGGACGTCGACGGCGACGGGCAGGTGACCGAGCGCGACCTGTCCGAGCCGGTCGCGGCCGCACTGGACCGGGCGGTCACCGGCGTGCTGACCGCGATGGCCGAGGTCGGGCTGCTCGACGGCGTGGGCGAGGACCCCGAGCGTGCGGTCGAGGAGAACGCCGCGGTGGCCCGGCGGGTGGCGACGGAGGGCGCCGTCCTGCTGCGCAACGAGCAGCGTGCGCTCCCGCTGTCCGACGAGGCTCTGGGCAGTCTCGCGGTGGTCGGGCCCACGGCGGCCACCCCGTTGAACGGCGGCGGTGGCAGCGCCCGGGTCAACCCCGACGCCGGCGCGGTCGACAGCACCGCCGAGGTGCTCGAGGCCGGCGGCGCCGAGGTCACCTGGGCGACCGGTGAGGACCTCGAGGGCGAACTGGTGCCCGGCGCAGTGCTGGGCAGCGGCAGCCCGTTGGAACTCACCGGCGAGGCCGCCCTCACCGGGGAGTTCAGCGAGGACGTCACCGTCACCGCCCCCGAGGCCGGCACGTACACCTTCCACCTGCAGACCACCGGCCCCGGTGCCGAGGTGACCCTGGGCGAGGAGCAGGTGGCCTCCACCCAGAACCGGTTCGGTGCGCTGGGCGGCAGCCTCATCCCCACCGCCGACGGCTTCATCAACGACAGCTGGACCGTCGAGCTGGCGGCCGGCGAGCAGGTCTCCTCCACGGTGAGCGGCACCGGGACGGTCGAGGCGCCGGTGCAGCTCCGCCTGCACTGGACGACCCCGCAGCTGCGTCAGCAGCGGATCGACGAGGCCGTCTCCGCAGCCGAGGCGGCGCACACCGCGGTGGTCTTCGGCTACAACGAGGGCACCGAGGGAGAGGACCGGGCGTCGTTGGCGCTGCCCGGGTTCCAGGACGAGGTCATCGCCGCCGTGGCGGCGGCGAACCCGCGCACGGTCGTCGTGCTGAACACCGGCGACCCGGTGCTCATGCCGTGGCTGGAGGACGTCTCGGCGGTGCTGCAGATGTGGTACCCGGGTCAGGAGGGCGCCGAGGCCACCGTCGACCTGCTCACCGGTACGGCCACCCCGGGCGGCAAGCTCCCGCAGACCTACCCGGCCGACCCGGCCCGGACGCCGGTCAGCGACCCGGCGAACTACCCGGGCGTCGACCTCGACGGTGACGGGGTGCCCGACCAGCAGACGTACACGGAGGGCACGGACGTCGGGTACCGCTGGTACGCGGCCACCGGGACCGACCCGTTGTTCGCCTTCGGGCACGGACTGTCGTACACGTCCTTCGACTACTCCGAGCTGCGCACCCATACCGGCAAGGACAATGCGGAGGTGTCCTTCGTGCTCACCAACACCGGGTCCCGGACCGGCACCGAGGTGCCGCAGGTCTACCTGGGCGCCGGCACCGCGGCCGGCACGCCGACGCTCCAGCTCGCCGGCTTCGACCGGGTGACGCTGGAGCCGGGCGAGCGGCAGCGGGTGACGATCGAGGTCGACGAGCGCCAGCTCTCGGTGTGGGACGCCGAGGACGACCGGTGGGAGCGCGCCTGCGGCGTCCGTCCGGTCTTCGTCGGCGCGGCCTCGGACGACGTGCGGCTGACGGACTCGGTGCGCGTCCGCTGAGCCGGCCGGCCCGCCGGTGACCACCTCACCGGCGGGCCGTCGACCGGCCGGTCAGCGGCGACGGTCGGGCACACTCACCCGGTGACCCGACCGTCGCTCGCTCCGCCCGACCAGGCTGTCGTCCAGCGCCGCACGCTGTCGGTGCTGTCGGCCGGGGTGGCCCTCGGGGGGCTGGGGGTGACGATCGGCATCACCGTCGGCGGGCTGCTCGCCCGGGACGTCGCCGGGAGCGACGCCGCGGCCGGGCTGGGGCAGACGGCGAGCGTGCTGGGCGCCGCGCTGATCGCCGTCCCGCTGGCGCAGGTCAGCGACCGGTACGGCCGGCGCGCCGGCCTGTCCCTGGGCTACG
Source organism: Modestobacter sp. VKM Ac-2984 (assembly GCF_026967985.1). Taxonomy (GTDB): domain Bacteria; phylum Actinomycetota; class Actinomycetes; order Mycobacteriales; family Geodermatophilaceae; genus Modestobacter. The sequence continues at coordinate 223,458 of NZ_JAPVBJ010000009.1, read as the reverse complement.
GGATCGCGGTCGTCGGCTCCCTGGTCGTCGTCGCGGCCGCGGCGCTGTCCTCCCTGCTGCTCCTGCTCGTCGGCCTCTTCCTGTTCGGGGCCGCCACCACCAGTGGCCTGCAGGCCCGCTACGCCGCCGCCGACCTGGCCGAACCCGAGCACCGCGGCCGCTCGCTGTCCCTGGTGGTCTGGGCGACCACGATCGGCTCGGTGCTCGGGCCCAACCTGGCCGATCCGGCCGACGACCTGGGGCGCGCTCTCGGGCTGCCCGCACTCGGCGGGGCGTTCGTGCTGTCGATCGCGGTGTTCGGGGTCGTCGTCCTCGGGGTGCTGGTGCTGCTCCGCCCCGACCCGCTGCTGCTGGCCCGGCAGCTCACCGCGGCCGACCGTCCGGCTGGTCCGGCGCCGCTGCGATCGGGCTCGGCGGCGGCGCTGCGCGCGGTGTGGGCGACCCCTGGTGGGCGGCTGGGGCTGACCGCCGTCGTCGTCTCGCACGCGGTGATGGTCGGGCTGATGGTGATGACCCCGGTGCACATGGGGGCCGGCCACTCCGACGCCGACGGGACGACATTGCAGGTGATCGGCCTGGTCATCAGCGTGCACGTGGCCGGGATGTACCTGTTCTCCCCGGTCGTCGGCTGGCTCGCCGACCGGGCCGGTCGCACCGCGACGGTCGCCCTGGGCGGGGTGCTGCTCCTGCTCGCCGCCGTGGTCGCCGGCACGGCGCCGCCGGGGGCCGCCCTCCAGCTCGGCACCGGGCTGTTCCTGCTCGGGCTGGGCTGGTCGTGCGGCCTGGTGGCCGGGTCGACCCTGGTCACCGAGGCCGTCTCCACCGAGGTCCGCCCGGCCGCCCAGGGCGCCACTGACCTGCTCATGGGGCTGGGGGCGGCCGTCGCCGGCGCGGTGGGTGGCCCGTTGCTCGCGCTCGGCGGCTTCGGGCTGGTGGCTGCGGTGTCCGCGGTCCTCATCGGCCCGCTGGCCGTCGTCTGGGCGGTGACCCGCGGGCCGCTGGCGGCTCAGCGCCGGTTGAGGTAGTCCCGCCCCAACAGGACCAGCAGCGTGACCAGGGCGAGGACGATGCCGATCTGCAGGATGACGTCCCAGGTGGGCGAACCGGTGCTGGGGACCATGCGCCGAGCGTAGGACGCCGGTGGTGCCCGGCGCACAGGTCACCGCCCGGTGGGTACCGTCGGGGCGTGCGGTTGCAGGAGTTCCGGTCCCGGATGGAGCGCCAGTTCGGTGCGATCCGCGCGCAGAGCGTGGCCAGCGACCACGTCTTCGGCCCGCTGGGTGGGCGCACGCCCGCCCAGGCGATCGAGGCCGGCGTGCCGGTGCGCACCGTCTGGCTGGAGATCTGCAAGGAGTACGACGTCCCGCCGAAGGAGCGCTGAGCTCTCCTCCGGGCCCTCCTCCGGCGGGACGCGGGCTCAGCCCCTCAGGACCGAGCGGACGTGGTCGGCGAGCGGCGTGGTCGGCCGGCGGATGAGCCCGGACAGCGCGGTGCTCCCGGTGTCCAGGGCGCCCTGGGCGATCGACTGGTCGAGGCCGACGACGAACTCGGCGGTCTCCTGCGGCAGACCCTGCCCGAGCAGGAACTGCACGTGCTCCTCCGCGGAGAGGTCGCGGTAGGTGACCTCCCGGCCGGTCTCGGCGGCGACGGCGGCAGCGAGGTCGGCGAGCGTGAACGCCTGGTCGCCACCCAGCTCGACGACGCCCGGCTCGGGCTCCGCCGCGGTCAGGACGGCGACCGCCCCCGCCGCGAAGTCGGCCCGCGTCGCCGCCGCGATCTTCCCCGCGCCCGAGCTGCCGACGACCTCGCCGGTCTCGGCGGCGGTGCGGATCTGCTGGTCGTAGTTCTCCAGGTACCAGTTGTTCCGCAGCACCACCGCCGGCAGGCCGACGTCGGCGATCAGCCGCTCGGTGGCGGCGTGCTCCGGGGCCAGCGGCAGCGGGGTGTCGTCGACCTTCGGTGCGCTGGTGTAAGCGACCAGCCCGACGCCGGCGGCTTTCGCGGCCCGCAGCACGTTGCCGTGCTGGGCCACCCGCTGGCCGACCTCGTTGCCGGAGACCAGCAGCAGTCGGTCGCTGCCCTGCAGGGCGGACTCGAGGCTCGCCCGGTCGCCGTACTCCGCCCGACGGACCTGGACCCCGCGCGCGGCGAGGTCGCCGGCCTTCTCCGGGTCGCGGACGACGGCGACGACCTCGCCGGCGGGCACCCCGGCGTCGAGCAGTCCGGTGACGACGAGCCGGCCGAGCTGGCCGGTGGCTCCGGTGACGGTGATCAAGGGGACTCCTCCGAGTGCTTCCTGCATGACTGGCACTTACGAACAGTAAGTGCATGCCGTCCGGACGGTACTCTGGTGGCGTGCGCGACGCAGGCGAGGGTGTGGTGGAGCAGACGGTCGAGGAGCTGGTGGCCGACGTCTTCCGGCGCGCCTGCACCTCCCGCGAGGCGCTGGAGCACGTGACCGGCAAGTGGTCCCTCCTGGCGCTGTCCGCCCTGGCCGAGTCGCCGCACCGGTTCGGTGAGCTGCGTCGCCGGATCGAGGGCGTGAGCGAGCGGATGCTGGCGCAGAGCCTGCAGACCCTGGAGCGGGACGGCTGGGTGCACCGCGAGGTCCGGTCGGCGATCCCCCCGCACGTGGAGTACCGACTGACCGAGGACGGTGCCGCCCTCGTGCCGCACCTGCTGGCGCTCATCACCTTCGTCGAGGGCCGGATGCCCGCCGTCCACGCGTCCCGGGCCGCGGTCGACGAGGTCCGCCCGCCGCGTTGACCCCGTCGCCCCGGGCGGTCTGCGGTGCCGGTCGAGGGCGTTGCCGGAGGGTGCGGGTCGGCGTGACGCGCCGAACCGGCGTGTCACTGGATTCGAACAGGTGTTCGGCATACCGTGGCTCCACAGGTCCGGTGTCTCTCCACAGATGTGCCCGGTCCGCGGAAAGTGTCAGACCCCGGCCCTAGCGTCGGCAACGACCCGCTACAGCGACATCCGAAGGTGGCCACCATGGCAACGCTCGACCGCGACAAGGCCCTCGACATGGCCCTCGCCCAGATCGACAAGCAGTTCGGCAAGGGCTCCGTCATGCGCCTGGGCGACTCGCCCGAGGTCGCCATGAAGGTCATCCCCACCGGCTCCGTCGCCCTCGACATCGCCCTCGGTGTCGGCGGCCTGCCCCGCGGCCGCGTCGTCGAGGTGTACGGCCCCGAGGCCTCCGGCAAGACGACGGTCGCCCTGCACGCGGTGGCCAACGCCCAGGCGGCCGGCGGCATCGTCGCCTTCATCGACGCCGAGCACGCCCTCGACCCCGACTACGCCCGGGCGATCGGCGTCGACACCGACGCCCTGCTGATCAGCCAGCCCGACACCGGTGAGCAGGCGCTGGAGATCGCCGACATGCTGATCCGCTCCGGGGCGCTCGACCTCATCGTCGTCGACTCGGTGGCGGCCCTGGTGCCCCGCGCCGAGATCGAGGGCGAGATGGGCGACAGTCACGTCGGTCTGCAGGCCCGGCTGATGAGCCAGGCGCTGCGCAAGATCACCGGTGCGCTCAGCAACTCCGGCACCACCTGCATCTTCATCAACCAGCTGCGCGAGAAGGTCGGCGTGGTCTACGGCTCGCCCGAGGTCACCACCGGTGGCCGGGCGCTGAAGTTCTACGCCTCGGTGCGGCTGGACATCCGCCGGATCGAGACCCTCAAGCAGGGCACCGACGCGGTCGGCAGCCGGGTGCGGGTGAAGGTCGTCAAGAACAAGGTGGCCGCCCCGTTCAAGCAGGCCGAGCTCGACCTCATCTGGGGTCATGGCTTCAGCCGCGAGGGTGGGCTCATCGACATGGGCGTCGAGCAGGGCTTCGTCCGCAAGTCCGGCGCTTGGTACACCTACGAGGGCGACCAGCTCGGCCAGGGCAAGGAGAACGCCCGCACCTTCCTGCGGGACAACCCCGACCTCGCCGACGAGATCGAGAAGAAGATCAAGGAGAAGCTCGGCATCGGGGTCGTGGCCGCTGCGGCCCCGGCGGACGCACCGGCTGACTTCTGATCCCGCCGGTGTCCGATGCGCTGACCGATGGCGGGCCGGGCAGCGACGGCTTCGGGGACGACGCCGGACCGGCCGGTGACGGAGGTCGCCGGTCCGGTCGGCGTCGTCCCGGTCCGGGCAGTGCCGGGATCGGCGGTGCCCGGACTGGTGGAGATCCATCCGACCGGTCCGAGTCCGGTGGCCGCCGTAAGCGTGGCGGTCGCAGCTCGGGTCCCCAGTGGAGCCGTACGTCGGCGGACGCCGACGAGTCCGATGGGCCGGCCGAGATGGAGGACCCCGAGGCGGTCGCCCGGGGGATCTGTCTTCGGGCGCTGACCGGAACCCCCAAGACCCGCAAGCAACTGGCCGACCTGCTGGCCAAGAAGGACGTGCCCGACGAGGCCGCGGCCGCGGTGCTCGACCGCTTCACCGAGGTCGGGCTCATCGACGACGCGGCGTTCGCGGCCGCCTGGGTCTCCACCCGGCAGTCCGGTCGCGGCCTGGCCCGGCGGGCACTGGCGTCGGAACTGCGGGCCAAGGGCGTCGACGGCGAGGTCGCCGCGGCCGCCGTGGCCGAGGTCGACCCGCAGGACGAGTGGGACTCCGCCCGGCGGCTGGTCGAGCGCAAGCTGCCCTCGATGCGCCGACTCGACCGGGTGACGGCGGAGCGGCGCCTGGTCGGCATGCTCGCCCGCAAGGGCTACGGCGGCGGGCTGGCCGGCTACGTGGTCCGGGAGGCCCTCGACGGCCTCGACGACGAGCTCTCCGACGACCCGCCGGGGGCACTGCCAGCTGCCGGCCCGGGAGGCCAGCCTGCGCCGATCGAGACGTCCAGCGAACCGGACCCGGACCTCGTCGCACCGGTGCCGTGGTCACGCGAGCGCTCGGCTGCCCGTGCTGCTGCCCGCGCTCGCGCCACCGGTGGCGAGGAGGCCGACGTGGGCGGCGAGGTGGGGGAGGGGCTGGCCCGGTCGATCGGCCGGTTGCGACCGCCACCGGACTCACTGCCGGTCGACGACCTGCCCTGAGAGCCTGAGCCGGGTGTCCACCCGGCCGCCGCTGTCCGCAGAACGCAGATCAGCCGATGCGACGATCTTCGCATCGGCTGATCTGCGTTCGGGGATCTCGGTCCCGCCCCGGGGCAGGGTGGACCGGTCGGCGCCTCGTGGGTGGGGTGAGCCGGACGATCAGTGCCCCGGATGGTCGCTCAGCGGTTCAACCAGGCGGAGATGTCGATGGCCACGCCGTCGGCGGCCTCCTCGTCCGGCATCAGCCAACGCCGGCTGCGCTCCTGCCCGGCCCGCAGCCACAGCTCGATCGCGGTGTCGAACTGCGACATGGTGACCTCCTTGCCCGCGAGCGAGCTGGACGGGCCCAGGAAGGTCACGTCGGTCTCCTGTCCACCGACGTACAGCAGCACCACGCGGCAGCGAGAGCGACGGTGCCGGGCCGGTGGCACGGCCTCTCGGACGATCGCCGAGTCCGCGCCGGCGGCGGCGGCGAACCGGCGTGCGCTGGCACGCAGCTTGCTCACGAAGATCTGGGTGGTGGTGGCCAGGTCGTCGTCCTCGTCGAGGTCCAGGTGCATGTGGCGGGGAGCAGCGGCGGTGGAGGTCACGCTTCTCATCTCGGCAGCCGGCGGGCGGGAACGAACCGGCTGAAGGTGCCAAGCGCCGTGCCGCACCAGGGCAGACCTGCCCGCCGAGGAGGACCGGGGCACGCCCGGGACTTGGGCACCCCGACGGCACCCGACGCGCCGGCCCGGCCCACGCCCGGGCCTGCTCAGCCGCCGCATCGTGCGACGGTTGGAGCCGGTCCCGGGCGTCGCACCGGCCACCCGCCCGCCGTACGACGCACGGGGCCGGACACCGCCGGTCGACAGTACGGCTGCCCGGCGCGTCCTGCACGCCCTCATGGGGGTGGCATCGGAGCCGGGGTCGGTCCCACCCGCCGGCGCCCCGACGGTCCGGCGCGCAGCGGGACCGGGTCGAACGCTAGATGCCGGTGGTGGTGGGCGCGTTCTCGTCCGGCATCCGGATCGGCTCGGTCGCGACGGTGGCCTTCTGCCGGCGCCCGCGTCGTTCGACGTACTTGGCCAGCTGGGAGAGGAGCACGTTGACGATGATGTAGATCAGCCCGGCGCCCACGTACAGCTGGAAGGTGTACTGGTCGCCGAACCGCGGGATGAAGAACTCGACCAGGCTGCGGGCCTGCCGCAGCAGCTCGAAGTAGCCGATGATGAAGCCCAGCGAGCTGTCCTTGAGCAGCACCACCAGTTGGGCGATGAGCACCGGGAGCATCCGGCGCACGGCCTGGGGGAGCAGCACCAAGGTCATCACCTGGGACTTGCGCAGCCCGATGCCGAAGGCTGCCTCCCGCTGCCCCTTGTCGATCGACATGATCCCGGCCCGGAAGATCTCGGCCAGCACCGCCATGTTGTAGAGCACCAGTCCGCCGGTGAGCGCGGCGTAGGCGCTGAGCCGGATGCCGAAGCTCGGCAGGATGAAGAACAGCGCGAAGATCACCACGAGCAGTGGGATCGCGCGGAAGAACTCGATGACCGTGGTGACCGGGATCCGGACCCAGCTGTGGTCCGACAGGCGGCCCGCTGCCAGCAGCAGCCCCAGGAGGGTCGCGAAGACCATCCCGACGAGGGCGACCTGCAACGTGCGCAGCAGCGCCTCACCGAGCGCCTGGGGCACGCCGCTGGCGGGGTCGAAGAGCACGGCCCAGCGCTGCGGGTCGAGCTGGTCGTTGCCTGCCAGGCGGAGCAGGACGAAGCCGACGATCGCCAGCACCACCAGCGCGCCGACGGCGGAGCCGATGCGGATCCGGGCCTGGGCCTTGGGGCCGGGCACGTCGAACAGGACCGGAGCGCTCATCGCAGGATCGCCACCCGTCGCTCCACCCGGCTGATCGCGTAGGCCGAGGGCAGCGTGATCAGCATGTAGCCGACGACGACGGCCACCAGGACCAGCACCAGCTCCCCGGCGTTGGCGTTGGACAGACGCTGCATGGACGCGGTCAGCTCCGAGACCGCGAAGCCCGCGGCGATCGAGGTGTTCTTCACCATGGCGATCCAGACGTTGCCCAGCGGCGGGACGACCGACCGGAAGGCCTGCGGCAGCACCACCTCGCGCAGCGACTGGCCGAAGGTGAGCCCGATGGCGCGTGAGGCCTCGGCCTGGCCGGCCGAGACGGCGTTGATGCCCGAACGGACCGCCTCACAGACGAACGCGGCGGTGTAGAGGCCGACGGCGAGCACCGAGCCGGTGAAGAAGCCGACCGAGAAGTCGATCTGCGGCAGCCCGAAGATGATGAAGAAGAAGACCACCGTCAACGGGGTGTTGCGGAAGGTCTCGACGTAGAAGGTGGACAGCCCGCGCAGCGGGGGGATGGGGCTGACCCGGAAGGCCGCCAGCGCGGTGCCCAGCACCAGGGCCAGCACGCCGGCGAGCAGGGACAGGCTCAGCGTCGTGAGGAAGGCGTCCCACAGCAGCGGGAAGTTGTCGATCAGGAACTGCACTGCGCCTCCTCTCGAGGCCGGGGGTGGTGCGGGGCTGCCGGGCGGGGTCGACCCGCCCGGCAGCCCTCACGGGACGATCAGTAGCGGTCGACGGCCGGCGGCTCGGGGGCGTCGGTGCCGCTGATCGCACCAGCGGTCTCGTCCCACGCCTCCGCCCAGGCGCCGGACTCGTAGGCCTCTTCCAGGGTGTCGTTGATGAAGGCCCGGAACTCGTCGTCGCCCTTGGGGATGCCGATGCCGTAGGGCTCCTGGGTGAAGGGGTTGCCGACCAGGTCGAACTCGTCCGGGCTGCCGGCGACGATCCCGGTGAGGATGACGTTGTCCGTGGTCACGGCGTCGACCTGGCCGTTGGCCAGTGCGTCGGCGCACTTGGAGTAGACGTCGAACAGCGTCAGCTGCGCCTCGGGGTAGTTGGTGCGGATCTCCTCCGCGGGCGTGGAGCCCTCCACCGAGCAGACGTTCTTGCCCGCGAGGTCCTCGGGACCTTCGATGCCCAGCGGGTTGCCCTCGGCGACCATGATGTCCTGCCCGGCCTCGTAGTACGGGCCGGCGAAGTCGATCCGCTGCTTGCGGTCGTCGTTGATCGTGTAGGTGGCCACGACCATGTCCACGTTGTCGTTCTCGATGAACTGCTCACGGTTGGCCGACACGGTCTCGGTCCAGGTGATGTCCTCGGCCGCGATGCCGAGCTCGGCAGCGATGATCTTGGCGATCTCGACGTCGAAGCCCTCCGGCACCCCGGACGGGTTGCGCAGCCCGAACCCGGGCTGGTCGAACTTGGTGCCGACGGTCATGGAGCCGGCCTCGGCGAGCTCGGCCATCGTCGTCCCGGCCTCGAAGTCGACCTCCTCGGCGAGCTCGGGGGCCTCGGCGGCCTCTTCGACGGTGTCGCCGGCCTCGCTGGAGCAGGCGGTCATGAGGATGCCGGCGGCCGCGACGGCGGCCGCGTAGCGGGTGATGCGCATGGAGGGTCCTCTCGTGGGTGTGCGGGTGGTCAGTGGTTCAAGATCTTGGAGAGGAAGTCCTTGGCCCGGTCGGAGCTCGGGTTGGTGAAGAACTCCTCCGGGGTGGAGGACTCGACGATGCGGCCGCCGTCCATGAACACGACGCGGTTGGCCGCCTTGCGGGCGAAGCCCATCTCGTGGGTGACCACGACCATCGTCATGCCGTCCCGGGCCAGGCCCACCATCACCTCGAGGACCTCGTTGATCATCTCCGGGTCGAGCGCCGAGGTGGGCTCGTCGAAGAGCATCACCTTCGGGTCCATGGCCAGCGCGCGGGCGATCGCGACGCGTTGCTGCTGACCACCGGAGAGCTGGGCGGGCACCTTGTCGGCCTGGGCGCCGACGCCGACCCGGTCCAGCAGCTCGCGGGCCCGCTTCTCGGCGTCGGCCTTGGACTGCTTGCGCACCTTGATCGGGCCGAGGGTCACGTTCTCGAGCACCGTCTTGTGGGCGAAGAGGTTGAAGCTCTGGAACACCATGCCGACGTCGGCGCGCAGCTTGGCCAGCTCCTTGCCCTCGGCAGGCAGCTGCTGCCCGTCGATGGTGATCTCACCGTTCTCGATCGACTCGAGACGGTTGATCGTGCGGCACAGCGTCGACTTGCCCGAGCCGGACGGCCCGATGACGACGACCACCTCGCCCCGGTCGATCGACAGGTCGATGTCCTGTAGGACGTGCAGTTCGCCGAACCACTTGTCGACGCCGGACATGCGGACGAGAGGCTCTCCGGTCGGACGTTCGGTCACAGCGGGTGACCCTAGGTGGCTCCCGCCCCAGTAACGTCGCGAAGCCATCACGAAGCTGTAACGAAGCTCCGGATGAGCCCTGAGTTCACCCGGTCGAGGTCCTGCCGGTCACCAACCGGAGTCGTCGGCGTGCACCGGGTGCGGCTGGCGCCCCCGTACGATCCCGGTGGTGAACGGCAAGACCTACCTCGTGCGCACCTACGGCTGTCAGATGAACGTGCACGACTCCGAGCGGCTCTCCGGCCTGCTCGAGTCGGCCGGGTACTCGGCAGCTCCCGAGGGCACCGACGCCGACGTCGTCGTGCTCAACACCTGCGCCGTCCGGGAGAACGCCGACAACCGGCTCTACGGCAACCTGGGGCACCTGCGCCCGGTCAAGGACGCCCACCCCGGCATGCAGATCGCCGTTGGCGGCTGCCTGGCGCAGAAGGACCGCGGCGAGATCGTCCGGCGCGCGCCCTGGGTCGACGTCGTCTTCGGCACCCACAACGTCGGGTCGCTGCCGGTGCTGCTCGAGCGGGCCCGGCACAACGCCGAGGCCCAGGTGGAGATCGTCGAGTCGCTGGAGGTCTTCCCCTCCACGCTGCCGGCCAAGCGGGACTCCGCGTACTCCGGCTGGGTGTCGATCAGCGTCGGGTGCAACAACACCTGCACGTTCTGCATCGTCCCGGCGCTGCGCGGCAAGGAGAAGGACCGCCGTCCCGGCGAGATCCTGGCCGAGGTGCAGGCCCTGGTCGACCAGGGCGTGCTCGAGGTGACCCTGCTCGGCCAGAACGTGAACGCCTACGGCGTCGAGTTCCGCGAGCGCGGCGCGTTCGCCGACCTGCTGCGCGCGACGGGGCGGATCGAGGGCCTGGAGCGGGTGCGCTTCACCAGCCCGCACCCGCGGGAGTTCACCGACGACGTCATCGCGGCGATGGCGGAGACCCCTGCGGTCTGCCACCAGCTGCACATGCCGCTGCAGAGCGGGTCGGACGACGTGCTGCGCCGGATGCGCCGCGGCTACCGGCAGGACCGCTACCTCGGGATCATCGACCGGGTGCGGGCCGCGATGCCCGACGCCGCGATCACCACCGACATCATCGTCGGGTTCCCGGGCGAGACCGAGGCGGACTTCGAGCAGACCCTGGAGGTCGTCCGGCAGGCGCGCTTCGCCAGCGCCTTCACCTTCCAGTACTCCAAGCGCCCGGGCACCCCAGCCGCGGAGATGGACGGGCAGCTGCCCAAGGACGTCGTCCAGGAGCGCTACCTGCGGCTGACCGCGCTGCAGGAGGAGATCAGCTGGGCCGAGAACCGGGCGCTCGTCGGCCGGCCGGTCGAGCTGCTGGTCGCCGCGGGGGAGGGCAGCAAGGACGCCGCCCGCGGCCGGCTCTCCGGCCGGGCCCGGGACGGTCGGCTGGTGCACTTCACCGCCGCCGACGGCGTCCGGGCCGGGGACGTCGTGGAGACGGTCGTGACCGCCGCGAAGCCGCACTTCCTGGTCGCCGACGGCGCGCTGCTCTCCCATCGGCGGACCCGGGCCGGCGACGCCAGCGAGGCCGGCACCCGCCCGACCACGCCCGGCGTCACGCTGGGCATGCCCGGGATCGGTGTCCCGCCGCCGCTGCCGGCAGCCGTCCCGGCCTGCAGCTGACACCACCGGGCCCGCGAGGTCCCGGACGGACGAAGGACCGTCCCCCTGCACCGGTATCGGTGCAGGGGGACGGTCCTCGATCAGGTCACCGGGTGGGACGTCCCGGTGGGGTGGGTCAGCTGCCCGGGTGCAGCAGCACCTTGGTCCAGCCCTGGTCCCGGTCGTCGAAGCGCTGGTAGCCCTCCACGGCCTGGTCCAGGCCCAGCTCGTGGCTGGTGATCAGGCCCGGGTTGGCCTTGCCGTCGATGATCAGGTCCCGCAGCTGCCGGTTGTAGCGCTTGACCGGCGCCTGCCCGGTGCCCATCGACTGGCCCTTCGTGAAGAAGGTGCCGAACTGCCAGGGGATCCGGCCCTCCTTGGCCAGGTCGCTGGTCGCGCCCGGGTCCTGCGGCACGTAGACGCCGACGACGCCGATCCCACCGGTGGACCGGACCACCTGGACGAGGTTGTCCAGCACCAGCTCGGGGTGCTCCTCGCCACCGGAGTCGTGCGCCTGGTAGCCGACCGCCTCGACGCCGCGGTCGACACCGCGCCCACCGGTGGCCTCCAGCAGCTGCTCCACCGGGTCACCGGCGCTGAAGTCGATCGCGGTGGCCCCGTACTTCTCCGCCAGGGCCAGGCGGTCGGTCTCCTTGTCCACGACGAAGACCTCGGACGCGCCCCGGATCATGGCGCTGTGCGCGGCCATCAGCCCGACCGGGCCACCGCCGAACACCGCGACCCGGTCGCCGACCTGGAAGCCGGACAGCTCCACCCCGTGCCAGCCGGTCGGGAAGATGTCCGAGAGCATCGTGAAGTCGTTCTCGTGCTCGGTGCCCTCGGGCAGGTGGAGCAGGTTGAAGTCCGCCCACGGCACGCGCAGGTACTCGGCCTGCCCGCCGTCGTAGGGGCCCATGTTGGCGTAGCCGTAGGCCGCGCCGTCCATCCCCTCGGTGGGGTTGGCGCGCAGGCAGAACGACGTCCAGCCGTCGGTGCAGTTGCGGCAGGTGCCGCAGGCGATGTTGAACGGGACCGACACCCGGTCGCCGACCTTGATCCGGTCGACACCGTCGCCGACGGCCTCGACGACGCCCATGTTCTCGTGGCCGAGGACCTTGCCCTCCTCCACGGAGGTGCGGCCCTCGTACATGTGCAGGTCCGACCCGCAGATGTTGGTGGTCGTGATCCGGATGACCGCGTCGGTGGGCGCCTGGATCGTGGCGTCCGGCACCTCCTCGACGGCGACGTTCTTGGGGCCTCGGTAGACGATGGCCTTCATGGTGGTGCTCCTTCCCTGAGGACGGCGATCAGCGGGTGCTGAACGCCCGGGTGAGGTGTGCGGCGGCGTCCTGCTGGGCCTGCTCGGCCTCGTCCAGGACGGCGGCGGCGCCGAAGAACTCGTGCATGACGCCGGCGAAGTAGCGGTGGGTGGTCGGTGCCCCGGCGGCCTCGAGGTCGCGGGCGAACTGCTGCCCCTGGCTGCGCAGCACGTCGCGCTCGTCGGTGATCACCAGCGTGGGCGGCATGCTCGCGCGCTGGGCGGGGGTCCAGTCCAGCAGGGCGATCCGCGGGTCGGTGGCCGCCTCGGGCTTGCCCTGGAAGGCGTGCATCGCCATCCAGGACAGCAGCGCCCGGTTCAGCGGACGGCCGTCGGCGGCGTCCTCCATCGACTCCCCGAACTGCTCGGCGGTGGTCAACGGGTAGACGCAGACCTGCGCCACCGGCGTCGGCTGGCCGTTCGCGGCCAGCTGGAGGGAGGTGGCCGCGGCCATCGTCCCGCCGACGGACTCCCCGCCGATGGCCATCCGGTCGGGGTCGCCGCCGAGCTGCCCGGCGTTCTCCCGGACCCAGGTCCAGGCGGTCAGCACGTCGTCGTGCGAGGCGGGGAAGACCGCCTCCGGCGCCCGCCGGTAGTCCGGGGAGACGACGATCGCGTTGGTCTTGTTGCACAGGCCGCGGCAGGAGGCGTCATAGGTGTCGATGTCGAACAGCACCCAGCCGCCGCCGTGCACCCACATGACGATCGGCAGCGGACCGTCCCCGGCGTTGCTGGGGGTGTAGACGCGCAGGGTCTGCTCGCCGTCGGCGCCGTTCGGGATCTTCAGGTCCTGCACCGAACCGACCGGCTCGGGGCCGGAGATGCCGCGGTCGGCCATGACCTTCTTCACCGCGTCGTCCGGGCCGGGCTGCTTGCGCGCCTGCTCGGGCTTGAGCACCTCGAACGGCAGCGGGCCGAACGAGGAGAGGGCGTCGACGATCGCCTGGGCCTGCGGGTTGAGCAGACCGGAGGCGTCGGTGGCCAGCTCCTTCTGCCGGCCGGACGCCATGTCGCGGACCATGTCCAGCGGCTTGCCCAGCATGCCGGCGACCTTCTCCGCGAAGCCCTCGCTGGGTGCGTGCGGGTGCGGCCGGGTGGGTGCCTCGCGCTTGTTGGTCAGGAAGTCCTTGCCCAGCTCGGCCATCCGCTCCGCACCGGCCTTGGCGCGGAACTGGGGCAGCTCGTCGTTCTCCTCGTCGTCGACGTGGTGCCGGGTGACCTGGATCAGCGTGGTGAGCGACTCCTCGAACTCCGGCTCCCCGGGCTCGGTCTTCCCGAGGACGACGAGGAGCTCCTTGATCTGCTGGTGCTCGTGCTCGGCGTCGTCGTGCTCGTCGGTCATCCCGATCTCCGGCCAGATCGGGTACAGCACGACCTCCTCGGCGAAGGCGTGTGCGGCGAGCTCGAAGGAGATCTGGTCGACCAGCACGCGACGGTTGCCGCGGCCGGCCTCCAGGTGCTGGAACTGCCGGTCGACGATCGCGTGGTCGTCGGCGATCAGGTGGTCGATGTCACCGGGCTGGGTGGGGTAGGACAGGGCCACGGCGGGCTCCTTCCGGGTCGGCGTCTGGCACGCACGCATGCGGCGTTGCGCATTCCGTTGTCCACGACCTACCCGTCGTCCCCGGAGCTACACGACCGTTCCGGAATACACCGAGGGCCCGTCCGGTGAACGGACGGGCCCTCGGTGTTCTGCGCCGTGGCGGACCCGGCGACGGTGCCTCAGCGGCGGGAGGAGGCCTTCTCCGCCTCGGCCAGCCACTCCCGGCGGGTGGCCAGGGCAGCCTCGGCCTCGCTGATCCGCTTCGCGTTGCCCGCGGCCTGCGCCTTGGCCAGCTGGTCCTCGGCCTTGGTCACCGCCGCTCGCATCGAGGTCAGCAGCGGGTTCTCCGGCTGGACCCGGGGGCGGGAGGACTCGCTGGCACCGCGGAACTTCTCCTCCACGGTGCGCATCCGGTCCTCGAGCTCGCGCATGGCACCGCGGGGCACGTGCCCGATCGCGTCGTAGCGCTCCTGGATCTTGCGGAGCGCGTTCTGGTTGCCCTTGTTGGCCGGGTCGAGCTTCTCCGCCTCGGCGAGCAGCTCCTCCTTGGCCTTCTGGTTGGCCACCTCGTCGCTGCTGCGCGCCTGGTCGTTGGCGGTGCGGGCGGCGAAGAACACGTCCTGGGCGGCGCGGAACTTCTTCCACAGGTCGTCGTCGGTGTCCCGGCCGACCCGCGGCACGGCCTTCCAGCGGTCCATCAGCCCACGCATCGCTGCGCTGGTCGGGCCCCACTCGGTGGAGGTCGACAGCCGCTCGGCCTCGGCGATCAGCTCGCTCTTGGCCGCCCGCGACTCGCCCCGCTGCTTGTCCAGCTCGGCGAAGTGCGCGCCACGGCGGCGGCCGAAGGCGTCCCGCGCGGCCGCGAAGCGCTGCCACAGCGCCTCGTCGGTCTTGCGGTCGATGCCCTTGATCGTCTTCCACTCCTCGACGATCGCCTTCAGCCGGTCACCGGCGGCCTTCCACTGCGTGGAGTCCGCGGCGATCTGCTCGGCCTCGGCGGCGAGCGCCTCCTTGCGCTGGACCTGCACGGCGCGCTGCGCCGCCTTCTCGGCCCGGTTCGCCGCGACGGCGGTGTCGGCCATGCTGACCATCGCCCGGGCGCGGGCGGACAGGCTGTCCAGGTCGCCGACCGCCTGGGCCAGCGGGATGGAGTCGGCGAGCTCCTGGGCCTTGGTGCGGATCTCGCCCGGGTTGCCGGTGTGGGCGGCCAGTCGGGCTTCGAGCAGGGTGACCTCGGTGGCCAGGTCGTCGAAGCGGCGGCCGTAGTGGGCCAGCCCCTCGGCCGGGGCGCCGGCCTGCCAGGAGCCGACCGAGCGCTCCCCGGTGGCGGTGCGCACGTAGACCGTGCCCTCCTCGTCGACCCGGCCCCAGGCGGACGGGTCGGAGGCGGGCATGGCCGGGACGACGCTGGGCACGTCGGCGGGTGCGTGGCCGCTGGACGGGCCGGCGGGGGCAGGTCGGGGCGCTGCGGTGGGGGCGCCGCTGCCGCTGGTGGGGTCGGCGACCGCCGCGTCGGCGGGGTCGGCGGCGGCGGGAGTGCCTGCCTCGGGGGTGACGGCCGCGGAGGCGGTGTCACCGCCCGCCGGAGCCGGGGACTCTGCGGCCGGGAGAGTTGTGGCGGGCGCCTCAGCGGGCGGCGCCTCGGCGGCGGGCGCCTCGGCAGCCGGGGGCTCGGCGGCCGGGGGCTCGGCGGCCGGGGGCACAGCGGCCCCCGGGTCGTCGACGACGGGGCCGCCGTCGGCGGGCTGGGCGACCTCCGGGACGGCGGCGTCCGGGGTCGCGGTCAGTGCCCCCTCGTCGACCGGCGTCGCCTCGATGACCGCTCCCTCAGGGCGCTCCTCGGGGGTCGCGGTGGCCTGCTGGGCCCGGTCTCCGGTGTTCTCCGTGCTCGACACGTGAGCAGTCTCCCACGATGCATCCGCGACACTCCCTGGCGTGAGCCCTCCTCCTCCGGTGACGGTGGCGTTCTGCCCGCAGTCACCCCTCGTGCTGCCCGTGGTCGCCGGTGCGCCGAGCCCCGACCTGTCCGCGCTGCGCACCGCGGTCTCCGCCGCCGTGCAGACCGTGCTGGCGGACCGGCCGGAGGTGGTGGTCGTCGTGGGCGAGGGCGCCGACGGGCTCCGGTTCGGCCCCGGGGACGCCGGAGACCTGCGCGGGTTCGGGATCGACCTGGAGGTCCCGTTCGCCGGCCGGGTCCGTCCCGGCGGCCACCGGGTCCCGCTGCCGCACCTGCTGGCCGCCTGGCTGCTGGACGAGGCCGGGCACACCGGGAGCCGGCTCGGGGTGGGGCCGGCCGACCTCGCGGCGGCGCTGGCGGACCTCCCCGTACCGGTGGGGGTGCTCGCGATGGGGGACGGGTCGGCCCGGCGCACCGCGAAGGCGCCCGGTGCACTCGACCCTGCGGCCGGCCCCTTCGACGCCGCGGTCGCCGCTGCCCTCGGGGCCGGGGACAGCGTGGCGCTGGCCGCCCTGGACCCCGTCGCGGGCCGGCGGCTGCTCGCCGCCGGCGTCCCGGTGTGGCGGGCGGTCGGTGCCGCGCTGGGTGGACGCGCCCTCTCCGCCGAGCTGCACCACGACGGCGCCCCGTTCGGCGTCGGCTACCTCGTCGCCACCTGGCACGCCCGGTGACCGCCGCTGCGGAGGACGCCGGGCCTCCGGTGATCGCCGTCGTGGGGCCGACCGCCACCGGGAAGACGGCGCTCGCGGTCGCGCTGGCGCACCGGCTGGCCGGCTCCGGTGCGGGGGGAGAGGTGGTCAACGCCGACTCCATGCAGCTCTACCGCGGGATGGACATCGGCACGGCCAAGCCCACGGAGGCCGAACGCGACGGCGTGCCGCACCACCTGCTGGACCTCTGGCACGTGCGGGAGCCGGCCTCGGTGGCCGAGTACCGGCAGCGCGCGCGGGCCGAGGTCGACCGGCTCCGGGCCGCAGGCGTCGTCCCGCTGCTGGTCGGCGGTTCCGGGCTGTACGTGCGTGCCGTGTTGGACGAGCTGGACTTCCCGGGCACCGATCCGGTGGTGCGGGCCCGGCTGACCGACGAGCTGGCGGTCGAGGGCGCCACGGCGATGCACGACCGGCTGGCGGCGCTCGACCCGGCCGCCGCGACGGCGATCGCGCCGACCAACAGCCGGCGGGTGGTGCGGGCGCTGGAGGTGATCGCGGTGACCGGCCAGCCGTTCACCGCGACGCTGCCCGCCCCACGCCCGCACTACCCGGCGGTCACGATCGGGCTGGACCGTGCGCCCGAGGAGCTGGACGACCGGGTGGCCCGCCGGGTCGACGTGATGTGGGCCGCCGGCTTCGTCGACGAGGTCGCCGCGCTCGCCGGCGACGGGCTGCGCGAGGGACCGACGGCCTCCCGGGCACTGGGGTACGCGCAGGTGCTCCAGCAGTTCGACGGGGTGCTGACCGAGCAGGAGGCCCGGGAGCGGACGGTGGTCACCACCCGCCGGTTCGTGCGCCGGCAGCGGTCCTGGTTCCGCCGCGACGCCGGCACGGTGTGGTTCGACGCCGCCCGCCCGGACCTGCTCGACGGCGTCCTCGCCCTGGTCGCCGACCGTAGGATCGACCGGTGATCGACAGCCACGGCGACGCCGGCCCGCGGGTCCTCCTGGGCCACGGCACCGAGAACGACTTCGTCGTCCTGCCCGACCCCGACGGGGACGTGTGGCCGGAGGCGCGGCTGGACCCCGACCTGGTGCGCCGCCTCTGCGACCGCCGGGCGGGCCTGGGTGGGGACGGCGTGCTGCGCGTGGTCCGCAGTCGGCACGTGCCCGACGCCCCCGGTGTCCTGGGTGCGGCGCTGGCCGACTGCGAGTGGTTCATGGACCACCGCAACGCCGACGGCTCGTACGCGGAGATGTGCGGCAACGGCATCCGGCTCTTCCTGCACGTGCTGATGGCCGAGGGGCTGCTGGAGCGGTCCGCGGCCGAGGCCGGTGTGCTGGTCGGCACCCGGGGCGGTCCTCGCCGGGTGGGTGCCCGACCCGACGGCGGCTACTGGGTCGACATGGGTGCGGCGGTGCCGCTGGGCCGCAGCGAGGCGCGGGTCGCCGGGGTGGCGCACCCGGGGCTCGGGGTGTCGATGGGCAACCCGCACCTGGCCTGCCTGACCGACGTCGAGGTCGACACCCTGGACCTCTCCGTGCTGCCCGGGGTCGACGCCGCGATGTTCCCCGAGGGGGTCAACGTCGAGCTGGTGAACGTGCTGGCCGCCGGGGACGCCCCGGCGGGCGCCTGCGCGCACGTCCGGCTGCGGGTCTACGAGCGCGGCGTGGGGGAGACCCGCTCGTGCGGCACCGGCGCCTGTGCCGCGGCCTACGCGGCGCTGGAGGCCGGCGGGCGCAGCACCGGGACGGTCGCCGTCGACGTGCCGGGCGGCCGGCTGTCGGTGCAGTTCGACGGGGTGACGACGGTGCTCTCCGGCCCGGCCGTCGTCGTCGCCGGCGGGACCCTCACCCGGGAGTGGCTCGCCGGCTGAGGGTCCCGGCCATGCCGGACGCGGGTCAGGGTCGGTCGGGCTCGTCGGCCCGCGTCTCCGGGTCGTCGGTGGGCGCCTCGGGCTTGTCGCCGGGCCCGACGTTCCCGGTGCCGCGGGGAGCGCCGCGGCCGGTGTCCTGGTCGGCGCCGCCGAAGACGTTGCGCGGCGGGTCGAGGCCGGCGGGGTCGCGGCCGGGGTCGTCGAGCTCCTCGTCAGGGCTGGTCATCGTCGTCCTCTCGAGCGGTGGACCGTGCCACGCCGCCCTACCCGGCACCCGGCCGGCCAACCGGCCGGGTGCTCAGCCGGAGCGTTCGGGGTCGCTGCCGGCGGTGGGTGCCCGGGCCTCGGGCACGGTCGTCACGGCGGACGCCGGGAGGTCCGGCCCCTCGGGCAGGTCGCGCATCCGGATCAGGGGGCTCAGCACCACCCAGCCGGCCGCCAGGACCTGACCGCCGGCGGCGATCCACAGCGCGGGCAGCACCCCGAGCCACGTGCCCAGGACACCGCCGAGCAGCCCGCCGAGCGGCATGGTGCCGAACACGATGAAGCGCACCGAGGCGTTCATCCGGCCCAGCAGCGCCGGCGGGCACAGCCGCTGCCGGAAGCTGACCTGGGTGATGTTGTAGACCACCACCGCCCAGCTGAAGCCGAACTGCCCGAGCGTCAGGAACACCAGCGGGGCGCCGACGGCGGCCAGTGGCGTGAGCGCGGCGAACGGCACCAGCACCATGATCGCCAGCGGGATCGCCCGGCCCTCCCCGACGCTGCGGGCGAAGCGCGCCGCCGTCGCCGCGCCGACCAGGCCACCCACGGCGCCGGCGGAGAAGACCAGCCCGAGCACGCTCTCGGACAGCTCCAGCCGGCGCAGTGCGTAGAGCACCAGCAGGGTCGTGGTGATCGTGGAGAAGAGGTTCGACGTGCCGGTGCAGGCGACGATCCGGCGGAGCAGCGGCTGGTGGACGACGAAGGACAGCCCCTCGCCGATCTCGGCGCGCAACGACCGCCGCCCGGCCCGGTCGGGGACGGTGTCCGGGCGCTGGATCCGCCCGATGAAGAACGCCGAGAGCAGGAAGGACGCCGCGTCGACGGCGATCAGCAGGGGGGCGCCCAGCACCCGCAGCAGCACGCCGGTGATGCCCGGACCGGCCACCTGGGCGACGGCCCGGCTCGCCTCCAGCTTGCCGTTGCCGTCGACGAGCTGGTCGCGGTCGACCAGCTCGGGCAGGTAGCTCTGGTAGGCGACGTCGAAGAAGACCGTGGCCGTGCCGGTGGCCGCTGCGACGACGAACAGCTGCCCCAGGGTGAGGACGTCGAGGACGTAGGCGATCGGCAGGGTCGCCAGCACGGCGGCCCGCGCCAGGTCGGCGGTGACCAGCACCCGGCGCCGTCGCCAGCGGTCGACCCACGCACCGGCCGGGAGGCCGATGAGCAGGAAGGCGGCGGTCTCCAGCGCGGTCAGCACGCCCATCTCCAGCGGCGTCGCGTCCAGCAGCGAGACCGCCAGCACGGGCAGGGCGAGCAGGGTGACCTGGGTGCCGAGCTGGCTGACCGTCTCGGCGGCCCACAGCTGACGGAAGTCGCGGTGCCGCAGCAGGTTCCGGTCGCGGGTCACCGGCGCAGCCTCACGTACCGATTGGGGGATGTCAATCACTGTCTCGGGCCGACGGCCTACGCTGCCGGGATGGGTGAGGCGGAGGCCGGCGCGGGAGCACGACGGATCGCCGGCGAACACCGTCCGGCCACCGATGCCGAGGCGCGCGCCCTGGCCTCCGCCGTCCGGTTGCGGATCCTGCGGCTGTGCCTGGACGAGGCGCTGACCAACAAGGAGATCGCCGCCCGGCTGGGCCGCAACCCCGCCACGGTGCTGCACCACGTCCGGACCCTGGTCGACACCGGTTTCCTCGCCGCCGAGGAGGTGCGGCGCGGCGCCCGTGGAGCCCGGGAGGTGCCGTACCGGGCGACCGGGAAGAGCTGGCTGATGGACGGCGCCGGTGCCTCGGGGGCCGCCCGGGACGCCGCGCTCGCCGCCTTCCTGGAGGAGGTCGCCGCCGTGGGGGAGAGCCGGCTGGAGAGCACCCGGCTGGGCCTGCGACTGGGCGCGGCGGACCTGGCCGAGTTCCGGGAGCGGCTGCACCGGCTGCTGGACGAGTACGCCACCCGGCCGGCGGACCCGGGCGCCGAGCGCTGGTCGCTCTACCTGGGGATGCATCCGGAGGTCTCCGGTGTTGTACCCGGCGATGACAACAGGTGATGTGACAAGTCGCTCGCCCCACGCGCAGGGGCATGCCACGCTGGAGACGATGACGACAGCCCAGAACCGCGCGATCCTCGACGATGCAGAGGCCCGGGCCGACAAGGCCCGCGCCAGCCTGCCCGACACCCGGCCGGCGCCGTCGGGTCAGTGGGACGCCGATGGTGACACCACCGGCTCCTACGTCAAGGAGGAGCGGGGTGCCCTCCGCCGCGTCGCGGGTCTCGGCACCGAGCTCACCGACGTCACGGAGGTCGAGTACCGGCAGCTCCGCCTGGAGCGGGTCGTCCTGGTGGGCGTCTGGACCGAGGGCACGGCGGCCGACGCGCAGCGTTCGCTGACCGAGCTCGCCGCACTGGCCGAGACCGCCGGTTCCCAGGTGCTCGATGCGCTGATGCAGCGCCGGGACAAGCCGGACCCGGCCACCTACGTCGGCTCGGGCAAGGCAGCCGAGCTGCGCGAGGTGGTCGCCGCGACCGGCGCGGACACCGTGATCTGCGACGGGGAGCTGGCCCCGGGTCAGCTCAACCAGCTGGAGAAGGTGCTCAAGGTCAAGGTGGTCGACCGGACCGCCCTGATCCTGGACATCTTCGCCCAGCACGCAACCAGCCGGGAGGGCAAGGCCCAGGTCGAGCTGGCCCAGATGCAGTACATGCTGCCCCGGCTGCGCGGCTGGGGTGAGTCGCTGAGCCGGCAGGCCGGTGGCCGGGTCGCCGGCGGTGGCGGCATCGGCACCCGTGGTCCGGGTGAGACGAAGATCGAGACCGACCGGCGCCGGATCCGTTCCCGGGTGAGCAAGCTGCGCAAGGAGATCGCCGGCATGGCGACCGCCCGCACGACGCAGCGGAACTCCCGCGACCGCAACGCGACGCCGAGCGTGGCGATCGCCGGTTACACCAACGCCGGCAAGTCCAGCCTGCTCAACCAGCTCACCGGGGCCGGCGTGCTGGTCCAGGACGCGCTGTTCGCCACCCTGGACCCGACGGTCCGCCGCGCGCACACCCCCGAGGGGCGCGAGTACACGATGACCGACACCGTCGGCTTCGTGCGCCACCTGCCGCACCAGTTGGTCGACGCGTTCCGCTCCACGCTGGAGGAGGTGGCCGACGCCGACCTGCTCGTGCACGTCGTCGACGGTTCCGACTCCGACCCGCTGGGCCAGATCGACGCCGTGCACACGGTGCTCAACGAGATCGACGCGTCCGCCGTCCCGGAGCTGATCGTCGTGAACAAGGTCGACGCCATGACCGAGGAGGACATGCTGGCGCTTCGCCAGGCCCTCCCCGGGGCGATGTGGGTCTCGGCCCGGACCGGTGAGGGCATCGAGGCGCTCCGCGACGTGATCGCCCAGCGGCTCCCGCACCCGCACATCGACGTCGAGGTCCTCGTGCCCTACGACCGGGGTGACCTGGTCGCTCGGGTGCACCGCGACGGCGAGGTCGTCGAGGAGGCGCACGAGGCCACCGGGACCCGGTTGACCGCGCGCGTCGACGCCGGCCTGGCCGCCCAGCTGGACGGTTTCACCGCACCTGCCGCCGAGGTCTGACCGAGGCCCTGCCGCTCCCCGCCGGGTGACCGTGCTCGTCGGACCTCTGAGCAGGCCCGTCGGATCACGAGCAGGTCACGGCGCCCCGGTACCGTGAGGCGGTGACCAGGGGAGCGGTGGACCGGGACGCGGCCACCGGTGGCCGACCGGCTGCACCCGTCATCGGGGTGGGTCGGCCGCCGTGGTGGCTGCTCGTCCTCGCCGCCCTCGTCACCGTCGGGGTGACCGCCAACCTGCTCAGCCGCGGGTGGCTGGAGCGGCTGGACCTGCGGGTGTCCGAGGTGACCAGCGTCTGGGCGCTTCGGGACTCCTGGGCCTACTGGCCGATCTGGGTCGTCACCCAGATCGGCGGGCGGGTGACGATCCTCGTCGTGCTCGCCGGCCTGGTCGGCTGGCTGGCCGTGCGGCAGCGGACGCTGGTGCCCCTGGTCCGGGTGGTCGTCGCGCTCGCCCTGCTCACCACCGTGGTCTACGCGTTCAAGTGGGGCACCGGTCGCACGGCCCCGGCGTTCCCCGGGTCGTTCTTCCACCTGGACGGGGCCAGCTACCCCTCGGGGCACGTGGCGAACGCGGTCCTGATGTGGGGGGTGGCCCGGTGGCAGGCCGTGGAGTTCGGCCTGCCACCGGCCGTGCAGCGTGCCACCTGGGTGCTGAGCGTGCTGGGGCCGGTGGCGACAGGTGTGGCCATGGTGGCGCTGGACTTCCACTGGGTCACCGATGCCGTGGTCGGGCTGTCGGTCGGGCTGCTGCTGCTGGGCGTGGTTCACGGACTCGACGCCCTCGGAATGTCACGCTGGGTTCGTGCCAGAGTCGGCCGATCCCAGGCGTAGTCGCGCCATCCGCCGCAGGGCGGTCGGCGCCGTCCTCGGCGCGCCCGTCGGCCTGCTGGTCTTGCTGCCCGCCGGGTCGGCGGCCGCCGATGACACTGTCACCTCGTTCGGCGAGCCCGTGACCCGGTGCGAGATCACCGACCCGCGGCTCCCGGAGATCTCCGGCCTGGCCAGCGCCGGCGAGGCGATGCTCGCCATGAACGACGGCGGCGACCGCGCCGAGGTGCTCGTGCTCGACGGTGCCTGCGCGGTGGGGGAGGTGCGCACCGCAGAGGTCGACCCCTACGACCCCGAGGACCTCGCCCTCGCCGCGGACGGCACCATCTGGTTGGCCGACATCGGCGACAACGCGCAGAGCCGCGAGACGGTCGCGCTGATCGGCCTTCGCCCCGACGGGACCACCCTGCTGAGCAGGTTGACCTACCCCGACGGCCCGCACGACGCAGAGGCGCTGCTGCTCGCGCCCGACGGCACCCCGTACCTGGTGACCAAGGAGGTGCTCGGCGCCAGCTCCGTGTACCGCCCCGATGCACCCCTCACCGACGGGGCCACCGTGCCGATGAGCAAGGTGACCGGGCTCGGGTTCACGTTGACCGGCACGCCTGGCGGTCCCGTGGGCCGGGCCGGCCAGTTGCTGGTCACCGGTGGCGCGGTGTCCGCCGACGGCTCGCGGATCGCCCTGCGCACCTATACCGACGCCTACGTCTGGCCGCTGAGCGGCTCGGACGTCGCCGGGGCGCTGGCCGGACCCCCGGTGCGCGTGCCGCTGCCGGAGGCGCCCCAGGGCGAGGCCATTGCCTTCGCGGCCAACGACCGGGACCTGCTCGTCGCCGGGGAGGGGCTGCCCGGGGCGGTGACCCTGGTGCCCGCTGCCGGTACCCCGACGGCGCCGGCGCCGCCGCCGGCCACCGAGGCCGCCGCCGGGTCGCTGGCGACCGCCGGTGGGGTACCCCCGCTCACGGCCGGCGTCATCGCCGCAGTCGTGGCCACCGTGTCGGTGTGGATCGGCGGCAAGATCCGGCGGCGCCCGGCCTGATCAGCGCCTGGCTCGCCCACGAACCGGAGCGGATGACGACTCGGACCTGAGGGCCGAGCGGCACCCGATGCGCGCCGGGCCGCACGGCGGCCCGGCGCTCCCGGCGGAGGTCAGACCCGGCGGAGCACGGTGACGACCCGGCCGAGGACCGTGGCGTCATCGCCGGGGATCGGCTCGTAGGCGGCGTTGTGCGGCAGCAGCCACACGTGCCCGTCGCGCCGCTTGTAGGTCTTCACCGTCGCCTCGCCATCGATCATCGCGGCGACGATCTCGCCGTTCTCCGCGGTCGGCTGCTGCCGGACGACGACCCAGTCGCCGTCGCAGATCGCCGCATCGACCATCGAGTCACCCGCGACCTTCAGCATGAAGAGGGTGCCGTCACCGACCAGTTCCCGGGGGAGCGGGAAGACGTCCTCGACCGCCTGCTCGGCCAGCACCGGGCCACCGGCGGCGATCCGCCCGACGAGGGGCACGTACGTGGGTCGGGGAGCCGAGGCGTCGTCGACACCACTGCCCGCACCGGACCCGGCCAGTGCCTCGGCGGCGGCCTCGTTCGTCGTCGATGCGGAGCTGTCGCCGGGCAAGCGCACGTCGAGGGCGCGGGGCCGGTTCGGGTCACGGCGCAGCCACCCCTTGCGCTGCAGCACGGACAGCTGGTGGGCCACCGACGAAGCGGAGGAGAGGCCGACCGCCTCCCCGATCTCGCGCACCGAGGGCGGATAGCCACGGCGCTCGATGGAGTCGCGGATGACCTCGAGCACCCGCCGCTGCCGCTGGGTCAGACCGTCGCCGTCCGCGGCCCGGTCGGGGAACTCGCGCACCGCGGCGCCCGCTCCCGCGGCGGTCGTCGGCGCTGCACCGTCGGCGGATACCGACGCGGCCGCTCCACGCCGCGAAGGGCTCTTGCCGCCGCGCGCCTTCGGGCCGTCGACCGCCATGTGTCCTCCTCGTCCGGCTGCCTGGGCAGCAGTTCCCGGTGGCGCCCTGCCGTGCCGACCGCCGTGTCACCACGGCGAGCCGGACCGTGGACGCCGTCCTCGATCGCTTGGGAACCGTATCGCCCCGGACGCCTTCGTTCAAACAGGTGTTCGAAGAACCCGTCGTGTCGGGGTGTTCTTGTCGGTGGTGTGCGGTAGACATCGCACACACGTTCGAATCGAACGTGCGTTCGACCGAGCCCGGCACCGAGACCCCTGGAGCACCCGATGGCCATTCCGCAGCTCGAGCGCCCCGTCGCCGCCCCGGCCTCGATGGCGGTCGTGCTCCCGTTCCCAGGGGCGGGGCCGGTGGCACCTTCGTCCCGGCCCGAGGGTCAGCGTCCGCCCGTGCGGCTGTCGCGGGCGCCGCGCCCGGCGCTGTCGGTGGTGGTCCGGCGTGAGCTCGGCAGCACGGACGGTCACCCCGGCTGCTCGGTCGGTGTCGTGGACGGTGGCTCGGCGGGTGGTGCCGGTCGTGTGCGGCACGCGGGCAGGGCGGCGTCGGCGGAGTCGGGTGGGCAGGTGCCGCTGCGCCTCACCCGGCGAGGGCGCCGGGTGATCGCCGGGCTGTCCATCGCCTTCGGGATGTCCGTCGCCGCGGCGACGGTCGCGATCGAGTCCGGGGAGGCCGGCGGGGGTCTGGAACTGGCCGGCTCGGCGACGATCGTCGTCCAGTCCGGGGACACCCTGTGGTCGATCGCGGGCGAGATCGCCCCGGAGGAGGACCGGCGCGCCGTCGTCGACGCGCTCCTGGACGTGAACGGCCTCTCCGGCGTCGACCTCGTCCCCGGCCAGGTGCTCGAACTGCCCTGACCTGACTGCTGGCGGTGTTGGTGCGCACCGCGGCGGGTGGTGGGGGTGGCGGCCGCCCGTCGTCCCGTGGGGATCCCGACTCCGGCTCGGTCACGGGGTGCGCCCGTGTGTCGGGCGTGGCTGACCACCGCTCCGGTGGTCAGCGCTGTGGCGAGAGGGGTCCCGAGGGGCGTTCGGGGCGGTTGCGGAAGACGACACGCACCCCGGGGCTTGCACACCTGTGGGGGTGGTCGTACGGTTCCACCACAACATCTAGTAGTTACAGAGCTGTAAGCCTCATCCACAGCCGTTCCACACGTTGTCCCCGGCGCATCCACCGGATGTCCCCGGCGCAGTACACAGCACGGCCATCGGGTCGGGATCCGGTCACGGTGTCACGACGCCGCGACGAGGACCCTCGCGACACCTCGGGAAGGAGGAGATCGGCATGCGCTGCCCCTTCTGCCACAACCCGGACAGCCGGGTGATCGACTCGCGGGAGACCGACGAAGGCGCGACCACCCGTCGTCGACGCTCCTGCCCGGGATGTGGGCGACGCTTCACCACCGTGGAGGAGGCCGTCCTCGCCGTCGTCAAGCGCAGCGGCGTCAGCGAGCCCTTCGCCCGGGGGAAGGTCGTCGCCGGTGTGCGGCGGGCCTGTCAGGGGCGCCCCGTGGACGAGGACCAGTTGGCGCTGCTGGCTCAGCAGGTCGAGGACGCGGTGCGGGCCACCGGCTGCGCCGAGATCCCCAGCAACGAGGTCGGTCTCGCCATCCTCGGACCGCTGCGCGACCTCGACGAGGTGGCGTACCTGCGCTTCGCCAGCGTCTACCGCAGCTTCTCCTCGGTCGCCGACTTCGAGAAGGAGATCGCCGAGCTCCGCGCGGCGCCGGCCCGAGGCGCGGGCAGCGCCGGCGACGGACCGCCCGGCGAACGCGGCGCAGTCGGTGACGACCAGGAGATCCCCGCGGGCGGGACCCCCCGCCGGCGGGCCGCCGAGCGACCGCGGCCGGCCGACGCCGGCAGCGCCGCCGGCCCGTGAGAACTGTCCGACCCCTCCGCTACACAGGTCTCGACGAGGAGACCGCACCACCCGGCTCCGGCACCCGCCGGCTTCCCCAGCCGCTCCGCCCGCACCACCGCACCAGTCCGACCCAGGGAGCCCTCGCACGATGACCGAGACAGCCGACCGCCTCACCACCAGCCGGAACCGCCGCACTGCCAAGGCCCCCAGCCGGGGGAAGGGCCTCAAGGTCAAGCGCGTGTTCACCACTGCGGGTGTGCACCCCTACGACGAGGTCGTGTGGGAGCGCCGCGACGTCGTCATGACCAACTGGCGGGACGGCTCGATCAACTTCGAGCAGCGCGGGGTCGAGTTCCCGGCCGAGTGGAGCATCAACGCCACCAACATCGTCACCACCAAGTACTTCCGTGGCGCGGTCGGCAGCCCCCAGCGCGAGACGAGCCTGCGCCAGCTCATCGACCGGGTCGTCCTGACCTACGGCGCGGCCGGCCGCGAGCACGACTACTTCGCCAGCGAGGGCGACGCCGAGGTCTTCGAGCATGAGCTGACCTGGATGCTGCTGCACCAGGTGTTCAGCTTCAACTCGCCCGTCTGGTTCAACGTGGGCACGGCCTCCCCGCAGCAGGTCAGCGCCTGCTTCATCCTCGCCGTCGACGACACGATGGACTCGATCCTGAACTGGTACCGGGAAGAGGGCCTGATCTTCAAGGGCGGCTCCGGTGCCGGCCTGAACCTCTCCCGCATCCGCTCCTCCAAGGAGCTGCTCTCCTCCGGTGGCACCGCGTCCGGGCCGGTCTCCTTCATGCGTGGGGCCGACGCCTCGGCGGGCACCATCAAGTCCGGTGGCGCCACCCGCCGTGCGGCGAAGATGGTCGTCCTCGACATCGACCACCCCGACATCGAGGAGTTCATCGACACCAAGGCGCGCGAGGAGGACAAGATCCGCGCGCTGCGGGACGCCGGGTACGACATGGACCTCGGCGGCCGCGACATCACCAGCGTCCAGTACCAGAACGCCAACAACTCCGTCCGGGTCAACGACGAGTTCATGCGCGCGGTCGAGAACGGCACCGAGTTCGGGCTGCGGGCCCGTGAGGACAACCGGGTCATCGAGACCGTCGACGCCCGTGAGCTGTTCGGCAAGGTCACCAAGGCGGCCTGGGAGTGCGCCGACCCGGGCATCCAGTACGACGACACCATCAACGACTGGCACACCAACCCCGAGACGGGGCGGATCAACGCCTCGAACCCGTGCTCGGAGTACATGAGCCTGGACAACAGCTCGTGCAACCTGGCGTCGCTGAACCTCATGAAGTTCCTCAAGGACGACGGCACGTTCGACTCCAAGAACTTCGTGAAGTCCGTCGAGCTGATCATCACCGCGATGGACATCTCGATCTGCTTCGCCGACTTCCCGACCGCCCCGATCGGCGAGACCACCCGCGCCTACCGTCAGCTGGGCATCGGCTACGCCAACCTCGGCGCGATGCTCATGGCGACCGGCCACGCCTACGACTCCCGCGGCGGGCAGTCGCTGGCCGCCGCCATCACCTCGCTGATGACCGGTACCGCCTACCGTCGCTCGGCCGAGTTGGCCGGGGTCGTCGGGGCCTACGACGGTTACGCCCGCAACGCAGACGCCCACGCCCGGGTCATGCGCAAGCACGCTGCCGCCAACGACGCGATCCGCCCGGTCGGGGCCGACGACGCCGACGTGCTCAAGGCCGCGACCGCCGAGTGGCAGGAGTGCCTGGCCGTCGGCACCGAGAACGGCTGGCGCAACGCGCAGGCCTCGGTGCTGGCCCCCACCGGCACGATCGGCTTCATGATGGACTGCGACACGACCGGCATCGAGCCGGACTTCTCGCTGGTCAAGTTCAAGAAGCTGGTCGGCGGCGGCTCGATGCAGATCGTCAACCAGACGGTCCCGCGGGCGCTGAAGAGCCTGGGCTATCAGGAGGAGCAGGTCGAGGCGATCGTCGAGTACATCGCCGAGCACGGCCACGTCGTCGACGCCCCGAGCCTGCGCCCGGAGCACTACGAGGTGTTCGACTGCGCGATGGGCGAGCGGTCCATCTCCCCGATGGGCCACGTCCGCATGATGGCGGCGGTGCAGCCGTTCATCTCCGGCGCGATCAGCAAGACGGTGAACATGCCCGAGTCGGCGACCGTGGAGGAGGTCGCGGACATCTACTTCCAGGGCTGGAAGATGGGCATCAAGGCGCTGGCCATCTACCGCGACAACTGCAAGGTCGGCCAGCCGCTGTCCGGTGGCAAGGGCAAGAACGACGGCACCAAGGACGAGGCGCCCGTCGCCGAGGCCGCCCCGGCCACCGCGCTGTCGCACCCGGTGCGCAAGCGGCTTCCGAAGAAGCGGACCAGCGTCACCACGTCGTTCAGCGTCGCCGGCGCCGAGGGCTACATGACCGCCGGGATGTACGAGGACGGCAGCCTGGGCGAGGTCTTCCTCAAGCTCGGCAAGCAGGGGTCGACCCTGGCCGGTGTCATGGACGCCTTCTCGATCGGGATCTCCCTGGCCCTGCAGCACGGGGTGCCGCTGGAGACCTACATCCAGAAGTTCACCAACATGCGGTTCGAGCCGGCTGGCATGACCGACGACCCGGACATCCGGATCGCCCAGTCGGTGATGGACTACATCTTCCGTCGGCTGGCGCTGGACCACCTGCCGGTGGAGAAGCGGGCCAACCTGGGCATCTTCACCGCCGAGGAGCGCTCGGCCCAGGTCGCCGGCTCCTACGGCACCTCGGCCTCGAGCCCGGCGGTCGAGGAGGACGACGTCGACCTGGAGCAGCTGCGCGGCTCCGCGCCGATCGAGACCGCCAAGGTGGAGGAGAAGGTCACCCCGGCCGGCCCGACCTCGGTCAAGGAGGCGCACTCCTCGGCCGAGCTGCTCGAGCTGGTCACCGGCACCGCCACCGACGCCCCGCTGTGCATGACCTGCGGAACGAAGATGCGCCCCGCCGGCAGCTGCTACGTGTGCGAGGGCTGTGGCTCCACCAGCGGCTGCAGCTGATGGCGAGGCTCGCCGGGATGTCCTGCGGATTCTCGCGGAATGTCCCGGCGGGCTCGTCCAAATGTCACCGCGGCTTGCAGTGACGTTATGTATCAAGCTCGCCTAACGAAGCGATCTTGATACATCGCTCTCCAGCCGCCCCGGCCCTCTTCCGAGGGCCGGGGCGGTCCTGCATGGTCCCGACACGGAGGAGTGCCCGGTGAGCCAGGCCCCGCGGCAGCACGACGGCAACGACGGGCTCACCAGCGGCGACCAGGTCGCACAGCGGCCTCGCACCGGCGGCCGCGTGGCCGGACAGGCCTACGCCCCGCCGGCGCCGGCGACGGCGGGCTCGGGGTACGCCTGGCCGTTCCGCGACTACAGCGGCGTTGAGCCACGGCCGCTGCGCGAGGCCTACCAGTGGTGGCAGGCGATCGCCCGGGATGTGGCCGACCGGCGGCGGGCACGTCGCTGGGAGCAGGGCGATGTCGCCGACGCTGCAGGGGTAGCGCTCAACACTGTCCAGCGCATCGAAAGGGGGGAGTGGGTCGCCGCCCACAACCTGTTCCTCGTCTGCTCCGTCCTCGGCCTGCGCATCGAGCAGATCGTCGAGGTCGCCGACCCCCGCCCGCCCTCGCCGACGGACCGCGCCGCCCGCCGTGGGCTGGCCCGGCCCGCCACCCACGACCGCGTCGCGACGCGCGAGGAGGTCCTCGCCGGCCGGGCGGTGCTGTCGGCGCTGGCGCGCCACCACGAGCTCACCGAGCCGCGCGTCGACCTCAACGGCACCGTCTACGTCCGCGCCGCCCGGACCGGCGACTTCAGTCCGCTCTGGCGGTTCTCCACCGTGCTCGCGCAGACGTTGGGCGTGTGGGTGAACGTCTCCGCCGACCAGGGGGAGGCCAACCGGCAGGAGGCGGAACTCCTGTGACTGCGGACGAGGCTCCCGTCTTCAACCCGCGGACGCCGGCGGAACTCCAGACCGGCCTCCATCGTCTACGGCGACTCGTCACCGACCGGGAGCCAGCTGAACTGCGGTCTCGGATGACCACCGTCGAGGAGGACCGTGTCATGGTTCCCGGAAGCACCGCCCGCGCGGTGCACGGGAACTTCGTTCAGCTGTCGAGTGGCCTACTCGTTCCGGCGGGTGCCGCACCCAGGCCTTTCGACATGGCCGCCGTGTACATCACCGGTCGGGAGCTGTTCGGGGTCGCGCCGGGACTGGCCTACACCGTGGACCAGCTGAAGCGCCTCCCGTTCGCCGAGGTGCTGTTCTTCGTGGCCTCCACCCTCGTGCCCTACCGCGACCTGGAAGTCTCGGACCGGGATGCGGACCTGCAGTTCGCGGACAGGTGGCTGGACGGGGACGCGCTCCAGCGAGCCAAGAACCTGCTGCGTAGCCCGGCGCGTCGGTTGGTGGTTCCACAAGCGCTGTACGTGCTGGCCAAGCTGGCTGCCGCGCACAGCCCCGATACGGTCGCGCCGGAGGTCGAGGCCGGACAGGTCCCCGGGGCCCTGTTCGGCGCGGTCGAGGTCTTGGAGAGACCCCGTGCCCAGCCGGCCGATGACGACGAGATCGTCGACACGCGGGTCACCGAGCTCAGCAGCTACCTGGTCGCCAACCACCACCTGAACCAGCCTGTGGACGTCGACCAGCTGATGGCGCGCTTCGTGCGTCTGTGGGTCGAACTGCCCGTCGAGCGCGCGCACGACAAGAAGGTGATCAACCTCGAGCAGACCTTCCGCGACGTCACCGGTGTCACACTCAACGACCTGCAGGCCCTCACCATGTGGTTGTGGACCCTCGGTCAGAACGGCACACCGCACGTGTCGTGGGACGTACTCCGAGAGACGATGCACTGGTCCTCGGAGCGGCTGGAGGCGACGCTGCGGCTCTTCGCGACCGACGTGCAGACGCTGCGTACCGGACTGCTGGGAGAAGCCGATCCCGCTTTCGTCTGGGCGTTCGACACCCTGGAGCGGTACCCCGTTGTCCGCCTAGAGGACGGGTCGGTGCTCCTGCTGGACTCGAACCTGCTCCTCCGGCACGTCTTCGGTGGCTTGACACTGCTCGACCTCGTCGACGCGCTAGACCAGAGCCCTGACCACACCCACCGAAAGCTGAAGAACCAGGTCCTGGACTGCGTCCGACACCTGGCCGAGATGCTTGCGCTCGAAGTGCTCACCTCCCTGGTCGGCACGGGGCCCGGCAGCACTCGGGTGTTCGGTGACATCGAACTGCGTGGGGCGTTCGGCAGGCCGGGGCGTCGGATCTGCGACGCTGCGGTGGACTACGGGGACGCCTGGGTGGTCGTCGAGGTCACCACCAGCAAGCTGACGCGCGGTTCCGTGGCAGCGTCCCCCGAGGCGTTGAGCGGCGACCTGAACAAGCTGGTGGCGAAGGCCGAGCAGCTCCACTCGACGATCGTTGCGCTGCGCGCGGAGGAGTCCTCGCTGACCGGCCGGCCGCCGCACGCGGTCCGCCGCTTCTACCCCCTGCTCGTCGCCGCGGAGGGCTTCCCCGTCAACCCGGTCTCCACCGAGCTGCTGCGCTCGCGCGTTCGGGAGAAGGGCTTGCTCGCCGATCCCGACACGGCCCCGCTCGAGGTCGTCGACACGGTGGAACTCGCCATGCTGGAGGGACTGGCAGAGCAGGGCGGGCCCAGCATGCGTGATGTGCTCGCCGGGAAGGAGCGCGCCGTCTTCCACCGCATGAGCCTGCGGGACTACCTGCTCCAGGACGCAAGGCTCCGTCCCCGTCGTACGCAGCGGGTGCAGGAGCTGATGGACAAGGGGTGGGAGCCCGCTCTGGACACGCTGCGTCCGACGCCCACGAGATGAGGTTCAGCGAGCTCGTCGCCATCGAGCACCGCGAGGACGACGAGTGGTTCAACCCGGTCCTATCCGAGGACACGCCGCTCTACGTCGACCCGTTCCTCGTCTTCGACGACAGCGACCCGATCTTCGCCGGCTCCCACGACGACGTCATCGGGTTCTTCACCCTGTGCCGCAACCTAGTGCGCACCGCCGGCGGGAACACCGCTTCTCCGTACTGGAGGAAGGCGCTGCGGCTGCTGACCTTCCCCGAGCCGAAGGAGTTCGCGCTCGGCATGTCGATGGGCTCGCCCAACGGCTCAGGCACCGGTCCGGACTTCGCCGTGGCGATGGCCGAGGCGCTGGAGATCATGACCCGGGCCGTAGAGCGCGGTGTGGACTACGTCGACGTCTTCGCCCTGTTCGTGCCGGGCCTGGGCGTCGACCGGATCAGCGACATGCTGTGCAACATCCTCAAGGCCCGGTTCATCGCCTACACGCGGGCTGTGTGCACCGAGCGGGGTGTGAAGACCGGACTGCTGACGGTCCGGAATGCGTCCTGGCAGCCGACCACGGGCCGGTGGTCGGATGCCCGGCTGTCGCTGCCCCGGAGCCCGGTCACGAAGGGGGCGGTGCTGCTGACCCCGGAGCGGTTCCTGCAGGACATCCCGCAGCGGGTCACACCCGATGGGTTCTGGTCGTGGGCGGACGCTCACGTGGATCAGGACCTGCGGGACGACCTGAACATCGACCTCGCGGAGGCCCTGGACCATCGGGGTCGCGTCGAGGCAGGTCGTCGGCTGGCGCGGCGCAGCCCGGAGAGCGCGTTCGAGTACGTCGACCAGATCGCCGCCGACGACCACCAGCCCTACGACGTCCGCGCCGACCCTGCCCTCAAGGTGGGCTGGTTCGAGCAGGGGCGGGCGATCGCCCAACGGTTGGCGGCCGACGCCGGACCGCTGGCCGAGCCGACGACGGAGGAGGAGTTCTGCGCCTGGGTCGGGACGCTCGTCGACCGGTTCCAGCACGCTGTCGAGGACACCGACGCGTGGCGGGCGCTGTGGAACGACGACTACACCAAGCCGCGGCAGGAGAAGATCGTTCAGGCTGTCGCCGGTGTGCAGTGGGTCGAGGCGTGCCGTGCCGCCGGCATCGACATCAGCCGCGAGGCCAACGTCGGCCGGGGGCCGGTCGACTTCAAGTTCTCGGTCGGCTGGCAGCACCGGGCCCTCATCGAGGTCAAGCAGATGCACAGCACCAAGCTGGTCCGGGGGGTCGAGGCGCAGCTGCCGCAGTACCAGCGCAGCGAGCAGATCCGCTGCGGCTACTACGTGTGCGTCGGGTACACCGACGACGACTTCGACCCCCTCCGCCTCGACCGGGTCAAGAAGACGTGCGAGACACTGTCGGCGCAGGCGGGCTGGACCATCACCCCTCGGTTCATCGACGCGCGGCCGAAGCAGTCGGCGTCCAAGCTGTAGCCGCCGGACCTCTTCGTCGATCGAGGGCGCCGGCCCGGCTTCGGCTGCGGCATCAGCGGGTCCGGTCGAGCTGCCGCGCTGCCAGCCGTGGGCGCTGGTCATCGCCGACAACGGCGGCGGCACCCCCGGCGGACGGCGGCGAGCCGAAACCGTTCCGAATGGCCAGGAACTGTCGTCGGCTGCCCCTACCATCCGGCAAACGGCGAGGTGAGCAGTCGGTAGCGACTCCGCGGATGACTGTGGCGCGGCAGCGTCCAAGCACCGTGCCTGCGCAAGCCCTGACGCCACCGACCCCGACAGCCGAGGAGACCCGTGAGCGACATCGCCGGCGAACTCGCCCGCGTCCGCGGCGCCTTCGAGCAGCCCACGCTCACGCTGCTGCATCAGAAGCTCGCTCCGGTGATCATCGCGATCTTCCGCAGTTCCTTCGGCCGCGACGTCCGCAGCATCCCCGCCCCGCGGTTGCACGACCAGGTCGACACCTACCTCGACGAGCTACGCCTGGCCGGCGTCACCGACCTGCCGACCGGCTCTGGACGAGAGCTGTGCCTGCGGTGGATGCGCGGGCAGTGGCTGCTGCGCAGCACCGACGACGACGGCACTGAGGTCTACGCGCTGACCTCTCACGCCCAGGACGCCCTCACCCTGGTCACCGGCCTCACCCGTGAGCGGGCCAGCCTGTCCGAGCACCGGATCGCCACCATCGTCAACGCCGTCCGCCGGTTCAACACCGACGTCAACCCCGACCGCGCTGCCCGCGTCGACATCCTCGACAGCGAGATCACCCGCTTGAGCGCTGAACGAGACCGGCTGCTGGCTGGCGGAGAGCTGCAGCAGGTGTCACCGGACTACCTGCTCGAAGGCTTCGGTGAACTCATCAGCCTCATCGCGGCTCTGCCCAGCGACTTCGCCCGCGTGGAAGAGGCCTACACGGGTCTGCGCAGCGACATCCTGGCTTCCTTTCGCGCCGAGGAGCGGCCGGCTGGTGAGGTCATCGACGACTACCTGGCGCGCGCTGACTCGCTGATGACAGCGACCGCCGAAGGGCGGGCGTTCGAAGGAGCGCTGGCATTGCTCAGCGACGACGCGCTGCTGCTGCAGCTGCGCGAGGACCTCGCCGCCCTGCTGGCCCACCCGCTGGCCAACGACATCCTGCTCGACGTCGACCGACGCGAGCTGCGCGGCACCGTCGCCCTCATCCGCGGCGGCCTGGACCGCGTGCTGACCCGGCGCAGCCGGGTGACGGCGACCCTGCGGGAGTACATCGTCACCCACGACATCACCCGCGACCGGGAGCTGGACTCCACCCTGCGTCAGCTCGACGCGGAGCTGGCCACCTGGATGAAAACCGCCGGCCCGCGGGCGACCGTCCCGCTGGACCTGCTCCCGCACCGCGCCGAGTTCTTCCACCTGCGGGAGCGGTTCTACAGCACCGACAACGACGCAGCGCCCCCGCCACTGGCTGACGTCAGCGAGCACCGACCCGACGGGGTGTCGCTGACCGACCTGC
The DNA here is from genome assembly GCF_026967985.1 of Modestobacter sp. VKM Ac-2984. GTDB lineage: Bacteria > Actinomycetota > Actinomycetes > Mycobacteriales > Geodermatophilaceae > Modestobacter. Next base: position 187,944 of record NZ_JAPVBJ010000009.1, on the reverse strand, counting down.
TGGCCCAGGGCGGTCCGTCGCTGGACGCGCTGCGCCAGGAGCTGACCCAGGCGCTCACCGGGCCGGATCCGCTCACCTCGCTGGGTGCGATGTTCGACGGCCTGGACCCGGCGCTGCGACGCCCGGTGGAGATCTTCGGGTTGCTGCACCTGGCGACCAACCTACCCGGCATGGATCGCGACGAGCTGGTGGAGACCTACCGGACCATCCGGCCCGACGGGACCACTCGCCAGCTCGCGGTGCCCCGCGTGGCACCGCACCCCGACGGACGTGCCACACCCGACCCCGGTACCGCCGACAACCCCGACACCGACGTCAGCCACGACCACACTCCGGCCGACCGGCCCGGGACGCAGGAGCTCCGATGAACGACTTCGACCAGCCCGCCGACATCGCCCCGGACGACGTCTCGATCGACGACAGCTACCGGGACGATGCGCGCGGGGGCGGCTTCGATCGCCTCGAGGCGCCCGGCGGGGAGACCCCGGGCCTCGACGAGCTGGACGTCGAGGACCCGGAGCGGGAGAGCACCGCGAGCGTCTCGCTGTTCGAGGGCGATGAGGGCGGTCTGGAACTGGACCAGCGCAAGGCACTGGTCGTGCTGCTCAAACAGCGGTTCATCAGCGGGCGGACCCATCCCAAGGAGTGGCAGGCGCTGACCCGCAATCCGCGCCCCATCCGGGCCCGGCTCAACGACCAGTTCCTCGAGCTGCACCTGGACCGTGAGCGGGAGATCGCCTACAAGCGGCAGGTGAGCCCCGAAGGTGGCGGCCGACCATTCCCCACGCTGCTCTACGACGCGCCCTGGGGCAGGGAGGACACCATCCTGCTGGTGTTCCTCCGAACCCGGTTCCGTAGCGAGCAGGCCGCCGGCGCCGACCGGGTGTTCGTCGACCGCCTCGACATGCTCGAGTACGTCGCTCAGCACCGGCCCGCGCACGCCACCGACCAGGCCGGTGACGCCCGCCGCGCCGCCAGGGCCATCGACACCCTCTACAGCGCAGGCCTGCTCGTCGGCCGCAGCGACGCCGACCGGTTCGAGGTCAGCAACGCCATCGAGGTGCTGCTGCCGATGTTCAAGCTGCAGCACCTGCTGACGTGGCTGCGCGAGCACAACGGCTCGACCAACACCGACACCGGGACCGGTGCCGGTGCCGACACGTCCGCCGAGCCCGGCGGCGTCGCGGCCGACGAGAACGAGAGCTGACCCGATGACCACCAGTGAACTCGGCGATCTGCTCGCCCCCGCACCACGTCCCGTCGGGCCGGCATCCGACGGCCTGGTGGCCGACGCCGGACTGCTGTTCCACGTCGACGGCGCCACCGAGGGCACCACGCAGTGGAAGGCCGAGACCTTCCAGCTGGTCAACTGGGGTGGGTTCGAAGGTCGCGTCCGGTTCGACTTCCACCCCGGCGCGACCCTCATCTCCGGCGCATCGGGCACCGGCAAGAGCACGCTGCTGGACGCCTACATCGCGCTGATGATGCCCTCGGACACCTCCTTCAACGGCGCGTCCAACGACGCTGTCGGTGGGCGCGCCCGCAGCGCCGACCAGCGCAACCTGCTCAGCTACCTGCGGGGGCAGACCGACACCACCGCGGACGCCGATGGCCGGGAGACGGCCAAGGTGCTGCGCGGAGAGCGCACCGCCACGTGGGGCGCAATCGGGATGACGTTCATCGACGACCACGGCCGGCGGTTCACCGCGTTCCGCGTCTACTACGTGCCCGCCCGAGCACGTCAGGTCAGCGGTCAGGTGACGATGCGGATGGCCACCTACGACGGCGTGCTCGACTTCGCCGACCTGGCCGAGCACATCGGCGCCGGTGACCAGCATTTCGTGCCCAAGGCGCTCAAGGCCGCCTTCCCGGGGCTGAAGACCCACGACAGCTACGCCGCGTTCGCCACCACCCTGCACACGAAGCTGGGCATCGGTGCCAACGGCGACGGGGAGAAGGCGCTGCGCCTGCTGGTGCGCATCCAGTCCGGGCAGCAGATCAAGACCGTCGATGAGCTGTACAAGGAGATGGTTCTCGAGCGGCCGGCCACCTACGCCGCCGCCGACCGCGCCATCGAGCACTTTGACGACCTCGAAGCCGCCTACCTGGCCATGCAGACCGAGCAGGACAAGGCCACGCTGCTGACCCCGATCACCGACCTGCACCAGCGGCTGCTCACCGCCCGCGCCGAGGTGGAGACGATCGACACCTTCGGCCTGACGCACCCCGGAGACACCCCGGTCAAGCTGTGGAGCCTGCGCACCGAGGCCACGCTGCTGACCGACGCCGTGGACGCCAACGGGACGGCGCGGCAGCTGAACACCGACCGGCTGCGCGGCGCCCGCGAGGCCGAGCAGGGTCTCACCGGCGAGCTCGAAGTGGCCCAGGAGGAGCACCGCCGCAACGGTGGGGACGACCTGGCGCGGCTTGCCCGCGAGATCGAGGACAAGCAGCGGCTGCGCGAGGACCGGCTGGCCCGCCGGGCCACCCTCGCGGAGCGGACGACCGCGCTGGCCGCGCCGCTGGCCACCCGGGAGGACTTCGACCGGCTGCGCGCAGACGCCGACGCCTTCCTGGGCACGTTCACCGGTAGACAGGCGCGGGAGCAGAAGCAGCGTGATGACCTGATGCGCGAGCAGTTCCCGCTGTCTGAGCGCAAGGCCCAGCTGACCGCTGACCGGGACTCCTTCGCCGGCCGGGCCGGCCGCGTCCCCCGAGCACTGGACGAGATGCGCCGGCAGGTCGCCGCGGCGGCCGGTATGGACCCCAGTGAGCTGCCGTTCCTCGCTGAGCTCATCGACGTGGCCGCCGAGGATGACCGGTGGCGCACCGCCATCGAGACCGTCCTGGGCGCCAGCGCCCGGCTGCTGTTGGTGCCCCGTGAGCGGCTGGGGCACTTCTCGGCAGCGATCGACCCGCTGCACCTGCGCGGACGCTTGCAGTTCGAGGGCGTCCCCTCCCACCTGCCGCACACGCCCAGCAGCGACCGGGCGCGCGTGGCGGGAAAGCTGCTGTACGCCGACCACCCTTTCAGCGGCTGGGTCACCCGGCACGTGTCCGAGCCGGCCCGCAACGCGCTGTGCGTGGAAACCGCAGCCGACCTCGCCGGCGACGGCTACCGGGTCACCCGCGCCGGGCAGACCCGCTCGGGCAGCCGAGGCAGCCATGGCCGCAACGACACCGCCAACGTCATCGGGTTCTCCAACGCCGACGCAATCGAAGACATCGACGCCCAGCTGCGGAAGCTCACCACGCAGCTACACGAGCTCGACCAGCGGCGGGCGGAGGTGGACCAGAAGCTCGCCGGCCTCGGGCGTAGGCAGCTGGCATACGAGGCGGTGCAGGCCGCCCGCTGGGAGGACATCGACGTCGCCGGCGTCGAGGCGCGCATCGCGGAGCTGGAGAGCAACCGCCGCACCATCCTGGAGTCCGACGACCGGCTGCGCGCCATCGAAGCGCACATCAAGGCACTCAAGGCCCGCCTGGAGACCGCCCAGCAGCAGCGGTTCGCGTTGCAGGCCAGCAAGAAGGACCTCGACGCCCGCCATGGTGAACTCGCCGAACGGCAGGACGAGGTCACCGTCGAGCTCATCCGGATCGACGACGAGCATCGGGTCGTCCTCGGTGATGAGCAGACCACCCGGCTGGACAAGGAGTTCGCCGCGGCCGCCGCGCCGGGTGACCCGGCCAACCTGACGGACTTCACCAAGAACATGGCCCGGCTGTACCGCCGGCTCAACGACGCCGTCGACGGTGCACGTCAAGACGCCGAGCGCACCGCGGCAGAGCTCGGGCGGATCTTCATCTCCTACCAACACAGCTGGCCCGACCCCAACTTCGGCATCACCGCGGAGTCCTACCCCGACTACGCCCGCGTGCTGGACAACATCATCACCACCGGCCTGCACGCCCGCCGCGAGGAGTGGCGCCGGCGCCTCACGCTGTGGAGCGGTCAGGACCTGGTGCCGCTCAACGGCGCGATGCGCGCCGCGGTGGAGGAGATCGAGGACCGGCTCGCCCCGATCAACGACATCCTGGCCACGCTGCCCTTCGGCGCCGGCCAGGATCGGCTGCGCATCAAGCTGCGGCGCCTGACCCCTGAGCACGTCACCCAGTTCCGTCGAGACCTGGCGCAGCTGTCCTCGGTGGCCACCGCCGGCCTCGACGACGCCCAGATGGAACGCCGGTTCGCCGAGCTGCAGCAGTTCATGGCCCAGATCCGGCGCCGGGAGGACCCGCGGGCCACCGCAGAGCTGTCTGACCGAGACAGGCTGCTGGACGTGCGCCGCCATGTGGACATCACCGCCGAGCGGTACAACGACGCCGGGCAGGTGCAGAGCGTGCACTCCGCCCTCGGCGGCAAGAGCGGTGGGGAGAGCCAGGAGCTGGTCGCGTTCATCGTCGGCGCCGCGTTGCGGTTCCGCCTCGGCGATGAGCTGCGCGCCCGTCCCCGGTTCGCCCCGGTGTTCCTCGATGAGGGCTTCGTGAAGGCCGACGCCGAGTTCGCCGGCCGTGCTGTGCAAGCCTGGAAGGGTCTTGGCTTCCAGCTCATCGTCGGGGCGCCGCTGGACAAGGTCACCGCGCTGGAGCCGCACATGGACGACTTCCTGGCCATCACCAAGAACACCGCGACCGGGTACGCCTTCGTCGACCGCGTCGAGGACGCCCCCGGCGACCAGTCGTGAAGAGCCCTCAGCAGCTCCTGGCCGACATCGACCGGCGGCTGGGGAAGTCCTGGGCCGGTGCCCTCACCGGAACCGAGGACGCACCGGCCTGGCCGCACCCGTTCCCCATCGGTGAGCCGACCTCGGTTGAGCTGGCCGCCGACTTCACCACGACGATGCGGCTGGTGGACAGCTGGCGCAGCTGGGCGGCGCAGCACGGCCTGGAGGTGGCCTACCGCGGCCGCCGTGTTTCCGGCACGCCGCAGCAGCTGCCCACGCACCTGACGGTCCCCGACCTGGACACCGCCGCGCGGCTGTGCGCCGGGCCGTGGCCGGCCAGGCTCGACCGGGCCCGCTCCCGGGCCGCGGTCCTCACCGGCCGCTACCCCCATCTGCTCGCACCGGCCAGCACGCTCACCGCGGTCGACAAGCTCTCCGACGTCGACTTCGACCTGCTGTGCCGCGCCGCGGACTGGTTCGCCCACAACGATGCGACCGGGTTCACGCCCCGGCAGGTGCCCATCGCCGGCATGCACGCCAAGTGGCTCAACACCCGGCAGGCGCTGGTCCGTGAGCTCGCCGGCGTCGACGAGCTCGGGCTCCTGCCCGACCACCCGGCCCGCATCCACTTCACCTACCTCGACCCGGCGTACCGGGCCGCTGGCGGCCGCGTGCACGACTCCGCGACGGTCGGAGACAAGATGCAGCTGCCGTACCGGCCGCAGGTGGTGGTCATCTCGGAGAACAAGGACACCGCCATCCACTTCTCGCCGGTGCCGGGAGGGGTGTCGGTGGAGGGTGTGGGTCGCGGTGGCCGGACCGCGGCGAGTTTCGACTGGATCACCGGGGCGCCGCGCGTCATCTACTGGGGCGACATGGACGCCGACGGCCTGGAGATCCTCGACGGGTTCCGTGCCGCCGGGGTGCCCGCCGCGTCGATCCTCATGGACCCGGCCACCTACGACGCCTGGGAGCCCTACGGCACCAACGTGGACAAGAACGGCAAACCGCTGGGGCCGCGCCCACCACGACCGGTGCCGCACCTGACCGAACCCGAACGGCTGCTGTACGAGCAGCTCGCCTCACCGGGCTGGACCCGGCACCGCCGAATCGAGCAGGAACGCATCCCGCTGGGCGTGGCGCTTGAGCACGTGCACCGGGTGGCGCTGCCTGCGCCCCGATCCGTGGGGTGATGCCACCCGCCGGCAGTTGGCGCGCCCGTGGCCGACCTTCACCGGCGCCCCGCCGGCGGGCACCATGTCCAGACGTGAGTGACCGCCCACCCGTCGCCGTCTTTGCCCGGCCCGCCGGACCACGGCGGAACTCCCGATGAGCACACGCATCTGGCTGGACCCGACGGCCAGCGGCGGTCACCGCACCGCGCGGCGCATCGACGTCGAACCGGGCCGCTTCTTCACCAGGGTGACCCTGGACCGCGACAACTACGTCTACACGGCCCGCCAGCAGGGGCGGGGTGCCGAGGCAGAGCTGCGGCCGGGGTTCGCGGACGCGGTGAAGAAGTGCGTCGACGCCGCGTCGGACTACCTGTGGGTGCACGGCTACGCCGGCGGCTTCGTCCACTCGCCGGGCCCTGGGACCATCTCCATGTCCGTGCCGTTCCCGCTGGCCGACCAGGCTGCGGAGGCGCTGCGCGCGGCCGAGATGGACGGCGACTTAACCGGGCTCGAGGCGCTGACCGAGGCCGTGACCGTGCCACTGGACGAGTGGTTGCAGCCGGGCGAGCGGCAGCTGCGCCAAGGTGTCGACTTCACGTCCGCGCCGTCAGCGTTCCTGCAGTTCCTACGGGCGAGAGCGCGAGCGAGAGGTCTTCGGCTCAACGGCCGCGCTGAACCCGGTGCGGTGTGGGTGCACCCCACGATGCCGCCGGAAGCCGCGGAGCTTCGGGACCGCTATCCCGACCGGTTCGGCCACTACCCCGACCCAGCCTTGTACGCACAACCTGCCGACGATGATGGCGGGCCGCTGAGGCCCTACGTCGGCGCAAGGTCGGAGCGGCCGTCCCGGGACGCGACTCCGGTCGTGTTCCTGCAGCCACAGTCGGCGTCACTGAGTTCTGAGCAGTGCCCGTGCGGCTTCCCCGGAGCGGAGACCGACGACAACAACGCCGGCCACCTGCAGGGTCACATGCGGTGGTCGACCGGGGTGCTGATCCCGCGCAACCTGACCTGGTACGGCGGACACATCGCCGTGGTCAACGCCACGTCACCGGTCGGGTGGCGCAAGCTGGCCTACGGGTGCGCGCTGCTGCCAAGGCGGGAGAACCACTACGACTTCCCCTCGTTCGCCGTCGGTGACGGTGAGCCTGCTGAGGACAACGCGCGGGCCTACCTGTACCGGTCTGGCAGGCGGGTGGTCGGCTTCGTCTCGGTCTTCGACACCGCGCACGCCCGGTGGTACCCGCGGCCCATGGAGACGTCAGAGGGGGTGGTCCAGCCAACCGACGGTCAGCTGCGCCCGACCGTGAACGTGATCTTCACAGCGGGCATCTGGCGCCGCCGCGGTGTTGCCCAGGAGCTGGTCCGGGCCATTGCCACAGACGCTGACGTCGCAGTGTCGGAGGTTGCCTGGCACACCCCGTTCTCGGACGCCGGGCGCGGACTGGCCACGCGCATGGCCCCTGACGGAGCCTGGCTCGCCTGACCCACCGGGAGCCCTGCCCTGTCGCGCGCTGGATCCTAGGATGCGGCCCGTGAGCGAGTCAGACGACGACGGCAGCCGTACGTTCCTGCACTTCGATGGGCTTCCCGTGCTCAGCAGGTCGGCCTTCCAGCTGCACAGCTTCGCCGCGCTGAACAGCATCCAGGCCGGTCACCCTGGCTTCGTCAGCGACGACTACCTCAACGCAATCAGCGCCGAGACCAGCGTCACCGCGCTGGAACTGGAAGCCGCCGGCATGTGGCAGCGGCGCGACGAGGGCTACTTCATCGTCGCTGACGAGATGGTCGCCATGATGGTCAGCCACAACGAGGAGATGGACCGGCTCGCCGCTGCGTGCCAGACCCGCGGCGCGCACACCGAGGGAGAAGACGCAGGCGCATGGATCATCTGCGCCGACTGCGGGATCCCGCTGGTCCGGCCCGACGGGGGCCCGGTCGCGCTGCCCCATGGGGGCAAGCTCGGCCCGGATGCCCGCGAGGGCGGCGTCGCCAGCTGAGGTCACTGCGCGTCACCTCCCTGGGGGACGCGCAGCGTGGGGCACCTCGCTACCGTCGGCTCGTGCCGTACCCGCCCCGTCCAGAAGCGGGGGTTCGGCCGGAGCTCCGGGGTTCCGCCAGTCCTCGCCCTGACCCGCTGCTGCAGCAGCGAGTGGAGGCCTACATCGTTGAGCGGTACCAGGCCGGGGCGAGTCTGCGCGTCCTGGCCGAGGAGACAGATCGCAGCTTCAGTGCGATCCGCAACATCCTCGACCGACGTGGCATACGTCGAAGAGGCACGGGAGCCCCCCGGCTCACCGACGAGACCGACGCGGGAAGCCAGCTCAACTGATCTCGGTGTCGCTGGGCGGTCACAACGGTGTCGTGGCCGTCGCTGCGCCCGGGGCGTCAGCAGCGACAACGTTCACCCAGGCGCCCACCGCGTCCGCAGCAGCCGCGGCGAACGTCCGCAGCGCCTGGTAGCCGGCCTCGCCGGCCGTCAGCGTGACGACTAGGTCGCCGAGCTCGTCGACGCCCGGGTCGGTCAGTCCGTGCATGTCGGCCAGGTGCAGTAGCCGCGGGCCGGCGGCGAGCACCTGGTCGCGGGTGGCCGTGCGCAGTCCCGGCGGAGCCACGTCCGTCACCGGTCGGCCGACCCGGCGCAGCTCGACCGGGGAGATGTCCAGGCCGGTGGCCGGCCAGACGACGGTGCCGGCCTCGGGGTCGACGATGACGGTGGCGAACAGCTCGGGGTCCCGGAGTGGAGCGCCGACGTCGCCCCACAGGTAGGGCTCGACGTCGACGACGGTCACCGCACCGTCGGCCCAGGTCAGGCGCAGGGTGTACCCGCCGGCCAGCTCGACGCCGGTGACGTTGACGAACCGGTCGTCGCGGGCCGATCGCAGCGCGGGTCCGGCCTGCCGCCGCAGGAGCAGCCACCCGTCCTCGACGGATGCGACACGGACCCACGACCAGGCGGCCGGCGACCCGGCTAGCACCACCGCACCAACCGCCGGCGCGCCCGCTGTAGGCACCCGCGCCCACACGGTGCCCGGCTCCGCGGCCTCGAAGTTCAGGTCGGCGGGGATGAACGGGCCTGGGCCGACGATCCGAACATGCACCCGGCCGTCGCTGGTGACCTCGACGACCTGGACGAGCACCGGCTCAGCCTCGTCACCGGCCAGCAGGTAGGCCCCCGGTCGTACCTGAGCGAAGTCCCGGGCCTCGTCGGCGAACGCCCACGGCAGGTCCCGCTCGGAGGTGGACTGCACGTCCAACGGCAGGTCGATGCGGACAGGCGGTAATGGGACGGTCAGCCCGGGCAACGGCAGCTGCCCGGCCCCGGCGGCCGTGCGATGTTCACCGAGCGCCTCGGCCAAGCGGCGGGCGAGGTCGTCCCGCTCGGCGCGGACGGCGGTCAGCTCAGCGCGCAGGCGGCCGGCCTCCTCTACGCCGGGGCCTACGGCTGCGGCGTCCGGTGCGTCTGGTCCGGGCTGGCCGGGCGAGGTGGTGGTCACTGGTCCTCCTGCGAAGGGTCGAGCGCGGCGTGGGCGTCGGCGGGAACGGCTGGCTCCGCACGGGTCGGGGCGGGCACGAGGAGGGACACCGCGGCGTCGTCGGTCAGGCGCAGGTCGCCGACGTCGTCGCTGGTGAGGATGCCGGCGCCGGCGAGGGACCCGGCGGCGACCTTGTCGGCGTTGGAGCGGGCGAGCAGGTGGTGCCCGCCGCGACCGGAGGGAGGTGCGACGGCGCGGGTGAGGGCGGCGTGCACCAACCGCGCCTGGGTGAGGTGCCAGCCCGGTGCGAGCGGCGTCGTAGCGCAGCACGGCGGCCAGGGCCTCGGCAGGCAGTGCGTCGGCGGCCCGGATGAGCGACACGCGGTTCTGCAGCCGGTGCACCCGCAATCCGGCCGCCGGCGCGGTCAGTGCCAGGCCGTCGATGGCGGCGGCCAGCCGCTCGGCGGTCCAGCCCAGCACGTCGGCGAGGGTCTCGGTCGGCACCAGCACGCCGAGCGCGTGCAGCGCAGCGCCGACCAGCCGCACGTCCTCGGCGCCCTCGTCGCTGGTGCCGAGCCCGGTGGTCTGACCGGCCGGGACGGTCGGCGGTGTGGCCTGCGCCCGGTGGCGGGGGAGCAGGTCGGCGAGGTCGAGCCCGAGCAGCCCGGCGAGCCGCAGCAGCAGGCCCAGGGGCTGTTCGGCGTGGTTGGCGCCGGACTCCAGCCGGCCGACGACGGCGGTGGTGACACCCAGGCGCTTGGCGATGTCGTGGCGGGACAGTCGCAGTTCCATCTTCCGCCGGCGGAGCAGGTCGACGTCCAGCAGCGGCGCCGCCGCGGCCGTTCGGGAGTCCACGGTGGTCGCACGTGCGGCCGGTGTCATGACGCCCGGTGTGGTGTCTGGTGTGCCTGGCACCGGCGTGCCGAGGGCGGTGACGGTCACGCCCCAGCGGCGCAGCGTCGTCGCACCGTCGGGAGCCTGCCGCTCCACCAGCCGGCTGGTGACCACGACACCGAGCTCGGTCCGCGCCTCCGAGAGCAGCCGGGCCAGGCCCTTGTCCGACAGCTGGGTGCCGACGCTGGTCGTCAGCAGCGGTGCGTCAGGTGGAGCGCCGGAGGCCAAGCGCAGCAGCCGCTGCTCGGCGAGGTAGCAGGCAGCGTCAGGCTCGATCGTCACGGTAGAGCCGCCGGTGGTGACGGTGGTTCCGTCGAGTACGACGTCGGCGACGGTGAGCGCGCAGATGGCAGCCGACCCGAGGCGGGCCGCGGCCAGCGCGCACGCCGCGGCCCGGACCGGCAGCCGGTAGGCCCGCAGCCGCTGCCACACCTCGGGCGTGCGGGCGGTCGCCGACGGGGCCGCGGAGGCGGTGCCCAGGAGAGCGGGGACGTCGACCTGGATGAGCAGGCCACGCCACAGGCCGGCGACCTGCAGGCCGCGGACGTCGCAGAGGAACTGGGTGAGGGTGCCGGCGACGTCGTAGCGGGCCAGCAGCCAGGTGGCGAGGATTCCGGTGAGGTCGCCCGGGTCGGTGGCGGCGTCGAGCTGGTCACCGGCGTCGGTGACGGCGGCGGCCAGTCGTCGGTGCACCCAGGTCGCCTCCGGTGGGGTGAGCAGCCGGCGGCTGGCGGCCAGCAGGGTGGTGGCGTCGACCAGTGGCAGCTGCCGCGGCTCGACGGCGCTGGCGGAGGGAGCGGGTACCTGTTCGGCGGCCGGGTCGTCTGGAGGGCTGTTGGGGTCTTCCAGCAGGCCGGGCCACGCCGCTGCGGTGTCGGCGACGGTCACCTCGGCGGCGCACCAGTCGCCCAGGGTGGTGGTGACGGTCTCGGTGACCGGGGGAGCGGTGACCAGCCACAGCCGGGCGCGGGCGGCGGCGGCCAGCAGCACCAGGTCGGTGAGGGTGCTGTGGGTCAGGGACTCGGCGCCGGCGACCAGCACGTCGGTGATGCGGCCGGCGACCAGCCGGACCGGCAGTAGCTGCAGGTTCTCATCGCCGTTGCGGCCGGCGCCGGTGACGGTGAAGTCGACGCCGAGTGCGGCGAGCAGGTCGCGGGTGAGCCAGTCGGTGCGGCGCAGGCCGGGTCGCACCCGCACCGCGATGCGCCCATGATCGGGGTCGTTGGCCGATGCCGGCCGCAGCACGACGTCGTCATCGTTGGCCACGTGCAGCACCGTGAACCCGGCGGGCGGTGCGCTCGCCGGCACCGGCTGGATGAGGGCGGTGGTCATGCCGGGACCTCCCAGGCGTCGAAGCCAGCGAGCACGACCGCGCTGCCGAGTAGGCGGGTGGTGAGCGTGGAGTGGGTGGGCTTGCCGCGGGCGCCCAGCTCGTCGTTGGCGTTCTCGGCTGCGCGCATCAGCTGCGCCCAGCTCCGGAACCGGCCGGCGCAGTAGCGGGCGTCGATGCGCTGCAGCAGCTGGGGGTCGGCTCCGCGCAGCAGCGGATGCCACGCCTGCAGCGTCTTCAGCAGCTCCGCGCCGGTGAGCACGTCGAAGGCGGCGGTGCGGCCGCGCAGCCGGCTGCGGACACCGGGGACCCGGGCGGCCGCGGCCGGCAGCTCGCTGCCGACGAGGACGAGCGTCCACTCCGGAGCGGTTTCCTTCAGGTAGATGAGCTGGTCCAGTCCGCGGGCCTGGGCGCGGTGGGCCTCGTCGACGACGATGACCGGCGAGTGCTCGGTGAGCAGCTCGGCCAGGTCGTCGGTGCGGTAGTAGGACTCGCCGGTCGGGCGGCCGCCGGTGAGCTTCTGCAGCAGCCGGGTCGTCATCTGCGTGTGCGTGGCGGTCGGTTCGGGCTGCAGGTAGACCGCGAGCCGGCCCGCGGCAGTCATGCCCTCAAGGAAGGACAGCGCGCAGAACGTCTTGCCGGTCCCGGCCTCGCCCAGCAGCGCGGCGAGGTCGTTGTCGCTGGCCGCGCGCCGCAGCACGAGCATCGCCCGGTTGTAGGCGGTGGTCGGCACGTCTGCGCCGCCGGTGAGGCCGCGCAGGTGCTTGCTGTTCACGGCGCCACCGGCCCGCTGCTGAGGCCGTCGTCCAGGTCGCGGGCGAACTCATAGCCGAGCTCGTCGGCCAGTTCGTCGTCCAGTTCGTCGTCCAGCTCGTCGGCCAGGTCCCCGGGCCTCGAGCTGAGGTCTGTGGAGGACTCGGCGACTTCGGCGACGACGGAGTCAGCGCTGAACATGGCATCGAGGTCGGCACTCAGGTCGTCGGACGGTGCGTCGAACAGGTCATCGAGGTTGGCGGCCAGGTCGTCGCGGGCGTACTCGGCGGCGTTCTGCCCGTAGGTGGTCTCGGCCCCGCCGGTGGCCTTCGCCCGCTCGGCGACGGCGCGGCGCATCCGCGCCCCGTCGCGTTCGGCCTCCCGCAGCTGCTCGTACTGCCGGCGGCGCTCGACCAGCAGCGCGGTCCGCTGCGCGGGGGTGAGGGTGGCCGAGGGGTAGGCGGTGCACACCCACTCGTCGCCGCTGAACACCTCGATGAACTGGCGCTCCAGTTCCATGTTGGGCAGGTAGCGGACCGTGACCTTGCGGCCGACGAGCCGGTTGAGCCCGGCGGCGACGTAGTCAACGCCCTGGAAGCGGACGCCGTTCTTGTTGACCGTGCGGAGATGCTGCGTGGACAGCATCGCCGGCATCAGCTGCTCGATGGTGGCCTGTCGCAGCTGGTTGGTGTCGGCGGCCCAGGAGCGCAGCGGAGTGGTGTTCAGAGCTCCGTGCACGCGGGCGGTGTTGTACTCCTCCAGCGCCCACCGCTCGGCCTGGCTGATGAGCAGGTCTTCGCCCAGCAGTGCCGTCCCGCTGGTGTGGTTGCCCCAGTAGGCGTGCCCCGTGAAGGACTGCGGACCGTAGGCGTAGCCGGGCATGGTGCTGTAGCACTCGCTCTGGCTGATGCCGTGCCAGGACTCGATCTTGCCCTTCTCCCAGCCGGCGTACGGGGTCACGGCCGACCCCATCGTGGCCAGCGACACGACCAGTGCGGTGACCAGCTCGGCGAGGTTGGCCTTGGCGTTGTCCCACACAATCTGGTCGGGAATGCCACCGACCCACACCTCCTGGCCGTCCAGCAGGTAGGGCCGGCCGAGCACGCCGCGGGCGATGCAGGCGGCGACGTCCTCGGCGCGCGGTGGACCCGGGGTGAACACGGTGGCCATGACCATCCGGTGCTTGGACTCGATGGCGGTGGTCTGGTGCAGCTTCACCGGCTTGGCGCCGCGGGTCGGGATGACGAACACCGGCACCTCCTGGCTGTCGAGCTCCCAGACGGCGTTGCGCTCGGCGACCTCGACCTTCAGGTACATGCGGGAGGCGATGAGGGTCTTGGCCCCGTCACCCTTGACCGCACGGGCGATGCCGTTGTCGTCGTAGTTGCGCAGCGCGGCGGTGAACGCCTGGTAGGAGGGGGTGGTCGGGTCGGTGGCGCGCAGCTGCTGCCAGGCCTGCTTGAGGGTGTGCGTCGCCGACACCACGCCGAGTACTTGCGGGCTGACCTGCCAGCCGGTGCGGGGTGCCGGGTCGGGCACGTTGGCCACCCCCGCCACGCCGCCGGTGAGGTGCTCGGCGTGACCGGTCAGCCAGCGGCGCACCTGGCGAGGGCTCACTCCGGCGGCGACCGCGGCACGCCGGACCGCCTCGTCGGGCACGCTGCCATCGGGCCGCTGCGCGGCGACCGCGATGGCCAGCGCCGCACGCCGCAGCCAGCCGGCGGTCACGCCGCCACCCCGGCAGGAGTCACGAGCGCGCCGGCGTACCGGGTGCCGGCCAGCGGCACCAGCCCGCCGACCGGGTCGTGCAGCAGCGAGGTCGCCGGCGCCGACAGCGCCAGCAGCCGAACACCGGCCAGCCGCAGCCCGCAGCGCTCCGCCCAGGCGGTGGCCTGGGAAATGCGGGCGAAGGAGTCGGCGTCGGCCAGCGGGTGACTCGGCGGAGCGGTGCGCACCACATCGACCAACACCGCTCCGGCCGCGCTGCGCCAGGTCAGCGGCGCCTCCAGCGGCGCAACAGCGTCCAGCTCCCAGCCGGCGGGCAGCCGGAAGAAGCGGTCGTACACGCCGAGGAAGGCAGCCAGCTGCTGGCGGGTTGCGGCGTGCCGGGCCGGCATGCCGTGCGTGGCGACGATGCGGCCGGCCAGTGCCAGTGCGTCAGCGGCCCGCTCCCACGCGGGTCCACCGGCTGGAGTGTCCAGGTGCTCGGCGAGGGCGAGCTCGCACCGGCCATTCAGCGCCTGGTGAAATCCGCGGTAGCCCTTCTCCCCGGCTGGCCGCGCAAGCGCGGCGGTGGCCGGGGTGGGTCCGGTCGCCGGGGGGCGGTCGATGACGGCGTTCACGTGTGGTGGTCCTCTCGGTTGAGTGCTTGCCGGTTGGCGCAGCAGGTCGGGACCGTGCTCCCGTGGATCGGGTACAGCGATCCCTGATGCGCGACCGGTTGGCCCCCCGAGTCCAAGTGCTCGAAACGGCCAACGGCACAGCGCGGCTCGTTCCGGGCGTCGGAGCGCCCAGTCGTCTATCAGGTGTTCGAACGTATGTTCGACCAAGACACCGACAGTGCGCAAGATCAAGATGTCTGACAGTGGGCGATGTTGAGGTGGCCGACCTCGAGCCTGTGTCGTCCTCGGCGCCTGGGAAGCCGATGTGCCGCAGGGTCCGGTCAGGCTGCGCGAGCCCAGATCAAAGTGACGTGTCAGAGTCCGTCGGCGTGCCACTCAGGACGACCGCGTCGTTGTCCACGGCGGGGCTGCCCTGGCCGAGCGGGCGAGGCCGGCAGTCGCCGCGGTGCCCGTGGTGGCCGGCGGGTGGCTTCCTGACGACCGCATCGACGGCAGTCAGCTCGGCGTCGACGCGGCGCCGACACTGGCCGGGAGGATCGCCGCCGCGTGGTCGGCCCCGGCGACGGCCCCGGCGCGCTCGAGGACGCCGTCGCCGAGGCGTGGACCGGGTGTACCGCCCGCGAGCCCATCTGGACCGGTGCGGGAACCGACCTGCTCACCGGCACGCTGGTGCACACTTCCGGGCCGATGGCGTCCACCATCCACCGCTGCTCGACGTATCGGTGTCGCAGGTGATCCTCCACCGAGCCGGAACCGAGGCTGCGCACCCGCGTTAGCCGTTCCTTGGTCGGGTGGTGCTCTCGGTGCTGGCCGTGCTTCAGGCCGGCGCGTAGGTCGACGTTGCCGGTTCACCGGCGACGTCTCGACTGTGCGCGCCGATCGCAGGGGGGTGCGGCCAGCGATCGACGTTGCAGCAGTCCGTACCGGCGCCCCGTCCGGCAGGCGCATCATCGGGACGTGCGCTGACGACGTTCGCTCCACGACCCGCGGGCTTGCCGAGGGTCTGGTGTTCCCGGTCGTGCAGCAGCTTGCTGTGCAACCGTGAACGGGCCGAGGCCCCGGGGAGCAGCCCGGGGCCTCGGCGGTACAGAGGGGCTCAGGCGGTCGGCTGGTTCCCGGAGTCGAGGATGATCGCGGCGACGGACTCGGTCACGCGGTAGCGGACGATGTCGGCCTTTTCCTCCCGCTCCCACGGGTAGTTCACCTCGGGGCCGTAGCGGTGGACGACCTTGAGGTGCAGCCGGCTCATCGTGCCGCCCATCTGGGCGTAGTTGAGGCCGGTCTTCTCGCCGAGCTCCGTCGCCGGGACCCAGTCAGGCGAACCGGCGGCGATGGCGTTGAGCATGCCCGCCTGCAGCTCGGTGGCGTTCTCCACCACCCAGGCGATGATCTCCTCGGGTGTCGAGGTGACTTCGGCGACCGGGTTGACGATGTCCTGGTGGGCGGCCAGCAGGGCCTGCGCTTGCATCGTGGTCAGGTCGCGGAACGTCAGGTCGGGCATGTCTGGTCTCCTAGTGCTTCGAGCTACCTCCGAGCACTCCTTGTGCTCGCTGGAAGAAGCATGGAGCACCGTTTAGCCCTTGTCAAGCCCGAGCACCCTCCAAGCTCCCTCGACCTGACCGCTAGGACCGGTGGAGGTGTCTTTTCGGGACTTCCGAAGCCGCAGAACTGCCCTCGGAGCTGTTGTGCCACAAGTCGTGGCACTACGCGTGAGCCTCGGTTCTCGGGTCAGCCCTGGTAGGCGTCGGGCAGGACGCGCAGCTCTTCAGCAGGTCCATCGCGGCCAGTTCTTACTGTGCCCGCGGGCGCCGATGCGCGCGCGGCTGACGCCGATCATTCGGGCGGACCTGGGACGCGAAGATGTGCTTCCGCCGCCGCCATCGCAGGTACTGCATGGCGACCGACGTCAATCCGTGCTCGAGCCTGGTGGTCGTCCGGGGAGACACGCCCACTCCTGGATCGACGAGCAGCGCACCGATCAGGACGCCTCGTCGACTGCTCCGGCTGGCCACGACGGTAGAAAACCTTCGCCGACGCCTCCTCAACGCCGGCATCGGCACATGGGCTGGCCGACGGCCAGACCATCACCGGTGGTGAGGGAAGTCCAACACCCGGCCCGGGCCGGGTCTTGTCGGTGGTGCCCTGACCACGGTGGCCAGCCACAGCAGGCGGGCGACGCGGTCAGCCACGCAGATGCTGGTACAGCGACGCCCGGGCACAGCCGGCCGCCCGGGCCAGGTCGGCCACCGTGTGCCCCGCGGAGGCGGCCTGACGGATCAGCGCCGACCAGCGGTCGTTCACCGCGCGGTACGCCTCCCAGGCCGCCACCTGCTCGGCAGATCCGCGGCCATGTGTGGCGGTGAGGTCGGCGATGTGCCGGCGGGCCTGCCTGCGGTCGGCGGCAGCATCGCGCAGCTCGGCCAAGCCGCGGCCCCGCTGCTCGCCGTCCACGGCCGCACCGTAGTAGCACCGCGCTCACCGTGGACCGCCCTGTGGACCGGTCAGTCGAGCAGTCGGAGCTTGTCCGCGGGATGCCAGCCAAGCTCGGCACCGTCGAAGAAGCGCCCCCTCCACACAGTGGCCAAGCCCAGCCAGGTCCCGTCCGGCGTCTTCAGCCGGCCCCACAGCCAGCCGACGACCTTGCCAGGGCTTCCCTCGTCCACTCCGCTCGTCGAGAGGGCAACAGGTCGCGGAGGGCTCACGTAGGACGCGGTCGGCCGAGCCAACGCCGCCTGAAGCTCAGCGACAAGCTGCTCATCCGGCGTCGGCGTCCACACACCTTCGACGCTAGGACCGGGCGACGGGATCCCTCCGCGTGTCGCCGTACGCATGTTCGACACATCTGCGGGCCCGAACGAGGGGACGCAGATCTCGGCGGCCAGCGTCCGGTCGGCCGCAGCGCCGCGTGTAGAAGAGTGGGCCGTCGCTTGGTGCACCTGCCGGACTGACACGGAGCCGCCGGGCGGCGCGGCGAACGCGGACCGTTCGCTCTATGCCCAGTTGGCCAACAGCCTGTTGACCAACTGTGCAACAAGCTGTTGCCCGAATGCGCGCCCGGCCCCGTGGACCCCTGCCCAGGGGACCGCAGCGAGCCACCGCCGGGTCCGGCTCATGGTCGAGCAGCCTGGCAAGCCGCCGACGGGCTCAACCTGTGACTACCGGGTGTAGGTGGGCGGTGGTGAGCCGGCCGGTCGAGACGCACGCACGTGGGCGATTACGTCCGGAGCTGCGGCCAGGATCGACACCACGCCGGCGTCGCCCCCGGGGCGTGAGCCGCGCAGGGAGATCGCGACCAGCTCCTCCCCGCCGGCCAGCCGCTTGAGGTAGGCGCGTGCCTTCATCTTGTTGACGTACCCGGCGCGGTACCGGCCGGTGCGGTCGAAGACCGCCACCGCCCGGTCGTCGTGCGGGTTGTCCGGTTCGGGCACCAGGCGCACCGTGGCGCCGGGGGAGAAGTCCCCGGCGCGGCAGTCAGCCTCGTAGTACCGGCCGCCGCGCAGGTTGGAGACCAGCAGGCCCGCGGGCAGCAGGCGGCGATCGGTCGGGCCGACGAGCAGGCCGGTGCTGTCCTCGCAGAACCGCAGCACCCCGTCGTACCGGATGAGGTGCACGGTGGGGCGCCCGTCGGTACCGATGAACCGCTGGTTGTTGCCGTCGGGGGCTGCGTACCACCGGGGGTTGGACTCGTCGTCGATGTCGGCAGCCGACGCGCTGCGCTGACGGAACGTCGACGCTGCCGCGGGCTGCGGCGTCGACCTTGAACCTGCGGTCCGGTCGACCATCGGGGGCGGCGGTGGAGGAACAGCGACCGGCGCCAAGGTCGTCCGGTCTTCGCGTGTTCGGCCCAGCAGTCGGTCGAGCAGCCCCATGCCGGGGACCGTAGCCAGTGGCGGTCAGCAGATGGCTGACCGCCACGTGAGCGCCGCGATGTCGTGCAGGTCGCGCGGGGCGCCGCCGGCCGCATGGCGCAGACCAACCTCCCGGGGCTGGCGGTGCTGGTGGGGCACGGGTGCTCCTGGCTCTGACGGAACGTCTTCGTCCGCTGACATGCTGCCCGGACAGTCGAGCGACGGGGGATGGCGATGGGGTTCTTCGACAGGTTCCGCAAGAGCAAGCCGCGGCACGCCGCACCGGCGGGCGGTCCGCCGCCTGCTTCGCCCGGAGTGGTGAGGCCGGCTCAAGCGTCGGCCTCAAGCGCAGCCCGGGTGCCGGGGTTCGCGGTCATCGACGTGGAGACGACCGGCTTGTCGGCCGCCGGCCACCGGGTGCTTGAACTGGCCATCGTCCGAACCGATCCCGCGGGCCGGGTGCTGGACGAGTGGGTGAGCCGGTTCAACCCGGAGGGACCCGTCGGCGCCACGCACATCCACGGCATCACCGCAGCGGACGTGGCCCGCGCCCCCCGCTTCGCTCACGTGCTGGAGGAGATCAGCGACCGACTCGCCGGCGCTGCGATCGCCGGGCACAACGTCAAGTTCGACCTGGCCTTCCTGCGCGCCGAATACGCCCGCGCCGGATGGGCGGTGCCGCACCTGCCGGCCGCATGCACGCTGGCAGCCAGCTGGGACCACCTGCCCCACCTCGCCCGTCGCCGACTGCCCGACTGCTGCGAGGCCGCCGACATCCGGCACACCGGCGCCCACTCCGCCCTCGGCGACGCCCGAGCGACCGCCGCACTGCTGGCCGGCTACCTCGGCCACGGCTTCGCCCAGCCGCCGACGGCCAAGCTCCTCGCGCTCCCGCAGCTGGCCCGGAACGTCGCCTGGCCAACCGCGCCTGGTGGCGTCGAGCCGCTCGGCGCAGACGCCCCCGCATGGGTGCAGCGGTGGAGCGCCCCGCCCAAGCCGCCGGCGGTCCCGCTGGTGCAGCTGCTCGAGCGCTTCCGGCTCGCCGACGCCCTCGACGACGGTGCCCCCGACGGCTCCCTGCCGTACCTGCAGCTGCTGTCCGAGGTGCTCGAAGACGGCGTCCTCGACGACGAGGAGCGCGCCGCGCTGGTCGACCTCGCGGCCATCTACGACCTCGACGCCACGGCAGTCGCAGCCGCCCACCGCGGACTCCTGCTCGCCCTGGCCCACCTCGCGCTTGACGACGGCCGGGTGAGCCGCGCGGAGAAGGCGGAGCTGACAGCCACCGCCGAGCTCCTGGACGTGCCGGTGAACGTGGTCACGAACGTGCTGGACGCCGCGGAGCGGGCCCGCCACGCCCGCCTGTCCGCCGATCTAGGTCCACTGCCGGCCGACTGGTCCCTCGGGGAACCGCTGCGAGTCGGGGACAAGGTCGCCTTCACCGGCTGCGACTGGGCGGTGCGCGAGCGCCTCGAGCAACGCGCTGACCGGCTCGGGGTCCGGGTGATGAACAACGTCTCCTCCCGCACGGCACTGCTCGTCACCGACGGCAGCTTCGAGGGCGGCAAGGCCGACAACGCGACCACCCTGGGCACCCGCCTCGTGCACCCCGACGAGTTCGCACTCCTCCTGGACCACTTGCAGCCCGCGGTCAGCAAGTCGACCATCGCCACCCCCCGGCCGCGCCGTAGTGGCGACTCGGTGGCTGCTGTTGCGTCCCCTACGCCGGTGGTCTCCGAGGGGCGCACGGTCCCGGCAGCACACATCAGCCCGTCTCCGGCTGCCGTACGCGCGTGGGCGCGCGCCAACGGCTACGAGGTGGGGGAGCGGGGGCGCCTGCCCTCCGAGGTGACCGAGGCCTACCGCCACGCGCAGAACGAAGGCAGCAGCCACTGACCGGAGTGCGGAAGGCGCCGGTTGGCTAGCCGGGACAGGCGATACGGCACGACCCCGGTGACCGGCAGTTGGCCGGTGGTGCCGGTGAGTCTGCTGGGACGACACCAGCGGCCGCGTCACCGGCCGATCCGGTGCCGCATGTGACTCTCGGCTCGTGACTGCGCTACTGGGCCTGGGTCGGGGTGGTTGGTGATGGCTGCCGCTCGGAAGCAGCAGTCCAGCGGGTGCTTGCCGATGGCGGGGATCGTCGCGGTCCTCATGCTGGTGTCCCAGCTGTTCGGCCACGACAACGACGACGAGGACGCTGCCGCCGCGGAACCCGAGCCGGTGGCGGTGACGGTCCCCGACCTGACCGGGGTCGATCCCGAGGCGGCCGAGGAGCAGCTGCGGGCCCTCGGGCACCGCGACTGGCACTCCCACGGCGTGCCCGAGCAGGAGGACCTGTCTCCGAACAACCGCGGGGTCGGCGGCTACCAGGAGCAGTGGACGGTCGTCACGACCCGGCCAGCTGCCGGACAGTCGTGGCCGGTCGGTGAGCCCATCTACCTGTTCGCGCTGCAGACGGCCGAGTGGCAGTGGTTCCTCGCGCACCCGACGATGCCGGACGTGCCGTCCGGGGTGCCGGGCGGGCAGCTGCTCGAGGAAGGGCAGCTGCTGCACGACGTCGCCGAGCTCACCGACCTCCGCTACGCACCCGGCCACGAACCGCCGAACATGTCGGCGATCGGGGGCAGCGACTACCCGACCGATGACCTGGTCGACGACCCGTCCCTGGAGCCGGACAGCGAGCGCGCGCCTCGCCTGGCGCTGGTGGAGGCGGCGACGAACACCGACGCGCCGTCGATCGCCACGATCCCCGCAGAAGGGGCGCCGCTGCGGACGGGGCAGATCCTCACCGTCACCGTCGGCGACGACCCCGACGCCTACTACAGCTCCGGCGGTGGGGGTGGCGGCTACGGCTACGGCGACGGGGACGACGGCGACTTCAACGTGCCTGGTTGGGCGTGCCCGACGCGCTGGTGCTGACCGGTCAGCTGCCAGTCCCCGACCTCACGGTGCAGGCTCGCAGGTCAGAGCCGACCCCGGGTCGCCCCGCCACCAGCAGGGGTCGTGCTGTGGACCACCGAGAACACGCTGACGCGGCGCCGGTGCGGTGCGGCGCCGGGCCAAGCTGAGCCGCAGGATCGGCGGGGGCGCCGACGACATTGGAGCAGTCCGGGGCGTCACCGTGCGACCAGATGACCTGGTGAACGGCCTGGGCAGACTGGGCGACATGGCGCACACCGAGGATGACTGGCAGCCGCTGCTCCAGCGCTTGCGCTCCGGGCCCATGTTCGAGAAGTGGCACTGGCTGCAGTACAACTTCTCCCCGCACCACTACCGCGAGCCCTACTTCGCGCGAGTCACACTCGATGCCCTGCTGGCCTGCGATCGGGCGATGAGCGGGTTCGCCGACGACATGCTCGGGCGCCTCGAACGCATCGGCGGTCGGGACAGAAACCTCGACGACTACGAGCAGATCAAGCAGTGGCTCGGCGAGCTGTTGGTCGTGCACCACTTCGTCACCTACCCCTGGACCTCCCCGGTCACCTTCGACCACGAGCCGGTGGCCGACGGCTCCAAGCAGAACCCGGAGATGACCGTCAACGCCCCGAGCTTCCGGCTGGGCATCGAGGTCAAGACGCCCGACCTGCGCGCCCTCGGCGAGCGGCGCAAGAGCGCCGACTGGCAGCTCCTCGACCGCATGCCCGGCATGAGGGAGTCGCTGTCTGGGGACGTGGCCCTGCCACAGGACAACCCCATCAAGGACTTCCTGCGCAGTGCCGACAGCAAGTTCGCCGGCTTCCGTGCCGACGACCCGACCTTCAGGTCCGTTCTGATCATCGTGTGGGACGACTTCATCAACGAACCGCTCAGCGCGCTGCTGTCGCCGAGCTCCGGGCTCCTGACGCCGAACAGCTTCGACAAGTTGTCCGACGGCAGCCGCCGGACCTACCCCAACGTCGACGCCCTCGTACTTCTGCGCCATCAACATCAGTTCGTCGAGGGGATGGCCAACCGGCCGCCACTTGACCAGCGCGACAGCTTCCTGGACTACGGCCGGCCCGGAGCCTTCCCGTTCAACGCGCTCGTGGCCTGTCCCGACGGGCAGCCCCTGGGTGAGGCGTTGGTGACGGCGTTGCACACCGTCCCGCCCCATCCGACGCTCGGCGCAGAGTACATCCCGGCCGAGACCGTCATGTGGATCTGACAGCGACACCGGCGCGGGAGCGGCGCCGCCGCCGCGCCCGGCCCAGTCGGGCTGCCCGCACGGCCTCAAGTCGGTCGGGCGACGAGGCAGTCGGTGCTGGTGATGCGGCGTCCCGCGGTCGCTCTCAGGACTAGCCGGTGGTCACGGCTACCGTCGTCGCGTGCGGGGGAGACGGCTGTTGGCGGTGGTTGCTGTCTTCGCCGTCGTCGGAGCCTGCAACGAGGACTCCGACCGCTCTGAGCCGGCGGCAGACCAGGCCTCAGCCGTGACCAGCTCGGCCCCTGCCCCCTCGTCCGTGCGCGCACGGCCATCGAACTCCCCATCGGCCACCGCCACCCGCACCCCATCGGTCGCGCCGTCGCGGACGACGACGCCGCCACCGCCACCGCCGCCACCGCCACCGCCGCCACCGCCACCGCCACCGCCACCGCCGCCACCGCCGCCACCGCCACCGCCACCGCCAGTGACCGTTCAGCCCCTCACGTTTGTGTCCAAAGTCGAGGACGAGCCGCTCCAGGCTCCGCTGCCGCCCCTCCCGACCGCACCGGGTCCGTCCGCGACGCTGACCATCAGCGGCGGCTGGACCGGTGGGCTGCAGACAGCGGGTCTGCGGGCCGCCCCGTTCGTGCGATGCCAGGTCATCCATGCGAGCCCGCGGATGGGTGGCGATCGCCTCTGGTACGAGGTCAGCTCTGACGGGGAGTTCTCCCAGTTCGTCGACGTCGGCGAGTACTACGTGAGCATCGTCCGCCGCGCCGGGCATGGGGACCGGCCGATCGAGACCGAGGTCAAGCTCTGGAGTCGGACGGCCACCGACGAGCACTACGAGATGTGGGACAGCACCGGCGTGGTCGACAGCGATGAGCAACAGATCTCCGTCGCAGCGTCGCCGGACAACCGCACGTTCGCCTTCTCGGCAGTCACCGTGCCCCTGACGTACCACTCGACGATCGACCCCGACGCCGCGGTCACCTGGGCTCTGGTGCAAGGAAGCGTCGCTTGCCCTGAGCCGCCCGGTGCCATTCCCGGCGTCTGAACCAGGTCATGCGTTGACCTTCGACTGGCATCACGACACAGATCAGCGGAGGAGCTGCCGTGACCTCGGCCCAGGAGAGCGCCCAGTGGTTCGTCGACCTCTGGGCTGACGAGGTGCGCAGTCTGGTCCATGACGTGCGAGCTGACCGTCAGCGGCTCGACGAGTTGGACCGCGCCTACGAGCGGGGTGAGTGGACCATCACCGAGCACGATCTGATGGCATGCGGTCGGCGACTGTGGGCCCGCCAGCACCACCTCGTGTGGGCGGCCAACCAGCTCGAGCGGTGGGTGCGCCGGCTCGCCAAGGAACAAGGGCAGCCGGAGATTCCCGCCGATCCGGAACTCACCGCGCTACGGGATGCGCTCGAGCATCTCGACGACGCCGTCCTGGACGACGACACGGCATCAGCCGGTCCCGGGAGGAACAACCGCTCGCTGCGGAAGCTGCCCGGCGGCCAGTTGTACATCGGCGCGTTCGGCGCAAGCCGGCTGTTCGGGCTCGTCGACCCGGCTGACCTCGAACGCCGAGCGCTGGCCATCGTCACCACCGCCGACCGCCTCGAGCAGGAGGCTGCCGACTACGCGCACGACCTCATGGCCCGTGGCGAGTGGCCACCGTGGGAGGAGGGCAGCGAAGAGGAGCAGTGATCGGAGCCTGGTCGCTGACCGTCCTCGTCGCGCGTCACATCCCAGCGGGCGTCACCGGCGGCGCGTCGGCGACTTCGGCCACGCCAGTCACTCCGGTGCCGGTGCCTTCCTGGGGTGGGCGGGCTCGCCACCGCACACTGCTGGTCGTGCACCCGCCGGACCGGCCCACCTCAACAACGGCCTCGTCGGGCTCCTGCGGGGCCGTGGCTGGCCGCCGAGGTTGTGGCGGCCACCCTGTCGGGCTGCGGTGCAGCCACCGGCGATGACGCAGGCGTTGGTCGGTTGGACACCGGCCCGATGGAGCAGTTGCTCGAGTCCTTCACCGACCGGGCGTCCTCCGACCTGTCCCTCGATCTCGCTACGTGCCCCGTGCTCGACGCTGCCACCTTCGAGCGGGCCGCTCCTACCGCGCTCGATCTGCCGCCGGTGGGGCAACCGTGGAGTGGTGGGCTGATGGGGGACCTCGCGAGCTCCATCGGCCGGTTGACCGGTCACCCCGCCTGGTCGCTGCGGCTGGAAGGGCTGGAGGTCGGTCGCATACGGCCGGGCCGCGGCTGGCTGGACGTCGGCAGGGTCGGTCGCACCGGCAAGGAGAGTGAGGCTCGTCAGGTGTGGCGGGCAGCGGTAGGTGAGGCCGCCGCAGGGACCCGGCTGACAGTGACCACCGACGACGACGGGTCCGTCGATCACGCCAGCACGACGCTTTCGGCGTTCGCCCAGAGCTGGCTCCGTGAGCCGGTCTCCGACGGCGAGGTCCGGCAGAACGAGCATGCGTTGGAGTCGCGCATCCTGCGCGGCGCCTGTCCGGTGCAGGCGTCCACCGGCGCGCTGGACCTCCTGTGCCCGGACCACGGCATGACCAGCTGGGGTAGCCAGTTCCCGACCCGATGGGGCCTACCGCGAGCAACGCCGCCCGCTACCTCGACGGTACAGCGGCCACACCGAAGGACCAGGAGCCTGTGGCCACCCAGCTGGTCCTCAAGCATGCAGAGGGTGCTCGCCAGCGAGCAGGCCGCGTAGCGCCTCGGACCTGCGTGTCACAGCCGGTTGAGAGGTTTCACCGGAATGGCAGGCGAAGCTGCGAGTGCCAGAAGTTGCACCGCTGACAAACGTTGCCCGAACTGCCAGAAGCTGCCTCGGCAAGAGCTGCACGTGCCAGAAGTTTCGCCTGCCTCGGCTACTGGAGCGTCACCTGGCAGGAGATGGGGAGCCCGGTGGCGACGCGGTAGGCGGCGGACTGCCAGGCGTACACGCCGGAGATGTTGCCGGTGCCGGTCGCCGTGCCGTGGGCCGGCACGTAGAAGGGGGCATGCGGGCTGGGGCCGAGGTCGCCCTCGGGGGCATGCCACTCGGTGGTGTACCGGGGGGAGGCGACCTGTTCCTCCAGCATCACGAGCACGTCGTAGTCGGAGGTGTTGGTGATCGTGTAGGTCCAGTCACCGTCGTACATGCCGTCGGTGTCGCCGTAGACCAGGTCGTTGTCCTCGCCAAGGTCGCCGTAGCGCTCGACGTTCGACTCCCCGGTGAGCGTGATGGGGCTGGCGGTGACGGTGACCGGCAGTTCGGTGGGGCACTGCGGGGCCACCGGCTGGACTTCGACGCCATCCGTCATCGCGGCTCCTTGGCCGAGGTCGACGAGCTTCTGCGGGCAGTAGACGCCGACCGCGGCGACGACGAAGGCGGCCGCGTCGATCGGGTCCAGCGTCATCGGGTCGACTGTGTTGTCGACCTCGTAGGTGGTCAGCAGTTCCCCGGCGACCGAGTCGATGTTGGCGCCGGTGTAGGAGGCGCAGACGCCGCGGCCGAGCCGGGCGATGCCGGCCGAGGCCGCGGTGAGGTCGGTGGGAAGGATGAACGGGTCACGGGTCAGGAACGCCCGGACGCCGTCGAGGGCGGCGACCTCGCTGACGAACGCGCTGTCAGCATCGGCCGGGGTCGGGTAGCCGGGCGCGAGGAAGGGCTCGGCCGGCGGCTCGGTGGTGGCGGGCGCCGCCTCAGAGGCGCGCGGTGCCGCCTCGGGCTCGGGCGAGGATGTGTCGGCGCAGCCTGCAGTGAGCAGCGCAGCCAGCAGCAGGCCGGTGGTGGCGACCGTGCGGGGCACGGGTTCCTCCCGTCGGGTCGAGCCGCGGGCCCGCCCGGCGGCGGTGCGGCGAGGTAGGCATGGCAGTGCGCTGCCATGCCCGACATGGTGGCCTGCCGCGGTGGCGAACTCCGGCAGGTCAGCGGCTGATTCTGCCGGCTGGGCGCGCAGGTGCGGGTGGGGCGGGCACGGCACTTCGGACAGCCTGCACATCCTGCGCCGCCGACGTCGACAGGTTCGCCGCCGGCGCCACATCCGGTCGGACGACCCAACTACGGCGGTGGCTGTCCGCCGACCCACGGGTCAACCGGCTCTACCGCGGGCGCAGGCGAGCGGACCGTTTCGTCGACGACACGCTTCGACGAAACCCGGGTCGGACGGGGGAGCTCAGGCGCGGGGCAGCCAGGTCCACAGGGCGACATCGAGGACGCGCAGCGGCACCGCGTCGCAGCGCACCCCGTGCGTGGTTTGCACCTGCTCGGTGAGCTCATCGAGCCGCTGAAGGATGTCCGGCTCCCCGATCAGGAACGCGAACACCTGCCAGTCGACCCGGCGGTTTCCGTACCGCCGGATGGCGGTCCCGTACAGCCCCAGTCCCTCGCAGACCACTCGGTCACGTACGGGGAACAGTCGAGGGCGCTTGCGGGTGCACAGCTTCGCCGAGGTCACCCACGGGTTGGGGTTGGCCACTCGCGGGTCGCAGCAGCCGGCGTGAACTGCCTGCGCCAGGGTCTCCATCGCCGCGAACGTGGCGCGGTCGGCGGCGGCGAGATCGACGTCGGTCGGTAGCCCCTCCAAGGCCTCGTCGATGCCCGCACGGATGGCGGAGTCGGTCAGTAGCCGGCGCGTGACCAGCGCCGCAACGGGGGCGTTGAGGACAGTGAGCGCGTGTAGGTCGGCGGCGGTGATGGTGGCCGGGTCGACCGGTGGTAGCTCGAGGAAGGTCGTCCCGGCGCCCCGACCGGTCGGGTCGTAGTGCCGGGCGAGCCTCTCGATGGCCGGCCGGGCCGTGTCGTCGGCGAGGGCCTCGATGGCCACCCGCCTGGCGTACTGCAGCTCGCTGGGCTCCGGCCGCGGCCAGTCGTCAGGAACGTCGGGTGGGGGAGGGGTGGTCACGGTGCCGGACCGTAGCGGGCCGGCGGGCATCCGCCGGTGCTGCGGCACAGGTCGGGGCGTCGGTCCCGCAGGTGATCGACTAGCCGACGCCATCGCCATGGCGTCAACCGCCGTGTACTTACAAACCATTGGGTTTTAGACCAGGTAAGGCGCAATGGTTTGCCAATCGTAGGAGGTGGTCCGATGTCCCGTCGCGTGACGGTCTACTCCACGCCCACGCGCGATGTCTGCGCCGCTCTCGGTTCGGAGGTCGCTCGGGTCCGCCGCGAGCGCCGCTGGTCCCAGACCGAGCTTGCCGAGCGAGTCGGGGTCGCGCTCGGCACGATCCGCGCCGTCGAGAAGGGGGCGCCGTCGGTCACCTTCGGCGTGGCGGTCGAGGCGGCCACCGTTCTCGGGATCGACCTGCTCGGCGGCCCGGCCGCCGCCGCCACGCGGGCCGCGGACAACCGCCGCACGCTGGCCCTGCTCCCGCAGCGGGTCCGGGCGCAGGCCGTCGATGACGACTTCTGACCGCCGCAGCGACGAGGTGGCCGAGTTGAACGCCGAGCTGGACGCATCGCTCTCGGCGACGGCCTGCACCATCCGCTTCGGCGAGGTCCTCGCTGCCCGCGGCGAGGCAACGGCCGCCCTCAACGAGCACGGCCGGCTCACGCGGTATTACCCGGACGGCACCACCAGCCCGCTCGGGCAGAAGTCCGGTGCGGTCGTCGTACCCACCCGGCATCATCCGCTCGTGTCCCGCCTCCCGGAGCCATAGCAGCCGGACTACTGCGGCGGCTGCAGCCGCGAGCGGCCGCTGTGCCAGCTGGAGGGCGCCGACGGCGACCACGTGCACCGCTGCCGCGACTACCTGCGTGATGCGTCCGCTGGCCCAGTCGTCGACGGCGACGCCGACCACACCGCCGACGTGGCGCAGTAGCAGGCTCTTCTGCAGGAGCGGAACGAAGCCCGGAGATGGCATGCGAGCTGTGGGTCCTGGCCGGAGGCCCCTGGCTGCCCACTCACCCCGAGATGGGCCTGCCGCCTGACTGGCGGGCCCACTTCGACGAGAACCGGCGCCTTCGCCTACCGGCCAACCACTCCGAAGGGGCGCCGCCAGCGGGCGGGCCGTTCGTCGGGCACCTGCTCCAGGTGGCCGAGCTCGGTGAGGCGCTGCAGCATCTTGTGCACGTTCGGCCGCTTCAGGCCGGTCGCGGTCTCCACGTCGGCGGCTGCCAAGCCAGCCGGGCTCTCCAGGCCGCCAAGAGCCAGCACGGCCAGCTGCCGCGGTCCGAGGCCGCCCCGGGGGACGTCCGCGCCGGCCACCGCCTGCCCCACCGCTGCCGCGGCCTCGCCGCCGGTGTCCTCGTCGTGGACAGCCGACAGTCGAGTGCCGAGCAGCGACAGCGCGCGGCCCACCGACACCAGCGCGTCGGCCACGGCGAGCTCCTTCGCCCGCTGCCGGGCCGCAGCTCGTTGAGCCTCGGAATCGTGTATCACGGTGTATCAAGATAGCAAACGAACTTGATACTCGATACCGAATGTCACCCGCAAGTCTCGGAATGACACTTGGACAAGCCTCGCCAGCTGATGTGAATCAGGAAGTGTCCCTGCTGGCGCGGACAGCAGTGTCCAGAGTCCGGACAGCAATGTCCCGGACGTGGCCAGCGGGACACTCCCTCGGCTGATGCGGCATGTCCATCGGCCCGGCTCCTGAACGAGGGCCGGGCCGGTGGTGTCCCTCCCATGTACGGACGCGAGCGCGCCGGAGGTACCGCACGCAGTCCGAGGGTGAGCAGCGGCTCCACAGCATCGTCCGCCTCCTGGAGCAGTCGAACCGCGAAACACCGACATGTCGTGGGTGCTCCTTCCTGGCCTGCGGCGGTGACCATCGAGTCGCATGGCGCCACGCATCGCTGAGCCCGCGGTGTCCGCACCTGGTGACCACCGGTCCCAGGACCCTGCGGAAGGGTCCCAGCAACCTGTTGGGGAGATTGCCCGCCGCCCTCGTCGCGGTCCCGGGTCGTCCAGCAGCCTGCTGGACGACTTCAGTGACCAGCTGAGCGCATGTCCACTGCCGGAGCCTGCTCGGTCTGGGCCCAGGCCACGCGAGGAACTCGCCGGGGTGGCGCGGGAGCGCCGGCGGGGCGAGGGACGCTGTGCGCCGCCCGCGGGAGGGCATCGCTGCGGCGTCGGCACGCCACGGCGGCGTGGTGGCCATGGACTGCTACGCCGGGATGGTGGGGCCCTCGGGTGTTGGGCCGCGGTAGCCGTAGCGGCATCCGGACGCGGTCATGCCGTGCGGCGCCTGGCGATCGGCTCGCCATCGCAGCTGTCGGTGCCGCACTGGCCGACCCATGATGGCCGGTGCAGGGCCGGCAGCAACGGGTTTGCCGGGAACTGAGGAGACGCGCATGCCCGTCATGTCGACCGCCGAGCGGTGGTTCTGCCAGAGCGCACCGTGGGGATGGATGGCCGGCCGGCTGATCCTCGGCTGGGCCCTGCAGGGGGTTACCGCGCGGGGGGCCGTCCTGGAGCTGGGCAGCGGCAGTGGTGCGATGGCGGCGGAGACGATCCGGCGCCATCCCGAGTGTCAGCTGACCGTCACCGACGTCGATCCGGCGATGGTGACCGCTGCACAGCGGCGCTTCGCCGACGAGCCGCAGGTCACGGTGCGTCAGGCCGATGCCAGCGGGTTGCCGTTCGCCGACGGATCGTTCGACGTCGTGGTGAGCTACCTGATGCTGCACCACGTCATCGCGTGGCGGCAGGCGCTCGGGGAGGTCAGCCGCGTGCTGCGACCGGGTGGCCAGTTCGTCGGCTATGACGTGGCCGCCGCGCCGCTGACCGAGTGGGCGCACAGGGCAGAACGTTCACCGCACCAGCTCATCGGCCGCCACGAGCTGGAGTCGGCCCTGTCGCAGGTCGGCTTCGAGTCCGTGAGCGTCCGGTCGACGGTCGGTGGGCAGGCTGTGCGGTTCACCGCCGGAGAGCCGGGCTGACTCCGGTCCGCAGGGTGGCCATCGGCTGATCGGGGCGAGCCGGGGGCAGCCACACCACGGCTGCGCGCTGCTGCCCGCCGGCCGACAGCTGGACCTCTCGCCGGTTGGGTCCGGTGGCACACCTCGCACCCTGGGGCCGTGCAGCCCGAGCTCGTCATCGACCTGACGTCCGGGGTCGGCCGCGCCGAACGCGGTCGACCAGGGGCGAACGTCTCCTACGATACGCAATAGTAGAGTGATGGCGATCCGGCCGGCCCGCCAACTCAGGAGGTCTCGTGCGCGCAGTCCCAGGTCGAGCAGCCCTCGGCTCGGCCATCCTGGTCGGCGGCCTGCTGCTGACCGGATGTGGTCAGGGTGCCACCGGAGCGGCCCAGGCCTCGGCCGCGGGCGGCGCCAGCATCTCCGCGGACGACGATGGGTTCCACGGCACGCTGGTGCAGCAGGCCCAGCCCCGTCCGGATCTGACGCTGCCCACCACCAGCGGGGAGCTGTTCGACCTCGGGGACCGCCCTGAGGACGAGATCACGCTGCTGTTCTTCGGCTACACCCACTGCCCGGACCTGTGCCCGACCACGATGGCCGACCTGGCACTGGCGCGGGACATGCTCGACCCCGGGATCCGCGACCGGGTGCAGGTGGTGTTCGTGACCGAGGACCCGGCGCGGGACACCCCGGAGGCGCTGCGGGAGTGGCTGGACCGGTTCGACCCGGAGTTCACCGGGCTCATCGGCGGCAACGAGGCGACCGCCGCTGCCCTGCGGGAGCTGTACCTGCCCGAGAGCGCCCAGGTGGCCGACCCCTCGACAGCGATCGTGCACCCGCACGAGGGCGGCGAACACGCCGCTGAGCACGAGCAGGGCGGTGGCGGAGACAGTCATGGGGACTACGGGGTCGACCACGCCGGAGCCGTGTACGCCTGGGGCCCTGACGGCCAGTCGGTGGTCTACACCGGCGGAACCGCGCCGGGCCAGTACGCCGAGGACCTCGCCCGGCTGGCCGCCACCGATTGAGCCCGACCGCCCCGTCCCGGCTCCGGGGCTGAGGCGGTGGCGGGGACGGCGCAGTACGTGAGCGGACTTGCGGCGGTCGGTCGCGGTCAGCCCCCGGACAGGTCGCGCTGCGCGCGGAGGTACTCCTCGCGTTGGATCTCGCCCGCCGCGTAGCGACGGCGCAACAGTTCCTGCGCACTGGGGGATGCGTCCGGCTGGGTCGGCGTGTGGTGCCTGACCAGCCGGACGGCCGCCAGGACGGCAACCACCAGCAGGGCGATCCCGACCAGGATCCAGAGCAGCATCCAGCCGCCCATCATCCCCATCATCCCGTCTTCCATCATCCCGCCGTCATGACCCATGGGCCACCCCTTCCCTCGAGTCGGCAGGGCGTCCCCTGGAGCGCCCCACCCCTTGTCGCCAGCCGCTGTCTGTGGCCGGTTGACCGATCAGGCGTGATCGGCGGTGCTCTCGTGCATCTGCTCGCACATCCGCGTCATGGCGGGGTCGCCTTCCTCCATGAGCTCGTGCATCCGCGCCATGCCCGGGTTGCCCTGCTCCATGAGCTCGTGCATCTGCGCCATTCCAGCAGGCGCGCCCGGCGTTCGGCCCTCGTCGTCGGAGTGGGCCTGGGCCACCCCGACGGGAACGGCGATCACCCCTGTGAACAGTGCTGCAACCAGCAGGGACTTTCCCATGATGTGCTCCCCAATCTCACCTGCGTTGTGATCGTCCTCGTCTACTATCAGGAATAGTACGCCCGCTCCGACGGGGCCCGCTGGGGCAGTGGCCGTAGCTGATGGCCACGCTGGCCTGGTGCTCCTTCGCGTCCCGGGAGGCGACGCACTGGCACGTCGAGGCCGGGCACCCGGTCATCGACATCGCCGTGGAGGGCGGCTGCTCCCCGAACCCCATCCGGGTGCAGGTCGGCGCGCCGGTGCGGCTGCGGTTCAACCAGCAGGAGAACTGCGACCAGTACAGCTGGGCCTGCGGGAGAGCCGCGCGCCGGCTCGGACCCGACCTCCGCGTCAGTCGGTGGTCCACCCACTGGCCGACCACCGGCTCCCACTCACCCGCCCGGACCGGTGCCGACAGCTGATCTCGGGAGCGCCGGCGGTCGAGCGGGGCTGAGGCCGCTCAGGCGCCCCCGGAGCGGAGGAGTGCGTCGATCAGGCGCTGCAGGTCCTCGGACGTCAGCTGACCCACCACCCGGTCGATGACGCGGCCGTCGGGATCGAGGGCGAGGGTCACCGGCAGGCCGCGCATCCCCAGCTCGCGGAGCAGCTCCCCGCCGGCGTCGACGGCGTGCGGGTAGTCGATGTCGTGCTCGTCGAGGAACCAGCGGGCAGCGTCGGGGTCGTCCTGTACGTCCACGCCCAGGAAACGGACCTGCTCGTCGTGTCGAGCGTGGGCGTCCTGCAGCATCGGCATCTCCTCCCGGCACGGGGCACACCAGGTCGCCCACAGGTTGACCAGGGTCGGGCGGCCGGTCAGCCGGTCCAGCGCCACGTCCGGCCCAGGGCCCAGGCAAGGCAGGGTGAGCGGCGGCAGGGCGTCCACGCCAGCCGGCACGATCTCCTCGGGCAGGTGCTCGCAGGCCGGTGCGGGGGGAGCCTCCCCGGCGGGCGCCGGCTCGGTCCTCGACGTGGTGGCGCTCGGCTCAGTGGTGGCACAGCCGGCCAGCAGGGCGGCGGTCAGCAGTCCGCCGACCAGCCGCACCCGCATCAGGACTCCTGGTACAGCTCGGTGAAGGTCTCCCCGCCGTCGGTGGAGGCCAGGACTGCGCCCTCGACGGCCACGTAGACCTCGTCCCCCTCCACGGTCACCGCCGCCGGCGGGCCACCGGTACTCCCGCGCTCTTCCCAGGTCCGCCCGCCGTCGGTGCTGACGAACACCGTCCCGTCCGGAGCGACGCCAGCTGCTGTGCCACCGTCGGCCGTGATGTCGACCAGCGCGAGCAGCGGGGCGCCGGCGACGGCGGTGAAGTTCCTCCCGGCGTCCTCGCTGACCACCAGGCCGGCCTCGGTGGTGGCGAGCACTCGTTGCGGATCGGTCGGGTCGGCGGCCAGGTCGGCGATCCGCATGTCCCCCCGGTCGGCCCATTCGATGCCGTCCTCGCTGACCAGCAGCCGGCCGCCGCTGTAGCCGTAGACCAAGCCGTCGGCGGCATCCAGGGCGTGGAAGTCGGCCTCCCCGGCCAGCGACAGCGTCTCCCAGGTCTGCCCGCCGTCGGTGCTCTCGATCAGACCGAGGTCGCCCGGGCCGTCCTGACCCGCGCCGGGGTGGCCGCTGGCCAGGTAGTGCTGGGGGCCGACGACGGTGAAGCCCATGAAGTCCTGCACCCGGTCGGCGATGCGGGTGAGCTCCCCGTCCGGGGAGATGCGCACCACCCCGTAGTGGGTGCCGGCGTACAGGCCGTCGTCGGCCGGGTCGACGCCGAGGCCGTGCACGTGCTCCAGGGTGATCTCGCCGCCGTCCGCGCGCGCCTCACCGTCACCTCCGGCGGCCGGGTCCGCGCCGCAGCCGGCGAGGACGAGTGCGCCCGCCGCGGCGGCGCCGGGCAGCCCCCACCGCCGGGCACGGCGGGCGGGTCGGGTGGACGGTGCGGACGATCGCATGAGCTCCCCAGGAAACCGGACGAATTGTTACTACTCTCCATAGTAGTGCGTCCAGCGACGAGCGGGTCAGACCCAGCCAGTTCCGGGCAGGACGCACAACCCGCTGGCAACCGCGGAGGCCAGCGGCCAAGCGGCCAGCGCGACCGGCCCGGCCACCACCAGCACCGTCGCCGTTGCCGCGACGATCCGCTGTACGGCGCCGAGGGGGGCGGCCGGCCGGAGCAACCGTGTCACCCGGTGCACGCCGGCCCCCTGGGCGGCGGCCAGTGTCGGGGCGGGGGCCCGCATGTCGGCGAGGGTGACCAGGGCGGAGGCGACCTCCACCCGGTTAACCTGCCGGGCTGCGGCGTCGTCGGCCAGCAGTTCGACCAGTCGTTCGGTCTCCGCACGGCCCCGGGAGAAGAGGGGCACCCTCGGGAACGCCCGGTCGAGGACTCGGGCAGCGCCGACGGCCAGGTGGTGACGGCCGCGCAGATGGCACCGCTCGTGGGCCAGGACGGCGGCGAGCTCGTCGGCGGACAACGTGTCCAGAGCTGCGGTCGTCACCACGACGGTGCGCCGCCGTCCGGGCAGGCAGAAGGCGGCCGCGTGGTCGGACTCCAGCACCACCGCCCCCAGCGACTGCTCGGGGCGAGCACCGGTCAGGATTCCCGCGCGCAGGCGGCGCCGCTCCCGCTGGTCGCGCAGACGGCTGCGGGCGGCGACCCAGCCCAGGCGAAGGGACACCCCGCCCGACAGCACGACGCCGGCGAGCACCGCGGCCAGCTGCCCGGGGGAGCGGTAGACGGCGGCGATGGTCGCCGCGCAGGCATCGAGGATCGACGCCAGGCCACCGGCGACCGCACCGGCCGGCACCAGCAGCGCCAGGCCGGCGAGCACCACGGACGCGAGCACACCGGCGGAAGCCGCCTGCCAGGCGGCGACCGCCAGCCGCGGAGACCGGTCGGCCCAGCCGGCACCGATCGCCCGTGGCGCCAGTACCACCAGCGCCGTGGCGAAGCCCAGCAGTGCGACGGTGGTGGTCACGAGCTCTGTGCCTGCCGGGCCGCTTCGACCGCGGTCCGCAGGCTGGCCACCGCGTCGGCGTCGAGGTCGGCGACGAAGTGCATGAGCACCTCGTCGCGGTCCCCGGCCGCGCTCAGCACGTCCTGGAGCATCGCCGCGGAGTGCTCCGCTCGGCTGCGGGTGGCGCGGTACCGCCAGGCCCGCCCTTCCATCTCCCGGCTCAGGGCGCCCTTGCGGTGCAGGTTGTCCATGACCGTCATCACGGTGGTGTAGGCGAGCGGGCGGGACGGGGTCAGCTCGGCGAGCACCTCACGGACGGTGGTCGCTGCTGCGCGTCGCCACAGCACGTCCATGACGACGGCTTCCAGGTCACCGAACGGGCGCACCCGCCACCTCCTCATCTCCACCGCGCCGCTGGGCGACCCGGTCAGCCACACCAACCCGCCGGCCGAAGCGAGCTTCCCGACACAGTACTAGTGGTGGTAGTGGACGACGTCCCTGTCTGTGGGTCGGCCCGGCGTCACCTCATCACTGCCGGCACCCCGCAGGCGGCCGGTCCCGCAGCGGCCCGATCGCCAGCAGGGCCACTCCCACGGCAACCGGCAGCGCTGACCACAGTTGCGGATGGGTCGACCCGAACACCGCCGCCTGGTGCAGCTGCCGCGTCATGTCGTCGTCCGCCGCCGAGTACGGCGGCAGCCTCGGCGGGCATGGGCCGCAGGCGGCGCAGACAGGTGGCGGCCAGGCCCCCGCCAGGATCAGAGTCGGCGCAGGGAAGCGCTCATCGGCTCCGCTCGGCCCGCCCCGGGTGGCTGTCGGTGGTCGATCGTTCGGCGCGCAGCTCGTCGACCTCGGCACGCAGCCCGGCGAGCTCGGCGTGGTCGTCCTCGTTCGGCTGCGGCGCCGATCCGTGACTGCGGCTCATCCACCACATCATCGCGCCCATGCCGACCGGACAGGCCAGCAGGACCAGCAGGTACAGCAGCTCCGACATCGGTGCCTCCACGGGGGTCGTGCGGCGCCGCGACGGAGCCACTACACCCGATAGTAGATGGCTGCTCCTAGCTGTCATAGTAGCGATGTGGAGAGGGAGCAGCTCAGTCGCACAGCCAGCCGCCGCCGGTCGCGTCCCACCCCGGCGGCACGCCGATGAGCCGGCCGTTCAGCCGCCGGACCCTGCTGCTGGCCGCCGGTGGCGCCGCCGCAGTGGCGCTGGCCGGCTGCGCCACCGGCGGCGACGACACCGCCGGCGCCGCCCGCGAGTTCGAGTTCACCGAGCCCACGCCGGCGGCGACGGTCATCGCCGAGGACCAGCGGGCACCGGCCCCGGCCTTCTCCGGTGAGCTGCTCGACGGCACCGCGTTCGACTCCTCGTCGCTGACCGGGGACGTCGTCGTGATCAACTTCTGGGGATCCTGGTGCGTGCCGTGCCGGGTGGAGACCCCGGAGTTCCAGGCCGTGCACGCCGACGTCACCGACCGCGGCGCGCAGTTCCTCGGCGTCGACGTCAAGGACCAGCGGCAACTGGCCATCGCCTTCGTCGAGCGGCTGGGGGTGGCCTACCCGTCGGTGTTCGATCCGCGCGGTGAGGTGGCGATGGCCTTCCGCGGGTTCCCGGCCAACGTGGTGCCGTCCACCATCCTGCTCGACCGCGACGGCCGGGTCGCCGCCGTCTACACCGGCCAGGTCCGCGGCGAGGACCTGCGGATCGCCGTCGAGCGACTGCTCGCCGAGGACCAGCCGTGAGCGAGCTCGCAGCGACCTTCGCCGGCATCGTCACCGACGGCCCGCTGCTGGTGGCCATCGCCGTGGCCGCGCTGGTCGGGCTGATCAGTTTCGCCTCGCCCTGCTGTCTGCCGCTGATCCCCGGCTACGTCAGCTACGTCGCCGGGCTCGCCGGCTCGCAGGTCACTGCTGGTGCCGCCCGAGTTCCGCAGGTCGCCGGTGGCGGGGCTGCCGGTGCGACGTCAGCCGGCTGCTCCGCTGAGGCCGGCGCCATCCCCACCCCGACGGCGGCCCCGGCAGCCGCCGGCCGTGGCCGGGTGCTGGCCGGGTCCCTCCTGTTCATCGCCGGGTTCAGCGCGGTATTCGTCTCCTTCGGCGCCCTCTTCGGCGGCCTGGGCCGGCTGCTGCTCGAGTGGTCCCCGGTGCTCACCCGGGTCGCCGGCGTCGTCGTGATCGCGATGGGCCTGTCCTTCCTCGGCGCGATCCCCTGGCTGATGCGCGAACGCCGCGTCCACCACCGGCCGCCGGCCGGCCTGGCCGGCGCCCCCGTCCTCGGCGTCGTGTTCGGCCTCGGGTGGACGCCCTGCCTGGGCCCGACGCTCGCCGCGGTGAACACCCTCGCCTACACCCAGGCCTCGGCCGGCCGTGGCGCCGTCCTCGCCCTCGCCTACTGCCTGGGGCTGGGCGTCCCCTTCGTCCTGGTCGCCCTCGGCGCCCGGCGCGCCCTGGCGTTGTCCGCCCTGGCCCGCCGGCACGCGCCTGTGGTCATGCGGATCGGCGGAGGCCTGATGATCGCCCTGGGGATCCTCCTGCTGACCGGCTGGTGGGACGCGCTGATGATCTGGCTGCGGGCCTGGCTGGGTGCCACCGGGCTGAGCACGTCGGCCTTCTGACTCGGCCCCTGGAAGTCACCCGCGTCGGTTCCGCGCAGCGCCCAGCGGGCGGCTGTGCTCGGCGTGCGGGTCGCTCGGCCGGTGCGGGCAGCGCGAACCGTGCACGGACTCCCCGGGGATCGTGCGCAGCGGCAGTGGCGGCGCGAGGTGAGGTCCAGCGATGGGCCTCGCCTTTCCCCGTGTCACCTGCCGACACGCGCAAGGGCGACCCGCGTCGCGACCGGACCTCGGTCGTGAGCCCGCCCGGGGGAGAGGGCAAGCCACCGGGTCCCGCCGCAGCGACCGGGTACCGACGAGGCGTCCACACAGCAACCTCGAGGAGGAACGTCCCTGCGCGTGGAGGACCTGTCCGGGAACGACGCCAGGGTGTACCGGGTGGTGGCCGAGCTGGAGGACGCCAGCTCGGCGCCGCATCTGCAGGACATCGCCAGCCGGGCCGGCCTCGACGCGGAGGAGACGCGCGCGTCCCTGCACCGGCTGATGAACAGCGAGCCCAGCCTGGTGCACGAGACCCCCGTGCGAGCCTTCCCGGCCACGCGATCCTGGTGAGGATCGCGCGAGGGCTGCGCGATGCCCGGCTTGCTGTCGTAGCGGGCCTGTTCGGCGGCCTGCCCTCGCACCGGTCCGGGGCCGTCGTCCACCCGCAGCGACGATCCGACCTCGCCCTCGTTGCGGTAGTCGACCGGCGGGATGGCCGGGATCGCCCGCAGCACCTCCGCGGTGGCGCCCTTCTGCTGGGTGGCCGCCAGCAGGTCGTCCTTGCCGGCCGGGTAGTCCACATCGCTCAGGTGCCGCAGCACCTCGTCCTGGGTCAACTGCTGGGCCACGCTGCCATCTCCCCTCGTCAGGGTCGGCCCTGTGCCGGGGTCGCGGTCTCCCACGCGGTACCCCGGCACGGTCCGGGTACGCCCGGCAGCTCAGCGATGGCCGCGCCTCTCGGTGTTCCATCGACCATCACGACGAGGGCCTTCCGCCTCGCCCCTCGTGGAACTCACGACCGGGAACTCACGACTCCCGTCGTCGGCGCGGGAACCGTCATCCCGCCGCGGCGAGCATGGGCTCATCGGTGGGCGGGTAGGTCCCGGGACCCAGACCGGTCACGTCCCGGAGGCAGCCATGCACACGCACCGTCCCGGCCCGCAGGGCGGCTTCCGCCGTCTCCTCGTCCCGATCCTGATGGCGGGCGCGGTCAGCGTCACCGCGACCGGTTGCGGGGGCGGTGAAGCCGAGAACGAGGACATCAACCCGGTGGAGGACACCATGGCACCGGTCGACCCGACGGCGGAACCGGTCGAGTAGTCCCCGCCGCGGGGGAGCTCGTCGCCGACTCGAGGACCGTCCCGGCGGGGCAGAGCGGGACGCGCGCCGGTGTGCGGCGCCGTGCGGCGGTCGCGCCCGTCGACGCGGTGAGGCGACCCGTCGGTGGGATCGCCCGGGCGGTCTGGCCCCGTGGTCGCCGCCGCAGTCCGGGTGCGCCACCGTGGCGTGCACGACACCGTCTCCCGGGCCCGGCTCGGTCGTCCCCCAGGCCTCACCACCGGGGGCGCCCGACTACGTTGGCCGCGTGGTGGATCGGGGTGACCAGCAGGCGCCACCGCAGACCGAGGACGAACACCTGCTGGCCAAGAGCAGCGGCCGTGCCTTCGGCGGTGCACTGCTGTTCGCGCTCCCGCTGCTGATGACCATGGAGATCTGGGAGCTCGGGCTGACCATCCCGAGGTACCGCCTCGGCCTCCTCCTGGCGGCGACCGTGCTGCTCGTCGTCTTCCTCTCCCACCACTTCGGCGCCGGGATGCCCGGGGTCGGCTGGCCCGGCTCCCTGGCCGACGCGGGCGTGGCGTTCGTGATGGCCGCGGTGGCGACGGCGCTGGTTCTCGGGGTGCTCGCGGTGATCAGGCCCGTGCAGGGCTGGCAGGACTCCCTGTCGGTCATCAGCCTGGCGATGCTCCCGGCCGCCGTCGGTGCGTCGTTCGCGCGCAGCCAGCTGGGCGTCGGCGGCCGGCGGACCCCGACCTCCACCTACGGCGGCGAGCTGCTCCTGATGGCGGCGGGTGCGGTCGTCTTCGCGGCCAACATCGCGCCCACCGAGGAGGTCGTGCTGCTCGCAGCCAAGATGGGCGCCTGGCACCCGGTGGCCCTCGTCGTCCTGTGCCTGGCCCTGACGCACGGCTTCGTGTACTGGGTCGGGTTCCGGGGACAGGAGGCGGCCGTCGGCGGGGTGCTCCACTCGTTCCTCACCCTGACCGTCATCGGCTACGTGATCGCGCTTGCCGTCTCGGCCTTCCTGCTGTGGACCTTCGGCCGGTTCGACGGGGTGGGTCCGGCCATGGTCGTCACCGAGGCCGTCGTCCTGGCTCTGCCGGCGAGCCTGGGTGCGGCGGCCGCCCGGCTGATCCTGTGAGGACGACGTGAGCGACGCCGCGGACCGGGACGAGACCGGGACCCCCGACAGCGACACCAGCCGCGGCGAGTACCTGCTCGGCGCCCTCGGGGCCGTGGTGGTCCTCCTGGTGCTCGCCTTCCTCGCCCACCAGGCCGTCGTCGTGCGCGACGGACGTCCCCAGCTGTCGGTCGCGGCGGCGGAGGCCCAGCAGGTGGAGGGCGGTTGGGCGGTGCCCGTCGAGGTGGTCAACGAGGGCGGCCAGACCGCTGAACAGGTCGAGGTGACCGGCGTGCTCTCCCGCGACGGCACCGAGGTCCAGCAGGCGACCGCCACGTTCTCCTACCTCGCCCCGGGCAGCCGGCAGTCAGGGGCCCTGCTGTTCTCCGCGGATCCCACGGACGGCAGGCTGGAGATCCGTCCGGCGGCCTACACGCTGCCCTGACCGGGTAGGGCGACGGCGACGGCGACCGACCCGGAGGCCCCCGGCGCCGGGCGGCCAGCGGGGAGCAGAGGAGTGAGATGACCAGAGACCACCATCGCGTGCCGAGTGGGCCGGTTCCCGGCTGGCGGCGTCGCGCCCTCCCACTCGGCGTGGTGCTCCTCGCCTCGGCGGGGCTCGTCGGCTGCGGGCAGGACCCCGATCCGTTGCAGCCCGAGGTCACGGCCGAGGAGCTCGAGGACGTGCGGGACGACGTCAGCGCGCTGGAGCGGCGGGTCGAGGCGCTGGAGGCCGACGGCGCGACCGACCCGACGGCCGATCCCGCTGCGCCGGACACCGAGGCCCCGGAGACCTCACCGCCTGCGGAGGCGACTCCGCAGTTCACCGAGGGGGAGAACGTGTCCATCCGGGCCGAGGTCGTCGGCCTGATCGCCACCACCGACATCGGGACCGCGTTCCGCGTCTCGACCGGGTCCGGGCGGGCCGTCGCGGTGGTGTCGGCGACCCCGGTACAGCCGCTGGAGGTCCAGGACGTCGTCCGGGTCTCCGGGACGGCGACGGCGGTGGACCGGGAGACCTTCGAGCGGGACTTCGGGATCGCCCCGTCGGTGATCTTCGACGACCCGGAGGCCTTCTTCACCGGGGAGGCGGAGCAGATCGCCATCGCCGCCGACCAGGTCGAGCTGCTCGAGGAGGCGGCCGTCGACTAATGGGGCTTACCGGACGTGCTGCGGTCTGGCAGGTTCGGTGCCGGTAGCGGCCGGTGGGTCAGCCCGGGGGAGTGCTGGCCGGGAGCGGGTGAGCCGCCCCCTCGGGGTGCTCGGCGGGCGCCGGATGCGTCCGCAGGTGCTCCACCACGCGGTAGGTCACCGCCAGCATCGGGACCGCGAGCAGGGCGCCGGGTATGCCGGCGATCAGTCCCCCGGCGGTGACCCCCAGCAGGATGACGATCGGGTGCAGCCGGACCGCCCGGCCCATGATCAGCGGTTGCAGGACGTTCCCCTCGACCTGCTGGACCACCAGCACGACGACGAGCACGATGACCGCGTCGGGCACCCCGTTGGTGACCAGGGTGACCAGCACGGCCACCGCGCCGCTGACGGTCGCACCGACGATCGGGACGAACGCACCGACGAAGGTCAGCAACGTCAACGACAACCACAGCGGCACGCCCAGCAGCAGCAGCGCCAGGCCGATGCCGACGGCGTCGATCAGCGCCACGATGATCACGCCGCGCACGTAGCCGGCCAACGTGTCCCAGGCCGCGAGCCCGGCACCGTCCATTCGCCCCCTGGTCCGTTCCGGCACCCGGGCCAGCGCCCAGGCCCACATCTGGGCGCCGTCCTTGAGCAGGAAGAAGACCAGGAACACGATCAGCACCAGTGCGCCCAGCGCGACCAGGCCGAGCTGGGCCCCCGCACCGGGGCTGGGAGTGGCCTCGTAGAGCCGGGTGACGATGTCGTTGCGGACGTCGGCGACCTGCTCCGGGTCCAACTGCAGCGGGCCTTCGATCGCCCAGACGCGGATGCGGTCGATGCCGGCGGCCAGCGGCCGGGTCAGGTCCTGCAGCGTGGCGGCCGCCCGGAAGCCGATCAGGAAGCCGATGCCGGTCAGTACACCCACCAGCAGCAGCACGGCCGCCAGTGCGGCCAGCGACGCCGGTGCGCCGACCCGGCGCAGCCGTCCGGCGACCGGTGCGCTGATCGCGGTGAGCAGGATCGCGACGGCCACTGCGAAGGTGAGCATGGGCAGCCGGAACAGCAGCCAGAACCCCAGCCAGACGACGGCCGCCCCCGCCAGCGTCGCCCCGCCCACGGCCATCACGCGCAGCGCCCAGGGCGGCACCGCGCTGATCCGTACCGGGTCCAGGGTGCCGGGGAAGCCGGGGGTGCGGGGGGAGGGGGTCGAGGCTGTGGGGACTGCTGGTGTCGGCGCGGGCCGGGTCTCGGTCGTGCCGCCGGCGGCCGACGCGCCGTTGACCACGGGGACGCCGTCAACCCGCGGTGCGTCGCCGGTCGCCGGTGGGCCGCCGGTCGCTGGGGCTCCGCCGGTCGCTGGCGTACCGGCCGGTCGGGCGGTCATCGGCGGCTGAGCTGGGCGGGTGATGTTCCT
This sequence comes from Modestobacter sp. VKM Ac-2984, assembly GCF_026967985.1. Lineage (GTDB taxonomy): Bacteria > Actinomycetota > Actinomycetes > Mycobacteriales > Geodermatophilaceae > Modestobacter. The sequence goes on along the minus strand of NZ_JAPVBJ010000009.1, from coordinate 145,291 downwards.
GGACAGTCGGATCATCGTGCGCTCCTGGCTCCCGTGCTCGGCACGATCACGTCCCTTCCGTTCGCTGCCGGTGCAGTGCCCGGTGCGGCGCCGGCCGGCACCTCACCGGAAGGTGCGGTGCCACCGGCAGGAGACACGATCCCAGCAATGACGCGGTCGTGGCCTACCGGTGCCCGGATGTTGGTGCTGCCCAGCCGGTTCCTGGCCGGACAGGGTCGCCGGGGGCGGTCCCCGATCGTCCGCTCCTCGGCCTGGAGCGTGAGGCAGGCTGGGTGGTCGACGAGGGCCGTACCCGGATGCAGGCCGTCGTCAATCCCGGCGGGTGGTGGCGTCAGCAGGTCGGGCCGTCGTCGTCCGGGCGGGTGATCGGCTCGGCCGGAGGAGTGGTGGTGGCGACCGCCGGTCGCTCCGAACCCGCCGTCCGGCCGAACTCCTGGGTGGCCCACACCGAGCCGTCGGGGGCGCAGAAGACGCCCACCCCGAGCCGGTCCCAGCCGGGGTTGAGGACGTTGGCCCGGTGGCCGTCCGAACGCATCCAGCCGGCGTGGATCGTCCCGGCCGGCACCGGGCCGGTTGCGGAGAAGATGTTCTCGCCCACGGCGCGGAACCCGGAGAGCTCGTCGCCCTGCACCAGCGCATGGATGTCCTGGTGCTGGAACTCGCCGGTGTCGGCCATCTCCGCGCTCCAGTCGCGGCCGACCGCGGCCAGTGCGTCGTTCCAGGCCACCGGTTCCAGCCCGCGGGCCTCCCGCTCGGCGTTCACCCGGTCGAACACCGCCCGGGCGACCTGCTCCTCGGCCGACGCCTCCGGGCCCCCGGCTGGCGCCGACTGCGGTTCCGGTGCGGAGGCGATCAGGGGGCCGGACCCGGACGAGGTGGAGGCGACGACGCAGCCGGTGGTGCCGGACAGCACGGTCAGGACGACGGCGACGAGCGCGCCGCGGATGCGGGTCACCCGGTGTCCCTACCCGTCCACGGGCCCGGTCAGCCGCCGCCGGCCTCCATCGCGGCCGTTCCGTGACCGGCCGGACCCGGCCCGAGCGCACCGCGCGGCCGGGGAGCACGTCGGTGCGCAGCTCCCCGTCCGCCGGCCCGCGAATCGACCGGCTGCGCCGGTCCGGGTTCAGCCCATCGACTTCTGGCCGTCGATCGTCTCGCGCAGGACGTCCGCGTGGCCGGCGTGCTGGGCGATCTCGGCGATCACGTGCAGCACCACCCGCCGGGCGGACCACCGGGCGCCCGGCTCGAACCACGGCGCCGGCGGCAGTTCGTGCGCGACGTCCAGGCTCGGCAGGGTCCGGACCAGCTCGTCGGTGCGCTGCGCCACCGCGGCCTGGTCGGCGAGCAGGCCGGCCAGCGTCTCGTCCGGGCCCATGACGAACTCCGCGGCCCACTCCTCCGCCGTCGACTCGTCGAACGCCGGGAAGGTGGCCGGGCCGGTCACCATGAACTCCGCCCACATCCGTTCCATGGCGGTGACGTGCTTGAGCAGGCCGCCCAGGGTCAGCTCGCTGACGGTGGGCCGCAGCCGGGCCTGCTCGTCGGTCAGTCCCTGCACCGTGTGCGCCAGGAACCAGCGGTGCTTGGTGAGCGACTCGAGGAGGTCGGCCCGTTCGCCGGTCACAGGGGTGGGGGTGGTGGTCTCGGTGGTGGTCATCGGTGTGCCCTCTCGTCGATGGGATCTCGTACCGACGATGCTGCCGGGCATCGGTGCCAGATCCTGTCCGCGATCGATGGCAGTCTGAGGGCATGGTCGACCCCACGTCCCGTGCGCTGCGCCTGCTGTCGCTGATGCAGGGCCGACGCGACTGGGCCGGCGCCGACCTGGCCGGCCGGTTGGGCGTCTCGCTGCGCACCCTGCGCCGGGACGTGGACCGGCTGCGCGAGCTCGGCTACCCGGTGGAGGCGCGCCCCGGGGTCGACGGCGGCTACCGGTTGGCCGCCGGGGCCGCGCTGCCGCCGCTGGTGCTCGACGACGACGAGGCGGTGGCGCTCACCGTGGGGCTGCAGGCCGCGGCGGCCGGGGCGGGCGCTGGGATGGCCGAGGCCTCGGTGCGGGCCCTGACGAAGGTGGTGCCGGTGCTGCCCGCCCGGCTGCGCCGTCGGGTGGAGGCGCTGCGGGCGATGACCGTGCCCGCCCCGCCCTGGTCCGACGGTGGCCCCGCGGTCGACCCGGGCGTGCTGGTGGCGGCCGCCCAGGCCTGCCGGGAGACCGAGCGGCTGGAGTTCGTCTACACCGCGGCCGGGAGACCACCGGCGGACCGGCTGGTGGAGCCGCACCGGCTCGTGCCGCTGGGCCGCCGCTGGTACCTCGTCGCCTACGACCCCTCCCGGGGTGACTGGCGCACCTTCCGGCTGGACCGGATGTCCGGGCCGCGGGGCACTGGGTCCCGGTTCGCGCCGCGACCGCTGCCGGCCGAGGACGCCGCCGCGTTCGTCCGGGCCGGCATGGACCAGTTCCGCAGGCCGACCGTCGTGGAGGCGGTGGTCGAGGCCCCGGCGGCGGTCGTCCGCGACCGGGTCGGCCGGTGGGTGCGGGTCACCGACGAGGGTCCGGACCGCTGCCGGCTGCACCTGGAGACCGACGACCTGGACTGGCCCGCCCTGGTGTTGGGCGCCGTCCGGGCGGAGTTCACCGTGGTCGCCCCGGACGAGCTGCGCGTGCGGCTCGCGGAGTGGTCGCAGCGCTTCGCCCGCGCCGTCGCCGGCTGACCCGCGTTCACCAGGAGGCGCCGGCCGGGCCCCCCGCGTCTCCCACCAGCTGGGCACGGTGCCCGGCGTGGTGCCCGGCCGGTCGGGTCAGCTGTGCTGCCGGGTGGCGAGGGTGTTGAGGAGCGCGGCGCCCTGATCGGCGCCCGGCACGGTGACGGTGAAGCGCCGTCCGTCGCCCTGGACCACCTCGAGCGCCTCGCCCCGGCGAAGCACCACGCCCCGGCGCCCGTCCCGGCCCACCCGGTAGCCCCAGCCGCCGAACTCCCGCATCGGCCGGACGTCGACGACGGTGGCCTCGGCGACGTCGGCGAGCGGCACCTGCCAGGACGGCCGCCCCAGTGGGGAGCGCACCGTCAGCCCGCGCTCGTCGACCCACACCCGGACGGAACCGAACAGCAGGCCGACGCCGAGCAGCACTGCCGGGGCCAGCAGCAGCGGGGCGGGGGCAGTGCCGATGAGCACCAGTCCGCCGAGCACCAGTCCGCCGACGCCGAGTGCGGCGAGGGCGGGAGGACCCATCGTCGCCCGGCGGGACCAGACGGCCCGCTCGCCCTCGGCGACGGGCAGCCGGGGCGCGGTCTCCGGCGGGGCGCTGGACGCCCGGGCGGCGCCGCGCGGCGGGGCGGGCAGCAGTCGGGCGGCGGCCACCCCGCCGAGGACGGCGAGCAGACCGGCGACGAGCGCGGCCAGCATGGGGGAGGGGGCCGCCGCGGGGTCGGCCAGGCCGCGCTGCCCGGCGATGCTGCCCACGGCGAGCCCGACGCAGAAGACGGAGATCCCGGTCGCCGAACCGGCGACCAGTCGGCGCTCCTGTGCGGCGACGCGCCGGGCGCGCAGCACCAGGCCGGTGACCAGCGAACCGAGCACGGGGACCACGCCGGTGAGGAGCACCGCGCGCAGCGGGTCGGCGAAGCCGTCGGCCTCGCCGCCGGCGCCCCAGTGCACCGCGACCGGCGTCGGCAGCTCCGGCCGCCAGGCGGCCACCAGGGCCGCCCCGGCGGCCCAGACACCCAGCGGCAGCGCCACGGCCGCGACCTCACGGGCCCGGCGGAACGGGCTCCGTCCAGTGGGGGTGTTCATGTGCTCGCTCATGCCATCGCCTCTCTGACCATCTCGGTGACCTCGGCGGTGCTGAGCCCGAGGCGCCGTGCCTCGTCGACCAGGGCGTGCACCGCCTGGCGGAGCGCGGCGACCGCCGGCGCGGCGTCCGGGCGCACCTGGGCGCCGCGGCCGCGGCGCAGCTCGACCAGGCCCTCGGCCCGCAGCTCCTGGTAGCCCCGCAGCACCGTGTGCAGGTTGACCCCGAGCGCAGCCGCCAGGTCGCGGGCGCCGGGCAGGCGCTCACCCGGGGCGATCTCGCCCACGGCGATGCCCCGCCGCACGGCCGCGGAGATCTGCGCGTGCAGCGGTGCAGGGGAGTCGGGGTCGATGCGCACCAGCACGCCGGCAATCTAACTGTTCTATACGGACTAGAACAAGTCTCCGGTGCATCCGGACCGTGGGGAGCGGGTAGCGGCCGCCCATGAGCCAGAGCAGCCGGCAGTCACGCGTCGCCGTCGTCACCGGGTCGGAGTCGGGCATGGGCCAGGCGATCGCCGTGGCCCTGGCCGAACAGGGCTGCGACGTCGGCGTCACCTGGTACCGCGACCGCGCCATGGGCGAGAAGACCGTCGAGCTGGTCCGCGAGGCCGGCCGGCGCGCCGAGCTGCGGCACCGGACCTCACCCGGCTGCCCGGTGCCGCCGCCGTCGTCGACGACCTGGCAGACGCGCTCGGCGGCCTCGACGTGCTGGTCAACGACGCCGGCACCGGGCACATGTCCACCGTCCTGGACACCGACTGGGAGACCTGGCGCACCGTGCTCGCCACCGACCTCGACGGCGCGTTCCTCTGCCTGCAGCGCGCCGCCCGCCGGATGGTCGATGCCGGCCGAGGGGGCCGGATCATCAACATCACGAGCGTGCACGAGCACCTGCCGCGGGTGGGCAACGCCGCCTACAGCGCGGCCAAGGGCGGGCTCGGTCTGCTGACCCGGGTCGCCGCCCTCGAGCTGGGTGAGTACGGCATCACCGTCAACGCCGTCGCCCCCGGGGAGATCGCCACGGCGATGACCGGACAGGAGGACGAGGACCCGACCGCACCGGACAAGCGCCGGCCGGGCATCCCGGTGCCCCGCCCCGGCGATGCCCGCGAGGTCGCCGCCGTGGTGGCGTTCCTCGCCTCCGACGCCGCCGGCTACGTCACCGGTGCGTCCTGGGCCGTCGACGGCGGCATGATGCAGATGGGCCCGCAAGCCGGCTCCGACCTGACGTCGGACGACTGGCGCCGCCCCTGAGCGCGCAGAGGGGGTGCCCGAGCTGGACGACGACGGCCTGCACGCCTTCGCCGAGGAGCTCTACGCCGTCGCGCCGGAGGAGTTCATCGCCGCCCGCACCGCCGCTCGGGACCGGGCCCGGGCCGCCGGGGACAAGGCGCTGGCGAAGTCGGTCGCCGCATTGCCCAAGCCGACGACGGCGGCCTGGGTGTGCAACCTGCTGGCCCGGCGCCGGCCCGGGGAGGTCGACCAGCTGCTCGAGCTCGGCGACCTGCTCCGGCAGGCCCAGGCCGACCTCTCCGCCGACCAGCTGCGCGCGCTGGGCCGCCAGCGCAACCAGGTGGTGGCCGCGCTGGCGCGCGAGGCACGGGCGGTGGCGCACCGGGAGGGGCACGACGTCAGCAGTGCGGTCGCCGAGCAGGTGGAGAGCACGCTGCGGGCCGCGATCGCCGATCCCGACGCCGGGACGGCGCTGCGAGCCGGCCGGCTGACCACGGCGCTGTCCTACAGCGGCCTCGGGCCGGTCGACCTGAGCGGCGCGGTGGCGACCCCCGTCCGCTCCGGCGGACCGACCTCGACCCCGGGCCCTGCCCCGGTCCGGCGACGGGAGGCCCGGACGGGAGCGGACACCGCGACGGCGGAGCGGAGGCGGGAGGAGGCGCGGCGACAGGAGGAGGAGCGGCGCCGGGAGGCTGAGGAGCGCCGCCGTCGTGAAGTGGAGCAGGCCCGGCGGGACGCCGAGGGGGCCGCCCGGGTGGCCCGGGACGCCGACGCCGCGGTGCAGACGGCCGAACAGCAACTGGTCGAGGCAGCGGGACGACGCGACGAGCTCCAGGAGCGGGTCGCCGAGCTGGCCGAGCAGCTCCGCCGGGCCGAGCGGCGGGCCGACGAGGCGGCCGGTGCGGTGGGGGCGGCCGAGCACCGGCGGGACGCCGCCGCCCGCCGCGCGCACACCGCCGCGGCGATCCGGGACCGGGCCGCGGCGCGGGTGGAGCAGCTCGCGGGCGCCGACGACTGAGCCGGTTCAGCTGCCGTCGTCGGGGCGACCTGCCGTCCGGCGGCGTCGCTTGCCCGCGTACAGCTCGGCGTCGGCGCGCTGCAGCAGGACGGCCAGCGAGTCGCCGGCGCGGGCGGTCGCCGTCCCCACCGACCAGCCGATCGGGCCGCCGTCCAGGCGTGCGAGGAGCTCCTGGGCGCCCGGGGCGTCGGTGGCGGGCAGGCACAGCACGAACTCGTCGCCGCCGTACCGGCCGAGCAGGTCGGCGGTGCGCAGCCGCGCCTGCCAGTGGTCGGCCACCTGCTGCAGCAACCGGTCGCCGGCGCCGTGCCCGTCGCGGTCGTTGACCGCCTTGAAGTCGTCGAGGTCCAGGACGGCGACCGTCAGCGGTTCGTCGCTGCGCAGTGCCCGCGCCAGGCTCCGGCCGGCCTCGGCCTCCCAGGACCGGCGGTTGGCCAGGCCGGTGAGCGGATCGGTGGCCGCGGCGGTGCGCAGGGCCTGGTTGAGCCGGGCGTGTGCCTCGGTGAGGACCAGGGCGCTGACCGCGGTCATCAGCCACGGGAGCGCCGCGGCCGAGGGGAGGGCGACGGCAGCGCCGAGGCTCGCCGTGCCGACCGCCAGCCCGGCGTGGGCCCGGGCCGCGGGCAGGGAGCAGAAGTGTGCCGCGTAGAGCCCGATCGCGATGAGCACCGGGCCGAGTCCGACGATGCCGACGGCGGTGACCGACCGCGAGGCCAGGAGGGCCACCAGCAGCGAGACGCCGGCCAGGGCGGTGTGCCCGCCGGCCTGTGACAGTCGGTCGCCGCGCGCGAGGAGCGCCGCAGCACCACCGATCCCGACGGCGGCCAGCACCCCGGTGAGGACAACCGGCGTCTCGGGGTGCATCGGTCGCAGCGCGCCGGCCACGCAGAACAGCCCGCCCGTCCCGTACAGCAGCGCCAACAACCCGACCCGGGCCGGGACCCGTCGGTACGCCGTCACCCCGCCCACCTGCCGCTCTCCATGTCACCGCGTGCATCGGCGATCCGGGCAGGAGCCTGCACCACCGGCCCCCCCGGGCCGCCCCCTCCGAGTGATCCGGGCGGGTCGCCGTCCCCGGGTGGGCGCGCTGCTGCGGGGCTACGGTCGGGAGATGGCCGATCTTCGCTTCTACTTCGACCCGGTGTGTCCCTTCGCCTGGATGACCAGCAAGTGGGTCCGGATGGTCAGCGCCCAGCGCGACCACCGGGTCGAGTGGCGGTTCATCTCGCTGCGGTTGATCAACGCCCACGTCGACTACGCCGCCCAGTTCCCGCCGGAGTACGAGGCCGGGCACACCGCGGGGCTGCGGCTGCTGCGCGTGGCGGCCAGGGTCCGGGCCGAGCACGGCCCGGACGTGGTGGGCGACCTGTACGAGGCCCTGGGCCGGCAGGTCTTCGAGACCGCCCCCACCGAGGGTGAGGACCCGGGGCGGCGGGGCACCCGGGAGTTCCTCGCCCCGGTGCTCGCCGACCTGGGCCTGCCCGCCGAGCTGGCCACCGCCCTGGACGACGAGTCCTGGGATGCGGAGCTGCGCGCCGAGACCGACGAGGCGCTCGCGCTGACCGGCAAGGACGTCGGCACCCCGATCCTGCACTTCCAGCCGCCGGAGGGCGTCGCCTTCTTCGGCCCGGTCATCAGCCGGCTGCCCTCGGAGGAGGAGGCCGTCGCGCTGTGGGACCACGTGGTCGGCCTGGCGAGCTTCCCCGGTTTCGCCGAGCTCAAGCGGAGCCTGCGGGAGCGGCCCCAGCTGCCCTCCTTCGGTGTGTCCGCCGGCGCCGCCGGCCAGCAGGAGGACTGGCACGGGGGCAGTCGCCGGCAGCACCGCTGAGCCGAGGCAGGGAAGCGGCCGGCGGCTCGTGCCGCGCTGACCCGGGAGCCCTCACAGCTCCTGACTTCTGGTGGACGGAAGCAGGGGTGACGTGAGGGCGCGCACATGGCACAACCGGCATCGACTGCTCATCGACGAGACGAGGACCACATGGCACTGCTCGAGGACGGCGCGTGGCGCGGCAAGATCTGGACCGGTTCCTGGACCGACGGCAGCGGGGGCACGTACACCGCGGTCGAGCCGGCCACCGGTGCGGAGCTCGGTGAGGTCGGCAAGGCCACCCCCGCCGACGTGGAGAAGGCCGGCGCCCGCGCCGCCCAGGCCCAGCGGGAGTGGGCGGCGCTGCCGTTCGAGCAGCGCGCCGCGGTGCTGCGCCGGGCCGGTGACCTGCTCACCGCGCACGCCGCCGAGATCAAGGAGTGGCTGGCCCGGGAGTCCGGCGCCATCCAGCCCTTCGGTGACTTCCAGGTGCACACCAGCGCCCAGGAGTGCTACGAGGCCTCCGCGCTGCCCAGCCACCCCTACGGCGAGCTGCTGCGCAGCGGCTCACCGCGGCTCTCCTTCGCCCGGCGGGTGCCGGCCGGCGTGGTGGGGGTGATCGCACCGTTCAACGTGCCCACCATCCTGGCCATCCGGGCCATCGCCCCGGCGCTGGCGCTGGGCAACGCGGTGGTCCTCAAGCCCGACCCGCGCACCGCCGTCTGCGGTGGCGCGGTGTTCGCGCGGGTGTTCGAGGAGGCCGGGGTGCCGGCCGGGGTGTTCCAGGTGCTGCCCGGCGGCGCCGACGTCGGGCAGGCGCTGGTCACCGACCCCGCCGTCCGGATCATCGCCTTCACCGGCTCCACCAAGGCCGGCCGCTCGGTCGGCGCGCTCGCCGGTCAGCACCTCAAGCGGGCGCACCTGGAGCTGGGCGGCAACTCCGCGCTGATCGTGATGGGCGACGTCGACGTGACCGCCGCCGCCTCGGTCGGCGCGTGGGGCACCTTCGCCCACCAGGGGCAGATCTGCATGGCGACCAGCCGGCACCTGGTGCACGAGTCGATCGCCGAGGAGTACACCGCCATCCTGACCAGCAAGGTCGAGAACCTGCCGGTCGGGGACACCTGGCGTGACCAGGTGGCGCTCGGCCCGATCATCGACGCGGGTCAGCGCGACCGGGTGCACGGCCTGGTCACCGCGAGCATCGACAGCGGGGCCACGGTGCACACCGGCGGCACGTACGAGGGCCTGTTCTACCGGCCGACCGTGCTCGGCGACGTGCCGGTGGACTCCCCGGCCTACCAGGAGGAGATCTTCGGCCCGGTGGCACCGGTGACGCCGTTCTCCTCGCTGGAGGAGGTGGCAGCGATGGCCGCCGGGACCGAGTACGGATTGAGCCTGGGCATCCTGACCCGCGACGTCTACGCCGGCCTGCAGCTGGCCGAGCGGATCCCGTCCGGGCTGGTGCACATCAACGACCAGACGGTGAACGACGAGGCGGTCGCCCCCTTCGGTGGGGTGGGCGCCTCGGGCACCGGCTCCCGGCACGGCGGCCCGCAGGCCAACATCGAGGCGTTCACCGAGACGCAGTGGGTCACGGTGCGCGGCGACCTGCCGGCCTACCCGTTCTGACCCTCCCCGCACGACGACGGCCCCGGCCCCGCAGCAGCGGGACCGGGGCCGTCGTCGGGCAGGAGCCGATCAGGCGGGGTCGATCAGGCGGAGTCGCGCCCGGTCACGTCGACCGGCTCGCCGAGGTGCCGACGGCCCCCGGTCTTGGAGACCTCGAAGTCCGCACCGAGCTCCTCCAGGGCCAGCCGGCCGTACACCTGCTGCTGGGTGGCCGTGCGCTGCGAGCGGCCGCGGCCGAGGAAGCTGACCGCCCAGTGGATCGCCGTCGTGAAGCGGTTCTTGAAGCCCACCTGGTACATGATGTGCACGCCCAGCCACAGCACCCAGGCGAAGAAGCCGCCGAACTGGAACTTCCAGGTGTCGGCGACCGCGTGGAACCGCGAGATGGTCGCCATGCTGCCCTTGTCGAAGTACGTGAACTCCGGGGCGGTGGGCCGGCCGGCGACCCGGGCCTTGACGGCGTCCGCGGCGAACTTGCCGCCCTGGATGGCGACCTGGGCGACGCCGGGGAGCCGCTTCAGCGAGATCATGTCGCCGACCACGTGCACCTCGGGGTGGCCCGGCAGCGTCAGGTCGTCCTGCACCGAGATCCGGCCGGCGCGGTCGACCGCGGCACCGGACTGCTCGCCCAGCATCTTGCCCAGCGGGCTGGCCTGCACGCCCGCCGCCCAGATCTTGGTCGCGGCGTGGATGCGGCGCTGGTGCCCGTCGCCGTCCTTGACCACGATGCCGTCGGCGTCGACGTCGGTGACCATCGCCCCCAGCTGGACCTCGACGCCGATCTCGTTGAGCTGCCGGTGCGCCTTCTGGCCGAGCTTGTCGACGAACGGCGGCAGCACCTTCGGCGCGGCGTCGAGCAGGATCACCCGGGCGCTCGTCGGGTCGATCCGCCGGAAGTCCTTGCGCAGCGTGCGGCGGGCCAGCTCGGCGATCTGCCCGGCCATCTCCACCCCGGTCGGGCCGGCGCCGACGACGACGAAGGTCAGCAGCCGGTCGATCTCGGCCGGGTCGGTGGCCAGCTCGGCGAGCTCGAAGGCGCCGAAGATGCGGCCGCGCAGCTCCAGGGCGTCGTCGATGCTCTTCATGCCCGGGGCGTACTCGGCGAACTGGTCGTTGCCGAAGTAGGACTGCCCGGCGCCGGCGGCCACGATGAGCTCGTCGTACTCGTGCACCGTGGTGCGGCCGAGGACGGTGGAGGTGACGGTGCGGGCGGTCAGGTCGATGTCGGTGACCTCACCGAGCACCACCCGGGCGTTGTCCTGGTCGCGCAAGATCTCCCGGGTGGCCGGGGCGATCTCGCCCTCGGAGAGGATGCCGGTCGCCACTTGGTAGAGCAGCGGCTGGAAGAGGTGATGGCTCGTCTTCGCCACGAGCGTGACGTCGACCGGGGCCTTCTTCAGGCCCTGGGCGGCGAAGAGACCGCCGAACCCGGACCCGATGATGACGACACGGGGGCGCCGTCCGGTGGACTGGGTCACGGGGGTCACACTGGCTCCTGATGTCGTCATGATGACTCATCCTCCCACTACTGCTCTGGAACGTTCGGGCGCCCTCCGCCGCGGGGCGCCGTCGTCCCGGACACAGTCGGCATCCAGGTGAGCAGCCTGGAGGCGAACGGTGTTCCCGTCGCGGTGTGCGTTCCAGGTCTCGGTCTCGACGAACGGTCCTGGGCCCGGGTCCGGCGGCGGGCCCGGGTCGTCGTGGTGCCGCTGCCGGGCATGGGCGCCCGAGGGCCCGTCGGCACCCTGGAGGAGCTGACCGACCAGCTGCTGGCGGCGCTCGGACCGGGCCGGTGCGTGCTGGTCGCGCACTCGCAGAGCTGTCAGGTGGCGGTCGCGGCCGCGGAACGGGACGCCCGGGTGGCCGGCGTCCTGCTGCTCGGCCCGGCCACGGACCCGGCGACCCGGCGGACGCGGGTGCTGGCCGGCCGGTGGGTGCGTACCGCGCTGCGGGAACAGTGGTGGCAGGTGCCGGTGATCGTGGCCCAGTGGCTGCGGACCGGACCCCGGGACATGGCCGCCCTGTGGCGGCGGACCGTGCACGACCGCATCGACGAGCGGCTGCGCCGGGTGGTGGTGCCGGTGGTCGTCGTCCGCGGCACGCGGGACGCCCTGTGCCCCGCGGGGTGGGCGGCGCACCTGGCCGTGGCGGCCCCTCGTGGTCGGCTGGTCGAGCTGCCCGGAGCCGCCCACATGACCCCGCTAACCCGCCCGGACGACGTCGCCGGCCTGCTCGCCGGCCTGCTCGCCGAGGTGACCGAGGAACAGGCCGGCTGATCGCCCGGCGGCCTACTTGCGGCGGGAGCGGACGACCCGGCGGGTGGCGCGGCGGCTGGTGAGGGCCTCGGTGAGCAGGCCGATCCCGATGCCGAACATCCAGACGTCCTTGGCGATCGACAGCCCGTCCTGGGTGGGGGCCACGCTGCGGCCCGGCTTGGTCATCCCCGGGGTGCGCAGGTAGAGCCCCAGCAGCCCGCCGGAGAAGCCGGTGAGCGCTGCGCCGGCGACCGCGGCGGGGACGAACGGGGTCAGCAGCAGGGCGCCGATGGTGATCTCGGTCGTGGACAGCCCCTTGGCGAAGGTGGTCGCCGGGACCTTCTTGAGAGCGGGGTAGGCGCCGGCGGCGAAGCCGTGCAGGCCTGCCGCGGTGGCCTCGTCGGCGCCGCGCTTGCCGAGGCCGGAGTTCAGGATGAACGCGCCGGTGGCGATGCGCGGGGCGATCTCGCTGGGGGTGATGGGCAGGCGCATGGCGACCTCTACTCGTTCCGGGGATGGTGCAGTTCTCAACATCATCATCCGGGTCGCCGGGGGCTCCCGCGACCGGGGCCGGGCACGAGAACGGGCTGCGGGCGGCCTCAGCAGTGCTGAGACCGCCCGCAGCCCGGGGTGATCAGCTCAGGGTCAGCGTCCGGTGCGCCCGCGGCCGCGGCCGGCACCGCTGGGGGCCTGACCGGCCCGGGAGGCGAGCTCGGCGCGGGTCCGGGCCGGTCCGGCCGAACGGGTCTGCCCGCCGCGGCCACCGCCGGAGGACGACGCGGGGGCCGCGCCGCCACCGCCACCGGAGCGACGACGGCGGCCGCCGTTGCCGCCCCCGCCGGTGCCCTGCGGCTGCGGGGCCGCCACCGGGGCCGGCTCGACGTACGGCGCGGCCGGGCCGGTCAGCGCGGTGATCTCCCGGGCGCCGGGCTTGATCGCCGACACGTCCGGGGTGATCCCGGCCTGCCGGGCCAGGGTGCGGACCTCGCCGGCCTGGTCGGGCGTGGCGATGGTGACCACGATGCCGCCGGCACCGGCCCGGGCGGTCCGGCCCGAGCGGTGCAGGTAGGCCTTGTGCTCGGCCGGCGGGTCGACGTGCACGACGATCGCCACGTCGTCCACGTGGATGCCGCGGGCGGCGATGTCGGTCGCGCAGAGCACCCGGGTGTCGCCGTTGCTGAACGCCTCGAGGTTGCGCTCGCGGGCGTTCTGGCTGAGGTTGCCGTGCAGGTCCACGGCGGGCACGCCGGCGGCGGTCAGCTGCTTGGCGAGCTTCTTGGCCTGGTGCTTGGTGCGGGTGAACATCACCGTCCGGCCCAGCCCGGAGGCGAGCTCCTGGACGATCTGGCCCTTGTCGGCGGCGTCGACCCGAAACACGTGGTGGGTCATCGTCGAGACCGGGGCCACGGCCGGGTCGACCGAGTGCGTGGTGGGGCTGGACAGGTAGCGCTTGATCAGCACGTCGACGCCGTTGTCCAGGGTGGCGGAGAACAGCAGCCGCTGACCGACCTTGGGGGTGCGGTCCAGCAGGCGCTTGACGCCGGGCAGGAAGCCCAGGTCGGCCATGTGGTCGGCCTCGTCCAGGATGGTGATCTCCACCGCGCCGAGGTCGGCGTGGCGCTGGTTGATCAGGTCCTCCAGCCGCCCCGGGCAGGCGATCAGCACGTCGACGCCGGCGGCGAGCGCCTGCACCTGCGGGTTCTGCCCGACACCACCGAAGACGACGGTGGTCTTCATGCCCAGCGCGCGGGCCAGCGGGTCGACGACGGCGGCGACCTGGTTGGCCAGCTCGCGGGTCGGCACCAGGATCAGCGAGCGCGGGCGCTTGGGCTGGCGCTTGGTGGTGGAGCCGGCCAGCCGGGCGACCAGCGGGATGCTGAAGGCCAGCGTCTTGCCCGAGCCGGTGCGCCCGCGGCCGAGCACGTCCCGGCCGGCCAGGGTGTCCGGCAGCGTGGCGACCTGGATCGGGAACGGCGCGGTGATGCCGCTGGCGGTGAGCACCTCGACCAGGGGCGCAGGCACCCCGAGCTCGGCGAAGGTGGTGTCGGTGGGCAGCACGGTGGCGACGTCGCCGGCCGGCACGACCGGGGCGACGGGCACGGCCTCGGCTGCGCGGGTCTCCCGGTCCTGCGGGGTGCGGGTGTCGGCCGGCTGGCCCTCCGGGCGGGGGCCGGTACCGCGACCGCGCCCGCCGCGACGGCGGCGGTTGCCCTCCGAGCTGCCCTCAGCCGACGGTGCGGCGGGGCCGTGCCCAGCGGGGCCATGGCCAGCAGGTGCCTGGCCAGCAGGTGCCTGGCCAGCAGGTGCCTGGCCAGCAGGGGCCTGGCCGGCGGGGGCCGACGGGCGGGTGGCGCGACGGCGCGGGCGGTCAGCGCTGTCGTTCTGGGCAGGGGGGAAGGCGTTGGTCATCTATGGGTCCTCAACAGTCCGGTGGCCACCGTTCGTCCACCGGGCGCAGGGCACCATCGCTGGGCCGCTGAACGTCATCCGGGGCGGACGTCGGGTCGCCGGCGCGCCTCGGTGGCGCAGCCTCGCGCCGACGTCGAGTCCACCTGCTCTCGGATGAGCGGGGGGCGGCGCCGGTCCCGCTCACTCTGCCAGACGTGGCCGGTCACCGGGCGCAGCCGGGGGAGGGACTGGTCACATCGAGGGGCCCGTGACCGCTCCTCAGCGGTGGCGACCGTGCACCAGCCGCATCACCCGGGCGAGCGCGTCGGCCGCGCCGGCCGGACGGCTGAAGCTCATCAGGTCCACCGGCAGCCCGACCCGTTGCCGGGTGATCGCCTTGGCCCGGGTGAACTCGCGCAGCCCGTCCTCGCCGTGGATCCGGCCGAACCCGCTCTCGCCCACCCCGCCGAAGGGGAGCGCCGGCACCGAGACGAAGGTGAGCACCGAGTTGATCGACGTCATCCCGCTGCGCATCCGGCGGGCCAGGTCCATCGCCCTGTCCGCCGACCCGCTGAACACCGAACCGCCCAGCCCCATGCTGGAGTCGTTGGCCCGCCGCAGGCCCTCCTCGGCGTCGGGCACCTCGGTGATGGTCAGGGTGGGGCCGAACGTCTCCTCGCGGACGGCGGCGGAGCTCTCCGGCACGCCGAGCAGCACGGTGGGGGCGATGAACCCGCCGTCCACGGTGCCCCCGGTCACCGCGCGCCCACCGGCGGCCGTCGCGTCGTCCAGGTGGCGGCGGACGACGTCGGTCTGGCTCGCCATGGTCATCGGGCCGTAGCTGGCGCCGTCGTCCGAGCCGGGACGCAGCGCGGCCGTCCGCCGGGTGACCTCGGCGACGAACCGGTCGTGGACGGCGCTGGTGGCGTACACCCGCTCGATGCCGATGCAGGTCTGCCCGGCGTTGCTCATCGCGCCCCACACCGCGGCGCCGGCGGCGGCGCTCACGTCGGCGTCGTCGTCGACGATCATCGCGTCCTTGCCGCCGCACTCCATGAGCACGGGCGTGAGCGTCTCCGCGCAGACCGCCATCACCTTCCGGCCGGTGGCGGCCGACCCCGTGAAGGCCAGCTTGTCGACCCCGGCCCGGCAGAGCGCCGCACCGGTCTCGCCGGAGCCGGTCACCAGCTGCAGGACGTCGGCGACGTCGGGGACCGCCGCTCGCCACGCCGCGACCAGCCAGTCGCCGATCGCGGGGGTGAACTCGCTGGGCTTGAAGACGACGGCGTTGCCGGCGGCCAGCGCATAGGCGATCGAGCCCATCGGGGTGAAGACCGGGTAGTTCCACGGTCCGATCACGCCGACGACGCCCAGCGGCTGGTACTCCAGGTACGCCGCGTGGTTGGCCGCGAGCGCCCCGGCCCTGACCCGGCGGGGGCCGAGGGTCTTCTCCGCGTGGCCGGCGGCCCAGGCCAGGTGGTCGATGGCGAGGGTGATCTCCAGGACCGCATCGGCGTGCGGCTTGCCGTTCTCCCGGTGCACGAGGTCGGCGAGCTCGTGCACCCGCCGGGCGAGGTGACCGCGGTAGGCCGCCAGCCGGAGCCGCCGTTCGGCGAAGCCGAGGGCGGCCCAGGAGGCGGCGGCGGGGTGCGCCCGGGTCACGGTCTCCCGGACGGCGTCGGCGTCGTGGACCGGGAACACCGCGACGACCGCGCCGGTGGCCGGGTCCGTCGACTCGAACGTGGCCAGGCTGCCGGCGGACGCGGCCGAGACCTCGGGCACCTGCTCGCTGAGCGACATGTGACGCAGGTTACTGAGTTGGTCGGGCCGATGCGCCGCAGTGCAGCAGACCGTGGTGGGGCACGTCACGATGCGTGAGGGAGATCATCGGCGGCAGAGGGAAACCGCTGGTCGAGCCATGATCGTGCGCGAGCGAATGGCCGCCAGTGGGCTCCGTGGTCACTCAATGTGATGAACATTGATCATCTTCGCGTTTGGGCACGTTCCCACCTGGGGACATGATCATCTGCTTCTGGAGACGCCAGGACGCATGACGGTCCGCCGTCGGAAGAAGGAGGCACTCGTGCTCTGGAACATCATCGTGCTCATCGTGGTCGGTCTGATCGCCGGGTTCATCGCCCGCGCCGTCGTCCCCGGCAAGCAGGACCTCGGCATCGGCCTGACGATCGTGCTCGGCATCGTCGGCTCGCTGGTCGGCAACCTGCTCGGGAGCCTGTTCACCGGCAACGGCTTCGAGCTCGGCACCGCCGGCATCATCGGTTCGATCATCGGCGCGATCGTCGTGCTCGGGATCTACGTCGCGGTCACGGGGCGCAAGCACGTCTCCCGCTGACGGGAGTCGCACTCCCCGACACGTCGAGGGCCCGGCCTGCACAGGCCGGGCCCTCGGCGTCTGTCCGGGGACCTCGAGCGCGGGTCCTCCGGCATGCTGCCCCGGTGTCCACCCCCGCCGAACTCCGCCGCCGGGTGCTGGCCGCCTGGACCGACTCCCCGGCCCGGTTCCGGGAGGACGCCAACGCCGAGGAGGACCTGGTCCGCGGTGGCTACCGCGACCGCCTCCTCGTCGAGCTCGCCCAGAACGCCGCCGACGCGGCGAGCCGGGCCGGGGTGCCGGGGCACCTCCGACTCGACCTGACCGAGGGCGTCCTGCGGGCCGCCAACACCGGGGCGCCCCTGGACGACGACGGCGTGCAGGCGCTGGCGACCCTGCGGGCGTCGGCCAAGCGGGACACCGGCGACAGCGTCGGCCGCTTCGGGGTCGGTTTCGCGGCCGTGCTCGCGGTGACCGACGAGCCGGCCGTCCTCTCCACCGGCCGCTCCGTGCGGTTCAGCGCCGCCGACACCCGGGGGGCGGTGGCCGCCGTCCCCGCACTCGAGACCGAACTGGCCCGTCGGGACGGTGCGGTCCCGGTGCTGCGGCTGCCGTTCGAGGTCGACGGCCGGCCCGCGGCCGGGTTCGCCACCGAGGTCGTGCTGCCGCTGCGACCGGACGCCGCCGAGGCAGTGCGGGCGTCGTTGCAGTCACTGGAGGCAGAGGTGCTGCTGGCGCTGCCGGCGCTGACCTGGGTCGAGGTGGTGCTCGACGGCCGGGTGCGCAGCCTCACCCGCTCCGACCACGGTCCGCGGGTCCGGCTGGGCGACGACGACAGGACGACGACCTGGCAGCTGCTGCAGCGCACCGGTGAGCTCCCGTCGGCCCTGTTCGCCGACCGCCCGGTCGAGGAGCGCGAGCGCCGCCGGTACGCCGTCACCTGGGCCGTCCCGGTCGACGACGACGGGGTGCCGGCCCCGTTGGCCGGCCGCCAGGTGCTGCACGCGCCGACCCCGAGCGACGAGCCGCTGTCGCTGCCCGCCCGGCTGATCGCCCCCTTCCCGCTGGGCCCGGACCGCCGGCACGTCGCTCCCGGCCCGGTCACCGACGCGCTGGTCGAGGTCGCCGCCGCGGGCTACGTCGACCTGCTCGCCGGGCTGCCCGCCGACCCGGCGCTGCTGCAGCTGGTGCCGGCCGTCGGGCTGGCGGCCGCCGAACTGGACGCCGCGGTGTGCCGGGCGGTACTCGGCCGGCTCACCACGGCCGCATGGCTGCCGGCCGCCGACCCGGAGGAGCCGCCGCTGCGCCCGGACCGGGCCGTGGTCCTGGACGACCCGACCGAGGAACGCGTCGCCGCCCTGGTCGGTGTGCTCCCCGGTCTGCTGCCCGCGGGCTGGTCCCGGCGCACCGACGCCCGGGTGCTGGCCGCACTGGGCGTGCGGCGCGCCGGGTGGGCCGACGTGGTCGAGGCGGTTCGCGGGGTGCGGCGGCCGGGGGAGTGGTGGGCCCGGCTCTACGGCGCGCTGGACGGCGCCGACCGGGACGAGCTCGCCGCCCTGCCGGTGCCGCTGGCCGACGGGCGGACGGCGCAGACCCCGGCCGGTGTGCTGCTCGTCGACGAGTCGCTGCCCGCCGGGCGACTGGCTCCGCTCGGGCTGCGGATCGCCGACCCGGCCGCGGCGAGCGGTCCGGCCCGGCGGGTGCTGGAACGACTGGGTGCACGGCCGGCGACCGCGGCGGCGGTGCTCGCCGACCCGGACGTCCGCGCGGCCGTGGAGAACTCGCTGGACCGGGCGGACGACGGGGAGGACGTCGAGCCGCTGGCCGTTGCCGTCCTCGCGCTCGTCGCCGCGGCCGGCCCGGTCCCCGGCGAGCTCCCGTGGCTGGCGGAGCTGGCCCTGCCCGACGACGACGGCGGCTGGGCGCCCGCCGGTGAGCTGGTGCGCCCCGGGTCACCGCTGGCCGACGTGCTCGCACCCGGGGCGCTCGGCGCGCTCGACCCGGCGTTCGCCCGCGCCCAGGACGTCGACGCACTGCGTGCGGTGGGGGTGCTGGACACCTTCGCCCTGGTGACCGCCGAGGACCCCGACGAGCTGGACGTGGACCGGGTCGAGGAGTGGGCGGACGCCGTCCTGGACCGGCTGCCGGCCGATGCGCCACCGCCGGAGTGGCCGGTGCTGACCGGCGTGCGGGACCTCGAGCTGGTGCGCGACTGGGACCGCGCGCTGCCGCTCCTGGCCGCCCTGCCCCCGGCTGCCCGGGCCGACGTCGACCTCGGCGGCACCGCCGTCCCGGGGTACCTGCGCTGGTGGCTGCGGACCTCGCCGGTGCTGCACAGGGCGCTGCCGGCCCGGCTGCGGGCACCCGGTGCGGTCGAGTTGCAGGGACTGTACGAACCGGTCGGGGACCTCCCCGCCGCGGTGCTCGACCTGCTCGCCGTCCCGGCCACCGTGACGGACGTGCTGGCCGACGTGGACGACGCGATCGACCTGCTCGACCGGCTCGGCGACCCGGCCCGCACGGTCTCCCCAGCCGTGCTGCGCACGGTGTACGCCCAGCTCGCCGCGGCGCTGGACGGTGTGGACGTCGAGCCGCCGCGGCGGGTGCGGACGGCGCCGGACCAGGTCAGCGCCGAGGCGGTCGTGCTGGACGCGCCGTGGTTACAGCCACTGGTGTCATCGGCCGTGGTCCCCGCTGGGGGCCGGCCGGTCGCGGTCGCCGACCTGCTGGACGTGCCGCTGGCCAGCGAGCAGGTCGGCGCCCGGGTCACCAGTCGCCCGGCTCGGACCGTGGGCTGGGCGGAGGTGCCCGGTGCCGGACTGGCCGCCGCCCGGCTGGGGCTGGCCGAGCTCACCGGGTCGGTCGCCGTCCACCCGACGCTGACCGTGACCGGCGGGGTCGAGGTGGCCTGGTGGCCCGGCGCCGACGTCGACGCGGTGGACGGGACACCGGCCGCCCTCGGCCGGGCGCTGGCCTGGCGGTCCGGGGCCTGGCCGTTGCGCCAGGCGCTGGCCGAGGCGTTCGCCCATCCGCACCGCGCGGCCGAGTTCGCCGCCGAGGACGCCGTCGGCTGACGGTCCCCGTCCTCCTCCCGCGAGCTCCGTGGGGAGGAGGACGGGGCCGGCGCGCTCCGCGCTCAGTAGTAGCGCGGGATCGCCTGCGCGCCGGGTGCGTGGCCGTGCCGGCTGTCCGGGCGCGGGCCGTGACCGGGGGCCCGGCCCCCGGCACGCGGCGCCCGTTCGTGGGCCAGCCAGGCCTCGTGCAGGGAGAGCCAGTGCGCAGCAGTGAGGTCGCTCGCCCGTGAGGTCGGGGACAGGCCCTCGGCGTGCAACCAGCGCACCCCGGCGGTGCCGGGCAGCAGCCCGCGCAGCACCGCGCCGAGCGCGGCCGGGCGGCCGGCGCCGGGGGCGGCGAGGACCGCGTGCGTCAGCCGGTCGAAGCCGTCGTGGGCGTCGTCGGGGAGCCGGCCGCGGGCCGCGCCGGCCGGGCCGTCGAGGGCAGGGGTGGGTCGTGACACGGGGGCCTCCAGGAGGGGCAGCGGGCAGCCCGCGACATCGGCGCAGGCACGCCGGAGAGGGAGAGGAGCGGTCTCGGCCGGTCGTCGGACCGGCGGACGGCGGGGCCGCGCAGCAGCGCCCGCGGATCAGCTCAGGAGGTGTGCAGCCGCAGCCGCAGGAAGGTGTCGCCCATGTCGAGGACGGTAGGGACGGCGTCCGTTCCCGTCCACCGGATATCGGCTCAGCCGGCCACCGGTTGTCGGCTCAGGACGCCGTGCGGTCGTCCGCGGTCGAGGCCCCGGTCGTCCGGTCCTCGGCGGCGCGCGCCTTGGCGGCCTGCCGCGCCTGGTGGGCGGCGTAGCGGGCGGTGTCCTTCTCCCGGCGGGGGGCGTTCTTCTCCCACTTGGCCTTGCGCCGCCGGGCGCGGGCGAGCTCGCGGGTCTCGAAGTCCGGGTGCTGGGACCAGGTGCTGGACAGCTGGACGACCACGACCGCGGCAGCGCCGAAGATCAGCACGACCGAGCCCAGGAT
Organism: Modestobacter sp. VKM Ac-2984; assembly: GCF_026967985.1. GTDB lineage: Bacteria > Actinomycetota > Actinomycetes > Mycobacteriales > Geodermatophilaceae > Modestobacter. The sequence goes on along the minus strand of NZ_JAPVBJ010000009.1, from coordinate 124,806 downwards.
GACGTCCGTGCCGAAGGCCAGCACGGTGAGGACGACCCAGGCCACCCCGGCGACGACGGTCCGCTTCGACATGCCGTCCAGTATCCGCCTGCCGGCTGTGCAGCCGGCGTGGCCTCGGGCACCCCGTGCGGCCCGGCGTCGTTCGGACAGGCCGACGCGCGGCAGGTCGAGCATGCTGGGCAGATGTCCGACCGTTCCGGCCCACCGTTCCGCGCCGACCACGTCGGCAGCCTGCTGCGCCCCCCGGCCCTGCTCGACGCCCGAGCCCGGTTCGCCGCCGGGGACGTCGACGCCGCCGAGCTGCGCGGGATCGAGGACGAGGCGATCGCCGACGTCGTCCGGATGCAGGCCGACGTCGGCCTGTCGACGGCCACCGACGGGGAGTTCCGCCGCGCGTCCTGGCACATGGACTTCATCTACGCGATCAACGGCATCAGCAAGGTCCAGGAGAACATCGAGGTCCACTTCAGGAACGCCGACGGGACGATCGACTTCACCCCGGCCGGCCTGCGGGTCGAGGGGCCGCTGTCGATCGACGAGCCGATCTTCGGCCCCGACCTGGCCTTCCTGCAGTCCCAGGTGCAGCCCGGGCAGACGGCGAAGCTGACCATCCCCTCGCCTTCGATGGTCCACTACCGGGGCGGGGCCGCGGCGATCGACCCGGCCGTCTACCCGGACGAGGACGCCTTCTGGGACGCGCTGTCGGCCGCCTACCGCCAGCAGGTGCAGGCGGTCGCCGCCCAGGGGTGCACCTACCTCCAGCTCGACGACACCAGCCTCGCCTACCTCAACGACCCGGCGCAGCGCGCGGAGCTCGCGGAGCAGGGGCGCGACGCCGAGCACCAGCACGAGCGGTACATCCGGCAGATCAACGCCGCCCTCGCCGGCCGGCCCGAGGGGCTCACGGTCACCACGCACATGTGCCGGGGCAACTTCCGGTCCTCCTGGGTCGCCGAGGGCGGGTACGACTTCGTCGCCGAGGCGTTGTTCGGGGGGCTGGAGGTCGACGGCTTCTTCCTGGAGTACGACGACGCACGCTCCGGTGGCTTCGAGCCGCTGCGGTTCGTGCCGCCGGGCAAGCGGGTCGTCCTGGGGCTGGTAACCAGCAAGCGGCCGGAGCTGGAGGACAAGGACCACCTCAAGCGCCGGATCGAGGAGGCCGCCCAGTACGTGCCGCTGGAGCAGCTGGCGCTCTCGCCGCAGTGCGGCTTCTCCTCGACCGTCGAGGGCAACGCCCTGACCCGCGACGAGCAGATCGCCAAGCTGGCCCTGGTGGTGGAGACCGCGCAGGAGGTGTGGGGCTGACACGCCGAGCCTGTGGGATCGCTCCCTCGGCGTGGCGGGGCGCGCCACGCCGAGGGCCACTTGTGCCCAACCGACCTGTTCCCTAGCGTTCGCAGTGCGGTTCAACCACCAGCCGCGACCGAGTGCACGCTGCTCGGCGCACGAGGCCGGTCGGCGACGCCACCGGTCACGCGAGCTACGCCGGAGGTCCGCATGACCGCACTCAACGTCGACATCGACCCCACCCGCATCGACGTGCACGCCGCCACCTCGTCGGCCGGCTGCACCGTCTCCGTCAGCGGTGAGGTCGACTCCGCCACCGCCCCCGGGCTGCGCGGCTGTCTGCTCGAGGTCGTCCAGCGCCCGGACACCACGACCGTGGAGGTCGACCTGCGCGGGGTCACCTTCCTCGACTCCGCCGGGCTCTCCGCCCTGGCGACCGCCCACCGGGCAGCAGTGGCCGCCGGCCGCGAGCTGCGGGTGCGGTGCGGGACGACGCGCGCCGTCGTCCGGCCGCTGCAGATCACCGGCCTGTGGGACGTCTTCACCGTCGTCGACTGATCCAGCGGTCACGCCCCCGGTGACCGAGCACACGTCCGCCGCACCACCAAAATGGCCATTTTGGTGCTCGGGTGGGGCGGGTCAGGTGGCGGGGTCGCGGTCGGGGTAGCGGGCCCGGACCAGCGCGTAGACGCCGAACGCGGCGAACCCGACGGCGACCGCGGTGAGCAACCAGCGCCCGGTCGGCACGCCGCCGATCGCGTTCATGGCACCATCCAGCCCAGTCGCGGTCGACACGTCGCGGGTGGCCGCCGCGTACACCAGCAGACCGCCGGAGACGGTGAAGGCGACCCCCTTGGCCACGTAGCCGACTGCGCCCAGCCGCTGGATCCGCGTCGCCCACTCGTCGGGGACGGAGTCCAGGTCGACGTCGCGCATGAACTTGCCGGTGACCCCACGGACGAGGAAGTACAGCCCGACCGTGGCGACGCCGAGCCCCACGGCGAGGACCAGCGCCGATCCGCCGGGGATCTCCAGCGCGTCGTCGGTCATCGCCTGGAACCGCTCGTCGGCCTGGTATCCGGCACCGACGGCGAAGAACAGGGCCGTCACCGCCAGCACCGCATAGACGACCGCCTTCGCCGCGCACTTGGTGCAGACGACGGCGGCGCGCAGCCGGCGCGCGGGGTGCAGCAGCCCGGTCCACCAGCGCAGCACCTCACCGGCCTGCCAGAACGAGAGGGCGAACAGCCCCAGACCGATGACCCACAGCAGCACCCGGCCGCCGGGGGAGCCGGAGATCGCCTGCAGGGCACCGGTCTGGTCGGCGTCCTCGGTGCTCGGCTGCACGGACCAGGCGATCCGGGACGCCAGCCAGCCGATCAGCAGGTGCAGCACGCCGTAGGCGACGAGCCCCACCCGGGCGAGGTGCTCGAGGACGGGGTGGTCGGTGACCTCCCGGGCCCGGGCGACCGCGTCGTGCACCCGCTGCGGGACGACGTTCACCACGCTGATGCTGCCGGAGCAGCCCGGCCGGCGCCGGTCAGGTCCGCTCGGGGAAGCGGGCGCGGAAGAGGCAGAAGACGCCGAACGCGGCGATGCCCAGGGCGACCAGCGTCAGCAGGGCCTGACCGAACGGCGCGGACAGGATGGTCTGCATCGCGTCGTCGAGGCCGCCGGCCTTGTCCGGGTCGAAGGTGATCGCCGCCCAGCCGAGGAGGGCACCGACGACCGCCAGGGCGACCCCCTTCGCCGGGTAGCCCACCTGACCCAGCCGCTCGATCAGCCGGCGCTGGGTCGCCGAGGCGTCGACGGTGTCGATCTCCTTGAGGAACCGCTTGGTGACGCCCTTGTGCACCAGGTAGGCGCCCACCCCGAGCAGCGCGAGCGCCGCCGCCCCGACCAGGTAGCGGCCACCGGGCCAGCCGAGGACACCGGCGACCGCCTGCTCCTCCTGTCCCGAGCTGGACTGCCCACCACCGGTGGCGAACCGGATCGCGGTGTAGGCCAACACCAGGTAGATGACGGTCTTGGCGATCGCCTTGGCGATCGTGGCGAGCGCGTCCTTCCGCGCATCGCCCGAGGCCTGCAGGCCGGCCCGGTGACGCAGCACCTCGGCCAACTGCCAGACGGCCAGCGCGAGCAGGCCCAGGGCCAGCACCCACAGCAGCGCCTTCCCGAACGGCTGCGCGGCCAGGGTGGACATCGCGCCCGACTGGTCGGCCGAGCCGCCACCGCCACCCCAGGCCAGCTGCAGCGACAGCCAGGCCAGCAGCAGGTGGACGACGCCGTAGGCGATGAGCCCCACCCGCGCCAGGTGCTCCAGTGCATCGCTGTTGCCTGCCTGGTCGGCTCTCGCCGCGGTTCCCGAGGTGCCCATGACCGTTCCTCCTGTGTCGCCGTGTGCTCGGCGAACGCCTGTCGCAAGCGGCGATCAGCGTGGCACAGCAGCAGGTCCACCGCCGGGGGAGCGCACGCAGGCCAGGTGGCGGTACCGGTCCGTGCGGGACGGATCCCGGTCGGTGAGGGAGACTGGCGGCGTGACGAACGCCGTGACCGCCGGCCGGCAGGCCGGGAGCTCCCCGATCACCCCGCCCACGCCGGAGCAGGCCCGCTCCACCTGGCCGCGGATGGCGGTGCTGGGCGTCGCCCTGCTCGCCCTCGGGGTCCTGGCGCTGACCTGGGCGGGGGTCGGTCCGCGGGTGCTGCTCGGCGCGATCGGCCTGTTCGGCGTGGTCCGGGGGGTGGCGCTGCTGCGCGGCGCCCGCACCGGTGCGGTGCAGCGCACGGCCGCACTGGTCGGCGCGGGAGGCGTCTGGTTCGGGGCCCTCGCCATCGGCCTGGCCCTGCTGTCGGCGACGGCGACCGGCTGGCTGTTCGTCGCCGCCGGTGTGGTCGCGCTGCCGGTCCTGGCCGTCGCCGCCGCCGACCGCCGTCCGCTGGCCCTGGCCGGTGCCGTGCTGGTCGCAGCCGCTGCGGTGGCGGTCGCCGTGCTCGGCGGCGTCGACGCCCTGCTGGCCACGGCGCGTGTCCTCGCCGCGGCCGCGGTCGTGACCCTGGGCCTGGCCAACCTGGCCGGTGCCGTCGGCATGGCCCGGATCGCCCGCCGGCCCGCGCCGGCTCCGGCAGCCGGTTGCGGTGGCTGCGCGTGCGGTGCCGGCGGCTGCGGTTCCGGGGGCTGAGCACCCCCGTCCCCTGGCACGGCCGTGCGCCGTCCAGTCGTCTCGCGCCGGACATCTGCCCGTCACCAGCGCGGCCTAGCGTCGATTCCGTGGTGGCCGGGAGACCCCTGGTGCACCGCAGGGGGAGGCCGGGGACACCGGCCGGGCGAGAGGAACGGGACGATGCGCACGATCGAACGCACGCTGTGGACGTGCGAGAACTGCCACCGCAGGAACGCCAGCGCGCGCAAGCGCTGCGCCGAGTGCGGCACCACCCGGCACTGATCAGCACCACCCGCGGCCGCGCGCAACGGGGCGCCGGCCCGGAGGGTCCGCGCACCCGGGCGTGACCCGATCGCCGGTTTCCCCGTCCACCGGATGGGCAACGCAGACCCCGTGATCCGCATGCCCCGGTTGGACCAGTCGATCCCGATGTTGGCCAGGGGCTATGCCTGGCTGCCCGATCTGCGCCGCGCCGTCGGCCGGGACAGCGTGCGCACCCGGTTGATGATGCGCCCGACGCTCGGCGTCGAGGGGGCCGGTGGCGCCCGGTTCCTCTACGACGAGCGCAACGTGCGGCGCAGCGGTGCGCTGCCGGAACCGGTCGTCAGCACCTTGTTCGGCCACGGGGCCGTGCACACCCTCGACGGCGAGGCCCACCGGGTGCGCAAGGCGATGTTCGTGCACCTGCTGATGGGCGAGGGGATCGGCGACCTCGTCGACCGGGTCACCTCGGCCTGGGACGAGGCCGTGCCGCGCTGGGCCCAGCAGCCGCAGGTCGTGCTGATGGACGCCGCCGCCGAGGTGCTCACCCGCGGCGTCTGCGACTGGGCGGCGGTGCCGGTGACCGACGAGGAGCTGCCGGCGCTGGCCCGCGACCTCACCACCATGGTCGACAGCTTCGCCACCGGAGCTCCTCGGCACTGGCGGGCCCGCCGGGTGCGGCAGCGGCGCGAGGCCTGGCTGGCCGGCATCGTCGAGGAGGTGCGCGGCGGCCGGCGGACCGTGCCCGCGGGCTCGGTGGTCGACGTCGTCGCCGGCCACCGCGACTCCGACGGGGAGCTGCTGGAGCCGCGGGTGGCCGCGGTGGAGGTGCTCAACGTCATCCGCCCGACCGTCGCGGTCTGCTGGTTCGTCGGCTTCACGGCGCATGCGCTGCACCACTGGCCGGGCATGCGGGAGCGGCTGCGCACCGGCGAGCCGGCGTTCGCCACCGCGGTGGCCCACGAGGTCCGGCGGTACTACCCGTTCGCTCCCTTCATCGGCGGCCGGTCGCCGCGCGAGGTCGAGTGGGAGGGGGAGACGGTGCCCGCCGGGGCGATGGTGCTGCTGGACCTGTTCGGGCAGAACCACGACCCCGAGCTCTTCCCGGAGCCCTACGCCTTCCGGCCCGAGCGCTTCCTGGACGGTGCGGGAGCCGGAGCCGCGGTGCGCCGGATCGGCCCGTGGGAGCTGGTGCCCCAGGGGGCCGGGGACCCGCGCACCGGGCACCGCTGCCCGGGGGAGGACATCACCGTCGCGCTGCTGTCGGCGCTCGCCGTCCGGCTGGCCCGGCTGCAGTACAGCCTGCCGCCGCAGGACCTGGAGATCTCCCTGCGCCGCATCCCGGCCCGACCGGCCAGCGGGGTGCTGCTCACCGCTGTCCGCCCCGACTGAGCGGCAGGCGCACCCTGGTACCGGAACCCACGTGTCGCGTAGGTTCGCGGGCATGAGCGTCCGCACGCGGCACGACGTCCGTGTGAGTGGCCGACCCGGGGGGCGGCCGATGGTGTTCGCGCACGGCTACGGCTGCGACCAGAACATGTGGCGCTTCATCACCCCGGACTTCGAGGTCGACCACCAGGTGGTCACCTTCGACCACGTGGGCTTCGGCCGCTCCGACCTCTCGGCCTACGACCCGGTGAAGTACAACTCCCTGCGCGGGTACGCCGCGGACGTCGTCGAGGTCATGCGCGACCTGGAGCTGAGCGACGCGGTCTTCGTCGGGCACTCGGTGAGCGCCATGATCGGGGTGCTGGCCCACGCCCAGGCCCCCGAGCTGTTCGGGGCGATGGTCATGGTGGGGCCCAGCGCCCGGTACGTCGACGACGGGGACTACGTGGGGGGCTTCTCCCGCGCCCAGATCAAGGACCTGCTGGACAACCTGGACGCCAACCACCTGGGCTGGTCGACCGCGATCGCGCCGGTGATCATGGGCAACCCGGACCGGCCCGAGCTGGCTGCCGAGCTGACCAACAGCTTCTGCCGCACCGACCCCGACGTGGCGCGGCAGTTCGCCCGGGTGTCCTTCCTCTCCGACAACCGGGCCGACCTGCCCGGCGTCGACGTGCCCACCCTGGTGCTGCAGTGCTCGGAGGACGTGATCGCGCCGGAGACGGCCGGTCGGTACGTGCACGAGCACATCGCCGGCTCGACCTTCACCCAGCTGACCGCCACCGGGCACTGCCCGCACCTGAGCGAACCCGAGGAGACCACGGCCGCCATCCGGGCGTGGTCGTGACGGCGTCCCGCACGGCCGACTCCGAGCGGCGCCGTGGGGACGGCGACCGGGCCCGGCTGGACCAGTTGCTCGAGGACGACCCGGCCGACCTGTACGAGAACGCGCCCTGCGGCTACCTGTCCACGCTCCCGGACGGGACGATCGTCAAGGTCAACCGCACCCTCTGCAGCTGGCTGGGCCGCCCCGCCGAGCGGGTGCTGCGCACCCGGCTGCGCGATCTGCTCAGCGTCGGCGGGCAGGTCTTCCACGACACGCACCTCGCGCCGCTGCTGCGGATGCAGGGTGCCGTCCGTGAGGTCGCGCTGGACGTCGTCCGGGAGGACGGCACGGCGCTGCCGTGCCTGGTGAACGCCGTGGAGCTGCGCGATCCCGAGGGCCGGCCGTTGATGGTCCGCGCGACCTTGTTCGAGGCCACCGCCCGGCGCCGGTACGAACGGGAGATCCTGGCCGCACACCGGGCCGCGGAGCTCTCCGAGATGCGGTCCCGGACGCTGCAGCAGGTCGTCGTGGAGCTGGCCGGCGCGACGTCGGTGGCCGACGTCGCCTCGGTCGTCGTGCAGCAGGCGCGGACGGCGTTGCGCAGCCGCGGGGCCGCGCTGCTGCTGGTCACCGGCGGCCCGGTCGTCCCGGACGGCAGCGCCGCCGACGCCGGGACGCGGTCGGAGCTCGTCGTCGCCCGGTGCGACGGGCTGCCGGAGGCGTTGCTGCACCAGCTGGCCACGGCGGCCGACGGGCGGATCGCCCTGGAGCTGGCCGAGGGGCTGCGGGTGGTCGTCCCCGACGAGCGGCTGCACGGCCGGCGGCCCGAACTGGCCACCGCGCTGGAGGAGGCCGGCCTGCACGCGCTCGCCGTCGTCCCGGTGTCCGCCGACACCCGGCGCCTGGGCGTGCTGCTGCTCGGCCTGGGCAGCTCGGCCGACGACCTCATCGACCTGGACGAGCCCCGGGACGGTGCGCTGTCCGACGGCGACGTCGACCTGCTGTGGACGCTCGGTCGCCAGGCCGGTCAGGCGCTGGAACGGGCGCGGCTGCACGAGGAGACCACCCGACAGGCCGCGCGCTCGGCCTTCCTGCTGCACGCCGCGCGGCTGATGGCCGGGGCGGCCGGGGTGGCCGAGACCATCGACCGACTGTCGGAGCTGGCCGTGCCCCGGCTGGGCGACGTCTGCCTGCTGGACCTCGTCAGCGAGCACGGGGCCCGGCGGGTGATGGCCCGGCACGGCGACCCGGCCCGCCAGCACCTGGTCGACAGCCTGCTCGAGTGGGCGCCGCCGGCGCGGGAGCTGCCCCATCCGGCCCGCCGGGCGCTGGCCGAGGGCCGCACCCAGTGGTTCACCGCACCCGACGAGGCCTGGCTCGCCTCGGTGGTCCGCGACCCCCGGGAGCTGGCGGCGGTACGTGCGCTGGAGCTGTCCAGCATCGTCAGCGTCCCGCTGATCGCGGAGGGGCGTTCGCTCGGGGCACTGACCCTGAGCACCGACCGGCGCCGCGGCCCGTTCAGCGCCGCCGACGTCGAGGTGGTCGAGCAGCTGGCGCACCAGGTGTCCCTGGTGCTCAGCAAGGCGCAGCGGTACGAGCTGGAGTCGCGCACCTCGCACACGCTGCAGGCCACCCTGCTGCCGCCGCAGCCGCCCGCGGTGCCGGGGATGACCGTCGCCGTGCGCTACCTGGCCGCGACCTCCGGCGTGGAGATCGGCGGCGACTTCTACGACGTCGCGACGCTGCCCGGCGAGCACGTGGCGATCGCCGTCGGCGACGTGGTCGGCCATGACATCACCGCGGCGGCGACGATGGGCCAGCTGCGCAGCGTGTACCGGGCACTACTGGTGGAGGCGCCGCCGCCGTCCGCCGTCATCGACCGGCTGCAGGCCAGTTGGCCGTTGCTCGGGCTGCACCGGATGGCCACGGCCCTCTTCGCCACCCTCGACCTGCCCACCGGGCTGCTGCACGTCGCCTCGGCCGGTCACCCGCCGCCGCTGCTCATCGTCGACGGGCGCGCGGAGTACCTGCCGGTGGTGCCCAGCCGGATGCTCGGTGCGCCCCCGGCGCCGGCCGTCGAGTGGAGCGGGGTGGTACCGGCGGGCGCGACGCTGCTGCTGTTCACCGACGGCCTGGTGGAGAGCCGGACCAGTGACCTGGACGCCGGCCTGGCCCGGCTGCGCGCGGCGGCCGAGCGCTGGGCCGCCGCGGGCGCCGACGAGCTCTGCGACCGGCTGCTGGCGGAGCTGGCCGGTCCGCACCGCGCCGACGACATCGCGCTGCTGGCGCTCACCCGGGACGCCTGACCCGGGACCTTCGGCCCCTGCCCTGCGGCTCGTTCCCGGGGAGGCTGGGGGAGACGTACCCGAAGGCGACAGGAGACCGACATGCCGGACCAGGCGCAGTGGACCCAGGTCGTGGAGCAGGCGGTGCGGGCACCGTCGATCCACAACACCCAGCCCTGGACGTTCACCGCCGCCGGCGACCGGCTGGAGGTGCGGCGCGACAGCTCCCGGGCCCTGCCGGCGATCGACCCCACCGGCCGCCAGCAGGTGCTCAGCTGCGGGGTGGCCGTGCACTTCGCGGTGGTGGCGCTGCGGGCCGCCGGCTTCGCCACCGACGTCGACCTGGTGCCGGACCCGGCCGATCCGGAGCACCTGGCCACCGTGCGGGTGGTGGGGCCGGCCGAGCCCAGCGCCTCCGACGTCCGGCTGGCCGCGGCGATCGACGCCCGGCACACCGATCGTGCGCCGTTCCTCGCCGAGCCGCTGCCGGCCGGGCTGGTCGACCGGCTGCAGGCCGAGGCCGGCCGCGACGGCGTCTGGCTCAAGCCGATCAGCCGGGTGGAGGAGGAGGCGGCGGTCGCCGTGCTGCTCGACCAGGGCGAGCAGCAGGAGTTGCGGGACCCGGCCTACCTGGCCGAGCTGCAGGCGTGGACCCGCACCGACCCCGAGGCACCGGACGGCGTGCCGGTCGCGGCGCTGCCCACGGAGGGCCGCGCGACGAACTTCGCCGTCCGCGACTTCGCCGGTGGCGGCGGACCGCACGACGTCCCGGCGACGCCGGCCGACGACGACCCGCCACCGCCGGTCGAGCACCCCTCCGTCGTGCTGCTGGGCACCGCGGCCGACGACCGGGCGGCCTGGGTGCAGGCCGGGACGGCGCTGGGCCGGCTGCTGTTGTCGATCACCGACGCGGGGCTGGCTGCCTCACCGCTGACCCAGGCCCTGGACCAGGGCTGGGTGCGCAACCGGCTGACCGCCCGGCTCGACCTGGTCGGTCACCCGCAGATGATGCTGCGGCTGGGGCGCCCGTCGGGCGAGCAGGTGACCACCGGACGGCGGCCGGTGGCCGAGGTCCTCCAGGTCGGCTGACCCGGCTCAGACCTGCGCCTCGTCCCGCTGGGGCTCGGTCAGCCGGTCCAGCTCGCGGGGCAGCTCGCCGGGGTGCAGCACGGTCAGCCGCTGGGTGGGCCGGGTCAGCGCCACGTACAGGTCGCTGTGCCCGCGCACGCCCTCGGCCAGCACCGCCGCCGGGTCGACGAGCAGCACGGAGTCGAACTCCAGGCCCTTGGCGTCGGCGGGCACCAGCACGACCGGCCCGGCGGAGGAGTCCGCGGCCGGGCCGCTGGAGACGGCCGGCCAGCGGGTCCGCAGGCAGTCGACCGCGTCGTCGACGCGGCTCGGCGGCACGATCACCGCGACCGTGCCCCCGGCGGCGGCCAGCTCGGCGGTCACGTCGGCGAGCCGGGGCAGCAGCGTCGCCTCGGTCACCCGCTCGGCGACCGGCGGCACCCCGGTGCTGCGCACCGACCGGGGTGCGGTGGTGCCGGCCCCGCCGGCGGCCAGCACGTCGGCGGCGACCGCCATGACCTCCGCCGGGGTCCGGTAGTTCACCGTCAGCTGGGCCAGCCGCCACTGCACGCCGGCGTGCGGCGTGAGCACCGCGCCCCAGTCGGTGGCGCCGGCCAGGCTGCCGGTCTGGGCCAGGTCGCCGACGACGGTCATCGACCGGGTGGGGCACTTGCGGGCCAGCAGCCGCCAGGTCATCGCCGACAGCTCCTGCGCCTCGTCGACCACCACGTGCCCGAAGGTCCAGGTGCGGTCGGTCGCGGCCCGTTCGGCCGCGGACCGGACGTCGACCTCGGCCTCGCGGTCGGCGAGCATCTCGGCGTCCAGCAGGTCGCCGGCGGTCAGCTCCTCGCCATCCTCGTCGTCGTCGAGGTCGGTGGACCGGGAGCCGTACAGGAGGTCGAGGGTCTCCTGCGCCTCGTCCCGGGCCTGCCGGCGGCGGCGCGCCTCCTGAGCCCGCTCGGCGCTGTCGTCGTGACCGAGGAGCTCGTCGGCCTCCTCCAGCAGCGGCACGTCCGCCGGGGTCCACGGTGCCCCGGCCGGGCGGGCGAGCAGCGCGCGGTCCTCGTCGGTCCAGCCCTTGGTCGCCCGCTGGATGCGCTCGGGGGAGGACAGCAGGTCGCCGAGCAGCTGCTCGGCGGTGAGCACCGGCCACATCTCGTCCACCAGCGCCCGGACGGCGGTCTCCCCGGCGATCTCCTGCCGCAGCGCGTCCAGGTCGCGGGAGTCCAGCAGGCTGCCGCCGCCGCGCACGTCGGCGCCGATCCGGTCGGCGTAGCGCTGGGCCACCAGGTCGACCAGTGCCCGGCGGAACGCCGGCCGGCCCAGGTTGTGCAGCCGGGACGCCCGCCGGCCGGCGGTGCGGCAGCGGGTGAGGTCGACCGAGCGCAGCTTGATCGACACCCCGTCGATGCGCAGCTCCCGGACGCCGCGGGGCACCGTCTCCCGGTCGCGGACGGCGGCCTTGAGCACGTCGACCATCGCCAGCCGGCCCTTCACCTCCGCCACCTGCTGGCTCTCCTGGCCGCGGGCGTCCAGGCCGGGGCGCAGCTGGCCGAGCCCGGCGAGCAGCACCCCGGTCTCACCGAGCGCAGGCAGCACGTCGGCGATGTAGCGGAGGAAGGTGGGCGTGGGCCCGACGACGAGCAGTCCGCTGCGGGCCAGCCGGTCGCGGTGCGTGTAGAGCAGGTAGGCGGCGCGGTGCAGGGCGACCGCCGTCTTCCCGGTCCCCGGGCCGCCCTGCACGACCAGCACCCCGCGCGCGTCGCTGCGGATGATCGCGTCCTGCTCGGCCTGGATGGTGGCCACGATGTCGGCCATCCGGCCGGTGCGCTGCGCGGTGAGCGCGGCCATCAGCGCCGCCTCGCCGGTCAGCGCCGGCCCGTCGGTCTCCTCGGGGCGCACGGTGAGCACCTCGTCGTTGACCGCGGTGACCGCGCGGCTGCGGGTGCGGATGTGCCGGCGGCGCACCACGCCCTCGGGCCGGAACGGCGTCGCGGTGTAGAAGGGCCGGGACGCCGGGGCGCGCCAGTCGACCAGCGCCGGGTCGCCCGCGGGGTCGTCGGCGGGCAGCCCGACCCGGCCGATGTAGAGCGGGGCCGGCTGCTCCTCCCGGTCCAGCCGGCCGATCACCAGCCCGTGGTCGGCGGCGTCCAGCGCGGTGATCCGCTGCGAGTGGAAACGCGCGGCGGCCTCCCGCTCGCCGAGGGACTGCGGGTTGATCACCGGGCTGGCCAGCGCCTGCCGGAACCGGGTCACGGCGAGCTCCCGAGCGGCGTCCAGCCGTCGGTAGAGGTCGGTGACGGCGGCCTGCTCGGCGGAGACGGCCGGCTCGGGGGCGGCGTCCTGGGACGGGCTCGACAACTTCGGCTGCTCCTCGGACGGGGTGGCACGCGGACGGGGCGCTGCGGCGACTGGCAACCGTACGTGCTTCAGGGGTCTTCCCCGACCCCGCGGGCGACTGGACTGCGGGTGGACTGGTCCGCACCCGGCCCGTGGCGGGCAGGATGCCGGCATGGCCGCTGCGCACGCCGGACACACCCACCGCCTCGACCTCGCCGACGCCACCGTGCGGGAGTGGGACGCCACCGTGGTCGCCGCCGACCCCGAGCAGGGGATCGTGCTGGACCGCTCCGCGTTCTACCCGGGCGGCGGCGGGCAGCCCCCGGACCAGGGGGTGCTGCTGTGGGGCGGGGTGCGCACCCGGATCGCCGGCACCCGCCGTGGCGACGAGCTCTACCTGCTCCCGGTCGAGGGCGACCCGCTGCCACCGGCCGGGACGGCGGTGCGCGGCGCGCTGGACGACGAACGCCGCACCGCGCTGATGCGCACCCACTCCGGGCTGCACGTGCTCACCGGCGTCGTCTTCCGTGACTTCGGCGCGCTCGTCACCGGCGGCACCATGGAGCCGCTGACCGCCCGGATGGACTTCGACCTCGCCGAGGTGCCGGCCGACTTCAAGGACCGGGTGGCCGAGTCGGTGAACGCCGAGCTGGCCGCCGACCGCCGGATCGAGGTCCGGGAGCTGCCGCGGGAGAAGGCGTTCGCGATCCCGGACATCATCCGGACCGCGACCAATCTGCTCCCGCCGGACATCGAGGTGGTGCGGATCGTGGACATCGTCGGGCTGGACACCCAGGCCGACGGCGGCACCCACGTGGCGTCGACGGCGATGGTCGGCCGGGTCGAGGTGGTGAAGGTGGAGAACAAGGGCCGCGGCTTCCGCCGCCTCCGCGTCCGGATCGTGTGACCACCACGATGGCCATTTTGGTGGCTGCGGGGTGGGTCAGCCGACCGGGCGGTGGCCGACCCGGGGGTGCCAGCCGGGTGGGGGGTCCTCACCGACCAGGCCGTCGACGGCCTCACGGAGCAGGTCGGCGTGCCCGGTGTGCCGGCCGTACTCCTCGATGAGGTCGCACAGCAGGCGGCGCAGACCGGCGTGCTCGCCGTCCGGGCCGGTCAGCTCGACCCGCTGGTCCATCCCGCCGGCGGCCAGGGCGGCGTCCCACCGGGCGCGGGAGCGCGCGACGGCGTCGTCCCACAGCGCGTAGAGCCGCTCGGGGGAGTCGTCCGCGGCGGAGGTGAAGGCCCAGTCGCCGCCGCCCCACTCCGACTCCCACGGCTCACCGATCGGCGCGCCGCTCAGCCGTCCGGTGGAGCAGTCGTCCTCCACCAGCGCCAGGTGCTTGAGCAGGCCGCCGAGGGTGAGGGCGGAGGCGCCGATCCGGGTCTGCAGCCCGGCGGTGTCCAGGTCGGCGGCCTTCCAGCGGAAGGTGGTGCGCAGCCGGCCCAGCGCCCCGAGCAGGTGCTCGGCCTCGGTGCCGGCGAAGGGCGGTTCCCAGGGCGTGTCCTCGCTCATGGCGGCACCGTAGGGCCAGCGGTCGTCCTACAGCCGGGACGTCGTCGCGGCGTCCTCGGCGCCGGCGAAGTACTGGTCCAGGACCTGGCCGAACAGCGGCTCGTCGGGCGCGGCCCGGGCGAACAACGTCATCGACGAGCGCAGCTTCTGCGCGTCGATCGACCCCAGGACGGCGACCGGGTCGTCGGTGTCCAGCGCGGTGAGCGCCCGGGCGCACTCGCGCAGTCGGGGGTCGAGCACTGGGTGGGCCAGGTACGCGCGGGCCTCGTCGAGCCCGCTGATCGCGTACCGCTGGGCCATCGCGCTGCTGCCGAGACCGGTGAGCTGCGGGAGCACGAACCACATCCAGTGGCTGGTCTTGCGCCCGGCGCGCAGCTCGGCCAGCGCCTGGTCGTAGGTGCCGCCGGAGTCCTGCGCGTCGACGAACCGGGACAGGGAGAAGGGATCGGTCACCCGGCCACCCTGCCCCCCCAGCGGGCCGGGACACACCGCACCCGGTAGAACCGACACCGGACCCAGCACGACCGGGCACCACATCGACGTGGGGAGCACTGCATGGGCAGCAACTCGTTGACGCTGGCGCCTGCGCCGCGATCGGCCGCCGCGGAGGAGGTGCGGGTCGAGGTGCGCGAGTTCCTCGCCGCCGAACTGGCCGCCGGCAGCTTCACCACCCACGTGGACACCTGGCTCTCCGGTGTCGACCCGGCGTTCTCCCGCAAGCTCGGTGAGCGCGGCTGGCTGGGCATGACGTGGCCGAAGCAGTACGGCGGGCACGAGCGGACGGCGATGGAGCGGTACGCGGTCACCGAGGAGCTGCTGGCCGCCGGCGCCCCGGTCGCGGCGCACTGGATCGCCGACCGGCAGTCCGGGCCCAACCTGCTGCGCTACGGCACCGAGGCCCAGCGCGCGGAGATCCTGCCGCGGATCGCGGCGGGGGAGTGCTACTTCGTGATCGGGATGAGCGAGCCGGACAGCGGCTCCGACCTCGCCTCGATCCGCACCCGGGCCACCCGCAACGGCGACGGCGACTGGGTGGTCAACGGCGCGAAGGTGTGGACGTCGAACGCGCACCACTCGCACTACGCGATCACCCTGGTCCGCACCGCGCCGGCCGACCCGGCCAACCGGCACGCGGGGCTCTCCCAGCTGCTGGTCGACCTGTCGCTGCCCGGGATCACCGTCAACCCGATCCGGATCCTGGACGGCGGCCACCACTTCAACGAGGTGGTCTTCGACGACGCGGTCGTCCCCGGCGACATGCTGCTGGGGGAGGAGGGCGCGGGCTGGCACCAGGTGACCGCCGAGCTGGCGTTCGAGCGGTCCGGGCCGGAGCGGTTCCTGTCGACCTACCCGCTGATCGCCGAGTTCGCCCGACGCGCGGCCGAGGACCAGGACCCCGCGCAGCTGGCCACCCTGGGCCGGCTGTCGGCCCGGCTGCTCGCGCTGCGCCAGCTGTCGCTGCGGATCGCCGGCGCGCTGGACCGCGGCGAGCTCCCCGACATCCCGGCCGCCCTGGTCAAGGACGTGGGGACGACGTTCGAGGCCGACGTGATCGACGAGGTGCGCCGGGTGGTCGACGTCCCGGCGTCCCTGGACTCACCCGACCCGCTGGGCCGGGCACTGGCCGAGGCGCAGCTGCACGCGCCGGGCTACACGCTGCGGGGCGGCACCAACGAGATCCTGCGCGGGATCGTGGCACGAGGGCTGGGACTGCGATGACCTCCTCCGACGTGGACCTGGTCGTCGAGACCGTCCGGGACATCCTGACGAAGTTCGAGCCGTTCGTGCTCACCGCCGAACGGCCGTGGGACGCCGGGTTGTGGTCGGCGCTGGCCGAGGCCGGGCTGACCGGGGTGGGGCTGCCCGAGGAGGCCGGTGGCTCCGGCGGTGAGCTCGCCGACGCGGTGGCGGTCGTGGGGGCGCTGGCCGCTGGGGCCGCGGCGGTGCCGGTGGCCGAGCAGCTGCTGGTCGCCGGCCCCGCCGTCCTGGCCGCCGGCCTCGACCTGCCCTCCCCGGACGAGCCGTTGTCCATCGCGGTCGACGGCGCGGTCACCGCCGAACCGCGGGACGACGGCGACGGTCCGGGGAGCTGGACGCTGACCGGCACGGCGACCGACGTCGCGTGGGCCGGGGTCGCCCGGCACCTCGCCGTCCTGGCCACCAGCCCGGTCGGGCCGGTGCTCGCGCTGGTCGACGTCACCGGTCGGGAGACCACGCACGCGGCCAACCTGGCCGGGGAGCCGCGCGGCTCGCTGGTGCTGCAGGAGGTGACCGCGGCCGGGGCGCTGCTGACCGACGCGCAGGCCCAGCAGCTGCGGGCGCGGTACGCGCTGGCCCGGGCGGTGCAGCTGTCGGCGGCGCTGCAGCAGGTGCTGGCCTGGACGGTGCAGTACGCGGGCGAGCGGCAGCAGTTCGGCCGGCCGCTGGGCCGGTTCCAGGCGATCCAGATGGAGCTGGCCGAGATGGCCGGCGAGGTGACCGCGGTGGCGGCGCTGGTCGACGCCGCGGTCCAGGCGGTCGAGCGCGGGGAGTCGCTGGTGCTGGCCGCGGCCGCGGCGAAGGTGCGCGCCGGGGCAGCCGTGGAGGTGGTGGCCCGGCTGGCCCACCAGGTGCACGGCGCGATCGGCTTCACCCAGGAGCACCGGCTGCACCACCTCACCCGGCGCTGCTGGTCGTGGCGGGACGAGGCCGGCACCGAGACGGCGTGGGCCCGGGTGCTCGGGGCCGGGCTGCTCGCCGACGGCCCCGACGCCCTCTGGCCGGCCCTGACCCGCGCGGTCTGACACCGGGCGCCGCGACCCAGGGACGTGCCGGAGCGGCCACCTCGCAGGGGGCGAGGTGGCCCGTCGTCAGACGGTCTCGGGGATGCGCAGGTGGGCGACGACCAGGTCGAGCTCGGCGACCTCGGTGATCCGGCCGCCCATCGCCCGGCCGTACTCCGTGCGCAGCGCGTCGGCGCGCTGGCCGGCGACCAGCATCGCCTCCCGGTCGGCGTAGGCGATGGCCAGCACGGTGTTGCCGGACACCCGGTCGATCATCAGGTTGGCGCTGCAGAAGCCGGTGAGCTCCTCGATCCGGGGCAGCAGGGCCATCCGGAAGGTGGCGACGTCGTCGTCGAGCGCGGCCGGGTTCGGGCGGGAGCTCCAGATGAGCCGGCAGACGGCGTCCTCGCCGGTGGGCTGCACCCGGTGCATGACGGCGACCTCCCACTGCGCGACCACCGGCACGGCCCCGAGCACCTGGCCGAGGCGGGCGCGGTCGCGGCGCATGCCCTCGGCGCTGCCGAGCATCGCCTGCTCGTCCGCCCAGCCGCTGGCGACGATGCACCGACCGGTGCGGCGGCCGACGAGCATCGACAGCCCGGTGCAGCCCGGCAGGTCGGTCGTCGCCGGGAGCCACTCCTCCCGGACGAACGCGATCGCGTCGTCGAGGGCGCGCGGGTTGCCGCGGAGGGTGGTCGTCCGTGCGTACATGGGTGCCTCCTCGCCTCCGGCGCCGCCCCCGGCGGCACCGCCGTGCAGGGAACTGTGCTCGTCTGCCCGGGCCGCGGTCAGCCGGGGAGCGGGCCCTGGTCCCGGACTCCGGCGTTGCGTCACGGGCTGCTCAGCGACGGCGCACCCTCCGCTCCGGGACGGGATCGGGCCCGGCTGGTCCGGTCCGCCGGCCGGTCAGTGGATCGCGCTGGGCGCACGCCGCCACTCCTCGGTGGCCTCGCCCAGCGCCACCGCGGTGCACAGCCGCAACGTGCCGCTGAGCCACACCAGCACGTCGTGCAGCCGCAGCCGGGTCAGCGGGGCGTCGAGCAGCTCGGCAGCCGCCTCCTCGAGCGCGGCGAAGGCGGCCTCGTTCGCCCGGAGCTCGCGGTGCACGACCGCCGCCGTCCCGCTGTCGCCCTCGCGCAGGTGCGGCACCGTCTGCAGCCAGGTGGCGCGGTGCAGCACCGGCACCAGGTCGGGACGGCGGTGGTGCAGCGCGGCCGACACGTGCCGCCGCTGGGGTTCGGCCAGCTCGCCCAGACCGCGCAGGGCGGCGCCGACGGTGCCCGGTTCCCCGAGCACCGAGAACTCGTCGTCCGGCAGCTCCCAGAAGGTGCGCCCGGCGGCGCGTCCGGCGAGCGCATCGGCCACGGGCTGGGCCGCGTCGAGGGCCGCGCGGACCACCGACCACCCGCCGGGGTCGAGCCGGCCGTGCAGCCCCTCGGCCACCAGCACGTCCTCGTCGCCCAGCGGCCCCGTCCGGACCGGCCGGGCGTCGTACCGGTCGTAGCCGAAGGCCGGCACCTGCACCCACCGGCCGTCGCGCTCGTTGGGGGAGCGGTACCGCAGCGGCCGCCGTCCCCGGGCGTACCCGAGGACGGCGGCCAGCGCGGTGCTCCACGGCAGCGGGTCGGGCCCGGCGCTGGGGAGCACCAGGTCCGGCCGGCCGGTCAGCACGTCGGTGGGGTCAGCCCGCCGGGCTGAGGTCGTCGAGGTCGAGGCTCGACATGGAGGCCCCGCCGGTGGCGAAGGTGGCCACGTCGGCACCGGCGGCCCGGCCGGCCTCGGAGCCCATGCCGGCCCCCATCGCGTCGGCGGACTCGAAGTCCAGCTCGGCGATCAGGTAGGGGCCGGCGGCGGTGGGGTCCATCGACCGGGGGTGCCCGACGGTGAACCGGAGCAGGCCGGGGATGGCCTGCGCCAGCCCGACGTGCACGTCCCGGTAGTGCCGGTCGAACTCCGCCGGGTCGGTCGGCTGGCCGTACTGGACGATCAGTCTGTGCACCACTGCGCCACCTCTCCTCGGTCCGCGGGCTCCGCTGCCCGGGACGCCGTGGTCAGCCAACCAGGGGTCCCGGGCCGCGGCGCGCTCAGCGGTGGCCGATGCCGCCGGGGCCGTGCTCGGGCGGGATGACCTCACCCGCGACCGGCGGGCCGGGCGGGGTGCCGTCGCCGAAGGGGCTGCCACCCATCTCCTCGCGGCCGTGCGGGGTCAGCCAGACCGACGTGTCCGGGCCCATCGGGATGATCTGGGTCGGGTTGATGTCGGCGTGCACCACGTAGTAGTGCTCCTTGATCTGCGGGAAGTCGGTGGTGTCACCGAAGCCCGGTGTCTGGAACAGGTCGCGGGCGTAGCCCCACACCGCCGGCAGCTCGGTCAGCTTGTTGCGGTTGGCCTTGAAGTGGCCGTGGTAGACGGCGTCGAACCGGGCCAGCGTGGTGAACAGCCGGACGTCGGCCTCGGTGATGGTGTCGCCCATCAGGAACCGGCGGGTGGTGAGCCGCTCCTCCAGCCAGTCCATCGCCGTCCAGAGCCGCTCGTAGGCCTTGTCGTAGGCGTTCTGCGACCCGGCGAAGCCGCAGCGGTAGACCCCGTTGTTCACCTCGGTGAAGATCCGCTCGATCACCTCGTCCATCTCCGCCCGCAGGTGCTCGGGGTAGAGGTCGGGGGCGCCGTCGCGGTGGAACGCGGTCCACTCGGAGGAGAAGTCCAGCGTCATCTGCTTGAAGTCGTTGGTGACGACGGCCCCGGTCGGGATGTCGACCATCGCGGGCACGGTGATGCCGCGCGGGTACTCCGGGTCGCGGGCGAAGAACGCCTCCTGCAGCCGCTCGTACCCCAGCACCGGGTCGCGGCCGCCGGGGTCGAGGTCGAAGGTCCAGCTGCGCTCGTCGTGCGTGGGCCCGCAGATGCCCATGCTGATGGCCTGCTCGAGGCCGAGCAGGCGCCGGACGATCGCCGCGCGGTTGGCCCACGGGCACGCCCGGGCGATGACCAGCCGGTACCGACCGGCCTCCACCGGCCACCGGCTGTCGCCGTCGGCGGTGATCCGGTCGGTGATGTAGTTCTCGTCCCGCTGGTAGTCCTGGCCGGGTTCGACGTAGCCGCTGCCGCTCTGCTTCTTGGTGCTCACCCCTCCAGCCTCCTCGACCGGACGCGCCACCGCAGGGTGTGGCGCGCGGTGCCAGGCGATCCACCGTCGCCGGGCGCCCGGGCCGGGCTAGCCTCTGGGCATGGCCGCCCCCTTCCGCCCGCCCTGGTTCGGCAACCGGGGAGTGCAGCTGCTGGCGGGCGTGGCGGTGGCCTACAACCTGGTCGCGCTGGTGCTGCGGCTGGTCGACGGCGAGTGGGGCGAGGCCTTCCTGAGCTTCGCGTGGACCGTCGTGTTCGGTTACGTGCTGGTGGAGTCGCTGCGCTTCCGCACGCAGCAGGACGCCACCCGGGACGACGCTCCAGTGGACCCCACCGACTGACCCGGTTCCCGGCGTCCGTTGGGCGTCGTGGGTGCAGGGGATCGGGACCCCGAGCCGGCCGGCGAGGGCAGCGGCGCGGGCCGGTCGCGCGACACCCGGGCGCCGCGCCGGGGTGGGGCAGCGCAGTGCGGCGTGTCACTGCGTTGACACATACCGTCAGCGTGTCGTTCACGGTGCGAGCCCACGCTGTGCCCGCTGACCGCTCGTCCCCCTCCGAGAGGAACCTCCGTGCCCCTCCCTCCAGGCACTGCCCGCACGTCTGCGAGGCGCGCCGCCCTGGGCGCCGCCGCAGCCTCCGCGGCGGTCCTCGGCGTCGTCGCCGTCCCGGCCGTCGCGGCCGCGGCACCGCCCACCGCGCCGTTCGTCTCCGAGGTGCACTACGACAACACGGGCACCGACGCCGGTGAGTTCGTCGAGGTCCAGCTCCCTGCCGGCACCACCTCGGCCGGGCTGAGCGTGGTCCTCTACAACGGGAGCAACTCCTCGGCCTACGACACCGACGCGCTCCCGGTCGTGACGGCGCCGGCTGACGCCCCCGCCGTGGCCGTCGTCGACTACCCGGCCAACGGCGTGCAGAACGGGTCACCGGATGCGATCGCCCTGGTCCGCGGCACGGAGGTGCTGGAGTTCCTCTCCTACGAGGGGACGCTGACCGCCGCCGGCGGCCCGGCCGCCGGCTTGACCAGCACCGACATCGGCGTGAGCGAGGCAGGCACCGAGCCGGTCGGGCAGTCGCTGTCGCGCAGCTACGACGCCGCCACCGACGCGCTCGTCTGGTCCGGCCCGGCCACGGCCACCAGGGGCGCGGTCAACTCCGCAGCCCCCGGCCCGGTGGACCCACCGCCGGCTGCCGGTGAGGTCTGCGACGTCCCCGTCACCCACGAGATCGGTGACGTCCAGGGCACCGGCGCCACCACTCCGCTGGACGGCTCCATGGTCACCGTGCGGGGCGTCGTCGTCGGCGACACCCCCGGTCTGTCCGGCTTCTACCTGCAGGACGTCGACGGTGACGGGAACGCCGCCACCTCCGACGGGGTCTTCGTCTTCTCCGCCGTCGAGGTGGACCTCGGCGACACGGTCGCGGTGACCGGCCAGGCCCAGGAGTACTTCGAGCAGACCCAGGTCCGGGGCGAGGGGAACGTCGGCATCTGCGCCGACGGGACCATCGCCGACCTCCCGGCGGCGACACCGCTGGACCTGCCGGCCGACGACGCCGCGCGTGAGCAGGTCGAGGGCATGCTGATCGCCCCGGTCGACGCCCTGACCGTCAGCGAGGTCTACGCCCTCACCAGCTACGGCGAGCTGACCTTGTCCGAGGGGGGCCTGCTGGTGCAGCCCACCGAGCTGGCCCGCCCCGGCGCCGGCGCGGACGCGATCGCAGCGGACAATGCGCTGCGCCGGATCGTCCTCGACGACGCGCAGAGCGGCCGGGTCAACGTCACCACCGCCCCCTACCTGACGCCGGAGACCCCGGTGCGGGTCGGCGACACGCTGACCTTCACCGAGCCGCTGGTGCTCGGCTACGGGTTCGGCGCCTGGCGGCTGCAGCCTGCCGACGGCACCGCGGAGGGCGTGTTCGCCCCGCAGGACACCCGGCCGGCCACGCCGGGCGAGGTGGGCGGCGACGTCCAGCTGGGCGCGTTCAACGTGCTCAACTACTTCCTCACCCAGGGCGGCGTCGGCCGGGGTGCCACCAGCGACGCGGAGTTCGCCGAGCAGGCCGGCAAGATCGTGCCGGCGGTCAACGCCCTGGACGCCGACGTGGTCACCCTGATGGAGATCGAGGACACCGACTCCACCGGCTACACCCCGGGCAACGCCGACACCGCGCTGGCGGACCTGGTGGCCCGGCTCAACGCCGACGCCGGCTCGGAGAAGTGGGCGTTCGTGCCGTTCCCGGCGGAGCTGTACACGGTCGACCGGGACGTGATCCGCAACGCGATCATCTACCAGCCCGCCGTCGTCACCCCGGTCGGTCCGTCGGTCGGTCTGGTCGACGAGACCGTGTGGTCGAACGCCCGCGAGCCGATCGCCCAGACCTTCACCGCGGACGGCGACGCCTTCACCGTGGTCGCCAACCACTTCAAGTCCAAGGGCGGCACCGGCACCGGGGACAACGCCGAGACCGACGGGCAGGGGAACTTCAACGGCGACCGGGTGCGGCAGGCGGAGTCGCTGGTGGCCTTCGCCGAGCAGCTGGAGGCGCAGACCGGCGACCCGGACGTGATCCTCATGGGCGACTTCAACGCCTACACCCAGGAGGACCCGATCGAGGCCCTGCGAACGGCCGGCTACGTCGACCTGGGCGAGCAGTTCGACCCGGGCCGGTACAGCTACGTGTTCAACGCACTGTCCGGCTCGCTGGACCATGCGCTGGCCACGACCGAGCTCACCGCGAAGGTGACCGACGTCGTGCACTGGAACATCAACTCGGTGGAGTCCTTCGCCTACCAGTACGCCGGCGACCCGGCGCTGTACGCGGCTGACCCGTACCGCTCCAGCGACCACGACCCGCTGCTGCTCGGCATCGACCTCCAGGAGACCGCTGTGGAGCCGGAGCCGGAGCCGCTGCTCTGCCAGGGCCTGGAGCCCACGCTCGTCGGCACCGATGGCGACGACGTGCTGCGCGGCGGGAACGGCGTCGACGTGATCATGGGGCTGGGCGGCGACGACGTCCTCACCGGTGGCAACGGCGCCGACGTCATCTGCGGCGGCGACGGGGACGACGTGCTCCGCGGCGGCAACGGGGACGACGTCCTGCTCGGTGGCGCCGGGGACGACGAGCTGCGCGGGGACAACGGCGGCGACACGCTGATCGGCGGCCCGGGCACCGACGTCCTCGACCAGGGCAGGGGCACGGGACGCGCGGAGCAGGAGGGTGCGGGGTCCTGACCCCGGGCTGATCGGCCCCGGAACAGCACGACGGCGGCGTCCCACCGAGGTGGGGCGCCGCCGTCGGCGTTCGGCGGAGGGATCAGCCCCGTTCCGCGGGCTCGACCGGCTCCTCGGTCCGCTCCTCCTCGTCCTCCGGCTGGTCCTTCAGGAACAGGTACCAGTAGGACGTCGAGACGAAGACGACCGCGCCGATGAGGTTGCCCGCTCCGGCCAGCAGCCAGTTGAGCGCCGCATCGTCCCAGCCGATGTCGACGCCGGCGAAGATCGCCGCCGGCAGGAAGAACATGTTGGCGATGACGTGGTCGAAGCCCATCGCCACGAAGGCCATGATCGGGAAGAAGATCGCCAGGATCTTGCCCGAGACGGTGGTGGCCGCCAGCGACATCCAGACCGCCAGGCAGACCAGCCAGTTGCACCCCACCGCGCGGAGGAACGTCTGCCACGCGGTCTCCTCCAGCGCCTTGCCCTCCGCGATGGAGGCCAGCCGCTCGTAGGTGAGCCCGCCCGTGCCGGTGGCGTCGGCGTCGCCGATCACCCCGGTCTGCACGGCGAGGAAGAACGCCACGAACATGGCCCCGACCAGGTTGCCGAGCAGCACCAGGGTCAGGTTCTTGACCACGTCGCCGACGTCGATCTTGCCGCGCATCGCGCCGAGCGGGACCAGTGCCATGTTGCCCGTGGCCAGGTCGGAGCCGGCGACGAGCACGAGCACCAGGCCGAGGGTGAAGGTCGCGCCGGTGAACAGCGTCGGCAGCGTCCCCCAGGTCTCCGGGTCCAGGCCGGAGGAGACGACGATGGCGACGAGCCCACCGAAGGCGATGTAGGCACCGGCCAGAAAGCCGCTGACCAGGACCTTGTCCCAGGTGCGGCGGGTCTTCTTCGCCCCGGTCGCGGCGGCGACCTGGGCGATCTCCTTGGGTGCGCGTGCGGGCAAGGCGTACCTCCAGGGTGAACGGGACGGCCCGTGATCTCAGGCCCGGGGGCACCAGCCTCCCGAACACCGCGCCGTCCCGCTCGGTGAGCCCGGCAGCGATCGACTATTCGCCGCTCCCGCGCGGACGGGCCCGCACGTGCATCCGCTCGCCCTGCGGACCGAACAGGGCCAGCAGCTCGACCGGGGCCGGGCCGGGGTTGGTCAGCGCGTGCGGCACGTGGGTGTCGAACTCCACCACCTCGCCCGGGGTGAGCTCCAGCCGCTGGTCGCCGAGGAAGAGCACGAACCGGCCGTTGAGCACGTACAGCCACTCGTAGCCCTCGTGGGTCTTGAGCTCCACGTCGCCGGCGGGGTGACCCGGCGGCATGATCATCTTGTAGGCCTGCAGCCCGCCGGGCCGGCGGGTGAGCGGCAGCATCGTCATGCCGTGCCGCTCGACCGGCCGCAGCTGGACCCGGGGGTCCCGCGAGGCCGGTTCGTCGAGCAGCTGGTCCAGCGGGACCTGCAGGGCGCGGGTGAGCGGGAGCAGCAGCTCCAGCGTCGCGCGCCGCTGCCCGGACTCCAGGCGGGACAGGGTGCTGACCGAGATGCCGGTGGTCTCCGACAGCTGGGTCAGCGTGGTGTCCCGCTGCTGGCGCAGGGCGCGCAGCCGCGGCCCCACGGCCTGGACCACCGCATCGACGTCGTCGCTCATGCCGCACAGTTTGCTGGTGTGGCAAGGTCCTTTGTCAAGCGGCGTCGCGCGGGAGCTCGCCGTCGGGTGGGGCGGCTCCGTCGGTCAGGCCATCTCGGGCACCCGCAGGTGCGCCATCGCCAGGTCGAACTCGGCGACCTCGGTGACCTGCACCCGGGTCGCCGCGACGAACTCCCGGCGCATCGCCGAGCCCATCTGCCGGGACCGCTCCAGCGCGCCGCGGTCGGCGTAGGTGACGGCCGCGGCGGCGCGGCCGCTGTCCCGGTCGACCAGCAGGCTCGTGCTGCAGAAGCCGGCGAGCTCCGTCATCCACGGGATCAGGCTCATCCGGAAGGCGTCGACCATGCCGTCCAGGCCTGCCGGGTCCGCCTTCGCCCAGACGACCCGGGTGCAGGCCCCGTCGTCGGTGGGGTGCTCCCGGTGCAGGACGGCGATCTCCCACTCGGCGACCTCCATGGACTCCGCCCGCATCACCCCGGCGGCGTGGTCACGGAGCTCGCCGACGGCGACCGCGCTGGCGCGCATGGCCTCGTCGGTGGCCCAGGCGGCGGTGACGATGCAGCGGCCGGCGGCCCGGTCGGCCAGCATCGACATGCCCACGCAGCCGCTCATCCCGCGCAGCATCGGCCAGACGGCGTCGCGGACGTGGTCGATCCCGTCGTCGACGGCCTGCGGGTCACCGCGCACCGTGGTGGTCCTGGCGTGCATCTCCGTGCTCCTCCCTGGCGAGGCCCGGGCGGCACCGCCGCGAGGACCAGGGTCCTCCCGCGCCCTCCCGGTCGCCGGGGCCGCGCCGCCTCTGCGCCAGGACCCGGCGCGTGCACACCCTCCGCACCCCGCCCGGCACGCCGCGCTGCCGAGGCGGGGTCGGCGACCTCGGTGCCGCGCCGGGGCGTCAGGGCGTCGGCATCCCGCCGTTGACGTTCAGGGTCTCGCCGGAGACGTAGCTGGACTCGGCGGAGGCGAGGAAGACGTAGACCGGGCCGAGCTCGGCCGGCTGACCGGCGCGCCCCAGCGGGGTCTCCTGGCCGAACTCCGGCAACGCCGACGGCGGCTGGCCACCGGAGGCCTGCAGCGGCGTCCAGAACGGGCCCGGTGCCACCACGTTGACCCGGATCCCCTTCGGCGCCAGCTGCTGGGCCAGCGCCTTGCTCATCGTGTTGATCGCGGCCTTGGTGGACGCGTAGTCGACCAGGCCGGGGGAGGGCTGGTAGGCCTGGATCGAGCTGGTGTTGATGATCGTCGCGCCGGCCGGCAGGTGCGGCAGCGCCTCCTGCACGATCCAGAACAGCGCGTAGACGTTGGTCTTGAACGTCCGGTCGAACTGCTCGGTGGTGACGTCGGCGAGGTCGTCCACGTGCGTCTGCCGGCCGGCGATGTTGGCGATGAGGTCCAGGCCACCGAGCTGGTCGAGCGCGGTGTGCACCAGCGCCCGGGCGGCGTCCTCGTCGGACACGTCGGCGGGGGCCAGCACGGCCGTGCGACCGGCCTCCTGGACCAGCTCGGCCACCTGCTCGGCGTCGGTCTGCTCGCTGGGCAGGTAGTTGAGGACGACGTCGGCGCCCTCCCGCGCGAAGGCGATCGCGGCGGCGCGGCCGATCCCGGAGTCGGCGCCGGTGACCAGTGCCTTGCGGCCGGTCAGTCGGCCGGTGCCGCGGTAGCTCTGCTCGCCGTGGTCGGCACCGGGCTGCAGGTCCGTGGTCAGGCCCGGGGCGTCCTGGGACTGCTCGGGGAAGCCGTCGGTGCGGTACCGGGTGGTCGGGTCGGTGAACGTGAACTGGTCGGCCATGGTGTCCGGCGTGCCCGATCCGGCGGGACACCACACACGTCGGGTCGGGCGGTCAGTCGTCCCGGTCCCGGCGGCGTTCCCGCCAGCGCTCGACGGCCTCCTCGATGTCCTCCTGGTCCAGCTGGGCGTCCTCGTCCGGCGTGGGCTCGGCCGCCGGCGTCGGCGCAGGTGCCGGGGCGGGCGCCGGCTCCGGGGCAGGCGGCGGTGGCGGTGGTGGGGGTGGCGGTGGCGGGGCGACCGCGTGGGTGAGGGTGACCGCCGCCCCCGGCAGCACCTGGCCGACCGGGTCGAGCGCGATCACCGAGCCGTCGGCGACGTCGCCGGTCTGCAGGGGCCGCAGCGTCGGGACGAGCCCCCGCTCGATCAGCTCTGCCTGCACCTCGGTCACCGGTCGTCCCACGTAGTCCACCGTCGACAGCGAGACCAGCTGGACCACCGGCTCGCTCGGGGGCGCCGGTTCGGCGGCGGGGGTCGGCTGGGCGGCAGGCGGCGGGTCCGCGCGGTCGGTGGCGAGCTGGAGCAGGCCGAAGGTGCTCCCCATCGCGACCAGGAAGGTGAGCAGGGTGGCGACCAGGAACGGCCAGCGACGGCGGCGTTCGGCCTCGTCGCCGAGGTCGTCGTCCTCGTCCTCGGCCGGGGGGAGCGGGTAGCCCTGGGTCGCCGGGAAGGGCGGCAGCGGGGTCGGCGTCCGCACCGCGGGGAGCTCCGCCGTCCGGATGGCGGGCATCACCGCCGTCCGCGGCTCCGCGTCCGGCCCGCCGACCGGCCGGCCGGCCAGGACGTCGTCGATGGCGGCGCGGAGGGCGGCGCCGTCGGCGAACCGTTCCGCGGGGTCCTTGGCGATGGCCCGGTCGATCAGCGCGCGCACCGGCGCCGGGACGTCGTCGGGCAGCGGCGGCGGCACCTCCCGGATCCGCCGGAGCGCCACCTCCACCACGTCCCCACCGTCGAAGCCGCGGTGCCCGGCCAGGCACTCGTAGCCCACCAGCCCGAGGGCGTAGACGTCGCTGGCCGGGGTGGCGCGGGTGCCGGCGGCCTGCTCGGGGGAGAGGTAGTGGGCCGTGCCGACGACCTCGCCGGTGATGGTCAGCGGCACGCTGGTGGCCGAGACCGCCACCCCGAAGTCGGTGAGCTTGACCCCGCCGTCGTCGGCGAGCAGCACGTTGCCCGGCTTCACGTCCCGGTGGACGACGTCGGCGGCGTGCGCGACGGCCAGCCCGGCGGCGCACTGCCGGAGCACCTGCAGCGTGCGGTCAGGGGACAGTCGCCGCTCGCGGCGCAGCAGCGTCGCCAGCGACTCGCCGCGGACGAGCTCCATCACCAGGTAGGCCAGGTGCTCGCCGCGGGTGGAGGCGTCGGGCAGTACCTCGCCGTAGTCGAAGAGCGTGGCGATGTGCGGGTGCACCAGGCCGGCGGAGTGCTGCGCCTCGGCGCGGAACCGGGCGAGGAAGGTGGCGTTGGCCGTGTACTCGCTGCGGAGGATCTTCACCGCGACGTCCCGGCCGAGCACGGTGTCGCGGGCCTGCCAGACCTGGCCCATGCCGCCGGAGGCGATCAGCGTCTGCAATTCGTAGCGCCCGCCGAGGAGCTGACCGTTCGGGTGCACCGGCACATCCTCCCCGTTCGCCCGCTGCGATGTGGGACTCGTGGGGCGGGAGTTCCCGCTCGGCGAGAACTGGGTGCTGCGGTGGTGGTCTGCGGGTCAGCCGTCGCCGCTGCCCTGCCCGTCGTCGTCGTCGCCGTCGTCGTCGCCGCCGTTCCCGTTGCCCTGGTTCCCCTGGTCGCCGTTCCCGCCGCCCTCGGTGCCGTTCCCGCCACCTCCGGTGCCGTTCCCGCCGCCCTCGTCGGTCTCCTCCTCGTCCTCGTCCTCGTCCTCGTCCGCACCGCCGTCGTCGGTCGGGGTGGAGGTGGGGGTCGGTGCGGGCGGGGCGGTGGCGTAGGTGACGGTGACGACGCTGCCCTCGGCCAGCTCGCCGACGGGGGAGACGGCGAGGACCTCGCCCTCGTCGGCGTCGGCCGTCTGCCGCGGGACGGCGCTGACCGACAGGCGGAGGCCGATCAGGTCCTCCTCGACGTCGGCGAGCCGCCGGCCCAGGTAGTCGTCGGCGTCCACCTCGACCAGCACCGCGCTCGGGGTGGTGGTCTCCTCGGTGGTGGGCGCGGTCGAGGAGGTCTGCTCGGCGCTCGTCGTCGGCGTCGTGGTGGGGGTGTCCGTCTCGTCGTCGCCGAGCAGCTGGAACCCGGCGACGGCGACGGCGGCCACGATGAGCACCCCGAGCAGCGGCAGCAGCAGCCGGCGGCGCCTGCCCTCCCGTTCCCGTTCCGGTCCCGGCCCGGCCGCGCCGGCACCGACGGCCACCCCGGCAGCGCCCACCCCGGCGGCCGTCGCGGCGCCGCCGACGGCGGGCATGATCCGCGTGCTCGGCGACGATGCGGCGCCACCGGCCGCCGGGAGCACGGTCGTCCGGTCGGTCGCCTGCAGCGGACGGCCGGCGCGCACGTCGTCGATCGCGGCGCCGAAGGCGGCGGCGTCGGGGAAGCGCTGGGCCGGGTCCTTGACCATGGCCGCGGCGACCAGCTGGCGCACCGGCGCGGGGACGTCGGCGGGCAGGGGTGCCGCGGTGTCCCGGATCTGCATGAGCGCGACCTGCACCGAGCTCTCGGCGTCGAACGCATGGTGGCCGGCCAGGCACTCGTAGCCGACGACGCCGAGCGCGTAGACGTCGCTGGCCGCGGTGGCCCGCTCGCCCTGGGCCTGCTCGGGGGAGAGGTAGTGCGGGGTGCCGATGACCTGACCGGCCTGGGTGAGCGGCACGGTGGAACCGGAGACGGCGACCCCGAAGTCGGTGATCTTGACGGTGCCGTCGGCGCCGATGAGCACGTTGCCGGGCTTGATGTCGCGGTGCACGACCCCGGTGGCGTGCGCGGCGGCCAGGCCGGCGGCGCTCTGCCGCAGCACGTCCAGCGTCCGTTCCGGACTGAGCCGGCCGTCGCGGCGCAACAGCGCCGACAGCGACTCACCGCGCACCAGCTCCATCACCAGGTAGGCGAGGTGCTCGTCGCGCGGGCCGGCGGGTGGGATCTCGCCGTAGTCGAACAGGGTGGCGATGTTGGGGTGCACCAGGCGGGCGGCGAGCTGGGCCTCGGCCCGGAAGCGGGCCAGGAACGTCGGGTCGCCGGTGTACTCGCTGCGCAGCACCTTCACCGCGACGTCCCGCTCGAGCACGGTGTCCCGGGCCTGCCAGACCTGTCCCATGCCGCCGGTGGCGATCAGCGAGGTGAGCTCGTAGCGCCCGCCCAGGAGCTGACCGTCCGGGTGCATGTGTCTCCTCCCTGGTGCGGTGCCCGGGGGGTCCGGACGCCCCATCCCACCAAGTCGGTCCAGCCATGGCGACCCCACCCCACCCACCCGGGGCCAAAATCGCGACTTTGGCCCCTCAGGAGGTGAGGGCGGTCTCTCCGGATCAGGCCGCGGCGGGCACCGTGTGCACCAGCTCGGCGATCTCGCGCTTGACCGCGTTGAAGGCCGGGCTGGTCACGTCGCGGTCGGCCAGGTCGACCGGGACGATCCGGCGGACGGAGCCGGGCACGCCGTGCGAGGCGCCGCCGGTCATCACCACGACCCGGTCGGCGAGGTAGACCGCCTCCTCGATCGAGTGGGTCACGAAGACCACCGTCGTCCGGGTGTCGACGTGGATCCGCTTGAGCTCGGTCTGCAGGTCGGCCCGGGTGAGCGCGTCCAGCGCGCCGAACGGCTCGTCCATCAACAGCAGCGACGGGTCGTTGGCCAGCACCCGGGCGATCGCCACCCGCTGCTGCATGCCACCGGACAGCTGCGCGGGGTACTTCCCGGCGAACCGGGTCAGCCCCACCGCGGCGATGAACCGGTCGGTGACCGCGGCGACCTCCGCCTTGGGCAGCTTCTTGCGGGCCGGGCCGTAGGCGACGTTCTCCCGCACCGACAGCCAGGGGAACAGGCCGTAGTCCTGGAAGACGACGCCGCGGTCGGGGCCGGGGCCGGTGACCGGCGTCCCGCCGACCTCGACGACGCCGGCGCTGGGCCGCTCGAAGCCGGCCAGGATGCGCAGCAGCGTGCTCTTGCCGCAGCCGCTGGCGCCGACCACGGCGACGAACTCACCGGAGGCGATGGTCAGGTCGACGTCGGCCATGGCGGCGACGCCGCCGGCGTAGACCTTGCTCAGCCCGGCGATCCGGACGTCGGCGGTGCGGCCGGCGGCGAGGTGTTGGGTGTCCATCGTCGGCTCCTACTTGATCAGCGGGCGGTCGCGGAACAGGACGCGGAAGAAGAGCGTCAGCAACCGGTCGGAGAGGAAGCCGGCGACGGCGATGCAGATCATCCCGACGACGATCTGGTCGGTCTGCACCACGTCGCGGGCCAGGAAGATCGTCGAGCCCAGACCGGTCGGGACGCCGGTGGTCTCGCTGAGCACCAGGATCACCCAGGCCAGGCCGAGGCCGACCCGCATGCCGTTGACGATCGCGGGCGCGGCGGCCGGCAGCACCACCCGCAGCAGCGTGCCGACGCCGGAGGTGCCCAGCATCCGGGCGGCCTCCAGCAGGCGCTCGGGCACCTGGCGGGCGCCGCTGATGGTGCCCAGCACGATCGGGAAGAAGGCGGACAGCGTGATCAGGAAGATCGAGGCCTGGTCGCCGTAGCCGATGAGCAGCGCGACCAGCGGCACCCAGGCGGTCGCCGGGATCGGCCGGAACAGGTTGATCATCGGGTCGAACAGCGAGTTCGCAGTGCGGAACCGGCCCATCAGCACGCCGAGCGGCACGGCGATCAGCGTGGCCAGGGCGAAGCCGGAGACGACGCGCAGCGCGCTGGCCGGCAGGTCCTCCCAGAGCAGGCTGCTGAAGGCGTCGTCCCGGGTGCCGGCGACGTAGTTGACCAGCCCGGCGGCGACGTCGGCGGGGTAGGGCAGGAAGCCCATCCGGAGGCCCAGCGGCAGCTCCCACTCCTGCGCCCGGCCCAGGTGCCAGAGCACCAGGAACAGAACCGGGACGGGCAGGCCGAGCAGCACGGTGCGCAGCCGGCCGCGGCCCCGCCGGCGCGGGGCGTCGGGGACCGTGGGGGCGGCGGCCGCGACGGGGACGGTCGCGACGTCGGTGGTGGTCATGGGGGTCCTCTCCTCCCGCAGGGCGGGAGGGGCGCCGGCGCGGCTGCGCCGGCGCCCCGGGGGGCTCAGGCGGACGGGGCGAAGGAGGTGTCGACGAGGTCGGCCGCGGTGGGGGCGGTGTCGATGACCCCGAGTCCGACCATCGCCTCGGCCAGCGCCTCGACCTGGGTCTGGTACTCCTCGCTCAGGTCGGCGCGCAGCCAGAAGTTGTCCAGCGCCGACTCGAAGACGCCCTGGTCGCCACCGAACTCGGCGACCATCTCCGGCAGCCACTCCTCGACGTTGTCGGCCATGTACTCGGTGGTCTCCGCGTGGGTGTCGACGACCTGCTGCACCAGTTCCGGGTCCTCATCGATCAGCGCACCGGTGGTGGTGAGGCCGAGGTTCACCCGGCCGATCGGGGTGGCGTAGGGGTCGGTGAGCTCGTTCCCGCCGGCGGCGGTGGCGAGCGAGACGGCGATCTCGGTGCCGAAGAAGGCGTCGATCGAGCCGCTGCCCAGGGCCGACGCCATCTCCGGCGGCGGGACGGCGATCAGCTCCAGGCTGCTCGGGTCGATGCCGTTCTCCTCCAGGATCAGCCGCATCGCGATCTCCGGGGCGCTGCCCTGGATGTAGCCGACCGTCTTGCCGGTCAGGTCGGCCACGGTCTCGATGCCCTCGCCGCCGATGAAGCCGAAGCCGCCGTCGGCCGCGGAGGCGACCACGGTGATGTCGCGGTCCTGGGCGACCGAGGCGACCGTCGCGACGACGCCGGTGATCGCGAAGTCGACGGCGCCGGAGATGACGGCGTCGGTCAGCGACGGGGCCGTGTCCAGGACGACGACCTCGAACTCCACCCCCTCGGGGGCGTACTCGTCGTAGAGGAACGGGGCGTAGAAGTGCGGCTGGCCGCGCAGGGTCCCGATCGTGACGGTCTCGGTGCCCCCGTCGCCGCTGCCGCTGGCCTCCGCGGAGTCGGACGAGCAGGCAGCCAGCGCCAGGACGGTGGTGGCTGCGACGGTGCCGGCGATCGCGCGCCGGACGAGCTGGGGGCTCATGGGTCTCCTTCGAGGCCGACGTGGCCGGCCGCCGAACGTGGGCGGCGGACGGACGGAGAGCGCGCTGTGCGTTCTCGAGGGAGACCTCACCTTCCGCGTGTGCGGCAGCGGTGTCCGAGACGTGACGGTGCCGTTACGTGGTGTCCCGGCGGTCGGAGATGTCTCACAGTCGCTGACCGGTACCGGCTCGGTCGTGGGCGACCGATACCTCCCTTGGTCGTTCTGCGAGAGGAATCCACGGATGAGGTCCCGCCCCCGTTCTGCCGGCGATCGGTTGGCCGTGCTGGCCGGCGCCCGGCTCGATCTGCTGCGGGTCGCCCCCGGCGCGCGCGCCAAGTACGTCGCCCTCGGTGGCGTGCTGGTCAGCACCGGTGCACTGGCTGCGCTGTCGATGGCGTTCGCCGTGCACATGGCACTGGGCGCCTGGTGGGCGGTCGCCGTCCTGATCGGCCTCGGCTGGGGGCTGGTGATCCTCAACCTGGACCGGATGCTGCTGGTCGGGATGGGTCACGACCCGTCCTGGCGGCGCAACCTCGGGCTGGCCCTGCCGCGGCTGGCGCTGGCCGTCGTCCTCGGCACGGTCATCTCGACGCCGCTGACGCTGCAGGTGTTCAGCAAGGAGGTCGACGCCACGATCGTGACGCTGCAGGCGGAGGCGGCCGAGCAGTTCACCGACGAGCTGGACGCCGACGCCCGCTACGCGCAGATCCCGGTGCTCACCCAGTCGATCGCCGAGGACCAGGCCGTCGTCGCCAGCGGCGGCGCGACCGACCCGAACGCCGACCCGCGGGTGGCCGCGGCGCAGGCCGAGCGGGACAGCAAGAAGGCCGTGTACGACGCGGCGACCGGCCGGTTCGACGAGCTGCAGGCCAAGGCGCAGTGCGAGCTCGACGGCACCTGCGGCTCCGGTGACGAGGGCCAGGGGGCGGCGTACTTCGCCGCCGCGGCGGCGGCCGGGCAGCAGGCAGCGGTGCGGGAGACGGCGAAGGCCGAGCTCGACGCCGCCGAGGCCGCGCTGCAGCAGACCCGCACCACCGCCGAGAAGGACGCCGTCGGTGCCGCCGCCCGCAGCGTGGCGCTGGCCAAGGCCGCGCTGGTGAGCGACCAGGCCGAGCTGAGCCGGCTGACCGGGGCGCGGCTGGCCGAGCAGGCGGCGTTCGAGGCGGAGAACAGCCAGAGCGACGGCATCCTGGCCCGGCTGGAGGCGATCGACCGGCTGTCGGAGGAGCGGCCGATGGCGCACCTGGCCCACGTGATGCTGTTCCTGCTGTTCCTCAGCGTGGAGATCCTGCCGGTGCTGATGAAGACGCTGATGAACTTCGCCCCGCCGACGGCCTACGACCGGTTGCTGAAGGTGCGCGACGACGAGGAGGTCGAGGCCGAGGAGATCCGCCGCGACGGCCGGCAGCGGGCCCAGCAGGCCCGGGCCGACCTGATCGTCGCCGCCGAGACCGACCGGATGGCGCGGGAGATCCTGGACCGCGAGCTCGCCGCCCGCGAGGAGGCCGCCCGGGCGGCCGAGCGCAAGGCCCGGCGCAAGGAGGCCCGCTCGCTGCGCGGCCTGGCCCGGCGGATCGCCGGTCGCCGTCCCGCCGTGGCGGAGCCGGAGCTCATCGAGCCGACACTGGAGACGATCGAGCCGACGCTGGACACCGGCGAGCTCGAGGCGATGATGGCCGCGCCGTCCGGCGTCAGCCTGTACGGGACGTCGTCGGTGCCCGCCCCCCGGCCGGCCGCCGAGCTGCTGCAGCCGCTGACCGAGGACCGCTGACCCGTCAGCACTGCTCGACCTGACCGCCGATCCGGGCTCTCGCCCCGGGTCGGCGGTCGGCGTCTCCGTGCAGGTCAGAGGCTCACTCCTTCGGGTGAAGGTTGTTTGAACGATAAAGTTGTGCGCTATTGATCAGGGGGTGATGAACAGCGTCGTTCCACCACCGGGCCGCACCGCACCGGCCTCCATCGCCGAGCTCCTCGACGAGCACACCGCCCCGGCGCTGGCGCTGGCCCGGCGGATCCTGGTCGACGAGCGCCTCGCCGAGGACGTCGTCCAGGAGGCGTTCGTGGCCTACTGGCGCGACCCGGCTGCCTATGACCGGGCGCGCGGCTCGTTCCGCTCCTGGTTCCTGGCGCTGGTGCACCACAAGGCGGTGGACGTCGTCCGGCACGAGGCCTCGCAGCAGCGCCGGTCCGACGCCGTGGCAGAACGGTTCCGGGAGGCCTCCTCGCTCGACGTCGCCGAGCTGGTCGCCGGCCGGATGGCCGACGCGCGGGTTCGCACGGCCTTGGCAGAGCTGCCCGCCGCACAGCGGGAGGCGCTGGTGCTGGCCTACTGGGGCGGGTACACGCAGCGGGAGATCGCCCAGCGCACTGGTGCGCCGCTGGGCACGGTGAAGACCCGGATGATGGTGGGCATGCGGCGGCTGCAGAACGGGCTGACCGCCGTCGTCCCGGGGCTGGCGGTTCGGCCCGGCACCCCGCCGGTCGCCACCGCACTGCCGGCGATCGAGGCCTGAGCCCGGTCTGGTGTGATCGCGGCATGCCATCGCCCGGGGTGCCGCTGGAGAAGCTGGGTTTCCTGACCATCGGCCTGTTCGACGAGGCCGATCCGCGCAGCGGGCACGAGTCGACGCTGCGGGTGATCGAGCTGGGGGAGCAGCTCGGCTTCGACAGCGCCTGGCTGCGCAACCGGCACCTGCAGTACGGCATCTCCTCCCCGGTCGCGGTGCTGGCGGCCGCCACCCAGCGCACGTCCCGGATCGAGCTGGGCACGGCGGTGATCCCGCTGGCGTGGGAGAACCCGCTCCGGCTGGCCGAGGACCTCGCCACGGTCGACGTGCTCAGCGGTGGCCGGCTGAACCCCGGCTTCTCCGTCGGCCCACCGATGCACTGGGACGACGTCCGCGCCGCGCTCTACCCCGACACCGCCGACGTCGAGGACTTCTCCTACGAGCGGGTGGCCCGGCTGCTGCGCTTCGTCGAGGGCGCGCCGGCGTCGACGTTCGCCGGCCGGGAGGGCGTGGTGGAGGAGTGGTCGGACCGGGTGCAGCCGCACTCGCCGGGGCTGCGGTCCCGGCTCTGGTACGGCGGGGCGTCGTTGAGGTCGGCGGTCTGGGCCGGGGAGAACGGGTTGCACTTCCTGAGCTCGTCGGTGGTGAAGGCGGAGTCGTCCGAGGACTTCGCCACCGAGCAGGCCGCCCAGCTCCAGGCGTTCAGGGCCGCCAACCCGGCCGGGCGGGCGTCGCAGGGTCTCGTGGTCATCCCGACCGACTCGGCGTCGGCGGAGCAGCGCGCGAAGTACGCCGCCTACGTCGAGGCGCGGCTGCCGCGGACGGCGACCCCGCAGGGCCCGGCCCGGCTGATGTTCGCCGCGGACCTGGTCGGGACCTCGGAGCAGATCGCCGAGCAGCTCTACGCCCACGCCGGGTTCCGCGAGGTGACCGAGGTGGTCTTCGCGCTGCCGTTCAGCTTCGAGCACGCCGACCACGTGCAGATCCTGAGCGACATGGCCCAGCACCTCGGCCCGGCGCTGGGCTGGTCGCCGCTCACCCCCGGGAGGGAGTCCGGGCCGCTCCCGACCGGCTGACCGTCCAGTTCCGGAACCCGGTGTTCGATGATGTGGCATGCAGATCAGCGGGATGGCGCCGGAGCTGGCCACGCCCCGCGTGGTCGCCCGGGTCGCCGGGCTGCTGACCGCCGTCGGCGGGCTGGCGGCGGTCGCCCTGGTGCTCGGCACCCCGAGTGGGTTGACCGGTTTCGACCCCACCGCCGTCACCCTCGGGCCGGTCACCACGCTGCTCGGCCTGGCGGTCATGCGGTGGGGCAGCCGGGTGCCGATGGCCTCCTACCGGTGGCTGCTGGCCGTGGGCTCCGTCGGCATCGGGGTGTTCGCGCTGGCCTCGCCGTCGGCGACCGGTGCGGTGGCCGTGCTGGCGCTGATGGCGTTCGCGTCGATGAACTCCTTCCTCTTCTTCCCGCTGGCCTGGGCCGTGGGCTTCCTCGGCGAGCTGCTGGTGATCGGCACGGTCGTCGTCGTGCTGCGCGGGGACGTGCCGGCCGGGGCCGCCGCCGTCCTCGGTCTGCTCGTGCTCGGCTCGGCGGGGGCGATCGCCGTCCTGGCGCGCCGGGCCGCCAGCGCGCACGAGGACGCGCTGACCGGGCTGGTGAACCGGCGGGGCTTCGACGAGGCCCTGGAGCTCGCCGTGCGCGGCGCGCTGCGCAGCGGCGAGCCGCTGTCGGCGGCGCTGTTCGACCTGGACCACTTCAAGGCGGTCAACGACTCGCGTGGGCACGCGGCCGGCGACGAGCTGCTGCGGACGGTGGCGGCCACCTGGACGCCGATGCTGCCCGCCGGCGCCGTCCTCGCCCGGCACGGTGGCGATGAGTTCTCGTTGCTGCTGCCCGGGCTGGACGGCGAGGCGGCGCTCCTCGTCGCGGAGCAGCTGCGGGCGGCGCTGCCCCGGATCGGCACGTCCGTCGGGGTGGCGGGCATGGAGCCGGAGGACTCCCCGGCCGCACTGATGCGGCGGGCGGACTCGGCGCTGTACCGGGTCAAGTCGCTGGGCCGCGGGCGCAGCGAGCTGGACGCCGGCGGCCGGAGCCCGCTGGGCCGGGACCTGGCGGCCGCGCTGGCCGACCCCGCCTCCGGCGCGCTGCACGTGCACCTCCAGCCGATCGTGACCCTGGCGGACGGCGAGATCGCGGGCATCGAGGCGCTGGTGCGCTGGGACCACGCCGAGCGAGGGCCGGTGATGCCGGCGGAGTTCGTCCCGGTCGCCGAGCGGGAGGGGTTGATCGGCGAGCTGGGTGCGGTGGTCTGGGCGGCGGCGTGCCGGGACGCGCGGGCACTGTGCGCGGCGACCGGCCGCCGGCTGTTCCTGACGGTCAACGTGTCCGGTCGGGAGCTGGACGACGAGGAGTTCCCGGCCCGGGTGCTCGCCACGCTGGCCGAGACCGGCTGGCCGGCCGAGCGGACCGTGGTCGAGGTGACCGAGAGCCTGGTCGAGGCGGAGTCCACCCGTTCGGTGCGTGCGCTGCACGTTCTCCGGGAGCACGGGCTGAGGGTGGCCATCGACGACTTCGGCACCGGCTACTCGTCGCTGTCCCGGCTGGACACGCTGCCGACCGATTACCTCAAGCTGGACAACTCGTTCGTCTCGACGATCACCACGTCCAGCCGGCGGGGTCGGCTGCTGCGCAGCGTGATGGCGCTGACCGACGCGCTGGAGCTGGTGCTGATCGCCGAGGGCGTCGAGACGGCCGAGCAGGCCCGGACGCTCACCGACCTGGGCTGCCCGCTGGCGCAGGGCTGGCTGTTCGGCCGGCCGCAGCCGGTGGCGGAGCTGGTCGCGGCGCTCCGGCCGGTCGCGGCCTGACCGGGTCGGGAGGCCCGGTCCGCGCCGTCTACTGTCGACCCGATAAGCGGACAAGCTGATCCGTTTCCTTGGTCGAGGAGACCCGCATGACCACAGTCCTGCTCGCCGGCGCCAGTGGTGACCTCGGTGCCCGCACGATCCGGGCCCTGGTCGCGAGAGGAGCCGACGTCCGGGCGCTGACCCGCACCGGCGCCGGCCCGGAGAAGACCGCGCGGCTGGCGGGGCTCGGCGCCACCGTCGTCGAGGCCGACCACGACGACCCGGCCGACCTGCGGCGGGCGAGTGAGGGCGCCGACGTCGTCGTCTCCACCCTCAACGGGCTGCGCGAGGTGGTGGTCGGACTGCAGACCCGGCTGCTGGAGGCCGCGGTGGCGGCCGGCGTCCCGCGGTTCATCCCCTCGGACTTCTCCGCCGACTACCGGCGCGTGGCCCCCGGGTCCAACCGGAACTTCGAGCTCCGCCGGGACTTCGCCCGGGTGCTCGACCGCGCGCCGATCCGGGCGACCTCGGTGCTCAACGGCGCCTTCACCGACCTGCTCACCGGCCAGGCCCCGATCGTGCTGTCCGGCCGGGACCGGGTCCTGTACTGGGGTGACGCCGACCAGCCGCTGGACTTCACCACCAAGGACGACACCGCCGCGTTCACCGCCGACGCCGCCCTGGACGACGCCGCCCCGCGGTACCTGGAGGTCGCCGGCGACACCGTCACCGCCCGGCAGCTGGCCGCGACGATGTCCGAGCTGACCGGGCGGCGGTTCCGGCCGACCTGGGCCGGCACGCCCGGTCTGATCGCCGGAATGGCGAAGGTGGGGCGTGCGGTGTCCCGGGACGACGAGGCGCCGTTCCCGGTGTGGCAGGGGATGCAGTACCTGCACAGCATGTTCAGCGGGGACGCCGAGCTGGGTCCGCTGGACAACGACCGCTACGGTCCGCGGAACTGGACGACGGCACGGGAAGTGCTCGCCGCGCGATGACCGGGTCGACGCCGCTGCGCCGGGACGCCGCACGCAACCGTGAGCGCGTGCTCGCCGCCGCGCGGCGGCTGTTCGCCGAGACCGGCCGGGCGGTCACGCACAACGAGGTGGCCCGCGCTGCCGACGTCGGCGTGGGCACGGTCTACCGGCGCTTCCCGACCCGCGAAGACCTGATGCTGGCCTTGTTCGAGGACCAGCTCGCCCTCGTCGGCCGGCTCGCCGACGAGGCCCTCGGGGCCGACGACCCGGAGGAGGGGCTGCGGCGGTTCCTGGTGCAGGTGGTCGAGCTGCAGGCCGGCGACCGGGGGTTGCAGGAGTTCATGCTCGGGCCGCAGGCGCGGGCCCGGGCCGGTGCGGCGACGTCCCGGATCGCGCCGGTGGTCGGGGCGCTGCTCGACCGGGCGAAGGAGCGCGGGCAGGTGCGGCCGGAGGTGACCGCGCTGGACGTCGCGCTGATCCCGGTGATGGTCGGCGCGGTCACCGCCCGGTCGCGGGACGTCGCCCCGGAGATCTGGCGGCGGGTGGTGACGATGGCGCTGGACGGCCTGCGCCCGACCGACGGCGAGCTGCCCGGCCCGCCGCTGACGCCGGCGCAGTTCGAGGAGGTCGTCAGCCGGGGTCGCTGAACCTGCTCAGCTGACGGGCTCGGCGACCTGGTGGCCGGTGTGCGCGAGGTCCGCGACGGCCGGGTGCTCGCAGGTGGGGCACGGCTCGGTGGTCAGCGTGCCCTCCTCGGTCAGCCGCTTGCGGAGTCGGCGCATCGAGGTCTCGCCGCCGGTCAGGTCGGCGAGCCAGCTGTTGAGCGCGTCGTCGGTTCGGGTGCTCATGGAACCGGTTCTCGGCAGTCCGGGCTCCGGCCGTGACCGTGCGACGCGCCACGGGAGCCCGCCGCGACGCTGCCGGACCCGCATCGGTTAGACAGTGACCCATGACGGAGGCGACGACGAGGAACGACGCTGGCTGGCTCTCCGGGGAGGAGATGGACGCCGCGCGCGAGCGGCTGCCCATCCTCTACGTCGATGCGGTGCCGGTGCGGGTCGACGACCAGGGCGTGGTCATCGCGGTCGGTCTGCTGCTGCGGGCCGGCAGCGACGGGCTGGTGAAGCGGGCGCTGGTGTCGGGCCGGGTGCTCTACCACGAGCGGGTGCGCGCGGCGCTGCTCCGGCACCTGGAGAAGGACCTCGGCCCGCTGGCGTTGCCGCGGGTGCCGCCCGCACCGCAGCCGTTCACCATCGCCGAGTACTTCCCGACGCCGGGGGTGACGCCGTTCCACGACCCGCGGCAGCACGCGGTGTCGCTGGCCTACGTCGTCCCGGTCGAGGGCGACTGCGCGCCGCAGCAGGACGCGCTGGAGCTGACCTGGTTCACCCCGGCGGAGGTCCGGGAGCCCACGCTGCTGGCCGAGCTGGCGAACGGGCAGAGCCACCTGCTGCTGCAGGCCCTGGCCCACCTCGGCGTCTGACCGCTTGTTCTCACTTCGCCCGG
Source organism: Modestobacter sp. VKM Ac-2984 (assembly GCF_026967985.1). Lineage (GTDB taxonomy): Bacteria > Actinomycetota > Actinomycetes > Mycobacteriales > Geodermatophilaceae > Modestobacter. The sequence continues at coordinate 84,122 of NZ_JAPVBJ010000009.1, read as the reverse complement.
CAAGTGAGAACAAGGCGGCGGGCTCTCCTCGGTTCAGCGTTCGCGGACGAGCAGCGGCTGGGAGACCTGGCCGATCTCGCCGGCGGCGTCGGACAGCGTGCCCAGACACAACCCGATGCCGTCGGCGGCGATCGAGCTGCGGGCGGACAGGTGCACCCACTCGCCGTCCGGCTCGCGGGTCAGGTGGGTTGTCATGCCCGGCGGGATGGACAGCCAGGTGCTGATCGGCAGCTCGGCGGAGATGCCGTTGGCGGCGTCGGCGGCGACCAGCGTGCGGTCCAGGCCGGTGAGCTCCTGGCCGGCGATGAGCGGGACCAGGACCCGGGTCCAGACGTCGGCGGGACCCTGCTGGTCGGCTGAGCCGGCGGTGTAGCGCCAGTCGAGGGCCTGCCCGAAGCCCCAGTCGGGCAGGTGCGGCAGGAAGTGGCTGGAGACCTCGGGGACGGCGGGCGGCGGGGTGAGCTCGGTGACCACCGGCGGCGTCGGGCCGGTGGCGATCGACCAGACCCGGGCGACGGCGACGGTGCGGCCCTCGACGGTCATCGCCGCTTCGGTGAGGTCGATCCGCCGGCCCGGGCGGACGGGGGAGACCTCGACGGTCAGCTCCCGGCGCGGGATGGCGCCGAAGAAGTCGACGCTGACCCGCGCGGCCCGCAGGTGCTCACCCGCGGTGGCGGTCGCCAGGTGCGCCAGCAGCGCGGACGGCGGCCCGCCGTGCTGGGCGCTGGTCTCCCAGGGGCTCTCGGTGGCCCGGGTGGGGGAGAAGCGGTTGTCACCGAGCGGCAGGTAGAAGGCCTCGAGGTCCACGCCCGGCAGTCTCGCCGGTCCGGTCAGCCGCGCGGTCCGCGGGCCCCGGGCGTCGTCGTGGTGTCGACGCCGACCGGGAGGGAGACGGTCCAGCCGCGGGACGCGTCTCCGCTGGCGGTGGCCAGCTGGCTGGCGCCGCCGTCCTCGCCGAAGACGTTGTCGCTGGTCAGGCTGATCTGGGCGAGGGTCCGCACGGATTCCGAGTAGCCGGCGGTCGCGTAGGCGGCGTCGCAGACGTCCTCCGGCAGTGCCACCTGGGAGGTGGCGAGGGTGGTGGTCGCGTCGGTGATGCTGGCCTGGTCGGGGTAGACCTCGAAGTGCACGTGCGGCCATCGCCCGGGATAGCAGGCGGGGACGATGCTGGTGAAGCTGACCGTGCCGGTGGCGTCGGCGATCTGCACGCCGCGCAGGTAGTTCTGGTCGGTGACGCCGTCGGAGTACATCGAGTACCTGCCGTCGCGGTCGCAGTGCCACACGTAAACGGCGACGCCGGCGAAGGGCACACCGCCGTTGGCCAGGTCGCGGACGGTCAGCTCGAGGGTCATCGGGACGCCAGCGGCGGTGCCGCTGGCCTCCCCGAAGCTGGAGCGGATGTCGCTGCGGACGATGCCGCTCTGCTCCAGCACGTCCGGCCCGTTGGACCCGTCGCCGGGGAAGGGGCCGGCCGTCTCGTCCGGGATCTCGGTCAGGGCGCCGGCCGTCGTCCCGCTCGCCGACGACGTCGCGCTCGAGGTGCTGCTCGTCCCGCCGCAGGCGGCGAGGCCGACGCCGGCCGCGCCGACGCCCAGGAAGGCGAGCACCCGCCGGCGGGTGAGCAGGGTGCCCAGGTCGAAGCCGAGGCCCTGGTCGACGACCTCGTCCCCGGGCCGGGGCAGCGGGCGCCCCTCGTAGCTGGGGCTCTGCTGGTGCGCGGGCACGGCGGCTCCTGTCGTTCGACGTCCGGTACGCAGCACCTTCGGCCGTGGTCCGGTGAACTGGACGTGCGCCCACTGTGGCACCGCTGTGCCTCCGGGGGAGCCCGCCGTCGCGCCCTCAGGCGGGGACCAGTTCCGGCTCCGACTGGTAGACGACGTCCGGTGTCGAGGTGGCGTGGGCGATCCCGGCGGCGAGCACGATCGCGGCGGCGACGGCGGGGAGCACGAGCGCGGTGTCGGCGCCGAGCCGGTCGACGACGATGCCGGTGACGGCGGAGGAGACCGCCTGCCCGACGACGACGGCGGACCCGAGCAGCGTCATCGTGGTCGCCGAGCGGCCGAGCGGGCTGAACTTCGCGGCGAGGCTGTACTGGCTGACCAGCGTCGGCCCGATGCCACAGCCGAGGACGGCGAGGGCCACGATCAGCATCAGCTCCGACCGGGCGGAGGCGTAGGCGATCGCGGCGGCGAGCATCAGCGACCCGAACACCAGCCATCGCGCCCGCAGGCTGAACCGCTCCGGGAACGCCGCCGACCCCAGGGCGAGCGCGGCCGAGCCGATGCCCATGACGCCGTAGAGCAGCCCGGCGCGGTCACCGCTGCCGTCGGCGGCGAGGAAGCCGGTGAGCGAGGTGAGGGTGGCGCCGAAGAAGAGGCCGATGCCGAGCGTGCCGACGACCACGGTGACCAGCGAGAAGCGGGCCAGCTCCCGGGCGGGTGCCTGCTCGTGGCGGGCATCCTGCGCCCCGGGGTGGAGCCGCCCGGTGGGGTGCAGCGCGAACCAGGTGACGAAGACGAACGTCAGCGCCGAGGCGCCGGCGATGGCCAGCCAGGGGGCGACGGCGGTGGCGAGCAGCCCGACGAGGAAGGGGCCGACGATGAAGACGGTCTCGTCGGCGGCGGACTCGTAGGCCATCGTCCCGTTCAGCACCCGCTCACGCTGGTTGCGCTGGACCGACCGCTTGATGATGGCGACCAGCCGGGTGCGCGACATCGGCGCGATCTGCGGCGCCGAGGCGCCGATCAGCACCGACATGGCGAGCAGGGCCAGCGCCGGGGTGCTGCTGGCGACGACGAACGGGAAGGCGCCGAGCAGGGTGCCGTTGACCAGCCCGACCGGGACGAGCACCCGGCGCTGGCCGAGCCGGTCTGCGGCTGCGCCGAGCAGCGGCCCGGCGAGCGCGGTGCCGATGCCGGCCGCGGCGGAGTTGAGCCCGCCGAGGGTGACCGAGCCGCGTTCGGCGACGACGAGGGTCAGGACGCCGACCACCATCATGGCGAAGGGGAGCCGCGCGATGAAGGCGAGCGGGAAGTAGGAGAACCCGGCGTGCCGGATGAGCTGGGTGCTGGAAGCGCGCGTGTGGAACATGACCTCTGCTGGCGGATCGGGCGTGCCGCCTTGCTTCGCCAGCAGGTAGTTACACACGGGTTTCAGGAACTGCACAACGGTAACCGACGCCGCCTGTCTTGCAGGTCGGCCGGCGAGGGGTGCACCCCGGTGGGGTGCCCGGGCGTCGCTGATCCCGAGCCGGGGGACGGCCCCGGTCAGCCCTGCAGGAGACCGAGGACGAGCTGCGGTGTCTGGTTGGCCTGCGCGAGCATCGCGGTACCGGCCTGCAACAGGATCTGGTGGCGGGCCAGGGCGGTCGTCTCCAGCGCGATGTCGGCGTCGCGGATCCGGGACAGCGACGCGACGGTGTTCTCGGTTGCGACGCCGAGCGCGGCGATGGTGTGCTCGAACCGGTTCTGGACGGCGCCCAGCTCGGCCCGCTGGGTCGACACGGTCCGGATCGCCGCGTCGATCCTGGTGATCAGGTCCCGGCCGGGGGTGAACGTCGGGCTGAGTCGGCTGAGCTCCTCGGGGCTCGAGCCTTCCGTGGGGGTGGCGCCGGTGAAGTACAGGCTCACGCCGTGGTCCACGTAGTCGTCCCCGCTGAACGTGATGAAGCTGTTCACGACGAAGGCGTGGTCGTCGGCCGTGATGCCGGCGAGCTTCGCCGCCGCGTTCAGTTGCGCCAGGGCCTCGTCGCCGCTGACAGTGCCGTCCCCGTCGGTGTCGGTGTAGCCGACCGCGCCCAGCTCGAGGCTGTGCCCATTGGCGGAGACGGTGCCTCGGAGGGTGGGGAGGGCGTCGGCCAGCGTCCCGGGGAAGCCCAGCAGGCCGGCAGACGGCGGGGTGGAGGTCTGGGCCGCGATGACCCGGACGTCGGGACCCGGGGTGTCGTACGCGGGGGTGAGGGCGTCGAGCTCGGCGTCCGTTGCGCCGGCGGTGGGCTCGAGACCTCGGAAGATCAGGTCGTCGCCGTCATCGACGAACGGGTCGGGCCGGTGGGTGAAGCCCTGGGCCAGGGCGGCGGCGTTCAACAGGTCGACCATTTCACCGGTGCTGGTCGCACCGGTGAAGTCGACGGCATCCAGGTCCAGCTGGTGGCCCTCGTAGGTGATGATGCCGGTCAGGTCGGCGACCACCCCGGGGTCGGCGGTGGTGCCGAGGAAGACGACCCCACCAGCCCGCAGGTGTTCGATCCGTCCCTGCGCCGGGATCGCGGTCACCGAGGCGGGATCGTCGACCGCGGCGATGTTGAGGGCGTCGACGCCCAGGCCCTGGGAGGTCATGGCACCGCCGATCCCCACCGCGAGGCTGTCGCCGGCATCGGCGCCCACCTGGAACCTGCGGTGGTAGCTGCCGTCCAGCAGCGGGATGCCGTTGAAGGTGGTCGTGTCCGCGATCCGGTTCAACTCGTCCTTGAGCTGGTTCAGCTCTCGCTGGACGGCGGCGGTGGCGTTGCCGTCCAGTGCTCCCTCGTTCGCGACCTGGACGGCGAGGTCGCGCATGCGCTGCAGGACCGCGGTCGTCTCGGCCAGCGCGCCCTCCGCGACCTGGACGAGGCTGACGCCGTCCCGGGTGTTCCGGATGGCCTGGGTGAGCCCGCCGGCCTGCGACCGCAGCCCCTCGGAGATGCCCAGCCCCGCCGCGTCGTCCGCGGCTCGGTTGATCCGATAGCCGGAAGACAGCCGCTCCAGCGACCGGGTCAGCGCGGTGCTCGTCAGCGACAGGTGGCGGTGGGTGTTCACCGCCGCGAGGTTGCTGACGACGCTGAGACCCACGGGCCCTTCCTCGACGCTCGTACGCGGTGATCGGCACAGGTGACGCACCAGCAACTACGGCCACGGCCGCCGGTAGTTGAGCCGAGCACCCATGTCCGGTCGGGACTGTGCGTTCCATGTCGGTTCGGCTCGGGGAACCGGCACCGAGCCGACAACGGCTCAGGGGCGGCGGAGGTGGCTCAGCGCACGCACCGGTCGCGTTCTGTCCCGTCACAGCGGTCGCTCATCAGCTGACACGACGGTGACCGGGCAGGCGGCTCCTGGCGCCTCAGGCTCTCCCAGGACTCGGAGCGGAGCTGGTCGGCGCTCGGGGCAGTGGTGGGGCGGGCCGCGGTCGTCATGCTTCGAACACCAGTTCGGCTGAAGCACAGATTGCCCGGCACGAACTGATGGCTGAGGAACGCTAGCGAACTGCGGCTGACCTGAGCCGAGTGGTGCGGTGTCCGTCCGGATGCCGGTGCGGGCCGGCCGAGGTGACGACGTCGGCCGGCCCGCCGGGATCAGACGCTGACCGGCACCTCGCCGAACTCGGCGATCGGGACGTCGGCCGTGGCGGCCGCGCGCACCTCGGCCGGGGTGGGCGGCAGCCCGATGCTCGGGGCGTGGCCGCGGAAGTTCGACAGCCACCACCGCCAGTCCGCCGGCAGCAGGTCGAAGGGGGCCTCGACGCCGAGCTCGCGGGCGGCCCAGACCGGCCAGTGCGGGTTGGACAGCGCCGGCCGACCGATCATCGCCACGTCGATGAGCTCGGAGCGGATGACCGAGTCGGCGGTCTGTGGCACGCCGAGGTTCCAGCTGGTGGCGACCGGGATGCCGACCTCGCGGCGGACCCGGGTGGCGCGGGGGACGAAGCCGGCGGGCTCGTTGAAGAAGTGCGGGTCGACCATCTCGTCGGTGTTGCCGCCCATGGACAGGTCGGCGAGGTCGAGGCCGTGCTCCTTCATCCAACCGATCGCCTCGATGGAGTCCTCGAACTGGACGCCGCCGGGGTGGAAGTCGTCCGAGCCCAGCCGCATGGTCAGGGGCAGGTGCTCGGGCCACACCTCCCGGACGGCGTCGAGGGCCTCCAGCAGGAAGCGGGCCCGGTTGCGGTTGCTGCCGCCGTACTCATCCGTGCGCTGGTTGGCCAGCGGGGAGAAGAAGCTGGCGGCGAGGTAGCCGTGCGCGAAGTGCATCTCCAGCCACTCGTAGCCGGCGTCGGCGGCGCGGCGGGCGGCATCGGCGTAGCTGCAGTGCAGGCCCTTGATCTCCTCGACCGTCAGCTCGTGCACCGGGAAGGAGTGGTCGCCGCCGGCGGGGATGGCCGAGGGGCCGACGGTCTGCCAGCCGTCCGGGTGGTCCGGCGGGAGGGCTTTCCAGCTGCCCTGGGCGTTGGTCTCCTTGTGCGGCGGGACCTCACTGCCCTTGCGGCCCGTGTGGCCGAGCTGGATGCCCGGGACGGCGCCGAACCGCTTGATGATCGCGGTGACCCGGGCGTGGCCGGCGATCTGGTCGTCGTCCCAGATTCCGGCGCAGGAGGTGGTGGTGCGGCCGTCGGGGGTGATGGCGATCTGCTCGGGGAAGACCAGCCCGAAGCCGCCGGCGGCGCGGGCCCCGAGGTACATGACGTGGTAGTCGTCCATCTGGCCGTCGACCGAGCCGTACATGGTCATCGGCGACATGGCGATGCGGTTGCGCAGCGTCATGCCCTTGAGCGTGAAGGGGGAGAACAGGTCGGGCACGGGCGGTCCTCTCGACGTCGGTGCCCACACGACACCTCCCGCTCGCTCCGGCCCGGTTACGGACGTCGGGGACGTCGGTCAACTTCTCCGCACGGTGCTCTGCGGCGGCCGTGCGGATTGGGTCCGGCATGTTCCGGGCGTTTGACTGTCGGCATGGACTCCGTGGTCGCCGCGCTGCGCTCGCTCCCCGTGTCGCTGGACGAGGCCCGAACCGGTGTGCCTTCCGCACCGGGGGTCTACGCGTGGTGGGGGCGGTTCGGTGCGCTGCCCGGCATCTCCGGACCGCGGCACGATGCCGCTGATCTCCAGCTGCTGTACGTGGGCATCGCGCCTAACGGAGCGGAGTCGAAGGCGACGCTGCGCAGCCGGGTGGTGGGTGACCACATCCGCGGGACGACCGGCTCGTCGACGCTGCGCCGGTCGCTGGCTGCACTGCTGAGCGAGCAGCAGGGCTGGCAGAGCCGGTGGACGACGCGGCCGGTGCTGGTCAACGCCGACGAGCTGCGGCTGTCGGAGTGGATGGGGGAGAATCTCCGGCTGACCTGGGCGGAGCACCCGGAGCCGTGGACGGTCGAGGCCCAGCTGATCGCCGAGCTGGAACCACCCCTCAACCAGGCCGACAACGCTGCCCACCCGCTGCACGGGTTCGTGCGCGATGCGCGGACGCGTTGGCGTGAGGCGGCGCGATCCGGCCGGTGATCCCGACGCCGTTGTGCGCTCGACGGGGCTCCGACCGGGGTCGGACCCCATCGAGCACACAACGGCGCACGGTTCAGGGACGGCGAACGGCGGCGGCGCCGGCGAGGGCGAGCTGCCCGCCGACCAGGGCGAGGCCCAGCCACATCAGCGACGGCGACGCCCCGCCGTGGTGCGCGTGGCCCGATGACTCGCCCAGCATCTGTGCGTGCAGGACCAGCATCGCGGCGTCCACCAGGGCGGTGAACCGCCACACCGGCCCGGTCGGGTTGCGCCACAGGTGCCACGCGCAGGGCAGGCAGGCCGCCGCCATGCCGAGCATCGCCACCGACCCGAGCGAGGAATCCAGCAGCAGCAGGTGGACCAGCGCCGACGCCAGCGCCAGGCCGGCGGCCACCCGGCCGAGGGCGAGCGCCCTCGGCCGGGTGGTCAGGACCGCCGCCGTCACGAGCAGTGGCCCTCAGCCGCCGCGCAGTGCGAGGAGGTGGACTTCGGAACGCCGAGCGCCGGGTTCTTGTCGAAGAAGCCGACCGGCTTGAGCGTGAAGCCGGAGTAGTCGGTGGGCATGACCGGCCAGTCCTCCGGGCGCGGGAAGTGGGTCAGCCCGAAGGTGTGCCACAGCACGACGTCGGTGTTCTCCACCGGGGCGTCGTCGGCGATGAACGCCGGCAGGCCGCCGTCCCCGGGGTGCTGGTTGACGAAGTCGCCGGCCGGATACCGCTCGGCCGGGTCGTAGGCGGTCACCCACAGGCTCTTGGTCGAGAAGGTGGCGCGGGCGGCCACCGACGACGACTCGTCGGCGAGCAGCACCGGCGAGGCCTCCGGGTGCAGCGCGTACCCGACCGGCTGGCCGAGCCGGTTGGTCTTGCCCGGGTTGACGATGTGCCAGGTCCGCCCGACGGTCGCGTCGGTCAGCCGGGCGGCGTCCTTCTCGGTCGTCAGCGGGGTCAGCTTGCGGGTGAAGGCGTTGCCGTAGGGGTTGGTCTCGCTGATCGGCACCCGGACGGCGTCCACCTCGTGCACCGTGTTGGCCACGCCGTCCACGGCCATGTCCAACCGGGCGGAGAACAGGTGCTGGTGGAACGGCGCACCCAGGCCCGGGGCGATCTCGGTGGCGTACGGGTGCTCCTCGCCGCGGTAGGCGGAGGTGAAGACAATTCCGGTGGCCTTGGACTCCAGCTGGATCGTGCCGTCGGTGTAGAGGTACCAGTAGAAGCCGTAGTCGTAGTTGCCGATCGTGGTGAAGAAGCTGATCACCAGCCGCCGCGACCGCCGCGTCTCCAGCATCCCGTTGAACATGTCGGTGTGCTTCCAGGCGACGCCGTAGTCCTCCTCGTGCAGGCAGATGGCGTTCTTGATGGTGCGCGGGTTGCCGCCCTCGTCGGACAGCACGCCGTCGAAGTAGTGGATCTCGCCGAGGCAGTCGCAGCCGAGCTCGAGTGAGTTGGTGTAGCGGGCGAAGAGGTACTCGCCGGTGTCGAAGTAGTTCTGCCAGAACCGCACCGGGGAGGGGTCGGCGTAGGGCACCACCATCTCGGCGATCGAGGCGCGGTGGACGACCGAGCGGCCGTCGATAGAGACCTGGTTGAGAGTGAGCCCCTCGCGGGCGTCGAAGCCGACCCGCACCTCCCAGCCGGCCCAGCGGATGACGTCGTCCTCGACGGTGAAGCTGCGGCCCTCGGGCTGGGTGATCTGGATCGGCTTGAGGTCGCGGACGACGTCCGGGGTGAGGTCGGCGCGCTCGGCCGGGACCGGCAGGTCGAAGTGGTCCTGGACGTCGAGGGCCACGCCCCGGGTGACGTCGACGAACGCGACGACGCCGTCCACCGGGTGCGCCCAGGGCAGGTCCTCGGGGTCGGCCTGGTGGAAGCCGAGCACCCGGACGACGCGGGAACCGAACTCGTCGGGAAAGTAGGACCCGGCCGACAGCGGCACGCTGCGCACGTTCGCCACGTCCAGGCCGCGCTTGGCCATCGCGGCGACCCAGCGCTCGTCGGCGGCGAGGATCGGCTCGATCGCCTCGAACTCGCCGTCCAGGATCGGCACCTGCCCGTCGACCAACGCGTCGATCGGGGTGTTGCTCTCGACGGTGCCTGCGGTGATCGACACGGTGAGGTCGGCGCCGTTGCCGGTGGCGCGGTCGAGCAGCAGTACGCGCGCCTTGCGCTCGATCGGGTCACCGGGGGACCAGGCCAGGACGACGGACTTGTGCGGCTCGTCCAGGCCGACATAGACGAACTTCGTCTGCTCACCGACCAGGCCGGCTTCGGTGACGATCGACCGGATCGCGGTGAACTCCTCGGCGCTCAGCCGGGACAGCGGGTGGGTGGCGGTGGTGACGGGTGCGGTGAGGGTCATGGTTCAGGCCTCCAGGTTCGAGTCGGTCAGGGCAACGGTGGCGGGGCGGGACCGGGCGAGGACGGGGCCGGCGACGAGGGTGGCCAGCAGCAGGACGCCGGCGGCCACACCCAGGGTGGTCGACTCGCCCATCAGCAGCGGCAGGTTCTGCACCAGGACGACGAGGATCGCGGCCAGCCCGAGGAACCCGAGGCCCGGCGCGATCAGCGTCTGCCAGGGGCGGGTGTCGACCTGGGTGCGGCGGAAGAAGACCAGCACCGCCGCGCAGGTCAGCAGCATCAGGGCCACGATCCCCACGGTGGCGATCCCGGACAGCCAGGTGAAGACCTCGAGGACGGGGTCGAGCCCGGCCAGCGCGCACACCACCATGAGCGCCGCGCTGATCACCGTCTGCGTCAGCGAGGCGGAGGCAGGGGAGGCGTGCCGGACGTGCGCGTTGCCGAGCTTGCTGTGCAGCACCCCGGTGTTGCCGAGGTTGAAGTAGTAGCGGCTCAGCACGTTGTGGAAGCTCAGCGCGCAGGCGAACAGGCTGGTGACGAGCAGGACGTTGAGGACGTCGGCGGCCAGGGTGCCGAGGTAGATGTCCGTCGTCTCCACGACCATCGAGCCCGGGTCGGCGGCGGCCCGCTCGACGACCCCGCCGTCGCCCCAAGCGGTGACGATCGCCCAGCTGGAGATCGCGTAGAAGACGCCGATGATCGCCAGTGCCAGGTAGGTGGCACGGGGGATGGTGCGCTCGGGATCGCGGGCCTCGTCGCGGAAGACGGCGGTCGCCTCGAAGCCGATGAACCCGGCGATGGCGAACATCAGGCCGAGCGCGGGGGAGCCGCTGGTGATCGTCGACAGGCTGAAGACGCCGGTCGAGTAGCCCTCCGGCCCGCCCTGCCCGACCACCGCGATGTCGAGGACGACGACGATCGCGACCTCGGCGATCAGCAGCAGCCCGAGCACCTTGCTGGACAGGTCGATGTGCCGGAAGCCGAGCACGCCGATGCCGCCGATGCCGCCGATGACCACGAGCGTCCACACCCACCAGGGCGGGGAGGCGACGCCGTAGCGGCGAGCAAGTCGACCATGGCCTGACCGATGTAGCCGAGCACCGCGCCCTGGATGGTGACGTAGGTGAGCAGCGCGAGCATGGCCGCGCCCAGGCCGAGCTCGCGGTTCAGTCCGCGGGAGACGTAGCTGTAGAAGGCGCCGGCCTGCGGCACGTGCGGGGTCATCGCGACGAAGCCGACGGCGAAGAACAGCAGGATGACCGCGCTGACAACGAAGCTCGCCGGGTAGCCGGCGCCGTTGCCGACGAGGACGCCGATCGGCACCGCCCCGGCGATGACGGTGAGCGGCGCGGCGGGGCGGCGACCACCATGAAGATGGTTGCATCAACGCCGAGCGAGCCAGAGAGCCTGCGGGCCTTTCGATGACTGCGCTGTGCTGGCGGCCCGGTCGGGGTGAGCCACCGGATACTTGTTCGGCGCTATGGTGGCTTACCCCGACGCGAACCTCATGTGGACCCTCAGAGTACTTGCTCGCGGCTACATGACCGCTACCAACCGATGGTCGCTGTCTCTCGATGCTGTGGGTGTCGGGTTTCCGCAGTTGGCCTACACGCGCTGTCCCAAAATTGAGCGCAGGTCCCCGGTTCCATCGCACAATCGCCAGAACTTTCGACCGTTCGTCTCGGGGTTGACTCGTTCAGGAGTAAAATTCTTGACAACAGCGACTGCAGCCGCCGTAGGTGATTCAAACGTGCGGCCGGACAGCGGTCCCGTTGTAACGCGTAGGGTCAACGACCCAAGATCGAATGTGCCATCCACATGGTGGCCCTTGTACTCGGCGAACACCTTGATTGGGTCGGATGGCATCTTGGGCTCCTTCCCAGCCGTGCTTGCGGCTACGGGCGCGGATCGAATGCCGGGATCAGAAGCCGCGTCCAAGCGCTCTAAAACCGAGCGGACAATTGATGCGTGGGACATCCCGGTTGCGCGCCGAATGAAGTCGATGCGGGCGAACGACCAGTCGTCGATGGTCACCGTTGTCATGAAGCCCCCTCCGTCGAAGTCTGGGCGTGACTCTAAAGACTAACTCTAAAGTTTGTCAAGACCATGGTCCGCGGCGATCGACTTGTTGCCGGCGCGTGCTTGGCTGTGGACGCCGGCGTGGCCGGGGTGCTGTTCCTGGTCGGCGCGGTGGCGCAGGTGGTGCTGCTGCGCCGGGCACCGCTGGAGGTGCTGATGAGCCCGGTGCCGGTGTCGGCGCTGGCCGGGGACATCGGCTGGCTGGTGGGCCTGCTGGACGTCCGGATCGCGGCGTCCTTCTTCGCCTGCGTGACGGGTTCGGTGAACGCGCTGGCCCGGGTGCTGTTCTCCATGGGCCGGGAGGGCGTGCTGCCCGCGGCGCTCGGGCGGGTGCACGCCCGACGCGGCACCCCCGTGCAGGCGTTGTCGCTGTGCCTGCCGCTGGTCGTCGGGGTGCCGTTCGTGGCGCTGCTGGCTGGCTCCCCGGGGCGTTCGGTGCTGACCGGGACGATCACGGTGTCGGCGTTCGGGTACGTGCTGGTGTGTGCGGCGGTGCCGCTGTTCCTGCGCCGGATCGGTGAGCTGACCGTCTGGCCGGTGGTCGGCGGGCTGGTGGCGTCGGGGCTGTGGTTGCTCGTGCTGCTGGTGGCGCTGGGCGGGGAGTCCTGGCAGGGCGGCCGGGCGATGTCCTGGGTGTACCTGGCGGTGCTGCTGCCCGGCGCGGCGTGGGCTGTGTGGCTGGCGCTGCGCCGGCCGTCGCGGCTGGCGCGGGTGGGGGTCTACGACGAGCCGGCGGTGGCGAGCGTGCTGCCCGGGTCGATGGCGGCCTGATGGCGGCGGACGGCGGGCTGTCCGGGCGGCAGCCGAAGGCGGTGCAGAGCGCGCTGGCGGTGCTGGAGTGCGTGGCGCGGCTGGGGGCGGGGGTGGCGGCGAAGGAGGTGGCCGAGTCGCTGGGCATGCCGCCGGCGACGGTGTATCGACTGCTGAACCTGCTGGTGGGAGAGGAGTACCTGGTCCGGCTGCCGGACCTGAGCGGGTTCGCGTTGGGCCGGAAGGTGGCCGGCCTCGCCGGGGCGATCGCGCCGGTGCGGGTGTCGACGGCGGCCCGGGAGGTGCTGGCCGAGCTGCGCCGCGAGGTGCGGGCCGGGATGAACCTGATCCTGTACACGGCGACGACGCTTCGGGTGGCCGACATGGATCCCGACCTGCCTCTGCAGGACCCGGCGCTGGTGGAGCGCCACCTGCACGCGACCGGGGCCGGCAAGCTGCTGCTGGCGGAGCAACCCGAGTGGCGCGACCTGCTGCCGCCCTCGCGATTGGCTCGGTTCACCAACAAGACGATCACCAAGTCTGACCAGCTCGACGCCTGCTTCACGGAGATTCGAGCTCAGGACTGGGCTGCCCAGTCAGGCGAGCTCCACGAGGGCTCCGGTTGTCTCGTGGCGCCGGTGCGGTCACGCGTCGGTGAGCTCGTCGCCGGGGTCACGATCAGCTCGGGCCGTGGCTTCCCGCCCGTCGAAGCGCGGGACGTCGCCCGAAGCCGCGCGGACCAGCTCGTTGACCTGCTGACCTGAAGGCCAGCCGCTCGGGGCCCGAGCCGGCGGGTCAGACGTTGTCCAGCCGCTCAGCGATTCCATCGTGCCCGGCGGCGTCGATGAGTTGGGCGCCGAAATCCGGGCCGGAGTGCTCGGCCCACAACTGGGGTGGCCCACCCCGCTCGAGCACCTGCGAAATCAGCTCGTCGGCGAACGAGGGGTTGCCAACCACCATGCCCGGAAGTCGAGGATGACGGTGGCGTCGCGATCCGTCCCTCGATCTGATCGACTAGGGCAGGGGCGCGTCGGCGACCGCCGCTTTGCTGCGGGACCTAGAGAATGAGCTGCGGTCATCGGCCATCCTCCCGACATGCTGAGTTGTACGGTGGCGAATGTTCCGGGGAACGGTACGGCGAAGCCATGAAAACCAGACGGGGGTCGCCGCCTAGGAGAGTGCCTTATCTGGTGCCGCTCGCGGGCGGAAGCTGCTCTGGCGAACGCAGGTGGGGGAGCAATGTTGATCCGACAGAACGGTGGCACCTGGCAGTCGCCGACGGTGACGAACTACACCGACGAGGCGGCCCTCGAGACACTGCTGCTCGAGTCGCCGGACCTGCTGCCGGGTGCCGACGGGTCGCCGCTCGCGGTGGTCAGCCAGCTGTACGTGCCGCAGACCGGCCCGGTCGATCTGTTCGCCATCAGCCTGTCCGGCGAACTGACGGTCGTCGAGTGCAAGCTCAAGGCGAACCCGGAGATCCGGCGCAGTGTCGTCGGCCAGGTACTGGCCTACGCCGCCGGGCTGTGGCGCCTGTCGTACGAGGAACTCGACGCAGCCTTTGCCGCGCGTGCCGGCAAGCCGATGATCGAGGTGCTCGCTGCCCGGGCCGACAGTCAGGGTGGGGAGTTCTCGGCGGAGACGTTCCGTTCCGAGGTGAGCAGGAACCTTGCGACCGGGTCGATGCGCCTGGTCATCGCCGTCGACGCGATCACCGAGGAGCTCAAGCGCGTCGTCGAGTTCCTCAACGACCGGACAGTCGTAGCCCTGGACGTCCTGGCCCTGGAGTTGGGCTACGTCCGCCACGGCGAAATGGAGATCCTTGCGCCCACTGTCTACGGACAGGAGGCCGTGCGCCGGAAGGCGGCTGAGGGTCCCCGCAGCCGATGGGACGAACAGAGCTTGCTCGCGGCGATTCACGAACACAGCACCCCCGAGGCCGCGGCCACTCTGGTGACGATCTACCAGCACGGACAGCAGCACCCCAGGTGGACCAACTTCTACTGGGGTGAGGGCAAGTACCCATCGGTCGTCGCCTGGTTCGACGTCGGCGACCAGAACGTCGCTGTCTGGGGGATCTACACGGGGCCCCAGGGAAGGACGGTGTTGGCCGTGAACTTCGAGTGGATGTTCCGCAAGGGGATCGGCGTTCCGGCAGCGCAGTTGGACGTTCTGGCGGATCGACTGCGGACCCTTTCGGGGGTGGAGCCGTTGCTGTCCGACCTGGTCGACAAGCGCTACGCCCGTCGGCCGTCCATCCCGGAAGCAGCGCTGCAGAGTCCGGCCGCTGCGGGCGTCATCACGGGTGCGCTCGACGAGCTGTTCGCCGAGCGGTGAGTAGCGGCGAACTCACTGGCTCGTTCCCGGTCAGTCGATGAGGCTGTCCAGTAGCTGCTGGGTCTCCGGATCGGTCGAGTGCAGGTAGACGCCCCGCAGACCGCGCGTCAGCAGCACCTTGTAGACGTTGCGCACGAGCACGTCGAAGTCCGCATCACTGACCCGCTGCCTGTTGCGGAAGTCCGGGTCCCGGTTGGCGCTGCGGACGGCGACCCACCGATCTGTGCGCCACACCAGGTCGGGGCCGAGCAGGACGCCGTTCCACTCATACTCGAAGCCCTGTGCCGTGTGGACGCAGCCGACCTGGCCAAAGCCGCGGTCGTCACTGGCCCACAGGGCGGCAGGCGGGGCGTCACCCACGGAGCGCTCACCCTTGAGGTTCCACGGGCGGGACCAGTCGCCGATCGTCACGTCCGGGACCAGTGACCCGTCGGACCTGGGGTCGCTCCACGGCCAGCAGTACTCAGCGGCCATCCGGGCGTTCTGGTGCTGCGCCAGCTTCTCCGCCAGCGCTGCCTCCATGGCGGACGGTGACGGCGCCGTCCGGACCTCGAAGCGTTCGTCCCCGGACCACTTCTCCGGACCCCCCGGAGCCAGACCAAGCAGCTGTTCGACCCATTCGACGCACTCAGCGCTGCCACCGCTGCGGTACTGGGTCGACAGGTCGATCTCGTGAACGCCGATGCCGCGTTTGCGCGCGTGTTTCTCGATGTCCTGGACCGTGCCCATCTCCCCAGGGCGCACGACCTGGTTCTGATCGAGCAGGAAAACTGATACAAAAGCTGCGTCGATCAGCTCGTCGATCTGCCGCTTGTCGCTGCGCAGCTCGGCCTTCGTCCAACGGTTGGCCGAGGCCTCCCGCAGTCGGTGCGCCTCGTCGGCGATGAGGACGTCGAGGCTGTTCTTGGCGACGTCCATGAACTGGTTGAAGTACCGGAACAGAGCGGCCGTGCGCGGAGCTCGGCGACCGGCCACCTTGCGGAGCGTCTGAATGAACGACCGTGACCCGGTGGCGTGCGCGACGCGGACGCCGCGCCGACTGAGTTCCCCGAGGAGGGACAGGGCGATGACGCTCTTCCCGCTGCCCGGCCCGCCCGAGACGATGACGACCGACTTGTGGTCACCTCCGCGGGCCTTCTCCACCTCATGGAGTACCCGATCGAAGGCGACCCGCTGCTCGTCGAGGAGCACGAACTGCTCGCGTGTACGGATCTCCTCCGCCGCGACGGCGAGCAGCTGCTTGCTCGGGGCGACAGACGACCGCAGCAACCGGTCGGCGCAGACCGAGGCGTGGGCGGGGGAGATACCGTACCGGAGGAAGTCGTGGAAGTCCCCACCTGTTCTAGCAGTTTGTTGCGCTGCCGCAGCTGCCACAGCTGCCACAGCTCCCGCAGCTCCGCGGAGTCGGTCTTCTCACCGCTACCGAGATCACCGGCCGCCGGCGGGGCCAGGCCGTCGTCTCGGTCAGCGATCTTCAGCCAGCGCTGCAGGCAGGACTCTGAGATTCCGAAGTCCCGGGCGATCTGAGCGATCGGCGCCTCCCCCTTGTGGGCCACGGCGATGACGTCACGTCGGAACTCCGGCGGGAACGGCTTGGGCACGACGCTGATCCTTCCAGTGAGGCCACAGCCTCACAGGCAAGGATTCAACCGAACCGGGGGCAGTCCCAGGGGTCTACGTAGAAGCTGAGGAGAATCTGCCCGTTCGGGACTGTCCAGCGCTGGGTGGTAGGGGAGTTGGCCCCATTGGTCCGTCGATCAAGGTGACACTTCAGCAGGCTGGCGTCCATACCTCGGCTGACTTCGACTCGGACTACCTGTTGGTGATGTGGCCGACCATGTCAGCAGCTCGCAGCGCTCTGGGGCGAGCCGTAGCCGCGACCCATGACCGAGAGGCATGGAAGGCGATGGTCGCCAAAGGTGGCCCCAGGTACCTTGGCATCGGCTTTGGAGATGCCCAAGCAAAGGCGCCCGGCTCCTGCATGTTCGGCGCACGCTTCCAGCTACCCCCGGACGTGACGGTGGCTGAGGCCTTACTGGCGACGACGGACGTCATGCTCGCTATGGCCACCATCCCGCATGGGTCGTGGTAGGCGGAGACGACTAATGGGGCTTACCGAGCCTTCCGGTCTCTGGCAGGTTCGGTGCCGGTAGCGGCCGGTGGGTCAGCACTCTCGTCGACTGGAACGCTGGATTCCTAGCCTCAGATCGTGCGCCCACCGGTCGTGAGGGGGCGTGACCGCTGATGGGATGACGTGCCCCGGCCGAGTGCCGGTGAGTACTTGACCATTAGTCCGCTGGCTGTCTCCCTCCGCGCTGCCGACCGCAGTGAGCCGACCGGAGGGGGCGCGATGTTGTTCGTTGGGGATGACTGGGCCGAGGACCACCACGACATCGAGGTCCAAGGCGATGACGGGCGCCGGCTGGCCCGGGCCCGGCTGCCGGAGGGCATCGCCGGGTTGACCCGGCTGCACGAGCTGATCGCCGAGCACCTGACCGATGACGACGTGGACCCGGAGACCGGGTTCGTCGCACAGAACGTGGTGATCGGCATCGAGACCGACCGCGGCACGTGGGTGTCTGCGCTGGTCGCCGCCGGCTACCAGGTGTTCCCGCTCAACCCCGTGCAGGTGGCCCGCTACCGGGAACGCCACGGTGCCTCCGGGGCGAACTCCGACCGCGGTGACGCCCATGTGCTGGCCGAAATCGTCCGCCTGGACCGGGCCCATCACCGGCCGATGGCCGGTGACAGCCCGGCGGTGGAGGGGCTGAAGATGGTGGCCCGGGTGCATCAGAGCGCGATCTGGGACCGCACCCGCCACCTGCAGCGGCTCCGTTCAGCGCTGCGGGAGTTCTTCCCCGCCGCGCTGGAGGCCTTCCCCGAGCTGGCCGCCGCCGACGCCCTGGAGCTGCTCGGACGAGCCCCGGATCCGGCGCGGGCGGCGCGGCTGTCCAGGTCGAAGATCACCGCCGCCCTGGCCCGGGCCCACCGTCGCGATGCCGAGGCCAAGGCCGAGGTGATCCAGGCGGCGTTGCGGGCGCCGGCGCTGCGCCTGGCACCGGAGATCGAGGCCGCCTACGCGGCGATCGTGGCCAGCCACGTCCGGCTCCTCGCCGGGCTCAACAGCGAGATCGCCTCCCTGCAGGCGGTGGTGGCCGAGGGTTTTGGCCGGCACCCGGACGCTGACATCGTGACCAGCCAACCCGGGCTGGGACCGATCCTCGGCGCCCGGGTGCTCGCCGAGTTCGGCGACGACCACGCCCGCTACGCCGACGCCAAGGCCCGCAAGAACTACGCCGGCACCTCACCGATCACCCGCGCCTCCGGCACCCGCCGGATCGTGCTGGCCCGCTACGCCCGCAACAAGCACCTCGCCGACGCCACCCACCAGTGGGCCTTCTGCGCCCTCACCGCCTCACCCGGCGCCCGCACCTACTACGACACCCTCCGCACCCGCGGCACCGGACACCACGCCGCCCTGTCGACAACTCGGCAACCGGCTCGTCGGCATCCTCCACGGCTGCCTCAAGACCAGGACCCACTACGACGAACACACCGCCTGGCCCGCCATCACCGCAGCCGCCGCTTGACCACTCGAACCATGGGATGTCTGAGGTCAGCTCAGTTTGCACCTCCAGGCGTAGATGCCGACATCCACCGCGAGCTCGCTACTGCCCTTCTCAGAGCAGCCTCTCCTGCACCGGAGCATCGGCGCGCCTTAGTCGCGCGTACTCCAATAGTTCCGTGGCTCGAACGTTCTTGGAATACCACTCTCGAACAATCGATTCGCCTAGTAGGACGTAATGCCAGGACAGGTCGGCACGCTGGTGACTCGGGAGCTCGTTGAGCTGCTCACACCAGGCTAGGGCGGCGCGTTGCTTGCGCTTGACGTTTTCGTCGCTGAGGGCGGACTGTGCCTTGGTCTCAACCACGTAGACGTCAGTGTCCGTGCGTACGACGAAGTCCGGCGAGTACTGCGCCGGCATCCCGTCAGCCTTGAGGTACGGACGCCGGAGGAAGTCGTGTCGATACTCGTGAACTTTGAGAAGCGCCTCGATCCGAGAATCCCGATCGGCCCACTCGATAAACAAGCGTTCCAAGCCGCCACCCCTGGAGGGCACTGGCAGCTTCGGATAGATGCACTTCTTTACCTCGACACTGGCGCTGGCCCTGATCGGGAGAGCTTTTACCTCGGATGGCTGCCGGTACTGGACGGTCGCCTCCGCCACAGATTGGTTCTCCTGCAACTCGGTGAGCTTGCTAGCAAAAACGCCCGCTATGTCGTGAGCGACATCGTCGAGCAGTAGGACGCGCCAATTCTCGCCCTCCAGCGGGTCGAAATCGGGCCCGAACATGCGGTGCCTAATGTAGGTATCGAGCCAGCCGGTCAGCAGCGGCTTGTACGCCTGCAGGATCGGGTACTGGCTGATTTCCTTGTACTTGCCCGCACTACTGGTCAAACCCCGCCCGAGCGCCTCGGTGATACGGGTGGTCATACGGGAGAGGTAGTCGTTGTAGCCGGTCGCGGTCAGGATGCCGCCGTCAACTCGGTAATCGCCGTACTGCGTGCCTGTCTGGGCGTCTTGAGAGACGAACCGGTCGCCCTTACCGATCTGATTGATGAGCCAGTCGATCTGGTACTTACTCGGGGTGAGTAGTAGTGGATCGACACTTGGCTGCTTAAGTTCTTCATCCGCGTCGCGGATGATGATCGGCACCTCGAAGTCGTACGCTTGGTAGCCGGGACGCAGGTCAACGTGCTCTAGGTCGCCGGTGGCGTCTGTCGAGTCGGCGTCGTCCCCAACCTCACCGACGAGTTCGCCGCCGAGCAACTCTTCGTAGAATCGAGAGAAGGCTGGGTGCTCAACAATGAACAGCACGTCGAAGTAGTTGGTGGGTTCCTCGCGATTGGCGATCCGCTCCCGGGTATCGCGCTTTAGGTCGTCGATTGCGTCATTCCCGCGCCACATCAGCCGCAGGCCGCGGCCAATGGTTTGCTCCAACAGGATGGACGCCTCAGAAGACCGCAAGGGGACAACAACGCAGATGTTGTTGACGTCGAAGCCTTCTCGGAGCATGAGCACCGAGACGATGACTTTCGGCTGCTTGTGCCGGTCGACATCGAAGAGGCGTTCCCGGATCGGCTCCCAGTCCTTGGCGCCTAGCTCCTGCTTACGACCGGAGTCCACGCGCAGGATGTCGTCCTCCGCGAGGCCGGTGCTCTGCAGGAATTCGACGACATGCGGCGTGACTGAGGTGTCCTCACAGATCACCATCAGCTTCGGGTGCTTGTCCGGATCCGCAGTGGTGAACTGCTCCTCCAGGATCTGCAGCTTCCTCAGGCCAGCCCTCAGCATTACCCGCTGGCCCTGCGACAGCCCGGTGACGCGATTCTGCTCGTCACGCTCAGCCTTGAAGTCCAGCGGCAGAGAAGCAACGTCTTTGCGTTTGTCTAGCGCGAGAGCTTTGACGAGACCCGCCCGCATGGCCGAGGACAAATCGAAGTCGACAATGATGTGCGGGAAGTATTGGCGTCCTCTCTTGCTCCCCGAACCAACTTCGTTGTATGGAGTCGCGGAGAAGTCGATCTGTATGAAACAGGAGCCTTTGGTGGAGGCAATCTCCGTCAGGGACTTCTGCCACTCGACGTCGGTGACCTCGTCGGCCTTACGGACCTCGTGGATGTGGTGTGCCTCATCGTTGAACACCATCAGGTCTGGCAGGTCCTTCAAGGCCTCAAGCGGACCACCGCGCAAGAAGCGACGATCCAGCACATCAAGGGCGTTGCCGGCTGCTGTGCCCGGGGTGAGCGGGAAGAAGCTCTCCACCGCTGCCTTGGCATCGATTTCGCGACCAGGAGCCTCCACGTCCTCGGCAGCGACAAAGTCCGGATCTTCCTGGCCGGCCAGCAGGTGCCAGTTAGTGATCGCCACCAGGCCGGAGCCGGTGACCTTACGACCGATCTCCGCTTTGGTAACCACGGAGGATTGCAGGAAGCCGAAGACCTGAGTGCGGTAGTTCTCTGGGACGAACAAGTCCCGCTGCTGGTAGATGTCGCTGGTGATGAAGTCTCGCTCACCTCCCACGGCTTTGCCCTGGAACGAATCAAGCAGGCGGTCATAGACGATCAGACCTGGCGCGACGAGCAGAAAGTTGCTGGTGAAGCGCTCGTCGCTTGGGCTGGCCAGCTTGTTGAGGTACTGCCAGACCAATAGTGCATTCAAGACCCACGTCTTGCCGGTGCCGGTCGCCATCTTCGCGGCGTACTTCGGATGCGCGTGGCGGTCACGGGTCACCTCCCCAAGCACGCCCCCATTAAGCATGGCATCGCCGGCGACTGCCTCGTATAGCTCACGCAAGCTGCGCGCCCCGATGACCTCGTGGGCGTAGATGATGTGCAGGATCGCGGCGCGTTGTCCCTCGTGGAAGTTCAGGACACGCAGGTCGCAGTAGTCCTGTTGAAACCAGAACTTGAGCAGCTCCGCTGTGGTTGGCGTCACTCCCTCCAACAAGTCTGGCGAGAGGCCCATAACGAGATCCGGAATCTGGCCGTCGACCCGCTTAGCCAGACCAGTGGCTAATGGAAAAAGGTCACGAGGCTGAGTCATGAGTTGACCTCCACGCCGGGGATGACGACCTCGGACTCGAACCCGAATACATCTACGGCCCTGATGCAGACGCGACGGGCGCTGTCCTTGCGAGACAGTTGCAACTGCGCGGACGTCATCACGCGCAGGGGGTCGTCATCGTTGTCGGCGTTTCCCCTATAGTCCTGCCAGACGGAACGGAACACTTCGCCGTCATAGTCGGGATCGATCGCCCAATACTCGATCAGGGCGAGAGGCTCAGCATTCATAACTTGCCGCAGTAGCTCACGATTCTTGTCGTCCAGGCTGATTGCCTCCGGAGACAGGAGCACGTAGTTCTGCAGATCGACCCGCAGCTCTTCGCCGTCACCGACTTCCTTGCGCGAGGCGACCGTGGCCTGAAGGTACTGGAGGCTGGCGAACCGAATCTCGCTGGCGAGCTTGTCGGCACCCTTCTTCTTCAGCCGGTCCAGCAAGTCTGGAGGGATAACCAAGACTTCGAGGTTGGGGTCATTGAGTGCTGCGATGTCCTGCCCGATTCCGGCCGAGAAGTTCCAACCGAGGACGGTGACCTTGTCGAAGCCTCCGAGCTTGCTGTCCCGGTATCCTTGGGCACGGCGCAGGCTCGACACGGTGGTCAACTTCGAGGGACTGTCGGCGAACACCAATGTCCGGGTGTTCGGAAGGCGTCCCAAGCTTCCATTGACGTTGTCTTCCGGCGGAAGGGGGAGTGCTCCAAAGAGGTCGAGAACAACCTTGGCGAGATCGGCGACACGGAAGGATCGGCCTAAAGTGGAACGGGCCTGTTCAACCTGGTAGTCACCAATGGCTTGATACAGAAACGGCTTAGCATCCTGATCGATCAGGCGCTTGCGGGTGATCATGGCGGCAGGTTTGCCGAGGTCGGAGACAACCCACTGCCGCCCAAGCTTCTCGGCTACGGCTGCTGTGGTTCCCGAGCCGACGAAGAAGTCAGCTACGGTCCCGCCCTCGGGACATGAGGCCTCGATGATGCGCTCGAGTAGGATGGCTGGCTTTTGGGTGGCGTAGCCAACACGTTCATCCACCTTCGCCCCGAGTCCACCGAGACTCTTCAGGTCGTCCCAGATGTCCTGGACAGGACGACCAGGCATCTCGTCCAGGTAGCGCACGTACTTGGGGACAGTTCCAGGATTGGTCTGGACCACCCGGCCTTCATCAATGAGTTGCTTCATGCGCTGCTCGCTGTAGCGCCAATAGCGTTTGACGCCCATGACCTCGTAGTACGGATTACCCTTGGCGGCTCCGCCGGGACCTTGGAGGTTATCAAGCCAGTACCGGCGCCCCGTCTCAGGCTCGACGTTCTTGTAGTACTTGTCGATGTACTCCCGGGTGTATGGGTCGTACTGCATCTTGAAGTAGTAATCCTCCTCTCTCTTTGCGTAGAGAAAGAGGACGTCGTGCAGCCGACCAAAATGCGCGGACCCTTGCTTTGAATCGCTGTGGGCGTGTCCGCGCTTCCAGACCAACTCGTTGACTAGGTTGTCCTTGCCAAAGAGTTCGTCCAGGACGATCTTGACGTAGTGGGCTACGTGCCAATCGAGATGCACGTAGATCGAACCACGATCGGAAAGTAGTTCTCTCATAAGGGCGAGACGCGGCGTAATCATCGCGAGGTATGACGCGGTGCCGTCTGCCCAAGTGTCTGAGTATGCGAACTGTTCCATGACCGTCGGCTTCTGGTCGATGGTCACGCCCGGCAGTGTGATCCTGGTGCGGTAGTCCATCTTCGAGTCGAAAGGCGGGTCGATGTAAATCAGGTCGATCTTCCCGCGAAGGCTCGGCGTGTCGTCGTCGCCAGCGAGCAGGGCGGCCATGGCGAGCAGGTTGTCACCGTAAACGAGCCGGTTTAGTTGATCGCCGTTGGTGCCATCCCCGTTGCCCCTCTCCTGCGTCACCCGTCGAAAGAGATCAAGGCTTGCGGTGTCCTTGGACGGGATCACGAGCTCGCGGGT
Organism: Modestobacter sp. VKM Ac-2984; assembly: GCF_026967985.1. Classification (GTDB taxonomy): domain Bacteria; phylum Actinomycetota; class Actinomycetes; order Mycobacteriales; family Geodermatophilaceae; genus Modestobacter. Next base: position 60,772 of record NZ_JAPVBJ010000009.1, on the reverse strand, counting down.
CTGCAGCGTCACGCGGTTGCGTCCATCCAGCTGCTCCAAGATCTGCGCAGCCTGCCGCTTACCAGCTGCGACGATGCCCGGCAGTTGCTCCAGTAGTGACTTGCTCATACGTCCCGTCCGCTCCGTCCTACTTCGTCAGCTGCCCTCAGGCACAGCAGGCTTGGGGACAGCCATGGGCATGACTCTAGGAGCAGCGCGCGACCGCGCGGTAACGCCCCGCGGGGACTGCCCCGACTTCAGTTGACTCGTCGGGTGGGGTTGGTCAGGCCGCAGTAGCGGCGAGGTTGAGTGTCTCGTACTGGACTGGGGTGAGCCGTCCGAGTCGGCGTTGCCGGCGTCGGTGGTGGTAGGTGCGTTCGATCCAGGTGATGATCGCCAGCGTAGTTCTTCCCGAGTTGCCCAGCGCTGCCGGTCGGGCACGTTCTTCTGGAGCAGCGCGAAGAACGACTACATCGCGGCGTTGTCCCCGCACGCGCCGACCCGGCCCATCGAGCCGACCAGCCCGTTGTTCTCGATCGTGCGGACGAAGGTGTTCGACCGGAATTGACTGCCGCGGTCGGAGTCGAAGTGAGCCGGTCTCCTCGGCGTCCGCAGAACTGCGCATGCGCCTCCGCTAACGTCTCAAGGTGGAATCGGGACACCAGGGCCGCATAGGTGATGGCCCGGAGGTGGACGTCCCCGCCAGAGTCCTCACGTTTCAGCTCTGCGACCACCAGCCGACCTGACGAATCCAAGCCCAGTACGTCTAGTCGATCTCGTGCGCGCGTGCCGTCCTGAGCGGACCAGCGATCGAACTCGGACGTAACGACCAGGACATCGTCACCCCGGACTTGTGGTTGGGCCAGCACCCACTCCTGGAGGTGCGCACGCTCCTGGAGGCCAAGTTGAGACAGCAACTGCGTTCGAGCCGGCTTGGCTGAGCTTCCTTCAACCTCGAACAACAGAGTCACGCGGCCATATTCGGCCTACAGCCGACCATCGCTTGATCCGGCGCGCGTAGGACAGTGCCGCGTGAGGCGCATGTGCCCAGAGCGCCACCCGACAGGATGACTCGCAGCCGGTGTGCGGTGATCCTAGTCGCACCATGTGATGTCCTGGCGCTAGTCGGCAGCGGGGGAGCGAAAAGGTTGTTCGGGTACACGGCGGAACAGATCAGGATGAGTTACGGGTACCACCCCGAAGCTCAGGACGCGTCAGATCTCGCAAAAATCGTTCGTAGCGTCGACGCCTTATTCGTCGGGCCGCCCCGGTTGGAGCACCGAGACCTCTTCAAGGAGGTCCGCCACCTAGGACAGTCAGAGGTTGAGCTCCCCGAAGGCGTGTACTGGTTTTCGCTGCCTACGCAGACTCGGGTCATGGTCGTGTCGCGCGGCGCGCCGCCCGGCGAGAGCCAGCGCGTCGACACCGGTGTGCTTCCGGACGCGCATCCTCTACGCGATGCGGAGGGGTGGATGCATCACTTTTGGCCAGACGGAGTTGACGTCTCTGCGCCTAGGTTTCGAATCAACGACGACGTCATGGTTCTCAGCTCCGGTCGTGACCACCCTGTGAGATCCCGTCGGTTTTCCGCCGGGCGATGGCTGTACGACCTCCGGGTGGATGGACGGCAGGTCACGTTCGGCGAGGACATGCTGGCTGAGCTTCAGTCCAGTGACACGGTCCACGATTGGATCAAACAGTCACCCGACACCGCTCGTCGGTTGAGCGCGACGCTGACACGAGAGAAGCTGGCCGGCGCGTTCACGGACACTTTGTTTTCGTTCCGGGCGACGAGAACTCTCTTCCGCGCCTACCAGTTCCGCCCGGTCATCCGCATGCTTGAATCGGGCAAATCCCGGATCCTCATCGCCGACGAGGTCGGGCTGGGCAAGACCATCGAGGCTGGCCTCGTGTGGACTGAGCTCGAGGCTCGCAAGTCCGCTGATCGAGTGCTGGTGGTATGCCCGGCAGCGTTGGTCGCGAAGTGGCGCCGTGAGATGGAGGACCGGTTCGGCTTTCAGTTGGTCGAGCTGTCGGGGCCGGCGGCCAGCGACTTTGAGCAACGGGCTCGGGAAAATCGCCTGCCGCGGCGATTCTCGTATGTTGTCAGCCTCGAACGGTTCCGCACGTGGGAGTCAATAGAAGAGCTGGCCACCTTGGCCGGCCCGCTGAGCCTCGCCATCGTCGACGAAGCGCACAACATGAGGAACGCGAGCACGGCGTCTCATCAGGCTGGAGCTCTGCTGAGCGAGTGGGCCGAGGCGCTGGTCCTGCTGACGGCGACGCCCATCAACCTGCGCAATGAGGACCTCTACAACTTGCTGGACCTGCTCGCCCCGGGCGACTTCGGCGGTATCGGGTCCATGGAGCTGCAACTCGAACCGAACGTCGTCCTGAACCAGGTGGGTGGCCTGCTTTCATCACCAGCTGTCGATGGCGGGACTCGCCTGAAGGTCCTGGACGGGATGCGCTCGCTCGCCATGGGACGCCCTCTCGTCAGGCGACGTGAGTTTGCGGCACTACGGGAGGTCGTGGGACGGGACGTCTTGAGTCCGCGAGAGATCGTGCAGGCGCGGCGCCACCTGGCCGAGCTCAACGTGCTGTCCTCCGTGTTCACGCGCACCCGCCGCGTCGAGGTGGACGAGAAGAAGGCAGTACGGCAAGCCATGGACACCGAGGTCCACTGGACCGCAGGGGAGCAACGGTTCTACGACGAGTACGTGACGTGGTGCCGTAATCGAGCTGCGGCAGCTGGTCAGCCGCCGGGGTTCGCCATGCAGATGCCGCTGCGCCTGGCATCCGCATGTCTGCCGGCTGCTCGGGCCGCAGTTCTGCGGTGGAGTGTCGAGGATGACGACCTGGCGGACGAGGACTCGACAGGGTCGCCGACGACGGCGAGGCCTCCGTTGTTGCGGCCTCATGCCGAGCTCTTGCACGCTGCCGATGCGATTGCTGACGTTGACAGCAAGTTCGACGCCATCGCACCCAAGCTACTCGACGTGATCCGCAGGGGACGTCGAGCGTTGCTCTTCACGTTCTCGCGTCCGACGCTCGCATACCTCGAACGTCGACTGCAGGGGCACTGTCGTGTGGCCGTTCTGCACGGCGGCGTCGATCGCGACCGCAGAAACGAGGTCATGGCCGACTTCCGGGCGGGACGGTATGAGCTCGTCCTGGCCAACAAGGTCGCAAGCGAGGGGCTGGACTTCGAGTTCTGCTCAGTGATCGTGAACTACGACCTGCCGTGGAACCCCATGGAGGTCGAGCAGCGCATCGGGCGCATCGATCGGATCGGCCAGGCAGAGGAGGTCATCTCCATCCTCAACGTCTGGTGCCCTGCGGCCCTGGACGATCGAATCAAGCAGCGGCTGCTCTCCCGGATCGGCGTCTTCGAAGGCAGCATCGGGGCGCTTGAGCCGATCGTGACGAATCACCTGCGCGCACTCCAGGACGTCGTCTTCGACTTCGATCTGAGCGATAAGCAACGAGCGACCAAAGCCGATCATGCTCTGTCTGCCATGGAGGAGCAGCGGAGCAGTCTGGAGGATCTGGCTACTGCCACGCCCTTCTTGCTCGGAGCATCGACGACCGACGTTGCTGGGCTGGAACGTGACTTGGTGGCTTCTGGTCGCTACGTCGGTGCCGCCGAGCTCCAGCACGTACTCGAAGACTGGGCGGCTCTCTGCCAGGCGCCCGCTCCCGCGTTGGCCGACGGGGGAGTGGCTCTACGTCTCAGAGGCAACCGGGACATGGCCGACCGCCTTCACCGCCTGGTCGTCGAGGAACGGTTGAGCCGTGAAGAAGCAGCCCCATACGAACGGGCGCTTCGTAATGAGGAGGAGCTGCACCTCGTCCTCGACCAGGAGACCGCCCGCACGAGCCAGACGATGGACCTGCTCTCGGCGCGGCACCCACTCGTGCTGGCTGCGGCCAATCTGCCCGAGCATCGGCGTGCTCGCTTTGCGGTGGTTCGCGTAACGGACCAGGGGCAACTGGAGCCCGGGACCTACGTCATTCAGCTGGCTGTGGCGCGGTGGGAAGCGCCGCGGGCTGGCCAGGAGATCTGGGGAACTGCAGTGGGAGCGGACGGTCGGCCTGCCGGTGACCAGTACGTGGATGTCCTCCTCGCGCGGCTGGCCACCGGTGAGCTGCAGGAGGGGAGGCGGCCTGTCCCGGCGTTGCTTGAACGGTGCGTTGACCTTCTGCAGGAGCTCATGGACGACCGGATGCTTCGCGAGAACCAGCGGCGGCGAAGCGAGATCTCCTCGCTGATCGAGTCGCGGCGTGTCCTGCTCGAGGACCAGCACGAGCGGGCGCGTGCGTCGATCCAGGCTCGACGACGCACCGCCTTCGAGCGCGGGAAGAGCCGCGGCGTCAAGCTCTTCGACAGTCAGCTTGCTCGTCGCGAGGAGGCTCACAGGCAGACATTGAGTGAGCTGGACCAGACAGGTGCACCGGACGTGTCACTCTCGCCGTTGGCTGTGTGCGTTCTGGAGGTCGGCGAGTGAGCGCGCCCGATCCGGCGGTCCTGGCCGATGAGCGGGCGCGCAACAAGCGGTACGTGCAAACGCTGGCCGACAAGGCGGCTCGAGTGGTCCCAATCGCCAAGCCTCGAGGGTCTGGACGAGCGAACGGCAGGAAGCGGGACAGTGAGCTCGAGCGCCCCATACCCCAACCGTTCGTCGGGCGGATCGGGTTGGCTGCACCGCACGAGCTTCTTCAGACGAACAGCGTCTACATCGGGCAGTGGTACGCCCGCGAGCGCGACTTTGTGGTCATCAGTTGGGCTGCGCCCGCGGCAGACGCCTTCTACGGACATGGCCCCGGTGCGGATCTCCTCGGCGACGTGCAGATCACGCGCGTGTTCACGCCCCGCGGTGACGAGATCGTGGGCTACGACGATGAGCGGCGGGACTCGGGAAGTGGCGCAACGGCCTTCGATCACAGGGCCGCGCTGCAGGTGCCACGGCCGCCAGCGATTCGGCAGGCTCCAAGGAATTCGGCTGGCACTGCGCGTCCGCCGGCGCCCTCCCCGGCGCCGGCCGCGGAGAAGTCGACTCAACCAAGAGTCCCAGCCGCGAGCGTGGCCGAATTGGTCCCACAGGCGAATGGGCGCACCAGCGGAGCTCCGGTCCCAGACGCGACGGCTTTGCGCCACAAGGATGCGCTGTTGCGGGCTTTGACGCGGCCTCGGCAAGCAGGGCTCCAGCAGGTGTTGGCGACGCTGCAACCGCAGCAGCATGCCCTGGTCAAGTGGGAGGCAACGGTTCCGCTTGTAGTTCAAGGTCACCCCGGCGCCGGAAAGACGATTGTTGCGGTCCACCGTGCGGCCTTCCTGGTGCATCCCGCCCGGGAGGGCACTGCTGTCGAGGGCGTAGTGCTGCTGGTCGGACCGACCGAGAACTATGTCAAGCACACGACCACGGCCGTCCGGGACCTGACACAAGGTGCCCGCGTTGTCGTGCGGAGTCTGGACGCACTCTTTCGGAAGCTGATTCCCACCCTCGACGCGGGAGCTGGCTCGGATGATGGACATGTTGAGACGTACCGGGACTTCGATCGGGGTCTCTGCACACTCGTCGATGACGCGGTACGGATGCTGGAGCGTCGGGGTCACCTTGCTGATACCGAGTCGAGGACTGAGGCCGCTCAGGTGATCTACGAAGAGCTGAGGTTGAAAGCGGGGGCCGCCCCTGATGAGTGGATGAGTTACCTGCGCAAACTGCCCGACTGGGACTCGGCTCTCCGAATAAGGCGTTTAGCACCCCTTCTGGCGTATTGTGCTCTCGCGTCCGGACGGCACCGGATCGAGCCGCCTGGGCACGTCATCGTGGACGAAGCGCAGGACGTACGGCCGATTGAGTGGCGCATCCTCCGGTTGTTGGCGCGTCCGGATGCCGGTTGGACTCTTGTCGGCGACATGAACCAGCGCCGCTCGGATCACAGCAGCATGTCGTGGCAACAGAGCCTCGAGCTCCTGGACCTGAGTGTGGACACGCAGATCGAGGACTATCGGAGTGTCTTCCGATCGACGACTGCAATCCTCAAATTCGCCGGGTATCTGCTCCCAAGAGAGCAGCGGCACGGCCTGGCGGTGCAGACGGAAGGCGCTCGCCCGACCACTCTCAAGGTGCGTCCTGCTGAACTGGCCTTGGCCATCGTCACCGCTACACGAAAGCTAGGGGCTGAGTGCCGAGGCGGCACCGTGGCCGTTATCGGAGCGGAGGCGGCTTCGCCCCGTACCGCGTTGGCCATGCACGGTTGGGCGGCTCGCGCGGCTGGCAGCGATGAATACTTCGACGGACAGGTGACCGCACGGGTGCTCTCAGCGGACGATGCTCGAGGTTTGGAATTTGATGCTGTCGTCGTGGTAGAGCCAGCCGACTTTCCGCAGAACCTAGGTCGGCATGGGCTCTTGTACACGAGTTTGACAAGGGCCAATCGCTCGCTTGTGGTGGTCCACTCGAAGCCCCTACCGGATGAGTTGAGGAAGGCCCCTGCCGACCGACTGGAGTGATTTTGCAGTCGCTGACCTGCGCCCCTGCGGTTGCTGAGCATGGCGTCCTGCGTGCGCTCGTCTCAGGTCCTCGATCTTGACCACCGGCAGGTAGCCGCACTCGCCCCTATGCGGCATGTGGGCAGGATCAGCTGATCAGTCAGGCAGCTTCATGCGACCCTGGCGGCGTGGAAGATGTCGCCGGGCAACGCGTGATCCAACTCCCAGAGGATGCGCATCGGCCGGTTCCCGGTGTGCGACTGGTAGGTCATCGGCCCGGCATACAGGTACGGCGGCACCCCGAGCGCGCCGTCCGCTGTCTTCGTCTCCCGCACGAACAGGTGCACCGAGCTGCCCCACTCCCGGTGGTGCACGTACCGCTGGCCGACGGGTGACGCCTCGGTCGTCGTGTTCTGCGACTCCCACTGGAACAGCGTTGGGGTGATGGCGGAGTCGGCGTACATGGTGGTGGGGGAGAAGTGCCCCGCGGCCTTGGTCAGCGTCACGAAGAACAGATCCGCCCGCTCGTCAGGTACCCAGCGCACCCCAGAGCCGAAAGTGCCGGCCAGATCGGTCATCCCGAACGCCGCCAGCGCCTCCTCGCGGCTGTACCGCGCGTGTACGTGCAGCGGCCGCGGCCCGTCATCCAGCGCCGGTGCCACTCGGTGAATGCCCTCCCGCAATACACCGATCAGTTGAGCCAGCTCCTTTGATCGGGCGCGGTCGGCGAGCAGTCGCGCTAGTGACTCCTCGACGGATGAGAAGGGTGTCCGCGAAGTCCAGAGTGAGAAGTGCAGCATCGCGGCCAGTCGCCGGTCTCGGTCGCTCGACCCGAAGGCCGAGCCGTTGAGCACCTCGTCCAGCCGGTCGAGTCGCTCGATGTCGTCCAGGTGCAGCATCCGCGCGAAGGCGCCGCGCAGCCGGGCGTCGTCCGGCCCCGGTTCGGCGGTGACCACGCCGGCCGCGCGCTGCAGATCCAGCCAGCTCCGGCTGGTGCCGCGGTAGAGATCCTCGACGTCCAGCCCTGTCTCGTCCAGGAAATTGGGCAGGTCGGCCTCGGGGGAGGCAGCGAGCTCGTTGGCCAACTGAGGCCAGGGCAGCCGCAGCGACTGGCGGACGTTGTCCAGGACCACTCGCTGTGCAACCCGGTCCAACTGGATCGAGCAGCCCGCTGGGAGCGTCGGGAAGCCCAAGTCGATCTCCCGTTCCAGCCCACGTCGGGACGTCCCGGTGAGCGCCCGAAAGCGCAGGTCGAAGCGGAAGCTCCGGTGCTGGGAGCCGATGAAGTCCAACACCGTCAGACACGGCTTGTCCTCAGCCAGCCGCAGTCCGCGGCCGAGCTGCTGCAGGAACACGGTTGCGCTCTCCGTCGGGCGGAGGAAGAGCACAGTGTCGATCTCCGGCAGGTCGAACCCCTCGTTGAACAGGTCGACGGTGAACAGCACGTTCACCTCGCCATTCCGCAGTGCCGTCAGCGCTGCCGCACGGGCGTCTGCGCCGTCCCGCGACGTCACTGCGCGGCTCGGGATGCCGGCGGCGTCAAAACGAGCTGCCATGAAGACGGCGTGGTCGATGCTCACGCAGAAGCCCAGCGCCCGCATGCGCGTCGGCTCGGCCACCGTGTCGACCACGGCTTGCAGGATCAGTCGCACCCGGGCGTCGCTGCCGGTGTAGAGGTTGGTCAGCTCGGCGACGTCGTAGCCTGAGCCCCGCCGCCAGCGGACCGTGTCCAGCGGGACGTCGTCGTGCTTGCCGAAGTACTGGAACGGCGCCAGCAGCCGCTGCTCCAGTGCCTCCCACAGCCGCAGCTCGACCGCGAAGCGCCCACCAAATCGGGCGATCACGTCACGACCGTCGGCCCGCTCGGGCGTTGCCGTCAGCCCAACGAGCACCTTCGGACGTAGGTAGTCCAGCAGCCGCCGGTAGGTGTCTGCCTCGGCGTGGTGGAACTCGTCGACCACCACCAGGTCGAACAGATTCGGCCGCAGCGTGGCGAGGTCGAGCTGGGCCAACGACTGGACCGAGGCGAACACGTGCTGCCACTGCGTGGGCTTGGCGCCGTCGACCAGGAGTTCACCGAAGTCTCCGCGGCGGAGCACCTGGCGGAATGTCGACCGGCTCTGGGTCAGGATCTCCTTGCGGTGGGCGACGAACAGCACCGTCTCGACGTGCCCCTGGGCGCGCAGCCGCCGATAGTCCAGCGCGGAGACCACTGTCTTGCCGGTGCCGGTCGCCATCACCACGAGGTTCTGCCACCGGTCGTGCACCAGTCGCTCGGCGTCCAACGCCTCGAGGATCTCTTGCTGGTAGCCGAACGGACGGACGTCCAGCGAGGTGATCTCGGTGGTCGCATCCCCCCGACCGCCTCGCTCGACAGCGATCGCGGCCGTGAAGCGCTCGGCGTCGTAGGGCTCGAACGCCGGGTCGTGCCAGTAAGAGTCGAACGTCTCGGCGAACGTGTGCAGCAGGTGAGACTGCTCGACGGACGACAGTCGGACGTTCCACTCCAGCCCGTCGATCATCGCCGCTCGGGAGAGGTTCGACGATCCGACGTAGCCGGTGGAGAAGCCGGAGCTGCGGTGGAAGAGCCAGGCCTTGGCGTGTAGCCGCGTCGTCCGGGTCTCGTAGGAGATGCGGACGTCTGCGCCCGCAGCGATCAGCCGTTCGACGGCACGTGGTTCGGTCGCGCCGAGGTAGGTGGTGGTGATGACCCGCAGACGCACGCCGCGCTGCTGAAGGTCCTGCAGGGCCTGCTCCAGCACCCGGACGCCGTGCCAGGTGATGAAGGCGCACAGCAGGTCCACGCTGTCCGCGGACGCCAGCTCGCGCTCCACCTCATAGCCGATCCGCGGCTGGCCGCGGCCGTTGACCAGCAGCGCGCTAGTGCTGAGCGGCACCTCCGGCCGCGCTGGGAAGGTCACCGGTGCCGGGGTGGGGGAGGGCGTCGCCACGGCCAGCAGCTGTCGAGCGACGTCAGCCACCCGATCGCCGGTGAGCACGGCATCCGGCGTACTGAGCTCGCCGACGGCGGTTGCGATCCGGTTGGTCAGTTCGACCTGCGCAGCGACCTTGCTCTCGTCGCTGCCGGAGACGGACTGCAGAGAACGGCTGATCAACTCCGCCAGGTGCCGGGTGAGGAGAAGATGTGAATCGGCAGGGTCAAGAGACTCGAACCGCACCAGCTCGGCGGGTGTTCGAGACAGTGATCCGGCCAACTCGTCGGTGACCAGGGCCTCGTATATCCCCGGCTTGAGCGAGCGCACGGCCGTGCGTCGATCAACGGGGCCGGCGCTCGCTTCGGCGTGGTCCATGCAGGCTGTCTACCTGTTGCCGGCGAGCTACCGGGTACGCCGGGTGGCCGCTGTGGCAGGTGAGACGTAAGCGGACGACTTTCAGTCGAATGTGCTCCGGTGGTCGACCTCATGTGGCAGCGTGCCGCTTCACTGTTAGCGGGGGAGCGGTATGCGCGGCCTTCGCTGACAGCAGCTTTGACCGGACACCCGGTACGCACTGTATGGGCGAGTTTGACCGTGATGCGCATACCGATTTGCTATGCACGATCGACTGAAGAGGTGGACAACGTAGTGGCGAATGATGGTGACGGGGCCTCGGAGCACGGCGACACCAAGGTCGAGAAGTTCGTGGACACTGTTCTCTCGGTGGGGTTGGAAGGGAAGGGCCCGTTCAAGAGTGCGCGGGAGATTGCAGATGAGCACCTGACCAGACCTGGCGATGCGGAGAAGGCGATCCAGCGGCTCATCGCTACGCACGCTCGTGTAGTTGGTGCGTCCGGGTTTGCGACCGGGCTAGGGGGCTTCGTGACGTTGCCCGTGACTGTTCCCACCGATGTGGGGGTCTTCTACGTGCAGGCATCACGGTGCGCCGGCTCTGTAGCGCACCTGCGGGGCTACGAGCTGGAGTCTGATGAGGTGCGCAGCGTCGTTCTCATGTCGCTGCTCGGGGCCGGTGGCGTCGCCATGGCTGCCGAGTTCGGCGTCAACCTCGGCACAAGAGCGGCACTCGCTGCGCTCAAGAAGGTCCCCGGCCGAGTGCTCATGGACATCAACAAGAAGGTCGGCTTCCGGTTGGTCACCAAGGCTGGCACCACCGGGGTCGTCAACTTGAGCAAGCTCGTGCCGTTCGTGGGCGGCGGCGTCGGCGCGTCTGTCAACGTGGTGGGGATGCGGTCGATCGGTGGCTACGCAAAAGGCAACTTCCCGGCGGACGATGACGTTTCGGCCTGAGAACTGGTCTATCCCCAGCGGGTGACGCCGAGTCGGTGCTGGTCGAGCCGTTGCAGCCGGTCCATGACCCGCATGCCGGTGGCTGGCCGCTCCAGCACGACCGTCGGCTGGTTCTGGATTCGATCCTTTACGTGCTGGTCAGCTGCTGTGCGTGGCGGCTGCTGCCGCATGACCTGGTCCCCTGGGACTCGGCCTACCGGTGGTTTCGCACCTGGACCGCGATGGCACCTGGGACCGGGTGCCCGACGTGCTGCGGGACCGGGTGCGTGCCGCCGAGGGCCGGAATCCCCAGCCGACGGCGGCGGTGCTGGATGCCCAGTCGATCAAGACTTCTGAGGGTGGAGAAGCGATCGGCTACGACGCCGGTAAGCGGCTCCGGGGCCGCAAACGGCACCTGCTGGTCGATACTTGTGGGCTGCTGCTGGCAGCCATGGTCACCACCGCCTCGCTGCAGGACCGGCCAGGTGGGCGGCGGCTGCTCACCCGCGCTACCCGCGACTGGGCAAGGTGCGGGCTGAGGCGGCTACGCCAACGTGGTGGACACCTCGCTGATCACCCACGCCGGAAGGAGCTCGGCTGGAGTTGGAGGTCGTGCGTCGCTGCGATGACGTGCGAGCCTTCCAGGTGCTGCCCCGCCGGTGGGGTGGTCGAACGCAGCTTCGGGTGGTTGACGAGGAGCAGGCGGTGGCACGGGACTACGAGCGCAATACCAAGCACGCCGAGGCGATGATCAAGGTCACCAGGATCCGGCTGATGGCCGCCCACCTCACCGGCCGGCACATCGAACTCCACGGACCGATCGAGACCGAGGCCGCCCGCCGGCTGGTCGAAGACCTCGACTCCAACAAGTAGCCGATCAGTTTCCCAACACTCCCAAGGCGCCCAGCCCTTACGCGCTCTCGTGCTCCAGCGCTTGCGCGATCGAGTCGACGCTGCCGAGGAGATCTGGCACGGGGCTACTCAGATCGAGTGACCAAACATTGATGGTCACGCCCGACGCACGGACGACATGGGAACTCCGGGTGGCCGTCCCTTCTGCGTACACGAGGTGGCCCGTCGGCAAAGCGAGAGCCGTGCAGTAGGCGAGCATTTGGTAAAGGTCGGTGTCCGGCTGTCCCTTCGTCGACAGGCTCTTGTACTTGGCGTCCAGGACGGCCGCCGGTCTCTCGTCGCGCTCCCAGACCATGTCGGGCCTCATGGGAATCCGGCCGGCCTGGTCTAGGTGCACGGCGTACTGCGCGCGAAGGGCGCCGCCTCGAGGAGCCAGCGCCGTCCGGACTGCCGCGGTCAACCAGTCCTCGTAGACCGTGTTGAGGTTGAACAGAAAGCCACTGGCCGAGACGGCTCCTGCCGGTTGGTCGAAGCTATGCCCAGCCAGTGCCAGTCGCGCCAGCCGGAGCGTCGGCTGGTAGCGGCGGGTGAGTCGGTTGACGCTCGTCGCCGGGAACTGGTGTCCTCGAGGGAGTCGGGTGACGTCCGCGAGCATGACGAGGAGTCGGCGCAGTCCGGCGCGGGTGGCGGCGGGGATGCCGGGCAGGCGAGCGAGGCGCTCTGCAGCGGCGACCAGGATCTGGTTCTCCGGGATGTCGATCGTGTAGTCGTCGAACCGGACCTCGAGCAGTGCCGCACTCCCCAGCCGGCGTCGCAGTTGGTCAACCTCCCGGATGCGACCGCGCAGCACCGGCCGCGCCTCTTCCCGGACCCGGTAGCCCTGCATGATCCCTTGGGCCAGGGCGCGATTCGCGGCGGCTAGGAACGAGACGGCGAGCGCGGTTTCCAGCTCTGGCGACTCGGCCAGGTCGACGGCTCCCTCATCTCGCCAGCCGGAGGGGTTTTGTGCGTGGCCGATCAGCCAGAGCAGTCGGCGGACGCCCAGCTTCGGGGTGATCCGAAGCTGGACGTCGCCGACTCGAACGGCTCCGACGAACGACGAGCTGCTGAGGACAGTGCGCCCCTGGAGGTCGACGCTCACGCGCACGGCCCCGGTTGCCTCCAGGGCGGCGGCGGTGACGGGCGGAACCCTCTCGACGGCTTTGGTCGACCATTCGGGCAGGGTTAGCGAGATCATTCGGGCGGCTGCTCAGAGGTCGTCGGGGCCGTCGCCTCCCGCAGGGCTTGGATGCCGTACCTCTTCGGGACGTCGATGCCCTCGCCGACATGCCGCTCCTCGAGGAGCGGGAGGATCTGGTGCTTCCAGATCCGGGACAGTCCGGCGTCGGTACCGACCGTCCGAGACATCAGGTACGACGGCCCGACCATGGCGTCCCGATCTCCGATCCGGTGGTTGAGGGCATCAAGCAGGTCTGCGCGATCTTCGGGCAGGCCCTCCCGCCGCAGCCACGCGCGTAGCAGCCCGGAGACGGGGGAATCGGAGGGGAACAACCCCTGCCAGGCGAACCGGCGGCGCATCGCAGCGTCCACCAGGGCGATCGACCTGTCGGCGGTGTTCATAGTGCCGATGACGAAGACGTTCGGCGGGAGGGAGAACTCTTCTTGCGGGGAGTACTGGAGGCTGATGCTCCGGTCGCGGTACTCGAGTAGGAAGTAGAGCTCACCGAATACCTTCGCGAGGTTCGCTCGGTTGATCTCGTCGATGACGAGGACGTAGCCGTGGGACAGATTGTCTCGAGCCTCGTCCACCAGGAGCTTGAACGGCCCCGGCTCCAGCTCGAACGAGATGGTGCCGGCTGTCGCGCCTGGTTGGGGGCGGAACCCCTCGAAAAAGTCCTCGTACGCGTAGGACGGGTGCAACTGCACGAGCCGAAAGCCCCCGCCGGTCTGCTCGGCGATGAACTCGGCGATCTCCTGAGCGAGGTAGGTCTTCCCGGTCCCTGGAGGGCCGTAGAGGACGATCTGGTTCTTCTCGCGCAGGAGCTCGAGGGTCTCCTCCAGCCATGCGAGGTCGACGAGCAGTTGCTCGGCGAGCTGCTTCGTCGGGCCGGGCAGTGAGACAGGTGTGGTGAGCTCCGGAGCGGTCGCCTCGCCGGATTCCTCCGTCGCTGGCTCGCTGTCGTCCAGCCCGGCCAGCCGTGCGTACTCGGCGGCGAAGGGACGCAGGTCGCTGACGGTCATCTGTCCCGACAGCTTGTCGCGTGCGGCGTCGGACAGCTGGCTTCGCTGCAGCACCGGTTCGGCGGCGACCCAGTCGACGGCGCGGCGATGGCTAGACAGCGTATCGGTGCCATTCTGCCATTCCGCCGGCCCCGTCACCGTTCCGACGTAGAGCCGGGGGCCGTCCACCGTGGCCACCACATCCCCGGGGTGCATCTGGTTGAGAAATCGGTCGAGGATGCCGACGTGAACGGCCCGCTGTCTTGCGCTCAGCTCGGGGATGGCGTCAGCCAGGGCACTGTCCAGCTGCGAGCGGGTCCGGCCGCTCGGCGGCTCGGAAAACTCGGTGTATGCGATGGAGCAGTAGCCACCTGCAAGCCAGTCGGGGACCACGTTGTGGCCGTTCACGTTCGCGCCGCGAACGAGCCAGCCCCGCACGTCGGCCCCTTCGCCCACCGGGCTTTGACCCCGCCACCGCTGAGCGATGGTAGGGGACTCGTAGAAGCTGATCGGCCCCCCGTGCTCGGCTTCGAGGATGCCGCGGAGCATGTGTAAGTCGCGGTCCTCGTTGTCGGTGCGCTCCGGAAGCTCGTCGGCGAACGCCGCAAGGATCTTGGCCTTGTGCTGACGAGAGACGATGGGTTCGAACGTGTCGGGGAAGCCCAGGTGCAGCAGCGCGTTGCGCTGGCTGTAGGCGCTGTTGATGGGCACAGAGTTGACGACCTCATGGAACGCCCAGGGATCGGCCAGGGCCTCAGTCCGCGCGTCGTCGGGCAGCTGCTTCCAGGCGCGCGCGAAGCGGACCAGGAACGACAGTTGTCGGTCCCGCTGCGTGAGGTAGGCCGTGCCGACTCGGGCGAAGCCCCGGTCGAGAGCCGTCGAGAGATCTGCCGGGATCGTCACGGATTCAGCGCCGATCGCGAGGGTGCCGGTCAGGAGATTCCGCTTGGCGACCCCGCCCATGTCTGCAGGCGCTAGCAGGTGTAGGTAGAGCAGTTCGGCAGTGAGTTGGACCGTTGCGGCGGGCGCCCCTTTGAGCTGGTCCTCGAGCTTCTCCAGGAAACGTCGGCCACCGGTGTCCGGGGCTAACACGAAGCGCTCGTAGAGGTCCTCCAGTGATTCGGCCGTCCAGATCGCTGCGCCGGGTGTGAAGGTGGAGTCGTCCGCCCCCAAGCCGGAGTCCATCACTCGTCGTGCAGCTACGTACAACGGCTCACTCGATGACATCCATGAACTCCGAATCGTTCGTGCTGGTGACCTGGTCGCGTTCTATCACCCGTCCGTCGCTGGCGCCGTTTGGCGGCGTACCGGCAGCCCGGTGTTTCGGTTCGAGGGTTCCGCCTCGGCGGTGAGCGGACCGCTCCGATGGCTGATCGAGGAGCCGTCTCACCGTGCGTGAGCTGCGCCAGCTACGCGAGGGGCGCCGTCCTCGGCTGGTCCGTTCCGCAGAGCGATGCTCGTGCCCCTGTTCGAGGCGCTGGGACATGCGTGCAACGGGACAAGCCGGAAAGCAGCGCAGCACTACCGCACGTGGCGGCGAGGGACCTCTTCGGCGCGGGTGGTCGCCGACACGCCCGCCCAGCATGACAGGGGGCTTGCGCTCGATCGGCGCATGACCACGGGGGCTCACCATGTCGTGTTCACGCTGGCCGCCGGGCGCCGACGTTCGCCGCAGCGACGGGCGGCTCGTCTTTAGCCCCACCGACCTGACCCGCTACCAGGAGTGCTACTACCCCACGGCGCTCAACGCCGTAACGCTGACCGAGCTGCTGCGGCGGGGGGGGTCATCAAAACGCGAGGTCACCGGCAGTGATCGTCCTCTTCGACGAGGCGACCTACAAGATCGTGCAGGCGGTCGAGCTGCCTGTTGCAGCGATCGAGGCGGTCGCGAAGCCGGTGCCCTGGGTGAACGGGCACCGGGTGAGCGCCACGCCGGCGCTGTTCAGTCGCCTGGACGCCAGCGATGTCACCGCGAGGCTGCGTGATGCCCTCGATGCGCTGGATGGGTCCCGGTCTCCGGAAGAGACCGATACCTGACACAGCTGGATCTGGCGGTCACTACCTGCCCCGTGATTGCCCCAGCGAGGGCAACCTGCCGGGTGACCTCGTCTTGTCCGACCACCGGGGTCATCGGGAGCCGGAGATCACCAGACCGGAAGCCGCCTCCGTCAGCTGACCGGCGTCCACCGCAGCCGACAATGCCGCCTCCAGGACGGCGACCTGGGCTGGCGTGCGGCGGCGGTAGCCGAACACCTCCAGCGTCTGCGCGAAGAGCTCGTCCTTCGTCATCCCAGCACTGGCCCGGCAAAGCGCGACCATCGCGTTGCCGGTCTCCTCCGGCGCCACCTGCTCCATCGGCCTGGTCGCCTCCGGGTCACGGCGGAAACCGATCCACGACGACCGGTCCAGCCCGGCGGGCCACACGAAGTCACCGACCCGAACCGACGCGGGGACCAGCGCCGTCAGGGCGTCCTTACGTGCCTGCGCCACCCGGCCCAGACCGAACGCGCCGGCCGCGAGCCGGGTCAGCCGGTCGAGGTGAATCGGCCCCTCGGCGTCAGCGCCGGCCTGCAGCACCCGCCCCACCCGCTCGGCCATCCGCCGGTTGCCCAGCTGGTCGAGCAGGCTGCGCTCACCTGCTGGCTCCGGCGTCCACGGCGTGAACGGCTCCTCGCCGTCCAGCACCGTCCCCGGCGACTCGACCGGCTCCGGCGCAGCCGCTGACGTGGGCGCCGGCTCGGGCGCCACTGCCTGAACGGGAAGCGGCTCTACCGGGGGCGGAGGAGCGGCGGGGGCCTGGGCAGCGGCGACCAGCCGGTCGACCACGGCGGCAGAGTCGGCGAGCCAGGCCGGGAGCCACACCCGCTCCACCGCCGGCCAGCGCAGCATGCCGCCGAGCACCTCCACCGGCAGCCCGTCGCGGTCGCCGACCGTCCGCCGCCGCGCCCACGCCGGGCCGTCGAGCAGCACCGCCAGCACCGGCACGTCGGGCGCCGAGGCCAGCGACACGGCCAGGTCCACCTTGAACTCCGACAGCCCCACGTCGGTCCGCACGACCAGTCCACGAGCACGCAGCGCGGCGGCGACGGAGTCCCGGTGCCGGTCGGGCAGCGAGGCGAACCGCGCGTCCCGCGGCAACGCGTCGGTGCCGTGCGCCGCCAGGTCCAGGTACGCACGCAGGTGCTTGATCCCCACCGACGACGTCTGCTCCGCCCGCAGGTCGGCCGGGTCGAAGGAGGAGAACACCACCACCTGCCGCCGGGCGCGGGTGATCGCCACGTTCAGCCGTCGCTCACCCCCCACCTTGTTCAGCGGCCCGAAGTTCAGCGGCAGCTGGCCCCGGTCGTTGGCGCTGAACGCGGTCGAGAACAGCACGACGTCCCGTTCGTCGCCCTGTACGTTCTCCAGGTTCTTGACGAACAGGCCCTCACCGTCGGTGCGGTCCAGCGCCTCGACCAGCCGCTCGTCACAGGCGTCCCGCAGCAGTGCATCGATCAGCGCCCGCTGCTGGGCGTTGAACGTCACCACGCCGATCGAGGGCGGCTCGTCGGCGGAGAGCGCGAACCGCCGGCGGATCTCCGCCACGATCGCCTCCGCCTCGACCGGGTTGGTGCGCAGCAGCTTGCCCGCCCCCGAGCGGTGGAACGTGCCGTCCACCCGCACCAGCGAGACACCCCGGCCGTCCGGGGCCGAGGAGGCCGGCCCGTGCACCGGCGCCGGGAACGAGGACAGCCGGTTCTCGTAGTACTGGCCGTTGCTGAAGGCGATCAGCGACTCGTCCTGGCTGCGGTAGTGCCACGACAGCCACTGCCGCGGCACCCGCGCCTGCACGCACTCCGAGAGGATCGACTCCTCGTCCTCCACCGCGGTGGCCAGGTCCTCGGGCAGCGCATCGTGGTCCATCGTCGGCTCGGCGAAGGACGTCGGCGGCATCTGCTTGCTGTCCCCGACGACGACCGCAGCGTTCGCCCGGCCCAACGCGCCGACCGCGTCGGCGACCCGGATCTGCGACGCCTCGTCGAACACCACCAGGTCGAACAGGCCGGCCCGGGCCGGGAAGAAGCGGGCCACCGAGTCGGGGCTGACCAGCACGCACGGCATGACGGCGGTGACCAGCTCGCCGTACTCGGCGATCAGCCCGCGCACGCCGAGCCCGCCGCGCTGCCGGTTCAGCTCCCGCTGCAGCGCACCCACCCGGCCACCGCGCGCGGTGACGTCGAACGACCGGGCCGCGACCACCGAGGCGGGCAGCGCCGCGGTCAGGTGCCGGCGCACCGCCCGGGACGCCGCCGTGAATCGAGTGATCGCCCGCTCGTGCACCGGCGCGTCGAAGACGGCCAGCCCGGTGGCCTCCTCCCGTTCGGTCATCGCGGCGCCGGCCAGCCCGAGCTCGAAAGAGCGGACGGCGTCGTCGGCCGGCACGTCACCGATGAGCAACGCAGCTCGGGCCTCAGCCAGCCCGGCTGAGCGCAGCGGCTCCACGGCGGCGACCAGGTCCAGCCACCGGCGCAGCGACGGCACCCCGGGCGCCGTGACCGCCCGCTCGGCGCGAGTCGCCTGCCACCGGGCGAACAACCCGTCGCTGCCCGCCCACGCCGCGAGCTGCTCGGGCGTCGACCGGCAGGCGGTCAGCAGCTGCTGCACCGCCTCCTCCGCGCGACCGACCGCCGCCGCGGCGGCCGGGTTGGTCGCCGGCCCCTGCGCCAGCAGCGCCCGCAGCGCCCCGGGAAAGCCGTCGCTGCCCTCGACCACCGCGCCGGCCAGCCGCAGCCAGTCGGCCTCCCGGTCGACCAGGCCGGGATCGGTCAATGGGTTCCACGTCGCCGGGACCTGCAGCCCGGGGATCGCCGCGGCACGGGCGGCCAGCGCCCGCGCCGTCGTCTGCGCGGCGAGCAGCGCCGCCGCCAGCGCCGGCACCGCCTTCGGGGTCACCTCGGCGGTCAGCACCGGAGCCAGCTGGTCGCGGACGGCGATCAGCCGCTTCTTGCGGCCGAAGAAGCCCGACTGCGCAGCGGCCTGCCCGGCGGCGGAGATCTCCGCCAGCGGCAGGTCCAGTGCCGCCGGCGTCGCCACGTCCAGGCCCGGGTGCTGCGCCGTGCGGAAGGCGGCGACGTCGGCCGACAATGCGGCCGTCTCGCTGCGCCAGCGTGCCGACCGGGTCTCGTCCAGCACCGCCAGGTCGACCGGCGGACCATCCAGCACCCGGGCCAGTCCGGCCAGATCAGCAGGCGTGCGCACCGCGGCCAGCACCGGCGTCAGCCGTGCGGACCCAAGCAACTCGGCGACGGCGGCATCGACCGCAGCAGCGGCGGACGCGGCGGCCGGCACGTCGACGTCGGCGACGTCCACGAAGCCCCACGGGTGGCCCGGCCGCGGCCGGGCCAGGTCGGCGACGTCCGGGAGCCCGGCCAGTGCGCGCCGCACCGCCGCCACGTCGTCGGCGATCAGCCCACCGACCGCAGCCGGCGAGACCGGCAGCGGCGGCACGGATTCACCCACGCTGAGCGCGCCGGTGTGCGCGCTGTACAGCGACAGGCCGGCGGCGTTCGGCTCGTGCAGCCGGGTGGCGTAGCGGGCCAGCGAGCGCCGGGCCGAGCGGAGGTCCTCGCCGTCGGCGGCCAGACCCTGCTCGTCGACCTGCACCGCGTGCTCCAGCGCCGCGCGGATCTGCGCTCGCACCACGGCCGGGCGGCTGCCCTTGTCGTGCAGGTCGAGCGCGAACGGGCCCATCCCGACCGCGTCCAGCCGTCGGGCGACGACGTCCAGCGCGGCGCGCTTCTCGGCGACGAACAGCACCCGCTTGCCGTCGGCGACCGCCCGGGCGAGCAGGTTGGTGATGGTCTGCGACTTGCCGGTCCCGGGCGGGCCTTCGAGCACGAACGTCCGGCCGGCGGCGGCCTCGGCGACCGCGGTCAGCTGCGAGGCGTCCGCCGGCACCGGCACGGCGGCCGCGAGCTCGTCGAGGTCGACCGAGCCGTCTTCGGCGACCGGGTCGTCGAACGGGTCGGTGGGGGAGTGCACCAGGTGGGCGACCAGCGGGTTCTCGCTCAGCGTCGCCCAGTGCTCGTCGAGGTCCTTCCACAGCCGGAACTTCGCGAACGCCAGGATCGCGAGGTCGGCGGTCGGCTCCACCCGGTACGGCAGCCCCTGCTCGACCAGCGCGACCCGCATCGCCTGCAGCGCCGCATCGAGGTCGATCCCGGCGCCGTCCTCGGTCGGCTCGGCCAGACCGGGCACGCTCAGCCCGTGCAGCTGGCGCAGCTTCTCCAGCAGGCAGTAGTTGGGCGTGCTGGTGCCGGACTCGTCCACGGTCAGCCGGTAGGCCCCCGACCGGGAATGGGCCTTCAGCACGACCGGCACCAGGATCAGCGGGGAGCGCAGCGGCCGGCCGTCCAGCTCCCAGGCCAGGCTGCCCAGCGCCAGGTACAGGTTGTTGGCGCCGGTCTCCTCCAGCACCGTCTTCGCCTTGTAGGCCAGCGCCCGCATCCGGGTCAGGTACGAGCTCTCCGGGACGTCGACGTACAGCCCCCGGCGGTCCAGCAGCAGCTCGGCCAGCAGCTCCGGGGGCAGCTCCCGGGCCGACCGCAGCCCCCGCTCGCGCTGCACGGCGGCCAGCTGGTCGCTGGGCAGCAGGGTCAGCGCCGTCCCGCCGTTGATCAGGTCCTCCAACGCACCCAGGTGCGCGTCGGGCACGGTCAGCGCGATCCCGGCGCGCGGTGTGTAGTTGATCAGCCGGTTGCGGAGGCTGAGGTCCAGCAGCGCGTTCTTCCACTGCGCGATCCGCGGCGGGGCGGTCTCCCGGGCCTCCTGCTCCGCCGCCGTCCCGGTGTCGGCCGGGCGGGCCGGGGTGCTGTGCACGGCCGGTCGGTACTCGACCACCTGCACGGTGCCGTCGGCGTCCCGGGTGCGGGCCGGCAGCGGGAGGACGCCGTCGCGCCGGGCGCGGTAGACGTCGACGACGCCGATCACCCGGTCGAGGTCGCCGGTGAGCCACGCGGCGTACGGCGGGCGGTGCAGCTCGTCGAAGCCGACCGGCTCGCTGCGGGTGGTGAGCATCGTCGTCTCCACCAGCCGGATCAGCCCCAGGTCGATCAGGTTCACCAGGCTGGCGACGTCGGTGGTCGCCGAGCTCTGCGCCGACAGCTCCTCACGCCAGTAGCCGAGGAAGGCGTGCCCCTCGACCAGCCACAGCAGCGGCCGGATGCCGGCCTGCTCCAGCGCGGCAGCCAGGACGACGACCAGGTCCAGGCAGGTGCCGACCCGCTCGTCGAGCACCTCGCCGGGCGTGCGCACCTTCTGCCCGACGTCGGCCCAGCTGGCCGGGGGTTCGCTGTACCGGACGGCGCGGGCCTGCACGGCGGTGCAGATCGCGGCGGCGATCGCGTCCACCCGTTGGGCGCCCGACTGGTAGCCCTGGATCGACGGGCTGCCGGTCTCCGTGCCCAGCACCTCGGCGGCCTCCGCGACCAGTGCCGGGATCGTGGGGTGGTTGGGCAGGACGTGGGCGGCGAGCATCTCCATCGCCAGCTCCAGGGGAGTGGCCAGCCACTGCGCGGCGGCCAGGAGCTGCACCGGCACGCGGGCCCGGCCGAGCACCTCGCCGTCCTTCTCCACCAGGACCGACAGCCAGCCGGGACGGCGCTCCTCGACCTGCAGCATCGCCGCCGGGTCCAGCCGCAGCCCCACGTCGGTGAGCACCGTGGTGTGCCCCGGGTCGATGTCGGCGAACAGCTCGACGGCCGCGCCGATCGGGCCCTCGGCGTCCCGGACGGCCACGTGCACGCTGGCGTGCCGTACCGGCTCGTCGTGCCCGGTCAGCACCAGCTGGGAGACGACGGCGATGCCGTTGTGCGCGAGCGCGTAGCTCAGGACGGGCACCGCCGTCACGTCGACGGTGACCCGCGGCCCCGGTGCCGCCCCGTCGATGGACGTCGGCTGGAGGTCCGCGGGGTCAGTCATGCGCCCTGTCTACCGGCCGGCGACGACGACTCCGGGTCAGGCTGTGGCGGCTGTGGCAGCTGGGGCGTCAGCGGACGAAGTCGATACGTCACACTGCGGCGGTGACGGCCACGGCGTGCTCACCTCGCGGCCGGCGCCGCGCTACTGCAGGACGGTGAGCACGAACGGGATGAGGAGCGCTGACAAGGCCACCATGAACAGGCTTCCGGCGACCGACAGGGCGATGTAGTTGTCGGGGGCACGCCAGGCGACCAGTCCGCCCGCGATGGAGGAGACGAGCAGCACTCCGAGCAGGAACCAGATCATCGGTACGTCTCTTCTCCAGGGTCTGCGGTCACGGGGCGTCGACGGGCGTGGCCAGCGGCGCCCGAGTGTGGGTCATCAGCTCGATGAGCTCCCGCACGGCTGCCCGCGTGCCGGCGATGTCGTCGGCGACCGGGCTGAGCCCGGCGCGCTCGCCCAGCCGCTCGGCGGCCGCGTCCAGCGCCCTCCACCGTGGTGGCCCCGGGGTCGACGTCCACGTGGACCTCGACGCCTCGTCGATTGGTCCGGCGGCGTCTCGCACGGCCATGGTGGTATCACTTCGGTACCATCGAGGGATGGCCATGACCCTGCGGACCGACGACGAACTCGAGCGCGCACTCACCGCGCTCGCGGAGGCGGAGGGCACCTCGCGCCAGGAGATCGTCCGGCGCGCCGTCCTGGAGCGGTACGAGCGAAGCGGCCACGCCGCGCGCGTTCAGGCGAGCTCGGGCCGCCTGATCGAGAAGTGGGGCGACGTGCTCGACCGGCTGGGCACGGTGTGAGCCAGGTCGAGCACCTCGAGCTCGACGACCTCCTGGCTCTCGTCCGGGCGCTGGGCACCGGCCCGGTGCGGGATGTGGGCCTGCTGGACTCCGCGGCTGCGCGGCCCCAGGCGACGGCTTTCGGAGAGCCGGCCTACCCGACGTTGTCGCTGCAGGCCGCCGCGCTCCTCCACTCACTGGTGGGCAACCATGCGCTCGTCGACGGGAACAAGCGACTGGGGTGGTTGGCCACAGTCGTCTTCCTCGACCTCAACGCCCACGAACCGGAGCTGAGCGACGACGCGGCCTTCCAGCTGGTCATGGACGTGGCGGCCGGCTCGGCCGAGGTCGAGGAGATCGCCGAGCGACTTCGGGTCAGGTCGCGCTGACCCGCCGCGGATGCCGGGCATGACGAGCGGGTCACCAGAGGGGCAGTTCCCACCTCGACCTTCGCCGCTCGTAGCCAGGCCGGTCGGCTGGCTCAGCCACTCGCTGCGCCGGTCGACCGGGGCAGGCGGTCCAGCGCGGCGGTGAAGCTGTCGTTCCAGAGGCCGAGGTGCGGCCACGCGTCCCGCACCCTGGCCGTCGCCTCCGCGGCCGACAGGCCCTCCGTCCGGCGCAGCCACGCCCGCAGCGCCAGCCCAGTGCGGGACGCCCCGCCGTGACAGTGCACGAGCAGCGGCCGCCCCTCGGCGCGCAGCGCTGCCATGTCGTCGAGGACGTCGGCCAGCACCGCGTCCACCTCGCTGTTCGCATCGTCGTCGGTCAGATACGCGAACCGCTGGACCTCGTGCCCGAACGGCTCCCCGGTGCGGCACAGCGAGACCACGGCGAAGTCAGGCGAGCTGTTCCGCGCGCCGTCCAGGTCAGCGGCCCACACACCCGGCAGCACCTCGCGCGGCTCGATCCGCGGGCTGCGAGCCGCGACGTGCCGGTTGGTCGGGCTGCCGTCCAGGGTCATGGCGAGGGCGTGCAGGTCGGCCAGGTCCCAGCGCTTGTCGGCGTGGCCCGGCACGCGGCCGTGGACGACGGAGGTCCACCGCATCGGGATGCCGGCGATGCCGAGCACAGCACCGGCCAGCCCGCCGGCGACGGCGGCCACCGTGTCGGTGTCACCACCGAGGTCGATCACCCGGCGCAGCACCGTGGCGAAGTCGCTCGCGCCACGCAGCGCCCACACCGCCGAGCCGAGCGTCGGCCACACCGCGCCGTTGCTCTCGGTCGCCTGGTCCGGAGTCCAGTCCGGTGCCAGCACGGTCGCCCAACGGCCGCGGTGCTCCGGCGTCACGAGCTCCAGCGTTGCGGGTATCGCGGCCAGCGGGTCGCCGCCGTCCAGCGCCACGCGCAGCAGCTCGTGGAAGACCGCGCAGCCCTCACCGGCCGACGGGTCGCCGTGGGTGAGGGCGGAGATCCGCCGGGCGGCGTCCATGGTGGCCCCGGTGCCGGACCCGGCGAACCAGATCGCGGCCGGCGTCGTCCGCATCAGCGAGCCGTTGCCGGCCGCGTGCCCGGAGCGGGCGACGTGCTCCGCCGCGGCGACGTCCCACGGCCGGCCGGAACCCAGGACGGCGCGGGTCTGGTTCCCGGCGTCCGGCGGGTCGGCGCGCAGCCAGGTGCGGAACCGGTCGAAGAGGTCGGCCTCGTCCAGACCGCCCCGCTCGACCAGGGACGCCGCCACGAGCAGCGCCATCTGGGTGTCGTCGGTGAACTCGCCCGGCTCCCGGTCCAGCGTTCCGCCGCCGCACATCTCGGTGGCGACCCCGCGCGCGTCGGTGGGGAAGCGGGCGGAGAACCGGCCGGCCGGGCCGAACTCGAACGGGGCACCGAGCGCATCGCCGACGGCGGAACCGATCAGCGCACCCGCGACGCGGTGGTCACGCGGCATGGGTCCGGACATCAGGCCTCCCTCCCGGTGGCACGGCGTGCAACCGCGTACGAGTCAGCCGCACACACGCCCTACGGTCAACGGGTGAGTGACCAGGGAGAGCAGGACCGTTCGTCGGCGCGCCACCGACGCCCGTCCGTCGCGGTGGACACCGCCGTCCTGACGGTGGACGTGGGGAGCGGAGCTCTCGGGGTCGTCCAGCACCGAGGCCCCGACGGCGGGGAGTGGGCGCTCCCCGGGACCTTTCTGCGCGAGGGCGAGACGCTGGCCGGCGCCGTCCTCCGCTCGCTGGCGGCGGAGGTGGGCCTCCGCGGGTCGCGCCCGCAGCAGCTGCACGTCTTCGAGGACCCCGAGCGCGACGACCGGGGCTGGGTCCTCTCCGTGGCGCACGTCGTCCTGCTGCTCGCCGAGGACGTCGATCCGGTGGTGGCCAGCCGGGACGACGTCCGGGTGGTGCCCGTGCACGACGCCGTCGGACAGCCGTTCGACCACGACGCGATCGTGCGCTTGGCCGTCGACCGGGTGCGGCAGGACTACGCGCTGCAGCCCGACCCCGCCGGCCTGCTCGGCGAGGCGTTCCCGCTCAAGAGCCTGCAGGCGCTGCACGACGCGGTGGCACCGCAGCCCGGGCCGGGGGAGAGCCGGCCGTCCATCGACACGTTCCGGCGGTACATGGTCGGCAAGGGGCTCATCCAGCCCACCGGGGAGTTCGCCCGCAAGGAACGTCCGGGCGCCATGGGCAAGCCGGCCGAGCTCTACCGCCGCGCGGGAGAGAGCCGGGACGGACTCGGCATCCGCCCGGTGCGGCAGGAACGGAACCGGGCCGAGCGGCCGGTGGACGACGCGGGTCCGGCCCGGGCCTTCGGGGAACTGGGCGCGCACAACGTGGCGCCGGCGATCCAGCGACTCGTGGAGGAGGTCGGCGCCCAGGTGCCGCTGACGCTCACGGTGATGCCGCACTACGTGGCCGTGCGGCGGGTGGGGGAGGAGCGGGTCGCTGCCTACGCCCGGCCGCAGACGCTCTCCGTCGGACTCGACCCGGACGACGCCGTGACGGTCACCGCCGACCACCCGGACTTCCGGCTCGAACGCACGTCAGCGGCGACGCATCATGTGCACGTGCCCGCTGCTGCCCTGCACGAGCCGGCGCACCGGCAGGCGGCCCGCGCGGCGCTGGAGCAGGCACTGGCCCGCATCACCGGCGCGCACTGAGCCTCGGGAAGCCGCCGGGCGACTCACGACGGGTGGCTGCGCCACCGGGCGATGACGCCCGGGACCAGTTCGGCGCCCGCGGCCCCGACGGCGGCCGACCCGAGCACCACCGACCACGAGACCGGGTCCAGCGGCGTGCAGCCGAAGAACCGGCTCACCCCAGGGGTCTGCACGATCCCCACGAGGACGCCGAGCGAGCCGGCCACGGTGACCAGGACCAGCGGGCTGCGCCGGCCCGACCACGCGGTCTGCGCCAGCTGGGTGGTGATCAGCGCGGCCAGACCCATCGTGCTGGCCCGGCCGGGCAGCGGCCAGGTCAACCGGCCGACGACCCAGGCGCCGGTGGCGCCGGCCGTCGTCGCCGCTCCACGGACCAGCACCATGTGCCGGACCGCGTCGGTGAACCCGCGGTGGGGACCGGCCCGCAGCACGGCGGCGAGCGGGTGCCCGGCGAGCGGGCCGTCGTCGTCCCCGGCCGGGACGTGCCGCGGCGCGGCGACCGCGACGGCCAGCGCCGGGAACATGTCGGTGAGCAGGTTGACGAGCAGCAGCTGGCGAGTGCCCAGCGGCGCCCGCCCCCCGACGGCGGTGCCGAGCACGGTGAACGCCACCTCGCCGGCGTTGCCGCCGACGAGGATCGACACCGCGTCGCGGACGCGGGACCACATCGCCCGGCCCTCGGCGATCGCGTCGACCAGCCGGGTGAGGTCCAGGTCGGTGAGCACCAGATCGGCAGCGGCCCGGGCGGCCGGCGACTCCGCGCCCTCGACCCCGACGCCAACGTCGGCCAGCCGGATCGCCGCGGCGTCGTTCACCCCGTCGCCGGTCATCGCGAGTGTCGCCCCGGCCCGGCGCAGCGCGGCCACCAGGGTGACCTTCTGCTCGGGCGAGAGCCGGGCGAACACGGCCGTCTCGCGGACGATCCGGGCCCGCTCGGTGTCCGACGCCCGGGCCAGCTGAGCGCCGGTGACCACTCGGTCGGCGTCGGGGACGCCGGCCTCGGCGGCGATGGCGCTGGCGGTCCCCGGGTGGTCACCGGTGGCGACCACCACCCGGACGCCGGCGGCCCGTAGCTGCTCCACGGCGCGCACCGAGGACTCGCGCAGTGTGTCGGCCAGCCCGATGAACCCGCGCAAGGTCAGCCGGTCGGCCGCCTCGTCGAGGTCCTCGGGCAGGCCGTCGACCCCGCGGTCGGCGACGGCGAGCACCCGCAGCCCGTCGCCGGCCAGCTGCCGGACGCGGTCGCGCACCTGCGGGTCGTCGGCGCAGCGGCGGAGCACCACCTCGGGGGCGCCCTTGACCACCAGCCGGCCGTCCCGGACGGCGGCGGAGAAGCCACGGCTCGCGGTGAAGGCCAGCGCCTCGTCCGGCGCGCCGTCGTGGCCCAGACCGCGCTCGGTGGCGGCCGCCACGACCGCGCGGTCGGTCTCGTGCGCCTGGTCGTCGCCGTTGCCCATGCCCGCGGCGGCCAGCCGGAGCAGCTTCGGTTCGGCGGCCTCGTCGTCGGAACCGTCGGTACCGCCGTCCGGACCGACGGGGACGAGCCGCGCGACGCGCAGGCGGTTCTCCGTCAGCGTGCCGGTCTTGTCGAAGCAGACGGTGTCGACGCGGCCGAGCGCCTCCAGCACTCGGGCGCTGCGCACCACCGCACCACGCCGGGACAGCCGCCGGGCCGCGGCCTGCTGGGCGACCGTGGCGACCAGCGGCAGCCCTTCGGGGACCGCGGCCACCGCAATGGCCACCCCTGCGGCCACCGACTCGCGGAGCGGGCGGCGCCACAGCAGGCCCAGCGCGGTGACGGCCGCGCCACCGGCGAGGGTGAGCGGCAGGACGGCGCGGGTGAGCTCGGCCAGCCTGGCCTGCACGCCGGCCGGCGGGGCCGCGCCCCCGGCGGCGCGCGCGGCCCGGCCGGCCTGCGTGGCCTGACCGACGGCGACGACGACGGCCCTGCCGCGGCCGGCCACCACCGTGGTCCCGTCGAAGAGCATGCAGCTGCGGTCGGCGACCTCGGCCCCCGGAGTCGGGGCCACCGACTTGGCGACCGACAGCGACTCGCCGGTGAGCCCGGATTCGTCGACCTCCAGGTCCTCGACCTCGAGCAGCCGGGCGTCGGCGGCGACGACGTCGCCGGGTTCGACGAGGACGACGTCGCCGACGCGCAACGCGGTCGCGGGCACCTCCTCGCTCCCGCCGTCGATCTCCCGGCGTGCGCAGTGGCCCTGGTCGAGCAGCAGCGCTTCCAGGGCGGTCTCGGCGCGCAGCCGCTGCAGGCCGCTGACGACGGCGTTGATCCCGGTGACGCTGCCGACCAGGAACGCGTCGGTGGCCTCACCGAGGACCGCGGTCGCCGCCGCGCCGGTGGCCAGCACCGGAGTCAGCGGATCGGCGAGCTCGGCGGAGACCGTGCGGGCGAACCGGGCCGGTGTCCGGACCGCGGGCACCTCGGCCACCCGGCGGGCTGCGGCGGGCACGCGGCCGGGCCGGTGCTCGGGCTCCCTGGGCAGGTCGGCCAGGCGGCGCAGGACCTCTCCGGGTTCCAGCGCGTGCCAGGGGGTGTGCGCGGTCGGTGCCGGGACGGGGCGGCCGGCGGCACGCACGGCGACCCAGCTCCCGGTGGTCATCGTCGTGACGGTCGCCCACTTGCCCGGCGTCGTGGCCCGGCGCTGGCCGTAGCGGGCGCTGCCGACAGCGGCGAGCAGGCCGCCGAGGACGTTGCCGGTCAGCGCGGTGCCGGCCGCGCGCCGGCTGACCGCCTTCGCATCGGGAACGGCGGCGACGATGCGGCAGGCGTCGGCCAGCCCGGGAGCGGTGACCAGGTCGGCGCCCCAGGCCGGGCCCCGGCCCTCGAGAACCGGGGCGACCGCGATGTCGGAGGCCAGCAGTGCCGGGCCGTCCGCCGCGGACACCAGCAGGACGCCGCGCCCGTCGGACTGCAGCCGCCGGACCGTGTCGACCAGGCCCTCCTCGGCGGAGGTCACGTCGTCGGCCAGGCCGGCGATCTCCCGCGTGCCGACGTGCCGGGAGAGGACGAGCCGGAGGCCGGCGTCGGCGGCGGTGGTGAGCAGCGACTCGGCGTGCGGGTCGAGCTCGGGGGCGACCATGGCGGTGCCGACCCGGCGGCGGCCCTTCAGGAGCGAGCGGACCTCGCCGCCCGGTGCGTCGGATGGCGTACGTGGTGGGCCGAGTCGGAGCCGGCCGGTGCCGTTCCCAGCAGCAGCGTCGGCATCGTCGTCGGCGAGCAGGCGGGCGGCGGCCGACCAGACGTCGGCGTCCTCCCATCCATCGGCCTCGGCAGTGGCCTCCACGACCGTCGGCGGTCCGGTGCACAGCGTCCGGCCGTCGACGACGACGGTGTCGATGCGGTCGAGCCGGCGGTAGGCCGAGCCGTCCATCGGAAGGATGCCGCGGCGGGACAGCAGGAGGTCCAGGACGGCGGCGAAGGACTCCCGGCCCTGGACGGCGGCCTTCGGCGTGAGGGCCTTGAGCAGGTCGGCGGAACGGCCGGGGCGGCGGGTGAGCGCGACCAGACCGAGCGCCGAAGCGAGTTCGGTGGGCGCCAGTCGTTCGCGGTAGGTCTCGATCGGGCCGGTCGGCAAGGATCCCGGTCGCGGGCCGGGCGGCTGCTCCGGCGCGGCGTCGTCGGGCTCGGGTCGGCAGAGCTCCCGCTCGCGGCGCCGCCAGACCTGGCGGCGCGCGCGCATCTCCAGGGCCCGCTGGATCGCGGCGGCGGCATTGAGCGCCGGCACGGTGGGGCTCTGGGTGAGGGCGTGCAGCAGCGCGCCGGTGCCTTCGAAGACCAGGTCGGTGCCGACCGGTCCGACGCGGTCGGAGACCGCCCGCTTGAGCCACTGCTGGGTGTCCAGCAGCGCCATGAGCAGGGTGGCGTGCCGGTGCACCGCGGGGATCGGCAGCACCTTGGCGGCGGCGGCCACGCCGACGGCAGCGGTGTCGACGGCCGCGGCGAGGACGGCGGCCAGCAGCGGCTCGAGGTCGGCCGGGTGGTCCGGGCGCTGCGGGAAGACCCCCGTGGCGCCGCGGGCCTGCTCGATCTCGGTGACCACGCCGACCACGTCGTCGACGGTGACCCGGCGGGCGTCGACGGCGACCAGCACCCGGCCGACGACGTCGTTGACCGTGGCCCACTCGACGCCCTCGAGCCGCTCCAGCTGGCGGCGCAGGGCGGTGCGGGCCTCGGGAGCCTCGTCGTCGGCGGGCGCCTCGACCTCGATCTGGAGGCGGTCGCGGTCACCCCAGACCCGTCGCGTGCGGCGGGCGAGCGGCGGCTCGACCATGCCCTTCGCCGCGTCGACCAGGTCGTGCAGGTGGCCGCCGGGGAAGGGGTCGGCCCCGGTGACCAGGGTGCCGACCGCCCGGGTGCCGGAGACGGCGGCGTCCCTCGCGAGGTGGATGGAGCCGGTGGCCACGGTGGCCCCTGCTCTGGCGACCCGGGAGGTGACCGAGGCCGTCTCGCCCAGCAGGCCGGCACCGACGACCACCGGCACGGCGGCCAGCGCCGCGGCGCCGGTGGCGAGGCGCGTGGCCTCGCGCGCGGCGCTGCCGGCCCACGCGATCGGGCGGAGCAGCGCCATGGGAACCCCCGGTGTGACGACAGTCACCAAACGGTACGTCGTCGGCCGGCCCTTCGTGTCGGTGTGGTTCGGTCGGCCGATCCCGACAGTCGCGTCAGCGGGGTCCGCTACCGCGCTGGACGAGCCGGCCGCGCAGCCTGCGGTGATCGACGCGCTTGAGCGCGCGCTGGTCCGCGCCGCCGGGGCCGGCTGAGGCCCGGCCCGGGTGCGGACCCGGTCGCTGCAGCGATCCCAACAGGCAGGTCAGGTGGCGCTGTCCTCGTTCCCGGTGGCGTTGTCCAGCGAGTTCTGCGGGTTGCGCATCCGCGTCCAGACGGGAACCACGATCCACCACAAGAGCAGCAGCGCAGCGACGACTCCAGTGATCCACCAGGCCCGCGTCCGGCCGAAGAGCAGGTCGATCACCAGGAGGATCGCGGAGGCGATCGCGACTGCGAGGACGGCCAGCCCGGCCAACGCCGACCAGTTGCTGCGCCGCAGCAAGGACTCCTTGTCCTGCTGGCGGAACAACAGCCGGTGTTGCGCGGCCGGGGCGATGAGCAGCCCGGTGGCGACCGCAGCCGCCACGAGGGTCGTGAAGTAGACCTCCTGCTGGAACTCCGACATCTGGGTCGCCCGCGCTTGGAACGGGACGATCAGCAGGAAGGCGAAGAGGAACTGGACGCCGGGAAGGGCCACCCGGAGTTCCTGGAGCAGCTCCATCAACTCGCGGTCGACCCGTTCTTTGCGGGTCTCCCCGCCGGTGGCATCGTGCCGGCGGCGCAACCGGCGCTCGGCCCCTTCCTCGGTCATCCTGCGGCTCCCTTCCGCTCGTTGTTCGCTTCTCCCGGGGTCGTGCCCGGACCGATCGGAGGGACGACTGGCCGATCGTCAGTGGATCATCATCCCGGCCGCGAACTGTGACAGCCGGGTGGCGTCACGCGCCGGTCGGACACCGCGCCGCGTCGCACAGCTGCCGAGGTCGGCTGCGTCCCTGCGGCGGGCTGCTGGGCGTCCGCCGAGGCGCTGTGCCAGTCCCCGAGCGCCGGGTCGGAGTTGGGGGCGGCCTCCAGGCGGCCCGCATCTGCAAAGGCAGGGCCCCCGCTTGCCCCGCGAACGCTCCCGACCTACCTTCTGTACATGTCAGCTGTACATCCGAGGTCGTCGTGACCGAGCCGGGCGACCCGGACCTGCGCTCCGTGAGTGTCGCCGAGGCTCGTGCGCGCTTCAGCGAACTGCTCGATGCCGCCGAGGCGGGGGAGACTGTGGTGATCACGCGGCGCGGCGAGCCGGTGGCCGAGCTCCGGGGGCGCGCCCGGTCGCCCCGGACGGGTGCGCGTGACCTCAGCTGGCTGGCCGAGGAGGCCGCGAAGATCTCCTACAGCCCCGTCGACTCCGGCGAACTGGTCCGCGGGATGCGCGACGAGCGCTACTGATGTTCTACCTGGACACCAGCGTGCTCATCGCCCTGGTCACGGCGGAGCCGCGCAGTGCGGCGCTGCGCGGCTGGGCAGAAGCCGTGGACGACGTCTTCGTGACGTCCGACTGGTCGCTGACCGAGGTGGCATCGGGCCTGTCGATCAAGCAACGCACCGGTGCGCTGACCGCGGGGGAGCGGGCGGTCGTCGAGCGGGCGCTGGCCCGTTTCCTGGCGGAGAACGTCGAGGTCGTCGGGGTGCACCGCGTCGACTACCGCACCGCCGCCCGGCTGTCGGCTCAGCCCACACCCCCGCTGCGCGCCGGGGATGCCCTGCACCTCGCCGTGGCGGCCCGGCACGGCGCCGTGCTGCACACGCTGGACGACCAGCAGGCAGCCGGGGCACGGGCGCACGACATCGGCGCGGTGGTCCCGGTGCCGCGGATCTAGCGGCCGGCGGGCCGACCGGCGGGGGTGGGATGTCGACCGCGACGCCGGTCAGCCAGTGACCGCTGGGACTGGTGAGCCCGGTGGGACGACGTCGTTCCGTGGACACCGTCTCCTGTCGTTGCGCCGTGCCATGGTCCGCCTCGTTGCACCGAGAGCGGGGGACGCATGAGCGGGATCATCGTGGTCGATCAGCCGACCGACGAGCGAGTGGCCATCTGGCAGGTGAGCGTCGGTGACGGCCTCGAGTCGACGATGGCGGGCGCCTGGGTCCTCCCGGCAGACGACGAGCGGATCGACGGGCTGGTGCGCGGACGCCTCCTGGTGACCACCGAGCCGGCCGCCGGGCGGTTCGGCGCCGGAGCCGACCCCGCGGCTCTGGCGACGGCGATCCGCCAGGAGATCGCCGACCTGGACCGGGCCTTCGCCGGGCACCTGGCGTCGCTCCCGTCGGCCCGCCGGAGCCTCGTCCGTCCGCGGTGGCCCTCCGTCCCCGATGCGGCGACCCCCGAGGCCGCCGGCGATCCGCTGGCCTCGCGGGCGCTCACCCTGGCCCGCTGGGTCTCCGACCTGCTGACCGCGTGGGACGAGGTGGAGAGCCAGCGGCTCACCCGGCCGTTCCTGCTGTCCTCCGGCGGTGAGACCGCCCGCGAGCACCCGCCCGGCTGGCCGGCCGCGCCGGGGACGACGCAGGAGGAGGCAGCGTGAGCGTCGCCGTCCTGGACCTGGAGACCACCGGCTTGCGCCCCGGCGTCGACCGGGTGGTCGAGGTGGGCGTCGTCCTGCTCGACGACCGCGGTGAGGTGGAGGGCGAGTTCTGCACCCTGGTCAACCCCGGCCGCGACGTCGGGCCCACCTCGGTGCACGGCATCTCCGCCCGCGACGTCGCCGACGCCCCGGCCTTCGCCGACATCGCCGGCTACCTCAGCCACCTGCTGGCCGGCCGGCTCCTCGTCGCGCACAACGCCCTGTTCGACCTGCGGTTCCTGGGCCGTGAGTTCGGCCGCGCCGGCCTGCCGATCGCGCTGTCGCCGTCGCTGTGCACCATGCGCCTGGCGCCGCTGTTCTTTGGCGCGGGCACCCGCTCCCTGCAGGCGCTGTGCGACTACATGTCCATCCCGTTGGAGGCACACGCCGCGCTGAACGACGCCCGCGCGACCGCCGAGCTGCTGATCCGGATGCTCGCCTCCGACCTGGGCACCGAACCGCTGATCGGCGCCGGCCTGGCCGTCCGGTTCGCCGCCGACGGCGGCTACGAGGGCTTCGAGCCGCTCGACGCCGTCTGGGCCGATCTCGTCGCCCGGGCGGTCGAACCCGGCCCGTGCGCGCCCTGCGATCCCTGCCCCTCGGTGCCCCGGGACGCGGCCACCGCGCGGTCCCGCCGACGGGACGGCTACCTCGGCGGGCTCGTCGCGGCGCTGCCCGCGCTGGACGGGGCACCGCCGAGCATGGCGCCGTACCTGACCGTGCTGGACGAGGCGCTCGAGGACCGGCTGGTCAGCATCACCGAGGCCGACCAGCTGTTCTCCCTCGCCGCCGAGCTCGGCTGCGGGGCGGACCACGTGCGGGCCGCGCACCGCCTCTACCTCGACGCGCTGGCCACCACGGCGCTGGCCGACGACATCGTCACCGACGCCGAGCTGGCCGACCTGCGGCGCGTCGCCGAGCTGCTGGGCATGGAGAGCCGGGACGTCGACGTCGCGCTGACCATGGTCCGCTCCGGCGCGAAGGTCTCCCTGCCGCGCCGGCCCGGGCTGTTCTCCCCGGGCGACAAGATCGTGTTCACCGGCGAGATGTCCCGCAGCCGCGCCGACCTCGAGCAGGCCGCCCGGGACGCCGGCCTGCAGCCGATGTCCTCGGTGTCGGGCAAGACCAGCCTGCTGGTGTGCGCCGACCCGGACTCCCAGTCGGGCAAGGCCCGGAAGGCCCGCAGCCTCGGGGTGCGGGTGATCGGGGAGGCGGTCTTCTGGGAGTCGCTGTCCCTGGCGGGCACCCGGTGAGCAGCAGGCCTGCGTGACCGCGCGCGTGTTCCCGGCGGAGCCGACCTTCGAGTCAGCCGCCGAGCAGTCGTTCGTCCAGGCGCTGCGCGACCAGTTGCCCGACGACGCCGTCCTGTTCTGCAACCTGCGCTTCACCGACCGGTCCGGGGACCGCGAGGCCGACGTCGTCGTCGCGTGGCCAGGCGTCGGCGTCGCGGTGATCGAGGTCAAGGGCGGCAGCGTCTCGCTGCGCGAGGGCCAGTGGTGGCAGACCGGCGGGAAGAGCAAGGCGATCCACCCGGTCGAGCAGGCGCTCAAGTGCAAGTACGCCTTGCGTGACTTCCTGTACCGGCACCCGCGGTGGTCCCGGGGCAACCCGCGGTCCAACCACTTCGTCGCGCTGCCGACGACCGTGCTGCCCGCCGACTTCGCGGCTCCGGACGCGCCACGCTGGCTGGTCATCGACAGCACGGAGACCGCCCACGCGGCCGGCCGGATCTCCTCGGCGCTGCGCCGCACGGAGGAGGTGCACGACGCGCCGACGCCGGACGACGTCGAGCTGCTGGTCGACTGCCTGGCCGGGACGGCGATCCCGCAGGCCGACCTGGTCGCCGACCTGGCCGAGCGGGAGGCCGCCTGCGACCTGCTCACCCACGCGCAGGCGAAGGTGCTCGACTACCTGAGCAGCAACCCGAGGGTGGAGATCCGTGGCGGCGCCGGCTCGGGCAAGACCTGGCTGGCGATCGAGAAGGCCCGGCGGCTCACCGCGGACGGCCAGCGGGTCGCGTTGATGTGCTACTCCCGCGGCCTCGCCGAGTACCTGCGGCGGCGCGTGCTGACCCTCCCGGCGCGGCAGCGACCGGCGTACGTGGGCACGTTCCACAACCTCGGGATCAGCTGGGGCGTGGCACCCGGCTCCGATGACGACAGCTCGTACTGGGAGCAGCAGCTGCCCGAGACGATGGCCTCACTGGCGGAGGGGCTGCCGGCGGAGGAACGGTTCGACGCCATCGTGATCGACGAGGCGCAGGACTTCGCCGAGTCGTGGTGGCCCGCCGTCCTGGCGGCGCTGCGGCGCCCGGACGACGGCTGCCTGTACGTGTTCTCCGACGAGGGGCAGCGGGTGTTCGCCCGGCAGGGCCGGCCGACGGTGCCGCTGGTGCCGATCGAGCTGCCGGAGAACCTGCGCAACACCAAGCAGATCGCCGGCACCTTCTCCAGCCTCGCGCCGGCGCAGATGCGGATCCGGGGCGGCAGCGGCGTCCCGGTGCGGTTCCTCCCGTGCGCGGCGGAGGACGCGATCAGCGTCGCCGACGACGCAGCCGACGCGCTGCTCGACGAGGGCTGGCCGCCGGACTCGCTGGCGCTGCTGACGACGTACAGCCGGCATCCGGTCCAGGTCGAGCGGCAGGCCGCCGGTCAGGACGCGTACTGGGCGACCTACTGGGACGACGACGACCTCTTCTACGGGCACGTGCTCGGCTTCAAGGGGCTGGAGCGGCCGGCCGTCGTCCTTGCGGTGAACGGCTTCCGGAGCGAGGAGCGGGCACGGGAGATGTTGTACGTCGGGCTCTCCCGGGCCCGTGACCTGCTCGTCGTCTGCGGTGACCTCGAGCTGATCGGTCGGGTCGGCGGTGAGGCCGTCGTCCGTCGGCTGACCGCGGGGAACGAGAGACGGTGATCCGTCGCCTTCGCGACCCAGGGGCGGTTGCCGGGACGCCGAGCCGTGGGTGCGGATCCACCGTCGGACTCCGGTGCCGGGGCCTCCGCAGGCAGGCACTTCGATCGGGTGACGCACCGCGATAGACGCCGCTGCGCGCCAGGAATGTCAGACCTCTCCGGATGATCAACCTGAATCCACGACCGGGAGTGATCGCATGAGCACGGAGAACGTCCCGCTGTACCGGACCGAGACCGGCGGACGTCGGCACATCAGGGAATGCCCGCATCTCCTCGGCAAGACGGTCGTCGAGGCGCGCGATGCCGACGGCGAGGTGTGCACGATGTCTGCCCGTGAGCTCCGTGGGGAGGGGCGGCGCTACTTCGGCTCGCTCGACGAGGCGTTGCACGAGTTCGGTGCGGCGCGGGCCAACTGGCCGTTGATCGGCCAACATCTGGCGGACGTCGTGCACGACCAGGTCTGGATCGTGGCCAGCGGCTCCTACATCGCGCTGGGTCGTTCCGGCCGAGCCGTCGCCTGGGCCGGCAAGACCTACGTGAACCCGTCGGCCGAGCAGCTCATCGAGTTGCCCGACTACCGCCCCGGAGGCGGCGGTGGTCCCGAGGTCCACGACAGCTGGGGCGACACGTGCTCGGTGCACCACGTGCTGCGGTCCCGCAGCGGAGCCTGCGGTATGTGCTACGACTGACCGAGAGCTGGATTACGCGGCCGAGGCCACCGCGGCGCGCACGAGATCGGTGGTTCCTGGGGCGAGCTGGAGATCGACGGCACGTGGGGTGGTGCTCGATGTCGGGAGCCGCGCTCGGCGGTTCCGCGACAGGAGAGCGGGGGTCCACCACATCGAGTCGCCGGGCACTGGCTCGTGTGGCTCCGCTGGCCGAGGCCAGCATCGAGACCGACGCGTCGACTCTCGTGTGCGTCGGTCGAGCGGCCACTGCCGAGCGCGGCTACGCCGAGGGTTCGAAGGTGGCCGTCACAGGGACGTGGTCACTCCGACCGCTGCCCACCCATCCCGCGAATTCGCCCACCTCGACCTTCGCCGCGTCCGCCCATGCCACGGGCAGGAAGACGTGGTCGATGTGGAACGGCTGGTCCTGACGACGCTGGTGGAAGTACGTCGCCTCGACCGGCTCCTCGCCTAGCTCGAGCCCGCGGGCAACCCGGTAGGCGTCGACCAACCCCAGCTCGTGCAGGCGCCCTTCGATCCGGTCGTACCGGGACCGCGACGACGGGATGGGAGCGTTGAAGTCACCGGCCAGCACCGTCGGCTCGTCGGCGCTGAACTGCTCGATCCAGTCGACGGTGGCGTCGATCTGGGCGACATAGCCCGGCATCGCCCCCAGTTTCACCGGCCAGACGCCGACGAGCGTGAACGACGTCGGTCCGCTGACCCGCACCGGCAGCGCCCAGGCCGGCGACGACCCCGCCTCCTCGTGAACCGCCACCGTCCATGGCTCTCGGGCGAGGACGGCCAGCTCCTTCCAGCTCTCCGCCCACACCCGCCGACCCAGCCCGGTCACCGACCGGCCATCCGCCGTCCTCGGCCAGGCCTCCGGCGTCCGCGCCTCGCAGACGACGGCCACGTCGACGTCCAGGTCGAGCAGGTGCGGCAGGTTGGCGTCGAACCGCCCGCAGCAGTTCCAGGTACCGAGCTTCACTTGGTGATGAGAGCAGCCCTTTCGCTCGAACCGAAGGGAAGTCACCCGATCTCGTCCCGCTGTGTCGCCCGTCCGCGGCCGCCCGGCGACGGCATGCTGGCCCCGTCCGCGGCGACCGGCGCCGCGATGCCGTCCAGGATCGAGGGGTGTGCGTGGGTACCGAGGCGACGTCGCTCTTCGGCAGCGAGCTCGGACGCGCACCGGTCAGCGCCCGCCCCGTCCAGCCGCGACTCGAGCGGTGGACCAGCCTGTCCGCCTGCGTGCTCGATGCCGTGTGGAGCGTGGGAGCGGACCACGACCGGGTCGTCGTCCCGCTGGTGCACCGCGTGCTCATCCCCACCGCGACCGGCCCGTTGCTCGCGGACACCCCGGCGAGCGCAGACACCCACCCGCTTCCTCGGCTGCTCACCCGCTTCCCGGACGAGCAAACACTGGAGACCGCCGCACAGAACCGGCAGCGGACGTCGACGCGCGGCGGCGTGACCAAGTCGGACGCCGCGCTCCGCTACGCGCGGATCCTGGTCGACCACGGGGTCCTGGGCGTCGAGGACCTACCGCGGTTGCTGGCTGACCCGGCATCGTGGTCACGCCTCGACCGTGCGCTGAGCCGGGTCCCCGGAGAGGGGCAGCAGGGGGCGCGGCGCAGCCACTTCTGGTCGCTCTGCGGCGTCGACGAGCGGGGCCGGATCGCCCGACCCTGAGGTGCCGGCCCGTGGGGTCCTGCGATCAGCTGCTGCCGGGCGGTCGGCGACCACCACGGTTCCGCGGAACCGCCGGCCGGTGCGCGGTCAGAGGTAGCCGCCGACCTCGCGCAGCGTGCGGCCGGCGGGCAGGGCCCGCTCCTCGCGGATGGCGAACAGCTCGGCGAGGGTCACCTGTCCGCTCGGCGCGGGGCTGTCCGGGCCGAGCCACGCCTGAGCCTCCGGCGGGCTCAGCGGCGCGAACTCCACCGCGCTCAGGCACCGGCCGGGCCGGGTGATCGCCGGGTGCAGGCCGCCGAGGTCCTCGTTGGTGGTCAGCAGCACCACCACGCGCAGCCCGTGGCCGAGGATGCCGTCGCACAGGTTGAGCAGCCGGCCCAGGGAGGCACCCGCCCGCTGCGCCGCGTCCGTGCGCAGGTACTCGTCGCAGTCCTCGGCCACGATCAGCCGCCACTTCCCGGCGGGCTCGTCGTCGTCATCGTCGCCGCCGGCCACCTCGAGCAGGTACTGCGGGTTGCTGAACAGCTGCTCCGGGTCGGTGACGTAATGGGTGTCGCACCACGGCGCCCACGCCCGGCTCAGCGCTCGTACCGCCGTCGTCTTGCCCGTGCCCGGCGCGCCGTGCCACAACACCAGCCGGCCGCTGCGGTCCGCCAGTCCGGTCATCGACGTCAGCGTGGTCACCGCGACGCCGGTGGCGCGGGCGTAGTTCGGCACCACCTCGTCCCAGGACGGCGAGGTGACCGTGCGTGCCGAGCTCTTAGGCTCCTGGAGGCCGCTGGACCAGAAACGCATCCGCACCGTCCCGTCAGGCAGTGCGACCACCGCCCGCGCTGCGACCGCGAGCTGGTTCACCAGCGCCTCGACCGGCGCCCGCTCCGCACCGACGACGGAGACGTGGGTGATGCCCCACCGCACCCGCAGGTGCACGATCGCGCCCTCGACGTCGGCCAGGACCGCGCGCCAGTTGTCCGCCCGCTGGTCCAGCCGCACTCGGGCGTCCGGCGGCAGCAGGCCGGCCGGGTCCTCCACGGTGCCCGGCACCTCGACCGCACGGTGCACGGGCATGGCGCCGCTCCACTGCGCCTGCAGCAGTACGGCGTCGCTGATGTCCTCGACGTCCTGCAGGGCGACGCCGGGTACGACAGCGCCCGGCAGCGCGCCGAGAGGGTCGGGCAGCACGTCGTCCTCCAGGGGGCGTCGGGTGTCGAGCCCGGCGGACGGTACGGGACGGATCCGACGTTCTCGACCGGTTTCCCGGTGGGGGTACGACGGCGACAGCCGGTCCCGTGACGCTCGTGCTCTGGTGCGCCAGTACAGCCAGAGCACGAGCGTGCGCCGACCAGGTGTCGCTGGCCGGCGCCGGCCGGCTGCGGTCGTCGGGCGCCGGACGCCGGACACCGGACGCGAGGTCTACCGGCGGCGCCGAGGCCAGATCCCGGTCCTGCGGTGCGCCTCGGCCACCTCTCCGGCGGTGGCCGCGCCGAGGGCGCCGGCGGCGAGCCGGGCGACCTCACCGGGCCAGCCGTGCTGCGCGCCTTGCTCGACGCGCTGGACGGCGCGGGCGCTCAGGGGAGTGCGGGGAAGTGAGTCACGGACGCCAGCGATGAGCGGGCGAGAGCACCACCCCGTCGGCGATCGACCGGCGAGGATGACGGTGTGTCAGTCGACCACCGTCCGGCGTTGCCGCCGCTCGCCGGTGAGGAGCACGTCTGCCCGTCGTGCCCGTTCTCCTACGCCGAGCACGACGTCGACCGCGCGTCAGCGGTCATCGTGGCCATCCCTACCCGAGCCCGGGCGCTGTTCGACTCGCTCGACGATGCAAGGTGCCGGCAGCCCGGCCCGGACGGCGCGTGGTCCGCGGTGGAGTACCTGTGCCACCTGCGCGACGTCTATGCCACCTCCACCATCCGGCTGCACTGGGCGCGCACCGAGGACGACCCGGCCGTCGAGCCGATGCTCAACGACCTGCGGGCCCGCCGCTTCGGCTACTGCGACTCCGCCGTCGAGCCTGCGCTGGACCAGCTGCAGGCCCACGTCAGCGGCTTCCTGGCCGAGATCGCGCGGGTCCGCCCCGAGGACTGGGGCCGACCGGTGCACCGCCTCCCGGACGAGCACCGCAGCGCGCGGTGGCTGGTCCGGCAGGCAGCGCACGAAGGCGTCCACCACCTCCGCGACATCGCCGAGGTCTCGCGGCGGCACTGACGATCGCGCACGGTGTCAGCGGTGCAGCTCGGAGAACCTGTCCCGTGCGGCGATCAGCTCCCGCCGCCGCTCGGACGTGAGGTAGCGCGGCGATCCCAGCTGCGGTCCGGCCGGGTGGTACGCCGCAGCGCCGATCGCCTTCAGGAGGGCGGTGCCGCGCTGCGACGGCGAACCGGTCAAACCGAAGTGGGCCATCAGCTCCTTCGTCATGAGGCCGCCCCCGCCGGCCTGCTGGTTCGACCGGAGCACCAGCCAGCACGCCGCTGCGGCGAGGGTGTCGGAACGACCGCGACGGCGGAACACCTCCGGGTCACCCTCGGCGGCCGCGGCCACCAGGCGACGGGTCGCGGTGCGGTGTTCGACGTCCAGCAGTGCATCGCAGCAGCGGTCGACCAGCTCCACGACCTCGGCCACCCGGCTACGCACGTCGTCCGGCACCCGCTCCCAGGCGAACGGCTCATCGGGCAGCGGTTCGGCGTCCAGTTCCTCCAGAGCTGCGGGCCCGCCGACGACACGAGCCAGCTCCTCCTGCGCCTGCTCGGCCAGGTGCTCGTCCGGGTCCAGCACGCCCAGGGCGGCAAGGAGCGCCTCGGGTCCCTGCAGTCGTGGAGAGCGGATCGCCTCCTGGTACTCCGGCTCGAACTCGTCGACCGCGGCCAGCGTCTCCGCGGTCAGTTCCGGCCGGATGCCGCGCTCGGCGTGACTGAACCGGATCAGGGCCCGCAGGACGTCCGGCGCCTTCGACAGCAGGCGAGCGTCGGCGACGATCTTCCGCGGGATCCAGTCGACCAGCAGCATCTCCACGGCCACCGGGCTCCAGCGCAGCGGATCGCCCGGCCCGTAGTCGGTGCCGAACCACACGATGTCGCCGAGCAGCTCGCGCTGGCCAGCATCGGTCAGGCCGGTCGAGAACGGTGAGCCGAGCACTCGCACGGCCAGGGCCTCCCGGTCCGCGGTGCTCCACTCGGGCCGCTGGTAACCCTGCCCACCGGCGGGCAGCAGGCCGACGGCCCACTCGACCAGCGGTCGGTTCGCCGGCCACGTGTCGGTCTCCAGGGGCGGGAACAGTCGGGCCCCGTGCTCGATCGCCTCGGTTGCTCGGGCACGCGCGTCGGCGGGGGCGAGCTCGGTGACACCCAGGTCAGGGTCGTCGGTGGTGTCCTGCATGAGCACGATCAGGTCCGGCAAGGCGCCGGGGACCACGAAGGCGTCCTTCGCCACCGTCCCGAGGTTGTGGTCGACGTAGACGGAGACCGCCAGCTCCGACCCGTCGGCGAGCGTGACGCCCAGGAGCAGGCTCTCCCCGTCGCCGAGCACGTGCCCGAACTCGGCTGCGCGATCGGACGCCCGGGCCCGGTCCAGCTCGGTCAGCCAGCGGGGGAGGACGTGTCCGCGCAGGGCGATCTCGCGGTGGACGCGGGCGCGCAGGACCCGGTCGCCGGTCAGCCCGGCGACCGCCGCCACCAGGGCCGAGGACTCCAGGCGCGGCACGTGGAGGAACGCCTGGACGAGTTCCTCCCGGGGCGGCAGGGGCTCGGCATCGTCCGACCGGAAGGGGGAGTCCCGGCGGGGGTCCGTGGCGGAGAGGAAGGCGCTGGCCACGTCGAGCAGGCCCAGTGGCTCCCCGGTGGCGAGCGCTTCCGCCACCTGGTCGAACAGGTCGGGAGTCCGCCGACCCCCGCCGGCTCGACCGCTCCGGCGGCTCGCGCTGCTTCCGTGCTTCCGTCGGCGTGAACGCTTCGGCACGGGACGACGCTAACCGGTGCGGCGGTGTCTGGCCGACGTCCCAGCAGGGACGGCGACCCGCCGGTCGTCGCACGGAGCCGCTCCTTCAGGCGTTCGTGTCCACGACGGCGAGGCCGTCGTCCCGCCAGGCGCTGAGCAGCTCCCGATCGCCGCTGGCCGCGACGAGGTCGTCATCGGCGACGGCGAGCGCGGCCGCGCAGTGGACGGCGTCGTAGCCGCGCAGCCCGTGCCGGAGTGCGGCTGCGGAAGCCGCCCGCAACCGCGGTCCGTCGGCAGGCACGACGGCTACGTCGCTCCACAGCTGGTCCAGCAGAAGCAGAGCGGCATCGCGGGCAGAGCGGTGCAGACGTCCAGTGCGTTCCGTGCGGGCGAGCGCCGCTGACGCCTCGACGTGTCCGACGGCTGAGCACAGCACCACGTCAGCGGCGTCCCACAACCGCCGGCAGCGGGGGGAAGATGCCTCGCTGACGAGCAGCGGGACGAGCGCCGACGTGTCCAGGTACAGGATCACCGCCGGTCGGCGAGCACGGTCTCCGAGAGCGAGATGTCCGCGACGATCGGGTCGGGTGCCGGCCGCTTGGGGTGAGTTGGGGGCTGCACCACGCCCTCGGCGATCAGCTGATCGAGTGCGGTGGGAGCGC
The DNA here is from genome assembly GCF_026967985.1 of Modestobacter sp. VKM Ac-2984. GTDB lineage: Bacteria > Actinomycetota > Actinomycetes > Mycobacteriales > Geodermatophilaceae > Modestobacter. The sequence continues at coordinate 18,118 of NZ_JAPVBJ010000009.1, read as the reverse complement.
CGATCGGGGTGATGCGAGCGACCGGGGTGCCGTGGTCGGTCACCGTGATCGTGGCGCCACCTCGAACGTCGGCGATGTGCTTGCTGAGCCCGTCCCTGAGGTCGCGGATGCCGATGTTCGTCATGCCCACTCCTATGTAGCCACGATTCCTCAATCGAATATAGCCACATGCGTCTGCTCCGACCAGAGCGCCCGCAACCGAGATGCGTGTCGCCAGTGGAGCGCCGGGCCGGGTCGGGCAGGCCGCTGGCCGGCGACCGGGGTCAGCAGGGGCCACGTGTCAGCAGACCGACCGCGCCACCGGTGGGTCGACGGGCGCCCGAACGAGAGCCAGGGTTACGGCTCGTTCCCCACCCCGTTGTCGTGCTCGCCGGACGGCCATCCCGGGTCGACCGGCGCAAGCAGCACCATGGTCGGTGGCGCGAGGGCCGGCTGGCCGATGGCCGCTGCGATCCTCTCGTCGTGCCGCTGGAGCTGCGTCTCGTGCAGCAGGTCGTCCAGATCGATGTAGATCACGGACTGAGGCGCTCGAGAGCTCCGGCGTAACGGGGGAGCTCGGTGTCGATCACCCGGTCGAGGAGCTCCCGCTTGCTGGTGCGCTCGATGTAGTCGCGCACCGCCTGGCGGCGACCTCCTGCATCGATCGGCCCTCGAGTTCGGCCCTGCGGCGTAGCGCGTCGGTCTCCTGGTCGTCGAGCCGCAGGGCCATGGCCATGCACCCATGATGCCGCCGGTGGCGCCGCGTCCGTGCTCACCCGTGCGGGCGACGAGGGCTCTACGCGGGGCCGTCGGTCGGCTATGAACAGCATCGGAACACGATCGGCCGACGGTGGGGGAGCAGTGCGCCAGCACGACGACCGGGCGAACGCACCCACCGAGCTGCGCACCTCACCGACGGGTCGGGTCCCGCAGTGGGTCCTCGACGAGTCCGTCGGTCGGAGCAGCCCGTCCGAGCCGTGGCGGGCTTGGACGCCCACGCAGCCACCGGCGCGCCGCACATGGAAGCGGCGCACGTGGACGGGCATCGGGGGAGCGCTGGTGGTGCTCGCCATCGTGGCGTTCGCCGCCGTCGCCGTCGAACTGCTGCCCGGCCTCGAGGCGACGGCCACCGATCGCACCGCGCCGACGGCCGGCACCGAGGCTGTCGACGGGCCGCTGGGCACGCCTCTCGCCCCTCCTGCGGACGGCGGGACCCACCAGTTCGCGCAGCTGCAGGACGACGGGATCACGCCGGTCGCCTACGACCCGTGCCGGCCGGTGCACTACGTGGTCCGGCCGGACAACGAGCCAGTCGGCGGCGACGTGCTCCTCTCCGACGCCGTCGCGCAGATCTCGGCGGTGACCGGGCTGCAGTTCGTCGACGACGGCGGCACCGACGAGACTCCGAGTGACCAGCGCGATCCCTTCCAACCCGACCGCTACGGCGACCGCTGGGCGCCCGTGCTCGTCACCTGGGACACGGTCGCCGAACAGCCCGACTTCGCCGCCGACGTGGCCGGACTGGCAGGCAGCCTCGCCGTCTCGTCCGGTGAGGGGCCGGGCGTCTACGTCACCGGCCTGGTCGAGCTCGACGCCGCCCAGTTCACCGAGATCCTCAGCCGACCGGGCGGTCAGGCGGTCGCCCGCGCGATCGTGCTGCACGAGTTCGCACACCTGGTGGGCCTGGACCACGTCGACGACCCGGCGCAGCTCATGTACCCGACGACCTCCGCCGTCCTCGACTTCGCCGCCGGCGACCTCACCGGCCTGAGCCGGCTGGGTGCGGGAGCCTGCGTCCCTGCGGTCTGACGGTCGACGGCCCGGCGCCCGGAAACGGAACGTAGTCACAAGGGGAGCGACCCCCAACGCATGACCGCACGAGTGCCCACCGACACCCTGTCCTCCGACGCTCGTGGTCTGGTGCGCCAGTACAGCCAGAGCACGAGCATGCGCCGACCTCGTGTCGCTGACCAGGGCCGGCGAGCTGCGGTGGTCGGGTGCCGGACGCGCGCGGTCTACCGGCGGCGTCGCGGCCAGATCCCGGTCTTCCGGCGCCCCTCGGCCGCCTCCCCACCGCTCCCCGCGCCGAGCGCACCAGCGGCCAGCCGGGCAACCTCACCCGGCCAGCCGTCGTCCCCGGCCAGCAGCAGGAAGTTGCGGGCCACGATCGCGGCGACCTCCTCCTCGGGCAGCCCTGATCGGAACAGCACGTCCCGCAGCGCCCAGCCCTGCCCCGCCAGCTCGCTGGCGGCGACGGTGACCGCCAGCCGTTCCACCATCGACGTCGCCAGCCGCTCCGCCGCCCAGGGCAGTGCCGCCCGCACCACGGACGACGGAGCCGAGCCGCCCAGGGTCAGGAACCACTCGGGGTCCTCCAGTAGCAGGTGCCCGAGCAGCGAGGAGGAGCTCGCCGGCCACTCGTCGACCCCCGCCCACTCCCGCACCAGCGCCTCCCGCACCACCGGCCGGCTGGTGGCCAACCGGGCCAGCCCGGCGAGGTCGTCGGTCAGCTCCAGTAGCGCCACCGGGTGGGGGAGGGCCATCGACTCCTCGACAAGCGCGGCCGCGGCCCCGCCGACCTCGGGCAGCCGGCGGCCTCGCGCCAGCTCCGCGGTGAACGCCTCGCACAGCTCCGTCCGGGTCAACCCGGTGAAACCGCTCGGCACGTCCGCCTTCCCGGCGCCGCTGAAGACGGCGGTCAGCGCGGCGTCGAGCTCCCGGTCGCGCAGCCGGTCCCAGGCGTCGGGGTGCCGTTCCAGCGCCGTCCGCAGCGCCGCCTCCACCTGCGGGGCCGACGCGGCCACCGCGCAGGCGACGTCCACGGCGTCCGGGGAGGACAGCCACCACCCGGCCTTCTCCGACTCCAGCACCCCGAGCAGCTGCGTCGGGGTCAGCGACGCGGGGTCCAGCCCGGTCCAGGTGTCGGTGAACAGCCACCGGTCGAGGGTCTCCAGCTTGCGCACGTTGTCCGAGCACAGCTCCTTCTTCGCTGCCGCCTCCAGCAGCGCCCGCGCCCGCGCGGTGTCCTGCCCGTCGGGCACGACGTCGTTGGGCGCGTCTGACCCCACGTGCACCCGAACCGGAGCAGCGTCACCCGTGGCGGACGCCGTCCCCACGTGCAGGGCGACAGCCGACGCGAGTGCCCTCGGCAGCACGTCGAAGACCGCCTCGGCGACGTCGCGCCCCGCCGCCGTCCGAGCCGGCAACCCGACCACCCCTGCACCGGCGGCCACCGCAGCGAGCACCAGAGCCACGCAGGGCACGAGGGCGTCGACGTCGTCGGCGGTCAGGGCCGACAGCGACCGGCGGGCCGCCGGCACCTCCACTACCGGCATCTCCCGCGACGGCTCGGCCTCGGCCGGGAGCCCGTCGAGGAACCCGCCGCCGCTGCGGAACGCCAGCACGTCCCGGGGCGTGAGCCGGCCGCCGCCGTCCCAGAGCAGGTGCACCAGGTGGTTGCCCGGCCGGCCGAACGCGTCGGTCCCGGCCGGTACCGCGCGGTAGGCGATCCGCCCGCCGGCGGCGTGCCGCAGGCCGAAGGACTCCCCGGTGCCGAGGGAGATCAGCGGGCCGAGCGTTGCGCGGCTGTCACCGACCTCCGCGGGCCAGTCCGGCGAGAGCTGGACGACGCCGAAGCCCGGTCCCTCCAGCGTCCGGCTCGCCGACGTGTAGACCAGCTGCGCGCAGGTGGTCATCGGCGCAGCCGATCAGCGGCGGCGACGTAGGAGCCGTCCAAGTCCAGCCCCTCGCTGGGCAGGAAGCCGTGTCGCGCCAGCAGCACCAGCAGCGGCTCCAGGCACCCCACCGGGGCGATCGAGGGGTAGGCGCCGTCGCTCGCCTCCGACCCGGTCGCCGAGACGGCGTGCACGGTGGGGTCCGGCAACCGGGTCAGCAGCGTGGTCAGCAGGTTGCTGCCGCCGTTGACCTCCAGGAAGTCGACCAGGCGGGCGCTGTTGTCGCGCACGTCCTCGAACAGGCGCGGCAGGGCGGCGACGCTGATCTCCGGGTTGCGCAGCGTGTCGGCCGGGAACTCCGGCCGGGTGAGCAGCTTGTCGGCCTTGCTCAGGATCACCCCGGTCGACACCCCCTGCAGGAAGCCGTCCCGGCGCAGTCCACGGGCCGAACGCAGCAGGTCGGCCAGGTTGACCAGCATCTGCGTCGGCCGGGCCATGCCCAGTGCCGCCTCGCCGGGGTCGGCCACCGCCTGCAGCCCCGGGAACATCCCCGGCGACAGGACGACGAGCACCGCGCTCGCCTGGTACAGGAACTTGCTGAACCGCCCCAGGTCCTCCTTGCGGTAGAGCTGCTCCCCGGAGGCGTCGAACAGGACGACGTTCAGGGACCGCTCCGGCCCGCCCTGCGTCGCGCGCCGCAGCACCAGCGTCAGCGGCTCCGGCGACTGGCCCTGCTCCAGCAGCGGCGGGGTCAGCGGCAGCTGCCGGTGGTCGACCAGCAGCGGCTGGTGGTACTGCTGCTCGAACCGGTTGGCGCTGTGCTCCTCCAGCTCGACGGAGATGCCCAACGGGGCGAGCGCCCCGGCGTGCAGCGCGTCGATCAGCACCGTCAGGTAGGTGCTCTTGGAGGCGCCGGTGAGGCCGACGACGCCGACGACGATGGTCGGCCTGGTGGCGTAGTCCGGCGGCAGGCGGTGGCCGTTCGGGCAGACCGGCACCGCGTCGACCGCGTCGGAGGCGGCCGCCCTCGCCTGGGACGACGGGCCGGGTGCCGGCTGGCCACCCCACCGCCCCTCGCTGAAGCGCTGCCAGGCGCTGCGCCGCTGGACCGGCGTCGGCTGGGGCCCGCCGACGGGGCTGCGCAGCAGCGGCACGGGGAAGGACTCCAGGCAGCGCGGGCAGACCAGGTCCTTCTTCGCCACCTCAGGCCACCAGCAGGAGGTAGCCGAACACCGTGGTGATCGCGAAGACCAGCAGCAGCACCCGCTGTCGCTGCAGGTACCGGTGCCGGCGGGCCTCCAGCGCCTGCTGGGCCATCGCTCGCTGGTACAGACCGGACACGACGCCTCCTCGGGGGATCAGAAGATGAGGTACGTGACGAAGCCGAGCACCACGGCGGCCACCAGACCGAGCAGCACGGCGACGGCGATCGCCGCCGCGTAGCCGGTGGGGGTGTCGGCGATCGCCCGCTCCAGCCGGGAGAGCTGGTAGCGGACCGCCTCGCGGACGGCGACGGCCGACCGCAGGTCCTGCAGCGCCGTCCGGGGGGAGGGGATCTCCGACGGCTGCTCCAGCCAGCGGGTCTGCTGCTCGACGTCACGGGCCAGCTCCGCGACCGTCGGTCGCCGCTCCGGCGCGACCCGCAGCGCGTGCGACACCGGGTCGAGCAGGTTCGGCGGCACGGCGGCGAGGTCCGGCCGGCCGGCCTGCAGCTCCAGCCAGTAGTCGGCCGGGGCCAGCTCGTCGTCCGGGTCGACCGGGTGGCGGGCCCCGGCCGCGTAGGCGATCACCATGCCCCAGCTGTAGACGTCGCTGGCCTGGGTCAGCGGCAGCCCCTGCAGCTGCTCCGGGCTGGCGAACAGCTTCGACCCGAGACCGGCCAGGGCGGTGGTGACCGTGCCGGCAGGCCGCTCGGCGCCGAGGTAGCGGCTGATGCCGAAGTCGACGAGGACGACGTCCCGGTCGGTGATGATGATGTTGGCGGGCTTCACGTCGCGGTGCACCACCTCGGCCGCGTGCACGTCCCGCAGCGCCCGCAGCAGGCCGATGGCGATCCGGCGCAGCTCCTCGGCGTTGAGCCCGCCCTCCCGGGAGGCGAGGAACTCGTCCAGCGGGGTGCCGGCGACGTACTCCTGCGCGTAGTAGGGGTTGGCCGCGGTGAGGTCCTGGTCGACGATCTGGGCCACCCGGGGACTGCGGATGCGGGCGGCGTTCTCCACCTCACGGGCGAACCGCCGCCGGACCAGCTCCCCGGCGCCGTCCGGCAGGCTCTTCACGACCACCAGCGGGTCCGCGGCGTCGTCCCGGCCGACGAAGACGTCGGCGCCCTGACCGCCGCGCGGCAGCCGGCACAGCAGCCGGTAGGGCCCGATCTGCGACGGGTCGCCGGCTTCCAACGGGTGCAGGCGGCGGGAACCGAGCCCGTCGGCCAGGCCCTCGGTGGGGGAAGAGGCGTCTGACACCGTGCCGCGCCCCTCCCGTCGCCGGATCGACCGGGGCCCACGGTAGAGCCCGGACCTGTGCCGGCACCATGAGGTCCGGGGACATCCGACGGGACAGCGGGGCTCACCCCCGCGAGGTAGCGAGACCGGCCAGTCCTGCCCGCACCGTCAACTCCGTGGACGACCCGACCGACCACTGAGAGGTGACCTGGTCGACGGCGCCTGCGGTGGCGACACCCCGCATGATGGCGCGCATCCTCGGGACGTTCTACGTCGCGGCCGGGGTCGCAGGCCTGTTCGGCGTGCTCGGGCCCGGCGCCGGTGCGCAGGGCCGCTGGGAGATCCTCGGCATGTCGGTGGTCGTGCTGGTCTGTGCCGCCGTCTCGCTCCGTTGGGGTGCCCGCTGGCCGCGGCACGCCTTCCACGTGCCCGTCGGCTCGGCCTCCGTCCTGGTCGCCGTCGTGGTGTGGGTCAGCCCCGACCCGGCCACCGCGATGACCGCGGCTGCGCTGCTGGCGTTCGTCGCCGTCGACGCCTGCTTCTTCTTCAGCCTGCCGCTGGCCTGGCTGCACATGGCCTTCGGCATCGGCGTGGTCACCGCCGCGCTGCTGGCCCAGGGCCACGTCCCGCTGTCCATCGCGCTCGCGCTCGACTCGATCGTCGTCGCGATGGGGACCGTCGTGCGCGGCCTGGTCCTCCGCGCCTCCAGCGCCAGCCGCGATCCGCTCACCGGGCTGGCCAACCGCCGCGGGTTCGACGACGCCCTGCAGGAGCTGCTCGCCACCGCCGGCCGCACCGGCGATCGGTTGTCGGCCGCCCTGCTCGACCTCGACCACTTCAAGCAGATCAACGACACCTCTGGCCACGAGGCCGGCGACCTCGTGCTCTGCCGGATCGCCGACGTCTGGCGCCGGGAGCTGCCCGCCGACGCGGTGCTCAGCCGGCACGGCGGGGACGAGTTCGCCCTGCTGCTGCCGGGGACGTCCGGGCAGGCCGCGCTGGACCTGGTGCGCCGGGTCGCCGCGCGCCACCCCGAGATCGGCCTGTCCTGCGGCGTCGCCGAACACCACCGCGACCAGAGCGCCGCCGACCTGATGCGGCGGGCCGACCGGGCCCTCTACGACGCCAAGGCCGCCGGCCGCGGCCGGGCCGAGCTCGAGGGCGGCCCGGGCTCCGAGCTGGCCCGTGACCTCGCCGCCGCGCTGGCCGCCGGCGACGTGCTGGTGCAGTACCAGCCCATCGTCTCGCTGCCGGACGGCGCGACGGTCGGCGTCGAGGCGCTGGCCCGCTGGACCCATCCCGAGCACGGGCCGGTGCCGCCGACGGACTTCGTCGCCGTCGCCGAGCAGACCGGGCTGGTGATCACCCTGGGCAACCACGTGCTGCGCACCGCCTGCAGCCAGCTGGCCGGCGTCCGCACCCCCGCCGGTGACCACGTCACCCTCGGCGTCAACGTCTCCGGCCGCGAGCTCAGCGACCCCGACTACCCGCAGCGGGTGTACGCCGTGCTCGCCGAGACCTCCTTCCCGGCCGCACACCTGGTGCTCGAGGTGACCGAGAACGTGATCGAGGGGGAGTCGCCGACCGCCGTCGCCGCCCTGCACGAGCTGCGCGCCGCCGGCCTGAAGGTGTCGATCGACGACTTCGGCACCGGCTACTCCTCGCTCAGCCGGCTGGACATGCTGCCGGCCGACGTGCTGAAGCTCGACCGCTCGTTCATCGAGACCGTCAGCTCCTCGGCGCGCCGGGCGCAGATGCTGCAGAGCCTCGTGGCGATGTGCCGTGCGCTGGGCCTCGACGTGGTCGCCGAGGGAGTGGAGACCGCCGAGCAGGAGGCCACGGTCCGCGCGATGGGGTGCACGTTCGCGCAGGGCTGGCGCTACGGCCGGGCCGTCTCCCTGCCCGAGCTGCTCACCGGCCTCCGCGCCGGTGCGCACGCCGTCCCGCAGGAAGCCGCCTACCGTGGCTGACCCAGCCGCGGGTGGCGGACCGGGACGGGTGGGGGGTGGCCTGGTGCAGCACGCCCGGTCCGGCACGCCGGAGGTGGCGACACCGCGGATGACGGCGCGCGTCCTCGCCGTCTTCTACGCCTTCGGTGGCGTCACCGGGCTGCTCGCGGTGCTGGGCTCGGCCCCGGGCACCGGACGCCGCTGGGCCATCACCGCGCTCGGCATCAGCGCGCTGCTCGGCGCCGTCGTCCTCGTCCGCTGGGGGCCGCACTGGCCGCGTGCTGCGTTCCACGTCCCGGTCGCCGGGGCCACCGGCCTGGTCGGGGCGGCTGCGGCGCTGGCCACCGACCCGCTGACCGCGCTGGTGCTCGCCTCGATCATCGCCTTCGTCGCGGTCGATGCGTTCTTCTTCTTCCGACCCGTGGTGGGGCTGGCCCACCTCAGCGTGGCGGTGCTCGGCGTCAGCACCGTGCTCGTGCTGCGCGGCGACGTGCCGGTGCCCACCGTCCTGGCACTGGACACCGTGGTCATCGCGCTGGGCACGGTCACCCGTGACCTGGCCTGGCGGGCGTCCAGGGCCAGCCGCGACCCGCTCACCGGGCTGGCCAACCGGCGCGGCTTCGACGACGCGTTGCAGGAGCTGCTCGCCGCCGCGGAGCGCCGCGCGGAACCGCTGTCGGCGGCGCTGCTGGACCTCGACCACTTCAAGCAGATCAACGACACCGACGGGCACGAGGCCGGCGACCGGGTGCTGGTCCGGGTCGCCGACGCCTGGGGCGCCGAGCTCCCGCCCGCCGCCGTGCTCGCCCGCCACGGCGGCGACGAGTTCGCGCTGCTGCTCCCCGGCCTGACCGGGCCGGTCGCGTTGGCGGAGGTCGAGCGGCTGACCGCGCTGCACCCGGGCATCGGCGTCTCCTGCGGGGTCGCCCAGCACATCCCCGGCGAGACCAAGGCGCAGCTGATGCGCCGTGCCGACGCCGCCCTCTACGTCGCCAAGGACGGTGGCCGGGACCGCTGCGCCCTCGACGGCGCCGCCGGTGACCCGCTGGCCACCGAGCTGGCGGCGGCCGTCGCCGCGGGGCAGCTCGGGGTGGCCTTCCAGCCGGTGGTCGAGCTCGCCGGCAACCGGGTGATCGGCGTCGAGGCGCTGGCCCGCTGGGACCACCCCGGACGCGGCGCCGTCCCGCCGGACGAGTTCATCGCCCTCGCCGAGCAGCACGACCTGATCACCCCGCTCGGTGAGCTGGTGCTGCGCACGTCGCTGGTGCAGCTCACCGCGCTCCGCGAGACGACCGGCGTGCAGCTGGTCCTCGGCATCAACGTGTCGGTGCACGAGCTGGCCGACCCCGACTACCCGCAGCGGGTCGCCGCACTGCTCGCCGAGTTCGGCTGGCCGGCCGACCACGTCGTCGTCGAGGTCACCGAGACCCAGCTGGAGTCCGACGCCGCCGTCGTCCGGCAGAACCTCGAGACGCTGATGCGGCTGGGCCTGATCGTCGCCGCCGACGACTTCGGCACCGGGTACTCGTCGCTGAGCCGGCTCGACGTGCTGCCCGTCCAGCACCTCAAGCTCGACACGTCGTTCATCGCGTCGGTCACCACCTCGCCGCGCCGCGCGCAGCTGCTGGCCAGCATCGTCGCGCTGGCCGACAACCTCGGCATGGGGCTGGTCGCGGAGGGCGTCGAGACCGTCGAGCAGGACGCCGAGCTGCGCCGGCTCGGCGTCCTGCTCGCGCAGGGCTGGCTCTACGGCCGGCCGATGGCGGTGACCGAGCTGGCGGTGTGGCTGGCCGACCGGTCGGTGGACGGGGCGTTCTCCGTCGCGGGCTGAGCGAGCGGGGCGGTGGTGGACCCCGGTCAGTCCCCGGGGACGACGACGGCGCGGCCGCGGAGCGTGCCGTCGTGCAGCTTCCGGTAGGCCTCCGGGGCCTGGTCCATCGAGTACCGCTCGACCTCGACGTGGATCGCGCCGCTCCGGGCGAGGTCGAGGACCTCCATCAGCTCCGTGCGGGTGCCCCAGTACGGCGCGCGGACCGAGACGCCGAACGGCGTGGAGAAGAAGCCGGTGGGCAGCACCCCGCCGCCGATCCCGACGATCTGCACGACGCCGTCGATGGCCACCGTCTGCCGGGCGATCTCGAGCGTGGCCGGCGCGCCGACGATGTCGAACACCGCCTGGGCGCCCACCCCGCCGGTCAGCGCGCGGATCGCCTCGACGGCCGAGTCGTCGGAGGGGATCGCGTGGTGTGCGCCCACCTGCCGGGCCAGCATCAGCTTCTCCTCGTTGACGTCCAGGGCGATCACGGTCGCGCCGGTGATCGCCCGCAGGATCTGGATGGCCACGTGCCCCAGCCCGCCGGCGCCGATCACCACCGCGGTGCTCCCGGCGGGCAGCGCGGCCAGGCTGGACACGATCGCGTGGTACGGCGTGAGGCCCGCGTCGGTCAGCGAGACCGACGCCACCGGGTCCAGGTCGCCCAGCGGCACCAGGTGCCGGACGTCGTCCACGATCAGGTACTCGGCCAGCGCGCCGGGCGCACCCAGGCCGGGCGGTGCGATGCCCAGCGCGGCTGCCCGGGTGCAGTAGTTCTCCGCGCCGCGGGCGCAGGCGTGGCACTGCCCACAGCCCCACGGGCCGTAGACCGCCATCGACGACCTCCACCCCGGTGACCCCGTCACCGAGCGCATCGACGACGCCGGCGCCCTCGTGCCCGAGGGTGAGCGGCAGGCCGTAGCTGTACTGCTCGGCGGGCAGGCTCATGAGGAAGGAGTCGGAGTGGCAGAGCCCCGCAGCGGTCACCCGCAGCCGCACCTGGCCGGGGCCCGGTTCCGGGGTCGGGATCTCGACCACCTCGGGGCTGCCGCCGATCGTCCGGTACTGCACTGCACGCATGCGCCTGCCCGCCCTCTCGTGGACGCCGACCGTCGGCGTCCACGGCCGACGCTAGGAGGTCGGCGCCGTGCCCGCTGCGGTCGCTGGGCACCACGGAAGGGGCCCGACGACCCTGGCCGGCCACCGCACCACCGCGCCCGGGTCGGAGAGCCGGCCGGCACGTACCGCGGCCTGCCGGGCGTGGACTCCGACGTCCTGGGGCACTCTCGACAGGCGCGGCCGACACCGGCCACATCGACAGAGGGAGACACCATGGCAGGCATGATCCGCAAGCTCCTGATCTCGGGCGTCGCGTCCAAGGTCATCCAGGAGGCCCGCAAGCCGCAGAACCAGGCGAAGATCAAGAAGGCGTTCGCCGACTTCCAGGCCAAGCGCAGCGGCGGCAAGGGCGGCACCGGCCGCCACTGAGACGACTGCCGCAGCGGCGCCCTGTCGTCCGCTGCCGCAGAGCGCCGGACCGGCGCTCTGCGGCAGGGCGACCGCGAGGTCGTCAGTCCGTGGTGGCCACGACCTCGTCGGACTCGACCGCGAGCTCGGTCTCGTAGTCGACGTACAGGTCGTCGGTGAGGTCGAAGTCGTACTCCTCCTCGACGTCGGCGATGGTGAAGACGGCGACGTCCCCGGTCACCGTCACCTCGTCGCCCTCCTCGACCGTGAAGGCCTCGGCGCCGTAGACCAGCGTCTCGTCCTCGCCGACGGTGAACGCGTACGGGTCGAGGACCTCCTGCACCTCGCCCTCGATGGTGACCTGCTCCCCCTCGACCAGCTGGATGCCCGGCGCCTCTTCGGCTTCCTCGACGACGGTCTCGTCGTCGCCGCAGGCGGCCGCGGTCATGGCCAGCGCCAGGGCCGCGGGGACGGCCAGCAGTCGGGTCCGGTTCGTCGTGTTGATGGTCGGCATCGGATGTTCTCCTCCGAGTCGGTCGTGCTCGTCCCACCGGGTGGCCGGTCCTCGGCGACCCGGTGCACCGAGGCCGTAGCCGTGCTGGGCGCGGGCGAACGACTCTCGGGCGGGTCGTGACCGAACGGTTACGTGACGGGAGGGGCGGCTCCGCCGGTGCGCACGGCCGCGGGTGGGGACAGGAGCGACGGGCGGGACGTCCGGCGGTGAGCCTGGTCTCGGACGGCCGCGCGTGACACGAGGACGCAACCTCGTCGTGGCACTGTGGAGGGCGTGTCTGCCGCAGAACCCGGCGCCCCGCTCCGCGATCCGGACCCGGCGCCCGCTCCCCGAGACACTGACCGACCCTGCAGCGCCGAGCACGCGCGCCTGGCCGAGTCGGCCGACATGGCCGCTCCCTGGCGGATGTGGGGGCCGTACCTGGCCGGCCGGCAGTGGGGGACCGTCCGCGAGGACTACTCCGCCGACGGCGACGCCTGGGCGTCCTTCACCTTCGACCACGCCGTCGCCCGCACCTACCGCTGGGGCGAGGACGGCCTGGGCGGCATCTGCGACCGCTACGGCTTCCTGAACTTCTCCGTGGCGATGTGGAACGGCGAGGACCCGGTCCTCAAGGAGCGGCTGTTCGGCCTGACCAACGGCGAGGGCAACCACGGTGAGGACGCCAAGGAGCACTGGTGGCCCACCGACGGCACGCCCACGCACTCCTGGATGCAGTGGCTCTACCGCTACCCGCAGGCCGAGTTCCCGTACGCACAGCTGCGTGAGGAGAACGCGAAGCGCACCCGGCTGGAGCGGGAGTACGAGCTCGCCGACACCGGGGTGCTGGACGAGGACCGGTTCTTCGACGTCCAGATGACCTACGCCAAGGCCGGCCCGGACGACGTCTGCATCACCGTCACCGCCACCAACCACGGCCCCGAGGCGGCGCCGCTGCACCTGCTCCCGCAGGTCTGGTTCCGCAACACCTGGTCCTGGGGCCTCGACGACCGCAAGCCCACGCTCACCGCCCAGGACGAGGAGGTCGCGGCGGTCGTCGCCGAGCACGGCTACCTCGGTCGCTGGGTGCTCGCCGCCGACGGCAGCCCCGACGTCCTGACCTGCGACAACGAGACCAACGCCGTCGCCCTGTTCGGCGCCGAGAGCAACGCCAGCGAGTACACCAAGGACGGCATCGACCGCCGCGTCGTCCACGAGGACAAGTCCGCGGTGAACCCCGACCGGACCGGCACGAAGGCCGCGTTCTGGTACCAGTGGGACGCCGTGGAGCCCGGTGAGACCGTCACCGTGAAGCTCCGGCTGACCCAGGGCGAGCCCGAGCAGCAGATGTTCGGTGCGCAGTTCGACGAGGTCCTCAGTCTCCGGAAGGCCGAGGCCGACGAGTTCTACGCCGGCGTCATCCACCCCGGGCTCTCCGACGACGACCGGCACGTGGCCCGCCGCGCCTATGCCGGTCTGCTCTGGACCAAGCAGCTGTACCGCTTCGACGTCGCCCGTTGGCTGGACGGCGACCCCGACGTCCCCGCACCAGCGGAACGCCGGGCCAAGGGACAGCGGAACACCAGCTGGCGGCACGTCGCGCTCGCCGACGTGATCTCCATGCCCGACGAGTGGGAGTACCCGTGGTTCGCCGCGTGGGACACCGCCTTCCACACCCTCCCGCTGGCGCACGTCGACCCCGACTTCGCCAAGGAACAACTCGTGCTCATGTGCCGCGAGTGGGCGATGCACCCCAACGGGCAGCTGCCGGCCTACGAGTGGGCGTTCGGTGACGTCAACCCGCCGGTGCACGCCTGGGCGGCCTGGCACGTCTACCGGCTCGACGGCTACCGCGACCAGCAGTTCCTCATCCGGGTGTTCACCAAGCTGCTGATGAACTTCTCCTGGTGGGTCAACCGCAAGGACGCCGACGGGTCGAACGTCTTCGAGGGCGGGTTCCTCGGGATGGACAACATCGCGCTGTTCGACCGGTCCGCACCGCTGCCGCCCGGCTACCGGCTGGAGCAGTCCGACGCGACCAGCTGGATGGCGTTCTACTGCCAGCAGATGCTGAAGATCGCCCTCGAGCTGTCGCAGTTCGACCGGGCGTGGGACGGCGTCGTCACCAAGTTCTTCGAGCACTTCCTCGCCATCTCCGAGGCGATGAACGCCTTCGGTTCGCACGAGGTGTCGCTGTGGCACGAGGACGACGGCTTCTTCTACGACGTCCTGGTCGCACCGGACGGGACGACGGAGTCGCTGCGGGTGCGCTCGATGGTCGGGCTGCTGCCGATCCTGGGCGCCACCGAGATCCCGGCCTGGGTCGCCGAGCGGTTGCCGGACGTCGCCGAGCGGGTGCGCTGGCTGCAGAAGCGCCGGCCGGAGCTGATGGGCCCGCTGCGCAGCCGGCGGGCACCGGAGGGCCGCAGGTTGCTGCTCTCCCTCGTCGGCAAGGAGCGGTTGCAGCGGATCCTGCAGCGGATGTTCGACACCGAGGAGTTCCTCTCCCCGTTCGGCATCCGGTCGCTGTCGAAGTCGACCGGCCAGGTGTTCGCCAACGTCGGTGGCCGGGACGTCTCGATCGAGTACGAGCCGGGGGAGTCGCGCACCGGCTTGTTCGGCGGCAACTCCAACTGGCGCGGGCCGGTCTGGTTCCCGGTGAACGTGCTGCTGGCCGACAAGCTGCGCACGCTGGGCCGGCACTACGGCGACTCGTTCACCATCGAGATCCCCACCGGCTCGGGCACTCAGTGCACCCTGGTGGAGGCCGCGGACCTGATCGACAACAGCCTCACCCGACTGTTCCGCCCGGTGGACGGCAAGCGCCCGGCCGACGGCGACCGGATCGAGTCCAGCGACTCACCGCTGTGGCGCGAACACCCGACGTTCAGCGAGTTCTTCGACGGCGACACCGGCGAGGGCCTCGGCGCCACCCACCAGACCGGCTGGACGGCGCTGGTCGCCCACCTCCTCAACCCGCGCCTCCCCGCCGACCCCCGCTGGGCCTGACGCCCGCTGAGGGGCCGAAGTCGCGACTTTGGCCCCTCAACGAGTTCTCCGCGCCGGTCAGCTGGACGGTTCGGGTGGCTGTTCGACCGTGCGTCGGGGGTCGGCGTAACGGGCGGCGGTGTTGCGGATGCAGCGCCGGACGAGCCGGATCAGCTCCGTCGGTTCTTTCGCGCTGCCGACGGCGCCGTGGCGGACCGCTTCGTCGAAGTGCTCGGGCTCCGTCGAGCCTGCGTAGATCACGTACGGGGTGACGTCGCCCGCCTGACGGAGCGAGTCCAGCAGCGTGTACCCGGCCCGGGGATCTGGTGAGCGACCCACGTTCGAGACGACCGCGTCGAACGGGCCCTGCAGTGCCAGCCGGGTGACGGCGTCGGTCGTGGACGTCGCGAGGTCGACGGTGCACCCGAGGGCTTCGAACGCAGCCATCTCGTGGCGGTTGCCGCTCGGGTGGTCGTCGACCCAGAGCAATCTTGGGCTTCGGCGGAGCCCGACCAGGTCCTCGGTCGCCGCCTCGACCTCCCGTTGGGCCAGTGCCTTGTCGACCTGCATGCCCTTGCTCGCCGAGGCGTCCACAACTGCGTCGGTCGCGGCGCCCGGGTCGCGTGCGATGAGACTGACCCCGCCGGGCAGCGTCGCCTTGACCTTGTCGCGGTTCAACAGACCGATCAACGAACGGCGGAAGACCAGCACGAGGATCAACACGACCACGGGCCAGGCGAGTGCATCGACCAAGCCCGTGACCTCGCCGAACTCGACTGCCGTCGGGGTCATCCCGACAGGATGGCAGGCGGGCCGCTCATTGCTCGGCCGGCGTCGGGCTCCATGCCCGGCGCCGTCACGTACGACTCGGCGAGGTCTCCGGCGATGCCTCGGTCAGCCGCCTGGCCGCCGCGACGACGGCGGCGCGGGTGGCGGGGTCCAAGAGGATCGACAGGGGAGTGCCCGGGCGCTTCCGGAAGTCAGCGGCCGTGATGACGTCCGCACGCAACTTCGCCCCGGCTTTCAGCAGGTCGCTGAGAAAGCGCTCCTGCGCCGGACGGCTGGCGCGCGCCGTCCACTCGAAGTTGCAGGACAGTGAACGGTCGCTGCAATAGACGCTGAAAGGAACGATCTCGACCCCGTCGGAGGTCGACCCCCAGATGGAGTAGCTGGGAGCTTGCCCCTCGCCGCCACCCTTCCTACGAAACCCCGCGTCGGCCATCTCCGACTCGAAGGCCGCCAGGGCGTCGGCCAATGAGTCCTCTCCCCGCTCGCGCAGATACCTGTCGACGTCGGCAGGCGTCCACCGCACGCTCGAACCATTGGACCGACGTGCGTCCTTCTCGTCCGCGGACTCCGCGCCGTACACGGTCGGGATGAGGATGTCGGTATTCCCGTACACCGCTCTGCGGAGCTCGATGGCGAGGAGACGCATGCCAGCAGACGTGTGGGTGTTGAGATACCGGACGATGCGGCGTAGGTCCTCGTTGATGGAGTCCACGGCCAGCACGAGCGTGAAGACCCCGGCCGAGAGATTGGCCTCCAGCGCCTGACGAGCCTCGTCGGGTCGCCCGTCGAACAGCGCATCGAGCGACGGGCCGTCCTGCAGCTGCCACTGGTTCACGAAGGCGGCCGGCGTCATCTCGGCCAGCCGAGAGGCGTAGTCGAGGACCTGGCCGATGATCGTCCGGCGGATGTCGGCGTTGGTAGCCAACTTGCACTCGACGACCGTGATCGAGCCGTCGGCATCGACGATCACCAGGTCGGCCGGGCCCGCGCCGGTGCTGAACTCCCTGACCGCCACAGCGGTCTTGCTGACGCCTTCGATCAAGCTGGGCTGGAGTGAGAGCAACTCCTGCAGCTCAGTTTCCTTTGCGTAGCCGAAGCTGGTCGGCTCGGACCAGGCACCGCCTTCGTGGCGGACAAGGACATCGATGTTCCCCCGTGGCGATGACACGTTCGGACTGTGACACAGCGGCTTGACACTCCTGCTCCCGACGCGTCAGTCAGGGGACGCCGATGTTGTCTCTCGTATCGCCAAGGCGGTTCTGTCAGCGGCAGCTGCTGTACTCCGCCCCTGGTCGCCGCCCGGTGACCTGAGGTGCGGAGGATCGTTGAGCGAATCGGTTGGTGTCCAGGCGGGGCAGGTGTGTCCGTCCTGTGGGCAAGAGGAGTCCATCCCGCTGATCTGGGGGCTTCCTGATCACGAGGGCATGCTGCTGGTCGAACGTGGTCTCGTGGCGCTGGGCGGTTGCCTGGTCGGGCCTGACGAACCGACGCTCTCCTGTCGTGCCTGCGGGCTGGAGTGGGGCGCAAGCCACGTGGACGGTGAGAGAGGCAGGCCGCGCCGGTGACGGCCGAGCAAGCGCCGTCGCGGCTCCGCCGTCTCAGCCGTTCGGTCGATCGAGAGCATCAGTCGGGATGTCGACGATCAGCGGCACGTGATCGCTCTTCCTCGACCCGACCCGACCCGACCCAAGTGTCGAAGTCGCCCACCCGTACGGAGGCGTCCGTCATCCACGCGCGCGGCCCCACCACGTGGTCGATGTGGAAGGGGTTCTCGCGGCGCCAGCGGTGGTAGTACGTCGGCTCCTCAGGTGCCTGATCGCGCGCCAAATCCCGGGACGTCGAGTAGGCATCCACCAGACCCAGTGCCTCGAGTCGACTGGCAACGGTGTCGTAGTGCCCCTGGCTGGAGCTGATCGGAGCGTTGAAGTCGCCGGCCAGCACCACAGGTCCGTCGGTGCACCGCTCAATCCAGTCGGCGGCCTGGTCCAACTGCCGCACGTACGTCGGATACCCCGCCACTGTCACGGACCACAACCCGACCAGCGTGAACGGCGAAGGCCCCTCTACGCGGACCGGCAGCGTCCACGCGGCAGCCGAATCGATCCGGTCGTGTGCCACCACGAACCAGGGTGCGCAGGCGATGACGGCCAGTTCCTTCCAGCTCTCTTCCCAGACCCGCCGCTGAGCCCGGTCACCACGCGGCTTCCTGGTGCCATCGGCCACTGGGGAAGGGGGGACGCTTCGCACAGGACGGCGACGTCAACGCCCTCCTCGAGCAGATGCTCGAGATTGGTGCCGAACTTGCCGCAGCAGTTCCATGTGGCCAGCTTCACTCGCACATCAGATCAGGTAGGCATTGACTGACAGCAGATCAGAGCAGGCGTGTCAGACCAGCACGATGGGCCCGCGATGGCCTCTGGTCACACCGACGAGTCAGCTCGCAAGTGGTGAAGTGACCCCCGTCAGGCGGACACCTCGTTCTGTGTCAGGTGCATGGTCTCGTAGTCGGTGGGGCTGAGGTTGCC
>NZ_JAPVBJ010000008.1 GCF_026967985.1 Modestobacter sp. VKM Ac-2984 | reverse complement strand
ATCTTTGCTGCGGCCAGTCCACCGCACCCACCGCCAGCCCGGACGCTACCGCCGAGCACTTGCACATAGGAGCTCACCGTCGGTCCGAGAACTCGTGGTGACGTGTTGATGCACGTTCCTCCAGACGCTGGAGGCATGAGCAGCAAGGGATCCCCCGAGTACCGGGCTCGGCGTCGGGAGGGAAAGCGTCGGCGCCGAGCGGCACAGGAGCGAGCGGCCGTGCGACGAGATCCACCGGCGGCCAAGCCCTCGGCGCAGCCCGCTACGGACGGCCGGGCGAGGCGTGCGGCAGCGACCACCTGTGGCTGGTGCCACGGCCCGATAACCCCGCGGTCCCGAGGTCCAATCCCCAAGTGGTGCTCGGCCACCTGCCGGCATCGCGCCTGGGAGCAGACACGAGCCGCGGGATCGGGCCGATCCGCGGTGGAAGTCGTCGAGCGCATCGTCGTCACCCCAGCTCCCCCAGCGCAGCCGAGAGCGCCACGGCACGGTGAGTGGGCCGACGTGCTGCGCGAACTAGCCGGGCAGATCGACCGCGGGCTCGTGTACGACCGGGAGCTGCCCGCGGTCGCCCGTGCAGTCGACGAGGTCATCGCGGCATTCCGTCGTCGCCCCTACCGCAGCTGAGGTCATCACCGTCGGCGCGTCTGGGGTGACAACGGGGTGACATGTCCGGTCGGTGCTGACTGGCAGCGATCGAGGCTGGTCGGCGCCTCCTCCGTGTAGCCAGCTGCAGCCCCCAGCAGCCGCCGTCCACCACCGGGAGACCTCGATGACCGTTCGACTGCTGACCACCGAGGAGGTGGCGGCTCGGTTCCGCACCAGCCCCGCCACGGTCCGCTACTGGCGGCACGTCGGGATCGGGCCGGAAGGCGTCCGCGTCGGCCGCCGCGTCCTCTACGAGGAGACCGAGTGCGACCGCTGGTGGCAGGCGAAGGCCGCCGGGCAGCTCAACGGGGGCAGCCGGTGAGTCCACAGATCGGCGGTCCGGCCATGGCACAGCGTCGGTCGCTCGCGGCAGGCTGACCTCCGATAAGGGCCTGAGCAGCCGGGAGAGACATGGCGAGCATCGCGCGGCGACCCGACGGCACGTACCGCCCGCGGTACCGCGACGCCGACGGCAAGGAGCACGCCCGGCACTTCAAGCGGAAGGTGGATGCTCAGCGCTGGCTCGACGAGGTCACCGCCTCCGTCGTCACCGGCACGTACGTCGACCCGAAGGCCGGCCGCGTGACCCTCTCGGCGTTCTACGCCACCTGGGCCGCTCGCCAGGTGTGGGCGCCGGGCACCGAGCTGGCGATGGGCCTCGCCGTCCGGTCCGCGACCTTCACCGATGTCGAGCTGCGACTGCTCCGCCGCTCGCACGTCGAGTACTGGGTGAAGCAGATGACCGCGGCCGGCCTGGCCCCGGGCACCGTCCACACCCGGGTGCAGAACGTGCGGGCCGTCCTGCGCGGCGCCGTCCGGGACCGGGTGATCGCCACCGATCCCAGCGACGGGGTGGCACTCCCCCGCCGCCGGCGCCGCGAGCACGCCATGGGCATCCCCACGCCGCACCAGGTCGGCGCCCTGCTCGCTTCCGCCGACGAGCGGTTCACCACCTTCATCGCCGTCTGCGCGTTCGGCGGACTCCGGCTCGGCGAGGCGGCTGCCCTTCAGGTCGGCGACGTCGACTTCCTCCGGCGGCGGGTGGTCGTCAGCCGCCAGGTGCAGCGGGGACCCAACGGCACCGCCGAGCTGCGGGCACCCAAGCACGGTTCGGAGCGGACGGTCGTCGCCCCCGACCGGTTGCTCACCCTGATCGCCGGGCACGTCGAGCGGCACCTGACCGCCGACGGCCCGGGCCGCTGGCTCTTCCCCACCCCGACCGGCACGCCGCCGCACCAGAACACCGTCGGCCACCAGTGGCGCAAGGCGCTCTCAGCGGCCGGGCTGACCGGCTTGCGGTTACACGACCTCCGGCACTTCTTCGCCTCCGGCCTCATCGCCTCCGGCTGCGACGTGGTCACCGTCCAGCGCGCCCTCGGGCACGCCTCGGCGACCACGACGCTGAACACCTACGGACACCTGTGGCCCGACGCGGACGACCGCACACGGGCCGCCACGGACGGCCTGATGTCCGCAGCACTGGACGATCCTGCGGACTCTCTGCGGACTGGACGCCCTTAGCAAGCCATTGACCTGCGGGTTCAGTTGACGTCAGACGTTGAAGCGGAACTCCACGACGTCGCCGTCGGCCATGACGTAGTCCTTGCCCTCGATCCGCACCCAGCCCTTGGACTTGGCCTCGGCCATCGAGCCGGCCTCCATGAGCTGGTCGAAGCCGACGACCTCGGCCTTGATGAAGCCGCGCTGGAAGTCGGTGTGGATGACGCCGGCCGCCTCGGGGGCGGTGGCGCCGACCGGGATCGTCCAGGCCCGCGACTCCTTAGGGCCGGCGGTCAGGTAGGTCTGCAGGCCCAGCGTGCGAAAGCCGACGGAGGCCAGCTGGTCCAGACCGGGCTCGTCCTGGCCGATCGAGGCCAGCAGCTCGGCGGCCTCCTCGTCGGGCAGCTCGATCAGCTCGGACTCGGTCTGCGCGTCGAGGAAGATCGCCTCGGCCGGGGCGACCAGCGCGCGCAGCTCGTCGAGCACCTCGGTGTTCGCCAGCTCGTCGGCGTCGACGTTGAAGACGTAGATGAACGGCTTGGTCGTCAGCAGCGTCAGCTCGCGCAGCGGCTCGGCGTCGACACCCGCGGCGAACAGCGTCTTGCCGCTGTCGAGCACCTCCTGCGCAGCGACGGCGGCGTCGTGCAGGACCTTGCGGTCCTTCTCCTTGCGCGACTCCTTCTCCAGCCGCGGGATCGCCTTCTCCAGCGTCTGCATGTCGGCGAGGATCAGCTCGGTGTTGATCGTCTCGATGTCGTCGGACGGGGAGACCTTGCCCTCGACGTGCACCACGTCAGGGTCGGTGAACACCCGGATCACCTGACAGATCGCGTCGCTCTCGCGGATGTTGGCCAGGAACTTGTTGCCCAGGCCCTGCCCCTCGCTGGCGCCCCGCACGATGCCGGCGATGTCCACGAAGGACACCGTGGCCGGGATGATCTTCTGCGAGCCGAAGACCTCGGCCAGCTTCGCCAGCCGCGGGTCGGGCACACCCACCACGCCGACGTTCGGCTCGATCGTCGCGAACGGGTAGTTCGCGGCGAGCACGTCGTTCTTGGTCAGGGCGTTGAAGAGGGTCGACTTGCCGACGTTGGGCAGGCCGACGATCCCGATGGTGAGACTCACGGGAGACCAGCTTACGGGCGTTGACGGACTCACCCGGTGGGCGAGGATGGTCGGATGCCTGAACCCGTCGATCTCGCCGCCGTCCTCAGCACCGTCGACCAGCCGTGGTCGCCCCGCACGGTGGCCGTGCTCAACGACTACGACCTGCGTGTGGTGCACACACGCGGCGAGTTCACCCGACACAGCCACCCGGAGACCGACGAGGTGTTCCTCGTCCTCTCCGGCTCGCTCACGATCCGGCTGGACGACGGCGACGTCACCCTCGGCCCGGGTCAGCTGTACGTCGTGCCGAAGGGCACCCCACACCAGCCGTACAGCCCGGACGGCGCCCAGGTGCTGCTGGTCGAGCCGAGCGCGACGGTCAACACCGGCGACACCCCCAGCGAGCTGACCGCCGAGCGCAGGGTCGTCTGAGCGCAGGGTCGTCTGAGCGCAGGGTCGTCTGAGCGCAGGGTCGTCTGAGCGCAGGCCGCTACAGCGGTGGTCCGATGCGGATCTGGGTGTCGTCGGGCCGGTAGGTGCGCCATCGGCCGCCGGGATCTCGTTCGACCCGGAACCCGTGGTGGACCTTGGTGTGGTGCCGTTCGCACAACAACGCTGAGTTCTGCAGCGAGGTCTCCCCGCCGTGCAGCCAGTGGATCAGGTGGTGCACGTCGCACCACCACGATGGCGCGCCGCAGCCAGCGAACACGCAGCTCTTGTCCCGCCGTTCCACCGCCTTCCGCAGGCCCGGGGTGACCACCCGGTGATCTCTGCCGAGATCGAGCGGGGTGCCGTCGGGGCCCATCACGATCCGGGAGATGCTGCCGTCGCAGGCCAGGTAGCGGGCGCGGGCGGCGGAGATCGTGGCTCCGAAGCCCATCTCCCCAGCACCGGCGCCGGTGGCCGGGTCGACCAGGTCATCGAGGTCGATGCCCACCACCACGTGCGGCTTCACCGTGCGCAGGATCGGCAGGTTCCCCGAGGCCAGTTGGTTGTCACACAGCTGCACGAAGGCATCGGCGTTCTGCTGGGCGCGGGTGCGCTCATCACCTTTGGGGCGGTCGGCCTGCACGATCGACTCGATCGCCGCCTGCGCCTTCTCCCCACCGGCGGCATCCAGCTCGAAGCGGCCGGTGATGGTCCCGTCGGCGTGCTTGACCATCGTCAGCCGGCGACCTTCCGTCGGATCCGGCTCCGGGCCATCGGGATCGAGTGCGTCGTCGAAGGCCCGCACCGCAGCCACCAGTGACTCGTGCGGGGACTCCGCGGCCACGCGCGCCCACACCTGATCGAACGCCGCGAGGTCGATGCCCTGCTCCTCCGCCTGGGCGACCTCGCGGGAGCCGATCTTCTCCGCCACCACGTTCACCTGCGCCGCAGTGATCTCACCGCCGGCGAACCCGGCCGCCAGCGCCGGGAAGTGCTCCAGCGCCCGCCCCGACCGCACGACCCGCGACGCCTCCGTCTGCGACAACCGCGCATGCCCGATCAACCACGACCGCATCGACTTCAACCCGTCGTATTCCGCAGCCTGCGTGGTCTCCGCGCGGCGGACGGTCCGGGTCAGCTCGGCTGCGACCCGATTGCCGAGTTGCACCAGCATCGCCGTCCGGTCCAGCAGCTGCCCGTCGGTGAGTCCGCGCAGGTCCTCGGCCGCCAGGGCATCCAGAGCCGACTGGAACTCGCTCACAGACACCTCCCGACGCATTCGAACGTGTGTACGAACACTACCGCCGGCGAGGCGCCCTCACAACGCGAATCCCCAGGTCAACGACCTGTCCACAGATGCGCGCAGCCCCTTGACAGAGCGACCGGGAGCATCGGTCAGCCGGCCGATCCCGGTCCTGGCAGCAGGCCGCGCTCGACGGCCACCAGGACCGCCCGGGTGCGATCGTCGACCCCGAGCTTGGCGAACACCCGCAGCAGGTGGGTCTTCACCGTCGCCTCGCCGATGAACAGCTCCCGGCCGATCTCGGCGTTGGTCAGCCCACGCGCCACCCCGGACAGCACCTGCAGCTCCCGGGCCGTCGGCGTCTCGACCGCCGGTGCCCGCATCCGCGAGACCAGCCGGGCCGCCACCGGTGGCGCCAGCACCGTCTCCCCGCGGGCCGCCGCCCGCACCGCGTCGGCCAGCTGCGGCAGCGGGGTGTCCTTGAGCAGGTAGCCGGTCGCGCCGGCCTCGACCGCGCGCACGATGTCGGCGTCGGTGTCGTAGGTGGTCAGCACCAGCACCCGCACGCCCGGGTGCGCGGCGGCGATCCGGCCGGTGGCCGTCACGCCGTCCATCCGGGGCATCCGCAGGTCCATCAGGACGACGTCCGGCTGGTGCTCGGCGATCGCCGCCAGCGCCGCCAGCCCGTCGCCGGCCTCGGCCACCACCTCCAGGTCCGGTTGGGCGGCCAGCCAGCCGACCAGCCCACCGCGCACGACAGGGTGGTCGTCCACCACCACGATGCTGATCACCCTTGCTCGGCTCCGGTCTCGTTCCGCTCCTCGGTCGCTGGCGCTCCCTGCGATGCTCGCTCGACCTGCGCCTCCGCGGCGATCACCGCGCCGGCACCCGCACCGTCACCCGGGTGCCTGCACCCGGCGCCGAGACGACCTCGACCCCGCCACCCACCTGCTCGGCCCGGTCCCGCAGGCCGGCCAGCCCCACCCCGGCCGCCGTCGCCGGTTCGAAGCCCACGCCGTCGTCCTCGACGTGCACCGACACCCGCGCCGCCTCCCCCGTCCCCACCCGGCTGACCCGCAGCAGCACCGCGCTGGCCGCGGCGTGCCGGCGCACGTTGGCCAGCGCCTCCTGCGCTCCCCGCAGCAGCACGATCTCCTCCGCCCGCGTCAGGCCGGCGTCGTCTGCGAGCGCCGCGGTGTCCAGCCGGGTCGCCAGACCCGTCTCCCGACCGAACCGCTCGGCGAGCCGCTCCAACGCCTCGACCAGCGTCGCGGAGTCCAGCGCCACCGGGGCGAAGGCGGCGACCATCGCCCGGGCCTCGGCCAGGTTCTCCCGGGCGACCTCCTCGATCAGGGCCACCCGCTCCCCCGCCGCGCCCGGGTCACCGGGCAGCTGCCCGGCGGCGGTCTGGGCCAGGACGACGATGCTCGTGTAGCCCTGCGCGAGGGTGTCGTGCACTTCTCGGGCCCAGCGCTCCCGCTCCGCCGCGACGCCCTGCTCGCGGTGCGCCGCGGCCAGCTCGGCGCGGGTCGCCTCCAGCTCCCGGATCAGCAGCGCCCGCTCGCGGCTCTGCTCCAGCACCCGGGTGACCCACAGGCCCATCGCCACGCTGAACGCCGCCCCGACCAGGGTCTGTCCCGGCCCGGACATCGGCTCGGTGCCCTCCGACCAGTGCACCAGCGGGCCC
Organism: Modestobacter sp. VKM Ac-2984; assembly: GCF_026967985.1. Taxonomy (GTDB): domain Bacteria; phylum Actinomycetota; class Actinomycetes; order Mycobacteriales; family Geodermatophilaceae; genus Modestobacter. Next base: position 258,721 of record NZ_JAPVBJ010000008.1, on the reverse strand, counting down.
AGGGTGGCCGCGACGGTCAGCGCGCCGGTCCAGCACAGCCCCACGACGGCGGACTCCGCCAGGAACCAGACCTGCGGGAAGGCGAGGAAGAGCAGGAACAGCAGCTCGGGGAATCCCCAGGCGAGCACCCCGATCACGCCGACGAGCACCGCCAGGTAGGCGGTGGCCCGGTGCTGGTCGCGGCTGGTGAGGGCGGGTGCGCCGAGCGTGGCATAGGCCACGACCAGCACGCCGAGGGCGCTCAGCAGCACCGCCCGGGAGCCGATGTCGCTGAGCAGCGTGTCCAGGACCGCCAGTGAGACGAACAGCCCCAAGGCGAGGTGCAGCACCAGCACGGTGATCCGCCACCCCCGCTCGGACAGCGGCGGCCCGCCGTCGTCCCCACCGGGCGTGGGGACGACGGCGGAGCGGAGCCGGGAGCCGACGGTCATCCGTCCGCCCGGCGCCAGCGGAACGTGCGCACGCACACCATGACGCCGATGATCACCCATGCCACCAGCACCAGGGCCGTCCTCCCGTGCTCCCACCCGCCGGCGACCTCGAAGGCGGCCGCCTGCTCCGGCAGGAACGCCGAGCGCATCCCCTGGGTCAGCCACTTCAGCGGGAACACCGCCGCGACCTGCTGCATCCAGCCCGGCAGCTCCGGGAAGGCGAAGAAGACCCCGGAGAAGAACTGCAGCACGATCGCGAACGCCGACACCGACGTGGTCACCGAGCTGGCGCTGCCCGGCAGCGCCGAGACCGCGATGCCCAGCACCGTGCCGGACAGCGCACCCAGCGCCGCCACCCAGCCGAAGGTCAGCCAGTGCCCCAGGTCCAGCGGCAACGGCACGTCGTAGCCGTAGCGGGCCACGGGCAGCAGCAACGCCAGCTGCGCCGCCGTGGTCACCAGGACCTGCCCGGCCTTGCCGGCGAAGTACGCCGCGGGCGGGGTGCCCAGCAGCTGCAGCCGTTCCAGCTGGCCGGCCTCGCGTTCGGCGGCGATCGCCGTCCCGACCGCCTGGAAGCTGGTCAGCATGATCCCGGTGGCCGCGATCCCGGCCAGGAAGTACTGCGGGAACGGCACCCCGCCGGGCAGCACGTCACCGCCGAGCACCGAGCCGAAGACGACCATCATCACGACCGGGTAGGCGAAGGAGAACACCACCTGCTGGCGCTCCCGGGCGAACAGCCGCAGCTCCACGCCGACTCGGGCGAGCGCGATGCGGGCCGTCGACGGCGGAGCGGGACGGGCAGCGGTCAGGACGGTCATCGGGGCTCTCCTGCAGGGGTGACGAGCTGGAGGTAGACGTCCTCCAGGTCGGGGCGGGTGACGGTCAGGCCGGGGACCTCGCCCCGCGGGGAGGCGGCGAGCAGGTCGCGCAGGACGGCGGCGGGGGTCTCGGTGGGCACCGCGCGCCAACCGCCGTCCTCCCGCCACCGCACCGTGGCCTGCCGGCGCAGCGGCGCACCGAGCTCGGCCGGCGGGCCGACCTCGACCAGCCGGCCGCCGGCGATGACGCCGACCCGGTCGGCCAGCTCGGCGGCCTCGTCGAGGTAGTGGGTGGTCAGCAGCACCGTCGTCCCGCCGGCCCGCAGGTCGCGGACGAGCTGCCAGAACTGCCGCCGGGCCACCGGGTCCATCCCGGTGGTCGGCTCGTCGAGGAAGACCAGCTCCGGCCGACCTTGCACGCCGAGGGCGACGGCGAGCCGGCGCCGCTGGCCGCCGGAGAGGCGGGCCACCCGTGTCCCGGCCTTCTCCTCCAGGCCGACCGCCGCGAGCAGCTCGTCGGTGGACCGGGGCGTGGACGTGTAGTGGGCGAAGTGGTCGAGGGTCTCCCGCACGCTGAGCGCCTGGCCAGCGCCCTCGCCCTGGCTGACCACCCCGATCCGGGCCCGCCAGGAGCGGCCGGCGGTGGCCGGGTCCTCCCCCAGCACCGCGACCTCGCCGGCATCACGGCGCCGGACCCCCTCGAGCACCTCGATCGTCGTGGTCTTGCCCGCGCCGTTGGGCCCGAGCAGCGCGAAGCACTCCCCGCGCCGAACCTCGAGGTCCAGCCCGTCGAGGACGGCCTTGCCTCCGTAGCTCTTCCGCAGCCCGCGGACCTCGACGGCGGGGGTGTCCCCACCGGTCGCGATCGGCAGGGGTGCTGCCTCCGTCGTCGTCATGAACCGAGCCTGTCGGCGCGCCCGGCCCGGCGGGACCACCGGAGCGTGGGTCGCCCGTCCACCGATCGGTGGACCGTGCGGCCGTCCACCGCCGTGTCCGAAAGCCGCCAGTCGACGGTGCCGGACGATGCCATGCTCGTGCCGTGACCGAGGTGCTGGAACGCGGACGGCTCGACGTGGAGCACTGCTACCGAGCCGTCACCAGCCGCGACCCGCGGTTCGACGGGTGGTTCGTCACCACGGTGCACACCACCGGCATCTACTGCCGCCCGTCGTGCCCCGCGCGCACGCCGCTGGAGCGCAACGTCTCCTTCCACACCACCGCGGCCGCGGCCCAGGCGGCCGGCTTCCGCGCCTGCCGCCGCTGCCGCCCGGACGCCGTCCCCGGGTCGCCAGAGTGGGACGTGCGCGCCGACGTCGTCGCCCGGGCGATGCGGCTGATCGCCGACGGCGAGGTCGAGCGCGGCGGCGTCGGCGGGCTGGCCGCGCGCCTGGGCTACTCCGAGCGCCAGCTGCACCGGCTGCTGACCAGCGAGCTCGGCGTCGGCCCGCTGGCGCTGGCCCGCGCGCAGCGCGCGCAGACCGCACGGCTGCTGATCGAGACCACGCTGCTGCCGATGGCCGACGTCGCGTTCGCAGCCGGGTTCGCCAGCATCCGGCAGTTCAACGACACGGTGCGGTCGGTGTTCGGGACGACGCCCTCCGCCCTCCGCCCGGCCACCCCGCGCAGCGACGGCGGCACCCCCGGCTGGCTGACCCTGCGGCTGGCCGCCCGGGCGCCGTTCGCCGCCGACGAGGTGCTGCTCTTCCTCGGCGCGCACGCCACCCCGGGTCTGGAGGAGTGGGACGGGACGACGTTCTCCCGGGTGCTCGACCTCCCGCACGGCCCCGCCGTCGTCCGGCTCTCCCCCGCCCCCGACGGCGGAGCGGCGGTGCTCGCCCGGCTGCGGCTGACCGAGCTGCGGGACCTCGGCGTCGCCGTCTCCCGGTGCCGGCGGCTGCTGGACCTGGACGCCGACCCGGCCGCCGTGGACGCGCTGCTCGGCGCCGACCCGGCGCTCGCCCCGCTGGTGAACGGCGCCCCGGGACGACGAGTGCCGGCCGCCCCCGATGCGGAGGAGCTGGCGGTGCGCGCGGTGCTGGGGCAGCAGGTGTCGGTGGCCGGTGCCCGGACGCTCACCGCCCGGGTGGTCGCCGCAGCCGGCCGGCCGCTCGCCGAACAGGTCGGCACCCTCACCCACGCCTTCCCGCGCGCCGACGCCCTCGTCGACGCCGACCTCTCCGCGGTCGGGCTGACCGGTGCCCGCCGGCGCACCGTGCACACCCTGGCCGCGGCGCTGGCCGAGGGCAGCGTGTCCCTCGACCCCGGCGCCGACCGGGACGAGGCCCGCCGCCAGCTGCTGGCCCTGCCCGGCATCGGCCCGTGGACGGCGGCGCTGGTCGGGCTGCGCGGGCTGGCCGACCCCGATGTCTGGCTGCCCGGCGACCTGGCGCTGCGGCGCAGCCTGGCCGCCCTGGGCAGCTCCGATGCCGACGCCGCGGCCCGCTGGCGGCCGTGGCGCTCCTACGCCGTCATGCACCTGTGGGCGCTGGCCGTCCCGTCCCTGTTCACCCGCGGCACCACCACCGATCGGAGCCCGTCATGAACACCGCACCTGCCCGCTACGCCACCACCGCCACCCCGCCCGGCCCGTTCACCGTGCTGGTCACGACCGGCCAGGACGGCACGGACGTCGTGCTCGCCAGTGGCTGGACCGACGACGTCGGGGAGCTGCTGCCGGTGGTGCACCGCGCGCTGCGGCCGGCCTGGGTGGAGCGGGCCGACACGCTGCCGGTACTCGACGTCGTCGCTGCGTTCACCGCCGGGGACGTGACCGCGATCGACGCGGTGCCGGTGCGCCAGCGCTCCGGGCCCTTCCTCACCGACGCCTGGGAGGTGCTGCGCACCGTGCCCGCCGGGCAGCCGGACACCTACGCCGCGTTCGCCGAGCGCTGCGGCCGCCCGTCGGCCGTCCGGGCGGCGGCGGGTGCCTGCGCACGCAACGCCGCGGCGCTGTTCGTCCCCTGCCACCGGGTGCTGTCCACCGGCGGCGGCCTGGGCGGCTTCCGTTGGGGCACGCCGGTCAAGCGCTGGCTGCTGGACCACGAGGCCGAGCACGCCCCCGTCGCCGCCTGACCGGCGCGCCCGGCCGGTTCACCGGAAGTGTCGGACCCGTCCGGCAACCTGACCGGCATGGACGCCGCCTCCCTGCTCGTCGGGCTCCTCATCGGTGCGCTCCTGGCCGCCGCCGTCACCCTCGGGCTGGTGGCCGTCCGCGGGCGGGGCGGGGCGCCGTCGGAGGCCCTCGAGCCGGTGCACGAGTCCCTGGACCACCTGCACCGGCTGCTGGCCGGCATCGAGCGCGACCGGGCCACCGCCCACGGTGAGCTGCGGGAACAGGTGGGCACCATCGGGCAGACGTCGGCCCTGCTCCGCCAGGAGACCGCCGCGCTGGTCACCGCACTGCGCACCCCACACGTGCGCGGGCGCTGGGGCGAGCTGCAGCTGCGCCGGGTGGTGGAGGTGGCCGGGCTGCTGGAGCACTGCGACTTCGTCGAGCAGCCGTCCGGCACCACCGACCAGGGCTCTGGCGTGCGCCCCGACCTGGTCGTCACCCTGGCCGACGGCCGGCAGGTGATCGTCGACGCGAAGGTGCCGTTCACCGGGTACATCGAAGCGGTGCAGGCCACCGACCCGGCGGTGCGCGCCCAGCGGGTCGCTGACCACGCGCGGCAGCTGCGCGCCCACGTCGACATCCTCGCCGCCCGCCGCTACCCCACCGCCTTCGGCACCGCCGCGCCCTTCACGGTGTTGTTCGTCCCCTCCGACGGGTTTCTCACCACAGCGCTGGAGGCCGAGCCGGCGCTGCTGGAGCACGGCTTCGGCCGCGACGTCATCATCGCCACCCCTAGCACGCTGCTGGCCCTGCTGCGCACGGTCGCCTACTCCTGGCGGCAGGAGCGGCTGGCGCACGACGCCGCCGCCGTGCTCGAGGCCGGCCGCACGGTGCACGCCCGGTTGAGCACCCTGTCCGGGCACCTGACCCGCCTCGGTTCGGCCCTGGGCTCGGCCCTGACCCGGTACAACGAGACGGTCGGGTCCTACGAGAGGTCGGTGCTGGTGGCCACCCGCCGGTTCGACGACCTCGGCGTCGCCGCCGCCCCGGTGCCCACGCCGGCGCCGGTCGAGGGCACGGTCCGCGCGCTGCGGCCGCCGGCTGCCGAGCTCCCCGGGTTCGACGAGCGCGACGGCACCACCGGCTGACCCGGCCTCCCCACTCGCCGTCGATCGGTCAGGTGAGGGTCCCCGCGGTCGACGACCCGCTGGACCGGGAGACCTCGGCGACCGGTGCGCTGGCCCGCGCCACGCGGACCTCCGCCATCTCGATGGCTGCCAGCTCCAGCTCGGCGGAGACGGCGAAGGCCAGGAAGATCGCGCCGGAGGTCAGCTGCGACCAGAGGAGCAGGGCGATGACACCGGTCAGTGGTCCGTAGGCCGAGCCCAGCTGGCCGATCAGGTCGAGCGCCCCCGCCAGCAGCAGGGTGAGCCCGGTCCACAGCACCAGGGCGAGCACGCTGCCGAGCACCAGCAACGACCAGGCGGGCTGGAGGCGGTGCGGGGCCCGGCGCAGCATCAGCGTGATCGCGGCGAGCAGGAGCCCGACGGCGACCGGGCCGACCACCAGCACGACGACCTCCTCGTCGACGCCGTACACGTCCTCCATCGCCTCGGCCGCGGCGACGAGCGTGGTCACCAGCACCGACCCCCCCAGCAGCGGCACCCCCGCGATGCCGGCCAACACCAGCGCACGGCGGTACTTCTCCACGGTGGGCCGGTCCCGCTGGATGCCGTAGATCCGGTTGGCCCCGCGCTCGAGCTGGCCCATGGCGGTCGCCAGGGCGAATGCCGCCGCAGCCAGCCCCAGCGCCGTGGCGAGCGGGACCCCGTCCGGCTGGTCGCTCCACGGAGACAGCACCCGCCGGACCATCGCGTCGGAGGCACTGGGCGAGAGCTGCAGCACCGTCCGGTCGACCAGCAGGCGCAGCGACGGCGTCTGGAGCAGGTTGCTCAGGCCGATGGAGGCGATCAGCAGCGGCACCGCGGCCAGGGAGAACTGCAGCCCGAGCGCCCGCGCGTGGGAGAAGCCGTCGCCGTAGCGGAAGCGGGACCACGAGGCACGCCACAGGTCGATGACCCGGCGACTGCGCAGCACCACCCACGCGTCGCGTGCGGTCAGCCGCTCGTCGTCCCGCGCCGCGACCTCGGGCACCTCGCTCACCGAGCTCATGCGGGCAGGGCCTCCTGGACGGGGTCGTCGACGGACACGGTGCCCGCACGACCTGCGATCTTCCCGCACGATGGACCGGCGCGCTCCGATCCCGCCGGTCGGCGTCCGACCCGTGTCGCCCGGACCGTCACCGACGGCGGCCTGGTCGGCGCGGCGGGAGGCGACTTCCGAGGCGCGTGGGACGACTGGGGTGCCCGTGCCCAGAATGCGCCACCTCGGCGGTGCGACACCGGCGAGTTCTGGCCCGCCACTCCCGGCCGGGTCCGGCGTTCACTCAGGTCGGGCCGATACCGTGGCCCGACCGGTGGGGTGGCCTGGGCCCTCCACTGCCGACGAGGAGGTGCACCATCACTCCGGTCACTGTCGATGTCCGAGTTCGAGACAGGCGGGAGGACGCCGTGCGTGCAGAACGCAGCGACGCCGGCCGGGCCGCAGGACCCGGCTACCCGTCATCACGGGCCGCCGGGGGTGCCGTCTCCGGCCGTCCCCCCGAGCGTGGCCCGCGCCCGCCCGGGCCTCGAGCGCCCGACCCCCGTGGCGCCGGTCGCCTGCCGGTGGACGCTCCCGGCGACGGGCGACGGCGCGGGTCCTCGGCCAGCAGCGCGCGTGCCGCGAACACCGGGATCCGGGGTGCTGTCGCGATCGCCGGCGTCTTCCTGGTCACCCTGGTCGCCGCGGCGGCCGACTCCTACATCGGTCTCGGCCTCGGCACCATCACGCTGGTGGCGCTCACCGCCGGGACCATCGGGGCTGCCCTGGTCACCCGGCGAGGTGACCTGCTGAGCGTCCTGGTCGCGCCGCCCCTGGTGTTCGTCGCGGTGGCCCTGCTGAACATCGGCCTGGCGCCGTCGGCCAGCCTGAACCTCCCCACGCTGGCGACGCTGCTCGTGCGCGGCTTCCCGGCGATGGGCCTGGCCACCGGCGCCGCCCTCGTGATCGTCCTGGGGCGGCTGGCCGCCCGCCGCTGACCGACCTCACGACACACGAAGGGCCGGCATCCCCTGGGGGGTGCCGGCCCTTCGCGTGTCCGGCCCCGACCTGCGGGAGAGGTCGCGGACGGGGTCCGTCAGTCGGCCTCGACCGCGAGCGCCTCGCGGCGCGGCTTCAGCTCGTGCGGCAGCGCGAACACCAGCCGCTCCTCCGCGGCCTTGACCGTCTCGACGTCGGCGTACCCGCGGGTCGCCAGCCAGTCGAGGACCTCGCTGACCAAGATCTCCGGCACCGACGCGCCGCTGGTCACGCCGACCGTGCCGACGCCGGACAGCCAGGACTCGTCGATCTCGGAGGCGAAGTCGACCAGGTGCGAGTCGCGGGCACCGGCCTCCAGGGCCACCTCGACCAGCCGCACCGAGTTCGAGGAGTTGGTGGAGCCGACGACCAGCACCAGGTCGCACTCCGCGGCCATCTGCTTGACGGCCTGCTGCCGGTTCTGCGTGGCGTAGCAGATGTCGTCGCTCGGCGGGCTCTGCAGCCCGGGGAACCGGGTCTTCAGCGAGTCGACCGTGGCCAGCGTCTCGTCGACCGAGAGCGTGGTCTGGGAGAGCCAGACGACCTTCTCCGGGTCGCGCACCTGGACGTTGGCGATGTCCTCGGCGCCGTCGACGAGCTGGGTGTTCGACGGGGCCTCGCCCATCGTGCCCTCGACCTCTTCGTGCCCGCGGTGACCGATCAGCAGGATGTCGTAGTCGTCCTTGGCGAAGCGCTTGGCCTCCATGTGCACCTTGCTCACCAGCGGGCAGGTGGCGTCGATGGTCCGCAGCGACCGCTCCTGCGCCTCCGCCTTCACCGCCGGGGAGACCCCGTGGGCACTGAAGACGACGACCGCGCCCTCGGGCACCTCGTCGGTCTCCTCCACGAAGACCGCCCCCCGGCGCTCCAGGGTCGCCACGACGTGCTTGTTGTGGACGATCTGCTTCCGGACGTAGACGGGGGCGCCGTGGATCTCCAGCGCCCGTTCGACGGCGATGACCGCCCGGTCCACGCCGGCGCAGTACCCCCGGGGATCGGCCAGCAGGACGCGTCCGCGCGGTTCAGCCATGCCCCCATGGTAGGTGGGTCCGCTGCGCCGGACCGGCCCCCGCAGGCCGGAAGGGGTGGCGCTGGACACGCCGGGACGGCGGCCGGTCCGCCCGGACGGGGGACGGCGCGGGTGGTCGGGCTGCCGGTGATCGCCACGTGCGGCACCCTGTGCCCCATGGCTCGAGAGATCCCCGAGGTGGTCCGCGCGGCAGCCGGACTGGCCGCCACCGTGCTCGATGAGGCACGCAAGCTCCCCACGACGTTGCCGGGGCTCCCGGTCCGGCTGATCGGGCAGGCCCTGCAGACCTCGCTGCACCTGCAGCAGCAGTACTCCGGGCTCGTGGCCCGCGGCGACGAGGTGCTCACCAGCCTGCGCGGCGACGCCGAGCCGGGCATGGCGACCTTCGACGACGACGACGTGGACGAGGCCCCGCTCCCGGCCCGGCCTGCCTCGGCCGGGCGCAGCTCGGCCTTCGACCGGGTGGTCGACCTCGACGACGACCTCGGTGACGACCTCGCCACCGAGCCCCCCGCCGAGGAGGTCGCCGACGCGCTGGCCGACGACCTCGCCGCCGCCGACCTGCCGCTGGCCGACCCCGAGGACCTCTCCGAGGAGGTGGCCGCGGTGCTGGCGGTCAGCTCCGACGACACCGTCGCCGACCTGACCCCGGCCGAGGTCGCCGCGCTGCCCGACGACCCGGCCGCCGACGCGGTGACCGCGGTCGTCGACGAGCTGGCCGCCGAGGTCGCCGACGAGGTCGCGGCCGAGGTGCCCGACGCCGTCCCGGCCGAGGTGCTCGAGGACCTCACCGCCGACACCGTCGCCGACGTCGCCGAGGAGGAGGTCGAGATCGAGGAGGCGGTCGCCGACGAGCTCGTCGCCGAGCCCGCGGTGCCCGGCACCCCGCCGGCGGAGGTCCTCGCCGGGGGCGTGTCGACGCTGGAGGACGTCGCTCCCGAGCAGGTGCCCGGGCAGACCCAGATCGTCGACGACGCGGTGCCCGACGTCCCCGCGCTCGACGACGCGGCCGAGGAGCTGGTCGACCTGGGCGGCCCGGAGGCCGCGGAGAGCGTCACCCCCGGCAGCGACGTCACCGACAGCGCCGCCAGCGACCCGCTGGTCCCCTCCGACGAGACGGACCCGGCCGGCGACGGGGCACCGGTCAGCCCGGTCGAGGGCTACGAGTCCTTCAGCATCCCGGCGCTGCGGGGGCACCTGCGGGCCTACCCGACCGAGACCGTGGCCGACCTGCTCGACTACGAGCGGGCCACCCGCGCCCGGGCGCCCTATGTGACCCTGCTGCAGAACCGGCTGGAGAAGCTCAGCGCCGACCGCGGCTGAGCCGGCAGCAGGGACGACGCGGGCGGGAGCCGGGACGACGCAGGCAGGCGAGCAGGAGACGGTGGACGACCAGGGCACGGCAGGACCGGCACGGCAGCGCCTGCACCGCCGGCGCCGCCGGCTCCTGCTGCTGCTCGCCCTGGTGACCGTGCTCGCCGTCGCCGGTGCGGTCTGGCTGCAGGGCAGCGGGGAGGACGGCATCCCGATCGCCGAGGGCGGCCCCGCCACGTTCGCCCCCACCCCGACCGCCCCCACCCCGACCGCCCCGACCCCGACCGCCCTGCCCCCGACGCCCGAGCCCACGACCCCGCCGGCCTTCGACCGCGCCCAGCTGTCGATCACCGACCCGGCCAGCAGCTGGGTGGTCGTCAACAAGGCCCGCCCGCTCAGCCCGATCGACTGGGCCCCGGCCGACCTGGTCCCGATCGGGAACGGGTACCAGCTGCGGGCGGAGGCGGCGCAGGCGATGGACGCGATGATCGGCGCCGCCGCGGCCCAGGGACTGGGGCTGAGCGTGCAGAGCGCCTACCGGCCGTACGAGTACCAGGTGGGGCTCTTCAGCGCGCAGGTCAGCCGCTTCGGCGAGGAGCGGGCCGAGATCCAGGTGGCCCGGCCGGGGTACAGCGAGCACCAGACCGGGCTGGCGGCCGACGTCGGCGGGGGCGGCTGCGACATCGAGAGCTGCTTCGCCACCACGGCCGAGGGCCAGTGGGTGGCCGCGCACGCCCACGAGTTCGGCTGGCTCGTGCGGTACCCCGAGGGCAGGCAGGACGTGACCGGGTTCAAGTACGAGCCCTGGCACGTCCGGTACGTGGGAGTCCCGCTGGCCACCGAGATGCAGCGCGCCGGGGTGCCGACCATGGAGGAGTTCTTCGGACTCCCCGCTGCCCCCGGCTACCCCGGCTGAGCCGGTCCCCGCCCGGGGCCCGGCCCGGGCTCGTGAGGGCCGGGGAGGAGAGGGCCGTCCGTCTGGCAGGCTCGGGCGGGTGACCAGTCCGTCGTCCCCCGAGTCGCCCTGGCCGGTGCGCACCGTGGCCCGGAAGGTGGCCGAATGGATCGGCCGGCTCGGCGAGGTGTGGGTCGAGGGCCAGGTGGCCCAGCTGTCCCGGCGCGGCAACGCCGCCACGGTCTTCCTCACCCTGCGCGACCCGGCCGCGGACCTCTCGGTCCCGGTCACCTGCCACCGGGACGTCGCCGACCGGCCGGGCCTGGAGCTCACCGAGGGCTCCCGGGTGATCGTCCGCGCCCGCCCCGACTACTACGTCGCCCGCGGGTCCTTCTCGCTGCGCGCCACCGAGATCCGGGCGGTGGGCCTGGGTGAGCTGCTGGCCCGGATCGAGCGGATCCGCCGGCTGCTGGCCGCCGAGGGCCTGTTCGACGTCGTCCGCAAGCGCCCGCTGCCCTTCGCCCCCGCCGTCGTCGGCGTCATCACCGGGCGGGACAGCGCCGCCGAGCGCGACGTGCTGGTGACCGCCCGGCGGCGCTGGCCCGCAGTGCGCTTCGCGATGCACAACTGCGCCGTCCAGGGCCCGACGGCAGCCGAGTCGGTGATCGCCGGGCTGCAGCGGCTGGACGCCGACCCGACGGTGGAGGTGATCGTCATCGCCCGCGGCGGCGGGTCGGTCGAGGACCTGCTGCCCTTCTCCGACGAGGGCCTGGTCCGGGCGATCGCCGCCAGCCGCACCCCCGTCGTCACGGCGGTCGGGCACGAGACCGACACCACGCTGGTCGACCACGTGGCCGACGTCCGGGCCGCCACCCCCACCGATGCCGCGCACCGGGTCGTCCCGGAGATCGGCGAGCAGACGCGGCTGGTCGAGGGGCTGCGCGCTCGCGCCCGGCACCTGCTGGGCAGCCGGCTGGAGCAGCAGGAACGCTGGCTGGAGTCGGTGCGCAGCCGCCCGGTGCTCGCCGACCCGCAGCGGCTGCTGGCCGGCCGGGCCGACGACGTCACCGCCCTGCGCACCCGGGCCACCCGCACGCTGAGCCACCGGGTGGAGGGCGCCGAACGCGACCTCGTGCACGCCCGCGCCCGCGTCGCGGCGCTCTCCCCGGCGGCGACGCTGGAACGCGGCTACGCGGTGGTCCAGCGGGCCGACGGCGAGCTGGTCCGCGACCCGGCCGAGGTGGCCGACGGCGAGCGGCTGCAGGTCCGGGTGGCCGGTGGCCGGCTCCCGGTGCGGGTCGACCGCACGCCCGCCGGGGAGGATGGGGAACCGTGACCGAACAGCCCGCGCAGGCCGTCGAGCCGACCCAGACCTACGAGCAGGCCCGCGAGGAGCTCGCCGACGTGGTGCGCCGGCTGGAGTCCGGCGGCCTCACCCTGGAGGAGTCGCTGGCGCTGTGGGAGCGCGGCGAGCAGCTGGCCGAGCTGTGCCAGCACTGGCTCGACCGGGCCCGTGAACGCCTGGCGGCAGCGGCTCCCCCCGGGCAGGACAACTAGGGGGCGTAGGGCTCCAGCGAGCCGGCCAGCGTGGTCAGCTCGTCCTCCGTCGCCGACCCGGTGACCACCAGCGTGGCCCCGTCGACGACCCGGGTCAGCACCGTCTCCCCGCGCTGGGTCTCCAGCCGCTCCCAGGTCTGCCCCTCGACCAGCTCGGTGCCGTCGGCGGACGCCCCGTCGAGGACGTCGGCGACCGCGGCGGCGCCCGGGTCGTCGCTGATCACGTAGCCGGCGTACTCCTCGCCGGGGGTGAACCAGCCGATCTGCAGGGTGACCGGGTCACCGGCCTGAACCGACCCGGCATCGGTCCGCACGCTCGTCGACCGCCACCCCTCGGGCAGGTCGGTCGGCACCAGCAGCTCGTAGCCGGCCAGGGCGGCGACCGCCCGCTGCGCGCTGGTGGGGTCGACGTCGCGGACCGGGTCCTCGGGGTTCTGCCGCAGGGCGGTGACGCCCACGATCAGCAGGCTGATGACCACCAGCGGCAGCAGGGACCGGATCATGTTGGCCGGGGTGAAGCGCAGCATCCGGTCGCTGGCCGGGGAGGCGGCGGGGGCGGGGCCGCCGGCGTCGGGAGAGGCGCCGGTCGCGGCGTCGGTCACGGTGGCGGAGGGCTGGGCGGGCCGGGGCTGCTCGCCGTCCTGGCCGGTGTCGGGCATGCCCCTAGGATCGCAGCACCGCTCCACCACCCCGTCGAGCAGCGCCGCCCGGCGGCCCTCAGGAGGTCCCGTGTCCCTTCCCCTGCCCGATGGCCCGCTGAACCCACGGCCGGCCTCGACGCTGCGCACCGACCGCCCGGCGCCGGACCGCAACCTGGCCCTGGAGCTGGTCCGGGTCACCGAGGCCGCCGCCCTGGCCGCCGGCCGGTGGGTCGGCCGCGGTGACAAGAACGGCGGGGACGGCGCCGCGGTCGACGCGATGCGCGCCCTCATCGGCACGGTGCACATGCGCGGCGTCGTCGTCATCGGGGAGGGCGAGAAGGACGAGGCCCCGATGCTCTACAACGGCGAGCACGTCGGCGACGGCTGGGGCAACGACTACGACGTCGCGGTCGACCCGATCGACGGCACCACGCTGATGGCCAAGGGCATGCCCAACGCGATCGCGGTGATGGCGGTGGCCGACCGGGGGGCGATGTACGACCCGTCCGCCGTCTTCTACATGGACAAGATCGCCACGGGGCCGGCCGCCGCCGACGTCGTCGACATCACCGCACCGGTGGCGGACAACATCCGCAAGGTGGCGAAGGCCAAGAGCAGCTCGGTGGGCGACGTGACGGTCTGCATCCTGGACCGGCCGCGGCACGAGACCCTGGTCCGGGAGGTGCGCGAGGCCGGCGCCCGGATCAAGTTCATCACCGACGGCGACGTCGCCGGGGCGATCGCCGCCGCCCAGGAGGGCACCGGTGTCGACCTGTTGATGGGCATCGGCGGCACGCCGGAGGGGATCATCACCGCCTGCGCCCTGAAGTGCATGGGCGGCGCACTGCAGGGCCGGCTGTGGCCGAAGGACGACGCGGAACGGCAGCGCGCCCTGGACGCCGGCCACGACCTGGACCGGGTGCTCCTGATCGACGACCTGGTGGGCGGCGACGTCTTCTTCGTCGCCACCGGCATCACCGACGGCGAGCTGCTGCGCGGGGTGCGGTACCGCGCCGGCGGGGCGACCACCCAGTCGCTGGTGATGCGCTCGCGCTCGGGCACGATCCGCTCGATCGAGAGCCTGCACTCGCTGGAGAAGCTCAACCAGTACTCCGCCGTCCCCTTCGGCGACGACGAGGCCTGAACCGCCGGCCCGCGCCGCCCGGCTCAGCCGGCGGGCGGCGGGGCCGACCGGCGTTCGGCCAGCCGGTCCAGGACGGCCCGCCAGCGGCTGGGCGACTCCCCCGGCGCCAGGCTGCGGAGCTTCAGGTCGCCGAAGACCGTCCAGCCCCGGACGACGACCCGCGGGGTCCCCGGCAGGCGAGGGACCGGCGCCAGCTCCGTCTTGCGGTCACCGAAGACCGTCCAGCCCTCGATCTCGGCGGCCACGCCCTCGCTGACGATCACCTCGACGTCACCGAAGACCGTGCCCAGTTGCAGCGCCACCACCTCCTCGGCGGTGCGCAGGCCACGCAGGTCGATCCGGACGTCACCGAAGACGGTGCTCGCCCGCTCCGGCACGCTGGTGGTCGCGGTCAGCTTCACGTCGCCGAAGACCGTGGCGATCGTGCCCGTCGTCCGCTCGCCGACGACCTCCCCGAACGCCGGGACGGCCGACGCCGGCGCGGGCAGGTCGGCGAGCAACCCGTCGAGGTCGGCCGTCGTCACCGCGGCGTAGGCGACGTCGGCCCGCTGGGTGAACTCGTCGACGCTGATCCGGCCCTCGCCGAGGGCCGTCTGCAACCGGGTGACGACCGCGTCGCGTTCGGCGTCGGACGCCCGGACCACGGGGGCGGGACCGGGCTCCCCGGCCTGCTGCTCGCTCATGCTGCGGACCCTAGCCGCGGGGCCGTCCCGCGGTGTCTAGGGTCGCTCCCGCAGGACAACCACCACACCACACCGGGAGCGCAGCGTGGCCACCGACACCGAGGGCGCGGAGTACCGCATCGAGCACGACTCCATGGGGGAGGTCCGCGTCCCCTCGTGGGCGAAGTGGCGCGCGCAGACCCAGCGGGCCGTGGAGAACTTCCCGATCTCCGGCACCCCCATCGAGCGCGAGCTGATCGGTGCGCTCGCAGCCATCAAGGGGGCGGCCGCCGCGGTGAACGCCTCCCTCGGCGTGCTGCCGCCGGACGTCGCCGACGCCGTCACCGAGGCGGCGGCGACCGTCGCCCGGGGGGACTGGGACGCGCACTTCCCGATCGACGTCTTCCAGACCGGGTCGGGCACGTCGAGCAACATGAACACCAACGAGGTCATCGCCACCCTGGCCACCGAGGCCCTCGGCTCGCCGGTGCACCCGAACGACCACGTCAACGCCTCGCAGTCGTCCAACGACGTCTTCCCCTCGGCCATCCACGTCGCGGCGACCGGTGCCATCGTGCGCGACCTGGTGCCCGCGCTGGAGCACCTGGCCGGCTCGCTGGAGCGCAAGGCCACCGAGTTCGCCCAGGTCGTCAAGAGCGGCCGCACGCACCTGATGGACGCCACCCCGGTGACCCTGGGGCAGGAGTTCGGGGGCTACGCGGCCGCCGTCCGCTACGGCATCGAGCGGCTGCACGCCTCGCTCCCCCGGATCGGCGAGCTCCCGCTGGGCGGGACCGCCGTCGGCACCGGCATCAACACCCCGCCCGGTTTCGCCGCCGCGATCATCGAGCGGCTGGCCGGCGAGCTGGACCTGCCGCTGTCGGAGGCGCGCGACCACTTCGAGGCGCAGAGCTCCCGGGACGCCCTGGTCGAGGGCTCCGGCCAGCTCAAGACGATCGCCGTCGGGCTGATCAAGATCGCCAACGACCTGCGGTGGATGGGGTCCGGTCCGCGCACCGGCCTGGGCGAGATCGCCCTGCCCGACCTGCAGCCGGGCAGCTCGATCATGCCGGGCAAGGTGAACCCGGTGATCCCCGAGGCGGTGATCCAGGTCGGCGCGCAGGTGATCGGCAACGACGCCGCCGTCACCTACGCCGGCACCACCGGCGTGTTCGAGCTGAACGTGACGCTGCCGCTGATGGCCCGGAACGTGCTGGAGTCGATCCGGCTGCTGGCCAACGTGAGCCGGCTGCTGGCCGACCGCTGCGTCGACGGCGTGACCGCCAACGTCGAGCAGTGCCGCACCTACGCCGAGTCCTCCCCCTCGATCGTCACGCCGCTGAACAAGTACATCGGCTACGAGGAGGCGGCCAAGGTCGCCAAGCAGTCGCTGGCGGAGCAGAAGACGATCCGCCAGGTCGTGGTCGAGCGCGGCTACGTGGAGCAGGGGAAGCTCACCGAGGAGCAGCTGGACGCCGCTCTGGACGTGCTGTCGATGACCCATCCCTGAAGAAGGACCCCTCTGCCCCCCCACCACTCGCGAGCTCGCGGCGGGCCCCTGCAGAGGGGCCGTCACGGGCGTTCATGGCCCCGTCACAGGTTCCTGCGGCGGGGCCGTGTCGCATCCCGACGAGAACTGAGTAGCGTCCAGACCTGATGAGCGAGACAGCGAACACCCCAGACGTAGCCCTGCGCTGGCCCGGCGGCGAACTGCCGCTCCGGGTCGTCCCCGCGACCGAGGGGTCCGAGGGAATCGACACGAGCAAGCTGTTGGCCACCACCGGCCAGGTCGCCCTGGACATCGGGTTCGTCAACACCGCGTCCTGCACCTCGGCGATCACCTACATCGACGGTGACCAGGGCATCCTGCGGTACCGCGGTTACCCGATCGACCAGCTGGCCGGGAAGGCGAGCTTCCTCGAGGTCTCCTACCTGCTGATCTACGGCGAGCTGCCGACGGCCGACCAGCTGGCGGAGTTCGACCAGCGGATCCGCCGGCACACCCTGCTGCACGAGGACCTCAAGGGGTTCTTCAACGGCTTCCCGCGCGACGCGCACCCGATGCCGGTGCTGTCCTCGGCGGTCAGCGCGCTGTCGACCTTCTACCAGGACTCGCTCGACCCCTTCAACCAGCAGCAGGTCGAGCTGTCGACCGTGCGCCTGCTGGCCAAGCTCCCGACCATCGCCGCCTACGCCTACAAGAAGTCGATCGGGCAGCCGTTCCTCTACCCGGACAACTCCCTGGGCCTGGTGGAGAACTTCCTGCGGATGACCTTCGGCTTCCCCGCCGAGCCGTACGAGGCCGACCCGGAGCTGGTCAAGGCGCTGGACATGCTGTTCGTGCTGCACGCCGACCACGAGCAGAACTGCTCCACCTCCACGGTCCGGCTGGTCGGCAGCTCGCAGGCCAACATGTTCGCCTCGGTCTCGGCCGGCATCAACGCGCTGTTCGGCCCGCTGCACGGCGGGGCGAACCAGTCGGTGCTGGAGATGCTCGAGGCGATCAAGGCCGACGGCGGCGACATCAACCGCTTCGTCGCGCGGGTGAAGGACAAGGAGCCCGGCGTCAAGCTGATGGGCTTCGGGCACCGGGTCTACAAGAACTACGACCCGCGCGCGGCCCTGGTGAAGGCGACCGCCGACACGGTGCTGGACAAGCTGGGCGGCAACAACGAGCTGCTGGACCTGGCCCGGCAGCTGGAGGAGATCGCGCTCTCCGACGACTACTTCGTCGAGCGCAAGCTCTACCCGAACGTCGACTTCTACACCGGCCTCATCTACCGGGCGATGGGCTTCCCGACCCGGATGTTCACCGTGCTGTTCGCGATCGGCCGGCTGCCCGGCTGGATCGCCCAGTGGCGGGAGATGATCGAGGACCCGGCCACGAAGATCGGCCGCCCGCGGCAGGTCTACACCGGCCCGGCCGCGCGCTCCTTCGTGGAGATCGACAACCGGTAGCCGCCGGACCGCACCACCCGAGGCCCCGCCGTCCCGTTGGACGGCGGGGCCTCGTCGTCTCCCCCGAAGGGGTGAGCTGCACCCCCCGAACCGGTGAGGGACCTCCACCGCCCGGGGCGGCACGTCGATGGGATCAGGACAACGGGCGCCACCTGGCGGCCGGGCCGATCCGACGCAGCTGGGGGAACGACGGTGTCCGCACCACGCGCGCACGCTCCTGCGCCGCGGCCCCGTGCCCGGTCCGGCGCCGCCGGCCAGCCCGCACGGAAGGCACCCGCACGGCAAACACCCACACGTAAGGCACCCGCACAGAAGGCGGCCGCGAGGAAGCCCGCGGTCGGCACGGCACCGGCCCGCCGGCCCACGGGGCGGAAGCCCGTCCCCGCCGGCCGTCGTCCGGCCCAGGCTGGCCGCCGACCCGCACCCCGCCGCGCCCGCACCCCCGGTGATCCCCGGCGCTGGTGGCACCGCCTGGCCGTCGTCAGCGGTGCGACGCTGGCCCTGATCGGCGTCCTGGCCGTCAGCGCCCAGCCGCCCACCGAGGCCGGCCAGGTGCCCGCAGCGGCCACCGCCAGTGAGGTGGCCGCCACCGCCGCGACCCTGGCGGACGCCGCCGCGCGCCACCGGGCCGCGTTGGCCGAGGCAGAGGCCCTCGACGCCCAGGCGCAGCAGGCTCGCGACGCCGGCGCGGCCGCCCTGGCGGTGGTCACCGCCGACCGGGCTGCCGTCGGTGCCCACGCGGCCACCGCGTACCGGCGCAGCCCGGAGGAGCGCTGGCCGCTGGCACAGCTGTCCCTGCACCAGCCCGGGTCGACCTCCGACGTCCTGCACGCGCAGGGGCTGACCGAGCAGCTGGCCGAGCAGCAGGACAGCTCGGTGGCCCGCGCCGCCCTGACCGCCGTCCAGGCGGCGCAGCACACCGACACCGCCGCCGCGGCCGAGGCGGCCGCGACACAGGCGCGCAGCCGCGCCGCCGACGTGCTCACCGAGGTCCGCGCGATCGTCGCCGACCTCGACCCGACCGTGAGCGCCCAGTGGGCTGCGCTGTCGACGAGCGCCGCCGCGCCCGACCAGCAGGCACGCAACACGGCCGCGCTGGTCGCCTGGCAGGACCACCTCGGCCGGCTGGCCGCCGCCGGCATCACCCCGCCGCCCGCCGCGGCCCTGACCGACCCGGGGACGCTGCCGGCCGGGCTCGCCGCGCTGCGCGACCCCACGGGCGCACCGGTGCCCGGCGTGGCCACCACCTACGCCGCCGGCGGCACGCTCACCGTGCTCCCGGCCGAGACCGTCGCCGCGGTCAGCGCCGCCTTCGCCCAGCTCGGCAAGCCCTACCTGCTCGGGCAGCACGGAGCCGACGGGTACGACTGCGGCGGGCTCACCGCCACGGCCTGGGCCCAGGGCGGCGTCGGGCTGCCCACCGACCTGACCGGCCAGTGGGCCCAGGGCACGCCGGTCCCGGCCGGACAGCTCCAGGTGGGCGACCTGGTGTTCAGCACCGACCCGCGCAGCGGCCTGGACGACGTCGGCCTGTACGTGGGCGGCACGAGCGTGCTGTCCGCCTCGGCCGACCGCCACCAGGTCGCGGTGCGCGAGCTGGCCGACCTGAGCACCGCCGTCCGGGTCTCGGTGCCGCCGGCCACGCCCACGCCGGTGCCGGTCAGCGGCCCCGTCACGGCGACGTGCAGCGCTCCGCTGCCCGCCCCGGGCAGCGGTGCCGGGCCCGTGTCCGGCGCGTGGGGGGGCTGGGCCAACGGGCAGATCCCGGCCGACCAGCTCTGCCCGATCGGGGGTGGGCACAGGTTGCGCTGTGACGCGGCGGCTGCCTACCGGGCGATGTCCGTGGCCTACGCGCAGGCCTTCGGCGCCCCCCTGTGCATCACCGACTCCTACCGGTCGCTGGGCGCCCAGGTCGACGCGCACCACCGGAAGCCGAAGATCACCGCGGTGCCGGGGACCTCCAACCACGGCTGGGCCCTGGCGGTCGACCTCTGCGGCGGGATCAACGTGTTCGGCACCGCGCAGACCGCGTGGATGCAGCGCAACGCCGGCCACTTCGGCTGGCTGCACCCGGACTGGGCGCGGGCAGGCGGGCAGAACCCGGAGCCGTGGCACTGGGAGTACGGCGAGCTGAGCTGATCGGCGGTCGGCCGGGTCGGACGGGTCAGGCCCAGCCGAGGTCGGCCAGCTCCTGCCACGGCAGGATCGCGCAGGCGTCGGTCGCCTCCGCGACCAGCCGGCGGGCCACGGCGGCGTCTGCGCAGGCGACCGGCCGGTGGGGCGTGACGACGACGTGCATGTCGTGCAGCCGCAGCCCGGTGGCGGCCATCTCGGCGAGCAGCTCCTCGGGGCGCACCAGCACCGCGGTGTCCACGCCGGGCACGCTGGTCGAGGTCCACAGGCCCACCGGGCCCTCGACCCGGAGCGCGGTCCGGACGATCGCGGCCCGGCCCAGCGCCGCCGAGCGCGCCTGGTGGACCAGGGGCAGCGTCGCGGTGCGGGACGGGCGCCAGGGCACGACCAGCTGCTCGCGCGCGACCACCACCCGCCAGCCCAGGACGGTGTGCCGGGCGTCGGACCAGTCCAGGACGGCGACGCCCGTGGCGAGGGCGACCGGGTCGGGCACCGGGCGGCGGGCGAGCCAGGCACCCAGCGCGGTGGCGACCGACTCGGCCGCCACCGGCACCCGGGCCCGGGTCATCTCCGCGGCGACCTCGGCGAGCAGGACGCGGGTACGACGACCGGTGTCGTCCAGCACCAGCATCGGGCCTCGGCCCGCCCCGTCGGTGACGCCGAGCTCCAGGTCCGGGTGGACGCCGCGGTCGGCCAGCAGCTCCACGGCCGCCCACACGTCGGGCACCCGGACCTCGGCCCGGCTCAGTCGCTGGAGGAGCCCGGCGGGGGCACCGAAGAGCGCTCCGGTCATGCGCTGCGTCCTCCGGTCAGGGCTTCTCGGGCGACGGTCGCCAGACCGGGCAGGGACAACACGCTCGCCAGCTCGACGGCGGACAGCCGCACCGGGACCACGTCGTCGGACCAGCCGGTGGCCCGGCGGACGCGCGCGGTGGGCGCCGGCCAGACGACCTCGCGGGCGGCGGCCACGTGCAGTTCGGTGAGCACCTCGCCCAGGTGGACGGCGGCGACCGGGTGCAGCGGTCCGCCGTCGAGCGCGGCTCGCACGGCCCGCTCGACCTCGAGCCGGTCCGGACTGCTCAGCCAGTGCGGCACCAGGACCGCCTGCGCCGGGTCCTCGGCCGGGGGGCCGCTCACTCCCCCACCACCGGACGCTGGGCCCCGGCCGGGCGACCGGCCCGCGCAGTGCGGCGAGGGGGCTCCGGCGCGTTCACGACTTGGATATCGGCAGGTGAGAGGCCCGATGGACCCGGATCGCAACCTTTTTCGCCTGCCGTCTCCAGCTCCCGGACACCGGGCCGCCGCACGTGCCGGCGGGCCGGCGGAGCTCAGCCGCCCAGCTCGGAGAGGCGGTCCTTGAGGGCCTTCTCGGCGCGGTCGGCGTGCACGTTCATGTTGCGCACCGACGTGCCCAGGTCGGCCGACAGCTGCGTCTTGGTCTGCCCGCCCCAGGTCGTCAGGTACCAGGTCGCCCAGCCCAGCACGTTCGGCTGGGCCGCCCGCTGGTCCCGGCGGGCGGTCGGGTCGGGTGCGCACGCGGCGGTCAGGGCGTGCGACAGCAGGCTCTGCTCGGCCTCGCCCATGATCTCGTCGGGCACCTCGGCGCTGTCGGGGACCACGAACTCCACCGTGTCCGCCCCGCCGTCCAGGGACTGCAGGTTGCGCAGGCCGTTCAGGGTGGCGACGGTCTGGGAGTTGCGGCGCAGCGTGGCCACGCTCTGGCCCATGTAGGCAGCCAGCTCCTTCTCGCTGGGCCGGCGCTGGTGCTCCGCGGTGAACGCAGCGACCGCCTTCTGCTGCTTGTTCTCCGTGTCGGCCGCGGTCCGGCCGTAGGCGTTGCGCCCCAGGTCGTGGACCCACTTGGAGAGCTGGGTCGCCAGGAAGGCGCCGAAGGGGACGGACTTGGTCTCGTCGTACTGGCTCACCGCCTTCAGCACCCACTCGGCCACCTGCTGGTCGACGTCGTCGTTGTCGGGCAGGTGCAGCCGGATGGTGCTCATGTTCCGCTGCAGGCGCCTGAGGCTGACCCGGCAGTAGTGCCGGCACAGCCCGTCGAGGAAGGCGGCGGGCAGGTCGCGGGGTGCCCGGCGGCGCACGCCGGTCTCCGGCCGCAGCCCGACCGTCGCGTAGCCCTCGGTGGCGCACCAGGCGCGGATCAGGCCGGCGAGCTCCTCGGCCGTCCCGGTCTCGCCGTCGACCCGGTACAGGCCGTCGCCCTCGTCGTAGGTCACCGTGACCTCGGCCGGCAGGGCCGCCCGGAAGGTGTCCAGCGGCAGCTCCCGGTCGGTGCGGAAGTGCACCCGATCGCGGGGGGTGATCGGGGCCAGCGCCCAGCCCTCGGCCTCGGTGAGCTCGCCGAACACCAGCGGTTCACGGGTGCGGGCGGCGTCGGTGGCGAGCTGTGCGGTGAACATGTCCTGGGACACCGGTCCTCCTGAGGGGAAGTGCAGGTGGGCTGGGGTGGGGCGTGCCTGGGGCGACAGCGAGCGGGGAGCCGACCCTCGGTGGGCCTGCTGCGTCCGGCCTCAGACGAGGGCGGGCACCCCGCGGCGGGCGGGGGCGTGGACGCTGTCACCGGAGGGACGGCGGGGCGAGGGGATGCGCGGGGCCGGCATGCGGGGCCGGGGCGTCTCGACGGCCTCGAGCACACCGGCGGCCGCGGCGCGCTCGACCTCGCTCGGCTCGGCGACGTAGACCGGCATGAAGTCGTAGAGGTCGGTGAAGAGCCCGTCCACGAAGGCGTAGGCGGCCTGCGCCTGGTCGGAGAACTTCGCGATCAGCTCGCGGGGACCGAGCTCGACGCCGACGGTGATCCGGACGGCGCGGTCGTCGCCGCTGAGGCCGGTCAGCGCGAAGGCCACCGACTCGTGCCGGGCAGCCAGCGCGGTGAGGGCGGCCAGGCACCGGCGGGTGGCCGGCCGGCGGGGGCGCAGCTGGACGTGCACCACGACCGTCTCCGACCAGGCCGCGCCCGCGGCGGCCGGCTCATCGAAGGAGCCGTCGACGGCCTCACGGAGACGCAGGTCGTCGGCGCCGGACGGCCCGACGCGCAGGTCGACCGACAGCTCGACGCTGTCTGCCGGGCCCGATGCGAATGCGCTGAGTTCCATGTTCGTCTCCCCCTGTAACCGTGGTGCGTTGGGGGAAGACTTGCGCACGATCGGTGCCTCGGACGGCGAGACTCGCCGCCCTGTGACTACTGTGACGGCTGGGGTGAGCTGTTATTGCGCCGTATCGGGCGACCTGATGGCATTACTTGCCAGTCGGCTGATCAGGTCCTGGTGCAAATGCCGCCAAGGCGCCCAGTGCGTCGGCGGCCACTTCAGCGGCCAGGCTCTGCGCCTCGGCGATCTGCTTGTAGACCTCTTCGCGGTGGATCGTCACCTCGCGCGGGGCCTTGAAGCCCAGTCGCACGGTCCCGCCGCGGACCTCGACGACGTAGACCTCGATGTCCTCGCCGATCCGGATGCTCTCGCCGACGCTGCGGGTGAGAGTGAGCATGGGTACCCCTCCATGGGTTCGTGTGGGCCGTCCGTGGCATCGCCCCGCCGGTCGGCGGGACCGGGCGCGCTCACCCGGGTGAGCGCGCCCTGCTCCTGTTCTCTCGGCAGGTGGGCCCCGGAAAGGGCCACCTACCGACGATCAGCGCAGGAAGTCCAGCAGAGTGGGCTGGATGGCCTTCGCGGTGGCCCCCAGCGCGGCCTCGTAGCCGACCTGCTGCATCTGCAGGTTCATGATCGTCTTGGGCAGGTCGACGTTCTCGATGACCGAGGACCTGCTGGTCAACGACAGCTGCAGGTCCTTGTTCACCTGCTGTGCCGTCTCGATCCGGTTCGTGCGCGTACCGATGTCGGCCACCGCGGTCAGCATCCGGTTGAGCGCGGCATCCAGCTCCTGCAGGTGGCCGGCGAGGGCGGCCGGGTCCGCGACGACGTCGGTGGCGATGGCCTGGACGATCGCGAACAGGTCCCCGGTCGCCGGGTCGCCGAACGCCTCGGGCCCGGTGAGGTCGACCCGGATCGAGTCCGCGTCGGAGACCTGCCGGTTCACCGGGATGACCGGCACCGGCGGCACGGTGGTGCCACCGAACCCCTGGTAGCCGCCGGTGGCGACGTCGTAGGCGGAGGAGTCGCTCGTGACCCCGCCGAAGACGGGCTTCCCCTGCACCGTGGTGTTGGCCAGCCCCAGGAGGCTCCCTCGGATGCCGGAGACCTCGGTCGAGATGGCCATCGCCGAGGCATCGGACAGGGTGCCGGCGTTGAGTCCCTTGACGGTCAGGGCGCGCACGTTCTGCACCTGCTTGATCATGTTCTGCAGGGCGGAGTCCGTGGCGTCGAGCAGGCCGATCCCGTCGTTGATGTTCCGGGCGTACTGCGCAGCACCGGCGAGCTCCTGGCGGGTCTGCATCGCGGCGTTCGTGCCGGTGGGGTCGTCGGAGGGCTTGTTGATGGTCTTGCCCGAGGTCAGCTGCGCCTGCAGCTTGGCGATGGCCTCCTGGTTGCGGTTGAGGCCCTGCAGTGCGGTGACGGCGAGCGAGCGCTGGGTGATCCGCATCAGGTCACAGCCCCACTCGGCCGGTGCGGTTGATCAGCACGTCGAGCGTCTCGTCGATGGTGGTGATCATCCGCGCGGCGGCGGAGTAGGCGTGCTGGAACTGCAGCATCTTCGTCATCTCCTCGTCGAGGTTGACCCCCGAGACGGACTCGCGGGACGCGTCCACCTGTGCGGCGACCACCGTCTGCGTCTGCAGGTTGCTCGTCGCCACCGACGCCTCGACGCCGAGGTCGACGATCAGCTGCCGGTAGGCGACGGCCGCCCCGGAGCCCGCCTTCGCCATGGCGGCCAGCTTCGCGGCGTTGCCGGCGTCGGCCGACGGCCTGGCGGGGACCGCCGGCGGTCCCGCGGTCGCCGGCATCGGCGCGACCGAGGCAGCCGCGAGCTTCGCCGGGTCGGTGATCAGCAGGGTGATGTTCGCGGCGGTGACCGGACCGGTCGGCACGGCGCCCGAACCGAACATCGGGCCGCCGGGAGCACCGTTCTTGTCGTAGGCGTCCGGACCGGCGTGCACGGCGTTGACCTGGTCGGCCAGCTGCTGGGCGACCGCGTCCAGCTTCTGCTGGTACCGCGGGATCGTCTGGCTCAGCGCCGTCAGCGCACCGCCCGCCGTGCCGCCGAGGGCGAGCCGGGTGCCGCCCGGGTCGGTGACGAACGAGGGGTCCGTGGCCGTGGCCTCGGCGGGCACCTCGGTACCGATGACCCGGATGCCGATCGCCGACACGCCGGAGACCAGCATCGCGCCGGCGACGGAGACGTTGACCTGCCCGTCGTCCCCGGGGCTGGAGGTGGCGCCGATGGAGTTGGCCAGGTCCATCACCAGGCCGTCCCGCTTGTCGGCCAGCTCGTTGACCGGCAGGCCGGCCTGGGTCGCCCGCTTGATCGCCCGGTTCAGGTCGGCGATCGACTGGGTCTTCGCGTTCACGTCCTGCGCCAGGGTGTCCAGGCTGTCGCGGGTCTGCGTCCACTGCTTGTCCAGGTTGGCGCTCGTGGTCTGCAGCTCGGCGACCAGCGTGGCGGTCTTCTGCAGCACGGCCGTCCGGGCGCCGTCCTCGGTGGGGTGGTTGGCGACGTCGCCCCAGGCGGTGAAGACGCCGGTGAGCTTCGCCTGGATGCCGGTCTCGCCGGGCTCGCGGAAGGCCTGCTCGATCTGCGCGAGGGTGGCGTCCTGAGCGGTCATCCGGGCGGTCGAGGCGGACTCGACCTGCGCCCGACTCTCCAGGAAGCCGTCCCGGATGCGGATCACCTTGTCCGCGTCGACACCCTGGCCGACCTGGTTGCTGACCGCGTACATCGCCGGGACGGCGTTGCCACCGATCGACTGCAGCTCCGCCCGCTGGCGGGTGTAGCCCGGGGTGTTGACGTTGGCGATGTTCTGCCCGGTGACGTCGAGCCCCCGCTGCTGCGCCCACAGCGCCGTCGTCGCCGTGTTCAGGCCGGAGAACGAACTCACAGCGCACCGTCCAGGGTGACCGAGCGGTAGGCGTTGCCGGCCGCACGGCCGGACTGGGTGTACGTGCCGGCCGCGGTGTTGGGCTGGGTGGAGTTCAAGGCGTCGTTGATGACCGCCAGGCCGCTCTCGATCAGCTCCTTGTTGGTGTCGGAGAGCCCGCGCAGCTCCGAGACGAGCAGCAGGAGGGCCTCGTGGTGCTTGGCGTAGAGGTCGTCCCACGGGGTCGGGGCCGAGTCGGCGAGCTGGCGCAGCGACGGATTGGCCTCCAGCCCCAGCCGGCCGGCGATCTGCTCGGTGGCCGCGGCCCGCTCGAGCTCGAGGGTCCGCAGCTGCTCCAGGACCACCTCGATCTCGTGGGCGATCCGGGCGAGCCACCGGCTCTTGCCGGTGACGATGAGGTACTGCTTCTCCTCGGCCTTGAAGAGCAGGAGGTCCAGCAGTTCCTGCTCTCGCCAGAGCAACGTCGACAGGTGCTGGTGGTCCATGCCGGCCGCCTTTCCGTCGTCGTGTGCAGCCCGCGGTGCAGGCCTGCGTCCACCGGGTCCGGCGGGCGCTGTCGATCTCCACTTCGGCACCCGGCGGCGCCCGGTCAAGCCGAGATGGCTCAAGGCCGCACGGAAATGTGCCGATGGCGGTGCCACGTGGTCGCCGGTCAGCCGAGAAGGAGGGCGTGACCGCAGCCCGCCCCGCAGTGAGTGAGCGCCGACCCGCCGACGTCGACGCGCTGGTGACCACCCATCTCGCGCTCGCCCAGTTCGCGGTGAACGCGGTGGCCTCGCGCATCTCGTTGCCCAGCCACGTCAGCCGGGACGACCTCCTCTCCTGCGCCAGCGTCGCGCTGGTCGAGGTGGCCCGCCGCTTCGACCCGACCGCCGGGGCGACGTTCGCCACCTACGCCCTGCCGCGCCTGCAGGGAGCCGTCCTGGACGAGCTGCGCTCCGGCGACTGGGCCAGCCGCTCGGTCCGGGCCGCGGCGCGGCGCACGGACGCGGCGACCGATGCGCTGACCATCAGCCTGGGCCGGCCGCCGACGAAGGAGGAGCTGGCCGCCAGCCTCGGCGTCCAACGCTCGGAGCTGGACTCGCTGCAGATCGACGTGCACCGGGCCGTGATGGTGAGCATGGACGCCGAGACCGGCACCGACGGCGGCTCGCTCGACCTGCCCGACACCGGCGACTCCCCGGAGCGCGCACTGCTGCGCGGGGAGCGGGCCCGGCACCTGCACGAGGCGATCCGTGCCCTCCCGGACAAGCTGGACGAGGTCGTGGAGCGCAACTTCTTCGGCGACGAGTCGCTCACCGACATCGCCGACTCCCTCGGCGTCACCCTCTCCCGCGTCTCGCAGATGCGGGCCCGTGCACTCACCCTGCTGCACGCCGCGATGAGCGAGGTCTGGGACGGCACCGCCGTCCCCGCCGACGGTGGCGTGCGCGCCCGCAACCAGCAGCGCGCCTACGTCGATCGGGTCGCCGCCCGCCAGTCCGCGGGCCGGCCCGCAGCGGCCCCTCCCCCGTTCCCGCTGCCCCAGCCGCGTGGCCGGGCTCGGCGTGGCTGGGTGGTCCCCGAGCGCGGCGCGGCCGCCCAACCCGCCTGAGCCGCCGCCCGACTCCAGTCACATCCGCACCACGGACCTCACCCGTTCGGGTTGAGACCGGGCCCTCCCGACCGTAGAAGAGATCGATCCCGCCGCACGGCTGCGGCGGTTCCTTCTCGTTCCCGGTCCACGGAGGGCCCGCATGAGCCTGGTCGTCAACAGCAACATCACCGGGCTGAACTCAGCCCGGGTCCTCGGCATCGCCGATCGGCAACAGAGCACGTCGATCGAGCGGCTGTCCTCCGGCCTGCGGATCAACCGCGCCGCCGACGACGCCGCCAGTCTGGGGATCGCCGAGGGCCTGCGCACCCAGATCGGCGGGCTCAAGGTCGCGCTGCGCAACAGCCAGGACGGCATCTCGGTGCTGCAGACCGCCGAGGGTGCGCTCACCGAGACCCACTCCCTGCTGCACCGGATGCGGGACCTCGCCGTCCAGGCGGCGAACACCGGCGGGCTGGACGACGCCGCCCGGGCGAACGTGCAGACCGAGATCGGGCAGCTGCGGGCCGAGCTCGACCGGATCGCGGACACGACGTCCTTCAACGGCCGGAAGCTCCTGGACGGCAGCTACCGCGGGACCTTCCAGGTGGGCGCGGACGCCGGGCACACGATCACCGTCGGCTTCGGGCCGGCGATGGACGCCGCCGGCCTGGGCGTCGCCGGCGTGGACGTCACCTCTCCGACCGGACCGTCCACGGCGCTGGCGGCGATCGACGCGGCGATCGGGCAGGTGTCCACCGCCCGCGCCGACCTCGGTGCCGTGCAGAACCGGTTCGAGCACAACATCGCCAAGCTGGGCGTGGCAGTGGACAACACCGCTGCCTCGGAGAGCCGGATCCGGGACGCCGACATCGCGGCCGAGACGACCACGATGAGCCGGACGTCGATCCTCACCCAGGCCGGCACGGCGATGGCCGCCCAGGCGAACCAGTCGCCGCGTGGGGTGCTGCAACTGCTGCGCTGAACGGGTGACCCACCCGTTCGGGGGACATCGCCGGGAGGCCCTCAAGCACCCGCCGACCCGCTCCGTTGACAGGGGTACGACGACCGCGGCACGGATGCCGCGGCCACCCCGTCCAAGGAGGAACCCCTCATGGGTCTGACCGTGAACAACAACATCGCGGCGATGAACTCGTACCGCAACCTGTCGATCACCGACAGTCAGATGAGCAAGTCGCTGGAGAAGCTCTCCTCCGGCTTCCGCATCAACCGCGCCGCCGACGACGCCGCCGGTCTGGCCATCTCCGAGGGCCTCCGCTCGCAGATCGGTGGCCTCAAGGTCGCCGTCCGCAACACCCAGGACGGCGTCTCGGTCGTGCAGACCGCTGAAGGTGCGCTCACCGAGACGCACAAGATCCTGCAGCGCATGCGTGACCTGTCCGTCCAGGCCTCCAACGAGGGCTCGCTGAACGCCGACGCCAAGAAGAACATCCAGTCCGAGGTCGGTCAGCTCAAGTCCGAGCTCGACCGGATCGCGAACACGACGAACTTCAACGGCAAGCAGCTGCTGGACGGCAAGTACAACACCACCTTCCAGGTCGGTGCCAACGCCGGGGAGACCATCGCCGTCGGGATCGGCACCGCGATGGGCGCCCAGGGCCTGGGCGTCGACGGCGTCGACGTCTCGCTGGCCGACGGCGCCGGTGGCAGCGTCGGCTCGACCACGACCGCCGCAACTGCCGGCGGTCGCTCGGTGGCCACCGTCACCGCCGGCGCCGCACTCACCACCGCGGACTTCGACGCCCTCAACGGCTCGATCTCCTACAACGGCAAGAGCCTGGACCTGGCCTCGGTCAAGTACGCCACCACCGACACCGCCGCCCAGGCACTTACCAAGCTGCAGGCCGCCGCCGACGCCGCCTTCGGTACCGGCGGGGTGACCGTGGCCGACAGCGGGACCGGCCTCACCTTCACCGGTGCTGTCGCGCCGAGCCCGGCAACCGCCCAGCAGCTGGCCGACGCGACGGTGTCCTTCACCGCCGCCTCGGGTGCCTCCCTGGCGATCGGCAAGATCGACGACGCCATCAAGTCGGTCTCCACCACGCGCGCCGACCTGGGTGCCATCCAGAACCGGTTCGAGCACACGGTCAACAACCTCAACGTCGCCGTCGAGAACCTGACCGCGTCGGAGAGCCGGATCCGCGACACGGACATGGCGTCGGAGATGACCAACTTCACCCGCACGCAGATCCTGACCCAGGCCGGCACCGCGATGCTGGCCCAGGCGAACCAGGCACCCCAGGGCATCCTGCGCCTGCTGGGCTGATCGACCCGTACCACCTGAGCGCCACCCGGTGAGGGGGGAGGCCCCGGCCTCCCCCCCTCACTGCCGCTCGGGCCGCTCGGGCCGCTCGGCAGCGCCACGGACCCGCCCCCGGGCCCTCCGGAAGTTCGTCCTGGTTTCAGGTCAAGACCAACCCCGCACCCGCCGATCCTGGCACTGCAACACCCCGCAGCACGGATGCAGCGGATTCCCTGAAACCCACTTCCACGGAGGAACACCATGGGTCTGAGCGTCAACAACAACATCGCGGCGATGAACTCGTACCGCAACCTGTCGGTCACCGACAGTCAGATGAGCAAGTCGCTGGAGAAGCTCTCCTCCGGCTTCCGCATCAACCGCGCCGCCGACGACGCAGCGGGCCTGGCCATCTCCGAGGGCCTCCGCTCGCAGATCGGTGGCCTCAAGATGGCCGTCCGCAACACCCAGGACGGCATCTCGGTCGTGCAGACCGCTGAAGGTGCGCTCACCGAGACGCACAAGATCCTGCAGCGCATGCGTGACCTGTCCGTCCAGGCCTCCAACGAGGGCTCGCTGAACGGCGACGCCAAGAAGAACATCCAGTCCGAGATCGGCCAGCTCAAGTCCGAGCTGGACCGGATCGCGACCACGACGAACTTCAACGGCAAGCAGCTGCTGGACGGCAACTACAACACCACCTTCCAGGTCGGTGCCAACGCCGGCGAGACCATCGGCGTCAGCATCGGTACGTCCATGGGCGCCCAGGGTCTGGGCGTCGAGGGGGTCGACGTCTCGGCGGCCGGCACCGCCACCACCGGGACGAACACCGCCGCCACCGCCGGCGGGTCGTCGGTGGCCACCGTCGGTGCGGCGAACGACTACACCACCGCAGCGGCGTTCGACACCCTCAACGGGTCGATCTCCTACAACGGCAAGAGCGTGGACCTGTCCTCGGTCAAGTTCGCCGAGACGGACACCGCCGGGGATAAGACGACCAAGATCCAGACCGCGCTCACCGCTGCCTTCGGCACCGGTGGGGTCACCGTGGCCAACACCGCCACGGGGCTGACGTTCACCGGCGCCGTTGCGCCGAACCCGGCGACCGCTCAGGAGCTGGCCGACGCGACGGTGTCCTTCACCGCCGCCTCGGGCGCCTCCGAGGCGATCGGCAAGATCGACGAGGCCATCAAGTCGGTCTCCACCACTCGCGCCGACCTGGGTGCCATCCAGAACCGGTTCGAGCACACGGTCAACAACCTCAACGTCGCCGTCGAGAACCTGTCGGCGTCGGAGAGCCGGATCCGCGACACGGACATGGCTCAGGAGATGACCAACTTCACCCGCACGCAGATCCTGACCCAGGCCGGCACCGCGATGCTGGCCCAGGCCAACCAGGCCCCCCAGGGGATCCTGAAGCTGCTGGGCTGATCCACCCGCACCACCTGAACACCCGGTGAGGGGGGAGGCCCTCGGGCCTCCCCCCTCACCGGCGTTCCACCCCTGATCCCCGAACCACGGAGGCACCGGCATGGCAGGCATGAGCGTGAGCACGGGCCTCATCTCGGGC
This sequence comes from Modestobacter sp. VKM Ac-2984, assembly GCF_026967985.1. GTDB lineage: Bacteria > Actinomycetota > Actinomycetes > Mycobacteriales > Geodermatophilaceae > Modestobacter. The sequence goes on along the minus strand of NZ_JAPVBJ010000008.1, from coordinate 227,493 downwards.
ATCGACTACAAGACGATGATCAGCGAGCTGATGAAGGTGGAGGCGAACCCGCAGACGCTGCTCAAGCAGCAGCTGAACGCCACCAGGTCCGACGCCGCTGCCTACCGCGCGGTGAACACCCGGTTCGAGGCCCTGCGCACCGCCGCAGCCGCGCTCACCGACGCCACCGCCTGGACCACGACCAAGGCGAGCAGCTCGGACACCTCCGTGACCGCCACGGCCGCCACCGGCGCGGCCACCGGGTCGCTGAGCTTCACCGTCACGAGCCTGGCGGCGACCCACTCCGTCTACAGCAGCGACAGCTGGCCCACGGCCGACACCGCGTTGGACCCGGCCGGCCCGACGACCCTCACCATCGGCGGGGTCGGCGTCACGCTGACCGCCGGCCAGACGGTCAACGACGCCGTCAAGGCGATCAACGCCTCCGCCGCCGGGGTGACCGCCGTGGCGGTCGACACCGGCGCCGGCGTCCGGCTCCAGCTCACCTCCAAGACCTCGGGTGCGGCCGGGACCTTCACCGTGACCGGGGACGTCGCCGTCACGGAGCTGACCACCGGCGCGAACGCGACGCTCCGAGTCGGGACCGCCGCCCAGGGCTACGACGTGACCTCCTCGACGAACACCTTCACCGACGTGCTCCCCGGGACCACGTTCACGGTCAGCAAGAAGGACGCCGCAGCGACGGTGACGGTGACCAAGGACCCGGACGCGACTGCCGCCAAGGTGCAGAGCTTCGTCGACGCGGCCAACTCGCTGCTCTCGGCGGTCTCCTCCTACACCGACGCGAAGAGCACCTCGGCGGTCCTCAAGGGCGACAGCACGCTGCGCGGCCTGTCGACCCAGATCCTCGACGTCATGTCCCGGGCCGTCGGCGGGAAGTCGGCCTCCACGGTCGGCATCGAGCTCACCCGCGACGGCCAGCTCACCTTCGACAAGGCGGTCTTCACCAAGGCACTGAGCAGCGACCCGGCCGCAGCGCAGGCGCTGCTCACCGACAAGAAGATCGTCAGCGCCGGCACCGACGGGATCAGCGGCAACGCCGACGACGTCACCTCCCCGGTCGGCTTCGCCGCACAGCTGGAGGTGCTGGCCAAGGGCGCCAGCGACAGCACGAACGGCTCGCTCGTGCTGCTCGCCAAGAGCGGGGACTCCCTGGCCAAGGACATCGAGGACCGGATCGCCGCCTGGGACATCCGGCTCGAGATGCGCAAGACCACGCTCACCCGGCAGTTCACCGCGATGGAGACCGCGCTGAGCTCGATGCAGAACCAGGCGGCCTGGCTCAGTTCCCAGATCGCCGGGCTGCCCTCCTGGTCCTCCTCCAAGTAGTCCTGACCCGCTGCCGCGTCTTCCCCTGGAGCCCCGAACCGATGAGCACCGCTTCCCTCCGCGCCCGTTACCTTGGTGACACGGTCACGACCGCCTCCCCGCAGCGACTGCTGGTCATGCTCTACGACCGCCTCGCGCTGGACCTCGAGCGCGGCCACGCCGCCCTGACCGCGGGCGACCGCGAGACGGCGACCGAGCAGCTGCAGCACGCCCAGGACGTCGTCTTCGGCCTGCTGGAGAGCCTCCAGATCGACGCCTGGGACGGCGCTCCCCGGCTGGCCGCCCTCTACAACTGGCTGATCACCGAGCTCGGCTCCGCGATCGTCAAGGGTGACCTGCGCCGGGTCGCCGACTGCCGCAAGATCGTAGAGCCGCTGCGCGACGCCTGGCGGGAGGCCGCGGCCTCCCTCGCAGCGGCTCCCGCATGACAGGCGGCCCACCCGCCGGGCGCAACCGGGTCGGGGACGTCCCCGCCCTGGGCGGCGGGGCGCGGAACTGGCCGGCGGTGCTCGACGCCCTCGAGGGCGACGTGTACGAGGCCGAGGAGACCCTGGCCCGTGGCCGGGCCGAGGAGATCGCGGCCTGGGGCCGCCGGTCCACCGACTGGATCCCGCCGAGCAACCTGGGCCCGCTGCCCGACGACCTGCGGGAGCGCGCCGCCCGACTGCTGCAGCACCAGCTGGCGGTCGCCGAGGCGCTGGTCGAACGGATCACCCAGTCGCAGAAGCAGCGGGACGTCGCCGCCCGGATGTCCTACGCACCCACCCGCCCGGTCGCCTCCTTCATCGACCGGGTGCTCTGACCCCACGCGCCACCCCTGCACTCCCCCGTCCCCCGGGGCCAAAAGCGCGACTTTGGCCCCGGGGGACGTGTGCGTTGTGTGACTGCACGTGCCCGATCGGGTGCAAGGGGTCATGACAGCTGCTGCCGCTGCCGATGACTCAAGGGCACGGAACGCACCAACTTCGCCACGGATCGGCGGCCCCCTCGCTCCCAGGTTCCCCTGTGAGCGCCTCCCGCCGTACCCGGAGGTACCTCGTGCTCCGTCGCTCCCTGCTGGGCGTCCGGTGATCACCGACTCGACCATGACGGCGCTGCACGCGTCCCTCACCGGACTGCAGCAGCGCCAGCGGGTGACCGCCGACAACATCGCCAACGTCCAGACGCCGGGCTTCCTGGCCGGCCGCGTCGACTTCGAGTCGACGCTGCAGAGCGCGCTCGCCGGCGGCGAGACGCCCGCGGTCGGCCGCAGCTCGGTGACCCGCTCCCTCGACCCGACCCGGACCGACGGGAACAACGTCAACCTGGACACCGAGACGGTCATCGCCACCGAGACCGGCTTGCGCTACCAGCTGTCGATCAGCGCCCTGGACGGCAAGTACGCCCTGCTGCGCTCCGCCCTGCGGACGCAGTGATGGCGGTCTTCGACACGCTGCGGATCGGCGGCTCGTCGTTGTTCGTCCACCGCAAGTGGATGGACGCCGTCGCGGACAACATGGCCAACATCAACACGGTCAACGCACCGGGCGAGGCCGCCTTCCAGGAGCGGATGGTCGTCGCCGAGGCGGTCCAGTACGGCTCCGGGCAGGGCGGCGTGCGCGTCGCCGGCACCGAGCTCGGCAGCGCCGAGGGCCGGATGGTCTACGAGCCGAGCAACCCCCTGGCCGACGACGAGGGCTACGTCCGCTACCCGGACATCGACCTCGGCGACCAGATGACCCAGCTGCTGATGGCCCAGCGTGGCTACCAGGCCAACCTGGCCACCATCAGGAGCGCCACCGAGGCCTACCAGCAGGCTCTCCAGCTCGGGAAGGGCTGACCATGACCTCGCCCATCGCAGGCATCTCCATCGGCATGCCCGGCATCACCGACGTCACCGGGGTCGCCGGGGCGGCCAACGCCGCTGCTCCGCGCTCCGTGTCCGGGGACGGTGGCTTCGCCGCCGTCCTCACCGGCTCGATCGACTCGCTGAACGCCGTGCAGGGCAACGCGGACGCACTCGCGCTGCAGGCCGCGACCGGCGACCTGCAGGACGCCCACGACTACATGATCGCCAGCACTGAGGCCCGGCTCGCCACCGACACCGTGGTGACGCTGAAGAACTCGGCGGTCGCTGCCTTCACCGAGATCATGCGGATGCAGATCTGATGCCCGCCGCGCTCGCCGGACCGATGGACCGGGTCCGCACGCTGCTGGCGACGATCAGCGCCGGCCAGAAGATCGTCATCGGTCTGCTGCTGGCCGGGCTGCTCCTCGGCGGCTTCTTCTTCACCCGGTGGGTCACCGCGCCCACGCTGTCGCCGCTGTTCAGCAACCTGGCCTCCACCGACGCCTCGGCGATCGTGGAGGAGCTCAACGCCCAGGGAGCCGCCTACGAGCTCACCGACGGCGGCCAGACGATCATGGTGGCCAAGGAGAAGGTCTACGACCTGCGCCTGGCGATGAGCGGCCAGGGCCTGCCCGCCGGCGACGAGACCGGCTACTCCCTGCTGGACGAGCAGGGCATCACCACCAGCGAGTTCCAGCAGCAGGTCTCCTACCAGCGTGCGCTGGAGGGCGAGCTCGCCACCACGCTCAAGGCGCTGGACGGTGTCCGGTCGGCCGTGGTGCACGTCGCGCTGCCCAAGGACGACGTCTTCGCCACCGAGGAGGGCAAGCCGACCGCGTCGGTCCTGCTCGACCTCGCTCCCGGCACCAGCCTCTCCGGTGAGCAGGTACAGGCGGTCACCCACCTGGTCTCCTCGAGCATCCAGAAGATGGACCCGGCCGACGTCACGGTCGCCGACTCCACCGGCGCGGTCCTCTCCGCCGCCGGGGAGGGCGCCTCCTCCGCCGCGGGTGACGCGCAGTCGCAGATGGAGCAGGCGTTCGAGGGCCGGCTGGCGGCCAACGCCCAACAGATCCTCGACCGGGTCACCGGCCCGGGCAACTCCGTCGTCTCCGTCCGCGCCGACCTGGACTTCTCCAAGCGCGACACCACGATCGAGAGCTACGACTACAACGCCGACACCCCGGCGCTGTCGGAGAGCACGACCGTCGAGAGCTTCACCGGCACCGGCGCGGCCGTCGGCGGGGTGCTGGGCGCGGAGGACCTCGGGGTCAACGGCAACGGCGAGTCCGCCTACGACAAGGAGACGGCCACCCGCAACAACGCCGTCGACAAGACCGTGGAGACCGTCGCCGGGGCACCCGGTGCCGTCGAGCGGCTGACCGTCTCGGTGGTGATGGACCAGGCCGCGGCCGGTGCGCTGAACCAGGCCCAGGTCCAGGACCTGATCGGCAACGCGGTCGGCCTGGACGTCGCCCGCGGGGACGCCATCACGGTCGCCGCGATGGCCTTCGACCAGACCGCCGCCGACCGCGCTGCCGCCGACCTGGCGGCCGCCGAGGAGGCGGAGAAGACCGCCCAGATGTGGTCGATGATCAAGACCGGCGGCATCGCCCTCGGCATCGCCCTGCTGGTGCTCATCGTGTGGCTGCGCTCGCGGCGCAACCGCGAGGAGTACGAGGAGTACGAGGACGAGGAGACCGAGGAGCGCATCCAGGTCGAGAGCGTCCGGGACCCGGCCCTCGACGACCGGACGGCGCTGCTGGAGGCCCAGCAGCGCGAGCGGGTGCGCGGCGAGATCTCGGAGATGGTCAGCGACCGTCCCGACGAGGTCGCCACGATGCTGCGCGGCTGGTTCGCCGACGCCAAGTGAGCGCACGGTCCGGGGCCTCCCCCGGTGGGGCAGCCGCCCTGCCGGGTGGGGCCCCGGACTGCCGATGCAGGAGGTGGGCGCCGGTGGCGTCCCAGGACAAGAGGACTGCCGTGAGCATCGCGAAGGGAGTTGAGCAGTGAGCATCGCCAGCGTCGAACAGCTCGTCGGGGTGCCGGCGACGGCGCCGTCCGCGCAGCTCGCCAAGCCCCGCAAGGAGCTGCCGGGCCTGCGCAAGGCAGCGGTGTTCCTGGCCCAGCTGACCAAGGAGGAGGCCGGCGCCGTCCTCGCCCAGCTGCGCCCCTCGGAGGTCGAACAGCTGACCAGCGAGCTCATGGCGCTGCAGCGGGTCGACGGCAGGGACGTCGACGAGGTGCTCGGCGAGTTCCACTCGCTCATGCAGGCCCGTCGCTTCGTCGGCACCGGTGGCATCGAGTTCGCCCGCGAGGTGCTCGCCGCCGGGCTGGGCGAGGAGAAGGCCGACGGCATCCTCTCCCGGCTCAACGTCGTCTACACCGAGCTGCCCTTCGCCTCGCTGCGCAACAGCGACGTCCGGCAGCTGGTCACCTTCCTCAAGGACGAGCACCCGCAGGTCGTCGCGCTGGTGCTGGCGCACCTGCCGGCACCGCAGTCGGCCGAGGTGCTGTCGGGGTTCCCGCCGGACCAGCAGGCCGACGTCGCCTACCGGATCGCGATGATGGACCGCACCGCCCCGGAGATGGTCCGGATGGTCGAAGAGGAGCTCGGCCGCCGGATGGGCTCGCTGCTGGCCTACCAGGACATGGCGACCGTCGGTGGCGTCGAGACGCTGGTGGAGATCATCAACCGCTCCTCCCGGCCCACCGAGCGCTCGATCCTGGAGTGGCTGGAGAACAGCGACCCGGAGCTGGCCGAGCGGATCCGCTCGCAGATGTTCGTCTTCGAGGACATCGTCACCATCGACGACCGGTCGCTGCAGCTGGTGCTGCGCGACGTCGAGGCCAACGACCTGGCCACCGCACTCAAGGGCGTCAAGCCCGACGTCCGGGACAAGGTGGTCCGCAACCTCTCCGAGCGCGCCGGGGAGAACCTGCTCGAGGAGATCGAGCTGCTCGGCCCGGTCCGCACCCGGACCGTCGAGGAGGCCCAGGCCAAGATCGTCGCGGTCATCCGCACCCTCGAGGAGCAGGGTGCGCTGACCATCTCGCGGGGCGGTGAGGATGACTTCGTCGCCTGACGGCAGCGGACGCGAGACCCTGCTGCTGCGCGGGGCACCGGCGGCCGGCGCCGTCCCCTACCAGCGTGCACCGCAGGGTGCGCCGGTGTGGGGCCGGCCGTCGGCGGTGCGCCCGGCCGCGCAGGACGCCGTCGCACCGGCCCCGGCCGCGCCGGTCCCCCCGCCGCGGGCACCCCGGGCGCCCTCCGTCGTCCCCCCGGTCGCCGAGCACCCCACGGCGGCGCACAGCGACCAGGCCGCCACCGCCCGGGTCGGGCTCCGGCTGGGCGAGGTCTACGCCGAGCAGCTGGCCCGACTGCGGGAGGAGGCCCGCCGGGAGGGCTGGACCGCCGGCCACGCCGAGGGCCTCGTCGCCGCCGAGCAGGTCGTCCGCGCCGCCGAGCAGGCCGCCGAGGAGCGTCTCCTGGAGGTGCAGGCCCGCTGGGAGCGCCGGCTCGCCTCGGCCACCGCGGCCATGGGCGCCGCCGTCGAGCGGCTGGACGGGACCGCCGCGCCGGTGGTCGACGAGCTGCGGGACAGCATCCTGGACGCCGTCGTCATCCTGGTCGGCGACCTGTTCGGCCGGGAGCTGGCCATGGCGGCGGAGCCCGGCCTGGACGCATTGCGCCGGGCCCTGACCCTGTGCCCCGACGACGTGCCGGTCGTCGTCCGGCTGCACCCCGACGACCTCGCCGAGGTGCCGGCCGAGGCGCTGGCCCAGCTGCCGGCGTCGGTCACCGTCCGCGGCGACGCCGACGTCGAGCGGGCCGGCGCGGTGGCCGAGGCCGGCACCCAGCGGGTCGACGCCCAGCTGAGCGCGGCGCTGGACCGCGTCCGCGAGGTGCTCCGCTCGTGAGGGCCGCCGTCGACGCGCTGGACAGCAGCGACTTGATCGATCGAGCCCGGGCTGCCGCCCGCCCCCAGCTCACCGGCATCGTCACCGGCGCGATGGGCCTCACCCTCTCCGTCGAGGGCGTCTCGGCGGCCGTCGGCGACCTGGTCGAGGTCCGCACCGGCCCCCAGCCGCTGCTGGCCGAGGTGGTCGCCGTCCAGCGGGACCGGCTGACCTGCATGCCGTTGGGCGACCTCTCCGGCGTCCGCTCCGGCGCGCGGGTGCGGGCCACCGGCATGCCCCTGCAGGTGCCGGTCGGCGAGGCGTTGCTCGGCCGGGTGCTCGACGGGCTCGGCCGGCCGATGGACGGCGGCCCCCCGCTGGGCGGCTCGACCCGGTACGTCGACCTCACCAGCCAGACCCCCAACGCGCTCACCCGGGCCCGGGTCAACCGGCAGCTCACCACCGGCGTCCGGGCCCTGGACACCCTCGTCCCGGTCGGCAGGGGCCAGCGGCTGGGCATCTTCGCCGGCTCCGGCGTCGGCAAGTCGACGCTGATGAGCCAGATCACCCGGGGCACCGACGCCGACGTGCGCGTCATCGGGCTGATCGGCGAGCGTGGCCGGGAGGTCCGCGAGTTCCTGGAGGAGGACCTCGGCCCCGAGGGGATGGCGAACACCGTCGTCGTCGTCGCCACCTCCGACGAGCCGCCGCTGGTGCGGCTGAAGGCCGCCTTCGTCGCCACCCGGATCGCCGAGGGGTTCCGCGACCAGGGCCGCGACGTGCTGCTGATGATGGACTCGATCACCCGCACGGCGATGGCCCAGCGCGAGGTGGGCCTCTCCGCCGGCGAACCGCCGGCCACCCGGGGCTACCCGCCCAGCGTCTTCGCGATGATGCCCAAGCTGCTGGAGAAGGCGGGCACCTCCACCACCGGCTCGATCACCGGCCTCTACACCGTGCTGGTGGAGGGCGACGACCACAACGAGCCGATCGCCGACACCGCCCGGTCGATCCTGGACGGCCACGTGGTCCTCACCCGCAAGCTCGCCACCGCCGGGCACTTCCCGGCGATCGACGTGCTGGAGTCGATCTCCCGGGTCGCCACCACCATCGTCCCGTCGCCGCAGATGACCGACGCCCGGGAGGTCCGCCGGATGATGGCCGCGCTGCGCGACGTGCGGGAGCTGATCGAGATCGGCGCCTACCAGACCGGCTCGGACCCGCTCGTGGACCGGGCCCGCCGACTGGTGCCGCAGATCGACGCCTTCCTGCGGCAGACCGTGGACGACCCGACCTCGACGCCCGAGGCGTTCGCCCGACTGCACGCGATCGCCACCACGGCGTGAGCGAGCTGCGGTGAAGCAGCCGGCCTTCCGGCTGGAGCCGGTGCTGAAGCTGCGCCGGACCGAGGAGCGGGCCGCCGCCCTCGCGTCGGCCCAGGCCGCCCGCGAGGCGACCGAGGCCGCCGAGCGCGCCGAGCGGGACGCCGCCGCGCTGACCGAGCGCGCGCTGCCCGGACACCCCACCGGCTCGGCGTTCATCGCCGCGATGGTGGCATCGGCCGCCGCGGCTGCCGATGTGTCTGCTGCACGGTCACTGGCCGTCGCACACGCCGAGCAGGCCGAACTGGTCCGCGCCCGGTGGACCGCCGCGGCCCAGCGCACCAAGGGCCTCGAGCGCCTGCGCGAGCGGCACGTGGCGGCCCTGCAGGCGGCGGCCGACGCCGCCGAGGAACGCGTGGTCGACGACCTGGTCACCCGCCAGCACAGCACCAGCAGAGCCAACGAGGACGAGACGAGCAGGGAGGAGACGACGTGGACGGACTGATCGCGGTGCACAGCCGGATCGGGCAGATCCAGGCGCGCTTCACCCCGCCGGTCACCCAGCAGGCCGCCTGGGCCAGCGCGGCCTCCGCCGCCGGCCTCACCGCCAGCAGCGCGGCGAGCGCGACCGCGGCGCCCCCCGCAGCGACCGGCACCGGCGCCGAGGTCGTCGGGGCGGCGACCAAGTACCTCGGCGTCCCCTACAAGTGGGGCGGCACCGACCCGGCGACCGGCCTGGACTGCTCCGGCTTCACCCAGCGGGTCTACGCCGACCTCGGGATCGCCATCCCGCGCACCTCCGCCCAGCAGGCCACCGCCGGCCGGCCGGTCGCCTCCCTGGCCGAGGCCCTCCCCGGCGACCTCGTGTTCTTCGACAACACGTCCTCCCGGCCCGGCATCGACCACGTCGGGCTCTACATCGGCGGCGGCAAGATGATCGCCGCCCCGCAGGCCGGTGAGGTGGTCAAGGTGCAGGACGTCGGCGACCCGACCCTGATCCGCCGGGTGCTGCCCGAGGGCGCCGGCACCACCCCCACGGCCCCCGCAGCCGGCGGCAGCCTCGCCGGGGTGCCCTACGCCGACCTCTTCACCCAGGCCGGCGCCCGGCACGGGGTCTCCCCCGCACTCCTGGCCGCGGTCGCCAAGACCGAGTCCGGGTTCAACACCTCGGCCAGGTCCTCCGCGGGCGCCACCGGGCTGATGCAGTTCATGCCCGCCACCGCCAAGGGCCTCGGGGTGGACGCCACCGACCCCGCGTCCTCGATCGACGGGGCCGCCCGCTACCTGAGCAGCCTGACGAAGCAGTTCGGCTCCACCGAGCTGGCGCTCGCCGCGTACAACGCCGGCCCGGGCACGGTGCAGCGCCACGGCGGCATCCCGCCCTACCCCGAGACCCAGTCCTACGTCCAGAAGGTCACCAGAGCCGCGGAGGCCTACGCATGAGCAGCCCGACCACCCTGCCGGTGACCTCGGCCCCGGCCCGCTCCGGCGCCGCCGCCCACGGCGCGACCGGCCGGTCCGCCGCCGGCGACCGCGCACCCGCGTTCGCCAGCGCCCTCGACGACGCGCTCGGCAGCGAGCGCGCCCCCTCGCGCGCGTCCCAGCGGGCCGCCGACCGCGCGACCGAACGCGCGGCGGACCGCTCCGCCGTCCGGTCCCCGGACCGCTCCCCCGCCGGCCGGCCCGACCGCCCCGCCGACGCCCCCGCCGACCGGGTCGACCCGCCGACGGCCGACCCCGCGGCGAAGGCCACCGACGGCGGCACCGAGGCCGCTGCGCCCCCGGTACCGCTGCAGCCCGGGCTGTGGGCGCTGCTGGCCGCGGCAGCGCCGCTGACCGCGGAGAGCACCGCGGGCCTCGGGACGACGGCCGCCGCGGCCGGTCTGATCGGCGCCGTCACCGGTGCCGGGCAGTCCGCCGACGGCTCGGCCACCCTGCCGGGCGTGCCCGCGGCTGCGGTGCCGGCGTCGGCCACCGCGCCCGCCACCCCGGTTCCGGCCCCGCCGCCGGCCGCCCCGCTCCTGCCCGCCCCGGCCGTCCCTGCCGCGGCCGTGCCGGCCGCTGTCGACGCGACCGCAGCGCTGGCCGAGGCCGCCGGGCTCACCCTCGTCGTCGACCCGGCCGGTGCCCCGGCGACGCTCCCGGCGACCGGTCCGGTCCCCGCAGGCGCTCCCGGCGCCGACCCGGCGGCCACCACCGACACCGTGGGAACGCCGCTGCTGCTGCCGCCCTCCGGCGACGCCGCGGACACGGCGGGCACCGGGTCGGGGAGCGCAGGGGACGATCCCGCCCCGGCGGCTCCCGGGTCGGCGGCATCGACCGGCGAGGCCGATGGCGTGTTCGGGCTCCCCGGCCCGACCCCGACCGTCGCGCCCGCAGCGGCGACCGGGGCTGCGGTGCCGGCCCCGGCGGAGCCCCCTGTCGCCGCCCAGCTCGGCCGCCAGCTCGCCGTGCTGCACAACGCCCTGGACGGCAGCCAGACGATGACCGTGGTGCTCACGCCGGACGACCTGGGCCCGGTGTCGGTCCAGGTCACGATCACCCGCGGCGTGCTCGACGTGACCCTGCACGGCGCGCACGAGGCCGGCCGGCAGGCGCTGCTGGACGCCCTGCCCGACCTGCGCCGCGAGCTCGACAGCGCCGGGCTGACCGCCGGCCGCGTCGAGGTCGGCGCGGACGGCGGCGACGCCGGCACCGGCGCGCGCACCGCGCAGCAGCTGTTCGACGCCCAGACCGGTCAGCACGGCCGATCCGGCCGGCCGGAGCAGCAGGGCGGCTCCCCCAGCGACGGGCAGACCGCCGACCCCCTCGGCCGCGGCAGTACCGCCCCGGCCGCCGACCAGTCCACGTCAGCCGGCGTGGACGTCCGCGTCTGATCTGGAGACCGTGCGATGACCACCCCGATCACCGGGACCGTCGGTACGCCGACCACCACCGCGACCACCGCGACCGACCGCTCGGACCAGATGGGCAAGGACACCTTCCTCAAGCTGCTGGTCGCGCAGATGCGCTTCCAGGACCCGAGCAACCCGACCAGCAGCAGCGAGTTCATGGCGCAGACCGCGACCTTCACCCAGGTGGAGAAGCTCGAGGAGATCGCGAAGCAGAACGCCGAGCTGCTCACCCTGCAGCGCTCGCTGAGCGCCGGCGCGCTCGTCGGCAAGCACGTGGCCTACACCGCCGACGACGGCACCACCGTCACCGGCGCGGTCTCCTCGGTGATCGTGACCGGCGGGAGCGAGCCCCGGGCGGTGGTCGGCGACAAGACCGTGCCGCTGGGCCGGATCACCGAGATCACCGTCCCCGAGGTCCGCACCCCCGTTGCCCCGGCCGGCACCGCCGGCTGATCCCGGCGTCCCCGCCCTCCCCCACACCGATCACCGATCGCGAGGAGCTCCACCGTGCTTCGTTCCATGTTCTCGGCCATCTCCGGCCTGCGCGCCCACCAGACCAAGCTCGACGTCGCCGGCAACAACATCGCCAACGTCAACACCGTCGGCTTCAAGGCCAGCCAGACCGTCTTCGAGGACACCCTCAGCCAGGTGCTGCGCAACGGCTCCGCGCCCAACGGCGACGTCGCCGGTACCAACCCGGCGCAGGTCGGGCTCGGCGTCAAGGTCGCCGGCATCACCACGAACTTCGGCCAGGGCTCCACCCAGAACACCGGCCGGGCCAGCGACTTCATGATCAGCGGCGACGGCTTCTTCATGACCAAGGTCGGCAACGAGCAGCTCTACACCCGGGCCGGCTCGTTCGACACCGACGGCGTCGGCAACCTGGTCACCCCGGACGGGGCGAAGCTGCAGGGCTGGATGGCCAACGCACTGGGCGTCGTCGACCCCAACGGCCCGATCGAGGACCTCCGCATCCCGACCGGCCAGGTGCTCGCCCCGGTCGCCACCACCGGTTCGGCGATCAGCGGCAACCTCTCCGCCGGGGCCCTGAGCACGGACACGGCCGTCAGCTCGCAGATCCAGATGTACGACGACCTCGGCAACGCCCACGCGGTCAGCGTCACCATGTCCAAGATGGCCGCCCCGGCCAGCAACCGATGGTCGGTGAACCTGGTCGACACCACCACCGGGACGACGTTGACCCCGACGCCGGTGGAACTGCAGTTCGCCGACGGCAGCGCCACCTACCCCGACCCGGCCAACCCCGGGCAGAACCTCCCCGCCGGCACGCTCGCCGCCCCGGCGCCCCCCACCTTCACCATCGCGGCTCCCACCGGGGCCATCGCGGCCTGGACCAAGCCCGTGGTCGTCGACCTGTCCTCGCTCACCCAGTTCGGCGGCAAGAGCGACGCCGCGGCCAAGACCACCGCCCAGAGCGGCTCGGCGATGGGCGTCCTGGAGGGCTACTCGCTGGCCAACGACGGCACGATCGTCGGCATCTACTCCAACGGGCTCCGGCAGAACATCGGGCAGCTGGCACTGGCCACCTTCACCAACCCCGGTGGCCTGGAGAAGGCCGGCAACAGCTCGTTCCGGGCCGGCGACAACTCCGGCAACCCGCTGGTCGGGCAGGCCGGCACCGGCGGCCGGGGCAGCCTGTCGGCCGGGGCGCTGGAGATGTCCAACGTCGACCTGGCCGAGGAGTTCACCGGGCTGATCGTCGCCCAGCGTGGCTTCCAGGCCAACAGCCGCGTGATCAGCACCTCCGACGAGATCCTGCAGGACCTGGTCCAGCTCAAGCGCTGAGCCCCCTCCCCACCGAGGTGGCCATCTCGGTGGGGAGTGAGGCGTTCACCTGCACGGATGGCCCGGTCACCCCGATGGGGGGACCGGGCCGTTCGGCTCAAGCACCGCCCTCACCGCGCCGATGCCACCACTGCGGCGCGACGAGGCCCGTCGTGGCACGTCGCCACCCCGAACCCCTGGAGCAGTCCCGTGATCCGTCTGACGCGCCTCAACGGCGAGCACTTCGTGCTCAACGTCGAGCTGATCCAGCGCGTGGAGGGCCACCCCGACACCGTCGTCACGCTCCGCGACGACACCAAGTACGTCGTCACCGAGACCGTCGACGAGGTGGTCCGCGCGGTCCGCGACTACCGGGCCAGCATCCAGGCGGTCGCCTTCCAGATGGACCGCGGCGAGTACCGGATGCCGACCGCACACACCGTGAAGGGCACCGAGGACTCCTCGGTCGTGCCGTTCCCGAGCCGAGAAGAGCGCTGAGCCATGGACCCCGCCACCCTGATCGGGTTCGTCGTCTCCATCATCGCCCTGGTCGTCTTCATGATCCTGGAGGGCGCCGACCCGACGTCGCTGATCTTCCTCCCGGCGATCGTCCTGGTCGTCGTCGCGACCTTCGGCGCGGCCATGGCCAGCCAGACGATGGACGACCTGAAGAAGATGCCCACCTGGTTCAAGATGGCCGTGCTGCCGGCCAAGGTGCCGCCGGCCACCGAGCAGATCCAGACCCTGGTCAGCCTGGCCGAGAAGGCCCGCAAGGAGGGGCTGCTCGCGCTGGAGGCGCAGGTCAAGGACATCGACGACCCGTTCCTGAAGCGCGGGCTGCAGATGAGCATCGACGGCACCGACCCCGAGGACCTGCGCAGCATCCTGGAGGGCGAGATCTCGGCCAAGAAGACCGAGGACAAGGTCGCCGCCAAGTTCATGAACAACATGGGCGGCTACGCGCCGACCATCGGCATCCTCGGCTGCATCGTCGGCCTCATGAACGTGATGGGCAGCCTCAGCAACCCCGAGGCGCTGGGCCCGATGGTCTCCGCGGCGTTCATCGCCACGCTGTGGGGCGTCATGGCGGCCAACTTCTGGTTCCTGCCGATGGGCGCGAAGATCCTGAGGGTCAGCGCGCTGCAGGCCGCGCAGATGGAGCTGCTCGTCGAGGGCATCGCGGAGATCCAGGCCGGCACCAGCCCGCGGACCGTGCGGGCCAAGCTGAGCTCCCTGGTGCCGCCCAGTGAGCAGCAGCGCGAGGCGGCATGAGCAAGGGCGGCGGGCACGGCGGCCACGGTGGGGGCCGCCGCAAGAAGCACGAGGAGCACGAGGAGCACGAGAACCACGAACGGTGGCTGGTGTCCGGCTTCGACATGATGACGCTGCTGTTCGTGCTCTTCGTGGTGCTCTACGCGATGAGCTCGATCGACGTCGCCAAGTTCACCGCCTTCGCCGCCGGCGCGCGGGAGGGCGGCGGCGCCCCGATCACCATCCTCAACGACGGCGCCGCCATCGACGCACCGACCGAGAACGACAGCCCGCTCCTGCCCGTCCAGGTCGCCCAGGAGGCGGCCATCGACGGCACCGCCCAGACCGAGGCGGAACAGGCGGCGGCGGTGGCCGCCGCCGAGGCGAAGGCCCGGGCCGTCGCCGCCGAGGCGCAGTCGGCCTACGACCAGCTCGCGGCCGCGCGAGCGGCGATCGCCGCGGCGCTGGCTGCCGCCGGCCAGTCCGGGGCCGCCCAGTTCGTCATCGACGAGCGGGGCCTGGTCGTGCGCGTCGTCTCCGACCCGGTGCTCTTCGCGCCGGAGTCCGCGGCCCTCATGCCGCAGGGCGTCACCGTGCTGAACGCCATGGGGCCGGCGATCGACGACCTGCCCAACCTGGTCCGGGTCGAGGGCCACGCCAACTCCCTCCCGGTCACCCGCGGCGGCCCGTGGCCGTCGAACTGGGAGCTGTCCGCCGTCCGGGCCACCACCGTGCTGCGGCACCTGGTGGACGCCAACGGCGTCGGGCAGAACCGGATGTCGGCAGTGGGCTACAGCGACACCCGGCCGCTCGTGCCGGACACCGACCCCAGCTACGTGACCGTGAACCGGCGGGTCGACGTCGTCCTCCAGTCCACCGCCTCCCCGGAGGCCAACGCACTGCTGCCCGGCATCGAGGCAGCCACCCAGGCCACGCAGGCCACCCAGGCCGACGGCACGACCTCCGAGGGGAGCCAGGAATGAGCAAGAAGAAGAAGGAAGAGCCCGAGGACTCCGACGGCACCAAGGGCGGCGGCAAGAAGAAGCTGCTGATCATGGGGCTGGTCGCCGTGCTGGCGCTCGGCGCAGCCGCGTACTTCTTCGTCTTCAGCGGCAGCGGCGAGGCCGAGGCGGAGCCCGCGCCGGAGGCCGGCAGCGTCGTGCTGGCGGTGGAACCGGTGGCCATCAACCTGGCCGGCGGGAGCTACCTGAAGCTCGGCTTCACGCTGCAGTTCTCCCTCGCCTACGACGAGCACGCCGGCGGCGGCGGGCATGGCGGCGGTGCCACCCCGGACGGCTCCAAGGCCCTCGACATCGCCATCTCCCAGTTCTCCGGGGCTGCCCTGTCCGACGTGACGAGCAACCGGGAGGCGATGAAGGCCGCCTTCGAGGCAGCGGTCGTCGAGGCCTACCACGGCGACGTCTACGAGCTCTGGTACACGGAGTACGTCACCCAGTGACGCCGGAGGGCGTCCCACGCGGGACGCTCCTCCCCCATCGCCCCCACCGGGGCACACCTGCACCAGCCGGCGCCGAGCACATCGGCGCCGGCTGGTGTCCGGCGGTCAGGGTCACCGCACTCCCCGCCGATGAGGACATGCGTGAGCCTGTCCGACACCGTGGCCGACGCCCCGAGCGCCGCCCCCCGGCACCCTGAGGGGCAGGGGCGCGCCCGGCGCCGGGAACCGCGCACCTACGACTTCCGTCGTCCGACGAAGCTGTCCCGCGAGCACGTCCGGATCTTGCAGATCACCCAGGAGTCCTTCGCCCGCCAGGCGACGACGACCCTGACGTCCCTGCTCCGCACCGGCGTCCGGGTCGAGCTGATCGGCATCGAGCAGTTCTCCTACGACGACTACATCGCCACCCTGCCGCCGTCGTACTTCACGGCGACGTTCACCCTGGAGCCGCTGGCCGGCAAGGGCGTGATCGCCTGGCCGCTGGACACCGCGATGGCGATGGTCGACCACATGCTCGGCGGGTCCGGCGCCGGCGACCAGCCCAACCGGCCGATGACCGGCATGGAGAGCGCCATCACCGGCCACCTGCTGGCCCGGCTGCTCGACGAGCTCGGCCAGGCCTTCGCCCCGGTCACCGCGCTGACGCCGGCCCTGAACAGCGTCGAGTACAACCCGCAGCTCGCCCAGGCCGCCTCCGGTTCCGAGACGGTCATGGTGGCGACCTACAGCATGCGGATCGGCGCCCGGGAGCCCGAGGTCACGCTCGTGCTGCCGTTCTCCTCCTTCGCCGGCCCGCTGAACAACGCGGCGTCCCCGCAGCTGTCGGACACCGCGAAGCACAAGCGGCAGCGGGCACTCGAGGCGATCACCGAGCGGCTCAACGACGTCCCCGTCGACGTGAGCGTGCGGTTCAACCCGCTGGAGGTGCCCTCCGGTGACTTGCTGAGCCTGGCCGTCGGCGACGTGCTGCTGCTGCGCCACGCGCAGGACAGCCCGCTGCAGGTCACCACGAACGACGTCACGTTCGCCCACGCCCTCCCCAGCAACCACCGGCGCCGCCTGGCGGCCGAGATCGTCCCCGACACCGCGTCCGCCGGAAAGGACCCCGCATGACCACCGCCTTCGGCACCGACCGTTCGTCGGACTCCGACACCATCGCCGCAGCCGTCGCTGCCGCTGCCCAGGCCGCAGCAGCCGCCATGCCCGCCGAGCTCATCCTCCGGGCCGGGGAGACGGTGTCCGACCCCGAGTCGGTCCCGCTCCCCCCGACCCCCGGCGCGGCCGTCACCGCCGCACTGGGCGGCGAGGTCAGCGGCGACATCGTGCTGGTGCTCTCCGAGGAGATCGTCAGCGCGCTGACCAACTCCCCGGTCGGCCCGATGGACGTCGCCACCGCGCTGCGCCCCGCGCTCGAGGCCGCCGCCGGCGCCCTCGGCCGGGTCCGGGTCGCCGCCGAGCGGGTCGAGGACGTCGTCGCGGCGCTGGACGGGCTGCGGGACAAGGGCGTCTTCCTCGCCGTGCCGCTGATCAACGGGACCGAGATCGCCGCCACCCTGGCCCTGCAGGTCACCCTGCCCCGCCCGCGGGAGCGGCGCGGCAGCCTGGACCTGCTGCGCAACGTGGCCATGGAGGTCACCGTCGAGATCGGCCGGACCCGGATGACCGTGTCCGAGCTGCTCTCCCTCCACCCCGGCGAGGTCATCGAGCTCGACCGCGCCGCGGGCGCCCCGGCCGACCTGCTGGTCAACGGCACCCTGATCGCCCGCGGCGAGATCGTCGTCGTCGACGAGGACTTCGGCCTGCGGATCAGCGAGATCGTGACCGAGACCGGCGAGTACGGGGCTCCGCCCGCATGAGCTGGATGATCGTCCGCCTGGTGTTCTCGCTGGCGTTCATCGCCGCGGTCCTGTTCTTCGCCAGCAAGGTCGCGAAGAAGCGCGGGCTCGGCGGCGCCACCGGCGTCATCGAGGTCGTCGCCCGCCAGCGGATGGGCCGGGCCAGCAGCGTCTCGGTGCTGCGGGTCGCCGGCCGGGTGCTGGTGGTGGGCTCGACCGAGGAGCAGGTCACCCTGCTGGCCGAGATGGAGGACGACGAGCTGCAGGCCGCGCTGGCCACCCAGGCCCATCCCGGGGTCACCGGGGCGAACGGCGCGACCACCGAGCTGCCCGCCGCCCGGGTGCCGGTGCCCCGCGCGAGCAGCGGCGCCCTGGCCGGCTCGGTGCTCGACCGCGGCACGTGGACGTCGGTCGTGCACGAGCTGCGCGAGCGCACGGTGCGCCGCTGATGGCCGCCGTCCCCGTCCGGCTGCCGGTGCGCGCGCCGTCGACGGAGCGCAGTGCCCCCGGGCCCTCCCGCCGGCGTGCCGCCTGGCCGCTGCCGTTGCTGCTGCTGCTGCTGCTGCTGCTGGGCACGGTCGTCCTGATGCTCCTGCTGGCCGGCCCGGCCTCGGCCGCCCCCACCGCGCCCACCCCGCCGTCCGAGCCGGTCGCCCCGGTCGTGGACGACGGCGGCCTGGACATCTCCATCGGCGGGGACAGCCCGAGCACCGCGGTGACGCTGATCCTGGCGATCACCGTGCTGTCGATCGCGCCGTCGGCCCTGCTGCTGGTGACCTCGTTCACCAAGATCCTCGTGGTGCTGGCGCTGACCCGCAACGCACTGGGCCTGCCCACCTCACCGCCGAACCAGGTGCTCACCGGCATCGCGCTGTTCCTGACCATCTTCGTGATGGGCCCGGTGTTCAGCGAGATCAACGAGCTCGCCGTCCAGCCCTACCTGGACGGCACCATGAACGCCTCGGCCGCCTACGACACCGGGGTCGAGCCGCTGAAGGACTTCCTGCTGGCCAACACCCGGGACGACGAGCTCAAGCTGATGGTCGGGCTCTCCGGTGAGGAGGCGCCGGCGGACGCGGCGTCGGTGAGCATGCTGACCCTCGTCCCGGCGTTCGTGCTCTCGGAGCTGAAGAGCGCCTTCATCATCGGCCTGGTCGTGTTCATCCCGTTCCTGGTGCTGGACATGCTGGTCAGCGCCGCGCTGATGGCGATGGGCATGATGATGGTGCCGCCGACGATCGTGTCGCTGCCGTTCAAGCTGATGCTCTTCGTGATCGTCGACGGCTGGGCGCTGGTCACCACGGCGCTGGTGGGGTCCTACGGATGAGCGACGCCGACGTCACCGAGATCGCCACCCAGACGATGATCGTGGCGGCGAAGGTGTCCGCCCCGATCCTGCTGACCGCCCTGCTGGTCGGCTTCATGATCTCGCTGTTCCAGGCGGCCACCCAGATCCAGGAACCGACGCTGTCCTTCGTGCCGAAGATGATCGCGGTGGCGATCGCGCTGCTGGTGACCGGCAACTGGGTGCTCTCGGAGCTGGTCTCCTTCACCGATCAGCTGTTCGAGTCGCTGCCGCGGCTGCTCGGCAGGACCTGAGGCCGCAGTGGACCTCGAGGTCCCCTCCGCGACCCTCGCGGCGCTGCTGCTGGCCAGCACGCGGGCTGCCGGGTTCATCGCCCTCGCCCCGCCGTTCAACTCCAACGGCATCCCGCGGGTGGTCAAGGGCGCACTCGCCCTCTGCATCGCCCTGGTCACGTTCCCGCACATCTCCGGCACCATCCCGGAGGTCACCGCCGGCTTCCTCATCGGGACTGCGGTCACCGAGGCGGTCATCGGCGCCGCACTGGGCTTCGTCGTCCAGCTGCTGTTCAGCGCCGTCCAGCTGGCCGGTGACCTGATCGACGTGACCGGCGGGTTCTCCCTGCAGCCGGCCTACGACCCGATGTCGCTGACCACGCAGGGGGTGATCGGCCGGCTGCACTACCTGCTCGCCATCACCCTGCTGTTCACCAGCAACGGCCACCTGCTGCTGGTGCGGGGTTTCGTCACCTCCTACGAAGGGCTGCCGGTGGGCGGCTCGCTGCCCACCGACCAGCTGGGCTCGGTCCTGATCACCGCCTTCTCGATGATGTTCCTGGCCGCGCTGCAGATCGCCGGGCCGCTGGTGGCGGTGCTGCTGCTGGCCGACGTCGCGCTCGCCCTGCTGTCCAAGGCCGCGCCGGCGCTGAACATCTTCGCCTTCGGGTTCCCACTCAAGATCATGATCACCCTGACCCTGCTGGGGCTGACCTTCCCGCTGCTGCCGCCGGCGCTGGACGGGCTCCTGGACTCCGCGCTCGACGCGATGACCTCGCTGCGCAGCGGCTGACCCGGAGGAGGTGACTGATGGCCAAGGACGGTCCCGGCGGTGAGAAGACAGAGAAGCCGACACCGCAGAAGCTGAAGAAGGCCCGCAAGGACGGGCAGATCCCGCGCACCCAGGAACTGGGCACCTGGCTGGGCGCGGCCGCGGCGAGCGTGCTGCTGCCCATGCTCGTGGGCGGTGCCTTCAGCTCCATCCAGGAGCTGTTCGTGCAGGTCGGCGTGATCGCCAAGGACCCCGAGCAGGCCACGATGCAGGCGCTCTTCGGCACCGCGCTGGCCGTCTTCATGACCGCGCTGCTGCCGATGGCGCTGGCGATGATGGTGATCGGCACCATCGCCTCGGCGTCCCAGGGCGGGGTCACGATCGCCACGAAGGCGATGAAGCCGACACTGAAGAAGCTGAACCCGTTCCCGGGGATCAAGCGGATGTTCGGCACCCAGGGCCTCTGGGAGGCGACCAAGGCGATCATCAAGACCGTCGCGCTGGCGACCGTCATCGGCGTGACGTCCGACAACGCCATGCAGCTGGTCTCCGCCTCCGGCGCGCTGCCGCTGTCGGAGGTCGTGCACACCTTCACCGACTCCGCGGTGCTGATGTTCCGCGTCGTGGGCATCACCGGCCTGGTCATCGCGGTCGCGGACTACGTGGTGGTGCGGCACAAGATGATGAAGCAGCTCAAGATGAGCGTCTACGAGATCAAGCAGGAGCACAAACAGGCCGAGGGCGACCCGCAGATGAAGGCCCAGCGCCGCTCCACCCAGCTGTCGATGTCCCGCAACCGGATGATGGCCGAGGTCGCCGACGCCGACGTCCTGCTGGTCAACCCCACCCACGTCGCCGTCGCGCTCAAGTACGACCCGCTGAAGGGCGCCCCCCGGGTGGTGGCCAAGGGCGCCGACGAGATGGCCACCCGGCTGCGCGCCCGGGCCGAGGAGTGCAAGGTGCCGATGGTCCAGGACATCCCGCTGGCCCGGGCACTGCACGCCTCCTGCGACCTGGGCCAGGAGGTGCCGGCCCAGCTGTTCACCGCCGTCGCCCGGGTGCTCGCCTTCGTCATGCACCTGTCCGCGCGCGGCGTGCGTGGCGGGGTGCACCGGCCCGGCTTCGAGGCACCGGTCACCGAGGGCCTCCCGCGCGCCGGCCGGCGCCGCTGACCGAGGCCCCCGCCCTCATCGGGACGCCGCCGCACTGAGGTCCGCGGCGCGGTTGTGACGCACGGTGCGGGCGACCGGCGGCGCGGTACGGAGCCCTCCCCGGACTGCCGAGAAGGGCGGTGGAGGGCGCACCGGCGCACTCCTCCGCTGTCGGAGCGGCACCGCACAGGATCGAGGTCTCGTGGGAAAGCTGACGAAGGCCGCCGTCCCCATCGGGGTCGTCTCCATCGTCCTGATGCTCGTCGTGCCGCTGCCGGCGCCCGTGCTGGACGTGCTGCTGGCGCTGAACATCGTCGGGTCGCTGCTGATCCTGCTGGTGTCGATGAACATCCGGCGCCCGCTGGACTTCGCGATCTTCCCGTCGCTGGTGCTGATCGCGACGCTGATGCGCCTGGCACTCAACGTCTCCTCGACCCGGCTGGTGCTCACCGACGGCTACGCCGGCAAGGTCATCGAGGCCTTCGGGCACTTCGTGATCGGCGGCTCGCTGATCGTCGGCCTGGTGATCTTCGTGATCCTGACGATCATCCAGTTCGTCGTCATCACCAACGGTGCCGGCCGCGTCGCCGAGGTCGGCGCCCGCTTCACCCTCGACGCCATGCCCGGCAAGCAGATGGCCATCGACGCCGACCTGAACGCCGGCCTGATCAACGAGAAGCAGGCCCGCAAGCGACGCAGCGAGGTCACCTCCGAGGCCGACTTCTACGGCTCGATGGACGGCGCCAGCAAGTTCGTCAAGGGCGACGCCATCGCCGCCATCATCGTCACGCTGATCAATCTGATCGGTGGCTTCGCCATCGGCGTGCTACAGCGCGGCATGCCCCCGGGCGAGGCGGTCGCCACCTACTCGCTGCTGTCCGTCGGCGACGGCCTGGTCTCCCAGATCCCGGCCCTGCTGATCTCCACCGCGACCGGCCTGATCGTCACCCGCTCGGCCTCCCAGGGCGACATGGGCTCGGACCTGATCAGCCAGCTCAGCCGCAACAGGCAGCCGATGCGCATCGCCGGCCTCGCCGCCCTGGCCCTCTGCCTGATCCCCGGCCTGCCCAAGCTGCCGTTCCTGCTCATCGGTGGCCTGGTGCTCTTCATCTCCACCCGGCTCACCGACCAGGTCGAGGAGGACGACGAGGAGGACACCCCCGGGGCCGCCGTCGCCGCGGAGCCGCAGCCGGACTCCCCCGAGGCGATCGCCGACCGGATGCGGGTGGACCCCCTGGAACTGGAGGTCGCCTTCGACCTGGTCGAACTGGTGGACACCGCCCGCGGCGGCGACCTCCTCGACCGCGTCAAGGCGCTGCGCCGCAAGGTCGCCATGGAGACCGGCTTGGTCATCCCGCTGGTCCGCACCCGGGACAACCTGGACCTGCCTGCCTCGCAGTACGTCATCTGGCTCAACGGCGTCCCCGCGGCCAAGGGCACGTCCCCGGCCGGCACGGTGCTCGCCATCGGTGACCACCTCGACGGGCTGCCCGGCAAGGCGACCCGCGAGCCGGTCTTCGGGCTGGCCGCCAAGTGGGTGCCCGCCGAGCTGCAGCGGCAGGCCGAGATGGCCGGCGCCACGGTCGTCGACCGCTCCTCGGTCATCACCACCCACCTGGCCGAGGTCGTCCGGCAGAACGCCTCGGCGCTGCTGGGTCGGGAGGACGTCAAGGTGCTGGTCGAGATGATCCGCCGTTCGCACCCGGCCGTCGCCGACGAGCTCACCCCGGCGCTGCTCAGCCTCGGCGAGGTGCAGCGCGTGCTGCAGGCCCTGCTGGACGAGGGCGTGTCGATCCGGGACCTGGTGCGGATCTTCGAGGCCCTCTCCCTGCGGGCCAAGGTCTCCACCGACCTCGACGGCCTCGTCGAGGCGGCCCGGACCGCCCTCGGCGCGGCGATCAGCCACCCGTACGTGACCGAGGAGGAGCGACTGCACGTCATCACCCTCGAGCCGTCGTTCGAGCAGCGTCTCCTGGAGGCCGTGCGTCCCACCGAGGGCGGCCAGGTGCTCGCCCTGGACGGGCACACCGTCGACGTCCTGGTCCGAGGCTGCACCGAGCTCCTCGACGAGGCGGAGCGGATGAACCTCTCCCCCGTGCTCGTCTGCTCGCCGCAGGTCCGAGCCGCCCTGTCCCGCCTGATCCGTCAGGTCCTGCCCCGCCTGTCGGTCATCTCGTACAACGAGGTGTCCCGCACGGCACAGATCGAGTCACTGGGAGTGGTGAGCGGTGCCGTCGCGATCCGTTGAGGCAGCCACGCGCGAGGAGGCCGTCGCGGCCGCGCGTGCAGAGTTCGGGGCCTCGGCCCGGGTGGTCGGGGTCCGCCGCATCCGCTCCGGCGGCATGTTCGGCTTCTTCACCAACGAGCGGTTCATCGCCGAGGTCGAGGTGCCCACGGCCGGCGCGACCGCCGGGCCGAGCACCGGTTCGTCGACCGTGCTGAAGGACCCGGCCGGACCCGCGCGGCCGGCCGCCGCGGCCGGGCCGTCGATGGACGACCGGATGAAGGAGCTCGCCGACCTGCTGGGTGCGGCCGCGCAGGGCGACCCGGACGTGGACCTCTACGGCCGGTCCGGCTCGGTGCGGACCCCCGCCGGCGCCACCGCGGCCGCCGCGCCGGCCGGGCGTACCGCCCCCGGGCGAGCGACCGCCTCCCCGACCGGCTCCGCTGCCGGCGCCCGGTCCACGGCGCGGCCGGCGCGGGCAGCCGCGGCTGCGGCCGCCCCGGTGGCGGCCAAGCCGTTCATCCCCGCCAAGCACACCCTGATGCTCTCGGCGGAGGACCTCGTGCCGACGCCAGCGCCGGCGCCGGTCGCCGACGAGCCGTCGGGGCCCTCCCCCTTCGCCGCGGCGCTGACCCGGATGGTCGCCTCCACTCCCGTGCAGGCGGCAGCCGACGCCGCGGTCGAGGACGCCGCCGTGGCGGCCGCTGCGGAGCTGGCCGCGGCCGAAGCAGCGGCTGCCCAGACGGCTGCGGTCGAGGCCGCCGCCGCAGAGGCCGCCCGGCTGGCCACGGCGCGCATCGAGGCGGCTGCCGCCGAGGCCGCCCGGGTGCAGGCCGAGGCAGTGCGGGCCGAGGCAGCGCGGATCGAGGCAGCGCGGCTCCAGGCGGAGGCCGAGGCAGCCGCCGAGGCTGCCCGCATCCAGGCCGAGACAGAGGCGGCCCGCATCCAGGCCGAGGCAGCCGTCGAAGCAGCTCGCATCCAAGCCGAGGCAGCCGCCGAGGCGGCCCGCATCCAGGCCGAGATCGAGGCAGCCGCCGAGGCAGCTCGCATCCAGGCCGAGGCAGCCGCCGCGGCTGCCCGCATCCAGGCCGAGATCGAGGCAGCCGCCGAGGTCGCCCGCATCGAAGCAGCCCGGATCGAGGCCGCTCGGGTCCAGACCGAGGCCGCCGAGGCCGCACGGATCGAGGCCGCACGGATCGAGGCCGCCCGCCTGGAGACGGCGGCCCCGGCCCTGTCGATGGTCGAGTCCGTCCGGAGCGCGGACGAGGAGCTGGCCGACCTGCTGGAGGAGGTCCTGGCCGCCAACGGCTCCGGCCGCGGCCGGCACCGGTCCCCCGAGGCGGGTGCCGAGCGGTCCGCCGCGACGGCCGACCAGGACGGGGACGCCGCCGTCGCGGCTGCCTCGGCGATCATCGAGTCCGCGGCTGCGCGCGCGTGGCCCGCCCCGGCGCTCGCCGAGGACCGGGTGCGCGACGTCCCGCAGCCGTGGGCCTACCAGACCACCGTCGCCGAGCCCAACGCCTACGACACCGGCGCCTACCGGACCGACGCCCACGCCGGCTACGCCAGTGACGACCGGATCGCCCAGCGGGCGGCGCAGTTCGCAGCCGCCCAGAGCCTCGTCGTGGACGCCGTCGTCGTCGACGAGTCCCCGGCCGAGGAGGTCCGCTTCATGGAGTCACCGTCGATCGACCAGCGCGAGCGGTTCGCCGTCCCGATGGCCCTCTCCCCGGTCATGTCCCCCGCGATGGCCCCCGCGATGGCCCCGGAGATGGCGCGGACCGCGAGCGACCCGGCTCCGTTGCCACTGGACGCCACCGCCGTCCTGCCGCCACTGTCGCTGATGCCGCCGCAGCACTTCGGTGGTTCGCAGCCGCTGCTGGCCTCCCGTCCCGGTGTCCCGCCGGTCCGCCGGTCGCGCCCGCCGGTGCCGGCGAGCACCCGACCCGCGCTGTCCGGCCGTCCGCAGGCGCCGACCCGCCCGACGGCTCTCCCCGTGGCCCCCCGGCCGGCCGCCCCGGCGCTGCCGGCAGCCGACGAGCCCGGCGGCCGCCTGGCGACGGTGACCCGGCTGGTCCCCGCGCCGTCGTCCACGGCGCTCGCCCCGTACCCGATGAGCGGCCCCGAGGAGCTGGTCCTCCGGCTGCTGACCCTCGGCCTGCCCGACTCCCTGCTGGGACCGGACTTCACCAGCGATGCGGCCGCCCGCGGGGTGTACGCCGCGCTGACCCGCACCCTGTCCGAGCGCCTGCCCGCGGCTCCGCCGGCACCGACGGAGCCCGGCGACGTGCTGATGCTCGTCGGCCCCGGGGCCGAGACGTTCGCCGCCGCCCGGTCACTGGCCTCCTCCCTGCGGCTGGAGCCCGAGGCCGTGCTGTGGGCCGCCTCCGGTGCGCTGGCCGGCCTGGCCCCGGAGTCCAGCCGGATCACCTCGCTGGAGACCGCCCTGGCACGCCGCCGGACGAGCGCGACGACCGGCGCGGTCACGGTCGTCGCCGTGGACGCCCCGCTGCGCACGTCCGGTGGGCCGTGGATGGAGCACATGCTCTCCGTCTGGTCGCCGACGGCGGTGTGGGCGGTCATGGACGCCACCCGCAAGCCCGAGGACCTCGTGCCGTGGCTGGACGGCCTGCCCCGCCTGGACGCCGTCGTCGTCGAGGACACCGACTCGACCGCCGACCCGGCCGCCGTGCTGGACCACGTCCACGTGCCCGTGGCCATGGTCGACGGCACCCGGGCCACCGCGCACCGCTGGGCCTCGCTGCTGTGTGAGCGGCTGGAGGAGATGGAGGCGTGATCAGCCCGTTCCGCGGGGACGTCGTGGTGACCGGCTTCGTGCTGGCCATCCCGGTGTTCCTGCTGGGACTGCGCGGCGACTTCTCCGTCGACGACGTCACCACCCGCCTGCTGTGGTGCCTCGGCGCGGCCTGGGTCGCGGTCGGGCTGCTCCGCTGGGCCAGCACCCCGTTCCCGCAGGCCAGGCCCCGAGCCGCTGCGGCCCCCGAGGACGAGCCCGCCGGCACCACCTGACGCCGACCTGCGCCGTTCGCGGTGGCCTTGCCCGCGTTCTGTGCAGATCGCCCGTGCCGCAGCAGGTGCAGTGCATGCGGAACGCGTGCACTGCCGAGCACCGTCCACAGGCGTGGCCGGTTTCCGCAGGGGTGCATCGTCCGGGCCCTCCCGGTCCTGCAGCGCAGGACGGTGTGCTGGTGGAACCCGCCGAACCGCTCCCCCGCCTCGTCCTGCGACCACAGGCGCTCGCCGCCGGCCTCGTCGACGACGAGATCAGGCGGCGGCGCCGACGAGGTCACTGGGCCACGCTGCAGCGCGGCGCCCACCTCGTCGACCCCGGCCCGCTCGCCCAGCAGCCCCGGCACCTGCTCGCCGTCCGCGCCACCCTGGCCGGCCTGCGACAGCCGGCCGTCGTGAGCCACGGATCCGCCGCCGCGCTGCACGGTCTCCCGCTGTGGGGGCTGCCGCTGCGGCAGGTGCACGTCACCCGCCGGCCCCCGGCCCGCAGTGCGGACGAGAACCGGCTGAGGTCGCACGTCGCCCGCCTCGGTGAGGACGACGTCGTGGTGCACGACGGGATCGCGGTCACCAGCGTCGCGCGGACGGTGGTCGACGTGGCCCGCACCGTGCCGTTCGCTGCGGCGCTCGTGGTGGCCGATGCCGCGCTGGCACGGCGGGCGACCAGTGCCGCGGAGCTGACCGCCACGCTCGAGGCCTGTGCCGGTACCCGGGGGACCCGATCCGCGCGCCGGGTCCTGCTCGCTGCCGACGCGCGGTCCGAGAGCGTGGGCGAGAGCCGTTCACGAGCACTGATGATCGACGCCGGCCTGCCCCTCCCCGACCTCCAGCTCGACGTGCGACGACCCGACGGCCGGTTCGTCGGTCGCAGCGACTTCGGCTGGCAACACGAGCGACTGCTCGGTGAGTTCGACGGGCGGGTGAAGTACGGACGACTGCTCCGGCCCGGACAGGACGCCGGGGAGGCCGTGTTCGAGGAGAAGCGACGGGAGGACGCCCTCCGCGATGAGGGTTGGACCGTCGTCCGCTGGGTGTGGGACGACCTGGCCACGCCCGACGCCCTCGTGGCCAGGTGGCTCCGCGCGCTGACCCGCAGCACCCGCGGCACCCGCGGCACCCGCTGAGCCCCGCATTGCACGCATTCTGGTCACAGTGCACGTGCTGCAGCGCGTGTGTTCCAGACGAACGGCGTGCAATGCGAGGCGGGGCCGGCCCCGGCCCGGCCGGCCGGGCCGCGGGTGTCAGAGGGGGAGGTCTTCCAGCATCTCGGTCACCAGCGCCGCGATCGGGGAGCGCTCGGAACGGGTCAGGGTCACGTGGGCGAACAGCGGGTGGCCCTTCAGGCGGTCGATCACCGCAGTCACGCCGTCGTGCCGGCCCACCCGGAGGTTGTCCCGCTGCGCGACGTCGTGGGTGAGGACGACGCGGGAGTTGGTGCCCAGCCGGGAGAGCACGGTGAGCAGCACCCCGCGCTCCAGCGACTGCGCCTCGTCGACGATCACGAACGAGTCGTGCAGCGAGCGGCCGCGGATGTGCGTCAGCGGCAGCACCTCGATGAGCCCGCGGGCCACGATCTCCTCGACGACGTCACCGGAGACCAGGGCGCCCAGGGTGTCGAACACCGCCTGGGCCCAGGGCGCCATCTTCTCGCCCTCGCTGCCCGGCAGGTAGCCGAGCTCCTGCCCTCCGACGGCGTAGAGCGGCCGGAAGATCACGACCTTCTTGTGCGCCCGCCGCTCCATCACCGACTCCAGCCCGGCGCACAGCGCCAGCGCCGACTTGCCGGTGCCGGCCCGGCCGCCCATCGAGACGATCCCGATCTCGGGGTCGAGCAGCAGGTCGAGGGCCACCCGCTGCTCGGCGGAGCGCCCGTGCAGGCCGAAGGCGTCCCGGTCGCCGCGGACCAGCCGCACCTGCTTGTCCGGGGTCACCCGGCCCAGCGCGGAGCCCCGGCTGGAGAGCAGCACCAGCCCGGTGTGCGTGGGCAGCTCCGCGGCGGCCGGCAGGAACACCGTGCCGGTGTCGTACAGCGCCTGGACGTCGGACTCCTCGACCGCGAGCTCGGCCATCCCGGTCCAGCCGGTGTCGACCGCACCGAGGCCGCGGTACTCCTCGGTGTCCAGCCCCACCGCGGCGGCCTTCACCCGCAGCGGCACGTCCTTGGTGACCAGGCAGACGTCCCGGCCCTCGCTGCGCAGGTTCAGCGCGACGACCATGATCCGGCTGTCGTTGCTGTCGTTCCGGAAGCCGGGCGGGAGCACCGACGGATCGCTGTGGTTCAGCTCCACGTGCAGGGAACCGCCCTGCACGCCGACCGGCAGCGGCGCGTCCAGCCGGCCGTGCTGCACCCGCAGGTCGTCGAGCATCCGCAGGGTCTGCCGGGCGAACCAGCCGAGCTCGGGGTGGTCACGCTTGTCCTCGAGCTCACCGATCACGACGAGCGGGACGACGACGTCGTGCTCGTCGAAGCGCAGCAGCGCGCCCGGGTCGGAGAGGAGCACGGAGGTGTCGAGGACGTAGGTGCGGCGAGTGCTCACGAATCGGCTCCCGTGGGACGCCACCCTGGTGTCAAGGCGCGCCCCGGCTCGAAGGTGACCGGGTCCCGGCGCTGGGGCCGGGACACGGCCCCCCTGGTGAACGAACTGCGTCGCACCAACCGGGCCTCCCGTGGAGGGCGAGGTGAGCTCGTCCTCCACGGGGGACGCTATGCCCTCACCCCGACAGGAACACCCCCCTGACACGCACAGGGGTGAGACGAGACCTGTCGTTCGTCAGCTGGACTCCTGCCGGAAACGTCGGACGCCGAACCACCAGCCCGCGACGGCCAGCGCGACGGTGAGCGCGGCACCCCACAGGGCGGTGCTGCTGCCGTAGTCGCCGTCGAAGAACGCGCGGGTGCCCTCGACGACGTGCTTGAGCGGGTTGACGTCGCTGATCGCCTGCAGCCAGCCGGGCGCCAGCGACATCGGCAGCAGGATGCCCGAGAGCAGCAGCACCGGCAGGACGAC
The DNA here is from genome assembly GCF_026967985.1 of Modestobacter sp. VKM Ac-2984. Classification (GTDB taxonomy): domain Bacteria; phylum Actinomycetota; class Actinomycetes; order Mycobacteriales; family Geodermatophilaceae; genus Modestobacter. The sequence goes on along the minus strand of NZ_JAPVBJ010000008.1, from coordinate 198,127 downwards.
GGCGTTGAGCAGCGGTGCGAAGGCGTCCTCGCTCTTCAGCGTCAGGGCGAGGGCGTAGGAGACCGAGGCGAACGCCGCGCCCAGCAGCGCGATGACCACCAGGGTGAGCAGCACGCCGGCCAGCGGGGCGCGCAGCCCCAGCGGGATGGCGACCAGCACCAGCACCGTGCCCTGCACCAGCAGGACGACGACGTCGCGCAGCACCCGACCCAGCAGCAGCGCGGTGCGGCTGGCCGGGGTGACCCGCTGGCTCTCGATGACCCCGGCCCGGTACTCGGCGATCAGCCCGAACCCGACGAACAGCGCCCCGAAGATGCCGAGCTGGACCAGGATCCCCGGCACGAACACCTGGTAGGAGTTGCCCGCGCCGAGCTGGACGGCGTCGGAGGTCAGCAGCGGGCCGAACAGCGTGATGTACAGGATCGGCTGCATCAGGCTGATCACCAGCCAGGCGGGGTTGCGCAGCGACATCCGCATCGCCCGGGCGAAGACGGTGTAGGTGTCCCGGACCAGGCTGCTGGTCGCGGTGGCGCTGGTCGTGCTGGTCGTGGGTGGCGTGGCCTCCGGTGGGGTCGCGACGGTGCTCATCGGGCTGCCTCCAGCGGTTCGGCGAGGACGGCGGCCGGTGCCCCGGTCTCGCGCAGCGACCGGCCGGTGAGGCCGAGGAACACGTCGTCCAGACTCGGCCGGCGGCTCTCGATGCCGGCCACGGCGATGCCGGCGGCGTCCAGCTCACGGACCAGGGCGACCAGGGCGGCGCCGCCGTTCGGGGCGCGACCGACCACCCGGGTCCCGTCGACCTGCGGTGCCTCGGCCCCGGGCAGGGCGGCCATCAGACCGGCGACCTGCCCGGCCGCGTCCGCGTGCTCGGCGGTGACGGTCAGGACGTCGCCGCCGACGTCGGACTTGAGCTGGTCGGGCGTGCCGGAGGCGACGATCCGGCCGGAGTCGATGACCAGGATCCGGTCGCAGAGCGCGTCGGCCTCGTCGAGGTAGTGCGTCGTCAGGAACACCGTCGTCCCGCGCTCGGCGCGCAGGCCGCGGATGTGCTGCCACAGGTTGGCCCGGGCCTGCGGGTCCAGCCCGGTGGTCGGCTCGTCGAGGAACACCAGGCCCGGGACGTGCACCAGGCCCAGCGCGATGTCCAGCCGGCGGCGCTGGCCCCCGGACATCGCCTTGGGCTGGCGCTCCCAGAGCCCGTCGAGGTCGAGCTCGCGGAACAGTTGCTTGCCGCGGGCGGTCGCCTCCTCGGTGCTGATCCCGTAGAGCCGGGCGTGGTCGACGACCTCCTCCCCGGCGCGGGCCTCGGGCGCGGTCGAGCCGCTCTGCGAGACGTAGCCGATCCGGCGGCGCACCCCGACCGGATCGGCGACCAGGTCGCAGCCGGCCACCGTGGCGGTGCCCGCGGTCGGGGTCAACAGGGTGGTGAGCATCCGCAGCGTGGTGGTCTTGCCGGCACCGTTGGGGCCGAGGAAGCCGACGATCTCGCCGGCCTCGACGTCGAGGTCCACCCCGGCGACGGCGTGCACCTCCTGCTTCTTCTTCCGGAAGGTGCGGGCGAGCCCGCGAGCGTGGATCACGCCGGGGATCCTCCACCGGTCCACCGACAGGAGTCGACCGTGTTCCGCTCCCGGCGGACGATCAGCGACGGACGCCGCGGCCCTCGCGGCGCGGCCGCAACACGACCAGCGCCCAGGCCGCCGGCACCAGCAGCACCGGCCACTGCAGCGCCACGTCGCCCAGCCACAGCAGCCCGGCCAGCAGGAAGAGGGCGATCCAGCCCGCCGTCCAGAGCCCCAGGGCCTGCCGCTCCTCCGTCGTCCCGCCGGCCACGACGGTCAGGCGCCGGCCAGCTCGGCGGCGACGACCGCCGGGGTCAGCGGCTCGTCCAGCAGCCGCAGGAAGCGGTCGGCGACCGGCTGCCCGGCCGGCCGGGCAGCCAGCCACGTCGAGAGCAGGTCGTAGCCCTCGACGTAGGTGGAGATGTAGGCCCGCCACAGCGGGTCGGTGAGGAACCGCAGCTGCTGGACGGCGCGGTCGTGGCTGACCAGCCCCCAACGCTGCAGGTGCGCGATCACCACGTCGGGGTCGGCGCCGCGGTCGTGCAGCAGGATCGCGGCGTCCTGGCGCACCCGGTTCAGCGGCGCAGCCGCGGCGGCGACCCGCTCGGCCAGGTGCCCGTCGAAGCGCAGCCCCAGGTCACCGAGGACGTCGGCCGACCAGGGCCCCCAGCCGGCGCCGATCGCCGCCTCGACGCCGAGGTCGGCCAGCCCCTCGGCCATCAGGCACTCGGGGGTGTTGACCAGGAAGACCGTGTGCTCCAGGTGCTGGTCGCGCTCGACCAGCCCGCGCTCTTTGCGGCAGTGCTCGGTGTGGTGCCCGGGGTAGGACTCGTGCGCGACCAGGTGCGGCAGCTGCGCGAGCCGGTGCGGCAGGTCGGCGTTGATCGCCACCCGGGAGCGATAGTCGCCCTCGTAGTAGTTGAACCCCGACCACGGCTTGTCGGTGACCACCTCGTAGCGCACCGTCTCGGCCTCGGGCAGGCCGTACTGGCCGCGGACCCGGTCGCGGAGCGCGGAGGAGAGCGCGTGCACCGCCTCCTCCAGCCGCTGGGGCGGGCACTCCTCCCGCCGCCGGTGCACCGCGTACCGCTCCGCCAGCGTCCCGCTGCCGGGCAGCAGCTGCTCGAGCTGGGCGTGCGCGGCGGCGTACTCGGCCGGGTCCCCGAGGGCGACCGACACCTGGAAATAGGCCTCGACCTCGGCGATGAAGCCGACCGGCTCACCGCCCAGCTTGCGGGCCGTGCACTCCAGGCCGGTGAGCTGACCGCGCAGGTAGGCGGTCCGGGCGGCGGGCAGGGCGGCGGAGTCGAGCTCGGCCAGCAGCGCCCGGGCCTGGTCGCGCAGCTGGTGCGGCTGGGGCGCCGGCTCGTCGGCGACCTGCGCCCGCAGCCGCTGGTCACCGGTGTAGGCGTCGACGAAGCCGGGCTCCAGCCGGTCGAAGCGCAGCCCCAGCCGCACGTACTCCAGGGGGACGTCGACCGCGCCGGCTGCCATGCCCCGAGTCTCTCAGCCCGCGGACCGACCTCCCGGACAGCCCCGGGTCAGCCGCCGAAGCGGCGGTGCCGGGCGGCGTAGGCACGCAGCGCCCGCAGGAAGTCGACCCGGCGGAACTCCGGCCAGTAGACATCGGTGAAGTAGAACTCCGAGTGGGCGGTCTGCCAGGTGAGGAAGCCGGAGAGCCGCTGCTCACCGCTGGTGCGGATCACCAGGTCCGGGTCGGGCTGCCCGCGGGTGTACAGGTGCTCGGCGATCTGGTCGGCGTCGAGCACCTCGATCAGCTCCGGCAGCGTCGTCCCCCGCCGGACGTGCTCGGCCAGCAGCGAGCGCACGGCGTCGGCGATCTCCCGGCGGCCGCCGTAGCCGACCGCGAGGTTCACCGTCGCCCCCGGCCGGTCCCGGGTGTCGCGCTCGGCCCGGGTGAGGACGCCGACGGTCTCCGGGGGCAGGAGCTCCAGTGCGCCGACCGCCCGCAGGTGCCACCGCCGGTCCGGGCCGGCCAGGTCACAGGCGACGCCCTCGATGATCCGCAGCAACGGGGTGAGCTCGGGAGCCGGGCGGGTCAGGTTGTCGGTGGAGAGCAGGAAGAGGGTGACGACCTCCACCCCGGCCTCGTCGCACCAGGAGAGCAGGTCGGCGATCTTGTCCGCGCCGCGGCGGTGCCCCTCGCTGACGTCCTCCAGGCCGATGGCCCGGGCCCAGCGTCGGTTCCCGTCGATGATGACGCCGACGTGCCGCGGGGTGTCGGCGCCGAGCAGCTGGCGCGCCAGCCGCTGCTCGTAGACGAGGGTGAGTGCGTCCCGGACCTTCGCGCGCACCCCCACGCCCTCACCCTAGGTGCCGTCCCCTGCTGTGGTCGGACCGCGCGCCGAGGCCGACCTGCGCGTCTCCCAGCAAGGTCACAAGCCGTCCGGGATGACGCGGTACCCACCGCTCCGTAACCTCGGCTCATGAGCGTCTCCTCAGACCGCGAGGACCACGTCCGGATCACCGCCGACGGCGCCGAGCTCCAGGCACCGGCCGACGAGGCGATCTCCACCGTCCGCGAAGAGGGCGAACGGGTCGAGTCCGTCGAGCGCCAGGCCCACGGCCAGGGCCCGTGGACACTGGCCGAGCACGGCGACCCCGACCACCCCGACACCCGCCCGCGGATGCGGGGCTGGCTGCACCTGTTCGCGTTCTTCGGCTCGATCGTCGCCGGCGCGGTGCTCATCCCGATCGCCGCCGTGCAGGGCGCCCGGGCCGGCTGGTCGGTGGCGCTGTACTGCGTCACCATCCTCGGGCTCTTCGGGGTCAGCGCGCTGTACCACCGCCGTCGCTGGTCACCGCGCGGCTGGAAGCTGATGAAGCGCGCCGACCACTCGATGATCTTCGTGTTCATCGCCGGCACCTACACACCGTTCGCACTGCTCGCCGTCCCTGAGCCGACCGGCTGGTGGCTGCTGGGCCTGGTCTGGGCCGGCGCCGCGCTGGGCGTGGCCCTGAAGGTGGTCTGGCCGCACGCGCCCCGCTGGTTGGGGGTGCCCATCTACCTGGCGCTGGGCTGGGCGGCGGTGTTCGTGATGGTCGACATCCTGCAGCTGGTCGGCGTCACCGCGATGGTGCTGCTGGCCGTCGGCGGACTGCTCTACAGCGTCGGCGCGATCGCCTACGCGAGCAAGCGGCCCAACCCCTGGCCGGGGACCTTCGGCTACCACGAGGTGTTCCACGCGATGACGATCGTGGCCGCCATCTGCCACTACATCGCCGTCTGGTTCGCGCTCTACAACTCCCCGCTCGCCTGAGCCGCCCGGCCGCTCACGGCGTCGGCGGCGCCCCCGGGTCGGTCGCCGGGGTCTCCCCCGGCACGGACGGCGCCGGTTCCGCCCCGCTCGTGGGTGCGGTGCTCGGCAGGGGCATCGGGACGACGGTCTCCTGGCCGTACTCGTCCCAGTCCCGCACCTGGCGCTGCTGCGGATAGGCGTTGCCCGGCTGCAACGGCGCGTTCGGCACCGTCTCGACCTGGTCGCCGTCGATCGTCACGTCGGCGAGGCCGTCGATCGGCCGCCCGTCCTGGTCGTAGAGCAGCACTCCGCGCAGCGGTTCACCGGTCGAGGAGAACGGCAGGATGTTCGTGATCGGCGTGCCGTCCTCGTGCACCAGGTGGTCGGGCTGCGGGTCGTCGACGTACACCGTCTCGGCAGTGGCGACGCCGGGCCCGTCGGCCAGGCCGACCAGCGCGACCAGCGTCAGCACCCCCAGCCCGGCGTTGACCAGCGCGGCACGGTGCCCCGGCTCGCGCTGCTCCGCCCGGGCGCGCAGGCCCAGCCGCACCGACCAGGCGATCGCCGCGCCGGTGACGAGCAGGCCGACCGGGCCGAGCCCGAGGGTGGGCACCGGGAAGGACGTGCCCCCCACGAAGACCACGTCGACCGCGGTCACGGCGGCCCAGGCGCGCACCACCCACCACGCCGGGCGCAGCTCGGGGAGGAACGCCTCGACCTGCCGCACCGGCTCCCACGCCCGGACCCGCTCGGCCAGCTCGGTCAGCCCGACCTGCTCGTGCTCGGGCGCCGGCGCGGCGGGCAGGGCAGCGGCGGCCCGCAGCTCGTCGGCGTAGTGACGAGGCGAGCCCAGCCGGAACTCGAGCGGCGCGTCGCCGTCCGCCGCCACCTCCGCCAGGTGGTCCTCGAGGTCCTCGAGCAGCTCCTCGCACCGGTCGGCCGGGACGTCGGTCAGCGCCGCGCGCACCGCCGCCGCGTACTCCCGCACCTCGGCCTGCCGGCCCACACTCGTCGCACCGGTCATGCCGCCACCTCCGGATCGGTCTGCAGCAGGGCCGCCATCGTGTCGGCGAAGCCGTGCCAGGTCTTGGTCGCCATCTCCAGCTGTGCCCGCCCGGAGACGTTGAGGCCGTAGTACTTGCGGTGCGGCCCCTCGGCCGAGGGGACGACGTAGCTGGTCAGGTGCCCGGCGGCGTACAGCCGCCGCAGGGTGCCGTAGACCGAGGCGTCGCCGACCTCCTCCAGCCCGGCCGCCCGCAGCCGCCGGACGACGTCGTAGCCGTAGCCGTCCTCGCCGTCCAGCACCGCGAGGACGGCGAGGTCCAGCACCCCTTTGAGCAGTTGCGTGGTGTCCATCGACGTCCTCCGGGTTGGTCGGTGCACCGCACAGTACTGCGCAGAACGCAGTAGCGGCCCAGCAGCCGTCCGGCGCGCCGCACGCCCGGCCCGCCGGGCGAGCCGCTCAGCTGAAGGGCGGGCGGTCGTCCAGGCGCACCGACAGCCGGCCGGCCCGGCGCCACAGCCGTGCGGTGAGGTCCCGGTCGGCGTCCGTCACCAGGTTGCCCATGACCCGCAGCGCGACGGTCATCAGTACCCGGGAGCGCATCCCCACGGGCCCGGCGGCCGGCAGGAAACGCGGCACGGTGAGCAGCCCGGCCAGCCGGCGGGCGATGGAGAACGCCTCGCCGTAGTGCCGCCGCAGCGTCGTGGGCCAGGCCTGCGACCAGTCGTCCTCGTCGAACAGCTCCACCACGCTGCGGCCGGTCTCCAGCCCGTAGTCGATGCCCTCGCCGTTGAGCGGGTTCACGCACCCCGCGGCGTCGCCGACCAGCGCCCAGTTGCGCCCGGCCACACCGGAGACCGCCCCGCCCATCGGCAGCAGCGCGCTGGCGGGGGCCTGGACGGCGCCCTCGATCTGCCACTCCGCGCGCCGCTGGTCGGTGTAGAGCTCCAGCAGGCTGCGCAGCCCCACCTCGGCCGGGCGGCGCTCGGTGGCCAGGGTGCCGACGCCGACGTTCACCTCACCGCGCTCGGCCCCCAGCGGGAACACCCAGCCGTAGCCCGACAGCAGCTCCCCCTCGGCGCCGCGGAGCTCCAGGTGCGAGCTGATCCACTCGTCGTCGCTGCGCCCCGAGCGCACGTAGCCGCGCGCGGCCACGCCGTAGACGGTGTCGCGGTGCCACTCCCGGCCGAGCACCCGGCCCAGCGGGGAGCGGACGCCGTCGGCCACGACGAGCCGGCGGCAGCGGACGGTCGTCGTCGACCCGTCGGGACGGCGGAACGCCACCGCGCCCACCCGGTCGCCGTCCCGCTCGACGTCCACCGCCCGGGCACCCTCCAGCGGGGTGGCCCCGGCGTCCAGCGCGACCGACCGGATCCGGTCGTCCAGCTCCGTGCGCGGGACCGCGCCGCCGTGGTCGGGCAGCGCGCCACCGGGCCAGGGCAGCAGCAGCTCCTGCCCGAAGCCGGCCGCCCGCAGCCCCCGGTTACGGCCGTGCGAGCGCACCCAGTCGCCGAGCCCGAGCCGGTCGAGCTCGGCGATGGCCCGAGGGGTCAGCCCGTCACCGCAGGTCTTGTCCCGGGGGAAGACGGCGGCGTCTGCGAGCACGACGTCGGCGCCACCGCGTGCGGCCCACGCAGCGGCAGCCGCACCGGCCGGACCGGCCCCCACCACGAGCACGTCGGTGTCGGTGGGCTCTGCGGTGTGGGGCACGAGGCCCAGTGTCCCCGATCCGCGCACAGGCCCACGGGCGTCCTACTGGGGACCCCGGGCACGCACCTCCTCCACGGCGGCCATCGCCTGCCGCAGCTCGGCCAGCCAGTCCTCGGCGTGCTCGCCGACCAGGCGCACGGCCCAGACCAGGGCCTCGGACCGGGACCGGGCCACGCCGGCGTCGACCAGGGTGTCGAGGACCAGGCGCTCGGGCTGGCGCAGCCGGGTCATCACCGGCACCGACAGCGTGGTGAACAGCTCCCGGACGTCGCCGCAGGACGCCCCCCAGGCCACCGACCGGCCGTAGCGCTCCTGGGCGGCGTCGGCGATCGCCATCCGCTGGCCACGGGTCTCCTCGCGGAAGCGGGCGACCCGGCCGGCCCGGGCGGCCGCGGGGTCGCCGTCGCCCACGTCGGGCTCGGGGACCGACCCCACGACGGTGATCTCGTCGCGGTCGACGGCCAGGTCGACCGGGCCGGTGAACCACTCGTCGGGCAGCCGGCCGGCGAACCAGCCGGCGACCTCGGCACGCTCGACCGGCGGTGGGGTGTCCGCCGCGCGGCCACGGGCACGCCCGCGGCCGGGGAAGCCCTCGGGTGGGAAGCGGTGGTGTGCGTGCACGGTTCCTCCTCGTTCGGTTCGGACACCATGCACTGTAATCATGTAATTAGACGCTGCGTGGGCTCATCGCTGCGCTGAGAGCGGACACCTCGGTGACCGGCGCCGAGCAGACGAACCCGCGGCAGACGTAGGCGGCCGGGCGGCCGTCCTGCAACGGCCGCCCGGCCAGCAGCGGCACCCCCGGCGCGTCCGGCTCGCCGGCCACCACGACCGCACCGGGGCTGACCGAGGCGCGCGCCGCGGCCGCCAGCGCGTCCCGCTCCGGGCCGGCCGGCCCGGACACCGCCACCTCCAACGGCCCGGCGAGCAGCGCCTCACCGACCGCGGCCGCCCAGCCCGCCGCCCGGGGTGCCTGCGCGACCAGCCGGGCCAGCGAGGCGACCGCCGCCTCCCCGCGGGCCCGGTGGTCCGGCGAGCCGGCCAGCGCCGCATAGCCGACCAGCGCACCCGCAGCGGCGGCGATGCCCGCCGGGGTGGGGCCGTCGGTGGGGTCGAACGGGCGGTGGACGAGGGCCTCGCCGTCCGCCGCGGTGTCGTGCCACCGGCCCTCGCCGTCGACGAACTGCGCGCCGACGACGTCGAGCAGCTCCCCGGCCCAGGTCAGCCACCGCCCGTCGGCGGTGGCCGCGTGCAGCGCCAGCAGCCCCTCGGCGAGGTCGCCGTGGTCTTCGAGCACGCCGGCGTGGGCGCCGACCTGGCCGTACCGGGAGACCCGGCGCAACCGACCGTCCACCCAGTGGACCCGGTGCAGCAGCTCGGCTGCCCGGACCGCGGCCCCGACCAGGTCCTGGTCGCCGACGAGCGCCCCGTGGTCGGCCAGCGCCGCGATCGCCAGCCCGTTCCAGGCGGCGACCACCTTGTCGTCACGGGCCGGCTGGGGCCGCTGCGCCCGCGCCACGGACAGCGCGGCCCGCACCCGGGCCAGCCGCGGCGCGTCGTCCGGGTCGCGCCGCAGCTGGAGCGTGGAGCTGCCGTGCTCGAACGTGCCCTCGGCCGTCACGCCGAGGACCTCGGCGGCCCAGGCGCCGTCGTCGGCCCCGAGCACCTCGACCAGCTGAGCCGGGGTCCAGACGTAGGTGAGCCCCTCGACACCCTCGGTGTCGGCGTCCAGCGCGGAGGCGAACCCGCCCTCGGCGGTGCCGAGGTCCCGCACGAGGAACCCGGCCGTGTCGTCGGCGACCCGCCGGGCCCAGGCGGCGCCGGTGGTGCGCCACAGGTGTGAACAGACCCGCAGCAGCAGGGCGTTGTCGTAGAGCATCTTCTCGAAGTGCGGCACCACCCAGTCCTCGTCGACGGAGTACCGGGCGAAGCCACCGGCCAGCTGGTCGTACACGCCGCCGCGGGCCATCGCCTCGGCGGTCTGCACGGCCAGGCCCAGGGACGTCGCGTCACCCCGGCGGGCGTGGGCGCGGAGCAGGAACTCCAGCACCATGGACGGCGGGAACTTCGGGGCGCCGCCGAAGCCACCGGCGCGACGGTCGTGGCTGTCCGCGAGCGCGTCGACGGCCCGGTCCAGGAACTCGGTCGACAGCGGGCTGGGGTCACCCAGGTCCAGGCGGCGGGAGATGCCGGCGACGATGCTCTCCCCCGCCTGCTCCAGCTCGCCGCGCCGGCCTGCCCAGGCCTCGCTCACCGCGCTCAACACCTGCCGGAACGCCGGGAGCTGCGGGTGCGGGCGGGGCGGGAAGTAGGTGCCGCAGTAGAACGGAGCGCCGTCCGGGGTGGTGAAGACCGTCATCGGCCAGCCACCCTGGCCGGTCAGCGCCTGGGTGGCGGTCATGTAGACGCTGTCGACGTCCGGGCGTTCCTCACGGTCGACCTTCACGCAGACGAAGCCGGCGTTCAGCTGCGCGGCCGTCTCCGGGTCCTCGAACGACTCGTGCGCCATCACGTGGCACCAGTGGCACGCCGCGTAGCCGACGGAGACCAGCACGGGCACGTCACGCCGGCGGGCCTCCTCGAAGGCATCGGGGCCCCACTCCCGCCAGTCGACCGGGTTGTCGGCGTGCTGCAGCAGGTAGGGGCTCGTCGCGGTGGCGAGACGGTTCGGCATGGCCCTCTCCTTCCCGTCCCCGGTCCCGCCCGAACGGCGCCACGGACCCCGAGCGGCGCCACGTGCGGGGCCGGCGCCCGTACGATCGCAGCTCGCGCCGACCCCCGGGAGCTCCACCGCATGGCCCACGTACCGCCGGATCGCCGGCCGACCGCGCGGTTCCGCCGCCCGGCCGACGGGCCATCTGTGGGCACCGCGTACCCGTCCGATCGGCTCCCGCCGTACGGCGACGACCGGTACGGCGCGCCGCCGGACGCCGGCTGGTACCCACCCCCGCCGGCCGAGGAGCAGCCCCGTCCGCAGCGGCGCTGGCGGCGCGGGGGCCGCGCCGACGGGTCACCGCCGCCGGCCCCGGAGCCGCGCCCCGGGCGACCCTGGCGCGGACGCCGTCGCGGCGCCCTCCGGGCACTCGGCCGGCTGGTCGCCGTCGTCTTCGTCCTCCAGGCGCTGGTGCTGGTGTCGCTGCGCTGGGTCGACCCGCCGACGACGGCGTTCATGGCGGCCAACCCCGGTGGCGCCGTCCAGCAGTCCGTGCCGGTCGAGCACGTCTCGCGGAACTTCCTCGCCGCCGTCATCGCCCACGAGGACGCCCAGCTCCCCTACCGCTCGGGCGCGTTCGAGTGGGACGGGCTGATGGCCCGCGCGGAGGCGCACCTGCGCGGCGAGGACGACCCCTCCGGGTCGACCATCCCGCAGCAGGTGGCCAAGAACCTCTTCCTCAACCAGGAGCTCAGCGCCTGGCGCAAGGCGGTGGAGGCCGGCCTGGCCGCAGAGCTGGCGCTGATCGTCGACGACCGGCGGATGCTCGAGCTCTACGTGAACCACGCCCAGTTCGGCCCCACGCTCTACGGCGTCTGCGCGGCCAGCTGGTACTACTTCGACACCCCGCCGGACACGCTGTACCCGGACCAGGCGGTCCAGCTCGCCGGGCTGCTGCCCTCCCCCGGGCACGTCCGTCGCGCCCCCGGCGGTGGGCTCGACTTCGACGTCGAGGACGGCCTCGGCTGGTTCTCCCGTTCGCACGTGGTCAACGCCCAGAACCGGCTGCCGGGCCACCTCGACCGGCTCGGGTTCCGGCCCGTCGAGGACGTCGGCATCACGGGGCTGGCCGCCGACGAGCCGGACTCCGGTGACGACTGCAGCCAGCGGCCCGCGGCGGTCGCCGAGCTGATCGCCGCGGAGGGCACCGCCTGAGGACGGCGACGCCCGGCCGCCGGCCGGGCCGATCCCGGTTCAGCCGGTGACCTCGACCTCGATGTCGTCCCCGTCGAACGACCGGTGTCCTGCGGCCGGCAGCGCCTCCAGCAGCGGCTCCCGGTAGCACCACACCGCGTCCTCGTACCGCCGGCCGGCGACGGTCAGGTGCTCGTAGCTCGCCACGCCCTTGTACGGGCACTCCGACGTGGTGTCGCTCGGCTCCAGGAACTCGGCCCGGACGTCGGCCTCGGGCACGTACCAGCGCACCGGCAGCCCGGTCTCGAACACCGCGATCGGCGCAGAGGTGTCGGCGACCACCTGGTCACCGACCCGGACCACGACGTGCCGGGACGAGCGCCGGGCGTCCACCCGGTGGAACGGGTCGCGCGGGTGCCCGAGCAGCTGCTCGTCCTCGATCGACCAGGAGTCCAGGCTCTCCAGGTCGAAGGAGAGGAGCCCGGCCAGCGGCGGGCAGCCGTCGATGGGCTCCGGGTAGGACCACGCCGCGTCCTCCACCCGGCGTCCGTCGACCTCCAGGTGCCAGTACCGGGCCTCGCCCTTGAACGGGCAGGTGGTGCGGGTGTCACTGGGCTGCAGGACCCCGGCCGCCACGTCGGCCTCCGGCAGGTACCACCGCGGCAGCAGCCCGGTCTCGTGCAGCAGCTGCGCCCGCGTGGTGTCCACGACGGTGCGCTCGCCGGACACACCGCGGATGCGCTCCTGCAGCGGGTGCAGGTACAGCGCGTGCGCGGGGGCGACCGACCACAGGTCGGCGTTCAGCTGCCCGGCCGAGGGCCGGGCGAGGGGACCGGTACCGAGGGTCAGCGACATGCCCCGACCGTAGGCGGATCCCGCGGTTGCCGCCCGGCCGCGGCGGGGGCGTGGTGCCTCGACGCCCAGACGGACGGGCAGTCACGAGATCGTCACGTTCAGCCGACCATCCACAGGGGCACGATCGAGGACGACACCGAGGAGGTCGTCATGGACCGGTATCGAACGCGTCCGCGGACGCTCGTCATCGTGCTGCTCGCCGCCGTCGCGCTGCTGGGCGGCGCACTGCCGGCCCAGGCGACCGGTGGTCCGTACTGCGGGATCCGCTGGGGATCGCTGCCCGAGAGCCAGCCGATGGGCGTCTTCCCGCCGGGCACCGTCACCGACGTCCGCGCCGGGCAGCACCCGTGCTTCGACCGGCTGGTGGTCGACCTGGCCGCGGCCGGTGACACCGGCTACGACGTCCGGTACGTGGACCAGGTCGGCGCCCAGGGCTCCGGTACGCCGGTGTCCGTCGCGGGCGGCGCCGTCCTCCAGCTCGTCGTGCGGGCACCTGCCTACGACGGTTCGCGCACCCCCACCTACCTGCCGGCCGACCGGACCCAGGTCGTCGACGTCGATGCCGCCCGGACCCTGCGCCAGGTGGCGTGGGCGGGCTCGTTCGAGGGGCAGACGTCGCTGGCGGTCGGCACTCGTGCCCGGCTGCCGTTCCGGGTCTTCGTGCTGGACGGCTCGCCGGGACGCCCCGACGGCGCCCGCGTGGTCATCGACGTCGCCCACCGCTGGTGAGGTCTCGCCGGGTCAGCCCGGTGACGGCGCGTCGCCCTCGTCGGGCTCGCGCTCCTTCAGGCGGAGCAGCCAGGCCGTGGCCCCGAGCAGGACCACCAGCACGCCGAGGACGGCGATCTCGGTGATCCGGTCGTCGAACTGCGCGCCCTTGCCCAGCACCCCCGCCGCCTCGACCGACAGCACGACGATCTCCTTGATCGAGGCGATGATCCCGACCAGCAGGAACGGCTCGGCCACCAGCTCCCGGCGCTCCACGGTGATCCGCACCGCGAACAGCAGCTCGACGACGATGAAGACGAGCAGCAGCACGTCGAGCAGCTCGAGCACCGGGGCCTGGGAGAGGCCACCGACCATCCCCCAGGTCGTCCTCCCGGCGATGACGAGGAGCACGAGGGCGCTGAGCACGAGGAACAGCGCGATGCCGGCGTAGACGACGTTCTCGCCGATCTCCAGGGCGCGGGTGCCCCAGCGGCCGGGGAGGGATCGTTTGTGCTGGTCAGAGTCCCGCCGGGCCCGCTGGGTCGCCATCCGGCGATGATCGCCGACCGCCGTCCCGCACGCGGCCGGACGACGGCGCGTGTCCCCCTCGGGGGTCAGGTCCCGGCCGGCCAGGGCCGATCAGTGCTGGACCACCGAGGCCGCACCCGGTCCAGCGGTGCCGGGCGGGTCAGGGGGCGGTGGGCCGCCCGTCCCGGGAGTCGTCGTCCTGAGGACGGGACGGCGGCTCGATCGCCAGCGGGGCACGCCGCAGGGTGTCCAGCAGCTCGGCGCCGGGCGCCCGGGCCGGGACGTCGACCATCAGCTCGGCCGGGCTGTCGGGCACCTGGTCGGCCGGGTCGAAGCTGCGCGGCAGGCCCTTGAGGTGCCGGGTCATCGACCGGCCCAGCCACAGCACCGCGATGAGCAGCAGGACGATGAGCAGCAGCCCCAGCGGACCGGCCTTGCCGACGTCCTCGGGGACCTGCTGCTGGTCGACGGCGAGCAGGGTGAGTGCGGTGGTCACGAGACACGCTCCGAGGTGTGGACGCCGGCGAACAGGTCGTCCTCCGGGACGACCGAGTCGACCAGCGAGCGGGCCAGCTCGTAGTCCTCGGTCGGCCAGGTGCGGGTCTGCAGGTCCAGCGGGACGGAGAACCAGCGGCCGGTGGGGTCGATCTGGGTGGCGTGGGCGATCAGGGCGGCGTCCCGCACCGGGAAGTACTCGGCGCAGGGCACCCGGGTGGTCACCCGGTGCGAGATGTCGTTGGCCGGGTCCCACTTCGCCAGCCACTCGGTGTACGGCGACTCGGCCCCCTCGGCCAGCATCGCCTCGTGCAGCGCCTTCGTGCGGGGCAGCGTGAAGCCCATGTGGTAGTAGAGCTTGCTCGGCTGCCAGGGCTCCCCGAGGTCGGGGTAGCGGTCCGGGTCGCCGGCCGCCTCGAAGGCGTGCACCGAGATGTCGTGGGTCTTGATGTGGTCCGGGTGCGGGTAGCCGCCCCGCTCGTCGTAGGTGAGCACCACCTGCGGGCGGAAGCGCCGGATCAGCTCGACCAGCGGCGCGGCGGCCTCCTCGACCGGCACCAGGGCGAAGCAGCCCTCCGGGAGCGGCGGCAGCGGGTCGCCCTCGGGCAGCCCGGAGTCGACGAAGCCCAGGAACTCCTGCTCGACCCCGAGGATCTCCCGTGCCCGGGCCATCTCCTCGTTGCGGATCTCCGCCATCCGCTCCCACACCTCGGGGCGGTCCATCGCCGGGTTCAGCACGGACCCGCGCTCCCCGCCGGTGCAGGTCGCCACCATCACCCGGGCGCCCTCGGCGACGTACTTGGCCATGGTCGCGGCGCCCTTGCTCGACTCGTCGTCGGGATGGGCGTGCACCGCGAGCAGGCGCAACTGGTCCGGTTCGCTCACCTGTGCTGCTCCTCGCTCCGCTCGTCGAGCCCGCGCCCGACGGTGCCCTCACGCCGTGCGTGACGCGCACGCCCGGTCTCGGCCTCCATTGTCCCCCCGGCCGGCCGATCATGGCAGGCACCCCGGCGACTCCTGGTGTGCCCCGCGCCACTCCTGTGCACCTCCGACGCAGGAGTCCCCCCGGCCGGACCCGTTCCGCTGACGGCTGCACGCGGCTCCGCTCCGGTGTTACGTTGCTCGGATTGACCAGCGGTGACCCCGCGAACAGCGGGTCGCGAAGACGAGCACCGGGAGCAACTGTGTCCACCCCCACTGACGAGCAGGACCAGGGCGTCTGGCTGACGCAGGAGGCCCACGACCGGCTGCGAGCCGAGCTCGAGCAGCTGGTGGCGAACCGACCGGCGATGGCCAAGGAGATCAACGACCGCCGCGAGGAGGGTGACCTCAAGGAGAACGGCGGCTACCACGCGGCCCGCGAGGAGCAGGGCAAGGCCGAGGGCCGGATCCGGCAGCTCACCGACCTGCTGCGCAAGGCCCGGGTCGGCCAGCCGCCCACGACGGCGACCAACGCCGCCGTCGGCACGGTCATCACCATCGCCTTCGACGGCGACGAGGACGACACCGACAAGTTCCTGCTGGGCTCGCGGGAGATCGCCGGCACCACCGACCTGACCGTCTACTCCCCCGAGTCTGCGCTGGGTGCGGCGATCGTGGGCGCCGCGCCGGGCGCGACGGTCACCTACCAGGCACCCAACGGCAAGGACATCTCGGTGAAGGTCCTGGCCGTCGAGCCGTTCATCCCCTGACCCCCGGGCCAGGGCGGTGACGGGCACGGAGTCGACGGACACGGACGGGACGAGCACGGTGGACGGCGGGCGGGCGCGTTCCCGGCGGGCGGAGAACACCACCTTCGTCTGCGGGCACTGCCAGACCCTGGTGCCGGCGAACACCGACGGGCACTACCGCAACCACTGCCCGTGGTGCCTGTGGTCGCTGCACGTCGACGAGCTGCCGGGCGACCGGGCCAGCGAGTGCCGGCAGCTGATGGAGCCGATCGGCCTCGTCGAGAAGTCGGGCAAGGGCTGGCAGGTGGTGCACCGCTGCACCGCCTGCGGCCACCGCCAGCCCAACCGCCTGGTCCGGGACGGCGCCGCCCCGGACGACCTCGACCTGGTGCTCGCCCTCCCCTGGCTCTGACCCGGCGGTCCCGCCGGACCGCCGCCGCGGCTGCGGCCCGCCCGCGCCGCAGCGGCGCATTGCACGCTCTTCGTCCGCGCTGCTCGTGCTGCAGCGCGCGCAGAGCGGACGAAGAGCGTGCAATGCGGCCCTGAGCCCGCGCCCGCGCCCGGGCGCGGCGGGCGCCGGCCGCGGGGGCCGGCGCCGCGGGCGTCAGGCGACCGGGGCCAGGCCCCTGCGGCGCAGCAGGGGGCCGGTGTCGGCGGCCCGGCCGCGGACGGCGGCGAAGGCGCCCAGCGGGTCGACGGAGCCACCGCGGGAGAGCAGCTCGCCGCGGAAGACGTCGCCGTTCTCCCGGCGCAGCCCGCCGTTCTCCTTGAACCACTCGACGGTGTCGGCGTCCAGCACCTCCGACCAGATGTAGGAGTAGTAGCCGGCCGAGTAGCCGCCGGCGAAGACGTGCTGGAAGTACGTCGTCCGGTACCGCGGCGGCACCAGGTCGAAGGCGACGCCGGCGTCGGCCAGCGCCTGCGCCTCGAAGGCCTGCGCGTCGCTGACCTCGGTGTCCGGCCCGATCCGGTGCCAGGCCTGGTCGAGCAGCGTGGCGCCCAGGTACTCGACGGTCGCGAACCCCTCGCCCCACAGGGCCGCGGCCTCGAGCGCGTCGACGGTCTCCTGCGCCAGCGGCTCCCCGGTCTCGACGTGCTTGGCGTAGTGCGCCAGCACCTCCGGCCACAGCGCCCACATCTCGTTGACCTGACTGGGGAACTCCACGAAGTCGCGCGGCACGCTGGTACCGCTGAACCGCGGGTAGGTGACCGCCGAGGAGAGCCCGTGCAGCGCGTGCCCGAACTCGTGGAAGAGCGTCGTCACCTCGTCCAGGGTCAGCAGCGTCGGCTGACCGGCTGCGGCCCGGGTGACGTTGAGGCAGTTGAACACCACGGGGCCGGTGTCCAGCAGGCCGGACTGGCTGACGAACGAGCTCATCCAGGCCCCGCCGCGCTTGCCCTCCCGGGCGAAGAAGTCACCCAGGTAGAGCCCGATCGGCCGCTCGTCGGCGAAGACCTCCCAGACCCGGACGTCGGGGTGGTAGCCCTGCAGGTCCGGACGCGGGGTGAAGGTGAGGCCGTAGAGCAGCTCGGCGGCGCGGAACACCCCGTCGACCAGGACCCGGTCCAGCTCGAACCACGGCCGCAGCGCGGCGCTGTCGACGGCGTAGCGCTCGGCGCGCACCCGCTCGGAGTAGAACGACCAGTCCCAGGCGGCCAGCTCGACGCCATCGGCAGCGGCCACCTCGGCGAGCACCTCGGCCTCGGCCTTCGCGTTGGCCATCGCCGGCGGCACCAGCGCACCGAGCAGCTCGTCGACGGCGGCCGACGTGCGGGCGGTCTGGTCGGCGGCGATCAGGTCGGCGTGGGTGTCGAAGCCCAGCAGCTGCGCCCGGACCGCGCGCAGGTGCGCCATCTCCACCGCGATCGGGCCGTTGTCGTGCTCGCCGGCCGAGGCCCGGGTCAGCGACGCCTCGTGCAGCCGGCGGCGCAGCTCCCGGTTGCGCAGCTTGGCCATCGCGGGCTGGCCGCTGGGCAGCACCAGGGTGAGCAGGTACCCGCCCTCGTGGCCGCGCTCGGCGGCGGCGCCGGCGGCGGCCTGCACCTCGGCAGGGCTCAACCCGTCCAGCTCGGTCTGGTTGGTGACCAGCACCGCCGCCGCCTCGGTGGCCACCACCAGGTTCTGCCCGAAGGTCGTGGACAGCTCCGACAGTCGCTGGTTGAGCTCGCGGAGCTGCTCGCGGCCGGCGTCGTCCAACCCGGCCCCGGCGAGGACGAAGTCCAGGTGGTAGCGCTCCACCAGGCGCAGCGACTCGGCGTCCAGGCCCGCCTCGTGCCGGGCAGAGTGCACGGCGTCGATCCGGGCGAACAGCGCCGGGTCCAGTCGCAGCGCGTCGGAGTGCGCCGCCGACAGCGGGGCGACCTCCCGCTCGATCTCGCGCAGCCGGTCGCTGGACATCGACGACGACAGGTTCCAGAAGACCGCCTCCGCCCGGCCGAGCAGCTGACCGGAGCGCTCGAGGGCCACGACGGTGTTCTCGAACGTCGGCTCGGCCGGGTCGGCCAGCAGGGCGGCGACCTCGGCCCGCTGCTCGGCCATCCCGGCCAGCAACGCCTCCCGGCAGTGCTCCAGCGAGATGTCGGCGAACGGCGGCAGCTCGTAGGGCAGCGCCGACGGGGCGGCCAGCGGGTTGGACGCGGACAGGGACGCGGGGTCCGGCGAGGGAGCCGGTGCAGTGGTGCTCATCCCGCTCATCTTCGCCCCCGTGCCCGGTCGGCCGTCACCCGACAGCCGACCGGAGCCGAGGCAGCCCCTCCGTCAGCGGCTGGCGGTGCGCAGGTAGGCCCGGACGGCCAGCGGCACGAAGACCACCAGGATCGCGACCGTCCACAGCACGGTGTACAGCGCCGGGTTCTGCAGCGACCAGACGTCGGGGACCGGAACCCCGGCGGGGACGTTGCCGAACAGCTCCCGGGCCGCCTGGACGACGGTGGAGACCGGGTTCCACTCGGCGAACGCCCGCAGCGGCGCCGGGAAGCTCTCCAGCGGGACGAAGGCGTTGGAGGCGAAGGTCAACGGGAAGATCACGATGAAGCTCGCGTTGTTGACCACCTCCGGGGTGCGGACCAGCAGGCCGACCAGCGCCATCAGCCAGGAGATGGCGAACGCGAAGACGAGCAGCACCAGGAACCCGCCGATCGCCTCCCCGATCGAGGAGTTGATCCGCCAGCCCACGGCGAGCCCGGTCAGCGCCATCACCGTGATCGAGATGACGTTGAGCCCCAGGTCGGCGACGGTGCGGCCGATCAGCACCGCCGACCGGGACATCGGCAGCGACCGGAACCGGTCGATCAGCCCCTTCTGCAGGTCCTCGGCGATGCTCGCCCCGGTGACGGTGGAGCCGAAGACCACCGTCTGGGCGAAGATCCCCGGGAGCAGGAACTCGGCGTAGCTGATGCCCGGCGGCAGGTTGATGGCACCGCCGAAGATGTAGCGGAACAACACCACGAACATGATCGGCGACAGGGTCGCGAAGACGATCAGGTCGGGGACCCGCTTGACCTTGATCAGGTTCCGCTTGGTGATGACGACGCTGTCGGAGACGGTCTCGGCCAGGGTGGTCATGACTGCGCTCCTGCGCTGACGGTGGCCGAGTCCTCGGCGTCGGTCGTGGTGTCGGCGTCCTCGGCGGAGCGCCCGGTGAGGGTGAGGAAGACGTCGTCCAGGTCGGGCCGGCGCAGGCCGATGTCGAGCACCTGCGCGCTGGTGCCGGCGAGCCGGCGCAGCGCCTCGGCCAGCGTGTCGGTGCCGCCGGTGACCGGCACCGACAGCCGCCGGGTCTGCCGGTCGGCGTGCAGCTCGCCGTGGGCGAGCGGGCGCAGGGCGTCGGTCACCACCACGAGCTGCTCCACCGTGCCCACGGTGAGCTCCAGCCGCTCGCCGCCGACCTGGGCCTTCAGCTCGTCGGCGGTGCCGCGGGCGATCACCTTCCCCCGGTCGATGACCACCATCCGGTCGGCCAGCCGGTCGGCCTCCTCCAGGTACTGGGTGGTGAGCAGGATCGTCGTCCCGTCGCTGACCAGGTCGGCGATGAACTCCCACATGCCCAGCCGGCTGCGGGGGTCGAGCCCGGTCGTCGGCTCGTCGAGGAACAGCACCCGGGGCCGGGCGATGAGCGAGGCGGCGATGTCCAGCCGGCGGCGCATGCCGCCGGAGTAGGTCTTCGCCGGGCGGTGCGCCGCGTCGGCCAGGTCGAAGCGCTCCAGCAGCTGGCCGGCACGCGCCTTGGCCTCCCGCTTGCCCAGCCGGTACAGCCGCCCGACCATCTCCAGGTTCTCGTGCCCGGTCAGGTACTCGTCGACCGCGGCGTACTGGCCGGTCAGCCCGATCATGGCCCGCACCTGGTCGGCCTGGGTACCGACGTCGAGCCCGACCACCTCCGCCCGGCCCGCGTCGGGCTGCAGCAGGGTGCTCAGGATCCGGACGACGGTGGTCTTGCCGGCGCCGTTGGGCCCCAGCAGCCCGAGGACGGTGCCCTCGGACACGGTGAGGTCGACCCCACCGAGCGCGGTATTCTCCCCGAAGCGCTTCACGAGCCCCTCGACGACGACGGCATCGGTCATGCCGCGCACGCTAGGCCCGCCGACCGACAGTTCTCACTGTCTTTTCCGGGCACCCGGCGGGTCCGTTCCATGAACAACTCCTCCGACGACGCACGGTCTGTCCCGGCCGCCGCGGCGCGACGGCTCAGGGGTGCAGACCCGCCCCGCGGGGAGAACTCATCGGTCGCGTGGATCAGTCGACGCGCGGGGCGTACCCGGCGGCGGACAGCGCGGCCAGCACGTGCTCGGCGTGGTCGGGGCCGCGGGTCTCCAGGTGCACGCCGACCTCCACCTCGCCCAGCACCAGGCGCGGCGTCAACCGCTCGTGCTCGACGGAGAGCACGTTGGCGGCCAGCCCGGCCAGCTCCCGCAGCAGCCCGGCGAGCGAGCCGGGCCGGTCGGGCACCTGCACCCGCAGCGACAGGTAGCGCCCGGCAGCGGCCATGCCGTGCTGGACGACCTTCATCATCAGCACCGGGTCGATGTTGCCGCCGGAGACGACCGCGACGACCGGTGGGGCGAACGCGGCCGGGTCGGCCAGCAGCGCGGCCACCGCGGCGACCCCGGCCGGCTCGACCACCAGCTTGGCCCGCTCCAGGCAGAACAGCAGCGCCCGGGAGAGGTCGCCCTCGCTGACCGTCACGACGTCGTCGACCAGGCCGGAGACGTGCGCCAGCGTGAGGTCGCCGGGCGCGGCGACGGCGATGCCGTCGGCCATCGTCGCCATGCTGGTCAGCGGTACCGGACGGCCGGCAGCCAGCGAGGCGGGGAAGGCGGCCGCCATCTCCGCCTGGACCGCGACCACCCGGACGTCGGGCCGGCGGGCCTTCACCGCCGCGGCGATCCCGGAGACCAGGCCGCCGCCGCCGGTGCAGACCACCACCGTCGCCACGTCGGGGCACTGGTCGAGGACCTCCAGGCCCACGGTGCCCTGCCCGGCGATGACGTCGGGGTGGTCGAAGGGGTGGATGAAGACCGAACCGGTCCGGTCGGCGAACTCCACCGCCGAGACGATCGCCTCGGTGAGGGTCTCCCCGCCGAGCCGCGCGTCCGCGCCGTAGCCGCGGGTGGCGGCGACCTTGGGCAGCGGGGCGCTCTCCGGCATGAACACGGTCGCGGCCGCACCGAGCTCGCGGGCGGCCAGCGCGACGCCCTGGGCGTGGTTGCCGGCGCTGGCCGCAACCACGCCCCGGGCGCGCTCGGCGTCGCTGAGCCGGGCGATCCGGGTGTAGGCGCCGCGGATCTTGAACGAGCCGGTGCGCTGCAGGTTCTCGCACTTGAGCCACACCGGGCCACCGACCCGTTCGGCCAGTGCCCGGGAGTGCTCCAGCGGCGTCCGGCGCACCACGCCGTCCAGCAGGTGCGCGGCCGACTCGACGTCGGCCCCGCTGACCAGGGGGACTGCACCGGGGACGGACACGCCGTCGATCTTCGCAGTCCCCAGGTGCGCGGGCCGACGGACACCCGGCTGTCACAGGTCCGTCGTACCGTGGTCGAGGTGACGGACGCCGCACTGACGGGGACCTCCCAGTCCCCCACCCCTCCCGCTGCCCAGGCTCCTGCTCCGACGACGTTGGGCGAGCTCCGCGTCAGCGGAGCCACCCCCCGGCCGGTCAAGGCCGAGATCCGCCAGAACCTGCTCGCCCGGCTGGCCGCCGGTGAGCCCACCCTGCCCGGCATCGTCGGGTTCGAGGACACCGTCGTCCCCGAGGTGGAACGGGCGCTCATCGCCGGGCACGACCTCGTGCTGCTCGGCGAACGCGGCCAGGGCAAGACCCGGCTGATCCGCACCCTGGTCGGCCTGCTCGACGAGTGGACCCCGGTGCTGGTCGGCAGCGAGCTCAACGAGCACCCGCTGCAGCCGATCAGCGTCTGGGGGCACCGGCAGGTCGCCGAGCACGGCGACGCGACCCCGGTCGGCTGGCTGCACCGCAGCGAGCGGTTCGGCGAGAAGCTGGCCACCCCCGACACCAGCGTCGGCGACCTGATCGGCGACGTCGACCCGATCAAGGTCGCCGAGGGCCGCACCCTGGGCGACCCGGAGACGGTGCACTACGGGCTGGTGCCACGCACCAACCGCGGCATCTTCAGCGTCAACGAGCTGCCCGACCTGGCCGAACGGATCCAGGTGGCCCTGCTCAACGTGCTGGAGGAGCGGGACATCCAGATCCGCGGCTACCGGGTGCGGCTGCCGCTGGACCTGCTGCTGGTGGCCAGCGCCAACCCCGAGGACTACACCAACCGCGGCCGGATCATCACCCCGCTCAAGGACCGGTTCGGCGCCGAGGTGCGCACCCATTACCCGATCGAGCTCGCCGACGAGGTGCGGCTGCTCGAGCAGGAGGCGCAGACCACCTGGCTGGGCGGCAGCGGCGAGTTCGCCACCCCGCTGGTGCCCCAGCACCTGGTGGAGATCGTCGCCCGGTTCACCCGGCTGGTCCGCGAGTCCAGCCACGTCGACCAGCGCTCGGGGGTCAGCGCCCGGTTCGCCATCGCCGGGCTGGAGACGGTGGCCGCCTCGGCGGTGCGCCGGGCCGCGGTCGCCGGGGAGAGCCGGCCGGTCGCCCGGGTGGTCGACCTGCCCAGCATCGTCCCGGCCAGCCGCGGCAAGGTGGAGTTCGCCGACGCGGGCAACGATGCCGACGACGACCGCAGCCTCGAGGTGCTCGAGCACCTGCTCCGGCAGGCCACCGCCCAGACCTTCCGGGCCCGCTGCGGCGGCCTGGACCTGACCGGCCTGCAGGAGCACTTCACCGGCGGGGACACCGTGGAGTCCGGTGACCTGGTGCCGGCCGCCGTCCTGCTCGGGCAGCTGGGCACGATCCCGCACCTGGCGCAACTGCTGGGCCGGCTGGGGGTCCCCGAGGGGGAGCAGTCCGCCGAGCAGGCCGCCGCCGCCGTCGAGTTCGCGCTCGAAGGGCTGTGGCTGACCCGGCGGCTGGCCAAGGACACCGACGGCTCGCGCACGGTCTACGGAGCCTGACATGCCGCAGCGACGGCACGGCGGGTACCGGTACGGCAAGTGGCGGGGCGGCCCCGACCCCCTGGCGCCGCCCTACGACGTGGCGGCCGCGGTCGACGAGATCGGCGACCAGGTGCTGGCCGGCAGCGGCGTCCGGGAGGCGATGCGGGACCTGCTGCGCCGCGGCGTCGACGGCCGGCGCGGGCTGGACCAGCTGCGCCGCAACGTCCGGGACCGGCTGCGGCAGGCCCGCGAGGCCGGCCGGCTGGACGGCACGCTGGAACAGGTCCGGGAGCTGCTGGACCGGGCCGTCGAGGCCGAGCGGACTGCGTTGTTCCCCGATCCCGACGACGCGGCCCGGCTGGCCGAGGCCGAACTGGACGCGCTGCCGGAGGACACCGCCGGGGCCGTCCGCGCGCTCAAGGACCACGCCTGGCGCTCCCCGGAGGCCGCCCGGGCCTACCGGGAGATCGAGGACCTGCTCCGGCAGGAGGTGCTGGACAGCTCCTTCCAGGGGATGAAGCAGGCCTTGCAGCAGATGCAGGACGGCGACGGCGCTGCGATGCAGGCGGTCAAGGACATGGTCGCCGACCTGTCCGCGCTCGTCGACGCGCACAACCGGGGCGAGGACACCGACCAGCAGTTCGCCGACTTCATGGCGGAGCACGGCCAGTTCTTCCCCGACGACCCCCAGTCGGTGGAGGAGCTGATCGACTCCCTCGCCCGCCGCGCCGCCGCGCAGGAGCGGATGATGGCCGGCCTCTCCCCCGAGCAGCGCGCCGAGCTGCAGGACCTGATGGGCCAGGCGATGGGCGACCTCGGGCTGCAGAGCGAGATGGCGCACCTGTCCGACGCGCTGCGGCAGGCCCGGCCGGACCTGCCGTGGGGCCAGCGCGGCCCCGTCCCGGACGGGGACCAGCCGCTGGGGCTGGGCGACGCGACGACCGCCGTCGCCGAGCTCGCGGACCTGGAGGCGCTGTCCCAACAGCTGTCCCAGGGCTACGCCGGCGCCTCGCTCGCCGACGTCGACGAGGAGCTGCTGGAGCAGGCGCTGGGCCGATCGGCCGTCGACGACCTCGCCGCGCTCCGCCGGCTGGAACGCGAGCTGGAGCGGCAGGGCTGGCTCGACCGCTCCGAGGGGGCGCTGCAGCTCTCGCCCAAGGCGGTCCGCCGGCTGGGCGCCACGGCGCTGCGCCGGGTCTTCGCGAAGCTGTCGGCCACCGGCCGCGGGGAGCACGACGTCGCCGACGCCGGCGCCGCCGGGGAGCTGACCGGCGCCTCGCGGGAGTGGCGCTTCGGCGACGAGCAGCCGCTGGACGTCGTCCGCACGGTGCGCAACGCGGTGCTGCGCAGCGCCGGCAGCCCCCGCGAGGAGGGCCAGCGCCGGGTGCAGATCGCCGTCGAGGACTTCGAGGTGGTGGAGACCGAACGGCGCACCGGGGCCGCGGTGGCGCTGCTGGTCGACCTCTCCTACTCGATGGCCCTGCGCGGCACCTGGGGCGCGGCCAAGTCGACGGCGATGGCCCTGCACTCGCTGGTGACCACCCAGTTCCCGCAGGACGCCATCGAGATCATCGGCTTCTCCTCCACCGCGCAGGTGCTGCGCCCGGAGACCCTGGCCGAGCTGAGCGTGGACACCCTGCAGGGCACCAACCTGCAGCACGGCCTGATGCTGGCCCGCCGCTTCCTGGCCCGGCACCGGGACGCCGAGCCGGTGGTGCTGGTGGTCACCGACGGCGAGCCGACCGCCCACCTGGAGGACGACGGGACGCCGTACTTCTGCTGGCCGCCGATGCCGGAGACGATCGCCCGCACGGTGGCCGAGGTGGAGCGGGTGGCCCGCTCCGGCGCGACGCTCAACGTCTTCGCCCTGGACCCCGAGCCCGGGCTGGTCGAGTTCGTGCACGACATCACCGCGCGAGCCGGCGGCCGGGTGTTCCAGCCCGACAGCGAGCGGCTCGGCGAGTACGTCGTCGCCGACTACCTGCGCGCGCGCCGCGGCCGCCGCGGCCGGTGACCGAACGTAGCTGCCCGGTGCGCAGACGACGGGCTGAGCCGGGATCGGGGAGACTGTTGTCGTGACCACCGAGGCGGAGACCGGGACGATCACCATCGAACAGGTGGACGCGGCGACCACCTACCCGCTGCGCGCCCAGGAGCTCCGTCAGGGTCGGCCGGTCGAGATCGACGAGGACGACGCCCCGTACACGCTGCACCTGGCCGCCCGGATCGACGGGGACGAGGTGGTCGGCGTGGTCCGCTTCCACCCGCGCGACTGCCCCTGGCGGGAGGGCGAGGGCTCCTGGCAGCTGCGGGGCATGGCCACCGATCCGCGGGTGCGGGGGCTCGGGGCCGGCCGGGCCCTGGTGGCCGAGGGCCTGGCCCGGGTGTCGGCTCTCGGCGGGCAGCTGGTCTGGTGCGATGCCCGGGCGTCCGCCGTCGGTTTCTACGAGCGGCTGGGTTTCGCGTTCGTCACCGAGGAGTACGACCTGCGGCCGGTGGGCGGGCACCGCGGCATGGTGATCGAGCTGCCGATCAGGTGACCGGGTGGGCTCCGCTGGAGCTGACCCCGGGGATCTTGCCGGAGCGGAAGGCGTTGACGAAGAGCCGGTGGTCGGCGCGGGTCCGCTCGGCGTAGGAGTGCGCGAAGGCGGTCAGGTCGGCGATGAACTCCTCCCGCCGGTCGCCGATCATCTCGGTGATCGCCTCCTCGGTCTGGAAGTCGACCAGCTCGTGGTCGCTGTCGGCGTCCCCGACGCAGTGCATCTTGGCCGTGGCCCGCCCCAGCTGGGCGACCACCGGCAGGATCTCCTCGGGCTCGGTCAGGTCGTCCCAGTCCAGGTCCAGCTCGTAGGGCGAGAGCTCGGCGACCACGAAGCCGATGCCGTCGATCTCGGTGTGCCCCAGGAACGACGAGGCGTAGGACTGCAGCGCCCGCTGGCTCATCGCCGTCCGGTGCCCCTCGTGCTCGAAGTGCCGGCGGATCTCCGGGTCGGTCACCACCCGGCTGGGGGCCGGCACGTTGCCCTGCTTCATCGACAGGACGACGTCGTTCTCCAGCGCCTGGTCGTACCCCTCGATCAGCACGTTGTAGGCCGGCAGCCCGGCGCTGCCGATGCCGAAGCCACCGGTGGCGACGACGTCCTTGACGTCGTAGGTCACCTCCCGACGGCGCTTGCCCGGCGGCAGGGTCTCCCGGTAGCGCTCCACCGCGGCCAGCACACGGTCCCGCTCGGCGTCGTCCAGCCGGCGGGTGCGCGGGCGGTCGGCGAAGCGGCGCTGGTGCCCCTCGATCACCGTCATCCGCTCCAGCAGGGCGATCCGGGTGTGCTCGGTGGTCTCCAGGACGAGCTCGTGCACCGCACCCTCGGTGTTCTCCCGGCGGAGGGCGAAGGAGCGGTCGTCGTCGGCGGCGACGAAGGCGTGCACCTGGTCCAGGTAGGACTCCAGGTAGCGGCGGAGGACGGCGTCGATCACGTCGTCGCCGAGGGCCTTGCGCCAGGCGAGGAGGGCGAAGCTGGCGGCGAACCGGCGCACGTCCCAGCTGACGTGGCCGAGGTAGGCCTCGTCGAAGTCGTTGACGTCGAAGACGATCCGCCCCTGACCGTCCATGTAGGTGCCGAAGTTCTCCGCGTGCAGGTCACCCTGGATCCACACGCGCGACGTCCGCTCGTCACACCAGCGGTCCTCCAGCGTCGCCATGTCGGCGTAGAACAGGCACGCCGACCCGCGGTAGAAGGCGAACGGGTCCGCCGCCATCTTGCGGAACTTGGTCCGGAAGGCATCGGCGTCGGCGGCCATCAGGCCGGAGAAGGCGTCGACGAGGACGTCGACGATCTGCTGCTGCCGGTCGTCGGGGTGCTCGCCAGCAGGGGTGATCTCGGTGCGGTCGGCCACGGCACAACCGTAGGGGGTGGCTAGCCTGGAGATCAGCACTCTCGACCGCGCCATGCGGCCGGGGAGCCGGGGAGAGGGGACGGGCCGCGTGACGCGAGCGAGCAGGGCGCGGCGGCTGGCGACCGGTGCCGCCTACGGCGGTGGCGGCGTCGGGCTCGCCGGAGCCGCCCTGGTGACCCTGCTGCGCGAGGAGGCGAGGGCCGCCCGGCGCCGGGTCAAGGCGAACCCGTCCGACGCCGACCCGCCCACCGGCAACGGCGTGTACGGCCGTGGCCGCGGCAAGCCGATCGTGCTCGCGGTGCTCGGCGACTCCAGCGCCGTGGGGCTCGGGGTGGACAGAGCCGGGGAGACCCCTGGTGTGCTGATCGCCGCGGCACTGGCCGAGCTGGCCGAGCGGCCGGTCCGGCTGGCCAAGTTCGCCCGGTCCGGGGCCGTGTCCAAGGACCTCACCGCCCAGGTCGACCAGGCGTTGCTCGAACGGCCGGACGTCGCCCTGATCATGATCGGCGCCAACGACGTCACCAGCCGGGCCCGGCCCGCGGACTCGGTGCGGGCGCTCGCCGAGGCCGTGCGCCAGCTGATCGCCGCCGACTGCCAGGCCGTCGTCGGCACCTGCCCCGACCTGGGCACCATCCGGCCGATCGCCCAGCCGCTGCGGGTGCTGGCCCGGCGCTGGAGCCGCCAGCTGGCCGCTGCGCAGACGATCGCCGTGGTGGCCGAGGGCGGGCGCACCGTCTCCCTCGGCTCGGTCCTCGGTCCCTCGTTCGCCAGCGACCGGACGCTGTTCAGCCACGACGAGTTCCACCCGTCCGCGGCCGGCTACGCCGCAGCCGCCGCCTCGCTGCTCCCCTCGATCGCCGACTCGATCGGCGTCTGGCCGGCGGCAGCCGACCGCGGCCTGCGGCTGCGCCGGGACACCGTCCGGCCGGTCGCCCAGGCCGCGGCCCGCGCCGCCGGCCGGTCCGGCACCGAGGTGCAGCCGACCGCCGTCCGCGGGAACGAGTCCGGTCCCCGCGGCCCGTGGGCCCGGCTCCGCCGGCGGCGCCCCCCGGACATCTCGACGCCGGAGCGCGCGGACGAGTCCGCCCTCGAGGTCGCGCCGCACTGAGCTCCACGCCACCGTGGGTGGCGCAGCTACCCGGGGGTAGGTTCGGGAGGCATCTGACGTCCGTCGCCGCCCTCGAGGTGGCGCGCCCTCATCGTGGAGGACCCATGCCCGAAGCCGTCATCGTCGCCGTCGCCCGATCCCCCATCGGCCGCGCGTTCAAGGGGTCGCTGAAGGACTTCCGCCCGGACGACCTGGCCGCGACGATCACCCGGGCGGCGCTGGACCAGGTGCCGCAGCTGGACCCGACCGACATCGACGACCTGATGCTGGGCTGCGGGCTGCCCGGCGGTGAGCAGGGCTTCAACATGGGCCGGGTCGTCGCCGTCCTGCTGGGGATGGACCACCTGCCCGGGACGACGATCACCCGGTACTGCTCCTCCTCGCTGCAGACCACCCGGATGGCGCTGCACGCGATCAAGGCCGGCGAGGGCGACGTGTTCATCTCCGCCGGCGTCGAGTTGGTGTCCCGCTTCACCAAGGGCAACTCCGACGCCATCCCGGACACCCACAACCCGCGCTTCGCCGACGCCGAGGCCCGGGTCGCCAAGACCGCCGAGAGCGGCGCGGAGAGCTGGCAGGACCCGCGCGAGGACGGCGAACTCCCCAACGCCTACATCGCCATGGGCCAGACCGCGGAGAACCTCGCGCTGCTCAAGGACGTCTCCCGCGCCGAGATGGACGAGTTCGCCGTGCGCAGCCAGAACCTGGCCGAGCAGGCGATCGCCAGCGGCTTCTGGGAGCGGGAGATCACCCCGGTCACCACGCCGGACGGCACCGTGGTCAGCTCCGACGACGGCCCGCGCGCCGGCACCACCCTCGAGGCGCTCGCCGGGCTGAAGCCGGTCTTCCGCCCCGACGGCCGGGTGACCGCGGGCAACGCCTGCCCGCTCAACGACGGCGCCGCCGCGCTCGTGATCATGAGCGACCGCAAGGCGCAGGACCTCGGCATCACCCCGCTGGCCCGGATCGTCTCCACCGGTGTCACCGGGCTGTCGCCGGAGATCATGGGCTACGGCCCGGTCGCAGCCTCGCAGCAGGCGCTGGCCCGGGCCGGCATGTCCATCTCGGACATGGACCTCGTGGAGATCAACGAGGCCTTTGCGGCGCAGGTCATCCCCAGCTACCGGGACCTGGGCATCGACATCGACAAGCTGAACGTGCACGGCGGCGCGATCGCGGTCGGGCACCCGTTCGGCATGACCGGCGCCCGGATCACCGGCACGCTGCTCAACGGGCTGCGCGCCCGGGACGGCCAGTTCGGCCTGGAGACCATGTGCGTCGGCGGCG
This sequence comes from Modestobacter sp. VKM Ac-2984, assembly GCF_026967985.1. Taxonomy (GTDB): domain Bacteria; phylum Actinomycetota; class Actinomycetes; order Mycobacteriales; family Geodermatophilaceae; genus Modestobacter. Next base: position 168,693 of record NZ_JAPVBJ010000008.1, on the reverse strand, counting down.
GCCAGGGCATGGCGATGGTGCTGGAGCGCCTCTCCTGAGCGCATGACGACCAGTTGATCATCGGCATCTGGCTCTTCGGCACGCCGCCGGGCACCGCCGGATGCCGGTGATCAACGCAGCAGGACCCGCACGAACGACCGTGGCCCGGCCCCCTCGCGGGGACCGGGCCACGGTCGTTGGTGTGTCAGGCCCCGGGACGGGGCCCTGCGATCACTCGCGGAAGTAGCTGAGCAGCCGCAGGATCTCGATGTACAGCCAGATGACCGTGACGAGCAGGCCGAAGGCGATGTACCAGGCGAACTTCGGCTCGACGCCGCGGCGGATCGCCTCGTCGGCCATGTCGAAGTCCAGCAGCAGCGTGAACGCCGCGACGCCGATGACGACGATGCTGAAGATGATGGCCAGCGGGCCACCGTCGCGCAGGCCCAGGCCGCCCGGGATGAAGAAGCTGGCGACCAGGTTGACGATCACGAGCGCCAGGACGCCGAAGAGCGCGCCCACGATCCACCGGGTGAGCTTCGGGGTGACCCGGATGGCGCCGGTCTTGTAGACCACCAGCATGCCGGCGAAGACACCGAAGGTGCCGATGAGCGCCTGCGAGACGATGCCGCTGTACTGGTCGTTGAACGTCTCGCTGATCGCGCCGAGCGCGACGCCGTAGAGAGCGCCGTACGTCAGCGTCGCGACCGGGTTGGCGACCTGCTTGAACGCGATCACCAGGCCGAGGACGAGGGCGACCAGGACGGCCGGGAGCGTCAGGCCCAGCGCGAGGCTGTCCGGCAGCACGGCCCAGGTCACGGCCGCGGAGAGCACCGTCACGAGGAAGCTGAGGCCGGTCTTGGTGACGACGTCGTCCATCGTCATGTAGGCGCGGTCGGTGGCGGCGTACGGCGACGGTGCGGCGTACGGGTCGTGCTGGGTGGGTGCCCCGCCGTACGTCTGCTGCGGGGCGGAGCCCCAGCCGGCGGACGGGCCGTTGCCGGCTGCCGGGAGGCCCCGGAAGGCCGGGTTGCTGCTGGGCATCGTCATCTCCTCGAGGTGACTGGTCGGGCCGTGGGGCTCAGTTCGTCCGCCCCACGCTGTCTGGTGTAACGCCAGGTCAGTGCCGGTAGTTCCCGTTGGCCCCGGACCACCCGGACGGGTGCCCCCGGTCGGGTTCGAACCGACACCGGAACCCTTTTAAGGGGTCTGCCTCTGCCGATTGGGCTACGGGGGCGATCGCGCCAAGGGGCCCGCAGGCCCGCCCGGGACCCTAGCTGGCCCGGGGGCCCGACTGGTCCAGGTCCGCCTCGCTCTGGTCCCCTGGGGCATGGCTCGGCGGCGGGATCGACGGGGCCTGGCCGCCGGTGGCCGCGGCGACGAACTCCCGCCGCGGGTTCTGCAGCTGCCCGAGCGCGATCACCTCGCGGCGGAACACCGAGGCCAGCGCCCAGTCGGCGACCACCCGGACCTTGCGGTTGAGGGTGGGCACCCGGCTGACGTGGTACGCCCGGTGCATCAGCCAGGCCGGCCGGCCCTTGAGCTTGACCCCGTAGACCTGGGCCACCCCCTTGTGCAGCCCGAGGCTGGCCACCGACCCGGCGTAGGCGTGCCGGTACTCCACCGGCTGTTCACCGTTCAGCACGGCCACGATGTTGTCGGCCAGCCGCTTGGCCTGGCGCACCGCGTGCTGGGCGTTCGGGGCGGTGGTGGCGCCGGGCTCGTCCTTGGTCAGGTCCGGGACGGCGGCCAGGTCACCGGCCGCCCACGCGCCGGCCAGCACCGCGCCGTCCGGGCCCTCGACCTGCAGCGTGGCCCGGCAGCGCACCCGGCCGCGCTCGTCCAGGGGGAGGTCGGTCTGGGCGAGCATCGGGTGCGGCTTGGTGCCCGCCGTCCACACCAGGGTGTCGCTGGCGAACTCGTCGCCGTCGCCGGTGCGGACGACGCCGTCGTCGGAGACGGAGTCCAGCGTCGTGTTGAGCTTGACCTCCATCCCCCGTGCCTGCAGCTGCTGCACGGTCCAGGCACCCATGTCGGCGTCGACCTCAGGCAGGATCCGGCCGGTCGCCTCGACCAGGACCCAGCGCATGTCCGCCGGGGAGAGCCGGGGGTAGTAGCGCTCGAGCGCGTAGCGGGCCATGTCCTCCAGCTCGGCGAACGCCTCGATCCCGGCGTAGCCCCCGCCGACGAAGGTGAAGGTGAGCGCCCGCCGGCGCACCTGCGGGTCGTCGGTGGAGCTCGCGGCGTCCAACCGGGCCAGCACGTGGTTGCGCAGGTAGATGGCCTCGCCGACGTTCTTGAAGCCGATGCCGTGCTCGGCGAGACCGGGGATGGGCAGGGTGCGGGCGACCGAGCCGGCGGCCATCACCAGCACGTCGTAGCGCAGCTCGAAGGAGTCGCCCTCGGCCGGTGTCACCGTCGCGGTCCGGTCGGCGTGGCTGAGCCCGGCCACCGCACCGGTGATCACCCGGCACTGCTCCAGCGTGCGCCGCAGCGGGACGACGACGTGCCTGGGCTCCACGGAGCCGGCCGCCGCCTCGGGCAGGAAGGGCTGGTAGGTCATGTGCGGCTGGGGGTCGACCACGATGATCTCCACCCGACCGCGGCGGAGCTTCTTCTGCAACCGCAGGGCGGTGTAGAGGCCGACGTAGCCGCCGCCCACGATCAGGATCACCGGTCGCTGGGCCATGACCTCACCGTAGGCCCGCCGGGGCCCCGGCAAACCCCTGGCGGCTGCGTCAGTCTGCGGCGGCCAGCTCCTTCGCGCGGCTGAGCACCGCGTCCAGCATCGGCTCGGTGAGCCTGCCGGTGAAGGTGTTCTGCTGGCTGACGTGGTAGCTACCGAGCAGGGTCAGCGGGCCGCTCGGGCCGGCCAGCGACACCTCCACGCCGTGCCCGAACGCCGGCCGCGGCCGCGGCAGCGGCACCCCGGCGCCGGCCAGCACCGGCCACAGCGCGGTCCACCCGAACCCGCCGAGCACCACGACCACCCGCAGCCGGGGCAGCAGCGCCAGCTCCCGGGCCAGCCAGGGGGAACAGGTGTCCCGCTCCTCCGGGGTGGGGGCGTTGGCCGGCGGCGCGCACCGCACCGCAGCGCACACCCGGACGTCGGTGAGCTCCAGCCCGTCGTCCCTGGCCACCGACGTCGGCTGGTTGGCCAGCCCCGCCCGCCACAGCGCGGCGAAGATCCAGTCGCCGCTGCGGTCACCGGTGAACACCCGGCCAGTGCGGTTCCCGCCGTGTGCGGCCGGGGCCAGGCCGACCACCCCGATCCGCGCGTCGGCGGGCCCCAGCCCCGGGACCGGGCGCCCCCAGTACTCCTCCGCCCGGAAGGAGGCCCGCTTGACCCGGGCCACCTCCTCGCGCCAGGTCACCAGCCGCGGGCAGGCCCGGCAGCCGGAGATGCGTTCGTCCAGCACCGCCAGCTCACGGCTGCCGGCGGCGGCGCGGACGACCCCGGCCGGGCTGCGGGTGACGGGGTAGCCGTCGGCGTCGCGTGCCACCCGGACAGCACAGCACGCGACTGCGAAGCGCGCGCCGACCGCCCCCACGGCATGATCGGGGGGTGGCGAAGAAGCAGAAGGTGAAGACCCCGTTGCTGTACAAGCTGCTCGGCCCTGCGATGGCCATCCCGGCCGGGATCGTGGTCAAGAAGCTCGCCGACACGACGTGGGAGAAGGTGCGCGGCTACCCGCCGCCGAAGAACCCGACCGCACCCGGCGTCAGTTGGCCCGACGCGCTGGCCTGGGCCGCGGTCTCCGGCGCGCTGTACGCCGCCGGCCGGCTGGTCGCCGCCGCCGGTGCCGCCACCGTCTACGAGAAGATCACCGGCAGCCTGCCGCCGGGCGTCAACGCCGACAGCGCCGCCTGAAGAAGCAGGAGGACCCCCTCCTCCCCACCCTTCGCAAGCTCAGGGCGGTGCCCTGGAGGGGGCCGCTGCCCACCGCTCGCAAGCTCGCGGCGGGACCCTGCAGGGGGGCCGCCGTACGGCCCTGACGCCGCAGGCGGCGTCAGGGCCGCGCGAGGCGGAGGGCGATGCCGTCGAGGATGTCGTGCTCGCTGACGACGACCTCGTCGAGGTCGAACGCGTCCATGACCACCCGCAGCACCAGTGCGCCGGCGCCGATCACGTCGACCCGGCCCGGGTGCATGACCGGCGAGGCGGCCCGCCGGGCCCGGGTGGCGGTCAGCAGGCCGGCGGCGACCGAGCGGACGGCGCCCACCGGGATCCGTGACCCGTGGATGGCGACCGGGTCGTAGGCGGGCAGGCCGAGCGCCAGGGCCGCGACCGTGGTCACCGAGCCGGCCAGCCCGACCAGGGTCGCGGCCTCGCCGACCGGCACCGCGGCGGCGACCAGTTCCAGGGCTGCGCGCACGTCGGCCTCGGCGGCCTGCACCTCGTCGGGGGGCGGTGGGTCGCTGCGCAGGTGCCGCTCGGTCAGCCGGACACAGCCGACGTCCACCGACCGGGCGGACCGCACCCCGCCGGCGTCCCCGAGCACGAACTCCGTCGAACCGCCGCCGATGTCGACGACCAGGTACGGCGGCCGCGGGGCCGCCGAGCCGTGGGCCTGCGCGGCGGCGGCCAGCGAGGCGGTGGCCCCGAGGAAGGAGAGCTCGGCCTCCTCCGTGCCGGTGACCACGTCGGGCAGCTGGCCCAGGGTGGCGGTCACCATCGCCTCGAAGTCCTCGCGGTTGGCGGCGTCCCGGCTGGCGCTGGTGGCCACCATCCGCACCCGGTCGGCGCCCAGCTCCCGGGCCTGGGCGGCGTACTCGGCGAGCACCAGGCGGGTGCGCTCGATCGCCTCGGGCGCCAGCCGGCCGGTCGCGTCGACTCCCTGACCCAGCCGGACGACCTCCATCCGCCGGAGCAGGTCGGTGTGCGGGCCCTCGACGGGCACGTCGGCGACCAGCAGGCGGATCGAGTTGGTGCCGCAGTCGATCGCGGCGACCCGGGTCACGCCTGGTCCCGGACGTCGGCCGGGTCCTCGGGTGAGGGCTGGGCGCACGGACCGGCCGCCCACCACTCCCCCATCTCCGCGACCGCCCGGTCACCGATCGGGTTCACCCCGGGCCCGGCGGCCAGGGCGTGACCGGCCAGGGCGTGCAGGCACTTGACCCGGTCGGGCATCCCCCCGGCGCTGGCCCGGGTGGGCAGCACGTCGCGGGAGTCGCGGGTGGCGAGGAACGACTCGTGCGCCGCGCGGTAGCCCGCCGCCAGCTCCAGGTCGGTGGCCAGTTCCGCCTGCCAGTCCCGCATCCTCCCGGCCGACTCCAGCCGGCTGGCGGCGGCGGTGGCCCGCGGGCAGGTCAGGTAGTACAGCGTGGGGAACGGGGTGCCGTCCTCCAGCCGGGGCGCGGTCTCGACGACGTCGGGCTGGCCGCAGGGACAGCGGTGCGCGACGCCGACGAGGGCGCGTGGCGGCCGTCCGAGCTGACGGGCGATGACGGCGCGCTCGGCGGCGGTGACCGGCGGCGAGACCGGCGCAGGGTCGGGACTGTGCACGTCCCTAGTCTGCGGGAGGGCCCGGATCGGTCGCCGGGGGGTCGCCGTCGGCTGCGGCGAGCGAGCCGAGCAGCCCCTCGTACCAGGGCACGGGCGCGTTCCGTGCCGTGCTGCCGGCCGGGGGCTGCGCGGTGTCCCCGGGATCGCCGGCGTCCCCGACGACGACCAGCCGCTCGCCGGGCAGCACCATGGTCAGCCGCTCCCGGGCCTGCTGGGCGATGTAGGCCGGGTCGGCCTGGCGGTCCAGCTGGGCCTGGAGGTCGGCGGCGCGCTGGTCGAGCGCCTGCTGCTCGGCGGCCAGCTCGGCCAGCTCCTGCTGCCCGGCCACGTACTGGCGCAGCGGGCCGGCGAGGGTCAGGGCCAGCAGCAGCACCAGCGCACCCAGCAGCACGGCGCGGCCGGTGAACCGCGGGCCGCGTCGGGGTCCGGTGCTCCGGGCCGGGCGCCGGGTGGTGCGGCGGCCCGGCCGGTTGTCGGCCGCGCCGCGGGCACCGGCCCGCACCGGCCGCGACGAGCTCCGGCGGCGGGTGCCACCGGGCCGGGCGCGGCGGGTGCGGGCGGTGCTCACGTCGTGCGCTGGCTCAGCTGCGCGCAGCCAGGCGCGGGAACGCGGCGGCGCCGGCGTAGCGCGCGGCGTCGTCCAGCTCCTCCTCGATCCGCAGCAGCTGGTTGTACTTGGCCACGCGCTCGCTGCGGGCCGGGGCACCGGTCTTGATCTGCCCGCAGTCGGTGGCGACGGCGAGGTCGGCGATCGTGGTGTCCTCGGTCTCCCCCGACCGGTGGCTCATCATCGACCGGTAGCCGCCCCGGTGGGCCATGGTGACCGCGTCCAGGGTCTCGGTGAGCGTGCCGATCTGGTTCACCTTCACCAGCAGCGCGTTCGCCGCGCCGCGGGCGATGCCGTCGGCGAGCCGGGTCGGGTTGGTGACGAACAGGTCGTCGCCGACGATCTGCACGCGATCGCCCAGTTCCTGCGTCATCGACACCCAGCCGGCCCAGTCCTCCTCGTCGAGGGGGTCCTCGATCGAGACGATCGGGTAGGCGTCGACCAGGCCCTTGTAGTAGTCGATGAGGTACTCCGCCGACCGGGTCTGCCCCTCGAAGTCGTAGCCGCCGTCGGTGTGGAACTCGGTGGCGGCGACGTCCAGGGCGAAGGCGATGTCGGTGCCGACGGTGTACCCGGCGGCCTGCACGGCCTCGACGATGAGGTCGAGGGCGTCCCGGTTGCTGGGCAGCGACGGGGCGAAGCCGCCCTCGTCACCCAGGCCGGTGGCCAGGCCGCGCTTCTTCAGCACCGCCTTCAGGGCGTGGTACGTCTCGGTGCCGACCTGCAGCGCCTCGGCGAAGCTCGCCGCGCCGATCGGGGCGATCATGAACTCCTGCACGTCGACGTTGCTGTCGGCGTGCGCGCCACCGTTGAGGATGTTCATCATCGGCACCGGCAGGAGGTGCGCCGAGGGGCCGCCGACGTAGCGGAACAGCGGCAGGCCCGCGGACTCCGCGGCCGCCTTCGCGACGGCGAGGGAGACGCCGAGGATCGCGTTGGCCCCGAGCCGGGACTTGTCCGGGGTGCCGTCGAGCTCGATCAGCCGCTGGTCGACCAGCCGCTGCTCGGCGGCGTCGTAACCGACGAGCTCGGGGCCGATGACGTCCAGGACGCCGTCGACGGCCTGGGTCACGCCCTTGCCGCCGTAGCGGGTACCGCCGTCCCGGAGCTCCACCGCCTCGAAGGCGCCGGTCGAGGCGCCGCTGGGCACGGCGGCCCGGGTGATCGTCCCGTCGTCGAGTGCGACCTCGACCTCCACGGTGGGGTTTCCGCGCGAGTCGAGGATCTCCCGCGCGCCTACTGCATCGATGCTGGCCACGGGCTGCAGCCTAGCCAGCTCCCGGGGTCCTGCGGCACACCCGCGCCCGGAGCGGTCAGGCCGGCGCCCGGCCGGCGCCTGGGACGATGGCCGGCGATGACTCCCCCGCCCCCGTCCCGCCGGCACCGGCGCGCCGTCCGGCAGCTGCTCCTCGGACTGGTCCCCGTGCTGGTGGTGGGGGTCGTCGTGCTGCTCGCGCTGGCGCTGCGCCTGTCCGACGTGCAGGCCCCGCTGTCCGCCGCCGACCGCGCCGCGGCCGCGACGGTCACCGCCGCCGGCACCGCCCCCGAGGGCCGCGGGCTGGAGGTCTCCTTCCGCGACGACGCCGGCCGGGAGCGCAGCGGCACCCTCGTGCTCGACGAACCGCTCGACGTGCCGGTCGGCGCCGAGCTGACCGTGCAGTACCCCTCGGCCGCCGCCGCGGGCGACCCGGTCCGCGTGTACACCGCCGGGGACGCCGCCCACGCCGCCGTCGGGGATGTCGTCTTCGGCCTGGCCGCCGTGGTCCTGGTGCTGCTCACCGTGGCCACGCTGACCCTGGCCCGGCTGCTCAGCCGACCGCGGCTGCGCTCCCGGCCCGCCACCACGGTCACCGCCACCCACGTCGTCGGGAACCAGGGGCTGCTGATGCGCAGCTGGCTGGAGCTGGAGACGCCGGCCGGGCGGCGCTGGCTGCCCACGCACTGGGCACCGGAGCTGGACCGGCTTCCCCCGGGCAGCCGGGTGGAGGTACGGGGTGACCCGGCCCGGGACCGCCTGGTGCTGCCGGTGCTCGACGGTGCCGAGGTGTGGCCGTCGGGGCGGCTGCGCAGCCAGGAGCCGCGCGGTGACGTGCGGCAGGCGCCCGTCGTCCCCGACGCCGTCGAGGTGGGGCTGGCCCGGCAGGCGCGGGCGGACGGCGTCCTGCCCTTCCTCGCCCCGGTGCTGGGCCTGCTGTGGGCCTACGTGGACAGCAGCGGCCTGGCGGGGTTCGTCGTGGCGACCGCGCTGTCGGCGGCCGTGCTGTTCTGGGTCCCCCAGCTGCTGGGCTCGGACCCGCAGGCCACGCGCCAGGGCTGAGGGCGGACCCGCACGTCAGGCGAGCGGGTGCTCGTGGGACTCCTCGTCGATCCGGGCCCGCTCGGCCAGCTCGGCCTCGCTGGGGCCGGTGAAGGCCCGGGAGCGCTCCCGGGCCTCCTGGCTCCCGGTGAACAGGCCGGACTGCGCACCGGCCGGCCGGGTGCCGCCGTCGACCGCGGCCGGCGGCCGCGTCGGCGCGGTGTCCGGGCCGGCGACGCCCTCGTTGCGCACCTTCGGCAGCGCGCTGGGGTGCTCGCGCTGCAGCCACACGACCAGTCCCTCCCGCACGTGGCAGCGCAGGTCGAACAGGGTCGGGCCGTCCTTGGCGCTGACCAGCACCCGGACCCGCACCACGGCCCCGACCGCGTCGGTCACCTGGAGCACCACGACCCGCTCGTCCCACAACTCGTTGCCCAGCACCAGCCGGTCGAGCTCGGCGCGCATCTCCTCCAGGGGCACCGTCCAGTCGACGTCGAGTTCGACCGACCCGAGCACGGCGGACTCCTTGCGGGTCCAGTTCTGGAAGGGCGTCGTCGTGAAGTGGGTGGAGGGCAGCACCAGCCGCCGGTCGTCCCACACGTGCACCACGACGTAGGTGAGCGTGATCTCCTCGATCCGGCCCCACTCGTCCTCGACCACCACCACGTCGTCGACCCGGATGGCGTCGGTGAAGGCCAGCTGCATCCCGGCGAACACGTTGGCCAGCGAGGTCTGGGCGGCGAGCCCGGCCACCACCGACAGCACGCCGGCGCTGGCCAGGATGCTGGTGCCGGCCGCACGGGCCGCCGGGAAGGTCAGCAGCATCCCCGCGATCGCCAGCACCGCGATCACCGCGACGGTCAGCCGGCGGATCAGCGTGACCTGGGTGCGCACCCGCCGGGCGTGCCGGTTGTCGTCGACGTCGACGTCGTAGCGGGCCAGCGCCAGGTCCTCGACGACGAACGCGGTGACCGCGATCAGCCAGGCCACCACGGCGATGAGCGCCAGCCCGAGGACCCGGACGACGACGTCCCGCCAGTCGCCCACGCCGGGCGCGGCGTCCAGCACCAACGTGACCGCGAGCAGCACGAGGAGCACCCGCAGCGGCCGGCGGCCCCGCCGGGACAGGTCGGCCGCCACCGGCGAGGACCCGGCGAGCCGGCGCACCAGCGCCCCGATCGCGACGGCGACCAGCCAGGCCACCAGCGCGGCCCCCGCGACCACCACCAGCAGCAACCAGGTGCTCCGGGGCAGCACGCCGGAGAAGAGGCCGTCGGCGGCGAGGCTGTCGGCGGCGAGCGGGGGCGGGGTGGTCGGGAACGCGGTCAGCGGCACGCGGCGGGAGCTCCTTCGTCGTCGGCGAGCGGCCGGCCACCTCCGCGGCCGGTCGCCGTCCACGCTAGGGGCCGGCCCCGGCACCCGCGTCGCCCGGTGACCCGGACGGGGCAGGTCAGCCGCGCGCGTGGGCCGCCTCGTCGAGCTCGTCGGCGTAGCGGCGGACGGCGGCGCGCAGCGCGTCCTCGGCGTCCCACCCGCGCTGCCGGGCCGCGACGACCAGCCCGAGCAGCTGCTCCCCGAGCTCGGCAGGATCCGCGGCGGCCAGTTCGGCGGCCGGCGGGGTGGGCAGCCCGGCCCGCGCGGCCCGCCCGGCCAGCGCGGCTCCCCACGAGCTGGCCGGCTGCGAGCGCGACACCCCCTCGGTCGGCGAGCGACGCTGCTTCTCGGTCTTCTTGATCTCGTCCCAGCCGCGCTCGACCGCGGCGACGTCCCGGGGACCGGCGTCGGAGAAGACGTGCGGGTGCCGGCGGACGAGCTTGTCGACCAGGTCACCGGCCACGTCGTCGACGTCGAAGCGCCGGCCGGGCTCCGCCTCGGCGGCGACCCGGGCGTGGAAGGCGACCTGGAGCAGCACGTCGCCCAGCTCCTCGCGCATCGCGACCGGGTCGTCGTCGACGATCGCGTCGTAGGCCTCGTGCGCCTCCTCCAGCAGGTAGCCGCGGAGCGAGGCGTGCGTCTGCTCGGCGTCCCAGGGGCAGCCACCGGGCGAGCGCAGCCGGTCCATCACGCCCACGACGTCCAGCAGCCGGGCGCCGGGCGGCTCCGGTGCGCCCGCGACCCGCGGGACGCCCTCCCAGCCGGCGACCTCCTCGGGGATGGCCAGCAGGACGGCGCCGGGGCCCGCCGCAGCCGCCGCGGCCGGGTCGGGGACGTCGGTCACCGCGATCCCCTCCGTCCGCAGCGCCGCGGCGGTGGCGGCAGCGCCGGGCAGCGCCAGCACGGCCGGGGCGGTGGTGACCGCCCGCCAGCCGGCGGCGGCGAGCAGTCCGGGCAGGCGGGGGCTGACGGTGACGAGGAGCGCGACAGGCACCCGGTCAGTCTCCGGCAAGCCCGGCGGCGTCCTCACCGGCGTCCTCGAGGAGCTGCACCACGCCGCCGTCCGCGGCGACCACCTGCCCGCCCTCCAGCGTGCCGAAGCGCGGGTTGACCACCAGGTCGAGGTCGTCCCGCACCCGGGCCACCAGCGCGGCGCCGGCCTCCGCCGCCTCGGCCGCGGCCTGGTCGGCCAGCTGCGGGCGCAGCTGCTCGAACGTCGGGACGACGACGTCGCTGACGAAGCCGACCACCACCCCGCCGGCCTCCGGCAGCGCCAGGGTGAAGCCCTGGCCGGGGGGCGTGGCCGCGATCGGCTCGGCCAGCACCGCGGGCAGGTCGGCCGGTGCCCGGGGCTCGATCTGCGGCAGCGTGTTCGGCCCGGCGTACTGGGCGGCGACGGCCGGGTAGCCGGCCGGGTCGGTGGTCAGCTGGGCCAGCACGGCGTCGGCGGTGGCCTGGTCGGGCACCGTCACCAGACCGAGCTCGACCTGCGCGAGGCCGGGGGCCACCTGCTCGTAGCGCTCGCGCAGCGCCGCCGCGGAGGGCTCGACCAGCCCGGCGGCGACCGCGGCGCGCTGGCGGACCAGCTGCTGGCGGACGTTCTCCACCACGTCGGCCTCACTGGCGCCCTGCTGCTGGGCCACCTGGGTGAAGACCTCTTCCGGGTCGGCGCCGCCGAGCAGCTCGACGATCCGCGCCCGCACGTCGGCGTCGGACACCTCGACACCCCAGCGCCGGGCCACCTCGTCGTGGAGCTCCTCGCCCACGCGCAGGCTCAGCACCTGGCGGGTGTAGCCGACCTCGTTCCCGGCGGCGTACGCGGCGATGTCGGGGTCGGCGAGCCGGGTGTCGACCGCCTCGTCCAGCTCGGCGACGGTCACCTGGTCCTCGCCGACGTAGGCGGCGACGTCCGGGTCGGTGCGGCACCCGGTCAGGCCACCCACCCCGGCGGCACCCACGAGCAGGACGGCGAGGAGTCTGCGGCGCGGCACGGCGCGAGCGTGCCACACCCGGTGTGACCCACGCCGCACCCCGCGCTCAGGAGGCGACGGCGACGGGCTGTTCGAGGACGGACGTGAGCAGCGCGTGCAGCTTCTCCAGCAGGGCGACGTCGCGCAGCGGCGTGCGCCGGTCCGGGCCCACCGGCACCTTGATCGACACCGTGCGGACGGCGTCCTTGTAGGTGGCCCCCTCGGCGAGCCGGGACAGCTTCATCACCTGGGACTCGCGCAGCTCCACCGGGCCGACCCGGACGTTGCGCCCCTGCATCGACACCTCGGTGACCCCCAGGTGGCGCATGGCCGCCCGGAACCGGGCCACCGCCAGCAGGTTGAGCACCGGGGCCGGGGGCGCGCCGTAGCGGTCGGTGAGCTCGTCGAGCACCGCCTGCGCCTGGTCGTCGTCCTGGACGGAGGCCACCTTGCGGTAGGCCTCCATCCGCAGCCGCTCGCCGGGCACGTAGTCGTGCGGCAGGTGCGCGTCGACCGGCAGGTCGACCCGGACCTCCGCCGGCTCCACGGCCGGGGACTCCCCCGTCGCCTGGGCCCGGTAGTCGCTGACCGCCTCGCCGACCAGCCGGACGTAGAGGTCGAAGCCGACGCCGGCGATGTGCCCGGACTGCTCGCCGCCGAGCAGGTTGCCCGAGCCGCGGATCTCCAGGTCCTTCATCGCCACCGCCATCCCGGCACCGAGATCGGTGTTGTGCGCGATGGTGGTCAGCCGGTCGACCGAGGTCTCGGTGAGCGGCCGGGACGGGTCGTAGGTGAAGTAGGCGTAGGCCCGCTCCCGGCCCCGGCCGACGCGGCCGCGGATCTGGTGCAGCTGGGAGAGGCCGAAGGTGTCGGCCCGGTCGACGATCAGGGTGTTGGCGTTGGGGATGTCCAGCCCGGACTCGACGATCGTGGTGGCGACCAGGACGTCGTACTCCTTCTCCCAGAAGCCGACCATGATCCGTTCGAGCTCGTGCTCCTTCATCTGGCCGTGGCCGACCGCCACCCGCGCCTCGGGCACCAGGTTGCGGATCTTCGCCGCCGCCTTGTCGATCGACTGCACCCGGTTGTGGATCACGAACACCTGGCCGTCGCGGAGCAGCTCGCGGCGGATCGCGGCGGCCATCTGCTTGTCCTCCCAGGCGCCGACGTAGGTCAGCACCGGGTGCCGCTCCTCCGGCGGGGTGAGGATCGTCGACATCTCGCGGATGCCGGTGAGGCTCATCTCCAGGGTGCGCGGGATCGGGGTGGCCGACATCGACAGCACGTCGACCGCCGTCCGGACGCTCTTCAGGTACTCCTTGTGCTCGACGCCGAAGCGCTGCTCCTCGTCGACGATGACCAGCCCCAGGTCCTTGAACCGGGTGGTCGGCTGCAGCAGCCGGTGGGTGCCGACCAGGACGTCGATCTCGCCGTCGGCCAGCTTGCGCAGCACCTCGTCGGACTCGGTCTTCGACTGGAACCGGGACAGCACCGCCACGGTCACCGGGAACTGCGCGAACCGCTCGGAGAACGTCTTGAAGTGCTGGTTGGCCAGCAGCGTCGTCGGCACCAGGATGCCGACCTGCTTGCCGTCCTGCACGGCCTTGAACGCCGCCCGCACCGCGATCTCGGTCTTCCCGTAGCCGACGTCGCCGCAGATGATCCGGTCCATCGGCACCGGCTGGGCCATGTCCGCCTTGACCTCGTCGATCGCGGCCAGCTGGTCGGGGGTCTCGGTGAAGGGGAAGGCGTCCTCCAGCTCGCGCTGCCAGACGGTGTCGGGCCCGAAGGCATGGCCCTTGGACGCCATCCGCGCCGAGTACAACCGGATGAGCTCCGCGGCGATCTGCTTGACCGCCTTGCGGGCCTGGTTCTTCGTCTTCTGCCAGTCCGCACCGCCGAGCTTGGACAGCGCGGGCGCCTCGCCGCCCACGTAGCGGGTCAGCTGGTCCAGGGAGTCGGTGGGCACGAACAGCCGGTCCGGCGGCTGGTTCCGCTTGCCCGGCGCGTACTCCACGATCAGGTAGTCGCGCTGCCCGCCGTGCACGGTGCGGCTGACCATCTCCACGTAGCGGCCGACGCCGTGCTGCTCGTGCACCACCAGGTCACCGGGCTGGAGCTGCACCAAGTCCACGGCGTTGCGCCGGCGGGCCGGCATCTTGGTGGCGTCCTTCATCGAGGTGCCGCGCTGGCCGGTGAGGTCGCCCTCGGTGACCAGCGCCAGGCCCACGGCCGGGAAGGTGAAGCCGGCCTCCAGGTTGCCCTGGGTGATCAGCGTCGGCCCCGTGGTGGGCGCGGTCTCGATGCCGGGCACCAGCCGGGCGCCCAGGTCGGCCTCGGTGAGCTGGTCGGCCGCGCGCTGGGCCGGGCCGGGACCGGCGAAGGTCAGGGCGACCCGCCAGCCGTCGCGGCCCCAGCTGCGCAGCTGGTCGAAGGCGCGCTCCTGGTCGCCGTGGAAGCGCTCGACCCCGGTGGCGTCCAGGGTGACGTGCTGCTCGTCGTCGTCCGGGGAGAGGGTGAAGGCGCCCGTCGTCCACCAGGGCAGGCCCCGGGCCCGGGCGGCGTCCTGGACGTCGGCGAGGTCCTGGAAGGAGGAGGCGCCCAGGTCGATCGGCGCCTGGCCGGCCTCGGCCGCGGTCTGCCAGGAGGCGGCGAGGAACTCCTCGGCGGTGCGCACCAGGTCCGCCGACCGGCTGCGCACCCGCTCGGGGTCGCAGACCAGCACGTGCGTGCCCGGCGCCACCAGGTCGGTCAGCAGCTGCATCTGGTGACCAGCATCCTGTCCCGCCCCACCGCCCCCACCGATGAGCGCCGGGATCAACGACTCCATGCCCTCCACGGCGATGCCCTCGGCGAGCTTGCCGGTCACCTCGGCCAGCTCCGGGTGGTCGACCCCCAGCTGGACGGCGCGCGCCCGGACCTCGGCGGTGAGCAGCAGCTCCCGGCACGGCGCGGCCCACAGCCGGTCGGGCCGCTCGTCCAGCGACCGCTGGTCGGCGGCGGAGAAGTACCGCAGCTCGTCGACCTCGTCACCCCAGAACTCCACCCGCACCGGGTGCGGCTCGGTGGGCGGGAAGACGTCGAGCAGGCCACCGCGGACGGCGAACTCCCCGCGCTTCTCGACCAGCTCCACCCGGGTGTAGGCGGCGTCGGACAGCGCCTGGGAGACCGCGTCGAGGTCCGCGCTCTGACCCGGCGCCAGCTCCACCGGCACCAGGTCGCCCAGCCCGGGGGCCAGCGGCTGCAGCACGCTGCGCACCGGGGCGACCAGCACGTCGACGGTGCCGTTCTCCCCGGGGTGGGCCAGGTCGCGGAGCACGGCCAGCCGGCGGCCGACGGTGTCGGCGCGGGGGCTGAGCCGCTCGTGCGGCAGCGTCTCCCAGGCGGGGAAGACCTCGACCCGGCGGTCGGGGAGGAAGCAGCGCAGCACCGTCGCCAGCGCGTCGGCGTCCCGCTCCCCCGCGGTGACCACCAGCACCGGCACGCCGGCACCGGGTGCCGGGGCCGCCAGGGCCGCCGCCACCAGCGGCTGGACCGGCGGCGGGGCGGTGACGGTCAGGTCGGCGGTGCCGGCCTTGCCCACCACCGAGGCAACGCCGGCGTCGGACAGGACGACGTCGAGCACGCCGCGCAAGCTCACGGGGGTCACTCCAGTTCCTGGGGCCGCACCATGTCCGCTGCAGAGCAGAACGCGCCGGGTGCGCGCGGGGGCCGTCGTCCAGGTTAGTCCCGGTCGCGGCGGGGCGCGGGGTCGCTCAGGAGCTCAGGGCGCGGGCCCCGCGGCCCACCGGCTCCTGGGCGTCGATGGCGGCCAGCGCCCTGCGCAGGATCGTGCTGGAGGTGTGCACCGTGTACGGGAAGTACTGCACCTGCACGCCGACCGCGGCGAAGTCCCGCTCGAGCTTCTGGCCCTTGGCGGTGCCCCGCCAGTCGTCGCCCTTGAAGAGGACGTCGAACCGCACCTCGCGCCAGGTGTCGATCTTCTCCGGGACCACCTCGGCGTGCACGTCGTCGACGAAGCGCAGGTTGCGCACGATCTCCATCCGCTCGGCCAGCGGGACCACCGGGAGCCGGCCCTTGGCCTGCAGCAGCATCTCGTCCGACACCACGCCGACGACGAGCCGGTCGCAGTGCTCGGCGGCGTGCTTGAGGACGTTGAGGTGCCCGATGTGGAACAGGTCGTACGCACCCGGCGCGTATCCGACGACGGTCACCAGTGGGTCCTCTCCGCAGCAGTGCGCCGGGCGCGGGACGCACCTCGGTCGAACACCCACCGTGACCAGGAGGACGAATCTCCCTGGCATGGCGAGCAGCTGACCAGCACGTTAGCTGCGGACCATGACCGAGCGTGAGCGATCTGGGCCTGCTTCACCCGATCGGGAGCCGCCGGTCACCCGTCCGTTGCGGTGACCGCGGCGACGATGTCGTCGACCCGGTCGGCGACGGTGGCGAAGGTGCGGCGGTGGACGTCCCTGGACTGCCGGAAGGGGTCGTCGACGTCCGGCGCACCGCCCCGGAGGACCTGTGGTCGGTGGCGGCCGGCCAGCCGCGGCAGGGCCGCCAACCGCGCAGCGGGGTCCGCCGGGACGTCGGCCGGCCAGCCCGCTGCGGCCACCAGGGACGCGATGGCTCCCAGCTCCGCGAGCAGGAAGGTCCGCCGGACGGCGGTGGGGTCGGCGCCGACCACCGCGGCACGGTGCCCGCGCTCCATCACCAGCACCAGGTCCGCGGTGCGGACCTGGTCGGCCTGGAGCTGCCGGGCGGCGAACCCGGTGGGGTCGGCGCCGGCCAGGCGGAGCAGCTCGGCGACGGGCGGGTCGATCGCCTGCCCGACCAGCGCCGAGGTCCCGGCGCTGGCGACGGTCACCCCGGCACCGGCGGGGAGCCGGGCGGCGAGCAGCCGCTCGGCCGCCGGCGAGCGACAGACGTTGCCGGTGCAGACGACGAGGAGCCGGGTCACGGCCGGGCCGCTCTGCCGAGCAGGGGCCCGGTCACGTGCGCGGCCGGTCGAGGAGCCGCGCGGCCCCACCAGGCCGGACGGTCTCGGTCGCCGCACCGGGCGCCTCGGCTGCACGGCCGGCCGGCACGGACGGCCGCTGGACCGCGGGGGTGCGCGGCGCGGCCGGACGGCGGCGGCGGCGGCGGATGCGGTCCACCGACCTGCGCCACCGCGACGGCTCCGGCAGCGCGCCGTAGCCGTACCCGTGGCTGGCCAGCTGGCTCCGCGCCGGGAGCTTGTTGAGCACGACGCCGAACAGCCGGGCATCGACCCGGACCAGCGACTCCAGCGTCTCGGCGAGCTGCGCCCGGCGCACGCTGCTGCTGTCGGCGACGACCACCACGCCCGAGACGGCGCGGGACAGGACCAGGGCGTCGGTCACCGGCAGCACCGGCGCCGCGTCGATGACGACGACGTCGTGGTGGGCCCCGAGCTCGGCCAGCAGCTCGGCCATCCGGGCGGACGACAGCAGCTGCACCGGGTTGGGCGGGACGGCGCCGGAGGTCAGCACGTGCATCCCGTGCGCCCCCCACTCCTGCTGGACGTCGGCCAGGCCGGCCCGGCCCAGCAGCACCGTGGAGAGGCCGGCCGCACCCTCCAGGCCGAGCCGGTCGGCGACCGTGGGCCGGCGCAGGTCGGCGTCGACCAGCACCACGCGGTGGCCGACCTCGGCCAGCGCGAGGGCCAGGTTCACCGCCACGGTCGACTTGCCCTCGCCCGGCAGGGCGGAGGTGACCAGCAGGGTCGTCGACCCCCCGCCGACCCGCAGGAACTCCACGTTGGTGGCCAGCTGCCGGAACATCTCCGCGTGGGTGCCCCGCGGTTCGTCGGCGACGGGGACGAGGCCGGACCGGCTCGCCGGGGCAGCGGCGATCGAGCCCAGCAGGGGCGCATCGGTGAGCGACTCCAGCCGGCCGACGTCCCGCACCCGGGTGTCCAGGTTCTCGCGGGCGACCGCGTAGAGGACGCCGACCGCGAGGCCCAGCAGCACGCCGACGGCGACGTTGCGCAGCGTGTTCGGCGAGGAGGGGTACAGCGGCACCGCCGCCGGGGTCACCTGGGTCACCCGCACGGTGGCCCGCCCGTCGGAGTCGGTCGGGGCGACGTCGGCCATGACCTCGACCAGCTGCTCGCTCACGGCCTGGGCGATCCGGGCCGCCGCGGCCGGGGCCGGGTCGGTGGCGCTGATCTGCAGCACGACGGTGTCGTTCGGCGCGGTGGCCGTCACCCGCCGGCCCAGCGCGCGGGCCGACTCCGTCAGGCCCAGCTCGTCGACGACCGGCTGCAGGACCGCCGGGGTGGTGACCAGCGTGGCGTAGGAGGCCATCTGGTCCTGCGTGTAGTTGGCGCCCTGCGCGAGGTCGCTGGCCGTCGTGCTGTTCTCCAGGGAGACGAACAGCTCGGCCGTGGAGGTGTAGGTGGGGGTGGCCAGCAGGCTCAGGCCCAGCGCCAGCGACGGGAAGACGACGAGGCTCACCACCAGCGCGGCGACGTGCCGACGGAGGAGTTCCAGATGGCTGCGCAAGCCCATCAGGGCCTCCCTCGTTCGACGTGCCGGTCACTCACTGCGAGCGACGGTAGCGGCGGTTCTGCCTGGTCTGCGCGGTGCGTCATCACGAAGAGTGACCTGACGCTGGCTCTCCGGGCCGCCGGGACCGTGTCCTGCGGCCGTCCGTCGCGGGCCGCCGCCTGGGCGGCCACCGCGAGGCCGGCGACGAACCAGGCCCAGGTCGCGTACTGGGTGATGAGCGCGACGGTGGCGAAGGCCGGCAGCTGCGCGACCAGGGCCAGCGTCGGCGGGGCGGCGCGCCGGCGCAGCACCGCGACGACCGCCATGGTCAGCCCGGCCAGCAGGCAGCCCAGCGGGATCAGCCCGTAGGTGAGGCCGATCAGGACGAAGGCGCTGTCGATGGACCGGAACGACCCGAACGAGACCTCTCCGGTCGGCGACCGGTAGAAGCTGTCGGACAGGCCGAGCAGCTCCATCCGGCCGACGAGGCCGAGCAGGTCACCCCGGTAGGCGGCGCTCCCGGCGGCCTCGTCCCCCGCGGCGCCGAAGACGCCGGCCACCAGCGGCAACGCGGCGACGGCGACCGCGGCCAGCCCGGCGGCCAGGGCCAACCGGAGCCGGCGGGTCAGGCCGGTGCGGCCGGCCAGCACCGTCAGCAGCACCCCGAGCACCGCCGTCCCCAGGCCGATCCGGCTGAACGTGAGGACGCAGGCCACGGCCATCAGCAGCACCAGCAGCAGCCGCACGCCGGCGCGGAAGGGCGCAGCCAGGGTCAGCGGGATCGCCAGCGCCAGGCTCCCGCCGAGGGCGATGGAGTGCCCGAACGCACCCTCGGCCCGCGGCAGGCCCCCGCGGAACTGGACGGTCGCCCAGGTCGAGTGCAGGGCGCCGGAGCCGGGCACCGACAAGAAGGGGTTCCAGCCGGTGGCGCCCTCGACCAGGGCGAGCACCGCGACGACCGAGAAGGTGACGGCGACGGCGGCGTGCACCCGGTCGGCGGACACCCGGTGCAGCACCAGGCGGCCGACGAGGAAGGCCCCGGTCCACTGCACGAGCAGGTCGAAGACGCTGGTGAGGGTGGCCCCGCCGAGGAACACCGGCACGAGGGCGGACGTGACGAACGCCAGGAGCACGGCGTCCGCGGCGGTCAGCGCGATCGGCAGCGAGCGGCGGAACGGCAGCAGCGCGGCCAGCACGAGCAGCCCGACGGCCACCTGCGGCTGCAGGAACACCCCGACCGAGACGCCGGCCCACACCGGCACCAGGCCCAGGACCGCCAACCACCCGGCGAGCGCCAGCAGCGGCGAGGTCCGCGCGACCAGGAGGGCCAGCAGCGCCAGGGCCAGGGCAGCCGCCGCGAGCAGGCCGTCGTCCGGGGCGCTCAGCAGACCGCTCACCGCGCGGTGCCGACCGGCACGTCGCCCGGCTCCTCGGCCGCGCCCGGCTCCGGCTGGCCGGTCCCGCGCGGAGCCCCCTGCCGGGCGATCGCGCGGCGGACCACGGTGAGCACCGAGAGCGCGTCCCGGCGCAGCGACGGCACCGGCACCACCACGGCGGCGTAGCCGACCAGTCCGCCGGCCACCCCCGCCAGGAGGGAGAGGACCGGGCCGGCGGCCACGGTGGCCGTCGACGCCGCCCAGCCGGCGGCCGCCACGGTGGCAGAGACGGCCAGCACCCGGCCGGCTCCGCGCAGCAGGTCGGCGACCGGGATGGTGGCCCGGCGGGACAGCCACCAGAACGACAGCGGCCACAGGACGGCCGGGGCGGCGGCGTAGCCGATCGCCACGCCGACGACCCCGCCGGTGCTGCCGATGCCGATGCAGACCAGCTTCACCGCCACCTGGACGAACGACCAGTGCAGCAGGTGCCGGGTCAGGCCCCGGGAGAGGTAGACCCAGTAGCTGACCAGGGCCAGCGTCTGGAACACCCCGGCGACCGCCAGCAGCCGCAGCAGCGGCGACACCGACGACCACTGCTCGCCGAGGAACACCTCGGTCAGCGGCGTGGCCGTGCCGATGACCAGCGCCAGGCCGACGACCAGGCTGTGTCCCAGGGCGAGCTGGCCGCGGAGCAGGAGGGCGGACCAGGCGCGCTGGTCGGACTGCAGCCGGGACAGCACCGGGAGGGCGACCTGGGTGGCCGGGCCGCGCAACTGGTTCAGCGGCGTCATCAGCAGCTGGAAGGCACGGTTGTACAGCCCCAGGGGCACCGCCCCGAACCGCAGACCGACCACCAGGGTGTCGATGTTGTTGCCCGCGTAGCCGATGAGCTGGGTGCTGACCAGGTGCCAGCCGAACCGGAGCAGGCCCGACATCGGCTCCCGCCGGTCGGGACGACCGGGGAGCCACCGGCCGGCGGCCAGCACCATCGTCATCATCACCGCGTACTGGACGAGCTGCTGCACCACGAGGGCCCAGAAGCCGGCCCCGGCCAGCGCCGCCGCCAGCGCCGCGGCCAGCCCGCAGATCGGGGAGACCGTGTCGGCCAGGACCAGCCGGCCGAACAGCAGCCGACGGGTGAGGTCGGCGCGGTACTGGGTCGCGATCCCGTTGAGCACGAACGTCCAGCACAGCACCTGGGTCAGCGCGGTCAGCTCCGGTCGCCCGTAGACGGCGGCCAGCAGCGGCGCCCCGGCGAAGACCAGCAGGGCCAGCCCCAGCCCGATCGCACTGTTGATCCAGAAGAGGTTGGACCGCTGGCCTCGGGTGAGGACGCGGGCCTGGACGGCAGCGGTGGACAGGCCGAGGTCGCGGAAGATGTCGGCGATGCCGATCACCACGGTCGTCATCGCCAGCAGGCCGTAGTCGGCGGGCGACAGCAGTCGCGACAGCAGCACGACGGACAGGACCTGGACGCCGATCCGCACGCCCTGACCGGCCAGGGTCACGACGGCGCCGCGTGCGGCCCGGTCCCCGAGCTGACCGGCGGGCGGCCCCGGGACCGACCCGGCGGTGGCGTCCAGCTGCCCGGTCCCGCCGAGGGATGCAGGCTCCGGGCCGGGCGGTGTGCCCGCAGAGGTCATCCGAGCCGCCGCAGAGCCGTCTCTGCCGGGACCAGCAGCTCCTGCGCCCGGTCCCGCACGCCGCGGGCGGTGGCGGCCAGGTCGGTGCGCTCGACGATCCGCAGGGTGGCGTCCACCGGGTCCGGCTCGGTCCGCAGGTCGATCAGGTGCGGCCAGCCGACCCCGGCCAGCAGCGGCTCGAACTTCCGCGAGTAGGCCAGCGGCACCGCAGGCGTGCCGACCGACAGCGCGTTCA
This sequence comes from Modestobacter sp. VKM Ac-2984, assembly GCF_026967985.1. GTDB lineage: Bacteria > Actinomycetota > Actinomycetes > Mycobacteriales > Geodermatophilaceae > Modestobacter. Next base: position 147,195 of record NZ_JAPVBJ010000008.1, on the reverse strand, counting down.
GGCAGGCGTGCATCCGGCTGCCGATGACCAGCTCGGCCCCGGCCACCATCCGCCGCACCTCCGCCAGCGACGTCGGGACCAGCACCTCCGGTGCGTCCTCCCGCTCGGCTGCGAACTCGCGGGCGGCGCGCACGTCGTTGTCGGCGGACGCCGAGTCCAGCACGTGCGCCAGCAGGGCCACCCGCCGTCCGCGCCGGACCAGTTCCTCGTGCAGCCGGCCCACCGTCTGGCGGTAGCGGTCGGAGTCGACGTGCTCACCGGAGCGCCACAGCAGCCCGGAGACGTTGAGCAGCACGTCGTGGGTGGACACCCGCGCCGGCAGGTCGAGGGCGAAGACGACGTCGGTGGTCAGCACGTCGACCGGGCGGCCCAGCTCGGCGGCGTGGTCGGCGCTGAGGTGGTCGCGGGCCATGGTCGTCGTCGCGACACCCAGGCTGCGGCGGGCCAACGCCCGGGCCCGGCGTCCGTCGAAGGGCCCGATGGTCTGCGGGCCCAGGACGAGCGGGACGCCGGTGGAGTGCACGTGCTCCGCCGCCCACGACATCGCGAACAGCCGCTGGAGACCGTAGATGTCGGAGAAGCTGTCACCGGAGCGCGTGTCGACCACGACGTCGAAGTCACGGACCCACTCCCGCAGACCCGCGCGGCGGGTCACCCGCTCCACGGCCAGGGCACGCGGGTCCCCGAGCCGGACGGGGGCGACGGCGGAGCCGTAGTTCTGGGTCACGACCTCCACCCCCGGCCACACCCGCCCGAGCAGCGCGGCGGTGCCCTCGGCCAGAGCCCGCACACCCAGGTTGGGCGAGTGCTGGTCGGCCCACAGGACGAGAGCTCGCATGGTGAGGTGACCTCCGCCGGAGGACGACCGACGGCCGCGCTCGGCCGACGTCGTCCGGTCAGGACCCCGGGCCTCGTGGCCCAGGTCTGCGGCGAGGCTAGCCACGCTCTCGCCCCGGTCCGGCCCGCTGACCCCCCGTCCGGGGGAGGCCGGAGGGCGTTCTCCCCCGACCGGGTCAGCGCCGGTCGCCCGCCGGTCCCCCGGGCTCCTACCCTCCTCGAGTCGGGCCGGCGACCGTCGGCCTCCCGAGGCTGGGAGCACCGTGCCGGATCCGTCCTCTCCTGGGTTCGTCGTCCAGCAGTCCTTCCCGACGCCACGGCCCACGACGAACCCCTACATCGTCATGCTGGGCCGCAGCCTGGCCGCGCTCGAGGGCGTCGAGCTGCGGACGTTCAGCTGGCGCCGGGCACTGCTGCGCCGCTGCGACGTCTTCCACGTGCACTGGCCCGAGATCCTGGTGGCCGGGCAGAGTCCGCTGAAGGCGCTGGTCCGTCAGGTGCTGTTCCTGCTCCTGCTGGCCCGGCTGCGGCTGACCCGCACGCCGCTGGTGCGCACCGTGCACAACCTGGAGCTGCCGCAGGGCATCTCCCGGTGCGAGGTGGCCCTGCTGCGGCTGGCCGAGCGGCTGACCACGCTGCGGATCCGGCTCAACGAGAGCACCGAGGTCGCCGCCGGCCGGCCCGCGGAGCTGATCGTGCACGGCCACTACCGCGACTGGTTCGCCCGCTTCCCCGCGGCCGAGGTGGTCCCCGGGCGGGTCACCTTCTTCGGGCTGGTCCGGCGGTACAAGGGCGTCGAACGACTCACCGAGGTGGTCGCCGCGACCCCCGACGACCGCATCGAGGGCGGTCTGTCGCTGCACGTCGCCGGCCGGCCCTCCAGCGACGAGCTGGCCGACACCCTCCGCCGCACCGCGGGCACCGACCCCCGCGTGCACCTGCGGCTGGAGTTCCTCGACGACGCGGACCTGGTGGTCGAGGTGACCGCCGCCGAGCTGGTCGTGCTCCCCTACCGGGAGATGCACAACTCCGGCGGCGCGCTGACGGCGCTGTCGCTGTCCCGTCCGGTGCTGGTCCCGGCCAACGACGTCACCCGGGCCCTGGCCGACGAGGTCGGCCCGGGCTGGGTGTGGACCTACGACGGCGAGCTGGAGTCCGCGGACCTGGTCGGCGCACTGCACGGTGTCCGCGCCCGCGGCGACGTCCCCCCGCCCGACCTGTCCGCGCGCGACTGGGACGCCGCCGGCCGGGCGCACCTGGCCGCCTACCGGCGAGCGGTGGCCCTGGCCCGCAGCTGACCGGCCCGCAGCTGACCGGCCCGGCCGCGGACCGGCGTGCCGTACTCCTGGTACGCGTGCCCGACGGTCCCGGCCAGCATGCCGGCGCCACGGGCGGCGCTGCGGGCGCCGCGGGCCCGGTGCCGGACGTCGGCGGTGACCACACCGAGCGCCCAGCGGGCTGCTCCGCCGAGCACCCGCACACCACCGGCGGTCCAGCCCTGCGCGCGGGCGACGAGCCGGCCGCGCCGGCCGCGGGCCAGCACCAGGGCGACCCGGGTGACCGAGTTGCCCGAGCTGAAGGCCCGCCGCAGCACCCACTCCGGGCGGGCCCGCTCCACCGGGACGACGTCGGTGACGACGGCCTCCGCGCACCACACCAGCGCGCCGCCGGCAGCCGCGAGCTGCCGGGTGAACAGGGTGTCCTCTCCACCGCTGAGCCCGAACGCGGGGTCGAACCGCAGGCCGGCCGCGCGGACCCGGGGCAGGTGCAGCAACAGGTTGTTGGTGGCCGCGACGTCGAGCGGGGTGCCGGTGGGTAGCCGGCGACGGTCGAAGAAGCCACCCGCCGCGATCCAGGTCGGCAGCGGGGCCGGGAAGCGGGAGGTGACCGTGCCGGCGACCGCCGCGGCCCCGGAGTCGCGCTGGGTGGCCAGCAGGTGGCGGAGCCAGCCGGGGTGCGGCAGCTCGTCGTCGTCGATGAAGACCAGGAACTCGCTGCCGTCGGACTCCGCCAGTGCCCGGTTCCGGCCTGCGGCGATCCCCGGCGTCGGCTCGTGGACGTAGTCGACCCCGACGCCTGGCGAGCCCGTCCAGACGGCGTCCTCGACGATCCTGCGCCCGCTGCCGGCCGGGTCGTTGTCCACCACCAGCACGCGGGCGCCACCGCCCCCGGCGACCTCGGCCGCCTGCTCCACCAGCTCGGGCAGCAGCGCGGCGAGGGTCTCCGGTCGCCGGAACGTCAGCACGGCGACGGTGACCGACGACGGTGTCCGCCCGGCCGTCACCGGGCGTCCCAGGTGTGGTGCAGCAGGCGGGCGATCTCCGCCCGGTAGGTCTCCGGGGCGTGCCGGGCCCGGGCGAGCTGCGCGTCCTCGACCGCCAGCCGGCCCACCGTCGGCCAGTCGGCCACCAGCTCCGCGACCGCTTCGGCCCAGGCGGCCGGCCGGCCCGGGGGCACCGCACGAGCCGAGGCGTACCCGGCAGCGGCCTCCCGGAGCCCGCTGCTGTCGCTGACGACGAGCGGCCGTGCGGCCAGGACCGCCTCGACCGCGGTGTTGCCGAACGGCTCGTCCACCACCGACGGGACCAGGACGACGTCGGCGGCGGCCAGGACCGGCCAGACGTCGGCCTCGAAGCCCCGGAAGGCGACCTGCCCGTCCAGCCCCGCGGCGGACACCGCCTCCCGCAGCTCGGCCTCGAACCACTCGTAGCCCGGGAACACCCCGCCCAGCAGGTCCAGGCGGGCCGGCACCCCGCGGGCGCGGAGCTCCTCCAGCGCGGCGACCGCCACCTGCGGTCCCTTCCGCGCCGACAGCCGGCCGACGTAGAGCAGCCGGACGCCTCCGGTCAGCTCGGCCCGGGGCGGCGGCACGGTCGCCGGGGACGGGATGCCGTTGTGCACGACGGTGGCCCGGCCCGCCACCCGCGGCGCCGACTCGGCGAGCACCCCCAGGCTGAACCGGCTGTTGACCACGACCGCGGAGGCCCAGGTGACCGGCAGGGTGAGCAGCCGGCGGACCGGCGCCGGGGCGCCGCGTTCGGCCTCGTGCACGTGGCACACCACCCGCCGGCCCAGCAGCCGGGCCAGCAGCACCCACAGCGGGATGGTCAGGGTGCTGACGTAGACGCCGTCCCGGCCCGCGGTGCGCAGCAGCCGCACCGACGGGAGCAGGCCCGCGGCCGCGTCGCCGAGCAGCGCGAGCGCGCCGACCGGGCGCAGGGCGCTCTTGCGGACCACGGGCATGCGGCAGGTCACGACCTCCGCGCCGAGCTCGCGCAGCGCGTCGGCCAGCGGGCCGGGGCCGGGCAGCGCGACGACCACCTGGTCGGTCGCGACGAGCGCCGCGACCGACTCCAGGAACACCCGGTCGGAGCCGTAGAGCTCCGACCCGGGGTGGACCAGCAGCACCCGACGGGGACCTCGGTGCCCGCCGGCCGGCCGGCGGCGGACCGGCCGGACGAGGGCGGCCAGCGCCAGCACCGCCCCCTCGACCGAGCCGCGCAGCGCGGCCCACATCGGCCGCGGGGACTCGACCAGTTGCCGGCGGCCACCCCGCAGCAGGACCTCCCAGCTGACCCGCGGCGTGGCGGCGAGCCACCGCAGCAGGTCGGGGCGGGACAGGTTCCGCGCGGCGAAGGCCAGCCGGTTCCGGCAGTTGTAGCGGTAGTACAGGGCCGACTTCCCCCGGGTCCGGGTGGCACCGTGCGTGCCGCCCTCGTCGTGGACCACCCGCAGGTCCGAGCGGACCTCCAGGCGGCCACCGGCGGCGAGGGCCCGGTGGCTGAGGTCGACGTCCTCCCAGTAGAGGAAGTAGGTCTCGTCGAAGCCGCCCAGCCGGTCCCACAGCTGGGCGTGGACCACCAGGCAGGCCCCGGTCAACCACGGTTCGCCGTCCGGCAGGGGCGGGCGCGGCGAGCGGGCTCCGCGGATGCGCCCGTCGCGCAGCGACAGCGTCGACCCGCTGAACACCAGCTCGCCGGCCGAGGAGGTGATCAGCGGACTGAGCACGGTCAGCGGTTCGCGCAGGCTGTGCGCCCGCAGCTCGGCGACCACGGCCGGGGTGGCGCGGGCGTCGGGGTTGAGGCAGAGGAAGGTGACGCACCCCAGGGCACGGGCGCGCGCCACCCCCACGTTGGTCGCCGCACCGAAGCCGCGGTTGTCCGGCAGCCCGACCACGTCCCAGCCACGGACCCGGCCCAGCTCGACCAGGGACCGGCGCTCGGCCGCCGTGGTGTGGTTGTCGACGACGACCACCCGCACGTCGGGTCCCAGCTCCGGCGCGCTGTCCAGGTTCTCGGCCAGCAGCGCGTGCGAGCCGTAGTTCACCACCACGATGCCGATCGGCCCCGCAGCCGGCGTCGTCGTCTCAGCTGCGTGCACGTGACGACTCCCGTCGCACCCGGGCCCGGGTGCCGCGGGCGGCCCGGAGGGTGTCCCGGGGAGACCGCCACGCCCGCCCGAGGAGGCCGAAGCCCCGGTACCGCGGGACGGGGCGGCCGGCCAGCGCGTTGCCCACCAGCCGGCCGGCGAGGGTCCGGCGCCGGTCGGCCTGCAGCGGCTGGACGGCGACCACGGCGTCCAGGTCCACCGGGCCGACGGTCAGCACGCCGGCGGCCACGGCCCGCTCGACCAGCTCACGCCCCCGGCGGGTGCGGGCGATGAGCACGCTGCGCCCGGCGTCGTCGGCGAAGACCGGGTACCCGCGGTCGTCGGCGTGCCAGAAGTCGCCGGCGACCAGGTCGGCGCTCTCCCCGGTGCCGTCGGGGCACAGCTTGCACCGCCACTGCGTGGTCGGACCGAGGTGCCGGCCCCAGGACTCGTCGTAGGAGGTCCGGACGGTCTGCTGCTCGGTCACCGCGGTGAACTCCCCCGGCCACCCACGCCCCCGGTACCTCAGGTCGGTCACCCGTTCGCCGTCGCCCACGCCGAGGCTCCGCACCAGGTCCGTCGTCGCCGTCTGGGCAGGGACCCCCGCGCAGAAGAAGGACATCAGCAGAGGTGCGTCGGTGTCACCGGCCAGCGCCCGCAGGGCGGACACCTCACAGGGCTTGCCGACCACGGCCCCGCGCGGGTCCAGCGCGGCCGGGTGTGCGGCGTTCGCGACCGGGGCGTAGCGCGAACCGGCGGCGACGAGCGCACCGGCACGGTCGGTCACGGCGACCGCCACGGTCCGGGTGGCGTCGGTGGGGTCGGCCTGGGCGCCCACGACCTGGTCGACCTGCCCGGTGGACGCGAGCCACGCGGTCAGCGCGGTCAGGACACCGCCGCTGCTGCCGGCGTGCCGCACGTCCGGATCGGTCGCCCAGGCCTCCCACGCCGCGACGACCGGGCCCAGCAGGTCGTGCCGGACCGAGCCCTCCGGCGCCTGCGCGTCGACCCGTCGGCCAGGGCAGGAGCGGTCGAACGCCGCCACGACGTCACCGGCAGGCGGGCGGCGGGTGGAGAGCTGGACCGGGACCGGGCGGCTGCGGCCGGCCGGGTCGAGCTGCATCTCGAGCCCTCGGTCGAGCTGGACACAGGCGCCGCACCCGGAGCAGTTCCCGGCGGCCACCACACGGGCGACCTCAGCGGCCAGGGTCGGCACCGCCCGGCCCACGGAGCTGTTGCCTGCGGAGCTGCTGCCTGCAGAGAGGTGCCCGGTGGCCGTGGCCCTCGGGCTGGTTGAAGCGGACATGCAGCTCTCCCGGTCGTTGATCCCGGCGTCCGCCACCGCTGGTGGCCGGCTGTCGAGGTGACCACCCATCCCACCGCAGCCGGGCGCTGCACCACATCCCTCGTGCTGGTGACCCGGCCGGGGCCGGAGGGTGCACCGGAGGCCCGGTGCACCCTCCCCCGGGTCAGCCCGCGGCGGGGACCGAGCCGGCGGCGGTCACGCTCAGGCCGTCGAGGGAGAGGACCTGCGGGCCGGTGGCCGAACCGGAGGTGTACCCCATCACGTACAGCGCCCCGGCCCCCTGCAGCCCCGCACTGTCATCGGTCGCGCTCACCAGCCAGTCCACCGGCTCGGTCCCGCTCACCGCCCAGACCTTGGCCTGCACCGTCGTCGTCCCCGAGCCCACCGCCTCGACCCGGACCCGCAGCACGTCACCAGCGGTGTACGTACCCGGCAACGTCACCGTCCGCAGCGCCGTCTCCGCACCCGAGACCACCCGCACCACCGACAGCTGCACCACACCCCGAGAGGAGAACCACACCTTCGCCCGGTAGTCACTGCTCCCGACCCGACGCACCCCCAGGTTCACGAACGACCCACCACCGGACGGCGCAGCCTGCAACGCCACGTCCAGCTGCGCCGACACGTCCTGCACCGACACCGGCAGGGTCGCCCCCGCACTCCGCGCCGGAGCCACCGTCAACGTGCCCACCCCACCGCTCACCGCAGCGTTGGACACCCCACCGGCGATCGCCCACACACCACCCAGGTCAGCCGCACCCCACCCACCGGAGACCTCCCGACCGAACGCATCGGTCGCGAGCTGCTCCACCGTCGGCTCGGTCGGGTCCGTCGGCTCCGTCGGGTCCGTCGGGTCCGTCGGGTCCGTCGGGTCCGTCGGGTCCGTCGGCTCGGTCGGGTCCGTCGGCTCGGTCGGGTCCGTCGGCTCGGTCGGGTCCGTCGGCTCGGTCGGGTCCGTGGGCTCGATCGGCGCCGCCACGGTCACCTCGCGGGTCACGGTGCCGGTCACACCGTCGTCGTCGGTCACCGTCAGCGTCACCGCGTAGGTGCCGGCCGCCGCGTAGGTGTGCGACACCGTCGTCCCGGTCGCGGTCGTGCCGTCACCGAAGTCCCAGGCGTGGCCGGTCAGCACACCGTCGGTGTCGGCCGAGCCGGTCCCGTCGAACTGCACGGCCAGGTCGGCCGGGGTCGCCGTGAAGGACGCCGTCGGCGCCACGTCCACCGGTGCGGGCGCCGGCGTGGTGCCCGGCGCCCCGACGTGCAGCCCGTCGAGGGAGAGGACCTGCGGGCCGGTGGCCGAACCGGAGGTGTACCCCATCACGTACAGCGCCCCGGCCCCCTGCAGCCCCGCACTGTCATCGGTCGCGCTCACCAGCCAGTCCACCGGCTCGGTCCCGCTCACCGCCCAGGCCTTGGCCTGCACCGTCGTCGTCCCCGAGCCCACCGCCTCCACCCGGACCCGCAGCACGTCACCAGCGGTGTACGTACCCGGCAACGTCACCGTCCGCAGCGCCGTCTCCGCACCCGAGACCACCCGCACCACCGACAGCTGCACCACACCCCGAGAGGAGAACCACACCTTCGCCCGGTAGTCACTGCTCCCGACCCGACGCACCCCCAGGTTCACGAACGACCCACCACCGGACGGCGCAACCTGCAACGCCACGTCCAGCTGCGCCGACACGTCCTGCACCGACACCGGCAGGGTCGCCCCCGCACTCCGCGCCGGAGCCACCGTCAACGTGCCCACCCCACCGCTCACCGCAGCGTTGGACACCCCACCGGCGATCGCCCACACACCACCCAGGTCAGCCGCACCCCACCCACCGGAGACCTCCCGACCGAACGCATCGGTCGCGATGGCAGCCGGCGCCGTGGTCACGGTGACCTGCTGGGTGACGGTGCCGGTGACACCGTCGTCGTCGGTCACCGTCAGCGTCACCGCGTAGGTGCCGGCCGCCGCGTAGGTGTGCGACACCGTCGTCCCGGTGCCGGTCGTCCCGTCACCGAAGTCCCACGCGGAGGAGACGACCGTGCCGTCGGGGTCCACGGACCCGGAGCCGTCGAAGGTCGCGGACAGCGCGTCGGTCGCGACCGTGAAGGCCGCCGTCGGCGGAACGTCGGCCGGCGGCGCGAGGACCGTGACCTCGCGGGTGACGGTGCCGGTCGCGCCGTCGTCGTCGGTCACCGTCAGCGTCACCGCGTAGGTGCCGGCCGCCGCGTAGGTGTGCGACACCGTCGTCCCGGTGCCGGTCGTCCCGTCACCGAAGTCCCACGCGGAGGAGACGACCGTGCCGTCGGGGTCCGTGGAGTTGCCGGCGTCGAACTGCACGGCCAGATCGGCCGCGGTCACCGTGGCGGACGCCGTCGGCGGGACGTTGGCCGCCTCGCCGGTGGTGGCCGCGGTGTGGTGACCGGCGACCTGGGCAGCCGTCAGGGCGGTCGGGTAGATGGCCACCTCGTCGAGCTGGCCGCCGAACCACGTGCCGTTCCCGCCCCAGGTCTTGTCGCCACCGAGCCGCCAGTAGCCGTTGTAGGCCTGCGCGGCGGTGGTGTCGGCGCGCTCGGCCACCAGCTCGCCGTCGACGTAGAGGGCCATCCCCTCCGCCGAGAGGGTCGCCACGACCTGGTGCCACTGGCCGTCGTTGACCCGGCCGGGGGTCTTGAGGACCCGCTCCTGGCCCGGGTACACCCCGAAGTACAGGTACCCCGAGCTGTCGAGGTACAGGTGGCGGTCGTAGCTGCTGCTGGTCGTGCTGGTCCGGGAGGACCCGAAGCCGATCAGCTTCCCGCCCTTGGTCGAGGTCGTCTTCACGAACGTCTCGATGGAGAAGGTCTGCGGCCCGGCGACGGCGGTCTGGGTGGAGGCCAGCCCGCGGTAGGTGCCGTTGAACTGCGCGGCCGTGTCCTCGTCACCGGTCAGGGCGCCCTCACGTCCGCCGGTGACCCCGCTGGAGGCGGTGAGGTCCAGACCCGAGGTCCCGAAGTCGTACGCGGTGGTGCCGCTGGTCTCCCCCAGCCGCCACTGGTGGACGGCGCCGTCGGCGCGCACCGTCGCGGCGTACGCACCACCCGCCGAGGGCCCGGTGTCGGCCACGGTGACCGCGGTCGAGCCACTGGTCACGGTGTTGCCGAAGGGGTCGGAGACGACCACCTGGTAGCTGTGCTGCGCCCCGGGCGTGAGCCCGGTGTCCAGGAAGCCGATCCGGCTGGCGGTCTGCCGGTGGGCCGACCGCGTGGCGGTCTGGAACACCGGGACGGTGCCCCCGTCGCGGTACACCGAGTAGGTGAGCGTGCCGTTGTCCCGGTCGGTGGTGGTCGACCAGCCGACCCGGGCGGAGCCGGTGGAGAACGAGGTGACGTCCGGGGTCAGCGCGGGGCTGTCCACCGGCCCGACCGCGTTCGGCGCCAGGCTGGGCACGGCGAACCGGACGAGCCCGGCCTGCGCCTTGTTGTTCACGCCGGGGAACTCACCGGCGTAGGCGACGTACTGGCTGTTCCCGGTGACCGACCAGCCGGCCTGGCCCTGCCCGGTGACGGTGCCGGACAGGAACGTCGGGTACCAGTCGAGCACGGTCGGCGCAGCCTCGCCGACGAACCGCTTGTTGCGGATGGTCGCCGAGCCGACCGTGGTCGCGCTGGGCGCTGCGCTGTAGGCGATGGCGTACTCCGAGACCCGGGGGTCGGACTCCGGGAAGCCACCGATGTTGCTGCAGACGTGCGGGTGCCCGGCGATGTAGACCGCCCCGTTGATCGGCACGCTGGAGTAGGTGTCCCCGTGGCAGTCGCCCATCCAGACGAGCTCACCGGTGGCGGCGTTCGCCGCCAGGGCGCCCTCGACGTTGCCCGGCCCACCGAAGTCGTAGCCGGTGGCGTACACGTTGGTGCCGTCGGTGGACAGGCTGTAGACCGCGGACTTGTCGCCCTGGTTGGTGACCTGCTGGTTCACGGCGAAGGGCAGGGTCTCCCCGGTGACGGCGTCGACCGCGCCGATGCCGCTGGCCGCCACGCCGTTGAGCGTGCCGAACCGGCCGCCGACGACGACCTTCGAGCCGCCGTCGGTCACGACCATCGCCATGACGGAGGAGTTGACGGCGGTGCTGCCGTCGAGGTTGACCCCGGCCCCGGCCTGGGGAGCCCAGGGCAGCAGGCTGCCGTCGGTCGCGCTGACCGCGGCGAGCCGGCTGCGCGGGGCACCGTTCATCGAGGAGAAGCCGCCACCGAGGTGGACGGTCGAGCCGCTGACCGCGATCGTCCGGACCTGGTAGCCGGCGATCGGCCGGAAGTCCGGCACCAGCTGACCGGTCGCGGTGCTGTACGCGGCGACCCGGTAGCGGGCCTGGCCGTCGGCGGTCGTGAAGTCGCCGCCGACGTAGATCCGGGAGCCGTCCGGCGACGCGGTGACCACCAGCGCCTGGCCGTTGAGGTCCGGCGCGAAGGAGGTGATCAGGTTGCCGGTGCGGATGTCGTAGGCGAGGAGGTTGTTGCGGGTCGTCTCCTGCGTGCCGGCGGCGGCACCGGCCGGGCGGGCGGAGCTGAACTTGCCGGCCACGTAGACGGTGTCGCCGACGACCGCCTGGGACCACGCGACGCCGTCGATCTGCACGGTGGGCAGCGCATCGGCGGTCACGGTGGCCGGGGTGAGGGGGTCGGCGGGGTCCACCGGCGCGGAGTCGGCCCGCGCTGCGGCCGGCAGGAGAGCCAGCGACCCGGCGAAGAGCGCCATGCTCACCAGCCCGGCGACCGCCGCCCGACCCGTCGTCCTCAGTACGTTCATGTGCCGATGTCCCCGCTCACGCCGAGTAGCTGCCCAACTGGGCATTCGGATGCTAAGCGTGATGATCAGGGCGTCGTCACCCCCTGAACGGGTGCTTCCGCCCAGCTGGACCGCCAGATGGGTGAACACTCGCCACGCAGGGTGATCGGTTGATGTCACGCTGTGTGCCCGCTGCCCGGTCGGCCCGGACGCGGGTCGAGCCCGCACCCCGGTGTTCGGGTGCGGGCTCGACGGGATCGGCAGCGGTCGGCTGCGGGTGGTCAGCCCACCGGCCCCTGGAAGACCAGCAGCGGTGCAGCGGCGGTGTACCCGACGGTCACCGTGACCAGGTCCCGCTCGCCTGCGGGCACGGTGAAGACGTAGCGCCCCTCCGCCGCGGCACCCGCGGCCAGGACGCCCTGGGCCGGGGCAGCCGCCGGGTCGTTGACCGGCGAGGCCGCCGTCTCCTGCTCGGAGTAGGCGACGTTGACCTGCAGCCCGTCCAGCGAGATGGGCTCGGCCGTGGCGTTCGCGACCCGGACCGTGATCGCCAGGGCCGGCCCGCTGACGTTGCCCGGGCCGGAGCCGACCGCGTCGATCGCCGCGATGGCCGGGAGGGTGACCGTGACCCCGTCCGCGGCCACCGCCGCCTCGTCCAGGGCCACCGGCGCCAGCATCGCGGGGATGCCGGTGACCGGCCCGGGCCCCGCCGGCTCCGTGGGCGCCGCGGCCGGCGTGGAGGCCGCCGGCCCGCTCGGGCTCGAGCTCGGCGCCGAGGTCGGGCTCTGGCCAGGTGACGCGTCGGGTCCCGGGCCGGCGGACGACGTCGCCGCGGGCGCCGCCGAGGCCTGCCCGTCGCCGTCCCCGTCGCCGGTCAGGACCAGGACGAGGACGACGACCAGGACCACGAGCGCGGCCCCGACCGACGCCAGCACCCACCGCCGCCGGGCCCCCGTGATCGACGGTCGGTCTCTCGTGCTGCTCACGCGGTCAACCTCCCCATCTCGCCGAACCACTTGACGCAGGCCAGGGCCAGGTAGGCGGCCGTGGCGAGGAACAGCAGGCCGTAGGCGGTCACGAAGACCACCGGGGCGCCGAGCAGGACGAACACCAGGCAGAGGAGCCCGTAGTCGGTCGGCACCACCAGCAGCGACCGGAGCACGCTGGGGCGCTCGCCGGTGTGCGCGGCCCGGGTCGGCGCACCGTGCTGGGCCCGCAGCGACTCGTTGAGCAGGGTGCCGAAGAAGAGCACGACCGACACCGCGGAGAACCCCAGCGGCAGCAGCAGCCACGCCTCGCCCTCGACCAGGTCGGCGCGGTACCAGCCGATCAGCAGCGCGAGGTGCAGGCTGGCGATCTTGAGCGCGTCCACCATGTGGTCCAGCCACTCCCCGGCCGGGGAGCCGCCGCCACGCAGCCGGGCCAGCTGGCCGTCGGCGGAGTCGAAGGCGTACCCGAGGACCAGCAGCAGCGCGACCGTCAGGCCCATCGCCCAGGACGGGGGCACCAGAGCCAGCACCGTGATGCCGGTGAAGGTGCAGACGGCGCTGACGCCGGTGACGGCGTTCGGGGTGAGCCGGGCGTGGAACGCCACCGCCGCGAGCACCCGACCCAGCTTGCGGTTCACGAACCGGGAGTAGGCGGGGGCGCCCTGGGCACCCTTCTGCGCGCCGGCCAGCCGGCGCACCGTGTCGGCGATCGTTCCCTCCGGGCGGGCCACGGAGCCCGACACGGCGGTCACGACTGCGCCGTCCGGGCCGGCGGGACGGCCGCCGACCCGCCGGCCGCGGGCCGGGTTGCCGGCCGGGCGGGCGCCCGGCGGGGCTGCGGAGCGACGTCACCCTGCGCCTGCGGCGCCGGCCGGACCTGCGTCCACTCCTCGGTCCGGGTCCCGGCGGCCGGGCCGAGCCGCAGCCGGCGGCCGCTCGGGCGGGACCGCGGGAACGCCCGGGCGGCGAGGGAACGGCACAGCTCCTCGTAGCGGGAGGCGACGTGGTCCCAGTCGTAGCGGGCGGCGAGCAGGCGCGCCCGCTTGCCCCGGCGGCGGAGCTTCTCGGGGTCGCCTTCCGCCTCGTGCAGCGCGGTGGTGACGTCCTCCGGCGTCCGGAAGTAGCGGCCGCTGGACTCCAGGACCTCCCGGTTGAAGGAGACGTCGTAGGCGATGGTGGCCGCACCCGCGCCGATGGCGCGCAGCAGCGAGGGGTTGGTGCCGCCCACGGAGTGCCCGTGCAGGTAGGTCGCGCAGTTGACGTACAGCTGGTCGAGGAGCTGCTGGTCCCAGACGCCCCCGAGGAAGCGGACCCGGTCGTCGGCGAGCGCGTGCACGTGGCGGGTGTAGTCGTCGGCGTAGGGCGCCGAACCGACGACCACGAGCGGCAGCTCGGCGTCGCTGCGCCGGTACCCGTCGACGATCACGTCGACGTGGTTCTCCGGCTCGAAGCGGGCGACGACGAGGTGGTAGCCACCGGGGGTCAGGTCGACGGTCGCCAGCCGGTCGGACCCGGCGCCGTCGGTCTTCGGTGCGCCGTAGGCGATCTGCTGGGTGGGGGCCGCGAACTCGTCGCGGTAGTAGTCGGCGATGCCCTGCGCATCGGCGATCAGCGCGTCGGACCAGCGGACCGACAGCGCCTCGACGACGCGGTAGTACCGCTTGCCCACCCCGCCCCACTTGGCGCGCTTCCACTCCAGCCCGTCGACGTGGGTGGCGACCGGGATGCGGGCGGCCCGCAGCAGCGGCAGCCAGGGCGCGTTGGCTGCGTTGAACACGATCGCGGCGTCGACCCGGCGGGTGAGCAGGTGCGCGACCGAGAGTCCGGTGTGGCTCAGGGTCTCCAGCGACCGGCGGCGCAGAGCGGGCAGGTGCACCAGCCGCATCCCCAGGTGGGTGGCCGGCCGGGGTCCGCCGGTGGTGGTGCGGCAGTAGACGACGACGTCGTGACCGGCCTCCGCGAGGCGACGGCCGACCTCTTCGACGGCGGTCTCGAAGCCGCCGTACCGGGCAGGCACGCCACGCGTCCCGACCAGGGCGATGCGAAGAGCGCCCGACCTCCTGGGTGGCATGTCCTGTGGCTCCGTTCCTCCGAGTCGGTGCGGACCTCGGGACGAGGACGCGGGGACCGACCGACCTGCGCGTGCTGGGCTGCCGTGCTGGCCGTCCAGCACCGACCCTGCCCTCATCGCGGAGTGGCGTCGCCCTCGGCAGTGGTGCGATCACCCGGAGGGAGGACCCTCGACGTCGTCCGTGGCCGTCCGTCCCGCAGCGTCGACGGGCGGGGTCTCAGTACGCGCCGGAGGAGGAGACGACCGCGCGGGCGGTCTTCCAGAGGATCTGCACGTCCATCGCGAGCGACCAGTTCTCCACGTAGCGGAGGTCCAGCCGGACGGCCTCCTCCCACGGCAGGTCGCTGCGCCCGGAGATCTGCCACAGCCCGGTGAGGCCCGGCTTCACCAGCAGCCGCCGGCTGACCGAGGTGTCGTAGCGCGCGACCTCGTCGGGCAGCGGCGGGCGCGGCCCCACCAGGGACATCTCCCCGGTGAGCACGTTGACCAGCTGGGGCAGCTCGTCGAGGGAGAGCCGGCGCATCCAGCGGCCGACCGGCGTCACCCGCGGGTCCTGGCGGATCTTGAACAGCAGGCCGTCGGCCTCGTTCCCGTCCGACAGCCCGGCGACCTGCTGGTCGGCCCCGACCACCATGCTGCGGAACTTGAGCATCGTGAAGTGGCGGCCGCCGAGCCCCACCCGCTGCTGCCGGTAGAGGACCGGGCCGGGGCCCGACAGCCGGACCGCCAGGGCGAGCGCGAGCAGGACCGGCGTGAGGAGGAGCAGGGCGAGGGAGGCGACCGACCGGTCCAGCGCGCCCTTCACCACCCGGCGCCAGCCCTCGAACCGGGGCTGCTCGACGGAGAGGAGGGGCAGCCCGTCGAAGGGCCGGATGTGCAGGCGCGGACCGGCCACCTCGACCAACCCGGGGGCCACCAGCAGCTCCAGGCCGGTGCCCTCCAGCTGCCAGGACAGCGCCCGCAGGTACGCCGACGCCGTCTCGCTGGCGGAGGTGACGGCGATCGTGTCGGCCCCGAGCCGGCCGGCGAGCTCGACGACGTCGTCCAGGCCGGCGACCGGCAGGCCGGCCACCCGCTCCACCCGGCTGCGGTCGCCCGGCGTCACGCAGACGCCGACGACGTCCAGACCGGCGTGCCGGGTGCGGTGCAACCGGTCGACCAGGTCCAGGACCGCTCCCCCGCGCCCGACGACCACGACGCGCTTGACGCAGCGTCCGGCCATCCGCCGGCGGTGCAGCACGCGCCGGGCGGCGTACCGCTCGACCAGTGTCGCGCCGGTGAGCGCCGGGACGGCGAGGACCACCAGCGCACGGCTGAGGTCGAGCTGGGCGGCGTAGCTGAGGAAGCCCATCCCGGCCAGGAGCAGCAACCCTGCCCGGCCGACCCGACGGAACTCGTCGCTGCCCACCCCGAACCAGCGTTCCTCGTAGGCACCGGTGACGGCGAGCAGCGCCGGCCAGGCGACGACCAGGCTCAGTCCGGCCCAGAACAGGACGCTGCCCACCACCGGCCCGTCGTGGGCGAGCAGCACCACGGCGGCTGCCGACGCCGCGATGAGCGCCTCGGCGACGACCAGGCCGGTGCGGTGCCGCCGGACCCAGCGGGCGGTGCCCCGGGCGCGGGCACCGGTGGCCGGCAGCTGCCCCGCGGCCGGGGTCGAGGGGACTGCCCCCGACGGCGCGTGACCGACGGTGTCGGGCAGT
This sequence comes from Modestobacter sp. VKM Ac-2984, assembly GCF_026967985.1. GTDB lineage: Bacteria > Actinomycetota > Actinomycetes > Mycobacteriales > Geodermatophilaceae > Modestobacter. Next base: position 131,165 of record NZ_JAPVBJ010000008.1, on the reverse strand, counting down.
TCCGCACGTTCGAGCAGCATGGGGCCCCCAGGTTCTCCGCAGTGATCACGCACAGTGCGCTGGCGACTCGCAGGAGCTGGACGGTCCCGGGTCGGACCCGGCCGAACAGCTGCACTGGTGACGCTCAGCCACCATCACAGACGGTGAGGAACGGAGGCAACGCAGACGGCGACCCTTCACCCGATGGGGCCGGGACCGGGCCCGCTGCCACCCGTCCGGGCGACGGCGCGCCCGGACGGTGCTCAGCTGCGGGGGTGGACGACGTTCTGCGCCGCCTCCAGGCCACGCTCGAGCAGCAGCTCGGTGGCATCGGCGGCCTCGCCGACGAGCAGCTCGAGCGTCTTGCGCTCGGTCGCGGAGAAGTCCTTGAGGACGTAGTCGGCCGGGTCCTGCCGACCGGGCGGCCGGCCGATCCCCACCCGCACCCGCAGGTAGTCCCGGGTCCCGGTGGACCGGGAGATGGAACGCAGGCCGTTGTGCCCGCCCTCCCCGCCGCCCCGCTTGAGCCGCACCACGTCGAAGTCGAGGTCGAGCTCGTCGTGCACGACGACCAGGTCGGTGGGCGGCAGGTGGTGGTAGTCGAGCAGGCCGCGGACCGGGCCACCGGACTCGTTCATGTAGCTGGACGGCACGGCCAGGACCACCCGCCGCCCGGCCAGCCGGCCCTCACCGGACTGCGACCGGGCCCGCGGGCCCTTGCCGGGCGACAGCCGGACACCGGCCCGGGCAGCCAGCTCGGCCAGCACCATCGCGCCCACGTTGTGCCGGTTGCCGGCGTACCCGGGGCCGGGGTTGCCCAGCCCGACGACCAGGAAGGGCCCCTCGGACACGGGGGGCGTGGCGGCGGGGGACGCCGCAGGGGCGCCGGCGGTGCCGGCGCCCCTGCGGGTCGTGCTCTCGGTCAGCGTCGTCCTCCGAGGAGAGTCGTGCTCAGGCGTCGCTGGACTTCTCGGCGGACTCCATCGACTCGCCGCTGCCCTGGTCCTGCGGCTCCGGCACGACGTCGCCGTCGGTCTCGGACTCGTCGCGCTCGATGCCGGCCTCGGCCTCGGCCTCTTCCAGCTCGGCCTCCAGCTCGGCGGCGGTCGGCGCACCCAGGAAGCCGATGACCAGCGCCTCCGGGTCGGTGATCAGCGTCGCGCCGGCCGGCAGTGGCAGGTCGCCGGCGGTGACGCCGTTGCCCGCGGTGCGGCCGGTGATGTCGACCTCGATCGACTCCGGCAGGTTGGTGGCGTCGGCCTCGACGAGGACGCTGTTCAGCTGGTGGTTGCTGATCGTGTCGGGGGCCGGCTCGCCGGTGATGATCACCGGGACGTCGACGGTGGTCTTCTCACCGCGGCGGACCAGCAGCAGGTCGACGTGCTCGTGGACCCGGGTGATCGGGTCCCGCTGGATGGCCTTGGTCAGCGCCAGCTGGTCCTTGCCGTCCAGCTCGACGGTCAGCAGCACGTTGGTGCCGCCGTTGCGCAGGGCCGCGGCGAACTCGCGGGCCGGCAGCGACAGGTGGACGACGTCCTGGCCGTGCCCGTACAGGACGGCGGGGACGCGGCCCGCACGACGCGTCCGGCGGGCGCTGCCCTTGCCGAACTCGGTGCGGTGCTCGGCGGCGAGGCGGAATTCAGCCACGGTGGTGTGCTCCTCAACAGGTGGATCGGGTCTGTGTGCTCAGCGCACGAGCGCGGCACACCCCTGGAGGGCACACGCACGTCGATCACGGAGAACGGCAGACCGTCTCCCTCGCCGGGCAACCACACGAGCGTACCTGAGCGGCCGAGGCCCCGGCACAGGGCCGTGAACGGTGACGACCAACGCCGCCAGCGGAGCACCCAACCCCACGAGCGAGGACCGACGAACGCAACCAGCGGGCGGATCCCGGACCCATCGCCCGGAGGGCGTCTGCTGATCCCGGCGCGGGGCCGGAGGCTCCCGCCGGGATCAGCAGGAGGGTCCGTCCGCGACGCCGGCACGGGGCCCGGAGGGTCCCTGCCGGCGTCGCGGGAAACGGCTCAACTCACCAGGGGAACGGCTCCTGGCCGCGATGCGGCCCGGAGGGTCGCGAACTAACTGTCCCCACCGAACAAGCTCGTCACCGACCCGTCCTCGAAGACCTCCTTGATCGCCCGGCCGAGCAGCGGGGCGATGGAGAGCACGGTCAGCTTGTCGAACCGGCGGGCGGGCTCGATGGGCAGCGTGTTGGTGATGATCACCTCACTGACCCGGCTGTTCTTCAGGCGGTCGACCGCGGGGCCGGAGAGCACCCCGTGGGTGGCGGCGATGATCACGTCGGCGGCGCCGGACTCGAACAGCGTCTCGGCGGCCTTGGAGATCGTGCCGCCGGTGTCGATCATGTCGTCGACCAGGATGCAGACCCGGCCCTCGACCTCTCCGACCACCCGGTTGGCCACGACCTCGTTGGGCCGGGTGACGTCGCGGGTCTTGTGGATGAACGCCAGCGGGGTCCCGCCCAGCTTGTCGCTCCACCGCTCGGAGACCCGGACGCGGCCGGAGTCGGGCGAGACGACGGTGAGGTCGTGGCCGCTCCACTTCCGCTTGACCTCGTCGATGAGCAGGTCCATGGCGAACAGGTGGTCGACCGGGCCGTCGAAGAAGCCCTGGATCTGCGCGGTGTGCAGGTCGACGGTCATCAGCCGGTCGGCGCCGGCGGTCTTGAACATGTCGGCGACCAGGCGTGCGGAGATCGGCTCGCGGCCGCGGTGCTTCTTGTCCTGCCGGGCGTAGGGGAAGAACGGGGCGACCACGGTGATCCGCTTGGCGGAGGCGCGCTTGAGCGCGTCGACCATGATCAGCTGTTCCATCAGCCAGGTGTTGATCGGTGCGGTGTGGCTCTGGATGACGAAGGCGTCGCAGCCGCGCACCGACTCCTCGAACCGCACGAAGAGCTCACCGTTGGCGAACTCGTAGGACGAGGTGGGCGTGGGCGTGACGCCGAGGTGCCCGGCGATCTCCGTCGCCAGCTCGGGGTACGCCCGGCCGGAGAAGAGCATCAGGCTCTTGTTGGTGGTCTGCCTGATCGCGCTCATGTTCGCCCCTGCTGGTCGTCGTCCGTCGCGGCCGGGGGCCGGTCCGCGGACTCGGTGGTTCGGGTGTGGGTGGCGGCGGCCGCTGCGTCGTCAGCCGCTGCTGCAGCCTCTGCGCCGGGCGTACCCGGTCGGCGCCGCGCGACCCAGCCTGCCACATTGCGCTGGCGGGCCCGGGCGACGGCCATCGCCCCAGGCGGGACGTCGGTGGTGATCACGGACCCGGCAGCGGTGTAGGCACCGTCGCCCACGGTGACCGGCGCCACGAGCATGGTGTCCGAGCCGATCCGCACGTGGTCACCCACCGTGGTGCGGTGCTTGTCGACGCCGTCGTAGTTGACGAAGACGGTCGCCGCGCCGATGTTGCTGTGCTCGCCGATGGTCGCGTCGCCGACGTAGGACAGGTGCGGCACCTTGGACCCCTCGCCGACCTCGACGTTCTTGGTCTCGACGTAGGCGCCCACCTTTGCCCCGCGGCCCAGCCGGGTGCCCGGGCGGAGGTAGCTGAACGGGCCGACGGTCGCCGCCGGGCCGATCTCGGCCAGCTGGACGTGCGACCGGACGACCGACGCGCCCTCCCCCACCTCGGTGTCGACCAGCGTGCTGTCGGGGCCGACCACGGCACCGGCCCGGACGGTGGTCGCACCGAGCAGCTGTGTGCCCGGGTGCAGGACGACCTCCGCCGCCACCTCGACGGTCACGTCGACCCAGGTGGTCAGCGGGTCCACCACGACCACCCCGGCTCGCATCAGGTCGTCGAGCACCCGGTCGTTCATCGTGCGGCGCCGGGCGGCCAGCTCCCGCTGGTCGTTGCAGCCGAGCGTGTCCTCGGGGTCGGCCGCCCGGTGCCCGCCGACCGGCGCGCCGTCGGCCACGAGCAGACCCAGGACGTCGGTCAGGTACTGCTCGCCCTGGTCGTTGGCGGCCCCGACCCTGGTCAGCGCCTCTCGCACGGCGGTGGCGTTCCCGACGTACACCCCGGCGTTGACCTCGCGGATCGTGCGCTGGGCGTCGTCGGCGTCCCGCTCCTCGACGATGGCCCGCACCGCACCGTCGGCGTCCCGGACGATCCGCCCCAGGCCGGTGGGGTCGGCCACCTCGGCGGTGAGCACGGTGAGCAGGTCGCCGGCCTGCTGGTGCGCCCGGACGAGCGCGGTCAGGGTCTCCTCCCGCAGCAGCGGCGCGTCCCCGTTGAGGATCAGCACCGCGCCGGTGACCTCCGCCAGCGCGTCGAGCGCGACGGCCGCGGCGTGCCCGGAGCCCAGCTGCTCCTCCTGCACGACCGGCAGCGCCCCCGGCGCGACCTCGCTCAGGTGCTCGGCCACCGCATCCCGACCGGACCCGACGACGACGACGGTCTGCGCGGCCCGCAGCGGGGCGGCGGCCGCCAGCACGTGGCCCAGCAGCGAGCGACCCCCCAGCAGGTGCAGCACCTTGGGGGTGCGCGAGCGCATCCGGGTGCCCTGCCCGGCGGCGAGGACGACGACGGCGCCGACGGCGCCCTCCGTGGCGGCGGTGTCCTGCAGGGTCACTGAACGAGCTCCTCGCGGTGGCGACGGGACGACGGCGCGCGTCGGCGCTGACTGGCTGGGGGACTCGGACTCGAACCGAGACTGCACGGCTCCAAAGGCCGGCGGGCTGCCGATTACCCCATCCCCCATCGCGGTCCGCCGGGAAGAACCGCGACGGCCGCACGCCAGCCTAGGGCCGCGATCGGACGCCGGCACCCAGGGTCACCCGGCCGGCCGCGGGCAGGAGAGCACGATGGGGCTGATGAGCACCCTGGGCAACAACGCTCTGCCGGGTGGCGGCGCCGTCCGGCCGCGGGTGCGGATGACCGGTGCGCAGCGTCGGCAGCAGCTGCTGGACGTCGGCCGTGAGCTCTTCGGGCAGCGTGGCCACGAGGCGACCTGTCCTCGGTCAGCCCACCAGGCGGGCTCCGTGGACCGGCCCGTGCACGACCTGGACGGCCCGGAACACCCCGGACCCGGCGAGCTCGGCGGCGAGCCGGACAGCGCCGTCCTCGTCCTCGGCCAGCGCGGCCACCGTCGGGCCGGAGCCACTGACCAGCGCCGCCCGTGCCCCCGCGTCGGTCGCGACCTGCATCGCCCGGCCGAGCTCGGGGCGCAGCCGCAGCGCGGGCGCCTGGAGGTCGTTGCTCAGCGCGGCCGCCAGCGCCGACGCCGGCCCGCTGCGCAGGGCGGCGAGCACCGGCTCGGTGGAGGCCATCCGCTCGCCGTCCGGGAGCGCCCCGGCCGCCCGCTGGGCGTCCAGCTCGCCGTACACCGTGGGGGTCGACAGCCCCTCCCCGGCGATGCCGAGCACCCAGTCCCAGCGCCGGCGGGCCAGCACGGGCGAGAGCCGCTCACCGCGCCCGGTGCCCAGCGCCACCCCGCCGAGCAGGCTGAAGGGCACGTCGCTGCCCAGCTGCGCGGCGAGCGTGGCCAGGTCGCCACGGGTGGCCCGGGTCCCCCACAACGCGTCCAACGCGACCAGCGTCGCCGCCGCATCCGCGCTGCCGCCGGCGAGCCCGGCCGCGGCCGGGATCGACTTGTCGACCTCCAGGTGGGCGTCGGCGCGCACCCCGGCGTGCCGGGCGAGCAGCTCGGCGGCCTGCCAGACCAGGTTGCGCTGGTCGGTGGGCACGCTCGCCGGGCCGGCGCCGTCCCCGGCCCCCTCCCCGCGGACGGCGAGGGACAGGCCGTCGGCGCGGCGCACGGTGACCGTGTCGAACAGCGACACGGCGAGGAAGACGGTCTGCAGCTCGTGGAAGCCGTCGGCCCGCAGCGGCCCGACCCCGAGGTGCACGTTCACCTTCGCCGGGGCCCGAGCCGTGACGGCGCCGTTGCCGGCGAGCCGGCCGGGCCCGCCCGCGGTCGCGTTGCTCACCCGGTCATCCTGCCCGCCGGTCCACCGTCGTCCACCGGCTCAGCCTGCCTGCCGGCCGCGGCACGCGCTACCGCCCCTCCGGGTCGACCGGGTCGGTGGCCGCGAGCCGGGCGAAGTCGGTGACCGACAGCTGCTCTCCCCGCGTGGTCGGGTCGATGCCGGCCGCGCGCAGCCGGACCTCGGCGGCGGCGGGGCTGCCGGCCCAGCGGGCCAGCGCGGCACGCAGGCCCTTGCGCCGGGTGGCGAAGGCCGCGTCGATGACGGCGAAGGTGGCCGCCCGGTCGCCGGCCGGGGCCGGGCGGCGGGTCAGCGCGACCAGCCCGGAGTCGACGTTGGGGACCGGCCAGAAGACCGGCCGCGGGACGTTGCCGGCCCGGCGGACGTCGGCGTACCAGGCGGCCTTGACGCTGGGCACCCCGTAGGCGGGGGTGCCCGGTGCGGCGGCGAGCCGGTCGGCGACCTCGGCCTGCACCAGCACCAGCGAGGTGCGGATCGTGGGCACCAGCTCCAGCAGGTGCAGCAGCACGGGGACGGCGATGTTGTACGGCAGGTTGGCCACCAGCGCCGTGGGCGGCGGCCCGGGCAGCTCCCGGACCCGCAGGGCGTCCGCGGTCACCACGGTGAGCCGCCCGGCCACGTCCGGGGCTCGCTGGGCCACGGTCACCGGCAGCTGGTCGGCCAGCCGGGGGTCGATCTCCACGGCGGTCACGTGCGCGCAGACCGGGAGCAGCCCGAGCGTGAGCGACCCCAGGCCCGGGCCGACCTCGCAGACGACGTCGTCGTCCTGCAGGCCGGCCGTCCGGACGATCTTGCGGATCGTGTTGGCGTCGTGCAGGAAGTTCTGCCCGAGGGTCTTGGTCGGTCGCAGGTCCAGCTGCTGGGCCAGCTCGCGGATGGCCGCGGGGCCCAGCAGCGCGTCGGCCTGCTCCGGGGTGTCGCTCAGCGTCTGACTCAGCCGAAGAGACGGGGGCCGCAGTGCGGCCACTGCCCTGCACCGGAACGGGCGTACAGCATCTGCGCCCGCATGGTCTGCTCCCCCGCCGACGCGGCGGCCGGGTCACCGCTGCCCCCGACGGCGGCCCAGGTGCTCGTGGAGAACTGGTACATGCCGCGGTACTTGCCGGTGCCGCTCACCGCGGTGGGCCGGCCTCCGGACTCGCACGCGGCCAGGGCCGCCCAGTTCAGTCCGTCGGCGCTGACCACGGGCGCCGGTGCAGCCGGCTTCTCCTTGGTGCCGACCGCCACCTGCTGGTCGACCGCCGGGGTGCTGACCACGACGCCGAGCTGCTCGCGGGCGGTCTCCACCCCGTCGGTGACGGTGACCCGCCAGGTGATCGTCTGCGCGCCCTCGACACCCTTCTGGGTGACGGTGCGCTCCCCCTGGAAGGCGTCCGGGTCCGGGGTCTCGACGGTCGTGTAGTCCAGCGGCTGCACCTCGGTCACGTCGGTGACGGCGACCCGGGTCACCTGCAGCACCATCGCGTCCAGCAGGGGCTGCGCCGGGTAGATCGAGGTGCGGTCGGTGGCCGACAGGACGATGCCCAACTCGGCCAGCAGGTCACCGGCGGTGGCCGCGGTGGTGGTCACCACGCGCTGCTGGCCGTCCGCGATCAGCGTGACGTCCTTGTTGGTCGTGATGGCGAGGTCCATGCCGTCCAGCGGCAGACGCTGGCTGCGGCTGGCCGAGAGCACCAGCTCGTCGGTGCGGTACCCGAGCTCGTCGAGCGCGTCGTCGACCGAGAGGGCCGTCGTGTAGACGTCGGTGCGCACCCCGTCGACGGTCAGGGTCAGCGGCCGGGCGCGGTTGAGCACGATGGTGGCGCCGTCACCGATGGCGTCCTCCGGGTCGGGCAGGACGACGTCCTGCGACGCCGGGCGCAGCCCCTCGTCGGCCAGCACCTCAGCGGCCGTGCCGGCGTAGGTGCGCACCTCCCGCGACTGGCCGTCGACGGTCAGGGTCACCGTCTTCTGGGCAGCGAAGTAGGCAGCGGAACCGCCCACCAGGCCCAACAGGACCAAGGTGAAGAGAATCGACTTCAGCGATCGGTGCACAACACATCCACGGGTCACGGGGCCCGGGCAGGGGAACGAGGGCAACAGCCGACGGACCCCACCCGGAGGGCGGCGTCCGTCGTCGCGCGGCCCGACGAGCTCCGGCCCGGGAACGGTCACCCGGGCAGGAACGTGCGCCCGGGTGTTCCCCACCCCGGCTTGTCGGTCACGGCACGATAACGAACGCCTGACGGAAGAGAACGGTGCAAGAGCAGGGAATCACCATGTCGACTCAGCCCTCCGCAGGCGCGCCGACACGGTCCGTGAACAACGCGCCGCGCATCGGACGCGTGGCCCGCTGAGCTCCCGTGGGCAACGACACACGGCCACCGGGGGCCGGACGGCGTCAGGCCAGGGCGTGCGAGGTCTGCCGCACCGGGCGCAACCAGGTCACCAGGAAGCCGGCCACCACCAGCCCCGCGATGATCGCGGAGAAGCCACCCGCCACCAGGGCCACCGGGAGCAGCCCGGCGCCGTCGGAGCTCACCCGGTCGCCGAGGTCGATCGCGGCGCGGAGCAGCAGCGCCCCCAGCGGGAGCAGAGCCAGCACGCTGGCCGCGGCGACCGACAGGTGCGCGGTCCAGGTGCGCTGCGCCTCGTCGACCGGCACGTCGGCGCCCGCGGCGGGCAGCGGGCGCAGCAGCACCCGGAGGAGCGCCGCCTCGGCCAGCAGCCAGCCGGCCAGCGGCACCGCCGTCGCCGTGGAGACGACCGGGGACGTCAGGTCGTCGAGCTGCAGCAGGGCGGTGAGCAGCACCCCGGCGACCGCGGCGCGCATGGTCCACAGCAGCCCGAGCGAGATCTGCTCGCTCCGCCGGGGCCGGCGGGGCGGGCTGGACGTCGCCCAGCGCGGCCGCGGCCGGGTGGCCTCGGCCAGCAGCACCCCGCCCAGCAGGCCCACGGCGAGCGCAGGCACCCAGAGGAAGACCGATGACTCGGCGAACAGCACCACCGTGGTGACCACCAGCGCCACCCCGAGCAGCAGCCCGAGGAGGCGCACCCGGTGGGCGTGGGTGGCCTGGCGGGCCAGCTGGGCGGTCGCCTCGGGCGTCGCCGGGACGAACTCGACCCCGGCGGAGGCGACGGCCCGGCGACCGGACGCGAGTGACCAGCCCCGGGCCAGCATGGCGGCCGGGACCATCAAGGCGATGAAGAGGACGATGGCGATGAGGCGGCCCACGGAGTCGATTGTCGTCCTCTGCGACGACAACGCCACCACGAGCGGTCCCTCACTTCCTGTGAGTCGCTCCCCGCTCCGGACGGGTGGTCAGCCCCAGGGGCCGAAGACGCGCTCCGCGGTGGCGGTGAGGACACCGCACAGCTGCTCGAGGTCGGTGCCGGTGACCTCGGCCAGCGCCCGCACGGTGTGCGGCACCAGCCGGGCGGAGTTGGGCCGCCCCCGCAGCGGGACCGGGGTCAGGAAGGGGGCGTCGGTCTCCACCAGCAGCTGGTCCAGCGGGGTCAGCGCCGCCGCCTCGCGCAGCGCGCCGGCGCTGGAGAAGGTCACCGTGCCGGCGAAGGACAGCACGTGGCCGCGCTCGATGCAGGCCCGGGCGAACCCGGCGTCGCCGGAGAAGCAGTGGAAGACGGTGTGCTCGGGCGCACCCTCGTCGTCCAGCACCCGGAGCACCTCGTCGTGGGCGTCGCGGTCGTGGATGACCAGCGCGACCCCGTGCCGCTTGGCGATGTCGATGTGCGCCCGGAAGGACGCCTCCTGGGCGGCCCAGCCCTCGGGGCCGGTGCGGTAGCGGTCCAGGCCGGTCTCCCCCACCGCCCGCACCCGGGGCAGCGCGGCGAGCCGGTCGATCTCGGCCAGCGCCGCCTCGGTCGCCCCGCCGGCGCCCGCCTCGTTCGGGTGCAGCGCCACCGCAGCCAGCACGTTCGGGTGCCGATCGGCGAGCGCGGCCGACCAGCGCGAGGACGCCACGTCCACGCCGACCTGCACCAGCCGCGGGACGCCGACGGCGACGGCGGCCGCGATCGCCTCGTCGACCTCCGCGTCGGTGGGCTCCCGGTCCTCACCGCCCACGGCGATGTCGAAGTGCGTGTGGCTGTCGACCGCCGGGGACGGCAACGGCTCCGGGGACGGGGGCGGCTCCCCCCGCCGGTTCGCCCGCGAGGACGCCGACCGGCTCACCCCTGCCCCCGTTCGACAGAAATGGCCATTTCTGTCGCTGCGGGGCTCACGCCTCGCCGTCCGTCGTGCCGCTCGTCCCCTTCTCCTCCAGCCGGGCCAGCTCCTCCTCCACGATCGAGGGGTCGAGCTTGGTGAACACCGGCTTCGGCGGGGCCAGCGGCGTGCCCGGCGGCGGCAGCGGCGTCGAGGCCCAGATGGCCTGCCCGCTCGCGTAGTCACCGGTGATGATCGGGTACGGCGAGCCGTCGTCCAGGTCTTCGGTCTCGACCACCTGTGGGGCGACCGACCAGACGCCGGTGCCGCCGAGCAGCTCGTGCACCTGCTGGGAGGAGTGCGGCAGGAACGGCGTGAGCAGCGCGTTGCAGTCCTTGATCGCCTGCAGCGCGGTGTGCAGCACGGTGTCCCGGCGGGCCGGGTCCTCCTTGAGCTTCCACGGCGCCTGGTCCGACAGGTACCGGTTGGCCTCGGTGACCACCCGCATCGCCTCGGAGGCCGCCGCCTTCTGCCGGTTGCGCGCCAGCAGGTCACCGATCGGCGCGAAGGCCCCGGACGTGGTGGCCAGCAGGGCCCGGTCGGCGTCGGTCAGCTCACCGGGGGTCGGGACGGCGCCGACGTTCTTGGCGGCCATCGACACCGAGCGGTTGACCAGGTTGCCCCACCCGGCGACCAGCTCGTCGTTGTTGCGGCGCAGGAACTCCGCCCAGGTGAAGTCGGTGTCCTGGTTCTCCGGGCCGGCCACGGCGATGAAGTAGCGCAGCGCATCGGGGTCGTAGCGGGACAGGAAGTCGCGGACGTAGATGACCACGTTGCGCGAGGAGGAGAACTTCCGCCCCTCCATGGTCAGGAACTCGCTCGACACCACCTCGGTGGGCAGGTTGAGCCGGCCGTAGGAGCCCGGCGTCCCGCCCTTGTCGCCCGCCCCGTTGTAGCCGAGCAGCTGGGCCGGCCAGATCTCGGAGTGGAAGACGATGTTGTCCTTGCCCATGAAGTAGTAGGCGTCGGAGTCCGGGGTCTGCCACCACTGCCGCCAGGCCTCGGGGTCACCGGAGCGGCGGGCCCACTCGATCGACGCCGACAGGTAGCCCACGACGGCGTCGAACCAGACGTAGATGCGCTTGTCCGGCCGGTCCCGCCAGCCGTCCAGCGGCACCGGCACGCCCCAGTCGATGTCCCGGGTGTAGCTGCGCGGCTTGAGGTCGTCGAGGAGGTTGACGCTGAAGTTCAGGACGTTGGGCCGCCAGCTCTTCCGGGTGCCCAGCCAGTCGCCGAGCGCCCGGGTGAACGCCGGCAGGTCGAGGAAGTAGTGCTCCTCCTCGACGAACTTCGGCGTCTCGCCGTTGATCCGGCTGACCGGGTTCACCAGGTCGATCGGGTCCAGCTGGTTGCCGCAGTTGTCGCACTGGTCGCCGCGGGCGCCGTCGTAGCCGCAGATCGGGCAGGTGCCCTCGATGTAGCGGTCGGGCAGCGTGCGGCCGGTCGACGGGCTGATCGCGCCGAGCGTGGTCTGCGGGAAGACGTAGCCGTTCTTCAGCAGCCCCAGGAAGATCTCCTGGCTCACCGCGCGGTGGTTGGCCGTCGTCGTCCGGGTGAAGAGGTCGTAGCTCAGCCCGAGGCTGGCCAGGTCGTCGACGATGACCCGGTTGTTGCGGTCGGCGATCTGCCGCGGGGTGATGCCCTCGGCGTCGGCGGCGACCGTGATCGGCGTCCCGTGCTCGTCGGTGCCGCTCACCATCAGCACCTGGTCGCCGGACATCCGGTGGAACCGGCTGAAGACGTCGGAGGGGACGCCGAACCCGGAGACGTGCCCGATGTGCCGCGGGCCGTTGGCGTAGGGCCAGGCGACGGCGGTGAGGATGTGCCGATCTGTCACGGCCTGAGGGTAGTGACCGGCGTCGACCCGGTTGACCGGCGCGTCCTCAGGGGGCGTCGGTGACCGCGACCGTGCTCGGTGTGGGGACGTCGCCGGCGGGCACGCCCACCAGTGCGACGGCGGTGAGCGCCAGCCCGATGCCGGCCACGGTGACGCCCCGCAGCGCGCGGTGCTCGACCACGGCAGCCCGGCGGGCCGGGCGGGGGCGCCCACCGGCGGCCACCCAGGCCACCGCGGACGGCGCGCTGGCCAGCAGCAGCTTCCCGGTGGGGACGGCGAGGGCCAGCAGCGCCAGCGCGGGCACCGGCAGACCGCCGAGCGGACCGATCGCCACCAGCCAGATCCCGTCCGCACCGACCAGCCCGACCGCGCAGAGCACGACCAGCAGGGCGATCTCCCCGCTGGCGACGGCGACCAGCAGCAGCCGGCCGGCGCCGTCCACCAGGCCGGCCCCACCGCCGGCGCACAGCACGACCCAGCCGGCGAGCAGCAGCAGCGTGCCGGCCACGAGCCAGCCGGAGGGGCGCACCCCGGAGCCGAAGACGCCCTCCAGGCTGGTCAGCCCGAAGGCGAGCAGGCCGAGCGCCTCCAGCACGGAGAGACCACCGGCTGCGGCCACGGTCACCGGCAGCCGCACCGGGCGGGCAGCGGCGGGGGTGGTGCGGGGGGCGTCGAGGACGGCGCTGGGCACGGGGGTCTCCTGACCGGGAACGGGTGTCCCTGATCAGGTCGGGCGTCCGTGCGGCCGGCCGCAGGGGCCGCCGGCCGGGCCTCACCCGCCTGGGTGAGACCCGGGACCGGAGGGCCGGGGATGCTGGACCCCGACAGACCCGAGGGAGGACCGGTGACCGACACCGACAGCAGGACCAGCGAGCACGCCCCCGGGCCGCCCGCCGAACTCCCGCAGACGCTGCGCCCCCGCCCGGCGGGCGCACCCCGGGAGAAGCAGCCCGAGCGGGACACCGGCGACCCCGTCGTCGACTGCGCCGTCTACGTCCGCGGCGAGCGGCTGGACGTGGCACCGTCGGAGGCGCTCCAGGTGGCCCGTGACCAGGGCGGATTCGTCTGGCTGGGGCTCTACGAGCCCTCCGAGGCCGAGCTCACCGCGATCGGGGAGCACTACGGCCTGCACCCGCTCGCCGTCGAGGACGCCGTCTACGCCCACCAGCGGCCCAAGCTGGAGCGCTACGACGAGGCGATGTTCATGGTGCTCAAGACGGCCAGCTACCTGGAGCACGACCAGCTGACCGCCACCAGCGAGGTGCTGATCACCGGCGAGATCATGGTCTTCGTCGGCCGCGACCACGTGATCACGGTCCGGCACGGCACGCACGGTGAGCTCGGGCAGCTGCGCACCCAACTGGAGGAGCAGCCGGACCTGCTGTGCAACGGGCCCTCCGCCGTCCTCTACGCGATCGCCGACCACGTCGTCGACGACTTCCTCGACGTCGCCAACGCGGTCGAGGAGGACGTCGAGGAGGTGGAGACCTCGGTGTTCAGCCCGAGCCGCACCGACGACAGCGGCCGCATCTACCAGCTCAAGCGGGAGCTGATGCAGCTGCGCCGGGCGGTGCTGCCGCTGGAGCTGCCGCTGGCCACGCTGGTCGACCGGCCCAACGAGCTGGTGCCCGAGGCGATGCGGTCCTACTTCCGGGACGTCCAGGACCACGCACTGCGGGTGCGTGACCAGGTGACCGGCCTGGACGAGCTGCTGACCTCGATCCTGCAGGCCTCGCTGGCCCGCACCTCGCTGGCCGACAACGAGGACATGCGCAAGATCTCCGCGTGGGCCGGCATCATCGCGCTGCCCACCGCCATCGCCGGCGTCTACGGGATGAACTTCGAGTACATGCCCGAACTGGACGAGCGCTGGGGCTATCCCGCCGTGCTGCTGCTGATGCTGGTCGCCTGCCTCGCCCTGCACCGCGGCTTCAAACGCACCGGCTGGCTGTAACCCCCTGCCCGTGCCGCGGTTGTGCGCTGAGCGGGGCTTCGCGACGCCGAAGACCCCGCTCAGCGCACAACCCCGGTCAGTGCCGCAGCGATCGTGGCGATCAGCCGCGACGGGTCCTTCAGGTCTGCGGCGGTCACGAAGACCACCCTCCAACCGGCCGCCTGCAACCGGTTCAGCCGCGCACGGTCGCGTGCGAACTGACCGGGTTCTGCATGCCACAGACCGTCGTACTCGACCGCTACCCGCTGCGCTGGCCAACCGAAGTCGACCCGCGCCACGAAGCGGCCCTCGTGCACCACCCGCAGCTGGGCGACCGGCGCCGGCAGCCCGCCGCGGCCGATGACCAGCCGCAGCCGGGTCTCCTGTGGCGACTCGGCCAACCCGTCCGCGAGCGCGCAGGCCTGCCGCGCGCGACGGGAACCGGCACCGGTGGCGCGTCCCGCCAGCTCCCGGACCAGGGGCAGCGAAGCGAGCCCACCGCTGGTCAGCTGGTCGACGGCGATGACGGCGTCGTCCAGGGGCAGTGAACGGGCCAGCGCCACCGCAGTCGCCTCCGGCACGGTGACCCGGACTCCCCGACGGAGGCAGACATCCCCGTCGTCCAGCAACGCCCGCCGGACTCGGAGGCCGGGCAACCGCACCGGATGGGCGCCCGGCGGCAGCGTGATCTCGACGTCGTCGGTCGCGGCAGCCAGGTCGACGCCCCAGAGCACCGCGGCGCTGCGACCGGTCACGACCCCGCCCGGCCGGAGCACGGCCGCAGCGGCGTGCGCGCGGAGGGCGTGGGTCACCGGCAGGCTCGCCTCGACGTAGACGTCGTGGAACAGCGCCCGCCACGTGGGCCCGCGGAGTTCGTCCGGGGTCAGCCACCCGCGCCGCAACGCCACAGATCCGCGGAACACCCGGCCACGCAGTTCATCCGGGATGCGGGGTGCGCGGGCCACCGGAGCACCGTCCCCGAGAAGGGCACCCTCCCGCTGACGCCGTCCACAGGCAGCAGCGGCGGTTGTGCGCTCATCGGGGTGACGGGCTGGGTCTGACCCCGGTCAGCGCACAACGGCGGGGAGGTCAGGGGGTCTTGGCGGCCACCACGGCGTCGTAGACGGTCCTGCGGGGCAGGCCGGTTCGGGCCACGACGGTGCGGATCGCCTCCTTGCGGTCGGCGCCGGCGGCCTCCTCGACCGCGACCTCGGCGGCCAGTTCGGACGGCGTCAGCGTGGCCGGCCCGGCGACGGCGCCGGCGACCACCAGGGTGATCTCGCCGCGCACCCCCTCGGCAGCCCACTCGGCCAGCGACGCCAGCGAGCCGCGGCGGACCTCCTCGTGGGTCTTGGTCAGCTCCCGGCAGACCGCGGCGGGCCGGTCGGCGCCGAGGGCCCCGGCCGCGTCGGTCAGGGCGTCGGCCAGCCGGTGCGGCGACTCGTAGAACACCATCGTGCGCGGCTCCGCCGCCAGCGCCGCGAGAGCCGACCGCCGCTCCCCGCCCTTGCGCGGCAGGAACCCCTCGAAGGTGAACCGGTCGCACGGCAGCCCGGAGACGGCCAGCGCCGTGACGACGGCGGACGGCCCGGGCACCGAGGTCACCTCGATGCCCGCCTCGATCGCCGCCCGCACCAGCGTGTAGCCGGGGTCGGACACCGACGGCATGCCCGCGTCGGTGATCAGCAGCACGGTGCGGCCCTCGGTCATCGCCGCGACCAGCCCGGGCAGCCGTGACCGCTCGACCGTCTCGTGGAAGGTGACCACCTTGCCGGTGAGGGTGACCTCGAGGTCCTTGGCCAGCCGGTGCAGCCGCCGGGTGTCCTCCACGGCCAGGACGTCGGCGTCGGCCATCGCCTGCCGCAGCCGCGGGCCGACGTCGCCGGGTTGTCCCAGCGGCGCGCCGCCCAGCACGAGTCGTCCGGTCATGCGGCCGAGCCTGTCACGGCGGCCCGATGGCCCCCCTGCAGGGACCCGGCGCGAGCCTGCGAGTGCCGGGGGGCAGGGGGGTCCTTTGACTACCCTGGCCGGCATGGCGGTGCTGGTCCCGGAACGCGCGGAGTCGGCGGTCGAGGCACCCGCTCCCCGCCGGTTCCCGCCGCTCCCTCCACGCCGCCGGCAGGGCACCCCGCCGCTGCCGACCGACCGGGTGCTGGCCGCGGTGCTCACCGCCGTGCTCGGTCTGGCGACCCTGGCGGCCCGGCTCTGGGACATCGGCTACCCGACCGACCTGGTGTTCGACGAGGCGTACTACCCGCCCGAGGGGGCCGAGCTGCTGGAGCTCGGCTACGAGTACAACCGCGGCTACACCTTCATCGTCCACCCCCCGCTGGGCAAGTGGCTGATCGCGGCAGGCGAGCAGCTGTTCGGGTACGGGCCGCTGGGCTGGCGGGTGCCGAGCGCGGTGGCCGGGTCGGTGGCGGTCGTCGTCCTCACCCGGCTGACACGCCGGCTGACCGGCTCGACGCTGCTGGGTCTGCTCGCCGGCCTGCTCCTGGCGGTGGACGGGTTCTCCTTCACCCTCGGCCGGATCGGGCTGCTGGACGTCTTCCTGCAGGTCTTCGTCGTCAGCGCGGTCGCCTGCCTGGTGGTCGACCGGGACCGGGTGCGGCAACGGGTCCGGGACGGTGCCGACCGGGTGACCGCGGCCGGTTTCCGGCTCGGCCCGCGGGGCTGGCGGATCGCCGCCGGGGTGCTGTTCGGCTGCGCCTGCGCGGTGAAGTGGAGCGGGGTCTGGTTCCTCGCCGCCTTCGCGGTGCTCTCGCTCGTCTGGGACCGGGCGGCCTGGCGGGAGGCGGGGGTCGCCCGGCCCACCTGGACGGCGCTGCGCCGCGGCCTGCCCGGAGCGACCTGGGCGCTCGCCGTCGTCCCGGTGCTGACCTACCTGGCCTCGTTCACCGGCTGGTTCCGCGGGGAGAACGCCCAGGGCCGGCACTGGGCGTCGGGGAACCCGGACACGTCGTTCGGCTTCGTGCCCGACGCGCTGCGCTCGCTGTGGCACATGCACGGGGAGTGGCTGGAGTTCCACAGCGGGCTGTCCAGCCCGCACCCGTGGGAGTCCGGGCCGTGGTCGTGGCTGGTGAGCGGCCGGCCGATCCTGCTGTGGAACCCGCAGGGGCTCACCGACGCTGCGGGTGACCAGGTCGTCCGGTACATGCTCATGCTGGGCACGCCGACGCTGTGGTTCCTCTTCGTCCCGGCGCTGCTGTGGCTGGCCTGGCGGATCGTGGCCCGCCGCGACCCGGCGGCCATCGTCGCCGCGACCGCGATCGTCGCCGGCTGGGGCACCTGGTTCATCAACCTGGACCGGACGATGTTCCTCTTCTACATGGCCCCGGCCCTGCCGTTCTTCGTGCTGGCGGTCGTGCTCGTGCTGCAGGACGTGCTGGGCCCGCCGGGCGCCTCCGCGCTGCGCCGCCAGGTGGGGCTGGGCGTCGTCTGCCTGTACGTGGCGGTGGTCGTGCTGACGTTCGTCTTCTTCCACCCGGTGCTCACCGGGCAGCCACTGTCCCAGGCGGAGTGGCTACAGCGGATGTGGTTCCCCTCCTGGTTCTGACCGCACAGGTCAGCCCCTCGGGCCGGCGACCGGGACCACGCGCTGACGCCTGCGGAAACGCGTCAGGCCGGGCCCTGGTGGGCCCGGCCTGACCGGGGTGGAGCTGAGGGGAATTGAACCCCTGACCCCCTCGATGCGAACGAGGTGCGCTACCGGACTGCGCCACAGCCCCTTGCCCCGATGACTTTACCGTCTGCCTGCTCCGGTGCAGCCACGGGGGTGGCACTCCTGCCGGGAGGGGCAGGAGCGCCGTCCGTCAGCCGTTGACGACGCGCTTCGGGGCGTAGACGTCGATGTCGGCGAAGCCGATGTCGTCGTCGTCCAGCCCGACCACGGCGCTCTGCTGCCAGCCGGCCGGGGCCGGCGTGCGGGCCGCGACCACCCGACCGGGGCGCAGCGGGTGCACCGGGGCCAGCGGCAGGCTCGGGTGCACCGGGCCGGTCTCGGCCGCCACCGGGGCCGGCGCGGGCACCGGGTCCGCAGCCGCGGGGCGCTGCTGCGCCGGGCGGGCGTGCGGCGCCCGCTGGGCGGCCCGGGCCGCACGGCGAGCGGCGGTCCGCCGCTCCCGCTTGGCCGCGGCAGCGGTCACCATCAGGTAACCGACGACGGCGACGTCCAGCAGCACCTGCGGAGCCCACAGCCACGACCGGTAGGCCAGCGCACCGACCAGCGCCAGCACGGCCAGGGCGACGAGCCCGGCCAGCGTGCGGCGGCGCCGCGCGTGCACGTCGACGTGCAGCTCTCCGCTGCTGCGCAGCTGTGCCCGGTCGATGCTCACCCGCTCGGTCTCGGCGTGCACCACCGGGTCGACCGGCCGCCGTCGTTGCAGGGTCCGTCCTGAGTTGGCTGCACCGTTCCCCGTGTGCGTGTCGCCCCGGGTGACCACCATCGGCACCAGGACCACGAACCACAGCACGACGAGAGCGGCCAGCAGTACGCCCGATCCCATCTCGAACACCCCGATCCATCCCTGGCCCAGCGGAACGACCCCATCCCTGGGGCCACACGAGTCACATCCGTCACTCGGGAGTCAAGGTAAGGGCGGGGACTGCCGATACCCGGGACGTCTCCCGGTGTGTCGGCGCGCGTCGCCGGCAGATCGGCGTGCCGGCGTCCCCACCCGGCGGCTCAGCGCGGTGCGCGGGCGCGCCAGCGGGCCAGCACACCGCCGGGTGTCTCCTCGGCCAGCAGGGCGTAGCCCAGGTGGTCCCGCCAGGCCCCGTCGATGTCCAGGTAGTCCCGGAAGAGCGCCTCCTGCCGGAAGCCCAGCCGCTCGACCAGCCGCCGGCTCGGCCGGTTCTCCGGCCGGATGTCGGCCTGCAGCCGGTGCAGCCCCACCGGGCCGAAGGCGTGGTCGCAGACCAGCGCCACCGCCAGCGAGGCCACCCCCCGCCCGGCGACCGCCCGGTCGACCCAGTAGCCCAGGCTGCCGGAGCGCAGCGCCCCGCGGACGACGTTGTCGACGGTCACCTGGCCGACCAGTCGCCCCTCGTACCGGACGGCGAAGGGCAGCGACGTGCCGACCCGGGCCCGCCGGGTCGCCGCCCGGCGCATCGCCCGGTAGGCCGCCGGCGTGTGCCGCGCAGCCCAGCTCAGCCCGGTGGAGGGCTCCCAGGGCAGCAGCCAGGACTCGTTCTCGGTGCGCAGCCGGGACCACTCGCGGGCGTCCTCGCGGCGCAGCGGGTGCAGCTCGACCGGCCCCCACGCCAGCCGCACCGGCCAGCCCGGGTGCGGTGCCGGGTCCAGCTCAGCCCCCGAGCAGCATCGGCATGACCGTGACCAGCCCACCGGCGGAGACCTCGGTGACGTCCTCGTCGACCACGATCAGGCAGTTGGCGCGGGCCATCCGGGCGAGCATGGCCTGGTCGCCGTCGCCGATCGGCTCGACGACGTAGCCGCCGTCCGGGTGGCGCATCACCTGGCCGTGCAGGTACTGCCGGTACCCCAGCGGCGAGAGCAGCTGCTGGGCGGAGACCGCCTGCACGGTGCGCCGGAAGAGCTGGCGCTTGCCGAGCATCAGCCGGATCGCCGGACGGACGAACACCTCGAAGGCGACCAGGGCGGCGACCGGCTCGCCCGGCACGCAGATCACCGGGACCGCGTCGGGGCCCAGCTTGCCGAAGGCGTGCACCGGGCCGGGGTGCATGGCCACCTGGGTGAAGGTCAGCCCGCCCAGCTCGTCCAGCGCCTCCTGGAGCAGGTCGTGACCGCCGTTGGCGAAGGTGCCGGCGACCAGGACGACGTCGCTGCGGAGCATCTGGCCCTCCAGCAGCTCGACCATCCGCCGCCGGTCGTTGGGCATGATCCCCGCCCGGTAGGCCTCGGCGCCGGCGTCCCGGGCCGCGGCGGCGAGTGCGTAGCTGTTCACGTCGACCTGCTGGCCGGGGCCGGCCACCGCTCCGACGTCGACGAGCTCGTTGCCGGCGCACAGCACCGTGATCCGCGGGCGCGGGCGCACCGCCACGCGCTCCCGACCGACGGCGGCCAGCAGGCTGATCTGGGCCGGCCCGATCGGGGTGCCGATCTCGACCGCGATGTCACCGGTCGCGACGTCGTCGCCGATCCGGCGGACGTAGCTGCCCGGCGCGAGCGCGGCGAAGACCTGCACCCGGGCGACGCCCTGGTCGGTCCAGGCGGCCGGGACGACGACGTCGGCGCCGGCCGGCAGCATCGCGCCCACGGCGACCTTCTGCGCGAGGCCGGCGCTGATCGAGGCCTGCTCCCCCGCACCGGCGGCCGTCTCACCGAGGACGGCGAGGTCGACGGGCTGCTCCACGGTCGCGGTGGCGATGTCCTCCGCGCGGACCGCGTACCCGTCGAGGCCGGCCTGGTCGAACGCGGGCAAGGACCGCTGGCTGGTCACGAGCTCGGCGCAGAGCAGCCCCTGGGCGTCGAGCACGGCGAGCTCGATCGGGTCCGGCTGCGGGACGGCGCCGAGGATCTCGTCCAGGTGGTGCTCGACCGGGCGCAGCCGGACCCCGGACACGTCGACCGAGCCGGTGTCGGCCATCGGGTCCGGTGACCGGTCGCCGGTGGCGATGGCCGGGGAGGGCACCCGGTCGGAGGAGAACACCGACCGGTCGACCTGCACGGTGTCGTGGGTGACCACCGGCGTCGGACCGGAGAGCAGCTGGTTGTCCCGTGGCGACGGGACCAGCCCGCCGCTCGCCGGGTCCAGCTGCGTCGTGTCCCGGCCTCCGCCGGACATCCACCCGCGTGTGCTGTCGTCGCTCATCCCCACCACCGTCGTCTCCCGCCATCGGGCCTCCCCCGTGCCCGGGTCGCCGGGCACGGCCGCCGATGACGGACCTGGGCCCGATGGTGCCCTCTGGAGGGTCCGCTCAGGCGGGCGACGCGCCCTCGGCGGGCAGGTCGGCGACGAACTTCCGCAGCCACGGCCCGAAGGTGGGACCGAGGTCCTCGCGCTCCACGGCCAGCTGGACGACGGCCTTCAGGTAGTCCAGCTTGTCGCCGGTGTCGTACCGGCGGCCGGAGAAGACCACGCCGTGCACGGGCATGCCGTCCTCGACCAGCTTGAGCAGCGCGTCGGTCAGCTGGATCTCCCCGCCGCGGCCGGGCGGGGTCTCCCGGATGGCCGCGAAGACCTCCGGGGGCAGCACGTAGCGGCCGATGATCGCCAGCGTGCTGGGGGCCTCGTCGGCCGGGGGCTTCTCCACCATGCCGGTGACCCGGAAGACCTCGTCGCCGGCGGCGTCCCCGGAGACCTTCGCCTCCTCGACGGCGACCGCGCCGTACTTGGAGATGTTGTCGGCGCCCACGTCGAGGAGCGCGACCACCGCACCGCCGTGCTCGGCCTGCACGGCCAGCATCTGCTCGAGCAGGTGGTCGCGGGCGTCGATGATGTCGTCACCGAGGAGCACAGCGAACGGCTCGTCCCCGACGAAGGCCGCGGCCTGCAGGACGGCGTGGCCCAGGCCCTTGGCCTCGCCCTGGCGCACGAAGAAGACCTGCGCGACGTCGGTGGACTCGTGCACCGCGTCGAGCCGGCTCTGGTCGCCCTTGGCCTCCAGGGCGGTCTCCAGCTCCGGCGTGCGGTCGAAGAAGTCCTCGATGCTGCCCTTGTTGCGCCCGGTGACCATCAGCACCTCGCCGACGCCGGCCCGGGCGGCCTCCTCGACGATGTACTGCAGGGCCGGCCGGTCCACGACCGGCAGCAGCTCCTTGGGGACGGCCTTGGTCGCGGGGAGGAAGCGGGTGCCCATCCCGGCGACCGGGATGACGGACTTCCTGGCCGGACGCGGACTCTGGGCGGACGGAGTCGACATGCCGGGCAGCGTAGCTAGCCTGCCGGCATGGCGGACTCCCCCGAGGTGGTGAGGGCGAAGGCGACGCTGCGCGCGACCCTGCTGGCCGGGCGGGCGGCCCGCTCCCCCGCGGCCCGTGCCGCGGCCGCCGACGCGCTCGCCACGGCGCTCGCCGACCGGCTGGGCGGGACGTCGGTGACCGCCGCGTACGTGCCCGCGACCGAGGAGCCCGGCGCCGGCCGGCTGCCCGACGCGCTGCCCGGACGACTGCTGCTCCCCGTGGTGCCGGCGCGTGGGCGGGAGCTGTCCTGGGCCGAGCACGACGGCCGGCTGACCCCCGGCCGCTTCGGGCTGCAGGAGCCGACCGGGCCGCGGCTGCCGCCGGGTGCGCTGGCCGCGGCCGACGTGGTCGTCGTCCCGGCGCTGGCCGTGGCCGCCGATGGCACTCGGCTGGGCCGCGGGGGCGGGTACTACGACCGGGCGCTGGCGCACGCCCGACCCGGGGCGACGCTGGTGGCGGTGGTGTTCGACGAGGAGTTCGTGGACCAGCTGCCGGCCGGGCCGCACGACCGCCGGGTGACCGCCGTCGTCACCCCGTCTGCCGGCTGGTGGCAGCTCGCCTGACGAGCCCGGCGGCGCGGTGAGAGGGTGACGGACGTCTCCGTCGTCTCGTTGGAAGGACCAACCCCCTCGTGAGTGGCCCCCTGGACGGCGTCCTCGTCGTCGACCTGACCCGCGCCCTGGCCGGACCGCACGCCGGGATGATGCTCGGCGATCTCGGCGCCCGGGTGATCAAGGTGGAGAGCCCGGGCAGTGGTGACGACAGCCGCGGCTGGGGCCCGCCGTTCGTGCAGCCCGAGGGCGCCGGCCGGGAGTCGACGTACTTCTTCTCCGCCAACCGCAACAAGGAGTCGATCACCCTCGACCTCAAGGACGACGCGGACAAGCAGGTGCTCACCGAGCTGGTGCGCCGCGCCGACGTGCTGCTGGAGAACTTCCGGCCCGGCACGCTGGCCCGCCTCGGCTTCGGCACCGACGTGCTCGCCGAGCTGAACCCCCGGCTGGTCCAGCTGTCGATCAGCGGCTTCGGCCACGACGGCCCCGAGGGGCAGCGCGCCGGCTACGACCAGATCGCCCAGGGCGAGGCCGGGCTGATGTCGCTGACCGGCTCCGGCCCGGACGACCCGCAGAAGGTCGGCGTCCCGATCGGTGACCTGCTGGCCGGCATGTACGGCGCCTACGGGGTGCTCGCCGCGCTCCTGGAGCGCGAGCGCACCGGGCAGGGCCAGGTGGTGCGCACCTCGCTGCTGGCCGCCGTCGTCGGCGTGCACGCCTTCCAGGGGACGGCGTACACCGTCGCCGGCCAGGTCAACCGCGGGCAGGGCAACCACCACCCCTCGATCGCCCCCTACGGGCTGTTCCGCTGCGCGGGCGGGAGCGTGCAGCTCTCCTGCGGCAGCGAGGGGCTGTGGCGCCGGCTGTGCACCGAGTTCGGCTTCGACCCGGAGGCACCCGGCCTGGCCACCAACGGCGAGCGGGTGGGCAACCGCGAGCGGGTGATCGAGCTGCTGGAGAGCGCGTTCGCCGAGATCCCGGCCGAGGAGCTGCTGGCCCGGCTGGCCGCGGCGGGGGTGCCGGCCGGCAAGGTGCGCACCCTGGACGAGGTCTACGCCTGGGAGCAGACGCTCTCCCAGGGGCTGGCGATCTCCGTCGACCACCCGACCGCCGGGCCGCTCACCCTGCCCGGCCCGCCGCTGCGCTTCTTCGCCCCGGGCAGCGAGGGCGAGACCGAGACGACCCGCCGGGACCACACCCCGCCCCCGGTGCTGGGCGCCGACGGCGAGGCGATCCGGGCCTGGCTGTCCGGCCCGGCCCAGGGCGTGCCGCAGCCGGCCGGCGAGGGCGCCGACGTCGAGGACGGGCACGCCACGTGAGCTCCCGGCTGGACGCCCGGGCGCTGCGGGACATCGTGCTCGACCCGGGGTCCTGGCGGTCCTGGGACTCCAGCGTGCCCCCGCGCGAGGTCGACGACGCCTACGCCGGAGAGCTGGCCCGCGCGGCGGAGAAGAGCGGCCAGGACGAGGCGGTCGTCACCGGCGAGGGCACGCTGCGCGGCCGGCGGGTGGCCGTCGTGGCCGGGGAGTTCGGCTTCCTGGCCGGGTCGATCGGCGTCGCCACCGCGGAGCGGCTGATGGCGGCGGTCGAGCGGGCCACCGACGAGGGGCTGCCGCTGCTGGCCGCCCCGGTCTCCGGGGGCACCCGGATGCAGGAGGGCACCGTCGCCTTCCTGCAGATGATCGGGATCACCGCGGCGATCGCCCGGCACAAGGACGCCGGGCTGCCCTACCTGGTCTACCTGCGCGGCCCGACGTTCGGCGGGGTGCTCGCCTCCTGGGGCTCGCTGGGGCACGTCACGATCGCCGAGCCGGGCGCCGCGATCGGCTTCCTCGGCCCCCGGGTGTACGAGGCGCTGTACGGCGAGCCCTTCCCGGCGGGGGTCCAGACGTCGGAGAACATGGCCTCGCATGGGCTGATCGACGGCGTCGTCCCGGTCGACGAGCTGGCCGACGTCGCCGACCGGGCACTGCGGGTGCTGGCCGCCCGGGAGACCTGGCACCGCGCCGCCTCGGTCGAGGGCCCGGTCTCCGGCGACGGCACGCAGGCCGACGACCCGGAGGACGGCCGCAGCGCCTGGGAGGTGGTCACCGCGTCCCGGCGGACGGCGCGCCCAGGGGCACGCCAGCTGCTGCGGACGGCGGCGACCGACGTCGTGACCCTCAACGGCACCGGCGCCGGCGAGTCCGACCCGGGGCTGCTGCTGGCGCTGGCCCGCTTCGGCGGCGCGCCCTGCGTCGTGCTGGGCCAGGACCGGCGTGGGCAGTCGCTGTCGGCGCCGCTGGGTCCGGGTGCGCTGCGCGAGGCCCGGCGCGGCATGCGGCTGGCCGCGGAGCTGCGGTTGCCGCTGCTCACGCTGATCGACACCCCTGGCGCGGCGCTGTCGGTCGACGCCGAGGAGGGCGGGCTGGCCGGGGAGATCGCCCGCTGCCTGCAGGACATGGTGGTGCTGAAGGCGCCGACGCTGGCCGTGCTGCTCGGCCAGGGCACCGGCGGCGGCGCGCTGGCCCTCGTGCCGGCCGACCGGGTGCTGGCCGCGGCCAACGGCTGGCTGGGCCCGCTGCCCCCGGAGGGCGCCTCGGCGATCGTGCACCGCACCGTCGACCGGGCCGACGAGCTGGCCGCCTCGCAGGGGGTGCGGGCCACCGACCTGTGGCGGGCCGGGATCGTCGACCGGGTGGTGCCCGAGCGGCCCGACGCCGCCGACGAGCCGGTGGAGTTCTGCCAGCGGCTGGGCCGGGTGCTCGCCGAGGAGCTGGCCGGGCTGCTCGGCCGGGACGACGTCGAGCGGATGCGCTCCCGCACCCGCCGCTGGCGGCACCTGGGCCGCTGACGCCGCTGTCCTCCCGCACCAGCGTCGGACCGGGGACGGCCTCCTGGTCGTCGTACCCCTGGGCCAGGATGTCCGGCGTGGACAGCCGCCCCATCCGCCGTTTCCGGCCCGATCCCGGCCGGGCCGCCCCGACCGACGACGAGCGCGCACGGTGGCCGCTGACCGTGCCGGCGGTCGCCCAGCTGCTCGACACCGGCCTGGAGCTGCCGCACGGCGCCCTGGTGCTGGTCGGTGAGAACGGGTCGGGCAAGTCGACGGTGATGGAGCTGCTCGCCGTCACGCTGGGCCTCAACCCGGAGGGCGGCACGGTGAACACCCGGTTCAGCACCCGGCCCAGCGAGCCGGAGTCGCTCGGGCTGGTCGTCGAGCGCAGCCCCGGCGCCTCCCGGTGGGGCTGTTTCCTCCGCGACGAGACGCTGCACGGCCTGTACAGCCACCTGGAGGGTCTCGGCGGGCCCGACCCCGACTACCACGAGCTCTCGCACGGGGAGGCGTTCCTCGAGGTCCTGACCCGGCGGGCCGGCGGCGGGGGCGGCACGTACCTGCTCGACGAGCCCGACGCGGCGCTCTCGTTCGGCGGCAGCCTGGCGCTGGTCACGGTGCTGCTGGACCTGGTGGCGTCCGGCGCCCAGGTCGTCGTCGCGACCCACTCCCCCGTCGTCGCGGCCCTGCCGGGCGCCCAGCTGGTCGAGGTCGGTGAGTGGGGTCTACGGCCGGCGCGCTGGGACGAGCTGGAGCTCACCGTCAACTGGCGGCAGTTCCTCGCCGACCCGGCCGGCTACCTCCGCCACCTGCGCTGACTGTGAGGCTGGTCGGGGGTGGACCGATCGGCGGAGGACGTCGGGAGGTCGTACCCCGGGGCCAGGATGGCCGGGTGGACCTGCGACCGATCCGCCGTCTCAAGCCCGATCCCGGTACGCCACCGCCGAGCGACCAGCAGCGAACGCGGTGGCCGATGACCGTGCCGGCCGTCGCGCAGCTGCTCACCGAGGGGCTGGAGCTGCCGGCCGGCGCCCTCGTGCTGGTCGGCGAGAACGGCTCGGGCAAGTCGACGGTGATGGAGCTGATCGCTGCCACCCTGGGGCTGAATCCCGAGGGCGGGTCGACCGGCGCCCGGCACCGCACCCGCGCCAGCGAGCCGGAGTCGCTCGGGCTCGTGGTCGAGCGCAGCCCCGGCGCGTCCCGCTGGGGGTACTTCCTCCGGGACGAGACGCTGCACGGCCTCTACAGCTACCTCGAGGCCAACCCGACGGACCGACCGGAACCCCTCTTCCACGAGCTGTCCCACGGCGAGGCGTTCCTCGAGGTGCTCACCAGCCGCGCGGCCGGGAAGGGCACCTACCTGCTCGACGAGCCGGACGCCGCCCTGTCGTTCGGCGGCAGCCTGGCCCTGGTCTCGCATCTCCTCGCACTGGTGGACCGGGGGGCGCAGGTCGTCGTCGCCACCCACTCCCCCGTCGTCGCCGCACTGCCGGGCGCCCAGCTGGTGGAGGTCGGCGGATGGGGGCTGCGACCCACGCACTGGGAGGAGCTGGAGCTCACCGTCCACTGGCGGCAGTTCCTCACCGACCCGGCCGCGTTCCTCCGCCATCTGCGCTGACGAGCGAGCCGGTGGGGTGGGTGCGCCACGAGGACCGCGGGCAACGTCGTCGGGACCGGTCCGCCCCCGTGCTCAGTCGGGCTCGTGCACCCGCAGGGTGGCGTCGGGGTCCAGCCGGTCGAGGACGGCGGCGAGCGCCTCTCCGAGCGCCTGCGTCTGCGCGGGGGTCAGCGCGGCGAACAGCCCTTCCCGGACCGCGGCCACGTGTCCGGGGGCGACCCGCTCCACGACCTCGCGGCCCGCGTCGGTGAGCACGGCGAGGTTCCCGCGGCGGTCCTCGGCGGCCTTCTCGCGGCGCACCCAGCCCCGATCCTCCAGCCGGGCCACGGTGTGCGAGAGCCGGCTCTGCGACTGGTTGGCGGTGCGGGCCAGGTCGCTCATCCGGCGGCTCCCGCCCGGCGCCTCGGACAGCATCGCCAGCACCACGTAGGCCGGGTGGGTGAGGCCGGCGTCCCGCTGGAGCTGGGCGTCGAGGGTGCGCGGCAGCAGCTCCGCGACGGCCAGCCACGCCCGCCAGGTGCGCTGCTGCTGCTCGTCGAGCCACGGGGAGGCCACGGTCGAACGGTATCCGGCGGCTGCCGCCCATCCGACCGCCGGCCTGCCAGACTCCGCGCGTGCAGGCCCCGTCGGCTCCTCGCCCGAAGCCCTCGCGCGTGCCCGCCCGAACGCTCCGGCACCTCGCCTCGGCGACTGTCCTCGGAGTGGCCGCCACGCTGATCGGCACGCCGACGGTCCTCGCGTCGTCGTTCAGTGGGGTGACCGCCGTGCTGCTGGTCCTGGGGCTGCTGACCGTGGCCGCGGTGGCGCTGGCCACCGGCATCGACCGGGTGACCGGCCCGCCCGACCCGGATCCGTTCGGCTCTTTCGCGCGCGGGGTCACCCTCGGGCTCATGGGGACGGGGGCCGCCGCCCTGTTCGGCCTCGTGGTGGTCCAGGCGGACCTGCGCTCGGCGCTGCCCGACGCCCTGCTCCTTGCCGCCGCGGCACTGCCGTTCCCCTTCGTGGCCGCGCTCCAGTGGCCCGGTTCCGTCCGGAGAGGGACGACGCTCGTGATCGTCACGTGCGTGGTCGCCTCCGTTGCCGCGTGGTACCCCGGGGCGCGGCAGGGCTGGCAGGACGAACGGGTGCTCACCGAGGTCGGCACCCTGTCGCGGCCCTGGGTCACCACCGTGGACGGGTATCAGCGGGAGTCGCCGCAGCACACCGGCGGCGAACTGATCGTGACCCCTCACCTGCCCGTGGACGGGATCCGTGGCGGGGAGTTCCGACTGTTCCGCGACGCCGCGACCGCCGTCGAGGGCGACCCGTGCGCCGCAGGGACCACGCCGGGGACCCTCGCCGTCGAGACGCTCCGCTCCTGCCGCCAGGTGGCCGCGCACCGCTGGTCCTTCACGACCGACGCCTCGCAGGTCCTGCTCGGTCAGGAGGAGGACGCCTGGGTGTGGGTCGCTGCAGCCCCGGACGAGCCCTCGAGCCTGCTCGACACGGCGCTCGACGGAGCCCGGCCCATGACCGGGGACGAGTACGACGCCTGGCTGGACGAGGTGCTGGCGGAGTCGGGGCCGTAGTCGTCCAGGGGCCATCGAGCAGGCGCACTCCGACGCGAACATCACACTCGCCCGGCAGACATGGACGTGACCGGGCCGCGCGGCGCATCATTGGCAGTCGCCGGGGCGGAGTGCCAGCCCGGCTCGGATCGGACGAGGAGCTCCAGCACCGTGCCCACCTACCAGTACGTCTGCACCAACCCCGAGGTCAAGCACGAGTTCGAGGTCGTGCAGTCGTTCACCGACCCCGCGGTCGCCACCTGCCCCGAGTGCGAGGCGCCGGTGCGCAAGGTCTACGGCTCGGTCGGCGTGGTCTTCAAGGGCTCGGGCTTCTACCGGACCGACAGCCGCAAGGGCGAGGGCGCGTCCACCAGCTCCGGCGCCAAGGACTCCGGCGGGAGCAAGGAGTCCAGCAGCAACAAGGAGTCCGGCAGCAAGGACTCCGGCGGGAGCAAGGACTCCAGCGGCAGCAAGGAGTCCGGCAGCAAGGCCAGCAGCACGGCGTCGTCGTCGAGCAGCTCCTCGTCCAGTGGCAGCGGGGGCAAGGCCGCGAACTGACCGGCGCACGGACGACGGCGGCGCGCTGCCGCCGGTCCACAGCCGGGCCCGCAGTCCACAGCTCCACGCCGCGACGGGAGGGACACCCCCGTCGCTCCTAGCGTCGCCGTGTGCCCCGATTCCGCCGTCCGCACTCACCCGTGCACCTGCTGCTGCGACAGGTGGCCGCGGCGGCGCTCGTGTGCCTGGCGCTGGTCCTGGCGCTGCGTCCCCCGCCGCCGGGCCCGGCCGGGCCGGCCGCGGCGACCACCCCGGTCGTCGTCGCCACGGTCGACCTCCCGGCCGGCACGGTGCTCACCGCCGGCGACCTGGCGGAGGCCGAGCTGCCGATCGGCCTGCTCCCGTCCGGCGGCACGGCCGACGCCGAGAGGTTGACCGGCCAGCTGCTGGCCGCGCCGGTGCGCGCCGGGGAACCGGTGACCGACGTCCGGCTGGTCGGGCCGGGGCTGTGGTCCACGGTCCCCGCCGGCCAGGTCGCGGCACCGGTGCGGTTGGCCGACCTCGCGGTGGCGACGCTGCTGCGCGCCGGTGACCGGGTCGACGTGCTGGCCGCCGGCGCTGCCGGCCCGACCCCGTCGCCGGCCGTCGAGGTGGTCGCCGCCGACGCTCTCGTGCTGACCGCCCCGACGCCGGCGGTCGCCGACGGCCCGGCCGCGGGTGCACCGGCCGGCGGCGGGCTGCTGGTGCTGGCCGTCTCCCCCGACACCGCGGCCCGGTTGGCCGCTGCCGCGGCGACCGCGACGCTCACCGTTACGCTCGGCCGGCCGTGATCATGGGGCCACGCCGGGTGCTCCCGCGACCGAGAGGTGCTGCCCGTGCTCAAGGGCTTCAAGGACTTCCTGCTCCGCGGGAACGTCATCGACCTCGCGGTGGCGGTGGTCATCGGGGCCGCGTTCACCGCCCTGGTCAGCTCGTTCACCGAGGCGTTCCTGCGCCCGCTGATCGGCCTGGTCGGGGGCGGTGGCGTGCAGGGCGGGACGTTCGAGGTCAACGGGCAGACCTTCGGCTGGGGCGACTTCGTCAACCAGCTGATCACCTTCGTGCTGACCGCGGCGGTCATCTACTTCGTGGTCGTGCTCCCGATGAAGGCGCTGTTCGAGCGCCGCGAGCGGGGCGAGCAGACCGGGCCGGTGCTGCCCACCCAGACCGAGCTCCTGGTCGAGATCCGCGACCTCCTCCAGGCCCAGCACGGCCTGCCGCCGGCGGCCGACTCCGAGGCCCGGCACCGCGCCTGACCCGCGAGGCGGCTCCTTCAGTCGCTGCCCCAGTGCGGCGGGCGGTCCTCCAGGTAGCGGCGGTCGTCGTCGTCCGGGTCGGTCAGCCGGTCACCCCAACCGACGTCGCTGTCGTCGGGTGCCCGCTCGCGGCGCGGCGCGGCGGGCGCACCGGGTGGCTGTTCGCACTCTGACACGCCACCGAGGGTAGGCACGGTCAGCCGATCGGCTGGCCCAGCCCCTCGAGCACCTCCGCGCCCGGTAGCCCGGCCAGCACCGCACCGGGGACGGCGAGCTTGCTCCCCCGGGTGCCCGAACCGATGACCACGAGCTCGCTGGCGGCCACCGCGGCGTCGACCAGCACCGGCCAGGACGCCGGCAGCCCGACCGGGGTGATCCCGCCGTAGGCCATCCCGCTCTCGGCGACTGCGACGTCCTGCGGGGCGAACGAGGCCTTCCGCGCACCCAGGTGCCGCCGCACCAGGCCGTTCACGTCGGCGCGGGTGGTGGCCAGCACCAGGCAGGCGGCCAGCGTCGTCTCCCCCGACCGGCGTGCGGCGACGACCACGCAGTTGGCCGAGGCGGCGGCCGGGACCTCGTAGACGTCGGTGAACGCGGCGGTGTCGGCGGCGGCGTCGTCGATCGCCGCCACCCAGGCTGGCCCGGTCAGCGCGGGCAGCGCCGCGGCCACCGGCTGCCCGAGCAGCTC
Organism: Modestobacter sp. VKM Ac-2984; assembly: GCF_026967985.1. Lineage (GTDB taxonomy): Bacteria > Actinomycetota > Actinomycetes > Mycobacteriales > Geodermatophilaceae > Modestobacter. The sequence continues at coordinate 100,349 of NZ_JAPVBJ010000008.1, read as the reverse complement.
CGGGTGGTCGGCGGCCGGGAGCCAGGTCAACGTGCCGAGCTGCGGGGCGGAGTCGGGTGTGGCCATGCCCCTGATCGTGCGACACGGTCGAGGCCGCCGCCGCGCGGGGGTCGGCTGCCGGAGGCCTGCTGGTGGTGGCCGACCGGGGCGGGAGAGGATGGCCGGCATGATCGGTCAGCTGCACTCCGTGGTCATCGACGCCCCCGATGCGCACGCCCTGGCGACGTTCTACGCCGGCCTGCTCGGCATGGAGGTCAACGGCGAGCCCGGCGACGACTGGGTGGTGGTCACCGGCGCCGGCTACCGGATCGCCTTCCAGCAGGCCCCCGACCTGCAGCCGCCCGACTGGCCGGACCCGGACCGCCCCCAGCAGTTCCACCTGGACATCCGGGTCGTCGACGTCGACGTCGCCGAGCCGCAGGTGCTCGAGCTGGGCGCCCGCCGGCTGCCCGGCGGCGGTGGGGACTTCCGGGTCTACGCCGATCCGGTCGGGCACCCGTTCTGCCTCGTCTGGGACGCCGCGTGACGCCGGACCTGACGGCCGCCAGCGCGTTCGTCGCGGCGACCGGGTTCGACCTGGCCGAGGTCACCGGCACCCGGGTCACCGGGCACGTCGAGGTGGGGCCGGAGCACCACACGCCCTGGGGCGTCGTGCACGGCGGCGTCTACTGCACGATCGTGGAGGGCGCCGCCAGCGTCGGGGCGAGCGCCGCGGTCGCCGAGCGCGGCCAGTTCGCGGTCGGAGTGAACAACAGCACCGACTTCCTGCGCCCGATGACCGCCGGCGGGCTCGACGTGCTCGCGGAGCCGGTGCAGCAGGGCAAGACGCTCCAGCTGTGGCTGGTCACCCTCACCCGTGACGACGGCAAGATCGTGGCCCGCGGGCAGGTGCGACTGCAGAACGTGCCGCTGCCCGCGCAGTGACGGCGACGGCGACGGCGACGGCGACGGTCGAGCAGGCCGTCGCCGCCGCGGTCGCGGTCGCCCGGCGGCACGGCCTCCCCGTCGACGACCCGGCGCTGCTGTCCTGGGGCGTCAACGCCGTGGTGCACCTGCGCCCGGCACCCGTGGTGGCCCGGGTGGCCGTGTACACACCACTGCTCCGCCCGGAGATCGACCGGCCGTTCACCCGGGAGGTGGCGCTCGCCGCGGCGCTGACCGAAGCCGGGGCGGCCGTCGTGCCGCCGACGGACCTGCTGCCACCCGGCCCGCACGAGCACGACGGGCTCACCGTGTCGTTCTGGCGACATGTCGACGTGTCGCCGGATCGACCGACCGCGGCGCAGGCCGGCCGGTCGCTGGCCGAGCTGCACGAGGTGCTCGACACGCTGCCGCCGCTGTGGACCGGCTCGCCGCTGGACCGGCCGCTGGAGGACCTGGCGGTCTTCGTCGCCTCCGGCACCCGACTGGGCGCGGACCGCACGCTGCTCGGCGAGGTCGAGGAGCTGGTGACCGCCCTGCGGCCCCGGCTCGCCGGCCCCGAGATGACGCTGCACGGCGACACGCACCCGGGGAACCTGCTGGTCACCGGCGACGGGCTGCGCTGGACCGACCTCGAGGACACCAGCCGTGGCCCGCGGCACTGGGACCTGGCCAGTCTGCGCGCCTCTGCTCGCCTCGACGGCCGGGCGGCGCTGGACGCGATGCCCGATCCCGTGGGCGATGCCGAGCTGGCGCCCTTCGTCTGGCTGCGGCGGCTCTACGCGGGCGCCTGGTGGTTCGTGCACGCGGCGCGGGAGCCGGCGGACCTCCCCGAAGCCCGCGCCCGGCTGGCCGCCGCGGTCGAGGAGGTCCACGCCGGCCTGGCTTGAGCCGCCTGACCTGACGTTGAGCCGTGCCGCGGCGTGGCTCGACGTCAGCTCGGCCGGGTCAACCCGGCCGGCGACCGACGAGTTCTCGGGACGACGTCAGGGCCGGAGGCCCGTCGGCACGGCGGCGGGGTCGAGGACCACGCGGAACAGCGCCCGCGGGTCCTGCAGGGTGGCCGGCGGCCGCGCCGCCGACCGCGGCACCACCGAGGTGAACCGGGCCGGACGGCGGTGCGGCAGCAGCTCCTTCGCGGCGAAGGCGTAGTCGCCCACGACCTCGCCGAGCAGCAGCCCGGCGCCGAGCTCGACCGGCAGCCCGACCAGGTCGCCGGGAGCCACCTCGTCGAGGAAGGCCGACAGCTGCCGCAGGTCCTTGGCCGGGCGGCGGCCGGAGAGCTCCTTGGACAGCGCGCGCAGCTCGGCCGGCGACTGGCCGGTCGCGTCGACGTCGATGCCGGACTGGGTGCCCAGCCCGACCACGCCGGTGGCCAGCGCCGCGCCGAGCTCGTTGTGCGCCCGTGGCCGCACGACCCAGACCGGCACCCCCTCGGGCTCGGGCGCCCGGGGGACGTCGTCGGCCCCGGGCCAGACGTACGGCAGGTCGTCGGGGTCGCCGGGGAACCGGGACCGGTAGAACGCCGGGTCCTTGGCCAGCAGGTTCGACCGGTGCGAGCGGTGCAGCTCCTCGTCGCCCACCCAGGTGGGCAGCAGCCCGGCCGCAGCCGCCTCGGTCTGGGTCAGCCGCGCGGCGTCCGGGGCGAACTCGGAGATCAGCGTCTCGGTGCTGTCGGCGAACCCGCGCTCACGCCAGACCCGCACCATGGCCAGGGAGTAGACGACCAGCCCGGCGGTGTGCCCGCGCCACATGGTGACGACCGGGTGGTTGGCCCAGCCGTAGTCGGGGAGCTCGAGGGCGCGCAGCACCTGCAGGCACTCGACCCGCTGCTTGCCCAGCCGAGGGTTGTCCAGGAGCCGGGCGGACTCGGTGAAGTCGGCGACCGGCAGGAACGTCTGCATCGCCCGACTTCCTGCCCGGGCCGACCGTCGGCCAACCTCCCAGCCGTCGAGGGGCCGAAGTAGCGAGTCCGGCCCCTCCCAACGGTCTTGAGGGGCCGAAGTCGCGATTGTGGCCCTTCAGGTGTCGAGCGTGCGGAGTGCGGTCTCCCAGCGGGCCCGGCGCTCGGCATCGTCCTGGTCCCACCAGGCGGGGCCGCGTTCACCGAGGCCGGTCTTGGCCAGCTGCACCCGGGCGCGGGCGGCGGCCACCGCGTCGTCGTCCCCGCGCGACGTGCGCACCGCCGAGCGGGCCACGCCCAGGTGGTGCAGCAGCCGGGCGCGGACGTCGTCCGGCAGCGCCGGGTCGGCGGTCCGCCAGCGCCGGCCGTCGGCGACGACCCAGCGGCCGTCCGCGGTGCGCTCGACCTCACGGCTCATCCCAGTCGGCGGGCCAGCTCGGGCAGGACCGCACCCAGCGGCGCGTCGACCTTGACCGTGGCCTTCGCGTCCCCGCGGGTGGACCCGGAGTTGACGATGGCGACCGGGATGCCGCGCTTGGCGGCGGCGATGACGAACCGGTAGCCGCTCATCACGGTCAACGACGAGCCGAGGACCAGCAGTGACCGGGCGCCGTCGACCAGGGCGAAGCAGGCGTCGACGCGGTCGCGGGGCACGGTCTCGCCGAAGAAGACCACGTCGGGCTTGAGCGGCCCTCCGCCGCAGGCCAGGCAGTCGACCATCACGAACCCGTCGAGCGCCTCCTCGGGCAGCTCGACGTCGCCGTCGGGGTTGACCTCGTCGGTCGGCTCGGGCCGGAACCCGGGGTTGACCGCCCGCAGCCGGACGTCGAGGTCGGCACGGGAGGCCATGTCACCGCAGGCCAGGCAGACGGTGCGGTCCAGCCCGCCGTGCAGCTCCAGGACGTCGCGGGCACCCCCGGCCTGGTGCAGCCCGTCGACGTTCTGGGTGATCACCTCGCCGACCGCCCCGGCCTGCTGCAGCGCCGCCACCGCGCGGTGCCCGGCGTTGGGGCGGGCCCGCTCGATCTGCCGCCAGCCGACGTAGCTGCGCGCCCAGTAGCGGTGCCGGCCCCGCGGGTCACGGGTGAAGGTCTGGTACGTCATCGGCGTGTGCCGGCGCAGCGAGCCGGTGGCGCCGCGGTAGTCGGGGATGCCGGAGTCGGTGGACAGCCCGGCACCGGAGAGGACGACGGCTCCACCGTGGGCGAGCAGGTCGGCGAGCTCGGAGAGGCCCTCGACGGTGGGGGTCGCTGCGGTCACTCCCCCATCGTCCCTGCCCGACGGCGGACGCGCCGCGATCGGCGTGTGTAGCCGGCCGCCTGCCCGGTCACTCTTCTCCAGAGTTCCCGTCCGCCCGGCCTCCCTGGGCCCGACCGAGGAGGCCGACCGTCTTCGCGCCCCAGCCTGACCGCACCACCGACCACCGACCGGGTGCCCGGTGACCGGGTGGTGGTGGGACGTCATCGGCGTGGCCATCGTGGCGTTCGCCGTGGTCGACGAGGTGCGGACCACGCTGGCGGTGGCCAGCGGCCCCGGGCCACTGACCCAGGTGCTCACCCGCGTCGCGTGGCGGCTGACCCGGCGGCCCGCGGTGGCGGACTCGGCCCCGGTGCGCTTCGTGGGCGGCCCCGGGGTCATCCTGATCGGCGCGACCCTCGGCGCCTGGTTCACGCTGCTCTGGGTGGGCTGGTCACTCGTCTTCCTCGGCGGCGAAGATGCGGTGGTCGGCTCCTCGAGCGGGGCGCCCGCCTCAGTGTGGGAGCGCTTCTACTTCGCCGGCTACAACGTCGCCACCCTGGGCAACGGCGGTTACCAACCGGCCGGAGCGGGCTTCCAACTGGCCACCATGGCCTCCGCGCTCAGCGGGATGCTGCTGATCACGCTGGCCGTGTCGTACCTGACCCAGGTGATCTCCGCGGTCGTCGGCAAGCGGAGCTTCGCCTCCCAGGTCACCGGGTTCGGCAGCACCGGCGCAGAGATGGCAGCTGGCCTGGCCTCGCCCGGCACGGCGTTCCCGGCGGTGGTGTCCCTGTCGTCGCTGTCCTCGACACTCACGACGGTGGCCCAGCAGCACCGGGCCTACCCACTGCTGCACGCCTACCGACCACGCACGCCCGAACTCGGCACCGCGCCTGCGGTCGCCGTGGTGCTCGACGCGGTGTTGGTGCTGTCGTCGGCGGCCGACCCGGCCGACCGGCTGCCGCCCGGGGTGCGCCGATCGGTGCTCTCCGCCGTGCAGCAGTACGTGACCCATGCCCCCACGGCCGGGGGCGAGCAGGCTCCCCCCGCGCCGGCGCTGGACGCCGCGGAGACCAGCCGCCAGGGGCTGACGGTGGACCCCGTTCGACTCGCCGAGCAGACGGCCGAGAGTGCCGAGCTGCGCGACGAGCTGTCGCGGCGGATCACGGCGGCCAGCTACGACTGGCCCGGCACCCCGTCCTGAGCGCGCCCCGCGTCAGCGGGTGGCGAGCTCCTGGTCCAGACGCGTCAGCATCGCGCCCTGGATGCGGGCGAGGCCCTTGGGCGCGAAGGTGCGCTCGAAGAAGCCGCCGATGCCGCTCGCGCCGGTCCAGGTGGTGTGAGCACGCACGGTGCTCGCACCGGCGTCGGCCGGGTGCACGGTCCAGGTGGTGACCATGGAGGAGTTCGTGTCGCTCTCCACCAGGGCGCCGTCGGGCCCGGCGGTGACGACGACGTCCTGCTCGCGCACCCGCTTGGAGGTGGCCTGCAGGCGCCAGTGCACCTTCGTGCCCGCGCCCTGCCCGCCGGCGTCGACCCGGTACTGGCTGTACTGCTCCGGCAGCACCTTCGGGCGGGTGACCTCGTAGTCGGCGAGCGCCGCACGGACGACGTCCGCCGGTGCGTGTACGACGTGCTCTGCGGTGGCGACGACCTGACCCATGGGCCCATCCTCCGCCCCGGGCGCTACGGCTGCTCCGGGTGCCCCTCCTCGGCGTTGAGGTACCGGCAGCGGAACCGGGCATTGGCCATCGCCTCGGTGAAGCGGGCCTCCCACAGCGGGTCACGGGCCGGGAAGCTGTCGAAGACCCGTTCCTCCAGCACCTCGGGCCGGCCGTCCAGGCCGATGCAGGTGCGTTGCAGGAGCACGCGGGTGACGCCGTCGACCTCGTCGTGGCCGGCCGTCCAGCGGGCCGCGGCGATCGCCGACTGCCGGCGCACCCGGTCGCGGGCGGGCAGCCGCCAGCCGTCCGGGCCGGTCACCGTGGTCTGCGGCACCGACATCGCCCAGGCCACGAGCCCGGCCAGCACGAGGACCAGCAGCGCAGCCGCCAGGATGCCGACCATGTCCGAACGGTAGTCCTGGATCCGCCCGCCGGCCGGGGCTCAGCCCGGCAGCAGCTCGGGGACGGCGACCTCGGCCACCCGCTCCTCCACCCGGCGCTGGGTCGCGGCGTCGAACACCTCGGTGAAGCGCGCCCGGGGCCGGTGCTGGAGCGGCCCGGTGTTGGCGCCCTTCCACGCCTCGAAGTCCTTGATCAGACCCTGCGCAGCGGCGGCCCGCCCGGTCACCATCGCCGGGGTGAAGGGGAGGCCGACCACGGCACACGCCGCGGCCAGCACCCGGTCGGGGTCCTCCGCGAGCGCCGCGTAGCTCAGCACGGCATGACCGGGGCGCCCGTGGTGGGCTGCGGTGATCCCCACGCACTCCGCCCAGAGGTCGACGGCGTCGTCGGCCGTGTAGGAGCTCCCCCAGCCGGGGGCGACCGAGCAGAGGCTGGCCGCGACGTCGGCGCCGTCCCGGACGATGTGCAGGAAGCGTGCCCCGGGCACCAGCCGCTCGATGAGGTCGATGGCGTAGAGGTTGGCCGGGGTCTTCTCCACCCAGGTCGTCGCGCCCGCGGCCACGGTCACCGCGTCGGCGGCGGCGACGAAGGCCCCGGCCGTCTCCTGCACCGTCGCCGGCTCCGGCCACGCCAGCTCCGGCCGGCCCAGGAAGTGGGCGACCTGTGGGAGGTCGGCGGCGAGCTACGGGCTGATCAGCCCCTGGTGGCGCCGGTCGCCGGCCGCCTCCAGCCGGTAGAAGAAGTGCGTCTCCGGGAACGAGTGGACGTCGGGGTGGGCGGCCAGGAAGGACTGCAGGAGCGTGGTGCCCGACCGCGGGCAGCCGACCACGAACAGCCGGTTGGCGACGGTGGTCGGGGGCACCGCCGGAACCTATCCCTGGTCCCGGGCGCCCCGCTGGGCGACCTCGGGACGACTCCGGTCAGACGTCGGCGGTGGCCTCGGTGAGCCGGTGTGCCCCGCAGGAGCAGCCCGGGTTGCGCGCCGAGAGCACCAGGGAGACCGCGTGCGCCCGGTCCCGGGCACCCAGCTTGCGCAGGATCGCCTTCACGTGGGACTTCACCGTGTCCTCGGAGATGAACAGGTTCTTCCCGATCGCCCGGTTCGACTGCCCCTGGATCAGCTCATCGAGCACGTCGGACTCCCGGCGGGTCAACGGCACCTCCGGGGTCAGCTCCCGCGACACCGGCTCCGCCGCCCCCTCACCGCGACGGATCTGCGGGTCCACCACGGTGCGCCCGGCGCGGGCGGCGAGCACGGCCCAGCCCAGCAGGGTCGGGGAGGTGTTCATCAGCAGGTAGCTGCGGACCCCGGCGGCCAGCGCCTCGTTCACCACACCCGGGTCCTCCGAGGTCGCCAGCGCCACCACGGCCAGCTGCGGGAACCGGCGACGCAGGTCCCGAACGGCGTTCAGGGTGGCCGCCCGGCCGGTGCCCAGCTCCACCACCACCGCGTCCGGGCGGGCGGACTCGGCCAGGGTCAGCGCGCGACGCGGCTCCCCGGGGGTGCCCACCGCCTGCATGCCGGCGGTCTCGTTGATCATGCCGACCAGCCCACGGCGCAGGACCGGGGCGTCGGCGAGGATCAGGACGCGGGTGACGCCGCGGGGGGTGCTGGCCATCGGGGTGGACACGTTCGGTCTCCGCTCACTGTGGGTCATCGACTGACGAGCAGTAGATCGACCGGGTGAACGGACTGCTTGAGCACTTCTGCAGAGGAGACTTCCCGGGCGGTGACGCCGGGTCACCAGGGCCGGGGCGCGTCCTCCGGGGTCAGCTCGGCCGACTCGTCGAGCGGGCCGGGTTCGAACAGCACGGTGAGCCGGTCCCGGTCGTCCACGCCCACCCGGGCCCGGACGCCGTACACGCGGGCGATGAGCTCCGCGGTGAGCACCTCCCTCGGCGACCCGCCGGCCACCGCCCGGCCGCGCTCCAGGACGATCACCTCGTCGCAGAAGGTGGCCGCCAGGTTGAGGTCGTGCAGGGCTATGACGCTGGTGACGGGCAGCCGCGAGACCAGCGACAGCAGCTCCAGCTGGTGGCGGATGTCCAGGTGGTTGGTCGGCTCGTCCAGCAGCAGCTCGCGGGGTTCCTGCGCGAGCGCACGGGCGATGTGGGCGCGCTGACGCTCTCCTCCGGAGAGGGTGTCCCAGCGCTGGTCGGCCTTGTCGGTCAGCCCGGTGTGCCGCAGCGCCTCGGCCACAGCCTCCTCGTCACGGGTCGCGGAGGCGGTGCCGAAGGAGTCGCGGTGCGGGATCCGGCCGAGCCGCACCACGTCCCGCACGCGGATGTCGACGTCGGTGTCGGCGTGCTGGCTCACCACGGCCACGGCGCGGGCGATGTCGCGCCGGGTGAGGGAGCGGAGCTCGGCACCGTCGAGGGTGACCACCCCGGAGTCCGGCTTGGCGGTGCCACCCAGCAGCCGCAGCAGCGAGGACTTGCCCGAGCCGTTCGGCCCCAGCAGGCCGACCGTCGTCCCGGGCGCCGGGCGCAGCGTCACGTCGTCGACGACGAGCGCGCCGCCGCGGTGCCACACGACCCGCTCCGCCTGCAGCGTCACGGCGCCCGCCGCTTCCGCACCAGGATCAGCACGAAGGCCGGCACCCCGACCAGCGCCGTCCCCACCCCGACCGGCAGCGGTGTGGGCTGGAAGGCCACCCGGGAGACGGCGTCGACCCACACCATGAAGACGGCGCCGATGAGCGCCGTGGCCGGGATCAGCGCGGCGTGCCGGGGGCCGAAGAGGAACCGGGCGGCGTGTGGGAGCACCAGGCCGACGAAGCCGATGGCGCCGGTGACGCTCACCAGCGTCGCGGTGATCAGCGCGGTGAGCACCAGCAGGCCCAGCCGCACCCGGGCCACGGCGATGCCCAGCGAGGCGGCGATCTCGTCGCCGAAGGAGAAGGCGTCCAGCGCGTGGGAGTAGGCCAGGCACAGCGCGATGCCCACGGCGACGACGACGGCGCACAGCACCACGTCGTCCCAGCGCACGCCCTCCAGCGACCCCAGCAGCCAGAACATCACGCCGCGGGTCTCGTCGGCGTCGGCGAAGGCGAAGATCACGAAGGAGGTCAGCGCGGAGAACAGCTGGGTGCTCGCCACGCCCGCCAGGATCACCCGGTCGGTGCCGCCGCCGGCCAGCCGGGCCAACAGCATGACCAGGGCGAAGGCCAGCAGCGCCCCGATGAACGCCCCGCCGGACAGGCCGATCACGGAACCGCCGACGCCGAGGACGCCGATCACCACCGCGCCGGTGGAGGCGCCGGAGGAGATCCCCAGCAGGAACGGGTCGGCCAGCGGGTTGCGCAGCAGGGACTGCATCACCGCGCCGCAGATCCCCAGGCCGGCGCCGGCTGCCGCCGCGGTGAGCGCGCGGGGCAGTCGCTCCTCCCAGACGATCGCGTCCTTGACCACCCGGACCGGGATGTCGGCGAGCCCGAGGTGGTTGAGCAGCACGTCGCGGACGTTCACCAGCGAGACGTCCGCCGGCCCGAGCGTGATCGCGGCACCCACCGACAGGGCCACCGCGACGACCCCACCGACGAGCAGCAGCACCACCCGCAGCGTGTTCCCGGGCGACGTCCTGGACTCGCTCCCGGCCCCGTCCGTGACGGGGGTGGTCACGGCGGTCAGGGTGCCTGCTCGATCTCGTCCAGGCCGTCGGCCAGCTTCTCCAGCGCGTCGACGAAGCGGATGGACGGGTTCATCTCGGCACCGTGCAGCGCGATGTAGTCCTCTCCCTGGACGGCCTGCATCGTGCTGGTCAGCGGATCGGAGGCCAGGAACGCCTCCTTGTCCGCCAGCCGGTCACCGGGGAACCGGTCGCGCTGCAGGTCGCCCAGGACCAGCACGTCCGGGTCCCGCTCGACCACGGTCTCCCAGCCGACCGCGGTCCAGTCGTCGTCGAGGTCGGCGAAGACGTTCTCCGCACCCACCGTGGTGGCCAGCAGGTCAGCCCCGCCGAGGCCTCCGGCCACGTAGGGGGACTTGGTGTCGGCGAACCAGAAGGCGATCGTGCGGTCGCTGGCCTCGATCCGGTCGGTCGCGGCCTCCGCGCGCTCCTGCAGGTCGGCGATGAGCTCGTCCCCGCGGGACGAGACGTCGAAGATCTCCGCCAGCTCACGGATCTCCTGGTAGACGGAGTCGATCTCCAGCGGCCGGGTGCGGGTGCCGCCCCCGTTGATGAGCAGCTCGCCCTCGCAGTCGGCCGGCGACAGGTAGGCGTCGACGCCGGTCTCCGCCAGCCGCTCCCGCTCGACCACGCCGCCGGTGCGGTAGTGCCGAGCGAAGGAGGCGGTCACGAAGTCGGGATCGGCGTCGAGCAGGACCTCGTAGCTGGGCGCGTTGTCGGCCAGCCGCGGCACCGCGGCGTTCGCCTCGGCGAGCTCGGGCAGGACCGGGTCGGTCCAGGACGCGGTGCCGACCACCCGGTCCTCGAGACCCAGCGCGAGCAGGATCTCCGTCGAACCCTGGTCGAGCGAGACGACCCGCTGCGGCGCGGCCTCGAACGTCATCGTCTCGCCGCAGTTGTCGACCACCAGCGGGTAGTCGGTGGCGTTCTCGCCCCCGCTCGCGACCTCGGCCTCCGGGACCGGCTCGGAGGCACCGCAGGCGGCGAGCGCCAGGGCGGCGGCGATGGCGGTGGCGGTGCGGCCCACCCGGCCGGAGGACGTGCGCATGCTGGGGTCCCTGTCGATGGGTCCGGGTGCACGGCCCTGACCTGACGTGCCGTCAGGAGGCTGCGCACACACCGGAGGCGTGCTGAGGCTTGCCTAAGCTACCCGCGACCCATCCGAGCCTTGGACCCGGCTCGTCAGCTCCCCTGGGAGACCAGGTCGGCGTACCGCGCCAGGTACAGCGGCCAGCCGGCGTCGTCGGCGACCCCGTCGCGGACGGCCTCCCAGCCGTCGCCGTGCCGGTCGAGGTGACGGTGCTCCAGCTCCACCCGGGTGTGCGCCGGGCCCTCGGCGAGGAACCGGACCTCGACCTCACTGGTGTGCTCGGGGTCCGTCTCCACCTGCCACTGCGGGCTGATGTCCCAGCTGAAGACCACGCGGTCCGGCGGGTCGAAGGCCAGGACGCGCGCCCAGCGGCACTCGCTGCCGTCGACGCCCCGGTCGGTGACGTGGCCGCCGACGACCGGGTCGAACACGGTCTCGGCGATCGGGACGCCGAGCAGGTTGTGCTCCGGTGGCTTGAAGTCGCCGAGCCGCTCGGTGAACGTCGCGAAGGCCCGGTCGATCGGGGCCTGGACGACGATCTGCCTGCGGACCACGAGGGCGGCCGTCTCGGTCATGAGTCCTCCTGCGTCGGGTGTCCATCGGGGTCGTGCACGACGACGTCCTGAGCTGCGACGTCCTGAGCTGCGATCTCCTGATAGCCGTCCAGCGCGCGGCGCCAGAAGGTGTCGAGCTGGTCCCGCAGGGCGCCGAGGCCCTCGGGGCTGAGCCGGTAGACCCGGCGCGTGCCGGCAGCGCGGTCGATGACGAGCCCGGCGTCCTTGAGGACCTTCAGGTGCTGGGAGACCGCCGGACGGCTGATCGGGAGCTCGTCGGCGAGCTCCCCCACGGCCTGCGGTCGCTCGGCCAGCGAGGCGACGATGGCGCGCCGGGTGGGGTCACCCAGCGCCTCCCAACCGTCGCGGTCTTGGTGAGCAGCCACGAACGTAAGCTACGACTTACGGTCGGCTGGGTCAATGCCTCCGCTCAGGGGCGGGGGTCGGTCCGTGTCCAGCCGCGATCGTCCCGGCGGGCGCCCTGGGCCGCGCGACAACGCCGGCAGACGGCCTGCACGCCCTCCGCGTGCCGGCCGGACTCGGGCTGCACGTCGACCCAGCCGACGTGCGGGAAGCGGGTCAGCCGCGACCGGCTCAGCGACAGGCCGCAGACCGTCTCGTTGCGCCCCGGCCGCCAGGCGTGCACCTCCCCGGCGGGGTACCGGACGCCGTCGTCGGGGTCGGTCCACTGGTCGGAGGCGGCGACCGCCGCGCTGCGTGCTGGCACGCGCCGCCCGCTACCCGCCGGGGTGCGGTGCGATGCGACCGGTGTCGCCGCGCCCTCAGTCCGACCGGCCCCGCCGGAACCGGGCGGGCCGCCGCACCGTGTCCTCGCGGGCCCAGCGGGTGGGTCCCCAGGTGACCCGGTCCGGGGAGGGCAGCAGGAGCGGGTCGCCGTGGGAGGTGACGTCCAGCCGGCTCAGCCGGCCGTCCTCGACGAACAGGAGCACCCCGCCCACGGGTGCCCCGTCGGCGCCGACGACGGTCCCCTCGACCGGCGCCGGCCCGCTGGCCGGCGCGACCGGGACGTCGTCGGGGACCTGCAGGTCGAGGGTCCCGCACCCACAACGACAGCCCGCCGTGGCGGTGGCCCTCGCCACCTGAGCGCGCAGTTCGGCGACGCCGAGGAAGTCGTGGGCGAGGAGTGCGTCGAGCAGGTCGCGCGCGTCGTCGTCCAGGGGCCTGGGGCTCTGGCCGGCCCGCGGCCCGGGATCAGCAGCGGTCATGCCCCCAGTGTCGCGGGTGTCGTGACGAGCGATGCGACCGGCGGGTCGGCGTGGCCGCACGGTCCGGGGCTGCCGGGACCGCGAGGTGTGGCACGGTGTCGCGGTGCCCGCCCGCGTCCGCCCGACGGACCTGCGATGACGCAGGGCATCCGCAACCCGGTCGGCCGCTCGGCCCCCGCCCGCGGGTTCCACCACCCGGGGCGGGTGATCGCCGGCGCCTTCGCCGTGGCGATCGCCGTCGGCACCGCACTGCTGTCGCTGCCCGTCGCCGTCGCCGGCCCCGGGCGCGCCGACCTCCTCACCGCGCTGTTCCACGCCACGTCCGCGGTCTGCGTCACCGGGCTGGTCACCGTGGACACCGGCACCTACTGGTCAGGGTTCGGCCAGGGCGTGATCCTGCTGCTCATCCAGGCCGGCGGCCTCGGGATCATGACGCTGGCCACCCTGCTCGCGGTCGTGCTGTCCCGCCGGTTGGGGCTCCGGGCCCGGCTGATCGCCCAGGCGGAGACCAAGGCGCTGTCCGCCGCGGACGTCCGCCGGGTCATCCGCAGGGTGGTGCTCTTCAGCCTCGGCATCGAGGCCGTGGTCGCCGTCGTGCTCGGGATCCGGTTCGCCACCGGTTACGACCAGCCGCTGTCGTCGGCGGCCTACTCGGGCGTGTTCCACGCCATCTCGGCGTTCAACAACGCCGGCTTCGGGCTCAACGCCGACAGCCTGGTGCAGTACGTGGCCGACCCGTGGATCAGCCTGACCATCAGCGTCGCGATCATCGTCGGCGGCCTGGGCTTCCCCGTGGTCTTCGAGCTGGCCCGCGAGTGGCGGTCGCCGAAGAGCTGGTCGGTGCTCACCCGGATCACCGTCATCGTCACCGTCGTCCTGCTCGTCGGCGGGACCCTGCTGTTCCTGATCGCCGAGGGCGGCAACCCCGGGACCCTCGGCCCACTGGGCGCCGGGGCGACGGTGCTGGCCGCGTTCACCGCGGCGGTGATGCCGCGCACCGCCGGGTTCAACAACCTCGACATCGCCGCCTACCAGCCCGAGACGCTGCTGCTCACCGACGCGCTGATGTTCATCGGCGGAGGCAGCGCCGGAACCGCCGGCGGCATCAAGGTGACCACCTTCGGCCTGCTGGCCTACGTCCTGTGGGCGGAGATGCGCGGTGACCCGGACGTCGAGATCGGCCGTCGCCGGGTGCCGAGCACCAACCAGCGCCAGGCGCTGGCGATCGCACTGCTCGGCATCGGCGTGGTCGCCGTCTCCACCTTCGTCATGGAGGCCCTCACCGACTTCAGCTTCGACGTGGTGCTCTTCGAGGTCGTCTCCGCCTTCTCCACCGTCGGCCTGTCCACCGGCATCACCGCCGACGTCCCACCAGCCGGGCAGGTGCTGCTCGTGCTGCTCATGTACATCGGCCGGATCGGGCCGCTCACCCTGGCGTCGGGGCTCGCGCTCCGCGATCGCGCCCGCCGGCACCAGCTCCCCGAGGAGAGGACCATCGTTGGCTAGCCACAAGGACCCCGTCGCCGTGCTCGGCCTGGGTCGGTTCGGCACCGCGCTCGCCCTCGAACTGGCCCGCGGCGGCACCGAGGTGCTCGCCGTGGACAACCGGCCCGACATCGTCCAGCGCCTGTCCGGGCAGCTGGGCCAGGTCGTCATCGCCGACTCCACCGACCCCGACGCGCTGGCAGAGATCGGCATCGCCGACTTCAGCCGCGTCGTCGTGGCCATCGGCGGCCACCTCGAAGCCAGCATCCTCACCACCGCACTGCTCTCCGAGCTCGAGATCCCGACCATCTGGGCCAAGGCCGTGACCCGCCAGCAGGCGACGATCCTGAGCCGCATCGGCGCCCATCACGTGGTCTTCCCCGAGCAGGAGATGGGCGAGCGGATCGCACACCTGGTCGCCGGCCGGCTGCTGGACTGGGTGGAGCTGGACCCGCAGTGGGTGTTCGCCAAGACCAAGCCACCGAGGGAGATCGTCGGCATCCCGCTCGGCCAGACCGGCCTGCGGAAGAAGCACCACGTCACGGTGGTGTCGGTGAAACCGGAGAACACGGCGAGCTACACCCACGCCGACTACGACACCGTGCTGACCTACGGCGCGGAGATCGTCATCGCCGGCCGGCCGGCCGACGTGGAGCGCTTCGTCGAACTGCAGTGACCAGCTGGTGCCCCCGGCAGGATTCGAACCTGCGGCACACGGTTTAGGAAACCGATGCTCTATCCCCTGAGCTACGGGGGCTGCGGCGGTACGGCGGACCGCACCGCCACCGGGCCGCTGCGTGCGGGCCGGTTGCCGACGAGAGGGTATCGGACGACCGAGGGGCCCGACGGCATGCGCCGTCGGGCCCCTCGGGTGTGTGCGCCGGTCGCTCAGCGAGCGCCGGCTGCACCGATCAGGCCTGCAGGGACTCCATGAAGTCCGGGTTCTCCTCGAGCCAGGCGTCGACGGCCTCGGAGTAGCGGCCCTCGCCGTACTCGTTGACGACCATGTTCTCCAGCGAGCCGTACTGCTCGTCGGTGAGGGTCGCGTTCTCCATCATCGACGCCACGTCGGCACAGTCGGCCGCGAAGCCCTCACGGGCCAGCGTGTGCAGGCCCTCGGCGTCGCCCAGGGCGCCTTCCGGGTCGGCGAGGTCCTTGACCGGGAACTCGCTGTTGGCCCAGAACGGGCGCCACAGGGTGACGACGATGTCCTCGTTGGCGTCGGTCGCCGCCTGCAGCTCGGCCAGCATCGCGGTGGTGGAGGACTCGACCAGCGTGTAGTCCCCCTCCAGCCCGTAGGTCGGCATGACGCTGTCCTTGGTGGTGGCGGTGAGGCCCGCGCCGGGCTCGATCCCGACGATCCGGCCGTCGAACATCTCGGCGTTGCCGGCCAGGTCGGCGATCGACTCGATGTCGGTGTACTCCGGGACGGCGAAGGTCAGCTTGGCGCCCTCGTACCAGGCACCGAGGTCCTCGAGCTGGTCGCCGTACTCCTCCATGTAGGCCGCGTGGGTGACCTCGGACCAGGCGGACGGGTAGACGTCGACGTCGCCCCCGGCCAGGCCGGCGTACAGCGGAGCCGCCTCGGAGATCTCGGTCATCTCGACCTCGATGCCCTGCTCGGCGAGGACGCCGTCCCACAGGTGGGCCATGCTCAGGCCGTCGGTCCAGGAGGGGATGAAGCCCAGGTTGACGGTCTCGCAGTCGCTGCCGGCCGACGCTCCGCCGGCGGCGGTGGTGTCCTCCTCGGCGTCCCCACCACACGCGGTGGCGGTGAGTGCGACGGCGGCGAGGCCGGCGGCCAGGCGTGCGCCTCGGGTGGTCAGGTGCTTGTTCATGCGGTCGTTCCTCTCCTACATCTGGTGGCGGTCGACTGCCCCGCGCACCGTTGGTGCTCCGGCTCCGCGGCGACGGCCCGGGAGGGCCGCGCCGGTCGGCTACCGGGCAGGTCGGTTCGGTGAGTTCTGGTCGGCCCCGACGGGCGTGACGGCATCGGCGGACCGGCTGCTGGCGGCGAGGCCGCCCTTGCCGACCGAACCACCGCGGCTCAGGAAGCTCGGGATCGCGCCGAGGCGACCGCGCTGCTGGCCGAACGCACTGGTCAACCGGTCGAGGTAGATGGCGAGGATGACGACCGACAGGCCGCCCTCGAAGCCCAGCCCGACGTCGAGCCGGGAGATGCTGGTGACGACGACGCCACCGAGGCCGGCCGCCCCGATCAGTCCGGCGATGACGGCCATGGACAGCGCCAGCATGATCACCTGGTTGACCCCGGCCATGATCGTCGGCAGGGCCAGGGGCAGCTGGATGCCGCGCAGGATCCGGCCGGGCGGGCTGCCGAACGCATGCCCGGCCTCCACCAGCTCCTGGTCGACCTGCCGGATGCCCAGCTCGGTGAGCCGGACGCCCGGCGGCATCGCGAAGATGATCGTGGTGACGACGCCCGGGACGAGGCCGATGCCGAAGAACGTCACCGCCGGCACGAGGTAGACGAAGGCCGGCATCGTCTGCATGAAGTCGAGCACCGGTCGGAGGGCGGCACTGACCCGGTCGCTCTTCGCGGCCGCGATGCCGATCGGGATGCCGATCGCCACCGCGATCACCGCGGACACCAGGACCAGGGCCAGCGTCGCCATGGCCGGCTCCCACATCCGCATGCTGATCAGCAGCAGCAGGCCCAGCAGCGAGACGACGGCGAAGCGCACCGACCGGACCACGCCACCGAGCACGGCCAGTGCCACGGCCAGCAGGATCGACGGGGGGAAGAGCAGCGCGTCGCGCAGTCCCTCCACCCCGGCCTCGGTCCCGTCGCTGATCACGTCGAAGACCGGGGCGAAGTTCTCGGTGACCCAGTCGAAACCGCTGTCGATCCAGTCGCCCACCGGGATCTGCGGCAGGGCGGCGTCCTCGGCGGCCCGGAACACGGTCTCAGCCACGGATGGTCTCCTTCATCGCCACGGCGGTGGCGCCCACCGGGTCGGCCGGTGCAGGCGCGGCGGACGGCGCGGGGCGCGGGATGCCCCCGAGGGCAGCCAGGACCGCCCCGCGGGGCACCACCCCCAGCAGCCGGCCGTCGTCGTCCACGACGGTCACCGGCACGTCGTCCTGGGCAGCGGGGGCGAGCAGGTCGCTCAACGTCGTGGTCTCCCGGACGTCGACCGGGGGCAGCAGGGCGAGCCCGGCCAGCGACGGCGCCCCCGTCGCGACGGCGGCCCGGACGGCGTCCTCGGTGGCCACCCCGGCCACCCGGCCGTCGCCGTCCCCGACGAGCACGGAGCCGGAGCGGTGCTCCTGCATCGCCTGGAGCACGTGTGCCGGCGCAGCCGCCGGCGCGACCAGGGTGGGCGCCTCCACCATCACGTGCCGCGCGGTGAACACCCGCCCACGGTCGACGTCGGCGAGGAACTGCTGGACGTAGTCGTCGGCGGGGGCCTCGAGGATCTGGTCGGGCGTGCCGATCTGCACGACCCGGCCGTCGCGCATGATCGCGATCCGGTCACCGAGGCGCATGGCCTCGTTCAGGTCGTGGGTGATGAAGATGATCGTCTTGCCCAGCGAGGCCTGCAGCTCCAGCAGCTGGTCCTGCATCTCGCGGCGGATCAGCGGGTCGAGCGCGCTGAACGCCTCGTCCATCAGCAGCAGGTCGGTGTCGGCGGCGAGCGCGCGGGCCAGACCGACCCGCTGCTTCATGCCGCCGGAGAGCTGCCCGGGCTTCTGGTCGGCCCACTGGTCGAGCCCGACGAGCGCGAGGGCCTCCTGCGCCTTGGCCCGGCGGGTGGCGCGGTCGACGCCGCGGACCTCGAGGGCGTAGGCGGCGTTGTCCAGCACGCTGCGGTGCGGGAAGAGCGCGAAGTGCTGGAACACCATGCTCATCTGCTCCTGCCGGAGCCGGCGCAGCGCCTTGTCGTCCAGCGCGGTCAGCTCGGCCTCACCCACGTGCACGGTGCCGGCAGTGACCTCCAGCAGCCCGTTGAGCATCCGCAGCAGCGTCGACTTGCCCGAGCCGGACAGCCCCATGACCACGAAGATCTCGCCCGGCTCGACGGTGAAGCTGACGTCGATGACGGCCGGGGTCGCGCCGCGCTCTCGCACGTCGGCCACGGAGGCGCCGTCCCGGAGCCGGTCGACCGCCTCGGCGGTACGCCGGCCGAAGACCTTGAACAACCCCTCGGCATGTACTGCGGGCACGGGCAACCTCTCGTCGGCGGACAGGACCCCGGCCTGGCGGCACGATGGGCAGAGGCGCGCAGCTCCGCAGAGCGCTCGTCACCTGTCCGTGTCGTGCCACCGGGCGCACCACCCCTCGGGGCGGGCGCCACGAGGCGCGGGTGCGGCTCGCCGGCCACGACGCCAGGGCGTCGGCACGCACGTCGCGGTGCGCCGGTCAGCGGGCCGGGGTGGGGCGGGCAGGGCCCGCTCCCATCTCGAGACAGGACGCTAACAGTGAATGGCGAACACAAATGGCGCTTTCAGCCCATCGGGTAATTCCGTTATGTGGTCGTGACACGCCCGGGGTGTCGAAGACCACAATGACAATTCCACCGCCCGGCCGAGATCGACGTTCCCCGACAGGTGTCACGCGACTGAGCTGCGGGTATGGAATCCAGAGCGCGCCCTGGAGAGCAACCGAGAATGTGTTGCCACTTCGTCATGGAATCGTCATCAGATCTCCATGTGGCACAACTGAACAGCAATTCCAGCCCGGTCGATCGCCGAATCGACGACTGCGACGGGCGTGGGTCGGGGAACCTCCGGGGTCGCCGACGCGTGAGGGAGATGCGGGCGGCACCGTGTCGCAACCGTTACCTTGTGTCAGCACATACGAGCCCCGGCAACGGCGCCGGAGGCGCGGGAGGTGGAGAGCACAGATGGAGATCACGGTCGTCGACGTCCCCGAGCGGGGCCGCTTCGAGATCCGGGACGGCGAGCGAGTCGTCGGCCTGGCCAGCTACCACGTCGACCAGGGCGTGATGACCTTGCCGCACACCGAGATCGACCCGGCGATGGGCGGCCGGGGCCTCGGGACGCAACTGGTCGGCACCGTCCTCAGCGCCGCCCGCGAGCGGGGCCTGCACGTGCTCCCCTACTGCTCCTTCATCCGGAAGTACCTGGTCGACCACCCCGATCAGCTGGACCTCGTCGCCGAGGCCGACCGGCCCACCTTCGGTCTGGCGCCGGCCCACAGCTGATCCACCCAGCGGCACCGGCGGGGCCTTCCTAGGCTCGGCCGGGTGCCCACCGCCCTGATCTGGTTCCGTCGCGACCTGCGGCTGGACGACCACCCGGCCCTGCTGGCCGCCGGCGACGCCGCCGGGCCCGGGGGCACCGTCGTCCCGGTCTTCGTCTTCGACGACCGGCTCTACGGACCCTCCGGCGAGCCGCGCCGGCGGTTCCTGCTCGACTGCCTGGCCGAGCTCGGCGCCTCGACCGGCGGCGCGCTGGTCACCCGCACCGGCGACCCGGCCGCCGTCCTCCCCCGGCTCGTCGCCGAGCTGGACGCGGTCAGCGTGCACGTCACCGCGGACGCCGGCCCGTACGGCCGGCGGCGCGACCAGGCGGTGGAGCGGGCGCTGGGCGAGGTCCCGCTGGTGCGCACCGGCTCGCCGTACGCGGTGGCGCCCGGCCGGGTGGTGAAGCGCGACGGCACGCCCTTCCGGGTGTTCACCCCGTTCGCCCGCGCCTGGCGCGAGCACGGCTGGCACTCCCCCGCCGTCCGCCCCGACCCGGTGCCGTGGCAGCAGGGCGTGCGCTCCGACGAGCCCCCACCGCGGCCCGACCTGGGTGAGGTCCAGCTGCCCCCGGCCGGCGAGGCCGCGGCCCTGGAGGCCTGGCACCGGTTCCGGGACGAACGGCTGCTCGGCTACGACGCGGGCCGCGACCGCCCCGGCACCAACGGGACGAGCCGGCTGTCGGCGTACCTGAAGTACGGCTGCATCCACCCGCGCACGCTGCTCGCCGATCTCGCCGCCGAGCAGGGCTCGGAGTCGGTGCGCCGGTACACCGACGAACTGGCCTGGCGGGACTTCTACGCCGACGTCCTGTGGCACCGGCCCGACTCCGCCCGGGAGTACCTCAACCCCCAGCTGCAGGGCATGGGCTACGACTCCGGACCGGACGCCGAGGAGCTGGTGTGCGCCTGGGAGACCGGCCGCACCGGCTTCCCGATCGTCGACGCCGGGATGCGGCAGCTGCTCGGTGAGGCCTACGTGCACAACCGGGTGCGGATGATCGTCGCCTCGTTCCTGGTCAAGGACCTGCACCAGGAGTGGACCCGCGGCGCGCGGTGGTTCATGCAGCACCTGGTCGACGGCGACCTGGCCAGCAACAACCACGGCTGGCAGTGGGTCGCCGGCACCGGCACCGACGCCTCGCCGTACTACCGGGTCTTCAACCCGATCACCCAGGGCAAGAAGTTCGACCCGGACGGCGCCTACGTCAAGCGCTGGGTGCCCGAGCTGCGCGACCTGGACCCGAAGCACGTGCACGAGCCGTGGACGGCGCCCGGCGGCGTCCCGGCCGGCTACCCCGAGCCGGTCGTCGACCACGCCCACGAGCGCCAGGTGGCCCTGGACCGCTACGCCGCCGTCCGCGCCCGCTGACCCTGGGGCCAAAGTCGTGACTTTGGCCCCAGGGGTGTCGGCTGGGTCACCGGTCCTGTCGTGGCGAGCGGGGCCCCGGCGGGTGAAGCTGGACGGCGTGATCGTCCGTGCCTGAGGGCCACACCCTGTTCCGGCTGGCCCGCGAGCAGCAGGCCGCGTTCGCCGGCCGCGAGGTGCACGTGACCAGCCCGCAGGGCCGCTTCGCCGCTCAAGCCGAGCTGCTCGACGGCCGGGTGCTCGACGAGGTGACCTCCTACGGCAAGCACCTGTTCGCCTTCTTCGGCCCGGACGTCGTCCACGTCCACCTGGGCCTCTACGGCAAGTTCACCTCCGGCACCGGCCTGCCGCCCGAGCCCCGCGGCGCGCTGCGGATGCGCTGGGAGGGGCCGGGCGAGGACGGCGAGGGCGTGTGGACCGACCTGCGCGGCGCCACCGCCTGCGAGCTGATCACCGACGGCGAGGTGCAGTTGATCCTCGACCGGCTCGGCCCGGACCCGCTGCGCCGGCGGTCGGACCCGGCGAAGGCGTTCGCCCGCATCTCCCGCAGCCGGACCACCATCGGCCAACTGCTCATGGACCAGGCCGTGCTCGCCGGCGTCGGGAACGTCTACCGGGCCGAGGCCCTGTTCCGGCAGCGGCTGAGCCCCTTCCGGCTGGGCAGGGACGTCGACGCCGAGCTCTGGGACCGGCTGTGGGCCGACCTGGCGACGCTGATGAAGGCCGGGGTCAAGGCCGGCCGGATCGTCACCACCGAGCGCGCCGACCGCGAACGGCGGAGCGGCCCGGCGCTCCGGGAGGACGCGCACTACGTCTACCGGCGCGCCGGGCTGCCCTGCCGGGTCTGCGGCACCGAGGTGCGCACCGAGCTCATGGCCGGCCGCAACCTCTTCTGGTGCCCCACCTGCCAGGCGGTCTAGAGGGCGCCCTTGGCCTCGTCGCCGGCGGGCACGGCGTGCAGCAGCCGGACGCCGATCGGCTCGGTCAGGTCGTCCTTCACGCTCTCGGTCAGCTGGTTGAACGTCTCGCCGGCCCCGTGCGCCTTGACGTCGTCCTGGGTGGCCCAGCGCTCGATCATCACGAACCCGTAGCCGTCCTCGTGCAGGGCGTACAGCTCGCAGCCGGGCTCCTCGTGCACCTTCGGGATGGCGGCGGTGAACGCCTCCCGGACGGCGTCGGCGCGGCCGGGCTTGGGCGAGATGGTGGCGACGATCGTGATGGACACGCAGGACTCCTCAGCGGTGGTCGGGCACGGCTGCCCGGGTTCACCCTGGCGCCTACCCGCCATCGGGACGACGATGCGGGCGTGGCCGAACCCGCTGTGCCCGGACGCCCGCTGCGCGTCGCCGTCGTCGGTGCCGGGCCGGCCGGCATCTACGCCGCCGACGCACTCGCCGGGCAGGACGACGTCCCGGTCGCGGTCGACCTGATCGACCGGCTGCCCACCCCGTTCGGCCTGGTGCGGCACGGCATCGCCCCCGACCACCTGAAGATGCGGGCGCTGCGGGAGACGCTGCACCACACGCTGGACCACGAGCGGGTGCGCTTCGTCGGCAACGTGGAGATCGGCACCGACCTGGCCCTGGACGAGCTGCGCCGGCACGTCGACGCCGTCGTCTACACCTACGGCGCAGCCGGTGACCGCACGCTGGGCATCCCCGGCGAGGAGCTGCCCGGCAGCCTGGCCGCCACCGACGTCGTCGCCTGGTACTGCGGGCACCCCGACGCCGACCGGACGCGGGTCGAGGAGCTGGTGGCCGGGGCCCGGGACGTCGTGGTGGTCGGGGTGGGCAACGTGGCCCTCGACGTGGCCCGGGTGCTCGCGCGCTCCCCTGCCGAACTGCACCCCACCGACATGCCGCACCACGTGCT
Source organism: Modestobacter sp. VKM Ac-2984 (assembly GCF_026967985.1). Taxonomy (GTDB): domain Bacteria; phylum Actinomycetota; class Actinomycetes; order Mycobacteriales; family Geodermatophilaceae; genus Modestobacter. Next base: position 77,769 of record NZ_JAPVBJ010000008.1, on the reverse strand, counting down.
CGACACGCTGGCCGCCGCCCCGGTCGAGCGGATCACCGTGCTCGGCCGCCGCGGCCCGGCGCAGGCCAGCTTCACCACCCAGGAGCTGCGCGAGCTGGGCCACCTGGCTGCGGCCACCGTGCTCGTCGACCCGGCCGACCTCACCGACGCCGGGGATGCGGCACTGGCCGCCGAGGACCGGCACGTCGCCCGCAACCTCGCCGCACTCGCCGACTACGCAGGCCACGAGGCCGCCCCCGGCACGGTGAGCGTGCGGCTGCGCTTCCACGCCCGCCCGGTGCGGCTGCTCGGCACCGACCGGGTCATCGGGGTGGAGGTGGAGCGCACCCGGGTCGACGCCGACGGCCGGGCGGTCGGCACCGGGGAGCTCGACGTCGTCCCGGCCGACCTGGTGGTGCGCTCGGTCGGCTACCGCGGGCACGCGCTGCCGGGGCTGCCGCTGGACGGCGGCACGGTGCCGCACGACGCCGGCCGGGTGCTCCGCGACGGCGAGGTCAGCCGGGGCGAGTACGTGGCCGGGTGGATCAAGCGGGGGCCGACCGGCGTCGTCGGCACCAACAAGCACGACGCCCGGGAGACCGTCGCCTCGATGCTGGCCGACGTCGCCGCCGGGGTGCTGGCGCCCGGCGGGGACGACGACTGGGTCGACACCCTGCGTGCCCGGGGCGGGCACCCGGTGCTGCTCTCCGACTGGCGGGCCATCGACGCCGCCGAGATCGCGCTCGGTGCCGTGCACGGCCGGGCCCGCACCACCCTCCACGACCGGCAGCAGCTGCTGGACGCCGTCCGGGCCGCCGCGGCGGCGCAGGAGGGCTGAGCTCGGGCTGGCGCGGTACGGCAGACTCGGTCTCGTGACCGGCTCAGCACAGACCTCGCCCGCCACCACGATGATCTCCTTCGCCCGCGGGGCCCCGTCGACCGACATCGTCGACGTCGAGGGCCTCAAGCAGGCCGCGGTCGCCGCGTTCGACTCCGACCCGGCCGGGATGACCGGCTACGGGACGGCGGTCGGCTACGTGCCGCTGCGGAAGTGGATCGCCGAGAAGCACGGCGTCCCGGTCGAGCACGTGCTGGTGACCAACGGCTCGATGCAGGCCGACGCCTTCCTCTTCGACGAGCTGGCCACCCCCGGCGCGGCGGTGATCACCGAGCGGCCCACCTACGACCGCACCCTGCTCGGGCTGCGCTCGCGCGGCGCCGACGTGCACCTGGTGACGCTGGAGGAGGACGGCATCGCCGTCGACGAGGTCGCCGCCCTGCTCGAGGGCGGGCTGGCGCCGACCCTGGCGCACGTCATCCCCAACTTCCAGAACCCGGCCGGCTACACGCTCTCGCTGGCCAAGCGCGAGCGGCTGCTGGAGCTGGCCCGCGAGCACGGGTTCGTGCTGTTCGAGGACGACCCCTACGTCGACATCCGGTTCAGTGGCGAGCCGCTGCCGCGGATGCTGGAGCTGGACGGCGGTGCGGCCAGCGAGCACGTCGTCTACGCGTCGTCGTTCTCCAAGACCGTCTGCCCGGGCATCCGGGTGGGCTACCTGGTCGGGCCGCCGGCGATCATCGAGAAGATCCGGGTGCGGGCCACCAACACCTACATCGCGCCGAACATGGTCGCCCAGGGCACCGTGCACGCCTACCTGCAGGGCGACCGGTTCCCGGCCGCGCTGGAGCGGGTGAAGTCGGCGCTGGCCGAGCGGGTCGGGCTGCTGGACGACGCGCTGCGCGAGCACCTGCCGCAGGCGACCTTCCGCCGTCCCGAGGGCGGCTACTTCCTGTGGGTGTCGCTGCCCGAGGACGAGGGCCACGACGTCGCCCGGATCACCACCGAGGCCGCCGCCCGCGGGGTGGCGATCGTGCCCGGCACCGACTTCCTGCTCGAGGGCGGGCACAACAGCTTCCGGCTGGCCTACTCGGCGGTGCAGCCCGGCGACGTCGACGAGGGCGTGCGCCGGCTGGCCGCCGCCATCGAGGCCGCCCGCAGCTGAGCCCGCCCGCGCCCCTGGGCGCAGGCATGTCCTGGTCGGCACGCTTGTGCTCTGCTCACTGGTGGTGAGCAGAGCACAAGCGTGCGCGGACCAGCTCAGCCGGAGTTGCGCAGCGCGGTGGCGACGCCGTTGACGCTCAGCTGGATGCAGCGGCGCACCAGCTCGTCGTCGTCCCCCTCGCGGCGGCGGCACAGCATCTCGACCTGCAGGTGGTGCAGCGGCTCCAGGTAGGGGAACCGGTTGCGGATCGACCGGGCCAGCGACGGGTTGTCGGCCAGCAGCTGCTCGTCGCCGGTGACCGCCAGCAGCATCCGCACCGTCCGCTCGTGCTCGGCGGTGATCTGGCTGAACACCCGGTCGCGCAGCTCCGCGTCGGGCACGAGCTCGGCGTACCGGGCGGCCAGCTCCAGGTCGGTCTTGGCCAGCACCATGCCCATGTTGGACAGCACGGTGCGGAAGAACGGCCACCGCGTGTGCAGGTCCTGCAGCTGGGCCAGCCGCTCCGGCGAGCCGTCGACCCACGACTCCAGGGCCGTCCCGGTGCCGTACCAGCCGGGCAGCATGATCCGGGCCTGCGACCAGCTGAACACCCACGGGATCGCCCGCAGGTCGGCGATCTTGTCCCCGGCCTTGCGGGACGGCGGCCGGCTGCCGATGTTCAGCTCCGCCAGCTCCCGGATCGGGGTCGCGGCGCGGAACCACTCGACGAAGCCCGGCGTCTCGTGCACCAGCGCCCGGTAGGCGCCCTGCGCCCGCGCCGCCAGGTCGTCCAGCAGCGCGTAGACCTCCTCGGCGTCCGCACCGAGGCCCTCGATGTCCAGCAGCGTCGACTCCAGGGTGGCCGCGACCAGCGCCTCCAGGTTCCGGCGGGCCAGGTCGGGTGAGGCGTACTTGGCCGCGATCACCTCGCCCTGCTCGGTGATCCGCAGCGCCCCGGCGACCGAGCCGGGCGGCTGCGCCCGGATCGCCTCGTAGCTGGGGCCGCCTCCCCGGCCGACGGTGCCGCCGCGGCCGTGGAACAGCCGCAGCCGGATCCCGTTGGCGCGGGCGACCTCGACCAGCGCCAGCTCGGCCCGGTACAGCGCCCAGTTGGCGGCCAGGTAGCCACCGTCCTTGTTGCTGTCGCTGTAACCGAGCATCACCTCCTGGTCGTCGCCGCGGTTGGCCACCAGCGCCCGGTACAGCGGCTGGTCCAGCATCGCGGCCAGGATCGTGCCGGCGGCCTGCAGGTCACCGATCGTCTCGAACAGCGGGGAGATGCCCACCGAGCAGGTGGGACCGACCCCACCGTCCGGAGTCAGGGGGCCCGGGTCGAGCAGCCCGACCTCCTTGAGCAGGACGGCGACCTCCAGCACGTCGCTGACCGACTCGCACATGCTGATCACGTAGTTCGGGATCGCCCGCGGGCCGAGCAGCGCCACCTGCTCGGCGGCCGCCACCAGCAGGTCCAGCTCGCCGCGGGCCAGCTCGGAGAGCTCGGCGCCCGGGCGCACCAGCGGCCGGCGCAGCTGCAACTCGCCGGTGAGCAGCTCGACCCGGGCGGCCTCGTCCAGCGCCGCGTAGTCCTCGCACACCCCGGCCCAGGCCAGCAGCTCGCCCAGCACCTCTTCGTGCACCGCGGAGTTCTGCCGCATGTCCAGCCCGCACAGGTGGAAGCCGAAGACCTCCACCGCGTCGCGCAGCCGGGCCAGCCGGTCGTCGGCCAGCGCACCGGCCCCGTGGCTGCGCAGCGAGGCGTCGACCGTGGCGAGGTCGGCGATCAGCTCCTCGGGGAGGGCGTAGGGCGGCAGGTCGACGTCCGGCTCCTCCCCCGGCACCGCGCCGAGCACCCGCCGCGCGGTCGCAGCCAGCCGCCGGTAGACCCCGCGCAGCGCGCGCCGGTAGGGCTCGTCGCCGCGGAACGGGGAGTCGTCGCCGGAGGCCTCGGCCAGGGCGTACAGCTCGTCGGTGGGCGTCACCAGCCGGTCGGACATCGACAGCTCGTCGGCCAGGCAGATCAGCTCGGCGAGGTGGTGGCGCAGCGCCGTCTCCGCTTGCCGGGTGGTGGCCCGGCGGACGGCGTCGGCGGTGACGAACGGGTTGCCGTCGCGGTCACCGCCGATCCAGGAACCGGGCTGCAGCATCGGGGTGGCGAGCAGGTCGGCGTCCGGCCAGCGCGCGCGCAGGGCCTGGCGGAGCTCGGTGTTGATCGCCGGGACGACCTCGAACAGCGACAGGTCGTAGTAGCGCAGCGCCTCGTCGATCTCGTCGGCCAGCCGCAGCCGGGACAGCCTCAGCAGCGCCGTCTGCCAGAGGGTGAGCACCTCGCGGGACAGGTGCGCCGCCCAGGCCCGCTCGTCGATCCCGTACGGCCCGGCGTCGTCGCGCTGTCGGATCAGGTCGGTCACCTGCTGCTGCACCTGGGAGATCGTCCGGCGGCGCACCTCGGTCGGGTGCGCGGTGACCACCGGGACGACGAGCGCCCCGGCCAGTTCCCGGGCCACCACGTCGCCGTCGAGGCCTGCCTCGTCCAGCAGGTCCAGCGACGCCGCCAGGCTCCCCTTCTGCGGGGGTGAGCCCTCCCGCCGGTGGTGCCGGCGGCGGCGCTCGTGGTGCACGTCCTCGGCGATGTTGGCCAGCAGCGAGAAGTGGCTGAACGCCCGCACCACGTGGTTGGCCTCGTGCAGGTCGAGCTGGGCCAGGCGGTCGGCGAGCTCGGAGCGGCCCACCTCGGAGCGCCGGATCCGGAACGCCTCGACCCTGGTGGCCTCGACCAGTTCCAGCACGTCGGCGCCGGCCTGCTCCCCGATCACCTCCCCGAGGACCCGGCCCAGCAGTCGGATGTCGGCCCGCAAGGGCTCGTCGGTGCGGTCGTCCGGGTCGGTGGGACCCCCGGAGGGGCGCAGGTCGGCAACGTCGACGGTGGCTTCGGACACGGGGGCAGTATCCGCAACCGGTGTGACGGCCCGGTGTCCCGGGGAGGATGGGCGGGTGATCCGACTGCAGGCGACACCCACCAGCCCCGTCCCGGCCGAGCACGGAGAGGGCCCGATCTGGGACGCCGCCGCCCAGGAGCTGCTCTGGGTGGACATCACCGCGGGGCTCGTCCGCCGCGGCACCGTCAGCGGGGACGACGTCGTCCCGGTGGCCGAGCACCGCGGCGGTGCGACGGTGGGCTTCGTCGCCCCGGCGGCCGCCGGGGGCTGGCTGCTGGGCGCCGGGGCGGGCTTCACCCGACTGGCCGCCGACGGCACCGCGGAGGTCCTCATCGAGCTGGCCGGGGAGGGTGGCTCGGAGTCCGCCGGCGGCACCCGGATGAACGACGGCGCCTGCGACCGGGCCGGCCGGTTCTTCGCCGGCACCATGGCCTTCGACGAGCAGCCCGGGGCCGGCAGCCTCTACCGGCTCGACCTGGACGGCACGGTCAGCACCGTGCTCGACGGTCTCACCATCTCCAACGGACTGGGCTGGTCGCCCGACGACCGCACGGTGTACCTCTCCGACTCCGGGCAGCAGGTCGTCTGGGCCTTCGACTACGACCTGGACACCGGCGCCTTCGGGCAGCGCCGGGTGCTGCTGGACTTCAGCGAGGACCCCGACGGCGTCGCCGACGGCCTCACCGTGGACGACGAGGGCTGCCTCTGGACGGCGCTGTGGGGCGGCGCGCAGGTGCGGCGCTGGTCCCCCGAGGGCGAGTTGCTCACGGTCGTCGAGGTGGACGCGCAGAACACCACCAGCTGCGCGTTCGCCGGCGACCTGCTGGCGATCAGCACGTCGGTGCACGGGATGGACGACGCCACCCGGGCCGCCCAACCCGACGCCGGCCGGCTGTTCACCGTGCGGCCCGGCGTGAGCGGCCCGCCGGCGCACGCCTACCGCGGCCCGCTCAGCGGCCTGCGCCAGCGCTGACCGCCCCGCCGTCCCGCCCCGGGTCGGGTGAGCTGACCCGGGGCGGACAGCGGCGTCAGGCCTTCTCGGCGGCCAGGGCCTCGCGCAGCTTCAGCCGGCCACCGGTGCGGAGCAGTGCACCGGCGTAGATCCGCCCACCGATCCGGACGATGACGGCGATCGCCAGGACCATCAGCAGGACGGCGAGCCCGACCTCCCACCACGCGGCCTCGCCCGCGGCCTGCCGCACCGGCATCACCATCGGGGACAGGCCCGGGACGTAGGAGGTCACCGTGGCCATCGTGCTGCCCGGGTCCTGGGCGGCCTGCAGGGCGATGACGAACCCGACCACCAGCAGGATGGTCGTCGGCGTCAGCACGCTGCCCAGGTCCTCCTGCCGGCTGACCAGCGAGGCGGCCACGGCGAACACCGCGGCGTAGAAGGCGTAGCCGATCACGAACCAGGCCAGCACGTTGAGCACGGTGCCGATCAGCTGCCCCGGCAGGTCGATGACGTCGAAGGCGAGCGCCCCGGCGACCCCGACCACGGCGATCACCGCGGTCTGCAGCAGCCCGAGCGCCCCCAGGCCGATGATCTTCCCGGCGAGCAGCTGCCACGGGCGCATGGTGGCCAGGAGCAGCTCGACCACCCGGCTCGACTTCTCCTCGACGACGCCCTGCGCGACGAACTGCCCGAAGAGGATGAAGAGGAAGTACAGCAGCCCCACCCCGAGCAGGGCGACGATCGTGGCCTGCGAGCGGTCGTCCTCGGCGCCCTCCAGGGCGACGACGTCGACCTCCGGGGCGGGGTCGAGCTGCACCCCGGCCTCGCTGAGCTGGTCGGCCACCGAGAGGGCTGCCAGGGCGCTCTGCACGAGGTCCTCGGCGCTCCCGCCCGCGGTCTGCACCAGGAGCTCGGGGCGGCTGCCGGTCGGGTCCAGCAGCGCGGCGTCGACGTCCTCCTCCGCCACGGCGGTGCGGGCGGCGTCCTCGTCGGCCAGCTGGACGACCGTCACCTCGGTGTCCAGCGCCTGGCCCTGCTGCTGCAGCACCTGCTCGACGGCCTGGTCGCCGCCGACCAGGCCGATCCGGCTGGTCGACTCCCCGCCGCCGATGAGCACCTGGAAGACCATCAGGCCGACGATCAGCAGGATCAGCACCGCGGAGCTGATCAGGAAGCCCTTGTCCCGGATCCGGGTGGAGATCTCCCGGCCGGCCACCAGCCGGACCAGCTGGGCCGGGCTGTGCGGCGTGATGTCGCTGGACGCGGGGGCGGTCATGCCGCCACCTCCCGGGTGTCGGTGACGGCGTGCCGGAAGAGCTCGACCAGGGTCGGCTCCCGCCAGGCGAAGTGGGCGACCCGGCCGGTGGCCAGGGCGGCGGCGAGCACCTGCTGGTCGTCGGCGCCGGGGGCGAGCTCCAGCACGGTGTCGCCGCGCTGCTCGGAGACCACCCGCACGCCGGGGACGGCAGCGGCCCAGCCGGCCGGCGCGTCCGGGGCGACGACGCGCAGCTGCCGGCCGGCGGCCGCGGAACGCAGCTCGTCGACCGTGCCGCTGGCGACGATCTTGCCGCGGGCGAGGATGCCGACCGCGTCGCACAGCCGCTCCACCAGGTCCAGCTGGTGACTGGAGAAGACGACGGGCACCCCGCGCCGGCACTGCTCGAGCAGCGCCTCGGCCAGCGAGTCGACGCCCACCGGGTCCAGCCCGGAGAACGGCTCGTCGAGGATCAGCACGTCGGGCTCGCTGACCAGGGCCGCGGCCAGCTGCACGCGCTGCTGGTTGCCCAGCGACAGCTTCTCCACCCGGTCGCCGCGCCGCTCCCCCAGACCGAGCCGCTCGGCCCAGTGCTCGGCGGCGCGACCGGCGGCGCGGGCGTCCAGACCGTGCAGCCGGGCGAAGTAGCTCAGCTGCTCACCGACCTTCATCTTCGGGTAGAGGCCCCGCTCCTCGGGCATGTAGCCGATCCGGCGACGGACGATCTCGTCGACCGGCCGGCCCGACCAGCGGACCTCCCCGGCGTCGGCGCGCGCGAGCCCCATGGCGATCCGCATCGTGGTGGTCTTCCCCGCCCCGTTGGACCCGCAGAAGCCGAACATCTGGCCCGGGGCCACGGTGAAGGTCACCCCCTCGAGCACCTGGTTGCTGCCGTAGGCCTTGTACAGGCCGTCGAACTCGAGCACTGCTCCTCCGGTGTCCGTCGTGTGCGGGCAGCCACTTGCCATCCGCAACGAGTGGGAGCCTGGCGCATCACTTTCCAGATCGTCAAGTGAACAGCTGATCTCGGGCTGCGGTGGCGCCCCCGGTCGGGTGTCATCGACCCATGAGCGAACGCAACCACCCCGCCCCGGTGCCCAGCGGCGTGGGCCTGGCCGGGCTGCGGGAAGCGGCGGCCGGCTGCCGGGCGTGCGAGCTCGGTGAGCCGGCCACCCAGACGGTCTTCGGCGAGGGCCCGGAGACGGCGCGGGTCGTCTTCGTCGGCGAGCAGCCCGGCGACCAGGAGGACCGCACCGGCGAGCCGTTCGTCGGCCCGGCCGGGAAGCTGCTGGACCGGGCGCTGACCGATGCCGGCATCGACCGGCGCGACGCCTACGTGACGAACGCGGTGAAGCACTTCCGGTTCAAGCCGACCCCCAAGCGCCGGATCCACCAGTCCCCGGGGGCCGAGCACCTGATGGCCTGCCGCCCGTGGCTGGAGGCGGAGTTCGCCGTCCTCCAGCCGGAGGTGGTGGTCTGCCTGGGCGCGGTGGCGGCCAAGGCGCTGATCTCACCGTCGTTCCGGATCACCCGCGAGCACGGCCAACTGCTCCCGTGGACCCCACCGGGCGTCCGCGCTGCGGAGGCGGCGCTCCCCGACGCCGACCAGGACGAGGACACCCCGCACCAGACCTGGGTGCTCGCCACGACGCACCCCTCGGCCGTGCTCCGGACGCCGGACGACGCCCGGGCCGCCGCCTACGACGCCCTCGTGACCGACCTCCGGACCGTCGCCCACGCCCTCGCCTGACATCCGAGCGGGGCCAGAGTCGCGATCTTGGCCCCCCGGGTGTCAGTCCTCCTCGGGCTCGGGGTGGCGGGCCCCGGCGGAGAGCTCGGTCCCGGCCTCGACCGTCGCCCGCCGGCCGACCAGGGTGATCGCGCCGTCCCCGCCGACCGTGGCCCGCTCCCCCACCGTCACCCCGTCGTCCAGGACGGTGCGGGTGACGGTGGCCCCGGCGCGCACCCGGGCGCCCGGCAGCAGCACCGAGTCGATGACGGTCGCCCCCGCCTCGACGATCACCCCGGGCGACAGCACCGAGCCGCGGACCTCCCCGGCCACCCGGGTGCCCCCGGAGACCAGGGTGTCCTCGACCACCGCCCCGCGCAGCAGTCGCGCGGCGCTGTGCCGGCCGCCGCGGGTGTGGATCGGCCAGCTCGCCTCGTCCAGGTCGATCGGCGGCTCCTCGCAGCGGAACTCCCGGTGCGCCTCCCAGTAGGACTCGACCGTGCCGACGTCCCGCCAGTAGCCGTCCAGTGGGTACGCCCGGGCCAGGCCGTCCTTCGTCTGCGCCGGCAGCAGGTGGGTGCCCAGGTCCTCCAGGCCGTCCTCGCCCACCTGGTCCTGGATCGCCTCGAGCCGGTCGAGGGTCTCCTCCGGGGAGAACACGAAGACCTCGTTGGTGGCGGTCGTCGTCGCCGGCTCGTCGGGCTTGTAGGCGTAGTCGGTGACCTTCCCGTCGTCCGCGGTCCGGACGATGCCGTACCGGGCGGCGTCGTCCGGCTCGACCTCGGTGGTCACCATCGTGACCTCCGCGCCGGAGCCCAGGTGGGCGTCGACGACGGCGCGGTAGTCGAGCTTGTAGACGGCGTCGGAGCTGACCACCACGAGGGCGTCGGCGCCGAACTGCCGGATGAGCTCGGCCTGCCGCCAGAGCCCGTCGGCGGTGCCCATGGTGAAGCCGCCGCGCTCGCTGCCCTGGAACGGCGGCAGCATCAGCAGCCCGCCGGTGGTGCGGTCCAGGTCCCACGGGCGGCCGCCGGCCAGGTGCTCGTTCACCGACTGCGGCTGGTACTGCTCGGACACCCACACGTCGGGGATCTGGGAGTGCTCGCAGTTGGACAGCGGGAAGTCGATGAGCCGGTAGACGCCGGCGAACGGGACGGCGGGCTTGGCCCGGGTCTCGGTCAGCAGCTCCAGCCGGCTGCCCTTCCCACCGGCGAGGACGAGGACGAGGACCCGCGGGAGCGCCATGCCCGGCACCTACCCGCCCGCCGGCGGCTCACCCCTCCGGCGGCGCGGCGTGCTCCTCGGCCAGCCGGCGGCGGGCGGCCCGGGCCACCTCGTCGGCCCGGGACGCCCGGAACAGCCAGAACGACGGGACCGCGACGGCCACGACCGCCATGGCGACCACGATCACCACCCCGCCGGAGACCATCGCCGCGGTGACCCCGACGCTGCTGGCCATCAGGCCGGCGCGCAGGTCGCCCAGCCGCGGCCCGCCGGCCACGACCACGATGAACACGCCCTGCATCCGGCCGCGCATCTCGTCCGGTGCCGCCGTCTGCAGCATCGCCGAGCGCAGCACCGCGCTGACCATGTCGCCGGCGCCGGCGACGGCGAGGCAGAGCACCGCCAGCCAGAGCGTCGAGGCGAGTCCGAACCCGATGATCGCCACGCCCCACACGGCGATGGCGGCCAGCACGACGGCACCCTGCCGGTCGACCCGGCTCACCCAGCCGGAGGTCAGCCCCATCAGCAGCGAGCCGATCGACACCCCGGCGAACAGCCAGCCCAGACTGTTCGCGTCGCCGCGGTAGACCGTCTGGGACAGCTCGGGGAAGACCGCCTGCGGCCAGGCGAACAGCATCGCGATGAGGTCGACGACGAAGGTCATCAGCAGCACCGGCTGGGTGCGCAGGAAGGCGAAGCCCTCCCCCACCCCGCGCACGGCTGCGCCGAGCCGCAGCGGGCCGGAGACGCCCTCCGGCGGCAGCGGCGGCAGCCCGCGCAGCAGCAGGACGGCGGCGACGAAGCCGATCGCGTCGATCGTGTAGACGATCGAGAGGTCGCCCAGGCCGATCAGCAGACCGGCCAGCAGCGGCCCGACGACCACGCCCGCCTGGCGCACCGTCATCGCCAGTGCGTTGGCCGCGGCGACCTGCTCCGGCCCGACCAGCGCCGGGATCACCGCACTGCGCGCCGGCTGGTTGACCGCGGCGAACGCGGAGACGGCGGCGGCCAGCAGCCACAGCACGCTGATGTGCCCGTCCCCGGGCAGCAGCGCCTGCACGGCCAGCAGCGCACTGGTGACCGCGGCACCCGTCGAGCTGATCAGCATCAGCACGCGGCGGTCCATGGCGTCGGCGATCGCCCCGCCGAGCAGTCCGAACACGACCAGCGGCACCAGCGCGACCACCGAGGTGAGCCCGACCATCAGCGAGGAGCCGGTCAGCTCGTAGACCTGGTACGGGACGGCGACCAGCGTCATCTGCTGGCCGAGCATCGTGACCGCGACGCCGCCGAAGACCCGGCGGTAGGCGCGGTTGCGCAGCGGCGTGGTGTCCAGCGCCCAGCCGCGCCGACGGGTCACCGGCTGCGGCTGCTCCACCGACAGTCCGCCCTCGACCGGATCCACCGGCTCCACGCCACCACCAAAATGGCCATTTTGGTGGTCTGGGTGGTTCGGGTCCGTCACGGGGCGAGGCGCTGCACGAACCAGCCGCCGCCTTCCTCGTCATCGCGCACGAACACCAGCCGGTCGTGCAGGCGGTCATGGCCGCCCTGCCAGAACTCCACCCGCTCGGGCAGCACCCGGTAGCCGCCCCAGTTCTCCGGGCGCGGCAGCTGCCCGGGCGGGGTCTGGGCGTCCAGCTCGGCCACCCGGGTCCGCAGCAGGTCGCGGGACTCCACCACCGTCGACTGGATCGAGGCGGCGGCGGCCAGCTGCGAGCCGCGGGGCCGCGGGTCCCAGAGCAGGTCCGAGGCCGTCGGCCCGATCCGTTCGACGGCACCGGAGACCCGGACCTGCCGCTGCTGGGCGTGCCAGGGGAAGACCAGCGCCGCCCGGGGGTTGACAGCGAGCTGGGCGGCCTTGGCCGAGGCGTAGTTGGTGCCGAAGACGAACCCGTCGACGTCGTAGCCCTTCATCAGCACGACGCGGGCGTCGGGCATGCCGTCGGCGTCCGCGGTGGCCACCACCATGGCGTTGGGCTCGGGCAGCTCGGCGGTGACGGCGTCGGCGAACCAGCGGTCGAACTGCTCGACCCAGGTGGCTGCGAGCCCCTCCTCGCCGAAGCCGCCGTCGTCGTAGTCCCTGCGCATGCGGATCAGGTCGGCCACCGGCCCATGCTGTCACCGTTGCAGCGCGCACCGCCCGCTGGCCGGGAGCCGGGGTGCACCCCGGGGTCGGCCAGCCCCTAAGTTGAGGCTCGTCGTGCGCTGACCAGCGTCCGTCCCCACCCGCGCGCAGAGGAGCATGCGAGATGGCCGACGACTTCGTACCGGGCCTGGAGGGCGTCATCGCCTTCGAGACCACCATCGCGGAGCCGGACAAGGACGGTGGGGCGCTGCGCTACCGCGGCGTCGACATCGAGGACCTGGTCGGGAAGGTCACCTTCGGCAACGTCTGGGCGCTGCTGGTCGACGGGGAGTTCGGCCCCGGCCTGCCCCCGGCCGAGCCCTTCCCGATCCCGGTGCACACCGGCGACGTCCGGGTCGACGTGCAGGCCGCGCTGGCGATGCTGACCCCGATCTGGGGCTACCGCCCGCTGCTGGACATCTCCGCCGAGGAGGCCCGCGACGAGCTGGCCCGCGCCGCGGTCATGGCGCTGTCCTACGTGGCGCAGTCCGCCCGCGGCATCGGGATCCCGGCCGTGCCGCAGAAGCGGGTCGACGAGGCCTCGAGCATCGTCGAGCGGTTCATGGTCCGCTGGCGCGGCGAGCCCGACCCGCGGCACGTCGCCGCCGTGGACGCCTACTGGACCTCGGCCGCCGAGCACGGCATGAACGCCTCCACGTTCACCGCCCGGGTCATCGCCTCCACCGGCGCCGACGTCGCCGCCTCGCTGTCCGGGGCGATCGGGGCGATGTCCGGCCCGCTGCACGGTGGCGCCCCCTCCCGGGTGCTGCACATGCTGGACGGCGTCGAGGCCTCCGGTGACGCGACGCGGTACGTCAAGGACCTGCTCGACAAGGGCGACCGGCTGATGGGCTTCGGGCACCGCGTCTACCGCGCCGAGGACCCCCGCGCCCGGGTGCTGCGCCGTGCCGCCGAGGAGCTCGGCGCACCCCGCTTCGAGGCCGCCCTGGCCCTGGAGAAGGCGGCGCTGCAGGAGCTGCGCGAGCGTCGTCCCGACCGGCCGATCGAGACCAACGTCGAGTTCTGGGCGGCCATCGTGCTGGACTTCGCGGAGGTGCCCAGCCACATGTTCACCTCGATGTTCACCTGCGCGCGCACGGCCGGCTGGTGTGCCCACATCCTGGAGCAGAAGAACACCGGCCGGCTGGTGCGCCCGTCGGCCCGCTACATCGGGCCCGACCCGCGCAAGCCCGAGGCCGTCAAGGGCTGGGACACCATCCAGACCAAGACGATCAGCGAGTAGAAGGACCCCGCTGCCCCCCACCACTCGCAAGCTCGCGGCGGGCCCCTGCACCGGGGCCACACAGACGACCGGAGGACGACGACCATGAGCATCACGATCCCCACCGACCTGCTCCCCCGGGACGGCCGCTTCGGGTGCGGCCCCTCCAAGGTCCGCCCCGAGGCGCTGCAGTCCCTGGCCACCTCCGGGGTCGGCCTGATGGGCACCTCGCACCGGCAGGCGCCGGTGAAGGGCCTGGTCAGGCGGGTCCGGGAGGGCCTGTCCCAGCTCTTCGACCTGCCCGACGGCTACCAGGTGGTGCTCGGCAACGGCGGGACGACGGCGTTCTGGGACGCCGCCACGATCGGCCTGATCCGGCAGCGCAGCGCGCACGGCAGCTACGGCGAGTTCTCCGCGAAGTTCGCCTCCGGGGTCGCCGAGGCGCCGTTCCTGGACGCCCCGGTGATCTCCAAGGCGGCGCCCGGCTCGCTGGCGCTCCCCGAGGCCGAGGCCGGGGTGGACGCCTACGCGTGGGCGCACAACGAGACCTCGACCGGGGTCATGGCGCCGGTCTCCCGCCCGTCGGGGATCGACGCCGACGCCCTGGTGCTCATCGACGCGACCTCCGGCGCCGGCGGGCTGCCGGTCGACGTCGCGCAGACCGACGTCTACTACTTCGCCCCGCAGAAGTCCTTCGCCAGCGACGGCGGCCTGTGGATCGCGCTGATGTCGGCCGCGGCCCTGGAGCGGGTGGCCGAGATCAAGGCCTCGAGCCGCTGGATCCCGGGTTTCCTGGACCTGTCGATCGCCGTGGACAACTCCGGCAAGGACCAGACCTACAACACCCCGGCGGTCGCCACGCTGTTCCTGCTGGCCGACCAGATCGAGTGGATGCTGGGCCTGGGTGGGCTCTCCGGGGCCGTGGCGCGGAGCGAGGAGTCCTCGAGCCGGCTCTACGGATGGGCGGAGAAGACCTCGTACACCTCGCCGTTCGTCGCCGACCCCGAGCAGCGCTCCTTCGTCGTCGGCACGGTGGACTTCGACGAGTCGGTCGACGCCGCACTGGTCGCTGCGACGCTGCGTGCGCACGGCGTCGTGGACGTCGAGCCGTACCGCAAGCTGGGCCGCAACCAGCTGCGGGTGGGCATGTTCCCGGCGATCGACCCGGACGACGTCAGCGCGCTGACCGCCTGCATCGACCACGTCGTCGGCCAGCTCTGACGGCCCCGTCCTCCGCGCCCCGGCTCGCCAGGGTGCGGAGGACGAGGTCCGTCAGGGCAGCAGCCAGGTGTCCTTGCTGCTGCCGTCCAGCACGGCTGATCCGTCGGCCAGGGCCATCCGGGTCCACGGCGCGGGCAGTGCCCGGGTGGTGGCACCGGCGACGGTGAACACCCGCAGCCCGGCGGCCCGCGGCACCAGCGCCCCGTCGACGACGGTGGGCACCGTGGAGCCGTCGACCGGCTCCTGGGCGATGAAGCGGTGCGGGGTGGCCGCCACCTCCGCCTGCAGCTCGGCGAGCTCGGCCGCCGAGCAGCGTGGCCCGACCACCACCCCGAAACCGCCGTACCCGTCGACCGGCCGCACGACCAGCTCGTGCAGCCGGTCGCGCACCTCCGCGAGGTCGGCGTCGTCGGCCAGCAGCCAGGTGCGCACGGTGTCCAGCACCGGCTCCTCGCCGAGGTAGAACCGGATCAGCTCCGGCAGGTACCGGTAGGTGGCCTCGCCGTCGGCCACGCCGTTGCCGGGGACGTTCGCCAGCGCCAGCTCCCCGGCCCGCACCGCGGCGCCGAGCAGCGCGTCCAGCGGCGCGCCGCTGGGGGTGAGGTGCGCGGCCAGCCCGGCCTCGTCCAGCTGACGGTGGAGGACGTCGACCCGCAGCCGCTGCCCGCCCACCTGGACCGCCACTCCCCCACCGCGAGCCGGCCAGAGGGTGTCCGGTGTGGCGATCGGGACGTCCATCGCCGCGGCCAGCAACCGGTGCTCGAACCAGCTGCTGCTGTGCGGCCCCTCGGAGAGCAGGGCCAGCTGTGGGGTCCCGGTGCAGGCCGGCGGGGCGGCCTCGGCCAGCGCGGCGTGCAGCAGCGACACCGCCTCGCCCGGGTCGGTGAGCCCCGCGACCTCCGCCGCGGCGTGCAGCTCCGGCAGCGCGGCCCGGCCGCTGACCCGGTCGCTGATCGCGTGGCCGATGCCCGAGGGCGTCGACGTGTCGTCCGCGACCGCCACCCACCCCCCGGGGCCGTGCCGCAGGTCCAGGCCGGAGACGGTGGCCCGCGACTGGCCGGGCACGGCCAGGCCGGCCGCCGAGGCGCGGAGCCCCGGGCTGGCGGCGACCACCCACGCCGGCACGACGCCGGCACGGACCACCTCGGCATGCCGGTCGGGGTCGGTGCGCCGCCGCCCGGCCGGGCGGTAGACGTCGGCGAGGAAGGCGTTCAGCGCCCGGTGCCGCTGCTCGGCGCCGCGGGCGACGGAGGACCAGTCGGCGGCCGAGAGCAGGCGGGGCACCGGGCACAGCGGGAGCGGCCGCTCCTGCAACCGGCCGTCGACGTGGCCGCCGACCACCACACCGCGGTCCCGGCGCTCCCGGGCCACCGCGTCGACGAGCGCGCCGATCCCGCCGGGGCCGAGCCCGTCGAGCACCTGCAGCACGGGCCGGTAGGCCGGCCGGAGCGAGCCTGCTGCGCCCACCGCCTCGTCGCGTGCCGAGCCGGGGTAGGGCGCGAAGACGCCGGAGGCGTCGGTCATCGCGGGCTCACAGCCAGCGATCGAACCACTCCGCGACCCGCTCCGACAGGTGCAGCAGGTTCTCCCGTCCCACGATCGTGTGACCCTCACCCCGCAGGAGGAGGAGCTCGACCGGGGCGCCGAGGGCGGTCAGCTCCTGGTGCGCCTGGATCGACTCCAGCACCGGCACGTTGGTGTCCCGGTCGCCGTGGGTGAGCAGCACCGGGGACCGGAGCCGGGCCAGCGCGGTCATCGGGGAGATCGCGGCCAGCATGTCCCGGTCGGTCACCGGGTCGCCGTACTCGGTGACCGAGGCCGCCGCCATCCACGGTTCGGTGCCGGCGAAGAAGGTGCGCAGGTCGCTCATCCCGGCCAGCGTCGCGCCGGCGGCGAACAGGTCCGGCCAGCGGGTGAGCGCCACCAGCGTCAGGTAACCGCCGTAGGACCAGCCGTGCGCACCGACCCGGCCGGGCAGCGCGATCCCCTCGGCCACCAGGTGCTCGACGGTGGCGACGACGTCGGTGAACGACTCCTCCCGTGCACCCAGGTCGTCGGCGGCCATGAAGGCCCGGCCGTACCCGCCCGAACCGCGCACGTTCGGCGCGAAGACGGTCAGCCCCACCGCGACCAGCGACTGCGCCACCGGGTGGTAGTCCGGGCGCTCCTGCCCCTCCGGGCCACCGTGGAAGCTCACCACCGTGCGGTTGGGGCCGGTCAGCCCCGGCGGGGTGTAGAGCCAGCCGTCCAGCTCGGTGCCGTCGGCGGCCGCGTAGCGCAGCCGGACCGGCGTGACCAGCAGGCGCAGGTCGGGGTGGCGGGGCGTGCTGGGCAGCGGCACCGGCTCCCCGTCGACGTCCAGCGGGACCGACCACAGCGACCGGGGGGAGGTGGGGCCGGTCAGCTCGGCGAGCAGCGTCCCGCCGTCGGCCGAGAGCGACCAGCCGGGCATGACCGGGTGCGGCAGCGCCACGGCACGCAGCCGGCCGCCGTCGGTGAGGTCCCGCAGCTCCAGCTCGGTGCTCCCGTCGGCGTTCCAGACGCACAGCACCGTGCCGTCGGCGCGCACGGCGTAGGAGTCCAGGTCCGCGTCGGGGCGGGCGAGGAGCACCTGGGCCGGGCCCGGCTGCCGATCGGCGTCCAGCGGGACGCGCACCAGCCCCGTGCGGTCGCTGCGCGGCAGCCCGGGCCGCGCCGGGAGGGCGGCGCGGAGGAAGACCGCCGAGCCGTCCGGGGCGAACCGGCCGTCCTCGGAAGCGCCGCCGCCGGGGTCGGTGAGCGGGATGACCCGCCGCTGGACGCCGGTGGCGACGTCGACCAGCACGATGTGCCGGTGCCCGCGCGGACCCCGCCGGGCCAGCACCGTCCGCTCGTCCGCGGAGACCGCGGTGACGGCGAGGAAGCCGCCGGTGGCCAGGGTGCGGTGGGCGCCGCTGACCACGTCGACCAGGACGACGTCGGCGCCCGGGCCGTCACCGGGGGCGATCGAGCAGACGTAGTGGCCGCCTGCGGTCCACCCGCCGGCGAACACGGTGGCGCGTGGGTCCTGCCCGGCCACCAGGTGCCGGTCGGTGCCGTCGGGCCGCACGGCCCACAGCTGCGCACAGATGGAGCCGCCGGGGCTCACCAGGTAGGCCAGCCACTCGCCGTCCGGCGACCACGCGACCGAGACGACCTCCTCCTCGGCACCGGACAGCACGGCGGGCGGGGTGTGCTGGTCCAGTGCCGCGACCTCCAGCCGGGGGACGCCGGAGCGGTCGCTGACGTAGGCCACCCGATCCCCCGTCGGCGCCAGGCTGGGGCACCAGGCGCCTGACACGCCGGCGATCTCGGCGACGGCGAGGCGGACCTCCGTGGGGAGCCCCGCCTCGCGCAGCACGTCGGTCATGGCACCTCCTCGGTCGGGGATCGGTGGGTCGGCGCGGCGGGGTCACGTCGCCGGGACCACGCCGTCCGTCGTCCCCGAGTGCAGCAGATGCCCCCGTGGTGCTGTTCCACGCCGCGCCGTGAGCGCGGCCACCTCAGGTCAGCGGATGCCGTGCCGCTGCAGCCACAGCTCCAGCAGCCCGACCTGCCACAGCTGGTTGGCGCCCAGCGTGGTGCGGTGGCTGTTCGGGTCGGCGAGCAGCCGTGCCACGTAGTCGGTGCGGAACAGGCCGCGTTCCCGGGCCTCCGGTGCGTGCAGCGCCGCGCGCACCGTCTCCAGGTAGTCACCGTGCAGGTCGGTGATCGCCGGCACCGGGAAGTAGCCCTTGGGCCGGTCGATCACGTCGGCGGGGATGACCGCGCGGGCGGCGTCCTTGAGCACGCCCTTCCCACCGTGGGCCAGCTTGAGCTCCGGCGGGACGGCGGCGGCCAGCTCCACGAACTCGTGGTCCAGGAACGGCACGCGGGCCTCCAGGCCCCAGGCCATCGTCATGTTGTCGACCCGCTTGACCGGGTCGTCGACCAGCATGATCGTCGAGTCCAGCCGCAGCGCCTTGTCCAGCGTGGTCTCCGCACCCGGCCGGGCGAAGTGCTCGGCGATCAGGGCCCGGCTGACGTCGTCGGTCACCATCCAGCGCTCGCCGAGCTGGGTGGCCAGCTCGGCGTGCGGCCGGTCGACGAAGACCCGCGCGTAGGCGTCGACGGCCGCCTCAGCCGGGACGCCGTCCAGCGGCGGGTACCAGTCGTAACCGGCCATCACCTCGTCGGCACCCTGGCCGCTCTGCACCACCTTGACGTGCTGGCTGACCTGCTGGGAGAGCAGGTAGAAGGCGACCGCGTCGTGGCTGACCTGCGGCTCGCTCATCGCCGCGACCGCACCGTCCAGGCCGGCGTGCACGTCGGCGCTGGGCACCATCAGCCGGTGGTGGTCGGTGCCGAAGGTCTCGGCGACCACGTCGGAGTACGCGAACTCGTCACCGGACCGCTCGCCCACGGCCTCGAAGCCGATGGAGAACGTGGCCAGGCCCTTCTGCCCCTCCTCGGCCAGCAGGCCGACGACGAGACTGGAGTCGATGCCCCCGGACAGCAGCACGCCCACCGGGACGTCGGCGACCATCCGCCGGCGCACCGCCACGCGCAGCTGCTCCAGCACCCGCTCCTGCCACTCGACCGCATCGAGGCCGGCGAACTCGGCCCGCCGCTCGTGCACCGGGCGCCAGTACTCCCAGTCGGACTCCCGGCCGTCGGCCTCGTAGGTGCGCACCGTGGCCGGCGGCAGCTTGCCCACGCCGGCCAGGATCGTCCGCGGCGCCGGGACGACGGCGTGGAAGGACATGTAGTGGTGCAGCGCGACCGGGTCGATGCTGGTGTCCACGCCCCCGGCGCGCACCAGCGCGGGCAGCGAGGAGGCGAACCGCACCCGGCCCGGCCCGCGGCTGAGGTACAGCGGCTTGATCCCGAAGCGGTCGCGGGCCAGGACCACCCGGCCGGAGTCCCGCTCAACGACCGCGAAGGCGAACATCCCCAGGAACCGCTCGACGCAGGCCGCACCCCACCGGTGATAGGCCTTGAGCACCACCTCGGTGTCGGAGGTGGAGAAGAAGCGGTAGCCGGCGCCCTGCAGCTCGGCGCGCAGCTCCTTGTAGTTGTAGATGATCCCGTTGAAGACCATCGTCAGCCCGAGCTCCGCGTCGACCATCGGCTGGGCGCCGGCGTCGGTCAGGTCGATGATCTTCAGGCGCCGGTGCCCGAGCGCGACCGGCCCGGCCTGCCAGCCGCCGGAGCCGTCCGGCCCCCGCCGCTGCAACTGGTCGCACATGGCGCTGACCGCCGCCATGTCGGCGACCCCGCCGTCGAACCGGACCTCACCCGAGATGCCGCACACGTGCGCCCCTCCCCTGTTCCTGTGGTGCGGCGCCGCGCTGCGCCGGTTCGCTGTCCCGCCGTCCCCCTCGGCACGTGGCCGAGCGGGTCCACCGGCTGCCGAAGTGTCCATTCTGGTCGGTGCGGCGGGGCGCGGCGACCGGGCCTCCCGGTGAGCACGTGGCGGTCTCGGGCGCCGCTGTCGAGCCGACGCGCCGTACCGGGCGTGTCGGCGGCGCAGGCCCGCGGGTGCGCCGTTAGCGTTGCGTCGGTCTGCGAACCGCGCCGAACCCTCCTGGAGGTCGCTCCCATGCGCTCACTGCGCCTCGTGGCGCTCTCCGAGGACGGCGCGCACCTGGTGCTCGCCGCGGATGCGCCCGACTCCACCGACGACGAGCGCTTCGAGCTGCCCGTGGACGACCGGCTGCGGCAGCTGCTGCGTGCCGGCGCCCCGGCCCAGCCCCCGGCCCAGGTGGCCCACGACCTGCCCCCGCGGGTCATCCAGGCCCGGATCCGGGCCGGCGAGACCCCCGAGCAGGTGGCGCACGCCTCCGGCACCCGGGTCGAGCGGATCATGCGCTTCGCCCACCCGGTGCTGCAGGAGCGCGCCCGGGTGGCCGAGCAGGCCCGCGGCGCCCGGGTGCGACTGTCCGAGGGCACCCCCAGCGTGCCCCTGGAGCAGTTCATGTCCGAGCGGCTGCGGCTGCTCGGCGCCGACCTGGAGGCCGTCCGCTGGGACGCCCATCGCGCGGAGGACGGCACCTGGCAGGTGCAGGCGGACTGGGAGGCCGGCGCCAAGTCCGGCAGCACCCGCTGGAGCTACGACCTGCCCGCCCGCACCGTGACCCCGGTCGACGCCACGACGATGGACTTCGCCGAGGGCACCCGGCTGGTCCGGGTGGTCCCCGACGTCCCGGCCGGCCTGCCCGCCGCGCCGGTCTCCCGCCGGGGGATCTCCGTGCTCCGCGACGAGGAGGACGTCGAGGTCGAGGCGGCCGGTGACGACGGCGCCGAGCAGGACACCGAGACGGACGACGAGGCGCCGGAGGCGGTCACCGCGGACCCGCTCCCCGTCGACCCGCTCCCCGTCGACCCGCTCCCCGTCGACGAGGTGCCCGAGGACGACGTCGCCCTCCCCGGCGAGGAGCACCCGGCCGACGGGCCGCCGCGTCGCAGCGCCTACGACGCCGTCGACCCCGACAGCCAGGACACCGCGGTGCTGGGCAGCTTGCTCGACGGCGAGACCGAGGACCCGCGCGCCCGCATCCCCGCCTGGGAGGACATCGTCTTCGGGGTCCGCCGGAACCGTTGAGCCCGGCGGATCGGCTCGGCCCGTAATCCGTTCGTCCCCGTCGGTGCCCCGGCATAGCCTGACCCGGCCATGACCGAGTCCGCCGCCGCTGCCGCCGCCGATGACACCCGGGGCCGGCTCTCCGCGCTCACCCGGCTGCTGCCCTTCGCCCGCCCCTACCGCGGGCTCATCGCGCTCACCTTCACCGGCGCACTGCTCGCCACCCTCGCCCAGCTGGCCGTCCCGCTGCTCACGCCGGCCATCGTCGAGGGGCCGATCGCCCGCGGCGACCGTTCCGCCCTGATCCCGCTGCTCGCCCTGGCGCTGCTCTTCGGCGTCGCCGAGGCAGCCCTGTTCTTCCTGCGCCGCTGGGCGATGAACATCAGCAGCCTGCAGATCGAGCGTGACCTCCGCGACACCCTGTACCAGCGGCTGCAGCGGCTGCCGGTGGCCTTCCACGACCACTGGTCCTCCGGTCAGCTGCTGTCCCGGGCCACCTCCGACGTCTCCACCATCCGGCGCTTCGTCGGCTTCGGCGCCGTCTTCCTGATCGTCAACCTGCTCACCTGCGTCGTCGTCGGCGTGCTGCTGGTGGTCACCTACTGGCCGCTGGGCGTCGCGGTGCTGGCCACGACCCTGCCGCTGGTCTTCTTCGGGCTGCGGTGGGAGAAGCGGTACAACGCCGAGTCGCGGCTGGTGCAGGACGAGCAGGGCGAGCTGGCCACCGACGTGGAGGAGGCGGTCCAGGGCATCCGGGTGGTCAAGTCCCTCGGCCGCAGCGGGATGGTCTTCGGCCGCTACGACCGCAAGGCCCTGCGGCTGCGCGACCTGGAACTGGGCAAGGTCCGCACCCTGGCGCTGATCTGGTGCCTGTTCGAGTTCCAGCCCCAGATCACCCTGGCGGTGATCCTGGTGGGCGGGTCGCTGGCGGTCAGCAGTGGTGCCCTGACCGTCGGCGGGCTGATCGGCTTCGTCGCGCTGTTCACCGTGCTGCTGTGGCCGATCCTCTCCCTGGGCTTCCTGCTCGCCCAGGCCCAGGAGACGGCCAGCGCCTGTGACCGGATCGGCGAGCTGCTCGACGCCCCGCTGACCGTCACCGACTCCCCCGGCGCCCGGCCCGCCGCGGTGGGAACGCCGGCCCGGTTGCGCTTCGAGCACGTCGGGTTCCGCTTCCCCGGCGCCGGCGACCCGGTGCTCACCGACGTCGACCTCGAGGTCGAGCCCGGCGAGACGATCGCGCTGGTCGGTGCTACCGGGTCGGGCAAGACCACCATGACCGCCCTGGTCGCCCGGCTCTACGACGTCACCGGCGGTCGGGTCACCCTCGACGGGCACGACGTCCGCGACCTCCCGCTCGCCCAGCTGCGCACCGTCGTGGCCACGGCGTTCGAGGAGGCGACGCTGTTCTCGATGAGCGTCCGGGAGAACGTCACGCTGGGCCGGCCGGACGCCGGGGACGCGGACGTCGCCGAGGCGCTGCGGGTGGCCCAGGCCGACTTCGTGCACGACCTCCCCTGGGGCCTGGACACCCGGATCGGCGAGCAGGGCCTGTCGCTGTCCGGCGGACAACGGCAGCGGCTGGCGCTGGCCCGAGCGGTGCTCGGCCGGCCGTCGGTGCTGGTGCTCGACGACCCGCTGTCCGCCCTCGACGTGCACACCGAGGCGCTGGTCGAGCGCGCGCTGCGCGAGGTGCTCGCCGAGACGACCGCCCTGGTGGTCGCCCACCGGGCGTCGACCGTGCTGCTCGCCGACCGGGTGGCCCTGCTGGAGGAGGGCCGGATCACCGCCGTCGGGCGGCACACCGACCTGCTCGCGCAGGTTCCCGCCTACCGGGCGCTGCTCTCCTCGGAGTCCGAGCTGGCCGGCCTGACCGATCCGGGGTTCGCCGATCCCGACCTGAGCGGGGTGGGCTGCCCATGACCACCCCGGGCACCGGCGCAGCCGTGACCACCACCACCGGTGCACCGGCCGACGCGCACGCCGACTGGCGAGGCGTGGCCGGCGAGGACGCCGACGACCTCGACACCTCCGCCAGCTCCTTCCTGCGCGGCCGCTCCCGGCGACTGCTCGGCGAGCTGCTGCGCCCCCACCGGCGGGTGCTGTGGCAGCTGCTGGCCGTGATCGTCGTGCAGAACCTGGCCTGGCTGGCCGGCCCGCTGCTGATCGGGATCGGCATCGACGTCGCCGTCCCGGCGCTGCTGGACGGTGACCCCTGGCCGCTGGTCTGGATCACGGCGGCCATGGTCGCCGCGGCCGTGCTGGACGCCGCACTGCGCTACCGGTTCCTCATCGGCTCCGGGCGGGTCGGCCAGGCGGTGCTGCTCACCCTGCGGCGGCGGGTGTTCACCCATGTCCAGGGGCTCCCGCTGTCCTTCCACGAGCGGTACACGTCCGGCAAGACGATCAGCCGGCTCACCAGCGACGTCGAGGCGCTCGCCGAGCTGCTGGACGAGGGGCTCGACGGGCTGCTCACCGCCCTGTTCAGCGTGGTGTCCATCGGCGTCCTGATGTTGGTGCTCGACCTGCCCCTGGGCCTGGTCGCGCTGCTCGGCCTCCCGGCGCTGTACCTCGTCGGCCGCTGGTTCCAGCGCAGCTCCACGGTGGCCTACCGGCGCACCCGGCAGAGCATCGCCGCGCTGATCGTGCAGTTCACCGAGACCTTCGGCGGCATCCGGGCGGTGCAGGCGTTCCGCCGGGAGCCGCGCAACGACGGCCTGCACGCCGAGCTGAACGAGGCCAACCGGCAGGCCCACCACCGCGCCTTCTGGCTGATCGCCGTCTTCGTGCCGACGGTGACCATGATCGGCAACCTGGTCACCGTCGCGGTGCTCGGCTACGGCGCGGTGCGGGTGATGGACGGCGACCTGGAGGTCGGCTTCCTGCTGTCGTTCCTGGTCTACCTGCGCCGCTTCTTCGACCCGCTGCAGGACATCGCGATGTTCTACAACAGCTACCAGTCGGCGAGTGCGGCGCTGGAGAAGCTGTCCGGCGTCCTGGAGGAGCGCTCCAGCGTGCCAGAGCCGGCCGATCCGCTGCCGCTGCCCTCGCCCACCGCCGGGGAGGTCGTCTTCGACGGCGTCCGGTTCGGCTACGGCGGCGCGACCGTGCTCCCGCAGCTGGACCTGACGATCCCGGCCGGGCAGACCGTCGCGCTCGTCGGGGCGACCGGCGCGGGCAAGTCGACCCTGGCCCGGCTGGCCGCCCGGTTCTACGACCCGGGAGCCGGTCAGGTGCGGCTGGACGGCGTCCCGCTGGACCGGCTCGCCGACGCCGACCTGCGCCGGGCGGTGGTGATGGTGACCCAGGAGAGCTTCCTGTTCTCCGGGTCGATCGCCGACAACATCTCCTTCGGCAAGCCGGACGCCACCCGCGCCGAGATCGAGGCGGCGGCCCGGGCGATCGGGGCGGACGCCTTCATCCGGGCGCTGCCGGAGGGCTACGACACCGAGGTCGCCAAGCGGGGCGGCCGGCTGTCGGCCGGTCAGCGCCAGCTGGTCAGCTTCGCCCGGGCGTTCCTCGCCGACCCCGCGGTGCTGGTCCTCGACGAGGCCACCAGCTCCCTGGACGTGCCCAGCGAGGTGCTGGTCCAGCGGGCGCTGCAGACGCTGCTGGCCGACCGGACGGCGCTGATCATCGCCCACCGGCTCTCCACGGTGGAGATCGCCGACCGGGTGCTGGTGATGGAGGCCGGCCGGGTGGTCGAGGACGGCTCCCCCGCCGAGCTGGTGGGCGGCGCCGGCCGGTTCGCCGACCTGCACCGCGCCTGGGCCGACAGCCTCGTCTGATGAAGGGGGAAGGACCCCGTCCTCCTCACCCCTCGCACGCTCGGGGCGAGCCTCTGGACGGGGCCTGACCCACCACCAGCAAGCTCGCGGCGGGACCCGGGAGGGGGCCGGAGGAACAGGGCGTCGCGGGTGATCGTTCCGGGTAGTACGCCGGTCGTCGTCCTGATGGATGCGAAGGGTGGCCGGAACGTCCGGCCTCCGCCAGCAGGCCGGCGCGGAACGGAGACAGACATGTCAGCTTCGGTGTCCATGCCGCTCGGCGGCGTCCAGGTGGGGTCCTACGAGGACTACCAGCAGGCCCAGCGGGCGGTGGACTTCCTCTCCGACGAGAAGTTCCCGGTCGAGAACGTGACGATCATCGGCACCGACCTGCGGATGGTCGAGCGGGTCACCGGCCGGCTCAGCTGGGGCCGGGCGATCGCCGCCGGCGCGGCCAGCGGCGCCTGGTTCGGGCTCTTCGTCGGTCTGCTGCTGGGCATCTTCGCCGCCGACGGCGGCGGCTGGATCGGCTCGGTGCTCACCGGCCTGTTGATCGGGCTGGTCTTCGGCGCGGTCTTCGGGGCGGTCGGCTACTCCACCAGCCGCGGGCAGCGCGACTTCACCAGCACCAGCAAGGTGGTGGCCAGCCGCTACGACGTGATGTGCGCGCCGCAGCACGCCGAGCAGGCCCGCGCCGAGCTCGCCAAGCTCTCCCTGCGCGGCTGATCCACGGATCACATGCCGGTCGAGCCGAAACCGGAGCGCTGCCCCTGCCCGTCCGCGCCCCGGTAGGCGTCGACGTTGCCGTGCACGGCGGCGCGGCGCAGACCGGCTCCCACGTCGCCGGACAGCCGGGCCCGGCGGGCCTTCGCCCGGTGGTCCATCAGGGCCATCGCGGCGAGCAGCGCCACCAGCAGGGCCCCGGTCACGATCCAGAACGTCATGGCGGAACGGTAGGGGTCGGAACGGCGCAGCGCGAGCCCCTCGCCGCGAGAGCTCAGCGCAGGGTGGCGAAGGCAACCGCTGCGGCGGCGGCCACACCGAGGGAGTCCACTCCGCTGCGCATCGGGATCCGGGCGCGCACCCGGGCAGCCGTCTTGACCGCGGGGGTGAGCCCCGGGCCCTCGGCGCCGAGCAGGACGGCGGTGCGCGGGTGGGCGGCGAGATCGACGTCGCCCAGGTCGACGGCGTCGGGTGCCGGGGTCAACGCCACCGTGAGGTAGCCGGCGGCGTGCAGCCGGTCCAGGTCGGTGGGCCAGTCGCCCAGGACCGCGATCGGCAACGACAGCACGTGCCCCATCGACACCCGCACGCACCGCCGGTAGAGCGGGTCGGCGCAGGTGGGGTCCAGCAGCAGGCCGTCGACCCCGAGGGCCATCGCCGACCGGGCGATCGAGCCGATGTTCTCGTGGTCGTTCAGCCCCTCCAGCACCGCCAGCCGGCGGGGTGCGGCGGGGTCGGGGCCGGTCAGCAGGTCGTCCAGGTCCGCCGGGGGGAGCCGGTCGGCGGAGGCGAGCACCCCGCGGGTCAGCCGGAAGCCGATGACGTCGGAGAGCACCCACCGGTCGGCCTCGTAGGCGGGCACGTCGTCGGGGAGCTGCAGGTCGGCCACCCGGCCGGGGATGCCGAAGACGCTGCGCACCGGGTAGTCCGAGGCGAGCAGCCGCTGGACCGCCGGCACCCCCTCCACGATCACCGGCCCGGTGCCGCGTTCGGTCCCGGGCTTGCGGTCGCCGGCAAAGAGGTCGCGGAAGTCGGCCACCCGCTCGTCGGCCGGGTCGGTGATCAGCACAGGGAGGACGGGCACGCCGACGATCATCCCCGGCGGTCCCCGGCGCGCACGATCCGGTGGGGGCCACCAGGATCGACCGGGTGACCAACACGGAGACCACGACCGTCGTCGGCGGCGGCATCGCCGGCATCGCCTGCGCCCGGGCCCTGGCCGACCGGGGGCTGCCGGTGCAGGTCCTGGACCGGGGTCGCCGGCTCGGTGGTCGGATGGGCGGCCGCACCCTGCACGGCCGCGCCGTCGACCTGGGCGCCTCCTACTTCACCGTGGGCGAGGACGACGGGTTCGCGCGGGTCGTCGCCGGGTGGGTGGACCGCGGCCTGGCCCGGCCGTGGACCGACACGTTCGCGGTCGCCGGGCCGGACGGCATCGAGCGGACGACGTCCGGCCCACTGCGCTACGGCACCGCCGGCGGTCTCCGCGGCCTGGTCGTCGACCTCGCCGAGGGCCTGGACGTGCAGCTGGAACGGGCGGTCACCCGGGTCGGCGCCGACGGGAGCCCGACGGTGGACGGCGACCCGGCCGCCGCCGTCGTGCTCGCGATGCCCGATCCGCAGGCGGCCCGGCTGCTGGACCCGGGGGCGGGGATCGCCGGGAACCTGCAGGACGCCGAGTGGCAGCCCACGCTCGCCGTCGCCGTCGGCTTCCCCGAGCGGAGCTGGCCGGCCGACCTGCACGGCGTCTTCGTGCACGACTCCCCCGTCCTGGACTGGGTCGCCGACGACGGCGATCGGCGCGGGGACGGCGCTCCGGTGCTCGTCGCACACACGACGCCCGCCTTCGCCGCCGCGCACCTGGCCGAGCCCGACCGGGCCACCCCCGTGGTCCTCGCCGCCCTGCGCGCCCTGCTCGGCCTGTCGGGCGAGCCGGAGTGGACGCACGTCCACCGCTGGACGTTCGCGAAGCCGACCGCCCCGCGGGAGGCGCCGTTCGCCCTGGTCGACGGTGTCGCTCTGTGCGGCGACGGGTGGTCCGCCCCGTCGAGGGTGGAGAGCGCCTGGCGTTCCGGGGACGCCCTGGGCAGCGCCCTGGCCGACGCGACGGGCTGACCGGCCCCGCCGACCTGTCCGAGTGCGTGCGGGGGCGGTCCTGCAGCCGCCCTCGTCGGTGCGGGAGGAGGTGCCGCACACCCGTATCGCCGCCAGCAGGCCTTGCGGGTGCTGGCATCGTGGTCGATCGTGCCGCTGCTCCTGATCACCACGCTGGACGCCGGTGCCTGAGCTCGGCTCTCCCCCACCCGAGGGAGGCCCACCTTCCCGGGGTGCAGCCGCCGTGCTCCGCTGCCGACCTGGTGGCATGGCGCCGCAGCGGACGACAGGTCGGGGGGGCACCCCTGCCCGGTGGTCGGCGTTCGGCCGCCTCGCTGCCGGGATGGCCCTCCTGGGGATCGCCGTGGGCGCCGTCTTCCCGCTGTTCGCCGAGCTGCTGGGCGTGCCCGCCCGGTACGCCGCCGACCCGACCTTCCGCGCCGCCTGCCTCGCCGCCGGGCTGGTGCTCGGCGCGGCCAACTGGCTGCTGGCCCGGCGGGTCATCGGCAGCCGGCTGCGGTTGCTGGCCGACCGGATCGCCGACGTCGCCGACGCGGTCGGCAACCCGGTGGGCACTGCCCAGGCCTCGACCCTGCCGGCCGCCGCGCTGGCCGTCCCGGTGGGCTCGACGGACGACCTGGGCACCACCGCTGCGGCCTTCAACGCCCTGCTGGCGGCCCTGGACCGGGAGCGCCGCTTCCGCTCCGTGGTGCAGGCCACCAACGACGTCCTGGCGCTGCTCACCCCGAGCGGATCCGTCTCCTTCGTCTCCGACTCGGTCTCCGACGTGCTGGGCTGGTCGCGCGAGGAGCTGCTGGGCCGACAGGTGCACGAGCTGCTGCACCTGGAGGACGCCGACCTCTTCACCGCCGACGGTGCGCCGATCACCAATGCCGACGCCCCGTCCCAGGTCTTCCTCGTCCAGGCCCGGCACCGGGACGGCGGCTGGCGGCACCTGGAGGTCAGCTCCTCGGACCGGCGCGACGACCCCGTCATCGGCGGGCTGCTGGTGACCGCTCGGGACGTGACCGAGCGGCTGGAACTACAGCGCCGGCTGGCGTTCCAGGCGACGCACGACGGGCTGACCGGCCTGCCGAACCGGGCGGCGCTGCTCGCCCGAGGGGCCGAGCTGCTGGCCGCCCTGACCCCGCTCGCGGTGCTGCTGCTGGACCTCGACCGGTTCAAGGAGGTCAACGACACCCTCGGGCACAGCTACGGCGACCGCCTGCTCGCCCAGGTCGGACCGCGGCTGCAGCCCCTGCTGAGGGACGTCGACCTGATCGCCCGGCTCGGTGGCGACGAGTTCGCCGTGCTATTGCCACGGGCGACGGCGCAGGACGCCTGCAGCGCGGCGCGCCGGCTCTGCGACGCCCTCGGCACCCCGTTCCCGGTCGACGAGCTCGCGCTGGACGTCGGTGCCAGCATCGGCGTGGCCGTCTCCGGCGACGTCCCGACGGAGATCGGCGCCCTGCTCCGCCAGGCCGACGTCGCCATGTACGTGGCCAAGGCGCGTCGGAGCGGCGTCGAGCTGTACGACCTCTCGACCGACCAGCACGACCGCAGGCGCCGCCTGCTCACCGAGCTCGGCCACACCTGATCCCCCGGGACACCCAGCCCGGTCTTGCCGCGACCGGACAACTCATCTAGCGTTGAGTTCATCAGCCGTTGAGTTTTCGGAGGCGATCGTGGACGCCGTCACCGTCACCGACCTCGTCGTGCACCGCGGTGCCCGACCGGTCCTGCACGAGGTGGGGTGCTCGGTCCCGTCCGGGCAGGTCACCGGCCTGCTCGGGCCCAGCGGCAGCGGCAAGAG
Organism: Modestobacter sp. VKM Ac-2984; assembly: GCF_026967985.1. Classification (GTDB taxonomy): domain Bacteria; phylum Actinomycetota; class Actinomycetes; order Mycobacteriales; family Geodermatophilaceae; genus Modestobacter. The sequence continues at coordinate 48,164 of NZ_JAPVBJ010000008.1, read as the reverse complement.
CACGCTGCTGCGCGCCCTGGTCGGGGCCCAGCGGGTCCGGTCGGGCACCGTGACCGTGCTCGGCCACCCCGCCGGCTCGCCCGCGCTGCGCTCCCGGGTCGGGTACGTCACCCAGGCGCCCAGCGTCTACGCCGACCTCACCGTGCGGGAGAACGCCCGCCACTTCGCTGCGCTGTACGGCCGGGGGGCGGTGGCCGCCGATGCCGCGATCGCCGACGTCGGGCTGGCCGAGGCGGCCGGCCAGCTGGTCGGGGACCTCTCCGGCGGCCAGCGAGGCCGGGCGTCGCTCGCCTGCGCCCTGGTCGGCGAGCCGGACCTGCTGGTGCTCGACGAACCGACGGTCGGGCTGGACCCGGTGCTGCGGGTCGAGCTGTGGACCCGGTTCCACGCCCTCGCCGCGGCCGGCACGACGTTGGTGGTCTCCAGCCACGTGATGGACGAGGCCGGGCGCTGCGACCGCCTGCTCCTGCTGCGGGACGGGCGGCTGCTCAGCGACTCCACCCCGACCGAGCTGCGCGCCCGGACCGGCACCGACGACCTGGAGCAGGCCTTCCTCTCCCTGGTCCGCGCCACCGAGGAGGCGACGGCATGACCACCATGATCTCCCCCCGGCTGACCTCGGCCACCGCCGGCCGGGTGCTCCGCCAGCTGCGGCACGACCACCGGACGGTGGCGATGCTGCTCGTGCTGCCCAGCGCACTGCTCGGGCTGCTGTACCTGCTGTGGGCCGACGTGCCCACCGCACCCGGGCAGCCGGACACCTTCGACCGGGTCGGGCTGACCATGCTCGGGGTCTTCCCGTTCGTGGTCATGTTCCTGGTGACGAGCATCGCGATGCTGCGGGAGCGCACCTCGGGCACGTTGGAGCGGCTGCTCACCACCCCGCTGTCCAGGCTGGACCTGCTGCTCGGCTACGGCCTCGCCTTCGGCCTGGCCGCCGCCGCACAGGCGGTGGTCACCGTGACGATCGCGACCACCGTCTACGACCTGGACGTCACCGGGCCGCTGTCCCTGGTCGTGCTCATCGCCGTCGTCGACGCCGCGCTCGGCGTGGCGCTCGGGCTGCTGGCCAGCGCGTTCGCCCGCAGCGAGTTCCAGGCCGTACAGCTCATGCCGGTGGTCGTCCTCCCCCAGTTCTTCCTCTGCGGGCTGCTGGTGCCGCGGGACCAGCTGGCCGGCTGGCTGCAGGCGGTCAGCGACGTCCTGCCGCTGAGCTACGCCGTGGCGGCCCTCCAGGAGGTGGGCGCCTCACCGGAGGCGACGGGCACCATGTGGGTCGACGTCGGCGTGGTGGCCGGCGCGACGCTGCTGGCCCTGGGGCTCGCGGCGGCCACCCTGCGGAGGAGGACCAGCTGAGCGACCCGGCAGCACGGCCACGGCGCACCCGCCCGACCGGACGTCGTCCCGGCAACCCCGACACCCGGGAGGCGGTGCTCGCCGCAGCCAGGGAGGCCTTCGCCGAGCGCGGGTTCGACGGCGCCTCGATCCGGCTGATCGCCACCGCGGCGGGGGTCGACCCGGCGCTGGTGCACCACTACTTCGGCAGCAAGGACAAGCTCTTCCTCGCCGCCATCGAGGCCCCGGCCGACCCCGAGGAGCTGCTGCCCGAGCTGCTCGCCGGCGGGCCGGCGGACCTCGGCGCCCGCGTCGTCCGGCTGCTGCTGCAGGTGTGGGACGGCCCCGGCCGGGCGGCGGGGCTCGCCCTGGTCCGGTCGGCCGTGACCAACGAGTGGACCGCGCGGCTGCTCCGGGAGTTCCTGGTCTCCCAGGTGCTGGGCCGGGTGGTCGGCACGCTCGGACTGCCGCGCGCCGAGGGCGAGGCGCGGGGCTCCCTGGTCGCCTCCCAGCTGATCGGGGTGGTGATGGCCCGCTACGTGCTGCGGGTGGAGCCGCTGGCATCGGCGTCGGCGGAGGAGCTGGTGGCCGCCGTCGGGCCCACCATCCAGCGGTACCTGACCGGCGACGTCGACCTCCCCGGGGTGGTTGCACCCACCACCTAGGCTCTCGCCTCGATGACCAGCGACGACGGCTCCTCCTCCGCCGCGGACCGGCTGTCCACCGCGCCGGACGCGCCGCCGGCCGCCGTCTGCCGGCGGGTCCGCAAGACCTACCGGACGGCGACGGAGTCGGTGACCGCGCTGGACGACGTCACCGTGGACATCCCCCGTGCGCAGGTGACCGTGGTCGTCGGTCCCTCGGGTTCGGGCAAGTCCTCGCTGCTGCGGCTGCTGGCCTGCATCGACTCCCCCGACGCCGGGGAGGTGCTCGTCGCCGGCCAGCGGGTCGACCGGCTGGGCGCCCGGGCCCGCCGGGCGCTGCGGCAGCGGCAGGTCGCCTACCTCTTCCAGCGCCCCGGGGAGAACCTGCTGCCCTACCTGGACGCCGTCGCCCAGGTCCGGCTGGCCGCGTCGCTGCGGGGCGCCCCGGTCACCGCAGCCGCGGCGCTCGCCCTGCTCGACCGGCTGGGGCTGCGTGAGCGCGCCGACCACCACCCCGCACAGCTCTCCGGCGGGGAGCAGCAGCGCCTGGCGGTGGCCTGCGGCGTCGTCGGGGAGCCGGCGCTGGTCGTCGCCGACGAGCCCACGGCCGAGCTGGACACCGCGGCCGCCGAGCGGGTGCTCGTGGCGATGGAGGACCTCGCCGCGGCCGGGGTCGGGTTCGTCATCTCCTCCCACGACCCGCGGGTGATGGCGATCGCCGACGGCTTCGTCCGGCTGGACCACGGCCGGCTGGTCGCCTCGTGAACGCGCGGCTGCAGCCGGCCGGAGGGCTCACCGGCACGGGGCTGGTCAAGCGCTTCCGGCGTGGCGCGGAGACCGTCTCGGCGCTGGCCGGGGTCGACCTGGCGGTCGGCTCCGGGGAGTTCGTCGCCCTGGTCGGCCCGTCCGGGTCCGGGAAGAGCACCCTGCTCGCCCTGCTGTGCGGCTGGGAGACCGCCGACGAGGGCGAGCTCGCGTACCTCGGCCCGCTCGCCGGCCGCCGTCCCGAGGGCTTCGGCTGGCGGGACCTGGCGCTGGTGCCCCAGGCACTCGGGCTGGTCGCCGACCTCAGCCTGGCCGACAACGTCCTGCTGCCCGCCCGGCTGAGCGGCACCCTCGCCGCCGAGGAGGCCCGCGCCCGGTCGCTGCTGACCGCCTTCGGGGTCGACCACCTCGCCGACCGCTACCCGCACCAGGCCTCCCTCGGGGAGCAGCAGCGGGTCGCCGTCGCCCGCGCGCTGCTGCTGCGCCCGGCGGTGCTGCTGGCCGACGAGCCCACCGCGCACCAGGACCGCGGGCACGCCGACCGGCTGCTCGACGCCGTCACCGACGCCGCCCGCGAGGGGTCGGCGGTGCTCATCGCCACCCACGACGAGATCGCCTGGGCCCGCGCCGACCGGGTGCTGTCCATGCGCGACGGCGTGGTCACCGAAGGCGCCCCCTCGTGAGCCGGCCACCGCTGTGGCGGCTGGCGCCGTGGACCCGCGCCCCGTGGCTCGGTCTGCGCCAGCCGGCCGCTGTCATCGCCGTGCTGGTGACCTCGGCGATCCTCGCCTGCGCGGTCGCCTCGGCGCCACTGTTCCTCTCCTCGGCCCGCTCGGCGGCGCTGCAGCAGCAGCTCTCCCAGCGCTGCGACGAGGTGGCCCGCCCGCAGACCGGTGTCAACTCGGCTCTCGTCGACCAGCAGGGGCAGCCGCAGGACGGCGGCGACGGCAGCACCCGGCCGCAGCTCGACGAGTCGCTGCTGCAGGCCTGGGCGGACGCCGGACTGCCGGCCGAACCGGTGCTGGCCACGGCCTGGATCGGCTCGTCCTCCCCGGCCTCCGACGGCGCCCTCGCCCGCGGCCCGGACGGCGCTGCGCTGGCGCAGCCGGTCACCCTGTTCCACCGCCCGACCGCGCTGGACAACGTCGAGGTGGTCGAGGCCGGCGACGGGCCAGGGGTCTGGGTGCCGGTGAGCGTCGCCGAGCAGGACGACCTCTCCGTCGGGGACCAGCTCGCCTTCGGCACCCAGCAGGCACCGGTCGCCGGGATCTACCAGGACCTGGCCGTCGCCAACCCCGACGACCCCTACTGGTGCGACTACCGGCTGCTGTTCTCCAACGAGGCCTCCGCGAACCGGGCCCCGCCGGCGATGCTGCTGGTCACCGACGAGAGCACCTTCTACCGGCTCGCCACTGCCGCGGCCGGCGGGGCCGTCCGGCTGCAGCAGGTGCCGGTGGACGCCTCCTCGCTGTCGGTCAGCGACGTACGCGATCAGCGGGAGACCCAGGAACGGATCGTCGCAGCCAGTGGCCTGGCGCCGCAGTTCGAGCCGGGTGTCCGCGCGGTCGCTGTGCCCAACGACCGGCTGCCCGACGTGCTGGAGCGTGCCGGGCTGATCGAGTCCGGGCTGCGCGGCCCCGTCGTCCCGGTCGCGGTGGCCGGGGCGCTGCTCGCCCTGGTGCTGGTCGCCTCCGCCGGCAGCTTCTGGGCCGACCGACGGGCCACCGAGGTGCGGCTGCTCGCCGCCCGCGGGGTCGGCCCGGTGCCGCTGGCCGGCAAGGCTGCGCTGGAGCTGGGGCTGCCCGCACTGGCCGGGGCGGCCCTGGGCTGGGCGGCGTCCCGGGTGCTGATCGCCGGCCTCGGCCCCTCCGACGACCTCGACCCCTCGGCCACCACCACCGCCGCCTGGGCCGGGGTCGCCGCCTTCGCGGTCGGCCTGGGCGCGGCCTCGGCCGTGGCCGGGCTGCGGGCCCGCGGCACCGCGGAGCGACCGCTCGGGGCCGCCCCGCGCTGGCCGGCCCGGGTGCCGTGGGAGCTGGCCCTGCTGCTCGGCGCCGGCTGGTGCTGGCTGCTGCTCCAGTCGCGCGACGCGGTGGTCAGCGTGGCCTACGTGGCCCAGGTCAACGGGCTGCTGGTCGCCTTCCCGCTGCTGGCGATCGCCGGCACGTCCGTCCTGCTCGGCCGGTGGGTCACCGCGCTGCTGCCCCGGCTGCGCCGCTGGGCCGGCCGTCGCTCCCCCGCCGTCTTCCTGGCCGTCAACCGGCTCACCGCGGCCCGGCTGGCCACCGCCACCCTGCTGGTCGCGGTCACCCTCCCGGTCGCCGTGCTGGGGTACACGGCGACGCTGACCGCCAGCTCGCAGACCACCCTGGACGCCAAGGTCGGGGTGCAGATCGGCGCGGCCGCGGCGGCCGCCACGGTCACCCGGTTCGAGGTGACGCCGGCGCTCGAGGCGGCGGGCACCCACGTCGTCCGCTACGACGGCAGCGCCGTGGCCGGCGACGACGGTCGAACGGACGTCCAGGTGCTGGCCGTCGACCCCGACGACTTCGCCGACACCGCCTTCTGGGACGACTCCTTCGCCGACCGCCCGCTCGCCGAGCTGCTGGCCGCGCTGACCGGCCCGGAGGTCGACGGGCGACTGCCGGTGGTCGCCGCCGGGCTGCCGGCCGGCGACCCCGACCTCCGGCTGGGCAGCACGGCGGTGCCGGCCGAGGTGACCGCCACCGCGCGGGTGCTGCCCGGTCGCCGCAGCGGCGACCCGGTCGTGCTCGTGGCGGCCGACCGGCTGCCGGAGATCACCCGCAACGCCGGCGCCGCGCCGGCCGCCGAGCTCTGGACGAAGGGCGACCTCGGTGCCGGGATCGACGCCCTGACCGACGCCGGCGGGCAGAACATCCGGGTGCCGACCCCCGGCGGGGTGCAGGAGAGCGCCAACTTCCTGGGCATCACCTGGACCTTCGGCTACCTCTCCGCGCTCGCCGTCTTCGTCGGGGTGATCGCCGTCGGCGGGCTGCTGCTGTACCTGGAGGCCCGGTCGCGCAGCCGCGTCTCCGGCTACGTGATGGCCCGCCGACTGGGGCTCTCCCGGGGTGCGCACCTGCGTTCGCTGGTCGTCGAGCTGGTGGGGGTGGCGGTCGCCGGGTTGCTGCTCGGTGCGCTGCTGGCGGCCGGGGCCGTGGCGCTGGTGTACCGGCGGCTGGACGTCGACCGGGTGCGTCCGCCCACGCCGCTGCTGGACGTCCCCTGGTCGGCGATCGCCGGGACGGCGGTGGCCACCGTCGTCGTCGCCGGCCTGGCGGCGCTGTACGCCCAGCGGGCGGCCGACCGGGCCGACCCGGCGAGCGTGCTCCGCGAGGACGCCTGAGTCAGCTGCGCGGCGCGCGGGCGAGCTGGCGGCTCTGCGCGACCAGCCGGCCGGTGGAGTCCCAGATCCGGTAGTCCTCGTCCAGCCAGCCGCCGGCGATCTCGTTCGCCCGCGCCTCGACCAGGCACCAGCCCGGCGCCGGCAGCGCGCGGATGAGCACCTGCAGCTGCACCGTCGGCGCCCAGCCGAACACCCCGATCGCCCAGGAGGTCGGCGGCAGCGCGTCGGCGAAGGTGACCAGCGCCAGCGCGTCCGGCTCGCGGCCGTCGGCGAAGCGCAGCCAGGCCCGCATCATCGGCTCCTCGGCCGGCTGCCCCAGCGCCCAGCCGGCGGTCAGCGGGTCCAGCCGGACGTCGACCCGCTGGGTGAGCCCCGGCACCGACACCGACGACGGGGCCAGGTGCGCGTTCTCGGCGATGGAGACGCAGTCCTGCACGGGGGTCGCGGTCGGCATCGGTGAGGAGAAGGTCGCGGCGTCGGCCGTGAGCGTCGCCGTCGTCGCCTGGACGGTCACCGCGGGCCCGGCGGCGTCGGCCAGCACCACCGCCGAGTGGGCCAGCGTCCGCCCGGCCGGTCCCGGGGTGACGGTCAGCGTCGCCGGTCCGGCCGCGGCGGCGTGCAGGTAGCTGGCCGACAGGGCGACGGGGTGGGGGTGCGGCGACTCGAGCACGGCGGCCCGCGCGGCGACGGCGAGCAGGTACCCGCCGTTCAGGATGCCGCCACCGACGTCCCAGCCCGGGTCCAGCTCGGTGGTCAGTCCGCCCCCCTCGGTCCGGGCGACGGCGGTCGCGGTGTCGAAGGCGGAGCGGGGATCGGTCTGCGGCACGACGGACAGCGTGCCAGGCCCGCCACCGGCGAGCGGGAGGTCCGTCCCCCGTCGGCTCAGCCGACGGGCCAGGCGGCCACCCGCTCGTAGCGCGGCTCGGGCCCGAGGTGGCTGCGCCACAGCACCACCTCGGTCACCGGCCAGACCGGCCCCCGGTACCCGGCGAGCCGTTCGGGCAGGTCGCCGTCGGCCGGCTGCCCGGGTCGCCACCGCCCCACCGTCAGGTGCGCCCGGAACGGCCGGTCCTCGACGGTCAGGCCGACGCCGCGAACGGCGGCGGCCAGCCGGCCGGCGAGCGCGGTCAGCTCCGGCACGTCGCCGGCCAGCCCGGCCCAGCACACCGCAGGGCGACGGCGCGACCCGAACCGGCCGGCACCGGCCAGCTGCAGGGACAGCGGCGGCGTGCCGGCGACCGCGGGGGTGACCGCCGCGCGCAGCGGCGCCAGCAGCGGGGCCGGCACCTCGCCGAGGAACACCAGGGTCAGGTGCCACCGGGAGGTCGGCGTCCAGCGGGGCGCGCCGGGGGCGGACCGCAGTGGCTGGAGCGCCCGGTCCAGATCAGCCGTGGCAGCAACGGGCGGGTCGACGGCGAGGAAGAGCCGGCCGGCCGAGGAGGCCCGGGGTGCCGACTCGGTCAGCCGGTCACCACCAGCCCGGCGGCCTCCAGTGCCCCGAGGAGCCGGATCCGCTCGAGCTCACGGACCTCCGGGGGCACGGCGGTCAGCTGCTGGGGCACCTCGAGCAGCACGGCGGCCTCCACGAGCAGGTCGTCGTAGGCGGCCAGCAGGCCACGGCGCCGCTCCATCGGCATGCCCCCCGGGACCATGGCGAGTTCCCGGGCGAGCCGGCGCAGGTCGGCGGCGACCCGTTCCAGCGGCCGACGCGGCCGCTCGACCGACCCGGTCGCCACCGCGGCACGCGGCACGCGGCGACCTGCAGGGTGGGAACCGGTGGGGCGACGACGGGGCGGGAGCGCAGGCGGGAGGGGGGCCGCCGGGCGATCGACGGACTCGGTGACGGTCCGGGCACGGCGTCGAGCCGCGAGGTCGGCCTGCAGCTGACCCGTGGCCCAGCGGAGCAGTAGGACGAGCAGGGCCACGCCCACGACCAAGAGGGCGACGGTGCCACCCAGCTGCAGCAACGACGCCCCTACTTCCGCGGAGACAGACCCTCCCTCGGGCACGAGCCGACGGTACGTCGCACATCCCGCTGTGACAATGCGAACGCTGAGCGCAACCGCGTCGCATACTGAGCGCTGATCGCTCATCACCGCAGTGTGACGAGATCAGCGCGCCTGATCGCAGGTGACGGGCTCCCCGGGCACCTGTTCATCGGCCAGTGCGGCCAGCGCGGCGGCGCGGGTCGGCGTCGTGGCGGCCGCGACGTGCAGCTGCATGCTCGGCGGGCGGACGTGCAGCTCCAGCCGCACCTGACGGCCCCGGGAGAGCACCGCACCGGCCGCGACCGCCACCACCACGACGACCAGGCCGCCGCCGATGAAGCCCCAGGGCGCACCGAAGCGCTCGGAGATCCAGCCGATCAGCGGCGCACCGACCGGCGTCCCTCCCATGAAGCACATGAAGTACAGCGCCAGCACCCGGCCGCGCATCCGCGGCTCCACCCCCAGCTGCACGAAGCTGTTGCAGGCCACGCTGAAGACCAGCGCCGCGGCGCCCGTCGGGATGAGGACGACGGCGAAGGCGTAGTAGTCGCCCATCAGCCCACTCGCGATCAACAGCAGCCCGAAGGCGATCGCGGAGACGATGAGGAACCGCTGCAGCGGCCGGGTGCTGCGCCGCGTCGACAGCAGCGCCCCGGACAGGGAGCCGACGGCGAAGGTGGTGGAGAGCAGCCCGAACGCACCGGCGCCCAGGTCGAAGACCTCGCGGGCCATCAGCGCGATGGTGATCTGGGAGTTGAACCCGAAGGTGCCCACGACGAAGGCGAGCAGCATCGCCAGCTGCAGGTCCGGGTGCTGCCGGGTGTAGACCAGCGTCTCCCGCAGCTGCCCGCGCGAGCGGGCGACCGGGGTGCTGCGGCTCAGCTCCCCGACCCGCATCGCGGCCAGCGAGGCGATGGTGCAGGCGAACGTGGCGGCGTTGACCAGGAACGCCGGCGCGGTGTCCCCGCCCGACACCGCGATCAGCGCACCGGCCACCGCGGGCCCCACGAGCCGGGCACCGTTGAAGACCGTGGAGTTGAGGCTGACCGCGTTGGCCAGCAGGTCCGAGCCGACCATCTCCGAGACGAACGACTGGCGCACCGGGACGTCCAGCGAGGAGACCACGCCCAGCCCCAGGGCCAGCAGGTAGACGTGCCACAGCACGATCGAGTCGGTGGCGACCAGCAGGCCCAGCCCCAGGGCGAGCACGCCCATCACGGCCTGGGTCAGCATCAGCACCCGGCGCTTGTCGTACCGGTCCGCCAGCACCCCGCCGTAGAAGCTGAAGAAGAGCGTCGGCCCGAACTGCAGGGCGGTGGTGATGCCCAGCGCGACACCGCTGTCCCCGGACAGCTGAAGCACCAGCCAGTCCTGGCCGATGCGCTGCATCCAGGTGCCGGTCTGGCTGACCAGGTTCGCCGAGACGTAGAGCCGGAAGTTCCGGACACGCAACGCCCGGAACATCCCGGCGCGGGTCTTGGGGTCAGGAGCCGTCGAGGTCACCCACTGGCGAGCTTCTCCATGATCACCGCGGCCTCGCGCAGCACCGCGCGGTCCTCGGCCGACAGCTCCTGGAGCCGACCGGCCAGCCACGCCTCGCGGGCCCGGACCTCCTCGCTCAGGAGCTCCTCGGCCGCCGCGGTCAGGTCGATGACGACCTGCCGGCCGTCGGTGGGGTGCGGGGTGCGGGTGACCAGGCCCCGGGACTCCAGCGCGACGACCACCCGGGTCATCGACGGGGGCTGCACCCGCTCGTGCGCCGCGAGCTCACCCGGGCTCATCGCGCCGTGCCGCTTGAGGGTCGACAGGGCGGCGAGGTGGGTCAGCGTCACCGAGGTGTCCACCCGCTGGTTGCGCAGCCGCCGGGAGAACCGCATGACCGCCAGCCGCAGGTCGTGGGCGAGCGCCGCGGTGTCCAGCGTCGTCCGAGCCACGTCTGCCACCTTAACCGGAGTAGAAAGCCTGCCTAACGAACTGCGACGGGAGAGCCGTTACAGCAGCTGCTGGATCGGGTCGAGCGCGAAGTAGACGACGAAGACGGCGGCCACCACCCACATGAGCGGGTGCACGTCACGGCGACGGCCGACCGCCAGCCGCAGCAGCACGAAGCTGACCACCCCGGCGCCGATGCCGTTGGTGATCGAGTAGGTGAACGGCATCAGCGCGATCGTCAGGAACGCGGGGATGACCAGCGACATGTCGTCCCAGGACAGGTCGCGGATCTGGCTGATCAGCATGGCGCCCACGATCACCAGCACCGGCGCTGCGGCCTCGGAGGGCACCACCTGCACCAGCGGGGTGAAGAACGCGGCCACCAGGAAGACGACACCGGTGACGACGCTGGCCAGCCCGGTCCGGGCGCCGTCCCCGACGCCGGCGGCGCTCTCGATGTAGGTGGTGTTCGAGGAGATGCTGGAGGCACCGCCGGCGGCGGCGGCGAGCGAGTCGACCAGCAGGACCGGCTGGGAGCGGGGCAGGTTGCGGTCCTCGTCCAGCAGGTCACCCTCGGCGCCCACCGCGGTCACGGTGCCGACGGTGTCGAAGAAGTCCGCGATCATGATCGAGAAGACGATCAGGAGGGCGGCGAGGACGCCGATCCGCTCGAACCCGCCGAAGAGCGAGAAGTTGCCGATCAGCGACAGGTCGGGAAGGCCGAACCAGTCGGCGGGCCACGACGGCACCTGCAGCGCCCAGCCACGCGGGTCCAGCTCGTTGCCGTCGGGGCCCACCCGCGGACCGATGTCGGCGATCGCCTCGACCACGATGGCGAACACCGTGGTGATCACGATCCCCAGGAGCAGGCCGCCCCGGACCTTGCGGACGACCAGCACGCTGGTGAGCAGCAGGCCGACGACGAAGGTGAGCATCGGCCACCCGGCCAGCTGGCCCCCGACTCCGAAGCTGATCAGCGGCGCCCCGGGGCGGATGACCCCGGCGTCGGCCAGCCCGATGAGGGTCAGGAAGAAGCCGATGCCGACCGCGATGGCGATCTTCAGCTGGGCCGGGATCGCCTCGAACACCGCCCGCCGGAAACCGGTCAGCACGAGCACGGTGATGAGCAGGCCCTCGAGCACGACCAGCCCCATCACCTCGGGCCAGGTGAGCTGGGTGGCCGCGTAGACGGCGACGATCGCGTTGATGCCCAGGCCGGTGGCCAGCGCGAACGGGTAGCGACCGACGATGCCCATCGCGATGGTCAGCACACCGGCGACGAAGGCGGTGACGGCGGCGACCGAGGCGAACGGCAGCGTGTTCCCGTTCACGTCCGCGCCGGACAGGATGATCGGGTTCAGTACGACGATGTAGGCCATCGCGAAGAACGTCGTGAACCCACCGCGCACCTCACGGGCGACGGTGGACCGGCGCTCGGTGATCGAGAAGTAGCGGTCCAACCCGTTCTTGGGGCGCACCTTCGGCCCGGGGCTGCGCCGCGGGCCGGTCACGACCTCGGCGGGGGTCCCCGCGTCGGCGGGCGCGGCGCCGACTGCGGTCGCACCGGTGCCGCCGGCTGACTTGCGGGGGCGGCTGCGGGACTTGTCGGGCATGGGTGGACCCCCGGGGACGGCGACCGGCGCGGCTCCGGCGGGGTCGACGTCCCCGGCGGGCCGCCCGATGCGGGTGGCATCGAGCGGCGACAGCGTGCCACACCGCCCGGGCGCGTCGGACGGACCGCCGTTCCGACCTGCGGCGCAGCGGCCTAGGGTCGGGGCGTGCCCGCTCCGACCCGGCCCTCTCCCCCGCCCCTGAAGGTCGACACGGTGCGGGTCGTCCTGGCCGGTACCGCCCTGTGGGCGATCGCCCTGGTCGTGCTGCTCTTCCTCGGCGACCGGGTCGACCCGGTCTGGACCTGGACCTGCGTCGCCGGCGTCGTGCTGCCCGGCCTCGGCCTGTTGATCATGCGCTGGCAGGGCCAGCGCTGACACCGCGGCGCTGATCTCTGCGTTGCACGCCGAGTGGACGCTGTGCACGTGCCGCAGCACGTGCACAGCGCACGAAGAGCGGGCAACGCGCCGCGCTCAGATGACGTCGAAGTCCGCGGTGTCGTAGCGGGCCGTGGGGATGAACTCGGCCGGCTCGCCGTCGGTCCGCTCCAGGCTGGCCTGGCTGTGCGCACCGCAGCCGTAGTCGGCGGTGACGACGCGCCCGTCGGCCGGGGCGTAGGCGTTGCTGCACGCGCCGAGCGACAAGCGGAGCGAGCCGGCCAGCGGCAGGTAGAAACCGCAGGTCGCGCACGGACCGGGGGCGTGCCGGGCCATCGACGAGCGCGGCCCGAAGTCACCGTCGCGCCAGCGCTGCGCGGCCTCGATGCGCCCCTCGGGGGAGAGCACCCGCTCCCGGCCGATGCCCAGCTCCTCGGCGACGATGCGGCCGGCCGGGTCCTCGGCGGAGTCGTCGTCGGCCAGGTAGGCGGGCACCAGGCGGGCGTCGTCCTCGGTGGAGGGCAGCACGTCGCCCACTGACAGGTCCCCGGGCCGCAACCGCTCGTGCCACGGCACCCAGGCCGGTGCGAGCAGCGCCGAGTCGCCCGGGAGCAGCACGACCTCGTCGAGGGTGACCTCGTCCGCGCCGGGCACCGCGGCCAGCGTCACGGCCCAGTGCCACCCCGCGTAGCCGGGCAGGGTGGCGGCGAAGGAGTGCGTGCCGACGACGCCGAGCGCCGGGTCGGCCTGCTCTGCCAGCGCCTCCGGGGTCGCCCCCAGGTGCTCACCGACCGCCGCCGGGTCACCGGCCACCTCGATCGCGGCAGCCCGGGCCTGCTCGACCGCAGCGGCCAGCACCTCGTCGGGAGAGCGGCCAGGGGACGCGGCGGTGAGAGCTGAGTCGGACACGTCCCCCATTGTCGCCGATGACGGCAAGGCCGCCCCGGCCAGGGAGGTCCGTCCGCCCCGCCGGGCGCACAGGCGGCTGCGGCACCATGGACGCCGTGCCCGACTCCCCCGCCCCGCGCGCCCGACGGCGGCTGCGGTCGCCACGACGCGGCCGGGGACACCGGGTCGAGACCGCACCGCCGGGTCATCCGCACCGTCGATCAGGAGGCAACGACGTGAACGGCGCAGGACGGGCAGCGGGGACGGCACTGCTGAGCGGGGTGCTGCTGCTCGCCGGGTGCGGGGACTCCGGCGGAGCCGCTGCCGGCGCCGGCGGGACCGTCCCCTCGATCACCGTGCAGGCCGGAGGGGACGAGATCACCGTCGACCCGACCCAGTACTGCCTGGACGGTGAGGGCCAGCGCTACCGGACCGACCCCACGTACGTGGAGGTCGCGCCGGACACCGAGATCGTGCTGCAGGTGCCCGACGTGGTGGCCGACGCCGGCTGGAGCGTCCAGGTGTTCGACCAGCAGCTCGAGGAGCGGATCGGCGAGATCGACGTGCCGGCGGGCACCACCGTGTTCGACGAGATCAACACCTCCGACGTCGTGCCCCCGACCTACTACCTGGTGGTCGTGGAGGACTCCGACCCCGACGCCTGCTCGGGGCTGTCCGGCGCCTGGCCGGTGGGGTTCATCCGCGCCGACGGCGTCGCCGGGACGACCACCGGCTGACGGCCCCGCTGCAGGGCCCCGCCGCGAGCCTGCGAGTGGCGGGGCCCTGCAGCGGGGCCCTTTCTCAGACGTCGAGGTCGGTGGCGACGGCGCGGAGCACCGCGGCGACCTTGCGAGCCGTCGGCTTGTCGGGGTGCCGCCCGTGCCGCATGCCCTCCGAGACGTCGTCCAGCAGCTTGATCAGGTCCTCGAGGATCGGCACCAGGTCGTCGGGCTTCTTGCGGGTGCCGGCGACCGCGGACGGCAGCGGGTCGAGCACCTGGACCTGCAGGGCCTGGTCCCCCCGGCGGCCCTGGACGATGCCGAACTCCACGCGCTGACCGGGCTTGAGCTCGGTGGTGCCGGCGGGGAGCGCGTCCTTGTGCACGAACACGTCGGGCCCGCCGTCGTGTGCGAGGAAGCCGAAGCCCTTCTCCGGGTTGAACCACTTCACCTTGCCGCTGGGCACGTCGATCCCTCAGTCAGTCGTTCCGGGTCCCGGCCGTCGCGACCGGTGGCGTCGGCAGCCGCGATGGGCCGCTCGTCCCCCAGGTTAGTCGCGCCCGGCCACCCCGCAGCCAGCGCTTTCCGCGCCGGGAGGGGCCCTCCTCAGGCGAAGCGGTGCGCGGCTTCCGCCTGCAGGCCCAGCTCCTCGATCGACACCTCGCGCATCTCGATCTTGCGCACCTTGCCGGTCACCGTCATCGGGAACGCGTCGACGACCTTCACGTACCGGGGCACCTTGTAGTGGGCCAGCTTGCCGGCGCAGAAGGCCCGGAGCGCCTCCGCGGTGAGCTGCTCGGCACCGTCGCGCAGCCGCAGCCAGACCATCAACTCCTCGCCGAACCGGGCGTCCGGGACGCCGATGACCTGCGCCTCGACGACGTCGGGGTGGGTGAAGAGGAACTCCTCGATCTCGCGCGGGTACACGTTCTCCCCGCCGCGGATCACCATGTCCTTGATCCGGCCGACGATGTTGAGGTAGCCGGCGTCGTCCATCACGGCGAGATCGCCGGTGTGCATCCACCGGGCGGCGTCCAGCACCTCGGCGGTCTTCTCCGGCTCCCCCCAGTAGCCCAGCATCACCGAGTAGCCGCGGGTGCAGAACTCGCCGGTCTCCCCCCGCGGGACGGTCAGCCCGGTCCGGGGGTCGACCACCTTGACCTCCAGGTGCGGGTGCACCCGCCCGACGGTCGACGTCCGCCGCTCGAGGTCGTCCTCGGCGCCGGTCTGCGTGGACACCGGCGAGGTCTCGGTCATGCCGTAACAGATGGTCACCTCGGCCATCCCCATCTCGTCGACCACCCGTTTCATCACCTCGACCGGGCACGGCGAGCCGGCCATGATCCCGGTGCGCAGGCTGGACAGGTCGTAGGAGGCGAAGTCCGGCAGCGCCAGCTCGGCGATGAACATGGTGGGGACGCCGTAGAGCGAGGTGCACCGCTCCTCCTGCACCGCGCGCAGGGTCGCCGCGGGGTCGAACCCGGGCGCCGGGATGACCATCGTCGCCCCGTGCGAGGTGCAGCCGAGGTTGCCCATCCCCATGCCGAAGCAGTGGTAGTAGGGCACCGGGATGCAGACCCGGTCGGCCTCGGTGTAGCCGCAGCCCTCGCCGACGAAGAACGCGTTGTTGAGCAGGTTGTGGTGGGTGAGCGTGGCGCCCTTGGGGAAGCCCGTCGTCCCGGAGGTGTACTGGATGTTGATCGGGTCGTCGGGTGAGAGCTGCGCGGCCCGCTCGACGAGCCGGGCGCGGTCGCCCGCCCGGCCGGTGTCCAGCAGCTGCTGCCACTGCGGGTCACCGAGGAAGACGACCTCGCGCAGCGCGGGGCAGTCCGCGCGGACCTCCGCGACCATCGCGCGGTAGTCGCTGCCCTTGAACTCCGGCGCGGCCACCAGCACCGAGATGCCCGACTGGCGCAGCACGTAGGACAGCTCGTGGGTGCGGTAGGCGGGGTTGATGGTGACCAGGACGGCGCCGAGCTTCGCCGTCCCGTACTGCACGACGACCCACTCGGCGCAGTTCGGCGCCCAGATGCCGACCCGGTCGCCCTTGGCCACGCCGAGGGCGTCCAGCCCGAGCGCGCAGGCGTCGACGTCGGCGACCAGCTCGGGATAGGTCCAGCGACGACCCGTGGCGCACTCCACGAGCGCCTCGTGGTCGCCCACCCGCGCTGCCGTCCGGTCGAGGTCGTCCCCGATCGTGTCGCCCAGCAGGGGCACCGTGGAGGTGCCGCTGCTGTAGGACGGCAGCGCGGGAGCCGTCACCGGCCCTCGCCCGCCATCAGGCCGGCCCGGTTGGGCTTGTCCACCGGGTGGGCGTAGCGCAGCCGCTCCGGCGGGAGCGGGAAGGCGTGGTCCTCACCGAACGGGGAGAGACCGCCGGCCATCTCGCTGACCAGCTCGGTCACCGGCGGACCGTCGCCGCTCAACTGCCCCCAGGTCGGCTCGACGAGGTGAGCGTGCTTCGCCTTGCGCTTGGACATGACGCCTCCAGTTGCTCTGCCGGGCCAGGGAGTGCTGCCCGGGTGTCTCGTCCGCCATCTTCCCGTGTCCCACCCGGCTCACGCACGCCACGGGGTCACCGTGTCGCTGGGAGGGGTCACCGCCCGTCGGTCCGCCGGGCGCCGTAGACCGTGCCGGCACCGTCGGCGGTGAGCAGCCACTCCCGCGGGGAGACCTCGGCGTAGCGCACCTCGGCGCCGTCCAGGCGCTGCACGGCACGGGTGCGCCAGACGGCCGTGGACACCAGCTGCAGCCGCAGCGGCTCGTCGACCAGCTCGTCGTACCCGGCCGGCTCGACCTGCAGCAGCGCCGGGCCGGCGATCCGCAACCGCCCGTGCCGCCACGGCTCGCGGGCCAGGGCGGCGGTCCACCGGCGGGCACGCAGCCAGGCGCCCAGCCCGATGACGGCCACGACGACCCCGCCCACGACGAGCAGCACGGCCATCAGCCCGGCGAACGGCGGCCGAGCACCGCCGTCGGCGGTGATCCGGACGACGGCGGCCCCCAGCAGCCACCCCAGGACGACGGCGACCACGCCACCGACCAGCCAGCGCAGTGCGCCGGCCCGGAGCGCGGCCAGGTCGGTCCGGGTCTGCGGGTCGTCGAGGGCGGGCACCCCGGGATGGTGACAGAGCCCGGCCGCCCGAGCAGGCACGCCGGCCCGCGACGTAGCGTGGAGCGGATGCCCCCGGACCAGCCCGCCACGCTCGCCGCCTGGCTGCGCACCCGCACCGACGAGCAGCTGGGCGCCCTCCTGGTGGCCCGGCCCGACGTCGCGCGCCCGGCGCCCTCCGACGTGGTGGGGCTGGCGACCCGGCTCGCGGTGCCCGTCTCGGTCGACCGCGCGCTCGACGAGCTGGACGCGGCGACCCTGCAGGTGCTGGACGCGGTGCTGCTCTCCGCCACCGACGGCGTCCCGCGCACCGAGCTGGCCGGACAGCTGCCCGACGTGCCGGCCGAGGTGGTCGACGCCGCGGTCGAGACGCTGACCACCCGGGCGCTGCTCTGGGGCGACGCCGACCTGCACGCCCCCGAGCCGGTGCGCCGGGCGGTCCGCTACCCCGCCGGGCTCGGCCGCCGGGCCACCGACCTGCGGGTGCCCCTCCCCCGCGACCTGCCCGGCACACTGGCCGACCTGGCCCCCGACGAGCGCACGGTGCTCGATCGGCTGGCCGGCGACCGCCCGGTCGGCCACCTCCCCGACACCACCGCCGGGTCGCTGAGCCCGGCCCGCCGGTTGCTGCAGGCCGGGCTGCTGGCCCGGATCGACGCGGTGAACGTGGAGCTGCCCCGGGAGATCGGCCTGGCGCTGCGCGGCGACCGCCCCCTCGGCCCGCCGCGGCTGCGGCCGGAGCCGGAGGTCAGCGAGCGCGACCCGGCGATCGCCGACCGGCAGGCCGCCGGTGCCGTGCTCGAGGTGCTCAGCCGGGTGAACGACGTGCTCACCGCGCTGGAGGAGGAGCCGGCCGGGCTGCTGCGCAGCGGCGGGCTGGGCGTGCGGGACCAGAAGCGGCTGGCCAAGGAGCTGCGCATCGGCGAGGCCGACCTCGGCTTCCTGGTCGAGGTCGCGCACGCCGCCGGCCTGCTGGACGTCGGTGGCGCGCAGCGCGACGAGTGGCTGCCGACCCGCGGGTACGACGCGTGGCGGGAGCAGGACCTCGCCGACCGGTGGGCGCTGCTGGCCGCCGGCTGGCTGACCAGCGTCCGGCTGATCTCGCTGGTGGGCCAGCGCGACGTGGGCGGCAAGGCGGTCAACGTGCTCTCCCCCGACGTCGTCCGGCAGACCGCGCCCACGCTGCGGCGCTCGGCGCTGGGCGTGCTGGCCGAGTTCCCGCCCGGGCAGGGCCTGACCGCGCCGGAACTGGTCGCGCTGCTGCGCTGGCGCACCCCGCGGCGGGCCGACCGGCTGGCCCCGGTGCCCGACCTGCTCGCCGAGGCCGAGCGCCTGGGGGTGCTGGTCGGCGGGGTGCTGAGCAGCGGCGGGCGCGGCCTGCTGACCGGCGGGGAGGACGCCGCCGCGGACGCGATGCGCGGGCTGCTGCCCGCCCCGGTCGACCACGTGCTCGCCCAGCCCGACCTGTCGCTGATCGCCCCCGGGCCGCTGGTGGCCGACCTGGCCGGCACCCTCGCCGTCGTCGCCGACGTCGAGTCCTCGGGCGGGGCCACGGTGTACCGCGTCTCCGACGGCAGCATCCGGCGGGCGCTGGACGTCGGCTGGTCGGCCGGCGAGCTGCAGGACTTCTTCACCCGGGCCTCTCGCACGCCGGTGCCGCAGGCGCTGGAGTTCCTGATCGACGACGTGGCCCGCCAGCACGGCCGGCTGCGGGTGGGTGCGATCGAGTGCTACGTCCGTTCCGACGACCACGGCCTGGTCTCCCAGGTGCTCAGCGACCGGCGGACCGCGGGTGCGGAGCTGCGCCGGCTGGCCCCGGGCGTGCTGGTCAGCGGGCTCGGCGCCGACGAGGTGCTCACCGTGCTGCGGACGGCGGGGTACGCGCCGGCCGGGGAGTCGTCCGGTGGCGCGGTGCTGACCCGGCCGAAGGCGCCACCGCGGGCGGCCGGTCGCCGTCCCGGCGCGGCCGCGGCGATCGCCCCCCGCCCGCTCGCACCCGACGACGTCGCGGCGACCGTGCGGGAGATCCGGGCCGGGGACAGCGCCCTCGCCGCCCGCCGCACGGAGCCGGTGCGCCAGGTGCCCGGGGTGACGACCGCCAGCACGCTGGAGCTGCTGAGCCGGGCGGTGCGCGACGGCGTGCCGGTCTGGCTCGGCTACGTCGACGCCCAGGGCAGCGGCAGCCAGCGGATGGTCCAGCCGGTCTCACTGGCCGGTGGATTCCTGCAGGGGTTCGACGAGGGGCGCGGGGAGAGCCGCACCTTCGCCGTGCACCGGATCACCTCGGTCGCCCTGGCCGACGCCGAGGACGCCGCCGCGCCGTCCTGATCTCTGTTCCCTTGATCGGGTGAGTCCGGGATGATCAAGCATCCGCCCGGCGTTGCGCGGATCGGTTGGCGTGTGCAACCAGCTGCCGGGCAGCAGATCCCGGACCTCCGCTGGTTGCCGCCAGGGTTGAGGAGCGTGGAGATGACGAGGCAGCGAACGGTGGCCGATCGGCTGGCGGCGGCACTGGGAGCGGTGCTGGGGACGGCGGAGCCGCCCCTGCGCCTGCGCGGGTGGGACGGCTCCCTGGCCGGGCCGCCCGGTGCGCCGGTGCTGGCGATCCGCTCCCGGCGGGCGCTGCGCCGGCTGGTCTGGTCGCCCGGCCAGCTGGGCCTGGCCCGTAGCTACGTCGCCGGGGACATCGACATCGAGGGCGACGTCTTCGCCACCTTCGCCGCCCTGCGCTCGGCCGGCCGGCTGGCCGAGACCGGTCCGATGGCCCCGCCCACCTGGCGCGAGCGGCTCGGGCTGCTCGGCACCGCGCTGCAGCTGGGGGCCATCGGACCCGAGCCGGCCCCGCCGGCCGAGGAGATCGACCTGGGTCGGGCCGGCCGGCGGCACTCCCGGTCCCGCGACGCCGCGGCGGTCTCCCACCACTACGACGTGGGCAACGACTTCTACTCCCTCGTCCTGGGCCCCTCGATGGTCTACTCCTGCGCCGTCTGGGAGACCCCGGAGACCGGCCTGGACGCCGCCCAGGAGGCCAAGCTCGACCTGGTCTGCCGCAAGCTCGGGCTGACCCCGGGGTCGCGACTGCTGGACGTCGGATGCGGTTGGGGTTCGATGGCCATCCACGCCGCGCAGCGGTACGGCGCCGACGTCGTGGGGATCACCCTGTCGGAGGAGCAGGCCCGGATGGCCCGCAAGCGGGTCGCCGAGGCCGGCCTGACCGACCGGATCGACATCCGGGTGCAGGACTACCGGGCCGTGGACGACGAGCCGTTCGACGCGATCAGCTCGATCGGCATGGCCGAGCACGTGGGCCGGGCGCAGATGCCCGAGTACGCCGCCCAGCTGCGCGCCCTGCTGCGCCCCGGCGGCCGGCTGCTCAACCACGCGATCAACTGGAACGACGGCACCGCCACCACGGACCCGGACAGCTTCATCTCCCGGTACGTCTTCCCCGACGGCGAGCTGCTGGGACTGGGCGAGACGGTCGGGCTGCTGGAGTCCGCCGACCTCGAGGTGCTCGACGTCGAGGCGCTGCGCCAGCACTACGCACTCACCCTGCGCGCCTGGGTGCAGCTGCTGGAGCAGAACTGGCACGCCGCCGTCGCCGCCTCCAGCGAGGGCCGAGCGCGGGTGTGGCGGCTCTACATGGCCGCCTGCGCGCTCGCCTTCGAGGCCGGCGACATGGGCGTCAACCAGGTGCTGCTGCAGAAGACCGGCGGGGAGCAGCCGCCCCTGCGCCGCACCGCCTGGACCTGACCCGCGCGGATCGCACGCTCTCCGAACGCTCTGCACGCGTTGCAGCACGTGCGGAGCGTCCGGAGAGCGTGCAGTGCGGCGCACTCCCCGGCCCGGAAGGTCGTGCCGGCCCTCGGCGTTACCGTGGACAGTCCGGCGCGGTCGTCTGCGCCGGAGCCCCCGAACAGAGGATGCGCACGCGTGAGTGACGGCCCCCTGATCGTCCAGTCGGACAAGACCCTGCTGCTCGAGGTCGACCACCCGTCGTCCAAGGAGTGCCGGGCGGCGATCGCCCCTTTCGCCGAGCTGGAGCGCTCCCCCGAGCACGTGCACACCTACCGGGTCACCCCGCTGGCGCTGTGGAACGCCCGCGCCGCCGGCCACGACGCCGAGCAGGTCGTCGACGCGCTCGTCCGGTACTCGCGCTACCCGGTGCCGCACGCCCTGCTGGTCGACATCGCCGACACGATGGACCGCTACGGCCGGCTCACCCTGGCCAACCACCCGGTGCACGGGCTCACCCTCACCAGCACCGACCGGGCCGTGCTGGAGGAGGTCGTCCGCAGCAAGCGGGTGGCCCCGATGCTCGGGGCCCGCATCGACGCCGACTCCGTCGTCGTGCACCCCTCCGAGCGCGGCCGGCTCAAGCAGGCGCTGCTGAAGATCGGCTGGCCGGCCGAGGACCTCGCCGGCTACGTCGACGGGCAGGCCCACCCGATCGAGCTCGACCAGTCCGACTGGCACCTGCGCGACTACCAGCAGCAGGCCGTGGACGGCTTCTGGGCCGGTGGCTCGGGCGTCGTCGTGCTGCCCTGTGGTGCCGGGAAGACGCTGGTCGGCGCCGCGGCGATGGCCGAGGCCAAGGCGACCACGCTGATCCTGGTCACCAACACCGTCTCCGGGCGGCAGTGGAAGCGCGAGCTGATCGCGCGCACCACGCTGACCGAGGAGGAGATCGGCGAGTACTCCGGGGAGCGCAAGGAGATCCGGCCGGTCACCATCGCGACCTACCAGGTGATCACCACCCGCCGGAAGGGCGAGTACCGGCACCTGGACCTCTTCGACGCCCAGGACTGGGGTCTCATCGTCTACGACGAGGTGCACCTGCTCCCCGCGCCGATCTTCCGGCTCACCGCCGACCTGCAGTCCCGCCGCCGGCTGGGCCTGACCGCGACGCTGGTGCGGGAGGACGGGCGCGAGGACGACGTCTTCTCCCTGATCGGGCCCAAGCGCTACGACGCCCCGTGGCGGGACATCGAGGCGCAGGGGCACATCGCGCCGGCCGAGTGCGTCGAGGTGCGGGTCAGCCTGGACGACGAGGAGCGGATGACCTACGCCGTCGCCGAGCCCGAGGAGCGCTACCGAATCGCGGCGACCGCGCAGTCGAAGCT
This sequence comes from Modestobacter sp. VKM Ac-2984, assembly GCF_026967985.1. Taxonomy (GTDB): domain Bacteria; phylum Actinomycetota; class Actinomycetes; order Mycobacteriales; family Geodermatophilaceae; genus Modestobacter. The sequence goes on along the minus strand of NZ_JAPVBJ010000008.1, from coordinate 26,303 downwards.
GCCGGTGATCCGCCGGGTGCTGGAGCGCCATCCCGACGAGCCGTCCCTGGTGATCGGCGCCTACCTGGACCAGCTCGAGGAGCTGGGCGCTGCCCTGGACGCCCCGGTGATCCAGGGGTCGACGACGAACAAGGAGCGGGAACGGCTGTTCCAGGCCTTCCGCACCGGCGAGATCCGCACCCTCGTCGTCTCCAAGGTCGCGAACTTCTCCATCGACCTCCCCGAGGCCGCGGTCGCGGTGCAGGTGTCGGGCACGTTCGGCTCCCGGCAGGAGGAGGCCCAGCGGCTCGGCCGGGTGCTGCGCCCGAAGGCCGACGGCCGCCAGGCGCACTTCTACACCGTGGTCAGCCGGGACACCCTGGACAGCGAGTACGCCGCCCACCGGCAGCGCTTCCTGGCCGAGCAGGGCTACGCGTACACGATCGTGGACGCCGCCGACCTGGCCGGCCCGGGCGAGGTCAACGGCCCCGACTGGGTCGACGAGCCCGCCGACTGAGCAAGGACCCGCTCGCTCCCCAGCGAGGGGGCCGCATCGAGGAACGCCCCGTTGCCGGGACCCCGTCCGGGGACCCAGCGACGGGGCGTTCCTCGTTCGCCGCGAGGCCTCAGCAGCCGCGCAGGACGGTGCCCAGCCGGGCCATGCCCTCGGCGATCCGCTCCGGCTTGTGCGTGGTGAACGACAGCCGCAGCGTCGCCCGGTCCGGGATGCCGGCGTAGAAGGAGGCCCCCGGCACGAACGCGACGTCGGCGGCGAGCGCCCGCGGCAGCAGCTCGGCGGTGTCCACGCCGCGGGGCAGCCGGACCCAGACGAACATGCCGCCGTCCGGCTCGGTCCAGGTGCTGCCGGCCGGCAGGGCCGCCGGCAGCGCGTCGACCATCGCGTCCCGCCGCCGCCGGTAGGCCGTCCGCAGCCGGGCGAGGTGGGTCTCGACGTCGGCCGTGCCGAACCACACCGCCGCGGCCGCCTGGTCGATCGTCGAGGTGTGCAGGTCGGCCGCCTGCTTGGCGACGGTCAGCGCCGGCAGCAGCCGGGACGGCGCGCGCAGCCAGCCCAGCCGCAGCCCGGGAGCGGCGATCTTGGAGAAGCTGCCGACGTGGACGACGTGGCCGTCGGCGCCCGGCTGGGCGGCCAGCGGCGCGACGTCGGCACCCCGGTAGCGCAGCTCTCCGTAGGGGTCGTCCTCGACCAGCCAGACCCCGTGCCGCTCGGTGAGCGCCACGACCTCGGCGCGCCGGTCGGCGGGCATGGTCCGGCCGGTCGGGTTGGCGAACGTCGGGACCAGGTAGACCAGCGCCGGCCGTTCCCGCCGGATCGCCTCCTCCAGCGCGTCGGGGTCCATGCCGTCCCCGTCGGTGGCCACCGGGACGACGCGGGCGCCGGCCAGCTGGAAACACTGCAGCGCGGCCAGGTACGTCGGGTCCTCGACCAGCACGACCGCCCCCGGGTCGACCAGCGCGGTCGCCAGCAGGGTGAGGGCCTGCTGCGAGCCCGAGGTGACCAGCAGGTCGTCGACGGAGCTGAACATCCCGCGCGCGCTCAGCCGGCCGGCCACCCGGGCCCGCAGCTGGCGGTCGCCCTCGGTCGGGGCGTACTGCAGCGCGCGGCGGGCGTGCGGGCTCCACAGCACGGCGTCGTAGGCGGCGCGGACGCCGTCCAGGTCGAACAGCTCGGGGGCGGGCAGCCCACCGGCGAAGGAGATGACCTGCGGCCGGTCGAGCAGGGCCAGCAGCTCACGGACCGGGGAACTGGCGACCCCGGCGAGCCGCTGGGCGAGCGCAGGGACGGGCGGGGCGAGGACGGCAGCAGACACGAGGGCTCCAGGAGGCACGGCGCAGTGAGGGGAAGTGGCGCTGGGGGGCGGGGGGTGTCCCGCCCGGATCCGCGCCGAGGGGCCTCCTGGTCAAGGGGCCACCCCCACCTTACGACGCGCCGGGCGCCTCCGTCAGCGTCAGGGACATGAGCAACTCGTCACGCCGGTCCTCCGGGGTGACCGCCAGGGCGCCGGGCCAGCGACCGATCACCTGCCAGCCGAACCGGGCGTAGAAGGCCTCGTACCCGGTCCCGCCCCGCACCTCCAGCCGCAGCCGCAGCCGGTCCAGGCCGAGGTCCTCCCGGGCGGCGCGGCCGAGCTCGGTCATCAGCGCCCGCCCCGCACCGCTGCCCCGAGCGGACAGCGCGGTCATCACCCGGGTCACCCGGCCCCAGTGGGCGCGCACCGGGTCGGCGTTGGTGGTGAGCAGCAGCCAGCCGGCCAGTTCGCCGTCCCGGCGGGCGACCAGCAGCCGGCCGGCGCCGAGGCCGGCCACGGTGTCGTCCACGGCCGCGCGGACGACGTCGTCGGTGACCGGCAGCTGTTGGGCGAACCCGACCGCTCCCCCGGCGTTGGCGACGTCCCGCCAGCACGCCGTCAGCTCGGCACGCAGCTGCTCCGACACCGCCTCAGGGCAGGGCAGCCAGGACAGGGACAGGTCGGTCCGATCACGCACCGGCGGAGTCTCCCAGCGACCGCCGGGACGGTGGGGAGCGGCGGGACCGGTGGGGCGTGACGGGCCGGTCCCGCCCGAGCATGACGAGCGCCACAGTCAGCCGGGCGATCCGACGAACGTCCAGCTCAGCGGCCTGGCAGCGGTTCCCCATACGCCCTGCCGCACGGGGCGCGCCGGAGGTACCCGGTTGGGCGTGTTGCTCCCCCGCCGACCAGAATGGGCCCCGACATGGCGACTGCGACACAGGCGGCGGCCCGGGCCCCGCAGACGAACAGCCGACCGCTCCGGGCCTGGCAGCAGGCGGCCCTCGGCAAGTACGAGGAGGAGTCCCCGAAGGACTTCCTGGTCACCGCGACGCCGGGTGCCGGGAAGACCACGTTCGCCCTGACCCTGGCCGCCCGGCTGCTCGCCAAGCGCGAGGTCGCCCGGGTGATCGTGGTCTGCCCGACCGACCACCTGCGCATGCAGTGGGCCGACGCCGCCGACGCGATGGGCATCGTGCTCGACCCGAACCTGACCAACGCCGTCGGCCCGGTGCGCGCCGGCACGCAGGGCTACGTGACCACCTACGCCCAGGTCGCCGGCAAGCCGATGCTGCACGCAGCGCGTGCGACCACGGTCAAGACGCTGGTCATCCTGGACGAGGTGCACCACGCCGGCGACGGCCTGTCCTGGGGTGAGGCGGTCGAGGAGGCCTACGGCCGGGCGGCCCGCCGGCTGTGCCTGACCGGGACGCCGTTCCGCACCAAGGCCGACGAGCGCATCCCCTTCGTGAAGTACGTGGAGGACGGGTTCGAGGGCCAGGGCGGCCTGATGTCGACGGCCGACTTCACCTACGGCTACAAGGAGGCGCTGGCCGACAGCGTCGTCCGTCCCGTCGTCTTCGCGGCCTACACGGGCACGTCCCGCTGGCGGAACTCCGCCGGCGAGGTCGTCGCCGCGTCGCTGAGCGAGGCCGGCACCCGCTCGGTGGAGATGCAGGCGTGGCGCACCGCGCTGGACCCCAAGGGCCAGTGGGTGCCGCACGTGATCGCCGCGATGGACGACCGGATCACCCACCTCCGCGAGGAGGGCGGCATGCCCGACGCCGCCGGGCTGGTGCTGGCCAGCGACCAGGACGACGCCCGTGAGTACGCCAAGATCGTCCGCCGGGTGACCGGCAAGGCGCCGGAGCTGATCCTCTCCGACGACCCCAAGGCGTCGAAGAAGATCGAGAAGTTCAACAAGGGCGGCGCCCGGATCGCGGTCTGCGTGCGGATGGTCTCCGAGGGCGTCGACGTGCCGCGCGCCGCCGTCCTGGCCTGGATGACCTCCTACCGGACGCCGCTGTTCTTCGCCCAGGCCGTCGGCCGCGTCGTGCGTGCCCGGGCGCCGCACGAGTCGGCGACCGTCTTCCTCCCTGCCGTGCGCCCGCTGCTGTCGCTGGCCGCGTCGATGGAGGAGCAGCGCAACCACGTCATGCCGCCGCCGAAGAGCCAGCCCGACGAGGAGCTGGAGGCGCTCGACCTGCCGCCGCGGGAGCCGCGCGAGGGCGAGATGAAGCAGTGGGAGGCGCTGGAGGCCGACGCCCGGTTCGCGCACCTGCTGTCCAGCGGGACGGCGCACACCGGCGAGGGCTCCCCTGCGGTGGTGCCGCTGGAGGCCGACGCGGAGGACTTCCTGGGCATCCCCGGGCTGCTCACCCCGGCGCAGACCGCCGAGCTGCTGGCCAAGCGGGACGACGAGCTGCGGATCCGGATCGCCGCCTCGCACGCACGGGGGGACGACGACTTCATGGTCGTCGAGGACCACCCCGAGGAGGAGGAGGCCGGCCGCTCCTGGCGCGACGCCACGGAGCTCCGCCGGGAGATCAACCGGCTGGTCAACCGCGTCGCCGCGAAGACGTCCCAGCCGCAGGCCGTGGTGCACACCCAGCTGCGCCAGTCGGTGCCCGGGCCGCCCTCGGCCTCGGCGTCGGTCGACGTCCTCCGCGCCCGCCGCGAGCGCCTCCGCACCATGCTCTGACGGGCGCTCCCCCGCTCGACTGAGCAGTTGTGGTCGCTCGGCCCGGCGTGTCGCCCCGTGTCGACGACCACGACTGCGCACTCAACCGGCCGGCACCCCGACCGACGCTCAGCGCAAGACCAGGGACGGATCCGGGTCTTCCCCGATGCCGCGGGGACGCCGCAGCGCGCAGGCTCAGGTCATGACCGAGACCGCGCGCACCGAGGCCATCCAGACCGAGACCCCGGGCACCGAGACCGTCCGCCCGCCGCTGCGGCGGAGCCGCACCGACCTCTGGCTCGGGGGCGTCTCCAGCGGGCTGGCCCGGCACACCGGGATCGACGTACTGCTGTGGCGGGTGGGCTTCGTCGCGCTCACGCTGGCCGGTGGCTCGGGGGTGGCGGTCTACCTCGTGCTCTGGCTGCTGATGCCGGCCGCACCCGCCGGTCCCGCCGACCGCACCAACCTGCTCGACGAGTGGGTCGAGCGGCTCCGCGCCCGGTTCACCCGGCCGAACGCGGACATCGCGCGTTGATCATCGGCGAACGGCTGGGTGACACGCCGCCGGGCGCAGCCGTTCGCCGATGATCAACTGTGGGAGGGGAGCAGGCCGCGGGCGGCGGCGAGGGCGACCGCCTCGGTGCGGCCGGAGGCGCCGAGCTTCGCCAGGATGTTGCTGACGTGCACGCTGGCGGTCTTCTCGCTGATGAACAGCTCCGCGCCGATCTGCCGGTTGGTGCGGCCCTGGGCGACGAGCGCCAGCACCTCCGTCTCGCGCGGGGTGAAGACGGTGGTCGCCGCCGTCGGCACCCCGGGGAGCTCCAGCCGCCCCCGGCGGGCCAAGGCCTCGATCGCCGTCCGCAACGGCCCCGCCGCCAGCTGCACGGCCACCTCGTGCGCGGCCACCAGCTCGGCCGCCGCGGCAGGTCGCTCGTCGCCGGCGAGCAGCGCCTCGGCCAGCCGGAACCGGCAGCGGGCCTGCTCGTACACGTGCCCGTAGCCGAACTCCTCGACCGCCTGCCGCCAGAGCTCCACCGCGGCCTCGCCGCGCACCCGGGCCAGTTCGGCCGCCAGCCGCGTGCCCCAGGCGCGCGCCTCGATCCCGGTCGGGTACTGCACCGCGGCCGCCGACCGGCCGGTCTCGGCCAGCTCCGCGGCCTCCGCCACCCAGCGGGCCACGGCCGCCTCGTCCCCGGTCCGGCGGGCCGAGGTGGCCGCGTCGGCGACCGCCGCCAGCGCAGTGGCCACCAGCCGCACCGAGGCGAGCCGCTCCTCCCCCCACAGCTCCCGCAGCCGGCGATCGGCCCAGCGGGCGCGCTCCCCCGCCGTCGCCGCGTCCCCGGCCTGGCCGGCCAGCTCGATCTCCGCCGCCACCGTGGCCAGCATCAGCAGCACGTGGTTGTCCCAGCGGGCGGCCGGCCCCTGCGCCCAGCCCAGCCGCTCCCCGGCCCGCGGGTCACCCCGCCCGACCAGCACCAGCAGCCCGTCGGCGCGCACGTGGGCGGCCATGTCGGGCACCCGGGCCAGCGCGTCGGCCGCGGCCAGGCTGCCGTCCCAGTCACCGAGGACGTAGCGGGCCAGCACCTGCAGGTGCCGCAGCTCGGCGCCGTAGAACGACCACTCGACGCCCAGCGCACGGGCTCGGGCCAGCCCGGCGGTGGCGAGCTGCAGCGCCTCCCTCACCTCCCCGGCGTCGTGCGCGGTGATCGCCTGGCTGAACCACACCCGCATCTCGACGTCGGCGTCGCCGGACCGCTGCGCGCGTGCCCGGGCCTCCGCGAACCGGGCCCGCACCGCGGCCCGGTCCCCGGTGCCCGACCCCCGGGCCAGCGACACGGCGGTGTCGGCCCACGCGCTGTCCAGGCCGAGGGCGTCGGCCGCGGCCAGCGCCTCCTCCGCGGCCGTGTCCGCCTCGGCCACCAGCCCCAGGCTGTAGCTGGTGCGGGCATGGGTCGCCGCCGCCCAGGTGCGCACCACCGAGGGCGGCTGGGCCGGCACCAGCTGCATCGCCACGCTGCTCTCCCGGTGGGCCTCGGCCGCCTCCTCGATCCGGCCGAGCACCTGGGCGAGGGTGTAGTGCACCCGGGCCCGCGCCTCGGGGTCGCCGTCGGCGCCCAGCAGCTCCTGGGCCGAGCGCAGCAGCGCCACGGCACGGTGCAGGTCCCCGACCGCGCGGGCCGCCGCCGCGGTGTCCAGCAGCACCGCCCACTGCGGACGACCGGCCCGCTCGGCCGCCTCGGGCACCGCCGTCCACAGGGCGAGCACCGCCTCCAGGTGCTGCAGCTGCTCGGCCGGGGCGCCCACCCGGCGGGCGGCGTCCGCCGCCTCCAGGGACGCGGCCAGCGCACCGGGCAGGTCGTTGCTCTCCCGCAGGTGGTGGGCCCGTTCGGCGGCCGTGCCCGCATCCGGCTGGGTGGCCAGGTGCGTGGCGACGGCGGCGTGCAGCCGCACCCGCTCCCCGGGCAACAGATCGGCCAGCACCGCCTCCCGCAGCAGGGCGTGCCGGAACCGGTAGCGGCCGTCGTCGGAGACCACCAGCAGGTGGTGGTGCACCGCCTCGGTCAGCGCCTGCTCCGTCTCCTCCGGGCTCTTCCAGGAGACGGCGGCGACCAGCTCGTGCCGCACCTGGCGACCGGCGACGGCGGCCACCCGCAGCACCTGCTGAGCGGCCGGGCTCACCTGCTCGACGCGGGCCAGCAGGACGTCGGACAGCCCACCCGGGAGGACCTCCCCGGCCCGCCCCGCGGCGACCAGCTCCTCGGCGTAGAAGGCGTTGCCCTCGGCTCGGGCGACGACGTCCTCGACGGTCGCCGCGGAGGTCCGCCCGGAGTCGGCGGCCAGCCGGCGGACCAGCTGCTCCACGTCGGCGTCCGGCAGCGGGTCGAGCTGCAGCCGCTCGACCCCGGGGAGCCGGACCAGCTCGGCGAGCAGCGGACGCAGCGGGTGCCGGCGGTGCAGGTCGTCGGCGCGGTAGGAGGCGACGACGGTGACCGGTTCGCCGACCTGACGGTCGACCAGCCGGGCCAGCAGGTAGCGCAACAGGTCCCGGCTGGACCGGTCGGCCCAGTGCAGGTCCTCCAGCACGACGAGAAGGGGCTGCTGGGTGGCCAGCTCGCCGAGCAGGGCGGCCACCGATTCGAACAGCTGGAGGCGGCCGTCGTCCTCCGGCGGGCGGAGCACCGACCGCGGCAGAGAGCGGCCCAGCTCCGCAGCGGCGCTGTCGGGCACCAGGGCACCCGGCCCACCGGTGAGCGGGCCGGCCAGCACCGGGTGCCGGGCCAGCACCGGCGCCAGCTCCGGGTCGGCGACGACCGGCCGCAGCAGGTCGACGAAGGGCAGGTACGGCAGGCCGACGTCGCCGAGGTCGACGCAGTGCCCGGTGAGCACGCGTGCGCCGCGCACGGTGGCCTGGCGGCTCAGCTCGTCCAGCAGCCGGGTCTTGCCGACCCCGGCATCACCGGCCACCAGGACGGCGGACGGACGCCCCTCGACCGCCTGGTCGACGTGCGTCATCAGCCGGGCCAGTTCGGTGGCCCGGCCGATGAGCGGGGGGTCCTCCCAGCGCGGCACGGCGCCGATGGTGGCAGAGCCCACCGACAGCGGCGCCGGGCCGGTCAGCGGGGCCGCCGCCGGCTGCCGAACCAGGAGCCGCGGCGGCTCCCGTCCCGCCGGGACGCCGCCCGGACCAGCTCCTGCCGGTAGGCGATCTCTGCTTCCAGCGCCGGGTTCGGATAGTGCATCGCCATGACCGTCTCCTCGTGTCGTCCTGGTCGAACGAGGAGAACGGTCGTCCTGAGGGGGTGCCCGGCACATCGGGCGACCACGCAGTCCTGGGCCGGCCCGTGACCGGCCGGCGTCTGAGGGGCCTCAGCCGGTGTCCCCGGGCCAGCGGTCAGCCCACGGTGTACGTGGCTTCCGCCTCGACGACGTCGCCCGGCTCCTCGACCTCGTCGTCGGTGGCGTCCACCGGTGCGGGCACCGGCTCGTCGACGGCCGGGTCGAACTCCCCGTCGGCGTCGGTGTCCGCGTAGAGGGTGGCGGTCAGCTCGGTGTCCTCGGTCAGCGCCGGGTCCAGCTCCACCGCGACGTCCGGGGTGGTGCCCACCTGCAGCCGCGTGGCGCCCAGCACCTCACCCTCGGCACTGATGACGACGAACCCGCCACCGGGCGCGTTCACCGTCGAGACGACCACGTCGTCCCCGGCGCCGGCCTGGTCCTGGAACTCCAGGCCGGCCATGGTGCCGCTGCCCGACTCCCCGCCCGGCGCCATCGTCGTCGCCCCCGAGGTGGCCGGCGACGACGGCGGCGCGTCGCCGGCCGGCGCACCCTCGCCGCCCGAACAGGCGGACAGGACGAGGACGGCGGGGACGGCCCACAGGGCTCGGCGGGACATGGTCATGCCCGGCGTCGTGCCCCGCTCCGCGAGGGACGACACGCGGCGTACGGCAGTTCACGGCACGCCGTGCTCGGCTCGGTTCCCTCCTGGCCGCAGCCGTTCAGCACGAGGGGAACAAAGCAGCGCTGCGCGTGGTCTCATGCAGAACACATGCCCACGGTGCGCGTACACGGACCGTGGGCACATCACCAGGACACCGTGCACCGGCGCACGGGCCGACGAGGACCGGACCACCGCGTGGTCCGGCCCGTGCCCGAGAGGAGCCCCCGTGCCTGACGACGGGACGACGAACGACCTGACCCCGACTGTGTTCGTGCTCTACGGCGCGACCGGCGACCTGGCCCGCCGGATGGTGCTGCCGGCCTTCTTCGAGCTCGCCCAGCACGGGCTGCTGCCCGACGACTGGCGGCTGATCGGCAGCGGCCGCGGCGAGCGCTCCGACGAGGAGTTCGTCGAGCACGTCCGCGGCAGCCTGGAGGAGTTCGGGCCGGACCCGGACCAGGGCCCGTGGGAGGAGTTCTGCGGCCGGCTGCGGTTCGCCGGCGGCGGCTTCACCGCCGACGACCCCGGGGAGCTGGTCGACGCGGTGGCCGACGCCCGCAAGGAGCTCGGCGAGGACGCCCAGCTGGTGCACTACCTCTCCCTGCCGCCCAAGGCGTTCACCGACTACACCCACGCCCTGGGCGCGCACGGGCTGGCCGAGGGCGCCCGCGTCGTCTACGAGAAGCCCTTCGGTGACTCCCCCGAGGCCTTCCGTGAGCTGGACGCCGTCGTCCACTCGGTGCTCGACGAGGAGCAGGTCTTCCGGATCGACCACTTCCTGGGCAAGGAGGGCACCCAGGACCTGCACGTGGCGCGGTTCGCCAACACGCTGTTCGAGCACATCTGGAGCCGCGAGCACGTGGCCCAGGTGCAGATCGACGTCCCCGAGGACCTCGACGTGGCCGACCGCGCCGACTTCTACGACGCCACCGGCGCGACCCTGGACATGCTGGTCACCCACCTCTTCCAGGTCGCCGCCGAGGTCGCGATGGAGCCGCCGGTCAGCTTCTCCGCCGACGACATCCTCTCCGCGCGCGAGTCGGTGCTGAAGCACTTCCGCCCGCTCGCGCCGGAGGACGTGGTCCTCGGGCAGTTCGAGGGCTACCGGGAGCTGGACGGCGTGCCCGACGACAGCCAGACCGACACGTTCGTGGCGGCCCGGCTGTTCATCGACTCCGGCCGGTGGCGCGGCGTGCCGTTCCTGCTGCGCACAGGCAAGCGACTGTCCGACAAGCAGCAGCGGGTGAGCCTGGTGCTGCACCGCCCGAAGGGCCCAGTGCACGACGTGCCGCCGAACGGCAACGTCATCTCGCTGTCCCTGGCCGGTGCCGGTTCCCTCGACGTGGACATCATGGCCAAGCGCCCCGGCCCGGACCTGGCGATGGCCCCGGCGCGGGTGTCGCTGGACCTGTCGAAGGTGCCCGGGGGCCGGCCGCTGGCGCCCTACGTCTCCCTGATCCACGACGTCCTGGTCGGCGACCGGTCGCTGTTCACCACCAGCGAGGGCCTGGCCCAGACCTGGCGGGCGCTGCAGCCGGTGCTGGACCACCGCCCCGAGGTGCACTCTTACGCCCCGGGTTCCTGGGGGCCGGTGGCGGCCAATGCGCTGGCCGGCGAGCACGGCTGGCTGCTGGGCAAGACCGAGTAGAAGGTCGAAGGACCCCGTCCTCCTCGCCCCTCGCACGCTCGGGGCGAGCCTCGGGACGGGGCCTGACCCCCACCGCTCGCAGGCTCGCGGCGGGCCCCTGCACGGGGGCCTGAGCGCAGAACGGCCCCTCTCCTACGGAGAGGGGCCGTTCTGCGTTGAGGTCCGGACCGGACGCTGGTCGCCTCGCGGCGGTTTGCACATCCGCGGCTCCAGCCCCCGACCGAGGTCGGAGCGGTATTCCACGGCGGCAGTTATCTAGTGGAGCCCGGGGACACAGGTCGCCCGGCCCGGACGTCCTCCACCGTACCCGTGCCGTCCGGCCAGACACACGTGGCGAGGACCTCAGTCCGAGCGACTGGCCGGGGCACCCCGACGGCGTGCCAGACTCCGGCGCATGAGCGGCGTGGACTTCGACGCGTGGACGGCGCTGGTCGACGACTCCCCCACCTCGCGCACCGAGTGGGCCGCCGTCGTCGGCGCCTGGTCCGAGCCGCACCGCAGTTACCACGACCTCGCGCACCTGGCGGCGGTGCTCGGCATCGTCGACGAGCTGGCGGGGCACGCCGTCGACCCGGTCGCCGTCCGGCTGGCCGCCTGGTACCACGACGTCGCCTACGAGCCGCAGCGCAGCGACAACGAGGAGGTCAGCGCCGCGCGGGCGCGGATCGGACTGCTGGGGCTGGTGGACGAGGCCAGGGTCACCGAGGTCGAGCGGCTGGTGCTGCTGACCGCCGGGCACGACCCCGAGCCGGACGACGCCAACGGCGCGGTGCTCTGCGACGCCGACCTCGCGGTGCTGGCCAGCCCGCCGGCGGCCTACGCCAGCTACGCGTCCGCGGTGCGCGCCGAGTACGGCCACCTCTCCGACGCCGACTTCACCGCCGGACGGATCGCCGTGCTGGAGCAGCTGCTCGCGCTGCCGGAGCTGTTCCGGGTGCCGGTGGCGGCCGAACGGTGGACCGCCCCGGCCCGGGCGAACCTCACCGCCGAGCTCACCCTGCTGCGCGCGCGTTCTTCCTGATCCGCAGGCCGGCGGCGAGCAGCCGCTGCAGCAGCTCACGGGAGCCGACCGGTTCGGCGCCCGCGGCGACGGCCTCGGCGTACAGCTCCTCGGGGACGTCGTAGTGGTCGCCCTGGAACGCCCGGCGCGGGATGCCCAGGTGCTCGGCCACGAAGGCGTGCAGCTCGTCGTAGCCGGTGTCGCTGACCAGGTGCGACCACCGCCGGCCCCGCCACGGCCAGACGGGGGTGTCGATCAGCAGTGCCACTCCGACAGTGTGCCCCGGCTACGGTCAGGGCGTGACTGAGGAGATCCGCTGGGGAGTCGTCGGGCCGGGCCGCATCGCCGAGCAGGTGGTGAAGGACTTCGCCCACGTCGAGGGCGCGCGGGCGGTCGCCGTCGCCTCCCGCTCGCTGGAGCGCGCGCAGGCCTTCGCCGGCCGGCACGGCATCGACCGGGCGCACGGGTCCTACGCCGAGGTCCTGGCCGACCCGGACGTCGACGTCCTCTACATCGCCACCCCGCACCCGCAGCACCACGCCGTCTCCCTCGGCGCCATCAAGGCCGGCAAGGCCCTGCTGGTGGAGAAGTCGTTCACCGCCACCGTCGCCGGGGCCACCGAGGTGGTGGACGCGGCACGCGGGTCCGGCGTCTTCGCGATGGAGGCGATGTGGACGCGGTTCCAGCCGGCCGTCGTCCGGGCGTGCGAGCTGATCGCGGACGGGGCGATCGGCGAGGTCCGCTCCGTGCAGGCCGACCTGGGCGTGTCCCGTGCCTTCGACCCCACCGACCGGCTGTTCGCCAAGGAGCTCGGGGGCGGCGCGCTGCTGGACCTCGGCGTCTACGTCGTCTCCTTCGCCCAGATGCTGCTCGGCGACCCGGACACCGTGACCGCCACCGGCTCGCTGTTCGAGACCGGCGTGGACGCCGAGGCCTCGCTGCTGCTCGGGTACGCCGACGGCCGGTCGGCGACGCTGATGACCTCGCTGCGCAACGCCCTCCCCGGGCAGGCGCGGGTCTTCGGGACGGCGGGCTGGATCGACGTCCTCCCCCGCTTCCACCACCCGCAGACGATCGTGCTGCACCGGGCCGGTGCGGAGGCCGAGGAGATCACCCTCCCCCAGCTCGGCGGCGGCTACTCCCACGAGCTGATCGAGGTCACGGAGTGCCTGCGGGCCGGGCGGACCGAGAGCGCGGTGATGCCGCTGGCCGACACCCTCGCCGTGCAGTCGGTGCTCGAGCAGGCCGCTGGTCAGCTGGGCGTGACGTTCGTCGAGGACCCTGCCGCCCTCTGATGGGCCGGCGTCCTGGGTGGCGGCTTCGGCGGCCAGGCCGCGCCGCTGGCCTGGGCCGCCGTGGGCACCCGCGTGTGCGTGCCGCCGGCGGCCCGGACGGCGTCGGCGAAGGTGACCGCGTCACGGGTGGCGGCGCCGCCGGGGTCGTTGTTGAAGTACGTCAGGACGTCGTCGTCGGCATAGGTGTCCTGGACCCGCTCGGCCCACAGCTGCAACGTCTCCGGGCGGTAGTCCCAGCCGTCGGCGCCGGTGTGCAGCCGCAGGTAGCCCCACTCGGCGGTCCGCCACAGCGGGGCGATCGGCTGCTCGGCGCGGTCGGCCCAGCACAGCGCCGCCTGGTACCGCTCGAGCAGGCCGCGCACCTCGTCGGTCCACCAGCTCTCGTGCCGCGGCTCCACCGCGACCCGGGTGCCCGCCGGGAACTGGCCGAGGCACTCGCTGAGCAGCTCGACGTCGGCCTGCAGCGTGGGGGGCAGCTGCAGCAGGACGACGTCCAGCCGGTCGCCCAGGCCGGCCACGCGGTCCATCAGCCGGGCGACGGGCTCGGCCGGCTCCCGCAGCCGCTTCAGGTGGGTGAGGAACCGGGATGCCTTCACCGACCACCGGTGGTCCGGCGGGGTGCGTTCCCGCCACCGCTCGAAGGTGGCCCGCTCGGGCAGCCGGTAGAAGGCGTTGTTGCTCTCCACGGTGGCGAAGTGCTCGGCGTGGTGTTCCAGCCAGAGCCGTTGCGGCAGCACTGGCGGGTAGAAGCGGCCGCGCCAGTCGCGGTACTGCCAGCCCGACGTCCCGATCACCACCGTCACCGCAGCCGCCTACCCTGCTCCGCCGCGGGCGACTCGCACGGATCGGTGATCACCACGGGCTGAGCGCGGCCTCCCCGACCCGGTGACCGCCACCAGCCGTGGTGATCACCCGGCGAGCGGGCCGGGAACGCCGACAGGGGCGGCCCCGCGAGTGCGGGACCGCCCCTGCCGGGCAGTGCTGGTGGTGCAGTGCTCAGCTGGACGCTGAGCGGTGTGGACTCAGAAGTCCATGCCGCCCATGCCGCCGTCGCCGCCACCGGCCATGGCCGGGGCGTTCTTCTCCGGCTTGTCGGCGATGACGGCCTCGGTGGTGAGGAAGAGCGCCGCGATGGAGGCGGCGTTCTGCAGCGCCGAGCGGGTGACCTTGGCCGGGTCGATGATGCCGGCCGCGATCAGGTCCACGTACTCGCCGGTGGCGGCGTTGAGGCCCCAGCCGGTCTCGGAGTTGCGGACCTTCTCCGCCACGACGCCGCCCTCGAGGCCGGCGTTGATGGCGATCTGCTTCAGCGGGGCCTCGAGCGCGACGCGCACGATGTTGGCACCGGTCGCCTCGTCGCCCTCGAGGTCGAGCTTGTCGAACGCGACGGCCGTGGCCTGCGCGAGAGCGACGCCACCACCGGCGACGATGCCCTCCTCGACGGCGGCCTTGGCGTTGCGCACCGCGTCCTCGATGCGGTGCTTGCGCTCCTTGAGCTCGACCTCGGTCGCGGCGCCGGCCTTGATGACGGCGACGCCACCGGCCAGCTTGGCCAGGCGCTCCTGGAGCTTCTCGCGGTCGTAGTCGGAGTCCGACTTCTCGATCTCGGCGCGGATCTGGTTGACGCGACCCTGGATCTGGTCGGCGTCACCAGCGCCCTCGATGATGGTCGTCTCGTCCTTGGTGGTGACGAACTTGCGCGCCCGGCCCAGCAGGGACAGGTCGGCGGTGTCCAGCTTGAGGCCGACCTCCTCGCTGATGACCTGACCACCGGTGAGGATCGCGATGTCGCCCAGCATGGCCTTGCGGCGGTCACCGAAGCCGGGGGCCTTGACGGCGACCGACTTGAAGGTGCCGCGGATCTTGTTGACCACCAGGGTCGCGAGGGCCTCGCCCTCGACGTCCTCGGCGATGATCGCCAGCGGCTTGCCGGACTGCATGACCTTCTCCAGCAGCGGGAGCAGGTCCTTGACCGTGGAGATCTTGCTGTTGAGGACCAGGATGTACGGGTCCTCGAGCACGGTCTCCATGCGGTCGGTGTCGGTCACGAAGTAGGCCGACAGGTGACCCTTGTCGAAGCGCATGCCCTCGGTGAGCTCGAGCTCAAGGCCGAAGGTGTTGCTCTCCTCGACGGTGATGACACCTTCCTTGCCGACCTTGTCCATCGCCTCGGCGATGAGCTCGCCGATGGCGGGGTCAGCGGCAGAGATCGAGGCGGTGGCCGCGATCTGCTCCTTGGTCTCGACGTCCTTGGCGGTCGAGAGGAGGTACTCCGAGACCGAGGCGACGGCCTTCTCGATGCCCTTCTTCAGGGCCATCGGGTTGGCGCCGGCGGCGACGTTGCGCAGCCCCTCGCGGACGAGGGCCTGGGCGAGCACGGTGGCGGTGGTGGTGCCGTCACCCGCGACGTCGTCGGTCTTCTTGGCGACCTCCTTGACGAGCTCGGCCCCGATCTTCTCGTACGGGTCCTCGAGCTCGATCTCCTTGGCGATGCTCACACCGTCGTTGGTGATGGTGGGAGCGCCCCACTTCTTCTCCAGAACGACGTTGCGGCCCTTCGGCCCCAGGGTCACCTTGACGGCGTCGGCGAGGATGTTCATGCCCCGCTCGAGACCGCGGCGAGCCTCTTCATCGAACGCGATCATCTTGGCCATGTGGTGATGTCCTCCATGCGTGGATCGCTGGCTGGTCAGGTCCGGCGCCCGCGACGGACGACACCGTGGCGTGAACGCTCCTGCGGTCCACGTGCCGGTGCCTCACCGTTCCGACCTGGTTGGCACTCAGGTAGCCCGAGTGCCAGCCCAAAGTCTGGCACTCGACCCAGGCGAGTGCAAGAAGGGGGGGTCGACGCCCACCGGTCAGGGACGCAGCGAGGCCCGGCCCCCGACCGGGGACCGGGCCTCGTGGTGCTGACCGGATCAGGCGCTCTGCACCGCGTCCGCCTGCGGGCCCTTCTCGCCCTGGACGACCTCGAAGCTGACCCGCTGGCCCTCTTCGAGGCTCTTGTAGCCGTCCATCTGGATGGCCGAGTAGTGGACGAAGACGTCCTGGCCGCCGTCGACGGCGATGAAGCCGAAGCCCTTCTCGGCGTTGAACCACTTCACGGTGCCCTGTGCCACGTGTGCTCCCACGTTCCGTGCGGACGACCCCTGGAGACTCGAGGAGCCGGGTCTCGCTCTTCCGCCCGCCGAACACGAACGTGGAACTCGAACCGCGCGGAACGGTACAGGAACGGGTGTCCCAGCTCACGGACACAGCCCTGCACATCCCCCGCCCGTGTGATAGGAGCGAGCGCACCTGCTAGGCGATGAGGCCGGCCTCGCGCAGCGACTTCAGCGACGGCTGCACGTGGTGCGAGGGGCCGACCACCGACAGCAGCGGGTCGAGGGTCTTCAGCCCCTCCCCGGTGTTGAGGACGACGACCTCCTGCGTCGGGTCGATCAGCCCCTTGTCGACCAGCTGCCGCAGCACCGCGGTGGTCACCCCGCCGGCGGTCTCGGCGAAGACGCCGGTGGTGCGGGCCAGGTCCCGGATGCCCTGCACGATCTCGTCGTCCCCGACCCGGCCGACCGAGCCGCCGGTGCGCCGGATGGCGTCCAGCGCGTACGGGCCGTCGGCCGGGTTTCCGATGTTCAGCGACTTGGCGATCCCGGTGGGCTTGACCGGCTTGACGACGTCCCAGCCGTTGTCGAAGGCGGTGGCGATCGGGTCGCAGCCGGCCGACTGGGCGCCGAAGACCTTCCACTCGGTGTCGGCGACGATGCCGGCCGCGACCAGCTCCCGCCAGGCCTTGTCGACCTTGGTGAGCAGCGAGCCCGACGCCATCGGGATGACCACCTGCGCCGGGATCCGCCAGCCCAGCTGCTCGGCGATCTCGTAGCCCATCGTCTTGGAACCCTCGGCGTAGTACGGCCGGACGTTCTGGTTGACGAAGGCGGTGTCCTCGAACTCGTCGGTCTCGGCGAGCTCGCTGGTCAGCCGGTTGACGTCGTCGTAGGACCCCTCGACGGCCACCAGGGCCTGGCCGTAGACCGCCGACTGGGTGATCTTGCCCGGCTCGAGGTCGCTGGGCACGAAGACGAAGGAGGGCAGCCCCATCCGTGCGGCGTGCGCGGCGACGGAGTTGGCCAGGTTGCCGGTCGAGGCGCAGGCGATCTTGGTGTAGCCGAAGCTCTTCGCCGCGGTCGCGGCCAGGCTCACCACCCGGTCCTTGAACGAGTGGGTCGGGTTGGCCGAGTCGTCCTTCACCCAGAGCCCACCGGTGAGGCCGAGCTCGGCGGCCAGCCGGTCGGCGCGCACGAGCGGGGTCATGCCCGGGTCGAGGCTGACCCGGGCGGCCGGGTCGTGCCCCACCGGGAGCAGGGCCACGTAGCGCCAGATGTTCTGCGGCCCGGCCTCGATCTGCTCACGGGTCACCGCGCGCATGAGCTCGGGGTCGTAGTCGACCTCCAGCGGGCCGAAGCACTCCGCACAGGCGTGCTCGGCGATGAGCCCGAAGGTGGCGCCGCAGTTGCGACAGACCAGGCCACGGGCCGGGTTGGGGGCGATCTGTCCACCGGCGCTGGAGTCTGCCTGGGCGGAACCGGGAGCGGTCAGGGTCATTCGACGACTACCTCCTCATCTTCCCCGCGCCGGGCCGTCGAGCCGCGCGGGACGGAATTGGCACCTCACGCTGCGCATGCGCGCAGGTCGCGGTTGCCGGGGCTTCAGCGGGCCGTGTCCCTCTGCCCCTCTGGATGAGTGGAACGGAGGTCACTCTACCCGGGGTCCGTCCGCCGGTGCGGCACCGCCAGGATGGAGCGGTGGCCACGCGCATCGTCTACACCGATCTGGACGGCACGATGGTGGGCCCGCGCGGCTCCTTCTGGCACACCGCCGACCGGGAGCTGACCGCCTCCCCCGCCGCCGCGCTGCTCGAGCTGCACCGGGCTGGTGTGGCGCTGGTGCTGGTCAGCGGCCGCACCCACGCGCAGCTGCTGGAAGCCGGCAGGATCTTCGCCGTCGACGGCGCGATCGCCGAGCTGGGCTCGCTGGTCAGCTGGCACGGCGGCCGGGAGACCCACCTGCTCACCGGCGACCTGCCCGCGCAGTTCGCCGGCCGGACGCCGATGGACGTGCTGACCGAGCTCGGCATCGTCGACGCGCTGGTCGCCGCGCACCGCGGCCGGCTGGAGTGGCACGACCCCTGGCACGCGACCCACTCCGCCGACGCCCTGCTGCGTGGCCGGGTCGACGCCGCAGCGGTCGACACCTGGCTGGCCGAGCGGGGGTGGGGCTGGCTGACGCTCAACGACAACGGCGCGGTCCCGGCCACCGCGCGGATGACGCTGGACGCCGAGGCCCTGCCGCCGCACGTCTACCACCTGATGCCGCGGGGGATCTCCAAGGGCGCCGCGATCAGCTGGGACCTCGCCCGCCGCGGGCTGACCGCCTCCGACGCCGTGGCCGTCGGCGACAGCGTGAGCGACCTGGAGATGGCCCCGGCGGTCGGCCGGCTGTGGGTGACCGCGAACGGGGCTGCGGTCGATGGCATGGCGGCCCGGCTCGACGCCGTCCCCAACGCCCGGGTCACCGACGCCCCGATGGGCGAGGGCTGGGCCCAGGCGGTGCTGGCCAGCCTGTAGGCCCGCTCAGCAGGGGATCAGCTGGTGACGTCCTTGCGGGAGAACTGCCAGAAGGCCAGCGCGGTGAAGACCGCCGAGTAGACGAGCCCCTGGATCACGCCGCGGAACAGGTCCCCGGAGTCGACCGGGGTCTGCAGCAGGTCGGTCCAGGCGTAGTTGAACGCGGTCGGGAACCAGTCGCGGATCCCGCCCAGCTGCTCGACCTGCTCCAGCACCGCGAACACGACCGTGCTGAACACCGCCCCGCCGACCGCGGCCAGCGGCGCGTCGGTGACCGTGGACAGCCAGAACGCCAGGGTGCCCACCACGAGCAGGTGGACGGCGAGGTAGCCGACCATCCCGGCCAGCCGGAGCAGCGCCGTCCCCTGGTCCAGCGCGACCCCGATCGGGGTCTGCACGTCGCCGAAGCCGAAGGCGATCCCGCCGGCGACCACGGCGACGACGACCAGCAGCACCATCGCGCCGACCGACAGGACCAGCGCGGCCAGCCACTTCTGCCGCAGCAGCCGGGCCCGCGGCACCGGCGTGGCCAGCGCGTAGCGCAGCGACCCCCAGGACGCCTCGCTGGCCACCGTGTCGCCGAAGAACAGCGCGAAGACGACGACCAGGAAGAAGCCGGTGGTGGCGAAGAGGGTGAACAGGGTGAGGTTCAGCCCGCTCGACGAGGCGACGTCCACCAGGTTGATCCGGCTGTTCTCCTCCGCCTCCTCGGTGCCGCCCAGCTGCAGGGCGCCGATCAGGATCAGCGGCAGCGCCGCCATCAGCGCGAACACACCGAGGGTGCGGCGGCGCTTGAACTGACGGCGCAGCTCGACGCCCAGCCGCAGCGTCCGCTCCGGCCGGTACCCCGCCGCCGCTCCCGTCGCCTGCGGCGCCGCCGCGACCTCGGACCCAGCTCGGCTCATGACTCCCCCACCAGTGACAGGAACGCGTCCTCCAGGCGGCGGCGCGGCGTGAGCTGGTCGACCCCGATGCCGGCCTCGACCAGCGCGGTCAGCGCGACCGCGCGGGTGGTCGGACCGAGGTCCACGACCAGGCCCTCCGTGCTCCGCTCCACCTCACCGACCCCGGGCAGCCCGGACAGGACGGCGACCGCCCGGTCGGTGTCGGCCGGATCGGCCAGCCCGACCAGCACCGCTCCCCCGGTGCCGACGATCTCCTCGACCGTGCCCTGGACGATCTTCTGCCCCTTGGCCATGACCACGACGTGGCTGCAGGTCTGCTCGATCTCCGACAGCAGGTGGCTGGAGATGATCACCGTGCGGCCGGTCTCGGCGTAGGACCGCAGCACCTCGCGCATCGCGTGGATCTGCGGCGGGTCCAGCCCGTTGGTCGGCTCGTCGAGCACCAGCAGGTCGGGCAGGCCGAGCATCGCCTGGGCGATGGCGACCCGCTGCCGCATCCCCTGGCTGTAGCTGCGCACCCGCTTGTCCAGGGCGACGCCCAGCCCGGCGATCTCGATGGCCTCCTCCAGGTGGGCGTCGGCCAGCGGCCGGCCGGTGGCGGCCCAGTAGAGGGTGAGGTTGTCCCGCCCGCTGAGGTGCGGCTGCAGGCCGGTGCCCTCCACGAACGACCCCAGCCGGGACAGCACGGGCGCACCGGGCCCGGCGGCGTGGCCGAACACCTCGATCCGGCCCTCGGTCGGGCGGATCAGCCCCATGAGCATCCGCAGCGACGTCGTCTTCCCCGCCCCGTTCGGGCCGAGCAGGCCGAGGACCTGGCCGCGGCGCACCTCGAAGGAGAGGTCCCGGACGGCGACGAACCCGTCCCCGTAGGCCTTGGTGACCCCCTCGAAGCGCAGCGGCACGTCCTCCCCGTCCGGCGCGGACACCGACACGCGCCGCCGCCGGCGCCGGCCGACCAGGACGGCGGCCAGCCAGCCCAGCGCCCCGAGCGCGGCCAGGACGGCGAGCAGCACCCACCAGCGGGCCGAGCCGGCGGTGGCCTGCACCTCACCCGGCACCACCGGGGCGGCCAGCTCCGCACCCTCGGCCAGGCCGACGGTGGAGACCTCCGAGGACGCGGGCAGGGCGAACGCCTGGTCGGTGGAGGAGACGACCACCCGCAGGGTGTGGCCGGCCTCGAACCGGTGGACGATCGGCGGGAGGGTCACCGGCACCTCGGACGGGGCCGCCGGGTCGGTGGACAGCCCGGTCAGCTCCAGCGGCGCGACCAGTCCGCTGGGCAGGGTCGTCGTGCCGTCGGGCGCGACGTCGTAGAGCTTGGCGAACATCGTCGCCGTCCCGTCCGGCGCCGACACGGCGAGGGTGGTGGTCGGCGCCCCGACCACCTCGATGGCCTCGGTGAGCTCCGGGCTCTCGAAGGCGGCGAACTGCCCCGGGATCTCCAGCGTGGTCCCGGCGAGTGCGGCGCCGACGGAGCCGAGGCCGGGGATGGTGGTGAGCGCGGCCGGGCTGCCGCCGGCCGGCGTGACCACCGGCTGGGTGGGGCCGGCCAGCTCGAGCACCCGGCTCTCGACGGGCTCGCCGTCGGCCAGGCCCGGGTACTCGTCGACGGAGACCGTCTGCGAGCCGCCCTGGACCCGGCCGACCCCGCTGCCCAGGCCGGTGGGGGCCGGGTAGCGGAAGCCGCCGGTGTCGCCGTCGGCGCCGGCGAGGTGGATCTCGAACCAGTCGGCGACCTCGTCCCGCAACTCCGCGGTGACCCGGCGGGAGGGCGAGACGTCGTGGCCGCCGGCGAACCAGACCATGCGGACGTCCGTGCCGGTGGCGGCGATGCCCCGGGCGTTGGCGTCGGCCTCGCCCAGCCCGAACAGCGAGTCCTGGGTGCCCTGCAGCAGCAGCGTGGGTGCGGTGATCCGGTCGAGCACGCCCGCCGGGCTGCTCCGCTCCAGGACGGCAGCGACCTCGGGGCTGAGCTCGCCGGTCGAGGCGGCCGTCTCGTAGGCCGCGCAGATGTCGGCCCGGAAGCGCCCGCAGGTCAGCGCCTGCACGGCCGCCGGGTCGAGGCCGTCGGCCAGGGGCGCCGCACCGTCGCCACCGACCCCCGGGCGCCCGTCGCCGGTGGGCAGCGAACCGCTGCCGAAGAACAGCCCGGCCCAGGTCCGCTTGAAGACCCCGGCGTCGTCGGTGCGCGGCACGTCGGCGGGGGTGCCGGCGCCGACGACGGCGGCCTGGTCGGGGAAGAAGGCCGTGGTCAGCGAGTTCCAGGTGATCTGCGGCGCGATCGCGTCGATGCGCGGGTCGTAGGCGGCCGCCAGCAGGGAGACCGCACCGCCGTAGGACGCCCCGGCGACGCCCACCCGCGGGTCACCGGCGGCGTCGAGGACGACGTCGTCCCGCGTCGCGAGGAGGTCGATCAGGGTGCTGACGTCGGCGACCTCGTAGCGCGGGTCGTTGAGGCCGATCTGCCCGCTGCTGGTGCCGAAGCCCCGCGCGGACCAGGTCAGCACCACGAACCCGCGGCGGGCCAGCTGGCGCGCGTCGGCAGCGACCGACTGCTTGCTGCCGCCGAAGCCGTGGGCGAGGAGGACGGCCGGCGCGGGGCCGGGCGTGTCGGGCAGGTACAGCGTGGTGTCCAGCTCGACGGCGTCAGCGCCCTCGCCGGAGGGGACCCGAGCCTCCTCGGTCGTCACGTCCTCGGCGGCCCGGGCGGGCCGGTCGGTGCCGGCGAGGACGACGGCGAGGGCGGGGAGGGCCAGCAGGAGGACGATCAGGGCGGCGAGCACCGGCTGGGCGCCGAGGCGCGAGCCGATCCGCGCCGGCCCGGGAGCGGTGCGCACGTGGGCGGCAACGGACGGCACGGTCCCCGAGTTCCGCGAGCCGGCCGCGTCGCGGTGGGTCAGGGCCGCCAGTTGCCGGTGGCGACCACGACGAGGCCGGGGTCGGCGACGCCGGGGACCTCGAAGTAGCGCGCGACGGGGCCGGTGACGTCGGGGAACTGCTCGACCAGCTGGGCCGCGGCCTGCTGCTGCACCGTGTCGCCCTCGCTGTAGTAGACCGTGGTGGTCGCCACGTCGCTGACCGGCGAGCCCGCGGTGCCGATCACCTCCCAGCCGGCTGCGGCGAACTGGTCGCCGATGCTGCCGGCCAGCCCGGTGATGCTGGTGCTGTTCAGCACCGTGACCGGCGCGAACACCGGCCCCACCGGCTCCGCGGAGACCGCCTCCGGCGCCGGCACGCTCTCCGGCACCGACGAGACCGCGGGCGCCGGTTCGCTGGCGGTCGGCAGCGGGGTCTGCGCCGAGGTCTCCTCGGTGCCGGGCCCGGTGAACGTCCAGACGCCCAGCACCACGAGGGTGAGGACGACGACGGCGAGCAGGCCCTGCACCCCGCGGCGCGGGCCACGGGGCACCTCGTCGGTGTGCAGGTCCCCGGGGCCGGGGCGGGCCGGCACGGCCTCGGGGCGGGCCGGCGGCGCAGCGCGCCGTCCCTCCTTCTTCCGGGCGGCCTCGGCGGCCTGCCGCTCCAGCCGCGCGGCTGCCCGGCCACCCACGGGGACGTCGACGGCCCGCCGCGCCGGACCGGACGGCGGCCCCTGCTCCGGTGCCGGCTCGGCCCGGGGAGTGCGCACGTCGGCGCGCCGGGGCACGGCCGGGGTGGGCGTGGGAGTGCGCCCGGCGGGGGCGCTCCCCCGCCCGGGCAGCTGTGGCGCACGCAGGGGGGCCACAGGCGCTGCCGGGGCGGCCGGTGCGGCGCCCCACGCCGACTCCTCCGGCACCGCCCCGGAGACCCGCTGGGTGACGTCCGCCGGTGGTGCGCTGGGCTCGGCGGCCCAGGCCGGCATGCCCGTCGTCATCGGGGCCACCGTGGAACCGGTGGACTCGACGCGCCACGCCGCGGGCTCGGCGCGCTGCCCCGTGGGCTCGGACGCCGGACGCGCGGGCTCGGACGCCGGACGCGCGGGCGCCGGCAGCGCGCGGCGGGGCTCCACGGCGGGGACGACCGGGGAGGAGTCGAACGGAGCGGGCGGGGTCGGCGTGGCGGCGGTCAACGGGCCCGAGACCGGCGGCACCGGCCGCGGCGCGGGCGTCTGGGGACCGGCGACCGCGGGGCGGCCCTCCGCGGTCGCGGGGTCCGTCCGCCGTCGTCCGCCGACCGGGGGCGGTGCGCTGGGCCGGCCGGCCGGGCGGCGGAGCAGCGGGTCCTCACCCGCGGGCAGCAGGCCCTCCCGCCGGCGCTCGGCCCGGCTCTGCCGCGGCAGGGTCATCGCCGTGTCGCTCTCGGGTCCGGGACCCTGGGGGGCGCGGGGGGTCACCGGACGGGGCGCGGGCTGGCCCGGCTGCGCGTGCTGGCGGCCGGACCCGGTGGGGGGCTGGATCGCGGGGTCGGTGCGCCGGCGACCCGGACTCGGGGTCGCCTCGGACGGACTTCCCTCACCGAACGGCGCCGCATGCCTCCCCACAGTGAGACAGGCTAGTCGCGACGGAGGTCCGTGCCCAGGACCCTGCCGGAGCGCTGACGCTGCCGCCCGGCCCGCATCCGGCGCAGCCGACGCACCAGCAGCGGGTCGGCGACGAGGGCCTCCGGACGGTCTATCAGGGCGTTGAGCACCTGGTAGTAGCGGGTGGACGTCATCCCGAAGCGCTCCCGGATGGCTGCTTCCTTGGCACCCGGGAAGCGCCACCACTGACGCTCGAAGGCCAGGATCTCCCGCTCTCGCGCGGGCAGACCGACAGTCGTGTCGTCCCCGTGCGTCCCGCTCGTCACAGCAGCCCCGTCGGCTGCG
This sequence comes from Modestobacter sp. VKM Ac-2984, assembly GCF_026967985.1. GTDB lineage: Bacteria > Actinomycetota > Actinomycetes > Mycobacteriales > Geodermatophilaceae > Modestobacter. Next base: position 2,140 of record NZ_JAPVBJ010000008.1, on the reverse strand, counting down.
GTCCCCGGCGCCGTCCCGGGGTCGGTCCCGACTGCTGCCGGACACTCGTCCGCCGCCGGCTCGACGGGCTGCACGGGGTCCTCGCTCATGGTCCTGCCTCCATGGTCCTGCCTCCGGGGGAAGGGGGTCGGCCGGGCCTGCGCCTGGCACCGGCAGGGGTGGTCCGGACCCCTCGACGGTAGTCGCGTCACCGCGGCTGCGGAGCAGGACACCCGGGCGCGTCGCCAGCCCGTGCAGACCGGTCAGATGCCGGCCGGGAGCGGGGCGGCGGCCCGCCGGTTGCTGTGCGCGTTGCGCAGCGTGTCGACGGTGAAGACGGCCAGCGCGAGCCAGACGACGGCGAACCCGACGAGCCGGGCCGGCGGCATCGGTTCGTCGTAGACGAAGACGCCGATGGACAGCTGCATCAGCGGCGTGACGTACTGCAGCAGGCCGATCGTCGACAGCGGGACCCGGCTGGTGGCGGCGGCGAACAGCAGCAGCGGGACGGCGGTGGCCAGCCCCGAGCTGGCCAGCAGGAGCGCCTGCCCCAGGCCCGCCGTCCCGAAGGCGGCGTCGCCCTGCGCGCCCATCACCGTGATGACGGCCAGCGCCGGCAGGAACACCACCGCCGTCTCCACGAACAGGCCGGGCGCGGCGTCGACCCGGACCAGCTTCTTCATCAGGCCGTAGAGGCCGAAGCTGACGGCCAGGGCGAGCGAGATCCACGGCGGGTGGCCGTAGTCGACGGTCAGCACCAGGACCGCCACCACGGCGATCCCGACGGCGACCCACTGCAGCCGGCGCAGCCGCTCCCGGAAGACGAGCACGCCGAACAGGACGCTGACCAGCGGGTTGATGAAGTAGCCGAGTGAGGCCTCGACGACGTGCCCCGAGTTGACCGCGTAGACGTAGATGAGCCAGTTCGCCGCGATCAACACGGCGGCGACCGAGAGCACGAGCAGGGCACGCCGGTCGGTGACCACGGCCCGCACCTGGGTCCAGTTCCGCCGGACGGTCAGCAGGAGGCCGACGAACAGCAACGACCAGACCACCCGGTGCGCCACGATCTCCAGCCCGCCGGCCGGCTCGAGCAGCGGGAAGTAGAGCGGGAACACACCCCACAGGGAGTAGGCGCCGAGCCCGGCGAGCACCCCCACGCGCCGTTCGTCCACCGGCGCACCGTACGCCCGCGGCCACCGCCCTCCTCCGCGCCCCACGGGCATACCGTGGGCGACGTGCACGCGGGACGCCCCAACCCGGCCCAGTGGCTCTGGTACGCCTACGGCGGTGGCCTGCCGCCCTCGCTGTCGGACTGGGTGCTCGAGGACACGACCCGGCGCACCTGGGTGTGGCGGCACCTGGCCCGCGCCATGGTGCAGCTGGCCCCGGTGCTGCTGCTGTGCCTGCTGGTCCCGCCCGTCCCCTTCGACATCCGGCTCACCGCGACCCTCGGCGGGGTGGTCATCGGGTTGCTGTTCTCGGTTGCCTACATGACCGAGACGACCGAGCACCGCGCGGTGAAGGCCGGCTGGCCACCGGGGACGACGGCCGCGAGACGCGCCGAGCGGGCCGAGCGGGAGCGGATCGAGCGCCAGGCCCGGTACCGCTCGGGCGGTGCCGGCAGCTTCGACTGACGGCGGCCCCCCGCCCGCGGGACACGGCCGGGGAGGATGTCGCCGTGCACCCCTGCCTCTCCCGCCGGTCGCTGCTCGTCGCCGGTGGTGCCGCACTCGGCGTCGCCGCCTGCGCCCGCGGGCCGCAGTTCCCCGAGGTGACCGGTGCCGGACCGGGTGACCCGGTGGTGGCGCTGGCCGACGTGCCGGTCGGCGGCGGCTACGAGGTGTCGCTCGACGGACGGGCCGTGCTGGTCACCCAGCCGTCGGCGGGCACGGTGGCCGCCTTCGACGCCGAGTGCCCGCACGCGGGGTGCACGGTGCGCGCCACCGGCGACGGACTGGCCTGTCCCTGCCACGGCTCGGCCTTCGACCCCGCCACCGGCCAGGTGCTGCAGGGGCCGGCCACCGAGCCGCTGACCGCGGTCGGGGTGGCGGTGCGGGGCACGGACGTCGTGCTCACCTGACCGACGCTCCTATGGATCGTCAAGCGGGTGAGGGGGCGGCTTCGAGGCGGCGGTAGAGCTCGCGGGCGATGTAGCGCT
>NZ_JAPVBJ010000007.1 GCF_026967985.1 Modestobacter sp. VKM Ac-2984 | reverse complement strand
CTGGAGTCACACCTACCGCTGCCGGCGCCAGCTCACCAGCTACGAGCCGGCCCCGCCATGCTCACAGTCAGTCCTCGACGCGGAAGCCGATCTTCATCGTCACCTGGAAGTGGGCGACCTCGCCGTCGACGACGTGCCCGCGGATCTCCTGGGTCTGGAACCACTCGATGTTGCGCACCGTCTCCGACGCCTTGCGCACGGCCGTGCGGATGGCGTCGTCCACGCTGGTGGTGGAGCTGCCGACGATCTCGCTCAGCCGGTACACGTGGTCGCTCACGACGGGACTCCTCGACGCCGGCTGCCCGGGCGGCAGCGCTCGGTCTCGACCCTGGCACGGCCGGACGTGACCCGCGAGCGGGGTGGAGCCCCATGTCCGGATTGAACGGACGACCTTCCGCTTACAAGGCGGGTGCTCTACCACTGAGCTAATGGGGCGACCCGGAGGAGGTTACCGGGGCCGGACGGGTTCGCCGGAGACCCGGCGGCCGGTCGGGTCAGGCTGCGTCGTAGCCGGCCGTGGGGTCACCGGAGACGTACTGCGCCGGGTCGCTGTCGACGGTCGCCCCGGCGGCGAGCCAGCGGGCGAAGCCCTCGGGGTCGCGGCGCTCCAGCTCGTCCAGGGCCTCCTGCCGGCGGTGCACCAGCTGCTGCCGGGCCACCGGCTCGCGGGTCTCGGCCAGCGCCGCCGACGTGCGCACCCACTCCCGGCCCAGCGCCGGCACAGACAGCGCCCGCACCCAGCCGTCGTCCGTGGTCAGTGGCAGCACGACAGCTGGTGCGCCCCGCCGGTCGGCCCGGACCGACCGCACCGCCCACCGGACCAGCACGGCCAGCAGCCCGATCGCCACGAGCAGCACCGTGATGGCGCCGCCCGCCACCACGGCACAGCCGCTGAGCAGGAGCAGCACGGCCACGGTGGCCACGGCGCTGCGCCAGGCGGCGTCGAGTGCCGCCTGCCCCGGGTCCCGGACTGCCGCGTCCCGGGCGATGCCCGCACCGAGGCAGGCCGCGACGGCCGCGGCCAGCGCCACGGCGATCAGGCCGGGCAGCCCGAGCGACACCCCGCCGATCGCCGCCAGTGCTCCACCGAACAGCACGAGCAGGCCCAGGGCGGAGCGGGTGAGCAGGGCACGGAGGGGCACCGGTGGCCTCCAGGGAGCAGGCGGTGGGCAGAGCTGGCCCTCCCTTTCCCCGTGTCGTGCTTGATCACCCCTGCCGAGGTGGCGAGGCGACGACCGCACGGTCCGGACGGCGGTCGCCCGCCGCCCGAACGGATCTGCGGCACCCAGGGAACTCACAGCTCGCCACCAGTCTCGAGCCAGTCCGGGGGAGCACAGTGGAGTCTGCGCGGCGGGGAGGTCCTGCCGTGAGGAGGGACTTCCCGTGAGTGAGCAGAACCGTCCGGCCGACGAGACGGGCCACGGCACCGACCGCAGTGCCGGTTCCGGCTGGGCGCCACAGCAGAGCCGCCCGGCGTCCGCCCCCCAGACCACCGGCTCCGAGCAGCCGATGAACGCACCGACCGAGCAGTTCCCGACCGCGCAGCAGCCGTCGGCCACCCAGCCGGTGCCCGGCCCGGCCACGGCCCACCAGCCGTGGCCGCCGACCGGCTACGGCACCCCCGGGTACCAGCGCGCCACCGGGGCGGGTGCGCCGGCCGGTGCCGTGCCCCCCGCCTTCCAGACCCCGGCCTTCCCGCAGCCGGTCTACGGCCCGCAGCCCTTCCCGGCCGCGACCGCGCCGTTCCAGCCGGCGCGGCGGACCGGGCGCTGGCGGCTGGGCGTGGCCGGTCTGGTCGCCGGTGCGCTGATCGGTGGCGGCGCCGGCGCCGGCGTGGTCGCGCTGAGCGACGTGGACACCGTGGTCAGCGCCAGCGGGACGACCACGCAGCCGGTCGTCATCGAGGACGCCGAGCGGGCCACCAGCACGACGGCCGCCGCCGCCGCGGCAGCCCCCAGCGTCGTCACCCTCTACGTGAGCGCCGCCGCGGGCTCGGGGTCGGGCTCCGGCGTCGTCCTGTCCGAGGACGGCTACGTGCTCACCAACAACCACGTGGTCAGCCTGAACAACGGCACCGACGACGTGACCGTGCAGGTGCGCACCTCCGCCGGGACCGTCTACGACGCCACCGTCGTCGGCACCGACCCGAGCAACGACCTCGCCGTGGTCAAGCTGTCGGACGCCGCCGGGCTGACCGCGGCGGTCTTCGCCGACTCCGAGGCGGTCCAGGTCGGTGACCTTGCGGTCGCCATCGGTGCGCCGCTGGGCCTGACCAACACGGTCACCGACGGGATCATCAGCGCCACCAACCGGGCCGTGCAGGCCGGGTCGACGCAGGACGAGAGCACGGTGATCGACGCCCTGCAGACCGACGCGGCCATCAACCCGGGCAACTCCGGCGGTGCGCTGGTCAACGCCGACGGGGAGGTCGTCGGCATCAACACCGCGATCGCCTCGGTCGCCAGCACCGGCCTGCCCGGTCAGGAGACGACCAGCGGGAACATCGGCGTCGGCTTCGCCATCCCGTCGAACACCGCGCAGCGGATCGCCGAGCAGATCATCGACACCGGCTCGGCCACGCACGCCCTGCTCGGGGTGAGCGCCCGCACCGCGGCCGACTCCGGTTCCGCCGTGGGCGAGGGCGCCCTGGTGGCCACGGTCTCCGACGGCTCTGCCGCCGACGAGGCCGGCCTGCAGGCCGGCGACGTGATCACCGCGGTGGGCGACCGGCCGATCACGACCTCCACCGAGCTGACCGCCGCGATCCGCAGCGCCCAGCCCGGCGACGAGATCACGCTGACCGTCCGCCGCGACGGGGACAGCTCCGAGGTCGACGTCACCCTGGACGAGACCTCGAACTGAGGCCGGCCCTCTCTGCCCTCCCCCGCGAGCTCGGGTCGGGGGCAGAGGGCCACCTCCTCCGACCGACGACCCCGGAGCCGAGCCCCCCTCGGCCCCGGGGTCGTCGCACGTCCGCAGGAGGGCTCCCCCGACCCGACGCCTAGGCTCGGACGGGTGCCGGGACCCCAGCTGACCACCCCGCTGGTGGAGTCGCTCGACGACCCCCAGCGCGCCCGCGACCTGGCGAAGATGAAGCGGCTGGCCACCGGGCTGTTCCTGCTCGCGGCCCTGGTCTTCCTGGTCTGCGTGCTGCTGGGCGAGGAGACCGGCACCTGGGTCGGGTACGTGCGGGCCACCGCGGAGGCGTCGATGGTCGGGGCGCTGGCCGACTGGTTCGCCGTCACCGCGCTGTTCCGGCACCCGTTGCGGCTGCCGATCCCGCACACCGCGATCATCCCGCGCAAGAAGGACCAGATCGGCACGAGCCTGGGCACCTTCGTGCGGGAGAACTTCCTGACCCGGGCGGTCGTCGACGAACGGCTGGCCACCGTCGACGTCCCCGGCCGGCTGGGCGCCTTCCTGGCCTCCCCCGGTCGCGCCGAGCGGCTCGCCGGCGACGCCGGCGCCGCCCTCGGCGGACTGACCGACCTGCTGAAGGACGACGAGCTGCAGCCCGCCGTCGCCGCCCTGGTCGACCGGAAGCTCCGCGAGACCCCCGCTGCCCCCGCCGTGGCCCGGGGCATCGAGCTCGTCATCGACGGCGACCGGCACCAGGAGGTGCTCTCCGCGGCGCTCACCGGGCTGGCGAACTTCCTGGCCGACAACCGGCTGGTGTTCCGCACCCGGCTCGGCGACGCCTCCCCCGTCTGGGTGCCCGACTGGGTCGACGACCGGGTGTTCGACCGGGTGTTCGACCTGCTCCAGGGCTTCCTCGCCGAGGTGGGCGAGGACTCCCGGCACGAGCTGCGCCGCAGCTACGACAAGCGGCTGCGGGCCTACGTGCACACGCTGCGCACCGACCCCGAGGCCGCGGCCCGGGTCGAGCGGTTCAAGGAGGAGCTGCTGGACCACCCGGCCGTGCGCACCTGGTCGGGCTCGCTGTGGACCACCGCGAAGAACGCCGTCATCACCGCCGCAGCCGACCCGGACTCCGAGCTGCGAGCGCGGGTGGTCGGGCTGATCCGGTCCGGCGCGGAGCTGCTGCAGAGCGACCCGACCATCCGCGAACTGGTGCAGCGGCAGACCCAGCGGGCTGCCGGGTACGCCGTCGAGCGGTTCTCCGGCGACGTCGCCGACCTGGTGGGCACCACGGTGGCCCGCTGGGACACCGAGGAGACCAGCCGGCGGATCGAGCTCCAGGTCGGGCGTGACCTGCAGTGGATCCGGGTGAACGGCACGGTCGTGGGCGGCCTGGCCGGCCTGGTCATCTACACCGTCGCCCAGCTGCTGGGCTGAGTCGGCCGCTCACCCCAGCTGGAAGCCGCTCCACCGGAACCCCGGGGACACCACGCAGCTGACCAGCACCTCGGTGCTCACCGGCAGGGTGCACTGCCACCGCCCGGCAGGCACCAGCACCTGGACCAGCTCCGGCCCCAGGGTCACCGCCGTCGCGACGTCGGCGTCCGGGGCGTCGGAGAGCTGCAGCGTGAGCTCTTCCGGCCCGTGCCACAGCCAGAGCTCGTCGGCGTCGACCCGGTGCCAGGCGGAGTGCTCCCCCTCGGCCAGCAGGAAGACGATCGCCGTCGCCGCCGGCCGGTCGCCGGCGACGGCGGGGGACGTCCAGGTGCGCCGGTACCAGCCGCCCTCCGGGTGCGGCTCGAGCCCGAGCCGCACCGCCGTCGCCGGCCGGTCCTGCGCAGCAGGCCCGGCCGGTCCGGTCACCGGCGGGCGGAAGCCGCGGCGTAGAGGGCGATCCCGGCCGCGACGCTGACGTTCAGCGACTCGGTGTCCTTGGTGATCGGGATGGACAGGACGACGTCGCAACGCTCGCGGACCAGTCGGGACAGCCCGGCGCCCTCGGCCCCGACGACCAGAGCGATCGGGTCGGCGAAGCCGTCGTAGGAGTGGATGTCCATGTCGCCGTCGGCAGCCAGGCCGACGGTCTGCAGGCCCGCCTCCTGGTAGGAGGCCAGGCTGCGGCCCAGGTTGACGGCTCGGGCCACCCGCAGCCGGGCCGCCGCGCCGGCGCTGGTACGCCAGGCCGAGCCGGTCATGCCCACCGCGCGGCGCTCGGGGACGACGAGACCGTGCGCGTCGAAGGCCGCGGCCGAGCGGATGACCGCGCCCAGGTTGCGCGGGTCGGTGACGCCGTCCAGCGCCACGATCAGCGGCGGGCGGCCGGAGTTGCGGGCGATGTCGAGCAGGTCGTCGGGGTGCGCGTAGTCGTAGGGCGGCACCATCAGGCCGATGCCCTGGTGCAGCGCGTGGTCGCTCATCCGGTCGAACTCGGCCTTGCCCACCTCGAGCAGCGGCAGCCCACGGTCGGCAGCCAGCTGCACGGACTCGGCGATCCGCTCGTCGGTCCCGCCGCGGCTCGTGTCACCGGTGACGACGTAGAGCGCCGTCGCCGGGATGTTGGCGCGCAGCGCCTCCAGCACCGGGTTGCGGCCCAGCAGCAGCTCGGGGGCCTCGGCGTTGCGCCGCTGCACCCGCTGCCGGTTGTCCTGACGGGCCGCGGCGGCCTTCGCCGCCTTGTACGCCGGGTGGTGCGGCCGCTCCGTGGCCTTCGGGGTGGCGCCCCGGCCGGCGAGCGAGCGGCGGTTCTTGCCACCCGTCCCAGCGGTGGCGGTCTTCTTGCCTGCGCCGGCCGAGCGGCCGCGGCGTTGACTGTTGCCGGCCATCAGGTCAGCTCCCATCGTGTGCCCTGGGGGGTGTCCTCGACCTGCACGCCCAGGGCGCCGAGCTGGTTCCGGATCGCGTCAGCTGACGCGTAGTCCTTGCGGGCCCGGGCCGCGGTGCGCTGCTCCAGCGCGAGCGCGACCAGGCCGTCGGTGGCCTCCACCAGGCGGCGGTCGCCGCCGGCGTCGGCCCACTGCGGGTCGAGCGGGTCGAGGCCGAGCACGCCGAGCATCTCCCGGACCGCGCCCAGCGCGGCGGCGAGCGCCTCGTGGTCGTCGGCGGCCAGCGCGCTGTTGCCCTGGGTGACGACCTCGTGGACCACCGCGACGGCGGCCGGCGTGCTCAGGTCGTCGTCCAGGGCGGCGGTGAACTCGGCGGGCAGCACCGGCTTGCCGGCGTCGGCGCCCACCACCTCGGCCGCACGCCGGACGAAGGACTCCAGCCGCCGGTAGGCGACCCCGGCCTCCTCCAGCGCGGCCTCGGTGAACTCGATCGTGCTGCGGTAGTGCGGGGCCGCCAGGTAGTAGCGCAGCTCCACCGGGCGCACGCGCTGGACGACCTCGTCGACCAGGGCGGTGTTGCCCAGGGACTTGCTCATCTTCTCGCCGCCCATGGTGACCCAGCCGTTGTGCAGCCAGTACCGGGCGAACCCGTCACCGGCGGCCTGCGACTGGGCCCGCTCGTTCTCGTGGTGCGGGAAGCGGAGGTCGAGCCCACCTCCGTGGACGTCGAACTCGGCACCCAGGTACTTCTCGGCCATCGCCGAGCACTCCAGGTGCCAGCCGGGGCGCCCGCGCCCCCACGGGGTGGGCCAGGACGCGGTGGCGGGGTCGCCGTCCTTGGCGGACTTCCACAGCGCGAAGTCCCGGGGGTCGCGCTTGCGCTCGTCGGTCTCGGTGTCCGCCGCCGGCTGCAGGTCGCCCAGCTTCTGGCCGGTCAGCTCGCCGTACCCGGGGAAGGACCGGACGTCGAAGTAGACGTCGCCGTCGACGTCGTAGGCGTGCCCGCCGGCGATCAGCCGCTCGATCAGCTCCACCATCTCCGGCACGTGGCCGGTGGCCCGCGGCTCGTAGGTGGGCGGCAGCGTGCCCAGCACCTCGTACGCGCGGGTGGCGGCGCGTTCGTTCTCGTACGCCCAGGCCCACCAGGGGACGCCGGCGGCTGCGGCCTTGGTGAGGATCTTGTCGTCGACGTCGGTGACGTTGCGGACGTAGATCACCTCGTCGCCCTGGTGCAGCAGCCAGCGGCGCAGCACGTCGAAGGCGATCGCGAACCGGACGTGGCCGATGTGCGGCGGGCCCTGCACGGTCAGCCCGCAGACGTACATGGAGACCTGTCCTGCACGCAGGGGCGTGAAGTCGCGCACGGCACGGGCGGCCGTGTCGTACAGGCGGAGGCTCACCGGGTCGATCCTACGGGCGCGGCGGACGTGCTCCGGACCACCAGCGCCGTGGCCACCGCCGCCCGGCCCTCGCCGCGCCCGGTGAGCCCCAGCCCGTCGGTCGTGGTGGCGGTGACGCTGACCGGCGCACCGAGGGCCGCCGACAGCACCGCCTCCGCCTCTGCCCGGCGGGGACCGACCTTGGGGGTTGTGCCGATCATCTGCACCGAGACGTTGCCGACCTGCCAGCCGGCCGCGGTGAGCACCTCGCGGACGTGCTCCAGCACGGCGGCGCCACGGGCGCCGGCCCAGCGGGGGTCGTCGGTGCCCAGCAGCCCACCGATGTCGCCGAGGCCCGCGGCCGACAGCACGGCGTCGGTCACGGCGTGGGCGACGACGTCGCCGTCGGAGTGCCCGGCGCAGCCGTCGACGCCCGGCCACTCCAGCCCGGCCAGCCAGCACGGGCGGCCGGCCTCGATGGGGTGGACGTCGGTGCCGATGCCGACGCGGGGCAGTTCGGGGCTCATCGGGGCCGCTCGGTCTGCAGCTCGGCCATCCGCAGGTCGTGCGCGACGGTGATCTTGGCGGCGCGCTCGTCGCCGGCCACGGTCTGCACCGGGATCCCGGCGGCCCGGACCACCGAGGCGTCGTCGGTGAACTCGGCCGCGGTGCCGTGCGCGTGGGCGTAGGCGGCCATCAGGGTGGCCCGTTCGAAGCCCTGCGGGGTCTGCACCCGGCGCAGCGGGGCGCGGGGGACGTCCGCGGTCACCACGCCGTCGGCGTCGACGACCACGGTGGTGTCGACGACGGGCAGCACCGGGACGACGGCGCGGGCGCCGCCGGCGAGGGCGGCCAGCACCCGGGCGACGACGTCGGGCGGGGTCAGCGGCCGCGCCGCGTCGTGGACCAGCACCGCGGTGCGCTCCTGGTCCGAGGCGTGCTCACGGGCGGTGGCGAGGGCCGCACGGACCGACGCCGTGCGCGTGTCCCCGCCGACGACGACGTGCACGTCACCGGGGAGCACGGCGGTGAAGGCCGCCTGCTGCGACGCCGGGACGGCGACCACCACCTGCTCGACCCCGCCGGCACGCAGCGACTCGACCGCCCAGCAGACCAGCGGCCGGCCACCGAGGGGCACCAGGGCCTTGGGCAGTTCTGCCCCCAGACGCAGACCACTCCCGGCCGCTGCGACGATGCCGACAGCGTGCACGGGAGTGGTCTGGGTGTCTCTGGGGTGGAGCTGGGCGGTCAGGAAGCCAGGACCTCGTCGAGGAGGACCTCGGCCTTGTCCTCGTTGGTGCCCTCGGCGAGCGCGAGCTCGCTGACCAGGATCTGCCGTGCCTTCGAGAGCATGCGCTTCTCGCCGGCGGACAGGCCACGGTCCTTGTCACGACGCCAGAGGTCGCGCACGACCTCGGCGACCTTGTTCACGTCGCCCGAGGCCAGCTTCTCGAGGTTGGCCTTGTAGCGCCGCGACCAGTTGGTCGGCTCCTCGGTGTGCGGCGCGCGCAGCACCTCGAAGACCTTGTTCAGGCCGTCCTGGCCGACGACGTCGCGGACGCCCACGATCTCGGCGTTGTCGGCCGGCACGCGGACGGTCAGGTCGCCCTGGGCGACCTTGAGCACGAGGTACGACTTCTCGACGCCCTTGATGGTGCGCTGCTCGATCGCCTCGATGAGCGCCGCGCCGTGGTGCGGGTAGACAACGGTCTCGCCAACAGTGAAGCCCATGTGTATGTGACCCCTTTCGCTCACCCCAGGTTAGCACGGAAGAATGCCCCTCGGCTCGGCAGAGTCCGACAAAAGTGCAGGTCAGCGGCGTGATCGAGCCCGACATGGGGTTGACAGGGGGGTGGTCGGTGTGCAGTCCGACGGCGTCGGACACCGCTCCGGCCCCTTCGCGACCGCCGCGGCGATGGCCCGCGCGACCCACCTGGAGCCGACCCTGGCGGTCACCACCGTCGCCGTCCTGCTCGCCGTCACCGCCGGCGTCCCGGCCGGGCGGACCGCGCTGGTCGGGGTCGCGGTGCTGGCCGGGCAGGCATCGATCGGGTGGTGCAACGACTGGCTGGACGCCGACCGCGACCGGGCGGTCGGCCGGACCGACAAGCCCGTCGTCCAGGGGGTGGTCAGCCCGACGCTGCTCGGCCGGGCGACGGCCGTCGCCGTCGTCGTCGCGGTCGGCACGTCCCTGGCCCTCGGCCTCGTGCCGGGTCTGCTGCTGCTCGTGCTGGTCGCCAGCGGGCTGGCCTACGACGCCGGCCTCAAGCGCACCGCGCTGTCCCCGCTCCCCTACCTGACCGGCTTCGGCGCACTCCCCGCCGGCGTGGTCGCCGCGGCGCCGGGCAGCCCCGGTGCACCGTGGTGGCTGATCGCGGCCGGGGCCGCGCTCGGCGGTGCGGCGCACGTCGCCAACGTCGCGCCCGACGTCGAAGACGACCTCGCCACGGGGGTCCGCGGGCTGCCCCATCGGGTCGGCGCGGTGCCCTCCGCGGTCACCGGCGCCGTCCTGCTCGGTGCCGCCACCCTGCTGCTCGTGCTCGGGCCACCCGGCCCACCCGGCCTGCTCGGCCTGCTGGCCTGCGCGTTCGCCGCCCCGACCGTGGTCGTCGCCGCGCTCGCCGGCAGTCGGCGCGGCCGCCGGCTCGCCTTCCCGGCGGTGCTGCTGCTGACCGTGCTGGACGTCGCCCTGCTGCTGGCCGGCGGTGCGGCGATCACCTGAGGACGCCCCCTCCCGCCCCTGGCCGGCCGCGGCCGGAGGGCCGCCGTCAGCGGGGGTCGGTGCCCCGGTCGCGTTCCTGCTCGACGACGGCCTCGAGGTCCGTGAGCCGCCCCAGCCCGGCCAGTGGCTGGCGCATCCGCCGGTTGTCGGCCAGCCGCTCCCGGTTGCGCTCCAGGAAGGCCCAGTAGCCGGCGGTGAACGGGCACGCCGTGGGGCCCAGCCGCTTCTTCGGGTCGTACCGGCAGCCACCGCAGTAGTCGCTCATCCGGTGGATGTAGGCGCCACCCGCGGCGTAGGGCTTGGTCGCCAGCACACCGCCGTCGGCGTGCTGGCTCATCCCGACGACGTTGGCGACCATCACCCAGTCGTAGCCGTCGACGAAGACCCGGTGGAACCAGTCGGTCATCGCCAGTGGCTCGATCCCGCGCTGGAGCGCGTAGTTGCCCAGCACCATCAGCCGCGGGATGTGGTGCACCCAGCCGCGGCCCCGCACGTCGGCGAGCACGGAGGACAGGCAGTTGGCCCCCACCGCCTCGGCCTCCAGCTCAGCCAGCCAGGGCGGCACCTCCTCGTGCGCGGCCAGCGCGTTGCCGTGCCGGTAGTCCCGCCCCAGCTGCCAGTACAGGTGCCAGATCCAGTCCCGCCAGCCCATCACCTGCCGGACGAACCCCTCGACCGAGTTCAGCGGCAACGGGTCACCGGCCGCCACCGAGTCCCGGTACGCCCGGTCGGCCCGGGCGACGACGTCCGAGGGGTCGACCAGCCCGAGGTTCAGCGACGCCGACAGCATCGAGTGCGCCAGCCACGGGTCCCCGGCCAGCATCGCGTCCTCGTGCGGACCGAAGGCGCGCAGCCGGTGGGTGAGGAAGTCCGCGAGCCGCTCCTCGGTCTCGGCGTGCGTGACCGGGAACAGCCGCGGGCCGTCGTCCCCGACGAACGCCACGTCGCCGTCGGCCGCCCAACGGTCCAGGTCGGCGCGCACCTGCTCGTCGATCTCGTCCTCGACGGGCAGCCACGGGGGCGGGACGCCCACCCGCCCGTCAGCCGGCGCCGGCTCGCGGTTCTCGTGGTCGAGGTTCCAGGTGCCACCGACCGGCTCCGCGCCGTCCATCAGGACGTCGTGCACCCGCCGGGCCACGCGGTAGAAGTCGTCCATCAGCAGGCGCTGCCGCGAACGGCCCGCCGCCCAGCGTCGGAAGTCCGCCTGCCGGGTCACGAAGCCGCGGGCCTCGAGCACGGTCACCTCGGGACGGCGCAACACGAGGTCGCGCGCCGGCCAGGTGGTCGGCGCGCACACCGACAGGCGCCCCTGGACCTGGTCCAGCGCCTCGGTGTAGGTGTCGGTCTGCAGGAAGACGGCCTGCCCGCCGAGCTCGGCCGCACGGTGCCGGAGGGCGGACAGCAGCAGGTGCGCCTTCTGCCGGTGGAACCGGCGGCGGCGGAAGACGCTGCGCGACTCGACCAGCAGCACGGGCTGGTCCGGCGCGTCGAGGAAGTGCGGCCCGAGCTGGTCGGCGAAGCACCAGCGGCGACTGCCGGGGTCCTGAGCTGGGAAGTCGGCGAGCGCGGGGTCGCCGGCCCCCGGCAGGTCGTCCCCAGCACGTGCCGCCACGGCCCTCACCTCCCAGCGCACATCATCGGCCGACCGTTAGGCTCACTGCGACTCGTGCCACCGGCGTCCTCGGTGGCCGGCACGTCTCTGGAGGTCGACGCTGTGAACCGCGCACCGCGCGCTGCCGTGATGGGTGTCCTGCTGCTCACCCCGATCGCGCTCACCGCCTGCAGCGCCGGGCAGGTCACGCAGACCTCGACCCAGGAGCCGAACGTGGGCAACCAGGCCGACCTGGAGGACCTGCAGCTGCGGGCCCTGACCCTGCCGTACCCGACGGGCGGGCAGTACGCCAGCGGGAGCGACGCCCGGCTGGTCGGCGCCGTCTCCAGCACGGGCCTCGAGGGGGACACCCTCGTGTCGATCGAGGGCGATGCGTTCGACAGCGTCGAGGTCGTCGACCCCGACGCCGCCGAGCTGGCGGCCGACGGCAGCGCGTCGGAGGACCTGGACCTCACGATCCCGCCCAACGGCGTCCTCTACCTGAGCAGCGGCAACGGCCCCACGGTCGCGCTGGTGGACCTCGCCGAGACGATCGGCGCCGGGGAGTCCATCGACGTCACCTTCACGTTCGAGGAGGCCGGGGAGGTCACCATCCCGGTGCCCGTCGGCGTGCCCACCCGTGACCTGCCCCGCGGTGAGGGCTTCGACTTCCACGGCGAAGAGGGCGGCCACGGCGGAGAGGGCGGCGAAGAGGGCGGCGAAGAGCAGCTCCCCGGGGACGAGGCGGGCGAGGACGAGTCGGCCGACGGCGAGGGCTGAGCCACACCTCGACCCGGACTGTCGTACCCCGCCGTCACCATGACGGCGTGCCAGCATCCGGTGTGAAGTCCACCCGCCCCGCCCACCGTTGCACCGAGTGCGGCTACACCTCCGCGAAGTGGGTCGGGCGCTGCCCGGAGTGCCAGGCCTGGGGCAGCGTGCAGGAGGTTGGCGCCATCGGCTCGCCGTTGCGCGCCGTCTCCGCCGGCCCGGTCAGCGCCAAGGCGCTCCCGATCGGCCAGGTGCAGCTCGCCGGCGCCCGGGCCGTACCCACCGGGATCACCGAGTTCGACCGGGTCCTCGGCGGCGGCCTGGTGCCGGGCGCCGTGCTGCTCGTGGCCGGCGAGCCCGGCGTCGGCAAGTCCACCCTGCTCCTGGAGGTCGCCCACCGGGTGGCCGCGGCCAACGGCCCGACGCTGGTCGTCTCCGGCGAGGAGTCCGCGGCACAGGTCCGGCTGCGGGCCGAGCGGATCGGCGCCCTGCACGACCAGCTCTACCTCGCCGCCGAGACCGAGCTGTCCGCGGTGCTCGCCCACGTGGAGGACGTGTCCCCCACCCTGCTCGTGCTCGACAGCGTGCAGACCGTCCGGTCACCCGCCGTCGACGGCACCGACGGCGGGGCCACCCAGGTGCGCGCCGTGGCCAGCGCCCTCAGCGCGGTGGCCAGGAACCGGAACATGACCACCATCCTGGTCGGCCACGTCACCAAGGACGGCGCGATCGCCGGGCCGCGGGCGCTGGAGCACCTGGTCGACGTGGTGATCTCCTTCGACGGCGAGCGCCACTCGACACTGCGCCTGGTCCGGGCCACCAAGAACCGCTTCGGCCCGGCCGACGAGATCGGCTGCTTCGAGATCGGCGACGGCGGCGTCGTCGGCGTCCCCGATCCCTCGCACCTGTTCGTCTCCCGCCGGTCCGCGCCGGTGCCGGGCAGCTGCGTGACGGTGACGATGGAGGGCAGCCGGCCGCTGCTCGCCGAGGTGCAGGCCCTCGTGGCGACCGCCGGCGGGGGCGGCTCGCCGCGCCGCGCGGTCAGCGGGCTGGACTCCCAGCGGGTCGCCATGATCAACGCCGTGGTCGAGCGCCGCGGTGGGGTCCGGCTTGCCGACGCCGACGTCTTCGCCGCCTCCGTCGGCGGCGTCCGGATCGCCGAGCCCGCCGCCGACCTGGCGCTGGCCCTGGCGATCGCCTCGGCCTCGAAGGACCGGCCGCTGCCCGCCGGCCTGGTCGCGATCGGCGAGGTCGGGCTGTCCGGGGAGATCCGACGGGTGGGGGGCACCGGGCGGCGGCTGGCCGAGGCTGCCCGCCAGGGGTACACCGCCGCGCTCGTGCCCGAGGACTCCGGCCCCGCACCGAAGGGGATCCGGCTGATCGAGGTGCCCGACCTGGGAGGCGCCTTCGCCCGGCTGTGGTGACCCGGCTGTGGTGACACAGTGCGACCGCCACCAGGGCGAACGCCCTGACGGGGGACCCGTGGTGACCGCTCCCCTCCCTCCGACCCGTAGAATCGGCCGCTGTATCGCCCGACCGTCAGGAGTTCCCGTGTCCCCCGCTGTGGACCCCGAGGCCGCGTTGCGGGAACTGCTCGGCCGGATCGCCCCCGGAACCGCCCTTCGGGACGGTCTGGAGCGGATCCTGGCCGGCCGCACCGGAGCACTGATCGTCCTGGGCTACGACCGCGTCGTGGAGTCCCTCTGCACCGGCGGGTTCGCCCTGGACGTCGCGCTGTCGGCGACCCGGCTGCGGGAGCTGGCCAAGATGGACGGCGCGGTGATCGTCTCCTACGACGGCACCCGGATCGTCCGGGCCGGGGTGCACCTGATGCCCGACCCGACGATCCCCACCGAGGAGTCCGGCACCCGGCACCGCACCGCCGAGCGCGTCGCACTGCAGACCGGGTTCCCGGTCATCTCCGTGAGCCAGTCGATGCACATCATCTCGGTGTACGTGGCCGGCCGCCGGTACACCCTCGAACACCCCACGACCATCCTCGCGCGGGCCAACCAGGCCCTGGCGGCCCTGGAGCGCTACAAGCTCCGGCTCGACGAGGTCGCCAGCACGCTCTCCGCGTTGGAGATCGAGGACCTCGTCACGGTCCGTGACGCGATGAGCGTGAGCCAGCGGCTGGAGATGGTCCGCCGGATCGCCGACGAGATCGAGGGCTTCGTCGTCGAGCTGGGCACCGACGGCCGGCTGCTCGCCCTGCAGCTGGACGAGATGCTCGCCGGGGTCGAGGAGGACCGCGGCCTGCTGGTCCGCGACTACCTCCCCAACAGCCGCCGGAACCGCTCTGGCGAGGAGGTGCTCGCCGACCTGCGCGCGCTGTCGGCCACCGAGCTGCTCGACCTCTCGGCCGTCTCCCGCTGCTACGGCCTGCCGACCTCCCCGGACGCCCTGGACTCCCCGGTCAGCCCGCGCGGCTACCGGCTGCTGGCCCGGGTCCCCCGGCTGCCGGCAGGCATCATCGACCGGCTGGTCGCGCACTTCGGTGGGCTGCAGAAGCTGCTCGCGGCGACCATCGAGGACCTCCTGGCCGTCGAGGGGGTCGGCGAGGCCCGGGCGCGCGGCATCCGCGAGGGGCTGTCCCGGCTCGCCGAGACGTCCATCCTGGACCGCTACAGCTGATCGGCCCCGTCCCGAGGCTCGTCCCGAGCTCGCGAGGGATGAGGAGGACGGGGGCCTTCTGCCAACGCTCGCACGCTCGCATCGGGCCCCTCCAGCGCGGCCGCACGGGCTCAGGCTCCGTCCCGAGGCTCGTTCCGAGCTTGCGAGGAATGAGGAGGACGGGGTCCTTGCTCAGGTCAGGGTGAAGGTGGCGTCGGGGCTGGTCGCCGTGTCCAACCGACCGCGCAGCCCGTAGTCCCCCGGTGGCGGTGGCACGCGCTCCGCGGTGCACCCCGGGGTGCTGCTCAGCCCACCCCACACCACCGGGAACACCACGGACTCCCCCGGCTGCAGCGTCCGCGGGTCCGTCGTCTCCTCCGGGAAGCAGTCGTTGCTCCCCCAGACCCGGGTGCCGGCCGCGTCGACCATCACGATCTCCTGCAGCCCCTTGTCCAGCGACCGCACACAGGAGACCGGCGAGACGTTCGTGACCACCAGGTCGAACGTCGGCTTGCTGCCGACCGGGCTGCTGGCCGGGGTCGGCCGCACCTCCACGCCGATCATGTCGTTGCTACAGGGCCCGCCGTCCACGGCGGCCGGTTCGGTCGGCGGCTCGTCGACCTGCGGCTGGTCGGCCTCCGGCTCCTCGGCGGGGTCGGCCGCGGGCGGGGCGGTCGGGGCGGTCGGGAGCTGGATCGCCGCCAGCGACGGCACGATCTGGTCCAGCGCCGGCGCGGGCGCAGGCTCCTGTCCGGCGGTGGTGCGGACGACGTCCTCGTCCGGCGACCCGGTGGCCGCCGCGACCCCGAGCCACCCGCCGCCACCGAGGACGCCCACCGCGCAGCCGAGGACCAGCAGGCGCCGTCGCCAGTAGACGACAGCGGGCAACGGGCCGACCGGGTGCAGCACGTCGGCGACGCTAACCGGCCGACTGGACGCCGACCGCGCGCCACGCCCTGACCTGACGAGGCCCATCGCCCCGGAGTGGTCGCAGGCTGCCACCGCCCCGGCGGGTGGTGACCGAGAGTGTCGAACCGGTTTCCGTGACACTCCTGCGACGGGGCGCGCGTGGGCCGAGGCAGACTGGATCCCCGTGAGCACCACCTCGACCGACGCCGCGCGCCAGGACCCCGCACCCGCCGGAGACGCCGTCGGTGACGTCCTCGTCGACTGGTACGCCGGCGCCGCCCGGGACCTCCCGTGGCGCACTCCCGGCACCGACCCGTGGGCGGTGCTGGTCAGCGAGGTGATGCTCCAGCAGACACCGGTGCGCCGGGTGGAGCCGGTCTGGCGCGAGTGGCTGGCGCGCTGGCCTGCCGCGGCGGACCTGGCGGCCGCCAGCCCGGCCGAGGTGATCCGGGCCTGGGGCAAGCTCGGCTACCCGCGGCGGGCGCTGCGGCTGCGGGAGGCCGCCGTCGCGATCACCGAACGCCACGGCGGCGCGGTGCCCGCCGACGTCACCGAGCTGGAGGCCCTGCCGGGCATCGGCACCTACACCGCCCGGGCGGTCGCCTGCTTCGGCCACGGCAGCCGGCAGCCCGTCGTCGACACCAACGTGCGGCGGGTCGTCGCCCGGCTGGTGCACGGCCGCGCCGAGGCGGCGCCGGCCCGGGCGTCGGACCTGACCGACATCGCCGCGCTGGCGCCGGTCGACGACGCCCGCGCCGTGCGGTTCTCGGTGGCGATCATGGAGCTGGGTGCCCTCGTCTGCGTCGCCGGCACCCCCCGCTGCAGCGCCTGCCCGGTGCGGGACCGGTGTGCCTGGCGGCTCGCCGGGTCACCGGCGCACGACGGCCCGGCCCGTCGGGTGCAGAAGTTCGCCGGCACCGACCGTCAGGTACGCGGCCGGCTGCTCGACGTGCTGCGGGCCGCCCCGGAGCCGGTGGCGGCCGAGACGCTGACGCCGGTGTGGGACGACGCCGTCCAGCGCTCGCGGTGCCTGGACTCCCTGCTCGTGGACGGGCTGGTCGAGCAGGCCCCGGACGGCCGCTTCTGCCTCCCCGGCTGAGGCGTCCCCCGCCGTCCCAGCTCACCCGTGGGCGCCCCGGGGGGCGGCGGCACACCGGGTGGGTCACCACACGGCCCTGACCGGCGGTGGACGCCGGCCGGCCGGGCAGCCGAGACGACGAAGGGCCGCCCTCCGCAGATGCGGAAGGCGGCCCTCGTGTCTCGTCAGAGGACGAGGTCGTCGATCACTCGGCCGGCGTGGCCGCCGGGCCCTCGCCCTCGCCGTCGGCGCCCGAGAGCGCCACCGGCGGGGTGTCGGGCAGGTCGATCGGCTTGGCCTCACCGCGGAAGGTGAACCGCGAAGCCGTCGGGTCCGCGTCCTCCTCGACGTCCACCACGATGATCTGCCCGGAGGCGATCTCGCCGTAGAGGATCTTCTCCGACAGCGTGTCCTCGATCTCGCGCTGGATCGTGCGGCGCAGCGGCCGGGCACCCAGCACCGGGTCGAAGCCACGCGCGGCGAGCAGCTTCTTCGCCGCCGGGGTGACCTCCAGCGACATGTCCTTGTTCGACAGCTGCGTCTCCAGCCGGGCGAGCATGAGGTCCACGATGTGGACGATCTCGTCCTCGGTCAGCTGGTGGAACACCACGATGTCGTCGATGCGGTTGAGGAACTCCGGCCGGAAGTGCTGCTTGAGCTCCTCGTTGACCTTGAGCTTCATCCGCTCGTAGTTGCTGGTGCTGTCGTTCCCGGCCTGGAAGCCGAGGCCGACGGCCTTGGAGATGTCCCGCGTCCCGAGGTTCGTGGTCAGGATCAGGATCGTATTCTTGAAGTCCACGATCCGGCCCTGACCGTCGGTGAGCCGGCCGTCCTCCAGCACCTGCAGCAGCGTGTTGAAGACATCGGCATGCGCCTTCTCGATCTCGTCGAAGAGGACCACCGAGAACGGCTTGCGCCGCACCTTCTCGGTCAGCTGGCCGCCCTCGTCGTAACCGACGTAGCCGGGAGGGGCACCGACGAGCCGCGACACGGTGAACTTGTCGTGGAACTCGCCCATGTCGATCTGGATGAGGGCGTCGTCCTCACCGAAGAGGAACTGCGCCAGGGCCTTGGCCAGCTCGGTCTTACCGACACCCGAGGGGCCGGCAAAGATGAACGAGCCACCGGGACGACGGGGGTCCTTGAGGCCCGCCCGCGTGCGCCGGATCGCCTGGCTGACGCTCTTGATGGCCTCTTCCTGGCCGATGATCCGCTTGTGGAGCTCGTCCTCCATGCGGAGCAGCCGGGTGGTCTCCTCCTCGGTCAGCTTGAAGACCGGGATGCCCGTCCAGTTGGCGAGGACCTCGGCGATCTGCTCGTCGTCGACCTCGGCGACGACGTCCATGTCACCGGCCTTCCACTGCTTCTCGCGCTCGGACTTCTCGCCCAGCAGCTGCTTCTCCTTGTCCCGGAGAGACGCGGCCTTCTCGAAGTCCTGCCCGTCGATGGCCGACTCCTTCTCGCGGCGGATGGCCGCGATCCGGTCGTCGAACTCGCGCAGGTCCGGCGGGGCGGTCATCCGCTTGATCCGCATCCGGGCGCCGGCCTCGTCGATCAGGTCGATCGCCTTGTCCGGGAGGAAGCGGTCGGAGATGTACCGGTCGGCCAGCGTCGCGGCAGCCACGAGCGCGCCGTCGGTGATGCTGATCCGGTGGTGGGCCTCGTAGCGGTCCCGCAGGCCCTTGAGGATCTCGATGGTGTGCGCGAGAGTCGGCTCGCTGACCTGGATGGGCTGGAAGCGGCGCTCGAGAGCGGCGTCCTTCTCCAAGTGCTTGCGGTACTCGTCCAGCGTGGTGGCACCGATGGTCTGCAGCTCACCACGGGCCAGCATCGGCTTGAGGATGCTGGCGGCGTCGATCGCGCCCTCGGCGGCACCGGCCCCGACGAGGGTGTGGATCTCGTCGATGAACAGGATGATGTCCCCGCGGGTGCGGATCTCCTTCAGGACCTTCTTCAGCCGCTCCTCGAAGTCACCGCGGTAGCGGGAACCGGCCACCAGGGCACCGAGGTCGAGGGTGTAGAGCTGCTTGTCCTTCAGCGTCTCGGGCACCTCGCCCTTGACGATCGCCTGGGCCAGGCCCTCGACGGCCGCCGTCTTGCCGACGCCGGGCTCACCGATCAGGACCGGGTTGTTCTTGGTGCGGCGGGACAGCACCTGCATGACCCGCTCGATCTCCTTGGCCCGGCCGATGACCGGGTCGAGCTTGCCGTCGCGGGCGGCCTGGGTCAGGTTACGGCCGAACTGGTCCAGGACCAGCGAGGTCGACGGGGTGCCCTCGGCGGGCCCGCCGGCGGCAGCCGGCTCCTTGCCCTGGTAGCCGCTGAGCAGCTGGATGACCTGCTGGCGCACGCGGTTGAGGTCCGCGCCGAGCTTCACCAGGACCTGGGCGGCGACGCCCTCGCCCTCACGGATCAGACCCAGCAGGATGTGCTCGGTGCCGATGTAGTTGTGGCCGAGCTGCAGCGCCTCGCGCAGCGACAGCTCCAGCACCTTCTTCGCCCGCGGGGTGAAGGGGATGTGACCGGACGGCGCCTGCTGGCCCTGCCCGATGATCTCCTCGACCTGCTGACGGACGCCCTCCAGCGAGATGCCGAGGGACTCCAGCGCCTTGGCAGCGACGCCTTCACCCTCGTGGATCAGGCCCAGGAGGATGTGCTCGGTGCCGATGTAGTTGTGGTTGAGCATCCGGGCCTCTTCTTGGGCCAGGACGACCACCCGACGGGCTCGGTCGGTGAACCGTTCGAACATCTGCTGTATCTCCCTCTGACCGGCTGGACCTGCTGTGCTCGTGTCCCTGGCAGGGGACGGTGGACACCCGACGTACGTCGGCGCGCTGGGGCACCGGTCGCTCCACTGTAGTTCGCACCACCCGGTCGGCGTCGAGAACAGGCCGTCGAACCGTCCGGGGGGCTCGATGGAGACAACTGTCCTCCCGGGAACGGTGTTCCCCCACGGTTACGCCATGAGCGGACGCACGACGGCCCGGCACCTCGATGAGGTGCCGGGCCGTCGTGGTGGCCCTCCTGCAGTGCAGGAGAGGGTCCTACGTCAGTGCGCTGCCTCGAAGGCCTCGACCACGCTGGCCGGGATGCGGCCGCGGTCGCTGACCTGGTGGCCGTTGCTGCGGGCCCAGTCGCGGATCGCGCCGGCCTGCTCGCGGTCCATCCGGCCGCCGCCACCGGTGGCCCGCGACCGACCGGCGCCTGACGCCCGGGTGCCACGGCTGCTCACCTTGCGGGCCGCCGTCACGTACTTGCCGAACACGTCGCGCATCTCTGCAGCGTTCTTGTCCGACAGGTCGATCTCGTACGTCGTCCCGTCGAGGGAGAACGTGACCGTCTCGTCAGCGGAGATGCTGTCGTCGAGGTCGTCGCTCAGGATCACCTGGACCTTACGTGCCATTGTCTGTTCACTCCTGTTGCTGCGGGGCCGTGGACTGTCGTCAGTGCTCCCCCGTGATCGACGAGCCCATTGCACCACGAACTGCGGCATTCACGCCAATTTCGGGGCAATTTCACGACGAATGCCCCCGGACAGGTGAGTCATTGATGGAGAGGGCGCACCAAAGGGAACAGGATCGTCTCCCTGATCCCCAATCCGGTGAGCGTCATCATGAGCCTGTCCATGCCGAACCCGAGACCGCCCGTCGGCGGCATCCCGTACTCCAGGGCCTCCAGGAAGTCCTCGTCCAACGCCATTGCCTCCGGGTCCCCGGCGGCGGCCAGCAGCGCCTGCGCGGTGAACCGTTCCCGCTGGACGACCGGGTCCACCAGCTCGGAGTAAGCGGTGCCCTGCTCGATCCCGCCGATGTAGAGGTCCCACTTCTCGGCCTTGCCCGGTTCCGAGCGGTGGGCGCGGGTCAGCGGTGAGGTGTCCACCGGGTAGTCGATGACGAACGTCGGAGACTGCAGCCCGTCCTGCACCAGTGCCTCGAAGAGCTCTTCGACCACCTTTCCGGGCAGCCAGGCCGGGTCGACGCCGACGTCGTGCCGTTCGGCGATCGTGCGCAACTGCTGAACCGTCGTCTCCGGGGTGATCTCCGCACCGACGGCGTCGGAGACCGCGGTGTAGAGCGACAGTTGCGGCCAGTCGCCGGAGAGGTCGAGTTCCGTGCCGTCGTGGTGCCGGGCGATGTGGTCACCGAACAGCGCCGTGCTGCACTCCTGGACCAGTTCCTGCGTCATCCGGGCCATTTCCTGGTAATCCCAGTACGCGGCGTAGGCCTCGAGCATCGCGAACTCCGGGGAGTGCGAGGAGTCGGCACCCTCGTTGCGGAAGTTCCTGTTGATCTCGAAGACCCGGTCCAGTCCGCCGACGATGCAGCGCTTCAGGAACAACTCGGGGGCGATGCGCAGGTAGAGGTCCAGGTCGAAGGCGTTCATGTGCGTGCGGAACGGCCGGGCAGCGGCGCCGCCGTGCACCGTCTGCAGCATCGGCGTCTCGACCTCGAGGAACCGACGGGCCGTCAGACCGGAGCGCAGCGTGCTCATCACGGTGGACCTCTGGTGCACCGTGCGACGCGCCTCGTCGCGGACGATCAGGTCCACGTAGCGGCGGCGGACCCGCAGCTCCTCGCTCATCGGCTTGTGCGCCACCGGCAGCGGCCGCAGCGCCTTGGCGGCCAGCTGCCAGGAGTCGGCGAAGACCGAGAGCTCCCCGCGCCGCGACGTCCCGACCTCACCGGTGACCAGGACGTGGTCACCGAGGTCGACGTCGGACTTCCACGCGGCGAGCGGCTCCTCGCCGACCCGGTCGCGGGAGAGCATGACCTGCAGCTCGGTGTCGCCCTCGCGCAGCGTCGCGAAGCACAGCTTCCCGGTGTTGCGGGAGAAGATGACCCGCCCGGTGACGCCGACCTGCTCCCCGGTCATCGTGTCCGGCTCCAGATCGGGGTGCGTCGCACGCACCTCGGCCAGCGTGGTCGTGCGGGCCACGGTGACCGGGTAGGGGTCGACGCCGGCCTCGCGCAGCCGGTCCAGCTTGGCCCGCCGCACCCGCAGCTGCTCGGGCAGTTCGTCCTCGGGTGGGCCGGGGGTTTCCTCACTCACGGGCAGAGCCTACGGGCGCCCGGACGACGTCCCGCCACCGCCGGACCCGCCGGAGGACTGGTGCCGCTCGAACGCCAGCCGCAGGCCGTGCACGGTGAGATCGGGCTCACGCTCCCCGATCGACCGGCAGCTGTCGACGAGCAGCGGGTGCAGTCCACCGGTGGCCACCACCACCGGTGCGGCCCCGAACTGCGCGACCAGTTCGGCGGCGATCCGGGCGACCAGACCGTCGACCAGACCGGCGAAGCCGAGGACCATCCCGGACTGCAGGGCGGCGACGGTGTTCTTGCCGATCGCCTGGGTGGGGACGGTGAGCTCCACCGAGCGCAGCTGCGCGGCGCGGGCGGCCAGCGCGTCCAGGCTCACCTCGACGCCGGGGGCGAGCGCACCGCCGAGGAACTGCCCGTCCGGGCCGACCGCGTCGACGGTGGTGGAGGTGCCGAAGTCCACCACCACCACCGGCCGGCCGGTGCCGTCGGGGCGCCGGCCGTACAGCTCGTGGGCGGCCAGCGCGGTGACCACCCGGTCGGCGCCCACCTCCCGCGGGTTGTCCACGTGCAGCGGCACCCCGGTGCGCACCCCCGGCCCGATCAGGGTGACCGGGACGGCCAGCCGGTCCAGCAGCTGCCGCAGCGCCGGGAGCAGCGCCGGCACGGTGGAGCAGACGGCGACCCCGGTGACCGCGGTGTCCCGCAGCAGCCCGCGCCACAGCATGTGCAGCTCGTCGGCGGTGGCCCGGGGCTGGGTCGTCACCCGCCAGCAGTCCAGCCGCCGGGCGCCGTCGAAGGTCGCCAGCACCGTCTGGCTGTTGCCGACGTCCACGGTGAGCAGCACGTCAGCCCGCCCGGAGCTCGGGGGCTCGGAGGTCGAGGGCGAGGTCGAGGATCGGCGAGGAGTGGGTGAGCGCACCGACGGAGAGGAAGTCGATGCCCGTGTCGGCCACCTCCCGGGCGATGTCGAGGGTGAGCCCGCCGGTGGCCTCCAGGTCGACGTCCAGGTCACCGACCAGGGCGACGGCCTGCCGGAGCTGGTCGGGGGTCATGTTGTCCAGCAGCAGGAAGTCCGCACCCGCGTCCAGCGCCTCGCCGACCTGGTCGAGCGTGTCGCACTCGACCTGCACGACGACCCGAGGAGCGCGCTCCCGGACCAGCGCCACCGCGGCGGCCACCGACCCGGCCGCGGCGACGTGGTTGTCCTTGATCATCGCCACGTCGTAGAGGCCCATCCGCTTGTTCGACCCGCCGCCGCAGCGCACCGCGTACTTCTCCAGCGGGCGCAGCCCGGGGGTGGTCTTGCGGGTGTCCAGCACGACCGCGCCGGTACCGGCGACGGCGTCGACCCAGGCCCGGGTGGCGGTGGCGATGCCGCTGGCCCGGCTGGCGATGTTCAGCGCGCTGCGCTCGGCGGCCAGCAGCGCCCGCACCGGGCCGCGGACGGTGAGCAGGACGTCGCCGCGGCGCACCCGGTCGCCGTCGGCCGCACCCGCGGTCAGCGTGGCGCCGGGGGCCAGCCGGGTGAACACCCGGGCCGCCAGCGGCAGCCCGGCGACCACGCCATCGGCCCGGGCCACGAGGTCCGCCGTCCCGAACTGGGCGCCGGGGACGGTCGCGGCGCTGGTCACGTCGTAGCCGACGGCGACGTCGGGGGCGCTGGGCAGCGGGGCGCCGCCGGTCAGGTCCTCGGTCAGCGTGCGCTCGACGAGCTCGGCGACCCAGGCCGCGCTCAGGCCGGTGCCGGTCAGATCGGTGGGGTCGGCGGGCAGGGCGCGGGCAGCCGGGGTGGTCACAGCGCCATGCTCGCTCACCAGTCCACCGCCACGGACGTGCCCACCGGGCGGCGGGTCAGCCGGACCCTCCCGTCGTCGGCGAGCTGCACGTCCAGGTGTGCCCGCCACTCCTCGACGGCCTCGGGGTGGTCCTCCCGCCAGTGGCAGCCGCGGGTCTCCTCGCGCGCGGCGGCCGCGGCGGTGATCGCGGTGGCGACGGTCAGCAGGTCGGTGGTCTCCCAGCCGGGCACCCCGGGGACGGCGGTGGTCCACTCCCCCAGCGTCGTGAGCTGCTCGGCGGCCTCGGCCAGCCCCGGACCGCTGCGCAGCGCACCGACCCGGGCCGACATCGTCGTGGTCAGCGGCGCGCGGGCGGCCACGTCGACCAGCCCGGCGGGGCGGGCGTCCTCCGGTGCCGACGCGGCGGGCACCGGCAGGTCCCGGGCCAGCGCCTCGCCGATCCGCCCGGCGAAGACCAGCCCCTCCAGGAGGGAGTTCGACGCCAGCCGGTTGGCCCCGTGCACGCCCGTGCAGGCGACCTCGCCGCAGGCGTAGAGGCCGGGCACGGTGGTGCGCCCGGTCAGGTCGGTGGCCAGCCCGCCGGAGGCGTAGTGCGCGGCCGGCGTGACCGGCACCAGCTCGGTCACCGGGTCGATGCCGGCCTCCCGGCAGCGGGCCACGATGGTCGGGAACCGCTCGGCGAGCCCGGGGAGCCCGCGGGCGTCGAGCCAGACGTGATCGACGCCGTCGCGCAGCTGCACCCGGGTGATCGCCTTGGCCACCACGTCCCGCGGGGCCAGCTCGGCGAGCGGGTGGACAGCGGGCATGAACCGCTCGCCCGCGTCGTCGCGCAGCACCGCACCCTCCCCCCGCAGCGCCTCGGAGACCAGCGGCTGCTGCCCGCGGGCGTCCGGGCCCAGGTAGAGGGCGGTGGGGTGGAACTGGACGAACTCCAGGTCGGTCGCGACCGCCCCGGCCCGCAGCCCCAGGGCGACGCCGTCGCCGGTGGAGACGGCCGGGTTGGTGGTGGCGGCGTACACCTGGCCCATCCCGCCGGTGGCGAGCACCACGGCGCGTGCCCGCACCGCACCCACCCCGTCGGCGCTGCCCTCGCCGAGCACGTGCAGGGTCACCCCGGCGGCGCGGCCGTCGGCGTCCCGCAGCAGGTCCAGCACCATCGCGTGCTCGACCAGCGTCACCCCGGGGTCGGCGGCCACGGCGTCGCGCAGCGCCCGCTGGACCTCCGCCCCGGTGGCGTCCCCGCCGGCGTGCACGATCCGGTCGGTGGAGTGGCCGCCCTCCCGGGTCAGCAGCAGCCGCCCGGTCGGGCCCCGGTCGAACGCAGCCCCCCAGCTGATCAGCTGGTGCAGCCGCTCGGGCCCCTCGGTGACCAGCGCCTGGACGGCGTCGGCGTCGCAGAGCCCGACCCCGGCCACCTCGGTGTCCCGGGCGTGGGCGGCCGGGGTGTCGGCCGGGTCCAGGACCGCGGCGATCCCGCCCTGCGCCCAGCGCGTCGAGCCGTCGTCCACCTCGACCTTGGTCACGACCGCGACCGACAGCCCCGCCGCACGGGCGTGCAGGGCCACGCAGAGCCCGGCGACCCCGGAGCCCACCACGCAGACGTCAGCGGTCAGCTCCCAGCCCGGGGCTGGGGCCCGCAGCCGCAGCGGCAGTCCCGGGCCCAGGTCCGCAGAAATGGCCATTTCTGCGGAGAGGCTCACCGGACCGGGACGCCGAGGTCGCTGCGCTGCTGGTCCGGCGCTCCCGGCACCGGGGCGGAGGGGTCGGCGCCCAGCTCGACGACGCGGTTGTCGGCGTCGACGTGCACGACCGAGGGCAGGTAGGACTTGGCCTCGGACTCGTCCATCAGGCCGTAGCTGATCAGGATCACCAGGTCGCCGGGGTGCACCAGGTGCGCCGCGGCACCGTTGATGCCCAGCACGCCGGTGCCGCGCTCGCCGGGGATGACGTAGGTCTCCAGCCGGGCGCCGTTGGTGACGTCGACGATCGCCACCTGCTCACCGGCCAGCAGGTCGGCGGCGTCCATCAGGTCCTCGTCGACGGTGACCGACCCGACGTAGTGCAGGTCGGCCTGGGTCACCGTGGCCCGGTGGATCTTGCTCTTGAGCATGGTGCGCATCATCAGCGGTTCCCCAGTTCCACAGCGGCGTTGTCGATAAGTCGGGTGCTGCCGGCGCGGGCGGCGACCAGCAGCCGGGCGGGTCCGGCGGCGGGTGCCGGTCCGAGATCTGGATCGGTCAGTTCCAGGTAGTCCTGGAGCAGGTCGGGGGCGTCGGCGAGGACCGCGCGGGCCGCGGTCAGGACGGCGTCGGTGCCCTGCGGCCCCGCCTGGGCACCGGCACGCAGTGCTGAGGACAACGCGGCAGCGGCCCTGCGCTGTTCCGGCGAGAGGAACCGGTTGCGGGAGGACAACGCCATGCCGTCGTCCTCCCGGACCGTCGGCACGCCGACCACCTGCACCCCCAGCGCCAGCTCGCGGGCCATCGCCCGGATCAGCGTCAGCTGCTGGTAGTCCTTCTCGCCGAAGACGGCGACGTCCGGGCGGACCAGGCCGAAGAGCTTCGCGACCACGGTCAGCACGCCGGCGAAGTGCCCGGGGCGGACGGCGCCCTCCAGCACCTCCCCCAGCGGCCCGGGGTGCACGGTGACCCCCCGCGCGCCGGGTGGGTACACCTCGTCGACCGGCGGGTGGAACACCAGGTCGGCGCCCTCCTCGGCCAGCGCGGCCAGGTCGGCGTCCCAGGTCCGCGGGTAGCGGTCGAAGTCCTCGCCGGGGCCGAACTGGGTCGGGTTGACGAACACCGAGACGACGACGCTGCCGCCGAGCTCCCGGGCGGCGCGGACCAGCGCGCGGTGCCCCTCGTGCAGCGCGCCCATGGTGGGCACCAGCACGACCGGTGCGGGCAGGTCGGCCCGCAGCCGGCGCAGCTCCGCGGTCGTCTCCGCGACCACCGGCGACCGGACGGACAGGCTCATCGCGCCGCCTCCTCGGCGGAGTCGAGCAGCTCCAGCAGCGGAGCGCCCTCGTGCCGCTTGAGCCGGCCGGCGGCCAGCGCGCGCTCGGTGGTGCGCCGGGCCAGGGCCACGTAGGCGTCGACCGCGGCGGGCGCGCGCTCGCTCAGCGTGTCCAGGTGCGCGGCCACGGTGCCGACGTCGCCGCGGCTGACCGGGCCGGTGAGCCCGCGGTCGCCGCGGCGCAGCCCGTTGTCCAGCGCAGCGGTCAGCAACGGCGTGAGCACCCGGGCCGGCTCCTGGACACCGGCGGCCCGGAGCAGGTCGGCGGCCTCGGCGACCAGCGTGACCAGGTGGTTCGCGCCGGTGACCAGCGCCGCGTGGTAGAGCCCGCGGTCGGCCTCGTCGATCCAGAAGGGCTCGCCGCCCATCTCCAGCACCAGGGTCTCCGCGACCGGGCGGTGCTCGGGACGGCTGGTGACCCCGAACGGCGCGGCCACCAGCCGGGCGGCGTCCTCGGGCGCGCCGGAGAAGGTCATCGCCGGGTGCAGCGCCAGCGTCAGGAGACCGCTGCGCTCGGCCGGCAGCAGGACGGCCAGGCCGTGCGCGCCGGAGGTGTGGAAGAGCAGCTGGCCGCGCCGCCAGGCGCCGGTCTCGGCGAGGCCGGCGACCAGGCCGGCGAGGGTGTCGTCGGGCACGGCGAGGACCACCAGGTCACTGGCGGCGAGGACCTCGTCGGCGGGCAGCAGCGGGACGCCGGGCAGCAGCCGGGCCGCGCGTTCGGCGGAGGCGGCGGACACCCCGGAGGCGGCGACCACCTCGTGGCCGGCGGCGGCGAGCGCCGCGCCGAGCACGGCACCGACTCGGCCGGCGCCGACGATCCCGACCCGCAGACGGGCGGGGGCCTCGGTCGCCGCGGGCAGGCCCGCAGGAAGGACAACAGGGCGCGCAGGCAGCGCGCGGGGACGGTCGGGCATCCCGGTGCACCTCTCGTTCCAGTCCCTCGCGGGTACCGGACTCAGGTCGCGTCGTCCCACGTCGTCGTGGGCCGTGTGTGGTGGAGCGGTAGAGCGGTCGGTCCCGGCAGAGCACCTGCTGCAACCGCCCCGGAGGACGTGTCACGCGGGTGTACCGCCGATGGCGAGTCTGTTACCCGTGGCCGCCCCGGGCAACGCCACCGGGGTGTGTCCTGACTCACCCGGGTCGTCGCCAGCGCCGGATCCGCCCGTGATTGGGTGGGGTCGGCCGGCAGCGGAGCCGGCTCTGGTGAGCAGGAGGAGCACGGTGAGCAGCTTCGAGGGACGCACGGCACTGGTCACGGGCGCGAGCCGGGGCATCGGCCTGGCGATCGCCCAGAGCCTGGTGGAGCGAGGCGCCCGGGTGGTGGTCACCGCGCGCAAGCCCGACGCGCTCGCCGAGGCGGTCGAGGCGCTCGGCGGCCCGGAGAAGGCGGTCGCCGTGGCCGGCAACGCCGGCGACCCCGAGCACCGCGCCGAGGCCGTCCGCACCGCGATCGACACCTTCGGCAGCCTGGACGTGCTGGTGGGCAACGTCGGCATCAACCCGGTCTTCGGCCCGCTGATGGACGCCCCGCTGGACGCCTTCCGCAAGATCCTGGACACCAACGTCGTCTCCAGCCTGGGCCTGGTCCAGGAGGCCTGGAAGGCGTGGATGTCCGAGCACGGCGGCTCGGTGCTGATCGTGGCGTCGGTCGCCGGGCTGAAGTCCAGTGAGGGGATCGCGGCCTACGGCGTCAGCAAGGCCGCGCTGATCAACCTGACCACGCAGCTGGCCGTGGAGCTCGGCCCCAAGGTGCGGGTCAACGCCGTCGCCCCGGCCGTGGTGAAGACCCGGTTCGCCGAGGCCCTGTTCACCGGCCGCGAGGACGAGCTGGGCGGCCAGTACCCGGTCGGCCGGCTCGGCGTGCCCGAGGACATCGGCGAGGCAGCCGCCTACCTGCTGAGCGACCAGGCCGGCTGGGTCACCGGCCAGACGCTGGTCCTCGACGGCGGCGCACTGTCCCGCGGCCCGATCTGACGCAGGTCCCCTGAGTCGCGGGGGCGAGGCCGTTCAGCTGCGGCCGAGCACCCGGGCGAGGACGTCGTCGCCGGCGTCCTCGCCCTCCTCGCGGTAGCGGCGGCGGCGAGACCGGCCGCCGCTGGGCGCGGCGACCCCGCTCTCGGCCAGGATCTGCTCCAGCCGGGCGTGCCCCTGCGCCGGAGCCGTCGCCCGGGGCGCCGGTTCCGCGGCCACCGGGGTGACGGGGGCGGGCGACCACGGAGTCGACTCCCAGGACGGCGACTCCACTGCGAGCGGTGTGCCCGTCGGGGCCGGCTCGGCCGGCGGCTCCCACGAGGGCCGTTCCCAGGACGGCGTCTCGTACGACGCCCAGGCCGGCGACCCGTCGGACGGGTCCTCCGCGGACGGCCGGCTCTCGGACGGCCGGCTCTCGGACGGCCGGCTCTCGGACGGCGTTGCGGTGGCAGGCGGTTCGGCGGGCGAGGCCCACGACGGGACCGCCGCTGCCGGCGCGCCCGACCTGGGGACGGCGGACACAGCCGCCCAGTCCGACCAGCTGGTGCTCGCCGCGACCTGCTCCTCCGGCGCTGCATGGCTGCGCCGGCGGCCGGTCGCGGGGGTGACGCCGCCCTCCTCGTCGGGGTCTGCGGCTCGGCGGTGCCGACGCCGGGGCGGCTCGACGGAGTCCGACATGGCGGCCACGAGGTCGGACACGCGGAGCGCCGGCTCGGGCACGCGCAGGGCGGGCTCGGGCAGGACGGGCTCGGGCACGCGCAGGGCGGGCTCGGACTCGGACTCGGGTACAGCCGGCTCGGGCACGCGCAGGGCTGGCTCGGGCTCGGGCAGGGCGGGCTCGGGCTCCGTCACGCGCAGGGCGGGCTCGGGCAGTGGCGGCCGGGACGGCATCGGCACCACCGACACCTCAGCGGCCGGCCGGCCGGCCGCATCGAGGAGGGCCTTCTCCCCCAGCCAGGCCAGCGGCGACTTCGGGCTCGGCTCGACCCACGGCTCGAGCACGGCCTCCTCGACCAGCCACTCCAGCGGCGAGAGCGGCCGGTGCCGGTCCCGCGACGCCTCGGGCAGTCCGAACGCACGGTCCTCGGCGACCGTCACCGGGAGGGCCCGGCCGGACCGACCGGGTGCCTCCGGGCCGGCCGGGGAGGACGTCCACACGGAGGTCTCCCACCCCGGCGGCGCCCCCTCCACCGTGCGACCGGCGTCGGCGGTCTGCGCCGGTCCGCGGACGGACTGCGCGCGCATCACCATGCGCTCGATCAGCAGCTCACCGGACAGCTGCTCGGTCAGCTCGCTGCGCATCCGGCCGAGGTCGCTGCGCAGCTCGCCCAGCCCGGCCAGTTCGGTGCGCAGCTGCTCCAGCCCGCCCAGCTCGCCGCGCAGCTCCGTCAGCCCGGCCAGTTCGGTGCGCAGCCGCCCGAGCTCTCCGCTCATGGCCTGCTCCGCCTCGCGCCGCAGCCGGTTCTCCAGCTCGGCCGCGTGCTCGTGCCGGGCGGCGACCTCACGCGCCAGCTCCAGGTCGTAGGCGTGCCGGAGCTCGGCCTCCCGGGCGGTCGCGGCGATCCGGTCGGCACGCCGGCTGCCGGCCAGGAACGCGGCGATCACGAAGGCCCAGCAGACGGCGAGCAGCGCGATCCGCAGGTACAGGGGGTCCTCGGTGAGGAAGGCCCCGGCCGTGGCCGGTACGGCGAGCAGCAGGGCGATGCCCGACCACACCCGCTGAGCCGCAGACCCCGGCTCGACGGCCGACGGCGTCACCGGGACGGCGGCCGGGCGGGGCGGTACGGGCGGGAGGGGGCTGCGGGCGGGGACTCCGTCGTCGCGGCGACCTCCCATGCCAGCAGCCTACGGCCGACTGTCGCCGACACGGGTCAACTCCGCTCCGTACACGCCGGGTGTCCCTCCGCGAGGTCGGCGGGGCTAGGACCACCGGCCGCAGGGCAAGGACCACCGGCCCAGGACGAGCACGTCGGCGCCGAGGGATCGATCGTGCACGACGCGATGTGTTTCGATGGTGCCCACGCTGCGGACCCCCTCGGGGCAGCACCGGTCGAACGTGCCGCAACTGCCAGTCGATCGAGGAGTGCCGGTGGCCACACCCATCTCCGTGCGGACGACGGACGCCCACAGCAGCGCACCGCCCACCCACCACCGTCGACTCCGGCCCAGTGCACTCCAGCCGCAGGGAGGACCCCGATGATCCGTTTCGACGCGGTGTCGAAGGCATACCCCGACGGGACCGTCGCGGTCGACGAACTGAGCCTGACCGCACCCTCGGGCCAGATCACCGTGCTCGTCGGACCATCCGGCTGCGGCAAGACCACCAGCCTGCGCATGGTCAACCGGATGGTCGAGCCGACCTCCGGCACGATCACGATCGACGACCGCGACGTCACCTCGGTGTCCGCCACCGACCTCCGTCGGGGCATCGGGTACGTGATCCAGCACGCCGGGCTGTTCCCGCACCGCACCGTCGTGGACAACGTGGCCACCGTCCCGATGCTCACCGGGACCGGCCGTCGGCAGGCGCGCCACCGGGCGATCGAGCTGATGGAGCTGGTCGGACTGCCGGCCTCCTTCGCCGACCGCTATCCCGCCCAGCTCTCCGGCGGTCAGCAGCAGCGGGTGGGCGTCGCCCGGGCACTGGCGTCCGACCCGCCGGTCATGCTGATGGACGAGCCGTTCAGCGCCGTCGACCCCGTGGTCCGCGACCAGCTGCAGCAGGAGTTCCTGAGGCTGCAGGGTGAGCTGGGCAAGACGATCCTGTTCGTCACCCACGACATCGACGAGGCGATCAGGCTCGGCGACCGCGTCGCCGTCCTCGCCGTGGGCGGGCGACTGGCCCAGGTGGCCACCCCCGCAGACCTGCTGGCCACCCCTGCCGACCCCTTCGTGGCCGGCTTCGTCGGTCGTGACCGCGGTTACCGGGCGCTGGGCTTCATCTCCGCCGAGGTGGCCGTGGCGACCGAGCCGACCGTGACCCTCGGCTCACCGGTGGCCCGGGCGCACGACGTCGCCGTCGACGACTGGGTGCTCGTGGTGGACGACGGGGAGCTCCCGCAGGGCTGGCTGCACCTCCGGGCCCATCCCGACGGTGGTCCAGGCCCCGCTCCGGGCGACACCGTCACCCCCGGCCTGCTCAACCTGGGCGGCACCCTGTCCCCGATCGGCGGCACCCTGCGCGAGGCCCTGGACGCCGCACTCTCCTCGCCCAGCGGTCGTGGTGTGGTGGTCGACGAGAGCGGACGGCTCGTCGGCTCGGTCCGTGCCGGCACCGTGCTGGAGCACCTGCACGCCGCGACCGCGGACCCCTCGGGCCAGGTCAGGCCGTGAGCCCGGACAACGGCTCGGCGCCCTGGGACCTGTTCGGCTACTTCGCCGACCACCGCGCCGACGTGCTGGACCTGTTGTGGGCGCACACCTGGCTCTCGGTCCTCCCAGTGGTCATCGGCCTGCTGGTGGCCTTCCCGATCGGCTGGCTGGCCCGCCGGTACCGATGGGCCTACCCGCCGGTCGTCTCGGTGTCCGGCCTGCTGTACACCATCCCCTCCCTGGCCTTGTTCGTCGTCATGCCGACCTTGCTGGGCACGCAGATCCTCGACCCGGTGAACGTGGTCGTCGCACTGACGATCTACACCGTCGCGCTGCTGGTGCGGGTGGTCGCCGACGGCCTGGCCGCCGTCCCCGAAGACGCTGTGCAGGCGGCCACCGCGATGGGCTTCACCCGCCTCCAGCGGCTGCGGACGGTGGAGCTCCCGCTGGCGATCCCGGTCATCGCCGCCGGCCTGCGCGTGGCCATGGTGGCCAACGTCAGCCTGGTCGCCATCGCGGCGACCATCGGGATCCCCCAGCTCGGCCAGCTGTTCATCACGGGGTTCCAGCTGTCGGTGACCGGCCCCTACTACCCGCCGATCGTGCTCGGCATCGCGCTGTCCGTCGCGCTGGCGCTGCTGCTCGACCGGTTGATCGTCCTCGGCGCTCGCCTCCTCACCCCGTGGCAGCGGGTGTCGGCGGCCCGATGAACGACATGCTCCTGTGGCTCAACGACCCGCAGAACTGGACCGGCACCCGGGTCACACCCGGCATCGTCGAGCAGGCCTCCGCGCACCTGGCGTACACCGCGATCGCCCTGTCGATCGCCGCGGTGATCGCCTTCCCGCTGGGGCTCGTCCTCGGCCACACCGGCCGGGCGTCCTGGCTGGTCTCCGTGGCCAACGGGCTGCGGGCGCTGCCGACGGTCGGCCTGCTGATCCTCCTGTACGTCATGGTGTCGCCGCTGATCAGCGGCCGCGGGAACGCCGTCTACCTGGTGCCCACGGAGATCGCCCTGGTCCTGCTGGCCCTGCCGGCGATCCTGGCCAACACCTACGCCGGGGTGCGCAACGTGTCACCGGCCGTCCGCGATGCGGCCCGCGGCATGGGGATGACCGGCCCGCAGGTGCTGTTCCGCGTGGAGCTGCCCAACGCGCTCCCGTTGGTGTTCTCCGGCCTGCGGAGCGCCGCGCTGCAGGTCATCGCCACCGCGACGATCGCCGCCTACGTCGGGCTCGGCGGCCTGGGCCGCTACGTGTACGACGGGCTGGCCAGCCGGGACTTCGGTCAGATGGCCGGCGGCGCCGTCCTGGTCGCTGCGCTGGCCCTGCTGGTCGACCTGGCGCTCTCGCTGCTGCAGCGCGCCACCGTCTCACGCGGCGTCTCGGGCCGGTTCTCCCGCCGCTCGACCCGCGACAGCCGCAGCGCGGCGGTGACCGTGGTGCGTCCCCAGCCACCGAGGGGCGGGCCCGACGGTGGCCGGTCCACACGGCAGGCGACCACCCCGGCTGCTGCCCTGACCCCCTCCGGCGACCACCCCTCGGGGTGACCCGGTCCCGTTCCGCGGGTGGCACCCGCCACCCGGCACCCAGTGACCCGGCGCGCCGCGCCGCGGCTGACCCCAGGAGAGACCCCATGAACCGCAGGATCGCCACGGCGCTGACCGGCGGGACCGCCCTGCTCACCGCGCTGACCGCGTGCGGAGAGTCCGGCAGCAGCAGCGCGGGAGGGAGCGCCAGCACCCCCGCCGGGGGCGGCGACACCATCGCCGCCGACCTGGTCCTCGGGGGGCCGCCGGAGTTCCAGACCCGGCCCGACGGCGTCCCCGGCCTGGAGGAGGTCTACGGAGTGACCTTCGGTGAGTTCCGCAGCCTGGACGCCGGCGGCCCCCTCACCATCAACGCGCTGGCCAACGGCCAGATCGACGCAGCCGACGTCTTCACCACCGACCCGAACATCGCGGCCAACGACTGGGTGGTCCTCGAGGACCCGGAGAACCTGTTCGCCGCGCAGAACGTGGTCCCGCTGATCAGCACCGAGGAGGCCACCGAGGGCGTCACCGCCGTGCTGAACGCGGTGTCCGCGGAGCTCACCACCGAGGACCTCATCGCGCTCAACGAGCAGGTGATCATCGACCGGCAGGACCCGGCCGCGGTCGCCGGGCAGTGGCTGGCCGAGCAGGGGCTGGACGCGACGGGCACCCAGGCCGCCGGGACGGACCTCACCATCGGGTCGGCCAACTTCCCGGAGAACATCACCCTGGCCAACATCTACGCGCAGGCGCTGCAGGCCCAGGGCGCGACGGTCGAGACCCAGCTCAACATCGGCAGCCGGGAGGTCTACATGCCCGCCCTGCAGGACGGGTCGATCGACCTGATCCCGGAGTACACCGGCGTGCTGCTGGAGTACTTCGACGAGGAGGCGACCGCGGTCAGCTCCGAGGAGGTCTACGCCGCCCTCCCCGAGGCCCTGCCGGAGAACCTGACCGTGCTCGAGCAGTCGGAGGCCCAGGACAAGGACGCCATCGTCGTGACCAGGGAGACCGCCGAGGAGTACGGCCTCACCTCGATCGCCGACCTGGCCGAGCAGCCCTGACCCGCCGGCGGTCCGGACGGGCGGGAGACCTCCCGCCCGTCCGGACCGCCTCAGGCGCGGGCGGTGGGGGCGGCGTCGTCCTCGTCGGGCGGGATCTTGCAGACGTGCTCCAGCCACAGCGCCGCACCGGTGAGCCCGGCGGCGAAGACGACGCCGAGGATGCCGGTGACGGTGTCGGCGGTGGCCGCGGACAGCCGGCCCAGCTGCGGCACCGTGTGCAGCAGCAGCCCCGCCCAGCAGCCGGTGAGCACTGCGCCGACGTAGGCGCTGGCCTGGGCGAGCACCGCCACCCGGGCCACCAGCATCGGCTCGACCGGCCGGGTGGCGCCCGGTGTCCGGCCCGGCGACGGGCGGCGGTCCCGCTGCGCGGACAGCCGGGCCGCCAGCGCCCGGGCGCCGAGCAGCTCGGCGACCGCGAGCACGCCCAGCGGCACCGGCAGCCACCACTGCAGCTGCGGCAGCGAGCCGTAACCGGCGCGGACCAACAGCCAGCTGGCCAACGCCAGGCCGACCGCGAGGGCCACCAGGTCCCGGCGGCGGACGGAGGTCACGCCAGCTGCTCCCAGCGGACGACCGCGGCCACCTCGTCGGCCGCGAGCGCCGCCACCAGGTCGGCCACCCGACCGTGCCCGGGCAGGGTCGCCGCGGGGTCCAGCGCCAGCCACGGGACGAGCACGAACGCCCGCTCCGCGGCCCGGGGGTGCGGCAGGGTCAGCGCCGGGTCGGCCGAGACCACCGGCGTCCCGTCGTCCGCGGTGACGGTGACGACGTCGACGTCCAGGGTGCGGGCTCCCCAGCGGACGTCCCGGGTGCGACCGGCAGCCTGCTCGAGCTGGTGGGCGAGGGCGAGCCAGCCGGCGGCGTCCCGCTCACCCCGGACGACGGCGACCGCGTTCAGGTAGGGCGGCTGCTCGACCGGCCCCCACGGGGGCGTCTCGTACAGCGTCGACCGGGCCACCAGGCCGTGCTCCTTCAGCGTGACCAGTGCCTGCCGCAGGGTGCCGGCCCGGTCGCCGAGGTTCCCGCCGAGGGAGAGGACGGCCCGGCTCATCAGCGCGCGCGCCGGATCGCGACCGTGACGTCGTGGGCCGGCACGCCCAGGTCGACCTCCGGCTTGTGCACGGTGATCTCCACCGCGTCCACCACCGGGTACGCCAGGCACACGTCGGCCAGCCGCTGGGCCAGCGTCTCCAGCAGGTCCACCGGCTCGCCGACCAGCACGGCGTGCAACTGCTGGGCCAGCTCGCCGTAGTGGACGGTCTTGGTCAGGTCGTCGTCCGCGGCCGCCGGGGCGGTGTCCAGCTCGAGCACCGCGTCGACCCGGAAGGTCTGGCCGTTCTCCCGCTCGGCCGGGTACACGCCGTGGAAGCCGTGCCCGGTCAGGCCGTGCACCGTGATGCGGTCCGGCGTCCGGTCAGCCACGGGTTCCTCCTGTGCTGGGGGCCGCCCGCACGGCGGCCAGGGTGGCGATCGCGTCCAGCGACTGCACGGGGTCGTGCACCCGCACACCCCAGGCACCGGCCTGCGCGGCCAGCACCGAGATCGCCACGGTCGCCGCCTCCCGGCCCTCGACCGGACGGAGCTCGCCTCCGGGACCGGCCAGCAGCCGGCCCAGGAACGTCTTGCGCGAGGCCCCGACCAGCACCGGCAGCCCGAGCGCGACCAGCCGGTCCAGCCCCGCCAGCAACGCCCAGTTGTGCTCGGCGTTCTTGGCGAACCCCAGCCCCGGGTCCAGCACCAGCTGGGCGGGGTCGACGCCGGCGGCGACGACGTCCTCGACCCGGGCGGTCAGCTCCGCGCCGACCTCGGTGACCACGTCGCCGTAGCGCGCCGCCGCGTACATCTCCCGGCTGTGCCCGCGCCAGTGCATCAGCACCCAGGGCACCCCGGCCTCGGCCACCAACCGGGCCATGCCCTCGTCGGCCAGACCGCCGCTGACGTCGTTGACCAGCACCGCGCCGGCCGCCAGGGCGGCGACGGCGACCTCGGCGCGGGTGGTGTCCACGCTGACCCGCACGCCCGCGGCGGCCAGCTCCCGGACCACCGGCACGACCCGCCGGCACTCCTCGGCCGCGTCGACCCGGTCGGCGCCCGGCCGGGTCGACTCCCCACCGACGTCGACGTAGTCCGCGCCGGCGGCGTGCATCTGGAGCCCGTGGGCGATCGCGGCGCCGGCGTCGGCGTAGCACCCGCCGTCGGAGAAGGAGTCCGGCGTGACGTTCAGGACGCCCATCACCAGGCACCGGCCCGGGCGGGGCAGGAGCACGGCGCTCACTGCGCGGTCACCGCTGCAGGATGAGGCTCATCGCCTCGCTGCGGGTCGCCGGGTTCTCCCGGAAGATGCCGCGGACCGCAGAGGTGATCGTGGACGAGCCGGGCTTGCGAACGCCGCGCATCGCCATGCAGAGGTGCTCGGCCTCCACGACCACGATCACGCCCTGGGGCTTGAGCACCTCGAACAGCGAGTCGGCGATCTGCCGGGTCATCCGCTCCTGCACCTGCGGCCGCCGGGCGTACACCTCGACCAGCCGGGCGAGCTTGGACAGCCCGGTGACCCGTCCGTCGCTGCCGGGGATGTAGCCGACGTGCGCCCGCCCGTGGAACGGCACCAGGTGGTGCTCGCAGGTCGAGTACATCGGGATGTCCTTGACCAGCACGAGCTCGTCGTGGTCCTCGTCGAACGTCGTCGCCAGGACGTCGAAGGGGTCCTGGGCCAGGCCGGCGAACGTCTCTCCGTAGGCCCGCGCCACCCGCGCCGGCGTGTCCACCAGACCGGACCGGTCCGGGTCCTCCCCGATCGCGATCAGGATCTCTCGGACGGCGGCCTCGATCCGGGCCGTGTCGACCCGCCCGTCGGGCAGGTCGGCCACCGGGTCGCCGGTCCGGGGGTCCAGGCCGACGCCGTCCACCGGTGCACGCTGGACGATGCCGTGCCCGTCGTCCCCGGGGGGCACCGCGCCACCGGCTGCGGCTCCGTTCGGTGCCACGCCGCCGGGGGCCACGCCCCCGACCGCGTCGCTCACCGGCCCTGGACCGGGGCGCCGACGTCGCCGACCGGCAGCTTCGGCTCGCCGTTGGTCGACGCGTGCGACCCACCGTTCGCGGCGGCCACCTCCGCCGGGGTCAGCACCGGCGGACGCTCCGAGGGGGTGCGCTTGCCGAAGCCGTTGTACGGCGCCATCGACGGGCGCTTGACCACCCCGGTGCAGATCCGGTCCATGTCCTCCCGGGAGAGGGTCTCCCGCTCCAGGAGCTCCAGCACCAGCCGGTCCAGGACGTCCCGGTACTCGACCAGGATCTCCCAGGCCTCGTCGTGCGCGGCCTCGATCAGCGCGCGCACCTCGCCGTCGATGTCGGCGGCGACGGCGTCGGAGTAGTCCGACCGCGAGCCCATGTCCCGGCCGAGGAACGGCTCGGAGTCGGTGCTGCCGTACTTGACGGCACCGAGCTTCGCGCTCATCCCGTACTGGGTCACCATCGACTTGGCCAGCGAGGTGGCCTTCTCGATGTCGTTGCCGGCGCCGGTGGTCGGCTCGTGGAAGACCAGCTCCTCGGCCGCCCGTCCGCCCAGTGCGTAGGCGAGGGTGTCGATCATCTCCGAACGTGTCTGGGTGTACCGGTCCTCGGTGGGCAGCACGAGCGTGTGCCCCAGCGAGCGGCCGCGCGGCAGGATCGTCACCTTGTGCACCGGGTCGGTGTTCGGGAGCGCGTGCGCCACCAGGGCGTGACCGCCCTCGTGGTACGCGGTGACCTTCTTCTCCTTCTCGCTCATCGCCCGGGTCTTGCGCTCCGGGCCGGCCAGCACCCGGTCGATCGCCTCCTCGAGGGTGGCGTCGGTGATGACCGTTTCGTCCTGGCGGGCGGTGAGCAGCGCGGCCTCGTTGAGCACGTTGGCCAGGTCGGCGCCGGTGAAGCCGGGCGTGCGCCGGGCCACCGTCTCCAGGTCGACGTCATCGGCCAGCGGCTTGCCGGTGGCGTGCACCTTGAGCACCGCCGTCCGGCCCAGCAGGTCGGGTCGGTCGACCGGGATCTGCCGGTCGAACCGGCCCGGGCGCAGCAGCGCGGGGTCCAGGACGTCGGGCCGGTTGGTCGCGGCGATCATGATGACGCCGCCCTTGACGTCGAAGCCGTCCATCTCGACGAGCATCTGGTTGAGCGTCTGCTCGCGCTCGTCGTGCCCGCCGCCCATGCCGGCGCCGCGCTGCCGGCCGACGGCGTCGATCTCGTCGATGAAGATGATCGCCGGGGCGTTCTCCTTGGCCTGGGTGAACAGGTCGCGGACCCGGCTGGCACCCACACCGACGAACATCTCCACGAAGTCGGAGCCGGAGATCGAGTAGAACGGCACTCCTGCCTCACCGGCGACGGCACGGGCCAGCAGCGTCTTGCCGGTGCCGGGCGGGCCGAACAGCAGCACGCCCTTGGGGATCTTCGCGCCGATCGCCTGGTACTTGACCGGGTTCTGCAGGAAGTCCTTGATCTCGTGGAGCTCCTGGATCGCCTCGTCGGCGCCCGCCACGTCACCGAACGTCGTCTTCGGGGTGTCCTTGCTGACGATCTTGGCCTTGGACTTCCCGAAGGCCATCACGCCCCGGCCGCCACCCTGCATGGAGCTGAACAGCCAGAAGAGCAGCAGCAGGAGGAGCACGAAGGGCAGGAAGCTGACCAGGATGCTGACCAGCAGGTTGTCCTGGGAGACGTTGGTGTCGAAGTCGACGCCCTCACCCTCGCCCAGGCCGCTGACCAGGTCGAAGACGTCCTCCTCGGCGCCGACCGGGTAGAACGCGGTGACCTGGTCACTGCCCTCCACCGGCTCGATCAGGTCGAGGTCGACCGTCTGCTCGCGGTCGTTGATGGTGGCCGAGTCGACGTTGTCCTCGGCGAACTGCGCGAGCGCCGTGGAGGTCGAGACCTCCTGGTACTCGGGGTCACCGCGGAAGAAGCTGGAGCCGACGAAGGCCAGCAGGACGACGATGGCGATCCAGAACCAGACGCTCCGGAAGATCTTCTTTCGTTCCATACACCGTGGCCGGGCGCCGGGGTGGACCCGGCTTGCCCGTCGACCCTCCTGATCGTCGCTGGACGCCGCCCG
Source organism: Modestobacter sp. VKM Ac-2984 (assembly GCF_026967985.1). GTDB lineage: Bacteria > Actinomycetota > Actinomycetes > Mycobacteriales > Geodermatophilaceae > Modestobacter. The sequence continues at coordinate 242,692 of NZ_JAPVBJ010000007.1, read as the reverse complement.
CGACCCTGGGGGACGCCCCGCCGCGGGGCGACGTCGTTGGGACAAAGGTACACCGCAGGACCTGTGTCCCTGCTGGTCGCGAGCTGACGGGGAGCTGGATGCGGCCCGCTGCCGGGCCCCGCCGCGGGGCCGCGTGCGGTGGGGGCAGCGGGCCCGCCGTCAGCTCGAGTAGACCTCGGGCTTGAGCGTGGCGATGTAGGGCAGGTCGCGGTACCGCTCGGCGTAGTCCAGCCCGTAGCCGACGACGAACTCGTTCGGGATGTCGAAGCCGATGTAGCGCACCGGGACGTCGACCTTCACCGCGTCCGGCTTGCGCAGCAGCGTGCAGACCTCCAGGGACGCCGGTCGCCGGCTGCCCAGGTTCTTCAGCAGCCAGGACAGGGTGAGCCCGGAGTCGATGATGTCCTCGAGCACCAGCACGTGCTTGTCGGCGATGTCTCGGTCCAGGTCCTTCAGGATCCGCACCACGCCGGAGGAGCTGGTGGCGCTGCCGTAGGAGGAGACCGCCATGAACTCCATCTGGGTCGGCAGCTGCAGCGCCCGGGCGAAGTCGGACATGAACAGCACCGCGCCCTTGAGGACGCCGACCAGCAGCACCTCGCGGCCGGCGTAGTCGTGGGCGATCTGCGCGGCCAGCTCCGCGATCTTGCCCTGGATCTGCTCCTCGGACAGCAGCACGTGGTCGATGTCCGGGCCGTAGCCGTGGTCCGGGCCCAACGGGCCGGCTGCGGGGATGGCGGGCTCGCTCACGACGGTCTGGGCTCCTCTGGGGGGACGACATCTGGTGCAGCCGGGCGCGGACCGGTCCCGCGACCGGGGGGACCGCCGGGCTGCACGGTCAGCCTGCCAGACGCACGGAGCACTCCCGCACCACCGGGGAGGTCCACCCGCCCCTGACCCCTCCACCGGGTGAGGAGCGCGTCGACCGCCGACAGGTGCACGCCCTGCAGGTCGGGCACCCGGGCGCGACGGAGCCAGCCGCGCAGCACCCGGCGTCGCAGGGCCGGGGGCAGCTCGGCCAGCGGGGCGGCGGGCAGGTCGCCGTCCGGGCCGGCCAGCGCCGCCAGCTCGACCTCGGCCAGCGCGTCCAGGGTGTCCAGGTCCTCCCGCACCATCGCCGCGGTCCGGCCGAGGGCAGCCGCGACACCCCCGCCGAGCACCTCCTCCAGCAGCGGCAGCACCTCGGCGCGCAGGCGGACGCGGGTGTAGGCGGGGTCGCTGTTCCAGGGGTCGTCCCACACCGGCAGCTGCTGCGCCGCGCAGGCGGCCCGGGTGGTCGCCCGCCGGACGTCGAGCAGCGGGCGCCAGAACGGCAGGCGGTGCTCGACCATGCCGGCGACCGAGCGCGGTCCGGAGCCGCGGGCCAGCCCGAGCAGGACGGTCTCGGCCTGGTCGTCCAGGGTGTGGCCCAGCGCGACCGCCGCCCCGTGCTCGTCCGCCGCCCCGGCCAGCGCCGCCGCGCGGGCCGCCCGGGCCGCGCCCTCGGGCCCGCCCTCGGCACCGACGTCGACCCGCAGCACCAGCACCGGGGAGAGCCCGAGGGCGCGGAGCAGGCCGGCGGTGCGGTCGGCCTGCTCGGCCGACCCTGGCTGCAGCCCGTGGTCCACGGTGACCCCGCCGACCGGGCGGCCGGCGCGGGGCGCCTCGAAGGCCAGCGCGGCGGCCAGCGCCACGGAGTCCGCTCCCCCGCTGCAGGCGGCGAGCACCGGGCCCGTGCCCGCCCGCAGCCCCGGGCGCACCGCGCTGCGCAGCGCCGCGACGGCGGGGTCGGGTCCGACCATCGGGGGTGTCGGGGCGCGCCGGCTCAGGCCGGGAAGGCCGGCCGGGTCTCCAGCACCCGCTTCACCCAGCGCGCGGGCTCGGTCAGCTCGTCCTTGTACGGCAGGTTCTCCGGGCCGGCCCAGACCTGGTTGAACCCGTCCATGCCGACCAGCTCGACGACCCCGGCCACGAACACCCGGCCATCGGCGTACTGCTGCATCTTCTGCTCCAGGCCGAGCAGGCGGCGGAGCACCCGGTCGATGGGGCCGCGGCCCTTGCGGCGCTGGGCGAAGCGCTTGCGCAGGGTGCGCACGGACGGGACGACGTCCGGCCCGACGCCGTCCATCACGTACTCGGCGTGCCCCTCGAGCAGGCTCATCACCGCGGTGACCCGGTCCAGCACGGCGCGCTGCTCGGGGTCCCGGATGAGCGCCATCAGCCCCTGCGGCGCGTCGTCGTCTGCACCGGGGCCGCGGACGACGTCGGTGAGGCTGCGCAGCACGTCGGTGAGCCGCTCGCGCAGCACGTCCGGGGTCAGGTCCGTCGCCTCGGCGAAGGACGCGATCTGCGCCTCCAGGTGGCCGCGGAGCCACGGCACGGCGGTGAACTGCAGCTGGTGGGTGACCTCGTGCAGACAGACCCACAGCCGGAAGTCCGTGGGGTCGACGCCGAGCCGGCGCTCGGTCTCGACGATGTTGGGCGCCACCAGCAGCAGGCGGCCGCCGCTGCCGAAGACCTCGTACTGGCCCAGCACGCGGGTGCAGAGGAAGGCCAGCACGCCACCGGCCTGCACTCCGGTCGCCCGGGAGCCGATCGCGGTGGCCAGCGGCCCCGGCGTCGAGCCCGACGCCGCCTGCAGCCCGTCGGCCAGCGGGTCGAGCAGGGCGGCCATGCCCGTGGTGTTCGAGTCGATCCAGCCGGGCCGGTCGACGACCGCCACGGTGGGCTCCGGGCCGCCGGGGACGGGGCGCAGCCCGGTGAGCGCCTCGACGTGCGCGACGGCGGTCGCGGCCGCGCGGTGCAGCTCCGCGACGACGGCCGCGGCCTCCTCCCGGGAGGTCTCCGGGCCGGCCCCGACCAGGCGACGGGCGGTGCGGCCGGCGAGGTCCCAGTCGACCAGGGACGAGGAGCGGCTCATCGCCTCACCGTACCCGGCGGCACCCTGCGGCCGGCCGCCGTCAGCGGCAGCCGCAGCCGGCCAGCGCGGCCGCCACGACGTCCAGCGCGGTCTCGGTCGCCTCCAGGCTCCCGGTGGCGCCGTCGGCCAGGACGGCGAAGGCCAGCAGCCGGCCGTCGGCGGTCTGCACCGTGCCCGCCAGGTCGTTGACGCCCAGCAGCGTGCCGGTCTTGGCCCGCACCGCGCCGGGGCTGCCCGGGCCGTCGGCGGCCCGGTCGATCAGGGTGCCGTCGTACCCGGCGACCGGGAGGCCGGAGAGCAGCACGTCGGCGTCGGGGACGCTGCCGTCGGCGGCGACCTGGACGACGTCGACCAGGAGCTGGGCGGGCACCCGGTCGTCGCGGGACAGGCCGCTGGCGTCGGACAGGGCCAGCCCGGTGGTGTCCAGCCCGGCGTCGGTCAGCGCGGCACCGATCGCCTGCGCGGCCCCCTCGAAGGTGGCCGGCAGCCCCCGGGCGATGGCCACGTGCCGGGCCAGCGACTCGGCCAGCAGGTTGTCCGACGCGGTGAGCGACTGCTCGACCAGCCGGGCGACCGGCGCTGACTCGACGCTGCCCAGCGTGCGTGCGCCGGCCGGTGCGGCACCCAGACTGACGGCTGCGTCCGGGGCGCCCAGCGCCGCGGCCAGGGCGGCACCGGCGTCGGTGCCCGGCGACCCACTGCGGGGGGTGCGGCCGGGGACCTGCCGGGCGCCGTCGACGGCGGTGGCGGTCACCGGGGCGGCGTAGGTCGAGGGTGCGTCATCAGCACCCCAGCCCTGGGCGGTGAGCGGGCCGCTGAACAACGAGTTGTCGACGACGACGCTGGTCACCGGCTGACCACCGAGCGCCTGCTGGACCTGGGCGGCCAGGTCGGCGACGGTGGCCGCGCCCGGGTAGTCGACCGACGGTGCGGTCGTCGACAGGGTCGGGTCGCCCCCGCCGACCAGGACGACCTCCCCCGGGGCGCTGCCGGCCACCACGGTCGTGGTCAGGGTGCCGGCGGGCTCCAGGGTGGTGAGCGCGGCGAGGGCGGTGAGCAGCTTCGCGGTGGAGGCCGGCGTGCCGGGGTCGGCCGCGTCCTGCTCGAAGAGCACCTGCCCGGTGGCCACGTCGACGACCTGCGCGGACAGGCCGCTGCCGAACGCCGGGGAGGCGAGCAACGGGTTCAGCACGGCCGCGAGCGCCGCCGGGTCGGGCACCGGCGCCTCGGCGGAGAGCGGGGTGAGCACCGGGCCGGGCTCCGTGAGGTCGGGCAGGACGGCGTCGGGCACCTGCTCGGCGTCCACGGCCACGGCGGAGTCGCCGCCGGTCAGGTCCAGGGCCAGCACCACCCCGGCCGCGACCAGGACGAGGGCGAGGACGGCGGCGACCAGGACCTTCGTCCGCCGGCCGCCGCCCCCGGTGCTGGAGCCCGCCCGCCGCGAGCCGGAGGTGGCCGCGGTCGCACTCGCCGCGGCAGGGGCAGGGGCAGGGGCAGGGGCAGGGGCAGGGGCAGGGGCAGCGTGTTCCGCGACCGCCTGGCGACTCGCCACCCGCTCGGCCTGCGCCCGTGCCCGGTCGGCGCGTTCGGCTGCCGCGCGGTCGGCTGCTGCGCGCTCGGCTGCCGCAGTCCGTTCGGCCACCGCCCTGCGCTCGGCTTCGGCATCCTCGGCCGCGGCACGTTCGGCGGCGGCGCGCGCGGTCGCGGCCCGCTCGGCCGTCTCCTGCTCGATGGCTGCGCGCTCGGCGGCCATCGCCGCGGCGGCGGCGGCCCGCTGCCCGTCGGCCTCGTCCGCGGCCGCTCGTTCTGTCGCCAGTCGGTCCGCCTCGACCTGCTCGGTCGCCACGCGGTCGGCCTCCGCCCGCGCGACCGCCGCGCGCTCGGCCTCGACGCGGGCCGCCTCTGCCTGATCGGCCGCGGCCCGTTCGGCGGCCGCCTGTTCCTCGGCGGCCCGCGCCGCGGCGGCCTGCTGGGCCGCCCACTCCCGGACCGCGGCGAGGTCGGCGGCAGCCTGCTCGGCCCGGGCACGCTCGACGTCGGCCTCGTCGAGCTCGGCCTGGGCGGCCGCAGCCCGCTCGGCCTCCTCGGCCGCTGCCCGTTCGGCGGCAGCCCGCTCGGCCGCCCACCTCTTCACCGCAGCCAGGTCGGCGGCTGCCTGCTCCGCGGCGGCGCGGCGCGCCTCGGCTGCCCCGCCGGTCGTCTCCGGGAGCGGCTCCTCGATGACCCCCTCCGGCGCCGACGGCTCGGCGGCCTGCTCGACCGGGGCCGTGGCCTCCTGGTGTTCCTGCTCGGCCGGTTCCGCGCTCGGCTCCCCCACCGGCCCCGTGGATCCCGCGGCCACACCTGCGGGGTCGTCCGGGGTGCGCGGGGCGGGCGCTGCGTCGGCCAGGGCGGACGGATCGGGCGTCGTCCCGTCGCCGCCGTCAGCCGCCGAGGGCGACACCTCGGGGCTGCCCTCAGGCACCCCCGGCTGCTCCGGACCCGGACTCGACGAGATCTCCCCCACCCCCTGGAGTGACCTCCGCCGACGGGACGGATGGTCGTACGCCACACTATCGGCGTGCAGTTCGACGTGACGGTAGAGATCCCCAAGGGCCAGCGGAACAAGTACGAGCTGGACCACGCCACCGGACGCATCCGCCTGGACCGGATGCTGTTCACCTCGACCCGGTACCCCGCCGACTACGGGTACATCGAGGAGACGCTCGGAATGGACGGTGACCCACTCGATGCCCTGGTCCTGCTCGAGGAGCCGACGTTCCCCGGGTGCCTCATCACCTGCCGGGCCATCGGCATGTTCCGGATGACCGACGAGGCCGGCGGGGACGACAAGGTCCTCACCGTCCCGGCGACCGACCCCCGGATGGCCCACCTGCAGGACATCAACGACGTCTCGGAGTTCGACCGGCTGGAGATCCAGCACTTCTTCGAGACCTACAAGGACCTCGAGCCGGGCAAGTCGGTCGAGGGCGCCGAGTGGGTCGGGCGCGCCGAGGCCGAGGCCGAGATCGAGGCCTCCCGGCAGCGCGCCATCGACACCCCCCGGCAGCACTGACCCCAGCGGCGGACCTCGCCGAACACGCACCGACCAGACGGCGGCGCACCCACCCGGGTGCGCCGCCGTTCCACATCCGCCGGACGGCGGGTGACGGTGGTGTCCCGCAGCGGCGCACGACACGTGCGCCGACCGAGGCGGGGAGACGGAGGAAGGAGAGCCGCCTGTCGGAATCGAACCGACGACCTTCTCATTACGAGTGAGATGCTCTACCGACTGAGCTAAGGCGGCGGACTGCGCGAGTGAGCTTACGGCACCGCCGCGCCCGTCCTGCGACGCCCCCGCGGTGTGGCGACGCGCTCGAGGAAGCGGCTCAGGCCGGCAGCCGCAGGGCGACCGTCAGCGCCTCCACGGCGATCTGCGGCTTCACGTTCTGCTCCAGTGCGGTGCGCGCGGCCAACACGGCGTCGATCCGGCGCAGCGCGCCCTCGGCGCCGATCCGGCGGGCCAGCTCGACGGCGTCCGCCCGACGGTCGGGGTGGGCGAGCGGCAGCGTCAGCTCCCCGGCCGGGCCGCCCATCGAGCTGATCACCAGCGCGTCCCGGTAGAGCGCCGCCAGGTCGACCAGCGCCCGGTCCAGGGAGTCCCGGCCGATCCGGGTGGCCCGCCGCTTCTGCCGCGTCTCCAGCTCCTTGAGCTGACCGGCCCCGCGACTGGCGGCGGCGACCCCCGGCCCGCGCGCGCCCACACCCAGGCTGGCCTTGACGGCGTCGGTCTCGACCGCGTCGACCTCGGCGACGGTCTTGTCCGACTCGTCCTTGGCCGTCCCGACCAGGTCGTCGGCGGCGTGCAGGCAGGCCGCCAGCGAGACCAGCGACAGCGGGATGTCCAGCACCGCCTTGCGGGCCAGCCGGGCCGACTCGTCCCGGGCGAGGTGCCGGGCCCGGCCGACGTGCCCGCCGGCGGCCGCCGCGGACCAGGCGGCCAGCGCCGGGTCGATGCCGTCCCGGCGGACCAGCACCTCGGTGACCGCCTCGATCCGCGGGGTGCGCAGGGCCACCACCCGGCAGCGGGAGCGGATGGTGACCGGCACGTCGTCGGGGTGCAGCGAGGGCGCGCAGAGCAGGAAGACCGTCCGCGGCGGCGGCTCCTCCAGCATCTTGAGCACCGTGTTGGAGGCCTGCTCGGTCATCCGGTCGGCGTCCTCGACGACCACGATCTGCCAGCGCCCCTGCGAGGGCGCGCGGCCCGCGGTGCGGACGATCTGCCGCACCTCGGCGACCCCGATGGACAGCCCCTCGGGCACCACCCGGTGCACGTCGGCGTGGCTGCCGGCCAGCACGGTCCGGCAGGCGTGGCAGGTGCCGTCCCCACCGGCCGGGCACTGCAGCGCGGCAGCGAAGGCGCGGGCGGCCACCGACCGGCCGGAGCCGGGCGGCCCGGTGAACAGCCAGGCGTGCGTCATCGCCGCCGGCTGGGCCACCGCGGCCTGCAGCTCGGCCACCACGGCCGGCTGCCCCACCACGTCGGCCCACACGCCAGGGGCGGGCAGGGCGGTCGCCGTCGTCACGGCTCCACTCTGGCTCATGGGTGCAACTGAGGCGTCGGCCCCGTCTGGACGTGGTCGCTGCCGCGGCGGCTGTGCGGCACCGACACGTCGGCCGGGAGCTGCTGCAGCGGCAGGCCCTCCAGCAGCACGCTCACCCGAGTGCGGATGGCGGCGGCGATCTCCTCCGGCGACCGGCGGGCGTCGAGCACCAGGTAGCGGTCGGGCTCGGCCTCGGCCAGGGCGAGGAACGTCCGGCGGACCCGCTGGTGGAAGTCCAGCGACTCCGACTCCAGCCGGTCTGCCGCGGCCCGCCCCCGGGCCCGGGCCAGGCCGACCTCGGGCGGCAGGTCCAGGAGCAGGGTGAGGTCCGGACGCAGCCCCTGGGTGGCCCAGCGGGAGATCGAGCGGACGTCGTCCATCGGGATCGTGCGGCCGGCGCCCTGGTAGGCCAGCGAGCTGTCCACGAACCGGTCGGTGATCACCACCTCTCCGGCGTCCAGTGCCGGACGGAGGACGTCGTGCACGTGCTGCGCGCGGTCGGCGGCGTACATGAGCGCCTCGGCCCGCGGCGACAGCCCGGCGCTGGCCGGGTCCAGCAGCAGCGTCCGGACCTTCCCGCCCAGCGCCGTCCCGCCCGGTTCGCGGGTGGTCCGGGCGACCAGCCCCTCCCCGGTCAGCCACTCCTGCAGGCGGCGCACCTGCGTCGACTTGCCCGCCCCCTCGCCGCCCTCGAAGGCGATGAACACCCCGCCTCCGGCCAGCCGTCGCCGCGCGGTGGTGTCCCGGCGCAGCGCGGTGACGACGTCGGCCAGCAGCGGCACCGGGCGGCCGTCGTCCATCTGCCGGTAGGCGACCACGCCGACGCCGACGGCCAGCAGGCCGGCGACGAACAGCATGACCCGCTCCCCGGTGACCGCCAGCGTCAGGACGCCGACGTCGACCTGGTTCTGGCCGATCACGCCCACGCCGATCGGCACCGTCGCGAGGGAGAGGATGAGCGAGGCGCGGACGAGGGACTGGACGATGGCGAACGTGCGGCCGCGGATCGCGTCGTCGACCTCCGTGCCGAGCAGGGTGAAGCCGGCCAGGTAGGCGATGCCGGCGAAGAAGCCCATCAGCACGACCAGCAGCAGCGCCACCCACAACGTGGCGATCCACGACATGAACAGCACGGCGACCCCGGCGCCGACGATGGCCACCCCGAAGATGCGCTCGCGGGCCAGGTCGTGGGCGATGCTGGGGCCCAGGCCGATGCCCAGGCCGAGGCCGACGAAGACCGCCCCGAACAGCAGCCCGTAGGCCGCCTGCCCCCCACCGAGGTCGTTCACGTAGAACTGCCCGGTCGCGATGATCGCGCCGGCAGCGGCGAAGGCCCCGGTGATCCCGAGGATCAGCCCGCGGACCAGACGGGTGTGCCCGGCGAAGGAGAAGCCCGCCTTGAGCGAGCCGAGGAAGCTCTCCTGCGGCGCCTCGGGCCGGGCGGCCCGGCGACCGCTGATCGAGGGCAGGTTCCAGATGACGACGGCCGCGACCAGGAAGGTCAGCGCGTTCAGGTAGAGCGCGAGGGCGATCTGGTCGAGCCCGGGGAGCAGCTGGCTCAGCCGGCCCCCGGAGGTGTTGAGCACCGCGTAGACGCCACCGGCGAGCACCGGGGTGATCCCGTAGGTGGTGATCAGGGACAGCTGGTTGGCCGGCTCCAACTGGTCCTTGCGGAGCATGTTCGGGACGGCGGCGTCCTTGGCCGGGGTCCAGAAGAGGCTGACCACCTCGATGAGGAACTGCGCGATGAACAGCCAGATCAGGTTGTCGACCAGCGGGATGGAGGCGAAGAGGCCGAACCGGAAGAGGTCGGTGAGCACCATCGTCTTGCGTCGGTCGAACCGGTCGGCGAAGACCCCGGCCAGCGGCCCGAGCACCAGCGCCGGCAGCAGCCGGAAGAGCAGGACGCCGCTGAGGGCCAGGTTGCTGGCCATGTAGCCGTCGACCAGCGTGGTGGCGGTCGCGGTGATCGCCAGCAGCCCGAGCCAGTCGCCGAAGCTGGACAGCGACATGGACAGCCACAGCTTGCGGAAGTCGCGCACCCGTAGCACCGCGCGGATCTTCGCGACCTGACCGACCGCTCCGGCGCCGAGGTGCTCCTCGTCGTCCGCACCGGACCGGTCGTCACCCGGCGCGTCGTCCTGCGGCTCGAGCAGCGGCAGGCCGGCGCTGTCCGGGGTGGGTGCGCCGGCCGCCGGGAGCCCGTCCGGGGGCACTGCAGCCGGTGCCCTTCCGGGACCGCCGTCATCGATGCCACCCGAGCCGGGCGCGGCGCCGGACGGCGTGCGGCTCCCGTCGGCCGCCGGCGTCGCAGCGGACGAGCCGCCCGGGGACGGGCGGTCCGTCGGGTCGGAGCTGATCGAAGACCCCCGGGGTGTGGCGGCACCGGAGCGCCGCGGGACGTGGCCGTGTCGTGGCCTCGGCTCGGTCACCGTACCGGTCGGGACCGACGAGTCCGGTCGATTTCCACTCCTCCGGGCCAGGCGCCCGACCGGGCCGGCGGCCGAAATCAGCGGGGGGTGAGTCGGTACGCCCGGGTGGTGTACGGCAGCTCGAGCTGCGCGGCTCCCCGGGTGTCGGGGTGGGTGGCCAGCAGCTCCCGCACCTGACCGAGGAACTCCGCCCGCCGGGCATCGTCCATCATCGCCACGTAGCTGCGGGTGCCGATGCCGGCGACGACCTGCTCGGGGGTCACCCGCTGCGCGACGGCGGAGTCGGCCACCGCCACCTCGGCGGGCAGCTCGGCAGCGAACCGGGCCACCACCGTCTGGTCGGCCTCGTGGTCTCGGGCCTCGTCGGCGAGCAGCTCACCGAGGGCGCGCACCCACCGCACCCGCTCGTCCCGGGTGTTCCAGACCAGGCCGACCACCCCACCCGGCCGGAGCACCCGGCGCAGTTCGGCGGTCGCGGGGACGACGTCGAACCAGTGCGCGGCCTGCCCGGCGACGACCGCGTCCACGTGGGCGTCGGGCAACGGGACCGACTCCGCTCCCCCGGTGGCCACCCGCACCCGGGGCAGCCGCTCACGCAGCTGCGCCAGCATCTCCCCGGACAGGTCGACGGCGACCACCTCGTGCCCGGCGGCCACCAGACGGTCGGTGAGCAGGCCGGTCCCGGCCCCCAGGTCCAGCACCCGGCGCGGGGCGTCGCCGAGCAGGAACCCGACCACGTCGGGCGGGTAGGTGGGCCGGAGGGCGGCGTAGTCGGCCGCGACCGCACCGAACGACGTCCGCCGCTCTTCCCAGCCCTCCACCCGCCCCTCCGACCCGTCCGCCCGGCGGTACGTCAGCTGCCGGCCGGGACCCGCTCCTCGACCTCCGTGGCCGCCTGCGCTGGCTCGGCGGCCGTCTTCTTCGCCGTCGTCTTCTTCGCGGTGGCCTTCTTGGCGGTGGCCTTCTTCGCCGGTGCCTTCTTGGCAGCGGTCTTCTTGGCCGCCTTCTTCTTCACCGGCGCACGCTCACGGCGGTCGGCGAGCAGCTCGGCCGCCCGCTCCAGGGTGATCGTCTCGACCTCGTCGCCCTTGCGCAGGCTGGCGTTGACCTCCCCGTCGGTGACGTAGGGGCCGAAGCGGCCCTCGCGCACGGTGACCTGCCCCTGGCTGACCGGGTCCGCACCCAGCTCCTTGAGCGGCGCCTTGGCCGCGGCCCGGCCCCGCTGCTTGGGCTGCGCGAAGATCGCCAGCGCCTCGTCGAGGGTGATCGTGAAGAGCGCGTCCTCGCTCTCCAGCGAGCGCGAGTCGGTGCCCTTCTTGATGTAGGGCCCGTACCGGCCGTTGAGCGCCTGGATCTCCGCGCCCTCGGCGTCCTTGCCGATGGTGCGCGGCAGGGTGAGCAGCTGCAGCGCCTGCTCCAGGGTGACCGTCTCCGGCGTCATCGTCTTGAACAGGCTGGCGGTCCGCGAGGCCTCCTTGCTGCCCTCGGGCACGACCGTGGTGACGTAGGGGCCGTAGCGGCCCGCCTTCACCGCCACCGGGAAGCCGGACTCCGGGTCGGTGCCCAGCTCCCGGTCCGAGGAGGGGGCGTTGAGCAGCTCGGTGACCCGCTCGGTCGTCAGCTCGTCGGGCGCGACGTCCTCGGGGAGGCTCACCCGCGCGCCGTCCTCACCGCCGGCCTGCAGGTAGGGGCCGTACCGGCCGACCCGCACGACCACCGGCTCACCGCCGGGCGCCAGCGCCCGCAACGGGATGGAGTTGACGCCGCGTGCGTCGATCTCCTCCAGCCGCTGGCCGACGACGGACTTCAGCCCACCGGACGCACCGATGCCACCGGCGTGCCGGCCCTCGCCACCGAAGTAGAACTCGGTGAGCCAGTCGACCCGGCCCAGCTGCCCGGCGGCGATCTCGTCGAGCTCGCGTTCCAGCGACGCGGTGAAGTCGTAGTCGACCAGCTGGGCGAAGTGCTGTTCGAGCAGGTTCACCACGGCGAAGGCGACGAAGGACGGCACGAGCGCCGAGCCCTTCTTCCAGACGTACCCGCGGTCCTGGATCGTCTGCATGATCGACGCGTACGTCGAGGGCCGGCCGATCTCCAGCTCCTGGAGCCGGGCGGTGAGGCTCGGCTCGGTGTAGCGCGCCGGCGGGCTGGTGGTGTGCCCCTTGGGGTCCAGCTCACGGGTGTCCAGCCGCTGCCCCTGCTCCACCCGGGGCAGCCGGCGCTCGCTGTCGTCGGCCTCGGCGTCGTCGTTGCCCGAGCCCTCGTCCTTGCCCTCGACGTAGGCCCGCAGGAAGCCCGGGAAGGTGATGGTCCGCCCGGAGGCTGTGAACTCCACGACCTCGCCGGTGCTGGAGCTGCCGACGAGCCGGATGCTCAGCGTCTTGCCGACGGCGTTGGCCATCTGGGAGGCGATGGTGCGCTGCCAGATCAGCTCGTAGAGCCGGAACTCGTCGCGGGCGAGCTGGCCGGCCAGCTGCCCGGGGGTGCGGAAGGAGTCACCCGCCGGGCGGATCGCCTCGTGCGCCTCCTGGGCGCCCTTGGCCTTCTTGTCGTACCGGCGCGGCTCCGCCGGCACGTAGGCGTCGCCGTACAGCTCGGCGGCCTGCCGGCGGGCGGCGGTGATCGCCTCGTTCGACAGGTTGGTCGAGTCGGTCCGCATGTAGGTGATGTGGCCGTTCTCGTACAGCCGCTGGGCCACCCGCATGACCTGGGCGGAGGACCAGCCGAGCTTCCGGCCGGCCTCCATCTGCAGGCTGGAGGTGATGAAGGGGGCGTAGGGCTTGCGGGTGTAGTCCCGCTCGTCGACCCGGCTGACCGAGACCGGCCGGCCCTCCAGGCGTGCCGCCAGGCCGCGGGCACCGGCCTCGTCCAGGTGGACGACGTCGCTGGTCACGGTGCCGGTGTCGGCGTCGAAGTCACGGCCGGTGGCGACCCGGCTGTCGTCCACGGTCACCAGCCGGGCCCGCAGGGTCGTCGGCTCCCCCGCGTCGGTCGCGGTGCGCTGCTCGGCGACCTCGAAGACGCCGTCGAGGCTCCAGTAGTCCGCGGCGGTGAACCGCATCCGGGCCCGCTCGCGCTCCACGACGATGCGGGTGGCGACCGACTGCACCCGGCCGGCCGACAGCTTGGGGAGCACCTTCTTCCACAGCACCGGGGAGACCTCGTAGCCGTAGAGCCGGTCGAGGATGCGGCGGGTCTCCTGGGCGTCGACCAGCGCGGTGTCCAGCTCCCGCGGGTTCGCCACGGCGCGGGCGATCGCCTCGCGGGTGATCTCGTGGAACACCATCCGGCGGATGGGCACGGTCGGCTTGAGCGTGTCGATCAGGTGCCAGGCGATGGCCTCGCCCTCGCGGTCCTCATCGGTGGCGAGGTAGATCTCGCTGGCTTCCTTGACCAACTGCTTCAACCGGGTCACCTGCTGCCGCCGGTCCGGGCTGACCACGTAGAGCGGGGCGAAGCCGTGGTCGACGTCGACACCGAGCCGGGCCCAGGACTCGCCCTTGTGCGCGGCGGGCACGTCGGCGGCGTTGCGCGGCAGGTCACGGATGTGCCCGACGCTGGCCTCGACGACGTAGTCACTGCCGAGGTACCCCGCGATCTTGTTCGCCTTGGTCGGCGACTCCACGATGACCAGGGGCTTGCCTCCGGCCGCGACGGCACGCTTGCGCGGCGCGCGGTCGCCGGTGCTGGTGGCTGACTTCGTGGTCTTGGTGGGCGGCACGGTGCTCCTGTCGAGGGTGCTGGTGCAATCGCCGGGGAGGACCCGGTGGCGCACGGGGCAGAGCGGGCTGTACCCGTTCGGCGAGGCCACGGTAGGCCACCACCGGACCGGGAGGCCCAGCGGTGAACCGGGACGCCCCGGCTGGTCCACCTCCAACGGATGACGTCGCTCACTGTTCCCGGCACCGGACCGCAGGTCATCGCGGCGCCCACGGGCCGGCCACGACCGCGCCGACGGCGGCCAGGGTCGGGCGGTCCCGGTCGTAGTACTGGGTGTGCCACTGGGTCGGCTCGGTCGGCAGGGGGACGTCGCCGAACCTCGTGTCGAACGGGCCGGCTCCGTACCAGCCGGACCAGGCGATCGGGTCGGCCGCCGACCAGGCGCCGTAGACCTCCGCCGCCTCCAGCCCCTCCGCCGTCCCCGTGCCCGTGCCGGGGCTGCCCAGCAGGACGACGGCGTCCGTGGCCAGGAGGCCCGGTGCTCGCGCGGCCTCCCCGGTGACGACGGTCCCGTAGCTGTGCGCCAGCACGGTCGTCCGCGGCGCCGGCCCGGCGGCCCGGGCAGCACGACTGGCGGCCAGCCCGTCCAGCGCACGGTCCAGGTCGCGCCCCCCGCGCTGGGAGGCGTGCTCGGAGACCGAGGTGAACCACCGGGGTGTCCGGTAGCCCAGCCAGGCGACCGTGGCCACGGCCAGCCCCGGGGCAGCCACCGCAGCGGCCGCCGCGACGTCCCGGGCGTCACCGACCAGCCCGGCCAGGTCGTCGACGACCGTGGTCTCGACCCCAGGCACCAGGACACCCACGGCGGCAGCGGTGTCCAGGTCGCCGACGGACAGGGCCACCAGGCCGGTCGCCGGGTCGAACTGCAGCAGCTGCGCCACGGAGCCGGCGGCCACCAGCTCGGTCAGGGTGCGCTGCACCACACCGGCGGTGTCGTGGCCGACCGACCCCGGCGGGAGGTGCCGCAGCGCCGCGGCCAGGTTGGCCCGGTTCGCCCGGTCGCGGGCCCAGGCGGGCAGACCGTCCAGGGCCCCGACCGCCCTCGGCTGCCCGTCGATCGCCTGCAGCTGCCCGGCCGCCGTCAGACCGGCCCACCAGGCCGCGGCGCCCCGCGGGCCGGCGGTGGCCGGGACCTGCGGCGCCGGGGCCGGCGGCAACCGGTCCACCAGGTCGGCGAAGCGGTCCGGCACCGGGACGTCGACCGCACCGAGCCGGAGCAGCGGCTCCTCGGCGGCTCGGGCGCACGCTCCCGCCCGAGCTGCCGCGACACGAGCCCCCTCGGCTCTGGCCTCGGCGAGCACCGCGGCGCTCCGGGCGGCCTCCACGTCGGCCAGCTGGTCCGGTGCCATGGCCGGGTGGGGTGGGGCGGGGACCCCGACCGCCCGGCCGGCGCCGTCCAGCGCGAACCCGCCGGCCGCGGCGACCGCGAGGGCCTCGGCGGCCAGCTCCTGCGCCTCGTCCGCCGCGGCGGACAGCCCGGTCAGGTCGGCCAGCGAGGCGGCCAGCGCCCCGCCGACGCCGGAGGTGATCGTGGAGAGCTCGACGAGCGCCGCAGCGGCCGCCGTGCCGGCCGGACCGGACCAGGACCCGGCGGCCCCGAGCTGACGGCCCAGCTCGTCCAGCCGGCTCCGCCAGGGCACCAGCCGGTCGGTCAGCACCCCGAGGGTGACCACCGCTCCCCGCAGCTGCGGGACGTCCCAGCCGGCGACGACTGCCGTCGTCGTCACCGCGGCACCCGGACCCGGCCACCGCCGGCACCGCCGCCGTCGCCACCGAGCTGCCCGGCCAGGCCGACGTCGACGGCCCGGTAGGACTCCAGCGCGGTCGCCAGCGTGGCGGCGACGGCCAGGGTGCGTGCGGCCAGCGTGGTGACCAGGTCGGTCCACGCCGCCCCGGTCGCAGCCGCCGACTCCGCCACCTCCCCCTCCAGCGCGGTCCCCAGCGCCCGCTCCGCCGGGGCGCACAGCCGCGCCTCCTCCCCGAGCTCTGCGCCGAGCGCGGTCAGCTCACCGAGCAGTGCCCCGAGAGCGTCGAGGTGGACGTCGATCAGATCGGACACACGTGCCTCCCGGCGGCGGACCACGGCCCCGGACGGGACCGGCGGGAGGGACGCTAGGGAGCTCGGCGCACCTCCCGGGGTGCGTCGTCCACACCCGGTGCCGCTCTCCACAACCCGGTCAGAACGCCTTCTCGGCGAGCGCCTCGGCCGGGGTGTCGGTCTCGCCGCCCACGACGCTGGACCGCCGCTTGCTGACCACGACGGCCACCACGATCACCAGGGTCGCGCCGATCGCGATCGCCAGCCGAGCCGCGGTGTTGGCGTCCTCACCCACGGACAGCCCGACGACGGCCGGGGCGATCAGCAGCGCGACCAGGTTCATCACCTTCAGCAACGGGTTGATGGCCGGACCGGCGGTGTCCTTGAACGGGTCGCCGACGGTGTCGCCGATGATGGTCGCCTCGTGCGCCGGGCTGCCCTTCCCGCCGTGCGCGCCGTCCTCGACCATCTTCTTGGCGTTGTCCCAGGCGCCGCCGGAGTTGGCCAGGAACACCGCCATGAGGGTGCCGGTGGCGATCGCACCGACCAGGTAGGCGGCCAGCGGGCCGAACCCGAGTCCGAAGCCGACCGCGACCGGCGCCAGGACGGCGAGCAGGCCGGGGGTGGTCAGTTCCCGCAGCGAGTCCCGGGTGCAGATGTCGACCACGCGGCTGTAGTCGGGGCGCTCGCTGTAGTCCATGATCCCGGGGTGCGTGCGGAACTGCTCGCGCACCTCGAACACGACCCGGCCGGCGGCACGGGACACCGCGTTGATCGCCAGCCCGGAGAAGAGGAAGACGACGGCGGCGCCGACGACGGCGCCGACGACGTTGTTCGGGGAGACCAGGGTGAGTGCGTTCCCGAGGCCGGACCCGGCTTCGTCCAGCGCCACGATGAGGCTGGCGTTGTAGGAGCCGAACAGGGCGGTGGCCGCCAGCACGGCGGTGGCGATCGCGATGCCCTTGGTGATCGCCTTGGTGGTGTTGCCGACCGCGTCCAGGTCGGTGAGCACCTGGGCGCCCTCGGCGTCGATGTCCCCGGACATCTCCGCGATGCCCTGCGCGTTGTCGCTCACCGGGCCGAAGGTGTCCATCGAAACGATCACCCCGGCGGTGGTGAGCAGCCCGCAGCCGGCCAGCGCGACCGCGTAGAGCGCCGCGGCGCCGCCGATGAGGAAGGCGCCGTAGACGGCGGTGCCGATGAGCAGGGCCGCGTAGACGGCCGACTCCAGGCCCAGGGAGATGCCGGAGAGGATCACCGTGGCCGGGCCGGTGAGCGAGCTGCGGGTCACGTCACGGACGGGCCGGCGGGAGGTCTCGGTGAAGTAGCCGGTGAGCTGCTGGATCGCGGCGGCCAGCACGATGCCGATGAGCACGGAGAGGAAACCGAGCACCTGCGGGCTGACCGCGATGTCCAGACCGTCGGAGATCGTCGGCAGGATGGTGAACGCCGCCACCGCGACCAGCACCAGGGAGACGGCGGCGGAGAGGAAGAAGCCGCGGTTGATCGGGGCCATCCAGTTCCGGTCGTTGCTGCTGGGGTTGCTCGCCAGGATCCCGACCACGGAGGCGATCACCCCGATCGCAGCCACCACCAGCGGGAACACCATCCCCACAGGCCCGAAGAAGATCTGGCCGAGGATCAGCGCGGCCACCAGCGTCACCGCGTAGGACTCGAAGAGGTCCGCGGCCATGCCGGCGCAGTCGCCGACGTTGTCGCCGACGTTGTCCGCGATCGTCGCGGCGTTGCGCGGGTCGTCCTCCGGGATGCCGGCCTCGACCTTGCCGACGAGGTCGGCGCCGACGTCGGCGGCCTTGGTGAAGATGCCGCCACCGACGCGCATGAACATCGCCAGCAGCGCCCCGCCGAAGCCGAAGCCCTCCAGCACGATCGGGGCGGTCTCCTGGAAGAGCAGCAGGGCCAGCGAGGCCCCGAACAGCCCCAGGCCGACGGTGATCATCCCGCAGACGCCGCCGGTGCGGAACGCGATGCGGAAGGCCGGCCGGTGCCCGCCGGCGGCCGCGGCGGCCGCCACCCGGACGTTGCCGCGGGTGGCCAGGGTCATCCCGATGAACCCGACCGCGGCGGAGAACCCGGCACCGACGAGGAAGAAGGCCGCGCGGCCCAGCCGGGTGCCCAGCCCTCCCTCGGCCACCGGGAGCAGGAGCAGCAACCCGAAGACGATGACGGCGAACACCGCGAGCGTCCGGTACTGCCGTCTCAGGTAGGCCCCGGCGCCCTCCTGGATCGCCTTCGCGATCTCCTGCATCGACGCCGTGCCCTGATCTGCGGCCAGGACCGCACGGACCAGCCAGGCGGCGAAGCCGAGGGCGGAGAGGGAGATGAGGAGCGCGATCGCCACCAGGGCGAGGTGTCCTCCGGACAGGTCGGTGTCGGGCATGTGTTCCTCCGAGGCGAGGCGGGGCGCGCACCGGCCAGCCGCCCCCGGGCTCTCGCTCGGGAGGGCCCGGCGTGGGACGCACTGTGCCGCAGGAGGTGGGCCCGCCGCCAGGGTTTGATGTGATCCCGTTCACACTCAGCATCATTCGGCCCGCCGGCCCGGGCAGCGGCTTGCGCGCCGGTGTGACAGTGGGGTGGTGACGTCCCTGCGCTCCGTCCGGCGATCCGCGGACGTGCCGCCGGAGCCGGTGCCCGACCTGACCGGTGGCTCGCTGCCGGGCACCGAGCTGCTCGAGGCCCTGCTGTCGGGCACGGACGCCGACGACGACCCCGTGACCCACGTCCACCGGCTGCCGGCCCGCCCCAGCCGGCTGGCGGAGTGGCCGGACTGGGTCGGGGCGCCGCTGCGCGACCGGCTGGCCGAGCGCGGGGTGCCGGCGCCGTTCAGCCACCAGGTCGAGGCGGCCGAGCTGGCCCGGGCCGGCAGCCACGTCGTCGTCGCCACCGGGACGGCGTCGGGGAAGTCCCTGGCCTACCAGCTGCCCGCGCTGACCGCGCTCGCCGACGACCCCCGCGCCTGCGTGCTCTACCTCGCCCCCACCAAGGCCCTCGCCCGGGACCAGCTGGCCTCCGTCGCTGCGCTCGCCGACCCCTCGGTGCGGCCGGCGGCCTACGACGGCGACACCCCCATGGAGGAGCGCGAGTGGGTGCGGCGGCACTCGCGCTGGATCGTGACCAACCCCGACATGCTGCACCGGGGGGTGCTCCCGGCCCACCAGAAGTGGTCGAGCACGCTGCGCCGGGTGGCCTACGTGGTCGTGGACGAGTGCCACGCCTATCGAGGCGTGTTCGGCTCGCACGTCGGGCACGTGCTGCGCCGGCTGCGGCGGATCTGCCGCCGCTACGGCGCCGACCCGGTGTTCGTCCTGGCGTCGGCGACCGTGGCGGACCCCGCGCTGGCCGCCGGCCGGCTGGTCGGTGCCCCGGTGACGGCGGTGACCGAGGACGGCTCGCCGCGTCCGGGCGCGACCTTCGCGCTGTGGGAGCCGCCGCTGACCGAGCGGACCGGCGAGCACGGTGCGCCGCTGCGCCGCTCGGCCGCGGCGGACGCCGCCGGGCTGCTGGCCGACCTGGTCGAGCAGAACGCCCGCACGCTGGCGTTCGTGCGCTCCCGCCGCGGCGCGGAGTCCGTCGCCGAGCAGGCGCGCGCGATCCTGCGGTCCCGCGGCCGGGCGGACCTGGTCTCCCGGGTCGACTCCTACCGCGGGGGCTACCTGCCCGAGGAGCGGCGGGAGCTGGAACGGTCCCTGTCGACCGGCGACCTGCTGGGCGTGGCGACCACGAACGCCCTGGAGCTCGGGATCGACATCGCCGGGCTCGATGCCGTCGTGCTCGCCGGCTACCCGGGCACCCTGGCCTCGATGTGGCAGCAGGCCGGGCGAGCCGGGCGGGCCCAGCGCGAGTCGCTCGTCGTGTTCGTCGCCCGGGACGACCCGCTGGACCACTACCTGGCGCACCACCCGCGCGCGGTGTTCGGGCGGCCCGTCGAGGCGACCGTCACCGACCCGGCCAACCCCTACGTCCTGGGGCCGCAGTTGTGCTGCGCCGCCGCCGAGCTGCCCCTGACCCACGCCGACCTGGCCGACTTCGGCGGCGAGGTGGCCGAGGCTCAGGTCGGGGAGCTGGTCGCCGAGGGGCTGCTGCGCACCCGCCCCACCGGCTGGTACTGGGCCGGACGGGGCCGGCCGGACGTGGACATCCGCGGCAGCGGCGCCGCCCCGGTGTCGATCGTCGAGGGCGCGACCGGCCGGCTGCTGGGCACCGTCGACGGCGACGCCTCGCACGCGACCGTGCACACCGGCGCGCTCTACGTGCACCGCGGCGAGACCTACGTGGTCGACGAGCTCGACGTCGAGGACGCCTGCGCCGTGGTGCACCCGGAGAGCCCGGAGTGGACGACGGTGGCCCGCGACACCGTCGACCTGTCGATCGTCTCCACCGACCGCACCCGCCCGCTGGGCGCCGTCACCGCGCACACCGGCGTCGTGGACGTCACCAACCAGGTCGTCGCCTACCAGCGGCGGCGGCTGGGCACCGGCGAGGTGCTCGCCGAGTTCCCGCTGGACCTGCCGCCCCGCCAGCTGCGCACCCGGGCGGTGTGGCTGACGCTGGACGAGCGGGCGATCGACCGCGCCGACGTCGACGACGCCGCCCTCCCCGGCTCGCTGCACGCCGCCGAGCACGCCGCGATCGGGCTGCTGCCGCTGCTGGCCACCTGCGACCGCTGGGACCTCGGCGGGGTCTCCACCGCCCTGCACCCGGACACCGGTGCGGCCACGATCGTGGTCTACGACGGCCACCCGGGTGGCGCCGGCTTCGCCGAGCGCGGGTACGCGGTGCTCCGGGACTGGCTGCAGGCGACCCGGGCGACGGTGGCCAGCTGCGAGTGCGAGTCCGGCTGCCCGTCGTGCGTGCAGTCGCCCAAGTGCGGCAACGGCAACGACCCGCTGGACAAGGCCGGCGCGGTGCGGGTGCTCGACGTCGTCCTCGACGAACTCGCGCACGCCCCGGAGCTGACGGCCGAGGAGACGGAGGTGACCCGGCGGCCGGCGCCGCGGCCCGGCCTCTTCGGCGCCAGCGCCCCGGCCGCGACGGAGGCCGACCCCGCCACCGAGGCCGACGCGGCCGGTGCCGACCCCGACGACCTCGTCTTCTGACCCGGTCCCCGGCGGGGCCGGGCCGGCGCGGGCCCGGGCCGGGGCGTCGAGGACGCCGAGGGGGCCCAGCCGGACCGGGACGTGGAGGTGCAGCTCGACCACGGCACCCGCGCCGACCTGACAGGAGTCGAGCGTCGCGCTGTTCGCCGCGGCGACCTCCTCGGCGACCGCACAGGCCGCCGGGTCGCCCAGCACGGCCCGGCCGGCGGCGGCCAGGGCCGCGAGGTCGGCCGCCGAGGTGGCGCGGTGCCGGGCCACGACGGCGGTGCCGACGAGGAGCGTGGCCGCACCGACCAGGGCGAGCAGTCCCGCCAGCGCGACCGTCCACACGGTCGCGGAACCGCGCTCACCGTCGTCTGGCTGGCGGCCGGTCACGACGAGCCGCCCGCTGCCGGTTCGCGCACGCCCGTCGCCGTCGCCGAGACCTCGACGCGCCAGGGCAGGGGCCCGAGCGGTGCGACCGTCGCCGCGACGGTCACGCGCACCGTCTCCCCCACCTCCAGGTCCGTCGTCGCCCCGTCGGGGGCGGCCTGCGCCGCCAGCTCGTGCACCGCAGCCACCGGCTCACCGCGCGCCGCCGCCCGAGCCCCCTCCCGGGCGGCGTCCACGCAGCGCAGCTGGGCACCGACCACGACGACCGCCGACACGGCAGCGGCCAGCACCAGCAGGAGCACGGGCAGCACCACGGCCGTCTCCGCGGTCACCATCCCGGCCTCCCGGGCCGCACCGGCCCGCCGGCCGCGGCCGGGTGTCGACACGTCGACTCAGGCGAGCGTGGCGAGAGCGGTCTGGACGAGCTCGCCCAGCGCCGCGACCACCGACCCACCGGTCACCACCTGGTAGAGCACGGCGGCGAACGCGCAGGCGGCCACCGTGCCGACGGCGTACTCCGCGGTGCTCATCCCCGCCTCGTCCGCCGCGTGGGCCTCAGCCCACCTCCGGGCCCGTGCGGCCCGCCGGCCGGGTCGCTCCTCGACCTGCGACTGCTGGTCCATGTCCCCTCCTCCGCCGGACCGCCTGCCGGTCCGTCGACCCGAGCCTGCTGCCGGCGGCGCCGCTCGCCGGCCACCGCGGCCAGGTTGTGGAGATCGACCGCGGTTGTGGACACCGACCGGCACCGAGCCCCGAGGTCGTTGCTCAGCCGAAGACGTCGCCGGCGATGCCCAGCACCATCGGGACGACGCCCAGGCACAGGAACGCCGGCAGGAAGCAGAGCCCGAGCGGCGCCAGCACCCAGACCCCCGCCCGCTGCACCGCGGCCTCGGTCCGGCTGCGGCCGGCGCTGCGCAGGTCGGCGGCCAGCCGCTGCAGGGCCGGGACGACGGCCGACCCCGACTCCCCGGCCCGCACCACCGTGCGGGCCAGCGCGTCGACCGGCGGCGGCGCACCGGCCCAGGCCCGGCGAGGGGCGGCGCCCAGCCGGTACAGCGCCCCCACCTCGACCAGCCGGTCGCCGAGCGGCCCCGGGACCGACTCCCCGACGGCCGCGACGGCGGCGCCGACCGGGGTGCCGGCCGCCAGGCAGACGGCAAGCAGGTCGCAGGCCACCGGCAGGTCCCGGGCGAGGGAGTCGGCCTCGGGCGGCGGCGCACCGGACCGCCGCAGCAGCCGGTCCAGCCCGGCGGCCAGGCCCAGTCCGACGAGCGCGGCCGGCAGCCCGGCCCCGAGCACCAGGAAGGCCGCCAGCCCACCCAGGCCCGCCTCCACCCGGCGTCGCACCGTCCCCGGCGGGCCGGTCGTCCGGCGGCTCGGCCAGGACCGGCCGGCCGCCCCGGGAGCGGTCAGCACGGACCGCACCCGATCCCGGCGGCCGGCCCCGGGCGGCGCCCACAGCAGCACCGCACCGGCCAGGACCAGCACCGGCAGCGCAGCGTCCACCCCGCTCCCGCTCACCGTGCCACCGCCCGCCGGACCAGCCGGGCCGACCAGGTCAGCCCGGCCAGTTCCAGGGCCACGCCCAGCACCAGCAGCGCCGTCCCGGCGGCGGTGGTGGTGAGCACCCGCCACGGATCGGCGCCCACCCCGCTGCCCATCAGCAGGCCGAGCAGGGGCAGCCCGGCGAGCACGGTGGCGCTGGCCCGCGGTCCGGCGACCGCCGAGCGCAGCTCCTCCCCGGCCCGCAGCCGGGCCCGCAGGTCGTCCTCGACGGCGGCGACCACGCCGGCCAGTGAGCACCCGGTGCGGGTGCTCAGCCGCACCGCGGCCGCGATCCGCACGAGGGCGTGACTCGACTCGTCGTCGGCCGGCACCGCCGGCGGCGCGGCCAGCCGCAGCACCGGCTCGAGCGCCCGGGCGGTGCCGGGGTCCGGGCAACCGCCGACCGCGGCCTCGGCCGCCTCCCGGAGCGGCCGCCCGGCGCGCACCTCCGCGGCCAGCACGCCGAGGGCCTCCACGAGGGCCCGGGTCCGCCGGTCAGCGGCGGCCGTCCGGCCTCGCATCTGCAGGGCCCGGCCGGCGACGGCACCGCAGACGGCCGCAAGTGCGGCCACGACCGGGGTGGACAGCAGCACCGCCGCTCCCCCGCTCGCCAGCGCGCACGCCCACGGCCCCCCGGGGCCCCCGGCCAGGGCGCGGAGGTCTGGCCGCGCCCTGTTCTGCCCCGGCGCCGTGAGCCGACGTGACCGGGCGGCGGCGCCGGAGGGCCAGGCCAGCAGTGCGGCCCCCAGGAGCAGCAGCACCGGGCTCATCCGGGCACCCGCACCCCGAGCAGGTCGGCCAGTTCCCCGCGCGCCGGGGTGGGCCCGCCGTCGGCCCGCCACCCGGCGGTCACCTCGATCAGCTCCCCCTGTCGCCGGACGATGCCCAGCTCGGCCACGCCCCGCCCCGCCGGGCTGCGCCGCAGGTGCACGACGAGCGCGAGCGCGGCCGCTGCCTGGCTGTGCACCGCGGCCCGGCCCAGGCCGGCCGCACCGCCGAGGGCCTCCAGCCGGGCCGGCAGGTCCGCTGCCCGGTTGACGTGCACGGTGCCGCAGCCGCCGTCGTGGCCGGTGTTCAGCGCGGCGAGCAGGTCGACCACCTCGGCGCCGCGGACCTCCCCGACGACCAGCCGGTCCGGGCGCATCCGCAGGGCCTGCCGCACCAGGTCCCGCAGCGTGACCGCACCGGCGGCCTCGACGTTGGGCGGTCGGGTGAGCAGCCGGACGACGTGCGGGTGCTGCGGGGTCAGCTCCGGTGCGTCCTCGCAGAGCACCAGGCGCTCCCCGGGGTCGACCAGCCCGAGCAGCGCGGAGAGCACCGTCGTCTTCCCGGTGCCCGTGCCGCCGGTGACCAGGAACGCCAGCCGCGCCCGGAGGGCGGCGGCGAGCAGGTCGGCGCTGGCGCCGGGCAGGGCACCCCGGGCGGAGAGGTCGGCGAAGGAGAGCACCGCCCGGCGCAGCACCCGCAGGGACAGGCACGTCCCCGTGCCCGACACTGGCGGCAGGACGGCGTGCAGCCGGGTGCCGTCGGGCAGGCCGGCGTCGACCCACGGCGCGGCGTCGTCGAGCCGGCGGCCGGCAGCGGCGGCCAGCCGCACCGCGAGCCGGCGGACGGCGGCCTCGTCGGGGAACCGCACGTCGACCGGCTCCAGGCCCTCGCCGCGGTCGACCCACACCTCGTCCGGCCCGTTGACCAGCACGTCGGTGACCCCGGGCGTGCGCAGCAGCGGCTCCAGGACGCCGGCCCCGGCGAGTTCGTCGGTGGCGGCCCGGACGGCGTCGAGCACCCCGCGGTCGCCCAGCAGCCCACCGGACTCCTCCCGGACCAGGGCCGCCACGGCCGCCGGGCTGGGGGCGCCGACGCCGGTGGCGAGCCGGGCGCGCACCCGCTCCACCAGCGGTGGCGCCGACCCCGCGGTCACGCCGCCCGCCCGGCCAGCTCGGCGAGGATCAGTCGGCTGAGCCCACCGAGCGGGGACCGGGCGGCCACGGACGGCGGTTCCCCTCGCTCGCTGCGGGGCGCTGCCGACCGGTCGGCGGCGAGCTCGGCGAAGACCGGTCGGCCGACCACGTCGGCCACCTGGGCGCGGGTGAGACCACCGGGGACCGGCCGGCTGACCACGCGCGCCGCCGACCAGGGCCGCGGGTCGCCCTCCAGCAGGGCGCGGGCGGCAGCCCCCGCCCGCAGCCGGGCCGGGACGAGCAGGATGCCGAGGTCGGCCTCGGCGAGCAGCACCTCGGCGGCGGGGCTGCGGACGGGCAGGTCCAGCACGACGCCGCACCCACTGGCCCGGGCACCCGCGCAGACGGCGAGCAGCGCCTCGGCCGGCAGCTCCTGCGGGTCCTCCCGGGAGGCGGACAGCACGGCCACCCCGGCGGCCTCGGGCAGCGCCGCGGCGAGCGCCGGGCCGGCCACCCGTCCGCTCACCCCGACCAGCTCGGGCCAGCGCAGACCGGGCTCCCGTTCGGCTCCGAGCAGCAGGTCCAGCCCGGCACCCCAGCCGTCGCCGTCCACCAGCAGCACCCCGCCGTCGGCGGCACCGCCCGCGGCCACCGCGAGCGCCGTCGCCAGGGTGCTCGCCCCGGCACCACCGCAGGCGCCGCCGACCACGGTCAGCCACCCGGGCCGGGCGGGCGCCTGCACCGCCGCGGCCACCCGCTCCACCAGCCAGGCCTCGTCCCGGGGCAGCACCACCACCCGTTCGGCACCGAGCTCGACGGCCGCGGGCCACACCTCGGGCACGGGTTCACCGGTCGCGACGACCAGCACTCCGGGGCGCCGTGGCAGCGCCCGCACCGGCGCGCTGCCCAGCACCTCGGCGCCGAGGAGCACCAGCGGCGCGTCCCGGTGGGCGCGGCGGAGCGCACCTCCCCCGGTGGCCAGCTCGGCGGTCGCACCGGCGGCGGCGAGCAGCCGGAGCAGGTCGTCGAGCAGGTCGGGGTCGGTGCTCAGGACCAGTGGGTGGGCGGGGACGGGAGGCGCGGAACCGAGGGCGCGCGAGGCAGCAGACACCTGCCCAGCCCAGCGGGCCGGCCGGCCTCGGCCCACCCCCGGCGGGCATCTGTGGACGACCCGTCCGGGTGTGGACGACGGTGTGCTCGACCACCCGGACTGCCGATCCCCTTACCGTGTGCGATGTGACCCGCGCCGCGGCGTTCTTCGACCTGGACAAGACGGTCATCGCGAAGTCCAGCACGCTGGCCTTCGGACGACCGTTCTTCCAGGGTGGGCTGATCAACCGGCGAGCCGTCCTCAAGGGCGCCTACGCGCAGTTCGTCTTCTCCCTGGCCGGCGCGGACGCCGACCAGATGGAGCGGATGCGGAGCCAGATCACCGCGATGACCACGGGGTGGGACGTCGCCGTCGTGCACGAGATCGTCCGGGAGACCCTGCACGGCATCGTCGACCCGCTGGTCTACGCCGAGGCCGCGGACCTGATCGAGGCGCACCAGGCGGCCGGCCGGGAGATCGTGATCGTTTCCAGCAGCGGCGCGGAGATGGTCGAGCCGATCGGCGAGATGCTCGGGGTGGACCGGGTCGTCGCCACCCGGATGGTCACCGTCGACGGGAAGTACACCGGCGAGATCGACTTCTACGCCTACGGCGAGAACAAGGCCGCCGCGATGCGCGAGGTGGCCGCCGAGAAGGGCTGGGACCTGGCCGACTGCTGGGCCTACAGCGACTCGATCACCGACCTGCCGATGCTGGCGGCGGTCGGGCACCCCACCGCCGTCAACCCCGACAAGGGACTGCGCAAGGCCGCCGTCGAGCGCGGCTGGCCGGTGCTGGAGTTCACCCGCCCGGTCACCCTGCGCTCGCGGTTCTCCGGCGCCCGGACGCCGGTGGTGACCAGTGCCGCCGTCGGCGTCGGGGCCGCCATGGCCGGGCTGGCCTGGTACGCCCGGCGGCGCACGCTGCGCGCCCTCCCGGCTGCCGGCAGCGGGCTCGCCACCCCGGTCGTGGTGCCCCCCGCCGGTCGCCGTCGGCGCCGCGGCGCCTGAGCGCCGGCTCAGCCGGCGCCGGCCACTCAGCCGCTGACGCGGCTGCGCACCTCGGCGACCTTCTCGCGCACCTGGTCCAGGACCGTGCGGCCGGTGGAGACCGGCTGGAAGTCCTGTGCCGCGGTGGTCAGCGCCTGCTGCTCCTCGGGCGTCAGCTCCAGCTCGGCGGCCGCCACGTTGGACTCCAGCTGCTCGACGCTGGACGCCCCCGGGATCACCACCACCTGCGGCAGGCCGAGGAGCCAGGCCAGCGCCACCTGGGCCGGCTTCGCCTGGTGCGCGGCGGCCACGTCCCGGAGCAGCTGGAGCAGCGGCTCCGCCCGGCGCAGGTTCTCGGTGCCGAAGAGCGGGTTCATCGCCCGGACGCCCCCGGGGCGGTTCTCGGCCGAGTACTTGCCGCCCAGCAGGCCCTGGGCGAGCGGGCTGTAGGCGATGACCACCCGGTCCTCGCGTTCGGCGAAGGGCACCAGGTCGGCCAGCGGCCCGGCGTGGGCCAGGGAGAACTGCACCTGGTTGCTCACCACCGGGCTGCCGAGCGCGCGGTCGGCCGCCTGCCAGCGGTCCAGCGAGTAGTTGGAGACCCCGACGGCGCCGATCACGCCCTCGTCGAGGAGGACGCGCATGCCCGGCATGATTACCGAGTCCGGCACGAGCGGGTTGGCCTGGTGCACCTGGTAGAGCGGGATCCGGTCGAGCTGCAGCCGGCGGGCGCTCGCGGTCGCGCGGTTGCGGACCACCGCGGGGAAGGGCGCGACGGGGAAGACCTTGCTGGCGACGACCACCTCGGCCCGGTCGGCACCGAGCGCCTCGGCCAGGATCTTCTCGCTGCGGCCGAAGCCGTACACCTCGGCGGTGTCGAAGAGCGTGACCCCGAGCTCCCGGGCCCGCCGGACGATGTCCCGCGCCGCGCCCACGGCGTACTCGTCGCCGTAGCCCCACTCGCGGGACCCGAACTGCCAGGTGCCCAGTCCGACCCGGCTGACCTGTCCCAGACCATCGACCTCGAGGAAGCGCATCCGCCCAGTCTGGTCGCGCTGCCGCGGCGGCGCAGGGCGGCGCCGCCGCGCTCAGCCGCGGAGCAGGCTCTCGCAGATCGCCAGGCCCTCGGTGGCGCCGTGCTCGGTGGCGCGGCAGCAGTGCACGAGCCAGCCGGCCACCCCCGCCGGTCCGCCGGTGCGGTAGCCCGCCAGGGCGGCCTCGTAGGCGTCCCGGCCGAGTTCGGCGAACCCGACCTCGGGCACCGAGACCGCCTTGCGGTCCAGGCCCCGGCTGATGATGACCAGCCGGGCGGCGGCGCGGGCGACCACGCCGTCCTGCACGCCGAAGGGGGCGAGTGCGGCCAGCTCGCCGTGCACCACCCCGGCCACCACGACCGCCGGCACCGTGGTCGCGCCGGTGATGAGCGAGAACAGCCCGCCCAGCCGCGGACCGGCCGAACCGCTGGGGCGGCCCAGGTCGGCCGGCTCGGCGAGGTCGGTGGCGGCGAGGACGTGCAGCCGGGCGAGCACCTGCCCGGGCGCCCGCTCCCAGGTCTCCACCATCGAGCCGAGGCCCACCGAGACCCGCAGCGCACCCTGCACGACCGGGTCGGTGACCTCACCGGCGCGCAGGTCCGCCAGTGGCCGGTCCACGCCCTCCAGGGCAGCGGACGCCCGGGCACCGCGCAGCGCCGACTCCGTGCTCACCCCGGCGGACTCGCGGCGGAGCACCTTGTGGCCGAGCAGCCGGTCCACCGCGGCGCGCGCGTCCTCGGCCGCCGCGGCGACGCCGGGCAGCTCCAGCAGCGGGGCGAGCGGGTCGGGGCCGGTCGGGCGAGCGGCGGGCCGGGGGGCGGGGCCGGCGCCGGGGCGGAGCGGGATCGTCACGACCGCGACGGTACGAGCCCGGGGCCGCAGGGCCCACGCCGCCCCGCCCCTCCCGGCGCATACGCTCCGACCCACCATGGCCGCTCCCCTGACCCTGCTCCTCGTCCGCCACGGTCAGAGCGAGTGGAACGCCGCCGGCCTGATGCAGGGACAGACCGCCCACGTGCCGCTGACCGAGCTCGGCCACCAACAGGCCGCGCAGGCCGCCGCCGAGCTCGCCGTGCTCACCCGGGACGGCGGTGGCCCCGGCGCCCTCGTCTCCAGCGACCTGCACCGCGCCGTGCAGACCGCCGAGCACTGCGCCGCCGCCACGGGGCTGCCGCTCACCACCACCCCGGCGCTGCGCGAACAGGGCTACGGGGTGCTCGAGGGGCGGCCCTCCCGCGAGCTGTGGGACGTCGTCGACTGGACCGACCCGCACTGGTCGGCCGAGGGCGGGGAGAGCCTCGCCCAGCTGCACGCCCGGGTCGCCGGCTACCTCGACCAACTGCGTGCGGCCCCGCCGGCCCCGGTCGTCGCCCTGGTCACCCACGGGGACACCATCCGGGCCCTCCAGGCGGTGGTGGCCGGTCTCGGCCCGGACCGGATGCCGGCGGTCACCCCGCACAACGGCACGGTCACGGAGCTGGTGCTGACGTGAGCAGGGTGCTGGTCCTCGGCGGCTCCCGCTCGGGCAAGTCGGCGCACGCCGAGCAGCTGCTGGCGGACCGGGCGGAGGTCACCTACCTGGCGACCTCCGTCGTCGACGAGGCCGACGCCGAGTGGTCGGCCCGGGTCGCCGCCCACCGCGCCCGCCGCCCGGCCGGGTGGACGACGGTGGAGACCACGGCGCCCTCGGAGCTGCTGCGCTCGGGCGCGGTGCTGGTCGACAGCGTCACCACCTGGGTGGCCGCGCTGATGGACCAGACCGGCATCTGGGACGCCGTCGACGCGACCGGTGCCCATGCCGCCGGCTCTCCCACGGACGCCGCCGCGGCCCGGGACCGGCTCGCCCGGCGCTGCGACGCACTGGTCGACAGCTGGGTGATGACGCCGGCGCACGTGGTGGCGGTCAGCGACGAGGTCGGGCTCGGCGTCGTGCCGGAGACCCGGGCCGGCCGGCTGTTCCGGGACACCCTGGGCACGGTGAACCAGCGGCTGGCCGCGACCGCCGACGAGGTGTGGTTCGTGGTCGCCGGGCTCCCCCAGCGGTTGCGATGAGCTCCCCGGACCAGTCGGCGACCCGCCGCCCCTGGACCGGGCCGGCGGAGTCGTTCGCCCTGCTGACCAGCCTGCGGGTGCCGGCCGCGACCTCGGCCCAGGGAGTGCTGCCCTGGGCGCCGCTGGTCGGCCTGGTGCTCGGCGGCGTGGCGACGGTTGTCGCCTGGGCCGGCGGCCGAGCGGTGAGCCCGCTGGTCGGCGGGGTGCTGGGCGTCGCCGTCCTGGCCGCGCTGACCCGCGGGCTGCACCTGGACGGGCTGGCCGACACCGCCGACGGGTTGGGTCCGCTGCGTGGCCGGGAGAAGGCGCTGGCGGTGATGCGCGCCGGGGACGTCGGCCCCTTCGGCGTCGTCACGCTGGTCCTGACCCTGCTGCTGCAGGTCGGCTGCCTGGCGCACCTGCTCACGCTGGACGGCGGCTGGCTCGCCCTGCCGGCGGCGACCGTCGCCGCCCGGGTGGCGATGGCGCGCACCGGCCTGCCGGGGGTGCCGATCGCGCAGGGGTCGTCGCTGGGCCAGGCGGTGGCCGGCACCGTCTCGCGGGGCTGGCTGGCCGGTGCGGCGCTGGTCACGGCCGCGCTCGCCGCCGCAGGTGCAGTGCTCGTCGCCCAGGACGGCCTGGTCGCCGCCCTCGGGGTGGTCGCCGCCGTCGCCGCCGGGCTGGGGTCGTCGGAGGCCCTGTTCTCCCGGGCCCGCACCCGGCTGGGCGGGGTGAACGGCGACGTCATGGGCGCCATGGGCGAGGTGACGGCGGCGGTCGTCCTGCTGGCCGCCGCCGTCCTGCTCGGCTGAGGTCAGCCACCGGCGACGGACTGCACGACCATCACCTCGGCCCCCGCCGGCACGGGGGTGACCAGTCCGGCCAGCCTCCGGACCTCCTCCCCGTCGACGTAGACGTTGACGTGCCGGCGCAGGGCACCGGTCTCGTCCCGCACCCGGCGGTCGAACACCGGGTGCTCGGCGGCGAGGGCGTCCAGCAGCGCGCGGACGGTCCCGTCCTCGGGCAGGTCCAGCGACATCGACGTCCGGCCGCCGGTGCAGTCGGCCAGCAACCGCGGCAGCACCACCCGGACGGTCACGGCAGCACCGCAGCCCGCACGCACAGCACGTCGGGCAGGTGCGAGGCGACGGTGCGGAACGACTCCCCCTCGTCCGCGCTGGCGTACACCTCGCCCCTGCGGGTCCCGACGTAGACGCCCACCGGGTCCCCGGCGTCGACCGCGGCGGCGTCCCGCAACACGGCGTTGTACTCGTGGGTGGGCAGCCCGGTGGCCAGCCGGCGCCAGGTCGCACCGGCGTCGTCGCTGCGGTGCACGGCCAGCTCGCCGCCCGGCGGGATCCGTTCGCCGTCGGCGACCAGCGGGACGACCCAGATCCGTCCGCCGCGGCGCGGGTCGGCGAGCATCGCGAACCCGAAGTCCGACGGCAGCCCATCGGCGATCGACGTCCACGAGTCGCCGTCGTCGTCGGACCGGTACACGCCGTGGTGGTTCTGCGCGTACAGCCGCCGCGGGTCGGCGGCGTCCCGGGCGATCTTGTGCACGCACTGCCCGAACTCCGGCGCCGGCCCGGGCAGGAAGTACGCCGAGATGCCGGAGTTGCGCGGCTGCCACGAGGCCCCGCCGTCCCGCGTCCGGTAGACGCCGCCGGTGCTCATCGCCACGTGCACCGTGCCCTCGGGCCCGGGGACGACGGAGTGCGCCGCCGCGCCGCCGTAGCCGGCCCCCCACTCGCTGCGGTGCGGGTGGTCCCAGAGCCCGCGGCACAGCGCGAAGGACTCCCCGCCGTCGTCCGAACGCCACACCGAGATCGGTTCGCACCCGGCCCAGACCACCCCGGACCGGTCGGCGGAGTCCGGCTGCAGCTGCCAGATCCGCTCGACGGCGGCACCGGTGTCGTCCGGGAAGCCGATCGCGCCGCCGGCCGGTTCGTCCCAGGTCTGGCCCAGGTCGTCGGAGTGCAGGACGGTGGGCCCGAAGTGCTCCGACCGCACCCCGACCATCAGCCGGCGGCGCCGGTCGCGGGTGTCGATGCCGATGCTCGGCACCTCGGTCATCAGGAAGTGCGGTGCGGACAGCGACCAGTCGCGCCGGTCCTCACTCGTCGCGAGCCAGAGCCCCTTGCGCGTGCCGATCGCCAGCAGAGTCGTCGCCATGCAGCAGAGGACTCCGCGACCCGGCGGAACTCATCGGAGTCGGGCCGCCGGGTGGTACCTCGGGGAGCTGGTGCTCTGCTCACTGGGGGTGAGCAGAGCACAAGCCTCCTGGCTCCCCACCTGCCGGCCGGCGCTCAGACCGGCTGCTGCGCCGGGGTCTCGCCGCCCTCGAGGTCGCCCTCGGTGTCCAGGTAGGCCTGCTGCAGCTCGGCCAGCAGCGCCGGGTCCGGCTCGGCCCACATCTTCCGGTCGACCGCCTCCAGCAGCCGCTCGGCGATGCCGTGCAGCGCCCAGGGGTTGGACTTCTCCATGAACTCCCGGTTCTCCGGGTCCAGCACGTAGCTCTGCGCGAGCTTCTCGTACATCCAGTCGGCGACGACGCCGGTGGTGGCGTCGTAGCCGAACAGGTAGTCCACCGTCGCGGCCATCTCGAAGGCGCCCTTGTAGCCGTGCCGGCGCATCGCAGCCAGCCACTTGGGGTTGACCACCCGGGCGCGGAACACCCGCGAGGTCTCCTCCACCAGCGAGCGGGTGCGCACGTGCTCGGGTCGGGTCGAGTCGCCGATGTAGGCCTTCGGCGACGAACCGGTCAGCGCGCGCACCGTGGCGACCATGCCGCCGTGGTACTGGAAGTAGTCGTCGGAGTCGGCGATGTCGTGCTCGCGGGTGTCGATGTTCTTGGCCGCCACCGCGATCCGCCGGTAGGAGGTCTCCATGTCCGCCCGGGCCGCGACGCCGTCCAGGTCGCGGCCGTAGGCGTAGCCGCCCCACACCGCGTAGACCTCGGCCAGGTCGGCGTCGGTGCGCCAGTCCCGGCTGTCGATCAGCGACAGCAGCCCGGCCCCGTAGGCGCCGGGCTTGGAGCCGAACACCCGGGTGGTGGCGCGCCGGCGGTCGCCGTGCTCGGCGACGTCGGCGTCCACGTGCGCCTTCACGTAGTTCTGCTCCGGTGCCTCCTCCAGCCCCGCGGCCAGGGTGACGGCGTCGTCGAGCATGGTCACCACGTGCGGGAAGGCGTCCCGGAAGAACCCGGAGATGCGCACCGTGACGTCGATCCGCGGCCGGCCCAGCTCCCCCAGCGGGATCGGCTCCAGCGTCGTCACCCGGCGGGACGCCTCGTCCCAGACCGGCCGGACCCCGAGCAGCGCGAGCACCTGGGCGACGTCGTCGCCGGACGTGCGCATCGCCGAGGTGCCCCACACCGAGAGCCCGACCGAGCGCGGGTGCTCCCCGGTCTCGGAGACGTACCGCTCGACCAGGGACTCGGCCAGGCCCTGCCCGGTCTCCCAGGCCAGCCGGGAGGGCACCGCGCGCGGGTCGACGGAGTAGAAGTTGCGCCCGGTCGGCAGCACGTTGACCAGCCCGCGCAGCGGCGAGCCCGACGGCCCGGCGGGCACGTACCCGCCGTCCAGGGCGTGCAGGGCCATGTCGATCTCGTCGGTGGTCTTCGCCAGCCGCGGCACGACCTCGGCGACCGCGAAGTGCAGCACCCGGCTGACCTCGGCGTGCGGCCCGCCCAGCACCTCGGCGACGGTCGGCTCGACGGCGTCGGCGGTCCAGCCGGCCGCCTCCATGGCGGTGACCAGGGCCAGCGCCCGGGCCTCGACCTCGTCGGTCTCGTGCAGCCCCGCCGAGCCGTCCTCCACCAGGCCGAGCGCCTCGCGCAGGCCGGGCATGGCCACCGAGCCGCCCCAGATCTGCCGGGCCCGCAGGATCGCCAGCACCAGCCCCACCCGCGCGTCGCCCTCCGGCGGGGAGCCGAAGACGTGCAGCCCGTCACGGATCTGGCTGTCCTTGATGGCGCACAGCCACCCGTCGACGTGCAGGATCATCTCGTCGAACTCGGCGTCGTGTGGCCGGTCGTCCAGGCCGAGGTCGTGGTCGAGCTTGGCGGCCTGGATCAGCGTCCAGATCTGCTGCCGGACGGCGGGCAGCTTGGGCGGGTCCATCGCGGCGATGTTGGCGTGCTCGTCGAGCAGCTGCTCCAGCCGGGCGATGTCGCCGTAGGTCTCGGCGCGGGCCATCGGCGGCACCATGTGGTCGACCAGCACCGCGTGCGCCCGGCGCTTGGCCTGCGAGCCCTCACCGGGGTCGTTGACCAGGAACGGGTAGACCATCGGCAGGTCGCCCAGCGCGGCGTCCGGGGCGCAGGACGCCGACAGCCCGACGGTCTTGCCGGGCATCCACTCCAGGTTGCCGTGCTTGCCCACGTGCACGACCGCGTGCGCACCGAAGGACGAGCGCAGCCAGTGGTAGGCGGCCAGGTAGTGGTGGGACGGCGGCAGGTCCGGGTCGTGGTAGATCGCGATCGGGTTCTCCCCGAACCCGCGCGGCGGCTGGACCATCACCACGACGTTGCCGGCACGCAGCGCCGCGAACACGATGCAGTCGTCGGTCGGGTCCACGAACAGCTCGCCGGGCGGCGGCCCCCAGTGCTCCACCATCCGGTCGGTCAGCTCGGCGGGCAGGGTGTCGAAGAACCGGCGGTACTCCGCGGCGGGGATGCGGACCGGGTTGCCGGACAGCTGCTCGGCGGTCAGCCAGTCCGGGTCCTGCCCGCCGGCCTCGATCAGCGCGTGCACCAGCCGGTCGCCGTCCAGGTCGGCGACGCCGGGCAACGAGCCCTCGCCGTCGAACGGGCCGATGTCGTAGCCCTGCCCGGCCATCGCCGCCAGCAGGCGCACCACCGAGGCGGGGGTGTCCAGGCCGACCGCGTTGCCGATCCGGGCGTGCTTCGTCGGGTACGCCGACAGCATCACCACGATCTTGCGGTCCGCCGGGGCGGTGTGCCGCAGCCGGGCGTGCGCGACGGCGGTGCCGGCCACCCGGGCAGCCCGCTCCGGGTCGGGCACGTAGGAGGTCAGGCCGTCGGAGTCGACCTCCTTGAAGGAGAACGGCACGCTGATGATCCGGCCGTCGAACTCCGGGATCGCGACCTGGTTGCCCACGTCCAGCGGGGAGAGCCCGTCGTCGTTGGCCGCCCACGTCGCCCGCGGGGTGCCGAGCACCAGACCCTGGATCACCGGGACGTCGAGGCGGGCCAGCTCGCCGACGTCCCATGCGCCGTCGTCCCCACCGGCGGAGGCGGTGGCGGGCTTGGAGCCGCCGGCCGCCAGGACCGTGACGACCATGGCGTCGACCGTGCGCAGCACGTCGAGCATCTCCGGCTCCACCGACCGCAGCGACGCGGTGTAGACCGGCACCGGCACCCCGCCGGCGGTCTCGATCGCCTCGCACAGCGTGTGCACGAACGCGGTGTTCCCGGCCAGGTGGTGCGCCCGGTAGTAGAGGACGGCGACCCGCGGACCGGTGGCGCTGGTCGGGCGGTCGAGCAGGCCCCAGTCCGGTGCGACGGCCGGGGCGTCGAAGCCCTCGCCGTCCAGCAGCACCGTGTCGGCCAGGAAGCGGTGCAGTTGCACCACGTTGTCCGGACCGCCCTGCGCCAGGTAGGCGTGCGCCTCGGTGGCCACGCCCATCGGGACGGTGGAGAGCTCCATCAGCTCGGCGTCGGGCAACTGCTCGCCACCCAGCACGACCACCGGGACGCCCAGGCGCAACAGGGGCGCGACCATGTCCTCGTACTTCCGGCGGGACCCGAGGATGCGGACCACGACGAGATCGGTACCGGCGGCGAACTCGGCGAGGTCGCCGGCGCGGTAGGGGTTGCCCAGCCGCCACGACGAGTCGCTGGCTCGGGCCGACAGCAGGTCGGTGTCGGAGGTGGAGAGCAGGGTGAAGGTGCGTGAGCTCACGGCGGTGCCTCCCTCGGGGTCCGCGCCCCGGGTCGTCGAGCACGGCAGCCGGAGTGTCTGGCTCGCCTCTGCATCTGCGACGACGCCGAGGCTCACAGTGGCGGGACCGCGCCGGGTTCGCACCGGCTTCCTCGCGCACTGCCGTGATGTGCGGCTGACGCTACCGGGCGGCGGGCTCCCGGGACCCGGGGAGCACCGGTTCGGTCACCGAGGGAGGGGGCGCGGTCACCGGCACGTCGACGTCCTCGCCGTCCGGCAGGTCGTCGAGCTCCCGGAGCGGGCGCATCGCCAGCGCCGACAGCCCGGCGAGGACGACGGCGCCGACGAACACGGCAAAGGCCGTGCGCAGCCCGGTGGTGTCGACCAGCACACCGGCCGCGACGTGTCCGACCGGTCCCGCGGCGTAGGCGCCGGAGGCGACGATCCCCAGCACCCGTCCACGCAGGTGCGGCGGCACGCGACGCTGGAACGCCAGGTTGACCAGCGGGTTGATCGGGCCGAAGAGCAGCCCGGCGAGCGCACCGCAGCCGAGCAGGACCGGGTAGGGCGGCAGCGCCACGAACGGGACGAGCGCCAGGGACGCCCCCACGGTGGCGACCCGGAGCACGACGCTGCGGGGCAGCAGGTGGCCCAGCGCGCCCTGCAGCAGGCTGCCGAGCACCCAGCCGCCGCTCATCACCAGCAGCAGGAGACCGAGCCGGCCGGGGGCGCCCTGCTGCTCGAACAGCACCGGCAGCAGCACCGCCGAGATCGGCAGGTAGGTCGCCGAGACGAGGACGGCGACCGCGGCGGAGCACAGAACGAGCCGGTCCCGGCGGAGCACCGCGATCCCCTCGGCGGTGTCGGTGAGGACCCGCCGGACCGCGCTGCCGGAGGTCTCCTCCCGGGGATCCGGCCGCCCGCCGCCGGGGACCCGGACGACGGCGACGACGACGGCCGACAGCAGGAAGGCGCCGGTCGTGGCCCACAGCGCCGGGACCGCGCCGACGAGCCCGATCAGCACGCCACCGATCGCCGGCCCGATGAAGAACGCCGACCCCCACACCGCCTCGTGGACGCCGTTGACCCGGGAGAGCGGGAGCCGGGCGGCCGCAGCGGCCTCCGGGAGCATCGCCTCGCGGGCGGTCACCCCCGCCGGGTCGAGCAGTGCCCCGAGGGCGGCGAGCGCGACGACCGCACCCAGCCCCAGCCCGCCGGTGGCCAGCTCCAGCAGCGGGATGGCGGCGACCGCCGCCGCGGAGACGACGTCGGAGACCACCGACACCCGGCGCCGGCCGACCCGGTCGACGACGACGCCCGCGAGCACCGCGGTGAGCACCAGCGGCAGCGCCGTCCCGGCGGCGACCAGGCCGGCACCGGCCGCGCCGCCGCCGCGCTCGAGGACCAGCCACGGCAGGACGACCACGGTCACCCCGTTGGCCGTGCCGGAGAGCAGCGTCGCCGCCTCGACCGCGAGCAGCGGCAGCCGCCGGGGCGGGACGGCAGGCCGCTCGTTGGGGGCGGTGGTCACCGGAGCGGTGCGGCTCGCAGCCACCGCACGCCCAGGGCGACCCCGAGCAGGGTCACCCCGCACCACACGGCCGCCGAGGCGACGTACCCGACGAGCGCCGCCGTGGCGAGCGCGGCGGAGGCGGTGAGGAACGAGGCGAGCAGCGGGACCGTGGTGAGCGTGGTGAAGTCGGTGCCCGCCGTGGCCGGGCGGGAGAGGTCCATGCTCACCGTGTAGACCACGACGTTGAGCGCGGTGTAGGCGACGAGGAAGCCGCTGAGCGCCACCACCGTGCCGACCAGCGGCGCCGAGCCGAGGAGCAGCGGGACCAGCCCGGCCGTGGAGACCGCCAGTGCGGCGCCGCCGCCGACGAGCACCGCGGCCCGGCCCCAGCGGCGGACCAGCCACCCCGCGAGCGGGCCGGCCAGCGCCGCGGGCACGCTGATGACGACGCCGGTGACCACGCCGATGCGGGTGAGCGACCACCCGGCGTCCACCAGCGCCGCGCTGGGCAGGGCGTACACCCCGGCCGCGCCCCCGTAGACCAGCGGCACGACGCCCAGCGCCCACACCGGCACGCCGGGGCGGCGGAACACGCCGATCAGCGCACCCCAGGCGGCGTTGCCCGGCGGCCGGGGGTCGCGGGCGGGCTCACGGAACCGGAGCACCACCGCGAGCGCGACCAGGGTGAGGGCCGCCAGCAGCAGCACCGCCGCGGTCCACCCCGCGCGGTCGTACACCAGGACGCAGAGACCACCGCCGAGCACGGTGCCCAGGTAGCTGGCGCCCACCTGCACGCCGTTGCCCAGGCCGCGGTCCTGCGGGCGCAGCAGCCGCACGGCGAGGGCGTCGGCCGCCACGTCCTGGGTCGCCGACAGCAGCACGTAGACGGCGCAGACGACGACGAGCGGGCCGAGCGAGGCGGCCGGGTCCTCGAACGGCAGGAGCCCGAGGAGCGCGAGGACCATGCCGGTCTGCAGGGCCAGCAACCAGGAGCGGTGGTGCCCGAGCCGCCGGGACCCGTATCGGTCCAGCAGTGGCGCCCAGAGCAGCTTGAGCGGCCAGGCGAGGCCGAGCAGCGAGATGAGCGAGAGGTCGGCGAGGGAGACGCCGTCGGCCCGCAGGATCGCGACCAGGCCGACGGTCAGGAAGCCGATGCCGACGTACTGGGTGACCCACAGGGTGCTGAGCAGCACCCACGGCGAACGGCCCGGACCCACCGGGGCCGTCTCGGCGACGGTGGGCGTGGACGGGGCGGTCACGTCGTGCGCCAGTAGGCGAGCGAGGACACGCGGTCCTTGCCGACCCCGAGCTCGCGGCGCAGGTGCCGGGTCAGCGCCCGGGTGGCGGCGGCCTCGCACGCCACCCAGAACCAGTCCTGCGCCGGGTCGGCTGCCGCGTCCGCGGCCCAGGCACCCGTCACGGCGGCCTGCAGCGCCTGCCCGGGGGCGGCGCCGTCGCGGTCGACCCACACCACCTCGTGCCCGCCCCGGGCGCGCACGGGGAGGTCGCGGTCGGCCGGGTGCCCGGCCTCCAGCCAGACCCGCGCGGGCGTCGTCGGGTGGGCGTCCAACAGCGAGTTCACCGCCGGCAGGGACGCCGGGTCACCGACGAGGTGCACCACCCGGGTCGCCGGGGGCGGCTGGGCCTCGCGGGTGCCCTGCACCGTCGCCTCGATGGTGCTGCCCGGCTGTACGGCCTGGGACCAGTGCGCGGCCGGACCGTCGTGCAGGACGAACTCGAGGTCGAAGGTGCCCGACGCCGGGTCCGGGTCGACGAGCGTGTAGGCCCGCTGGTGGGGGCGCCCGTCGTGGGAGAACCACAGCCGGACCCACATCGCCGGGTGCGGCGGGCATTCGGCGAGCAGCCCACCGTCGGAGACCCGGACCCGCTGGTACTGCTCGCCGACCTGCTCGCTCCCGCGCACGGTGAGGACGAAGTCCTTGCCGCGCATGGCCTTGAGGACCACGCCCTCCCAGCCGTGCTGCATCGCTCGTCCCTCTCGCCGTCACCGGTCAGGACCCCTGCGCACCGGGTCCCAGCCCCGTGTACCGTCCGCCGTGTTTAGGGGAGGCTAACCTACGGAAGGGCTCGTTCGTGACGGAGCACACGCCGACCGCACATCTGTTCTCGGGATCGACGGTCGACCACTACGCCGCGGTCGTCACCGCCGCGCTCGGCGCGCTCACCGACCGCGTGCGGGTGGTCCGCCGCCCCCGGTCGGGGGCGCCGCAGCAGGACCTCGAGGAGCTCGTGGCCGGCGTCGACCTCGAGGTCCCCCTCGGCGACACGTTCTCCGCCCTCAAGGAGACCTCCCGGCTCTACCTCGAGCACGCGGTGTGGTTCCACGAGCCCGGCTACGTGGCCCACCTCAACTGCCCGGTCGCGATCCCGGCCCTGGCGGCCGACCTGCTCGCCTCCGCCGTCAACACCTCGGTCGACACCTACGACCAGTCGACGACGGCCACCCTCATCGAACGCCGGCTGATCGCCTGGGCCGCCGGCCGCGCCGGCCTGGGCCCCGACGCGGACGGCGTGTTCACCAGCGGCGGCACCCAGTCCAACCTGCACGCGCTGCTGCTGGCCCGCGACGAGGCGCTCGCCGCACTGCCGGGCGGCGTCCTGGCCCCGGGCTCCCGGCTGCGGGTGCTCGCCACCGACCAGGCGCACTTCAGCGTCGGCAAGGCCGCCCGCCTGCTCGGGCTCGGCGCCGACGCGGTGCTGCCGGTGGCCACCGACGCACGACACCGGATGGACCCGGCCGCGCTGCGGCAGGTCGCCGAGGGGGTCCGTGCCACCGGTGACGTCGTCATGGCGGTGTCCGTCACCGCCGGCACCACCGACCTCGGCCGGATCGACCCGCTCCCCGCGGTGGCCGACGTCTGCGCGGAGATCGGCGCGTGGTTGCACGTCGACGCCGCGTACGGGGGTGGGCTGCTGGTGTCCCGCCGCCGGCGGCACCTGCTCGACGGCATCGAGCGCGCCGACTCGGTGACCGTGGACTTCCACAAGACCTTCTTCCAGCCGGTGGCGTCCTCGGCGGTGCTGGTGCGCGACGCCGCCACGCTGCGGCACGTCACCCACCACGCCGCCTACCTCAACCCGCGTGGCGAGCGGGCGCCGAACCAGGTCGACCGCAGCCTGCAGACCACCCGGCGCTTCGACGCGCTCAAGCTGTGGGTGACGCTGCGCGCCATGGGGGCCGACGCGATCGGTGCGGCCTTCGACGCGTGCCTGGACCTGGCCGTCCAGGTCCACGAGGACCTGTGCGCCGACCCGGACATCGAGGTGCACAGCGAACCGACGCTGAGCACCGTCCTGTTCCGGCACCGCCCCACCGGCCCGGACGGCCCGCTCGACCCGGCCGCCGCCGACCAGCTCGTCGCCGGCATCCGCGAGCGGCTGTTCGAGGAGGGGGAGGCGGTCGTCGCGCGCACCGTCATCGACGGGCGTCCGTGGCTGAAGCTGACCCTGCTCAACCCGGCGACCACCCGGGCCGACGTCCGGGCGGTGGTCGACCTGGTGCGGGCGGCCGGGGAGGACCTGCTCGCGGAGTCCGCCGCGGCCCCGGACGTGGCGGCGCCGAGCGCGCTGGCCCTCGCCGGCGGGCGGGTCGGGGCATGAGCACCACGCCCCTGGACGCCGCACCGGTGCACGACTTCGTCGCCATCGGGATCGGGCCGTTCAACCTCGGCCTGGCCGCGCTCACCGCCCCGGTGCCCGACCTGTCCGGCGTCTTCCTCGACGAGCACGAGGAGTTCTCCTGGCACCCCGGGATGATGATCGAGGGCACCACCCTCCAGGTCCCGTTCCTGGCCGACCTGGTGACCATGGCCGACCCGACGTCGCCGTACTCCTTCCTGGCGCACCTCAAGGCGACCGGCCGGCTCTACCCCTTCTACATCCGCGAGGACTTCCACCCGCTGCGCGCGGAGTACGACGCCTACTGCCGCTGGGTCGCCGAGCGGGTGCCCGGCCTCCGGTGGGGCCGGCGCGTCGAGCGGGTCGAGCACGACGCCGCCGCGGGCGTCTACCGGGTGCTGGCCCGCGACGTCCGCTCCGGGGAGCCGGAGGTGCACCTGGGCCGGCGGCTGGTCCTCGGCGTCGGGACGGCGCCGTGGGTCCCCGAGCCGGTGCGGGACCTGCCCGGCCCGGCCTGGCACAGCTCGCGCTACCTGGAGCACAAGGAGGAGCTGCAGACCCTCGGGCACGTGACCGTCGTGGGCAGCGGGCAGAGCGCCGCGGAGGTGTACCTCGACCTGCTCACCGACGCCGACCGGCTCGGGTACCGAGTCGACTGGCTCACCCGTTCCCCCCGGTTCTTCCCCATGGAGTACACGAAGCTGACCCTGGAGATGACCTCACCGGAGTACGCCCGCTACCACCACGCCCTGCCGATGGGGCGGCGCGACGCCCTCGCCCGCGAGCAGCGCCACCTCTACAAGGGCATCAGCGGCACCCTGGTGGACGCCATCTACGACACCCTGTACCGCACGGGACGGCGCGGTGCGGTGCCCTCGTCGCTGCACACCGGCGTCGAGGTGGTCGGTGCCCGCTGGGACGCCGAGCAGCGGCGCTACGAGCTGCGGCTGCACCACGCCGAGCAGGGGCGCACGGTCACCCGCCCGACCCAGGGGCTGGTCCTGGCGACCGGCTACCGGTCCCGGGTGCCGGCGTTCCTGGACCCGGTGCGTGACCGGATCCGCTGGGACGCGCGCGGCCGGTACGACGTGGCGCTGGACTACGCGGTGGACGTCACCGGCGAGGAGGTCTTCGTGCAGAACGCCGAGGAGCACACCCACAGCCTCACCGCCCCCGACCTGGGCATGGGCCCCTACCGGAACTCGGTGATCGTCAACGCGATGTGCGGCCGGGAGATCTACCCGGTCGAGCAGCACATCGCCTACCAGGAGTTCGGGGTGGAGCTCGAGGACACCGACGCGCTGCCCGACGAGGCGGGGCTGACGGCGACCGGGGCCCTGCGATGAGCGCCGCTCCCGCCGCGCCCCCCTGGTCGGTCCGC
Organism: Modestobacter sp. VKM Ac-2984; assembly: GCF_026967985.1. Taxonomy (GTDB): domain Bacteria; phylum Actinomycetota; class Actinomycetes; order Mycobacteriales; family Geodermatophilaceae; genus Modestobacter. The sequence goes on along the minus strand of NZ_JAPVBJ010000007.1, from coordinate 200,502 downwards.
ACGCCGGTCGGGGTGCTGACGCTGGAACCGCTCGACGTCGACCGCGACCTGGACCTGCTGCACTCCTGGGTCACCCACCCGCGCTCGGTCTACTGGCTGATGCAGGACGCCGAGCCGGCCGCGGTGCGCACCGCCTACGCCGCGATCACCGCCGACCCGCACCACGACGCGTGGCTGGGCCGGGTCGACGGGACCCCGGCGTTCCTCGCCGAGACCTACGACCCCCGCCACCGGGAGCTCGTCGGCGTCTGGGCGGCCGAGCCCGGCGACGTCGGGATGCACGTCCTCGTCGCCCCGCCGGCCGAGGGCGCCCCGCCCGTCCGCGGCCTGACCTCGGCGGTGATGGCGACGGTCGTGCGCTTCGCCCTGGACCGCCCCGGTGCGCGCCGGGTGGTCGTCGAGCCGGACGCGCGCAACGCCGCGATCCGGGCCAAGAACCGGGCCGCGGGCTTCGTCGAGCACGGCCTGGTCGACCTGGGGCACAAGACGGCGGCGCTGAGCACCTGCACGCCGGCGTCCTTCGCGGCGAGCGAGCTGGGCGGGGTGCTGGCATGACCGCGTCCACGACCGAGCTGGTCGCGGACGCCGTCCCGCTTGGCGCCGACCACCTCGAGCCGGTGGCGATGGCCCGGGCGCACCGGCACGTCGTCACCAAGGCGCTGTCGGAGTTCAGCCACGAACGCCTCGTCTCCCCCGAGGTGGACGGCGGCCCGGCCGACGACCTGGGACGCAGCTGGTGGTCGCTGGGCACCGCCCCCGGGGTCCGGTACCGCTTCACCGCGCGGGTGCTGCCGCTCGAGCACTGGGACGTCGACCCGGCCTCGGTCACCCGCACCGTCGACGGCGCCGACGCACCGCTGGACGCCCTCGCCCTCGTCGGCGAGCTGCAGCACGACCTCGGCATCCCCGACCAGCTGCTGGGCACCTACCTGGAGGAGGTCAGCGCGACCCTCGCCGGGGCGGCCTGGAAGCTGCACCACCGCCGCGCCGACGCCCGGGAGCTGGCCCGCGCCGACCTGCAGACCGTCGAGCGCTCGATGACCGAGGGACACCCGGCGTTCGTGGCCAACAACGGGCGGATCGGCTTCGGGCTGGCCGACACCGCCGCCTACGCCCCCGAGTCCGGGGCCCCGGTCCGGTTGGTCTGGCTGGCGGCCCGCCGCGAGCACACCCATCTCGCCTGCGGTGCCGGCGTCGACGAGCAACAGCTGTACGAGAGCCAGCTCGGCGAGGAGCTGCTCGCGCGGTTCGCCGACCGGCTGCGGTCGCTGGGGCTGGACCCGGCCGACTTCCTCTACCTGCCCGTGCACCCGTGGCAGTGGGAGCACCGGCTGGCGGTCACCTTCGCCGCCGACGTCGGCCGGCGCGACCTGGTGCCGGTGGGCCACAGCGAGGACCGTTACCAGGCCCAGCAGTCGATCCGGACGTTCTTCGACCTCGACCGCCCCGACCGGCACTACGTCAAGACCGCGCTGGCGATCCAGAACATGGGGTTCCTGCGCGGGCTCTCGCCGGCCTACATGCAGGCGACCCCGGCGATCAACGACTGGGTCGCCGAGGTCGTCACCGGCGACCCCGAGCTCGTGGCCAGCGGGTTCGGGGTGCTGCGCGAGCTCGCGTCGGTGGGCTACACCGGCGACGCCTACCACCGGATGGCCGCCCGCGGGCTGCGCTCGCCGTACCAGCGGATGGTCGCGGCGCTGTGGCGGGAGAGCCCGGTGCCGCGGCTGGGGCCGGGCGAGCGGGCGATGACGATGGCGGCGCTGCTGCACCGGGACGCCGAGGGCCGCTCGCTGGTCGGCGGCCTGGTCGTCGACTCGGGCCTGGACCCGCGCAGCTGGCTGCGGCGCTACCTCGACGCCTACCTCCGCCCGGTCGTGCACTGCCTGCTCGCCCAGGACCTCGCCTTCATGCCGCACGGGGAGAACGTCATCCTCGTGCTGGCGGGCTCGGTGCCGACCCGGGTCCTGATGAAGGACGTCGGGGAGGAGGTCGCCGTCTTCGGTGACCGGCCGCTGCCCGCGGGCGTCGAGCGGGTGCGGGTCGACTACCCGGACGACGTGCGGCTGCTGTCGGTCTTCACCGACGTCTTCGACGGCTTCCTCCGGTACCTCGCCGGCGTGCTGGACGCCGACGGGCTGCTGGACGCCGAGGAGGTCTGGGGCTGCGTCGCCGACTGCCTGCGGGCGCACCGGGACGCCCACCCGGACCTGCACCGGCGCTTCGACCTCTTCACGCGGGAGTTCCAGCACTCGTGCCTGAACCGGCTGCAGCTGCGCAACACGACGCAGATGGTCGACCTGGCCGACCAGGCGTCCTCGCTGCTGTACGCCGGGACGCTGGCCAACCCGGTCGCCGCACACCGGTGACGACACAGGCCGGGGTGACCCGCGACCCGTGGGGCGTGCCGACCGTGCGGGCCGGCTCGCTCGACGACCTCGCCTGGGCGCAGGGTCGGGTCACCGCCGTCGACCGTGCGTGGCAGCTGGAGGTGGAGCGGTGGCGGAGCGAGGCGACGCTGGCCGCGCACGTCGGCGCCGCCGGGCTGTCCTGGGACGACTTCGCCGCCCGCGCCCGGCTCGACGACACCGCCCGCCGCTGCCACGACGCCCTCGACCCGGAGACCCGGCGCTGGGTCGCCGCCTACGTGGCGGGCGTGCGCGAGGGGCTGGCCGAGGGCGCCGCCCGGTCACCGGAGCTGCAGGCGCTCGGCCTGCCCCGGGGCGGGGACGGCGGCTGGCAGCCGTGGACCCCGCTGGGGGTCTTCCTGGTCCACCACGTGCTGTTCGGCTCGCTGGGGACGACGGTCTGGCGGGGGCACCTGCTGCGCTCCTTCGGGCCCCGGCTCGGGCCCGACCTCGCCGCCGCGCTCGGCCTGGGACCACCGGACGGCAGCAACGCGGTCGCGGTGACCGGGTCCCGGACCGCGTCCGGGCTGCCGCTCGTCGCCGGTGACCCGCACCGGCTGCTGGAACGCCCCGGCGTCTACCAGCAGGTGCACCTCGTGGTGGACGGGCCCGAGGCCCTCGACGTGGTCGGGCTCGCCTTCCCCGGCGTCCCGGGGGTCGCGCACTTCGGCCACACCGGCACGGTGGCGTGGGCGGTGACCAACGCGATGGCCGTGCACCAGGACCTCTACCGGGAGCGTCTGCGCCGCGACGGCGACCGGCTGCAGGCCCTCGGGCCGGACGGCTGGGAGCCGGCCGAGACGGCGACGGTCCGGCTGGCCGTCCGCGACGGCGAGCCGGTGACCGTCGAGACCGTGGAGACCGCCCGCGGACCGGTGGTCGTGCCGGCCTGGTCCGGGGGTGAGGAGCCCGAGGCACTGAGCCTGCGCGCCCCGAGCCGGGTGGACGCCGCGCTCGGGTTCGAGGCGCTGCCACGGCTGCTGCGCGCACGGACCGCCGGGGACGTCGAGGCCGCCCTCGCGTCGTGGGTCGAGCCGGTGAACAGCGTGCTGGTCGCCGACACCACCGGCGACGTGCGCCAGCTGATCGCCGGCCGGGTGCCCGACCGGGCGGCCGACAACCGCTGGCACCCGGTGCCGGCGTGGGACCGGGCGCACGCCTGGCGCGGCACCTGCCCTCCCCCGGCAGGGCTGCGCGTCTCCGACGGCGCACCGTGGGACGGCGTTGCGGTGACCGCCAACGACGCGCGCCCGGACGTCGCCCCGTACGGCACGGTCTTCGCCCCACCGCACCGCGCCGCCCGGCTCCGCGCCCTCGTCGGCGACCGCACCGGCCTGCGGGTCGAGGACCTCGCCGAGCTGCTGGTCGACACCGCCTCCCCCGCCACCGGGCTGCTCGACGCCCTCCGCCGGGACACCGGGCCGGAGACCGGCACCCCCGCCGCCCGGCTGCGCGCCGAGCTGCTGGCCTGGGACGGCCGGATGGACGCCGGCAGCCTCGGCGCCGGGGCCTTCGCCGCCTGGCGCAGCGCCCTGGTGCGGCGGGTGCTGGACCTGCCGCTGCTCGCCCCGCTGCACCAGCCGACCGGCGTCCCGGAGGTGCTGGGCCCGTGGCTCTCCCCCGTGGAGCGGGTCGGGACGGCGCTGGAGCGACTGCTCGACGTCCTCCCGCGGCACGGCGTCGACGTCGACGCGCTGGTCCGCGACGCCCTCGCCGACGCCGCGACCGCCCCCGCACCGGACTGGGGGGCGACGCACCGGCTGCGGACCGTGCACTCCCTCGACGGCACCGGCTGGGCGGAGACCGTCGTCCGGCCCGCCGACGGGCTGCCGCTGGCCGGTGACACCAACTGCGTCCTCGCGACCGCGAGCCTGCCCGGGCTCACCGACCTGTGCCTGCGCGGACCGGTGGCCCGCTACGTCTGGGCCCTCGCCGATCGCGACGCCAGCCGCTGGGTGGTCCCGCTGGGCGCCGACGGTGTGCCCGGTCCGCACGCCGAGGACCAGACCGCGCTCTGGGCCCGCGGCTCCCTGATCCCCGTCCCACCCACCCGACCTCATCCCCGTCCCACCCGCTCGACCGGAGGAGATCCCGTGACCGATGCCCGCCTCGCCGAGGGCACCCACCCCTTCGGGGAGGGCCGCACCCTCGAGGTGCGCCGCCTGGACCCCGACCGCGACGCCCCGCTCGTGCACTCCTGGGTGCGGGAGGAGCGCGCCCGGTTCTGGGGGATGACCGACCACACCGAGGAGCAGGTGCGGGACATCTACGCCTACGTCGACTCGCTGGACACCCACCACGCCTGGCTGGTGTCCGTGGACGACCGGCCCGTGGGGCTGCTGCAGACCTACCAGCCGGCCGCCGACCCGGTGGGCGAGGTGTACGACGTCGAGCCCGGCGACCTCGGCATCCACGTGCTGCTGGCCCCTGCGACGACCCCGGAGCCGGGCTTCACCCTCCGGCTCGCCGCTGCCCTCGGCGCGGTTGCGCTCGCGGACCCGACCATCCGGCGCGTCGTCGTCGAGCCCGACGCCGGCAACGAGGGCGCTCTGGAGCGGCTGCGCCGCACCGGCTTCGAGCTCGGCCCCGAGGTCGAGCTGCCGACCAAACGCGCGCGGCTGGCGTTCCTGCGCCGGGACGTCCTCGAGGCGCTGCTGGCCGCGTGACGGTCGAGGCCGGGCCCCAGCCTGCGGCGGTGGCCTACGACGCGCTCGCGGAGAGCATCGCGCTCATCGAGCACGGCGTGCCGGAGGCACCGCCCCGGCTGAGTCGACGCCGACGGTTCGTCCCGTTGGGGGTGGACGTCGACGGAGACGTCGCGTGCACGCTCTTCGCCCGCCGCAGCGTCGGCCACGTGGCCCGGGAGACCTGGGCCCTCGTGCGACGGGGGCAGGCGTGGGCGGTGCTCGGTGGCGGCGGGGGCGGCCTCGAGGAGGACGACCTCACCGACCGCCCCGGGGCGGCGGTCCTGGGCGGTCACCTGGTGTGGACCGGCGGTGGCGCGACGGCGCGGAACGCCGGGCGGTCGATGCCCTGGGGTGCCCGCTACGTCTCGCACGCCCTGCTGCGCGCGGGTCCTGCGGTCGACCGGGTCGTCGTCGGCGGGCGGGAGATCCGGGTCCCCCGGCACGGGCACCTGGTGGTGGTCTGGGGCGGCAAACAGCCACCGGCCGCAGAGGCGCTGACCTCCGACGGCCGGCGGCTGGTCAGCCTGCGGGTGGACCGGCGCAGCCGGCTCCCCGAGTGGTACCGCTACTGAGCCGCGGGCTCAGTGCTCGTCGTAGTGGCCGTCGTGCTCGGCGTGCCGGTGCCCGTCGTGCACGTAGTCGACGTGGCCCTCGTGCTCGACCGCCTCGTGGCCGCAGCTGGGACCGTGCTGGTGCTCGTGCTGCTCCTGGTGCGGGGTGCAGGTGGGTGCGCTCATCGTCTGCTCCTGGATCGGTCGCCCGGCGCACCCGGGGCTGAGGTGGGGACGGCGACCACCCACCGGTACCCGCACCGGAGCGCACCGACGCACGGACGGGCGGTCAGCGGCGGCGGGTGAGCAGCCAGTGCAGCCCGACGCCGATCGCGGCGCCGGTGCTGTTGGTCCCGATGTCGACCAGGGACGGGTAGCGCGCCGGCAGGAACAGCGCCTGGACGAGCTCGACGCCCACCGACCCGGCCACGCACGCCAGCCAGACCGCCCACCGGGGCCACCCGGGCAGCGACCAGCACAGCAGCAGCGCCAGCGGGACGAACAGCAGCACGTTCCCGCCGCGCTCGACCAGCGGGAAGGCCACCGACCACGGGAGGTCGGTGGCCTCGATCACCGTGCGGGTGATCGGGCCGGAGAACCGGCCCATCGGGGTGGGCCGCAGCGTCACGAAGGCGCCGAGGGCCAGGTAGCCGGCGAGCAGCCCGCGGGCCCACCACCGCCCCGGGCCGGGGCGGTGGTCCGGATCGGCGACCACCGGGTCCCGGGTCAGTCCACCGAGACGAGGTCGACGACGAACACCAGGTCGGAGCCGGGAGGGATGCCCGGCGGGGGCTGGTCGCCGTAGGCGAGGGCGCTGGGGATGGTGATGACCCGCCGGCCGCCGACCTGCATGCCCTCGATCCCCTGCTCGAAGCCGGGGATCACCTGGCCGGCGCCGAGGGGGACGGGCAGGGTCTCGTCCTCGCCCCGGTCCCAGGACGCGTCGAACTCCTCGCCGGTCCCGTAGAAGGCGCCGACGTACTTGACCTGCGCGGTGCTGCCCACGGTGGCCTCGGCGCCGTCGCCGACGACGACGTCCTCGGTCACCAGTTCGGTGGGCGCCGGGGCGTCCGTCGGCGGCACCTCCGGCCGCACGCTCAGGTCGGTGGAGACCTCGGTCGCCACCTCCTCGACGGGTGCCTCGTCGACGGGTGCCTCGTCGACGGCGGGCGCCTCCTCCTCCAGGGGTGCCTCGACCGGCGCCTCGGCCAGTTCGGCCGGTTCGTCACCGCCACAGGCGGCGAGCGGGAGCGACAGGGCGAGCGACAGCGGCACGGCGAGCAGCGTGCGGCGGACGGTGCGGTGGTTCATGAAGGGTCTCCTGGCCGAGCAGGTGCTCGAGTCGAGGCGGGCATTCGGCACGGCCAGCCGGTCCAGGACGCCGGCCGTGCGGTCATCAGCACATCACAGCTTCGCCAGTGAAGCCCTGTTCCATCTGGCGGTGAGGCGTTCCCAGCCACTAGCTTTCCCGAAACGTCCGCGACGGCAGGGGGTCACCCAATGTCCGCATCGATCATCGTGGGGCTCGACGGGAGCGAGGCGAGCGGGCGAGCGGCTGATGCCGCTGCCGACGCGGCGCGCAGACACGACCTGCGCCTGGTGCTCGCCTGCGTCGTCCCCTGGTCGCCCTACTCGTTCTCCACGGCGGAGGAGAACGAACGCCGCACGATCGACAAGGAACGCGAGGCGAAGTCGGCCCGCGAGCGGGTGCTCGACCCCGCGGTCGCCCGGCTGTCGGCCGCCGGCGACCTGACCGTCGAGGGCGTCGTCCGGCACGGGCACCCCGCCGAGACGCTCGTCTCCCTCGCCCGCGAGGAGGACGCCGCCTGGATCATCGTCGGCCGGGTCGGCCAGAGCCGGGTGCGCACGCTGCTGTTCGGGTCCACCCCGAGCAGCCTCATCCAACTGTCCCCGATCCCGGTCCTGGTGGTCCCGTGAACACGTCGCTCCCCTCCCCGCAGGCCGCCACGTTCGACGAGCAGGTCAACGACGTCTTCGCGCCGATCTCGGACTTCATCGTCGGGATCGTCTTCTACAGCGTCCCGCTGGACTTCATCGACGAGGGCGTCGTGCTGCCGCTGATCGTGGTCTGGCTCGTCCTGGCCGGGATCTTCTTCACGGTCTACCTGAAGGGCTTCCAGTTCCGGGCCTTCGGTCACGCGATCCAGCTGATCAAGGGCAAGTACGACGACCCGAACGACGCCGGGGAGGTGACGCACTTCCAGGCGCTGGCGACCGCCGTCTCCGGGACGGTGGGCCTCGGGAACATCGCCGGGGTCGCGGTGGCCATCTCCCTCGGCGGACCGGGGGCGACGTTCTGGATGATCATCGCCGGCCTCGTCGGCATGTGCACCAAGGGCGTCGAGTGCACCCTCGGCGTCAAGTACCGCAGGGTCTACGACGACGGCCGGGTCTCCGGTGGGCCCATGTACTACCTGAGCCAGGGGCTGAAGGAGAAGGGCAAGGGCACGCTGGGCAAGGTCCTCGCGGTCCTGTTCTGCATCTTCACCCTGGGCGGCGCCGTCGGCGGCGGGAACATGTTCCAGGCCAACCAGGCCTTCGCCCAGGCCCAGTCGGTGACCGGCGGCGAGGACGGCTGGCTCGGGTTCGGGGCGGCCGGTGCCGTCTTCGGCCTGGTGCTCGCGATCCTGGTCGGTGCGGTGATCATCGGCGGGATCCGGAGCATCGCCCGCGTCACCGACAAGCTCGTCCCGTTCATGGCCGTCTTCTACGTCATCGCCTGCCTCTCCGTGCTGTTCGCCAACTTCACCGAGATCCCCGATGCCCTCTGGGAGATCCTCCGGACGGCGTTCAGCCCCGAGGCCGGGTTCGGCGGCGTCGTCGGCGTGCTCATCCAGGGCTTCCGGCGGGCGGCCTTCAGCAACGAGGCCGGGCTGGGGTCGGCCGCGATCGCCCACTCCGCGGTGAAGACGAACGAGCCGGCGACCGAGGGCCACGTCGCCGTCCTCGAGCCCTTCATCGACACCGTCGTCATCTGCACGATGACCGCGCTGGCCATCGTGATCACCGGCACCTGGGCGGACGAGGCCAGTGCCCCGGGCGTGGAGACGACCTCCGCCGCCTTCGAGACGGTGGCGGACTGGTTCCCGATCGTGCTGGCGGTCGCGGTGATCCTGTTCGCCTACTCCACGATGCTGGCCTGGAGCTACTACGGGTTGAAGGCGTCGACCTACCTGTTCGGCGAGTCGATGGTGGTGGACCGGACCTGGAAGCTGATCTTCTGCATCTTCGTGGTCATCGGGGCCTCCTCGACCCTCGACGCGGTGATCGGCTTCTCCGACAGCATGATCTTCCTGATGTCGCTGCCGAACATCATCGGGCTCTACATCCTGAGCCGGGTGGTGAAGCGGGAGCTCTTCGGCTACCGCGAGCGGTTGGCCCACGGGGCGCTGCTGCCGGTCGCCGAGCGGGGCATCACGCCCTCCCCGACGGGCGGCAGCACCGCCGCCACCACGGGCGTCGACGGCACCACCCCGAACCCGCCGCCCTCGGTCGAGGACCGCTGACCTGTCGCTCCGGCGGGTGCTCCCGGACTCCGAGCACCCGCCGGACGACGAGCTCAGCGAACGTCGGTCACGCGGCGCCGAGGGCGTCGGCGACGCGGTGGTGGACGGCGGCGTCCGCCCCGCGGTTCTGCCGCTCGAGCGTGCGGGCCAGTGCGCGGCGGGCCCACCCGTTGGCCGGGGCCAGCTCCACCAGCCGGGCCAGCGCCTCCTCGGCGCGGCTCAGCTGGGCCGAACCGAAGTAGCTGCGGGCCAGCAGCTCCAGCGCGGCCTGGTTGTCCGGCTCGGCGGCGAGCACCCCGTCCAGGACACGGGCGGCCTCCGCGGGCTGCCCCATCGCGAAGAAGAGGTCCGCGCGCAGGTACTCCGAGTGCAGGTCGATCTCGTACGGCTGGTTCATGACGCTCCTTCCACCGGCCCGTAACAGCGCCGTCCGCACGGCTCTTCCCGGCGTGTCGTGCACACGGCGCATCCGTCCGAGCCGTCATCGACGAAGCCCCCGTGTCTGGTCATCCACACGACGGAGGCAACCCATGAGCGTGCGCGAGAACCTGCGACACCGTCGGCCGAACCGTTCGGACGATGCGAACCAGACCGACGAGGGTGGCGGGTCGGTGGTCTACACCGTGCAGCGCGTCGGCGCGGTGGTCGTGGGCCTGATCCTGCTCACCTTCGGCCTGCTCGGCTTCGCCGACGGGCTGGCCTACTTCTCCACCGACGGCGGCGAGGTGGCCGGCCTGTCCTCCAACGGCCTGCTCTCCACGATCTCGGTGGTCACCGCGCTGGTGCTGGTGGTCACCGCGTTCCTCGGGCCCCGCGCCGCGTCGAACACGATGCTGCTGATCGGCATCCTGTTCCTGATCTCGGCGCTGGCCAACCTCGCGGTGCTGGAGAGCGAGTTCAACCTGCTGGCGTTCTCGATGGCCAACGTCATCTTCTCCATCGGCGCCGGCCTGGTGCTGCTGACGCTGGGCGCCTACGGCCGGGTCAGCGGCAACCTGCCGGACGACAGCCCGTACAAGGAGGACCCCGGCCCGGAGGTCTCCCCCGAGGACCTCGACCCGCAGCTGCCGCAGACCCCGGCGGAGGCGGCGGCCGAGCACGACATGCGGGAGGCCGAGCTCGCCGTCGTCGAGCACCGCGCCACCGCCGAGCAGCAGCGCCGGGTGGACGCGATGGCGAAGGTGCGCACCCGGGCCGACCGGCGGCGGGTCTGGATGTCCTTCGACCGGACGTCGCTGACCTGACCGGGAGGGGCGGGCTCGACTGCCCAGGGTGCGGCGGGAAGTAGCCTCGCGGGCGCCATGTCTTTCCCCGGGACCTCCCTCCCCGCTCAGCGCGAGCGCGCCGATGCCTGCCCCGGCGCGCTGCAGACCCACGCCGCCGCCGACGGCGGGCTGGCCCGGGTCCGGGTGCCGGGCGGGGCGATCGGCGCGGTGCAGCTGCAGGCGCTGGCGGCCGCGGCCCGGGAGCTCGGGAACGGGCACCTGGAGCTGACCAGCCGGGGCAACGTGCAGCTGCGCGGGTTGCCGGCCGGTGCGGAGGCCGAGCTGGGCGACCGGCTGGCCGCCGCCGGCCTGCTGCCCAGCGCCACGCACGAGCGGGTGCGCAACGTGCTGGCCAGCACCCTGTCCGGGCGCACTCCGGGCGGGCACGTCGACGCCCGGCCGTGGGTCGGTGCCTTCGACGCCGGGCTGCGTGCCGACCCGGCGCTGGCCGAGCTGCCCGGCCGTTTCCTGCTGACCCTGGACGACGGGCGGGGCGACGTCGCCGGTCTCGGCGGGGACGTCGGCCTGCTGGCGCTCTCCGCCGGCTCGGTGGCCCTGCTGCTCGGCGGCGTCGACTCCGGCCTGCGCTGCGCCCCGGACGACGCGGTCGCGCTGGCCCTGGACGCCACCCACGCCTTCCTCGCCGAGCGCGCCGCCCAGGGCTCGACCGCCTGGCGGCTGGCCGAGCTCGCCGACGGCCCCACCCGCGTCGCCACCCGCCTGAGGGGCCAAAGTCGCGACTTTGGCCCTTCGGTCGAGGTGCCGGGGGCGCCGGTGGTGGGGCCGGTCGGGGCGGCGACGCAGCTCGACGGCCGGACGGCGCTCATCGGCGTCGTCCCGTTGGGCCGGCTGACCGCCGACCAGGCCGATCTCCTCGCCCGGCTCGCCGCCGACGTGCAGTTGACCCCGTGGCGCAGCGTCGTCGTGCCCGACCTGGCCGAGGACGCCGTGGACGACGCCGCCGTCGACCTGTTCCGCACCGGCATGGTCTTCGACGAGGCGAGCCCCTGGCTGCAGGTGACCACCTGCGCCGGCCGCCCGGGCTGCGCCAAGTCGCTGGCCGACGTCCGCGCCGACGCCGTCACCGCCGTCTCCACCCGGACGCTGCCCGCCGGCGGCGCCCGACAGCACTGGGCCGGCTGCGAACGCCGCTGCGGCCGACCGCAGGGCGGGGTCGTCGACGTCGTCGCGACGCCGTCCGGCTACGAACTCCGGATCGAAGAGGACTGATGTACTCCTACGAGCACGACGGCGCCGAGATCTACCGGCAGTCCTTCGCCATGATCCGCGCCGAGGCCGACCTGTCCGGGCTGCCCGAGGACGTCGCCCAGGTCGCCGTCCGGATGATCCACGCCTGCGGTCAGGTCGACCTGGCGGCCGACGTGGCCTTCTCCCCCGACGTCGTCCGGGCCGGCCGCAAGGCGCTGGAGTCCGGCGCCCCGGTGCTGTGCGACTCCCAGATGGTCGCCTCCGGGGTGACCCGCAAACGGCTGCCGGCGTTCAACGAGGTCGTCTGCACCCTCAACGACCCGCGCACCCCCGACCTGGCCCGGGAGATGGGCACCACCCGCACCGCCGCGGCGATGCACCTGTGGGGTGACCGGCTGGACGGCGCCGTCGTCGCGATCGGCAACGCCCCCACCGCGCTGTTCCACCTGCTGGAGATGATCCGTGACGGGGCCCCGCGGCCGGCCGCCGTCATCGGCATCCCGGTGGGCTTCATCGGGGCGGTGGAGTCCAAGGAGGCGCTGGCCGCCGCCGACCTGGAGTTCCTCGCCGTCCGCGGCCGGCGCGGCGGCAGCGCCATCACCGCCGCCGCGGTCAACGCGATGGCGAGCACCGCCGAATGAGGGGCCAAAGTCGCGATTTTGGCCCTTCGGCGGGGACAGGGCGGCTGTACGGGGTCGGGCTGGGGCCGGGCGATCCGGAGCTGGTGACGGTCAAGGCCGCCCGGCTGATCGGCGCCGCGGACGTCGTCGCCTTCCACGCCGCCCAGCACGGCCGCTCGGTCGCCCGCGGGCTGGCCGCGCCGTACCTGCGCGAGGGCCAGGTCGAGGAGCTGCTGGTCTACCCGGTCACCACCGAGACCACCGACCACCCCGGCGGTTACCAGGGGGCGATCGACGAGTTCTACGAGGCCGCCGCCGCCCGCCTGGCCGCGCACCTGGACGCCGGCCGGGACGTCGTCGTCCTCGCCGAGGGCGACCCGTTCTTCTACGGCTCGTACATGCACATGCACAAGCGGCTGGCCCACCGGTACCCCACCGAGGTCGTCCCGGGCGTCACCAGCGTCAGCGGCGCCGCCGCGGTGCTCGGCCGGCCGCTGGTCGAGCGGGACGAGGTGCTCACCGTGCTGCCCGGCACGCTGCCCGCCGACGAGCTCGCCGAGTGGCTGTCGACCACCGACTCCGCTGCGGTGCTGAAGCTGGGCCGCACCTTCACAGGAGTCCGGGAGGCGTTCGACGCCGCCGGGGTGCTCGACCGCGCCTGGTACGTGGAGCGGGCCACCACCGACCGGCAGCGGGTCGAGCCGCTCGCCGACGTCGACCCGGCCACCGTCCCGTACTTCTCCCTCGCCCTGCTGCCCAGCGAGCTCACCGGGCCGGGCAACCACCCCGAACGGGCCGAGGACGACGGACCCCGGCGCGGTGACGTCGTGGTCGTCGGCCTGGGCCCCGGGCAGCGCAGCTGGACGACGCCGGAGGCCGCCGAGGCGCTGGCCCGCGCCGACGACCTGGTCGGCTACGGCCCCTACCTGGACCGGGTGGAGGTCAACCCCCGGCAGACCCGGCACCCCAGCGACAACCGGGTGGAGGCCGAGCGGGCCGCGGCGGCGCTGCGGCTGGCGCAGTCCGGACGGCGGGTCGCGGTCGTCTCCAGCGGTGATCCCGGCGTGTTCGCGATGGCCGCCGCGGTGCTCGAGGTCGCCGCGCAGCCGGAGTTCGCCGACGTCGAGGTCCGGGTGCTGCCCGGGCTCACGGCGGCGCAGGCGGTGGCCTCCCGGGTGGGGGCGCCGCTCGGGCACGACTTCGCGATCATCTCGCTGTCCGACGTCCTCAAGCCGTGGGACGTCGTGCTGGACCGGCTGCGGCACGCGGCCGCCGCCGACCTGGTGCTCGCGCTCTACAACCCGCGCTCCAAGGCGCGCCCGCACCAGCTGGGCGAGGCGCACAAGGTGCTGCTGGACGTGAAGGACCCCGCGACGGTCGTCGTCATCGGCCGGGACGTCGGCGGGCCTGAGGAGTCGGTCACCGTGACCACCCTCGGTGAGTTCGACCCCGACACGGTCGACATGCGCTGCCTGGTGATGATCGGCTCCACCCAGACCCGGGTGACGCCGTCCGGCCAGGTCTTCACCTCCCGCCGCTACCCCGGCTGACCTGATGCGCGCCGTCCTCATGCTCCTGGTGGCGGCGCTCGCCGGCTGCGCCGGCCAGCCGCAGGGGTGCACCGAGATGGCGGCGCTCACCGTCGTCGCCGTCGACACCAGCGCGCTGGACCTGCCCGCCGGGACGACGGCGGAGGTCTGCCTGGACGACGAGTGCACCGGCGTGGAGGTCGGCGCGGACCCGCGCTCGTCCCAGGGCGTCTGGTGGGAACGGGAGATCCCGGACGTCGAGACGGTGCAGGTCTCCCTGACACTGCGCGACCCGGCCGGCACCAGGCTGTGGTCGGCCAGTGCACCGGTCGACACCGAGGTGACCCGGCCGAACGGGCCCGGCTGCGGCGAGTGGACCGTGCTGCCTGTGCTCACGGCGACCTCGGACGGCCGGCTCACCGCGTGACGGTGGGAACACGACCGGCTCGTTGCGGCTTGCACCGGTTCGTGCCGCGCCGTGAGCTCGCCCGCCCCGCCGCCTTCTGGTCGGTGGCGGTGCTGCTGACGCTGATGCTCGCCGCGTCCGGGGTGCCCTCACCGCTGTACCGGGTCTACGCGGAGGAGTTCGGCTTCGGCTCCGGGCTGATCACCGTCGTCTTCGGCGTCTACGCCTTCGCCCTGCTGGTGTCGCTGCTGGTGGTCGGGGCGCTGTCGGACCACGTGGGTCGCCGCCCGGTGCTCGCCGCCGCGCTGCTGCTCGAGGCCGTCTCGATGGTGCTGTTCCTGACCGCCGACGGGGTGGAGTGGCTGCTGCTGGCCCGCATCGTCCAGGGGCTGGCCACCGGCGCGCTGACCGGCGCGTTCGGCGCCGCGCTGCTGGACCTGCAGCGCCCGGACCGGCCGCTGGGCGCCCTGGTCAACTCCGCGGCCCCGGCCGTGGGGCTCTCGGTCGGTGCGGTGAGCGCCGGCCTGGCGGTCGAGTTCCTGCCCGCGCCGACCAGCTGGGTCTTCGGCGCGCTCACCGTGCTGTGCCTGGCCGCCGCCGCCGGGGTGTGGGTGTTCCTGCCGGAGTCCTCCCCCCGCCTGCCCGGCGCGGCGCGGTCGCTGCGGCCCAGCGTGCAGGTGCCTGCGTCGCAGCGCCGCGCGTTCGTCGTCGTCCTGCCCTGCCTGGTCGCCACCTGGGCGCTGGGCGGGCTCTACGCCTCGCTCGGCCCGTCGCTGGTGGCCGGCGTCTTCGACGTGCAGGACCACGTCGTGGGCAGCCTGGTCATCCTCGCGCTCAACGGCACCGGCCTGGTCGGCTCGCTCTCCATGCGCACCGTGGCGCCGGCCCGGGCGATGGTCGTCGGTGCCCTGGTCTTCGCCGTCGGGGTGGCCGGCACCGTGGCCGCGCTGGCCGCCGGCTCGCTCCCACTGTTCTTCGTCGCCGCGGTGGTCTCCGGCTTCGGGTTCGGGGCGGCGTTCCTCGGCGCGATGGCCACCGTCACCCAGGGCGTCGCCCCCGGCCAGCGGGCCGCCCTGCTGTCCGCGGTCTTCACCGCCAGCTACCTGGCGTTCAGCGTCCCGGCGATCGCGGCGGGGGTGGCGGCCGGGTACGTCGGCCTGGAGCGGACGGCGCAGGTCTACGGCGTGACCGTGATCGTGCTGGCCCTGCTGGCGGTGGGCGGCCTGGCCCTGCACGCCCGCCGTCCCGCAGCTCCTGTCCCGGAGCCCGCGCACCGGTCTCCCGCCGCCGCGCTCGACTGAGCCTGGCGCCGGGTGCTCGTGCTCTGCTCACCCGTGGTGAGCAGAGCACGAGCTGCACGGGAGACGGGGGTCAGCTGCCGGCGCGGGTCACCGCCGCGCAGAACCGGGAGTGGTCCTCGCGCGCCTCGGTGAGCGGCCCGACCACCTCCTCGTCGGTCACTTCGCCGACCCGGTCCAGCAACCGCCGCCGCACCTGTCTGGCCCGTCTCCGCGCGCCGGCGTGCACCAGGGGCCGGGCCAGCAACGCCAGCAACAGCCCGGCGAGCAGGCCGCCGGCCAGCAGCAGCGTCGGCAGCGGGATGCCCTCCACCCGGGGCAGCGGGACGACGTCGTCCAGCTGGAGCAGCCCCAGGCCGACGAGGCCGAGCAGCCACAGCGCGCCGGCCAGCGCAGTGAGCACGAGCAGCCACTGCAGCCCGCCGACGGCCCGCTGCCACAGCGGCGTGCGATCCGGGCCGAGGTCGGTACCGGTGACCGCCCGGTCCAGCCGGTCGGCCAGCCGCTCCTCGGAGAACTCGGCGGTGCGGCGCAGCTCGTCCCGCCAGGCCTGCGGCAGCCCCTGCCCGGCGGCGTCCCGTGCCCGGCGCAGCGCCGCGACCAGCCCCGCCTGCTGCACGGCGCCGGCCGGGGGCAGCGAGCTGCGCGCCGCCTCGCTGCCCAGGTGCAGCCGGCCCAGCGGGTCGGCCCGGAGCTTGCCGGTCCAGCGCAGCACCGGCCACCCGGTGTGCGCGGCACCGCTGCGGCGGGCCGAGCGTTCCACGGCGCTGACCACGGCCGGCACGCCGGCGGCGTCGGCCAGCGCCTCGGTCAGGCCCGCCCACTCGTCGGCGTCGCGGCTGCGGTCGGGGCCGGCGTCGGGGGCGCAGTGCTGGGCGAGCGCACCGGCTGCGGCGCGGGCATCGGCGGCCAGCCGGTCGGTGGCCGCTCGGCGTGCGGCGACCCGGCGGCCCAGCTCGGCCCGCAGCTCGGGCAGGCCGGCGCCGGTGCGGGCCGCGGTGGGCAGCACCGGGGTCGCCGCCAGGCCCTCCCGGTCCAGCAGCCCCCGGAGGTCGGCCAGGCAGGCGCGGGCGGCCGGCTCGTCGAGCCGGTCGACCTGGTTGAGGACGACGACCAGCACCCCCGCGTGCCCGGCCAGCGGCGCCAGGTACTGCGAGTGCACCGCGGCGTCGGCGTACTTCTGCGGGTCCAGCACCCACACGAGCACGTCGACCAGCTCCACCAGCCGGTCGACCTCCAGCCGGTTCTCCAGCCGGACGCTGTCGTGGTCGGGCAGGTCGAGCAGCACCAGCCCGTCGAGCGCGGGATCACCCGCCTCGACCCGGTGCCGGCGGGGCACCTGCAGCCAGTCGAGCAGCCGGTCCGCGCCGTCCGGGCCCCACACGCTGGCGTGCGCCACGCCGGTCGTCGGACGGCGCACGCCCGGGGTGCTCACCTCGCTGCCGCTGAGCGCGTTGAACAGCGTGGACTTCCCGCTGCCGGTCGCCCCGGCGAGCGCCACGACGGTGGCGTCACCGAGGGCCTCCCGGGCACCGGCCTTGGCCAGGAGCGTGCGCGCGCTGGCCGCCTCCGGCACCTCCAGCCGCTCCTCGGCCACCTCGACCGCCTCGCGCAGCGCGGCCAGCCGGTCGGTCAGGGACAGCTCGCTGCGCCGCCCGAGCCTCACGCGCCCGCTCCCTGGGCGGCAGCCAGCGTCTGCGCGGCCGACCGCAGCTCGGCGTCGGCGCCCGGCGCCGGGGCGACGTCAGCGAGCAGCACGTCGAAGCGACGCTGCTCGGTGAGCAGCAGCCGGTCGGCGCGGGCGTCCAGGTCGGCCCGCGCCCGGGCGGCGAGCTCGCGCACCGCCGCGTCCCCGAACACCGCCTCCAGCACCCGCTGGCCGACCGCGGTGGTGCCGCCGGCGATGGCCACCTCTGCACCCGACAACCCGGCGGTGGAGGCGAAGACGGCGACCATCACCACCGCACCCGCGCCGTTGACGCCCCAGGACAGCAACCGGGCCCGGGACCGCTTGCCCGCCCCCTCGCTGCGCACCAGCTCCAGCACCGTGCCCTGCCAGGCACGCACCTCGTCGGCCGAGGCACCGGCGAACGACGGCGAGACGCCGTCCAGCTCGGTCTCCCGGCCGTCGATCAGGTCGATCCCACCGGGGAGGGTCCGCCAGTTGGTGACCGTCTTCTCCGCGGCCCGGTCGGCCTCGGCCCGCAGCAGCAGCTCGACCCCGGACTCCAGTGCACCGGCCAGGTCGTCGGCGGGGTTGCTGCGGCCGGAGAACGCGGCGGCGACCCGGTCGCGCAGTCGGCCCACGTGGCCCTGCAGGCTGCGCATCCACTCGCCGGTGCCGACGAACTCCTGCCAGCGGGCGAGCACCTCCCCGCGCAGCAGGCTGCCGTTGCCGACGGCCTCGTGGACAGCCGCCCGCGCCCGGGCGTAGGAGGCGTCCGCGGCGGCCTGCAGCGCCTCGGCGGCGACCGCCTGCTCGGCGACGCCGGCGACGACGACGTCGACCCGGTCGTGCAGGCTCTCCAGCGCCCCGGCCAGGGTCTGCCGGATGACCGCCGCCCGCTGCTCGGCGTCGGCGGCGAGCGCGTGCAGCCAGTCGCGCAGCGGTGCGACCTGGTCCTCGGGCAGGAACCCGTCGGTCAGCGGGCGCTCCTCGACCACGAACAGCCGGGCGCTCTCCAGCCGGGCCCGGCGCAGCATCCCGGCCAGGTCGTCGGCGACCTCGACCACCGCCTCGGGCGGCACCCGGTCCAGCACGATCGCCAGCGCCGTCCCCCGCTCCTGGGCCGTGCGCAGCAGGTCCCAGGGGACGGCGTCGGCGTAGCGGGCCGCCGTCGTCACGAAGACCCACAGGTCGGCGGCGGCCAGCAGCTGCCCGGCCAGGTCACGGTTGGCCTCGACCACCGAGTCGACGTCCGGGGCGTCGACCAGGGCCAGCCCGGCCGGCAGCGCCTCGGAGACGACCAGCTGCAGCCCGCCGGGCCCGGCCTCCCCGCCGGTGGTGCGGGTCAGCCCGGGCAGCACCCGGTCACCGGCGAACGCGGCCCGGTCGGCGGGGGCACAGACCAGCACCGGGGCGCGGGTCGTCGGGCGGAGCACGCCGGGGGTGGTGACCCGGGCGCCCAGCAGGCTGTTGACCAGCGTGGACTTGCCGGCGCCGGTCGAGCCGCCGACCACGGTGAGCAGCGGTGCGTCCAGGTCGCGCAGCCGGGGCAGCAGGTAGTCGTCGACCTGGTCGACGACCGAGCGGGCGGTGCGGGCGGCGGCGCCCCGGCCCGGGACGGCCAGGCCGAGCGGTGCGGAGGCGACCCGGTCGCGCAGCTGCTGCAGGGCGTCGGGCAGCCCGGGCGGGGAGGTCATGCCGGGGATCTTGCCCGGGACGCCGACCGCTCACCCCTCGGCCGGGTGAGGCCCGGTCAGTCGCGCAGCGGCCAGGGCACGACCGGGCCGGCCGAGGTGCCCTCGCCGTCGTCGTGCTCGTGGCTGCCGGCCGCGTGGGACAGCGCCGCCAGCAGGAGGACCAGTTCCTCGCGGTCCAGCCCGGCGGTCAGGTCGGCCAGGTCGAGCGGCTGGCCCTCCGCGAGGCTCGCCGCCGCCCGCAGGAGCCGCAGCTGCCCGCCGCTGCCGGCGATGGCACCTCTACGGAGCGCGCCGTCGAGATCGGCCCACTGCACCGCGGCCCACGGCCCGCCGTCGGCTGCATCGGCGTCGAGCGCGATGGTGATCAGACCGGCGCCCTGCAGCCGGGGCAGCCAGTGGCCGGAATCGGCCAGCAGCAGCACCGCCGCCTCGGCCGCGTAGTCACCCACCGCCGCACGCAGCAACGCGCTCTCCAGGTCCAGCGGGTCGAGGTCGACCGCCTGCGGTTCGCCCAGCACTGCACACCACCTCCGTCGTCCCCCACTGTGCACCGTGGGTCCGACGGTCCGCGGCCGGAACGCCACGGCCGGACCGGGTGTCAGCCCGCGACGCCGTCCGGGTCGCGGCTCGGTGCCGCCAGCCGGAGGGCCACCGCCTGCACGACCAGGGTGAGCACCGCGATCCCCACCACGAGCACGTAGTGCAGCCACCAGGGCTGCCCGTGCCCGAGGAGCAGGGCGCCGGAGAAGAGCGCCGCGGCGATGGCGATGCTGGACCAGCGGCGGTAGGGGTCCGACAGCTCCGCCGAGGCCTCCCGCAGCCGCAGCGGTCGCGCCGCCGCGCTCGTCGCCCGCTGAGCCTGGTGCACCGCGAGGGCCATGCCGACCAGCACGAGAGCGCACCCGAGGACGACCGCCATGCGCGGACGGTAGTCCCGCTGCCGCCTCTCGTGCACCCCTCCGGAGCCGGACCGGAGCCGGCTCTGCCCGGACGTCCGCCGTGGTCACCGCCCTCCGTGGTCACCGTCGTCCGCACGTCGGCACCGGGTGACGACGGCGGCCGGCGCCCCGCGAGGGGACACCGGCCGCCGGCTGGTGCTGAGAGGTCGGTCAGGGGATGAGCAGCCGGACCTCCTGGGTGGTGCCGGCGGTGGCCAGCGACCACGTGCCGTCGTCGCCCGGGACGAGCGTCCAGGTGGCGCACTCGCCCGCCTTGCCCTCCTTGCCCGCCTTCTCCGCCGGGAGCAGCCGGAGCCGCGCCGGGGCGCTGCCGGTGGTGCAGGACGTCGAGGCGAGCACCGAGCCGGTGGCGGCGTTGGTGACCGTGTAGCCGGCGCCGCCGGCGGAGGTCACCGTCCAGGTCTGGCAGGAGCCCGCGACCCGGGTCTCCATCCGCACCTTGTTGCCGTTGCCCTTGGCGTTGCCGTTGCCGTTGGCGTTGCCGTTGCCCTTGGCCGCCTTGCACCCGGCCACACCCAGGGTCTGCGTCTGGTCGGTGGCGCTCCCCAGCAGGACGTCACCGACCGGCTGGAACCGGAACTGCTGGTCAGCCGCGCCGGTCGGCGTGGCCACGCCGAGGTCGGCGCCCGGGCTCCGCCCCTCGGCCGTCCACACGAGGTTGCGCCCCGCGATGGAGGAGATCGTCGTGTAGCCGTCCGGCGCAGGCGAGAACAGCCAGCGCTGGCAGACGTTGTAGAAGAAGTTGCCCAACCAGTCGAACTGGCCGACGTCGCCGCTCGTCTGCGCCTCCGCGCAGCCGGGGAAGTCGGCGGCCATGTTGCTCTTCCGGTTCTGGAACCGCGAACCCGTCTCGCTGCCGTCGGTGACCTGCGCAGCGTCCCGGGCGTCGATCTGCCACTGCTGGCAGGGGTCGGTCGGCGAGGCGTCGGCCAGGGCCACGTTGGCCCCGGCGTAGCCGCAGGTCACGTTGGACACGACCGCGGCACCGTCCCGCGGGACCACCTGCACGTAGGCCGAGCCGTGACCGGCCGAACGGCTCGGGTTCACCGGGTCGCTCACCGTCGGCCAGCCATCGGCCCAGGACAGCGTGCGCACGTTGAGCCGCGGCGTGCCGTCGGACAGTGCGTCGTAGTAGTGGTTGACGAAGTAGTCGACACCGCCGGCGGAGTAGACGTCCGGGTGGCCGGTGCCCTGGAACTCGTTGTAGCCGCGCAGCACCTCGGTGCCGCCGCCCTCCAGCAGGGAGACGCCGTCCCGGTCCAGGTACGGGCCGGTGATGGACGTCGACCGGCCGACGACCACCCGGTAGTCGCTCTCCTCGCCGCGGCAGCAGTAGTCGAAGGCGGCGAACAGGTAGTAGTGGTCGCCGTTGCGGATGATCGAGGGCCCCTCGACGGGGTTGTACTGGATCCCCCGGTCGACGAGGGGGAGCACCGGGGCGCCGGCGGCGATCTTCCCGGTCTCCGGGTCGAGCGCGACGATCTTCAGGCCGCCGAAGAAGGAGCCGAAGGTCAGCCACTCGCCACCCTCGGCGTCGGTGACGTGGTTGGCGTCGATCGCGTTGTACTCGTCGCTGCCGGCCTCGCTCTCCAGCACCGGGCCGCGGTCGACCCAGCCGTAGTCGGGGTCGGCCGGGTCCAGCGACGCCGTCGTCGCCAGTGCCGTGACGGAGTTGGTCGTGCCGAAGCGGGAGGCGGAGTAGTAGAGCCGCCACTCACTGCCGGTCCAGCTGAGGTCCGGCGCCCAGGCGTCCTGCGGCGCGTCGGCCGGGGTCGCGCCGATGGCGGTGAGGACACCGGCGGGCAGCTGGGTGAAGACCGGCGGCAGCTCCTCCCACGTGCGGAGGTCCTTCGACCGCTTCATCGGGATGTAGTCGCTGCCCGTGGCGGCGTCGCCGGTGACCGCGAGGTAGAACCAGTCCCCCTCCTTGACCAGGGTGGGGTCGTGCGCGATCGGGTCCGCGGGGCGGTCGGGTCCGGCCACCAGCGGTGGCGCGGCGGGCGTCGGCGCGGCGGCGGCCGGGGCGGTGAGCGCTGCTGAGCCGACCAGGACGGCGGCTGTGAGCGCGGGCACCCACGCCCGGCGGAGGAGGGAACGGGTCATGGGCGGACTCTCTTCAGGCGGGCGTCCACCCCATCGGGGACGCTGGGACACCGGCGCTGTGCGGCGCTGGTGACGGCGTGAGTCTGCTCACTCTTTTACAACGATGCAACCGCGACGTGCCGGGCCCGACGAGGACGAGGGCACACCCCTGGGGCGACCGTCCTGCGCGGACGGTGGGCCGGCTGCCGGGGCGCCACCTCCCTCCCGAGGTCAGACCGTGGCGAGCGCCGTCCGCACGTCGGCCGGGGTGGCCGCGACCGCCGCTGCGCCGGCCCCGGCGAGCTCGCCGGGCGGGGCCGGCCCCCAGCCGGCGCCGATGCAGGGCAGGCCGTGCACCCGGGCGCCCAGCACGTCGTGCGACCGGTCGCCGATCAGCACCGGCCGTTCGCCGTCCGGGTGCGCGGCCAGCGCCGCGGCGACCACCTGTTCCTTGTGCCGGACGGCGCCGTCCAGCGTCGCGCCGTGCACGCTGGCGAACTCGGGCAGCAGCCCCACGTGCGCCAGGATGCGCAGCGCGAACGGCTCGGGCTTGCTGGTCGCCACGGCCAGCGTGGCGCCGTCGGCCCGGAGCCCGGCCAGCAGCTCCGCGATCCCCGCGTAGACCGGCGCCGCGAGCATCGCGCCGGCGGTGTAGTGCGCCCGGTAGGCGGCCACCGCCCGGTCGACGTCGTCCCCACCGATGCCGAAGGCGTCGGCGAACCCCTCCCAGAGCGGCGGCCCGACCATCGACCGCAGCTGACCGGCCGTGGGCTCGGGCAGGCCCAGCTCGGCGGCCGCGACCCGGATCGAGGCCCAGATCCCGGGTGTCGAGTCGACCAGCGTGCCGTCGAGGTCGAAGAGGACGAGCCTCACCGTGCCCGCACCCAGGCGAGCGCCTCGTCCACCGTCGCGACCGTCTCGACGCCCGGCGGCAGCGGCGGGCGGCGGACGAGCACCACCGGGATGCCCCGTTGCCGGGCCGCGACCAGCTTCGCCTCGGTCAGGTGGCCGCCGGAGTCCTTGGTGACCACGACGTCCACCTCGTGCTCGTCGAGCAGCGCCAGCTCGTCGGCCAGGCTGAACGGCCCGCGGTCCAGCAGCAGGGTCGCGCCGGCCGGCAGCGGCTCGTCCGGCGGGTCGACCGAGCGGACCAGCACCCGGCCCGGGAGGGCTGCGAAGGCGCCGACCCCCTGCCGGCCGGTGGTGAGGAAGACGCTGCGGTACCCGGCCACCGCCTCGGCCGCCGCGGCCAACGAGTCGACATGTCGCCAGGTGTCCCCCGGCTGCGGCGTCCAGCCCGGTCGCTGCAGCCGCAGCAGCGGGGTGCCGTGGGCGGCCGCCGCGGCCGCTGCCGAGGCGGTGATCTGGGCGGCGAACGGATGGGTGGCGTCGACCACCGCCCGCGGCCGGTGCTCGGCCAGCCAGGCGGTCAGCCCGTCGGCGCCGCCGAACCCGCCGATCCGCACGGCGCCCGGCGGCAGCACCGGGTCGGCGACCCGCCCGGCCAACGAGGACAGCACGTCGACACCCGCCCCGACCAGCGCCGCGGCCAGCCGCCGGGCCTCCCCGGTACCCCCGAGGACCAGCACCTGACCGGTCACGCCGTCCCCCCGTCGCCGAGTGTCGAGTCGTCCACGCCTGCCCGGCGAGCGAGGCGTCGACGGGTCGTCGGTCGATCGCCGTGGAGGATGGCCCCGTGAGCAGGGACGGCAGCGCAGGGCTGCGGCACGGCTGGACGACGGGCGCCTGCGCGACCGCGGCCAGCACCGCCGCCTACACCGCGCTGCTGACCGGCGAGTTCCCCGACCCGGTCACGATCGACCTGCCCAACGACAAGCACCCGTCCTTCGCCCTGGCGAAGGAGGAGCTCGCCGGGGGTGCCGCGACCGTCAGCATCGTCAAGGACGCCGGTGACGACCCCGACGTCACCCACGGCGCGCTGGTCTCCGCCCTCGTCACCCACGGCGCACCGGGCAGCGGAGTGCTCTTCCGGGCCGGCGAGGGCGTGGGCACGGTGACCAAGCCCGGCCTGCCGCTTGCCGTGGGCGAGCCGGCGATCAACCCGATGCCGCGCCAGTTCATCCGCGAGCACGTGGCCGCGGTCGCGCAGCGCCACGGCGGCAGCGGGGACGTCGTCGTCGAGGTGTCGGTGGAGAACGGCGCCGAGCTGGCCCGGAAGACCTGGAACCCGCGGCTGGGCATCCTCGGCGGCCTGTCGATCCTCGGGACGACGGGGGTCGTCGTCCCCTACTCGTGCTCGTCCTGGATCGACTCGATCCGCCGCGGCATCGACGTGGCCCGCGCCGCCGGGCGGGAGCACGTCGCCGGGTGCACCGGGTCGACCAGCGAGCGGGTGGCCCAGGAGCTCCACGGCCTGCCGGAGGACGCGCTGCTGGACATGGGCGACTTCGCCGGCGCGGTGCTCAAGTACCTGCGCCGCCACCCGGTGCCGCGGCTGACCGTGGCCGGCGGCATCGGCAAGCTGGCCAAGCTCGCCGAGGGCCACCTGGACCTGCACTCGGCCCGGTCGCAGGTGTCGTTCACCGCGCTGGCCTCCCTGGTCGCCGAGGCCGGCGGTGCACCGGCGCTGGTCGAGGGGGTGCGGGAGGCGAACACCGCGCTGGACGCGCTGCACCAGAGCACCGCCGCCGGCTTCCCGCTGGGCGACCTGGTCGCCGCAGGCGCCCGCCGGACGGCGGAGGGCGTGCTGCTCGGCGCCCCGGTCGAGGTCGACGTCGTGGTGATCGACCGCGCCGGCACCATCGTCGGCCGCGCCTAGCGGCATCGCGTCGTCGAGTAGAGGTGGCTGTCCAGGAACTGCTCGGCGGCCAGCACCCGGCCGACGACCACCACCGCCGTCCGCCGCACCCCGGCCTCGCTGACCTGCTGGGCGATGTCGGCGAGCGTGCCGCGCAGCACCAGCTCGTCGTCCCGGCTGGCCTTGGCGACCACCGCCACCGGGCAGTCCGCGCCGTAGTGCGCAGCGAGCTCCGGGGCGAGGTCGTCCATCCGCTGCACGGCCAGGTGCAGCACCAGGGTGGCGCCGGTCGCCGCGTAGGCGGCGAGGGCCTCCCCCGGTGGCATCGGCGTCGACCGCGCCGACGTCCGGGTGAGGACGACGGTCTGCGCCACCCCCGGCACGGTCAGCTCGCGCTTCAGCGACGCCGCCGCCGCCGCGAACGCCGGGACCCCGGGGACGACGTCGTAGGGCACCCCCGCGGCGTCCAGCCGGCGCATCTGCTCGGCCATCGCGCTGTACACCGAGGGGTCGCCGGAGTGCAGCCGGGCGACGTCCAGCCCGGCCTCGTGCGCGGCGACCAGCTCACCAGTGATCTGGTCCAGGTCCAGGTCGGCGGTGTCGACCAGCCGGGCGCCCGCCGGTGCGGTGTCCAGCAGCTCACGGGGCACCAGCGCGCCGGCGTAGAGGCAGACCGGGGACGACGCGATCAACCGCGCGGCCCGCACCGTGACGAGATCGGCGGCACCGGGCCCGGCACCGATGAAGTGGACGGTCATCGGGTCACGCTCCAGATCGTCACGGGCATGGCGGGCTTCCAGCCGGTGAACCCGCCGACCGGTTCGGCCTGGGCGACCGACAGCCGGGTGAGCGTGCCGCCGCAGCGGCCGTGCCACTCGGCGAGCACGGCCTCGCTCTGCACCGTGACCGCGTTGACCACCAGCCGGCCGCCCGGGGCGAGGGCCTCCCAGACGGTGTCCAGCAGCAGCGGCGTGGTCGCCCCGCCCCCGACGAAGACGGCGTCCGGCTGCGGCAGCCCGAGCAGTGCGTCGGGCGCCTCCCCCTCGACCACCTGGAGGTCGGGCACCCCGAGCCGGCCGGCGTTCCGGCCGATCCGCTGGGCCCGTACGGCGTCGGACTCCACCGCGATCGCCCGGCAGGAGGGGTGCACCCGCATCCACTCGATGCCGACCGAGCCGGCGCCCGCGCCGACGTCCCAGAGCAACCGGCCGGGCAGCGGGGCCAGCCGGGAGAGCGTCACCGCCCGGACGTCGCGCTTGGTCAGCTGCCCGTCGGAGGAGTAGACGTCGTCCGGCAGGCCCGGCACGGTCGGCAGCGGCACCGTGCCGGGGTCGGCGACCACCTCGACGGCGGTGAGCACCAGCGGGTCGGTCTCCGGATGGGGCCAGTCGGCCGCGGTGCCGGCGAACCGGCGCTCGGCGGGGCCGCCGAGCTCGGCCAGGGCGATGAGCCGGCTGGCGCCGTACCCGGCCCCGTCGAGCAGGGCGGCGAGCTCCGCCGGCGTCCCGGTGTCCGAGCCCAGCACCAGCAGCCGCCGGCCGGGCGTGGCGTGCGGGAGGACCAGCGACACCGGCCGGCCGACCACGGAGACCACCGTCGTCCCCTCCACCGCCCAGCCCAGCCGGGCGCAGGCCAGGGTCACCGACGACGGGTGCGGCACGACCTGGACGGCGTCGGCGCCGAACAGCCGGACCAGCGAGGTGCCGACGCCGGAGAGCATCGGGTCACCGCTGGCGAGCACGACCACCCGCCGGCCCGGGTGCGCCTCGGGCAAGGCGGCCAGGGCGGGCGCCATCGGCGAGGGCCAGGGCACCCGCTCGGCGGCGACGTCCGCGGGCACCAGGGCCAGCTGGCGGGCGCTGCCGCGCAGCACCTCGGCCCCCGAGACCACCCGGCGGGCGACCGGGGAGAGGCCGTCCCAGCCATCGGCGCCGACGCCGACGACGGTGACGGTGACGGCGACGGCGACGGCGATCATGCAGGCAGGTCCCCGTCGGGCCCCGCTGCCTCCGCCAGCAGTCGCTCCCGCAGTTCCGCCGGCAGCCGGTCGACGTAGACGGTGCCCTCGAGGTGGTCGACCTCGTGCTGGAGGCAGCGCGCGGCCATGCCGGTCGCCTCGATCGCGGTGGGCTGACCGTGTACGTCGACGCCGTCGACCCGGGCGCGGAAGGCGCGCTCCAGCTCCGCGTAGGGGCCCGGCACCGACAGGCAGCCCTCCTCGGTCAGCTCGACCGCCGGCTCGTCGCCGACCGGGTCGAGCACGGTGAGCACCGGGTTGACCACGTAGCCGACGACGTCCTCCCCGTCGGCGTCCGGACAGTCGATGACGAACACCCGCGCGTCGACGCCGATCTGGTTGGCCGCCAGCCCGACGCCGTCGGCGGCGGACATGCTCGCGAACATGTCCAGCAGCAGGTGCCGCAGCTCCCGGTCGAACTCGGTCACCGGGGTGCACGGCCGGTGCAGCACCGGGTTGCTGCCGTAGGTGACGATCGGCCGGGCGACGCCGTCGTAACGGCCGGGCAGGCGCATGACCGTCGATCCTAGGGACTCACCCGCTGCCTACAGTGACCGCGATGCGCACCCGGCCCGCTCCGACCGCCGCCGGGCTCGCGCTCGGCGCCCTCGCCGACCTGCTGCTGGCCGATCCGCGCCGGGGGCACCCGGTCGCCGGCTTCGGGCGGGCGGCCGCCGCACTGGAGCGCTCCCTCTGGCGGGACTCACGGGTGGCCGGCGCCGGCCACACCGCGGTCTGCGTCGGAGCGGCGGCCGCTCTGGGCGCCGTCCTACACCGGGGCACCACGGGCCGGCCCATCGCCCGGACGGTGGTGACCGCGGGGGCCACCTGGGCCGTGCTGGGCGGCACCTCGCTCGGCCGGGCGGCGGACACCATGGCGGGGCACCTGGCCGCCGGGGACCTGCCGGCTGCCCGGGCGCACCTGCCGACCCTGGCCGGCCGCGACCCGAGTGGTCTCGGCGAGCCGGAGCTGGTGCGGGCCACCGTGGAGTCGGTCGCGGAGAACACCTCCGACGCCGCCGTCGCCCCGCTCTTCTGGGGCGCGGTCGCCGGCCTGCCGGGGCTGCTGGCCTACCGCGCGGCCAACACCCTCGATGCGATGGTCGGGTACCGGTCGCCGCGGTACGCCCGCTTCGGCTGGGCCGCGGCCCGCTTCGACGACGTCCTGAACTGGCTGCCGGCCCGGCTCACCGCTGCGCTGACCGTGGCGGTCGCGCCGGTGGCCGGCGGGTCGCCCACCGGCGCCTGGCGGGCGTGGCAGCGGGACGGCGCCGCCCACCCGAGCCCGAACGCCGGCCGGTGCGAGGCCGCGCTGGCCGGCGCCCTCGGGCTGCGGCTGGGCGGCCGGAACGTGTACGGCACCCGGGTGGAGGAGCGACCCACGCTGGGCGACGGTCAGCCCCCCGCGCGGGGGGACATCCGCCGGGCGGTCCGGCTCTCGCGCGCGGTGTGGACGGCGGCCGCCGCCCTCGCCGCGGTCAGCCGGCTGCGGCGCCGGGGCCGCTCCGCCTGACGCGCCGGCCGGGGACGGCGCAGCGCACCCCGCGGCACGGAGGGCGTCGGGAAGCCGGCCGGGTCGACCCGCGGGTGACTGGCCGGCGGGTCAGCGGGACCCAGCCCGCCGCGCAGGGTCACCAGCAGGCTGTGGCCGGCGAGGGCGCTCAGGGTGAGGAGCAGTCCGATCAGGACGAGGAGACCGGTTCCGGGTGTCATGCGGCCGAGACTGGCACCGGAAACAGCACCACGGGGCAGGCCAATCCGGCACAGTGGCCCCATGCCAGTCGTCGCCTCCCAGACCACTTCCGCGCGCGAGGTCGCCGCGCTCATCGGGCCGGTCACGGCTCTGCCGGGTCCGCGGTACGCCGGGCTGGCCCGACGGGTCCGGGAGCTGGTGCTGGCCGGTCAGCTCCCGGCGGGCACCCGGCTGCCCGCCGAGCGCGACCTCGCCACGGCCCTGGCCACCAGCCGGGTCACCATCGCCTCGGCCTACCGGGTGCTGCGGGAGGAGGGCTGGGCGCGCACCCGGCAGGGGTCGGGCACGGTGGTCGAGGTGCCCGGCGGGGACGCGTCCTCGGCCGGCTGGCTGCCCCGCGACGTCCCTGGCGTGATCGACCTCGCACACGCAGCACCCTCCGCGGCACCGCAGCTGGAACCGGCCTACCAGCAGGCGCTGCGCCGGCTCCCGGCGTACACCGCCGGCCACGGGTACGCGCCGGGCGGCCTGCCCGAACTGCGCGCCGCGATCGCCGACCGGTTCACCGCCCGCGGCCTGCCGACCGACCCCGACCAGGTCGTCGTCACCTCCGGCGTCGGCGACGCCTCGGCGGTGGTCGCCGAGGCCCTGCTCGAGCCGGGTGACCGGGTGCTCGTCGAGCACCCCAGCTACCCCGGCGCCCTGCGCCTGGTGGAGAGCGTGGGCGCCCGGTTGGTGCCGGTCCCGGTCGACGAGCGCCGCCCCGACGACCTCGTGGAGGCGGCGCACCTCGCCGCGGGGCAGAGCGGCGCGCGGATGGCCGTGCTCATCCCCGACTTCACCAACCCGACCGGCGCCCGGCTGTCCGCCGCCGGGCGCCGCCGGCTGGCTGCGACGCTGTGGCAGCAGGGGGTGCTGACGCTGGTGGACGAGTCGTGCGCCGAACTCCACCTGGACGAGGGTCCGCTGCCGCCCTACGCCGCCGGGCTGCCGGACGCCGCCACGGTGACCGTCGGCGGGCTGGCCAAGCCGGTCTGGGGCGGGTTGCGGATCGGCTGGCTGCGGACCGACGCCGCCCTGGCCGCACGGCTGAGCGCGGTGCTGGGGCGCCGACAGCTCTCCGTCGGCCTGCTGGACCAGCTGGCGGCCATCACCCTGGTGCAGGACCTCGACGCCGTGCTGACCTGGCGCCGCGACCAGCTCCGCACCCAGCGGGATGCGCTGCTGGATGCGCTGGCCGGCCGGCTGCCGCAGTGGCGGGTGCACCCGCCGTCGGGCGGGCTCTCCCTGTGGTGTGCCCTGCCCCCGGAGCTGAGCTCGGCCGCCCTGGTCGCCGGGGCGGCCCCGCGGGGCGTCCTGCTGGCCGAGGGCCGGGTCTTCGGCACCGGACGGGCCTTCGACGACCACCTGCGGCTGCCGTTCACCCGGCCGGTCGAGGAGCTGCGCGCCGCGGTCGACGTGCTCGCCTCCCTCGCCGGGACCCTGGGTGGCGGGCACCCGGCGACACCGGCACCCACCGTCGTCTGAGTGATCGGTCCATCACCGTCCGTCAGACCCACCCGTGGCCGTTCCGCCACGTCGCCGCAGGTCTGCGAAGGGTCAGCGCACGCGGTAACTTCGCGAGCACTGGAGCGGTCGAGTCTGCGTACTCGATGGACCGCTGGGTCAAACCACGGGCTCGGCGGTCACCACCGAAGAAACCCGGTGCGCCAGCAGAGAAATCGGCTGAGTCCATGTCCACGCCTTCCGCAGTCCATCGCCACCCCGGCCCCGACGCCCCGCCGGTGCGCACGACAGCCGGCCGGATCGAGCGCAGCCTCCACGCCGTCGAGTCCGCCGCCTCCCGTCCGGCCGGCCGCTTCCGCGGCGACCTGACCACCGAACGGTGGTGGTGGTCCCCGGAGCTGCACGCCCTGTACGGGGTCCCGGACGGCTCGACGGAGCCCTCCGGCCAGCTGCTCCTGGCCCACGTGCACGAGACCGACCGCCCCGCCGTCCGGGAGGCCCTCGCCGTCGCCGGCGCCCTCGGCACCGCGGTCACCCGTGAGCACCGGATCGTGCGCGCCGACGGCCAGCAGCGGACGGCGGTGCTGGTCTGCGAGCCGGAGACCGACGCCTCGGGCACCGTGGTGGCGCTCACCGGCCTGGTCGTCGACATCACCGAGGCGCACCCGCCCCAGGACGACGAGCACGTGCGCCACCTGGAGACCGAGGTCGAGCAGCTGCGGAACGCCATGGCGAGCCGCGCGGCGATCGAACAGGCCAAGGGCATCCTCATGCTGCTGATGAGCTGCGGTGACCAGGTCGCCTTCGACCTCCTGGCGCACATCTCCAGCCACACGCACCGCAAGGTGCGCGACGTGGCGGTCGCGATCATCGACTCGGCCAGCGGCCGCCATCCGCTGCCCGACGACGTCCGCGAGATCCTGCACGACGCGTCCCCGCCCGGCCGCTCCGTCTGAGCGCCCCCGCTCGTCCCGGCCCGGCGGCCACGGGGGAGGATGCCGGGACCCGTGTCACGCAGGCCGGGACGAGGAAGGGGGACGGTGGCGTGTTCTACCTGCTCGTCCGGTTCGTGCTGCGGCCGCTGTTCGTCCTCGCCTTCCGGCCCAAGGTGACCGGCCGGGCCAACGTGCCGCTCACCGGCCCGGTCATCCTGGCCAGCAACCACCTGTCCTTCATCGACAGCTTCGCCATCCCGCTGATGGCGCCGCGCAAGGTCGGCTACCTGGCCAAGGCCGAGTACTGGCAGGGGTCGGGAGTCGGCGGGTGGCTCACCCGCACGCTGTTCACCGCGCTGGGCGCCCTGCCGGTCGAGCGGCAGGAGGCCCGGGCCGCGCAGGCGACCCTGGACACCGCACTGCGGGTGCTGAGCGCCGGTGAGGCGTTCGGCGTCTACCCGGAGGGGACCCGTTCCCGCGACGGCCGGCTCGCCCGCGGCAAGACCGGCGTGGCGTGGCTCGCGCTCACTGCCGACTGCCCCGTGGTGCCGGTGGCGGTGCACGGCACCGACAAGGTCCAGCCGGTCGGTGCGCGGTGGCCCCGACCGCACCGGGTGCGGGTGACCTTCGGGAAGGCGCTGACCTTCCCCGAGCACCGGGGTCTGGCGGGCAAGGGCAGGGCGCGGCGCGAGGTCACCGACCAGGTGATGGAGGCGATCGCGGAGCTGTCCGGTCAGGAGAAGGCCGGCTGGGGAGGACAGCCCTGAGCGGTGCGCTGCTCGTCGCCGGCACCACCTCCGACGCCGGCAAGTCCGTGGTCACCGCCGGCATCTGCCGCTGGCTGGTCCGCCAGGGCGTGTCGGTCGCGCCGTTCAAGGCGCAGAACATGAGCAACAACTCGATGGTCACCGCCGACGGCGCCGAGATCGGCCGCGCCCAGGTGATGCAGGCCGCGGCCGCGCGGGTGGAGCCCGAGGCCGCGATGAACCCGGTGCTGCTCAAGCCGGGTGGGGAGAACGCCAGCCAGGTCGTCGTCCTCGGGCGGGCCGTCGCCGACGTCACCGCGCTGTCCTACCGGCCGATGAAGGCCGCCCTGCTGGAGCAGGCGCTGGCCTGCCTGGCCGACCTGCGCTCCCGCTTCGACGTGGTGGTCTGCGAGGGGGCGGGCTCCCCCACCGAGATCAACCTGCGCGCCGACGACATCGCCAACATGGGCCTGGCCACCGCCGCCGGGCTGCCGGTGGTCGTGGTGGGCGACATCGACCGCGGCGGGGTGTTCGCCGCTCTCTACGGCACCGTCGCGTTGATGCCCCCCACCGACCAGGCGCTGGTCGCCGGGTTCCTGGTCAACAAGTTCCGCGGCGACGCCCGGCTGCTGGCCCCGGGCCTGGACCAGCTGACGGCGCTCACCGGCCGACCGACCCTGGGTGTGCTCCCCTGGCGCACCGGGCTGGAGATGGACGTCGAGGACTCCCTCGGCGTCGACGCCGTCCGCGCGCCCGCCGGCCCCCCGCACGGGGCGGACGTGCTGCGCGTGTCGGTCGCCCGGCTGCCCCGGCTGTCCAACTTCACCGACCTCGACGCACTGGCCACCGAGCCCGGGGTGCTGCTGCGGTACGCCACCCGCCCCGAGGAGCTCGCCGACGCCGACCTGGTGGTGCTGCCCGGCACCCGGTCCACCGTCGCCGACCTCCAGTGGCTGCGGGAGACCGGGCTGGCCGATGCGGTCGCCCGGCGGGCCGCCGAGGGCCGTCCGGTGCTGGGCATCTGCGGCGGCCACCAGATGCTGGCCCGCACGATCAGCGACGACGTCGAGTCCCGGGCCGGCGTCGTCCCCGGGCTCGGCCTGCTGCCCGCCGAGGTGACCTTCGCCCGGGAGAAGACCCTGGGCCGGCCCACCGGCTCGGCCCTCGGCCAGCCGGTCCGCGGCTACGAGATCCACCACGGCGTCGTGCACCTGGACGACGGCGCCGAGCCCTTCCTGGACGGCGCCCGCGCCGGCTCGGTCTTCGGGACGACGTGGCACGGGGCACTGGAGTCCGACGGTTTCCGCCGGGCCTTCCTCACCGAGGTCGCCCGGATCGCCGGCCGCCGGTTCACCGTGGCCCCGGACACCGACTTCGCCCAGCACCGCGAGGCCCGGCTGGACGCGCTGGGCGACCTGGTCGCCGAGCACGCGGACACCGACGCGCTGTGGCGGCTGGTCGAGACCGGGCCGCCGGTGGGCCTGCCGGTGCTGGCCAGCGGGTTCAGCGCGCGCTGACCCGGTCCCGCACCTCCTCCGGCCAGGGCACCGGGCGTCCGTCGGCCGTCGCGACGTAGGTGGTCCGCACGGTGCAGCAGACCCGGTCGTCCACCCGCACGGTGAGGGCGAGCGTGAGGCTGGTGCGTCCCAGCCGGTCCAGCTCGGCGTCGACCGTGACGGTGTCGCCGTGGCGGGCCGAGGAGCTCCAGTCCAGCGCGGTGGCCTTGACGTAGTACTCCATGCCCCGGGCCGTCAGCGCCCCGTACGGCACCCCGACCGCCACCCACCAGGCGTTCACCGCCTCGTCGGCCCAGGTGAGGTAGTGCGCGTTGAACACCACGCCCTGCTGGTCGCACTCGACGAACCGGACCGGAGCACTCCACACCGCAGGCACGAGGGGGCAGGCTACCGACCGGGCCGGCAGCCCGGCCGCTACCGTCGGAGCCGTGACTGCCGACACCGCCGCTGCCGACACCGCCGCTGCCGACACCGCCGCTGATGACCTCGGGGTGCTGGCCGGCTACCGGGCGCCCTCCCAGCTGGTCCTCGACAAGGTCATCGACCGCGTCGACGAGCACTGCCGGGCCTTCATCGGCCGGTCGCCGTTCGCCACGCTGGCGACCGCGGACGCCGAGGGCTGGCCCGACGTCTCCCCGCGCGGCGGTGAGCCGGGCTTCGTGCACGTGCTGGACGAGCACCGACTGGCGCTGCCCGACCGGCAGGGCAACAACCGGGTCGACGGCCTGCGCAACCTGGCCGCCAACCCGCGGGCGGCGCTGCTGTTCTTCGTGCCCGGCTGCGAGGAGACGCTGAAGGTCTTCGGGACGACGTCGCTCGTCGGCGCCGGTGACCTCGGCATCGACTTCACCGAGTTCGGCCGCGAGCCCCGCTCCGTGCTCGTCGTCCACGTGGAGCGGGCGTACTTCCAGTGCGGCAAGGCGGTGATGCGCTCGCGGCTGTGGGACCCCACGGCCCAGGTCGACCGCTCGACGATGACGCCGTTCGGCCAGGTGCTCAAGGACCACTGCGCCCTGGAGACCCCGCTGCCCGACGACGCGACGATCCGCGCGGACCTCGCCCGGGAGCTGTAGTCCTGTCGGTGGCGGGCCCTAGCGTGCCGGCATGGCACACACCTTCCAGGTCACCATCGACTCCGCCACCCCTCACCCGCTCGCCGACTGGTGGGCCGAGGCGCTGGGCTGGGAACGAGAGCCCACCGACGATGCCTTCATCCGCCGCATGGTCGACGCCGGCCACGCCACCGAGGCCGAGACGATGCGGCACGACGGCCAGCTCGTCTGGACGGCGGGCGCGGCGATCAACCACCCCACCGGCGGTGCACCGAGAGTGCTGTTCCAGCTCGTCCCCGAGCCCAAGACGGTCAAGAACCGGGTGCACCTGGACGTGCGGGTGGGCGCGGAGGCCGTGGACGCCGAGGTGGCACGGCTGACCGCACGCGGCGCCACCGTGCTGCACGAGGGGCACCAGGGCCCCCACCGCTGGGTGACGATCGCCGACCCCGAGGGCAACGAGCTCTGCCTCACCTGACCGCGGCCCCGCGCTGAGCTCCCGCAGCCTGCGGACCGGAGCCGATCAGTCGAGGGGGTGTTCTCGCTCGGCCTTGCGGTCGGCCACGGCGCGCTGGGCCAGCAGGCGCCGCCGTTCGTTGCGACGCTGCCGGTCCGGCGTCCGGTAGCGGGCGTCCTCGACCAGTTGCCAGGCGGCGAGCGCGCTCGCGCGCACCGCCGGCGGCACGAGCACCTCCGCCGGGTGGACCGGCTCGACCATGGTCATCTCGCGACCCTCTCCCCCGTGGCGACCGCGATCAGACCGCCGCCACGAGTGTGACCCCGGAGAGCCCGACCGATCTGATGTCGTGACCAATTCGATGACTTCCACGCACCAGCTGTCACGAGGATCACATGCGTGTCGTTCTCCTGGGGACGCGCGCGCCGGACCGCCGACGCGCAGCCCGGCGTGTCCTCGTCCGGCGCATCGCGGGGGCCATCGCCTACCGTGCCGAGGGTGGCGGGCAGCAACTGGCGGAGAGCACTCGAGCAGCTGGTGGGCGTCGTCGTCCGGGAGGGCAGCCGGAGGCTCCGGCGGAGCAGCCGCACGCGCAGGCGTCCCGGCGCCCAGTCGCCGTCCCTCCCCGAGTGGGCCGCCCCCGGCTCGGCGCCCCCCGCACGGGCTCCCCTGCCCCCCGCGGCGCCGCCGCGGCGCATCCACCTGGCGACCGACTACACCGGCCCGCTGGACCTGGACTACGCGCCACGGGCCGACGGCCGTCCCGATCCGGGCGAGGTCGTCTGGACCTGGGTGCCGTTCGACGAGGGCGACGGTCGGGGCAAGGACCGGCCGGTGCTGGTCGTCGGGCGGGACGGCGATGCCCTCCTCGGCCTCATGCTGACCAGCAAGGACCACGACCGGGATGCCGGCGACGAGGCCCGGCACGGCCGGCACTGGGTCGACGTGGGCAGCGGCGGCTGGGACCGGCAGGGTCGGGCCAGCGAGGTGCGGATCGACCGGGTCCTGCGGATCGACCCGGACGACGTCCGGCGCGAGGGCGCTGTGCTCGGCCGGGACCGGTTCGACCAGGTCGCCGTCGAGGTGCGGCGCCTGCGGGGCTGACGGCGGACCGTCAGCCGGTGGCGCCGTCGCCGTCCCGTGAGGTCCGGGGTCGCAGGTGGTAGACGCCGGCCGAGTCGGTCAGCGACCGCAGGTCGTACCGGTGCACCACCTTCGGCCCGCCGTGCAGGTGGGTGTGGGTGATCGTCGGCAGCGGCTCACCGTGGCGTGCCTCGCGGACCTCCACCCGGCCGTCCAGCGGCCCGCCCACGAACAGCAGCACGGCAGCCTGGTCCTCGGCGGTGCCGGTGGCGGTCGTGTCGTCCTCGGACAGCGCGGTCCTCCTCGCTCGGTGCCGGTGCCGCGCCGGATGGCGGCCCCGACCAGGGTAGGCACCGCGGAGCCGTTCGTCCCGCATCGGCGACGGTCAACCGCCGGCGATCGGGCGTGATCCGTGCCGGGTCCAGACCTCGTGGCCGGCCGCGGAGACCGCCGCGAGCAGCGGCACGAACAGCAGCGCACCGGCCAGGCCCCACAGCAGCCCACCTGCCGTCACGGCGATCAGCACCATCGCCGCGTTGATCGGCAGCCGGTTCTTCATCACGTAGGGCTCGACCACGTCGTTGCCGAGCTGCTGGACGAGCACGACCAGCCCGAGCACGAGCGCGGCGGTGCCCAGCCCCGAGGTGCCGTAGGCGACCAGGACGGCGACCGCGCCGGCGACGAAGGCCCCGATGGTGGGGATGTAGGAGGCGAGGAACTGCAGTGCGGCGAGGGTCAGCGCCAGCGGGACGCCGAGCAACAGCAGACCGAGCCCGATGCCGACCGCATCGAACAGGGCCACGATCGTCAGCCCCCGCACGTAGGCACCGACCGTGCCCCACGCCGCCCGCCCGCCGGCGTCGACGTCCTCCCGGAGCGTGCCGCCGAACTTGTCGACCAGCCAGCGCCACATCCCCGGCCCGCTGGTCAGGAAGAGGAACGCCAGCGCGAGGGCGAGGAAGACACCGAGGACGATCTCGAGGAGGGTCCGGGCCGGCCCGATCAGCTCGGTGACGCCGGAGCCGCCCTGCCCCCCGCCGCCCATCAGGTCGCCGAGGGAGGGCATCGAGACGCCGAACCGCTCGGAGAGCTGGGTGGAGACCCGGTCCAGGGCGTCGCGGAGCTGGGGCAGCTGGGAGGCGATGCGGGCGGCCAGGCCGAGCCCCGCGCCGACCAGCAGCACCAGGAGCAGCAACACGGCCGCGCCGGCGGAGACCCACCGTGGCACGCCTCTGCTGCTCGCCCAGCGCACCGCCGGTGCCGCCACCCCGGCGAGCAGCAGTGCGGTCAGCACGGCGACGAGCACCAGGGTGAGCTTCACGGCCAGGCCGGCGAGCAGCCAGGCGAGGACGGCGAGCACCAGCAGCCGCCCGCCGACGGCGGCGCTGCGCACCAGCCAGGCGGGGGCCGCCCGGCCCTCCAGGCCGGATCGGGGCGCGGGGTCTGACCCAGGTCCGAGGTCCGATCGGGGTCCGAAGTCGGATCGGGGGTCGTCAGCTGCCATGTCCAGGTGATGCCACGGCAGCGCCGCCTGACACATGCCGATCGTGGATCGGCACCGCCGGGGCCGTCAGGCCGGCTGCTGCCCCCGGCCCAGCCAGCGGGCCAGCAGCGGGGCGGAGAAGAGCATCACGAACAGTCGCAGCACCTGGACCGCGAGCACGAACGTCGCGTCGGCGCCGCTGCCGGTCGCCGTGGCCAGCACCGCGTAGAGCCCGCCCGGCGTGGTGGCCAGGTAGCCGTCGAGCGCGCTCACCCCGGCGGTCCGGGACAGCAGGACCCCGAGTCCGGCGCAGGCCGCGACCGCACCGACGATGAGCACGACGGCCAGGGGCAGCGCCCGGCCGACCAGCCGCAGGTTCGCCCGGGTGAAGCCGAGGCCCACCTGCAGCCCGATCGCCAGGAAGCCGACCGCCTCCACCAGCGGGGGCACGGTGGCCCCCTGCGACAGCCCGGTGACGTCCAGGACGGCGGCCACCGTCAGCGGCCCGAGCAGCGCACCCACCGGCAACCGGCTCACCCGGCCGAGCAGCACCCCGATGACCACGCAGACCACGGTGAACAGCAGCCCGGCCGGCCAGCCGGGGCCGTCGTCGGCCGGCGCCACCGCTCCGCCACCCGAGGCGCCGTAGACGGTGGTGGCCACGATCGGCATCGCGGTCACGATGAGCAGCACCCGCAGGTACTGCAGGACGGCGACCACCTGCGCGTCGGCGCCCAGGTCCCGCGCCATCGCGGTGATCCCCGAGGCGCCGCCGGCGATCATCGCGAACGCGCCGGTGACCGGGCTGATGCCGGGCTGCAACCGCATCAGCTGCCCGGCGAGGAGGCTGACGCCCAGGGTGGCGACCGTGATCAGCAGCACCGGCAGCCAGTGCTCGGCGACCGTGCGCAGGGTGTCAGCCTGGATCAGCGCGCCGATCGAGACCCCGATGACCGCCTGCGCGCCGGTGCCGGCCGGGCGTGGGAGCGCCAGCGGTGTCGAGCCGAGCAACGCCCGCCCCAGCCCGGCCACCAGGCCGCCGAACAGCGCGGCGGAGGGCACGGCGAGGAGGTCGAGCGCCAGGGTGGCGCCTATCCCGACGAGGAGGACCGCACCCCAGTCGAGCAACCGCCGCCCTCGTGCCACGCCGGGCACTCTGCCCGACCTCCTCGGCTCCCCCTTCCCGAGGCCCGACTGAGCTCGTGGCGGTGGGTCCTCCCTCAGAGGCCGGCGATGCGGCGCAGCTCGGCGACGTGGGCGTCGAACGCCGCCCGCCCCGCCTTGGTGAGCGCCAGGCTGGTGCGCTGGCGGGAGGCGATCGTCGCCTTCCGCACCTGCACGTAGCCGGCCTCCTCCAGCTGCTTGACGTGCTTGGAGAGGACCGAGTCGCTCACCGAGACCGCGTCCCGGACGGCGGCGAACTCCATCGTGTCGACCACGGCCAGCAGCCCGCAGATCTGCAGCCGCGGTGGGGCGTGCACGACCGCGTCGAACCGCGGCTCGACCGCGGTCACCGCGCGGCCCGCAGGCCAGCGACGTAGATCCGGGTCACCCATCGGCTGAGCAGCCCCGCCGAGACCCCCAGCAACGCCCCCGCCACGGCCATCGCGCCACGCAGGTCGAGCAGGAACTCGGCCGCGGCACCGAGGGCGAACAGCACGAAGTAGCCGATCATCCACCGGCTCATGGCCCGCTGGACTCGTTCCTGGACCGGCCCCACCCTCCGGGCGTCCCACCAGACCCCGGTGATCCGCCGGTACGCCGCCACCAGGCCCGCGGTGCCGGCGAAGAAGAGCACCACCGCAACCGCGATCACCCAGATGCTGTGAGACGAGTAGCTGCTGAAGAAGCCGAACAGGAGCAGTGCCAGAGCGACGTCGTACCACCACGGCTGCATCAGGCGGTCGGCCACCGCGGACCGGTCCGCCTGCAGCGCGGCGAGCTGCGCGGCCGCCACCTGCGGGTCGGTCACCGCCTCCCCCTCTGCGGGCATCGGCCCCGTCACCACTCGCCCCGCAGCTCGGCGACGTACAGCCGGGTCCACCAGCGGCTGGTCACCGCGGCACCGACGCCGAGCACGGCGCCGGCGACGACCATGGCCCCGGGCATCTCCTGCACGTTCTGCAGCCAGATGGCCCCGAGGAACACCACGACGGCGACCGCCAGCCACATCCACAGCGCCCGCTGCGTCCGGCCGGACCGCAGGCTGCCGACCTGGAAGCCGGCGTGCCGCCGGTACCAGGTCATCAGCCCCAGGCAGCCCCCGAGGAAGGCGAACCACGACAGCGTCGAGAGCCAAGCCCAGTCCAGCGAGGACTGGGCCAGCACCCCGAAGGTGAGCAGTCCGAGTGTCACGTCGTACCACCACGGCTGCATCGCCCGGGCGGCCAGCGCAGCCCGGTCCGACCGCAGCGCCGCGAGCTGTGCGGCCGCCGCCTCTCGGTCGGCCGCCGGTCCCTCCGCCCGGGACTCGCCGCCGGTCACAGCTCGCCCCGGAGCTCGGCGATCCAACGACGGGTCCACCAGCGGCTCAGCAGCGCGAGCGCGAGGCCGAGGACGGCGCCGGCGACCGGCATCGCCCACCGCTGGCCGTGGTCCTCCGCCAGCACCATCGCCGGCACCGAGACGACCAGGGCCAGCGGCACCCAGGTGAGCCAGGCCTTGCTGTCCGGGTACACCCAGACGCCGGTGCGCCACTGGTAGCTCCACGCCAACGCGCAGAGGCCCAGCGCGAAGACGAGCACCGCCACCGCGCGCACCCAGGAGGTCTCGATCACGGAGGAGGCGAGGAAGCCGAAGAGCAGCAGCCCCGACGCCACGTCGTGCCACCAGGGCTGCATCACGCGATCAGCCAGCGCCGCCCGGTCGGCCTGCAGGGCGACCAGCTGGGCGGCGGCGTCCCCCCGGTCGATCCCGTCGCTTTCCATGCCGGAAAGAGTGCCGCACCACTTTCCACTTCGTCAAGAGACACGCCCCTGTCCCTGCC
Source organism: Modestobacter sp. VKM Ac-2984 (assembly GCF_026967985.1). GTDB lineage: Bacteria > Actinomycetota > Actinomycetes > Mycobacteriales > Geodermatophilaceae > Modestobacter. The sequence goes on along the minus strand of NZ_JAPVBJ010000007.1, from coordinate 160,365 downwards.
GGGGGTGCGCGTGGTCGAATGGCGCTCCAACTGCGACGGCAGTGGAGGAAGCCCGGTGGAACTCCGGCGCGGTCCCGCCACTGTGACCCGGTCCCGGCCGGGGAGTCAGGAACTCCCGCCGTCGCTTCCTGCCACCTCCGGGCGTGGACACCCGGGGAGAGGACCTGTGGTCTCTTCATGACCTATCCCTTCGGCGCCGTCGTCGGCATGGACGACATGCGACTGGCACTGCTGCTCAACGCCGTCTCCCCCGCTGTCGGCGGGGTGCTGGTGCGCGGCGAGAAGGGCACGGCGAAGTCGACGACGGTGCGCGCCTTGGCCGCCGTCCTGCCCCCGGTCGACGTCGTCGCCGGCTGCCGCTTCGCCTGCGACCCCGCCGCCCCCGACCCGGAGTGCCCGGACGGCCCGCACTCCGCCGACGACCGCCCGGTCACCCGCCCGGCCAAGCTGGTCGAGCTGCCGGTCGGCGCCTCGGAGGACCGGCTGGTCGGCTCGTTGGACCTGGAGCGGGCGCTGACCGAGGGTGTGAAGTCCTTCGAGCCCGGGCTGCTGGCCGGGGCGCACCGCGGCGTCCTGTACGTCGACGAGGTCAACCTGCTGCACGACCACCTGGTCGACCTGCTGCTGGACGCCGCCGCCCTGGGCCGGGCCTACGTGGAGCGCGAGGGCGTCTCGGTGCGGCACGCCGCCCGCTTCCTGCTGGTCGGCACCATGAACCCGGAGGAGGGCGAGCTCCGCCCCCAGCTGCTGGACCGGTTCGGGCTCACCGTCGAGGTGGCCGCACCCCGGGACGCCGACCTGCGCGCGGAGGTGGTCCGCCGCCGCTTCGGCTACGACGCCGACCCGGCCGGCTTCGCCGCCGCCTGGGCCGCGTCCGAGCGCGAGCTGGCCGACCAGATCGCCGCCGCCCGCGCGCTGCTGCCCCGGGTGGTGCTGAGCGACGCCGCGCTGCGCCAGGTCACCAGCGTCTGCGCCGCCTTCGACGTCGACGGCCTGCGCGCCGACCTGGTCACCGCCCGCGCCGCGATCGCGCACGCGGCCTGGTGCGGGCGCACCGACGTCACCGAGGACGACGTCCGGGTCGCCGCCCGGCTGGCCCTGCCGCACCGCCGCCGGCGCAACCCCTTCGACGCCCCCGGCCTGGACGACGAGACCCTGGACCAGGCGCTGGAGGACTCCCGCCCCGACTCCCCGCCGGACGACGACCCCACCCCACCCGAGGGCAGCGACCCGACCGACGGCGACCCGACGGACGACGACCCGACGGACGACGGCCCAGACGGCAACGACCCGCCCGGCGGCCCGACCGACGGCGGCACCCCCGGGGGCCAGAGTCGCGATCTTGGCCCCTCGGACGACGACACCGGCCCGGACGGCGGGGCTCAGGGACCGACGACGGCGCCGCGGGGTGAGGGCGGCGGGCACACCGACGCCGCGCCCGCACCGGAGAAGGCCGCCGTCGCCCCGGACGCCGCCTTCCGGGTGCAGCGGCTGGAGGTGCCTGGCATCGGTGCGGGTGCGCCGGGCCGGCGGTCGAAGGCGCGCAGCGAACGCGGCCGGGTGGTCGGCTCCCGCCGTCCCGAGGGGAGCGTCACCAAGCTGCACCTGGTCGACACCGTGCTCGCTGCCGCACCCCACCAGCGGGCCCGCGGGCGTACCGGCACCGGCCTGCGGATCGAGCGCGACGACCTGCGTCAGGCGACCCTGGAGGGCCGCGAGGGCAACCTGGTCCTCTTCGTCGTCGACGCCAGCGGCTCGATGGGCGCCCGCTCGCGGATGGCCGCGGTGAAGGGCGCCGTCCTCTCGTTGCTGATGGACGCCTACCAGCGCCGGGACAAGGTCGGCCTGATCACCTTCCGCGGCGGCGACGCCGAGCTCACCCTGCCGCCGACCTGGTCGGTGGAGGCGGCCGCCGCCCGGCTGACCAGCCTGCCCACCGGCGGCCGCACCCCGCTGGCCGCCGGGCTGCTGCGGGCGCACGAGACGCTGCGGCTGGAACGGGTCCGTGATCCGCAGCGCCGTCCGTTGCTCGTCGTCGTCACCGACGGCCGGGCGACCGGGCCGCGCGGCGGCGACCACCTCTCCGACGCCCGCCGGGCCGCCGGGCTGCTGGCCGCGACCGGGGCGGCGAGCGTCGTCGTCGACTGCGAGTCCGGGCCGGTGCGGCTGGGCCTGGCGGCATCACTGGGCACGGCACTCGGCGCGCAGACGATGCGGCTCGAGGAGCTGGGCGCGGAGTCGCTGGTCCGCACGGTGCGAGAGGCGGCCTAGTGAGCGAGCTCGCGAGCTCACCGATGAGCACAGTGCCAGGCAGTCGGCCGACGCGCGCCAGCGAGGAGGACTAGTGCCCCAGGGACAGGTCACCGCGGTCCCGGTCGACGGGCTGACCACCCGGCAGCGCCGCAACAGGCCGCTGCTCGCGGTGCACACCGGCGAGATGAAGGGCAAGTCCACCGCCGCCTTCGGGATGGCGATGCGGGCGTGGAACCAGGGCTGGTCGATCGCGGTCTACCAGTTCGTCAAGAGCGCCAAGTGGAAGGTCGGCGAGGAGAACGCGCTGACCGCCCTGGGCGAGGTCCATGCGACGACCGGGCAGGGCGGCCCGGTGGTCTGGCACAAGATGGGCTCGGGCTGGTCGTGGTCACGCCGGGCCGGCACCGAGACCGACCACGCCGGTGACGCCGCCGAGGGCTGGGCGCAGATCAAGCGCGACCTGGCCGCCGAGGCGCACCGGTTCTACGTGCTCGACGAGTTCACCTACCCGCTGAAGTGGGGCTGGGTGGACGTCGAGGACGTCGTGGAGACCCTGACGAACCGGCCGGGCAACCAGCACGTCGTCATCACCGGGCGCGACGCCCCGCCGGCGCTGATCGAGGCCGCCGACCTGGTCGTGGAGATGACCAAGGTCAAGCACCCGATGGACGCCGGCCAGAAGGGCCAACGGGGGATCGAGTGGTGACCCGCCCGACCTGTCCGACAGAAATGGCCATTTCTGTCGCTCCTTGCCGACCGTCACGTCCCCACCCGGGGACAGAAATGGCCATTTCTGTTGCGGTGGGGGCCGGGCGATGAGGATGCCGCGGATCGTGGTCGCGGCGCCGTCGTCGAACGCCGGGAAGACGTCGATCACCACCGGGCTGATCGCCGCGCTCACCAACCGTGGGCTCACGGTGAGCCCGCACAAGGTCGGGCCGGACTACATCGACCCCGGCTACCACGGCCTCGCCGCCGGCCGCCCGGGCCGCAACCTGGACAAGTGGCTGGTCGGCGACGACCGGATCACCCCGCTGTTCCTGCACGGCTCCCGCGGCGCCGACGTCGCGGTCGTCGAGGGCGTGATGGGGCTGTTCGACGGCGCCGCGCACGCCAGCGTCGAACCCGGCTACGGCTCCACCGCCCAGGTCGCCGCGCACCTGCAGACGCCGGTGGTGCTCGTGGTCGACGCCGCCTCGCAGGCCCGCAGCGTGGCCGCGCTGGTGCACGGGTTCGCCACCTTCGACCCCACCGTGCGGATCGGCGGCGTGGTGCTCAACCGGGTCGGCTCCGACCGGCACGAGGCGATCCTGCGCGAGGCGCTGGGCACGGCCGGGGTGCCGGTGCTCGGTGCGGTGCGCCGGATCGCGGAGCTCCAGACGCCGTCCCGGCACCTCGGCCTGGTGCCGGCGGCCGAGCGGTCGGCGGAGGCGGTCCGCACGGTGCGCGCGCTGGGCGCGGTCGTCGAGTCGAGCATCGACCTGGACGCCGTCCTGCGGCTGGCCCGCACCGCGCCGGACCTGGCCGGTGAGCCGTGGGACCCGGCCGCCGAGGTGACCCGGGTCGAGGGCCGGCCGGTCGTCGCCGTCGCCGGCGGCCCGGCCTTCACCTTCGGCTACGCCGAGACCGCCGAGCTGCTCACCGCCGCCGGCGCCGAGGTGGTGACCGTCGACCCGCTCCGGGACGACGCCCTCCCCGAGGGGACCCGGGCGCTGGTCGTCGGCGGCGGCTTCCCCGAGGTGCACGCCAGCGCGCTGAGCGCGAACGTCGGCCTGCGGACGGCGATCGCCGACCTGGCCGCCCGCGGGGGTCCGATCGCCGCCGAGTGCGCCGGGCTGCTGTACCTCTCCCAGGAGCTGGACGGCGAGCCGATGTGCGGTGTGCTGCCCACGACGACGGCGATGCACCCCAAGCTCACGCTGGGCTACCGCGCCGCGGTGGCGCTCACCGACAGCGTGCTGGCTCCGGCCGGCACCCGGGTCCGTGGGCACGAGTTCCACCGCACCTCCGCCGGCCCCGCCGCCGGAGCGACCCCCGCCTGGCAGTGGAACGCCGACGGACCGGAGGGCTTCGTGGCCGGCACCGTGCACGCCTCCTACCTGCACCTGAACTGGGCCGGGTCCCCCGGGATGGCCACCCGCTTCGTCGCCGCCGCCGCGCGGCTCCCCCAGGAGGTCGGCCGTGCACATCGCTGAGGGGTTCCTGCCGCCCGCGCATGCCATCGGCTGGACGATCGCCGCCGCCCCGTTCGTCGTCCACGGCGCCCGGGCCGTGGTCACGGAGGTGCGGGAGAACCCGGAGTCGACCCTGCTGCTCGGCGCCGCCGGGGCGTTCACCTTCGTGCTCAGCGCGATCAAGCTGCCCTCGATCACCGGCAGCTCCAGCCACCCGACCGGCACCGGGCTGGGCGCCGTCCTGTTCCGGCCACCGGTGATGGCGCTGCTCGGCACGGTGGTGCTGCTGTTCCAGGCGCTGCTGCTGGCCCACGGCGGGCTGACCACCCTGGGCGCCAACGCCTTCTCCATGGCGGTCGTCGGCCCCTGGGCCGGCTACGCCGCCTACCGGCTGGTCCGGCGCAGCGGGGGCGGGCTGCTCCCCGGGGTCTTCGCCGCGATGGCCGTGGCCGACCTGGCCACCTACGTGACGACGGCGCTGCAGCTGGCCTGGGCGCACCCCGACGCGGCCAGCGGCTTCGCCGGGGCGGCGGCCAAGTTCCTGTCCGTCTTCGCGTTCACCCAGGTGCCGCTGGCGATCGGCGAGGGCCTGCTCGGCGTCCTGCTGTTCCGGGTGCTCGTGGTCAGCGCCCGCCCCGAGCTGGAGCGCCTCGGCGTCCTCCGCCGCACGCCCGAACCGGATGAGGCCCCGGTGGCCGAGGCCGCCCCGGGTGGCGAGCGATGAGGCGGCACCTGGTCACCGCCCTGCTGGTGCTGGCCGTGATCGCCCTGTTCGCCACACCGCTGCTGCTCGACGGCGCCAGCGAGTACGCCGGCACGGACAGCCAGGCCACCGAACTGATCGAGGAGTCCGACGCCGGCTACGAGCCCTGGTTCCAGTCGGTCTTCTCCCCCGGCTCCTCGGAGATCGAGTCCGGCCTGTTCGCGGTGCAGGCGGCGCTCGGCGGCGGGGTGCTGGGCTACGTGCTCGGCCGGCTGAAGGGCCGGCGGACGGCGGAGAAGACGGCCCGCCAGACGGCGGAGCAGACCGGCCAGCAGACGGCGGAGCAGACCGGCCAGCAGACGGCGGAGCACACCGGCCGGCAGACGGCGGAGACAGCAGCCACGCCCCCCACGACGCCGTGACCGGGCTGGCGATCGACGACGCCGCCTGGGCCAGTGCCTGGCGGCTGCGCTCCCCCGCCGACAAGCTGCTGCTCAGCGGCGGACTGGTGCTCGCCGCGCTGGTGCTCCCCGCCTGGCCCGGCAGCGTGCTCGTCGGGCTGGCCGCCGTCGTCCTGGCGCTGGGCCCGGCCCGGGTACCGGCGCGCACGTTCGGCCGGGCGGTCCGGCTGCCACTGGCGTTCATCCTGATCGGGGCCCTGACCGCCGTCGTGCAGGTCGGGGACGGCGGCCTCGGCTGGGCGCCGGACGCCGCCGCGCAGGCGGGTGGGCTGGTCGCGCACGCGGTGGCCGGCAGCGCGGCGGTGCTGCTGCTGGCGACGACGACGCCGATGTCGGACCTGCTGCCCGCGCTGCACCGGCTGCGGGTGCCCGACGCCGTCGTCGAGGTGGCCTCGGTGACCTACCGGATGCTGTTCGTGCTGCTCACCAGCCTGTCGACCATCCGCGAGGCGCAGGCCGCCCGGATGGGTCACGCGAGCATCCGCAACTCCTACCGCTCCTCGGGGATGCTGGCCGCCGCGGTGCTGACCCGCTCCTGGGACCGGGCCCGGCGGCTGTCCGACGGGCTGGCCGGGCGCGGCATGGAGACCGGGCTGCGCGTGCTGCCGGAGGTGCTGCCCTCCTCCCCCCGCTTCGTCGCGACCACCCTCGCCGGCCTGGCCGCCCTCGTCACGGTGGGCCTGGTCGGGGCATGAGCGAGCTCGCGAGCTCGTCCATGGGCGCAGCGCCTCGGCGATCACCGCCGACGAGCGCCAGCGAGGAGGCGCTGTGAGCCACCTGACCCTGGCCGCGGAGGGCCTGGTCGCCGGGTACGAGCGCGGCGCCCGGGTGCTCGACGGCGCGTCGCTGACCGTGCCGCCCGGCCGCCGGCTCGCGCTGCTGGGCGCGAACGGCTCGGGCAAGACGACGCTGCTGCGCTGTCTGTCCGGGGCGCTGCCGCCCACCCGCGGCCGGATCACGCTGGACGGCGCCGAGCTGCACGCCACCCGGAAGGGCCTGCGCGCCCACCGGCAGGCGGTGCAGCTGGTGCTGCAGGACCCCGACGACCAGCTGTTCAGCGCCTCGGTCGCGCAGGACGTCTCCTTCGGCCCGGTCAACCTCGGCCTGCCGGAGGAGGAGGTCCGTGCCCGGGTGGCGGAGGCCCTGGAGCTGCTCGCCGTGGCACACCTGGCCGGCCGCCCGACGCACCAGCTCTCCTACGGCGAGCGCAAGCGGGTGGCGATCGCCGGCGCGGTGGCGATGCGGCCCTGCGTGCTGATGCTCGACGAGCCGACCGCCGGGCTCGACCCGACCGCGGTCGGCGAGGCCCTGGCCGCACTGACCCGGCTGCAGGAGGCCGACTCGACGATCGTGATGAGCACCCACGACGTCGACCTGGCGCTGCGCTGGGCCGACGAGGTCGCCGTCGTGGTGGACGGCGGGGTGGTGCAGGGCGCGCCGGACGTCGTCCTGGGCGACGACGCGCTGCTGGCCCGCGCCCGGCTGGACCGCCCGTGGGCCCTCAGCGTCGGCGCGCGGCTGCAGGCCCTCGGGCTGCTGCCCGACGGCGCCCTCCCCCGCGACGCCGACGCGCTGCTGGCCGCCCTCCCCGACCGCCCCGGCGTGCGCACGTGACCGGCCCGAGGACGACCGTCGGCGTGGGCGTCACCACCGGGGTGAGCGCCGCGGAGGTGCTGGCCGCCGTCGACGCCGTGCTGCCGGCCCCGGAGGGCCCGGTCCGGCTGGCCACGCTGGACGTCCGGGCCGCCGAGCCGGGGGTGCGCGAGGCGGCGGCGCGCCGCGGCTGGCTGCTGACCGGGCACCCGGCCGCCGCCCTGGCCGCCGTCCCGGTGCCCACCCCGTCGGCGCGGGTCGCCGCCGCCGTCGGCACGGCGTCGGTGGCCGAGGCGGCGGCCCTGCTCGGGGGTGGCCGGCTCGTCGTCAGCAAGAGGGTGCACGGCCGGGTCACGGTGGCGGTGGCCGTCACCACCGACGTCCACGACGTCGACCTCCGTCATCACGGCGACGCCGAGGTCGCCCCCGGGCTGGTCGACCTCGCGGTCAACGTCCGCGCGGACGCCCTCCCGGCCTGGCTGCGCGCCGTCCTGGTCGACGCCCTCGACGCCAGCGCCGCCTACCCCGACCCGCGCCCGGCCCGCGCCGCCGTCGCCGCCGCCCACCACCGCGACCCCGCCGAGGTGCTGCTCACCGCCGGCGCGGCCGAGACGTTCACGCTGGTCGCCCGGGCGCTGCGCCCCCGCCGCGCGGTCGTCGTCCACCCCTCCTTCACCGAGCCGGAGGCCGCGCTGCGCGCCGCCGGCCACCCGGTGGAGCGGCTGCTGCTGACCGGACCGGGGTACCGGCTGGACCCGGCGGCGGTCCCGGCCGACGCCGACCTCGTCGTCGTCGGGAACCCGACCAACCCGACGTCGGTGCTGCACCCCGCCGCCGACCTCGCTGCGCTGACCCGCCCGGGGCGGGTGCTGCTGGTGGACGAGGCGTTCGCCGACACCGTGCCCGGGGAGCCGGAGTCGCTGGCCGGCCGCGCCGACCTGCCCGGGCTGCTGGTGGTGCGCAGCCTGACCAAGACCTGGGGCCTGGCCGGGCTGCGGGTCGGCTACGCGCTGGGACCGGCCGACCTGGTCGCTGCGCTGGCCGCACAGCAACCGCACTGGCCGGTTTCGACCCCCGCGCTCGCCGCACTGGCCGCCTGCACCATCCCGGCCGCCCGGGCCGAGGCCGAGGAGGTGGCGCACCGGCTCACCGAGCACCGGGCCGCGCTGGTCGCCGCACTGCCCGCCGGGGTGCACGTCGTGGCCGAGCCGCGGTCGTCGTTCCTGCTGCTGCGCGTGCCCGGCGGTGCTCGGGTGCGCCAGCGGCTGCGCGACCGCGGCTGGGCGGTGCGCCGGGGCGACACGTTCCCCGGCCTGACCAGCGACCACCTGCGGGTCGCCGTCCGGGACCCGGAGACCTCCCGTGCGTTCGCGTCGGCGCTGGCTGAGACCCTTGACCCGATCGACACGACCGAGGAGGTCCGCTGAGCACCGACCCGACCCCCTTCGCCGGCACGCTGCTGGGTGCGACCATCGCGGCCATCACCCCGCGGGACAGCACCGCCGAGCGGGCCGCTCGGGAGCGGCTGGACCGGATGACCAAGCCCCCCGGCTCCCTCGGCGTGCTCGAGGACGTCGCGGCGCAGCTGGCCGGCATCGCCGGGGTGTGCCCACCCCCACTGCCCGAACCGGCCGCGGTCGCGGTCTTCGCCGGCGACCACGGCGTGCACGCCCAGGGCGTCACCCCGTGGCCGCAGGAGGTCACCGCGCAGATGGTGGCGAACTTCGCCGCCGGCGGCGCCGTGGTCAACGCCTTCGCCGCCCAGCTGGGCGCCGAGGTGGTCGTGGTCGACGTCGGCGTGGCCACCCCGGTCGGCCCCGCCGCGGGGCTGCTGGAGCGCAACGTCCGCCGCGGCACCGCCGACCTCTCGCTCGGTCCGGCGATGACCCTCGCCGAGGCCCGGCAGGCGGTCGAGGTCGGCATCGAGGTGGCGACGACGCTCGCCGCCGGCTCCGGGTGCCTGGTCACCGGCGACATGGGGATCGGCAACACCACCGCCGCCGCGGCCCTGGTCTGCGCGTTCACCGGCGCTGCCCCGGCCGCGGCGACCGGCCGCGGCACCGGCATCGACGACCCCACGCTGGAACGCAAGATCGCGGTGGTCACCCGCGCGGTGGCCCGGGTGCCGGTCCGCCCGGCCACCCCCGAGGCGGCCCTCGCCGCGCTGGCGGAGCTGGGCGGCCTGGAGCACGCCGCGCTGGCCGGCTTCGTGCTCGGTGCCGCAGCCGCCCGGGTGCCGGTGCTGCTGGACGGCGTGATCGCCGGCTCGGCCGCCCTCGTCGCCGCAGCGCTGTGCCCCGCGGCCCTGGCGCACGCCCTGGCCGGGCACACCTCGGCCGAGCCCGGCGCCGGCCTCGCCCTGCGCGCGCTGGGCCTGCGCCCGCTGCTCGGGCTCGACCTGCGCCTCGGCGAGGGCACCGGGGCGCTGCTGAGCCTGCCCCTGGTGGCCAGTGCGGCCCGTGCGCTGCGCGACGTCGCCACCTTCGACTCCGCCGGTGTGACCGAGAAGTGACCGCCGCTCCGGATCCGGGCACCGTCTACCCGGTGGGCCTGCGACTGGCCGGTCGCCGCGTCGTCGTCGTCGGCGGGGGCCAGGTGGCGCACCGCCGGGTCGCCGGGCTCCTCGAGGCCCGCGCGCAGGTCACCGTGGTCAGCCCCGAGCTCACGCCGGCCCTCGAGGCCCTGGTCGCACCCGGTTCGGTCACCTGGCACCCGCGCCGCTGGGTCGCGGGCGACCTGGCCGGGGCGTGGTACGCCGTGGCCGCCACCGACGACCCGGACGTGAACGCCGCCGTCGCCGCCGAGGCCGAGCGCGACCGGGTGTTCTGCGCCCGCGCCGACGACCGTTCGGTCTCCACCGTCTGGACCCCGGCGGTCGGCCGGCAGGGCGACCTCGTCATCGGCGTGCACGGGGGCGGTGACCCGCAGCGGGCCATCGGCGTGCGGGACGCGGTGCTGACCGGGTTGACCGACGGCTCCATCGCCGACCGCGCCTCCCGCACGCCGTCGGTGGCCGCCGGCAGCGTCGTCCTGGTGGGGGGCGGTCCGGGTGACCCCGGGCTGGTCACGGTGCGCGGCCGGCAGGCGGTCGCCACGGCGGACGTCGTCGTCGCCGACCACCTCGCCCCGCAGGGGCTGCTGGCCTCCCTGCCCGCCGACGTGCTGGTCATCGACGCCTCCAAGCTGCCGCGCGGGCGCTCGATGGCGCAGGAGCAGATCAACGAGCTGCTGGTCTCCCACGCCCTGGCCGGCCGCCGGGTGGTGCGCCTCAAGGGCGGCGACCCGTTCGTCTTCGGCCGCGGCTACGAGGAGCTCGAGGCGTGCGCCGCGGCCGGCGTGCCGGTCGAGGTCGTGCCCGGGGTGACCAGTGCGATCGCCGTCCCCGGGCTGGCCGGCGTCCCGGTCACCCACCGCGGGCTGACCCACGAGTTCGTCGTGGTCTCCGGGCACGTGCCACCGGGACACCCGGCGTCCCTGGTCGACTGGGCGGCGCTGGGCCGGCTGCGCGGCACCATCGTGGTGCTGATGGGCGTGGACACCGCCCCGGCGATCTCCGCAGCCCTCGTCGAGCACGGCCGGGCGCCGGAGACGCCGGTCGCCGTGGTCAGCGACGGCGCCAGCCCCTCGCAGCGGACCCTGCGCACCACCCTGGCGGGACTGGGGACGACCATCGCCGACGAGGGCGTCCGGCCGCCCGCCGTGTGGGTGGTCGGCGACGTGGTGGCCCTCGGCGCCGGCTGATCCACCGAGCGACCGACGCGCGGTGGACGTAGGTTGCCCCGGTGCGCCACGTCGTCTCCTCCGATGCCACCGTCCTCCCCCTGCAGGTCCAGGGCCCGGCCGACGGCCCCGTGGTCGTGTTCGTCAACGGCCTGGGCATGACCACGGGCTCCTGGGGTCGCGTGCCCGAGCTGCTCGCCGACCGTCACCGGGTGGTGCTGTACGACCTGCGCGGCCACGGGCGCAGCGCGAACGCACCCGCCGGCGACTACAGCCTCGAGGCACACGCCCAGGACCTGGCGGCGGTGCTGGAGGAGGTCGTGCCCGACGGGCAGGCGGTCGTGGTCGGCAGCAGCCTCGGCGGCGGCATCATCGTCGTCCACGCCCGCGACCTCGGGCTGGACCGGATCAGCGGGGTCGTGTTCGCCGGCTCGGGCGGCTCGGGGGTCACCGCCCCCGGGCTCGCCCGCGACCTGCCGCCGGTGGCCCGCCGCATGCTCCGCCGGGTCTGGCTCTACGTCCTGCGCCTGGTGGCCGTGGTCGCCAACCGGGTCAAGCCGATCGTGCCGCTGGCCGACTGGCTGGTGCGGCAGTTCGCCTTCGAGCCGGGTGCGCCGAAGGACGCGGTCGCCCAGGTGCGGGAGGACTTCATGGGCAGCCGGCGGGTCCCGCTGGCCCGGACCACGCTGGCCAGCGTCAGCACCAACGGCGTCCAGTACGCCTCGGCGCTGACCGTGCCCACCCTGGTGGTGCACGGCGAGCACGACCCGGAGGTGCCGCAGGAGGAGATCGACGAGCTGATGCCGAAGCTGGCCGACGGTGAGCTCGTCCAGCTGCCCGGCGCCGGGCACATGGTGGCGCTGACCCGCACCGAGGAGACCGCCGAGCAGATCGCCCGCTGGGTCCGCCGGGTCCGGGGCAGCTGACCGCCGGGGGCCGCTGACGGAGACGACGGGTCACCGCCCGGGCGTCGGCGCCTGCGGTCCTGCGGTGGCCGGCACCGGGTCGACGTCGGCCGTGTCGGCCGGCGGGCGGTCCTCCCCCAGCCGGACCAGCACGATCCCCACCAGGACGACGACCCCGCCGACCAGCTGCACGACGCTCGGCTGCTGCCCCAGCGCCAGCCACGCCGCCACCACCGCGAACAGCACCTCGCTCAGCCCGACGAACGAGCTGAGCCGCGAGCCGAGCCGCCGGACGGCGGCGATCCCGGTGGCGTAGGCGAGTGCCGCCGACACCAACGCCACGCCGAGCACCGGGACCAGCCAGCTGGTCGACCGGCCGGCCAGCTCGACGTCCACGGCGGTGGTGCGCCACGGGAGGACGCCGACGAGAGCTGCCGCGCCGAGCGCCAGGGCACCCACCGCGAGGCCGGCCCAGGCACTGACCAGCGGCGGCAGCGCGTCGTCGGAGTCGGCGGAGAGGACGAAGTAGGAGGCCAGCCCCACCGCTGCGATCAGGCCCCACATCACGCCCAGCGGGTCGATCTGCGCGCCGCTGAGGACGTCGAGGACCAGCACCAGACCGCCGACGGCCACCACGATCCCGGCGCCGGTGAGCCGGCTCGGCCGTTGCCCGAGCCGCGCCCAGGTCCAGAGCACGACGAGCAGCACGCCCGAGTACTCCAGCAGCAGCGCCACGCCGACCGACAGCCGGGAGACGGCGTTGAAGTAGGCCAGCTGGGGCAGCGCGACGGCCAGCGCGCCGAAGGACAGGACGGCGCCGGCGTTGGCCCGCAGCAGCGACCACCTGCCCCGCAGCTGGGCCAGGGCCGGGACGGCGAGCGCCAGCGACGCCACCGCGATCCGCACGGTCACGGCGGAGCCGGCGGTCCAGCCGGCGTCCAGCAGCGCGGTGGCGAACACCCCCGAGGTGCCGAACGCGGCCGCGGAGACCACGGCCAGCAGCAGTCCGGTCAGCCCGGTCCGACGGTCGAGCACGGCAGACACCCCCTCGTCAGAAGTCAACCGACGTACGCTCCTGTACAGCGGACGCTAGCAGAGGAGTACAGGAGTCACATGCTCTTTGCCCATGACACCGAGGTGGGGCTCGCCAGCGCCGCCGCGCTGGTGAACACCACCGGGGACGGCGAGGAGCGACTGCCCGACCCGTCGGCGTTGGCCGCGTTCCTGGACGACTGGCAGTTCACCGGCAGCCGGGCCGGCGACGCCGCCGAGCTGGCCGCGGTGCACGAGCTGCGGTCGGTGCTGGCCGAGGTCTGGGACGCCGACGAGGACGGCGTGGTGGCTGTCGTCAACCGGCTGCTGCGGGAGGGGAACGCCCTGCCGCAGCTGGTCCGGCACGACGACTGGGGCTACCACGTCCACGCCACCGAGCCGGATGCCTCGGTCGCCGACCGGTGGGGCGTGGAGGCCGCCATGGCCCTGGCCGACGTGGTGCGCGCCGGTGCGCTCGACCGGTTGCGCCGATGTGCCGCCTCCGCCTGCGACGACGTCCTGGTCGACCTCACCAAGAACGCCAGCCGGCGGTTCTGTGACAGCACGTGCGCCAACCGCGAGCACGTGGCCGCCTACCGGGCCCGGCGCGCGGCCGACTGACCCGCGCACCGGGGCGGCGTCCGCCGGCTCCCGCCGGCCGACCGCCCGGCCCGCGGCAGTGATCGACATCACCGTGGGCTAGCGTCCGTTCACCGTCAACGACGACGTCCCGGAGGACCCCATGCACCGCCGCACCCGACTGCTGCTCGCGCCGATGGCGCTGGCCCTGGTCAGCACCGTGTTCACCGGCCCGGCCACGGCCCAGCCGAAGCACCAGCCCGCCCCCCAGTACCCGCAGTCGCCCGAGATCGAGTACGTCGTCGACGAGGCGGCGCTGCCGTTCGAGGCGCTGCCGGGCACCACCACCACCCGCACCTGGGGCGTGCTGAAGGGCGCCGGCTACCGGATCGAGGTGCCGGCGGACTGGAACGGCGACCTGGTCATGTGGGCGCACGGGTACCGCGGCACCGGCCCGACCCTGACCGTCGACGCCCCACCCGACGGCCTCCGGCAGCACCTGGTCGACGAGGGCTACGCCTGGGCCGCCTCCAGCTACACCGAGAACGGGTACGACGTCGTCTCCGGGGTGAAGAGCACCCACCGGCTGCTCCGGTACTTCGAGAAGACCGTGGGCAAGGCCGACCTCACGTACCTGTCCGGGGTCTCGATGGGCGGGCACGTCACCGGGGTGAGCATCGAGCAGTACCCGAACGACTACGACGGCGCGCTGCCGGCGTGCGGCGTGATGGGCGACCGGCGGCTGTTCGACACGTTCCTGGACTACAACGCCGCCGCGCAGGCGCTCACCGACACCCCGCCGGTCTACCCGGCGCCGGCCGACTACCTGACCACCACCGTGCCGCAGATGAAGGCCGAGCTCGGGACTCCCTACCCCTACGTCCTCACCGAGGCGGGCGCGGACCTGCGGGCGCTCACCGAGCAGCGGACGGGCGGGGACCGGCCGCTGTTCGAGGCGGGCTTCGCCGCCTTCGCCGACTTCCTGTTCACCGTGTACCCGGTCTACCCGGGTCTCGGCGAGGAGCGCGGCGCGGTCGGCGGCAACGCGGACACGGTCTACCAGCTGGACGCCGACCCGCAGCTGACGGCCGAGGAGCAGGCGCTGAACGAGGAGATCCTGCGGGTCCGGGCCGACCGCGGCAGCCGCGGCCTCTCCGGCGTGCCCACCATCGACGGCCGCTTCGACGTGCCGGTGCTCTCGCTGCACGGCCTGGGTGACCTGTTCGTGCCGTTCAGCATGGAGCAGGAGTACGCCCGGGACGCCGCCGCCCGCGGCAACAGCGACCTGCTCGTGCAGCGGGCCATCCGCGCCGTCGGGCACTGCGACTTCAGCGCGCAGGAGTACCAGCAGGCGTTCACCGACCTGGTCGCCTGGGTCGAGGACGGTGTGCGGCCGGCCGGCGACGACGTGCTCGACGCCGCAGTGGTCGCCGACCCGCAGTACGGCTGCCGCTTCACGGTGCCGCTGCGGGCCTACGACGTCGGCGCCTGCTGATCGCCGGCACGGGGGGCCGCATGCGGCCCCCCGCGCCGTCACATCCGTTCGGCTCACATCCGTTCGACTCACATCCGTTCAGCGAGGTCCTCGAGCAGCACCCGGCGCTCGGCCGGGTCCCGGCGCGGGCACGAGGTGCAGACCACCTCGTGCGGCACCCGGTAGAGCAGGCAGCAGGAGGCCCGCCGGGTGAACCGGGCCGTGCTGCCGTCGGGCCGGTCGACGTCGACGTACCGCGGCGCCGGCAACGGCTCCCCGATCGCGGCGGCCAGCGGCCCGGCCAGCGCGGTCACCGCGCCCTCGTCCCCGACCGCACGACCGAGGGCGAGCAGCCGGTTGGCGAGGGAGTCGGTGGCGATCGCCCACAGCGGCCGTTCGCGGACCCCGCCGGCCTCGGCCACCGCGGCGACGACCGCGCCGATCGTCGTCCGCAGGTCGCCGACCACGTCCGGACCACCTCTCCCGCGGGTGGTCGCCGCCACCGGCACGCCACCGGCCAGCGCGTGCACGGTGGTGTCCGCCAGCCGTGCCGACAGGGGCACCCCGGTCACCAGCCCGGCCAGCACCGGGGTGAGGAGCACGCTGGACACCGAGTACCACCAGACGGTGGCCAGCACCCGCCGGTCGCCGGTCCGCTGCCGCACGGCACGGGCGGCCAGCACCTCCGCCGTCCAGCCCGGGTCGGCCAGCAGCGACCCCGGGACGACGGTCGCCGACGGTGGGGCGAGCAGCCCGAGTGCCGCGGCGCCGGGCAGCCGGGAGACCACCAGCGCCTGGGCCCCGTCGTCGCTCACCCGCCCAGTCTGCCCACCTCGTGCCGACCGCGTGCGGCACTGACCTGACGACAGGGTGACGGGGGCCATAGGTTGTGCACTGAGGCAGCGCCGCGAAGTCCAGGCGGCGCCCGACCACGGAGGTGCGCATGAGCGAGACGACTGATCAGGCCCTGTCCGACCAGCTGCCCGAGGGCGGCTTCCCGCCCCCGCCGGAGCTGGCCGCGTCCGCCAACGCGGGACCCGACGTCCACGAGCGCGCGGCCGCCGACCGGATCGGCTTCTGGGAGGAGGCCGCCCGCCGACTGGACTGGGCCGAGCCCTGGGACCAGGCGCTGGACTGGAGCAACCCGCCGTTCGCCAAGTGGTTCGTCGGCGGGAAGCTCAACGTCGCGGTGAACTGCGTCGACCGGCACGTCGAAGCCGGCCACGGCGACCAGGTCGCCTACCACTGGGTCGGTGAGCCCGGCGACACCCGCACGCTCACCTACGCCCAGCTCAAGGACGAGGTCTGCCGCGCGGCCAACGCGCTCACCGAGCTCGGCGTGACCGCCGGCGACCGGGTCACCATCTACCTGCCGATGATCCCGGAGGCGGTGATCTCCATGCTGGCCTGCGCGCGCATCGGCGCCGTCCACATGGTCGTCTTCGGCGGCTTCTCCCCCGACGCCCTCGCCAGCCGGATCACCGACGCCGACGCCAAGGTGGTCATCACCGCCGACGGCGGCTACCGGCGGGGTGCACCGAGCCCGCTGAAGCCGAACGTCGACGAGGCGCTGACCAAGACCGAGGGCGTGCGCAGCGTGCTGGTGGTCAAGCGCACCGAGACCGACGTCGAGTGGACCGAGGGTCGCGACGTCTGGTGGCACGACCTGGTCGCCGGGCAGTCGGCCGAGCACGAGGCGCAGGCCTTCGACGCCGAGCACCCGCTCTACATCATGTACACCTCGGGCACGACGGCGAAGCCCAAGGGGATCCTGCACACCTCCGGCGGTTACCTCACCCAGGTCTCCTACACCCACTGGGCGACCTTCGACCTCAAGCCCGACACCGACGTCTTCTGGACCGCGGCCGACGTCGGCTGGGTCACCGGCCACAGCTACATCGTCTACGGGCCGCTGGCCAACCGGGCCACCTCGGTGATGTACGAGGGCACCCCGGAGACCCCGCACCGGGGCCGCTGGTGGGAGATCGTGCAGCAGTACGGGGTCACGATCCTGTACACCGCCCCGACCACGATCCGCACGTTCATGAAGTGGGGCGACGACGTCCCGGCCGGCTTCGACCTCTCCTCGCTGCGGCTGCTCGGCTCGGTCGGTGAGCCGATCAACCCCGAGGCCTGGCTCTGGTACCACAAGAACATCGGCGGCGGCCGCTGCCCGATCGTGGACACCTGGTGGCAGACCGAGACCGGCGCCCACATGATCACCCCGCTGCCGGGCACGACCACCCTCAAGCCCGGCTCCGCCCAGCGCCCGTTCCCGGGCATCGCGGCCAGCGTGGTGGACGAGGAGGGCAAGCCGATCGAGCCCGGCGCCACCGGCTACCTGGTGCTCACCGAGCCCTGGCCGTCCATGCTGCGCACGATCTGGGGCGACGACGAGCGGTACAAGGACACCTACTGGAGCCGGTACGGCCAGGGCGTCTACTTCGCCGGCGACGGCGCCAAGCTCGACGAGGACGGCGACATCTGGCTGCTCGGCCGGGTCGACGACGTCATGAACGTCTCCGGGCACCGGATCTCCACCACCGAGGTCGAGTCCGCGCTGGTCAGCCACCCGACGGTGGCCGAGGCCGCGGTCGTCGGCGCGACCGACCCCACCACCGGGCAGGGCATCGTCGCGTTCGTGATCCTGCGCGGGGACGCCGTCGACTCCGGCGAGGACCTGGTGAAGGTGCTACGTCAGCACGTCCGCAAGGAGATCGGGCCGATCGCCAGCCCGCGCCAGATCATGGTCGTCGCCGAGCTCCCCAAGACCCGCTCGGGGAAGATCATGCGCCGGCTGCTGCGGGACATCGCGGAGAACCGGGAACTGGGTGACGTCAGCACGCTGACCGACTCCTCGGTGATGGACCTGATCAGCTCCAAGCTCCCCGCCGCCCCCAGCGAGGACTGAGGGCACACCCCTCGGGGTTCGACGCGGCGACCGGGGCGGGCGCCCGGCCGCAGGCGGACAGGGCTGCGGGGGGCATCGGCGGAGCTTGTGCTCTGCTCACCACCAGTGAGCAGAGCACAAGCTCCGCCAGCACGTCACCCGCTCCGGCTCAGCACCGACCACCAGCGTCCCGCCCGTCCACAGGGCCCGCTGTCCGCCCCGCGTCGCCATCGCCGGGACGGCACCATCGGCCGGGTGACGGACGACGAGCCCGGCGAGCCGGCGCCAGGTACCGACGTGCCGGCCGATGGCGCGCCGCTGCGACTCGGGTCGCTGCTGCGCCGCATCCGCCGCACCGCCGACCTCTCCCAACGGGAGCTCGCCGGGGCGCTCGGCGTCGCCGCCTCCATGATCGCCCAGGTCGAGACCGGAGCCCGGGATCTGCCGGCCGGCGTGCTGGCCCGGGCAGCGACGCTGGCCGGGCTCCGGCTGGGGCTCCTCGATGCGTCCGGCCGGGAGGTGGCCGGCATGACGCCCGGCGCCGTCCGGGACCGCTGCGGTCGCCTCTTCCCGGCTCACCTGGACGTCCGCCACGGGGACGAGGGCTGGTGGCACGGCGCGGAGCGCTACAGCCGGACCCCACCCTGGTACACCTTCGACCGGGGGCGGCCGCTGCGCGACCGGTTCCGGGACGCCACCGGTACACCCGCCGACCACCAGCTGCCCCGGCCCGGGGACAGCCCGGACGACCGGGCCCGCGCCCGGCGCCTCGCCGCCGTCGCCCGACAGCGGGAGCGGGAGCGGGAGCGACGAGCCCTCCGCGGCACCGAGCAGCGCTCCCTCGGCCTCCTGGTGCTGACCTGCAGCTGTCCGGCAGCGTGCGACGAGCTCCTCTTCGGTGACGAGGAGCTCTCCGCGAGACGACGGGCCGTCCCGCACGTGGACGAATGCCGGTGCCGGTGCGACATCGCCTGAGCGGCGCCGTGGCCCGCCCGGGTGACCCCGGACGGCGATGAACGTCGGCATGCGGCACGATCACCCGGACAGCACGTGCCGCGTCGTCCGATCGGCACCGACCAGGGAGGAGCCATCCGTGGCCCACAGTGTCTCGACGACTCCGCCGGCGGGTCGTCCCGCCGGGGCGACCCCGCTCGCGGGTCGTCCCACCGGGCCTGCCGAGCCCTCGGTCGGCACGCTCGCCAAGAGCGCGATGGCCGATGTGTCCACCCTCGTGCGCGGCGAGATCGAGCTGGCCAAGGCCGAGATCGGCACGTCGGTCAAGCGCGGCGGGGCCGGCGCCGCAGCGTTCGCCGCAGCCGGCGTCATGCTCGCCTTCGCCGGGTTCTTCTTCTTCTTCTTCCTCGCCGAACTGCTCGCCGTCTGGCTCCCCCGGTGGGCGGCGTTCCTCATCGTTTTCGGTCTGCTCGTCCTGATCGCGGCGATCGTCGGCCTGGTCGGCTGGCGACTGGTCAAGAAGATCAAGAAGCCCGAGCGCACCATCGAGACGCTGCAGGACCTCCCCGACGTCATGCGTCGCGAGGCCCCGGGCAAGCGGACCCACGACCTGCCGACCGTGCGGGACGGCCAGGTCGTCCGCCAGGACGCGCACGCCCCCCTGCGCTGAACCTGAGAGACGGGGCCCGCCGGCTCACCGGGCGCGGGGCGCCCCGAGCCGACGAGCCCCGGCCCGGGGCAGCCGTGACGGTGCCCGAGGAGCGGCCCGACGCCACCAGCGTCCTGCTCCCGGGCCCGTGGGCGCACCGGGACGTCTCGGCCAACGGCGTCCGGCTGCACGCCGCCGAGGCCGGCAGCGGTCCGCTGGTCCTGCTGCTGCACGGGTTCCCGCAGTTCTGGTGGTCCTGGCGTTCCCAGCTGACCGGCCTGGCCGCCGCCGGGTTCCGGGTGGTCGCCCCCGACCTGCGGGGCTACGGCGCCAGCGACAAGCCACCGCGCGGGTACGACCTGCCGACCGCCGCCGCCGACGCCGCCGCCGTGGTCCGCGCGCTCGGTGAGGAGGAGGCGGTCGTCGTCGGCTCCGACTGGGGTGGCCTGGTCGCCTGGACGATGGCCGCGCTGCACCCCCGGAGCGTGCGCGCTCTCGTCGTCGTCTCGGCCGCACACCCCCGGCGGCTGCGCAGCTCGGTCGGCGATCCGCGGCAACGGCGGGCGCTGGCCTACGCGCTGCCCTTCCAGCTCCCCCGGCTGCCGGAACGGCGCCTGACCCGGCCCGACGACGACCCGGTGGCCGAGCTGATGCGCCGCTGGGCCGGTCCCTCCTGGGTGCACACCGCCGACTTCGCCGAGGCCGTGACCCGGTACCGGTCGGCCAGTCGCATCCCGCAGGCGGCCTACGGGGCGATGGAGTACTACCGCTGGGCCGGTCGCTCGCAGCTGCGCCCGGACGGGTGGCGGTTCGCCCGGCGGATGGCCGCGCCCGTCACCGCCCCCACCCTGCAGCTGCACGGGGCGATGGACCCCGCGGTGCTGCCCGCGACCGCCCGCGGTTCCGGCCGCTACGTGGCCGGCGCCTACGAGTGGCGGGAGCTGCCCGGCGTGGGGCACTTCCCGCACGAGGAGGCCCCCGACGAGGTCACCGCCGCCATCGCCGACTGGGCGAGGTAGCCCGATGGAACGGCCCCGCTGCAAGGTCCCGCGCCGTGGCCCCGTCCAGAGGCTCGTCCCGAGCTCGCGAGGGATGAGGGGGACGGGGTCCTTTCACTCGCAGGCGCCGGTGCC
Source organism: Modestobacter sp. VKM Ac-2984 (assembly GCF_026967985.1). Lineage (GTDB taxonomy): Bacteria > Actinomycetota > Actinomycetes > Mycobacteriales > Geodermatophilaceae > Modestobacter. Next base: position 139,845 of record NZ_JAPVBJ010000007.1, on the reverse strand, counting down.
GACCTCGGCGACCGCAGCGCCGCCGATCGTCGCGGCCTCGGACACCTCCTCGGCGGTGAGCGCATAGCCGGTGTCGGGGTCGTCGATCGCCGAGGCGAAGACCACGCCGAGCACCGACCCGTCGGGGGCCAGCAGCGGGCCGCCGGAGTTGCCCGCCCGCACCTGCCCGTAGAGGGCGTAGACGTCGCGCTGCACGGTGCGGGTGGCCCGGAAGTCCGGGCCGCTGATGTCCCCGCGGTCGCGCACCCGGGCCGGTCCGACGTAGAAGGGCCCCCCACCGGGGTAGCCCATGACGATCGCGTCGGCGCCGGTGTCGACGGGGGCGTCGGAGAAGGCGAGCGGCATCTGCGGGAGCCCCGGGACGGCCAGCACGGCGACGTCGAGGTCCTCGTCGACGTACACCGTGACGGCGTCGTAGGCCTCGCCCTCGGCGATGACGGTCGGCTCGGTGACGCCGGCCAGCACGTGGGCGTTGGTCATCACCCGGTCGTCGGCGAAGACGAAGCCGGAGCCGTCGATCTGCCGGGAGCACGACGCCGCGATGCCCCGGATCTGCACCACCGATCCTCGGACCTGCTCGACCACCGGGCTGGCCAGCAGGGCCTGGTCCGGCGCCGGCACGTCACGTGACTGGGTGGGGGTCAGCGGGTCCAGGACGTCGGGCAGGCCCTGCCGGTCGATCGCCTCACGCAGCGAGTCGTAGAGCGTGCGCACCTGGTTGGGCACGGTGCGGTCGACGGCCTGGACGAGCGAGGACTGCCGCACCTGACCGGCCACGCCGGGGAACGGCGAGCTGGCCAGCGGGATCGCCACCATCCACGCCACGAGCAGGACGGCGAGGGCCGAGACCACCGCCCCGGCCACCGAGTCGACGACCTTGGCCGGCTCCCAGGTGATCCACCTGCGCACGGCGCGGCCGATCAGGCCCGCCAGCAGCTGGCCGATCAGCGCGCCGGCCAGCACCACGACCAGGGCGATGAACACCCGGGTCACCGAGGAGTTGGCCAGGTCGTCGGCGATCGGGCCGGAGAGCTGCGCGCCGACGACGGCCCCGCCGAAGAACCCCACGAACGAGGTGGCCGAGATGATCAGCCCCTGCCGGAACCCCGACAGCGCGAACACGAGCGCGAGCACGATGAGGGTCAGGTCGACCAGGGACACCGGTCAGCACCCCCGGTCGATCGCGAGCCGAGCTGCTCCCTGCACCGTCATCCCGGGGAGCTCACCGTCATCGTGCCGACCTGCCCCAGTGCCACGTGGAAGCTGCACTCGAAGGGGTACTCGCCGGGCTCGGTGACGGTGAACTCGATCGTGTCGCTCTGGCCCGGGCCGAGCACCGGGATCTGCTCGGCGATCTCGGCCGGGCCCGCCCCCGCGGTGAACAGGAAGTTGTGCGTCATCTGCTCCCCCGAGTTGAGCAGGGTGAGCCGCACCTCGCCGGGGGCCACGGTGAAGGTGTCCGGGGTGAAGACGTAGTCGTCGCCGGTCTCCAGGGTGATCTCCTGGACGCCGTCGGAGGCGGTGCGCACCGTACCGGCCTCGGCGGCGGCGGTGCGCTCCACCTCCGGGAGCGCCGGCTCGGAGCTGCAGCCGGCGAGCAGGGCGGTGGCGACGGCGAGGGCCAGCAGCGGGCCGGGCAGCGTGCGGGCGGGCAGGCGGCGTCGTCCGCCGCCGGCACCGGAGAGGGCCGTGCTCATGGCGCTGGAACGGGTGGTCATCGCCCTGGAACGGTACGCGCGGAGCCGGGCCGCCCGGCGTCCTCGGCCACCGTCGGCGCGGCGCGGTCGGCCACATCGGAGTCGACCGGCTCGTCCCGCACGTCCCCCGGGCGCACGGGAGGGACGGCGAGGGGACGCACGTCACCGTCGTCCCACGGCTGCTCCAGCCCCGCGGCCTCCAGGACCGCGTCGAGGAGGGCCGCGGTGAAGCCCCAGACGACCATGTCGGCCACCCCGAACGCCGGGCCGACGTACCCGGCGGGGTGGCGCACCCGGAAGCGGTTGGCCGGGTCGACCAGGTCGCTCAGCGGCACCCGGGCCACCCGCGCCACCTCACGGGGGTCACCGGTGGTCACGTCGCGGGGGTCGTCCCACCAGCCGAGGACCGGGACGACGAGGTTGTCCGACGGGCCGAGGAACAGCGCGGGCAGGGTGGCCAGCACCTGGACCCCGTCCGGGTCGACGCCGGCCTCCTCGTGGGCCTCGCGCAGCGCCGTCCCCACCGGGTAGTCGTCGCCCGGGTCGGCGCCGCCGCCCGGGAAGGCCGGCTGCCCGGCGTGACTGCGCAGGTGCGCCGACTTCTCGATCAGCAGCACGTCGGGTCCGGCCGGCCCTTCGCCGAAGAGGATGAGCACCGCCGAGCGGCGGGCGCTGCCGGAGGGCTTCCCGTGCCGGTGCCACAGCGGCAGCTGCCCGGCGTTGGCCACCAGCCGCTGCAGGTGTTCGGGGAGCTCCTCGAGCTCTGCGGCGGAGACCGTCACAGCTGCACCCCGAGGTGCTCGGCCACGAGCCCCTCGAACTCCTCCAGGGAGTGCACCGGGCCGACCTGGACGTGGGCGACCGAGCCGTCGGCGGCCAGGAAGAGGGTGTACGGGAGGTTGTTGACGCCCATCCCGGCCATCACCTCACCGTCGGCGTCGAACGCGCTGGGGAAGGTCACCCCGGCGTCGTCGGCGAAGGAGGCCGCTGCGGGCACCCGGTCCACGGAGACCACGCCCAGCACCCGCACCTGGTCACCGGCGGCGTCGGCGAGCTGCTGCACCAGCGGCAGCTCCTCCCGGCAGGGGCCGCACCAACTGGCCCACAGGTTGAGCACCGTGGGCACCCCCGGGGCGCGGCTGAGGTCCAGGGTGCCGCCGCCGAAGCAGTCGAAGACGGTGGCCGGCAGGTCGCTGTCGGCGGCCGGGACGTCGGCCTGCTCCGGGCAGGGTTCGAGGTCGGTCTCCACCGAGCCCACGTCGCTGCCCGCCGGTGACGCGACGGTCTCCTCGGGCGCGGCGTCCTCCGACGAGCACCCGGTCAGCACGCCCGCCAGCAGGCCGAGGGCACCGAGGGCCCGCAGTGCCCGGCTCACTCGGTGTCCGAGGCGGCCGGGGACTTGACCAGCTTGGCCGCGACCTCGGGGTCGAGCGGGCCGATCCCGTAGGACGGACACCAGGCCGCCAGACCACACGCGCCGCAGGCGGGCTTCTTGGCGTGACAGACGCGCCGGCCGTGGAAGATCACCCGGTGGGAGAACATCGTCCACTCCTTCTTGGGGATGACCTCCGCGATCTCGGCCTCGACCTTGACCGGGTCCTCCTCCGCCGTCCAGCCGAACCGGCGGACCAGCCGGCCGAAGTGGGTGTCGACGGTCAGACCCGGCACCCCGAAGGCGTTGCCGAGGACGACGTTGGCGGTCTTCCGGCCGACCCCCGGCAGGGTCACCAGGTCGGCCAGCCGGCCGGGCACCTCGCCGTCGAAGCGCTCGACCAGCGCCTGCCCCAGGCCGATCACCGAGTTGGCCTTGGCCCGGAAGAAGCCGGTGGGCTTCAGGACCTCCTCGAGCTCGGCCCGGTCCGCCCCGGCGTAGGCCGCGGCATCGGGGTACCGGGCGAACAGCACCGGGGTGACCTTGTTGACCGTCTTGTCGGTGGTCTGCGCCGACAGGACCGTGGCGACCAGCAGCTCCAGCGGCGTGGTGAAGTCCAGCTCGCAGTGCGCATCGGGGTGGATGACCGTCAGCTCGCGGGCCATCCGCCGGGCCCGGCGGGTGCGGGCCAGCGGGCTCTCCTCCGGGTCGAACGGGGACACGCCCAACCGGGCGGCGCGTCCGGGGCGGGGGGCGCGCGCCGGCCGCGTGTAGGCCGGCGGGGCGTCGGGTGAGGTGGCGGGCCGGGACACGCGAGTGAGGGTAGGCGTCTCCGCTGACAGCCACCGCCCGTCATACTCGGTGGTGGTGCGGACCCGGTCGGTGGCCGGAGACGCCCCACGACCGCTCGACGACCTGGTCCCCGCCCGACGCCCCCGCCGGGGGGTCGTCCTCCCGAGGAGGTGCTCGTGGTCGCCCTCATCGTCATCTTGTTCCCTCCCCTGCTGATCGCGTTCCTGCTGGTCATGGAGCGGGTCGAGGAGCCACTGCGGCGCCCGACCTCGCAGCGGGAGGTCGAGGACTTCCTCGGCTCGGCCACCCCGGGCGAGGTGGGCACGTTGGCCAACTCGGGGATCCGCCGGGCGATGAGCCGCTGGCGGGCGCGCCGCCGCGGCCGGGCCCGCAGCGCCCCCCGTCCGGTGCTGACCGAGCGGGCCCACCCGGTGGCCGACGCCGACATCGACCCGGTCGACGAGGACTGAGTTCCGGGCGTCCGACCTGCACCGCAGGGAGCTGTGGCCACCCGCTGCCACTCAGAGTGGGCAGGTTCGTGACGGAGTGCACTGGTGAGGCGGGCCACAGGCCCTAGACTCTCCGAGTAACGCGGGTCGCCATCGCACCCGTGAGGACGTTGCGAGAGGTGCACGTGGACGAGGTCCTTGCCCAGTCCGGTCTCTTCCAGGGGCTGTCGGAAGATGCCGCCGAGCCGGTGGCGAGCGCACTGGAGACGGTGGTGCTGCCCCGCGGCCGGGTCGTCTTCAACGAGGGCGAGTCGGGCGACAGCCTCTACGTCGTCCTGTCCGGCAAGGTGAAGATCTCCCGCCGGGCACCGGACGGCCGGGAGAACGTGCTGGCCGTGATGGGCCCCTCCGACCAGTTCGGTGAGCTCTCGGTTTTCGACCCGGGTCCGCGCACCGCGACGGCCACCGCCGTCACCGACGTGCGCCTGGCCAAGATGCCGAACACCATGCTGCGGCCGTGGATCACCGCCCACCCCGAGATCGGCGAGCAGCTGCTGCGGGTGCTGGCCCGGCGGCTGCGGCGCACCAACGACTCGGTCGCCGACCTCATCTTCACCGACGTCCCCGGCCGGGTGGCCAAGGCGCTGCTGCAGATGGCCGACCGCTTCGGCAGCCGGGAGACCGACGGTCTCCGCGTCAAGCACGACCTGACCCAGGAGGAGCTGGCCCAGCTGGTGGGCGCCTCCCGCGAGACGGTGAACAAGGCGCTGGCCGACTTCGTGCACCGCGGCTGGATCCAGCTGCAGGGCAAGTCGGTCGTCGTCCTCGACGAAGAGCGTCTCCGCCGCCGCGCCCGCTGACCCCACGGCGCTGACGAGGGCCCCTCCCGGTTCACCGGGAGGGGCCCTCGTCGATGTGGTGGCAATCAGGTGCCCCAGTGGTGCGAACCCGAGCGCAGCGAGGGTGGCCCGGGGACGGGGCCCGCAGGGTCCCTCACCGGGACACGGCCAACCACGCAACGCAGCCGCCGCCGGCACCTGGCCGCGGTACTACACCCGAGCGGAGCGAGGGGTGGCCCGGGGACGGGGCCCGGAGGGTCCCTCCCCGGGACACGGCCAACGGCTCAGCGCACCCGGCACCGGCTCCTGGCCGCGTTGTGATCCGGCAGGATCACGAAGGCAGAGCCGCGACCATCCGGATCCGGGTCCCGTCGGGCAGCACCGCGTAGTTGCCGTCCGGCCCCTGCTCGAAGGTGGGGCTGATCGGCTCGAGGGGTGCCGGCGGCGATCCGGCCAGGGTCGCCGCGGCGTCGGGGAAGGCCGCCAGCTGGCCCAGCGTGTGGATCGTGGGCGGCAGCATCGGCCGGGTCCCGGCCGCGTGCTCGGCGAGCGCGGCGGCGGGCGTCGTCCAGACCGCTTCGTCGGCCTCTCCGGAGACGTCGCGCGCCTCCTGGCCGACGGGCAGCAGCGCGGCGAAGAACTTGGTGTCGTAACGCCGTCGTTCCGGGGGCGGGGTGATCCAGTGCGCGAAGGGCCGCAGCAGGTCGGCCCGCAGTGCGAGCCCGCGGCCGGCCAGCAGCTCGGCCAGCGAGAGCTCGTGGGCCATGAGGGCCTGCCGCTCCGCCTCCCAGTCGTCGCCGGAGACGTCGGGCACCACGACGCCGGAGCCGTCCGCCGGGCCGGCCAGCAGCACGCCTGCCTCCTCGAACGTCTCCCGGACGGCGGCGCACACCAGCTCGCGGGCCAGTCGCTCGTCGCAGCCGAAGGCGCTCGCCCAGTGGGCCGGCGGCGGGCCCACCCAGGCCAGCTCGGTGTCACCGTCCCGGTCGTCGACCCCGCCACCGGGGTAGGCGGTCATCCCCCCGGCGAACGGCATCCCCCGCGTCCGCCGCAGCAGGTACACCTCCGGCCCCGCGGCACCGTCCCGGAGCAACAACACCGTCGCCGCCTGCCGGATCGGCGCCGGACCGTTCACCGCAGCTCGACGGTGAGCTCGACCTCGACCGGAGCGTTCATCGGGAGCTCGGCGACGCCGACGGCGCTGCGGGCGTGCTGCCCGGCCTCACCGAAGACGCGGCCGAGGAACTCGCTGGCGCCGTTGACGACCCGCGGCTGGGCGGAGAAGCCCTCGGCGCTGGCCACGTAGCCGACGACCCGCACGATGCGGGCCACGGAGTCCAGGCCGACCAGGTCGTCGATCGCGGCCAGCGCGTTGAGCGCGCACACCTTGGCGTCGCCCGCGGCGTCCTCGATGTCGACGGCGCCGCCGACCTTGCCGGTGCGGCGCAGCCCGCCGTCGACGAACGGCAGCTGACCGGAGGTGAAGACCAGCTGGCCGGTGCGGATGGCCGGCACGTAGGCGGCGACCGGGGCGGCCACCGGGGGGAGCCGGACGCCGAGCTCGGCGAGCCGGGCGTGCCAGGAGACGGGGCTGGTCATCGTCGTCTCAGCTGGTCGGGCGCTTGAGGTAGGCCACCAGCTGGTCGCCGCCGCCCGGACCGGGGACGACGGTCACCAGCTCCCAGCCGTCGACGCCCCAGGAGTCCAGGATCGCCTTGGTGTTGTGGGTGAGCAGCGGGATGGTCGCGTACTCCCAGGTCCGACGGGCCGAATCACTCATGCCGCGACGCTAGCGCAGGCGGGATGCGCCGGGAGCGGCCACCGCTCGTAGGCTGGTGCGGGTGAGCTCAGAGCCCGTGCACCGGGAACCGTCGCGTCCAGGAGCGGTGCCGGTGCGGTGCCATGTCGTCACCGGGAAGGGCGGCACCGGGAAGACGACGGTCGCCGCGGCCCTCGCCCTCTCGCTGGCCGCCGACGGCGGCCACGTGCTGCTGGTGGAGACCGAGGGCCGGCAGGGCATCGCCCAGCTGTTCGACACCCCGCCACTGCCCTACGAGGAGCGGCGGGTCGCGGTGGCCCGAGGGGGCGGTGAGGTGAAGGCGCTGGCGATCGACGTCGAGGCGGCCTTCCTCGAGTACCTGGACATGTTCTACAACCTGAAGCGGGCCGGCCGGGCGCTGCGCAAGATGGGTGCGATCGACTTCGCCACCGCCATCGCGCCCGGGCTCCGCGACGTGCTGCTCACCGGGAAGGTCAAGGAGGCGGTGACCCGGCGGGAGAACGGCCGACCGGTCTACGACGCCGTCGTCGTGGACGCACCACCGACCGGCCGGATCACCCGGTTCCTGAACGTGACCAACGAGGTGTCCGGACTGGCCCGGTCGGGCCCGATCAGGGCGCAGAGCGACGGGGTGATGGCGGTGTTCCGTTCGCCGCAGACGGCGGTGCACGTGGTGACCCTGCTGGAGGACATGCCGGTCCAGGAGACCGCCGACGCGATCACCGAGCTGACCGCGGCCGGGCTGCCGGTCGGGTCGGTGATCGTCAACATGGCGACCGAGCCGCTCCTGCCCGCGTCCAGCCTGGCCCGCATCGCCGAGGGCCGGCTGACCGGCGAGGACCTGCAGCCGGCCCTCGGCGCGGCCCAGCTGGCCGGGGCCGACGGGCTGGCGGACGGGCTGGTGGCCGAGGCGGTCGAGCACGCCCGCCGCTGGATCTCCCAGGACGCACTGCGCGGTGACGTCGAGGCGCTGGGCCGCCCGGTGGTGGAGCTGCCGCTGTCGTCGTCGCCGATCGACCTGGGCTGCCTGTTCGAGCTGGCCGACCGGCTCGACGGGCACCTGCGCAGCGAGGTGGCCGCGTGACCGCCGCCCAGCCGCCCCGGCGGCCCGCCCCGGCACCGTCGCTGGACCTGGCCGCGCTGGTCAGCGACCGGGAGACGCGGATCATCGTGTGCTGCGGCTCCGGTGGCGTGGGCAAGACGACGACCTCGGCGGCGCTCGCGCTGGCCGCGGCCGAGGCCGGCCGGGAGGTCGTGGTGCTGACCATCGACCCGGCCCGCCGGCTGGCCCAGTCGCTGGGCCTGGTCGAGCTGGACAACGAACCGCGGCTGGTCGAGACGCCCGGTGCCCCGGGCGAGCTGCACGCGATGATGCTGGACATGAAGCGGACGTTCGACGACGTCGTCTCCGCGCACTCGACGCCCGAGCGGGCGCAGGTGATCTTCGACAACCCCTTCTACCAGGCGCTCTCCTCCTCCTTCGCCGGGACGCAGGAGTACATGGCGATGGAGAAGCTCGGGCAGCTGCGGGCCAGCGACCGCTGGGACCTGGTCATCGTCGACACCCCGCCGTCCCGGTCGGCGCTGGACTTCCTGGACGCCCCGAACCGGATGAGCCGCTTCCTCGACGGCACGATGATCCGGCTGCTGACCGCCCCGGCGCGGGCCGGCGGCCGGGCCGGGGTGCGGTTCTTGGGCGCCGGCTTCCTGCTGTTCAGCCGGATCATCAGCAAGATCCTGGGCGGCCAGCTGCTCAACGACATCTCCGCGTTCGTCTCCGCGCTGGACACCATGTTCGGGGGCTTCCGGGAGCGGGCGAACGCGACCTACGAGCTGCTCCGCCAGCCGGGGACGTCGTTCGTCGTCGTCGCCGCCCCGGAGCCGGACGCGCTGCGCGAGGCCTCCTACTTCGTCGACCGGCTCTCCACCGAGGGGATGCCGCTGGCCGGGCTGGTGCTCAACCGCACCCACCCGCCGGCCACCACGGCCCTGTCGGCCACCCGCGCGGAGGGCGCCGCCGAGGCGGTGGCCGAGGCCGGGGGCCCGGGCGCCGAGCTCGCCGCGGGGGCGCTGCGGGTGCACGCCGAGCGGATGACGGTCGCCACCCGGGAGCAGCGGCTGGCCGACCGGTTCACCAGCGCCCACCCGGAGGTGCCGGTGCGGACGGTGCCGGCGGCGGCCGGGGACGTCCACGACCTGGACGGGCTGCGGGTGATGGGCGAGGCGCTGCTCGCCGCGGAGGGCGACACCGGGACGGGCACGCCGCGCAGTCGGGTGCTGCCGGTCCGCCCCCAGGCCGGCTGACCGGCGCCCCTCCCGCGGGGCGGGAGGGGCAGGAGGAACAGGTGCGTCCCCCGTTCGTGTCCACGTCATCCCGGAGCCTGGTCCCGGTCGTGACGCTCCGTTAGCGTCCGCCCGACCGTTCCGTCGGAGGGATGACACACCAGGCATGAGCACCACACCCGAGCTCGACCGCACCACCGCGACGACGTCGCCGGAGCCGGCCGGGCTCTTCGGCACCGGCTCCACCGTCCCCGCCGCCGAGCTCCCCGTCGAGATCCCGGTCGACACCGCCGGACTCTCCCCCGACGACAAGGCCCGCACCAAGGTCATCACCAGTGCGATCCGCCGCCGGTCGCAGGAGCTGCGGCGCGACCACCCCGTGCTGCGGCACCAGGACGCCCTCGGGCTCACCGCGTTCGCGGTCGCAGTGCTCGGCTTCACCGGCAGCGGCGCCCTCTACCTGACCGGGGTGCTGCCCTGGTACGTGACCCTGCTGCTGTCGGCGGCCTTCGCCGCGGTCGGGCACGAGGTGGAGCACGACCTGATCCACGCGCTCTACTTCCGCCGTCGCAAGGCCGTCCGGTACGCGCTGCTCTTCGGCGTCTGGGCGATCCGGCCGTACACGATCAACCCCGTGTACCGGATCCGGCTGCACCTGCGGCACCACGCGTACTCGGGTCTGCCCGACGACATCGAGGAGGTGTCGATCACGAACGGCAAGCCGTGGGGCGCCGTCCGGCTGTACAGCCTCCTGGACCCCTACGTGCCGGCGCTGGTCCGGATCGTCACCACCCGGCCGAAGGACGCCGAGGACGCGCTGTGGCGCCGCACCATCCTCAAGGCCAGCATCGGGCTGACCCCGGTGGCGATCACCATCTGGTACGCGTTCCTCGGGCTGCACCTGGCGAGCTGGCTGGGCGCCGAGGTGCCCGCGACCTGGCTGCAGGCGCTGACCGTGCTGACCGTCGTGTGGGTCGGCCCCAACGTCTGGCGCGGCTTCTGCCTGCACTTCATCAGCAGCAACATGCACTACCAGGGGGACGTCGAGCAGGGGAACGTGCTGCAGCAGACCCAGGTGTTCAACCGCTGGTACCTGGTGCCCTTCCAGGTGTTCTGCCTCAACTTCGGCAGCACCCACCCGATCCACCACTTCTACGTGGCCGACCCGTTCTACGTGCGGCAGCTGATGGAGCGGGACATCCACCCGGTGCTGGCCGCCAACGGGGTGCGGTTCAACGACATGGGCACGTTCAAGCGGGCGAACCGCTACCAGACCTCCTGACCGCCGTGCGGAGCGGCCTCCCGACACCGTCGGCGGCCGCTCCGCGCGTTGCGTCGCAGACCACCCCACACGGGCTCACCGGGCAGGTACCTTGGCCTGCGATGTCCGACTCTGCGCGTTCTCCGCTCGGTGCCCTGGTCAAGCTGGCCGTCACGATCGTCGTGGCCGGCGCCCTGGTCGCTGCCATGTTGCTGCCCTGGGTCGGGGGGACCGGGCTCGTCGCCCGGAACTCCGCCAGCCTGCTCGACGCCCTCCCGGTCGAGCTCACCGACGAGACGCCGAACGGCAACGCCACCATGGTGGCCGCCGACGGGACGCCGATCACGCAGTTCTACGACAACAACCGCACGCCGATGACGCACGACCAGATCTCCGACGTGATGAAGCAGGCGATCGTCGACATCGAGGACTCGCGCTTCTACCAGCACAACGGGCTGGACATCGAGGGCACGACGCGGGCGCTGGCGAAGAACCTCGCTGCCGGGGAGGTGCTCGAGGGCGGGTCGACGCTGACCCAGCAGCTGGTCAAGCAGACCCTGTTGCAGACCGCGGACGACGCCGACGAGCGGGCCGCTGCCGCGGAGGAGTCGGTCGGCCGCAAGCTCAAGGAGGCCCGCCTCGCCCTCGCGCTGGAGGAGGAGTACTCCAAGGACGAGATCCTCACCCGCTACCTGAACATCGCCTACTTCGGCCAGGGCGCCTACGGCATCCAGTCGGCCGCGCAGAAGTACTTCAGCGTGAACGCCGCCGACCTGACGCTGCCGCAGGCCTCGGTGCTCGCCGGGCTGGTGCAGAGCCCCAAGTTCGACCCGATCGCCTACCCGGCGGAGGCGACCGCCCGGCGCGACCAGGTGCTGAACCGGATGCACGAGCTCGGGCACATCACCGACCAGGAGCTCGCCGACGTCTCGGCCGCACCGATCCCGCTGGCCCCCGGCGGCAACGCGCCCAACGGCTGCATCGACGCCACGATCGGCGGCTTCTTCTGCGACTACGTCACCAGCTACCTGACCGGCACGCTCGGGCTGAGCATGGACGACATCAAGGACAACGGCTGGACGATCCAGACCACCTTGCGCCCGGACATGCAGGTCGCCGCCGACCAGGCAGTGCTCAAGACCCAGGGCATGGGGGACCCGATCGTCGGGGTCTACGACGCGATCGAGCCCGGCACCGGGCACGTGCTGGCGATGAGCGTGAACCGGCGGTTCGGCTGTGGCGACCCGGCAGCGGGCTGCGAGTCGGTCAACTTCGCCACCATCCCGACCAAGGGCTCGGGGTCGACGTTCAAGACGTTCGTCGCCGCCGCCGCGCTGGAGCAGGGGCTGCCGGCCAGCCACACCATCACCACCAGCGAGCCCTACACCAGCCGGGTCTACCAGGGCTTCAACACCGACACCGCGGAGTACGAGCCCTACTCGGTCGGCAACGTGGGCAACAACTACCCGAACACGCTGACCATGACCCAGGCGCTGTACATGTCCTCCAACACCTACTTCCTGGCGCTGGAGGACGCACTGGGCCGCATCGAGCCGGCCGTCCGGATGGCCGAGCGGCTGGGCATGGACTTCGACTACTCGGTGACCCAGACCCCGGCCGAGCAGATCATCGCCGAGAACCGTCCCTCGTTCGCCTACGGCACCGACGGGGTGAGCCCGCTCGACCTGGCCAACGCCTACGCGACGATCGCCGCGAGCGGCGTCAGGTGCACCCCGAAGCCGGTGCTGCAGATCCTCGACCGCAACGGCGAGCCGGTCACCGACGACGACGGCCAGCCCGTGGTCCCGGCCGACCAGTGCGAGCAGGTGGTCGAGCCCGGCCTCGCGAACACCCTGGCCCAGATGCTGCGCAAGGACGTCGAGCCGGGCAACCGGATGCAGACCGGCTCGCGCGCCTACATCCCCGGCCACCAGATCGCCGGCAAGACCGGCACGGTGAACAACAACGACTCGGTCACCTTCGTCGGCATGACCCCGGAGTACGCCGCCAGCGTCATGGTGTTCCGCCCGACCGGCACCGACAGCGTCGGTGGCTACGGCGGCGGCCGGCCGGCCACCATCTGGCACGACGCGATGCTGCCGATCCTGTCGGCGCAGCCCACCGCGGAGTTCCCGGCGGCCGACCCGAAGTACGCCGGGCGCGGGGTGGACGCACCGCCCACGAGCGCCCGGTCCTCGTCCTCGTCCTCGGACGACGACCGTGACTCGCGGCGCCGGAACCGGACGTCGAGCCGGGACAGCAGCCCGGCGCCCGCGCCGGTCCCGGCGACCCAGCCGGCCCCGGAGACCGCCGCGACGCCGTCCACCGAAGCGGCTCCCCCGGTCGACCCCGCGGCTCCGCAGCCCGATCTGGACGGGGACGGACAGCCGGGCTGACCGAACGGACGAGGGGCCGGGCCTGCGGGCCCGGCCCCTCGTCCTTTCCGGACGTTGAGTCCGCGCCGCTCAGCCGAGCTGCCGGCGGACCTCCGCGGCCACCCGGCCGCCGTCCGCGCGACCGGCCACCCGGCCCTGCACGGCCCCCATGGCCTTGCCCATGTCCTTCATCCCGGCTGCACCGGTCGTGGTGATCACGTCGGCGACGAGCGCGCTCAGGTCGGCGTCGTCGAGCTGGGCGGGCAGGTAGGTCGCCAGCACCCCCTCCTCCGCCTTCTCCCGCTCGGCCTGGTCGGCGCGGCCGGCACCGGCGAAGGCGTCGGCCGCCTCACGGCGCTTCTTCGCCTCCCGGCGCAGCACCGCCTGCACCTCGTCGTCGCTCAGCTCACGGGCCTCCTTGCCGGAGACCTCCTCGGCGGTCACGGCGGAGAGCACCATGCGCAGCGTCGCGGTGCGCAGCTCGTCGCGGCTCTTCATGGCGGTGGTCAGGTCGGCGCGCAGTCGGTCCTTCAGCTCAGGCACGGTGCAGAGCCTGCCACCTCCCCCCGGACCCGGACGACGCAGTTCCCCCGCCCCCTAGGCTCAGGCGATGCGCGCGACCACCGCCGTCCCTGCCGCCCTGCTGGCCACCGGCGCCGCCACCGTCGCCTACGCCGGCCTCGTCGAGCGCACCCACTGGACGCTGCGCCGCTTCGACGTCCCGGTGCTGCCGCCCGGCTCGCGGCCGCTCACCGTCCTGCAGCTGTCGGACCTGCACATGACCGCCGGACAGCACAGCAAGCAGGCCTGGGTCGCCGGGCTCGCCGCACTGCACCCGGACGTCGTCGTCACCACCGGCGACAACCTGGCCGGGATGGACGCCGTGCCGCCGACGCTGCGGGCGCTGGAGCCGCTGATGGAGCTCCCCGGCGCCTTCGTGCTGGCCAGCAACGACTACTACGCGCCCCGGCCGAAGAACCCGTTGAAGTACTTCAAGACCGACCACAAGCGCGTGCACGGGGACGAGCTGCCGTGGCGCGAACTGCGCGACGGCATGACCTCCCGCGGCTGGCTGGACCTCACCAACGGCACCGGCACGCTGGACGTGCGCGGGGTCCGGATCGCGCTGGCCGGCGTCGACGACCCGCACCTGGAGCTGGACCGGTACGACGACGTCGCCGGGCCGGCCGACCCCACGGCCGACGTGCGGATCGGGCTGGTGCACTCCCCCGAGCCGCGGGTGCTCGACCGGTTCGCCGCGGACGGGTACGACCTGCTGCTGTGCGGGCACACGCACGGCGGGCAGCTGCGGGTGCCCTTCCACGGCGCCCTGGTCACCAACTGCGGCATCGACCGGGAGCACGTGCGCTGGCTGCACCGGTGGACGCAGCCCGGCGAGGGCACTCCGAACGGCACCTGGCTGCACGTCTCCGCCGGTCTGGGCACCAGCCCGTACGCGCCGCTGCGGTTCGCCTGCCCGCCGGAGGCGACGCTGCTGACCCTCACCGGACGACCTGCCTGACACCGCTGTCGGGAGCTCTCCAGCGGTCAGCTAGAGTGGCTACCGCACCTCGGGGTGTGGCGCAGCTTGGTAGCGCGCGTCGTTCGGGACGACGAGGCCGCAGGTTCAAATCCTGTCACCCCGACCACCCACTCAGGGACCGCCGATCCGGCGGTCCCTGAGTGCGTTCGGGGCACAGGTCACTCCCCCGCCCCGTTTCCGCCCGCCGTCCCGCGGGCACCGGGCCAACGGTGACCGAATGGCTGCTCCTGCTGGCGGCCGTGCTGTTGACCGCGCTCACCGGGTTCTTCGTCGCGGCAGAGTTCTCCCTCACCACCGTCGACCGCGGCAAGGCCGACGAGGCCGCGCAGGCAGGTGACGAGCGCGCCGCCGGCGTCGTCACGGCCCTGCGGGGGCTGTCCACCCAGCTGTCGGCGGCCCAGTTGGGCATCACGCTGACCACGCTGGTCGTCGGCTTCCTCGCCGAACCCGCCCTGGGCGGACTGCTGGAGCCGGTGCTCGAGGCGATCGGGCTCCCCGACAGCTCGACGACCCCGATCGCGATCGCGCTGGCGATCTTCCTGGCCACGTTCCTGCAGATGATCATCGGCGAGCTGGGGCCCAAGAACCTGGCGATCGCCCGGCCGCTGCCCACCGCCGCGCTCGTCGCCCCCGGCATGCGGCTGTTCACCACCGTGACCGGTCCGGTGGTGCGCACCCTGCAGCGCCTGGCCAACGCGATCGTGCGCCGGCTGGGCTTCGAGCCCCGCGAGGAGCTCGACGACACCCGTGACGCCCAGGGCCTGGCCGCCGTCGCTCGGCGATCGGCCGAGGAAGGTGACCTCTCCCCGGTCGCCGCCCGGCTGCTGGCCCGCTCCCTCGGCCTGCGCGAGAAGTTCGCCACCGACGTGATGACGCCGCGGACGCGGCTGTGGACGCTGAGCTCGGCAGCGACCGCCGCCGACGTCATCGACGCCGCCATCCGCTCGGGCAACTCCCGGTTCCCGGTGTACGGCGCCGACCTCGACGAGGTCACCGGCGTGGTGCACGTCAAGCACGCGATCTCCGTCCCCGACGAGGAGCGACTCGAGCGCACCGCCGGCGAGCTGGCCGAGCCGGTGCTCGCCGTCCCCTCCTCGCTGCGCCTGGACCCGCTGCTGGACCTGCTGCGTGAGCAGGGGCTGCAGCTGGCCCTGGTCGTCGACGAGTGGGGCGCCACCCACGGCATCGTGACGCTGGAGGACATCGTCGAGGAGCTGGTCGGCGAGATCGCCGACGAGACCGACCGGCCGCTGCGCCAGCTGCGCCGCGACGCCGACGACTGGGTGCTCTCCGGCCTGCTGCGCCCGGACGAGCTGCGCGAGCGCACCGGTGTCTCGGTGCCCGAGGGCCGGTACGAGACGGTCGCCGGGTTCGTCATCGAGCGGTTGGCCCACCTGCCGGAGCAGGGTGAGTCGGTGGAGGTCGAGGGCTGGCGGCTCACCGTCGACGAGGTCGAGGGACGACGCGTCTCCCGGCTGCGGGCCACGCCCGTCCCGGCCGAGGACGACGACGCGGGCACCGACGACAGCCCCTCCCCGGCCGGCGCCACCGCCGTCCGCCCCGAACGAGAGGTGGCCCGGGCATGAGCGACGGTCTCGCACTCCTGGTCCTGGTCGTCCTGCTGCTGGGCAACGCCTTCTTCGTCGCCGCCGAGTTCGCGCTCGTCTCCGCCCGCGCCGACCAGATCGAGCCGCGCGCGGAGGCCGGGTCGGTGCGCGCCCAGAAGACCCTGGTGGCGATGCGGAACGTCAGCCAGATGATGGCCGGCGCCCAGCTGGGGATCACGCTGTGCTCCCTGGGGCTCGGCGCGATCGGCGAGCCCGCGGTCGCGCACCTGATCGAGGTGCCACTGGCGGCTGTCGGGGCGCCCGAGGCGCTGCTGCACCCGATCGCCCTGGTGATCGCCCTGTCCGTGGTCACCGTGCTGCACATGGTGCTGGGCGAGATGGTGCCCAAGAACATCACGATCGCCGGGCCCGACCGGGCGGCGATCGCCCTCGGCCCGCCGCTGGCCCTGGTCGTGCGGGTGCTGAAGCCGTTCATCTGGTTCTTCAACACCGTCGCCAACGGCTTCGTGCGGCTGTTCGGGGTCACCCCCACCGACGAGGTCGCGGCCAGCTTCGACCACGACGAGATCCAGTCGATGATCACCCAGTCGCGGCGGGAGGGGCTGCTGGGCAGCGAGGTCAGCGTCCTGGCCGCCGGTGCGCTGACCTTCGAGCAGAACGACGTCAGCTCGGTGCTGCTGCCGCCGGACTCCCTGGTCACCGTGCCCCGCTCCGCCACCCCGCGGCAGCTGGAGGGCGTCGTGGCCGAGCACGGCTACAGCCGCTACCCGATGCGCGACGACGACGGCTCGCTGGTCGGCTACGTGCACGTCAAGGACGTGCTGGGCAGCGGCCCGACGTCCCGGGACCAGCCGGTGCCCGACCAGGCGGTGATCTCCTTCGTCGAGCTCACCCCGGACGAGCCGTTGCCGGAGGTGCTGCAGGAGATGCGCCGGTCCGGTGCGCACCTGGGGCTGGTGCGCGACGGTGACCGGGTGCTCGGCCTGGTGGCCCTGGAGGACGTGCTCGAGCAGCTGATCGGCGACGTCCGGGACGCCGGTGTCGAACGCCCCGCCGCCGGCCGCCCACCCCTCGGCCGGACGCCCGCTGCGGAGGCCGTGGTCGGCGCCGGCGGCAGGTGACACCGCCGGCGCCGACTCCTCCGGGTCGACCGGTCAGCGGCGCGGCGGGAGCACCATCCGGCGGACGTCGACCAGGGCCAGCGCGGCCAGCCCGAGGATCGGCAACAGGGTCACCTGCACCAGGCCGGCCCCGGACCAGTCGAAGGCGGCGACCAGCCGGGCGAACAGCAGCCCGGAGACGGCTGCCGCCACGTAGTACGTGAACATGAAGAGCCCGGCGCCCCGGCCCACGTGCTCGGGGCGCACCGCCCGCTGCATGCCCGTCGTGCAGTTGGTGAAGAGCACACCGCTGGCGAAGGCGCCCATCAGGAACGCCAGCACGTACTGCGCGGACGCGCCCTCGGCGAAACGGTAGATCGCCAGACCGGTGAGCGAGGAGCCCACGAAGCCGACCGCGAGCAGCATCCGCTGGTCGTAGCGGTCGGCCAGCCAGCCGACCGGCAGCGCCATCATGGCGCCGAAACCGACCAGCGAGGCCGCCCACGCCGCCTGCGCGGGCGCCAGCCCGAGCTCCTCCCGCAGGAAGGTCGGGTAGAGGCCGAGGAAGCCGTAGAACACCAGGCCGGAGATCGCCGAGGCCAGGCCCATGCCCAGGGTGCCGCGGTTGTACGGGCTCGCCGGCACGTGCGTGTAGTCGGCGGTGTCGGCCGTGCCGCTCCGCCCGGCCAGCGCCTCGCTCATCGCCCGCGGGACGGTGAACAGCAGCACGACCGCCATGACCAGGCCGGCGACACCGAAGACGATGAACGGCGCCCGCCAGCTGTCGACGGCGAGAGCGAGCTGCTGGCCGACGATCGGTCCGAGGAACACGCCGAGGCCGAAGGCGACGCCGATGAACCCGGCGGCGACCGCCCGGCGGTGGAAGAAGTAGGCGCCGACGATGGCGTAGATGGCCGTGGCCTGCACGCCCTCCCCGACACCGGAGATCAGCCGGTAGACCGCCATGTCGCCGAAGCCGGTGGCCAGCGGGATGGCGAGCGTGCCGAGGGAGTAGACGACCACGCTGACGACCACGATCAGCTTGCGGGACAGCCGGTCCAGCAGGTAGCCCGCCGGGACACCGGTGAGTGCGATGCCCAGCGTGAAGCCCGTGGCCAGCAGGCCGGTCTGGTCGAGGGAGAACCCGTACTCCTCGCGGATCTGCGGCAGCAGCGGGTAGAACACCTGCCGGTCCATCGCATTGAGCATGTAGGAGAGGCAGAGTGCGGCGAAGCCGACCGCCACCGCCACCGTCGAGGCAGGACCGCCCGTCCGGCTGGCCGCTGGGGCCTCCGCTCCGGAGGCCGGCGGGAGGGTCGAGTGGGACATGGGGACTCCTGGGGATCGTCGACGGTGACGCGTCCGACTGACGGACGTTCGTCCGCCAGGCGGTAGCGTGAGGCTCGTCACCTGATCCGTCAAGTCCGGGTCGGCCGCGTCGGGACCGCCCCGGCGACGCCCCCGGAGGACGCGCCACCGACAGGGGGAAGATGGCCCGGTGACTGCCGAGCCCACGCAGAACCCGCCCGCGCCCGCCCTCCCGGAGGAGGTCACCGCGCGTTGGCAGGCCCGGTTCCGTGCCCCCCGGGTCAGCCTGCCCGACTGGGCCGAGGACGCCCCGCAGCGCAGCCTGTACGCCTCCGACGTCAGCGGCGTCGTCGAGCAGTACGCCTGGGACCGGGACACCGACACCCACCGGCAGGTCACCGACCGGGCCAACGGCACGCTGGCCGCCACGCTGACCTCCGACGGCGAGACGATCTGGTGGTTCGCCGACACCGACGGCGACGAGTTCGGCATCTGGATGACCCAGCCCTTCGCCGGCGGCCCGGACGCCGTGGCGCTGCCGGAGGTGGGTCCGGCCTACCCCGCCGGCCTGGAGCTGGGCCACAGGGTCACCGCGGTGGGTCGCTCGACCGACGACGGCAGCGAGCTGTGGATCGCCCCCGCCGGCGGGACGCCCACGGTCTTCTACTCCTCGCCGGACACCGCCGGGGTGGACGCGCTCTCCCGCGACGACTCCCTGCTGGTCTTCTCGCACTCCGAGCACGGCGACCCGCGCTACCCCGCGCTGCGCGTGCTGCGCACCGCCGACCTCTCCCTCGTCGCCGACCGGTGGGACGGCGAGGGCCGGGGCCTGCATGCGCTGAGCTTCTCCCCCGTGCCCGGCGACCAGCAGCTGCTGGTCGGCCACGAACGCCGCGGCCGCGAGGAGCTGCTGATCTGGGACGTCGCCGCCGGCACCGAGACCGAGCTGGTCCTGGACCTGCCGGGTGACGTGACCGCCGGCTGGTACCCGGACGGTTCGGCGCTGCTGGTGGGGCACGACCACGCTGCCCGCAGCGAGCTGTACCGCTACGACCTGGGCTCGGGGGCGCTGGAGCAGCTGGACACCCCGCACGGCGTGGTCCGCGGCGCGACCGCCCGCCCCGACGGCACGGTGGAGCTGGCCTGGTCGTCGGCCGAGCTGCCCCCGGTCATCCGCCGGGCCGACGGCCCGGTCGTGCTGGCCGCGCCGGGCGAGGCACCGCCGGCCGCCTACCCGGTCGAGGACCGCTGGGTGCCCGGCCCGGGGGGCGACGTGCACGCGCTGTTGGTCCGGCCGGCCGGGGAGGGTCCGTTCGCGACCGCCTTCCTGGTGCACGGCGGCCCGGAGTCCCAGGACGACGACTCCTACCGCGCGCGCCGGGCGGCCTACGTGGACGCCGGCTACGCGGTCGTGCACGTGAACTACCGAGGCTCCACCGGCTACGGCAGCGAGTGGCGTGACGCGCTCACCGGGCGACCGGGGCTCACCGAGCTGGAGGACGTCGGCGCCGTCTACGACGCCCTGGTCGCCGAGGGCGTGGTCGACCCGACCCGCACGATCCTCTCGGGCGGCTCGTGGGGCGGCTTCCTCACCCTCCTCGGCCTGGGCACCCAGCCCGAGCGCTGGTCGGCCGGGATCGCCGAGGTGCCGGTGGCGGACTACCTGGCCGCCTACGAGGACGAGATGGAGGGGCTGCGCGCCTACGACCGCGCGCTGTTCGGCGGCTCACCGGAGGAGGTGCGGGACGTCTACGTGCGCTCGTCACCGATCACCTACGTCGACGCGGTCGCCGCCCCGGTCCTCGTCGTCGCCGGTGCGAACGACCCGCGCTGCCCCATCCGCCAGATCGACAACTACCTGGCCGCGCTGACCGAGCGGGGCAAGGACCACGAGGTCTACCGCTTCGACGCCGGCCACGGCTCCCTGGTCATCGAGGAGACCATCCGCCAGGTCGAGGTCGCCCTCAGCTTCGCCCTCCGCCACGTCAAGCCGTAGGCGCGGTCGAGCCGCCCGTAGGAGCAGTCGAGCCCGCAGGAACTACCACCTGCGAGTGCGGTTCGGCGGCACTGCAGCGCCAGCTGCTGGTGCCCGCCCGGCGCGGGGCCGGAGGCTCCCGCCGGGCGGGCACCGGTGCCGCGGTCGCGCCGACGGGAGGACGGAGTCCTCCCCGAGGTGCGACGGGCAGCGGCTCATCGCAGCCCGGGCACGGCTCCTGGCCGCGGTGTCACGCGGAGCGTGACGATGCAATCAACTCCGCGATCTGCACCGTGTTGAGGGCAGCGCCCTTGCGCAGGTTGTCGTTGCTGATGAACAGCGCCAGGCCGCGGTCGCCGTCCTGCCGGATCCGGCCGACGTAGCTGGGGTCCTTGCCGGCTGCCTGCAGGGGGGTCGGCACGTCGACCAGCTGCACGCCCGGTGCGGCCGACAGCAGCTCGGTCGCCCGGGCGACGCTGAGGTCGCGGGCGAACTCGACGTTCAGCGACAGCGAGTGCCCGGTGAACACCGGCACGCGCACGCAGGTGCCGGAGACCCGCAGGTCGGGGATGCCGAGGATCTTGCGGCTCTCGTTGCGGAGCTTCTGCTCCTCGTCGGTCTCGAAGCTGCCGTCGTCGACGACGGAGCCGGCCATCGGGAGCACGTTGAACGCGATCGGGGCGACGTACACGGCCGGTGCCGGGTACGTCACGGCCGACCCGTCGTAGGCCAGTTCGTCGGCCTTCTCCACGACGGCGAGCGCCTGCCCGTGCAGCTCGCGGACGCCGGCGACGCCGGAGCCGGACACCGCCTGGTAGGTGCTGGCCACGATGCGGGTCAGCCCCGCCTCGTCGTGCAGCGGCTTGAGCACCGGCATCGCGGCCATCGTGGTGCAGTTCGGGTTGGCGATGATCCGGCCCTCGGCGGCGAGCGCGATGTCCCCGGGGTTCACCTCGCTGCAGACCAGCGGGATCGCCGGGTCCCGACGGAATGCCGAGCTGTTGTCGATGACGGTCACGCCTGCCGCGGCGAACCGGGGGGCCTGCGCGCGAGAGGTCGTCGCACCGGCGGAGAACAGTGCGACGTCCAGCCCGGTCGGGTCGGCGGTGGCGGCGTCCTCGACGACGACCTCGCCGTCGCCCCAGGGCAGCGTGCTGCCGGCCGAGCGGGCGGAGGCGAAGAACCGGATGGAGGCCAGCGGGAAGTCCCGTTCGGCCAGGATGGAGCGCATCGCCACGCCGACCTGACCGGTCGCGCCGACGATGCCCAGGTGCAGCGGGCGGCTCATCGTCCGGTACCTCCGTAGACCACTGCCTCGCCCTGCTCGGAGCCGAGGTCGAACGCGTCGTGCACCGCGCGGACGGCGAGATCGACGTCGGTGTCCCGGCAGACCACCGAGATGCGGATCTCCGAGGTGCTGATCAGCTCCAGGTTGACCCCGGCGTCGGCGAGCGCGCCGAAGAACTTGGCCGAGACGCCCGGGTGCGAGCGCATGCCCGCGCCCACCAGGGAGACCTTGCCGATGTGCTGGTCGAAGCTGACGTCGGTGTAGCCGACCGTGTGCTTGACCCGCTCCAGGGCGGCGATGGCGGTGGGGCCGTCGCTGACCGGCAGCGTGAAGGAGATGTCGGTCAGCTTCGCCTCGGTGGAGACGTTCTGCACGATCATGTCGATGTTGACCTCGGCGTCGGCGAGCACGCGGAAGATCTGCGCTGCCTCACCCGGGCGGTCGGGCACCCCGGACACGGTGATCTTGCCCTCGCTCCGGTCGTGCGCGACGCCGGTGATGATCGCCTGTTCCACGGTGAGGTCCTCCATCGAGCCGGCCACGATCGTGCCGGGGAGCTGTGAGTAGGAGCTGCGGACGTGCACCGGGATGCCGTACCGGCGGGCGTACTCGACGCAGCGGAGCATGAGCACCTTCGCCCCGGAGGCGGCCAGCTCGAGCATCTCCTCGTAGGTGATGGTCTCCAGCCGCTTGGCGTTCGGCACGATCCGCGGGTCGGCGGTGAAGACGCCGTCCACATCGGTGTAGATCTCGCAGACGTCGGCCTGCAGCGCAGCCGCGACGGCGACGGCGGTGGTGTCCGAGCCGCCCCGCCCGAGGGTGGTGACGTCCTTGGTGTCCTGGCTGACGCCCTGGAAGCCGGCGACGATGACGATCGAGCCGTCGTCCAGCGCATCGCGCAGCCGGCCCGGCGTGACGTCGATGATCCGCGCCTTGCCGTGGCTGGAGGTGGTGATCACCCCGGCCTGCGAACCGGTGAACGACCGCGCCTCGTACCCGT
Organism: Modestobacter sp. VKM Ac-2984; assembly: GCF_026967985.1. Lineage (GTDB taxonomy): Bacteria > Actinomycetota > Actinomycetes > Mycobacteriales > Geodermatophilaceae > Modestobacter. The sequence goes on along the minus strand of NZ_JAPVBJ010000007.1, from coordinate 117,215 downwards.
GGGTCGAGATCGCGATGGCCAGCAGCGCCATGGAGATCCGCTCGCCCGCGGTCAGCAGCATGTCCAGCTCGCGACCCGGCGGGTCGGCGGTGATCTGACGGGCCTGGTCCAGCAGCTCGTCGGTCGTGTCGCCCATGGCGGACACGACGACGACCACGTCGTCGCCGTTCTTCTTCGCCTCGACGATGCGCTCGGCCACACGCTTGACGCGCTCGGCATTCGCGACGGAGGAACCGCCGTACTTCTGTACCACCAAGGCCACGGGTCCAGGCTACCGGCGTGGCGTCGCCGGCCCGACGTCCGCACGGCGCGCCGCACTCGCCCCGCCCGCCGCGCCCGCAAGCTCTGCGCAGACTGCGGCTGTCCACCGGAAGACGGTGCCCCCCCTTCCCGTCCGCGCCGCAGGTCCTCCGCGAGCGGCCCCCTCCGTGCGACAGACCCCCGGGCGAGTTGTGCTCTGGTGCAGCAGTGCGGCCAGAGCACAACTGCCCGCGACCTGCCTCCCCCCGTCCACACGGTGACCGCCGTCCACGGCTCTCGCCCGGGTGGGCTCACCGGGCGGCTGAGCCGACACGCTCGGCAGGTGTCAGCACCCCCGCCCGCGCCCGAGCCCGAGACAGCGACAGCGACAGCGACAGCGACAGCGACAGAGACAGAGCCCGTGCCGGTGGACGTCGACGTGGCGGGGATGCTGCGGCGGGTGCGCCGGCTGGCCGACCTGTCGCAGCGTGAGCTGGCCGGGGCGAGCGGCGTCTCCCGGGACCGCGTGGGCCGCGCAGAGGCCGGTCGCGGCGACCTGCGCGTGCGCGAGTTCGCCCGCCTCGTCTCGCTGGCCCGGCTGCGCCTGGTCCTGCTGGACGCCCAGGGGCAGGAGGTCGCACCGATGTCCGCCGCCGCCGTCCGGGACCGGGCCGGACGGCAGTTCCCCGCGCACCTGGACACCCGGCACGGGGACGAGGCCTGGTGGTCCGGCCCGCACCGGCACACCCGCCGCCAGCCGGACGTCACCTTCGACCGGGACCGCCGCAGCCGGGACTCCTGGCGTCGACGGCTGGGCATCCCGGAGGACCACCTGGTGCCCCGCCCCGGCGACTCCCTGGCGGAGCGGGCCGCGGCGCGGAGGTGGACGGCACTCCTCCGCCAGCGGGAACAGCGGGAGGCCGCCTGGCGGGCGTGGCTCGCGTCCGGCGAGCTCGGCGGCCCCGACTGGGCCACCGGCTGCACCTGCCCGCCCGGGTGCGAGTACGCCGAGGCGTCCAACGCCGACCTCGGGCACGCACCGGCCTGCGCCTGCGGCTGCGACGTGGCCTGACCCGCTGCTACCGTGACGCCGTGCGCGGCAGCCTCCTTCTTATCAGCCGCGGCGAGGCCCTCTCCTAGGTCGGCTCCCTCGCCGCGGTGATCGCGCGTCCCCGGGCGCCAGCTGACCGCATCCCGGAGCTGTCCGCAGCCCGCCAGAGGAGCCCCCCGTGAACGAGAACCACCCGCACGCCCGCAACCCCCAGCGCCCCTCGCCGATGCCGATCGGCAAGTACGCGCCCTTCGCCCCCATCCCGCTGCCCGACCGCACGTGGCCGGAGACGACCACGACGGCCGCCCCCCGCTGGTGCGCCGTCGACCTGCGCGACGGCAACCAGGCGCTGATCGACCCGATGACCCCCGAGCGCAAGCGGCGGATGTTCGAGCTGCTGGTGCGGATGGGCTACAAGGAGATCGAGGTCGGCTTCCCGGCGGCCAGCCAGACCGACTTCGACTTCATCCGCGAGCTGGTCGAGCAGGACCTGGTCCCCGACGACGTCACCGTCCAGGTGCTGACCCAGGCTCGCGACGAGCTGATCGAGCGGACCTTCGAGTCGCTGCGCGGTGCCAAGCAGGCGATCGTGCACCTCTACAACTCGACCTCCACGCTGCAGCGCCGGGTCGTGTTCGGCCAGGACCGCGCCGGCATCACCGAGATCGCCGTCCACGGCGCACAGCTGGTGCGCAAGCTGGCCGAGCAGGCCGGGGACACCGAGATCCGCTTCCAGTACTCCCCCGAGTCGTTCACCGGCACCGAGCTGGACTTCGCCGTCGAGGTCTGCAACGCCGTCACCGACGTGTGGGAGCCGACCCCCGACCGGCCGACCATCCTCAACCTGCCGGCGACCGTGGAGATGGCCGAGCCGACGGTCTACGCCGACCAGATCGAGTGGATGCACCGCAATCTGGGCCGCCGAGACTCCGTCGTGCTGAGCCTGCACCCGCACAACGACCGGGGCACCGCCGTGGCCGCCGCCGAGCTGGGCCACCGCGCCGGGGCAGACCGGATCGAGGGCTGCCTGTTCGGCAACGGCGAGCGGACCGGCAACGTCGACCTGGTGACCCTGGGCCTGAACCTGTTCAGCCAGGGCATCGACCCGCAGATCGACTTCTCCGACATCGACGAGATCCGGCGCACCGTCGAGTTCTGCAACCAGCTGGGTGTGCACGAGCGGCATCCCTACGGCGGCGACCTGGTCTACACCGCGTTCTCCGGCTCGCACCAGGACGCGATCAACAAGGGCTTCGCGGTCATGAAGGCCGACGCCGAGGCGGCCGGCACGAGCGTCGACGAGATCCCGTGGGCGGTCCCCTACCTGCCGATCGACCCCAAGGACGTCGGTCGCAGCTACGAGGCCGTGATCCGGGTGAACAGCCAGTCCGGCAAGGGCGGCGTCGCCTACATCATGAAGACCGAGAACCACCTCGACCTGCCGCGCCGGCTGCAGATCGAGTTCAGCGCCGTCGTCCAGCGGCACACCGAGGACGAGGGCGGCGAGGTGACCGCCGAGCAGATGTGGACGGCCTTCTCCAACGAGTACCTGCCCGACGCCGACGCCCCCTGGGGCCGGTTCGCCCTGAGCGGGCACGAGCACACCGCGTCCGGCGCCGGCCCCGACGAGCTCACCGCACAGCTCGTCGACGCCGGCGTGCCGCACACGGTCCGCGGCCGCGGCAACGGCCCGATCGCGGCGTTCGTCGATGCGCTCTCCAGCGTGGGCGTCGACGTCCGCGTGCTCGACTACGCCGAGCACGCGCTCTCCTCCGGCGGCGACGCCCGAGCCGCCGCCTACGTCGAGTGCGCCGTCGGCGAGCGGGTGCTGTGGGGCGTCGGGATCGACGCCAACATCGTCACCGCGTCCCTGCGCGCGGTCGTCTCCGCGGTGAACCGGGCCCAGCGGTAGGAGTCGGGCGGTCCGGGTGCCGGGGACCCCGCACCCGGACGGCTCAGCGGCGAGGTCCCGGGGCCTGCTCGTCCACGGCCCCGGGGCCGGCCTCGTCCACGGACTGGTCGTCCAGCCCGTCGCCGTCGCCGATCTGCGTCTCCGACCCCTGGCCGGCCGGCGCGTCCGCGGGCTCATCGCCACGCCGGCCACGCTCCCCCGCCTGCACCTCGCCGCCACGGGGGGCCACCCCGAGCTCGTCGACGAACAGCTGCTCTGCAACGACGTGCCGGCGCCGGTAGGCGATCCGGCTGACCATGTGCGCGTTGACCGGTGCGGTGATCATCTGGAACACCGCGACGAGCAGCAGCATCCACGTGACCGACCAGTCGGTGAGCCGGATCGCAGCTCCGACCATGATCAGCAGGACGCCCATGACCTGCGGCTTGGTGCCGGCGTGCATCCGGGACAGCACGTCGGGGAAACGCAGCAGGCCGACCCCGGCGGTGAGGCAGAGGAACGCGCCGGCGAGCAGGCAGGCTGCGGCGATCCAGTCGGACACCGAGTCGAAGTCGTTCACGATCTCCCCCCACGTTCGCGTCCATCGACCTGCTCAGCCGCGGGTGAGCCGCCCAGTTCGTCGTCGTCCGCCCCCGTGCGCAGCAGCATGCCGCCGACGTAGCGCACGACGGAGATGGCGCCCACGAAGACCAGCAGGGCGACGACCACGAGCACCGGGACGACCGTGGGGTCCCGCTGCAGGGCCGCGTGCACCGCGAGACCGACCGCCACGATGACCAGGATGGAGTCCGTGGCCACCACCCGGTCCAGCAGCGAGGGGCCCAGCGCCAGGCGCACCATCGCCAGGACGGCGCCGAGCCCCAGCATCCCGTAGATCAGCACCGCCACCACGGTCATCGGACGGTCTCCGCGTCGGCGGGGGCGGCGGCGCGCCCCTGGGGTGGGTCCTGGTCCAGCCGGGCGATGTCCTCCGCCGACCCGAAGGCGCGCACCACCCGTCGCTCGGTCGCCAGCACCTCCGCGCGCTGGCGCTCGACGTCGTCCTCGTTGCCGACGTCCAGCACGTGGACGCCCAGGCTCATCCGCCGCCGGTCCAGGTCCAGCACCATCGACCCGGGCACCAGCGTGAGGGTCTGCGAGATGATGCTGAGCAGCAGGTCGGAGTCGGTGCGCAGCTGCACCAGCAGGACCGCGCTCTGCCGGATCCCGCTGGGGCGCAGCGTCTGCCAGGCGACCTGGGCGCTGGAGACGCTCAGGTTCACCAGGAAGTGACCGAGGAAGTACAGCGCCGCCACCGGGTGCAGCCGGGCGCCACCGGAGACGGCAGGCAGCGGGAGGATGACGGTCACCGCCAGGGCGACCAGCACCCCGGTGATGAGGTTCGCCCAGGACCAGGTGCCCCAGAGCAGGTTCCAGATGAGGACCAACCAGACCAGCAGCGGCAGCCGGCGGATCGGGGAGTCGATGGTCATCCGTCCCCCTCCTCGCCGTAGACGGCCTCGATGTAGGGCGTCCGCTCCCGCAGGTCACCGGCGGCCCGTTCGGTCATCCCGTACAACGGTCCGGCGATCACCGTGAGGCCGACGGTCAGCAGCACCATCGTGGTGGTGGCCGCCATCATCACCGCCGGCAGCGGGCGCGTCGACGGCCGGGAGTCCTTCGCGCGGCCACTCGGCTGCCCCTCTCCCCCGACCGGATCCGCCGTCGCCACCGCGACGTGCCGCTGCCAGGCGCCACGGCGTCCGGTCCGGCGGGCGGTGGTGGTGGAGGTCGCCCCACCGGCCAGCGACTCGGGCACGGGCAGGGGCTCGTCGGCCGGCTCGTCGCCGCCCGCGGGGGCGTCCTCGGCGTCGTCCGGTCCGGCGTCCTGGGCTGCGGCGGCGGCCGTGTCCGCCGAGGCAGCCTGCGTCGGCGGCCGCCAGAACGACCGGGTCCAGACCCGCGACATGGCCACCAGGGTGAGGAGGCTGGTCACGACCGCGCCGCCGATCAGCACGTACACCTGCCAGCCGCCGACGGCGACCCCGGCGTCCAGCAGCCCCACCTTGCCGATGAAGCCGGAGAACGGCGGGATGCCGGCCAGGTTCATCGCCGGCACGAAGAAGAGCACGGCCAGCAAGGGGGACGCCGTGGCGAGCCCGCCGAGGCGGGCCGTCGACGTGGTGCCGCCCCGCCGCTCGATGAGCCCGGCGACCAGGAAGAGGGTCGTCTGGATGGCGATGTGGTGGACGACGTAGAAGATCGCACCGGCCAGGCCGGCCGTGGTCGCCAGCGCAATCCCGAAGATCATGTACCCGATGTGGCTGACCAGCGTGAAGGACAGGATCCGCCGGATGTCGCTCTGCGCCACCGCGCCCAGGATGCCGACCAGCATGGTGGCCAGGGCGGCCCACATCAGCACGTCGTCGAGCGCACCACCGGGGAACAGCAGGGTCTGGGTGCGGATGATGGCGTAGACGCCGACCTTGGTGAGCAGCCCGGCGAACACGGCGGTGACCGGGGCCGGCGCGGTCGGGTAGCTGTCGGGCAACCAGGCCGACAGCGGGAAGACCGCCGCCTTGATGCCGAAGGCGATCAGCAGCAGCGACTGCAGCATCAGCTGGGTGCCGTCGGGGAGCTCGCCGAGCCGGCCGGCCAGCTGGGCCAGGTTGACCGTGCCCGTCGCGGCGTAGACCAGCGCGATCGATGCCAGGAAGAGCAAGGAGCTGAGCAGGCTCACCACGACGTAGGTGATGCCGGCCCGGATCCGCGGTGCGGAGCCCCCCAGGGTGAGCAGGACGTAGCTGGAGGTCAGCAGGACCTCGAAGCCCACGTAGAGGTTGAACAGGTCCCCGGCCAGGAAGGCGTAGCTCACACCGGCCATCAGGACGAGGAACGTCGGGTGGAAGATCGACAGCGGCGTCTCCTCGTCGCCGTCGGCCGTGCCCTGGCCCACGGCGAAGACGAGCACGCCGAGGCCCACGGTGCTGGCCACCACCAGCATCAGCGCCGAGAGCCGGTCGACCACCAGCATGATCGCCACCGGGACCGGCCAGTCACCCACAGCGACCGCAGCCGCCCCCTCGGCGTCGGCGATGAGCAGCAGGGCGACGGACACGCCCACCACCGCGGCCAGCACCGCGATGCTGACCGCGCGTTGGATCCGCGGGTGCCGGCCGACCAGCAGTGCGGCGGCGGCGCCGAGCAACGGCAGCAGCACCGGCAACGGCGCGAGGTCGCCGATCACTGCTCGCCCCGCCGGGTCGGTGGCAGGGTGACATCGTCGGAGGCGAACTCGCCGTACCGGTGCGCCAACTGGTCCTCGACCTCGACGTCGGAGTGCAGGGTGTTCCCCTTCCCGGCCGGACGGTCCTCCGCGGCGAGCTGGTCGGGGTCCATGTCGTCGGCGTCCATGCCCTGCTGGGCCGCGACCCGCCGGTCCTCCTCGTCGATCTCGATGACCTCCTGCCGGACCAGCCGCCAGGACCGGTGCACCATCGCCAGCAGGAACGCGGTGACGCCGAAGGTGATGACGATGGCGGTGAGCACCAGGGCCTGCGGCAGCGGGTCGCTCATCTCCTCGGGCTCGGCGTACCCGAACAGCGGAGCCAGCCCGGCCGGGCCACTGGCGGACAGCAGCAGCAGGTTCGTCGCGTTGCCGAGCAGGATGAAGCCCAGGATCACCCGGGTGAGGCTGCGGTCCAGCAGCAGGTAGACACCCGCCGCGTAGAGGCCACCGATCACGACCGGCAGCACGATGGTGGGGGTCATCGGGCGATCACCTCCTCAGGATCGGCCGTGATCGGGTCCTCCTCGTCCTCCTGGCGGTCCTGCTCCGCACCGAGGCTGCGCAGCACGTCCAGGACCAGGCCGACGACGATGAGGTAGACGCCGATGTCGAAGAACAGCGCGGTGGGCAGGCTCACGCTGCCGAGCACCGCCACCTCGGCCGAGAAGTAGGCGGACTCGAGCACCGCACCACCCAGCAGCAGGCTGGCCAGCCCGGTGCCGCCGGCCAGCAGCAGACCGCCGCCGAGCAGCACGCCCGGGGACACCCGAGCCGCCTCGCCCAGCTCGTAGCGGCCACCGGCCAGGTAGCGGAGCACCAGGGCCAGCCCGGCCACCAGTCCCCCGGCGAACCCGCCGCCGGGCTGGTTGTGCCCGGCGAACAGCAGGAAGAGCGAGAACACGACGATCGGGTGGAACAGGAACCGGGTGGCCACCTCGAGCACCACCGAACGTCGCTGGGGCGCCAGCGTCGAACTCGCCGGGAGCCACCGGCTCTTGGGCGCCCGCCGGGCCGTGCCCGGGTCGTCCCCGGCGGTGTCCTCCTCGTCCGGCCGGTCCACCCCACCGGTGCGGCTGCGGAGGAAGACCAGGCTGGCCACGCCGGTGGCCGCCACGACCAGCACGGAGAGCTCACCGAGGGTGTCCCAGGCACGGATGTCGACCAGGATGACGTTGACGACGTTCTCCCCGTGCCCCTCCTCCAGTGCGAGCTCGGGGATGTCGGTGGAGACCGGGGTGGCCGTGCGCGCGCCCAGCGCCGCGGCGCCGACACCGGCCATGAGCAGTCCGACGCAGACGGCCAGCGCCGCCCGGCCGGTGCGCTCGGCGGGGCGGTGCCGCTCGCTGATGTCCGCGGGGAGCTTGCGGAGCACCAGCACGAAGACCACCAGGCTCAGCGTCTCGACCAGGAACTGGGTCAGCGCCAGGTCCGGGGCGCCGTGCAGCACGAAGAGCAGGGCGAGGCCGTAGCCGGTCACGCCGACCACGAGCACCGCGGACAGCCGCTGCTGCAACGGGATCGCCACGATCGCGGCGGTGACCACCACCGCACCGACCAGGGCTTGCAGGGGCGTGTCCCAGGCCCGCCACTCCTGCGGCCAGGGCGCCTGGAGGAGCAGCACCGACCCGGGCAGCGCCACGACGACGACGAGGATGGTGCCCAGGTAGGCCGGCAGCGACCCCCGCTGCGTCGTCCCGGTGACCAGGACGGCGAGCCGGTCCAGGGCCTGCAGGGTGTTCCAGTAGCCCTCGTCGGCGGACGCGCCCACGGCGAGCCGGTGCTGCAACCGCATGAACCGTGTCCGGAACGCGAACAGCGCAGCGCCACCGAGCAGGGTGACCGCGGACAGTGCGAGCGCCGGCTGGAGGCCGTGCCAGAGCGCGAGGTGCTCGGCCTCCGGGGCGATCAGCGTCAGGGTCTCGGCGTAGGCGGCCACCAGGTGGTCCAGCACCGGGCTGGCCGGGCCGGCCACGAGGCCGGCGAGCGCGAGGACGGCGGGTGCGGCGAGGAACAGCGGTCCGGGGTGGTGTTCCAGCTCGGCGGGCGCGGTCTCCGGCAGGCCCGGCTTCCGCGCGAACGCCCCCCACAGGTACCGGGCGCAGTACGCCGCGGTGAACACCGACCCCAGCACCAGGCCGACCAGGACGACGACGGCGCTGACCCGGTCGGGCAGCCCGCCCTCCCACAGTGCGGTGAACGCCGCCTCCTTGCCCACGAAGCCCAGGAACGGGGGCAACCCGACCAGGCTCGCGGCGGCCAGCGTGGCGATGCCGGCCAGGACGGGCATCCGCCGTCCGAGGCCGGAGAGCAACCGCAGGTCACGCACCCCGGTCGCGTGGTCGATCACCCCGACGGAGAGGAACAACGTCGACTTGCTCAGCGCGTGCGCGATGGTCATCGCCAGGCCGGCCGCGGCCAGCTCCTGGCTGCCGGCGCCGACCATGGTGATCAGGAAGCCCAGCTGGCTGACCGTGCTGAAGGCCAGCAGGAGCTTGAGGTCGTTCTGCCGCAGGGCGCGCCAGCCGCCGATCAGCATGGTGGCCACACCGAGCCCGAGCACGACCGGCCGCCAGCCGGGGACGTCGGCCAGACCGGGTGCCAGCCGCGCGACCAGGTAGATGCCGGCCTTCACCATCGCCGCGGCGTGCAGGTAGGCGCTGACCGGGGTCGGCGCCTCCATCGCGGCCGGCAGCCAGAAGTGGAAGGGCACCATCGCCGACTTGGTGACCGCACCGGCCAGGACGAGCATCGTGCCGGCCACCATCACCGTGCCGCTGCCCGGGTCGGCGACGATCTCCGACAGCAGGCGGCTGCCGCTGGCCGAGGAGATCATCAGCAGCCCGACGAGCATCGCCAGGCCGCCGGCGGTGGTGAGCAGCAGCGCCTGGCTGGCCGCCCGCCGTCCGGCCAGCTTCGCCCCCGAGCCGCCGATCAGCAGGAACGAGAAGACGGTGGTGAGCTCCCAGAAGACGTAGAGCAGCAGCACGTCGTCGGCCAGCACCAGGCCGAGCATGGAACCGGCGAAGGCGGTCATGACGCCGGCGAACCGGCCGACGCCCTCCTCGTCGGGCTCGAAGTAGCGCGCGCAGTAGACGAGCACGAGCGCGCCGACCCCGGTGACCAGGGCGGCGAAGGTCAGCGCCAGGGCGTCCAGCCGCAGGGCGAACTGCAGGTCCAGCGCCGGGATCCAGGTGAACGTCTCCCGGACGTCTCCCCCACCGACGACGGTGCCCAGCTGGGTCAGCGCCCACCCGAACGCGGCGGCCGGGACCAGGGCGAGGGCCAGGAACGCCTGTCGTCCCCACCACCGCACGAGCAGCGGAGCTCCGACCGCGGCGAGGAGGTGGAGCAGGAGCAGCAGGCCCAACGGGTCCCTTCCGGTCGGTTCTCAGGCAGGCGGGCAGCGAGCACGCCCGTCGATCAGCGCGTTCGAGCGTTGTGCCCCATCCTCCTGGGCGCCGCCGGTCGCGGCGAGTCGAACGGCCACCTCCGGGGCCCGCCGTGAGCTGTCTCATGGCGGGGCCCGGGAGGTGGTGCCCGGTCAGGCGTCGGCGACCTCCGCCGCGGCCAGCCAGTCGGTCTCGACCTGTTCCTTCTCCGCCTGCAGCGCCTTGAGCTGGGCGTCGAGCTCGGCCGCCCGGCCGTAGTCGGTGGCCGCTGCGGCGAGCTGCTCGTGCAGCTTCTTCTCGTCGGCGTCCAGCTTGAGCATCCGGCGCTCCAGCCGGGAGGCCTCCTTGCGGGCGGCCCGGGCATCGGCGGCGCTGTGCGCGGGTGCCGGGGTGCTCCCGACCGGCGCCGCAGCACCCGACCCCGGCAGCGCGGCCTCCCCGGCGGCGCGGCGCCGCAGGTACTCCTCCACCCCGCCGGGCAGCGCGGCCAGCGACCCGTCGCCCATCAGCGCGACCACCGAGTCGCAGACCCGGTCGACGAAGTACCGGTCGTGGCTGACCACCAGCACGGTGCCGGGGAAGCTGTCGAGCAGGTCCTCCAGCGCGGTGAGCGTGTCGATGTCCAGGTCGTTGGTCGGCTCGTCGAGCAGCAGCACGTTGGGCTCGGCCATCAGCAGCCGCAGCAGTTGCAGCCGGCGCCGCTCACCCCCGGAGAGGTCGCCCACCGGCGTCCACTGCCGGTTGGCGGCGAACCCGAACCGCTCGGCCAACGTGGACGCGGAGATCTCCTGGTTGCCGATCTTGGCGATCCGGGCGACGTCCTGCACCGCCTCCAGCACCCGCTGCCGGGGGTCCAGCTCGGTGACGTGCTGGGACAGGTACGCCGCCGACACCGTCTGGCCGACGACGACGCGCCCGGCGTCGGGCTGCGCCTCGCCCACGAGCAGCTTGAGCAGCGAGGTCTTGCCCGCACCGTTGACGCCGACGACGCCGATCCGGTCGCCCGGGCCGACGTGCCAGGTGAGGTCGTGGAAGAGCGTGCGCTCCCGCGGCCCGCCCGGGTCGGCCGGACCCGCGGGGTCCTCGGCGTCGTCACCGCGGCCGCGCACCGTGTAGGTGACGTCCTCGACGTCGTAGACCGTCTTGCCCAGCCGCCGGGCTGCGAAGCCGGCCAGCGCCATGGTGTCGCGGGCGGGCGGCTCGTCGGCGATCAGCGCCTGGGCCGCCTCGATCCGGAACTTCGGCTTGCTGGTGCGGGCCGGCGGGCCCCGGCGCAGCCAGGCCAGTTCCTTGCGCACCAGGTTGAGCCGGCGCTCCTCGGTCACGTTGGCGATCCGGGACCGCTCGGCGCGGGCCAGCGTGTAGGCCGAGTAGCCGCCCTCGTAGGCGTGCACGCTGCCGTCGGCGACCTCCCACGTGGTGGTGGAGACCTCGTCGAGGAACCAGCGGTCGTGGGTGACGACGATCAGGCCACCGGTGCGGGCCTTCACGTACTCCGCCAGCCAGGCGACGCCCTCCACGTCGAGGTGGTTGGTCGGCTCGTCGAGCACGAGCAGGTCCAGCGGGCGGATCAGCTGGGCGGCCAGCGCGACCCGGCGCCGCTCACCGCCGGACATCGGGGCGACCGGGGAGTCCAGCCCGATCCGGTCCAGCTCCAGGCCGGTGAGCACCGAGCGGACGGCGGCGTCACCGGCCCACTCGTGCTCGGCGGCGAACCGGGAGGGCGGGAGCACGACGTCGCGCACCGTCGTCCCGGGCGGGAGCGTGCCGGTCTGGTCGAGGACGCCCATCGCCAGGTCGCTGCGGCGGGTGACCCGGCCGGAGTCGGGCTCCTGGGTGCCGGTGAGGACGCCGAGCAGGGTGGACTTGCCCCCGCCGTTGCGGCCGACCACGCCGATCCGCTCACCGGCCGCGACCCCGAGGGAGACGTCGTCGAGGATGACCGTCGTGCCGTGTGCCTTGTGCACCCGTTCGAGGTTGACCAGGTTCAGGGGTGCGCTCATCACCACCCAGCATCCCAGGTCCGCCGGGCCGGCTCCCGCCAGCCCGGGACCGCCGGGCCGTCAGCGCCGCCAGAACAGGTGGTGGGTCACCCCGCTCGGGCTGGGCACGACCTCCAGGTGGAACCGGTCGCACAGCTCGTCGGGCGACGTCCACAGCCGGGAACCGGCACCGAGCTCCACCGGGGACACCGCCACGTGGAGGGTGTCCACCAGGTCGGCGTCCAGGAACTGCCGGATGGTGGTGGCTCCCCCGCCGAGCCGGACGTCACGGCCGTCGGCCGCCTCCTTCGCCTGCTCGAGGACCGCGGCCGGCTCGCCGCCGACGAAGTGGAACGTCGTGTCCGACAGCGAGAACGAGGGCCGCGGGTGGTGGGTCAGCACGAACACCGGCGTGTGGAACGGCGGCTCGTCCCCCCACCAGCCCCGCCACTCGTGATCGCGCCATGGTCCGCGCTGGGGCCCGAACTTGTTGCGGCCCATGATCTCGGCGCCGATGTTGCGCCCGAACTCACGCATGAAGAGGTCGTCCAGGCCGCGCGTGCCGCCGGGCTCGGTGCGGTTGGGCCAGCTCGCGGTGGCGAAGGCCCAGGCACCCAGCACCGCCGGGTCGGCGTGGCCGAACGGCCGCTCCAGGCTCTGGTGCTCCCCTGCACCGAAGCCGTCACGGGACAGCATGACGTTGTGGACCCTGAGCAGCTGCTGCACGTGAACTCCTCCGACGTGGGTGTCGTCAGGAGAGACCGCCGACGACGGCAGGACTCATCGCCGCCCGCTCAGGCGAGGCGGGTGACCTCCACGGTCACGCTCGAGCCCTCGCTCCGGGGGCCGGAGAAGATGCCCTTGAGCGGCGGGACGTCGGAGTAGTCGCGCCCCCGGGCCAGGGTGACGTGCCGGGGTCCGATCTCCACCGAGTTCGTCGGGTCGTAGCCGGACCACCCGCCGTCCCACCACTCCACCCAGGCGTGGCTCTCGCCGGTGACCGACTGACCGATCTCCGCTGCGGGCTGGGGGTGCAGGTACCCGGAGACGTACCGGGCGGGCAGGCCCAGGGCGCGGAGCAGGCCGACGGAGACGTGCGAGATGTCCTGGCAGACGCCCTTGCGGTGCGTCCACGCCTGCATCGCGTTGGTCTTCACGTTGGTCGAGCCGGTCAGGTACGCCATGTGCTCGTGCACGAAGTCGCAGACCAGCTGCGCGGCCTCGCGCGGCCCGGCGTCCCCGACGGCGGCCCGGACCTCGGCGACCACCGGGTCGTCCATCGCGGTCAGCGGGGTGGGGCGCAGCATCTCCCCGTACCGGTCGCGCAGGTCCGCGGTGGCGAGGTCGGCCCAGTCGACCGCGTCCGGGACGTGCGGCTCCGGCCCGGCCTCCACCTCCGAGGTGGCCTGCACGACGAGCTCGGTGTGCGGGCCGTGGGTGTCGAAGGCGGTGACCGTCGCCCCCCAGTAGTCGCGGTAGGCGTGCACCGTGGCCAGCGGCTCGATCTCCACGCGGGAGCGCAGCGTGGTCTGCCGGCTGCTGTTCTCCGGGGTCATCCGCGCCTCGTTGTAGGAGGAGCGGACCGGCCCGCCGTAGCGGAACGCGCTGCGATGCACGACCTGCAGCCGCCACCGGTCCCCCGGGACCCGCACCGGGCCGGACTGCACCTGCGACTGCGACTGGCTCTGGCGCTGCGGCACCGTGCTCACCCCACGCCTTCCGGCACCCAGACCTGCGGTGCCTGCTCGGTGAAGAACCGGTTCGTGACCGCCTCGCTGGCCGCCGAGCAGGTGCGCTGCAGCTCGTCGAGCCGGGCCGGCAGCCGCGCCAGGATCTCGTCGGTCTGCATGAACTCCAGCATGGTCCGGGCGCGGCCGACGATCCGGTGCGCCTCGCCGGCGACGCCGATCCGGTGGCCCTCGCGCACGTTCACCCGCTCCAGCTCGGCCAGGCACCCCTCCGCCCGTTCCAGCGAGGCGAACACCGAGCGCGGGAAGAGCCGGTCCAGCAGCAGGAACTCCGCCGCGCGGCTGGAGTTCACCGCGCCCCGGTAGGTGCGCAGGTAGGGCTCGTAGGCGCCGGTCGAGCGCAGCACGAGGGTCCAGGACGGCGCGGCGTCACCGGCCAGCACCCGGGTGGACAGCATCCGGGCGGTCATGTCGACCCGCTCCAGCGATCGGCCCAGGACGAGGAACAGCCAGCCCTCGTCGCGGCTCATCGTGGCGTCGGCCAGGCCGAAGACCATCGCCGAGCGCTCCCGGACGAACCGGAACATCGAGTGCGGGCCGTACCGGCGGGCCATGGTGCGCTGCTGGGGCAGGGCGTTGTGGGTGACGTTGAGCGACTCCCAGATCTCCGCCGAGAGCACCTCACGCGCGCCGCGCGCGTTCTCCCGGGCGGCCGACAGCGCCCCGGTGATCGAGCTCGGGCTGGCCCGGTCGAAGGCCAGGGTGGCCAGCACCCGCTCGGTGTCGGCCTCCTCGGGCGGGCAGGGCACCCCCATCAGCGCCAGCAGGTTGGCGCAGGCCTTCTGCTCGTCGATCCACGGGTCCTCGACCAGCCGCTGGGTGTGCACGTCGAGGATCCGGGCGGTGTCGTCGGCGCGCTCGACGTAGCGGCCGATCCAGAACAGCGACTCCGCGATCCGGCTCAGCACCGCGCACCCCCCCGTCCCCCGCCGTCCCGTTCCGCCAAAATGGCCATTTTGGTGGTGGTCACCGCCTGCTGTTGTTGTTGGGACTGGGCGAGGGCGTCCTCGTTGGGCGGCCCGGGGTCCTGGGCGGGCGGATCGACGGGCAGGTCCTCGGTGGTGAACTCGATCCGGGTCACGTCGTGCTCGGGAGCCGGCTCGACCGACGGCCGCGGCGGGGTGATCACCCAGGTGTCCTTCGAGCCCCCGCCCTGGCTGGAGTTGACCACCAGCTCCCCCTCGGGCAACGCCACCCGGGTCAGCCCGCCGGGCAGCACCCAGACGTCGGTGCCGTCGTTGACCGCGAACGGCCGGAGGTCCACGTGCCGCGGGGCGATCCGGCCGTTGATCAGCGTCGGGGACGTCGAGAGGCCGATCGGCTTCTGTGCGATCCAGTCCCGCGGGCTGCTGCGCACCTTGACCGCGAGCTCCGCCAGCGTCTGCTCGTCGGCCCGGGGCCCGATCACGATGCCCTTGCCACCGGAGCCGTCGACCGGCTTGAGCACCAGCTGGTCGAGGGAGGCGAGCACCCACTCGACGGTGTCCGGGTCGTCGAGCCGGTGGGTCTCGGCGTTGGCGAGCACCGGCTCCTCCCCGAGGTAGTACCGGATGAGGTCGGGCACCCAGGTGTAGAGCAGCTTGTCGTCGGCGACCCCGTTGCCCACCGCGTTGGCGATCGTCACCCGGCCGGCGCGGGCGGCGTTGAGCACGCCGGCGCAGCCGATCACCGAGTCGGAGCGGAAGTGCACCGGGTCCAGGAACTCGTCGTCGATCCGACGGTAGATGACGTCGACCCGCTGCTGGCCGTCCGTCGTCCGCATGCTGACCTGACCGCCGGAGCAGACCAGGTCGCGGCCCTCGACCAGCTCGACGCCCATCTGCCGGGCGAGCAGCGCGTGCTCGAAGTAGGCGGAGTTGTAGACGCCGGGGGTCAGCAGCACCACGGTGGGGTCGCCGACCCCGGACGGCGCCGACGCCTTGAGCGCGGCGAGCAGCCGGCCCGGGTACTCCGCGACCGGCTGTATCCGGTGGTCGCCGAACAGCTCCGGCAGCACCGAGGTCATCGCCGCCCGGTTGGTGATCACGTAGCTGACCCCGGAGGGCGACCGGAGGTTGTCCTCCAGCACCCGGAAGTCACCGGCCTCGTCGCGCACCAGGTCGATGCCGCTGACGTGCACCCGGACGCCGTTGGGCGGGACCAGCCCGTGCGCGGCCCGGTGGAAGTGCGCGCTGGTGGTGACCACGCTGCGCGGCACGACCCGGTCGGTGAAGACCTCGCCGGCGCCGTAGACGTCGGCCAGGAAGGCCTCGAGGGCACGCACCCGCTGGGTGACCCCGCGCTCGATCACCGACCACTCCTGGTGGCCGATCACCCGCGGCACGATGTCCAGCGGGAAGGGCTGCTCCTCCCCGGCGTGGGCGAAGGTCACCCCGGCGTCGCGGTAGGTCTGCGAGAGGACGTCGGCCCGTGCGGCCAGCTCCTCCCCCGACATCGGCTGCAGCGAGCTGAACAGGCCGGTGTAGGGAGCGCGGGGCTGGCCGGGGGCCGAGAACATCTCGTCCCACTGCTCCCCGAGCGGGTAGCCGTCGAACAGGTCCGCCATGGGACGAACCTAGACAGGGCGTGTGTCCCACGCGTTTCGACGCCCGGAGGTGCCGGTCCTCCCTCAGGCCGAGGCGCGCCGGACGAGCGACGTGTGGCACACCCGGGACTCCGCCGGCTCGCCCACGCCCTCGATCTGGCGCAGCAGCAGCTCGGTGAGCAGCGGTGTCATGTCGGTCAGCGGCTGCGCGATCGTGGTCAGCGGCGGGTCGCACCGGGCGGCGACGGCGGCGTCGTCGAAGCCGACCACGGCGACGTCCTCGGGGACCCGCCGGCCGGCGGCGCGCAGCGCGCGCAGCGCACCCACCGCCATGGGGTCCGAGGCCACGAAGACCGCGTCGAGTTCGGGGTCGCGGGCCAGCAGCGACTCCATCGCGCGGGCGCCCCCGACCTCGGTGAAGTCGCCCTCCGCCTCCAGTTCCGGGTGCACCTGCCGCCCGGCGGCGGTGAGCGCGGCGCGGTGGCCGGCGAGCCGGTCGACCCCGGCGATCATGTCCAGCGGCCCGGTGATCGTGGCGATCCGGCTGTGGCCCGTGGCGATCAGGTGGGCGGTGGCCGCCTCGGCGCCGCCGCGGTTGTCGGCGTCGACGTAGGCGACCGCCCGGTCGTCGAAGGGCCGCCCGCACATGACCAGGGGCATGCCGGCATCGGCGAGGATGTCGGGCAGCGGGTCGTTGCTGTGCACCGACATCAGGATCACGCCGTCGACGTGGCCCTGGCGCGCGTACCGGCCGATCTTCTGCTGCTCCCGCTCGTCCTGGGCGGTCAGCAGCACCAGGTTGAGGTCGGTGTCGGCGAGGGTCGCGGAGACGCCGCGCACGATGCTGGCGAAGAACGGGTCGGAGAAGACCTGGGTGTTCGGCTCGTTGAGGACCAGCGCGATGGTGTCGGTGCGCCGGGTGACCAGGCTGCGGGCCATCCGGTTGGGCACGTACCGCAGCTCGGCGATCGCCGAGTGCACCGCCGCCCGGGCCTCCGGGCTCACCCGCGGGGAGTCGTTGACCACCCGCGAGACCGTGGCGCGGGACACGCCCGCGAGCACGGCGACCTCGTCCAGCGTCGGCGACGCCGGCCGCGTGCTGATGTCGGTCATGGGTCTCCAGTGCTCCGGGGGTGGTCGCCATCGTGCCACTGTGAGAGCGCTCCCGCACAGACCCCAGCCGTTACCCACCCGTTACTTGACAGCCTCGTGTGGCCCAGACCACTCTGATCGCCACGGCCGTGAGAGCGTTCTCACGCACCCGGTGGACGATGCAGCGGAGCACGCGTCCCGGGCCGACCCAGGAGGTCAGATGTTCCATTCCACGAAGAGCAGGGCGGCGTGGGGAGCTGCCCTGGCCGCGGTCCTGCTGACCGCCGGCTGTGGCGGTTCCGACGACGCCAGCGCCGACGCCGCCGACTACGACCCCGACGCTCCGGTGACCCTGACCGTCGGCACGTTCGGCACGATGGACCTGGACAACGCGGGGCTCTACGACGAGTACATGGAGCTCCACCCGAACGTCACGATCAAGCAGAACAACGTCGCCCAGTCCGCCGCGTACTACAAGTCGCTGCAGACCCGGCTGGCCGCCAACTCCGGGCTGGACGACGTCCAGGCCCTGGAGATCGGCTTCATCGCCGACGTGGTGCGCAACCACGCCGACGCCTTCGTCGACTTCGCCGCGGAGGAGAACGCCGACGAGCTGGAGGGCAACTTCTACGACTGGAAGTGGGGCCAGGCCTCCACCTCCGACGGTGAGACGATCGCCCTCGGCACCGACATCGGCCCGCAGGCCATGTGCTACCGCAAGGACCTCTTCGAGCAGGCCGGCCTGCCCACCGACCGGGCCGAGGTCGCCGAGCTCTGGCCGACCTGGGACGCCTACATCGAGGTCGCCGAGCAGTACATGGCCTCCCCGACCAAGCCCGCCGACAGCGCGTTCGTCGACAGCCCGGCCAGCATCTTCTCCTCCTCGGTGTACCAGGGCGACCTGGCCTACAACGACGAGGAGGGCAACCCGATCCCGGCCGAGAGCGACGGCGTGCAGCAGGCGTGGGACTACGCCAGCCAGGCCGCCGACGAGGGGCTGACCGCCAACCTCAGCCAGTTCGGTGACGAGTGGAACGCCGCCTTCTCCAACGGTGCGTTCGCCACGATCGCCTGCCCGGCGTGGATGCTCGGGTACATCAACTCCCAGATGGGTGAGACCGGGGCCGGCCTCTGGGACATCGCCCCGCTGCCCGGCGCCGACGAGAGCGCCAGCAACTGGGGCGGCTCCTTCCTCGCCGTCCCGGAGGACGGCCCGAACGCCGAGGCGGCCAAGGACCTCGTCGAGTGGCTGACGGCTCCGGAGCAGCAGGTGAAGATGTTCACCCGCGCGGCGCACTTCCCCTCCAGCCCGCAGGCGGCGGAGGACCCCGAGGTCGTCGGTGCGACCAACGAGTACTTCAACAACGCCCCGACCGGCGAGATCTTCGGTGAGTCGGCCGCGAACATCCAGCGCACCCCGATCGGCCCGTACGACACCCAGATCCAGGAGGCGTTCACCACGGCGCTGACCGACATCGCCTCCGGCGGTGCGGACCCCGACGAGGGCTGGGACAACGCACTGAAGGCCGCGCAGCAGGCAACCGGCGGCTGAGCCTGCGGCTCAGCACAGCGCACCGCCGACCGGACGCGGTGCCCGGGAGCGTCACCCGCTCCCGGGCACCTGCACCGGCCCCCGCCGTCCCGGCCCGCTCGCGCCCCCGGGACCCGCCCGGCCCGATCCGCGCCCACCCACACCGTCGAGGACACTGCATGACCATCGCGAGTGGCACCGTCCGGGAAGCGGCGATCGCCGCACCACCACCGGCCCCCGCCGCCACGTCCCCCGCCCGCCCGCGCAAGCGCCGGCAGCTGACCCGCAACCGCTGGGGCTACGCCTACGTCGCACCGTTCTTCCTGGTCTTCGCGGCGTTCAGCCTCTACCCGTTCATGTACACCGCCTGGGTCTCGCTGCACGAGACGAGCCTGTCGAACATCAACGGCGGCACCTGGGTCGGCCTGGAGAACTACCGCGACCTGCTGCAGAGCGAGTTCTTCTGGAACGCCGCCCGCAACACCCTCACCATCGGGATCCTGGCCACGGTGCCGCAGCTGTGCATGGCCCTGGGGCTGGCGCACCTGCTGAACTACAAGCTCCGCGGCCGCACCTTCTTCCGCACCGTGATGCTGATGCCCTACGCGACCAGCATCGCCGCAGCGACGCTCGTCTTCTCCCAGCTCTTCGGCCGCGACTACGGCCTGATCAACACCGCACTGGAGGCCGTCGGCCTGCAGGCGATCGACTGGGAAGCCGGGACGGTGAGCAGCCAGGTCGCCATCGCGGTGATCGTCACCTGGCGCTGGACCGGCTACAACGCACTGATCTACCTGGCCGCGATGCAGTCGATCCCCGGTGAGCTGTACGAGGCCGCGGAGATCGACGGCGCGAGCAAGTGGAAGCAGTTCCTGCACGTCACGATCCCGTCGCTGCGCCCGACGATCCTGTTCACGATCGTGGTCTCGACCATCGGCGCCGTCCAGCTGTTCGGTGAGCCGCTGCTGTTCGCCGGCAACGGCACCACCTCCGGCGGCGCCTCGGGGCAGTACCAGACGCTCGGCCTGCTGATGTACCAGCAGGGCTGGAGCAACTTCCACATCGGTCAGGCAGCCACCACGGCCTGGGCCATGTTCATGATCATCCTGGTGATCGTGGGGGTCAACGCCGTCATCGGCCGCCTCCGCAACCGGGCAGACCGGTAGGAGACCGGCATGGCGACCCTCGCTCCCCCCGTCACCGAGACCGGCCGGCACGCACCCCCGGCGGCCCCCGCGGTCCGCCGCCGCGGCCGCCGTGGCGGCAGCAAGGCCGGCAAGCCCGGCCCGGTCACCTACACGCTGCTGACCCTGGTGGCGCTGGTGTCGATCTTCCCGCTCTACTGGACCCTGGTGGCGGGCTCGCACACCAACGCCGAGATCGCCGCGACCCCGCCGCCGTTCCTGCCCAACGCCAGCCTGTTCGACAACTTCCAGGCGGCCCTCGAGCAGGCGCCGATCGGCAAGGCGATCCTCAACTCGGTCCTGGTCGCCGGCAGCATCACCGTCGGCACCGTGCTCTTCTGCACGCTGGCCGGGTTCGCCTTCGCCAAGCTCCAGTTCCGCGGCAAGGGCGTGCTCCTGGGCCTGGTCATCGGCACGATGATGGTGCCGACCCAGCTGGCGGTGATCCCGCTGTTCATGATGATCGCCGAGCTGCAGTGGGTGAACCAGCTGCAGGCGGTCATCCTGCCCACGCTGGTCAGCGCCTTCGGCGTCTTCTTCATGCGGCAGTACCTGATCTCCGCGCTGCCCAACGAGCTGCTGGAGGCCGGCCGGGTCGACGGCGCCTCGACCTTCCGGATCTTCTGGTCGATCGTCGTCCCGGTCGCCCGGCCGGCGATGGCGGTGCTGGCGATGCTCACGTTCCTCACCGCCTGGAACGAGTTCTTCTGGCCGCTCATCGCGCTGACCACCGCCAACCCGACGGTGCAGGTGGCCCTGGCCGGACTCGGCTCGGGTTACGTGCCGCAGCGCTCGGTGATCATGGCCGGGACGCTGCTGGGCACCCTGCCCGTCCTGATCGTCTTCACGATCCTGGGCAAGCAGATCGTCGGCGGCATCATGCAGGGCGCGGTGAAGGGATGACCCGCGGTACAGCTCCGTCCTCCCCTTCCTCCCCCCTCCCGAGAGGTGCCTGACCATGGCCACCGTGTCCTTCCAGCAGGCCAGCCGGATCTACCCCAAGGCCGAACGGCCGGCGGTCGACGCCCTGGACCTGGAGATCGCCGACGGCGAGTTCCTGGTCCTGGTCGGACCCTCCGGGTGCGGCAAGTCCACCTCGCTGCGGATGCTCGCCGGGCTGGAGGAGGTCGACACCGGGTCGATCGTGATCGGCGACCGGGACGTCACCGACTCCCCGCCCAAGGAGCGGGACATCGCGATGGTGTTCCAGAACTACGCCCTCTACCCGCACATGACGGTGGAGGAGAACATGGGCTTCGCGCTCAAGCTCGCCGGCATCGGCAAGGACGAGCGGGCCACCCGGGTGCGCGAGGCGGCGAAGATCCTGGACCTGGAGCCCTACCTGGCCCGCCGCCCCAAGGCCCTCTCCGGTGGCCAGCGCCAGCGGGTGGCCATGGGCCGGGCGATCGTCCGCAACCCGCAGGTCTTCCTGATGGACGAGCCGTTGTCCAACCTCGACGCCAAGCTGCGGGTGCAGACCCGCACCCAGATCGCGGCCCTGCAGCGCCGGCTGGGCACCACCACCGTCTACGTCACCCACGACCAGGTCGAGGCGATGACCATGGGCGACCGGGTCGCGGTGCTCAAGGACGGCGTCCTGCAGCAGTGCGACACCCCCGGTGAGCTGTACGACCGGCCGGCCAACGTGTTCGTCGCCGGCTTCATCGGCTCGCCGGCGATGAACCTGGTCACCGGGGACGCCGTGGACGGCGGCGTCCAGGTCGGCAGCGCGGTGCTGCCGGTGCCCCGGGACCAGCTGACCCGGGCCGCCGCGAGCAACGGGAAGGTGACCGTCGGGTTCCGCCCCGAGGCCGTGCGCCTGGCCGGCCCCGGCGAGGGCCTGCCGGTGCGGGTCGACGTGGTGGAGCAGCTGGGCTCGGACGCCTTCCTCTACACCTCGCTGGCCGACGCCCCGGACGACGTCCTGCACTCCGCCGACCTCGTGGTGCGCACCGAGCCACGGTCGGGCGTCACCACCGGACAGCAGCTCTGGCTGAGCACGGACCGGGGTGCCGTGCACGTGTTCGACGCCCAGACCCAGCAACGGGTCGACTGAAGAAGCCCCCTGCCCCCACCCTTCGCACGCTCGCGGCGGGCCCCTGCAGGGGGCCACCACGACGTCTCCCGCACGGCCTGACCTCGCCGTGCGGTCCCCCACGTCCTCGCAAGGAGCACACCTGTCATGACCTCCACCGACGTGCGCCCGCAGACCGCTGCCGGGCTGACCTTCCCGCCCGGCTTCGTCTTCGGCGCCGCCACCGCCGCCTACCAGATCGAGGGTGCGGTGGACGTCGACGGCCGCGGGCCGTCGATCTGGGACACCTTCAGCCACACCCCCGGCAAGACGTTCCAGGGCGACACCGGCGACGTCGCCGTCGAGCACTACGTCCGCTACCCGGCCGACGTCGCGCTGATGAAGGACCTGGGCCTGGACGCCTACCGGTTCTCCGTCTCCTGGTCCCGGGTGCTCCCCACCGGGGCCGGTGCGATCGAGCAGCGCGGCCTGGACTTCTACCGCCGGCTGGTCGACGAGTTGCTCGGGGCCGGCATCGCCCCGTGGCTCACGCTGTACCACTGGGACCTGCCGCAGGGGCTGCAGGACCGGGGCGGCTGGACGAACCGGGACACCGCCCTGCGCTTCGCCGACTACGCCGGCATCGTGTACGACGCCCTGGGCGACCGGGTGCCGCACTGGTCGACGCTGAACGAGCCGATGTGCAGCTCGCTGCTGGGCCACATGGCCGGCCAGCACGCCCCTGGCCACCAGGACCCGGTCGAGGCCTCCCGCGCGGTGCACCACCTGCTGCTCGGGCACGGCCTGGCCACCCAGGTGATGCGCGACAAGGGCGCCGACCACCTGGGCATCACGCTGAACTTCACGCCGATGTCGCCGGCGACCGACTCCCCCGCCGACGTCGACGCTGCCCGCCGGCTCGACGGGCAGCAGAACCGGATGTTCCTGGTGCCCATCGCCACCGGCGAGTACCCGGCCGACGTCGTCGCCGACCTGGCGGCCGCCGGCGCCCCGCTGCCGATCGAGGACGGCGACCTGGAGGTCATCTCCACGCCGGTGGACTGGCTGGGCGTGAACTACTACTTCGAGTCCACGGTCCGCGGGCTCAGCGAGCCCAGCGGCAAGCACCCGACCTTCATCGGCGCCGAGCGGGTCGAGGACCTCGCGCCCGAGGGCCCGACCACCACGATGGGCTGGGGCATCTCCCCGGACGCGTTCACCGCGCTGCTCACCCGGATCTCCGGGATCGCGCCGGGCACGCCGATGTTCATCACCGAGAACGGCTCGGCCTGGCCGGACGAGGTCTCCGCGGACGGTCAGGTGCACGACCCCGAGCGGGTGGACTACCTGCTGCGGCACCTGGCGGCGATGACCGAGGCGATCGACGCCGGCGCCGACGTCCGCGGCTACTTCGCCTGGTCGCTGCTGGACAACTACGAGTGGGCCCGCGGGTACGCGCAGCGCTTCGGGCTGGTGCACGTCGACTACGACACCCAGGTGCGGACGCCGAAGGACAGCGCCCTCACCTACGCCGACGTCATCCGCAGCGCCAAGGACGGCGTGTGACCGGCACCTGACGGTGCTGACCGACGAGGTCCGCGAGCGGGTGCTGTGCTGCCTGCTCGTGGTCCAGCGGCACTCCTGGGACCAGGGGCTGACGGCCGCCGTGCTCGACGACTCGGGCGCGGCGGTCGCGCTGCGTGCGCTGGTCGACGACGCGGTGGCCCGCCAGCTGCCCGACGGCCGGCTGGCCGAGCTGGACCCGGCCTGCGCGGTGAACGGCGCGGCGCTCGGTGAGTTCGTGGACTCCCTGGCCCACCGGCTCGGCGACCCGGCGCTGGCCGCGGCCGCCGCCCGCCAGCACGGCTGGCTGCGTGCCGGTGCACCGCGGGCGGCAGACGGGACGCTGTTCCACCTGGTCGGCAGCCGCCAGGTGTGGGCCGACACCGTCCACATGGTGGTGCCGTTCCTCGCCTGCCGCGGCGACGGCGCGGCCGCGGTCGCCCAACTGGCCGGCCACCGCGCCCGGCTGCGCGATCCGGTCTCCGGTCTGTGGGCGGCCCGCTGGGACGAGGACGCCGGGGCGTTCGCCGACCCGCGCGCCTGGGGCACCGGGAACGGCTGGGTCGCCGCCGGCGCAGCCCGGGCGGTGCGCTGGCTGCCGGGGGCCGCCGGCACCACGGTCGCCGGTGAGGTGCGCGCGCTGCTGGACGCCGTCCTGCCGCTGCGCCGTCCGGACGGCCTGTTCGGCGACGTGCTCGACGACCCGGCCACCCCGGCGGACACCAACGTCGCGTCGATGTTCGCGTTCGCGGCGCTGACCGGCGCGGCCGAGGGCTGGCTGCCCGCCCGGTACGGGGACCTCGGGGAGTCGCTGCTCGCCGCCGTCTGCGACCGGGTCGACGAGCTCGGCCGGGTCACCGGCGCGAGCGCTGCCCCGCACTTCGACCGGCCCGGCCACTCCCCCGAGGCGCAGGCCTTCCTGCTGCTGGCCGACGCGGCCGACCGGCGCCGGCGCACCGGCCGGTCACCCTGACGGGGAAGACAGGCCGGTCGCGGCGGCTTACAGTGGCCACGTAGTTGAGCCCTCAACAGAAGTGAGGCCGCCATGCCCGCCGTGACCGTCGAGGACACCACCACCCTCGCCCGGGTCCCCCTGCCCGCACCCCGCACGGTGCGCCGCCGGGTGCGCTCGGTGACCACTGCGCCGTCCGGCTTCGAGGGCGAGGGCTTCCCGGTCCGGCGCGCGTTCGCCGGGGTCGACCTGCGCGCCCTGGACCCGTTCCTGCACATGGACCAGATGGGCGAGGTCGAGTACGCGCCCGGGGAGCCCAAGGGCACCTCGTGGCACCCGCACCGCGGCTTCGAGACCGTCACCTACCTCCTCGACGGCACCTTCGAGCACGCCGACAGCCACGGTGGCGGCGGCACGATCAGCGACGGCGACACCCAGTGGATGACCGCCGGCGGCGGCGTCCTGCACATCGAGCGGCCACCGGAGGCGCTGGTGCTCAGCGGCGGGCTGTTCCACGGCCTGCAGCTGTGGGTGAACCTGCCCGCGGCGCAGAAGTGGGTGGAGCCGCGCTACCAGGACCTGCGGGCCCGCCAGTCGGTGCTGCTGACCAGCCCGGACGGCGGCGCGCTGCTGCGGGTGATCGCCGGCGACGTCGGCGGGCACCGCGGCCCGGGCAGCACCTACACGCCGATGGCGATGGTGCACGCGACCGTCTCCCCCGGTGCCTCGCTGGACCTGCCCTGGCGGCCGGACTTCAACGCGCTCGTCTACGTGCTCTCCGGCTCCGGCTCGGTGGGCGTCGACGGCGCCCCGGTGCACACCGGGCAGCTCGCTGTCCTCGGCCCCGGCGACACGGTGACCGTGCACGGCACCCGGCCCGGCGACCGGCACGCCGAGGCCCGCACGCCGGACCTCGACGTCGTCGTCCTCGGCGGGCTGCCGATCCGGGAGCCGATCGCGATGTACGGGCCGTTCGTGATGAACACCCGGCAGGAGGTGCTGGACGCGATGACCGACGCCTCCGCCGGCCGGCTCGGCACCATCCCGGCCGCCCGGGTCGCGCACGGTGACGTGCACGGTCTGAGCGAGTAGGAAGGCGGCCATGAGCAACCTCGAGCCGCGGCCCGCGCCGCACGAGCTGGGCGGGCGCGCCCAGGCGTCGGCCGGGCCGGCGCTGGACCTGCTGCCGGGCAAGGAGGTCCTGCTCGGCGAGGCCACCCACGTCCGCCGGCTGCTGCCCACGCTCGGCCGGCGGCTGGTCGGCGCCTGGGCCTTCGTCGACCACTACGGCCCCGACGACGTGTTCGGCTCCGCGGGGATGCAGGTGCTGCCGCACCCGCACACCGGGCTGCAGACGGTCTCCTGGCTGCTGGACGGCGAGGTGCACCACCGCGACTCGCTCGGCAGCGACGTGCTGATCCGGCCGCGGGAGCTGGCGCTGATGACCGCCGGACACGCGATCGCGCACGCCGAGCAGTCGCCGGCGGTACACCCGCGGTACCTGCACGGCGCGCAGCTGTGGGTGGCGCTGCCCGACGGCGTCCGGGACGTCGCCCCGGCGTTCGAGCACCACACGGCACTGCCCGGCTTCGACTCCGACGGGGTGCAGGCAACCGTGCTGATGGGCGCGATGGCCGGCGCCACCTCACCGGGGACGGCGCACACCCCGCTGGTCGGGGTGGACCTGGCGCTCTCCGCCGGCGCCGACGTCGAACTGCCGCTGGAGCCGGACTTCGAGTACGCGCTGCTCACCGCGTCGGGCACCGCCGACGTGGAGGGCGTGCCGCTCACCCCCGGCGCGATGCTCTACCTGGGCTCGGGCCGGCGCACCGTGCGGCTGCGCACGGACGACGCCGCCCAGCTGCTGCTGCTGGGCGGCGAGCCGTTCGAGGAGCGGATCGTCATGTGGTGGAACTTCGTCGGCCGCTCGGGTGAGGAGATCGCCGAGTACGCCGAGCAGTGGGCCGAGGGCGACCGGTTCGCCGACGTCCCCGGCTTCGACGGCCAGCGGCTCGGCGCCCCCGCCCTGCCCCCGCTCCCCCTCAAGCCCCGCGGCCGCACCCGCTGACCGACCCCGCGGGTCAGCCGGTGGTGGCGGCCCGTCGCCGTGTCCGGACCTCCCGGACGGTGAGCACCGCCAGCCCGATGGCGGTGAGCGGCAGCAGCCCCCACTGCGCCACCGCGGTGAACGCCGGGGCGGCCGCCGATCCCATGGCCGGGAGCACGAGGACGGCGAGGTAGATCGCGTACCAGGCGAGCAGCAACCCGCCCTCCCAGCGGACCAGCCTGGCACCGGTGAGCAGCAGCGGCACGAACGCGAGCGTGACGGCGATCATGACCGGCAGGTCCAGACGCAGTGCGGAGGCATCGACCGGGAGGCCACCCGGGGCGACGACCGCGGTGAGCCCGAGCACCACCCCGATGTTCAGCACGTTGCTGCCCACGATGTTGCCCAGCGCCATCTCCCGCTGACCGCGCAGCGCAGCCACCACCGTCGTGGCCAACTCGGGCAACGAGGTGCCGACAGCGACCACGGTCAGTCCGATGACCAGGTCGGAGAGCCCCAACGCGGCGGCGATCGTGGTCGCGGCGGAGACCAGCATCCGCGCGCCGACCACCAGGAGGGCGATGCCGACCAGCAGCATCCCGAGGGGCACGAGCACCGTGCGAGGCCGCAGCGGCGGCCGTTCGTCCTCGGTCGCGTCCGGGGCCTCCTCGCGCCGACCGGCCAGCACCTTCCAGCTGAGGTAGGCGACAGCCAGGACCACCAGCAGGAGCCCCTCCCACAGGGCGACGGTGCCGTCGATGGCGAGCAGGAACAGCAGGACGGACAGGCCCAGGAGCGCCGGCAGGTCTCCACGCAGCAGCTTCCGGTCGACGGCCAGCGGCGCGGCGACCGCGGTGAGCCCGCCGACCAGCAGCACGTTGGCGATGTTGCTGCCGACCACGTTGCCGACCGCGATCCCTGCGGCACCGGTCAGCGCGGCACCCAGCGAGACAGCCAGCTCGGGTGCTGCGGTGGCGAAGGCGACGACGGTGAGCCCGATGACCAGAGGTGAGATGCCGACCGCGCGGCCCAGGGCCGAGCCCCCGCGCACCAGCAGCTCCCCGCCGGCGGTGAGCAGGACGAGTCCAGCCAGCAGCTCGAGCAGGGTCACACCCGGCCTGTGCCCAGCCGGCCCCGGGATCAGCCATCGACAGGGGACCGTTCCCCCGGTGGTCACCTACCCGTCGCCTCGGCGCGAGCTCCGTGCCGGACAGGGGCCCGAGCCCTGGAGGGGCCGAAGTCGCGACTTCGGCCCCTCCAGCTCACTCGGCGGCGCGGAGGGTGTTCCAGTGGGTGCGGCGGCGGGCCTGCTCGTCTGGGTCGGGCACCGGCAGGGAGGCGATGAGCCGCTGGGTGTACGGGTGCTTCGGCGCACCCAGCACCTCGGCCCCCGTACCCTCCTCCACCAGCCGGCCGCGGTAGAGCACCGCGATCCGGTCGGCGAGCAGGTCGACGACGGCCAGGTCGTGGCTGATGAACAGCGCGGCGAACCCCAGCTCCCGCTGCAGCTCGGCGAAGAGCTCCAGCACCCGGGCCTGCACCGACACGTCCAGCGCCGAGGTCGGCTCGTCGGCGATGAGCAGCTCGGGCTGCAGGGCCAGCGCCCGGGCCAGGCTGGCCCGCTGCCGCTGCCCGCCGGAGAGCTCGTGCGGGTACCGGTCGCCGAACGCCTTCGGCAGCTGCACCGCCTCCAGCAGCTCGTCGACCCGCGGCCGGGCCGCGCGGGGGTCCTTGGCCCGCTTGTGCACCACGAGCGGCTCGGCCACGGCGTCGGCGATGGTGAGCAGCGGGTTGAAGCTGGACGCCGGGTCCTGGAAGACGAACCCGATCCGCTCGCGCACCGGCCGGAACGGGCGCTCCTTCATCCCGTTCATCTCGGTGCCCAGCACCGCCAGCGAGCCGTCGCTGACCTTGGTCAGCCCGGCGATCGCCCGCCCGATGGTGGTCTTCCCGCTGCCGGACTCCCCGACCAGACCGAGCACCTCACCCGGCCGGATGCTGAAGCTGACGCCGTCCACGGCGACGAAGTCCGGGCGGCGCATCCGGCCGGGGTAGACGATCCGCAGGTCCCTCGCCTCGACGACGGGGGCGGCGCGCTCCCAGCCGGCCGCGCGCCCGGCGGCCCGCTCCCGGGTCCGCTCGACGCCCTGCCCGAGCCGCGGGACGGCGGCCAACAGCTGCCGGGTGTAGGGGTCCTTCGGTGCGCTGAACAGCGTGCGCACGTCGGCCTGCTCGACGATCCGGCCCTGGTACATGACGGCGACCCGGTCGGCCAGGTCGGCGACCACGCCCATGTTGTGAGTGATCAGCACGATGGCGGCACCGAAGTCGTCCCGGCAGCGGCGCAGCAGCTCCAGGATCTCGGCCTGCACCGTCACGTCCAGCGCCGTCGTCGGCTCGTCGGCGATGATCACGCCGGGGTCGAGCACCAGCGCCTGGGCGATGACGATGCGCTGCTTCTGCCCGCCGGAGAACTGGTGCGGGTAGTGGTCGACGCGGTCCTCGGGGTCGGGGATGCCGACCCGGCGCAGCACGTCGATCGCCTTGGCCCGGGCCTCCTTCTTGCTGTACTCCCCGTGCGCCCGCAGCCCCTCGGCGATCTGCCAGCCGATCGGGTAGACCGGGTTCAGGGAGGTCGAGGGCTCCTGGAACACCATCGCGGCGTCCTGCCCGCGGACCTCGCGCAGCTTCGCACCGGACAGCGGGACGACGTCGTGCTCGTCGGTGCCGTCCTTGCTGCTCAGCACCACCGCACCGCGCACCCGCGCGGTCTCCGGCAGCAGCCCCAGGATGCTGCGCGCGGTGACGGTCTTGCCGCTGCCGCTCTCCCCCACGATGGCCAGCACCTCACCGGCCTGGACGGCGAGGGTGACGTCCTGCACCGCGGTGACGGTGCCGGCATCGGTGGCGAAGGAGATCTGCAGGTCCTTGATGTCGACGACGCTCATGAGCGGGTCCCTCCTCCGTCCTGGCCGGTCACGTCCGGCCCGGCCACCTGCCCGTCGGCGGGCTCGGCACCGGTGGCACCGGCCGAGGCCGGCGTCCCGGGTCGTTCGCCGGCCACGGTGACCCCCAGGCCACCGACGCCCGCCGGCCCCCTGGTCAGCGCGCCGCCGGGGACGGCGGCGACCTCGCCCTCCTCCGCCGGCTCCTGGTCGGCCACCCGGCGGCGGGTGCGCAGCCGGGGGTCGGCCAGGTCGTTGAGGCTCTCGCCGACCAGCGTCAGGCCGAGCACGACCAGCACGATCGCCAGACCGGGGAACAGCGAGGTCCACCAGATGCCGCTGGTCACGTCGGACAGCGACTGCTGCAGGTCGTAGCCCCACTCGGCGGCTTCGGTGGCCTCGATGCCGAACCCGAGGAAGCCCAGGCCGGCGAGGGTGAGGATCGCCTCGGACGCGTTCAGCGTGAGGATCAGCGGCAGTGTGCGGGTGGCGTTGCGCAGCACGTGCCGGAGCATGATCCGGCGGTTGCTCGCACCGATGACCCGGGCGGACTCGACGAAGGCCTCGGCCTTGATCCGCACCGTCTCCGCCCGGACCACCCGGAAGTACTGCGGGATGAACACCACGGTGATCGAGATGGCCGCGGCCAGGATGCCGCCCCACAGGCTGGACTGCCCGCCGCTGATCACGATCGCCACGATGATCGCCAGCAGCAGCGCCGGGAAGGCGTAGATCGCGTCGGCGATGACGACGAGGACCCGGTCCAGCCAGCCGCCGAAGTAGCCGGAGACCAGCCCGAGCAGCACACCGGCGACGATCGACAGCAGGACGGCGACGACGATCACGTACAGCGCCGTCCGGGAGCCCCAGATCACCCGGGACAGCACGTCGTACCCGCCCACGGTGGTACCGAGCAGGTGGTCGCCCGACGGCGACTGCTGGGCCCCGAACAGGCCCTCGGCGTCGCGCAGCTGCCCGTACTCGTAGGGCGCGAGCAGCGGCGCGAACAGCGCGGTGAGCAGGAAGACGCCCATCAGCACCAGCCCGGCCACCAGCATGCCGCGCTGCAGGCCGACGCTCTGCCCGAGCTGGTGGACGATCGGCAGCTGGCGCCAGGAGCGACGCCGGCGGGCCGGCGTCGCGTCGGGCTCGCCGGCCGGGCCGGCCTCGGTCGGCACGGATGTCGCCGTGGCCATGTCAGTACCTCACCCGGGGGTCGATGAGCGCGGCGATGATGTCGACGATGAAGTTGGTGACGGCCACGATGACCGCCAGCAGGACGACGATGCCCTGCACGGCCACGAAGTCGCGGGCCTGCAGGTACTGGGCCAGCTGGAAGCCCAGGCCCTTCCACTCGAACGTCGTCTCGGTGAGCACGGCGCCGACGAGCAGGATCGCGATCTGCAGGCCCATGACGGTGATGATCGGGATCAGCGCAGGGCGGTAGGCGTGCTTGCGCAGCAGCCGGGACTCCGCGACGCCGCGCGAGCGGGCGGCCTCCACGTAGCCGGTGCCCAGCGTGCCGATCACGTTGGTGCGCACCAGCCGCAGGAAGATCCCGGCGGTCAGCAGGCCCAGGGCGATGGCGGGCAGGACGGCGTGCTCCAGGACGTCGGAGATGACGTCCCAGTCGCCGGTCTGGATCGCGTCGATCAGGTAGAAGCCGGTCGGGTTGTCCAGGAACTGCAGCTCGATCTCGGTACCGGTCGAGGCCCGGCCGGCCACCGGCAGCCAGCCCAGCCCGGAGGCGAAGACCAGCTTGAGCAGCAGGCCGGCGAAGAAGACCGGCGTCGCGTAGCAGAGGATCGCGAAGACCCGCAGGACGGCGTCGGGGAAGCGGTCCCGGGAGTATGCGGCCAGCATGCCCAGCGGGATGCCGACGATGAACGCCACGATGAGCGCGTAGACCGTCAGCTCCAGCGTGGCGATGCCGAAGGTGGTCAGCACCTCCAGGACCGGCCGCCGGTCGCTGAGGGTGGTGCCGAAGTCGCCCTGCACCAGGGCGCCCAGGTACTCGAGGTACTGGGTGAACAGCGGCCGGTCGTACCCGGCCTCCCGGACCCGCTCGGCCAGCTGGTCGGCTGGGAGCCGCCCGCCGAGCGCGGCGGTGATCGGGTCGCCGGTGGCCCGCATCAGGAAGAAGACGGTCGTGACCAGGATGAAGATGGTCGGGAAGATCAGCAGGAACCGGACCAGCAGGTAGCTGCCCAGCCCTCCGCTGCCCTTGCGCCGGCGCCGGGGCGCGGGGTCGGGGGCACCGACGGGATCGGCGGTGCCCCCGGTGGGTTCGGTCGTGGTGGTGGTCATCTCTCCCAGCCTGAGGTGGCGGCGGACATGCCGGTGCCCCGGGTAACTCGCGGACGGCGGGTCACCCGGGGCGTTCTGATCCGGCTCGATCAGCCCTTGCTGAGGGCGCCGTAACGGAACTTGAAGGACGGGTCGAGGGTGTCCTCGGCGCCCTGCACGTCGGTCCCGGTGACGGCGACCTGGGCACCCTGCAGGTAGGGCAGCGTCGACAGGTCCTGGGCGACCTCGGCCTGGATCTGCTCGATCAGGGCCTGCCGCTCGGCCGGGTCGACGGTGGTGGCCTGCTCCAGGATCAGGTCGTTGACCTGCTGGTCGGAGTAGTGGTTGGCCAGGAAGTTCTCCGTCAGGAAGAACGGCGTCAGGTAGTTGTCGGCGTCGGAGTAGTCCGGGAACCAGCCCAGCTGGTAGGCCGGGTAGACGTCGGCGACGCGGTCCTTGGAGTACTGCACCCACTCGGTGGTCTGCAGGTTCACCGTGAACAGGCCGCTGGACTCCAGCTGGTCCTTGATCAGCGCGTACTCGTCACCCGAGGACGGGCCGTAGTGGTCGTTGGAGTACTGGAGGTCGAGCTCCACCGGCGTCTGCACACCGGCCGCCTCCAGCACCTGCCGGGCCGCCTCGACGTCCGGGGCGCCCGAGCCGTCGCCGTACTGCTCCAGCAGCGGCTCGACGGCGCCGGTGAGGCCCTCGGGCACGTAGGAGTACAGCGGCGTGTAGGTGCCCTTGTAGACCTGCTCGGCCAGCTCCTCGCGGTCGATCAGGTGCGCCGCGGCCTGCCGGACGGCGAGGGCCTTGGCCGGGTCGGCCTCCGGCGTCGTCGCACCGTAGGGCTGGGTGTTGAAGTTGAACGTGATGTAGCGGATCTCCCCGCCCGGACCGTCGACGACCTGGACGGAGTCGTCGCTGCGCAGGTCCTCGACGTCGGTCGCCGTCAGGCTGCGGAAGGCGACGTCGACGTTGCCCTCCTGGACGTCGAGCTTCAGGTTCGACGAGTCGGCGTAGTAGCGGACGTTGACCGTCTCGGTCTCCGGCGCGCCCAGCAGGCCCTGGTAGCCGTCGAACGCCTCGTAGGAGACGAGGTTGTTCTGGTCGTAGTTGGTGATCGCGTACGGGCCGGCGAAGGCGTTGCCCTCGACGATCTCCTGGTCCGTGGTCAGCGCATCGGCGGCGAAGACGTCCTCGTCGACGATCGGGCCGGCCGGGCTGGAGAGGATCTGCGGGAACACCTGGTCGTCGGGGGACTTCAGGTTGAACACCACGATGGTGTCGTCCGGGGCCTCGACGCTGTCCAGGTTGTAGAGCAGCGACGCCGGGCCGTTCTCGTCGTTGATCGCGACCATCCGGTCGAAGGAGAACTTGACGTCCGAGGCGGTGAGCTCGTTGCCGTTGGCGAACGTCAGCCCGTCCTTCAGCGTCACCGTGTACTCGGTGGGCGAGGTGAACTCGGCCGACTCGGCGATGTCCGGCTCGACGTCGGGGCTGCCCAGCGGGGTGTTCATCAGGAACGGGTAGACCTGGTTCATCACGGCGAACGAGCCGTTGTCGTACGAACCGGCCGGGTCGATCGTGGTGATCTTGTCGGTGGTACCGACGATCAGCGAGTCGCCGCCGCCGCCGGAGCCACCGCCGTCCCCGTCATCGCCGCCGCACGCCGACAGCGCCAGGGCCGTCGCCGTGATGCCCGCTGTGGCGACCAGCGCACGCCGGCCACTCCTGGACACGGAGTTCATCCGCTACCTCGTTCTCATGGGGTGGCGGTCTGCGGGCGCCACGATGCGCCACCGCAGCCGCCGGTGGCTTGTGGAGATGCATGACTAACACACCCATCCCACGACGTGGGACGCGGGAGGACAAGGCGTGACCGTGTTGTGACCGGATCAGGACGCTGAGGTGGCCGTCGGGGGACCGGGCGGTCAGAAGTCCCCGCCACCACCGAAGTCGCCGCCGAAGTCCCCGCCACCACCGAAGTCGCCCCCGCCGCCGAAGCCCCCGCCACCACCGAAGTCGCCCCCGCCGCCGCCGCCGAAGCCACCGCCGTAGCCGCCGCCGAGCCCGCCCAGCAGGATGCTGCCGAGCACTCCACCGGCGACCCCGCCGGCCACGCCGCCGGCGAAGCCCCCGCCTCCGTAGCCGCGCCGGGGACCCGAGCCGTAGCCGGGGCGGCCGCCGTAGCCGCCGGCCATGTACTGCTCGACGTCCTGCTGGGCAGCGGTCAGTGCCTGCCGCGCCAGGCCGTCGGCCCGCTGGGCCTCCCGCAGCGCGGTGACCGGGTCGGCCGCGGCGGACCGGGATGCCTCGTCCAGGTGCCGCTCGGCCTCGGCCAGCCGGGTGCGCGCAGGGCTTCCGACGGCGCCTCGCCGGGTGGAGATGAAGTCACCGGCGACGGTGACCGACGAGTCAGCGGCGCGGATCGCCTGCTGCAGGTGGGACCTGGCCCGCTCCTGCTGCTGCCGGACGTCGCGCGCGGGCTCCAGCGCCGCCTCCAGGGCGAGGTCGGCCTCGTCCAGCCGCCGGACCACGGCCAGCGGGTCGGGCAGCTCGCCGTCGCGCGGCTGCAGCTGCGCGGCGCTGCTGGCCAGCGCCCGCTCGGCCCGGGCCAGCTGCTCCCGCAGCCCCGGTGTGTCGACGTTGCGGGACAGCATCGCCTGGGCCTCGGCGATGTCCCGCTCGGTCTCCGCCCGCACTTCGTCGTACCGCGCGCCGCTGGCGGCCAGCTCGTCGGCCAGCCGGCCGACCGCGTCCAGCAGGGTGCGGCTCTGCGCCAGCGCGTCCTCGGCCGCCCGGATCGCCGGGACCGCCCCGGCGGGCCGACCCGCGTCGAGCTCCGCCTGTCCGGAGGCCACCGCCTGCTCGGCCAGGTCCGTGCGGGTACGCGCTTCGATCACGTTGTCGGCGACCGGCGACCAGGCCGTCCGGGCGTAGCGCTGCTGCAGGTCCTCCAGGGTGCGCTCCGCCGCCGGGATCCGGTCACGGACACCCTGGATCGCCGGGGTGAGCGCCGCCAGCGTCTCGGGTGCGGAGTCCTGCAGGTGGCGCAGCTCCGCGTACGCCTCGGCCTGCTCGGCCAGCCGGGCGTCGGCCGCCGCGGTGAGCTGCAGCAGCTGGGTGAGCATCCGGCGCTGGGTGGGCTCGTCCTCCGGGAACTCGTCGTCCAGCTCCTGGCGCAGTGCGAACGCCTGGGACAGCTCGCCCTTGGACCGGTCCAGGGCGTCCTGGAAGCCGGCGACCGACTGCTCGCCGTACTGGGACCGCGCGTAGGCCAGGTCGAGCTCGGAGGTCTTGACCGCCTCGTCGAGGTCGAGCAGCTCCTGGCTGGCCCGGAAGGTCAGCTGCTCGGTGGAGGTGCCGTGATGCGGGTCGCGGGCCGCGGCCTCGGCGGCGGCCCGCTCCTCCGCGGCGCGGGCAGCGGCGGCCTGCTGCTTCTTCCGCCGCCGGCTCTTCATCAGCGCGTACCCGCCACCGCCGACGACAGCGATCCCGACCAGCACGGCCAGCGCTCCCCCGCCGCCGTCACCGCCCCCATCGGCCCCGGTCGCCGTACCGGCCCCGTCGCCCTGCAAGGCCACGGCCATCGACGTGGCCGCCCCCGTCCAGTCTTCCTGTCGCAGCTCCGGCAGCACCACGTCGTCGACCAACTGCTGCAGCTCCGCCCGGTCGGCGAGGCCGGCCGC
The DNA here is from genome assembly GCF_026967985.1 of Modestobacter sp. VKM Ac-2984. Taxonomy (GTDB): domain Bacteria; phylum Actinomycetota; class Actinomycetes; order Mycobacteriales; family Geodermatophilaceae; genus Modestobacter. Next base: position 81,795 of record NZ_JAPVBJ010000007.1, on the reverse strand, counting down.
GTCACCGGCATCGAAACTGACCTGCCCCTCGCTGGTCTCCGTGGGCACGGCGACGGCGAGCAACACGGCGTTGTCACCCAGCCCGGCATCGAAGGCCTGACTGGCCCAGTTCTCTGCGTCCGCCCCCTCGAAGGAGTCGACGTAGACGACGTAGAGCTCGGTGCCCTCCTCGGCCTCCAGCTGCTGGAGCGCCGACTCGACCTCGTCCTCCTCCGCGCTGCTCAGCACGTCGGCCTCATCGACGAGCTGCTCGGTCGGCGCGAACGGCTCGGCGGCGAGGGCCGGAGCCGCCCCCAGGAACACGGCGGGCACACCGACGACCAGCGGGACGAGCAGCCGGGAGAGGAGACGCATGGGTCCATCGTCGCCGATCACGCTGTGCTGGGGGTGGCCGAGGGCTACGGCACCGCCGGCCGACCCCCGGTCGGCCCCCGCGACGGTGGCCACGCCGACCCGACGTCTCACTCCTCGGCGACCTCCATCACCGAGAACACCGCCCCCCACGGGTCCGTGACGACGGCGAACCGACCGAACGGGGTGTCCTCGGCCGGCATGAGCACCTTCCCGCCGCCGGACTCCACCGCCCGGACCGCCGCATCGGTGTCGGCCACCGCGAAGCAGGTGCTCCAGCCCCGGGGCAGCCCCTCGACCACCCCGCTCAGCCCGCCCAGCGGGCGATCACCGGTCGCGAACGTGCAGTAGCCGCCGGCGTCCGGGATCTCCTCCCAGGCGAAGCCGAAGACGGCCGTGTAGAACTCCTGCGCCGCGGTCGGGTCGTCGACGGCGGCCTCGTTCCACACCAGTGCGCCGGGTTCGTTGAACACCTGCACCCCGGTGGTGGTGCCGGCTTGCCAGAGCCCGAACGGGCTCCCCTGCGGGTCGGTGACGATCGCCATCCGGCCGGCCGGGCCGACGTCCATCGGCGGGGCGAGCACCCCGCCGCCGGCCGCCGTCACTGCGGCGGCCGTCGCGTCGGCGTCCTCGGTGGCGAAGTACGTCGTCCAGCGGGGCGGGTCGGCCGGGTCCTGCTGCGGACCCAGCCCGGCCGCCTCGTGCCCGCCGCTCAGGCACATCAGGTAGCCGCCGGCATCGGGGCCAGGGTCGCGGTAGGTCCAGTCGAGGACCGCTGCGTAGAACGACCGGGCGGCGTCCGGGTCGGGGGTGCCGAGGTCGACCCAGCACGGCGTGCCGGACGGCCAGGGCGTGGTGCGAGTGGGCATGGCTGCTCCTCGAGTCGGGAGGCCGACCGTCCCACCGGGCACCGACAGTCCGACCGGCTCGGCGCGCCACGTCTGCCCGCCGCTGCAGCGGGTAGGGGCTCGGGCACCGCCCGAGACCAGCCCGCCCGAGATCAGGAGGCCCCGTGCCCGACCGCGTCCCCGCCGCCGACCTGCCCCCCGGCGCCGTGCGGCCCGCCGGACAGTGGGCCGTGGCCAACACCGGCGACCGGCTGGCCGCGGTCTCCCGCCGCTGCCGGCACCAGCTCGCCGACCTGGCCGACGGCCACATCGACGCCGAGGGCTGCCTCGTCTGCCCGTGGCACCAGGCCCGCTACGACCTCTCCACCGGGGAGATGGTCTCCGGGCCGCGCGGCTTCCTCGGCTGGCACGGGCCCACGCCGGGCTACTCCGGACTGGTCAAGCGATTCGGCCAGGTGTTCCGGCTGCGGGTCCGCCGAGCGGTCCGGCGGGGCCCGGACGTCGTCGTCGAGCCCTGACCCCACCGGCACGGCTCAGAAGGCGGGGATGACCGCGCCCTCGTAGTTCTCCTCGATGAAGGTCCGCACCTCGTCGGAGTGCAGCAGGTCCTCCAACTGGCCGATCCGCTCGTCGTCCTCGGTGCCGGCGCGCACGACCAGCAGGTTGGCGTTGGGGTTGCCCTCCGCCTCCTCCAGGGCCAGCGCGTCCTCGGCCGGCACCAGGTCGGCGTCGATCGCGTAGTTGCCGTTGATCACGGCGGCGTCGACGTCGACGAGCGACCGGGGCAGCTGCGCCGCCTCGACCTCGGTGATCTGCAGGTCCTTCGGGTTGCCCTCGATGTCCAGTGCGGTGGGCGCGGCGTCACCGGTGTCGGCCAGCGTGATCAGGTCGTTGGCGGCCAGCAGCTCGAGCGCTCGACCGGCATTGGTCGGGTCGTTCGGGATCGCCACGGTCGCGCCGTCCGGCAGGGCCGCGAGGTCGGTCAGCGAGTCGGAGTAGATGCCCAGCGGCTCGATGTGCACCGGCTCCAGGGCGGTGAAGTCGTAGCCGGCGTTGGCCTCCTGCTCCTCCAGGTAGGGGATGGTCTGGAAGTAGTTGGCGTCGATCGACCCGTCGTCCAGGGCGACGTTGGGCTGGACGTAGTCGGTGAACTCGACGACCTCGAGGTCCAGGCCGGCGTCGTCGGCCAGCTCGTCGTCGATGTAGCGCAGGATCTCCGCGTGCGGGACCGGCGAGGCGCCGACCTGCAACGGCTCGTCCTCGGCGGACAGCTCGGCGCTGCCCCCGCCGCAGGCGCTCAGGACGAGGGCGGTCGCAGCGGCGGCCGCAACGGCCAGGGGGTTCTTCGAACGCATGATCAGTTCTCTCTCCTCGTGGTACGGGGACGGACGGTCAGGAGGTGGCGAGCCGGCGGGCCCAGCGGTCGCCGGCCCACTGCAGGAGCTGCACCACCACGAGCAGCAGGACGACGGTCACGAGCGTGATGTCGGTGCGGAACTGCTGGTAGCCGTAGCGGATGGCGAAGTCGCCCAGCCCGCCGCCGCCGATCGCGCCGGCCATGGCCGAGTAGCTGATCAGCGCCACGACGGTGACGGTGACGCCGGCGACCAGCGACGGCAGCGCCTCGGGCAGCAGCACGGTGCGGACGACGTCGCGGCGGCGGGCGCCCATGGCCAGCGTCGCCTCGACCTTGCCGTGCGCGACCTCGCGCAGGCTGGTCTCGACCAGCCGGGCCAGGAACGGGACGGCGCCGATGGTCAGCGGCACGATCGTCGCCGTCGAGCCGATGGTGGTGCCGACGATGCCGCGGGTGACCGGGGCGACCAGGACCAGCAGGATGATGAAGGGCAGCGAGCGGCCGAGGTTGACCACCAGGCCGAGCAGCCGGTTCACCAGCGGGTGCGGGGCGAGCGCCCCGGGCGCGGTGATGGTCAGCAGCACGCCGAGGGGCACGCCGAGCAGCACGGTCAGCGCGGTGGCGACGCCCACCATGTAGAGCGTCTCGCCGGTGGCGTCGACCAGTTGCGGGGCGATCCGGGACCAGTCGTTCACCGCTGCACGTCCGGGGCGTCGGCGAGCCGCTGCACGTCGGGCTCGCGTTCCGGTCGCGGTCCGTCGTCGGCGTCCGGCTGGGGGCGCGGGTCACCGGCGGCGGTCCGCTCCACCAGGGCGCCACCGGCCCGCAGCCGGACCAGCGCCGGGTCCAGCCGGCCGTCGTCCCCCTCGACCCGCAGCAGCAGCCGGCCGAAGCGCCGGCCGGCGACGGTCTCCACCGACCCGCCGACCACCTCGACCGACAGGCCGAGCTCGGCGGTCAGGGTCTGCAGGACGGCTCCGTGCGGGGTGGCGTCAGTGACCGTGAGCTGCACCAGCGCGCCGTCGCCGGTCTCCGGGCCGGCCGGCGCCGGGACCAGCTGGGCGGCCAGCGCGGAGTCCGGCCGGGCCAGGACCTCGGCCAGCGGACCGCCGTCGACCACCCGGCCGTCGCTCATCAGCACCGCGCTGTCGCAGACCGCACGGACGACCGACATCTCGTGGGTGATGAGCAGCACGGTCAGCCCCAGCTCGGCGCGCACCTGGCGCAGCAGCTCCAGCACGCCGGTCGTGCTGGCCGGGTCCAGGGCCGAGGTCGCCTCGTCGCAGAGCAGCACGGAGGGGCGGGCGGCCAGGGCACGGGCGATCGCGACCCGCTGCTTCTGCCCACCGGAGAGCTGGGCCGGCCGGGAGTCGTGCCGGTCGGCGAGGCCGACCAGGTCCAGCAGCTCGGCGACCCGGCGGCGGCGCTCGGTGCGGCCGACCCCGGCCAGCTCCAGCGGGTGCTCGACGTTGCCGGCCGCGGTGCGGGAGTCCAGCAGGTTGAAGTGCTGGAAGATCATGCCGATGCTGCGGCGGGCCTCGCGGACACCGGCGGCGTCGAGGTCGGTCAGCACCCGGCCGTCCACGGTGACCGTCCCCGAGGTGGGCCGCTCGAGCAGGTTCACCAGCCGGGCCAGGGTGCTCTTGCCCGAGCCGCTGGGGCCCACCACACCGGCGAACTCACCGCGGGCGACGGACAGGCTCACGCCGTCGAGGGCGACCACCTCGCCGGCGGTGCGGCGGGCGGGGAAGACCTTGCGGACGTCGGACAGCTCGATCACGGGGGTCCTCGCAGGTGGAGCGGACGGCGGGCACAGCTCTCCACTGCCGGGGTCCAGCTGGCTCGGCGCCGAACGGCGCGGCGCGGACCTCCGGTCAGGGGTGTCGGCTCACCGACAGAGCGTGCCGGCCAGGCGCATGAGGTCGATGGCGCGACGACGCGTCAACGAACCTGGCCCGACCACCACCCGAGGATGGCCTGCCTCCGCTCCGGATGCCAACCACGACCCCAGGGTTGTGATGGATCGCTCAACCACCGCCCCGCCCTGAGATCCGTCGGCCGACGGCCTCCCCCGCTGACGTGCTGGCACGGCCCCGCTGCAGGGGCCCACCACGAGCCTGCGAGTGGTGGGGGGGCAGCGGGGTCCTTCCTCAGGCGTCGATGCGGCGGCGGCCCTCGAACGCCCGGCCCAGGGTGACCTCGTCGGCGTACTCCAGGTCACCGCCCACCGGCAGCCCGCTGGCCAGCCGGGACACCGCCAGCCCCAGCGGGCCGACCAGCCGGGCCAGGTACGCGGCGGTCGCCTCGCCCTCCAGGTTCGGGTCGGTGGCGATGATCAGCTCGGTGACCTGGCCGTCCATCAGCCGGGTCATCAGCTCCTTGACCTTCAGGTCGTCGGGGCCGATCCCCTCGATCGGGCTGATCGCCCCGCCGAGCACGTGGTAGCGGCCCTTGAACTCCCGGGTCCGCTCGATCGCCACGACGTCCTTGGGCTCCTCGACGACGCAGATGACGTCGAGCGTGCGCCGCGGGTCACGGCAGATCCGGCACTGCTCGGCCTCGGCGACGTTGTGGCAGGTCACGCAGAACCGGACCTCGGCCTGCACCCGCTGCAGGGCGGCGACGAGCCGGCCGACGTCGGTCGACTCGGCGGCCAGCAGGTGGAAGGCGATGCGCTGCGCGCTCTTGGGACCGACGCCGGGCAGCCGCCCGAGCTCGTCGATGAGGTCCTGGACAGCGCCCTCGTACACGGTTCTCCTTCGCTGCGGGTGGCGGTGTGCGCACCCGGGTGGATCAGAGGCCGGGGAGACCCAGCCCGCCACCGAGACCGCCGGTCAGCGGGCCCATCGTGGAGGCGGTGAGCTCGCCGACGGCGCGCTGGGCGTCACGGACGGCCGCGACCACCAGGTCCTGCAGGGTCTCGACGTCGTCGGGATCGACGGCGGCCGGGGCGATCGTGACGGCGGTGACGTCGCCGCTGCCGGTCATGGTCACGGTGACCAGCTCGCCACCGGCCGAACCGGTCACCTCGGCGCGGGCCAGCTCCTCCTGCGCAGCAGCGAGCTGCTGCTGCATCTGCTGAGCCTGCTTCATGATCTGCTGCATGTCGGGCTGGCCACCGGGTCGCATGGTCCGAGCGTAGGTGCTGGCACCGACAGTCCGCCGCACGCACCGCGCCCGCGAGCCGACTTGGGGCGTGCCCGGGCTCGGTGGCAGGGTCGCCCCGTGACGGGTGACGGCGTGCAGGTCCGCGGCACCGTGGGCGGGGCACGCACCGGGCCGTGGTCGCAGCTGGCGCTCATCGCGCTGACCCAGGTGCTGGCCCTGGCCGTGTGGTTCTCCGCCTCCGCCGTGCTGCCCGTGCTGCGCCGCGACTGGGAGCTCGGCACCGCCGGTGGGGTCGGCCTCACCGTCGCCGTGCAGCTGGGCTTCGTCGTGGGCGCGCTCGCCTCGGCGACGACCGGGCTGGCCGACCGGGTCCGCCCCGAGCGGCTGCTCGCCACCGGGGCCGGGGCCGCCGCCGCGTGCACCCTCGGCGTCGCCGTCCTGGCCGACGGGCCGCTGCTCGGCGTCGCGCTGCGCTTCCTGACCGGGATGGGCCTCGCGCTGGTCTACCCGATCGGCATGAAGCTGATGGCCTCGTGGTTCGGCGCCCGCGGGCGCGGGCTGGCGCTCGGCGTGCTGGTCGGCGCGCTCACCCTCGGTTCGCTGCTGCCCCAGCTGCTGGTCGGCGTGCTCGGCGACTCGTGGCGGACCGTGCTGGTCGCCGCCGCGGCCAGCGGCGCGGTCGCGGCCCTGCTGGCGGTGGTCCTGCTGCGCGCCGGGCCGCACCTGTCGGTGGGCAGCCGCCCGCGGGCCGCCCAGGCCTTCGACGGCTTCCGGTCGGCCCGGCCGCGGCTGGTGAACCTCGCCTACCTCGGGCACATGTGGGAGCTCTACGCGCTCTGGACCTGGGCCGCGGTGTGGATCACCGCCTCCCGGGACGTGGTCGACCCCGCCCTGCCGACCGCCCGGATCGCCCTGCTGGCCCTGGTCGCGTTCGGGATCTGCGGCGCGGCCGGCTGCGTGCTGGCCGGCTGGCTCGCCGGCCGGTGGGGGCGGGCGCCGGTCGCCACCGTCGCGGTGACCACCAGCGGCGTGTGCTGCCTGCTCTCCCCGTGGGCCTGGTCCTGGCCGACCACGGCCCTCGCCGTCTTCGTCTGCGTCTGGGGGGCCAGCGTCATCGCCGACTCGGCGATGTTCTCCACCCTGCTCAGCGAGGTCTCCGACCGGCGCTGGGTCGGCACCGCCCTCACCGTGCAGACCGCGACCGGGTTCCTGCTCACCACGGTGACCATCAGCGCGCTGCCCTACCTGGCCGACCTGGTCACCTGGCGGTGGACGCTGGTGCTGCTCGCCGCCGGCCCGGTGGTCTCGGTCGCCGCGCTGGCCCGCTTCCGGGCACTGGACCGGGGACCAAGGACCGCTGCCGGCTGACCACCCGGCGGGGCACGATGAGCGCCGACGGCGGGGACCTCACCTGCGCCCGCGACGAGACAGGAGCAAGGACACCGATGGACGTCGAGGAGACACGACTGCCCGGGATCGGGCTCCGCCACGACCTGGTGACCGCACAGGGCCGGCGGGTCGGCGTCATCTCCCAGCGCAACGGCGCCCGGCACGTCGTCCTCTACGACGAGCGGGACCCCGACGCCACGGCGGCCACCATCGAGCTGACCGCGGAGGAGAGCGAGGTCGTCGCCGAGCTGTTGGGCGCCCCGCGGATCACCGAGCGGTTGTCCCGGCTGCGTGAGCAGGTGGAGAGCCTGGCCACCGAGGGCGTGCCGATCGAGCCCGGCTCCCCCTACGTCGCCGCGACCCTGGGCGACGCGGCCATCCGGACCCGCACCGGCGCCTCCGTCGTCGCGGTCGTCCGGGGTGAGGAGATGATCGCCTCGCCCACCCCGGACTTCCGGTTCCAGGCCGAGGACCGGCTGGTCGTGGTCGGCACGTCGGACGGCGTCGCAGCGGTCGGTGACCTGCTGAACCCCCGCTGATGGACCTGGGGCACACCGCGGTCCTGCTGCTCGAGCTGGGCGCCGTCCTCTTCGGGCTGGGGCTGCTCGGCTCGCTGGCCGGCCGGATCGGCCTGTCCCCCATCCCGCTGTACCTGCTCGCCGGGCTGGCGTTCGGCACCGGCGGGCTGCTGCCGCTGGACGCCCCCGAGGGCTTCTTCTCCACCGGCGCCGAGGTCGGCATCGTGCTCCTGCTGCTCGTCCTCGGGCTGGAGTACACCGCCGGTGACCTGGTCGAGAACCTGCGCCGCCAGGCGCCGGTCGGGGTCGTCGACCTGCTGCTCAACGGCCTGCCCGGGGCCGCCCTGGCGTTGTTCCTGGGCTGGGGGCCCACCGCCGCGCTGGCGCTGTTCGGCGTCACCGCGATCAGCTCGTCGGGGATCGTCTCCAAGCTCCTGACCGACCTCGGCCGGCTCGGCAACCGGGAGACCCCGGCGGTGCTCGGCGTCCTGGTCATCGAGGACCTGGCGATGGCCGCGTACCTCCCGGTGCTCACCGGCGTCGTCGCGGCCACCACCACCGGCGACGCCCTGCTGTCGGTCAGCGTCGCCCTGGCCACCCTCGCGGCCGTGCTGGCCGTCGCGGTGCGCCACGGCAACACGGTGACCAGGTTCGTCGGGGCGCGGTCCAACGAGATCCTGCTGCTGCGCGTGCTGGGTCTGGCGCTGCTGGTCGCCGGCGCCGCCGAGGCGGTGCACGTCTCGGCGGCGGTGGGTGCGTTCCTGCTCGGGATCGCCCTCTCCGGTGAGGTCGCCGAGCGGATCGGGGACGTGCTCGCCCCGCTGCGCGACCTGTTCGCCGCGGTCTTCTTCGTCTTCTTCGGGCTGTCGACCGACCCCTCGCAGCTGCCCGCCGCGCTGCTGCCCGCAGCGGCACTGGCCGCGGTCGGGATCGTGACCAAGTTCGGCACCGGGTGGGTCGCCGGCCGCCGGGCCGGCGTGGGGCCGCCCGGCCGGGTGCGCGCCGGGGCGGCCCTGGTCGCACGCGGGGAGTTCTCGATCATCATCGCCGGCCTGGTGCTGGGCAGCGTGCCGGCGGCCTTCGGCTCGACGGTCGCCGCCTACGTGCTGATCCTGGCCGTGCTGGGGCCGCTGATGCCGCGGCTGGTCGACCCGTGGGTGCGCCGGCTCGCCCAGCGTTCCGCGCCGCCCCGGTCCTCGCCGTAGGAAGCCCCGGCCCTCGCCGTGGGAATGGCGCGCCGGTCAGCTGTCGATCGGTCGCGCACCGAGCTGGGTGCGCAGCAGCTGGAGCGCGGCGGCCTCGGGGTCCAGCGCCGGCGCGGCGTCCGCGGTGTCGCCGGAGGCCGCGTCGGCGGCCCGCTCGGCCATCAGCTCGTCGGCCTCGGCGGACTCCGCGGCCTGCACGGCGGCCCGCGCCGCCTCCGGTGACACCGGCGCCCCGCCCCCCGAGCCACCGCCGGCAGCCCCGGGCTGCCCCGGTCCCCCGTCGACGACGGCCTGCACCTTCCAGCGGACGCCGAGCAGCTCCTGCAGCGACTGCCGGATGACGTCCTTGTTGAGGTCGTCGCCCAGCATCTTGGCCAACGCCGGCGAGGTGGCCGCCAGGGTGAGCACCCCGTTGGTCAGGTCGTGGACCTGGGCGCTCTTGAGCAGGGCCTCGGTGGTGCGCTTGTGCCCGCGCACCACCTTGAGCAGCTCCGGCCAGATCCGCCGCACGTCGGCGGTGGTCAGCGCACCGTCATCGGCCGGCTCGGCAGCGGTGGCCGACACCAGCGGCGTCGGCTCGCCGCCGCGGGGCGCCGGCGCCGACTCCGCAGCGGCCCGGGGTGCCGGGGCAGCGCCGGCGTCCGCGGCCGGCGCGGGGGCGCGGGGCGGTTCCGCCGCCGGACGAGCCGGCTGCGGCCAGTCCTCGTCGTCGGTGGGCTCCGGCGGCAACGGGACGTCGGACGGCGGCGCGCTCTCCGACCGGGGCCGTGGCGGCTCGGCGGCGTGCGGCTGGGCGGCGGGCGGCTGGGCAGCCGCCGGCGCCGGGGCGGGTGTGCCCGGGCGGGCGGTCACCGGCCAGCCGTCGTCCCCCTCCGGGGCCGGCGGGGAGGCCGGGGCAGGGGTGGGGGCGGCCGGCGCGGACCGGGCCTGCGAGGGACGGACGTACGCCGGCCGGCTGGTCGGCGCAGCGACGGGGGGCGCCACGGGTTCCGGCGCCGGGGCCTGCGGGGCCGCAGCCTGCGGGGCCGGAGCCGCCGGAGCCGCCGGGGCCGCCGGGGTGTGGACCGCGGGCGGCGGTGCCTGGACCGGGGCCGGGCGGGCGGGCTCGCGCACCGGCGCCGGGACGGCGGCGGCCTCCGGGCGGCCGGCGTGCTCGCCGGCGATCGACATCCGCCGTTCCAGCCGCTCCAGGCGCTGCAGGGTGGCTGCGGCCGAGCCGTCGACCCCGGGCAGCAGCATCCGGGCGCAGACGAGCTCCAGGAGCAGCCGGGGGGCCGTCGTCCCGCGCATCTCGGTGAGGCCCTCGTGCACGGTGTCGGCCAGCCGGGAGAGCGTGGCGGCGCCCAGCGCCTGGGCCTGCCGGCTCATCACGTCGATCCGGTCGGGCGGGCTGTCGAGCAGGCCGTTGCCGCCGGCCTCGGGCACGGCGTCCAGCACGATCAGGTCACGCAGCCGGTCGAGCAGGTCGGTGGCGAACCGGCGGGGGTCGTGCCCGGCCTCGACCACCCGGTCGACGGCCTGGAAGACGCCCGGCGCGTCGGAGGCGGCCAGCGCGTCGACCGCCTCGTCGAGCAGCGCCTCGTCGGTGACGCCGAGCAGGCCCACGGCCGACCGGTAGGTGACCCCCTCGGGGCCGGCGCCGGCCAGCAGCTGGTCGAGGATCGACAGCGAGTCGCGCACCGAGCCGCCGCCGGCCCGGACCACCAGCGGGAACACCGTCGGCTCCACGGTGACGCCCTCGGCCGCGCACGTCCTCTCCAGCAGGCCGCGCAGCGTGCTGGGCGGCACCAGCCGGAACGGGTAGTGGTGGGTGCGCGAGCGGATGGTCGGGAGGACCTTCTCCGGCTCGGTCGTGGCGAAGACGAAGACCAGGAACTCCGGCGGCTCCTCGACCACCTTGAGCAGGGCGTTGAAGCCCTGCGAGCTCACCATGTGCGCCTCGTCGACGATGTAGACCTTGTAGCGGCTGTGCACCGGGGCGAAGAACGCCTTCTCGCGCAGGTCGCGGGCGTCGTCGACACCACCGTGGCTGGCCGCGTCGATCTCCATGACGTCGATCGAGCCGGGGCCGTCGGGGGCCAGCGCGATGCACGAGCCGCAGACGCCGCAGGGGGTGGAGGTCGGCCCCTGCTCGCAGTTCAGCGAGCGGGCCAGGATCCGCGCCGACGACGTCTTCCCGCAGCCCCGCGGCCCGCTGAACAGGTAGGCGTGGTTGATCCGCCCGCCGTCCACCGCGTTCATCAGGGGCGCGGTGACGTGCTCCTGCCCGACCACCTCGGCGAAGGTCGCCGGACGGTACTTGCGGTAGAGCGCCAGAGCCACGCCGCGAGGTTACTCAAAGGACCTCGTCCCCCTCACCACTCGCAGGCTCGCGGCGAGCCTCTGGACGAGGCCGAGGCGATGTCACTGGGCCAGGTGCAGGAAGAACTCGACGGAGCCGGAGTCCTCGACGCTGACGAAGCCCAGGTCCGGCGGCTCGATGCCGTGGTCGGCGAAGGTCACCGGCACGGCGCCGGAGACGTCGATCCCCTCGGCGGTGCGGACCACGGACATCTCGGTCTGCACCTGCTGGGTCACCCCGGCCAGGGTCAGCTCGCCGGTGACCGGCACGGTGACCGGGGTGCCGCTGAGCTCGGGGAGGTCGGCCACCTCGGTGACGGAGAAGACCGCGGTGGGGTTCGCGGCGACGTCCATCACGTTGTCCCGGAAGTAGGAGTCGCGGCGGCCGCTGTCGGTGCTGATCGAGGCGACGTCGACGGTCACGTCGGCGTCGGCGAGGTCCCCACCGGAGACGACGACGGTGCCGGTCACCTGGTCGGTCGTGCCGGCCACGGTGACGTCGGCACCGTTGAGCACCTCGTCGACGCGGTAGCCCGCGGTGGACTCCGGCGCGATGGTCCAGGTGCCGTCGGTGTCCGCGGCGAGCTCGACCTCCTGCGGCTGCGCCTGCACCGTCTCCGCCGGCGGCGCGTCCTCCGCGAGGGCGGCGTAGATCAACGGTCCGCCGATGGCCCCTGCGGCGACCACCGCCACTGCCCCGCCGGTGATCCACCAGGTACGACGACTGGGCACGGCCACTCCCCCGCTCGAAGGTGGGTGCATCAGAGCGCACGAACCTGGGAGGAGCATGTGAACGGGCCGGGAGAGAGAAAGGACCCCCCGCACACCCGTCAGAGCCCGCTTATCCTTGCTGCCTTCCGGCCCTGGGGAGGTTCACAGGGTGACGCCGCACGAGGGGTCGCCGTCCACTGTAGAGGACGCCGCCGAGGCCGGAGCCGCCCTCCCCGTACGCTCCCGGCGCATGACCGGGCGCACCCCTCAGCCCGTCCCGCCGGCGCCGTCCAGCCGCGGCTTCCTGCTCGTCGTCCTGGCCGCGCTGTGCTGGGGCACCGCGGGCATCACCGGCGACCTGGTCGCCGACCGCACCGACCTCGACCCGCTCGACGTCGCCTGGCACCGGATGGCCGTCGGCGCGCTCGCCCTGCTCGCCGTCCACCTGCTCGCCCGGCGGACCTCCTCCGGGGCCGCCGCCCCGGCGGTCCCGTGGTCGCGCGCCCTGCGCTGGCGACTGGCGGGGGTCGGCGCCGGGCTGGCGGCCTACCAGAGCGCGTACTTCGCCGCCGTGGCCACGGCCGGGGTGAGCATCGCGACGCTGGTCGCCCTCGGCCTGGCCCCGCTGCTGGTCGCCGTCGGTGCCGCCGCACTCGGGCACGGCCGCCCGGACCGGGCCACCGGCGTCGCCCTCGTCGTCGCCCTGGCCGGGCTGGTGCTGCTCGTGGGGGTCTCCGCGGGCGGCGACGGCGGGGACGCGGTCCTGCTGGGTGCGCTGGCCGCGATCGGCTGCGCGGTCGCCTACGCCGCGGTCGTGCTGCTGTCGGCCGGTGCGCCGGCGGGCGTGCCGACGACGACGGTGGGCTTCGCCGTGGGGGCCGTGGCGCTCACCCCGGTGGCGCTGGCCGCCGGGCTGGACCTCACCACCGACCCGCTGGGGCTGGCGCTGCTGGTCTACCTGGGGCTCGTGCCGACCGCGCTGGCGTACGGGCTCTTCTTCACCGGGGTGCGGGCCGTGCCGGCCGCGGTCGCCTCGATCGTGACCCTGCTGGAGCCGCTGACCGCGACCGCGCTGGCGGCCGGGCTGCTCGGGGAGCGGCTCACCCCGACCGCGCTGGCCGGGGGATCACTCATGCTCGGCGCCGTGACGGCGCTCTACCTGCGGAGGATGGGAGATTCGAACTCCCGAGGGCTTGCACCCAACCCGCTTTCCAAGCGAGCGCCATAGGCCACTAGGCGAATCCTCCAGTGCGGGGGCCACTGTACCGGGCGGCTCAGCGGCAGTCAGCCGCTCCCCTCCACCCGAGCAGCCTGCGGGGCCGGAGAGTGGTTGAGTGATCTACGGGACGGCGACCGCCGAACGGAACCGGACACCGGGAGGACCGACATGAGCAGCACAGAGCAGGTGCGCCCCGACGTGGTCGCGGCGATCGTCACCGCGCTGGAGGAGACCGACCCCAGCGACCTCCCGCCCGACGCCACCCGCGCCGAGAAGGACGCCGCCAAGGACCAGTACCTCTCCAGCCTGGTCGCCGGGCGGGCGCAGCGCGAGCGGCAGACCCGGGCGTGGGAGCTGCTGCTGACCCGCAGCCACGACGAGCCGCCGAGCTGGCGCCAGCTGTTCGACGAGCTGCCGCAGAGCTCGGTCGACCAGCTGGGCGAGCTCTACGACGCGCTGCCCGAGGGGGCCCAGGCGGAGTACGCGCGCCGGTACGGGGCGCCCGTCTCCGCCTGACCCGCGGCCCGGTCGGCGTGCGAGCAGGGCTGGGGTGACGGCGCCGGGCGCCCGGGTGGCCGGGCGCTACCTGCTGCGGTCCCGACTCGGTGGCGGGGCCATGGGCGCGGTCTGGCTCGCTCGGGACGAGCTGCTGGGCCGGGACGTCGCGGTCAAGCAGGTGCTCATCCCGGTCGGCAGCGACCCGGAGGCGACCGCCGGGCACCGAGAAGCGGCCATGCGCGAAGGCCGGATCGCCGCCCGACTGACCCATCCGCACGCCATCGCGGTCTACGACATGGTCGACGACGGCGGGACGCCCTGGCTGGTCATGGAGCACCTGCCCTCCCAGAGCCTGGCGAGCGTGCTGGCCGAACGGGGCACGCTGCCCGTGCAGCAGGTGGCCCAGATCGGTGCACAGGTCGCCGATGCGCTGGTGGCCACGCACGCCGCCGGCGTCGTCCACCGGGACGTGAAACCGGGCAACATCCTGATCGGCGAGGGTCAGCGCAGCGCCGGCCTGGTGAAGATCACCGACTTCGGCATCTCCCGGGCTCGCGGTGACGTCTCGCTCACCCAGACCGGCGTCGTCAAGGGGACGCCGGCCTACCTGGCCCCCGAGGTCGCCCGCGGGCAGGAACCCCGGGAGGCCAGCGACGTCTTCTCCCTGGGTGCCACGCTGCACGCCTGCCTGGAGGGGACGCCGCCGTTCGGGATGACCGAGAACCCGCTGGAGATGCTCCACCGGGTCGCCGGGGGCAACGTGGCCCGGCCGAGGAACGCCGGGCCGCTCACCCGGCCGCTGATGCGGATGCTGGCCAACGACCCGGCGAAGCGGCCGACGATGTCCCAGGCGCGCGACCAGCTGGCGAAGCTGGCTGCCGGCCGGGACCGCGACGTCACCGAGGTGCTCGCCGCGCGCACGTCGCTGCTGCCGACGCTGGCCGACCTGCGCCCGGTGCCCGGCGCGGCGACCACCGGCGCGACGGCCACACCCGCCGGCACCGACTCCCCCGGCACCGCATCCGCCACGGCCGGGCCTCTCACCACCGGGACCCCCACCACCGGGACCCCCGCTGGGGCGGCCGCCGCCCAGCCGGCGCCCCCGGCCGACGCGCCTCCGGCTCCGGAGACGCAGGCCCGGCCGGGGACGGGCGAACAGCCGGAGAGCACAGACCAGCCAGGCGCAGCCGCGGCCACGCCGCCGGCTGCGGCGGCGGCCGGCGCGCCGCCCGCCGCCGACCGGCCCCCTCCACCCACACCCCCACCGGGGCGCCGCCGGCCCCGGCTGGTCGTCGCCGCCGCGATCGTGCTCCTCGCCCTGTCCGGCACGCTGGGAGCGGTCTGGTTCGAGGCCCGGAACGACGGCCGGACCCCGGCGGTCGAGGCCAGCAGTGCACCGTCGACACCGTCGTCCGCCGACCCGGCACCGTCGTCCGCCGACCCGACGCCGACGACCGAGGAACCGGTGGTGACGTCAGAGACGCCCTCGCCGACCTCCGCCGCCCCGACGCCGTCGGTGACCCCACCACCATCGACGCCCACCCCGCCCCCCACCGCGACGCCGACGCCGACGCCCGCGGGTCCGGCACCGGGCTCCGCGGCCGAGGTCGTGCAGGCAGTCACCAGCTACTACGCACTGCTGCCCGGCGACCCCGAGGCAGCCTGGGAGCGCACCGGGCCCCGGCTGCGTGCGGAGATCGGCACCCGGTCGGCCTACCTCGCCTTCTGGAACCGCTTCCAGGGCGTCACCCGGGGGCCGGTGTCGGCGCAGGACGGGTCGCTCGTCGCCTCGATGCCGGTGACCTTCACCGAGCGCGACGGCACGGTCAGACCCGAGCAGCACCAGATCACCCTGGTCCGCGGCGACGACGGCCGGCTGCTCATCGACTACGACGTCCCGGTCTGACGGACCCCAGGGACGCCAGAACGGCGGCGCCCCGAGTGGGGCGCCGCCGTTCTGGACTGGCGGTGGCGGTGGTGTCCTGGATCAGGACATACCGGACAGGTGTCTCACGACATGCCGGACTGATGTCGCAGGTCATGCCGGACCCTCGGCTGAGGGTCGACCATGTCGAAGGCGCGGCTGGTCATCACGGCTGTTGAGGTGGAGGGCCGGAGCCCGGCCGAGGTCATCGAGGCCTACGGGGTCTCCCGGTCCTGGCTCTATGAGCTGCTGGCCCGCTACCGAGCCGAGGGCGACGCAGCCTTCGAGCCCCGCTCCCGGCGGCCACGCAGCTCACCGGCCGCTACCGCGCCGGCCACGGTGGAACTGGTGCTGCGACTACGCAAGGAGCTGGCCGAGTCGGGGCTGGACGCCGGCGCGGACACCATCGGCTGGCACCTGACCCACCGCCACCAGACCAACCTCTCCCGGGCCACGATCCACCGGATCCTCACCCGCGCCGGCGCGGTCACCCCCGAACCGGCCAAGCGGCCCAAGTCCTCCTACATCCGCTTCGCCGCCGACCAGCCCAACGAGACCTGGCAGTCGGACTTCACCCACTACCGGCTGATCAACCCCGACGGCACCCCAGGCGCAGACATCGAGATCATCACCTGGCTCGACGACCACTCCCGGCTGGCCCTGCACGTCACCGCCCATGTCCGGATCACTGGCCCGATCGTGCTCAAGACCTTCCGCCAGGCCACTGACTTGCACGGCTACCCCGCCTCCACGCTCACCGACAACGGCACCGTCTACACCACCCGCTTCGCCGGCGGCCGCGGCGGACGCAACCACCTCGAACACGAACTCCGCCGTTTGGGCATCACGCAGAAAAACTCCCGGCCCAACCACCCCACCACCTGCGGCAAGGTCGAACGCTTCCAGCAGACGCTGAAGAAGTGGCTGCTCGCCCGACCCGACCAGCCGGCCACCCTCACCGCCCTACAAGCCCTGATCGACGTCTTCGTCGACACCTACAACTGCCACCGCCCGCACCGATCCCTGCCCCATCGGGCCACCCCAACCACCGCCTACACCGCGCGGCCGAAAGCCGGCCCCGGCGCCGACCGCAGCCGCGACACCCACGACCGGGTACGCACCGACCGCATCGACTCCACCGGCTGCGTCACCCTCCGACTGGCCGGCCGCCTCCACCACATCGGCGTCGGCCGAACCCACTACGGAACCCACGTCCTGCTGCTCGTCCAGGACCTGAACGTGCGCGTCATCGACGCCTCCACCGGCGAACTCCTCCGCGAGCTCACCATCGACCCGGCCCGCGACTACCAGCCCACCGGCCGACCACCCGGCCCCACCCGGAGATGACAGACGCCCGAACCCACATTCCGTGGGTCCGGGCGTCCGGGATGTCCTGCGACATCACACTGGCGGTGGCGGTGGGATTTGAACCCACGGAGGCTTGCACCTCACACGCTTTCGAGGCGTGCTCCTTCGGCCGCTCGGACACGCCACCGCCGGACAGACTACAGGCCCCGCTTCGAGCGGAAGAAAGCACGTAGCAACGCGCCGGACTCCTCGGCGCGGACCCCGCCGGTCACCTCGGGCCGGTGGTTGAGCCGCCGGTCCCGGACGACGTCCCACAACGAACCGGCCGCCCCCGCCTTCGGGTCGTCGGCGCCGTAGACCACCCGCGCCACCCGGGCCAGCACGCTCGCCCCGGCGCACATCGTGCAGGGCTCCAGCGTGACCACCAGGCTCGCCCCGGTCAGCCGCCAGCCGTCACCGTGCACCGCCGCGGCGGTGCGCAGGGCCAGCACCTCGGCGTGCGCGGTGGGGTCGCCCTGCTTCTCCCGCTCGTTGGCCGCCTCGGCCAGCACCGTCCCGTCCGGCCCGAGCACGACGGCGCCGATCGGCGTGTCGCCCCACTCCTGCGCGGCGGCCGCGAGCTCCAGCGCCCGCAGCATCGCCTCGTCGTCGGTCATCGCCGGCCTGCCTGCAGACGTGCCTCGCCGCCGCTCGTGCTCTGGCGCACCGGTGCAGCCAGAGCACGACTGCGCCGAGAGGTCATGTCAGGTCCAGGCCGGTGAACGCCGACAGCTCGGCGAGCGCGGCGGCGGGGTCGACGACCTTGACCGTGTGCATCCCCAGCGCGCGGGCCGGCTTCAGGTTGATGCCCAGGTCGTCCAGGTAGGCGCAGTCGGACGGCGCGAGCTCCCGGCCGACCGCCTGCGACAGGCGCTGGACCGCGAGCGGGTAGATCGCCGGTTCGGGCTTGCGCACCCCCTCGACCGAGGACTCGACGACGGCGTCGAACAACCCCAGCAGCTCGCCCAGCCGGCCGGTGCGCTGCATCGGCGCGACGTTGTTCGACAGCAGCGCCAGCGGGAGTCCCGCCGTCCGCAGCCGCCGCACCGCCGTCACCATCGCCGGGCGCAGCTCCCCCGCCAGGGCGGCGAGCACCCGGCCGGCGTCCAGCGGGTGCCCGGCGGCGGCGGCCTCGGCCTCGAAGGCCCGCCGGAACCCCGGCTCGTCGAGCTCCCGGCGCTCGTAGCGGGCCCAGGCGTTGGTGTCCGGGTCGGTGCTGTTGAGGCCGACGATGAACCCGGCGGGCAGCGCCGCCTCCTGCTCGTAGGCGGCGAAGGCGGTCAGCGGGCTCTCGGTGAGCACGCCACCCAGGTCGAAGACGACGGCACGGACGTGGCTGCCGGCACGCGCGTTCACGGCGCCGCCACCGCCGTGAGCTCGTCGGCGAAGCCCAGCCGTTCGGCGATCGCCAGCACCACCTCGTCGGCCCACAGCTCCTCGGAGTCCAGCAGCCGGCTGAGCTCCTCGGCCGGGAGCCCGGCGTCGGCCAGGACGTCGAGGTCACCGCCGGGCCGGCCTTGGCTGTCGGCGTCGAAGGCGTCGTCGATCGTGGTGCCGGTCTCGACCGGGATGCCGTAGCGCTCCACCACCTCGGCCGCGAGCAGGTGCTCCTGGAAGGTCGCGTCGGAGATCAGCGCGCGGACCATGCCGCCCGGTCCGTGTCGCAGCACGACGAAGTAGAGCCGACTGTCGACGACGAGGACGAACGGGCCCGGCCAGCCGGCGGCGCCCGGGTCGCCGAGAGCCCGCTCCAGGGCCGGCAACTCGTCGTCGGCATCGGCGGCGAGGAGTTCGCACTGCCAGCGGCCGGCGGCCGAGCTGACCCGGACGGTGAAGCTCTCCTGCAGCGAGGTGCCGGAGTCGGAGGGAGGGGCCATAGCCTGTAGATCATGGCCGACGCCCTCCCCGACGACAGCGCGCCGGTCGAGGTCCCCGCCGTCGCCCCGGCGCTGTTCGCCGCCCTCGCCGCCGATCCGCTCGCCGCGCACCTGGGCATCGAGTTGGAGGAGGTCCGGCCCGGCTACGCCCGCGCGTCGATGACCGTGGGCCCGAGCCTGCTCAACGCGGTCGGCACCGCCCACGGCGGCGCGACGATGGCGCTGCTGGACGTGGTGCACGCCGCGGTGAGCAACAGCCACGGCACGATCGCCGTCGCCCAGGACGTGCACACCGAGTTCCTCTCCGCCGGCCGGTCCGGCGACCACGTGGTCGCCGAGGGGGTCGAGCTGCACCGGACCGGCCGCACCGCCGTCTACCGGATCGACGCGGCCACCGCGGACGGTCGGCCGGTCGCCACCGCCCTGGCCCGGGTGTTCCGGCTGGGCACCCCGTGGGAGACCGGCCCGGCGACCGACGGCGAGCAGGCACCGTGACCGGCTCCTTCCCGGTCCCGACGATGCCGGCGCCGCCGGTCTCGGTGGTCGGCCTCGGGCAGCTGGGCGGTTCGCTGGCCGCGGCACTGGTCGCGGCCGGCCGGCCGGTCTCCGGCTGGGACGTCGACCCGGCCGCCCGGCAGGCGGCGGAGGACACCGGGGTCGAGATCCGCCAGGAGCTGACCGGCGTCGTCGTGCTCGCCGTCCCGCTCCCGGCGATGGGCACGGCGCTGACCGGGCTGCGGATCGACCCCGGGGCGACGGTCACCGACCTCGGTTCGGTGAAGGCGCCGGTGCTGGCCGAGCTGGGCGCCGTCCACGGGGACCGGTACGTCGGCGGGCACCCGATGTGCGGCACCGAGCGCTCCGGGCACGCCGCCGTCGACCCCACGCTCTTCACCGGCGCCCGGTGGGCGCTGTGCCTGGAGGCGGACACCGATCTGCGGCGCTGGCTGCGGGTCGCCGAGATCGCGCTGGCCGTCGGCGCCGAGGTGGTCCCGGTGACCGCCGCCGAGCACGACGACGCGGTCGCGGCGATCAGCGCCGTCCCGCACCTGCTGGCCGCGGCGGTGGCCGCCGCCGCCGGGCAGGCCGGTCCGCTCGCCCTCTCCCTGGCGGCCGGCAGCTTCCGCGACGCCACCCGGGTGATCGGCAGCGACCCGGCGTTCGTGACCGCGCTGGTGACCGGCAACGCCGGGCCGGCGGCTGCGGCGCTGGACCGGGTCCGGGCCCAGCTGGACCGCCCCTGGCCCGAGCTGGTCGAGGACGGGCACGCGGTGCGGGTCGCCGACGCCGGCCGCCGGACGGTCCGGGTCCCGCTGGACCGGGCCGCGCTGCTCGCGCTGGGCCGGGCCGGCGGGGCGGTCACCCGGCGGCTGGCGGCGTTCGTCGAGGGCTGGGTGCCGGATCGGGCGTGATCCGCACGCGTGGGAGACGCCCGGACCGGGCAAGGTGACCGCCATGGACGACAAGGAGATCCGCAGCAAGATCGAGGCGCTGGTCGAGGAGGAGCACGCGCTCCGCGACGCCAGCGAGCACACCGACGAGCAACGCGCCCGGCTCCGGCAGATCGAGGAGGAGCGCGACCAGCTGTGGGACCTGATCCGCCAGCGGGACGCCAAGCGGCAGTACGGCGAGGACCCCGACGAGGCCCAGCCGCGCCCGGAACCCCAGGTCGAGAACTACCTCCAGTAGCGGCGACCCCCGGCCCGTCAGCGGTGGTGGTCGGCCCCCAGCAGGGCCAGCTGCCAGAGCAGCCGGGACCGGGGGTCGGCCACCGACCGGCCGGTGACCTGCTCGATCCGGCGCAGCCGGTGCATGACCGTGTTGCGGTGGCAGTACAGCTGGTCGGCGGCCCGGGTCGGTGATCCGTCCGAGGCCAGCACCGCGGTCAGCGTGTCCAGCAGCACGTCGCGTTCGTCGGCGGGCAGGTCGAGCAGCCGGCCCAGCGACTGCTCCACGAGCCGGCGGGCGATCTCCGGTGAGCTGCTCAGCAGCGCCTCGGGCAACCGGTCGTCGATCGTGACCACCCGCGGCTGGCCCGGGGGCAGCGTGCGGGCCGCGGTGTCGGCCAGCCGCCAGGCGGAGGCGACCGCCGCGGCGCCGTCCACCACGGCGGAGATGCCCACCGGGCCGGCGGCCAGCTCCGCCAGCCAGGTCACCACGTCGCCGACCTGACGGGTGCCCAGCGCGACGACCCCGACCTGGGCACCGGAGCGCCAGCCCCACACCGACCGCACACCCCGCTTCAGCAGCCGGGCGCCGGGGTCGGTGAGGTTGGGCCCCCCCGACTCGTCCGGGGGCGCGACGGCACACACCAGCCGGCCGTCCAGCGGCAGGGCCAGCAGCTCCGAGGCCGTCCGGACGAACACCGGGTCACCCCCGCGGCCACCCAGCAGCCCGTCCAGCACCTGCTGCCGGGCCTGGTCGTCGATGCCGGCCAGCCGGCGTTCCTCGGTCCGGTAGGCCTCGGCCAGCGCCGCACACTGCACGTCGTTGACGTGCCAGACCGACCCCGCCACCTCGAGCAGGACGTCGCTGTCGCCGGGCGCCTCGGCGGCCCGGGCCGTCGCCCGCAACGCCTCCCAGGTGACCTGCCCGCCCAGCCGGTAGGCGCGCAGCACCGTCTCCAGCGGCACGCCCTGGATCGCCCGGCGCCGCCCGACCTCACGGGCCGCGGCCAGCGCACCGCGGCCGCCGTCGTCGGCGTCGCCCATCAGGGTGCGCACCGCCCGCTCGAGGTTCGCCCGGCCGGACTCGAACAGCTCGGCCCGGACGACGGGCCCCTGCTCGGTGTACGCACCCTCGGTGCGCTCCAGGATGCTGATCATCCGGGAGGTCATCTCGTCGAGCTGCCCGAGCAGCGGCGGGGCGAGCTGGGCCAGCCGCGCGGAGACCTCAGGTCGGAACGGTTGCACCCCGCCCCCCTTCTGTGACACACGGCACACTGCACAAGCAATCGGAGTGATCGCTGTGCTCCGCGCCCATTGTGACCGCACTCACCGCACCGCACGCTCGGGTGGTCGGATCATCCGGCACCTGTTCGCCGCGCCATGCCCGGCGGACGGGGCACCCGAGGCAAAGGAGCCGTGGGCCCGTTGGCGCAGCCGACCCCGACTGCAGGCAGCACTGCGATCGACCGCACCGCTGCCCCGGACACCGACCGCGCCCCTTCCGCCAGCCTGGAGATGACCGGGATCACCGTCGCCTTCGGCGGCGTGATCGCACTCTCCGAGGTCTCGCTGGTGGTCGAGCCGGGCCAGGTGCACGGGCTCATCGGCCCGAACGGCGCAGGCAAGACGACGCTGTTCAACGTCGCCTGCGGGATCGTGCGCCCCACGGCGGGTGAGATGACCTGGCGCGGTCAGCCCCTCCGCCGGCTGAAGCCGCACCAGCTGGCCGGCCTGGGCATCGCGCGCACCCTGCAGGGCGTGGGCCTCTTCCCCGGCATGACCGTGCTGGAGAACGTCATGATCGGCGCCCACCGGCACGCCCGCGCCGGCTTCGGCTCCGCGCTGTTCGCCCTGCCGCGCTCCGACCGTGACGAGCGGGAGCTGCGCGCCCGGGCCATGACCGCGCTGAGCGACCTGGGCGCCCAGCAGCACGCCGGCCGCTACCCCGGTGGGCTCCCCTACCCGGTGCAGAAACGGGTCGCGCTGGCCCGCGCTCTGGTCTCCGCACCGGACCTGCTGCTGCTCGACGAGCCCGCCAGCGGTCTCGCCGAGGACGAGATGCACGACCTCGGCGAGCTCATCCGCACGCTCTCCGGCCGGATGAGCGTGCTCCTGGTGGAGCACCACATGGACCTGGTCATGCGGGTCTGCGACCGGATCACCGTCCTGGACTCCGGCCGGCAGATCGCCGCCGGCACCCCGGCCGAGGTGCAGGCCGACCCCGCCGTCACCGAGGCCTACCTCGGTGACGAGGTGACCGCCGAGGAGGACGCGGCCGGCACGACCCCCACCGACGGAGGGCGCCACCATGGCTGACACCCGGGCACACGGCAGCACCGCGGTCGCGACCGGCGGGGACACCGCCACCGCTCCCGCCCTGCTGCAGATCGAGGACCTCACCTCCTCCTACGGGGCGGTCCGGGCACTCGACGGGGTCTCGCTGACCGCCGACGCCGGCCGGATCACCGCCGTCCTGGGTGCCAACGGCGCCGGCAAGACCACCCTGCTGCGCACCGTCAGCGGGCTGGTCCGGGCCTCCTCGGGCCGGGTCACCCTCGCCGGGGAGGACATCACCACCGCCTCCGTCGAGTCGATGGTCGGCCGGGGCATGGCCCACGTGCCCGAGGGGCGCGGCGTCATCTCCGAGCTCACGGTGCACGAGAACCTGCGGGTCGGGGCGCTGTTCCGCGGCAAGGTCGAGAAGAGCGAGTACGACCGCATCTACGACCTGTTCCCGCGGATCGCCGAGCGCCGCGACCAGCCGGCGCACGTGCTCTCCGGGGGTGAGCGGCAGATGCTCGTGATCGGGCGGGCACTGCTGGCCCAGCCGCGGATCCTGCTGCTCGACGAGCCCTCGCTGGGCCTGGCCCCGCGGATCGTGGCGCAAATCTTCGGCCTGCTCCGCCGGCTCGTCGACAGCGAGGGGCTGTCGGTCCTGCTGGTCGAGCAGAACGCCCGGAGCGCCCTGTCGGTGGCCGACGTCGGCGTCGTCCTCAACCTCGGCCGGGTGGTCGTGACCGACTCCGCCCGCACGCTGATGGCCGACGAGGACCTCCGGCACGCGTACCTGGGCTTCTGACCCACCTCTCCCCGAGTCCGCTCCGCACCGCCAGGAAGGCACCTCCTCCGTGCAGTACTTCGTGAACGTCACCCTCACCGGGCTGACCGAGGGAATGGTCTACTCGGCCTTCGCCCTCGCCCTGGTGCTGATCTGGCGGTCCACCCGGATCGTCAACTTCGCGCAGGGCTCGATGGCGGCGGCGACGACGTTCATCGCGCTCGCGCTGATCCAGGCCGGGCAGTCCTACTGGGTCGCGCTGATCGTCGCCCTGCTCTCCGGGCTGCTGCTGGGCGCCATCATCGAACGGGTCGTCATCCGGCCCGTCGAGGGCGGGCCGGAGCTCAACGCGGTCATCGTGACCCTGGGCCTCTTCGTCGCCATCCAGGCCGCGATCGCGATCGTCTTCGGCTCGGCGTTCCAGTCCTTCCCGACCCCGTTCGGCCTGGAGGGCTTCCAGGTCGGCGACAACCGGATCGCCCTCACCCCGAACAGCGTCTGGGTGATCGCCGCGGTGCTGGTCACCATGGCGCTGCTGGTGGTGCTCTTCCGGTTCACCCGGATCGGCCTGGCCATGCGCGCCTCGGCGTTCGGCCAGGAGGTCGCCCGGCTGCTCGGCGTGCGGGTCGGCCGGATGCTCACCCTGGGCTGGGCGCTCGCCGCCGTCGTCGGCTCGCTGGCCGGGCTGCTCATCGCCGGCGGGGAGTTCGTCTACCCCGCCTACATGGACAGCCTGATCGTCTTCGGCTTCGTCGCCGCCGTGCTCGGTGGGCTGGACTCCCCCATCGGCGCCATCGTCGGCGGGCTGATCCTGGGCCTGGCCCTCAGCTACGTCAGCGGCTACGTCGAGCGGGGCAGCGCCCTGGTCAACGTCGCCGCCCTGGTCATCCTGATGGTCGTGCTGCTCGTGCGGCCCGGTGGCCTCTTCGCCAGCAGCACGGCCCGGAGGGCATGACGATGAGCGACCTGCAGAGCCCCGCGAACACGACCGCCGAGGGCAGGACGACCGGCAGCAAGACCGCCGAGGAGGCCCCCACCGAGGCGACCGCCGGAGCCGACCAGCCCACGGCCAGCCGGCGGCGCAGCCTGCTCCCCCAGTCGACGCTGCTGCGGCACCTGCTGGTGCTGCTGCTCGCGGCCGTCGGCGCGGTGGTGCTGCTGGAGATCACCGACCCGTTCACCAACTCCCAGCTGGCCACGCTGACCTACTACGCCATCGCGGCCGGCGGGCTGACCGTGCTGACCGGGATGAACGGCCAGATCTCGCTGGGCCACGGCGCCCTGATGGCGGTGGGCGCGTACACCACCGCGCTGTTCCTCTCCGCCGACGAGCCGCTGCCGCTGCCGCTGATCCTGCTGGCCGCGATCGTGACGGCCACCGCCGTCGGCGCCCTGGTCGGGGTGGCGGCCGCCCGGCTGCACGGCCCCTACCTGGCCGGCGCCACCCTCGCCCTCGCCGTCGGCCTGCCCGGCCTGGCGATCTACTTCCACGACGTCCTCGGCGGCGAGCAGGGCATGCGGGTGCGGGCCCCCCGGGCCCCGGAGGCGTTCGAGTCCTTCATCAGCGCCGTCTCCGGCAACTCGGCGACCAACACGAAGTGGCTGGCCTACCTCGGCGCCATCTGCCTGCTGATCACCTACTTCCTGCTGGCCAACCTGATCCGCAGCCGGATCGGCCGCACCTGGCGCGCGGTGCGCGACCAGGAGGTCGCCGCCGAGCTCGCCGGGATCAACCTCGGCGCGTGGCGGGTGCTCGCCTTCGTGGTGAGCGCGGCGGCTGCCGGGCTGGCCGGCGGCGTGCTGGCCCTCGTCGTCCGACTGGCCGCCCCCAGCGGCTTCACTCTGGTCCTCTCCCTGGCCCTGCTCACGGCGATCGTGATCGGCGGGCTGGGCAGCCTGCTCGGCGCACTGCTCGGCTCGGCGCTGCTGGTCTTCCTGCCGCCGTTCGTCACCGACCTGGGTGCCGGCTGGGGCCTGGACAACACCGAGGCCGCCCAGCTGGCGCCGTTCGTCTACGGCGTGGTGCTCATCGTCGCGATGATCTTCGCCCCCGCCGGCGTCGTCGGCACCCTCCGCATGCGCTGGCTCACCCGCCAGGCGAAGCGGTCGGCCGCCCAGTCGAGCAGGGGGTGAGGACGACCAGACCGAACCGCCGCTCCCGGCCCCACGACCCCCCACACACCCCCGGGCAACGATGCCCGGACAGCACCAGAGGAGAACCGTTGTCCAGATCCTCTCGACGTCTCATGACCGCCATCGCCGCAGCCACCGCCGCCTCCACCCTCGCCGCCTGTGGCGGGAGCGATGACGGCGGCGGGGACGGCGGCGGTGGCGGTGGCGGCGACGCCAGCGCCAACGAGGCCTCCGACATCGGCATCACCGAGGACTCGATCAAGCTCGGCGCCCACTTCCCGCTCACCGGGGTGGCCGCACCCGGCTACAGCGAGATCCCGACCGGGGCCGATGCGTACTTCGACTGCCTCAACGAGGCGGGCGGGGTGAACGGCCGGACGATCGACTACATCTACCGCGACGACGCCTACAACCCCACGACCACCAGCCAGGTGGTCAACCAGCTGGTTCTGGAGGACGAGGTCTTCGCCATCGTCGGCGGCCTCGGCACCCCGACGCACAGCGCCGTCCTGGACTTCCTGAACAGCGAGGGCGTGCCCGACCTGTTCGTCTCCTCCGGCTCCCTGCTGTGGGGCGCGGACCCGGAGACCAACCCCTACACCTTCGGCTGGCAGACCGACTACGAGAGCGAGGGGAAGATCATCGGTGAGTACATCGCCGAGAACTTCCCGGACGCGAAGGTCGGGCTCTTCCTCCAGGACGACGACTTCGGCGAGGACGGCGAGGCCGGCATCCGCCAGTACATCGACGACCAGATCGTGGCCGCCGAGCGCTACACCCCGGGCAACACCAACGTCGGCCCGCAGATCGCCGCCCTGCAGGCCGCCGGGGCCGACTTCGTCGTCGGCTTCAACGTGCCCAGCTACACCGCCCTGTCGCAGCTGACCGCGCTGCAGCTGGGCTACGACCCGCAGTGGTTCTACTCGAACGTGGGCTCTGACCCGACGCTGGTCGGCAACCTGCTGAACAACTTCTCGCAGGGCACGGTGAGCGACGCCAGCCTGCTCGACGGCGCGCTGACCACCGACTACCTGCCGACGGTCGACGAGCCGGACAACCCGTGGGTGCAGGAGTTCCAGCGGATCTGGGACGAGTGCGGCGGCGACGGTGAGCTGACCAACTACCGGATCTACGGCATGGCGCAGGCCTACACCACCGTGCAGGCCCTGCAGGCGGCCGGCCAGAACCCGACGCGCGACGACCTGATCGAGGCCATCGAGATCGCCGGCGGCGACTGGGAGGGGCCGGTGCTCGCACCGTTCCGCTACTCCGAGGAGAGCCACATGGGCACCGCCGGCATGTCGATCAGCCGGATCACCGGTGACACCACCGAGCAGGTCGAGCCGGTGCAGCTGACCGACATCGGCGACGCACCGATCGAGGACTTCGACGGTGAGCCGGCCGAGGTGCCGGAGAACGGCATCCCGAACGAGGAGTCGGTGATGGACTGATCCCGGACCTCGTCCAGCGGACGGGTCCCACCGACGGGCCGTCGGTCTCCCCACGGGAGGCCGGCGGCCCGTCGGCCGTCCGGCACCAGGACGCTTCGACATCGAAGTGTCGGCGAGTTGATCTCCGGGTAGGGCCGCGGGGACCCGCCGGGCACGGCGTGGGCTCGGCAGAACGGGAGCGGCAGATGGCGGTGCAGGGAGCAGTGCGGAGCACGCGGGAGATCCGCCGGGCAGTGGTGACCGGGGGTGCCGGGTTCCTGGGCTCGCACCTGTGCGAGCAGCTGCTCGACCGGGGCGTCGAGGTGGTCTGCCTGGACAACTTCCTGACCGGCTCCCCGCAGAACGTGCTGCACCTGATGGAGCGCCCCGGCTTCCGGCTGGTCCGCTGCGACGTCACCGACTACGTGCACGTGCCGGGACCGGTCGACCTGGTGCTGCACTTCGCCTCCCCGGCCAGCCCGCTGGACTACCTGAAGATGCCGATCGAGACCCTCAAGGTCGGCAGCCTGGGCACCCTGCACACGCTGGGCCTGGCCAAGGAAAAGGGCGCCCGGTACCTGCTGGCCTCCACATCGGAGGTCTACGGCGACCCGCTCCAGCACCCCCAGCGCGAGGACTACTGGGGCAACGTCAACCCGGTGGGTCCGCGCGGGGTCTACGACGAGGCGAAGCGCTTCAGCGAGGCGCTCACCACCGCCTACCGCACCTCCCAGGGCATCGACACCGCGATCGTGCGGATCTTCAACACCTACGGCCCCCGGATGCGCGCCGACGACGGCCGGGCCATCCCCGCGTTCGTCGGCCAAGCGCTGTCCGGGCGGCCGCTGACCGTCGCCGGTGACGGCTCCCAGACGCGGTCCATCTGCTACGTCGACGACACGGTGCGCGGCATCCTGGCGCTGGCCTTCAGCTCCGCGACCGGCCCGATGAACATCGGGAACCCCGACGAGCTGTCGATGCTGGAGCTGGCCCGCTGGATCGTCCGGCTCACCGGGTCGGCGTCCGAGGTCGGCTTCGTCGACCTCCCCGTCGACGACCCCAAGGTGCGCCGGCCGGACACCACCCTGGCCACCGAGGTGCTCGGCTGGCAGCCCAGCGTGCCCTCCGAGGAGGGGCTCCGGCGCACGGTGGAGTGGTTCGCCGCCCAGCGCGGTGACGCGGCCCGGGCCGGCTGACCTGGTCTGCCGCACCGGCGACGGAGCGTGATCGGCCGAACGCTGTGGGCTTGAACGCCGACCGTCTGTCCCCCAGAACTGGGTAGAGTGCCGAGACGACGCGATGCCCGCGTCGGCCCCGCGGTCACCGCAGGGCGCCTGCACGGAACCAGACACGACGGAGAACCCAGATGGGGCGGCACGCCCGTACTCCCGCCCGTTCCGGGACGGCCAGCCGACCGGCCCTGCTCACCGGGCTCGCGGTCGTGGTCGCCCTGGCCCTGATCGCCGGCGTCGCCTGGTGGGCCACCGGCCCGGACACCGGGACGGCGGAGGCCGCCGGTTGCGACGAGCCCGAGACCGTCCGGGTGACCGTGGCCCCCGAGCTCGACACGCTGGTCCGGGAGCTGCTGGCCGAGCCGCTGCCGCTGGGCGGCGACGCGTGCGCCGTGGCCGACGTCGAGGCCACCGAGCCGCTGCAGACGCTGGCCGCCCTGGGCTCCCTCGGCGCCGACGCACTCCCTCAGGTGTGGGTGCCCGACTCCTCGCTGTGGGCCGCCCGCGCCAGCAGCGCCGACCTCGAGGTGGCCGGGTCGCTGGCCACCTCACCGCTGGTGCTCGCCACCAGCCGCGCCGCCGCCGACGAGCTGGGCTGGACCGACGATGCGCCCAGCTGGGGCGAGGCCCTGACCACCGGCCGACCGCTGGCCGTGCCCGACCTGGCCGCCAGCGCCGAGGGGCTGTCCGTGCTGGCCGCCGTCCGGCAGTCGCTCGGCGGTGGGGAGGACGCCGACAACGCCGTCGTCGAGGCCGTGCTGGCCGCCGGGCGGGGCGACGTGCCGACCGTCGCCGACGCGCTGGCCACCGGCACCGAGAACGGGGCCGACGCACCGCTGGTGCCGGTCAGCGAGCAGGAGGTGCTGGCCGCCAACCGCGCCGCCGGCTCCGACTCCCTCGTCGCGATCTACCCGAGCGAGGGCTCTCCGTCCCTGGACTACCCGGTGCTGCGGCTGCCCTCAGCCGAGGAGGACTCCGCGGCCGTGGACGCCGTGGTCGACGCGCTGACCGCCGCCTCGGCCGGCGAGCAGGCCCGGGCCGCCGGCTTCCGCGACGCCGCCGGCACCGCGCCCGAGGGCGCCGGCCCCGGCACCGGTGTGCAGGCAGAGGCGCCGGAGGCGCTGGAGCTGGACGCCGCCGCGGTGCAGGCCCTGCTCGGCCGGCTGTCCAGCCTGGCCACCCCGTCCCGGCTGCTCACCGTCATCGACGTCTCCACCTCGATGAACGCCCCGGCCGGCGACGGCACCCGCGCCACCCTGGCTCGCGACGCCACCAAGAGCGCACTCACCCTGCTGCCGGACTCCTACTCCGGCGGCGTCTGGGGCTTCGCCTACCAGCTCGACGGCGAGCGCGACTGGGTCGAGCTGGCCCCGCTGCGCGCCCTCGGGGCCGACGCCGGTGGCCGGACGCAGCGGGAGCTGGTCGACGAGCAGCTCGACACCCTGCCCAACCTGCTCGCCCCCGGCGGCACCGGGCTGTACGACACGACCCTCGCCGCCGTCCGCACCGCGCGGGAGGCCTACGACCCGAACGCGGTGAACAGCGTCGTCCTCATCACCGACGGGACCGACGACGACGACGCGGCGGCCATCGAGTTGCCCGCCCTGCTGGACACCCTGCGCGCCGAGGCCGACCCGGAGCGCCCGGTGAAGGTCATCGGGATCGCGCTGGGCCCCGACGCCGACCTCGCCGCGCTGGAGCAGATCGGCGAGGCGACCGGCGGTGCGGCCTACCAGGCACTGGACCCCGAGGACCTGCAGGGCGTGCTGTTCGACGCCATCCGCCGCCGCGGCTGAAGAAGGACCCCTCTGCCCCCACCCTGCAGAGGGGCCGGATCAGGTGCGGGCGAGGAGGGCGTCGAGGGCTGTGGTGACCTCGTCGACGGTGACCGTGGCCAGGGCGGGGTCCAGCGTCGTCCCCCAGGGGTCACCGGTGCCGTCGCCGTACCAGCAGACGACGTGCTGGGCGCGGGGCGGCGGCCCCCACAGCGCCGGTGACACCGGGCCGAAGAGCACCACGGACGGACGGCGGTAGGCGGTCGCCAGGTGGGCCACCCCGGTGTCCCCGCAGACCACCACCCGGGCGGCGGCGACCACGGCGGCCAGTTCGAGGGACGTCGTCCGGCCGGCCAGCACGGCGCCGTCCCCCAGCCCGGCCTGCGCGGCCACGGCCAGGGCGAGCTCCCGCTCGGCCGGGCCGCCCGTGATCGCGACCTGCAGCCCCTGGGCGGCCAGGTGCCGGGCCACGGCGGCGAACCGCTCCGCCGGCCAGCGCCGGCCCGGGAACGCCGCCCCCGGGTGCACGACCGCGACGTCCCGCACCGGCGGCTCGACGTCCGGGACGGTGAGGTCCAGGGCGTCCGGATCGCAGTCGACGCCCAGCCCCTCGGAGACCAGCCGGCACCAGCGGCGCACCTCGTGCTCGTCGGCGTACCAGGTCGGCCCGGGGTAGCCGGGGCTGTCGAAGGTGAGCAGCCGCTGCGGGCGCAGGCCGGCCACCACGACGTGCGAGGCGGGGCCCTTGCCGTGCAGGTCGACGGCGAGCTCCGGCGGCGGGCCGGCCCAGTCCAGCGGCTCGAGCTCGACGGCGGGCAGCACCTCGTCGACGGCGTCGATCAGCGCGGCCAGCGGCTCCAGCGCCCGGGTGGTGGCCAGCACCAGCCGGTGGTCGGGCACCGCGGCCCGGATGCCGCGGATCGCCGGCACCCCGGTGAGCAGGTCCCCCAACCCCAGCGGCCGCAACACCACCGCCACCGGCTGCCCGTCGACAGGAATGGCCATCTCTGTCGGCGTGGGGTCGGTCACCAGACGCGGGAGCGCTCGACCAGGGCGGTGGTCGAGTGGCCGTCCAGGTAGGGCAGGACGACGGCCTGCCCGCCCCACGTCTGCAGCACCGCGGCCTCCGGGAGGTCCGCGCCGGCGTAGTCACCGCCCTTGGCCCACACGTCCGGGCGCACCTGCTCGAGCACCTGCGCCGGGGTGTCCTCGTCGAAGACGACGACGGCGTCCACGAACTCCAGCGCCTCCAGCACCCGCGCCCGGTCGGGAGCGGTGACCAGCGGGCGGGTCGGGCCCTTGAGCCGGCGCACCGAGTCGTCGGAGTTGATGCAGACCACCAGGCAGTCGCCGAGCCCGCGGGCGGCCTGCAGGGTGGCGACGTGCCCGGCGTGCAGCAGGTCGAAGCAGCCGCCGGTGGCCACGACGGTGCCCCCGGCCGCGCGCACCCGGTCCAGCACCGCGGCCAGCCGGGGCGCCGGGCGGGGCGCGTCGGTGTCGGGGTCCGCGACGGCCGGCTCCGCGTCCCAGGCGGTGGCCCCGCCGCGGGCGACGAACGCCCCGGCCGCGGCGACCGCGGCGGTGACCGCCTCGCCGGTGACCGCGCCACCGGCCAGGGCCACGGTGACCGCGGCGGCGAAGGCGTCACCGGCGCCGCACGGGTCACCGCCGGTGACCGGGGTGGCGGGGACGACCATCGGCGCGCCCTCGCCGTAGGAGAGCAGGGCGCCGCGGGCACCGAGGGTGATCGCGACGGCGCCGACCCCCCAGTGCGCGATGAGCGCCTCCGCCCGGGCGCCGACCGCGGCGAGCCCCTCGCCGGTCACGTCCAGGCCGGCTGCCCGGGTCGCCTCGGCACCGTTGGGGGTGACCAGGCGGGTCGAGGGCACCGGCTCCGCGCCGCGGGGGTGCGGGTCCCAGACCACCGGGCCCGAGGCGGCGGAGAGCGCGGCCCGCACGTCGGGGGCCGACGTCGTGCCGCGGCCGTAGTCGGCGACCAGCACGGCGGCGGCGTCCCCGATCGCCGTCGCGGCGGCGGCCGGGAGCGCGCCGAAGGTGGCGACCGCTCCCCCGCTGTCCAGCCGGGCGACGGAGTGGTCACCGACCCGGATCCGCTGCTTGACCGGGGTGGTGCTGCTGGCCGGGATCTCGATCAGCCGGACCCGGCCGTCGAGCAGGGCGCGCAGCCGGGCGGCGCCCTCGTCGTCGGCGAGCGGGGTGACCAGCACGACCTCCCGGCCGCCGGCGGACCGTGCGGCGAGCACGGCGGCCAGTGCGGCCCCGCCCGGGCGTTCGCGGGTCTCGACGTCCTCGACCACCGGCACCGGGGCGTCGGGGGTCAACCGGGACGCCGTCCCGACGAGGTCGACGTCCAGCAGGGCGTCACCGACCACGACGATCGGCCGGGAGACCCCGCGGGTCACGAGACCACCTCGACGTGGCTGCGGGTGGAGATCCGGGGCGAGTCGGCGAGCACGGCGGCGTCGAAGGCGGCGCACAGCAGGTGCAGCGCGACGAGGTGGCACTCCTGCACCGTCGCGGTCCACGGCGAGTCGACGGCGACCGTCTCGTCGGCGACGGCGGCCAGCGGGTTGGGCGCCGGGCCGGTCATCGCCAGCACGGTGATCCCGCACTCGCGGGCCCGGCGGGCCGCGGCGACCGCGTTGGGGCTGCGGCCGCTGGTCGACAGCAGCACCAGCACGTCGCCGTCCCGGCCGTGTGCCTCGACCTGCCGGGCGAACAGCTCGTCGGCCGGGTAGTCGTTGGCGATCGCCGTCAGCGACGAGGTCTCGGCGGTCAGGCAGATCGCGGAGAACGGCGGGCGGTCGGCGCGGTAGCGGCCGACCAGCTCGGCGGTGAGGTGCTGCGCCTGCGCCGCGCTGCCGCCGTTCCCGGCGGCCAGCAGCCGGCCGCGGGACGGCCCGGTCAGCACGTCGGCGAGCAGCCGGC
The DNA here is from genome assembly GCF_026967985.1 of Modestobacter sp. VKM Ac-2984. Lineage (GTDB taxonomy): Bacteria > Actinomycetota > Actinomycetes > Mycobacteriales > Geodermatophilaceae > Modestobacter. The sequence goes on along the minus strand of NZ_JAPVBJ010000007.1, from coordinate 48,859 downwards.
CCCAGCGGTCCAGCGTCTCGACCTGCTCGTCGAGGCCGCGCAGCGCGGTGCGCAGCGAGGCGACGTGGTCGTGCCCGGTGAGGTGCGTGCAGGTGTCGGGCGAGACGACCTCGAGGTCGGAGGAGGGTGCGGTGCTCATGACGGTCCTTCCAGCGAGGGGGTTCATCGGGCGGCCTCCACCGGGGTCCGGGCGGAAACCACCTGCCGGTACACGGCGTCGGTGTCGGCGACGACCCGGGACCAGCGGTAGCGGGTCCGGGCCCGGGTGACGCCGGCGGCGCCGTAGGCGACCCGCCGCTCGTCGTCGGCGAGCAGGGCGGCCAGCGCCTGCCCGAGGGCGTCGGGGTCACGTGCTGGGACGAGGTCGCCGGTCACGCCGTCGGCGACGGTGTCGACCAGCCCGCCGACGGCGGTGGCCACGACCGGCCGGCCGCAGGCCATCGCCTCCAGCGGGGTGATGCCGAAGGGCTCGTACCAGGGCACCGCCAGGACGACGTCGGCCGAGCGGATCCAGCCCGGCACGTCGGCCCGGGACACCGCGCCGGTGAAGACCAGCCGGTCGGCGACCCCCAGCTCCGCGGCGACGGCCCGCAGCCGGCAGACCTCCGGGTCGGTGTCCAGCTCGTCGGTCGGCGGGCCGCCCACGACGACCAGCTCGGCGTCGGGGACGGCGGCCAGCGCCCGGACGGCGTCCTCCTGGCCCTTCCGCTCGACCAGCCGGCCCAGCACCAGCAGCCGGGGACGGCCGGAGCGCGGCGCGACCGGCCCGTCCGGCGTGAACTCGTCGGTGTCCACGCCGCACGGCACGATCGACACCCGGTCGCTGGGCAGCCCGAGCCGGCGCAGCTCGAACACCTCGTCGCTGCAGGTGGCGACCACGTGGTCGACGTCGGCGCACAGCCCGCGTTCCAGGTCGATCCGCTGCTCGGGCGAGGTGTCGGCGTCGCCCTGGTGCCGGCGCTTGACCGAGCCGAGCGCGTGGAAGGTCTGCAGCACCGGGATGCCGAGGCCGGACGCGGCCTGCACCGAGGCCAGGCCGCTCATCCAGAAGTGCGCGTGCACGACGTCGGGCCGGGTCGTCGACCACTCGGCGCGCAGCACGTCGGCGAAGGTCGCCATGTGCTGGAGCAGCTCGTCCTTGGGCACGACCCGGGCGGGCCCGGCGGCGACGTGCGCGACGTCGTAGCCGTCCGCCGTGGTCACCCGGTCGGGCAGCGCGGCGTCGTCCCGGCGGGTGTGCACGGTGACCTGGTGCCCACGCTGGGCCAGGCCGGCGGCGAGCGCCGCCACGTGCACGTTCTGCCCGCCGGCGTCGACGCCGCCGATCGCGGCCAGCGGCGAGGCGTGCTCGCTCACCAGGTCGATCCTCATCGGGTCACCTCGCTCAGCAGCGTGTCCCAGTCGGCCAGGAAGCGGTCCAGCCCGTACCGCTCCAGCGCCGCGGCGCGGGCGGCCTTGCCGGCCAGCCGGGCGGCGTCCGGCTCGGCGACGAAGTGCCGGACCGCCTCGGCCAGCCGCTCGGGCCGGGTGGAGAGCACCCCGGCCTCGGCCGGCACCGCCTCGACGGCCTCGGTCGTGGCCAGCCCGACGACCGGCATGCCCAGGTGCATCGCCTCCAGCAGCGACAGTCCCAGGGAGGTCCAGCGCACCGGGTGCACGTAGACCCGGCGGCGGGCGAGCTCGTCGTGCATGGCGGCCTGCGGCGGGTCGTCGTACAGGCCCACCCGGTCCGGGTCCAGCCCGTAGCGCTCGTGCAGCCCGGCCAGGCCCATCCCGAACACGTCCAGCGGCGCGGCCGCGGACAGCAGCGGCAGCAGGTCGCCGCCGGTGTACCGGCCCCGGCGGACCGGCTCGTTGACCACCACGCCGGCGCGGGCCAGCTCGCCGGTGTACCGCTCGCCCGGGTCGACGATGCCGTGCTCGATGACCGTCGTCGGGGCGCTGCCGTTGTCGTAGAAGAGCTGGTTGAAGAAGGTGACGTGGGCGATCGGGATCTCGCGCTGGTCGGCCAGCGGGTGCCGGGTGTTCGGCACCGCCCCGTCGGGGGCGTTGTGCTCCAGGAAGACGGCCGGGAGGTCGCGGCCGGGCTCGCGGCCGAGCCACTCGCGGACCAGCTCGAGGTCGCGGGTGCGCTGCAGCACGACGACGTCGACGTCCTCGTCGCGCAGCTGGTCGGGGGTGACCTCGCGGGCCGACGCGGGCCACTCCCAGGTGCGGGCGCGGCCCAGGCCGTCGGGGCCGCGATCCGGGGTCACCGGGAGCAGGTAGTCGTGGGTGCCCTGGACGAACGACGTCGTCCAGGAGCCGTGCACGTGCCAGAGCAGGACGTTCATGGTGCGACCACCTTGTCGACGGCGGCGACGACGTCGGCTGGGCTCACCGACGTCAGACAGGGATGACCGGGCACCGGGCACTCGCGGGCCCGGGTGTCGCGGCACGGGGCGGACTGGTCGCCGAGCAGCACGGTGGGCACACCGTAGGGCGCCCACCGCACGGCCGGGACGACCGGGGAGAAGAGGGAGACGACGGGCGTGCCGACGGCGGCGGCCAGGTGCGCCGGGCCGGTGTTGCCGACGACGACGGCGGCCGCACCGTCGAGCAGCGCGGCCATCTCGGCCAGCGTGGTGGCCCCGCCGAGGTCGGTGCCGCGCCGGCCGGCGACGGCCGCGGTCAGCGCCCGCTCCCCCGGCCCGCCGGTGACCAGCACCCGCCGGCCGGCGTCGGTGAGCGCCTCGACCGCCTCGGCACAGCGCTCGACCGGCCAGGCCCGCGCGGGCACCGAGGCACCGGGGTGCAGGACGACGTAGCCCGGCTCCTGGCCGGTGGCCGGCAGCGGACGGCGCACGGCGAGCTTCCCGTCGTCCCCGGCCGGCAGCTCGAAGCCGGCGGCGCGGGCCAGTGAGAGCGCCCGTTCCGGCTCCGGCAGGTCGTCCTCCACCCGGTGCCGGACGTCGAGCAGCGAGCCGGGGTAGTCGACGCTGATCGCGGAGATCCGCCGCACGCCCGCGGTGCGCAGCACCAGGGCCAGCGGCAGCGGCGACTGGTGGAAGCTGGTGCTCACCACCGCCTCCTCGACGCCGAGGGCGCGGACCCGGTCGGCGAGCGCGGCGATGTCCTCGGCGTCCACCGGCTGCGGCGAGCCGTCGATCCACGGGCAGTGCCAGGTCAGCACGTCGTCGATGCCGGGCAGCAGCTCGGCCGCCGCCGTGCCCTGCGGGCTGGCCAGGAAGACCACCCGGTCGGCGCCGGCGGCCACGGCGCGCACCAGCGGGCCCTGCAGCAGCACGTCGCCGGCGTTGTCCAGCCGGGCGACCAGGACGGTGCGCGTCACCAGGCGCCTGCCAGCACGTCCTCGACCGCGTCGACCAGGGTGGGCGCCCGGTGTGCCGCGGCGGTGACCTCGGCGGGGCGGGTGACCGTCGTCGGCACCAGGACCGAGGCGGCACCGGCCGCGGTGGCGGCCTCGACGTCGGCACCGATGTCACCGATGACGACGACGCGGGACGGGTCGACGTCGAGCTCGGCGCAGGCGGCCTTGACCATGCCGGGAGCCGGCTTGCGGCAGTCGCAGCCGTCCTCGGGCGCGTGCGCGCACACCTGGACGGTGTCGAAGGGGCCGAGCAGCTCGGCGACGCGGGCGTTGACCGCATCGGCCTGCGCCCGGGTGATCAGCCCCCGGCCCACGCCGGACTGGTTGGTGACCAGGCCGATCCGCACGCCGCGCGCGCGGAGGGCGTCCAGCACCTCGCGGGCGCCGTCGACCGGGCGCACCTGGGCCGGGTCGCCGTTGTAGGGCACGTCGTGCACCAGCGTGCCGTCGCGGTCGAAGAGGACCAGGTCGGGCAGGCCGCGCCACGGGATCACGGTGCGGTGCTGCAGGGCGCCGCGCAGGAAGTGCCAGCTGGCCAGCGGCGGGATCAGCGCGCTGCTGGCGAGCATGGTGGTGACCTCGGCGCGGTCCCGTGGCCCGGGGGCGATCCGCGCCCAGGCGAACTCGGCGGTGCCGGCGGCCCAGCCCAGGGCCGCGAGCGCCGCGGCGCGCGGCCGCCCCGCGGCGGCCAGCCCGAGGGCGGCCACCGCCGCCGCCGTGACGGCCAGGTGGCGGGGACGGCGGCCGACGGCGGCGTCGGCGCGCGCCCGCCAGGTCGGCCCGTGCAGCCGGCGCATGAGGACGTCGTCGGCGTTGCCGGCCTGCACCCGGGCGGACACCCAGCGGTCGGTCGGTCGGACCGGGTGGGTGATCCACCGCTCGCCACGGGTCAGCGCCGACCCGGTGTCCATGATCCGCAGCGCCAGGTCGGAGTCCTCCCGGAAGGCCCGGGGGAAGCGCTCGTCGAACCCGCCGACCGCGGCCAGTGCGGACCGGCGGTAGGCCAGGTCTGCGGTGATCCAGCTGCTGGTGGCCAGCCCCGCGGTGCCGCGCTCCCAGTCGGTGGGGCGGCGGTCGTCCGGCAGCGGGACCCGCACCCGGCCCTGGGTGCCGGCCGCGTCGGCGGGCAGGGCGGCGAGGTCATCGGCGAGCCGGGCGAACCAGTCGTGGTCGGGGACGACGTCGTCGTCCAGGAAGGCGATCCACTCGGTGCGCGCGGTGCGCCAGCCCAGGTTGCGGGCCACCGCCGGCCCGCCACCGCCGGTGCGCACCACCCGGACCGGGGGCAGGCCCGGGCGTTCCGGGCGCAGCGGTTCGCCGCTGGGCCGGTCGTCGACCAGCACGATCTCGGCCGGACGCGGGCCGGTGGCGTCGGCCAGGGCGTCGAGGAGAACGCCCAGCGACGGCCGTCCGATCGTCGGTACGACGACCGTGCAGTTGCAGAGGGCACCGGACATGTCCGGAATCGTGCCCCGAAGATCGTCTCCGAAACACTACGGGCTTTAAGTTGTCCGGCCGTCCACCCGGACGTGGCGGACCCGGTCAGGGTGAGCAGCAGGGACGACGGGCGGCGGCCGGGGTGGGCGGCGGGGCCCTCGTTCAGCGCGGGCGACGGGTCGCGGAGGACACCCGGGCGAGCGCATCGGTGACCACGGCGGCGTCGTCGCCGAGCATCGTCAGCAGGTGGGCGACCAGGTCGTCGTGGGTGGACATGGCCGCGCGGACGCGGTCCCGGCCGGTGTCGGTCAGCCGGGCGTGCAGCAGCCGCCGGTCGCCGTCCAGTCGCTCGCGGGTGACCAGCCCGTCCTCGACGAGGCGGTTGACGGTGCTGGTGATCCCCGGCCGGGAGAGGCCGACCGCCTCGGCCAGGTCGCCCATCGAGGCGTGCTCCGCCGGGGACTCGGCCACACGGCGCAGCACCTCGAATCCGGTGAGCGACAACCCGTGCTGGCGGTGCAGCGCCGAGTCGACCCGCCGGGTGATCCGGTCGTGCACCTGGACGATCCGCAGCCAGGTCTCCGGCGCGCTCGGTCCGGCGGCGGCCAGGCCCCGCACGTCCCGGGGCACCCCCCGCGGTGGTGCGCCGTCGTGCAGCCGGTCCGCAGGCTGGTCCATCGGTGGGTCCACGTCTCCTTCGCAGCGCTCGTCCCGGTGCCGTCCACCGGACTGCCCGCTCACCGTCGCCCCCCGGGGTGCCCGCTCCCCGACCGGCGCACACCCACCAGCCCGATCGCGCCGGCCGCGGTGAGCAGGGCCAGCCCGGCGGCGAGCACCACCGGTTGGCCGGTCTGCTCGGTCACCGGCGCGGCGCGGGCGGCCACCTCCAGGTCGACCTCGGCGGTCGCCGCGGACTCGCCGCCGACGAACTCCAGCGTGGCCTCACCCAGCGCGACACCGCGCGGGATCTGGACGACCGCCTCGACGCTGCCGTCGGCCGCCGCGGTGACGGTGCTGAGCAGCTCCCCGTCGCCGGCCAGGCGGACCTCGACCGGCTCACCCGGCAGGAAGCCGCTGGCCCGCACGGTCACCACCCCGCCCGGCGACACCGACGCCACCGGGGACCAGCTCGCGTCACCGCTGGAACGGGACGGGCCACCGGACCCGGCGTCGGCCTCCGTCGAGGACGTGCTCGACGGCGCACCGCTGGAGGCCGTGGGTGCCGACGTGGTGCGGTCCGCTGCGGTGGGCAGCGGCGTCGCGGGCAGGGACGGGGTCCTGGGCCACTGCGTCGTGCTGGACGACACGGGGGCCGGCGTCGGGCTGGCCGGCACGGGAGGGGGCGTCGTGCTGGACGGCGCAGGGGTCGACGGCTCGGCCGTCGAGGGCTCAGGAGTGGAGGGCTCGGGGGTCGAGGGCTCAGGGGTCGAGGGCTCGGGGGTCGAGGGAGGGGGGCTCGACGGAGGTGGCGTCGACGGCCCCGGGGTGGCGGTCGGCGTCGACGGATCCGACGTCGGGGTCGGCGTCACCGGGGTGGGCGGCGGCATGACCGCCGCGCAGTCCTCCTCGCTCGGCCGCGTGTAGGTCTGGAAGTGCAGCGGCTGCTCCACCGTCCCGTCCGGGTCCGCGACCGTCACCGACACCTCGACGGTGACGCCCCAGTCGACGTCCTCGCTGGTCAGCTCCACCTGCTCGCCGGGGTCGAGGTCGGCGACGTCCTGCTGCTCGACCCCGTCGAAGACCAGGGCGACCCGGTGCGGCTCGGTGCCGTTGGTGACCTGGACCCGGACGACGGCCGGGCCGCAGCTGGGGCCGTGGGTGACCGACGCGGTCGGGCGCCGCGGGTCCTCCAGCGCAGCGGCTGGACCGGCCGCGGCGACCCCGGCCACCAGGATCGCGCCGAGCGCGAGGCCGGCGGTCAGCGCCGGGCGGGCGACCGGGCGCGTCAGCGGCACGGCGGTCCCCCGTTCTCCAGCGCCCGGTGGACGACTGCTCTGCGACGTGCAGTCGTCCTGCCCAGCAACTGCCTCCACCATGCCCCGCGGCGCTGACCAGCTGCGAGTCCGCCACACCCGTCACTCCCGTCCCACTGGCGTGTCGCCACGGGCGTGTCGACCGGGCGGGTCGACCCGCGCGCGGCCGCCACCAGCGCCTGGTCCCGCCGGTGGCGGTGCCGGGGCCGGCGGGGAGACCTCGGTCACTACGGTGAGCTGATGACCTCAGCGGCAGGGACCGGGCGGCGGCGGCAGGACGTGGTCTACCGGGCGGGCGTCTACGGCAGGCACCCCCGGGTGCCCACCGTGTACCGGGCGCTGGCCCGGGAGGCGAAGCGCCGGCTGGACGCCCGGGCCTACGGCTACGTCGCGGGCGGCGCCGGCGACGAGGCCACCCAACGGGCCGACCGGACGGCGTTCGACCACTGGTCCGTGGTGCCCCGGGTGCTGCGCGACGTCAGCCGCCGCGACACCTCGGTCGAGCTGTTCGGACGCCGGATCCCCGCTCCCGTGCTGCTCGGGCCGGTGGGTGCGCTCGAGCTGGTGCACCCGGAGGGCGACCTCGCCGTCGCCCGGGCCGCGGCGGCGGTCGGGGTGCCGATGGTCTTCTCCAACCAGGCCTCGGTGCCGATGGAGACCACCGCAGCGGCGATGGGCGACAGCCCGCGGTGGATGCAGCTGTACTGGTCCACCTCCGACGAGCTGGTGGAGAGCCTGCTGGGTCGGGCCGAGGCCACCGGCTGCGACGCCGTCGTGGTCACGCTGGACACCACGATGCTCGGCTGGCGCCCGCGCGACCTGGACCTCGGCCACCTGCCGTTCGCGCTGGGCAAGGGCATCGCGCAGTACACCTCCGACCCGGTGTTCCGCCGGCTGGTCGAGGAGCGGGCCGCGGCGGCCGGCGCACCGCGGGACCCCCAGCCGCGACCGAATCTCGCCGCGGTCCGGGCGCTGGTCGGGATGGCCCGCGCCTGGCCCGGCCCGCTGGTGGAGAACCTGCGGTCCCCGCTCCCCCGGGCCGCCGTCGAGACCTTCCTGTCCATCTACTCCCGCCCGTCGATCACCTGGGCCGACCTGGCCTGGCTGCGCGAGCGCACCCGGCTGCCGATCGTGCTCAAGGGCGTCCTGCACCCGGACGACGCCCGGCGGGCGGTCGAGGAGGGCGTCGACGGGGTGGTGGTCAGCACCCACGGCGGGCGGCAGGTCGACCGCTCGATCGCCGCCCTGGACGCGCTGCCCGACGTCGTGGACGCCGTCGCCGACCGGGTGCCGGTGCTGTTCGACAGCGGGGTGCGCAGCGGCGCCGACGTGCTGGTGGCCGTCGCCCTGGGCGCGCGGGCGGTGCTGCTGGGGCGGCCCTACGCGTGGGGCCTGGGGGTGGCCGGCGAGGACGGCGTCCGGCAGGTGGTCGAGGACGTGCTCGGCGAGTTCGACCTGACGCTGGGGCTCACCGGGCACACCGCCGTCGACCAGCTCTCCCGGGAGGTCCTGCGCCGCCGCCCCTGACGCCCGCCGGGACGAGATGACCGTCCGGGGTGGTCAGGGCGGCGCACACGGGGGACAGTGCGGATCGTGACCGCTTCCCCGCAGCCCGGCGTCCGATGACCGTCCTGCTGGGCTGGGAGGCCGCCGAGCACAGCGGCGGGGACGACGCCGCACTCCGGCTGGCCGCTGGGCTGGCCGGTGCGGAGGGCTCCCCGGTCGTCGTGACGACGGTCGTGCCGCTCGACCCGCCGGACGGGACCATCTCCCGACTGGACCACGAGTACCGGCAGTGGCGGGCCGCCCTGACCGCCACCCGGCACGCGGAGGCGCTCACCGCGCTGCGTGCCGCGGGCGTCGAGGACGTCCGCACCGCCGTCGTCCCGGCGTCCTCGGTGCCCGCCGGGCTGGTGGAGGCGGCCCACCGGTACAAGGCACGGGTCCTGGTGCTCGGCGCCGCGACCGAGGCGCCGGAAGGTCGGTTCGCGGCCGGCTCGGTCGCCGAACCGCTGCTGCACAGCTCGCCGGTGCCCCTGGCGCTGGCCCCGCGGGCGTGGTCGGCGCCGGCGGAGCCCACCCGGCTCACCTGCACGTGGGCCGACGCCGCCCGCTCCACCGACGCGCTCGCGGCCACCCGCGTCCTCGCCGGCCGTTGGGGCGTGCCGGTCCGGCTGGCGACCTTCGTGCCCGAACGCGCCGCCCTGCTGCCCTCGGAGACCGGCCTCCCGCTGGAGCAGGTGGTCAGCGAGGAGTGGGCCGGTCGGGTGCAGGGCTCGCTGGACGACGTCGTCGCGGACTGGCCCGGGCCCGACGCCACCCCGGAGACCGTGCAGGGCCACGGCGCCGGCTGGGCGGGGGCGGTGGCCGCCGTGACCTGGGCCCCCGGCGACGTGCTGGTCATCGGGTCCTCGCGGCTCGGGCCGGCGGGGCGGGTGTTCCTCGGCTCGACGGCGACGAAGATCCTGCGCGCCGCCACCGTGCCGGTGCTGGTGGTGCCGCGTGGCGACGGGGGCTCACCGCCAGCCTCTTGACGTCCGATTGTGCCGTGGGTCACAGTTGGTGCGGGCGGGAGAGCCGGCTACTACTGGCTCTCCACTGCTGGAGAGACCGACCAACGCGGCCAGACCGTCAGGACCGGCCTCCCGCCCACCACACGTCGCTCCGCCGTCAGCCGGCCGGCCCGGCTCCGACTGGTGCGCAGGTCAGGGCTGAGGCGCCGGTTCCGGTGCGGGCTCCGGCTGAGGTGCCGGCTCCGACTGGGGGGCGGGCTCCGGAGCGGGCTCCGGCTGAGGTGCGGGTTCCGGCTGAGGTGCCGGCTCCGGTGCGGGCTCCGGCTGAGGGGCCGGTGCGGGCTCCGGCTGAGGTGCCGGCTCGGGAGCGGGTTCCGGCTCAGGCACCGGAGCAGGGTCCGGGGTCGGCTCGGGAACAGGCTCCGGCGCAGGGGTCTGGTCCGGTCCAGGAGTTGGCTCGGGCCCGGGGGTCGGCTCCGGCACCGGGGTGGGCTCGGGCCCGGGGGTCGGCTCCGGCACGGGGGTCGGCTCCGGCACCGGGGTCGGCTCCGGCACAGGCGTCGGCTCCGGCGCGGGAACCGGCTCCGGGGCGGGCTCAGGGCTCGGCTCCGGTGCCGGGCTGGGCACGGGTGCGGGAGCCGGCTCCGGCGTCGGCTCGGGGCGGGGTGCGGGCGTGCGCACCGGTGGCGGCGGCGGGGGCGGCGCGTAGTCGGCCCCGTTGCTGACGAACATCCTGACCTGGCCACCCGGCGGGACGGACCGGCCGCCCGACGGGGTCAGCCCCACCACCCGGCCGGCGGGCCGGGCGCCGTCCACGACCACCCGGACGACCTCCAGGCCGCGCTCGGCCAGCAGCCCGCTGCACCCGTCCGCCCAGGCGCCCACGCACCCGCCCGGCACGGTGGCGCGCTCGCTGCGCACGTACTGCGGGTCCGGCGGCGGGAAGGCCGCGACCGGCCGGCCGGTGAGCACCGGCGCCAGCGCGTCGTGCCAGATGGTGGCCGCCTTGCCGCCACCGAACCCGCCGACGTCCTGGTTGCGGACCGGGTCGTAGACCATCACGCTCGCCGCGAACTGCGGGGTGTAGCCGACGAAGGTGACCGAGTAGTTGCCCTGGCTGGTCCCCGTCTTGCCGGCGATCTGGTGGCCGGGGACGAAGGCCCGGCGACCGGTCTGCCCCGGGTGGCCCGGCTCGACGTCCTTGCGCAGCGCGTGGTTGAGCGTGTCGGCGATCCCCGGCGCGATGACCTCCGGGGTGCACTGCGGCGCACCGACCAGCGGCTGGCCGTCCGGCCCGGTCAGCGGCTCGCCGGACCGGTCGAGAACGGCCTCGACCAGCCGCGGCTCGCAGTGCGTGCCCCGGGCGGCGAGGGTGGCGTAGGCGTTGGCCAGGGCCAGCGGGCTGGTCGGCTCGGCGCCGAAGGTGAACGAGCCACGGTTCTCCGCGACGATCTGGTCGGCGATCGGGTCGAGGCTGGACAACCCCAGCCGCTGGGCGACCCGGACCGGCGCCTCGACGCTGCCCAGGGCGTCCTCGAGGGCGAGGAAGTAGGTGTTGGAGGAGCGGTAGAGGGCCTGCTCCATGTCCAGCCGGCGCGGGTAGTTGCCGGCGTTCTCGACGTCGTAGGGACCGTCCCCGTCGCGGTAGACGCTGGAGACGTAGGGGTCCGGCGTCGACAGCTCGAAGTCCAGCCCGAAGCCCTGCTCCAGCGCGGCCGCGGCGGTGAACACCTTGTACGTCGAGCCGGCGCCCTGACCGGCGGCGGCCGGGAGGTCGAACGTGGTCTGCGCGGGGTCGGCCGGGTCGAGCCCGTACCGGCGGTTGACCGACATGGCCAGCACCCGGCCGGTGCCGGGCTCGACGTTCACGTAGACGGCGGCGCGCGGGTCCTCCGGTGCCAGGGTCTGCACCACGGCGGCGTCCCCGGCTCGCTGCAGCGCCGGGTCCAGCGTGGTCTGCACGGTCAGCCCACCGGCCTGCAGCTGCTCGGTGGTCAGGCCGTACTGCTCGGCGAGCACCTTCAGCAGGTGGCCGCAGAAGAAGCCGCCGATGGTCGCCTCGGTGCACCCGTTGGGGGCGCTGCCCCCGTCGACGACGCCGAGCGGCTCGGCCCGGGCGGCGTCCGCGGCGGCCTGGTCGAGCAGGCCGACCTCGGCCATCCGGCGCAGCACGAGGTCCCGGCGCTGCTTCGTCGGCTCCGGCGCGGTCACCGGGTCGTAGTAGGCCGGGCTGCGGACCAGCCCGGCCAGCATCGCGGCCTGGGCGGGGGTCAGCTGGTCGGCGGTGGTGGCGAAGTAGCGCTGCGCGGCGGCGGCGACCCCGTAGGCGCCGTTCCCGAAGTAGACGGTGTTCAGGTAGCGGGTGAGGATCTCCTCCTTGGAGTACTGCTCCTCCACCGCCAGGGCGATCTGCGCCTCCCGCAGCTTGCGCCCGACCGTGTCGGCCGTGGCGGCGGCCCGCCCGTCGGCGTCCTCGGCGGTCTGCAGCCGCAACTGCTTGACCAGCTGCTGGGTGATCGTCGAGCCGCCCTCGGCGACCTCGCCGGCGGCGATGTTGCGCGCCAGGGCACGCAGCAGCCCACGGGAGTCCACGCCCGGGTGGTCACGGAACCGGGCGTCCTCGATGGCGATCAGCGCGTCCTTCATCACCGGGGCGATCTGCTCGCCGGTGAGGGGGCGCCGGTTGTGCGTGTAGAACTCGGTGATCAGCGAGCCGTCCGCGGCGAGGACGCGCGTGTTGCCGGGCAGCCGGGTGTCGACGGCGGCGGTCTCGAGGGGACGGACGAGGTCGGCTCCCCGCTGGGCCAGCGCGCTGGCCCCGCCGATCCAGGGCGCGACGACCCCGGCGACCAGCCCGCCGGCGAGCACGAGGGCGACCACCAGGCGGAGCATGAGGACAGTGCGGCCGCGCGACCGGGTGGAGACCGGTTCCGCAGCGGGCAACAGCCAGGGCTGGCCACCGGGGGGCCGTCCTGCTCCGGCGATGACCTGCACCTCTTCCTGACGTGCGCAGCCGGCTCCTGCCCGCCGGCCACGGTGGGTTGCTCTCCACCGTGCTCCCGGATCCCCGGTCCATGCACGCCCTGAGCACATCTCAATGCGATCGTCATCTTCGTCATGCCGCCGCCCACACGGAGCGGAGCGCCGGAACCGGGCCGTACGGTCGCTCGGGTGACCGCTGCGCAGGAGCTGCTGACCGAACGGGTCCAGGGCGTGCTCGACGTCCCGCTGCACGCCTGGCTCGGCCTGCGACTGGCCGACCCGGCCGACCCCGCGGCCGGCCTGGTGCTGCCGGTCGGACCCCCCGCCCTGAACAACGGCGGGGTCCTGCACGGCGGGCTGGTGGCCGCCCTGCTGGACGTCGCCGCCTACGTGCACCTGCTCCCCCACCTCGGCCCGGGTGAGAACGCGGTGACGCACGACGCGACGAGCTCGCTGCTGCGCGCGGTGCAGCCGGGCGCAGAGGTACGGCTGACCGGCACGCTGCTGCGGCTGGGCCGGTCGGTGGCGTTCCTGCGTGCCGATGCGAGCGTCGACGGGGTGCTGGTCGCCGCCGGCCAGGTGACCAAGACGGTGCTGCGCCCCCGCTGAACCGGGCCGCACGGCCAGCCGGACGACGTCCGTGCTGGTGTTCCTGGCGGTCGGCGCGGCATGGTGGAGGCCACGTCGACGCCGACGGACGCGCACCGACCAGGCCCCCATCACTCCCCCGCCGGCTCCACGCCCGTGATGACGACCAGAGGGACCCACCGATGACCCGCACGCTCGCCGCCACCCCCGGGTTCGCCGCCCGGCTCAAGGAGGCGACCCAGGCCGACCACACCGCGGCGGAGGGCTCGGGGTTCGTCACCGCACTGCTCGCCGGTGAGCTGCCCCGCACCGCCTACGCCGACCTCCTCGGCCAGAGCCACGCGGTCTACGCCGTGCTGGAGGAGGCGGCCGAGGCCCAGGCCGACTCCCCGGAGGTGCGCCCGTTCCTGCACCCGGGGCTGGTCCGGCTGCCCGCGCTGGAGGCGGACCTCGCCTTCCTGCTGGGGCCGCAGTGGCGGCGCGAGCTGGCGATCCTGCCGGCCACCGAGCGGTACGTGGCCCGGTTGCGGGAGGTGGCCTTCGACTGGCCGGCCGGGCTGGTGGCCCACCACTACCTGCGCTACCTCGGCGACCTGTCCGGCGGGCAGATCATCCGCCGGCTGGTCGGCCGCACCTTCGACCTGGAGCAGGACGGGCTGCAGTTCTACGTGTTCGACCAGATCCCCAAGCCCAAGCCGTTCAAGGACGACTACCGGGCCGCGCTCGACGCCGCACCGTGGAGTGCGGCGGAGCAGGAGCGGGTGATCGCCGAGGTGTCGCTGGCCTTCCGGCTCAACGCCGACGTCTTCGCCGACCTGGGCGCGCGGCACGGCGGAGCCACCCCGGCCTGAAACACCCCAGAACACACTGCGGCCCCGCACTCGCCAGGAGTGCGGGGCCGTGGTGCTGTCTCAACCAGACGTGCGCCCGAAGGGACTCGAACCCCTAACCTTCTGATCCGTAGTCAGATGCTCTATCCGTTGAGCTACGGGCGCGTGGTGCGTGTTCAGTTGTCGCGCGGAGGCTCCGGGATTTGAACCCGGGATGGGGATGAACCCAAACCGCATTAGCAGTGCGGCGCCATAGACCGGACTAGGCGAAGCCTCCCGGGGACCGGGTTGCCCCGGAACCACCGAGGGGAAAGGTTACCAGCGCGTGTGGGCGGCTCCCAACCGGGGTCGGGAGCCGCCGTCGCTCAGGCCGGGACGACGTCCCGCTGAGGGACGACCGGCAGGTCAGGACGCCGCCCGGGCACGAGGGTGACCGCCACGGCCAGCGCCGCGGCACCGGTGGCCATCACCAGCGCGCCGGCCACGCCGGCCGAGGTCTCGATCAGCGCACCGCCGACCGCCGCGCCGATCGCCGACGCCCCGAAGGTCACGGTCGACAGCCAGGTGAACGCCTCGGTGACCGCCGACGCCGGTGCGATCGACCCGACGAGCGAGCTCTGCACGGTGAGGGTCGGCGCGATCGCCGTCCCGCCCAGGAAGAGCAGGGCGCCCAGCACCCACGGGTCGGAGATGGCCGCCAGCGGCGCGAGGCCGATCGTCACGCCCAGCAGGCACCAGCGGTACTGGCGGGGCAGCGAGGCGCTGACCACGCGGGCGCCGAACCAGAGGCCACCCCCGGCCGAGCCCAGCGCCCAGACGGCGAGCAGCAGGCCGGACATGCCGGGCGAGCCGGCGTCGTCGGCGAACGCCGGCACCGCCACCTCGAGCCCGCCGACGCCGAACATCAGTGCGGTGCCGCTCAGCAGGATGCGCGGCATGCCCGGCGCGGTCACGGTCGACAGCAATGGGCGGCGCTCCGGCACCACCGGACGCCAGGCGCGCATCGGTGCGCTCGTGGCGACCCCCAGCGCGCCGAGGACGCCCAGCACACCGGCCACGCCGAGGGCCACCGCCGGCCGGGTCAGGAACGTCAGCGCCGCGACCAGCGTGGGGCCGGCGACGAACACCAGTTCGGTGGCGGTCGCGTCCAGCGCGTAGGCCGTGGGGCGGACGCGGGCATCGACCCGCGACCAGAGCGCCCGGACCGTGCCGGAGACGAGCGGGGTGCTGGCCCCGACGGCGGCCGCGGCCGCGAAGACCCAGGGCAGCGATGCGCCACCCAGGACAGCGGCGCCCATGAGCGCCAGCAGCAGCGGGTAGGCCGCCGACTGGACGAGGAGCACCTGGCGAGGACTGCGCCGGTCGGCCAGCCTGCCCAGCACCGGGGCCATCACCGCGATGGCGACGCCGTACGTGGCCGCGACGCTGCCGGCGATCGCATAGGAGCCGGTCTGCTCCTGCACCATGAGCAGCAGCGCGAGCGGCACCATGGAGGAGGGCAGTCGTCCGGCGAACCCGGCGAACAGGAGCACCGGGGCGGACGGCAGCCGCCACACGGCGAGGTACGAACGCATGACTGAGCTCACTTCGAGACGTGCGAGAAGGGAATCTGTAGGTGGTCAGAAGCTGTTGAACCCCTACAGGCGCCGAAGGCTATGGACCAACGAGTAGGGAGTCAAATGGACTACGACACCTACGGGTCGAACGCCGTCGAACTGGCCATCGACCTGGCCAACGCCGACCGCGACGCCCCGGACTGGGTGCAGGTGTTCCTCGTCGCCCACCAGGAGTGGTTCACCACCGGGACGGCGCTGGAGCTGGGGCCCACTGAGGCCACCGCGGTCGGGCAGACGTCGTCGCTGGTGCGCGACGTCGCCGAGGCCGACAGCGAACCGGAGGTGATGGCGCGGCTGAACGGCCTGCTGGCGCTGGCCTCGCCGAAGCCGTACGCCACCGACCACGACGGCGAGCTGCACCTGCACTACGCCCGCCCCGACGCCGGCGTGGTCGAGCAGCTGACCACGACCGTGGCGATGGGCCTGTCCCAGGTCGTCGTGCAACACGGCTGGCAGCGCCTGGGCGTCTGCTCGGCCGAGGGCTGCGGGCACGTCTACGTCGACACCTCCCGCAACGCCAGCCGGCGGTACTGCTCGAACACGTGCGCGAGCCGCTCCACGGTCGCCGCGTACCGCGCCCGCCAGCGCACCTGAGGGACGACGCCGGGTGCTCCATCCCCGCCACTGGGACGCGACGCTGTTCGAGCGCATCGGCCGACTGCCGACGACGCCGGCCGACCGGTGGCTGCGCCGGCTGACGGTCACAGCGGACCACGGCAAGCTCTGGGCGTTGATTGGCGTCGTCCTCGCACTGCAGCCTGGCCAGCTGCGCCGGGCCGCGTTGCGCGGGCTGGGGTCGACGGCCGTGTCGAGCGTGCTGGTGAACGCCGTCGTCAAGCGGGTGTTCCGCCGGGTCCGGCCGGAGCCGGCGACCGTGCAGGTCGAACGGGCCCTGCGGCGGGCACCGCACTCGTCGTCCTTCCCGAGCGGGCACTCGGCGTCCGCGGCGGCCTTCACGACGGGGGTCGCGCTGGAGAGCCCGGTGACCGGAGCGTTGATCGCGCCGCTGGCGCTCGGAGTGGGGTGGTCCCGGGTGCACGTCGGCGTGCACTACCCGGGGGACGTGGTCGCCGGGATGGCGTTCGGCTGGGGGGTCGCACTGGCCGGTCAGCGCTGGAGGCGCGTGCGCCGGGAGGAGCCGGCCAGCACGTAGCCGGCGCCCACGGCCGCGGCCCGGCTGCCTCCACCAGCGAGACCGGGTACTCGACGTCCACCGTCCACGCGCGCCGCCCCGAGCGCGGGGGGCGCCCCACGCCATGGAGGGGCGGATCAGGTCACCACCGGAACCGGGACAGGTGGCCAGGGTGGCGCGACCGAGAGTCCGGGGCCGAGGCCCCCTACGGCGCGCCGACCGACGGACCGCGTACTGCACCTGGCGGTGCTAGTGCTCTGGCTGCACTGCTGCACCAGAGCACGAGCGTCCACAGTTCGACCTTTCGGGCGACGCGGCGAGCCGCTGACCTGCGTACTCTCCTCACGACCTCAGTCGGGTGGAGCAGGAGGACGACGCATGCGGCCGGTTCGGGCAGCTGTGGCAGCGGCCGTGGCGATCGCCGTGCTCGGCGGCTGCTCCCGCGGGGAGACGGCGAACGAGACCCTGCCCGAGGCGGCCCCGTCGTCGAGCGAGACCAGTGAGGCGCTCCCACCCCTCGGCCCACCTGATCTCCCCATGCCCGAGGAAGCCCGCGAACAGACACCTAGGGGAGTCGAGGAGTTTGCTGCCTACTACATCTCCCTAATCAACCACCTTGGCAACGATCTCGATGCAGCACACCTCAGAGAACTCAGCCGAAACTGCGGGACGTGCGACCGCATAGCCGCCGACGCCGATAAGGACCGTGCCGCAGGCCGCGCCTACCGGGGAGGCGCACTCAGTATCACTTCGATTGGCCCCGCGGTGCTGACGCCCGAGGGCGGAGAGGTGGCGTTCGTAGTCGACCAGGCGCCTCTCTCAGTCCTAGATAGCGATGGTCGGCCGATCGAAGATTTGGAATCACCGCAGTTGAGTTCCCTACCTGCCGGTCTATCGACCGTTTGGGACGCCGACCACTGGGTCGTGTCGTCGATCTCGTTCGGCTGACATGCGACGCATCAGCCTTGTCGCGGTACTGGGTATGGCAGCCTTGGCTATCTTTACACCTACAGCGGCCGCACCGTCCTGCCGACTGTCCTGTGGAGACGAACCGGCTGTCGGAGTCGGCGAAGGAGCACTCACTGCATCCTTCTTCGAAGTTCGCGACACTACCGCCTACGCAAGCAATGCTCTTTCTGAGGCCCCGGAGAAACGATGGCGCCTTCGAACAGAATGCCAAGTGACTGACGTGGAGCTGGGCGCCTGCCAGCCCAGCGCTCAGACGTGCGAACAGTCGCCAGATAGGGTTGTGGACTTTTACGTCGTTCAGTCACAGCGCCTCGTTAGGTCAGACGGACAGCCAGTCGATGGGGTGCCGCCTCCGGAAGGAGTTTCGCCCGGCAACCCATACGGCCAGTGGGCCACTCAGTTCGCTGGGTGTGTCGATGTCACGGACCTGAATCCGCCGCCGTCGGCGGCGGAGGTCTTCCGCTACTTCCAGACCCTCCCGCTCCCCCAGCTGACCACCCGCCAGCAGCCACCGGGCGAGGCCCTGGTCGGCCTGCCGGTCATCTTCTTCACCGACAGCCCGACGACCCAGACGTTCACGGTCGACATCCGCGGGTTCGACGTCCTGATCACCGCCAACGCGATCAGCTACACCTGGCGCACCGGCGACGGGACCACCCTGACCACCACCGATCCGGGCGCCGCGTACCCCGACCAGACCATCACCCACGAGTACTCCTCGGGCACCTACACGGCCTCTCTCACCACCACCTGGGGCGCGACCTACTCGGTCGACGGTGGGGTCAGCGCCGACGTCCCCGGGACCACGACCACCGACGGCGCACCGACCACCTTCACCGTCCGGCAGGCCCGCTCGGTGCTCACCAACCCCTACGACTGACGTCGGGTCGCCAGGCCCACGTCGCAGCCAGGAGCAGCAGTGCGGCCACCGCCTCCCCGCCCTCCTCCAGGCAGGTCGCCACCGCCAGGGCCACCGGTGAGCCCGACACCCACCTGACCAGCGCCGTCACCTGGTCCAGCCCCAGCACCGCGACCGCG
Source organism: Modestobacter sp. VKM Ac-2984 (assembly GCF_026967985.1). Lineage (GTDB taxonomy): Bacteria > Actinomycetota > Actinomycetes > Mycobacteriales > Geodermatophilaceae > Modestobacter. The sequence goes on along the minus strand of NZ_JAPVBJ010000007.1, from coordinate 30,411 downwards.
CAACCGGTCAACGCCAGAGTCACCGGGGTCGCCCCGCGCACCGCCCAGCGCTGTCCGGCCCGCCACAGCAGCGGCAGGCCGACCGCCGACAGCAGCACGCCCACGACCAACGTGGTGTACCTGCCGCCGCTCTGCTCCGCCGCCGAGGAGGCGCTGGCCCCCTTCGCCGTCCCGAGCACGACGCCGACGCCCAGGACCACCGCCCACCACCACCGCGCCCGCCCCGCCGACCTGGCGACGGCGGGCGCGGCGGTCACGCCGACCGCGAGGAACACCGCGGCCGTGAACAGCCGGGGCAGCGCGCCCGGAGCGTCCAACGCGAAGAACCGGGACCACCCGCCGTCCAGGCACCGGTCGACCGCACAGCGCACCTCGACCAGCAGCCCGACGGCGAACAGCAGCACGCCGATCCCCGCCGGCGCCAGCACCCAGCGGGCCGAGCGAGGGAGTGCGGCCGACGGTGCCGGCTGCGCTCCCGACACCTCACCCGTCACAGCGTCATCCTCCCGACCCACCCGTCCCGTCCGGGCGACCGACAGGCACCGCCCGTGCGCGATCCCCCAACGACGATCACCCAGCTTGGTCAGGTTCTGCCCTGCGGACACCGGCCTGACCACGGCCTGTGCGCAGTACGAAGTACCTGTGATCGTCGCTGTCGTCGCCCTGTCGTGGGCCGCCGTGTCCGGAGTCGTCGCACTCGTCATCGGCGGGTGCGTCCGCATGGCCGATGAGCGTGCCCCGTTCACCGACCACCTGGTGGGCCTGCCCGCCGACCTGACGGTCGCCGACGTCCTGGGCGCGCGCAGCCCGCTGCCCAGCCGCTGACCTCCGACCCCCTCCCGCAGGGGGTCGCTCGCCCGGCGGTGATCGCCACTTCTCACTACGGTTCCGATGCAGCGGTTGCCCAGGTCTCGACCAGGGCACCGCACCGCTGACGTCACCGATGGGAAGAGGTCACAGATGTTGGTCCGCCGGATCGCCCGGCCGATGCTCGCCGCCACGTTCATCTACGGGGGGATCAACACCCTCCGGAACCCGCAGTCGCGCGTGCCCGGTGCAGCACCGATCGTCGAACAGATCACCGAGATCGCTGACAAGCAGCTCCCCGTCGAGGTCCCTCGCGACGTCGAGCAGTGGGTCAAGATCAACGCCGGCGTGCACGTGGGCGCCGGCTCGCTGCTGGCCCTCGGCCGGTTCCCGCGCTTCTCCGCCCTCGCGCTGGCCACCTCGCTGGTGCCCACCACGCTGGCCGGCCACCGCTTCTGGGAGCACGAGGACCCCAAGGAGCGCTTCGGGCAGACCAGCAACTTCATCAAGAACGTCGGCATCATGGGCGGCCTGCTCATCGCCGCCGTCGACACCGAGGGCAAGCCGTCGGTGGGCTGGCGCGCCAAGCGCACCGCCGGTGTCGCCGCCGCGGCGGCCGAGGCCAGCTACACGAAGGCCTCCAAGCGGGCCGCCAAGGCGCAGAAGCGGGCCACCAAGCAGGCGAAGAAGCTCACGCACTGAGCTGACCGCATGAGCACGGCACTGACACCCGCGGGCGCGCTCCGGAGGATCGCCTTCCTCCTGGAACGCGCCCGCGAGCCGTCCTACCGGGTGCAGGCCTTCCGGACGGCGGCCACCGTCGTCGCCGCCCTGGACGACGCGGAACTCGACCGCCGGATCGCGACGAAGACGCTCACCGACCTCAAGGGCATCGGCGACAAGACCGCGGCGGTCGTCGTCGAGGCGCACCGGGGCGAGCTGCCGGCCTACCTGGCCAAGCTCGAGGAGGCACACGCCGAGCTGACCCCGCTGGCCGACGACGCCGCCGCGCTGCGGGCCGCGCTCAAGGGCGACCTGCACGCCCACTCCGACTGGTCCGACGGCGGCAGCCCCATCCGGGACATGGCCGAGGCCGCGATCGGCATCGGCCACGAGTACCTCGCCCTCACCGACCACTCCCCGCGGCTCACCGTCGCCAACGGGCTCACCCCCGAACGGCTGGAGCAGCAGCTGGACGTGGTCGCCGCGCTCAACGAGGAGCTGGCACCCTTCCGCATCCTCACCGGCATCGAGTGCGACATCCTCGCCGACGGCTCCCTGGACCAGACCGACGAACTGCTGGGCCGGCTGGACGTCGTCGTCGCCAGCGTGCACTCCGAGCTGCGTGCGCCCCGCGCCCAGATGACCGAGCGGATGCTGGCCGCGGTCGCCAACCCGCACACCGACGTCCTCGGGCACGTCACCGGGCGGCTGGTCATCGGCCGCAAGCAGCGCAACGGCACCCAGCGCCCCCGGCCGGAGAGCGAGTTCGACGCCGACGCCGTCTTCCGCGCCTGCGTCGAGCACGGGACGGCGGTGGAGATCAACTCCCGCCCCGAGCGCCTCGACCCGCCCCGGCGGCTGCTCAGCCAGGCCGTGGAGCTGGGCTGCGACTTCGCCATCGACACCGACGCCCATGCCCCCGGCCAGCTGGACTGGCAGGACGCCGGTTGCGCCCGGGCGGTCGAGTGCGGCGTACCGGCCGACCGGGTGATCAACACCGGCTCAGCGGAGGAGCTGCTCGCGCGCACGCACCGGGGCTGAGCGTTCCGGTGTGACAGGGCGGGCACGCCGTCACGAACTCGCAACGGACGCCGACCGTGTGTCGCCGTCCCCGCACCACAGCCGCGTCCTAGCTTTCTGCCATGACGCGTACTGCACACGCTCCGGTCGCTGGTCCCGCCGACTCCGCCCTCGCGCTCGCCGACGCCCTGCAGTCGGACTTCGCCGCTCGGCGGGCTGCCGATGAGCGCACCCCGCGCGACCCGGTCGAGCCTGCGCCCCGCTGACCTCGACCGCCGCTGCGTCCGGCCGACCGGGCGCAGCGGCGGTGGGCGCCGACCACGCTCGGTGACCACCCGCCCGTCGACCACCCGTCCGGGCCACCTCGTCCGGGTGATGCAGTTCATCTGCTGTTGGTGCCCGGGCTCTTCCGCGGCGGGCCGACGGGCTCCACACTCGGCCCGTGCGCTTCCTCGCATCGCCGCCGCCCACCTCTGCCGTTGGGCTGCGTTCGGTGCTCCGCCCGGCCCGCACGCGGCCGTCGTCGGCGCACCTGCACCACTACCGCCGCGCCGGGGACGACCCGTTCAGCGGCGCCTCCCTCTACGCCTGCCGCTGCGGGGTCGTCCGTCCCGGCATGTGACGTCCGCACCCGGCCGGGTCAGGCCCGGTGACCCGGCGCTTGCCAGACTCCCTGCCATGGCACAGACGCGGGCCCGACTGACCGACACCGAGCTCGCCGCGCTCGCGCGGTACGGCTTCGACCTCGTGGTCGGCGCGCCCGCCGTGCCCCCGGCCGCCGAGCTGGAGGACGCCGAGGGCGTGCTGGTCGCCACCCGGGACGACCGTGGGCTGGCCGTCCGGGAGATCCCGCGCTGGCGGGCTCCCTCCGCCGTCCGTGCGGAGCTGGCGCAGCGGGGCTGGCCAACGCCGCGGGCCTGGGTCGGCGGACCTCCCGCCGAGGGCACCGACCTGCCCGACCGGCTGCTGGTGCTGATCCCGGCGGCCGGCACCTCGCCCGATTCGGCCGCGCTGTCGCTGGCCGCGGCGGCCTGGGCGCCGTGGGCCGAGGGCCGTGAGCTCGTCGTCGTCCCCGTGCCGGTGACCGCCGCGGCACCGGAGGCCGGCTGGGCCGAGGTCGCCGCCGCCTACGGCGCGCAGCTGCTGAGCGACCGGATCGACCCGGCGCCGCTGCGCACCGGTGGCCGGGTGGTCATGTTCACCGGGCTCTCCGGTGCCGGGAAGTCGACGATCGCCGGGCGCCTGGTGGAGCTGCTGCTGGAGGCCGGCCGGACGGTGACGCTGCTGGACGGCGACGTGGTGCGCACCCACCTGTCGGCCGGGCTCGGCTTCTCCCAGGCCGACCGGGACACCAACGTGCGCCGGATCGGCTGGGTGGCCGCGCAGATCGCCAAGCACGGCGGGCTGGCGGTGTGCGCACCGATCGCGCCCTACGCCGCCACCCGTGCCGACGCCCGCCGGCTGGTGGAGGAGCAGGCCGGGCCGGGCTCGTTCGTGCTGGTGCACGTGGCGACCCCGCTGGCCGAGTGCGAGGCGCGCGACCGCAAGGGGCTGTACGCCAAGGCGCGGCGCGGGGAGATCACCGGCTTCACCGGGATCAGCGACCCCTACGAGGAGCCGACGGACGCGGAGCTGACCATCGACACCCGCGACCTGACCCCCGAGGAGAGCGCCCGGCGGGTGCTGGAGCACCTCGTCGCGGACTGACGGTCAGGAGCCGGGCCAGCCGGGCAGTCGCTCGGGGCCGGTGCGCCAGGCCGGCAGCTGACCGGGGGCGTCGACCGTCTCGGCGTCGGCGCGGCGGCGCAGCGCCCAGTCGGCCGGGAGTACGAGCCGGGGTGCGACCCCGACGAGGACGGCGGTGAGCACGGCCACCGCGCCGACGACCTCGCCGCTCTCCTCGACGAACGTCGCGACGGCGGCCCACGGGAACCCACCGGACGCCGACCCGACGACGGAGGAGACGCCGGACAGGACGACGGCGGCCCCGGCGTAGATGCCGAAGGCGGTCATCACCCGCCGGCGGTCGCGCCGCTCGGTGCGGCTGAGCCACCAGAGCACCGCGAGGGTCACGGCGGCGATGCCGGCGCTGACGGCGGTGGCCAGCACCGGCCGGCCGGCCAGACCGGCGGTCCGCAGCGCCTCGACGTGCACGGTCCCGCCGCCCTTGACCTGGGCGACCAGGGCCGCGACGACACCGACGCCCAGCCACCACGGCCGGCGCTCGGTGGCGCGGGCGGCGCCGACGAAGGCGGCCACGGCGGCCGTGGCGAGCAGGGCGGTGACCCACATCCGCGGGATCGACAGCGGGGCGTCCATGGACAGGTAGCGGGCGGCGCCCCGGTCGTTGCCGGCGATCCGCAGCCCGAGGCCGACGGCCTGCAGGCTGAGCCCGACGCCGATGAGCGCGGCGGACAGCGGCGGCACGGGGAGCCGGCGTCGCCGCGGGCGGGTCCGGGCGGAGCGGAGGCCGGTCAGCAGCGGGCCGGTCTGCCCCCGCGAACGCAGCTCGGCGATCCGCAGGGCCATGCCCAGGGGCACGGCGACGACGATCGCGAGCGTCGTCCACCCGACGAGCACCCACCCCCACCACGGCATGTCCTCGTGATCGGCAGCTCCGCACCGGTGCTTGACCGGGTCGGGGCTGCCGATTCCGAGAGGTTCAGCCCCGGGCGTCCGCCGCCAGGGCGGCCAGCAGCTGGTCGGCGAACTCCGGTCGGCAGATGAGCAGGTCGGGCAGGTAGGGGTCGGGCCGGTTGTAGCGCAGCGGGGAGCCATCGAGCCGGCTGGCGTGCAGCCCGGCGGCCCGGGCCACCGCGACCGGTGCGGCGGAGTCCCACTCGTACTGGCCGCCGCCGTGCACGTAGGCGTCGGTGGCCCCGCGGACGACGGACATCGCCTTGACCCCGGCCGACCCCATGGCCACCGGCTCGGCCGCGAGCTGTGCGACGAGGTCGGCGACCAGGGCCGGCGGGCGGCTGCGGCTCACCGCCAGGCGCAGCGGGCCCTCCGGGCGGGCCGGCGGCGGGTCGACGGCGGACGTGCTCAGGGTGGTGCCCTCGGCCGGCAGGGCGACGGCCCCGGCGACCAGGTCGCCCCGCTCCCAGAGCGCGACGTGCACCGCCCAGTCACTGCGCTCCAGTTCGGAGAACTCCCGGGTGCCGTCGAGGGGGTCGACGATCCAGACCCGGTCGGCGGTGAGCCGGCGGGCGTCGTCGGCGCCCTCCTCGGACAGGACTGCGTCCCCGGGGCGCAGCGCAGCGAGCTGCTCGGCCAGCCAGCGGTGGGACTCCCCGTCGCCGGCGGCCTTGCGCGCCGCGGCGTCGGCGAAGTCCCGCCCGCGCACGGTGAGCAGCAGCTCGCCGGCCTGGGTGGCCAGCGTGCGGGCGAGGTCGTGATCGGTGCCGGTCAACGTCGGTCTCCGTCCGGGCGGGGGTGGGGGCCCATCCTCCGGCCCCCCGCTCCCGCGCCGCCGCGGCGGGTCGGCGTCAGTAGGCCCCGGAGCCGCGGACGACCGCACCGAGGGTCTTGCCCAGGATCATCAGGTCCAGGGCGAGCGACCAGTTCTCCACGTACCGGACGTCGATCCGCACCGAGTCGTCCCAGGACAGGTCCGACCGGCCGCTGACCTGCCACAGGCCGGTGATCCCGGGCTTGACGAGCAGGCGGCGCCGCATGTCCAAGCCGTACTGCTCGACCTCGCGGGTCACGTGCGGCCGCGGGCCGACCAGCGACATGGTGCCGCCGACGACGTTGAACAGCTGCGGCAGCTCGTCGAGCGACCACCGCCGCATGACCGCCCCCACCCGGGTGACCCGCGGGTCGCGCTTCATCTTGAACTGGACGGCGTTGCCCTCGTTCTGCGCCATCAGCTCCGCCATCCGCTGGTCGGCGTCGGGCACCATGCTGCGGAACTTCAGCACGTGGAAGGGCTGGCCGGCGCGGCCGATCCGCTCGTGCCGGAAGAACACCGGGCCCCGGCTGGTGGTCGCGACCGCCACGGCCAGCACCAGCAGCACCGGCAGCAGCACCACGACGGCGGCCAGGGCGACCGACCGGTCGAAGACGTCCTTGGTGACGCGGCGCAGCCCGCGGAACTCCGGCCGCTCCAGGTGCATCAGCGGCAGCCCGTTGACCGGCCGGATGCCCACCCGCGGGCCGGCGAACTCGGTCACCGCCGGGGCGAGCAGCAGCTCGGCCTCGGTGGTCTCCAGATCCCACCCGAGGCGGCGCAGGGCGGCGCCGTCCAGCTCCGGTGAGGGCAGCACGGCGACGGTGTCCACCTCGTACCGGCGGACGACGTCGGCGATGTCGCTGAAGCCGCCCAGCACCGGCAGCCCGTCGAAGACGGTCCCGGCGGGCGGGGCCGACGGCAGGCAGACGCCGATCACCCGGAGGCCGTGCTGGGCCTGGCGGACCAGCTGGGCGTGCAGCTCGGCCGTGCCGGTGCGGTGGCCGACCAGGATCGCGGTCTGCTGGAACCGGCCGTGCATGCGCTGGTGGTGCAGCCAGGCGCGCTGCGCGTAGCGCTGCAGCAGGCCGAGCACCGTGGCCAGGGGCAGCGCGACCACGACGAAGCTGCGGGCGACCTCGAGCTTGAACGCCCAGGAGACCGTGCCCACCGACGCCAGCAGCAGGACGGCGGAGAAGAAGACCCGGCGGAACTCCTCCGGGCCGACCCAGAGGAAGCGCTCCTCGTAGCTGCGCCCGACCGCCATCGCGGCCACCCAGACCAGCGGCAGGACGACGACCGGCCAGGGCGCGCCGTGCGCGGCGAGCGGCCCCTGCTCGGGCAGCAGCCGACCGACCAGGGCGGCCAGCACGGCGACCAGGGCGTCACCCAGCAGGATCCGGCGCACGTAGGTCTTCCGCCAGGCCCGGCGGGCGGCGGTGCCCTCACCCCGGAGGCGCGCCACGGACCAGAAACGCCGGCGGGCGACGACCTCCGTCCGGGGCTCGACGAACTCGTCGGGCGCTTCCAGCAGCAACAAGGTCCGGCTCCCGTACGTCGTTGGTTCCCTGGTCAGCGCGGCAGCTGGTCGCCGCCGGCCCGTCGGGAGGAGACCCCGCCGACCGACCCGGGGGAACGTACGGTCCGCCTGCTCGGGTCGACCAGCCCCGAAGCGGAGCCCGGGACACCGGTGGAACGGCCGCCGTGGCGCGCACCACACCCGATCGAACCGATCACCCGGTCCGCACTCGCGCAGAGTGACGACGCGCAGGAGGCTCCATACCGCCGTTTCCTGCCGTACACCTGCCGTCAGCCTCGTGAGTTCGGTCACCTTCTGGACGTCCGTGGTGTCGTCCGGCCAGCCTGTTGCCAAGGGCTCCATGCTCGACCCGTGGGCGGATCCGAGAACCCGACGCTGCGCGTCCTGCACGTCAGCCAGCCGGTCGAGGCGGGGGTGGCCCGCGTGGTCGCCGGACTGGTCGCCGACCAGCGTCGCCGCGGCTGGGAGGTGCTGGTGGCCTGCCCGGGCGAGGGTTGGCTCGCCGACACCGTCCGTGCCGCCGGGGCCGAGCTGGTGCCGTGGCGGGCGAGCCGCTCCCCCGGCCCGTCGGTGCCCGGCGAGGCGGCGGCGCTCCGCCGGGTCGTGGCGACCACGGACCCCCAGGTGGTGCACCTGCACAGCGCCAAGGCCGGGCTGGCCGGGCGGCTGGCGGTGCGGGGCCGGCGTCCGACGGTCTTCCAGCCGCACGCCTGGTCGTTCGAGGCGGTCACCGGGCCGGTGCAGACGGCCTCCCGCAGCTGGGAGCGGTTCGCCCAGCGCTGGACCGACCTGACCCTCTGCGTGAGCGAGGCCGAGCTGGCGACCGGGCGGGCCGCCGGCCTGACCGGGCGGTCGGTGGTGGTGCCCAACGGCGTCGAGCCCGAGCTGTGGGCCCCGCAGGACCGGGCGGCCGCCCGCGCCGCACTCGGGCTCCCCGCGGCGCCCACCGTGGTGTGCGTCGGCCGGCTGGCCCGGCAGAAGGGCCAGGACATGCTGCTCTCCGCCTGGCCCGGGGTGCGACGGGCCGTGCCGGACGCCCAGCTGGTGCTCGTCGGCGCCGGCCCGGACGAGGCGGCGCTGCGCGCCCGGGCCGACGGCTCGGTCCGCTTCGCCCCCGGGGAGCGGCTGGCCGAGTGGTACGCCGCCGCCGACGTCGTCGCGGTCCCCTCCCGCTGGGAGGCCGGGCTGCCGCTGGTGGCGATGGAGGCGATGGCCGGTCAGCGCAGCGTGGTCGCCTTCGACGTCGCCGGCATCGCTGCGTCCCTCGGTGGTGCGGGTGCCGCCGTCCCGGCGTTCGAGATCGAGGCGCTCACCGACGCGCTGACCGCCCGGCTGCTCGACCCGGCTACCGCGGCCCGCGAGGCCGAGACGGGCCGGTCGGTGGCGACCACCCGGTTCGCCGCAGCCACCTCCCAGACCGCCGTGGCCGAGCACCTGCTGTGCCTGGCGGGGTCCCGATGAGCCCCTCGCGGGTGCGCCGGCCGCGGACGGTGTCCCGGGCGCTGGTGGCGAGCGCGCTCCTGGCGCTGTGCCTGGTCGGGTCCACAGGGGTGGCCGAGCCACGGCCCAGCGCCCGCACCGGAGGCCCGGCCAGTGCCGTGCCCACCGCCGTCCCCCCGGCCGGCGGGGCCACCGCCACGGACCCGAGCGCGGCCCCGCCGGCGCCCGGAACAGACACCGCACCGGCCGCCGGGTCCGCACCTCCGCCGCCGCCTGCCGCTGCCGGTCCGGCCACCGCCGCCCCGTCCTCCGGCTCGAGCGCGTCCGCTACCGCAGCGGCCGGCACCGCGGCGGCCGGTGCCAGGGACGCCGTGGTGGTCGCCGGCGCCCGCGGCGACATCCCGGTCGAGCGGTTCGGTGCGGTCGGCGACGGCGTCACCGACGACACCGCCGCGCTGCAGCAGGCGCTGGACACCGTGCCCACCGGGAGCATCCTGCGGCTGCGCGCGGGCGCGACCTACCTGCACTCCGACGTCCTCCGGGTGCGCACCCCCGGTCTCACCGTCCTCGGCCGGGGCGCGACCGTCACCGCCACCCAGGAGACCCGCTCGGCGTTCCACGTCGACGCCGACCGCGTGGTCGTCGAGGGGGTGACGTTCGCACTCGCCACCTCGACCGAGCGCTTCCACGCCTACGAGCAGATGAAGGTCCGCGTCTCCGCCGACGGGGTGGTGCTGCGCGACGTGCACGTCCGGGGTGCGGCGGCCGCCGGCTTCTACGTCGGCAACGGCTCCGGGCACTTCCTGCTGGACCGGGTGACGGTCGTCGGCAGCCGCGCCGACGGCGTGCACGTGACCGGCGGCGCGCACGACGGCCGGGTCGTCTCCCCGGTGACCACCGACACCGGGGACGACGGGGTCGCCGTGGTCTCCTACCGGGCCGACGGGGTGCCGTGCGCGCGGGTGGAGATCTCCTCCCCGCAGGTGGACGGGACGACGTGGGGCCGGGGCATCTCCGTCGTCGGCGGGGACGACATCACCTACACCGACGTGGCGATCCGGGACACCGACGCCGCCGCGGTCTACGTCGGTAGCGAGGGCGACCCGTACTACACGTTCCCCTCGCGCCGGGTGCGGATCACGCGCGGCACGGTGACCGGCGCCAACACCAACCCGGCCAAGGACCACGGCGCGGTGCTGGTCTACGCCGGCAACAGCGGCACCACGACCGCCGACGTGACGATCCGCGACCTCGCGATCACCGACACCCGGGCCGGTGCCAGCTGGGAGCTCGGGGTGCTCGCCGATCCGGGCGCGGGCGTCCAGCGGGTCACCTTCTCCGGGATCTCGCTCACCGGCGGCCCGGCGCGGCCGTTCCACACGAACGCGTCCCCCGCGGTGCGGCTGTTCGACGTCTCCGACGACGGCTCCCCCGTCCCCGAGCACCGCGGCTGGTGACCCGCCGGCTCAGCCGGCGGGCCGCGCCCCGAACGCGTGCGCCCGCGCCGTCCACGCCGACAGCACGGTGACCGCGGCCTGCTCCGGCAGCCCCTCGGGGCGGTGCGCCAGCGGCACCGGCGGCCCCCAGCGGGTGTAGCGCTCGGCCAGGCCGGCGGGCACCAGCAGCAGGTTGGTGCGCGCCGTCCGGCGCAGCTCGCGGGCCCAGCGCAGCGGCGAGGTCAGCACCGCCCGCACGTCTCGGGCGTCGAGGACGACGACGGTCGCCCGGCGGCCGGCGACGACGTCCCGCCCGGCGGCGGCGCGCCGGCCCCAGAGCACGACCACGTCGACGTCGTCCAGCACCGCCTCCGGCAGCGCGTCGGGCGCCAGCACGCCGGTGCGCCAGCCGGCCGCGGTCTGCACTCCCGCGACCGCCCGGGCCGTCACCAGCTCGGCGGGGCCGGCGACGTGCAGCACGCCGAGCGGCTCGCCGTACACCGGGGTGGAGAGGATGGCGCGCACGTCAGCGGACACGGCGCACCGCCGCCAGGGTCTCCTCGACGACGTCGTCCCAGCCGCGGCGGGCCGGCCGGAGCAGCACCGGCGGCCGGGGCCGGCCCAGGTGCTCCACCATCGCGGCGGCCCACACCTCGGGACGGCGTCCGGGCAGCCGCTGGGCACCGGCCGGGGAGGCCTCGGCGAGCGCCGGGTCCTCCGACGTCAGCACCGGCGCCCCCAGCCCGAGCGCCTCCGCTGCGGGCAGCCCGAAGCCCTCGGCGAGGCTGGGGCACAGCACGACCCGGGCGCGCTCGTAGAGCCACCGCAGCCGGGCGTCGGGGACGTGGCCGAGGGCGACGACCGCCCCGTCGGCGGCCAGCTCGGCGAAGGCCCGGCCGCGGTCGGTGGGCCCCCAGCTGTCCGGGCCGACCACCACGAGCACCGCATCGGGGACGGCGGCGCGCACCTGCGCCCAGGCGTCGACGACCAGGCCGACGTTCTTCCGCGGGGAGGGATCACCGACGACCAGCGCGAACGGCCGGCCGGCCAGCTCGGGCACGGCCTCGGCGGCGACGTCGGTGAGCGAGGAGCCGTCGGGGTGGTGCACCACGGAGGCGCGCGGGGCGGTGGACGGCAGGTAGCTGACCAGCCGCTCCCGGGTGGCGGCGCTCACGCAGACCAGCGCGTCGGCGGCCCGCAGCGAGGCCAGGTACGGCGGGCGGACCAGCAATCGCTTGGCCCGGCCGAAGTCGTGCGGGCGGTCCAGCGCCAGCATGTCGTGCACGGTGAGCACCCCGACGCCGGCCACCCCGCGGGGCAGCAGGTGCTTGGTGCCGTGCACGACGTCCATCCGGCCGCCGACCCGCGCGCCGGCCAGCCGCTCCACGGCGGAGACCAGCGGGCCGCGGCCGGGCGGGGTGTGCACCCGGTCGCGGTCGACCAGGTGCGTGAAGGCCCCCTGCGCGCCGGCGCCGGCCAGCACGTGCAGCTCCACGTCGTCCCGGGCGGCCAGCGCGCGGGCCAGCTGCACGACGTAGCGGACCATCCCCCCGCCCTCGCCCGACGGCGGGACGTGCGTGCCGATCAGCAGGTAGCGCAGCGGGCGGGCCATCAGCGCACGGCTCCGGCGCGGCGGCGTCGGCCGCGGTTGACCAGCAGCGCCACCACCACCAGGGCGACCAGCCCCGGGGTGGCCCGGCCCTGGCCGAGGTAGAAGTAGCGCGGCAGCTCAAGCATGGTGAGCACGAACAGCGGATAGAGCAGCAGGCCCCAGATCCGGCCCTCCCGCAGGGCGCGGTGCAGGGTGCCGGTGAGCAGCCCGGCGCCGAGGAAGAACAGCAGCCCGCCGGCGATGCCCAGGTCGACGAAGGGGCTGGCCACGGCGCCGTAGTTGTTGAACTCGGGATTGCCGAACTGGGTGAGGGCGAGGGTGTACGCCGGCTCGGGGTCGACGCCGGTGAGCGACCGGAACAGGTTCAGGCTGCCGATGCCCGGCGCCGTCCAGAACGCCGACCACAGGTCGTAGGGCAGCCCGGCCGGCTCCTGGTGCAGCAGCCGGATCACGCCGTTGTTGTAGGCGGTGACGTAGTAGCCGGCGAAGCGCTCGACCACGAAGACGGGGAAGGACTGGCCGCCCTGCGCGGCGTAGAACACCCAGCTGCGCGAGTACTCGAAGGCGGCGAAGACCACGACCACCACCGGCGCCAGCACCGCCGGCAGGAACGCGGCCCGCCGGGTGCCCCGGCTGGTCCGCGACATCCCGGCGACCACCAGCACCAGCAGCGGCACGAGCAGCTCGAGCAGGGCGAGGCGCTCGGTGACGAAGAAGGCGCGCAGCAGCGCCAGGAAGGCGACCACCGCCAGCCGGCGCAGGTGCTGCGGCCGGCGCCCCTCGGCGAGCACCAGCACCCCGGTCAGGACGACGAAGGCGACGCCGAACTGGGTCATCGTGGTCAGCCCGGGCACGGTGCCCAGCTGCTCGCGGATGCCCAGGCCGTAGAGCTCCTGGTCGATCAGTGCGGTCACCAGCACGACCGGGTCCAGGCCCACCCGGACGGCGTTGATGCCGTAGGCGACGTAGCCGACCATGGTCAGCCAGAACAGCACCGTCGCCGCGCGCCGGAGGACGCCCACGTCACCGGCCGACAGCGCCGGCCAGCCCGGCACCCGGCGGACGCCGCGGAACACCGGCAGCAGGGCACCGCCCAGGAACAGCAGCAGGCCGGCGGTGAACCACAGCGTCCACTCCAGGTTGACGGCCTTCGGGGTGCCCCACAGCGCGCGGTACCGCTCGTCGGCGATGGCCAGGCTCAACCAGGTGGCGGGCAGCGCGACCAGGCCGATGAGCGCGATCGGGGAGAGCCACCACACGCCCCCGGGCCGGCCACCGAGGTCCGCCGTCCGGGGCCGGACGGCGGTGATCCGGGTGCTCATCGGGCGACCACGCCGTCGGGCTCGCGGCCGGCCAGCACCCGCAGGCTGTGGCGCAGCTGCAGCCCGGGCAGCGGCGCCGTCCCGAAGGTCCGGCGGCAGACGACCGCGTAGGAGCCGAACAGCACGACGGTCGCCGTGGCGCTGACCAGCGCCAGCGCCAGCGGGCCGCCCAGCTGGGCGGCGAGCACGGCCGCGGGCACGACCACCAGCAGCGCGACGCCGACGGCGCGGGCGGCGGTGCGGCCGTGGCCGGTGACCACGAGCAGCACCGCGCAGGAGCCGAAGACGGCCATGCCGAGACCGCCGGTGGCGAGCACGGACAGGTAGGGGGCGGCGTCGTCCAGGCCGGGGCCGTAGAGCGTGAGCACCTGCGGGGCGAGCAGCCAGGCCGCGGCGACCAGCACCACGGTGACCGCGCTGGACACGGTGGCCGCCGCCGACAGTAGGGCCAGCACCCGGTCCCGCCGCCCCTGGGCCTCCAGCCGGGCGGCGACCGGGGTGATCGCGATGTTGGCCAGCCCCTCGAGCACGGTCACCTGCATGGCGAGCACGCTGGCGGTCGAGTAGAGCAGCGCCTGGTCGCCGGGGAAGGCCCAGCCGGCGAGCCAGACGTCGCCGCGGCCGACCAGGAAGGCGCCGAGCTCGACGGTGAACAGCCAGGCCCCGCCCGCGACGGCGGCGGCCATCGGCGACCACCAGCGGGCGCCGCGCACCCGGGCCCGCAGCGGCAGCCGGAGCAGCATCACCGCCAGCAGCACCAGGGAGGTCGCGGCGTAGACGGTCAGCAGCGCCACCAGCGTCGTCCGGCCGCCCTGGACCAGGACGACGACGACCATGGCGAGCAGGGCGAGCACCGAGCGGCTGTGGTGGGTGGCCGCGACCGACCAGCGGATCCGGCCGACCGCGGCGTACACGTCGCTGATGGTGAGCCGCAGCGTCTCCAGCACGATGAGCGCGGCGACCAGCGCGACGACCAGCGCCCGGTCGTCCCGGACGACGGCGGTGGCCACCCAGGCGACCGCGGGCGCGGTGACCACGCTCAGCAGCGCGACCGCCCGCAGGTGGGCGAGCACCTGGGCGGCCACCTCGGCCGGTGTCGAGGCCGCGGCGATCGCCCGGATGGCGTGCTGGCCCAGGCCCAGCCGGCCGACCATCGGCCCGAGCATCAGTGCGCCGAGCACGGCCAGGAAGCCGGTGGCCGCCCGGGCGTCGAGGGTGCGGACGGCCAGCACCGACGTCAGGAAGGTGGCGACCAGCCCGAGCACGGCCACGACCATGCGCAGGCCGAAGCTCCGGCGGACCTCCTGGGTCTGCTCCCCCGCCTGGACCGCCACCGTCAGGCCTCGCTGGCGACGGGCTCCTGCCGAGGGGACGTCGTCTCCTCCGCAGCCCGCGGGGACGACGGCTGGGGCCGCTCGCGCCCCAGGTGCCGCCCGGTGGTGGTGACGACGACGCCCTGCAGCGCCGGGCCGGACGACGCCACGTCCCGGACCGCGGCCAGCGCGTCCTCCAGCGAGGAGACCCCCTCCCCCACGACCACGACGGCCCGCTCGGCGTGCCGGGCGGTCTCGTCGAACCGGGCGACGGAGGTGAGCGCCGGGGCGTGCAGCAGCACGTGCCGGCCGGCGGCGGTGTGCCGGGCGACGGTCGCGGCGAGCACCGCGTCGCCGTCGTGCGGCGGGAGGGCGACGACGGTCAGCAGCGGGGTGTGCACCTGCTCGCCGGGGAACTCCGCCGACGCGGTCGGGCGGCTGCTGTGCGCGTGCGCCGCGGTGGTCACCAGCACGACGGGGGCGCCGGTGGAGGAGATCGCCCAGGCCAGCTCCCAGGCGACCTCGGCGGCCCCGGCGCGCTCGTCGGCACCGACGACGACGAGGCTGCGGATGCCAGCGTCGAGCACCTGCGGGGCGAGCAGCCGGGCGGCCGCGAGCGCGCCGGCCCGGGGCAGCTGTGCCGGGACCTGCGCGCTGCGGTGGCGCACCCGCCCGGCGGGCAGCCGCGGCAGCAGCACGGGCACCCCGGCCGCCACCAGCAGCCGGGCGTCGAACAGCCGGTCGGAGGTGGCCCGCCACACGGCACCGCCGGCCAGCAGCAGCACGGCACCGAGCACGGTGCCCAGCACGGTGGACAGCAGCGCGGCCGGTGCGCCGGTCTCCTCGTCCAGGGTCGGGGCGCGCAGCACCGGCACCAGGTCGGGGACCCGGGTGGCGGCGCCCTGGAGCTGGCTCTGCTCGGCGAGCAGCCGCTCGACCTCCTGGGCGACGGGGCTGTTGACCGCGCCCGGCTCGCCGAGGGCGTCCAGCCGCTGCTGCACCGCGGCCAGCGCGGCGGTGACCGCCGTCCCGGCGGCCTCCTGGCGGGCGACGACGTAGCCGTCGAGCAGCGCCGTCACGGCCTGCCGGGCCTCCTCGGCGGTGGGGGCGGTGGCGCTGATCCGCAGGACGTCGGAGGTGCCGACCTGGGCGACGGAGACGGTGACCGCGTCGTCCGGCTGCGGCTCCTGGCTCAGCCGGAGCGCGTCGAGCACCTCGAGCTGGCCGGCGACCAGGGAGTCGTCGGCGCCGGTCTGCGTGGTGGTCGGCAGCGGGCCGCTGAGCACCTGGGCGTCGGGGACGACCTCGACGGTGGCCGAGGCCGTGACCTGCTCCTCGGCGGAGACCCCGACCAGGAGGCCGAGCAGCCCACCGAGGAGGGCGCCGACGAGCGCGAGCCGGGACAGCCAGGCCAGCGGTGCCGCCGGCCCGGGCCACGTGTCGGCCCGGGTGCCTGCGTCGCCTGGGTCAGTGCCGGCCGGCCGGCCTGTCGAGCTGCTCATGCGCGTGCGTCCTCCCTCGTGCCATCGGCGGAGTCGGACCGCAACAGCGTCCAGATGATAGGGCCCGGCTGATCACGCCGGAACGCGTCATCCCTCCGGGTGAACGCCAGGTGGACAACAGGAGACGGGCCGCTGACCTGCGGATACGTCTGCACACCCCGGGTGGACAGGGGAAGATCCACACCTAGGCTCTGCCGCGTGACCGAGGCCCCCGCCCGCCCGCAGCGGGTGGCGGCGATCGACGTCGCGCGGGCCGTGGCGATCATCGGGGTCGCGGCCAACCACTCGATCGACGGCATTCTCAACGCCGGCCTGATCCCCACCGACCACCCGCTCGAGGTGGTCAACTCCGCGCTCTACCTGTTCCGGATGCCGGCCCTGGCGTTCCTGCTCGGGCTGTTCGTGCCCCGGGCGGTGGTCAAGCGGGGGGCGGCCGGCTACGTCCGCGAGCGGGCCACGCTGATGCTCTGGCTCTACCTGCTCTGGTACCTGGTGCAGAGCATGGCCGAGCTGGCGACGAACCAGGTCAAGAACGTGCCGCGGGAGCCCGGGGCGACCTGGCGGGTGTGGGAGCCGTTCGCCCACCTGTGGTTCCTGCCGTTCCTGATCGTGACGGCGGTGGTGCTGGCGGTGCTGCGGCCGTGGCAGGACCCGGCCCGCCGGCTGCTGGGCGGGGGTGCGCTGCTGCTGGTGTGCCTGTTCACCTGGGGCTGGAACCCGAGCCTGTTCGGGCTGACCGGGCTCTCGCTGCTGGCGTTCGCGGCGGCCGGGTCCGTCGTCGGGCTGGCCCGGCTGGGCGCGTGGATGCAGGGCCCGCCCTGGGTCTGGACGGCGGCCGGGCTGCTCGGCGCCGGCTCGCTCGGGGTTCTGCTGCAGGCCGACGTCGTCCCGTCGACGCTGCCGGCCGAGGTCGGCCTGGCCGAGCGGGCACTGAGCCTGGGCGCTGCGGTCGCCGGCACTATCGTGCTGCTCGCCGTCTCGGTGCTGCTGACCCGGGTGCCGCCGCTGCGCGACCTGCTGGCCGCGATCGGCCGCCGCACCCTGCCGATCTACCTGGCCCACGTGCTGGTCGTCGCCGGGGTGCGCGTCGTGCTCCTGCGGCTCGGGGTCGACCAGCCGTACGTCATCGCCACGCTGGCGGTCCTGGCCGGCGTCGGCATCCCGTTCGCCGTCGCGACGTTCACGGCCGACCGGCCGTGGGCGAACTGGCTGTTCGACCTGCCGCCGGCTCTGGGACCGCGGCCCAGCGGACCCAGTGCCCCGGCTCCCGTCCGCCGCGTGGGCGCGCACCGGCAACGGGCGGCGACCCCGTCGCGGGACCGGGCCACCGCCCGCCGGTAGACGCCGAGCTCAGCCGGCGCGGCGGCCCAGGGCTCGGTAGGTCCAGCCGGCGGCCACCCAGCGGTCGCGGTCGAGGGCGTTGCGCCCGTCGAGCATCCGCTTCTGCCCGACGACCTTTCCGAAGGCGATCGGGTCCAGGTCCCGGTACTGCTGCCACTCGGTCAGCATCAGGACGGCATCGGCCCGGTCTGCGGCCTCCTCCGGGGTGTTCACAACGTCCAACTGCGGCCAGCTGCGGCGGATGTTCTCCCCGGCGGCCGGGTCGGTGACCCGTACGGCGGCACCCTGCAGCTGCAGCTGAGCGGCGACGTTGAGCGCCGGGGAGTCGCGGATGTCGTCGCTGTTGGGCTTGAACGCCGCGCCCAGCACCGCGACCCGCTTGCCGACCAGCGACCCGTCGCAGACCTCGCGGGCCAGCTCGACCATCCGGATCCGGCGGCGCATGTTGATGTTGTCGACCTCGCGCAGGAACGTCAGCGCCTGATCGGCACCCAGCTCCCCGGCGCGGGCCATGAACGCCCGGATGTCCTTGGGCAGACACCCACCGCCGAAGCCGAGGCCGGCGTTGAGGAACTTGCGGCCGATCCGGTCGTCGTGCCCGATCGCATCCGCCAGCTGCTTCACGTCCGCGCCGGTGGCCTCACACAGCTCGGCCATCGCGTTGATGAAGGAGATCTTCGTGGCCAGGAACGAGTTCGCCGCCGTCTTCACCATCTCCGCCGTCGCGTAGTCGGTGACCACCTGCGGGGTGCCGGCCGCCACGATCGAGGCGTACACCTCATCCAGCATCGCCCGGGCGGTCTCGCCGTCGGGGCCGGCGGGCAGGCCGTAGACCAGCCGGTCCGGGTGCAGGGTGTCCTGCACCGCGAACCCCTCCCGCAGGAACTCTGGGTTCCACGCCAACATCGCCCCGGGCACCTTGTCGGCCACCAGCTCCGCCAGCCGGGCCGCCGTGCCGACCGGCACCGTCGACTTACCGGCGACGAGGTCACCCGGCTTGAGCGCCGTCAGCAGACCCTCGACGGCCGACTCGACGAAGCGTAGGTCGGCGGCGTACTCGCCGCGCTTCTGCGGGGTGCCGACGCAGACGAAGTGGATGACGGCGTCGGCGGCGTCGGCCATGTCGGTGCTGAACCGCAGCCGCCCGGACGCCAGGGAGGTGCCGAGCAGTTCCTCGAACCCGGGCTCGTAGAACGGGGCCTTGGCCCGCTGCAGCGCGTCGATCTTCGGCTGGTCGACGTCGATGCCGACGACGTCGTGCCCCAGCTCGGCCATCGAGGCCGCGTGCACCGCGCCCAGGTAGCCGCAACCGATGACCGAGATCTTCATGCGCGTGTCACTCCCCTACCGGCGGACACCCGACGCGCCCAGCCCCCGCGAACCGTAGACAACGGACGTGACCGGACGCCACCCGTCGTCACCCAGCGCGGCGGACTGGTCGCCCGATGGGACGAACGTCACCGACAACACTCGCGCCTGAGGTCATCCCTCGCCCGGATGAGGTTGCCGCCCGTAGCCGCTCCACCGCCGCCCTCCGCGCTTAGGGTCCGATCGAGCGAGAGGGCGGTGGGCATGAGCGAGCGAACCCGAGACGACGGTCCCGCTGCGGACGGCGGAAACGCAGAGACGGTCGAGACCGGCTCGCGACCTCGATGGGTGCGGCGAACGCTGATCAGCCTCGGCGCGCTGGCCCTGGTGCTGGCCCTGGTCATCGGTACCGGCCTGTGGTTCGTCAGCAACCGGTACGGCGGCAACATCGCGCGGGTCGGCAACGTCTTCGCCGAACTCGATGAGGACTCCCGCCCGACCCCCGCCTCGCCAGTCGACCAGCCCGAAGCGATCGCCGATCCGGTGACGTTCCTGCTGGTCGGCTCGGACACCCGTGCCGAGGTCGCGCCGGGTGACCTGCCCGATGCCCGCTCCGACGCGATCATGCTGGCGCGGTTCGCAAGCGACCGGGAGCACGCCCAAGTCATCTCCATCCCCCGCGACTCCTGGGTGGACATCCCCGGGTACGGCAAGAACAAGATCAACGCTGCCTACGCCCTCGGCGGCCCGAGCCTGCTCATCCAGACGATCGAACAGCTGACCGGGGTCCGGATCGACCACTACGCGGCGATCGATTTCGCCGGCCTGATCCAGGTGACCGACGACCTCGGTGGCGTCGACGTCGTGGTCTCGGAGACGACGAGCAACGGGCCGTACACCTTCACCGAAGGCCTCAACCACCTCGACGGCGACCAGGCCCGCTGGTACGTCGGCCAGCGCTACGACCTACCCGGAGGCGACTTCGACCGGGTGAAGCGACAGCAGAATTACCTGCGAGCGATGTTCACCAAGCTGTTCAGCCAGGAGGTCTTCACCTCCCCCGGCAAGCTCGACTCGACACTGTTGTCGGTCACCAACGCAGTGGCCGTCGATGCAGCTCTCGGCAACGGTGACCTGCTGTCGCTGGCCTACTCACTACGCGGCCTCACCCCGGCCGACGTCGAGTTCTTCACCGCACCGGTGCTGGGCACCGGAACGGAGGGCGCCGCGAGCGTTGTCTACCTCGACGCGACCACCGGCGAGCGGATGTGGGGCTACCTCCAGGCGGACTCACTGGGCCAGAATGCGGAAGAGTTCGCAGGTGAAGCGCTGCCCGAAACTCCCCGCTGACCCGTCTCTGGCAGCGCCATAAGCAATCAAGCAGACAGGCTGGGTTCCGTGCAGACAGGCTGGGTTCCGTGCAGACAGGCTGGGTTCCATGAGGTCTTGCCGAACGGCCGCGAGCTCGATCAGCACGCCAGTCTTCCCAGACCGCAACGCGGTGAGCCACCGCGCAGTCATCACCAAGTGACATTCGTATCCCAAAGGCGTTAGCGACTCGACGAGCCGACGCGCTCTTCAACATCACATTCGCCCGGCGCAGCTCCCGGTTCTCCCGTTCCAGCTCCACCAACCGAGTGGCGTCGCCTGTCGTGGTGCCGGCCCGGTCGCCTTCTTCGATCTCGGTCTGGGTGACCCAGTTGCGCAGCGTCTCGGAATGCCCCCAGCTGCTCACACACCCGCCGCAACGCCCCGGTGCAGGTCGCTGGATTCCGTTGTGCGTCGACCGCCATCCGGGATCACTCGCTCCCCCAGCTCGTCGGGGTACTTCCCCGGTACCACCATCACTCTCACCACCACGTGGATTGAGAGCCTCCATCAAACCCGCGGCGGAACGCGACTGACGGACGGGCATTTCACCTGCTCTGACGAACCTCCCAAGTGACCGAACCGCATGACCCACTCGCGTGGTGAACCCAGTCGCAACTCGAACCCGCCGCCCGCCTACGCGGTCGCTTCACAAGCAGGAGCGCAACTCCTCATCGAGTCGAGTGACACTACGCAATCCCTGTTGCACGCCTGGTGCGCGGAGCGCACACGCCAACGAGGCTGCCGGGTTCGACCACTTCCTCGTGGCCGTGGAGAGCGACCCCCCATGGCCGCGGCTGCACACGTCCCCCGGGCCGGGGGCCGCGCCCTACTCAGCGAGGTAGTAGCCGAGCCACCTGGGCAAGCAGCCACGCCGAGGCCCAGTGTCGTTCCACGAGTCAGAAGGGGATGTCAGCACTCGCTCGTGAGCTGCCTCACATCGATTGCGGTATCGTCGCCTCGCCGTTGACTATGACAACGGCGCAACTCTTGTGAGCCGCCCTGTCCCGACGTCCTGAAAGGCGGAGAACAGGCCGTGAGCGACACGAGATCCGAGACCCGGACGCCTCGCGTGGTCATCGCGCATGATTACTTGACACAACGCGGGGGCGCCGAACGTGTGGCACTCGCTCTGCTCGAAGCTTTCCCAGGTTCTCGGATGGTCACGAGCATCTACGCGCCAGAATCGACGTACCCCGAGTTTGAGAGACACGACATTGAGGTGACCCCGCTCTCCTCGGTACCCGCCTTCCGGCGCGATCCCCGGCGTGCCCTGCCGCTTCTCGCTGCCGCCTGGGCCTCGGTCCAGGTCAATGACGCCGACGTCGTTCTCTGCTCTTCGTCGGGTTGGGCGCACGGCATCCGCACAACGGCTCCGAAGATCGTCTACTGCCACAATCCCGCCCGCTGGCTCTACCAGAGCAGCGAGTACATCGAGCGGCACGGCCGCGCGCAGAAAGTGGCGTCGACGCTGCTGAGGCGCCCGCTGGTCTGGTGGGACCGCAGGGCCGCCGCGTCCGCACAGCTGTACCTGGCCAATTCGCTCGTCGTCGCACGGCGCGTCGAGCGCACCTATGGGCGTCCGGCTCAGGTCGTGCACCCGCCGATGTCCGTGCGACCCAAGATGGACCGGGTCCCGGGGATCGAACCGGGCAGCTACTTCCTCACGGTCGGGCGGCCTCGGGGGTACAAGAACACGACTGTCGTCGCCGAGGCCATCACCCGGATGCCGGACGAGCGCCTCATAGCCGTCGGCGGGCTTCCAGAGGGGCAGTGGCCCGACCGGCTTCGAGGGCTGACCGGCGTGACGGACGCACAGTTGACCTGGCTGTACGCAAACGCCAAGGCACTCATCGCCTGTGCCTACGAAGACTTCGGCCTCACGCCGCTGGAGTCCTTCTCCCAGGGCACGCCCGTGCTGGCGCTGCGGGCGGGCGGCTACGTCGAGACGACGATCGCCGGGGTCACCGGAGAGTTCATCGACGAGCCGACGGCCGACTCCATCATCTCGGCCGTTCGACGGTTCCTCGTATCGGACTTCGATGCAGAGGTCATCCGACAGCACGCCGACTCCTTCTCACAGGAAGCCTTCACTGCCCGGATCCGCGACATCGTGTTCAGCCAACTCCGCCAGCCGGCGCTCACGTGATGAGCTGCAAGCCGTCCCGGCGACACCCGCGCAGGAAGTCGGAGCAACGATGAGCGCGCTGCTCATCGCCACCGCCGGCGGTCATCTGTCCCAACTGGTGCAGCTCGCACCTAGGTTCGGTATCGACCCAACCAACGCAACTTGGGTGACCGTGCCGACCGCCCAGTCGGAGACGCTGCTGGAGGGTCACGACGTCGTCTGGGCCACCTACAGCTCCCCGCGGGACGCACGCCGGCTGGTCGAGCACACGGTCGAGGCCGCTCGTCTCCTGCGCAGGCGGCGGTTCGACATCGCGGTGAGCACCGGGTCAAGCCTGGCACCCCCGTTCCTGGCAGCGGCACGCGTCGCTCGCATCCCGAGCCACTACGTCGAGAGCGCCACCCGGGTGGACGGCCCGTCCTTCACAGGGCGGTTGATGTCCGCCGTGCCCGGCGTGCACCTGTACACACAGCACCGAGGGTGGGCGCACGGCAGGTGGCACTTCGCCGGGAGCGTTTTCGACGGCTGGGGGGTCGAGCAGCGGCCGGGCCGACCTGCTCCGAAACGTGTGCTCGTCACGGTGGGGAGCGCCAAGTCATTCCCCTTCACGAGCATGATCGAGGCGGTACGCCGCGTCCTCCCGGAGTCAGCGAACGTGCTGTGGCAGGTGGGTGACGCGGACGTACCCGGCCTCCCCGGCCGAGTGGTGAGCACCATGACGGCGGGCGACATGGCCGCGGAGATCCGGGCAGCCGACGTCGTGGTGAGCCATGCGGGCACCGGCTCGGTGCTCTCATGTCTGCAGGCCGGCAAACTCCCGGTCATCGTCCCTCGCGCCGCCGACAGCGGAGAGCACATCGACGGACATCAGGACGAGATCGCCGACATGCTGGCGGCACGCGGCCTGGCCGTCGTGCGCCGGCCGGCCGAACTGCAGTTCACCGACCTGGAGCTGTCGGCGTCGCAGGTAGTCACGCAGGCGACTCCTCCGCCCTTCCACCTCCGCTGAGCCGACCGATCTCGGTTCCGACGGGGCGTGTGACGACCCGAACTATGGTCGGCGCACCGCAAGTTGGTGAGTGGAGCGGTTCCGCCTTCAGCCAGTAGACCATCCCGCCGATGGTTATCTGGACGAACCGACGGTCGGTCGTCTCGGCCGGTAGGGGACCTCGTGAGAAGCCGCTTTGTGTTGACCTGCTCGGCCCTCGTGAGCACCTTGCTCTTGATGTTGCTCGGCGGGGAGTCACCCGCTCTGGCCGGTGGGGCCCAGTCGTACATGAAGTACCTGGGTGTGTCGGTGAACAACGCGACGCTGCCGGCCGCTCCCGTGACGATCGAGGCCGTCACCGACGTCCCGATGACCTCCGTCGTGCTCTCGATCGGCACCACAGCCCTCGGCAGCTCGACGACGTTCGTCAAGACTCGATCAGGCTGGAGCGCGAACGTGCCCGTCGACCTCTCGGGACGGTCCGGCCCGGTGTCGCTCGTCGCGCAGTTCAGTGCGGGCACCCAGTTGTGGACCGTTCGCAAGCCGATCATTCTCGAGGCGCCCGCCCCGGCACCGGCCCAGCCCGCCGACGAGGAGGCGCCCGTGACCGTGCCCCCGGGCGCGCTCACCACTGGCGTGCCCGACGGGACGGTCCTGACCCCCAGCGGGACGATTTGGATCACCACGCCGGGCGCGGTGGTCAGCAACCTGGACATCGACGGCTGCGTGTTCGTGCTGGCAGACAACGTCACCATCCGCAACTCGCGGATCCGCTGCGCCACCCCCACCTACAACCGGGTCATCGACGTCGCCAAGGGCAAGAAAGGCCTCGTCGTCGAGGACGTCGAGATTGATGGTCTGGGCCAAGCCGACATCGGCATCGGCTGGGGGAACTACACCCTGCGCCGGGTGGACATCCACGGAACGTGCGACGGAGCCCGGGTGAGCTTCAACGTGCTCATCGAGGACAGCTGGATTCACGACCTGGTACGCCAGGGCACCCTGCACTGTGACGCTGTTCAGAGCACCGAGGGCGGCAACATCACCGTCCGGCGCAACAACCTCGACCCGACGAACACCGCGAGCGGCGACTTCAACAACGCCGCTGTGATGCTCGGGACGGAGACTGGCAGCCAACGCCTGGACGGTGCCCTCTTCGAGGGCAACTGGTTTGGAGGCGGCAACTACAGCGTGAATGTCCGCGGTGACGCTGTCCTGACCGACATCACGTTCCGAAAGAATGTCTACCTAGATGAGGCCCGGTACGGCGTCGCGCTCTCGCCGGCCTCCGTGCTCTTCGAGGACAACGTCAGCACCTACGGAGTTGCATGGAGCATAGTGCTCACCCAGTGACCGGCTCGCTCCGGTCGGACACGCCGAGATGCCCCTCCCGGACTATGAAGATCGCACAGCCCGGGAGCGCCCACTCCCGGCCACACGGCCACCGTAGTCAGGTCAGCATGTCTCTAAGGCATCCGTCGTCGGACCGTCGCGTCTCCGTATGCGACTGCCGCACCTTGGAGCTCCAGCTGGAGGCATGGGCCGACGCCGAGCAACGCCGTGCCGCGGCTGACGCGGAGCTGGCCGGTCGGACTCGGGCGTGCACGCCGAGCATTGGGGCAGGCGGGCGTCCGGGACGCTGCGGATGACCGCAGAGCTCGGGCCTAGCCTCATGACAAGGGTCACGTCCCCCTATTGGGACACACCGACTAGCCTGCCAGCGGGAACACCACATCGTCGCGCGGTAGGTGCTTTGAGTAGTGACGGTTGGCCGACACTGAGGAGCCGATTGAGCCGTGACTGAGAGCTTGGGCGGCGAGGCCACGACAATGCCGGCCTTACGGGCGCAGGGCCCGGTCCCCGACCGACGGGTGCTTCGGCTGCTTGCCGCGTCCACGACCAATGCACCGAACGCCAACGCCTTTCCCTCACTGTGGACCCAAGCGGTACGCGGCGTCGGCGTGGATGTTCAGCCTTTCGCTGCAGGCAGGGCGGCCTTCGGAGACTTCGACGCTGTCCACGTCCATTGGCCAGACGAGCTGTTCGGGCGGATCGGTCGTGACCCTCGGCGCTTCGCTCGATGCTCGGTCAAGCTCGCTTCAGTGGCTCTAGCCAGATCTCACGGCGCCTTGATCTTCTGGACGGTGCACAACCTCGAGCCACACGACTCGTCGAAGGATTTCGCCAGCCGATGGATGTTGCGGATCTTCGAGGGACTGGTCGACGAGTTCTGGGTGCTTTCGCGGAGTACCGAATTGCAGCTTCGCCAACGGAGCAAGTCTGACATCGCTGTCCGGCACATGAAGCATCCCGCATACCCGGTGATCGACCAGCCGGAGGTTGAAGCTGAGTCCCGACGAGTGCTCTCGTTTGGCGAGGTGCGCGCCTACCGCGGCTACGTGGAACTGTGTGGGGCTTTTAGGCAGGCCAGTCCCGACTGGACCTTGCAGATAGCGGGCAGGGGCCGCCAGGACTCGTATAGCAAGGATCTCGACAGTCTCGTGCAAGGGTCACCGCGCATCACGTGGTGCGACGAGCGACTGAGCGACGAGCAGCTGGTGACGACCATCCTACGCAGCGAGGTGGTCGTCCTGTTCTACCAACGCGTCACGAATTCCGGTGCGGCACTCATGGCGCTAACGCTGCACCGCCCCGTCATCGTGCCCGACACAGAGGTGTTCCGGGAACTGCAAGCCGAAGTCGGTGCCGACTGGGTCCACCTATACACCGGCGACCTAGAGGCCAGCCTCCGTTCCGCGACCGCCCCGAAGTCTAATGCGCCACGGCTCGATGACCGCACGTGGGACAAACTGGGGCACGCCGTCCGCAATGCCCTCAAGGACAGAGCGCGGGCAGGTCGCCGCGTATCCGCCCGGAACAAGGTTTCGACGGCCCTCTTGCGCTTGCGGACGGCAAGAGGACAGCAGTGACTGTCGAGTTCTTCACCTGGAACCCCACCCGCCCCGTGGCCCCCAGTCCCGCTGGCTACCGATGCGTCGCCCCCATCAACAACTTCGGCGATCTACTGGAGCCGCTCATCGTCGAGCACTTCGTTCGGCGACCCGGACTGGTCGGAAAGCCGCAGTCTCGGTCGTGAACCGCCACGGTTTCTCTGCCGGCCACATATGGGTTGCGCTCCGGTTGGGACCTGGTAATGCCAGCGTGGTGGACTGCTTCAAACTCAGCCGGTGGTACGTGGTCGAGGGTGGAGTGTCTCGAAGATCGTCTTTATAGGACATTGGCGGAAGGGTCCGCGGCGGATGCACTCGTCCTTGCATAGCCCGATTATCGACTTCATGAGGGCGTTGTCGTAGGCGTCCCCGACCGATCCGATCGAGGGGACGATGCTCCTCAGCGCGAGGTGCTCGGTGAATGCAGCAAGGTGTACTGACTGGTCTTAATCGGTCGTCGCAGCACCGGCCTGGTGCAGCGAGCGCAGGTGCTTGTCGAGGACCTCGGCCAGGGTCTTCCAGCCTAGGACCTTGCGGGGTCTGCTGTTGACCGCGCCTTGGACGGCGAGGAGGTCTTCCGGGGTCCAGCGGGAGAGGTCGGTGCCCTTGGGTAAGTACTCGCGCAGCAGGCCGTTGGTGTTCTCGTTCGTGCCGCGCTGCCAGGGTGAGTGCGGGTCGGCGAAGTAGACGGCGATGCCGGTGTCGACGTTGGGCTGTGCCTGCGCGGAGAGCCTGCGCGGCGAGATCGGCCCGATTCCACCGGCCGAGCATGAGGACAACTGCTACCGACACAACACCGCGGCGACTACCGTCGCCGCCTCAGTTCCGAGCCCCCACTGAACCCGGGGCGGGACAACTTCTCGGCATGATCGCCGCCCCGCTCAAGGGCGGCATCAAACCTGCGACGGTCCAAAGACTGGAGTCAAGGTTTGCGCTTCCTAGCGCCGCGCAGCTCACGGATAAACGGTCGTTCACGGGCAATGATGAGGGCCCCGTAGACGATCACGCCGGTTGCGACTTGAACTCCGAGGACAAGTGGCGGCGAAGACGCTCGAAGGGCATGCCCGGCCGCCCAGGCGGCAGCTCCCATGGCCACGGTCGACATCCCCGTCCAGCTGATCGCCCTCAGGAAATTAAGGAAGCTGATGCCGGCCAATCGTAATGTCGGAATCAACGGGATTAGAACGCTTGTCCAACTTTTGACCAGAAGGGCCGCCGCCACGGCGACGATGCCGAAGGGCAGTGCGCCAAGGATTGCGGCCACGGTGATGCAACTCGTTATCAAGCCAAGTCGGAACTGTAGATCGTTCTTGGCTTTAGCCTGAAAGACCGACCCCGTCGCGGACCCGATCAACTGTGGGGGGACAGATGCCGCTAGGAGTGCGAGCACGGGGGCCATAGGTAGCCAGCGCGCCCCGAAGAAGGTTTCGACGAGTGCGGGTGCAGTTACGGACATGCCGATACCGATCGGGGCCCCTGCCATGAAACTGGCTTTCGCGCTCAACAGCCAGGCGCGCCGAAAGCGTTGCTCGTCTGCCTGGAGACGGGAGAGAGTTGAGAAGAGTACCGAGTTGAGCACCGCGTTCAGTTGCGAGACTGGCATCAACATCAGGTTATATGCGCGACCGTAGTAGCCGAGGGCCGTCGTCCCGAGGAATCCCCCGATGAGCAGATTGTCTGCATTGCGGGACCAGTAATTGACCGATCCGAACCCTACGAGCCCTCGCGTATAGGACCACAACTCCCTGAGCGCCTGGCGGGTGGGCCTCACCTTCGGGCGCCAGGGCACGTAGCACCACGATTGGATCGTGGAGACCAGTGTGGCGGCGACCGTCCCCAAGACTATGGACAGTGCTCCCAGGCCGGCCGCTGCACACGCGACCGCCACTACAGCGTTGGCAACGGCGTTGACGATGCCGATCCTGGCGAGCCGCTTGAAGTCCAAGGCGCGTCGCAGGGTGGCCGACTGAACGACGCTGAGGCTCAGGACGAAGGTCAGGCTGGCCACGGGCATGAGGTACACGAGTGACGGTGTGTCGAAGAGCGCAGCCGCCACCGGAGCCAGTGCCACAACGGGCACCGCCAGGACGACGCCAAGTACCGCGTTGAGCCAGAACGCCGTTGACAGGACCGTTTCATCAACGGAATTTCTTTGCACGAGCGCGGAGACAAGGCCCAGCTCGACGAAGAGAGCGGCAAATCCCGTGATACTGGTCACGATGGTCACTGCGCCGAAGTCCGCTGGGGCTAGGAGGCGCGCCAATGCCACCGTGACGCCAACCTGGAGAAGCTGTACGACCACCCGACTGAGCGACGTCCACAAGACGCCCTTGCGAACTGCCCCGCCTATCGACTGGGCCTGCTCGACTGTCGCCGGGACGACATCACCTGGCGCGGGCATCGGACGCGCCTCGGTGATGCCAATGTCGTTGTTCTGCATGAGGCCTCACGACTCGATGGGGGCTCGCTGACCGTAAGCACCCCCGGAGCGGCCGCCGTCGGTCGCTGCGGGCAACCCGACACGAGATGCTGCGGCAGGTTCAGGTGAGGGATTCGATCATGTCACCTACACCATCCGCGGCACAGCACGCCCGGGCGTGATGTGTCCCTCGGCACCAGCACGCCTCCGTGCTGTGTTGGGAAGCTAGGGTCACGGCGTCCTGGAGCCGCTGAGAGAGCAGGCGTTCTGTGCGTGCCCCTGATTTGTCCAGACTTGTCACTCGCTCCCGGTTGCTGATGGCCTCCAGTGTGGAGCAGTGGGTTGATCGCTTGGTTCTTCGCGCGAAGACGGCCAGGCCAGCCGGTCAAGGCCCTGGTGCGCATGTGCTCATCGCTGCTCCCGGTGGCGGGAGCGTCGGTGATCAAGCGATGCTCGAGAGCTTCTGCCGACATGTCGATGGTCCGGTCCTAGTCATCGTCCGAGATGCCACCTCAGTCCTGCGGATTCCCGACGACCTCCGAGATCGAACCCGCGTCGTCGTCGCTCCTGACCTGCTGTACGGGCCGTTGAGACGCCACGTACGAGCCGTTGCAGCCCTTGCTGGCGACCTCGCCGCGGCGCGCTCCTTCTCCGTCATCGGGGCGGACGTGATGGATGGCGTCTACAGCGTCCGTTCGTCCATGCGCCGCTTCCAGCTGGCCGAACTACTGGGGCGCGCAGGCAAGGACTCCCGCGTCCTTGGTTTCAGCTGGAACTCCAGTCCCCACCCGAGGGCTGTCGCAGCCATGCGCGCGTGTCGCTCGGCGACGCTCTGCGCCCGCGACCCTGACTCGGCAGCTCGCCTGAAGGCTGACGGAGGCCGCAAGGTGGTCGACGTCGCGGACTTGGCGTTCTTGCCGGGACCACGAGAGACGCTCCCGCCGCAGGTGGAGGAGTGGCTGACGTTGCGGCCCGACTCCCGGGTGATCTTGCTCAACGCGAACTACCTGCTCGAGGACCGTATCGACCAAGTGTCGGCACTCACATCGGTCATAGAGCGCTGGTCGCAGCCAGACGTGTCCTTCGTGCTTCTATCGCACGACTCCCGCTCAATGGCGAGCGACGGAGTGCTGGCGCAGCAGATCAGCGAACGAGTCGGGCAACCTGAGCAGGTTCTCGTTGTGCCCGGCATTTTGAACCCGGGAGCCGTGCGAACTTTGTGCGCCCGGGCGGAGTTCGTCGTCACCGGCCGCATGCACCTGGCCATCCTTGCAGCGGTGGTGTCGACACCGGCCATCGCGACCTCCTACCAGGGCAAGCTCCGGGGTCTATACGCAAGGCTAGGACTCGAGAGCCTGGTGGAGCCGGATGCTGACTTCGCTCAGTCCGTCCACAGTCACGTCGCGAACATGATGCATGACATTGACCGGGCATCCAGCACCATCACGGCCAACCTGCCGTCGCTCTTGGAGCTCGCGGCGAGAAACTTGCCGAAGTCCTGACAGCCGCATGCGAGATGTGAATTTTCGCCGGAACCGCAACCGGGTCGACAAGCAGCACAACTCCCGGGGCCCACCAAGGGCGGTCTTGGCCACGACGGCACCGACCACGCCTGCCACCGTGAGCAGGCCAGCATGATCCGCGGCCACATCCCCTTGGCGGAACTGAAGTGACCCCCGTCAGGCGGACACCTCGTTCTGTGTCAGGTGCATGGTCTCGTAGTCGGTGGGGCTGAGGTTGCC
>NZ_JAPVBJ010000006.1 GCF_026967985.1 Modestobacter sp. VKM Ac-2984 | reverse complement strand
CTCCGTCGGCCCACTCGGGCCCTCCCTCCTTGGCTGATGCCAAGTCTGGAGGTGTTCAGCCGACGGGGGTCACTTCAAACCGGCACGTCACCGATCGGATGCCCGCAAGGTCATCGTCGAACCGGGACCACCATGGGGGCGGAGGTTGCCTGCCCCGGCACTAGATCAGCCAGCTGGACGCCCAGCGTCCCGGCGCCTCAGGCTGACCGTTCCACGAGTAGGCGGATCAAGATTTCGTGTCGGGACCGCCAGGAGAGCTGCTGAACGAGACTGCTGCGATCGGCATCGCTCAACCGCTCGACCTTCATTGCAGCCTGTACCGCGGTGACGTAGTCACCCCCTGGTTCGACCCAAGTGACCCGTTGACTGTCTAGTGTCGACCCCGGCAGTCGGGTGGCCACCACGGGCGTTCCCGACGCCAAATACTCAAAGACCTTGAGCGGCGACATAGCCTGCGTCAACTCGGTACTGCGATGAGCCATCAGGCACACACCAGCATTCTGGGCTCTCGCGACGATCTCCGATCGACCTCGCGGACCCAACAGCTGCACACGCGGCAGGCCGACGAGGCTGGCGCGCACGCGTTCGTCGCGAACCGGGCCGGCGACGTCCACGTAGTAGCCGGCAGTTGCCAGGGCGGTCACTGCGTCGACGTCCAGGCGTGCGTCGACCGTCCCAGCGTAAAAGACGGTCTTACCAGAGGTTGATGTCTCTACCTGAAGTCGGCGCTCACCGAGCCACAGGTCGGGGTCAACGCCATTCGGTATCACGATTCCCGGCCCGGTTGGCGCAATCCTGTCAAGCAAGGTCTGGGAAACTGCGATCACTGTCATACCGCTCGCGGCAATGCGCCGATATGCCTCTAGGGTCTGTTGCCTGACGGGCGCATGGGACGGGATGGCGGATTCGTCGTCCTGTGCATAGAAGACCGTTTTAGACGGATCGGAACGCTCGACCAGAGCGGCATGCCAGAGGTTGAAGGTGACAGTCACGGGGGCGTGCAGTCGATGACGCGCCGACGCGATCGCGAGCTGCCGGTCGTACCACCGATAACGCCGCTCGAGGGAGCGGATTTCTGTGGGTGTACCCGAGTGAAGGCAGGCCGGCCGTACACCTCGGATTTTTCCCGACGCTGGTGCAGGCCGATCTCCTTTCAGACGCCGATAAACCTGGGACTTGAGCCCCCGGGGGTGATCGGCCACCAGCAAGCGCCGGATCGGACCGGCCGCCTCGATGCTCTTGATGGTCTGATCAGCCGTTGAGTAAAACCCCCGACGCACGGCGTCCGACCACGTGTCCGAGACCATGGCGAGCAGGACATCGATGCGAGATTGGTCGGCCGCGAAGCTGACCGACCGGTCACCCGACCCGCGGTCGTGAGTCACGCCGGGAGTGCCGGCGCAGACGGGACCCCACTGATGGGCGGGCGGCGCGGAACTTTCTCGTCAAAATTCGACGCCGTGGTCGCGAACGGCCACGAGCCTGGTGCGGACTCGCGGGATACGGCACTTGCAAAGAGCCTGCGCAGGGCTGGCTTCCCCTCCGCGTCTTCCGTCGATCGGTCGCTGTCCACGTGGCGAGCCTTCCCTATCGAGGCGCCGAGAGAAACACCCACTCGTGCGCAAAGACGTGACGAGGGCCGCACATGCTGCTTGCTAGCGCGCTACCGGGTGCAAGGTCCGTGTGCAAGGGTGGTGCCGTGGCCGGTGGACGCATCTCCGGACGGCGCCTTGTGGGTGTCAGCATGACGTTGTTGACAGGTGGAGCGCTGTTGACGGGATGCGGGGACACGAGCACCCGCCCGCAACAGCAGATCAAGATCGCGGAGACGACGCCTACTACTGGCCCCACGGACCGCCCGGGCCCAGGCAGCACAGGAGTCCCGTCTGGCATCCAACTCATGCCGACCGGCGATCTGGCGCTCAACACACCCGACGAAGTGGTCGAGGGTGTGTTGGTGCGTGGCTGCGTCACGGTCTCCGCCCCGCGCGTCACCATCAGGAACAGCGTGATCAGGTGCCAGCGCCCTGGGACGGACCGCGCCGTCGTAGGAGCCCCCGGGGCAGCGGGCTACGAGGGCCTCGTCATTGAGGACAGCGAGCTCGATGGAGGCGGGATAGTCGACATCGGGGTGGACGTGTCCGGAGTGACTCTCAGTCGGGTGAACATTCACCACTTCAACGACGGTGTGCGACTTGGGTCCAACATTCTGATCGAAGACAGCTGGGTGCACGACATGACTCGGATCGGTGATCTACACCCTGACGCCGTCCAAGGAATTTCAGCCGACAACGTGGTGATCCGCGGCAACACGCTCGATCCAACGAACACGGAGACCGGAGACCTGGGCAACGCGGCGATCCAGTTGGGCAGCGAGACCGGCACTCGAGTGAGCAGCGATGTAACCATCGAGGACAATTTCTTGGACGGCGGGAACTACGCACTCAACATCAGCGGCTCGATCACGGCAGAGGACTTCACGATTCAAGGCAACTCGTTCGGATCGGGAAGCCGGTACGGACCGATCGTCGCACCAATGACGGTGGCCATCGGCGAGGGGAACACCATGCTGGAAACGGGAAAGGAAGCAGTTGTCGACCCACCGCGGTGACCCAGCTCATGCGACGGCTGCAGGACTCGACGTCATGCTGGTGACGCACAACCGTGCGCGCTACACCAATCTCACCCTGCCCCGGCTGCTGGAGACGTGCCCCCCAGGCAGTCGCGTCTGGGTATGGCACAACGGGCCCGACCGCGACGTACTTCGCGTGATCGAGCAGCACCGCGACCATCCCCGCTTCCACAGGTTCCACCACTCGCCCGAGAACGTCGGGCTTCGGCAGGCACTCAATTGGCTCTGGACCGAGGCGGGGGGCGAATTTCTCTCCAAGGTCGACGACGACTCGCTGATGGAGTCGGGTTGGGTCGAGCACCTGATGGCCGCGCACCGCGCGTGGGCGGGCTTCGGGGTGCTGGGCAGTTGGCGGTTCCCCGCGGAGGACTGGGATGAGGCCCTGGCGACTCGAAAGATCACCGAGCTGCACGGTGTCCGCATCCTGCGGAATCACTGGGTTCAGGGCAGCGGTCACATGTTCCGGCGCTCGCTGGTCGCGGAACTCGGGGCCTTGGAGCCGGGGCAGAGCTTCCCAGCGTGGTGCCTTCGGGCGGCGCAGAAGGGCTACGTGAACGGCTGGCCCATGCCTTTGGTGCGCGAGGAGCACCTGGACGACCCTCGGCACCCGCTCACCGACTTCACCGACGAGGCCTCCTACCAGGCATCCCTGCCGCTGTCCGCTCAGCACACCCGCGCCACCACGCTCGCCGACTGGCTCGCACAGACCAAGAACGACGCCCTCGCCGTGCAGGGCGCCTCACTCGACCTGCGGCAGTACATCGGCTGGCGGCGCAAGCTCATCCACGCGCGCCGGCGAGTCCGCCGGATCGTCACGGGGAAGAACGCATGGACTTGACCCGGTGACCGTTCAACTGCTCTACGGGCCCTACGTCGACACGGAGTCTTGGACCCGTCGGCACGCGCGCGGCGAGGTGCCCGACGTCCTGCCCTACGGCCTCGACCGGCTTCGGGAGCACGGTCTCCCTGTCGTGACGACCGCGCCCTCGACCACCCCGCCCCTTCTGCGCGCGGGGCTGCGCAAAGCGGGTGACGGGATCGACTGGGCCGGCCGGGCGCGGCGGGCGCCGACTGCGAACGTGTTGCTCGCGTGGGACGAGCGCTCCGGGGTGCCAGCCGCTCTGGGCGTTGAAGTCCCGGCGGTCACCGGGGTCATCTGGGTCACCGACCGACCGCGTTGGCCGGTGGTGGAGCAGGCGATCGGGCGTGGGCTCCGCCGCGCCGCCCAGGTCTTCGTCCTGAGCTCGGCGCAGGTGAACCCTTTGACCACGCGCTACCGGCTCGATCCGCGTCGGACCACCCCGATCACCTTCGGTGTGGACACGGACTTCTTCACCGCTCCCCCGGACACCGAGGTCGACCGAGACCTCGTAGTGAGCATCGGCAACGACCGGGACCGGGACTTCGCTGGCGTGCTCGACGCATTTCGGAGGATCCGGGAACGACGGTCGAGCAGCCGGCTGACCATCGTCTCGGAGACGGTGTCGCCGACGCTGGTCGGGAATGCCCCCGGCGTCACGGTCATCCCCCGCCTCCCACACGTCGAGCTGCGCGCCCTCGTCGCCAGCGCGAGCCTC
Source organism: Modestobacter sp. VKM Ac-2984 (assembly GCF_026967985.1). Classification (GTDB taxonomy): domain Bacteria; phylum Actinomycetota; class Actinomycetes; order Mycobacteriales; family Geodermatophilaceae; genus Modestobacter. The sequence continues at coordinate 302,960 of NZ_JAPVBJ010000006.1, read as the reverse complement.
AGCCTCGTCGTCACGAGGCCGAACCTGCACGCCTCGGGCATGACCGCCGCGCTGGAGAGCACAGCACTCGGGCGACCGGCCGTCATCACGGCCACCCCCGGCATGCAGACCTACGCCCCGGCCGACGGCGGCGTCGAACTCGTCCCCCCAGGCGACGTCGAGGCTGCGGCATCGGCGTGCCTCGCCCTGCTGTCCGATCGAGAGACAGCAGACGGACAGGGCGAGGCCGGACGAACGACGGTCCTCACGGGCTACAGCACGGCGACGCAGGCTGCGCAGCTGGCTACGCTCGCGCGGTCAGCTCTCTCCGGAGCCTGAGCACGAGCCACGCCGCCGGAACACCCCCGCGCGTCGACGACCATCTCAACTGAGCCCGAGGAGAGTTCATCATGCGACACCGGATACCCAGCGGCATGACCGACGCAGACAGCCAGGTCCTGCGAGACCTGCGTGCGCAGACGATCACCACACTCCAGTCGACCGTCGGCCAGTGCCTGGACCGGGTATCTCTCATCGACTTCCCCAACCACGTCAACTTCGGCGACTCGCTCATCTGGCGTGGCACCGTCGACCTTCTACGGGGCATCGGCACCGACATCGTGTACCGCAGCGACATGTGGCGCTGTGACTTCGACGTGCTCGCCGCCCAGCCGAGCACGATGCCGATCCTGATGCAAGGCGGCGGGAACTACGGCGACTTGTGGCCGGGATACCAGGCCTTCCGCGAGCGGGTGGTCGAACGATTCCCGGAACGGCCTATCGTCCAGCTCTCCCAAAGCGTTTGGTTCGGCGACCCGGCCGCCGCGGCGCGCTGCAACGCGGTGATGGGGCGGCACCCCGATTACACGCTGCTCGTTCGGGACGACGAGTCACTGGCCCGGGCGCAGGAGCAGCTGCCCGACCTTAAAGTCGTCCTCTGCCCCGACATGGCGCTGGGCACCGACATCCGCGCCCGGCTGCCCGAGCCCACGACGGATCTGGTGGTTCTCGCGCGCGACGACCGGGAGTCGTCCTTCGACATGAAGGCGACGCCGCTGATGCCTTCCTCCACCGTTACCGACTGGCACCTGACGCGCGCGCACCAGGTGATGTGGCAGCTCACCGGGGTGCCCGGCGCGCTCTACTACCGCGGTGGTTCTCGCGTGCGCCGCGGGGTGAGCCCTGCGCTGCAGCTCTCCTATGCGGCGCGCGCATCGATGAACGTCCGTGCCGCGGGGCGCATCCTGGCCGCCGGCAGGGTGGTCATCACCGACCGTCTCCACGCCCACGTCATGTGCGTCCTGCTCGGTATCCCTCACGTGATGCTGGACAACTCCTACGGCAAGGTCACCGCCCTGTACGACAGCTATACCCATCGGTTCAGCACCGTGCACACCGCGCCGACCGTCACGGAGGCGGCAGAGCTGGCCCAGGAGCTGCTTGCCAGCCGCCCGGCGGCCCCTCCGTCGGCGAGCCAGCTCAGGGCTGCGGGATGAGAGCCGCACCCTCGACCGGCGGAAAGCCGTCGGCCCACTCGGCACGCCGGCCCCAGGCGACGGCCCAGCCGGTCTGCGGCCGACGCCTGGCCCAGTCGAGGGTGGCCCGCAGCGCAACCCCGCCGACGAGCAACTGCCGCGCCACCGGCCGCCGCCAGCCTGCGAAGTTCTTACGGATGTAGGTCATCCGGCCCGCCAGCAGGAGCGTGGTCTTGGCGCCCGAGGACGCCGATGACGAGCCCCACACGTGCGTCGCGACGCTGCAAGGTTCGAACCACACGCGGCGGCCAGCTCGGAGCACCCGCAGGCAGAGGTCGGCGTCCTCGGCGTACATGAAGAAGTTGGGGTCGAAACCACCGAGCTCGTTCCAGAGGTCGCGCGGCACGGCCATGAGGCAGCCGGTGATCACCGGCACGTCCCGCACCGAGTCGCGGCGCCAGTCACCCAGCGACTCTGGGTCAAGGTACCGGTTGCCGGCGAACACGGTGCTCAGCAGGGTCGCGAAGCAGAAGTAGCTCCACACCGAGGGGGCCGCCCAGCACGACTTCGGGTCGGTCCGCCCTTCAGGGTCGATCGTCCGGCCGCCCACGACCCCGCACCTCGGCTCGGCGTCGGCGGCACGGACGAGGGCGTCGATCGCCCCGGACTCCAGCACGGCGTCGGGGTTCACGAGGACGATGTACCGCCCCTTGGCCCGCGCGGCGCCGAGGTTGCAACCCCGCCCGAAGCCCACGTTGTCGCCCACATCGACCACCTGCTCCGCCGGCAGGTACTCACGCAGGAGGGGCACCAGCGAGGGGCTCGATGCGTTGTCAAGGGCCACCACCTCGTGCGACACCTTGGGAGCACGCTCGCCGGTCAACGCCTCCAGACACTCCCGAACCTTGTCCGGGGCGTTGTACGTCACGATGACGATGCTGGCTGCGAGCTCAGGCACGAGTCGGGTCCGCCTTTCGGGAGGAGTCGTCGCGGCCCCAGCCAATGGCGGAGCGGCGCCCCGTCTTCGCCCACGACCGAGCCGCGATGGTGACGAACAGGAACATGGCGACGTCGCCCCACTGCCGCGGGTCCTTCAGCAGGCCGGTGACGTAGCGGAGGGACGCGCCGCCGGAACTCCCCTCGAGCTGGGGCAGTTGGGAGTCGAGCCCGTGACCGCCGGACCGGGTTCGTCGTCCCCGACGCAGGAGCGCGCGGACGGTACGAGCCGGCGCGACGATGAAGTGTCCGTCGGTGGTCAGCCGTTCGGTGGGCAGGAAGGTGCGTCGCACGTACTCGTCGTCGTTGACGACCGAGGGCCACGGCGCGAGCCGGCGGTGACCGGCCTCATTGACGGCATAGACACCCGACCCCACGTAGCCGGGACCGAACACGGGCAGGCCCTGCCAGACCCGATAGTAGGCCCGTGCCGGCCGGGAGCAGCCGGTCAGGTCCAGGTGCATCGCCGGCGCCGCCGTCCGTGGCTCCTCGCTGGCCAGGCCGTCGCGGAGGGCTCGGGCGGCCTCGGTCGACAGCACCACGTCGGCGTCGAGGTAGATGCGGGGGAAGACCACGAGCGCCTCGTCCGCTGCTCGCAGCGCGCCCACCTTGCCAGCCGCGGGCAGGTCGAGGCACCGGACCATGGGTGCCGAGCGGCCGACCCGGGCTACCGTGTCGTCCAGGCACCCGTTGGCGGCGACGACCACGTCCCACTCACCGGGCTCCGCGCCAGCCAGGAGCGAGGACAGACACCTCTCGATGACAGCGGCCTCGTTGTGCGCCGGGATGACGACCGATGCACTCGGCCGGACGGAGGGGACTGTCACAGCCAAGACCTTGCCATGAACAGTGGGATGTGGGGACGTGTCCCGGCACACTGGGGCCTCGCCTCGACCTTCTCAGCCGAATCGGAGCTCACGCTTGGACATCTCATCGGTGGCCGCCGCCGTCCTGCGGCGCTGGTACGTCTTCCTGTTAGTGGCCGGCTTGGCGGCGGTCGTAGCGGTGGGCAGCTACCGGGACGCCCGCCCCGTCTACACGTCGACGACCGTGATGACCGTCCTGCCGAGCCAGGATCTGGTGCGGGTACGGGGGGAGGTGAATGCCGGCGAGTCCAGCCTGGGCAATCCTTTCGGCATCAGCGCCAACACCGTCCTCGCCGCTCTGCTTGCCGACCAGATCAACACCGGGGGCATCGTTCTGCCCCCGGAGGCCGGCGATGCCACGCTCGCCGTGTCGGCCAGCGGTCAGGACCTGCGCCAGTTCTTCACCGTGCAGGCCGTAGCCAGCACCTCCGCCGGGGCGATCGCCGCCCTGACCGCTGCGGCTGAGCAGAGCCCTCAGGTGCTTGCCGCTATCCAGGTCGCCGCCGGGTCACCCACGGACCAGCTCTACACCGCTCAGCAGACGCGTCTGCCCACGGCACCGCTCGCCGAGTATCCGGACCGTTCGCGGCTCGTCCTGGGCACGATGCTGGCTGGCCTTCTCCTCGCGACTCTGCTGTCCGTCGTGGTCGACTCGGTCGTCCTGGCCCGTCGCCGACGGTCGACCAAGCGGAAGACGGCACCCCTCCCCTCCCGCACGACGCCGTTGGATGGCCCTGATGCGGGCAGCGACGACGAACCGGGCAGCGACGGGTACGGCCGACACCATCCGCTGGAGTCCGTGCTTCCCTCCTACGCCGAGGTGCCCGCCCGTGACCAGCCGGAGCCACCAGACGCTGGAGGCGGGACCCGCACTCTCTGAGGGGGCCGGGTACACCTAGGGCGTGTCTCCCCCCAAGTGGGCGGGGTCCGGTGCGGGATCTTGAACGGGTGGGCACTCGTGCTGAGCTGAGCGATGGGCAGTGGGCGGTGATCGAACCGTTGATGCCGCAGGTGACCGGGCGGTCGAGGCCGTACCGGGATCACCGGCAGGTGGTCGAGGGCATCGTGCACCGCTATCGGTGCGGGGTCGCCTGGCGTGATCTTCCCGAGCGGTTCGGGCCGTGGCAGACGGTGTGGAAGCGGCACGCCCGGTTCTCCCGGGATGGCACCTGGGACAAGGTGCTGGCCGCAGTCATCGCCTCCGCGGACGCCGCCGGTGACGTCGAGTGGGCGGTGTCGGTGGACTCCACGGTCAACCGCGCGCACCAGCACGCCACCAATCTGCCGCGAGCTGAGATCTCCGCGGGGGTATCGGCGAACTACATGAAACAGATACTCGGGCCCTGCACCGAGCCGCCTGACCACGGCATCGGCCGCTCCCGCGGCGGCCTGTCGACCAAGGTCCACCACGCCGTCGACGGTCGCGGCCGGCCATTGTCGATCCTGATCGGCGCCGGCCAGGCCGGTGACGCGCCGGCTTGCCTGCCGCTGCTGGCCGGCATCCGAGTGGCTCGCCCGGGACCAGGCCGACCCCGGACCCGACCGACTGCATTACTGGCCGACCGGGCCTACTCCTCCAAAACCATCCGAGCGCACCTGCGCTCCCGCGGGATCACCGCAGTCATTCCCGAGCCCCGCGACCAGCAGGGCCACCGCGCCCACCGCGGCAGCAGAGGCGGCCGGCCGGTCAACTACGACCGCGAGCTCTACAAGAAGCGCAACGTCGTCGAAGGCTCATTCGCCCTGCTCAAGCAGTGACGCGGACTGGCCACCCGCTACGACAAGCACGCACTCATCTACCGCGGCGCCGTCGTTCTGGCCGCCATCCTTGCCTGGACCCGCACTTGAGAGACATGCCCTAGGCCGCTGAGCCGAACGATCAGGTCAGGTGGGGGCCTGTGTGTGATCGCACACCGATCAGCGCGATCAGCGCGAAGATCAGGAACGTGACCTGCTGGAAGGAGAGCAGGTCGAAGGTCCCAGCCGCTAGAGCAGCGCCGGCGACGGCTGCCCCGATCGCGCCATGCAGGCTGCGCTCAGCGGGAGTGACGGCCGGCCGGCGGGCAGCAGACATGGCCATCAGCACCCCGCCCCCGAACAGGAGCGCCAGGGTCGCGACCCCGAAGATCCCGGAGCCGACGAGCGTGAGCAGCCACTGGTTGTCGGTCACCGTCGCGATCTGTCGCACGTCGACCGGGGCGCCCCCCAACCAGGGGGCCTGCTCGAAGCGGGCAAAGAGCAGCGGATAGTCGTCGAGCCGACCGGTGATGCTGTTGTCCTCCTCCGCGCCGATGATGCTCTGGGCGAACGTCGACACAACCGCCGGCGCCACCACCATCGCCGAGGTGAGCGCTACCCCAACCGCCAGCAGCAGACCGACACGCTGGCTGCCACGGAGGTAGGCACCGTAGACGAGGAGCGCGACAACGAGGGTGAGCAGGCCAGCACGGGAGACGCCGAAGGGGAAGCCCAAGAGAATCGTTCCGCAGCCAACCCCCGCCCACAACCGCGAGCGGCGGACCCGAGCGTGTAACAGCAAGTGAATCGCAAGAGGCAACATCATTGCGAGGATCACGGCGTACTCAATTGGGTGCGTCGCCGTTCCCGACACTCTGGCCAAGTCGCCCCGCGAGGTGATGGCACCCTTCTCGACAACGGCTGCGGTGATCGGCGTCAAGAAGTATGGCGCCAGTCGATCTATGACATTGAGTCCCTGCAGGATGCCGATCACAGCCGAAAAGGCCGCACCACCGACGAGCAGTCCCGCCAGCACGTGCGCCTGGCGCACCGAGCGCACGACCATCGTGCACAACAGCGCCAACCCCACCGCCGACGTGGTGAGCAACAACGCACGATTGAGAGTGGCAATCCCACCGGCGCCCACGCCGTGACGGAAGGAGAGCCCCCAGCTGAACAGGTGAAGGGCCAGGTAGCCGACCAGGAGTGCGGCCGCGGGTCGGACGGTGCGCGTCTCCTTCCAGCGGAGGACCGCAGCAAGTACGAGGAAGAAGGACAGCAGCCCGACCAACCGGACGAACGACCCGTTGGACTTCAATGGACCGACGATGGCGATGGCCGCGGGGACGACAAGCAGCACCCCGTACCCGACCGCCAACACCACCCGAGCCTGGTGTCCGGCTTCTCGCTCTGTCGATCCAACGACCTCAACGGCCTGCGCCGCGGAACTGCTCGTACGGGGTGTGGGTTGCACCCGCTCATGCTCGCAGCTCGCGGCCAGCACGCCCAGGACAGTGGCGAGTGAGATTCCAGGCGCCCTGCCCCGCCCCGGAGGTCAGTGGAGGCTCGGAACGGACGCGGTGACGGTAGTCGTCGCGGTGTTGTGCGGGTAGCAGCTGTCCTCACGCTCGGCCGGTGGGATCGGGGCGTTCTCGCCGGGCAGGCGTCGGTGGTTGAACCAGTCGATGTGCTCGGCGGTGGCAATATCGAGGTCCTCGATGCCCTTCCACGGGCCCTTACTGACGATCAGCTCGGCCTTGAACAGCGAGTTGAACGCCTCGGCCAGGGCGTTGTCATACGAGTTCCCGGTGGACCCGACCGAGGCGACTGCGCCAGCTCTGGCGAGCCGTGGGCTGTGGCGCACGGCGACGTCCTGGACGCCCTTGTCCGAGTGGTGGATCATCCCGCCGAGGTCCGGCCCGCCGGCGGGTCCAGATCCCCATTTCCACGGCGTCCAGGGTGAGATCGGTGCGCAGTGACTTCGGCAGCTGCCAGCCGATCACCCGGCGGGAGTAAACGTCGGTGACGAAGGCGGCGTAGGCCCAGCCGGTCAACGTCCGGCAGTAGGTGATTTCGGCGACCCACAGGTGGTTTGGGCAGGTCGCGGTGAACGCGCGTCCGACCAGGTCCGGGCGCAGGTCAGGACTCAATCCCTGGATCGTGGTCCGTGGCCCCTTCGCCCGACTCAGACCCCGCAGCCCGGCGGCGCGCATCAGTCGCTCCACCGTGCAGCGGGCCACCGGGTGGCCTTGGCGGCGCAGCTGTGCGTGGACCTTCCGCGCGCCGTAGACGCCGAAGTTCTCCCCGTGCATCTGCTCAATCACCGCGGCCGTGGCCGCGTCGGTGACCGACCGCGCCGAGGGCGGCCGGCTGTGATGAGCGCAGTAGGTGCTCGGGGCGATCTACAGCTCAGCGCAGACCGGCTTGACCCCGCGCTCGTCCGGGTGGGCGTCGATGAACTCGACGATCACCGCTGTGGGCAGGCGAGCCCCACCGCGAAGGGAGCCGGCGCGCTCTTCAGGATTGCGTTAGCTCGGCGGAGTTCCCACTTCGCGCTCCAGCTGCCATGACGTCTGCTGCAGCAAGACCGGCGGCGGCATCGGGCTGGCCAGGGGCGCTCATCCCGATGCGAGAGACCCCCTGATAGCCCGCCAGCCCCTCGACCGGACCCTACGCATCGTCCCCACCTCCGACCAGCGCCTGTGGCGTCAGGCCGGCTCGACGTCACCGACGTTAGGCGGCATCTTGCAGATGGAACACCGTCACCTCGCCGTCAGCTACACAGCGGGTGCCTTTGTCTTCGGCGTCAAGGCGGGGGGCAACGCGAACAGGAATCTCGCGCCCGAGGCCCGAAGACCGCTGGCCAATAGCAGGGAGACAGCCGTAACCACGATCATCAAAGCGGGTACCAGCGCTACGGCCACTGCCCCGGTGAAGTCGCCGACGGTCGCGCTGATCAGTGCGGTAATTCCACCGAGGATCATGACGTGTGGGAGGTAGATGTCGATGGTGCGCTGCCCCAGGTAACGCAGAGGGCGTCCCACCAGACGCCCCGAGACCGCCACGGCTAGTGCTACGCCAGCACTAACCGCAAGGAGGGAGAGGGCGAGCCACACGCCGGGCACGCTCTGCAGATCAAACGCACTGACTGCGACTGTGGCGGCGAGGTACAGGGCCACGGCGACCGAGACACGGAATGTGCTCAGGCGGCTGGCGACGCGCTCGATAGGACCACGGCATCGACAACCCAGCAGGAAGAACAGCAGGTAGAGCGCCATGGCGTTCCACGCGTAGTTCGTCAGGTGCAGGGCACCGACCGCCGCCAGCACCGACATCGCACTCGCCCCCGCCAACTGGACCCACACCGGCACCCGCCAGATCGCCCACGTGACGGCGGAGAAGACGGCCAGTGCGTAGATGAACCACAAGCCGGTCTCGGGCAACACGAGCGCCGCCAAGAGGTCAACCGGGTGGCTGCCCTCATCCGGGGCGGTCACGTTGTTCACCACCGCGAAGAAGACGAATCGGATGACCACCCACAGGACGTATAGGTAGGCGAAGAAGAGCACCCGCTTTCGCCACACCAGGGACCAGCTGCCCGCCAGCGTCCTTCCTGCGAATAACCCGGACGCCAGGAAGAACAGGGGCATCCGAAAGGTGGCCAGCGTGTCGTTGAGGCGAACCACCGACTCGGGTAGCCAGTGGTAGCCATCCATGAACAGGACCGCGTGGTGGGCCACCACCAAAAGGATCGCCACCCCCTTGGCGATGTCGACCCATTCCACCCGCTGCTGTGTCTGCCCCCGCGTCACCGCGGCAGCCTGGCACGGGTCTGCGCGGGTCCGGTAGGCCCTGCCATGTGTGACGTTAGAGGCACCTGACAGGTAGTCCCGGCCCAGGGCGACGCGGCCGCTGGCTGTGCGGGCCGGGTGGTGCCACGGCTGCGCGACGACGAGGCGATTCTCCTGCGACCTCCAGCGGTTCGTCACCGCCGGGCGTGCAGCGCGTCCAGCCGGTCGAGCGCCTCGGGCGCCCGCCCGTCGTCGAACTTGCGAGCGAACAACTTGCCGGTTGCGAGCATGGCCGAAAGGTCGTCCGCCCGGAGCACCCTCGGGTGTTCGCGCTCCCAGGCGATCCAGTGCAGGTCATCCTGGACGACAGTCGACCGGTGCGGTGATCCGTCGATCACCATGTGCACGGCGTTCTCGTCCGGGATCTGCACGTGCCGGAAGAAGCGGACCGCGCGCGGGTGGCTGTCGAGGTAGTCCAGGACGTATTGCGCCGCGTCACGGTGCAGCGCGAACCACTGGGAGCCCTGGCAGGGACGCAGGCCCGAGGGCATCCGCCGCATCGGCCACCACGGGACGAACTTGTTGGGGAGCGCCAGGAACCGGTCCCCGACCCGTATGTGGAAGCGCGCCAGCCGCTCCAGCTTTCCGTTCCAGTACCACTGCGCGTTGCCAGTGCGGTCCATCCCGTCCGGTCCCCGCTCGGTCGCGTAGAACAGGTACGAGCGCCCGGCGGCCGTGGAGAAGAACTCGTCGATCTCGGCCGTGGACCTCAGGGGATAGTCCTGGCCGCTGAGCAGGACCACGTGGCTCGCCGCGGGCGCGGCTTGGAGAGCGGTCCGGACGCACCTCAGGGTCGCGTCGACCAGGCTGTAGTCACCCCACTTGCAGGGCACGCTCTCTCGATGCGGCATCAGGTGCACCTGATCCGCCCGCCTGAGTTGCTGGACGGCCTGACGGAAGGGCTCATGGTCCTGACGGCGGTCGACGTGCACGACGACGGTGTCGCCGGTCTCGGTCAAGCGACCGGCCAGCCGCGCGACCTGCTGCGGCCCCCGGTGCGCAAGCACCACGAACGCGACGCTCATGCGCCGGGCATGACTTGACCGACGACGGCGTTGGCCCTCAGATCACGAGCACTCGAGGTCACGCCCCGACCCTGCCATGACGCCGGACCGCCGGCACACCCCCGACCGAGGGTGCTTCCTCACGCCGGGCGCATCGCTGCTGTGGGCCGTCGCCTGCCAGGCGAACACCTGCGCATAGGGGACTGCTGCAGCTTCCCCCGAGACCCGGTGCGGGCGCTGCGGTCCGGCCCCCGGGCCGCCGCGAGTGTCTCGCAGCCCTCTCACCGCCCCACCGAACGCCCAGTGGAAAAGAGGAGAGGGCGGTACTGGGTGCAGCGGTGCCGCGCGGCTGCCGGCAAGAGCATCCGGTGGCGCTCAGCAAGCCTCATCTTGTATGAATAGCCACCTTCAGTCGTCAGTGAGGTGAACCCTTGGTCAACTTATATTTGGCCACGTTCGCGCACTCTTTCCATGCGCCGCCCGACGCGGCCACCCAGTGCGCCTTCACTGTCACGCGGTGCAGTCGCGGGGTCCAGGTGTCGAGGTACAGACATGGAGGCTGACAGGTTCACTGAACCGGCTTTGAGGCCCGGAGAGCACGATGTTGGACTGGGGGGCCGCTGGGCTGGGGCGTTGCTCTCCGGCCCGTGGGTCGGAGCTGCGGTTCTGCTGACGGCTGCCGCGCTCTACCGGCCGCTGTACTACGCCTTCGTGAAGGAGGATCGGGTCCTCGAGTGGCTACAGTTCTTCCTCTTCGCCGCAGCAGCCGGCTACGGCCTCCTCGCCGCACGGCGCTACAGATCCTCAGACAAGCTGGCCAGTGCACTGTTCCTGACCTACGGGCTAGCTCTTGTCTTTGTTGCCGGCGAGGAAATCTCGTGGGGGCAACGGGTCCTCCACATTACGACACCCGCCTCGCTTGAGTCCGCGAACAGGCAGAATGAGCTGAATCTCCACAACATCGCCAGTGGGGTGCCAGTAGAGCAGGCCTTCATCTGGGCCCAATTGGTGATCGGTCTGCTCGGTGCGAGCCTCTGCGCTAGCTCCTGGCTGACGCGACGCCATCCCCGTGGACGTTTCACGCATCTGGCCCTCCCGACGCCCGAACTCTTCTCCACCTTCGCGGTGCTGTTCGCCTTCCGACTCACTCGGGAGCTCTACCAAGACGATCAGAACGAGGTGTACTGGCGATTCGCCGAATGGCCGGAGACCTGTTTTGCACTGGCCTTGTTCACGCATGCCTTCCTGGCCGCTCGTCGAGCCCGAAACGAGGCACGCGTGGAGGCCGAATGTGCTGGGTCCGCTCTCACCAACGTGCGCGATCCACAAGGAAGAGTGGCGTCCGCCCAAAGTTCCGGTGAAATCGTCTGCTCCACCGAGAACCGTGCTCAACCCCGAGAGGAACAGCCCTGCCACGGTCGCTCACGCGTGCGAGAACAGCACGGCGGCGGCTGTGCCCGGCATCCGGGCTTCGGTGCCCACCTGCTCAGCGCCGAGAAGAAAGAGATCGGCGATAGCTACAGCGATCACTGGCTGCGTAAGAGTGGCCCCCATCATGAGTCGCCCACAAGCGACCTTGTGCAGCGACGCGGGTTCGTTGAGGCCGAAGACGAGCGCACACGAAGCGACGGACACCCCGGGGAACCGACACCGTCCGGTGCTCGCGCCAGCTGCGAGGGCGCGGAGCAGCCCAGCCAGGATTAACCGCCTCGGGTCTGGTGGAGGTGCTGGGGTGACCCGGGATCTGTGGAGTCAGGTCTCTTTGTTTCGATCTCTATCGGCGTGAGCCATCTCAGGGCGCTGTGTCGGCGTCGTCGGTTATGCCAGACCTCGAGGTACTCGAACATCCCGTTCGCCAGCTCATTCGGGTGTCCCAATGCTTCCGGTCCAGCAATTCGACCTGCATTCACGACCAGAAGGGACTACATGTCCCCGGGTGGGTGCCTGCCCTGGCGCATATCTGCCCCACACGCGCCCGCAGTCGGCGCAGCGGTGGCGGAGGACGGAAATCAGCAGGGTCGTGGGCCGTCCGGGCCGCGCCCCGCACTTCGGCCGACGTGTCACCGCGTCCCGGGCCGTGCCCCCGTCATTTGTGATGAGCTGCTTGAGCCACATGGCTTGCGTGTGCTCGGCTACCGGGTCAGCGCCGCGTTACGGCTTCCAGTAGAGCTGAGCAGAATCCGCGGGTTCTTCGGGACGACGTTTCGCTGCGGCTAAATTCATCAACAGCTCCTCTGGATGACCAACGGGCAGAGCGACGGGGCCCTACCCGACGTCCCCCTGGGACGCCGCACCGAAGTCGGAATCCCCCTGTCCCAACGCACTTGCTGCGGGTCCTCAGCGGTAGCCGGGCGAGGTGTAACGCTGCCCCACCGAGCCGGCCGGGACGAAGTCGCCCGAGGACGGGCGCCCCTGTCGCACGCTGCCGGAGATCGAGCTGTCCTTCGGCCAGGTGGCGACACCGTTGGCGACCTTCGCCGCGCACTGCTTGTGGGTCACCGACGGCCACACGCTTTGCCCGAAGGGCCGGCCGGGTCGGGGAGAGACGTAGACGCCGTCCAGGGCCAGCGGGTAGTCGTCGTTGCAGTCGGTCCAGATGTAATAGCCGCCCTTGTCCACCGTGCCGTCGTTGGTACCGACGATGTTGGTGTTCCGGATCGTGCCGCGGCCGATCGGGCCGGTGTTCTCGAAGACGTGCAGGCCCTGGAAGTTCGACGAGCCGGTCAGCCGGTCGATGCGGTACTCCCGCAACCCACCCCAGGGCTGGAACACGTCGGAGTGGTTCCCGCGGGCGCCGCCGCGCAGGCCGTTGACCCGCACGTTCTGGATCTGCAGGATCGCCTTCGGCGCATTGGCGGCGATACCGTCGGTCTGCGCGCCGCTCACGGCGCCGTCGATGTTGACGCCTTCGATGTGCACGGTGCCGGTGCAGTTGCGCACGTAGATGGCCCGCTGGTCGTGGCCGTTCACCTTCGCCGAGGGCAGCGCCCGGATGCTGCCGCCGATGATGACGGCGTTGCGACAGTCCGCGATCATGATCGGGCCGACCGCCCGGTCGGTGGGCAGCTTGATCAGCACGTCGCCGCCGCGACCGCTGACCGTGGTCATCGACGTCGTCGCCGTCACCTTCTTGACGGGGTAGTTGGCGTACCCGGCGGGCGGCGCCCAGCTGAGCTTGGGGCGGCTGGTCGCGGCGGCCAGCTCGAGCTGCGGCGATGCGAGGGCCACACCAGGCGCGGACGCCTGGGGCGCGGCGGCATCGGTGACGGTCGTCGTCACCGGCACGAGGCAGCCGACGGCGATGGCGAGCGCCACCCAGCGGCTGCGGCCACCACCCGTGATCGCGCGGCGCGTGGCCGAGGCGGGCTTTTGTGAGGAGACGAAACGGGAGCGAGGCACGCGGGGCAAGGTAGCAGTGTGATTACGTCACACCGCACTACTTGTGGAACCGCACGGTCCGGTGATATGACGCCACTCCAAGTGACCGTGCACCCACCGAACGAATGGGCCTACCGCACGCGTTGGGTCGACTGCCTCGACAGCGTTCACCAGGAGTTCATCTGGGGCGCACGACCGGCGGGCCGTGCACCCAACGACGAGTGCCTCGCCCCCGGGGTCCCGGGGACGAGGCACTCGGTGCCGCCTGTAGCCGGCACGAGATCGGTCGCTGAGCGCGACGGGCGGGGTCTGACCAGAGGTCAGCGGTAGCCGGGCGAGTTGTAGTTCTGGCCGACCGAGCCGGCCGGGACGAAGTCACCCGAGGACGGGCGACCCTCCCGCACGCTGCCGGTGATCGAGCTGTCCTTCGGCCAGGTCGCGACACCGTTGGCGACGGTCGCCGCGCACTGCTTGTGGGTCACCGAGGGCCAGACGCTCTGACCGAAGGGACGACCGGGCCGGGGTGCGACGTAGACGCCGTCCAGGGCCACCGGGTAGTCGTCGTTGCAGTCGGTCCAGATGTAATAGCCACCCTTGTCCACCGGGGCGTCGTTGTGCCCGAAGATGTTGGTGTTCCGGATCGTGCCGGCGCCGATCGGCCCGGTGTTCTCGAAGATGTGCAGGCCCTGGAAGTTCGACGAGCCGGTGAGCCGGTCGATGCGGTACTCCCGCAGCCCGCCCCAGGGCTGGAAGACGTCGGCGTGGTTCCCGGTGCTCATGCCGCGCAGGCCGTCGACCCGCACGTTCTGGATCTGCAGGATCGCCTTGGGCGCGTTGGCGGCGATGCCATCGGTCTGCGCACCGTTCACGGCGCCGTTGATGTGCACACCCTCGATGTGCACGGTGCCGGTGCAGTTGCGCACGTAGATGGCCCGCTGGTCGTGGCCGTTGACCTTGGAGGAGGGGAGCGCCTTGATGCTGCCGCCGATGAGGACTGCGTTGCGGCAGTCCGCGATCGTGATCGGGCCGACCGCACGGTCGGTGGGCAGCTTGATCAGCACGTCACCGCCGCGACCGCTCACCGTCGTCAGCGAGTCGGTCGCCGTCACGTTGGTGACGGGGAAGTTGGTGTAGCCGGCGGGCGGCGCCCAGCTGAGCGCGGCGCCGCTGGCCGCAGGCGCGGAAGCCGATGCGGCGACCTGCTCGACCTGTGCGGGCGCCGGAGCAGGTGCGGCGGCCGGAGCGGGCTTGGGGGCCGGAGCAGGTGCCGGGGCGGGGGCAGGGGCGGGAGCAGGGGTGGATGCCTCGGCCGCCAGGCGGTCGGCCCGGGCGGCTGCCGAGGCGCTGGCCCGTGCGCTGCCGGCCGGCTGCGTGGCCGTGCTGTCGGTGGTGGCCTCAGCCGTGGCGGGCGCCTCGGCGGGCTGGACCGGCGCAGGGGCCGGGGCCGGTGCGGCGGTGTCAGCGGCGGGCACTGGTTCGGCGGCGTCGGTGACGGTGGTCGTCACCGGCACGAGGCAGCCGGCGGCGAGGGCGAGCGCGAGCCAGCGGCTGCGGCCGCCACCCATGATCGCGCGGCACGTGGCCGAGGCGGACTTTCGTGTGGAGACGAAACGGGAGCGAGGCACGCAGCGGAACGTAGCAGCGTGATTACGTCACGCAACAGCCTTGTGAAACCACTGAGTCCGGTGATACGAGAGTGACGCTAGGTCACCACGCACCGCACTGCCCGGACGGACCTGACGCACGTGTGGATCGACGGCCTCGACAGCTACATCGGCAGTTCCTCGGGCGAACCGCACCGGCCGGCAGCGAGTTGCCGGCTCCCATCGATCCCGCCGCCGAGAGTCGTCCCGGACCAGCACGTCCGGGTCCTGCACCACCACGACGAGGACGCCGGCGGGCGACACCCGAACCGGTGACAGCGGTACCGCATCGCGCACGCGCGCCGACTAAACTCACGACTCGCCATGACACGTGACTCGACCAGTGAGGACGCGCACCAGTTGCTGTGAGCGATCACTTCCCGCCGCCTGGTGAGTCCCGTCACTCGGGTTCCCTGATCAGCCCGGCGCTCCCCTCTCCCCCGCCCTCAGCCGGCGGGAGGTCGTGACAGCGATCACGGTCACCACCCTGCCCCGGGCGCTAAGTTCACGGGGTTGCCATCCGCCGGATCCCCGGCGACGGCACGATGACGGAGCGCAGCCGCGCTGCACTGATGAGCCGATGGCCTCGACGAGACCCGGCCCCGCCCGTGCCCGAGCACTGGGGCCCTCGTCCGTCGCCGCCCAACGGATTCGAGAACCCCGATGCATGTGACCAGTCCCGCCACGTCGCGCTCCGGCGTCCCCCGTGCAGCCATGGGGCTGACCGCACTGCTCGTCACGCTGACCGCCTGCTCCTCCTCGTCCGAGCCGACGGCCCGGCTCGATCCCGGTCCGGACAACGTCGCGGTGGAGGAGGGGCTCACCTACTGGTCCGACGACCAGTCCGAGCTGAAGCTCGATGCCTGCCTCCCCACCGACGCCGAGGGACCGCTCCCGGCCGTGCTGATCGTGCACGGCGGCGGCTTCACCGAAGGCGCGCGCGACAGCACCGGGCTGCGCACCCTGTGCGAGCTGACCGCCGAGCAGGGCGCAGCCGCCTTCTCGATCGACTACCGGCTCGCCCCGGAGTTCACCTATCCCGCCCAGGTCGACGACCTCGCCAACGCGGTGCAGTGGCTGCGCGAGCCCGCCCAGGTGGAGCAGTTCGGGATCGACCCGGCGCGGATCGGCGCCATCGGCAGCTCGGCCGGCGCGATCATCGCGCAGAGCCTGGCCACGCGTGGCGAGGGCCCGCTGGACACCGGTGAACGGCTGGGCGCGGTGGCGTCCCTGAGCGGCGTCTCCGTGCTGTCCCCCGAGGGCCTCGAACTGGGTCAGCCCAGCGAGGACGCCGCCGACCTGGTGCTGAACTACCTCGGCTGCACCTCGGTGACCGACTGCCCGCAGTCGGTGCCGGCCTCCCCCATCACCGGGGTGGACCCGTCCGACCCCCCGATGCTGCTGGTCAACGGCACCGACGAACTGGTGCCGGAAGAACAGGCCGAAGCACTGGCGGCAGCACTGGCGGACGCCGGCGTCCCGGCGGAGCTGCTGATCGTCGACGAACCCGACCACGGGATCACGCTGCTCAACAGCGACGTGCGGCGCGCGGTCCTGACCTTCCTCGAGGAGCAGCTGTGATCGGCGCGCCTGACTCCCGCACATCGGCACCACCCGAGAGGACCACTGACATGACCATCGACACCGCGGCGCCTCCGCTCCCCCGCTATCGGCACGAGGCCCCGGACTCCATGCAGCTGCGCGACGTGCTGCGGGTGATCCGCCGGAGCTGGTTGGTCATCGTGGCCGCCGTCGTCGCCGGGCTCCTGGCCGGCTGGCTCGTCACCGTCTTCCTCCCGGATCGGTACGAGACCGAGACGAAGATCCTGGTCGACCCGGTCGTCTCCGTCCCGGTCGGCGTGGACGGCGCCGCCGTCGCCGGCGCTGCCGGGGCTGCCGCCGAGAACCTGTCCCAGGCATCGGCGCTCGTCGCCGACCGGGTGGAGACCTACGCGGCCCTGGCCCAGACCCCGGCCGTGCTCGACCCCGCCATCGACGCCATCGACGCGGACGTCGCCTCCACCGACCTCGTGGACAACGTCACCGCCGAGGTCATCCCCCGGACGTCGATCATCAACATCACCGTCGAGGCCGGCACGCCGACGAACGCGGCCGAGCTCGCCAACGCGATCGCCGCCAGCCTGATCACCCAGATCGAGGGCGAGGACACCGTCGCCAACCCGATCAACGTGACCGGGACCGTGGTGGAGGCGCCGGAGATCCCCGACGAGCTGGCGTCACCGCTGCTCCTGCTCAACCTGCTCATCGGTCTCGCGGTCGGCCTCCTCGTGGCCTTCCTGGTGATCGTGGTCCGGCAGGCGCTCGCCACGGGGACCCGGGGACGCTGATGTCGGCGCCGCCGACGACCGGCGCGACCCGCGTCCGGTCCGGTCCGGGCTCGCCTCCCGGGCCCGCCTGGGTGGTCGCTGCCGCCGTCCTGGCCTTCGTGGTGGGCGCCCTGGCCTGGGTCGAGCTGGCCCTGCCGATCGTCCTGCTCGGCGGCGTCACGGCCGTGGCGATCGCCGCCTTCCGGCCGAAGCTCTTCGCGCTGCTGGCGCTGGTCGTCATCATCCTGTCGGCGCCCATCCAGAACGTGCTCGGGCAACTGGGCACCTACGCCGACGAGGGCGTCATCGCCCTCGCCGTCGTCACCCTCACCACCCGGCGCCTGGTCACCGAGGGGCGCCTGGTCTGGCTGCCGGGGACCGGCTGGTTCGTCGGCTACCTCATCGCGGGGCTGCTCAGCGCCGCGCTGGCCGACGTCCCCGCCGGGCTCGGCATCCCCGCGGCCTTCATCGCCGTCAAGGGCATCCTCTTCGCCTTCGCGCTGGCGCAGCTGCACTGGACCCGGGACGACCTGGCCCTGCTGATCCGCCTCGGCATCACCGCGATCGTGCTGATGGGCTTCAGCGCAGTGCTGAACCTCGCGTTCCCGGCGGCCTGGGCGGAGTTCACCACCGGGCGCCCGCCGATCAGCTACATCGGCCCGTTCCCGGCGATCAACGGCGCCTTCCAGCACCCGGCCGCCTTCAGCCGGTTCTGCGGGGTGCTCGCCGTCGGCGCGCTCGTCTACGGCCTGGTGGTCCGCCGGTCCGTCGCCAACACGGTCCTGGTGCTCGTCTCCGGCGGCCTGGCCTTCCTGACCTTCCAGGTCAAGTCGATCGTGGGGCTGCTGGCCACGCTGGCCGCGGTCGGCGCCCGCTTCCTCCGGCCGGTCGGGGTCGCCGCACTCCTCGCCATCGGTCCGCTGGTGGCGCTCGTCACCGTGCCTCCGCTGGCCGCGCTCATCGGTGGCGACATCGAGATCTACCTGACCCAGGACTCCGCCCGGTCCCTGCTCACGGCGGGTGGGATCACCGTGGCGGCGCAGTACTTCCCGCTCGGCGCGGGGTTCGGCCGGTACGCCAGCTCGTCGGCCGCGGAGGACTACAGCCCCCTCTACTACGCCCTGGGCTTCCCCGGCCGCTACGGCCTGGGTCCCGGGCCGGACTCCGGTCAGTTCCTCAACGACTCCCAGTGGCCGGCGATCTACGGCGAGGCCGGCTGGTTCGGCGCCTTCTTCTTCGCGGCCGGGCTCGCCTGCATGCTGGTCGCCCTGCTCCGGCGGGTCTCCGCCCGCGAGGACGTCCTGGTCCGCTGGATCCGGATCACCGGGGTCGGGTGGCTGATCCTGCTGCTGGTGGAGTCCGCGGTGGCGCCGGTGTTCGTGTCGTCCCCGTCGTTCCCCTTCGTCTTCGCGGCCGCCGGCGTCATCGCCTCCCTCCGGGTCGACGCACGGGACACCGCCCGCGCCGACCGGCCCGAACGAGTGGTCGCGGGGCAGCAACCCGTCCTCCCATGATCGTTTTCGGGCACAATGCCGTGGCCGGTGGAAACCCCGGCGACGTCCTGAGCCCATCGGTGGGAGGAGCAGCGTGACCCTGACCTGGCTGCAGCGCAGCAAGCTGGTGTGGCTGTGGGGGTTCCGCCCCGCCGACATCCCGGCCTACGGGTTCGACGGCCGGCGCCCGACCACCGACGCCGGCCGGTACCTCGGCAGCGACTGGAACCGCCGGTTCGTGCAGGACGTCGTCAACGACCCCCGCAACCACGTGCTGACCGAGCACAAGTGGGTCTTCTACCGCTTCGCCGACGGCTTCGGGCTGCCCGTGCCGCCGACCATCGGGTTCTTCGACAGCGTCCAGGGCGTCAGCTGGGACGGTCAGCGCCCGATGCGCACCGTGCCGCAGGTGCTCGCCGAGCTGGACCGGGAACGGCCCTCCGGGCTGGTGGTGAAGCCGGCCGGCGGCGGGCAGGGCGCGCAGATCGTCATCCTCGACCGGATCGACCACGCGACCGGCACGGCAACCACCCGCACCGGGGAGGAGACCAGCCTCGAGCAGGTCCTCGCGGCGCTCGACCCGGGCGGTGAGCGCGGGGTCAGCGGCTACGTCCTGCAGCACGCGGTGCGCAACCACCCCGAGCTCGAGCCGCTCGCCCCCACCACGACCAACACCTGCCGCGTCCTGACCACCGTCGCCGAGGACGGGACGTCGCACGTGCACGGGGCGAGCATCCGCCTCGGCCGGCGCGGGGGCATGATCGACAACTGGGGGTCCGGCGGGGTCAGCATCCCGATCGACGTGACCACCGGCGTGATGGGCCCGGGGATCCTCAAGGGCGCGCCGGGCGACCTGACCGACCACCCCGACACCGGCGAGCGGTTCGCCGGCCGGCAGCTGCCCCTGTGGCAGGAGACCACGGAGCTGTGCCGCCGCGCCGCCGTCCTCTTCCCCGGGCTGCGCTTCCTCGGCTGGGACGTCGTGATCGGTCCGGACGGCCCCGTGCTGCTGGAGGGCAACGTGCACTGGAGCCTGCGCGGCTCCCAGATGCTGGCCGCCGAGGGCTGGCTCGCCGACCCGGACACCCGGGAGCGGCTCGAGGGCCTCGGGGTGCCGCTGCCCACCGGCCGGGTGTCCCGGCAGGTCGCCGTCGGGATGCTCGCCCGGGGCCAGGACCGCGCCCGCCGGGTGGTCCGGCGCAGCGGGCGCGCCCTCACCCCCCGATGACCCCGCGGCCGGCTGCAGCGCAGCCGGCCGGTGACCCCTGGAACGAACGAGAGGACGGCGATGAGCGCCGCTGAGGACCGCACCCCCATCCGACTGCTGTGGACCGGAGGCTGGGACTCCTCCTTCCGGCTGATGCAGGCGCTGCTCGTCGAGCACCGGCCGGTGCAGCCGGTCTACGTGGTCAACCCCGAGCGCCGCAGCACGCTGCTGGAGCTCAGCACCATGGCCCGGATGCGCGAGCAGCTGCTGCCCCGGCTCGACGACCCGGCGATGCTGGCCCCCACCGAGCTGCACCTGCGCTGGGACTTCCCGCCGTCGGCGGAGCTCCAGGAGCTCAACGCCTCGATCCTGCGCAACGGCACCTGGATCGGCAGCCAGTACGTCTACCTCGCCGGGGTCGCCGAGGCGCTGGGCTGGTCGGACGTGGAGATCTGCATGCAGGCCCACGACGACGGCCCCACCGCGCTGCACCGCCTGGTCTTCACCGACGACCGCGGCACGCTCAGCAGCGCACCCGAGGCGCAGATGTTCCGGTTCTGGTCCTTCCCCGTCCTCCGGACGACGAAGGGCGAGATGGCCGCGATCGCCCGCGAGCACGGCTTCCTGGACCTGCTGTCGCAGCGGTGGTTCTGCCACGACCCGCTGGGCGACCTCCCCTGCGGTCAGTGCCGGCCCTGCCAGCTGACCAACCGGGAGGGGATCACCTTCGCTCCCCCGCCCCTGGTCCTCGGTCGCAAGCTGGCCCGCACCCCGCGCCGGTTCGCCCGGGCCGCCCGGCGCCGGGTCCGGAGCGCCGGATGACCAGCCGGGCGACGCTGCTGCGCACCATGGCGCGCCTGGAGCGGCGCCAGTACGTCGGCCGCCTGCACCCGTCGATGTGGCGGCGGGGCTTCCTCTCCAACCGCTGGTACGCCTACCCCGGCATCCAGGACCCCGCCGTCCCGTTCATCAGCGACGCCGCGGTCGAGGCCCGGCTGCGCCGGCTGAACCACCCGGCCGGCGCCCGGCTGCTGGAGGACAAGAACGTCTTCGCCGACGCCGTGGTCGCCCGGGGCCTCGCGGGGTCCGCCCCCGAGGTCTACGGCGTCGGGCTCCGCGGCGTGCTGCACGGCCGGTCCGCCGCCGCGCTGGAGCGGATGCGGGCCGCGGCCGGCGTCGTCCTCAAGCCCCTCGACGGCGCCGGAGGGCGCGGGGTCCGCATCGTCGAGGGCGAGCGGGTCGAGAGCCTGGTCGCCGACGAGCCGGGAGCCGCCGTGCTCGTGCAGGAGCGGCTGGAGCAGCACCCGGACCTCCGGGCGGTCCACCCGGGCTCACTGAACACCCTGCGGGCGCTGGCCATCCGGCTGCCGGACGGCGACCCGGTGGTCGCCGCGGCCGTCCACCGGTGGGGAACCGCGGCCAGCGGCGCCGTCGACAACGTCAGCTCCGGCGGCCTGTGCAGCGCCGTCGACCTCGGGTCCGGGCGGCTCGGCCCGGCCGTGGGACGTCCCCGGGGGCGCGGCCGCCCCTCCCACGACCGGCACCCCGACACCGGGGCGCCGATCGCCGGGGAGACCGTGCCGCACTGGGGCGAGGTGCTCGACCTGGTCGGGGAGCTCATGGCGGCCTTCCCGGAGGTCACGCACGTCGGCTGGGACGTCTGCGTCACCGATCGCGGCCCGCTGGTCCTCGAGGGGAACGCCGGCGTCCCGAACCTGAACGTGTTCCAGTTCCACGGGTCCTTCCTGGCCGACCCGCGTGTCCGGAGCTTCTACATCGACCACGGCCTGCTGGACCGCCGGCACGCCTGAGCACCGGCGGCCCCAGCTCAGCGGAGGCGGAGCAGCCCTCTCGTGCCCGTGACGGGCAGCTCCCACCAGCTGCCCAGCAGCCGGTCCAGCTCGGGCTCGTACCGGGCCAGACCGGCCGCGGGATAGGGGGTCAGCTCCCCGAACCACAGCACCCCGTCGTGCTCGTAGAAGTCGACCCGCATCATGTCGAAGTCCGCGGCGAGCAGGGACGCCGCCTTCAGCATGTCCGCCAGCCGCTCCGGCCGGGCGGTGTCAGGCCCCGGCACGTAGCCACCGGTCCAGGGCAGCGGCTCCCAGTCGGTGCTGTAGTACCGGGCCTTGTGCACGTCCCCGTCCTTGCTGTGCACGGCGACCACCCGGGGCTGGCCGTCGAAGACGAACAGCTTGAGGTCGGCGGGCACCTCACCGGGCGTGCCGATGAACTCCTCGACCAGGAGCCCGGGGCGCGCCGTGCGGTAGGCCCACTCGCCGCTGCGCCGCCAGTACGGTTCGGTCACCCAGCCCGCGACCTGCTCGGCCAGCTCCTCGACGTCGGCAGGGCCACCGCTGATGATGACCCGCTGGCTCGCGTGGTTGGGCTTCAGCACCCAGTTCGCGGGGAGCTCCACGTCGCGCAGCTCGGCGACGTCGGTGCCAAACCAGTAGGTCTCCGGCGTCCGGGTGAGGTCGGGGGCGAGCCGCGCCGCGTGCTCCTTCATCGCCAGCTTGTCGCAGGTGGTCCGGAGCAGCTCGCGCCGGTCGCGGGTGACCCGCCACTGCACCTTGTCGTTGAAGGTCTCGAACCCCATCAGCGGAGGGAGCCGACCGTGTCGGAGGTAGAACTTCCGTGCCCGCCGCAGCTGTACGGGAACCAGCCGCTGCAGGTCGAGACGAGAGAACGGCACCGGCGCCACGGCGCACACTCCAACAGACGGAGCGCCGCGCCGCAAGGCAGGCCCTCGCGCCAGTGTGGTCCACGACGCTCCGCACGGCCAGCGGGCGACGGTAGGGTTCTGCCTGACCACGCCCCGGACGGGGCCGCGCACGTGATCTCAGGAGGGCAGTTGTCACTGCCGAAGCAGTGGCCGACCCCGACCAGGGTCGTCCGGCGCTACAAGACCGCCTGGCAGCAGTTCGGCCCCTTCCTCGGCTCGTCGAAGTCGCGCATCGCGGTGATGGCCGGCGGCTCGGTGATCGCCGGTCTGGTCGAGGCCGCGCTGCTGGCGCTCGTCGCCTCCCTCGCCACCGCGCTCTCCCAGGGACAGACGCAGGTCGACGCCATCCCGGGCCCGCTCGAGGTCAGTGCCCCCCTGCTCGTCCTCTGCGCGGTCGGGCTGGGGCTGGCCGTCTTCCGCGGCGCACTGCAGGTCTGGCTCGCCTACGTGCCCGCGTCGATGAGCGCGTCGGTGATGGCCGCCCTCCGGCGTGACCTGTTCGAGCGCTTCACCTCGGCGTCCTGGAAGATCCAGTCGGCCGAGCGCGACGGGCACTTCCAGTCGCTGATGACCACGCAGGCGATCCAGGCCTCGGCGGCGGTCACCACCCTCTCCGAGGGCATCAGCGCCGTCCTGATGTTCTTCACGCTGCTCGCCTCCGCCTTCCTGCTCAGCGCCCCGACGGCGCTCATCCTCATCGGGGCCTCGGCGGTCCTGTTCGTGATGCTGGCGCCACTGGCCCGCCGCCAGCGCGGCCACGCCCGGGCGCTGAGCGCGGAGAACGTCGAGTACGCCAAGGGCGTGCAGGAGATGGTCCAGCTGGCCGAGGAGACCCAGGTCTTCGGCGCCAACCGGGCCTACCGCGACGCCGTGGAGAAGATGATCCAGGAGGTCCGCCGCCCGCTCCTGCAGACCCGCTTCCTCAACCGGGCCGTGCCGGCGCTCTACCAGAGCGTCGCCTTCTTCCTGCTCCTGCTCGCCCTCATGATCGTCCACCTGTCCGGGGCGACGGCGATCGGCGAGCTCGGCGCCGTCGTCCTCATCCTCATCCGGTCGCTGACCTTCGGGCAGCGGATCCAGGCCTCCTCCACCCGGATGAACGAGCTGATCCCGTACATGGGCCGGCTGCGGCGCGCGCTCGACCACTACGCCGGCCACACCCGGCAGGACGGCGACCACCCGCTGTCCCGCGTCGAGCGGCTCGGCATGTCCCACGTCGACTTCGCCTACGACACCACCGCGCCCGTGCTGCACGACGTCTCCTTCGAGGCCAGCCGCGGTGAGGTGATCGGCATCGTCGGTCCGTCCGGGGCCGGGAAGTCCTCGATCGTGCAGCTGCTGCTGCGCCTGCGGCTGCCGACCAGCGGCACCGTCACGGTCAACGGCCAGGACGCCCGCGACTTCCGGCTCGGCGACTGGCGGGAACGCGTCTCCTACGTCCCGCAGAGCCCTCAGCTGCTGTGGGGCACGGTCGCGGACAACATCCGCTTCTACCGCGACGACATCACCGACGCGGAGGTCGAGGAGGCCGCCCGCAAGGCCTCGCTGCACGAGGAGATCCTCAGCTGGCCCGAGGGGTACCAGACGGTCATCGGGCAGCGGGCCTCGGCGATCTCCGGCGGGCAGCGGCAGCGGCTGTGCCTGGCGCGTGCCCTGGCCGGCCGGCCCGACGTGCTGATCCTCGACGAGCCCACCAGTGCGCTGGACGTCATGTCCGAGCAGGCGGTCCAGGAGTCCCTGGCCCGGATGAAGGGCGAGGTCCTGCTCCTGCTCGTCGCGCACCGGGTGTCCACCCTGTCGATCTGCGACCGGGTGATGGTGATGGGGGCCGGGCGGCTGCAGGCCATCGACGCGCCCTCGGTCCTGATGCGGGACAACGAGTTCTTCCGCGAGATCACCGCGATCTCGCAGGCGGGGCACACCGTCACCTGAGCCCGCGGGCTCCCCCGACGTCCCCGGCCGGCCGGTCAGCGGGCCGGCCGGTCACCCCCTGCGCCGCCCGGCCCGCACCGGCCGCCGCACGCCGCGCACCGCGCGGCGGCCGTCACGGCAGGTCGGCGCTCGACAGCGACGTCCCGGTCCCCCCGGGCCCACCGGGGTCGACCTCCACCCGGACCCGGGCCGCAGCCGCGACGACCTCCGGGCAGAGCTCGTCGACCTCGACGGCGACGCCGATCCCGCTGCTCTTCATCAGCGACGCCAGCTCCTGCTGGTGGTCGTCGACGTGCTCACCGCGCGCGCGGCGGCGGACGACCGCGATCGGCGAGATCCCCATCTCCAGCAGCCCGATGACGCTCCCCACGCCGGCGTGGGTGATCACCACGTCGGCCTCCCGCGCGTACCTGTCGAAGTCCGCGCCGGACACCTCACGGTGGACCTTGCCCGGCAGCTCGGTCGCGGGCTCCGTCTCACCCAGCTGCCAGACCGTGTTCTCATCGGCCAGCCCGAACTCGAGGACGCGGTCGATGATCGAGTGGAAGGGATAGCCGCGGAGCGTGCCGAGGGTGATGAACAGCCGCGGCGGCCCCTCCGGCCGGTCGGCCCGGGGCACCGTCCGGTACGCCGAGAAGACGCTCGGGTGGGTGCCCCAGCGGCCGCCCGCCCAGGCCGGGTGCTGCGTCCGCAAGTGGGCGAACCGCATCGCGGCCAGGACCCGGCCGCTGACGGAGGGGCCGTTCACCCGCGAGACGCTCTCGATGTAGAGCGTCGGGATCCCGGCCAGGTGCGCGGCGGGCAGCGCGGCCAGCGCCAGCGCCGACCCCGTGCTCACCGCGGCGTCGAAGTCCTCCGATCGCAGCCGGGGCAGGATCGACCGGAACGCCCGGGCGATCTTCAGCCCCTCCCGCGGTCGGATGTAGGGCACGTGCAGGACGTTCCGGCCCGCCAGGAGCGACTCGCTCTGGGCGGTGGCGAAGGTGATCCAGAGCGAGTCGGCAGAGGCGCCGAGCCCCGGCGCCAGGCGGACCAGCTGGGCGAGATGACCGCCGGTGGACGCAGCCAGCACGAGCCGCCGCTCGGCGCCCGGCCGGAGGTCGGGCAGTTCCCGGGGCATCGTCATTCCTTCGTCTCGGTGGGCCGGGGCGTCAGGTCGCGCTGCGGGCTGACCGCCGCCTCCGGGTCGTTCGGGACAGGGTCTCGGTGCGCCCCACGTCGCCGTGGACCGCGGAGTAAGGCCGGTGGGGCGTACAGCCAGCGCACCCGGCTGGTGAGCCGGGCGAGCCCGAACGACGCGACGACGGTGACGATCACCAGGGCGACCTGCACGCCGACGTCGACCCACCGGGGCCAGGCCGGATCCAGCAGCTCGATCAGCGCGGTCGCCGAGACGATGACGTAGAGGTGCAGCAGGTACAGCTTCAGGCTGGCGGTGCCCATCGACGTGAAGATGCCGAAGCCCGGCAGCCGGACCAGGTACCGGGTGATCAGGACGCCGACGGCGACGGCGGAGAGCTGCCCGACGAGCACCACGAGCGGGACCCAGCGGAAGCCCAGGACGATCAGCGCGGTGGACACGACGAGGGCGGCGAACGCGATCCCGAGGTGCACCGGCCGCGCCTGCGCGACGAAGTCCCGGATCTCCCGGGAGAACACCGCGCCCAGCACGAAGAAGAAGAAGAGCGCCCCGACCCGGTTCCAGCCGATGTTCTGCGCGTCGACCAGGCCGCTGGTGAAGAGGGTGGAGACCAGCCCGGAACCGGCCAGCTGCACCCAGACCGGCGCACGGGCGATGAGCCAGCGGCCGAGGGTGAAGAGGAAGAGGGCGTAGAGGAACCAGTAGCTGCTGCTCGGCCAGAAGAGGATGAGCGGCAGCGCCAGCGGGTCGGTCGCCGAGATCTCACCGAGCTCGCCGTTGAGCCCGGGGACGACGAAGTAGAAGACGGTCCGGATGACCGACCACACGACGTACAGGTACAGCAGCGGCAGCAGCCGCCGCTTCCACAGCGCGCGGAACTTGGTGGCCCCGTGCCGGCCGGCGAAGATCCCGGCGATGAGGAAGAACGCCGGCATCGGGAAGAGCTCGAAGACGGCCTTCGCCCGGCCGAGCACGGCGTCGACGTCCGCGCTCTTCAGGTACAGGGTCACGTGGTAGGCGATGACCATGAAGATGGCCAGGCCCTTGACGGGCTCGAGCCACGCGAACCGCCCCGTCGTCGGGGCCGTGCTGTGGGCGCTCATCGAGGATCCGTTCTTCCTACGGCCTGGTCCGTCGCCCGACCGTGTCCGGCCATGTGATCCCGCGGTGACCCGCAGATGATCCTCGCGGACCCTAACAGTCGGTACTCCGACGGTACGGGGATCGTGACCACCGGACGGCTGGCCCCGGACAGGTTCACTCGACCGTGGAGGGCGTCGGCTCCGCCCGGGTGGGTGCCGGCTCGGGTGCAGAGGCGCCCAGGCGGCGGATCAGCCGCGCCGGCACCCCACCGTAGACGCCGTCGGGCTGGGTGTCGGCGCTGACGAGGGCGCCGGCGGCGATGACGCAGCCCTCGCCGATGGTCACCCCACCCAGGACGGTGACCCCGGCGCCGAGCCAGGCGCCGGCCCCGATCGTGATCGGGGCGCTGGTCGACGCACCGGCGCGCTGCTCCCGCGCCCCGACCTCGTGGGAGGTGGGCAGCAGGCTGACCCCGGGGCCGAGGTGAACCCGGTCGCCGATGACGATGCGGGCGTTGGCACCGATCGTGGCGTTGACGTTGACGAACGCCCCCCGACCGATCTCCAGGTGGTCGACGCCGCCGACGAAACGGATCCACGGGTAGACGCGCGCACTGCCGTGCACGCGGACGCCCAGCGCCCGGAGCAGGCGCGCCCGGGTGCGGGGAGCCCAGACCGGGCTGCCGGCCACCGTGCTGGCCAGCGCGCCACGCATCCTGCCGGCCATCTACGCCTGCCCGGTGGTGACGGGCGCCGACAGGTCGGCCGTGTTGCGCCGCGCCATCACCACGACCCCCGGCAGCGCCTGCCGGATCGACTCGCGGGCAGCCGAGTCCGCCGGGAGGACCCGGTCGACCACCGCGACCACCTCCGCCGAGAAGCCGGGGGTCGCGTCGATGCGCAGCTCGGGCGTCCCGAACAGCTGCATGAGGCCCTCGACCTTGCCCTGGGACGCCAGCGTGATCGCCGGGACGCCGTTCAGCAACGACATGACCGCCAGGTGCATGCGCCCGGTCACCGCGATGCTCGCCCGCGCGGTGAGCCCGCGGACCTGCGCCGGGGTCAGGATCGACGGCACACCGCTCACGTCGGCCAGCTCGCCCACCCGCGCCATCAGGGCGGCGCAGGCCTCCATGTCACCGCTCTGCGCCCGGTCGACGTGCGGGAGGACCAGCACGTGCAGGCCACGCTCCAGCAGCGCCGCCACGATGCGGACGTACTCCTCGGTCTGGTCCACCCGGCCGGCGAGCAGCCCGCTGACGTTGACCAGCGCGACCGGCTTGGTGACGTGCTGGAGCAGCTCGTCGGCCGCGGAGCCGTCGACGCTCCGGGCGGCGAAGACGATGTCCGCCACCTCCTCGACCGGGGCGATGCCGTCCCGCCGGGCACGCCCGGCGGAGATCGGGTCGCGCAGCAGGAGACGCACCCCGTCACGAGCCGCGGCCGCCAGCGACCGCCGCGCCGCGACCCGCGCGCGGTCGCTCCAGCTGAACCCGATGACCCGGGTCTCGACCCCGGCGCGAGCCGCGGCCCGGGCGAGGGTGGACCGGCGCACCGACGCCGGCAGCGAGTACCGGCCGTCCATCACGTCCGCCCCGAGGACGGACAGGTGCGCGGCCCCCGCGAGAGCGCGGCCGAACGACGCCACCGACGCCCGGTGGTCGGCGCCGGTCCCGTAGACCAGGTGCGGGATCTCCAGGACCTCCACGCGCTGCCGGGACTCCGCGGGCAGCTCCACCGCGGCGCGGTCCGGGACGACCAGGGTCACCGGCCCGGCGGTGTTCTCCAGCACCGCCTCGAGCATCGCCTGGTCTCCCACGTTGCCGCCGCCGGGGGCGGCCAGGAGCAGGTGCGTGGTCCGCTCGCCCGCCTCGGCGCGCACCCGGGAGCGGATGATCGTGCGGTCGACGAGCCCGGGCAGCCCCGATCCCACCACCGCTCGTCGCCAGATCCGCTGCGCGCGCTCCATGGCCTTGCTCATCGGTCGATGCCCGCCTTCGGGGTCGTGATCGGGTCGGTGGCCGCCGCGCCGGTGAAGGAGAGGGCGGCCGGGTCGGCGGTCTGGCTGGTCGGCGCGGTCATCGGGCCCTCGGCGTCGCCCGCCGTCCGGCCGGCCGGACGCTGCCCACGCCGGAAGTACCTTCGCATCCCGGCGATGTCGCGCAGGTCGCGGCGGAACGTCGGCCAGACCAACGCGGCGAGACCGGTTGCGGCGACCACGGCGGCGACCCCGACGACCAGGCGCAGCGCGTGCGCGTCGGCCGGCAGCGCGACCGTGGACAGGTAGGAGAGCGCCGACGCCGCACTGAAGACCAGCCCGGTGCGGAGCCCGTTGCGGAACATCCGGCCGGCGGGGGCGTCGGAGATGCGCGCGATCCAGAGCAGAGCCACCGGCCACACCAGCGCCGCCCCGATCGCGTAGCCCGCCGCCACGCCCGGCAGCCCCCAGAGGGAGCCGACCACGATGAGGACGGCGACCACGGGTCGGGTCACCAGCGCGTAGACGAACTGGGACCGCGTCAGCCCCTTGGCGAGGAACACCCACGAGGTGGCGTAGGTGGCGGCCTGGAAGAACCCGGCGATGAGCAGCACCCGGAAGATCGGCACCGCCTCGGTCCACTGGGACCCGAGCATCACCCGCACCACGGACGGCGCCTGCGCGAACAGTGCGGCGAACAGGCCGCCGATGAGGGTCAGCAGCGCGACCTGGCCGAAGCTGATGAACTCGGCGAACCGCTTCTTGTCGTCCTGGAGCCGGGAGAGGACCGGCAGGGCCACCCGGGTGGACGGCGCCTGGACCTGCAGCAACGGCATCATGACCAGCTGGAAGGCGCGGTTGTAGATGCCCACGGGTGCCACCCCGAAGCGCGCGCCCAGCACCAGCGTGTCCATGTTCCGGCCCAGGTAGTTGAGCAGGTGCGAGCCGAGCAGCGGCAGGCCGTAGCCGAGGAAGGGCCGGACGGACGCGCGCCGGTCCACCCAGCCCGGCAGCCACCGGTTGGTGGCCACCAGGAACACCAGCGCGACCAGCCCCTGGGTGAGCTGCTGGGCCACCAGCGCCCAGTAGCCGGCCCCGAGGACGGCGAGCACGATGCCGATGGTCACCCCGGCGACCTGCCCGACGATCTCGGAGAGCGCCAGCTTGCCGAACCGCAGGTGCCGGGTGTGCATCGCCCGGTACTGGGTGGAGACCCCGTTCAGCAGGAACGTGGCGGACATGACGACGGCGACGAGCGTGAGCCGGTCGTCGTCGAAGGCGAGGGCGATCAGCGGCGAGACGGCGCAGACCAGCCCGGCCAGGACCACACCGATGCCGGTGTTGAGCCAGAACAGGTTGTCGCGCTGCCCGTCGGAGAGCGTCTTCGCCTGGACCGCCGCCGAGGAGAGGCCGAAGTCCCGGAACAGCTCACCGAAGCCGACGATCAGGGCCACGATCGCGACGAGGCCGTAGTCCTCCGGGTCGAGCAGCCGGGCGAGGACGACGATGCCCAGGAGCTGGACGAGCACGCGGAGCCCCTGGCCGCCCAGGGTGACGGCGGCGCCCCGGGAGGCTGCCGCGGCCAGGCCTGGCTGACGGGCCGTGCTCGCCTCGGGGTCGGCGGTCACCCTCGCCCGCTGAGCGCTCGGGCCCGGCGGTAGGCGTCGCGGTGGTGGAGGCCGATCCGCGCCCAGTCCCGGTCGTCGAGCCGCGGCTCCGCGCTCGGCCGGGAGGCCGTCGAGGTGACCGCCGCCGCGAGCACCTCCGGGGTGAGCTCACCGGGGTACTGCAGGATCCACCCGGGGCCCACCTCCTCGGCCAGCGCCGCGTTGGTCGGCGACTCCGGGACCAGCACCGGGCGCCCGAGCGACAGCGCCGCGAAGAGGGACCCGGAGTTGTGCATGCTCCCGCGGTAGGGCAGGACCACCAGCTGCGACCGGCGGATCTCCTCGACGAGCTCCTCGTCGCTCACCAGCCGGAGCAGGGTGTCGATGCGGGGGTCGCCCTGGCACGCGTCCTGCACCAGCTCGGCCTGGCCGGGGTGCGGGTTGCCCACGATCCGCAGCCGGAGGTCGTCGCGGGCGATGCCGCGGAAGGCCTCGATCAGGATGTCGACGCCCTTGTACGGCCGGATGATGCCGAAGTAGAGGACCCGCCCGAGCTCTGCCTCCGGCTGCGGGTACCGGGAGAAGGGCTCGCGATAGTGGCCGTGCGGGATCGTCACCGTCTCGCGCCCGGCGGTGACCGGACTGGCCGGGTTGAGCCGGATCACCAGGTCGACGTGCCGGTAGAACCGGTCCAGCGAGCGGTGGTCGGCTCGACTGCCCTGCTCGTGCGGGTTGAGGTTGTGGGCCGTCCACACCAGCGGGACCCGCCGCAGCCGCAGCCGCAGGAGCAGCAGGTCCAGCAGTCGGCGCTTCACGAAGCGCAACCACGGCCGCCGGCTGTCGCGGATCAGCAGTTCGGGCCAGTGCACGTGGAGCACGTCGTACTGGCCGAACAGCCCCGTCTGCCAGTCGAAGAAGCGGATGTCGACGTCCGGGGCCGCCCCGTCGACCATCTGGTCGGCGTACTGCGTGGTGCCGTCCGGCTCGCGCAGGGAGTGCAGCACCACCAGGCGCCGGTCAGCGTCGCTCTGCACGGCCGCCGGACGCGTGGGCCGGCGGCCGGTCACGACCGGCCGGACCAGTCGCCAGGCACCCCACGGCCCGGCCTGACGCCAGACGCTCCTCGCGCGGTCATGGGCGCCGCCTCCCGCAGGACGGCGGACCGGGGTGCGGTGCGAGGGACATCAGGCCGAGGACGGGCGCTCACCGCCAGGAGGAGAAGGTGGACACCATGTCGGAGTGCGTCCAACCCGGCACGGTGTGCCCCTGGTCGTGGTACTGGATGCGCACGTCGGCCGCGACGGGCTGGGCGAGGGCGGCCAGCGCCAGGCCGTGCCGGTCCGGCGGCACGAGCGGGTCCGCGAGGGACACCACGGTCTTGACCCGCTTGCCGGCCCAGGCGCTCTGCGGCAGACGGGCGGGGTTCGTGGCCGCGATGCGCGCCGGGTCGTTCCCGTAGGGCGGGCCGATCCGGCCGGGGTCCCGCGCGTACAGGTCCTCCATGTCGAAGGTCGCGTTGGCGAGGTAGATGCCGCGCATCCCGCGGACCATGTTCTTCCCGTACGCGTAGGTCATCAGCGAGCCGCCACCGGAGTTGGCGCGGGCGAAGGCGACGCCGATGTTGAAGACGCCGCTCATGTACTTGTCCCAGTTGACCTGGTGGGTCAGGGCGGTCTGCGTGGTCCAGGTGCTGCCACCGAAGTTGGGGCAGACGCACACCACACCCCGGTCGACGAGCATCATGGCGGGGTAGGCGTAGGCGCCGTCGAGCGCGGTGTGCGTGCTGCCGTTCGAGTGGTACATCCAGGCGACTGCGCTGGGCTTCGGCGCCTTCGGCGGGGTCGCCCACGGCACGTAGAGCCGCGCCCGGTCCTTGCCCCACACGACGTCGATCGCCTCGAACTTCTTCTTCCCGATCCGGGTGGTCCTGGTGTCGGTGCGGGAGACCTCGCCCGGCAGCTTCGGGATCGGGGTGTAGACCGGCGCGGCCTGGGCGGGCCCGGCACCGACGGCCACGCCGGCGAGCCCGGCCGCAGCACCCAGCAGGACGGCGCGCCGACTGGCCAGAGGGCCGCGGACGGAGGGCTGGTCGGACGCGGTGACGTCCGGGTGGACTCGGGACACGGGCTGGGCCCTCCATGAGAACCGGGACGGGTGGTCGCACCGAGCCGCAGGACCGGAACAGGTGTACAGGCAAGCTAGCCCCCGCCGACCGCAGATGCCAGAGCCCACCTGCGGACGAGCTCGTCCGGGTGTCACCCGGACGGGGGACCCCGCGACCGCGTCGTCGCGACCCGGTCGGGCGGGCCCCTGCTGGTGCCCAGCCGCGAACGACCGGCACAGCCGTCCCGGCACGTACCCTGGACGAAGGCCAATTCCCTGGCCCACGGCCCGCCGTGGCACCGTCCCGCGCCCGCCCCCGAGGAGGACCATGGCTTCGATCGCCATCCTGAGCCCTGCGCCGGGGGCCCGGGTGCGGGGCACGGTCGAGGTGCGGGTCCAGGTGCGGGGCGGCAGCCGGGTGAGCACCGTCACGGTCGCCATCGGGGACCCCCGGTTCGGGACCCGGCGGGCCGAGTCCGTGGGCGACCGGACGTACGCCGTCCGTTGGGACACCACCCGCAAGCTGGTCGACCCCGACGTCCCCGCACCGGCCGACGCGCTCTTCTGGATCACCGCCTCGGCGGTCGTGGACGGCATCCGGGTCGAGGCGCCGCACGTCGCCGTCCTCACCGCCAACGACCGCGACGCCGCGCGTGCGGAGTCCGCCGGCGGATGGCGGGAGGAGCTCGCCTGGGCGGCGGACTACAGCGGTTCGACCGAGCAGTGGCTGGCCAGCAACACCGCCGTCATCGGGGCCGAGTACGCCTCCGTCGAGCCCGACCCGGTGCTCGGACCGGCGCGGCGGGCCGTCCGGGTCTCCGTGCCGGACAGCGCGCGCCGCGACCGCGACCAGCCGACGTCGACGACCGTGCGGTTCCAGTCCTCGAGCGTGTCCAACATCCGCGAGGGCGACGAGTTCTGCGTCGGGTTCGCCTTCCTGCCGCCGGAGGACTTCCCCTCCGTGCACCCCCGGGACGGCGTGCTGCAGCCCGGCGGCGACGCCTCCGGCTACATCTCGGTCTTCCAGTTCTACGGGCCGCCCTACGAGCAGGGCTCCCCGTTCGTGCTGCACACCGAGCGCCGCACGCCCGACGACCCGATCGACGAGTTCAGCGTGCGGGGCAACGAGCTGAACCCCGGCGACCCGGTCCCCTTCCTCTCCCTGCCCTACCGCCGCGGGCAGTGGACCGACGTGGTGTTCCGGATCCGTGCGTCGTCGTCCATCCGGTCCGGCTGGGTGGAGTGCCACGTCAACCAGGGCGAGTCCACGGCGGTCCGCCCGATGCACCTCGCCGACGGCCGGCTCCAGGTGCCCCGGGTGCTGCTCCGGCCCGAGTCCGCGGACCACCGGACCGACATGCAGCTCTACCGGGTGGCCGGCCGCTTCGACCGGGTGACCCTGTGGCACACCGGCCACACGATCGCCCGCACCGTCTCCGAAGCCGACCCGGGGTCCTACCGGAACGGGGTGCCGGCGTGATCGACCCGCACGGCCCGTCCCTCCGCGGCGACCCACCGGCCACCCCCGACGGCCAGCACGCCCCGGCCCGGGGTGGTCGGCCGGTCAGCCGTCGCGCCTTCCTGCTCGCCGGTGGCGCCGTCCTCGCCGGCGGTGCGGCCGTCGTCGCGGGGATCAACCGGCAGGAGCAGCCGGCGGCCCCGCCGGTGACGGCCCCCGCTCCGGCCCCGGAGACACCGGCGCCGCCGGTGCTGGTGCCCGGCTCCCTGGACGCGGTGCTGGCCGAGGCCGACCGGACCGCCGGACGCCGGTTGCTCGGCAGCCCGTGGCGCGCCTGGTTCGGGGAGACCTCCGAGCCGTGGAGCGCCATCTACGTCAGCTGGCTGCTGCGCGACATCGGGCTGCCGACGACGGCCGACCCGGTGACCCTGCACGCGGAGCTGCAGCGCGCCGGCCGGGTGGGCTCGGACCCGGAGCCCGGCGCACTGGTCTTCTACTCCCGCGGCGAGGTCAACCGGCCGCACCACGTGGGCCTGGTGACCTCGGTGACCGGCGGCGTCCCCCAGACGGTCGAGGGCGACCACCCCTTCTCCCTCCCCTACCCCGAGCGCTTCGTGCGCCGGTACGCCCGCCCGTGGGAGGACGAGGAGCTGATCAGCTACGGCTACCCTGCCTACGCCTGACCTCCCGGAGGAAACGTGCTGATCAGCGTCGTCCTGCCCGTCTACAACGACGAGGCCCACCTCGCCGACGCGATCGACCGGGTGCTGGGCCAGGAGGGCGTGGACCTCGAGCTGGTCGTCGTCGACGACGGCTCCACCGACCGGTCGCGGGCGATCGCCCGGGCCGCGGCCGACCGGGACCCCCGGGTCCGGTTCGTCCCCCTGCCGGAGAACGGCGGGGTCGCGCGGGCCCGGGAGCGCGGGGTGCGGGAGGCGACCGCGGACTGGATCTGGTTCGTGGACTCCGACGACAGCTGGCCGCCCGACGCCGCCGCGCAGCTCCTGGCCGCCGCGCTCGCGTCGCCCGACACGGACGTGGTGGTCGCCGGCGCGCGCGCCACCTTCGAGTCCGGCAAGGCGCCCACCAGCACCGAGCCGCCGGCCGGCCCGCCCGTCCCGGGCCAGGAGGCGTTCAGCCTCTTCCTGACCGGCCGGATCACCGGGCACCTGTGGAACAAGCTGTTCCGCCGGGAGCTGCTGAGCAGCATCGACTTCACCCCCGCCCGGGTGCAGTCCGACCTCGCCATGGTCGCCCAGGCGGTGGCCGGCGCCCGGTGGGTGGGCTTCCTGCCGGTGACCGTCTACGAGTACCGGGTGCGCAGCGCCTCGATCATCACCAGCCGCTCCCAGCGAGCCGAGTCCCTCGAGCTCATCGCCGCCGCGGTCGAGTCCGCCGCCCGCCAGGTCGGCCCCGGGACGACCGCCACGGCCGAGTACCGCTACTTCGTGACCCGCTACCTCACCCTCTCCGGGATCAAGGACGCCGTCCTGGGCTCCTACAGCCCCGAGCAGAGCGCCGAGCACCTGCGCCGGTTGCGTCGGCGGCTCGGGGTCCGGGAGCTGGTGCTGCTGGCCCGCCGGCGGGACGCCAAGCGGCTGGCGTTGGCGGTCTCGGCCAAGGTGTCCCTCCCCGCCTACCGCCGGCTCCTGGCCGTCGCCGACAGGTGAGCGCCCTGGCCGTGAACGGTGCGTTACGGTTCTGCGGCTCCGTGAGCCGCCGGACCGGCGCGTCCTAGGGTGCCGTCGAGGCGATCCGCGGACCTGCGCGTCCCGAGGTGCCGTCGACGCCACCGCCCCCGCCGCCACCGTCCCCGAAAGGCGCCCGCATGACGAAGGTGTTCGCGATCGGCCGCGGCCAGTACGAGAACGTGGGAGACATCATCCTGCGCCGGCAGCTCCTCGACTGGGTGCGGCCCGCGGGCGAGCTGCACGTCTACGTGGGCGCCTCCCCCGCCGGGTACGACGAGGGCCTCGGGCTGCGGCCGGGAGACCGCGTCTACCGGTCGCTGCGGGCCTGGTACCAGGTGGCCCTGGCCTCGGCCGTGCGCGGCGAGGCGGCCTACGTCTTCAAGCCCGGGGAGATCCAGCTGACCCTCGTGGGCATGAAGGAGCACCTCTCCCTGCTGCCCCTGCTGGTGGCGCTGAAGCTGCGGGGCGGCGCGGCGATCCGGGCCGGGGTCGGCACCCGCAACTACGCGGCCGTGCCGCGGGCCCTGATGCGCCCGTCGATCGCGCTGTCGGACCGGACCCTGTGGCGCGACGACGCGACCGGCCGGTACATGGGCACCGGTGCGGTGATGCCGGACCTGGCCTTCGGCGAGGGGGCCGACGACGCCGCCGTCGCGAGGTTCGCCTCCCCCGCCCCCGAGCGGAACGCGCTCGTGGTCTCCATGCGGGGCGAGGACCCGGCGCGCCCCTACCCCAGCCAGGCCTGGCTGGACGGCGTCCGGGCGTACGCCGCCGCGCACGAGCTGGAGATCTGGGCCGTGACCCAGGTGTGGACCGACGAGGAGCGCACCCGGCGACTGGCGGCGGATCTGGGCGGCCAGGTGCTCGGCTGGGTCGGCCCCACCGGCCACGACGAGCAGGAGCGCCGGCTGCGCGAGCTGTACTCCCGCACCGCGATCGTCCTGTCCGACCGGCTGCACGTGGTCATCGCCGCCTTCACCGAGGGCGCGGTGCCGGTCGGCTCGCCGGTCGAGGGCTCCGACAAGGTGGACCGGCACTTCACCACCATCGGGATCGAGGGGGTGACCGTGCCGGCGGCGACCGACTCCGCCGACGAGCTGGTGACCCGGCTGGAGGCCCTCGCCGGACGGCGGGCCGAGCTGTTCGGCGCCCTCCTGGACGCCCGGCGGCGGCTGCGCGGGCACCGGGACGACATCCAGCAGGTGCTCTCCGGGCGTTCCCCGGCGGCGCCGGCCACCACCGAGCCGGTCGCGGGCTGACCGTGGTGACGTCCCGGCCGACCGTGTACCACCTGGGCCGCGTGGGCGACATCCCGGGCGGGATGACGCAGGTGATGAACGGCTACCTGGCGTGGCCCTTCCCGCGGGTGGACGTCGCGGTGATCACCTCCCGGGGGAACCCGCACGACCTGCGCGCCGCCCTGGTGAAGGGCACCGGCGCGCTGGCCCGGGTGCTGCGGCTGCCCCGGCGGACCTCGGTCGTGGTGGCGCACCTGTCCGAGCGCGGGTCGTTCCTCCGCGAGGGCGCGCTGATGCGGGTGGCGCACGGTCGCGGGATCGCCACGGTGGCGCACCTGCACGGCAGCTCCTTCGCCGCCTTCGCCGCCGCGCACCCGCGGCTGACCGGCTGGGCGCTGCGCGGCGCCGACCGGGTGATCAGCCTGTCGGCCGAGTCCTCGGAGGTGGCGGCCCGCTTCGTGCCGGCCGAGCGGGTGGTGCTGATCCCGAACGCGATCCCCTCCAGCGCGCCCACGGCGAAGGAGGACCTGGTGGTCTTCGGCGGCGTCGTGTCGCACCGCAAGGGCATCGACGTCCTGCAGGAGGCGTGGTCCCGGATCGACGCCCCGGGCTGGGAGCTGGTCGTGGCCGGCCCGGTCCAGGACGACGACCTCGTGCGTCCGGGCATCAGCGGGCTCACGATGGCCGGCTCGCTGGCGCACGAGGAGCTCATGGCGCTGCTGGACCGCTCCCGGATCGCGGTGCTGCCCTCCCGGGACGAGGCGATGCCGATGTTCATCCTGGAAGCCATGGCCCGCGGCAACTGCGTGGTCTCCACCGACGTCGGGGGCATCGCCGCGGTGCTGGGGGACGAGCACGGCATCGTCGTCCCGCCCGGGGACGCCGAGGCGTTCCGGGCCGCCCTCCAGTCGGTGCTCAGCGACCGGGAGCGCCGGTCGCAGCTGGCCGCGTCGGCCCTCCAGGCGTTCGAGGAGCGCTTCAGCGCCGACGCGGTGTTCCCCCGGGTCGAGGACCTGTGGCTCACCGCGCTCGCCGACCGCCGTCCGGACGCCATTGCGTCACCAAATGTGCGCGGTGAGTGACACCAAGAAAATGCGCATCGTGACTCGGCGCACACGCAAAGAAGTGCACGACAACCCCTGTCCTTAGCAGGGGGAGATGTGGCTATGGTGTCGAGGACTTGACGAGTGGTCGACCACCCAGTTCGCACTCCGAGTACGAACCGACGGCGGTCGAATTGCACTCTGTTGTATTGCCGTCAACTGTTGCCGAGGGGCCGAACACGCTCGTGGCCGACCCTCCGTCACCTCTCGGACCACCGTCTCGTCACCGAGTCCAGCCGACACCTGAGACCAGGGATCGGTCGACGACTCACGATCTCGTGCGAGGCACCGTGGAAAGGGCGTGTTCCTGATGACAGGGACGAGACGGAACATCCTGAGCATGTCCGCAGGGGAGGTGCAGCGACTCACCTCGGCGTTCAACGTGCTGAAGGCCAACGGCACCTACGACCACTTCATCCGCAAGCACGTCGAGGCGATGAACATCGCGACGCCGGCGGGCTCCACCCGCAACGCCGCCCACCGCGCACCCGCCTTCCTCCCCTGGCACCGGGCGACCCTGCTGGACATCGAGAACGCCCTGCAGGAGGTCGACCCGTCGATCGAGGGCATGCCCTACTGGCGGTGGCAGAACGACACGGCCCTCTACGGCGACCCGCGCCGCTCGCCCCTGTGGACCGCCGGGGGCATCGGCGGCGACGGCGACCCGGCCCGGGGGAACCGGGTGCTCAACGGGCCGTTCGCGCACTGGGTGGCGCTCATCGTGAACAACAGCACCGGCGCGGTGGTACCGCGCTCCACCCCCGGCCTGATCCGGCTCCTCGGTCGCGACCCCCGCGGTTCACGGGGGCTGCCGCCCCCGTCACAGGTCACCGACGCCATCGACCGCTACGCCACCTACGACCGGTCTCCCTGGGACGCCAGCGTGGCCACCTTCCGCAACCGGATGGAGGGCTGGTCCGGAGGCCCCCGCATGCACAACCTGGTGCACCGGTGGGTGGGCGGCGACATGCTCGCCGGCACCTCGCCGAACGACCCGGTCTTCTGGCTGACCCACTGCAACGTGGACCGGCTCTGGTGGGTCTGGCAGGGGATGCGGGGCGTGACCAACTACCAGCCGACGTCCGGTGGCCCGACGGGCCACAACCTGAACGACACCATGCAGGGCCTGGTCGTGCCGCGGACGCCGGCTGACGTCCTCGACATCAACCGACTCAACTACCGATACGTCTAGGAGGACCAGGCTCATGGACCGCAGACGATTCATGGTGGGGGCCTCCGTGGCCGTCGTCGGCACGGCGGTGGCCGTGACCGGCACCCCCCCGTTCGACGACATGCCGGCCGCTGCCGCCGCAGGTGAGGAACGCTTCTCGGCGCGGGGGCGCGCGGTCGTCATCCAGAAGGTCGGGCAGAGCGCTCACGCCGTGATCAACGGCCGGCACGGGGTCCATCTCGAGCGGATGCTCGACGGGTACGCCACGCACCTGCTCCCCTTCGGGACGTACAAGTCGCCGCGCAAGCTCATCGAGGCCGTCATCCAGGCCGAGGACGCCGGGCTCCTGATCATCTAGCGGCGTCCTGGCCGGACACCGTCGACCTCTGCGACCCCCTCGGGCGAGTGCCCGAGGGGGTCGCTGACGTCCGTGGGCGAGCCCGGACGGCGCGGGTCACCCGATGACGGTGGCCCGAATCCCGCCGTGCGGCGGCGTCCCCCTGGCCACCTCGCGGCGCTGGAACGCGAACTGCCGCTCCGCCGGGGGGCGGAGCGGCAGGGATCCCGCAACACGGCGCGCGGACAGCGCGCCGACGGTGGTGTCAGTAGGCGCCGGAGCCGCGGAAGACGGCACCCACGGTCTTCCACAGGATCATGAAGTCGAAGGCCAGGGACCAGTTCTCCACGTACCGGACGTCGATGCGCACCGAGTCGTCCCAGGAGAGGTCGGAGCGGCCGCTGACCTGCCACAGCCCGGTGATCCCGGGCTTGACCAGGAACCGGCGGTGCATGTCGAAGCCGTAGCGCTCGACCTCGGTGGGCAGCGGCGGGCGGGGGCCGACCAGCGACATCTCACCGCGCAGCACGTTGAGCAGCTGCGGCAGCTCGTCCAGGGAGTAGCGACGCAGCACCCGGCCGACCGTGGTGACCCGCGGATCGCCCTTCATCTTGAACA
Organism: Modestobacter sp. VKM Ac-2984; assembly: GCF_026967985.1. Lineage (GTDB taxonomy): Bacteria > Actinomycetota > Actinomycetes > Mycobacteriales > Geodermatophilaceae > Modestobacter. The sequence goes on along the minus strand of NZ_JAPVBJ010000006.1, from coordinate 262,819 downwards.
GCACGCCGTTGCCGTCGCTCTGCTCGGCCAGGTCGGGCACCATCCGGTCGGCGCCGGCGACCATGGTGCGGAACTTCAGCATCCCGAACGTCTGGCCGTCCCGGCCGACGCGCTCCTGCCGGTAGAACACCCCACCGCGGCTGGTGAGCCCGACGGCCAGGGCCAGAGCGAGGAGCACCGGCAGGATGACCAGGATCCCCAGCGTGGCGGAGATCCGGTCGAAGGACTCCTTGGTGAGCCGGCGGACGCCGCGCAGCTCGGGCCGCTCCACGTGCAGCAGCGGCAGCCCGCACACCGGACGGATGCGCACCCGGGGGCCGGCGATCTCGGTGACCGCAGGAGCCAGCAGCAGCTCGGCGCGGGTCTTCTCCAGGTCCCAGCCCAGCCGGCGCAGCGCCGGCCCGTCCAGCTCCGGGGAGGGCAGCACAGCGACGGTGTCGACCTCGTAGGCGTGGACCACGTCGACCACCTCCTCGAGGGTGCCGAGCACCGGCAGCCCGTCGAAGGCCTCCGGGGACTCGCCCGCAGGGGCGGCCGGCAGGCAGCAGCCGATCACCCGGTAGCCGTGATAGGCCTCGCGGTCGATCTGCGCGTGCAGCGCCGTGACCCCGCTGCGGTGACCGACGATGATCGCCGTCTGCAGGAAACGCCCCTCGCCGCGACGGCGGTGCAGCCACTGCCGCTGCGCGTAGCGCTGCAACAGCGACAGGCCGGTGGCCAGGGGCAGCGCGACCACGATGAAGCCCCGGGCGAGCTCGAGCTTGAAGGCCCAGGAGACCGTGCCGACGAGGGCCAGCAGCAGGATGGCGGCGGAGAAGACCCGGCGGAACTCCTCCGGCCCCACCCAGAGGAAGCGCTCCTCGTAGCTGCGGCTGACGAGCATGAGGCCCACCCAGGCCAGGGGGAGGATCGCGGCCATCCACAGCGAGGCCTGCGAGCTGGCGGCCATCCCCTCGGGCCCGAAGCGGGTCAGGTAGCCGACCCCCGCGGCGAGCCCGGCTGCCACCGTGTCGCCGATCGCGATGCGCTGCACGTACTCGGCACGCCAGGCCCGGCGGGCGAGGGTGCCCTCACCGCGCAGCCGGGACAGTGCGAACGTCCGGCGCCGGGGCTCCTGCGCCCGGTGCTTCGACGCCGTCCGGCGTCGAGTACGGACGGCGCTGTTGCGCTCGTCGATCATGCTCATGCAGTGCACCCCCGGGCGGCCGACGCCGTGTGGGGGGCGTGACCTGGTAGCCATGTCTGAGACGGACCGATGACTGCGCTGTCCGACCGGCAGGGTGACGGTAACGAAGCTGTAGCAAAAGCGGCACCCCGCGAGAATGGACAATCCACCGAACTTCGGTGTCCGACCATTCCCCGAGCACAGGCAGTAATTTCTTCAATACTGGCAGCAATCGGCACCCCGACATTGCGCCATCGGTGCACATCTCGAGTTGCACGTGAAATGGATCACGCACGAGCCCCGTCGCCCCATTCTGGCAACACGGCGTGTCGAATCCGACACGCCGTACTCGTATGGTCACAGACTGCTACGACGGCTACCTTCCCGTCGTCGGCTGCTGGCCGGCGCGAGGGGAGACACAGGACAGTGCACACCGATCGATCCAGCCCGGAGACCTCGGGTCGCCACCGCCAGGTCCCGGCGCCCTCGGCCCCCACCGAGACCGGCCGGCACCGTGTGGTCGTCGCACAGCCGGTGGTCGTCGCGGAGCCGGTGGTCGTCGCGCAGCCGGTCCTGCCCCCGACGCCTGCCCCCCAGCCCCACCGTCCCGAGCCGCACCGTTCCGTGCGGCGACGCCACGCGGCGGACGAGGCGCCGAGCTCGCACCCCGATGCGCGCCGCCGCCGCAGCCGGACCCCGCAGCGAGTGCTCGCCGGCGCGACGCTGCTCCTCATCACCGTGACCCCGGTGCTCGCCCGGTCCACCAGTGCCCTCGGCCTGCACGACGCCGTCGCCGCCGAGATCACCGCCCACCCCGACCAGGCCGAGGACACCCTGGCGGCGCCGACCGTCGCCGCGTCGCCCAGCCCGACCGGTGCGCCTTCCGCTGCCGGCGGTCCTGCCCCGGAGACGGTGCAGCCCGACCGCACACCACCGGCCACTGCGACCACCCGGGCGGACCGCGCCGCGTCCGGCACCGCCAGCGATCCGACCACCGGTCCACCAGCGCCTGTCTCTGCCACGGACAGCAGCCCCTCCGCCGGTCCGCCGACCGAGGCGGCACCCACGGATCCGGCTCCGCCCGCGCCCGCGCCGACCGGTGTGACGCCGACCGGCGCCAGCACCCCTGGGACCAGCGCCCCGGTCGCTCCGAAGACACCGGCGGCCGACGAGCCGTCCCCCGAGACCGTCCCGGCCCCTGACCTGCCGCCGTCCTCGCCGCCGTCCTCGCCGCCGTCCTCGCCGCCGTCCTCGCCGCAGCCCAGCCCGACCCCGTCCTCCGGCACGCTGGGGACGGCGGTCGCGCCGCTGCCCTCCGGACCGGCACCGATCGGGACGGCCACCGTGCCCTCCGCGACGACGGAGGCGGCCGCCAGCACCGTCACCGGACGAGACGGCTCCCTCGTCGCCCCCTGAGCCAGGAACCCGCCGACCACACCGACGAGCAGCGGCCGCTCCCTCCAACGGGGCACCCGGGTGGCCGCGGGCCTCAACCGCGCCGTCCCGGACGACGACATCCCCGCCATGCCGATCGCCGCCACCCCGGTCGCCGACGAGGACGGGTCACCGCCCGACCTCCAGGCCACCGCCGCCGTCACCCTGCTGCCCACCCGAGCCACCCTGCTCGGCCGGATGGCCGACCAGGCGGCAGCGTCCGGTGCCTCCCCGGTGACGCTCGTGCTGGTCGGGCTGCTCCGGCGGGACACCGGCTGGCCGATGCCGGGCGCCCACCTCGACCAGGTCGCTGCCGCGTTGTCGGCGAACGTCCGCGGCGACGACTGGCTGGCCCGCTCCGGGCCCGCCGAGTTCGCCGTGCTGCTGGGTGCGGCCGAGCACGACGCCGAGACCGCCACCAACCGGCTGCTCGAGGTCGTCGCCGGCGCCGGTCTCCCCGGCATCACCGCCTGCGCCGGCATCGCCGAACTCGCGCCAGACACCTCGCCCAGCGAGGTGCACCGCCGGGCCACCCTCTGCCTCACCGCAGCGCGCAGCATCGGCGGCGGTCGGGTCATCCGCTACCGCGGCAGCCGCCGCTGACGCCGCGCGTCCGCCGCAGCGGCGCGGTGGACGCGAGGCCCTCGGCGCCACCTCCAGACCTGCCCCGTGCCGCCGTGTCCCGGCGGCACGGGGCAGCTCCACGTACGGATCCCTCACCTGGTGAGACGCGCGATTGACGGGAAGGTCCGTGCGAGCGAACCTTGGCATCGGGACCCTGCCGCATGGGCAGAGCGGCCGAGACGGGGGAACTCCGTGGCGTGGTGGTGGCTGCTGGTCGCCTGGCCCGTGCTGGGCCTGTTGGCTGCTGCCGTCTTCCACGTCGTCGTCGCGAACGTGCCACCGGACCGCTGCTACGAGCTGCCCCCCGCCGCGCACCCGCACCGCGCCGGGCGCCGTGCCCTCGGGCTGCGCCGCAGGCCCGGCTCCCGCCCGCCGGCCGGACGGCCGGGTGTCGCCACCACCCGGCACGGGCTGATGACCGCGGCCGGCACGGCCCGCCTGGTCCGCGGGCCCGTCCACCGGATCCCCCTGCAGGCACGGCTCGTCCCACGTCGCCGCCCCGGCACGTCGAGCCGGTCACCCCTCACCCGCGTGAGCGGCGCCGTGGCGGACGCGTGCTGCGGGCCCCGACGGACCGCCGACCGCACGCTCCTCGCCACGGGAGCACGGCGGCACGTCACCGTCCCCGTCCCGGCGACGTCCCACCAACCGTCCCGACCGTTCCGGCCCCTCGGCGCGGGAGGCGCACCGACCGGTCCGGCCCGCCGCATCGGGTCGGCGTGGACCCGGAGAGGGGCCCATCGGCCGGGTCCGCACAGCCGCGTCCCACAGCGCCTGGTCGCCCTCACCGCGCTCTCGGCCATCGCGCTTGCACCGGTCCTGGCCCGCTCCAGCAGCAGCCTCGGGTTCAGCGACCCGCTCTCCGCCCAGCTGGCCGCCAATCCCGACCAGGTCCCGGCGACCTGGGACGCCCTCAACCAGGGGGCCGCGATCTCCGGGCTCACCACCCCTGTCACCATCCCCGGCTGGGAGGCGCCCCTGGCCGATCGCGTGCAGACGGACACCCGCGACCGGTCGCCGGAGCCCGCCACGGACTCTCGAACCGGCACGTCCACGGACCAGCCGCGCCGGACCGACACCGCACCCGCAACGTCGACGGACGGTCCGACCAGCGAACCGTCGACCGTGCCGCCCGCCGCGGTGCCGGACGACCAGCCACCGGCGAGCGACGCCGGGTCCGGCGGGGGCACCCGCACCACCGCGCCGACGCCGACGGACCCCGCGGACCCCACGGTGTCGCGCCCCACCCCGACGCCGAGCCCGACCGACCCGGAGCCCACCCCGGAGCCGACTCCCGACCCGGAGCCCACGCCCACCCCGGAGCCGACGCCCAACCCGGAGCCCACCCCGACGCCGAGCCCGACCGACCCGGAGCCCACGCCGACGCCGAGCCCGACGACCGACCCGGAGCCCACTCCCACCGATCCGGCGGAGCCCACGGAGCCGACGCCGACCGATGCGGAGCCGACGCCCAGCCCGACCGGCGACACGACCTCCGCAGAGCCCTCAGCACCCCCGACGGACTCGATCGCCGTCCCCTGACAGGCGACCGGACGGGGCGGCGAGCCGGTCCAGCAGCACGCCGGTGACCGCCGCGCTGACGTCCGGGCGGCACCAGGCAGCACCGGTCCTCCGCCACCACGGCCCGGCGCGCGGGTTCGACAGATGTGCCTCCCGGCATGGGTGACAGGACTGGAGAAGTCCGACATCATCGGCCCGGGGCTGGCCCGCCGGCGGAGTCGGGCCTGACACCACGGCCTTCCTCGCCGCTCCTGTGCCCGGCCTGCACGACAGGTTCGGCGAACCTGGTCCAGCTGGACGCGAACGACGGTGCCCGCCTGTCGGGCCACCTGCAGACCGACTCCCTCGGCAACCAGACCGCCGAGCTCGGCGATGAGGCCCAGTGTGAGCCGAACCGGTGAACGACCCATCGGAGACGACATGGGCACTGACCACCAGGGACTCCGCCGGCTGGCCGGCGCCCGACTCCGGCTGAGCGCGCGGTACCTGCTGGACGGTGTCGAGATCTGGCGGGAGACGCTCGGCGACGGCCGCCGGCACATCCGTCACTCCGCCGCGACCGACGGCCGCAGCGCACTGTCGGCGCAGGCGCGGCAGATCGAGGCGCAGATCACCAAGGACTACCACCGGATCGAGAAGGGCCTCGCACTGCGCTCCCCGCGGGTGGGCTTCGGCACCGCCCCAGCGGCCCGGCTCGACCGCGACCTGCCCCGGTACCAGCAGCTGCCCGACCACGACCCCGCCGTGGTCTCCCACGCCCGCAGTGCCCTCGATGGTCTGCACCGGTGGCACGAGCACACCCAGCACACCGACGGCGGACCCACCAAGTTCCCCGTCACCTGGGCCCCGCGCGGCGATGCGGAGACCGAGGCCTTCTTCCGCAGCCGGGTCAGCGTCCGGGACTTCGCCGACGAGCCGCTGGACGTCGCGCTCGTCCGCCGTGCCGCCGACCTGGCCCTGTCCTCCCCCTCCGTGTGCAACCGCCAGGCCTGGGGGCTGTGGAGCTTCTCCGACCATGCGGACATCGCCCGGCTGGCCGAGCTGCAGAACGGCAACGCCGGCTTCCGCGACCAGATCCCGTGCCTGCTCGTCGTGACGGTCGACGCGCAGCTGTTCGCCGGCGCCGGCGAGCGCAACCAGCGCTGGATCGACGGCGGGCTCTACGCGATGTCCCTGGTGTGGGCGCTGCACGCCCAAGGGGTCGCCTCGTGCATGCTCAACTGGTCCGTCGGCCACGCCCAGTCGCGCCGCCTGCGCGAGGCCGCGGGCATCCCGGACCACATGGACGTCATCACCCTGATCGCGGCCGGTCACCCACGGGACGGCCTGCGGGTCGCTCGCTCCCCCCGCCGCTCGGTGGACGAGGTCCTGCACAGCAACCGGACCTGACCGTCCGAGGACGTCGATCGCGCTGCCGCCCCGGCCGGCTCGAACCAGGGCACGAGAGGACACCGCCCGGTCACCCTCCTGGGGTGCCGGGGCGGTGTCCTGCCGGTGTCGCCGCGCTCAGCGGGTGATGGTGCTGGCCTCGTCCTGGCGCTTCTGCTCCTCGCGGGCGGCCATCCGGGCCCGCTGCGGCACGACCGTGTACTTCGGGTCGCGGGCGCTGGCCATGCCCGCCTCGAAGACGCCGAACCGGGTCAGCAGCGACCCGGCCGCCAGCAGTGCGCCGGAGACGGCGGCACCGACCCGGGTACGGCCGGCCACCACGGTGAGCCCGGCGCCGGTGGCGGTGCAGGCCTTCGCGGCCTTCATCATCTTCCCGGCCTTGCCCAGCTGGTACGGCTCACCGACGATGCCGTGATCGTGCTCGACCTTGTGCATCGCGGCCAGCTCGACCGCCGCACCGGCGACCGCCATCTTCCGGGCCGGCCCCGCCTCGGCGACCGGGGTGAACGCCATGCAGATGCCGCCGCCGGCGGCCATCCCGGAGCCGGCGAAGACGAACGGCAGTTCCTTGTACGGCTCGTGCCACGACGGCACCGCGGTGTTGGCCAGCAGCACCGCCGTGTACGTGGTCATCGGGCCACCGAAGACGGCGGAGGTGGTGCCGACGACCTTCCGCAGCCCGGGGAACCAGCCGGCGATCCGCCGCAGCCCGAACTTCTGCAGGCCGGGGAAGGCCTCCAGCAGCTGGATGCCGGCGGTGACCGCGGTCAGGGCGCTGAACGGCGCCAGGATGTAGGACCCCACCGACAGCGGCGACGTCGGCTTGATCACCCGCAGCATGTGCAGGAACCGCGCCGGCCGCCCCAGGTCGTGGATCAGCCAGACGACCGAGGCCAGCGCCCCACCGCCGGCCGTGTAGTGCGCCGCCCGGGTCAGCGCCGGGCGACCGGTCACGTCGGCGATCGCACCGAGCACCGCCGACGAGCCCGCGGCGCCACCCAGGAACAGGTAGAGCGGCACGTCCGGGGTCTTCCACACCGGCGGCTTGATGATCGGCCGGCCGTAGTAGGAGGTGAACTCGGCCTCGTCGACGGTCGGGTCACCGTCGCGGCCACCGCCGCGACGGCCGCCCTTGCGCCGCTTCTTCTCCCGCAGCTGTGCCGGCGGGCCGTCGGCCCGCCGCCAGCCGGCGCCCGGCGTCGCCAGTCCCTCGGTCACAGCTGCTCCTCCCACCAAAATGGCCATCTTGGTGCTTCGGGGAGGGTCATCGCCCGAGCCCCCTGCGTGAACTCAGCACGGCCGAGAGCGCGAAACCGACCACCATGGCAGCCCCGCCGATGGCGTGCTTCCACATCGACGGCAGGTCCCGGGTGGTGACGATCGGGTCCGGCGGGAGGCCGTAGACCTCGGGCTCGTCGAGCAGCAGGAAGAAGGCCCCCGCGCCGCCGACGCCGTCGTCCTCGTCGCGCCCGTACAGCCGGGCGGTCTCGACGCCCTGCTCCTTGAGCGTGGCCAGCCGGGCGTCGGCCCGGGCCTGGAGCTCGTCGAGGTCGCCGAACTGGATCGACTGGGTCGGGCACGCCGTGGCGCAGGCCGGCTGCAGCCCGTCGGTGAGCCGGTCGTAGCACATCGTGCACTTGAAGACCCGGCCGTCGTCCTTGCGCTGGTCGATGACGCCGTAGGGGCAGGCCGGCACGCAGTAGCCGCAGCCGTTGCAGATGTCGCCCTGCACGACCACGGTGCCGAACTCGGTGCGGAACAGCGCCCCGGTCGGGCAGACGTCCAGGCAGCCGGCGTGCGTGCAGTGCTTGCAGACGTCGGAGGACATCAGCCAGCGGATCTCCCGGTCGGCCGACTGGCCGGTCTGCGGGTCGAACTCACTGAGCGCCTCCGCGTTGAGCACGCTGGACTGGGCGGTCAGCCCGCCGTCGGCGTTGCCGCCGTGCGACGTGGCGTGCGCGTCGCCCGGGGCTCCACCACTCCCACAGCCGCCTCCGCCGCTCCCGCAGCCCGCCGCGGGTGCGCCGGCGCCCTCGGCACCCGCCCCGGGCAGCCCGATCCCGGGCATCGGCAGGTCGACGGCCCGGCTCTGCTCGACGAACGCCACGTGCCGCCAGGAGTTGGCCCCGAGCATCCCGGTGTTGTCGTAGGACATCCCGGTCATCGCCATGACGTCGCGGTTGCCGTCCGCGTCGTCCATCGGGAGCGTGTTCCACTCCTTGCAGGCGACCTCACAGGCCTTGCAGCCGATGCAGACCGAGGTGTCGGTGAAGAAGCCCACCCGCGCGGGGTGGTCCTCGGCGTAACCGGCCTCCCCACTCACGTCGGGCAGGGGGCCGTAGAGCCGGTTGGCCGGGTCGTTGCCGGTGAGCGCCGGGCTCGCCGAGCTGACGGTCGTCACGAGCGCTCCTCTTCCATCGGGTCGCGCTCCATCAGCTCGTCCCCTCCTCGATCGGTGCCCGGCCGCCGCTGGGGACCAGGCCCGACTGCACACCCGCCCGGATCCGGTAGTCCTCCACGTACTGCACCAGCGCCTTGCCGCGCGGACGCCGCCCGGGCTGGATGTCGCAGGTGGCGACCTTCGTCTCCTGGATGTGCACGTTGGGGTCCATCACGACACCGAACAGGTCGTTGCCGGAGTCGCCGGTGGACAGCCCCTGCTCACCCCAGTGGTACGGGATGCCGATCTGCTCGACGAGCTGGCCGCCCTTGAGCTTCATCGGCCGGATCCGCTCGGTGACCAGGACCCGGGCCTCGATCGCCGTCCGGGCGCTGATCAACGTCGCCCAGCCGCCGTGCTCCAGGTTGCGTTCCTGCGCCAGCTGCGGGCTGACCTCCACGAAGAACTCCGGCTGCAGCTCCGACAGGTAGGGCAGCGTGCGGCTCATCCCACCGGCCGTGTGGTGCTCGGTCAGCCGGTAGGTCGTCATCGCGTAGGGGTAGACCGTGCTGCGCGGCGGGTTGCCCCGGTTGTACGCAGCCTGGATCTCCTCCCGGCCCGGGTTGGCCTGCTGGCCGTACAGCGCGTTCTCCACCGGCGACTCGGCCGGCTCGTAGTGCGCCGGCATCGGGCCGTCGGCCAGCCCCGCCGGCACGTACAGCCAGGCCTTGCCGTCGGCCTGCATGACGAAGGGGTCGGCACCGCCCAGGCCGGCCTGTGCGGTCGCGCCCTCCGGCGGCACGTAGTCCGGGCGCTTGGTGGCCTCGAAGTCGGGGACGTCGTGACCGACCCAACGGCCGGCTCCGTCTTCCCCTGCTGTCTCGTCCCACCACACGTAGGCCTTGCGCTCGCTCCACGGCTTGCCGTCCGGGTCGGCCGAGGCGCGGTTGTACAGCGTGCGCCGGTTCGACGGCCACGCCCAGCCCCACTCGGCGGCCACCCAGTCCTGCTCCCGGCCGGGCTTCCGCCGGGCGGCCTGGTTGACGCCGTCGGCGTAGACGCCGGTGTAGATCCAGCAGCCACCGCTGGTCGACCCGTCGTCCTTCATGTCCAGGTAGGTCGAGAGCATCTCGCCGTCGGCGTCGTAGCCGTTGATCTCCCGGAGCACGGCGTCCGCACTGGGCTCCTCGGTCTCCCCGTGCGTCGGGTAGTCCCAGGTGAGGTCCAGCAGCGGGCGGTCCCGCGGGTCGGTGGACCCGGCCAGCTTGTCCCGCAGCTTGCGGCCCAGGTGGAAGTAGAACCACAGGTCGCTGCGGCAGTCGGCCGGCGGCTCGACCGCCTTGTGCCGCCACTGCAGCAGCCGCTGCGTCTGGGTGAAGGTGCCCTCCTTCTCCACGTGCGTGGCCGCAGGCATGAAGAAGACCTCGGTGGCGATGTCCTCGGTGACCAGCTCACCGGTCTCGATCTCCGGGGCCGTCTTCCAGAACGTCGCCGACTCGATCATCTGGAGGTCGCGGACGACCAGCCACTCGAGGTTGGCCAGGCCGAAGCGCTGCATCCGACCGTTGGCGCTGCCCACCGCCGGGTTCTCCCCGACCAGGAAGTAGCCGGGCACGTTGCCCTGGATCATGTCGGCGACCGTGGTGTAGGTGCCGTGGTCACCGGTCAGCCGGGGCAGGTAGTCGAACGCGAAGTCGTTCTCCGGCTGCGCCGCGTCGCCCCACCAGGACTTCAGCAGGCTCACCGAGTAGGAGCGCATGTTGCCCCAGAAGCCCACCCGGTCGTCGCTGGAGGCGCAGAAGCTGTCCAGGTCGGTGTGCTGCTGGGCGTGGGGCATCGGGATGTAGCCGGGCAGGATGTTGAACAGCGTCGGGATGTCGGTGGAGCCCTGGATGCTCGCGTGCCCGCGCAGCGCCAGGATCCCGCCACCCGGGCGGCCCATGTTGCCCAGCAGCGCCTGCAGGACCGACGCCGTCCGGATGTACTGCACGCCCACCGTGTGGTGCGTCCAGCCCACCGAGTACACCCACGCCGTCGTCCGCTCGCGGTTGCTGTTGGCGGTCACCCACTCAGCGACCTTGAGGAACACCTCGGGTTCGATGCCGCAGATGTCGGCGACCATCTCCGGGGTGTAGCGGGCGTAGTGCCGCTTGAGCACCTGGAAGACGCAGCGCGGGTGCTGCAGCGTCTCGTCCCGCTTCGGCTTGCCGTGGATGTCGGCCGAGCCCTGGGCACCCTGCTGCTGGTCGGACTCCTTGACGCCCTCGGTCTCGTCGTCGGTGCCGTCGTCCGCGGCGTCGTCGGGCCGGTCGTCCTCGTCCTGACGGAAGGCCGACCCGCCCGGCTGGCTCGGCGAGCGCTGGCCGGCCGAGGAGGGCACGTTCACGCCCTCGTACTGCCAGGTCGTCTCGTCGTACTGCCCGGTCTCGGGGTCGAAGCCGGAGAACAGGCCGTCGAGGTCCTCGGTGTCCTGGAAGTCCTCACGCAGGATCGCCGCCGCGTTGGTGTAGGCGACGACGTACTCGCGGAAGTCCAGGTCGTTGTCCAGGACGTACTTGATCAGCCCACCGAGGAACGCGATGTCGGTGCCGGCACGCAGCGGGACGTGCAGGTCGGCCAGCGCGCTGGTGCGGGTGAACCGCGGGTCGATGTGGATGACCTTCGCGCCCCGCGCCTTGGCCTCCATGACCCACTGGAAGCCGACCGGGTGGCACTCGGCCATGTTCGAACCCTCGATCACGATGCAATCGGAGTTCACCAGGTCCTGCTGGAAGTTCGTGGCGCCGCCACGACCGAACGAGGTCCCCAGACCGGGGACCGTCGCGGAGTGCTATATGCGGGCCTGGTTCTCGATCTGGATCGCGCCCATGGCGCTGTAAAGCTTCTTCATGAGGTAGTTCTCCTCGTTGTCGAGGGTCGCCCCTCCGAGGCTCGCTATCCCCAGCGTGCGGTTGACGGCGTGGCCGTCCACCTCGTCCTGCCAGCCCTTGCGGCGGGCGTCCAGGACGCGGTCGGCGATCATGTCCATCGCCGTGTCGAGGTCCAGGTCCTCCCACTCCGTCCCGTGCGGACGGCGGTACTTGACCGTGGTGACCCGGCTCGGGCTGGTCACCAGCTGCTTGCTCGCGCTGCCCTTGGGGCAGAGCCGGCCGCGGCTGATCGGCGAGTCGGGGTCGCCCTCGATCTGCACGACCTGCTCGTCCTTGACGAACACCCGCTGCCCGCAGCCCACCGCGCAGTACGGGCAGACCGACTGCACCACCCGGTCGGCGGTGGCCGTGCGGCTCACCACCTGCTCGGTCGCCTTGCTGCGGGCGGCCTTGCCGCGCCCCAGCGGGTCAGGACCCGTCAGCTGCCGGAACACCGGCCATGCATCCAGCCACGTCTTCACCCCGTCGAGCTTGCCACCCGAATCCGCCCGCCGCGCGCTCAGCCCTCCGGCGGGTCGCGCCCGGCCGGCACCACGGCGGCTCCCCGGCCCGCACCCCCGGACGGGACGACGTGGCGCGCGGGGGCAGGGGACTGGTGCAGCTGAGTAGCGTGATCGGGGACACCAGGAGGCGCCCCATCGAAACCGACCACGCCCGTTGCCCATCAGCCGACCTCGGCTGCCCCTGCGCCGGCGACCCGGCCGTCCACGCGGGCCGCGCCCAGCAGCCCGGCGGGGCTCCCGCCGGCGCCGACGCGATGGTCGAGTGCCCGGAGTGCGGCGAGCCCAGCAGCCCGCTGCGGATCGTCACCTGGGGTCACTGCCGGGTCTGCCGCACCGCGGACTCCCGGGCGACCCAGCCCCTGCGCTGGTGAACCGCCGCCACTGAGCAGGAGGTCCCCCTCCCCTTCGGGTGAGTGGCCCCCGCCACCTCTGCAGTCCGGAGGCCCGGGTCCCGACAACTGACCCGTGACCTCCGGAGCCCTCACCGCACCGACGCGGGCCATGGCCGCTCCGACGCGGGGCGGCCCGGTCGCCGTCCGCACGCTGACCCGGCCACTGCTCCTCGCCGTCCTCGCCGCCCTCGCGACCCTGTCCGTCGGCCTGCTGCCCGCCCCGACCTCGGTCGCCGTCGCGGTGACGGTGAACTTCCTGGCCGTCGTCGGTGTGGTCGCCCTGCTCGTCCGCGACGGACGACGGAGCGCCCACCCGGCCGGCTGGCGCTGGTGCGCGACCTCGGTGGCCCTCGGGGCCGTCGGCGCCCTGGCCGCCACGGCCGTGCTGCCGTGGGGCCAGAGCGCACTGGGCAGCGCCCCTGGTCAGCTGCTGATGGTCGTCGCGATCCTGCGGATGCTCGACCGCGCCTCGCTGCGGGCCGCGCGGGCCCAGGTCGCCACGATGCTCACGCTCTTCGTGCTCGCCGACCTGCTGACCGTGCACACGCTGTACCACCTGACCATCGGCAGAGAGGGGCTCCTCTCCCTGTCCGAGACGGTCGCGCTGTTCGCCCTGCTGTCCAGCGTCGCCGTCGGCACCGGCTTCTCCCTGGTGTTCATCGCGATCTGCCCGGCCGCGCAGCGCCCCGTCGGCTGGCTGCTCTTCGCCTCGCAGGTCGCCACCGCGATGGCCGGCGCCTGCTCCTCGATCGCTTCCGGGCCGGGCCCGGTCCAGTACCTGGCCTGCGCCCTGAGCGTCCTCGGGCTGGCCCTGCTCCTGGTGGCCTGCCGCGCCGACCGGCCGCGGCCCACCGCCGACCGCGGGAACGCGGCCGGCTCCACCCTCGGCGCGCTGCTCCCGCACGCCACCGCGCTGGCCGGCGGCTCGTTGCTGCTGATCAGCGTCCCGGTCACCGGCACCCTGACCATCTTCGGGACGACGCTCGGCGCACTCGGGCTGGGCGCCCTGCTGGCCCACCAGGCGGTGTCCTGGCGCACCCAGCAGCGGCTCACCAGCGACCTGCAGCGCAGCGAGGCCTACTTCCGCACGCTGGTGCGCGGCAGCGCCGACCCGGTGCTGATCCTCGACGACCAGCTGCGGGTGCAGTGGGTCTCCCCGGCCATCACCACGCTGCTCGGCCTGGACCCGCAGCGCATCGTCGGTCGCTCGATCGCCGCCGCCGTCCACCCCGACGACGCCCCGGGCCTGATCGCCGCCCTGAGCGCCACCTCGGTCGACCCCTCGGAGACCAAGACCCGGACGGCGCGGGTGCGACACCTCGACGGCCGCTGGCTGCTGATCCAGTCCCAGGTCCGCGACCTGCGCGGCGACCCCGACGTGGGCGCACTCGTCCTCTACTGCCGGGACGTCAGCGCGAGCGCCCCGCAGCCGGCCGACCCCCTGCCCGCGTTCAGCACCAGTGACCCGACGACCGGCCTGCCCAACCGCTCGGCGCTCACCCAGCGGCTCGCCGCCGCCTTCCGCACCCCCTCGGGTGGCAGCACCTCGGCCAGCAGCAACTCGGCCAGCAGCGCCTCCCTGGTCGTGCTGGGCGTCGACGGGCTGCCCGCCGGCGACGACGTCCCGGTGCTGCGTGAGCTGACCACCCGGTTCGCCCGGGCGCTGCGCGGCGACGACTGGCTGGCCCGCTCCGGGGCCAGCGAGTTCGCCGTGCTGGTGTCCGGCACGGTGGCCGACGCCGAGGTCATCGCCGGCCGGCTGGTCGCCGCTGTCGAGCCAGTGGCCACCGCCAGCGGCACGCTGCGGCTGACCGCCGCCGCCGGCGTCACGTCCCTGGACGCCGACGCGGATGCCGGGGAGGCGCTGCGCTGGGGCGACCTGGCGCTGCGCAGCGCCCGCGCCGCCGGCCCCGGCCGGGTCCGCCGGCACTCCGACGCGCTGCGGATCACCCAGCAGCGCGAGGAGACGCTGCGCACCGACCTGCACCGGGCCCTCGCCGAGGACCAGCTGCGGCTGGTGTACCAGCCGGTCGTCGACCTGGCCCTGCACCGCACCGTCTCCGTCGAGGCGCTGCTGCGCTGGCGGCACCCCACCTACGGCGAGGTGTCCCCGGCGGAGTTCGTGCCACTGGCCGAGGAGTCTGCGCTGATCACCGAACTGGGCCGGTGGGTGCTGGCCGAGGCCACCGCCACGGTCGCCGCGCTCCCCCACCCGGACCTCGGGGTGGCGGTCAACGTCTCGGCGCGGCACGTGCGCAGCGGCGAGCTGGTCGCCGACGTGCTGTGCGCCCTGGAGTCCAGCGGGCTGCCCGCCTGCCGACTGGTCCTGGAGATCACCGAGTCGGTGCTGCTGGACGACGAGCACGTGACCGACGACCTGGCGGCCCTGCGGCGGCTGGGCGTCCGGATCGCCGTCGACGACTTCGGCACCGGCTGGTCCTCGCTGGCCTACCTCGTCGGCCTGCCGATCGACGTCCTGAAGATGGACCGGCAGTTCCTCGCCGACGTCGAGACCGACCCGCAGCGCCGGGCGCTGTGCAGCTCCGTGCTGCACCTGGGCACCAGCCTGGGCCTGGTCGTGGTGGTGGAGGGCGTCGAGACGGCGACCGAGCTGCACCTGCTCCGCGACATGGGCCACCGGTTCATCCAGGGTTACCTGCTGGCCCGCCCGCTGGACCGGTCTGCGCTGACCACCCAGCTCCCCGGCCTCGGCGGGGTGCCCGTGCCCACCTCGGCGGCGGGCGTGCCCGGCCTGCTCCGGGCCGGGGACGGCGGGCCGGCGACGTGACCGCAGCCCGGCGTCCGCACCTGGCGCTGGTGCTGCTCGGCGCGCTGGTCGCGCTGGGCGTCACCGTGCCGGTCAGCCCGCCCGGGGCACTGCCCCAGTGGGACAACCTGGTGCTGACCGCGGTCGGGGCCTGGGCCGCCTGGCGCTGCAGCCGGCTGACCCGGCGGATGGCCCGCCCGGACCGGCTGCCCTGGCAGCTGCTGGGACTCAGCTCCCTGCTCTTCGCCTGCGCCGGCCTCGTGACCGGGCTGGGCATCGGCGGCACGCAGGGCCGCATCAGCGTCGGCATCGTGGTGGTCCTCGTCGCCGCGCTGGGTCCGACGGTGAGCGCCGCGCTGATCGGCGGGCGGGTCCGCGGCACCCGCTGGCCGGTCCTGGTGGTCGACGGGGTGATGGTGGCCTTCGCCCTCGTCGTCGTCGTCGACGTCCTGGTGCTGGCCCCCGCGATGGCGCCGGGAGCGATCCGGCCGGACCTGCAGCCCCTCGTGCTCGCCTACGCCGTCTACCCGGCGGCGGCGGTCGGCGTCGTCGGAGCGCTGTGCACGGTCTCGACCGCAGCCGTCCGGCGTCCGGCGACCGCGATCATCCTGATGACCGCCCTGCTGGGGCTCGCCTCCGCGTTGCTGGCGGCACACATCGCGCAGCCGACCGGCCTGTGGTCCACCGCCGCCGACGTGGTGATCGCCAGCGCGCTGGTGACCGGCGTGCACGCCGTCCAGCTGGCCAGCGCCGTCCCGGCCGAGCTCTCCCCGGCCGACGCCGCCCCGATCGTGAACTCCGCGGGCGTGGTCGTCGACGTCCTGGCGCTGGTCGGGGTGCCGGTCACCCTGGTGGCGGCCCTGCTGCTGGACCTGCGCGTCCCCGACGGCGCGCTCGCCTGCACCGCCGTGGTGGTCCTCCTGCTGCTGGTGCGGCTGTTCATGCGGATCCGGGACAGCGACCGCATCGAGGAGGACCTGCTCCGCAGCGAGGAGGACTTCCGTGGCCTGGTCGAGGCCAGCTCGGACGGCGTGGCGATCGTCGACGCCGACCTCCGGCTCGAGTTCACCTCCCCCGCGGCCCGGACGCTGCTCGGGATCGCCGCCGCGGCCGACCCGCACCTGCCGCTGCTGGACCTGCTGCACGAGGAGGACCGCCCCCGCGTCCGCCGCGAGCTGACCGTCGCGGCCGACGGGGCCGCCCCCGTGGTCCACCTGCGACTGCAGGGCCCCGAGGGCGAGGGACGGGAGCTGGAGGTCAGCCACCACGAGCGCCCCGGCAGCGGCCGGCGGGTGCTCCACCTGCGGGACGTGACCACCCGGCGACGCCGCGAGCGCGAGCTGGAGCGGATGGCCTTCACCGACCACCTCACCCGGCTGCCGAACCGCGCGCTGCTCTTCCAGGAGATGGCCGCCGGGTCGGCGACCTCCGGCGAGCGCTCGCTGCTGGTGCTCGACCTCGACGGGTTCAAGGCGGTCAACGACTCCGCCGGGCACGAGGCCGGCGACCTGCTGCTCGTCGAGGTGGCCCGGCGGCTGCAGGGCCTGCTGCGCACCGACGACCTGGTCGCCCGCCTGGGCGGCGACGAGTTCGCCGTGCTGCTGGCCGGGGACGAGGAGGCTGCCGTCGAGGCCGCCCATCGGGTCGTCGACGTGCTCGCCCGCCCCTGCCGGATCGGCAACCGGACCTTCACCATCGGCGCCAGCGTGGGCCTCTGCCGGGTGCACCCCGGAGGCGGCCAGCTCGCCTTCCGCCAGGCCGACGCCGCCCTCGGCGCCGCCAAGAAGGCCGGCAAGGGCTGCTGGCGGCTGCACACCGAGGACCGGGTGGCGCAGGCCGCGGCCAGCAGCTCGGTCGCGACCGCCCTGGCCGACGGGGAGGTGCAGCTCCGCTTCGACACCATCGCCAACGGCGACACCGGCATCCTCGCCGCGCTGCACGCCCAGCCGGTCTGGGTGCACCCCGAGCTCGGCACGCTGCCCGCCGCAGAGCTGTGGGCCGCCGCCGAGCGGCAGGGCTGCACCGCCGCCCTGCAGCAGTGGCTGATCACCCGCGCCTGCGCCGACGTGGCCGCCCTCGGCGACGAGCTGCTCGTCGCCGTCGACCTGCCCGCGGGGCTGGTGCACGCCGACGAGCTGCCCGGCGAGGTGGCCGTGGCGCTGGCCGCAGCCGACCTGGCACCTCCCCGGCTCACCCTCTTCGTCACCGAGGAGGTGCTGCAGACCTCGTCGGCGGCGCTCATCCCGGCGCTGCACGCCGTGCACCGGACCGGCGTCCGGCTCGGGCTGGACGACTACGGCATGGGCTCCACCCTGTGGTCGCAGCTCGCCCGGCTGCCGCTGGAGGTGGTGATGGTCGACGTCCGCAACCTGTCGGCCGGCGGCAACCACGACCGGATGCTGGAGGTGCTGGGCGCGATCGGCCGCAGCGCCCGCGACTTCGAGGTCTCCACCGTGGCCAAGGAGATCACCTCCCGGGAGCTCCTCCACGAGCTGCGCGTGCAGGGCGTGGTCGCCGTCTCCGGCCCGGTGCTGCCGACCTGCCTGACCGCCGCCGAGGTGGCCGACCTGCTGGGCCGCCCCGGTCCGGCGGTGGTCGCACCCCTGCCCGCACCCGTGCCCCTGCCGAGACCACGCGCCGAGGTGTGATGCCCCGGGCGGGTGGTCGGCGCGACACTCACCCGGTGACCGCGCCGTCCCTGCGCTTCCTGGGCCACTCGACCGTCCGGATCGAGCTGGCGGGCCGCACGGTGCTCACCGACCCGCTGCTCACCCACCGGCTGGGCCCGCTGCGGCGGGTGGTCCCCCGGCTGGCGTCGGAGGCCTGGGCCGGCATCGACCTCGTGGTCGTCTCGCACCTGCACAACGACCACCTGCACCTGCCCTCCCTGCGCCGGTTGGGCCGCAGCACGCCGATCGTGGTGCCCCGCGGCGCCGGCCGGTGGCTCACCCGGCACGGCTTCACCGCCGTGGAGGAGCTCGGCGTCGGCGCGAGCCTCACCGACGGCGGCCTCACCGTCACCGCCACCACGGCCGACCACGCCGCCCACCGCTGGGGTCCGCACCTCACCCACGGCCCGCACGCCCCGGCAGTCGGGCACCTGGTCTCCGGGGACGGCGTCACCGTC
The DNA here is from genome assembly GCF_026967985.1 of Modestobacter sp. VKM Ac-2984. Classification (GTDB taxonomy): domain Bacteria; phylum Actinomycetota; class Actinomycetes; order Mycobacteriales; family Geodermatophilaceae; genus Modestobacter. The sequence continues at coordinate 244,587 of NZ_JAPVBJ010000006.1, read as the reverse complement.
TACGCCGCCGGCGACACCGACCTCTTCCCCGGGATGGCCGACCTCGGCGAGGACGGCGTGGACGTCGCCCTGCTGCCGGTCTGGGGCTGGGGCCCCTCGCTCGGCCCCGGCCACCTGGACCCGGCGGGTGCGGCCCGGGCCGTGGCGCTGCTCCGCCCGCGGGTCGCCGTCCCGGTGCACTGGGGCACCTTCGCCGTCGCCGGGCTGACCTCGCTGCCCAGCCCCTGGCGGGCCCGGATGCGGGCGCTGCTCGTCGAACCACCCCGCGACTTCGCGGCCGCGGTCGCCGCCGCCGGCTCGGCCACCACGGTGGCCCTCACCGCGCCCGGGGCCGTGGTGGCGCTGCCCGCGCAGGGCACCTCCGCCTGACGACCGGTCGCGGCCGCCCGACCCGTGAGGTGGGCCACCCCCATGCGAGTTGCCGGGTCCCCGGGCAGCAGTCAGGCTCTGATCCAGGGGGAACGTGAAGTTCATGTGAACGACGCCCCGCCGATGTGCCGGAGGTGGGTGTGGTGCTCGACAGTGGGCCGATGCGACCTGACGCCCGCGCATGGTTCGAGCACCGCACCACGTCGGCCACCTCCCTGGCCGAGATCGACGTCGACGCCCTGCTGCTGGCCAAGCGCCGCGGCGGGCACCGGATCAGCGTCGTCCTACCGGCGCGGAACGAAGAGGCCACCGTCGGGGTCCTGGTCCGCGACCTGGCCGAGCGCTGGGTCGAGGGCGTGCCCCTCGTCGACGAGCTCCTCGTCATCGACTCGCACTCCACCGATGCGACCGCCGAGGTCGCCCGGGCGGCCGGCGCCGAGGCCGTCGCGGCCGGCGACGTCCTGCCGATGCAGGGCGACCGCCCGGGCAAGGGCGAGGCGCTGTGGAAGTCGCTGGCGGCCACCACCGGCGACCTCATCGTCTTCATCGACTCCGACCTGCTGGGCGACGTCAGCCACTACGTGCCCGGGCTGCTCGTGCCGCTGCTCACCGACCCGCGCGTCGAGTACGTCAAGGGCTGTTACACCCGCCCGCTGTCCGTGGACGGCGAGCACCGCCCGGCCGGCGGCGGCCGGGTCACCGAGCTCACCGCCCGGCCGCTGCTGAACGCGCTCTGGCCCGAGCTGGCCGGGTTCGTGCAGCCGCTGGGCGGCGAGTACGCCGGCCGGCGCTCGGCCCTGGAGCAGGTGCCGTTCGTCTCCGGCTACGGCGTGGAGGTCGGGCTGCTGGTCGACCTGCTGGGAGTCTGCGGGCTCAACGGGCTGGCCCAGGTCGACCTCGGCATCCGCACCCACTCCCACCAGACCGACGAGGCGCTGGGCACGATGGCCGGCCAGATCGTCTCCACCGTGCTGTCCCGCGCCGAGCGGGGCCGGCCGGACCGGCGCCGCCTGGAGCCCGGCGGGCTGCTCACCCAGTTCGCCCACGACGGCCGCGGCTTCGTGCCGAAGAGCCACACCGTCGCCGTCGACGAGCGGCCGCCGATGTGCGCCGTCGACGAGTACGCCTCGCTCCGCGCCGGCGTCGTCGGCTGAGGAGCGTCTCCAGCACTGTGCGGTGAAGGCCCGTTCCCGGCCGGGAACGGGCCCGCACCGCACAGTGCCGCCCGCAGCCTCCCCTCAGGCGAGCGGGGTGTCGTCCAGGGCGGCCGCGAGGTCGGCCGGGGTGTCGTAGATCCCCACCGCACCGGCGTCGCGGAGCTCGTCGTCCCCGAAGCCACCGGAGCGGACGACGATCGCCGGCATCCCGGCGTTCTTGGCGGCCTCCACGTCCCACACCGAGTCACCGACCAGCACGCTGTCGGAGTCCGCGGACACCCCGAGCTTCTCCAGCGCGGTCCCGAGCAGGTCCGGCGCCGGCTTGGACGCCTCGACGTCCTCGCTGGAGGTGACGGCGTCGGCCAGGTCCCGCACGTCGAGCAGGTCGATGAACGCGTCCACGTGCTTCGGCTTGCCCGAGCTGGCCAGCACCAGCCGGTGACCGCGCTCCTTGACCGCCAGCAGCAGGTCGCGGGCACCGGGCAGCGGCGCGATCTCCGGCAGCATCAGGTCGAACTCCTCGACCCAGCGGTCCCGCGCCCGGTCCCCGATCCGGGCCTCGACGTCGTCGCCGCCGAGCGCCCCCACCAGCTGGTCACCGCCCATGCCGATGAGCCGGTGGATGCGCCAGATCGGGAAGGTCTCCCCGCAGGAGCGCAGCGCCCGGTACCAGGCCAGGGCGTGCTGGTAGTTCGTGTCGACCAGGGTGCCGTCGACGTCCAGGACGGCGATCGTGGGTTCAGCCATGCCCGATGCCCTGCCCAGCCGCCCGCACGGTCACCCCCTGAGCCACCAAAATGGCCATTTTGGTGGCTCAGGGGTGGCTCAGTGCTGGTGCTGGAGGACGCCGCGGATGACGGTGCCGTCGCGCTGGTCCTGGTAGCCCTGGTTGACCTCGTCGAGCGAGTAGCGCTTCGTGATCAGCGACTCGACCTCGAGGGCGCCGTCCTCGTAGAGCCGCAGCAGCCGCGGGATGTCCCGGTAGGCGTTGCACATCCCGTACAGCGCACCCTGGACCCGCTGCTCGTAGACGGTGGTGATGTTGCCGGGCAGCGCGACGGTCGTCTCCATCGTGTGGTCGGCCAGACCGGTGAGCACCAGCGTGCCGCCCTTGCCCAGGCAGCGGTAGGCGCCGCCGGTGATCTCCGGGCTGGTCGTGCCGGTGGCCAGGATGACGACGTCGGCCCCCGTGCCGCGGGACAGCTGCCGGGCCAGGCCCGCCGCCTCCTCGGTGCTCGCGACCGCGTGGGTGGCCCCCAGGGTCTGGGCGAACTCGCGGCGGAAGGCCACCGGGTCGACGGCGACGACGGCCCCCGCGCCGGCCATCGCCGCACCCTGCACCGCGTTGCAGCCGACCCCACCGGTGCCGACGACCACCACGACGTCCCCCTGGCGCACCGGCCCGGCGTTCACCGCGGACCCCCAGCCGGTCGGGACGCTGCAGGCCATCAGCGCGGCGACGTCCAGCGGCAGGTGCGGCTCGATCTTGACGCAGGAGAACTCCGAGAGCACCGAGTGCTGGGCGAAGGCACCGACCATGCAGAACCCGCCGAGCTCCTCGCCGTCCAGCCGGAACGGCCACGTCCCGCCGGGCAGCTGACCGGTGCCGATGGTCGCCCCGAGGTCGCAGAGGTTCGACCGGCCGGTGGCGCACCAGCGGCAGTGGCCGCAGGCCGGCAGGAAGGAGGTGACCACGTGGTCACCGGGCTGCACGCCGGTGACGCCGGCCCCGACGGCCTGGACGACGCCGGCGCCCTCGTGCCCGCCGACGATCGGGTAACGCTGGCTCTCGAACCGCAGGTGCTCGTCGGAGTGGCACAGGCCCGCGTAGGCCATCTCCACCAGCACCTGCCCCGGACCGGGGTCGACCAGCTCCAGCTCGGCGACCTCCCAGTCGCCGGGACCCCGCAGCACAGCACCGTGCGTCTTCATCCACCGTCTCCCCGCCTCGAACGTGACGGGCCCCACGCTAAGGGGTCCGGCGCCGGGTGGCACCCAGTGCCACCCCCGGAGGCCGGCGGGGACACCGCACTGACCGGCTCACACAGCCCTGGACACGGTGAGTTGCGCTCTACATTGGCCAACGTGGAGACGGCGGCAGGGGGGCGCCGGGAACGCCGGAAGGCGCAGACCCGGGTGGAGATCCGCGCGGCGGCGCAGCGACTGTTCGCCGAGCGCGACTTCGACGCGGTGACCATCGCCGACGTCGCCACCGCTGCCGACGTCGCCGTGCAGACCGTCTTCAACCACTTCGAGAGCAAGGAAGCACTGTTCTTCGACGGCCGGACGCCGTGGGTCGAGGGGGTCGCCGCCGCCGTCGCGGCCCGGCCGGACGGCACCGGTCCGCTCGCCGCCCTGCGCAGCTACGTGGAGCGGGACCTGCACCAGCTGCTGGAGCAGGAGGCGCGGCCGGAGAGCCGCAGCTACCTGGAGGCCCTGGCGCGGAGCCCGAGCCTGCAGGAACGCGAACGGACCCTGGTCGAGCAGGCCGGCGGGCGGGTGTCCGCGGCGCTCGCGACGGCGCTCTCGGCATCGGGGCAGCCGGACGGCGCAGCGGTCGACGTGCTCAGTCGCCTGGCGGCCGGCCTGTTCCTCGTGGCCGGGCGGATCCTGGTGCTCGCCAACCGCCGGCAGGTGCTCGGCCTGGAGCCCGGCGAGGCGCGCGGACCGGAGCACGCGACGACGGTCGCCACGCTGGCCGTGCTGGAGGACGGGGTGCGCCGGCTCGCCCGCGAGCTGGACGTGCGCATCGACTGAGCGGGCTCAGCCCGCCGGCAGCTGCTCGGGCGCGAGGACCGGCAGCAGCACGCCGGTGACCAGCTGCTCGACCTGCGGGGTGCTCATCACCACCGGACCGAACGCCGTGTAGCGCTGCCACCACAGCGCCTGGACCACCGAGCCGAGCAGCGCGACCTGCTGCTGCGACAGCTCACGCCCGCGGGTCGCCTCCCGCGCCGCGATCTCCCGCACGGCACCGGCCAGCGGGCGCACCAGTGCCTCCTCCAGGCCGGCGCGCAGCTCGTCGTCGTGCCGCGCCGCCCCCACCAGGCTCGCCGCCGCGCGCTCGGTCCGGTCCAGTGGCCGGGTCCAGCGGGCCAGCAGCTCGCAGAGGTCGCCCCGCAGCGAACCGGAGTCGGCGGGCAGCTCCACCAGCGGGGCGGTGCTCAGGGCGTGCCGCGCCAGCGCGGCCATCGTCGGCCACCGCCGGTAGATGCCGGCCTTGCCGGCCTTGGCACGTGCCGCGATGCGGTCGCTGTTGAGCCTCCCCCAGCCCTCGTCGGCCAGGATCTCCACCGCCACGGCCACCAGTTGCTCGGACAGCTCCGAGGACAGCGGACGGCCCGGAGGGCGTGCGCCGGCGGGTCGCGGAGGCCGTTCGGTCGTCGTCACCGTGCAATCGTGCCCACAAAAGTGGAGTGACCACAACAACCGAGCGATCCCGCGTCGAGATCACAGTGGGCCGGCACCGCCCTCAGGCCGACGCGGCGGGCTCCACGTGCACCTGCAGGCTGGCTCCGTCGTCCCCGGTCCAGCCCTTCTCGAGGGCCTGCGCCACCATCCGGTCGAAGCCCTGCGGCCAGTCGTCGGCGGTCGTCTGTCGACCGGCCGCGGCGCGCAGGGCCGCCACGTCCAGCAGCGCGGTGTCACCGTCGGTCAGCCGACCCATGCCCGCATCGCGCAACGCCCGGTCGACGTCCTCGTCGGTCAGCGCACCCACGGCCAGGTGCAGCCGGGCCAGGTCATCGACGTCGGCCAACCGCACCTCGGGCACCTCGTCGGCGCCACCGATCACCTCGACGATCATCTTCGTCCTCCTTCAGGCGTGCCAGGGGAAGCGGGAGAAGTCGGCCGGGCGCTTCTCCAGGAACGAGTCCCGACCCTCCACGGCCTCCTCGGCCATGTAGGCCAGCCGGGTGGTCTCCCCGGCGAACAGTTGCTGACCGACCAGCCCGTCGTCGATCAGGTTGAACGAGTACTTGAGCATCCGCTGGGCGGTCGGGCTCTTGGCCACGATCCGGCGGCCCCAGTCCAGCGCGGTGGCCTCCAGCTCCGCGTGCGGCACGACCCGGTTGACCATGCCCATCCGGTGCGCCTCCTCAGCGGAGTACTCCTCGCCGAGGAAGAAGACCTCCCGGGCGAACTTCTGCCCGACCTGGCGGGCCAGGTAGGCCGAGCCGAAGCCACCGTCGAAGCTGCCGACGTCGGCGTCGGTCTGCTTGAACCGGGCGTGCTCGGCGCTGGCCAGGGTGAGGTCGGCGACGACGTGCAGGCTGTGCCCGCCACCGGCCGCCCAACCCGGGACGACGCAGACGACGACCTTCGGCATGAACCGGATGAGCCGCTGCACCTCGAGGATGTGCAGCCGCCCGTTGGCGCCGTCGCCGGCCTCGTAGCCGTACTTGCCGCGCACCCGCTGGTCGCCGCCGGAGCAGAACGCCCAGCCGCCGTCCTTCTCGCTCGGGCCGTTGCCGGTCAGCAGCACGCAGCCGACGTCGGTGGCCAGCCGGGCGTGCTCGAAGACGGCGAGCAACTGGTCGACCGTCTGCGGGCGGAAGGCGTTGCGCACCTCGGGCCGGTCGAGCGCGATCCGCACGACCCCGGCGTCGACGGCGCGGTGGTAGGTGACGTCGGTCAGCTGCTCGAAGCCCTCGACCGGCCGCCAGGCGGTGGGGTCGAAGATCTCGGAGACGTCGGCGCGGGCACTCACGAGCCCGAACCTAGCTGCCCGGCCCTCCCCCCGCCTCGCCGACCAGGTGCTCCCCGGTGCCTCGTGCTCTGCTCACCACGGGTGAGCAGAGCACGAGCACCACCGGACTGGTCTGATGGCGGCATGGAACTCCGGGTCGGGACGTTGAACCTCGCCTCCGGCCGGGACGGCGCCGGGCGCTCGCTCGACGCCGCCGGGCTGCGGGCCGCGGTCGCCGGGGTGGACGCCGACGTCCTCGCCGTCCAGGAGGTGGACGTCGGCCAGCCGCGCTCGCACGGTGTCGACCAGCCCGCCGAGGTGGCCGCAGGGCTGGGCGCCGCCGACTGGCGGTTCGCCGCGGCCGTCGCCGGCACTCCCGACCCCTTCCGCAGCTGGACGCCGGTCGACCCGCCGGTGCTGCGCGGGTCGTGGGAGACGTTGGCCGGTCCGCACTACGGGATCGCGCTGGTCAGCCGGCTGCCCGTGCAGCGCTGGTCGGTGCTCGGGCTGGGCGCCGGGCGGGCGAGGCTCCCGCTGCGGGCCACCGACCCGCGGACCGGGCGGCTGCGCCGGTGGTGGTTCCCCGACGAGCCGCGGCTGGCGATCGCCGCCGAGCTGGAGCACTGCACCGTCGTCTGCACCCACCTCTCGTTCGCGCCGCACACCGCGCTGCGCCAGCTGACCCGGCTGCGCCGGTGGTGCGCGCAGCTGCCCGGCCCGGTCGTGCTGGCCGGCGACCTGAACCTGGTCGGTGCGGTGCCGGCGCGGGTGTTCGGCGCGCAGCGACTGGTCGGCGAGCCCAGCTATCCCGCGCCGGCCCCGCGGGTGCAGTTCGACCACGTCCTCGGCCCGGCCGGCCTGGAGCCGCAGCGCCCCGAGGTCCGGCAGCTGCCGCTCGGCGACCACCGGCTGGTCTCCGTGACCGTCACCGTGGGTTGAGCGCCCGCCTGCGGTCAGCCGTTGGTGGCGAGGTCCGGTGACTCGCGGGGGCGGTCGGGGGTCGCCGACAGCCACCGGTCGGCCGCCCAGTAGACCAGCAGGAACGCCAGCGCCAGGAGCACGACCAACGCGGTGTTCCGCAACGCGACCGCCAGGCCGAGGTCGCGGGCGTTCAGGAAGAAGTAGGGGTACCAGCGGCTCTGCGCGCCGTGCCACATCGTCCAGCCGATCCAGGCCACCGGGAAGACCATCGCCCAGGCGACCGTGCCACCGGTGATCCGCGGCCGCGGCCCGAAGACCAGCCAGCCGACCACCATGGCCAGCGGGGACAGGTAGTGCAGCACGAGGTTGGTCCACACGGTCACGCCGGTCGGGTCGACGGTCGGCGAGAGCAGGACCGAGAAGACCAACCCGGTGACCGTGATGGCCAGCAGGGCGTCGAGCAGCAGCACCCGCCAGCGGCGACCGGAGCGCACCGGGTCCAGCGCCAGGGTCGTCGCAGCGGCCAGCACCAGCACGTTGCTCACGACGGTGAACAGGCTCAGCCAGCGGATCAGCTCCGTCACCGCGGTGGTGCGGCCGCCCGCCGTCTCGATCAGGGTGCGGGTCAACGACGTCGCGAGACACGCCCCGACGACGAGGGCCAGCACCGTCCAGTGGACCCGGGCCGCGGTCTGCCGTCCGGTCACGGGGCGTCGGAACCGGTCAACGTGCGCACGAGCACCGGCAGGGCCGCGGCGAGCCCGGGGTGGAGCACCGGCAACGCGTCCAGGGGGAACCAGCCGACGCCCGCGCTCTCCTCGTTCAGCGCCAGGTCGTCGGGCTCGAGGGCGCCGGCGGGCGTGGCCAGGACGGTGGTGTAGACCCAGCCGCCGTGGTCGTCGACGGACTCCACGCCCAGGACGACGTCCGCCGGGCGCAACCCGAGCTCCTCGCCGGCCTCGCGCAGTGCGCCGTCGGCCGGGGACTCCTGCGGGTGCAGCGCACCGCCCGGCGTGCCCCAGGTGCCGCCGTGGTGCGACCACGCGACCCGCAACTGGAGGAGCACCTCGATCCCGCCGGCGCCCGGCCGGTGCAACAGCAGGCCGGCCGCGCCGGCCAGCCCCCAGTGCCGGTGGCCCAGGGCGCAGGTCGTCCAGCCGTCCGTCGGGGAGCGCACACCGACAGTCTGCCGTGCGCCGACGGTGCAGGCACCGGCCGGAGGTGCCGCCGGACGACGACGGGCAGGATGACGCCATGGAGACCGTGCAGCTGCGCCGATACGTGCTCGAACCGGGCCGGATGGCCGACTTCCTGGCCTGGTTCCCGTCCCTGCTGCCGGTACGCGAGCAGTACGGCTTCCGGGTGCTGTTCGCCCTGGCCGACGAGGAGCACCAGACGTTCACCTGGGCCGTCGCCCACGACGGCGACCAGGACGAGTTCCGCCGGGTGGAGGACGTCTACCACGACTCCCCCGAGCGGGCCCGGGTGTTCGAGACCTTCCCGGCGTGCGTCGCCGACAAGGAGATCGGCTTCGCCACCTCCGCGATCTGAGTCCCCGGGCGACAGAAATGGCCATCTCTGTCGCCCGGGTGCTCAGTGCCCTCCGCCCTCGCAGCACTGGTGCGGGCTCTCGATCTCGAACGGCTGGAGCACGCCCCCGGCCGCTCGCTCGACCAGCAGGGCCAGCCGGCCGCCGGAGAACCGCGGCCGCAGGAACCCGTTCGGCCCGGTGTCCACGACGTCGGTGCCGGCCGGCTCCACGCCGATCCCGACGACCTGGTCGATCGCGGTGGCGGCGATCAGGTCGGCCACGGAGACCCGCCCGGTGACCGAGGCCTGACCCGGGAAGCGGATCGCCCGGCCGGCCTCACCGGCACCGGCCTCGCGCAGCGCCGTCCGGGCCGGGCCGACGACCTCGGCCTCGTCGGCGTCCCCGGCCACCACCGGGCCGGCCAACGCCCGGGCCAGGGCCGACCGGGTCGCCGCCGGGTCGGCGGGCTCCCCGGTCAGCCGGACCGAGACGCCGATGCGGGGCGCCGGGGCGGAGCTGTCCACGTGGGTGCAGACCAGCTCCGCCTCGGCTCCCGAGCCGGACAGCGCCTCGTCGACCGCCGCCAGGAGGTGGGCGTCGGCGATCTGGTCGTCCACCGGCGCCCCGCCCCACCAGACCGCCGTCAGCGAGGCGGTCATCAGACGGCGTCGACGAAGACCGGGTTGGCGTAGAACCAGAGGTCCTCCCACGGGTTCGCGTCCCCGACGACGTCCATGAGCGGGTTGCCGGCGGCGTCCAGCTGGTTGCCGTCGCTGCCCCGCAGGCGCACGTAGAAGGACCGCTCCACGTTCGTGAACGTGTGCTCGAACTTCCACTGCGCCCGGCCGCGGCCGACCTCGAAGGTCTTCACGACGGCGGTCTCCGGGGCGGTGAAGACGTCCCGGTCGGACGCGGCACCGGTGACCGGGCCGCTGATGACGTCGACCTTGGCCAGCTTGGGCACGTCGCCGTTGGCGTTCGCGCCACCGGCCACCTTGACCGTGATGGTCACCGTGACGTCACCACCGCGGCGCACCCAGGTGCGGCCACCGAGCGTGGCGCCCTGCGGGTCGCCGTCCTTCGCCGAGCGGACCCGCACGTCCAGGCCCTCGATGATCCGGCCGTGCACGGCCACGACCTTGCCGGCCTGCAGGCCCTGCATGATGCCGACGTAGGAACGGGAGTCCGAACCCACGAGGGTGCTGCTGTACTGGCCGGGCCAGAAGTCGCCGTACTGGGTGATCGGACGGCCGGTGTCGACCGCGTCGCCCTTGGTGCCGTTGGTGTTGTAGTCCAGCGGCCCCTGGACACGGGTGTCCCGGAAGACCCGGTGCGAGTCCGACGTCGCGGTGACCCACCACGGCTTGCCCTCGGACAGCAGCGAGTCCCAGAGGCCGCCGACGGTGGAGGTCATCCAGTCGAAGCCACCGAAGGTGCGGTAGGACTCCGGCGGGTAGGGCAGGAACCGGTCAGCCCGGGCCCCGGCGTTGTCGTAGTAGCCGCGGCCGCTGCCGGGGCCGCCCTGCGACGTCGGGATGCCGGCGGCCTGGTGACCGGGCGCGCCCTCCATGCCGACGGCGACCTGCGGGGCGGCGTCCCGCCAGTTGCGCATCTCGTGCGGGCTGTCGATGCCCTGCCGGCTGGGGTGGTTGGCGAACATGAGGGCGATCTCGGTGCGCCGGTTGCGCACCTGGTTGTCCAGGTACTTCAGCGCCTCGATGGCGTAGGGCTCCACGTTCCCGGTCACGCCCTTGGCCGACAGCACGCTGCCGTCGTAGCCGGCCTCGAAGGCCTTCAGGATGTCGACGGTCGCGCTGCCCGGGGGCAGCATGACCGTGGCGTGCTCCGCGCCCGGGATGTTCCACTCCAGGCCCTGGTAGATCATCGTGCCGGCGTACTGCCGGCGGACCTTCTCGATCTCCGGGGTGATCTTGTCGATCGAGAGCTTCTGGTGCGCGACGCCACCGTGGTCGGTGATGACCATCCAGTCCAGGCCGTACTGCCGGCCCTTGATGATCTGCGTCGCCACGTCGTACTGCGCGTCCGGCGAGTACTTGGTGTGGATGTGGTGGTCACCGGCGTAGTACCGGGTGCGCCCGGTCCAGGCGTTCGTCGTCGTCCCGGCACCTGCGGCGGCAGCGACGCCCTGGCCCATGCCGGTGACGGCGCTGCCCAGCCCGGCAGCGGCACCGGCGACGACGGCGGTGGTTGCCAGGAAGGCGCGACGCGACACCGACAACGGGTCGTCGGCCTGCGGGTCGGCCCAGGTGCCCTCCACGCCGGAGACCGCGCCGTGGGAGTGGCCGTGGTCGTGGTGGGGGTGGTCGTGGTCGTGGCTCATCGAGGCGCTCCCGCATAGTCCGTGCTGCATCTGTCGCGGGAACTCTGCGTCGCCGGTGCAGACCAACGGGTGACACCCAGAAGATCATCGGGAGAACTCCGGGAGTCCGGCAGCGCGCCGTACCTCAGCCGTCGGGAGGGCCTCCGGCCAGGGTCCGGCTGATCGCGCGGGCGGCGGCCCGGACGCCGGGCGCCATCGGCCGGACGGCGGCCGGGGAGCTGCCCCGCACCACGATCGACAGCGCCGCGACCACCTCGCCGCGGGCGGAGATCGGCGCAGCCACCGAGACCGCGTCGTCGGTGACCTGCCGGTCGCTGACCGCCACCCCGGCACGGCGGACCTCGGCCAGGACCCGGCGCAGCTGCACCGGGTCGGTGATCGTCTGCGCGGTGTACCGGCGCAGCGGGGCGGCCAGCACCTGCTCCTGCACCTCGGGTGGCGCGTGCGCGAGCAGCACCAGCCCGACCCCGGTCGGCGGCAGCGCGAACCGCCCCCCGACCTCGGTGTAGACCGCGACCGCGTCCCGGGCGGCGAACCGCTCGACGAAGACCACCTCGACGCCGTCCCGCACCGCCAGCTGCACGTTCTCGTGGGTCACCTCGTAGAGGTCCTCCATGAACGGCAGGGCCGCCTCCCGCAGACCCAGACCGCGCGGCGCCAGCGCGCCGAGCTCCCACAGCCGCAGCCCCACGCGGTACCGGCCGTCGGGGTCGCGCTCCAGCCCGCCCCAGTTGCAGAGCTCGGCGATCAGCCGGTGCGCGGTCGACAACGGGACGTCGGTGGCCCGGGCGATCTCGGAGAGGGTCAGCGCACGCCGGTCCCGGGTGAAGGCGTCGAGGACGGCGAGCACCTTGCTGCCCGCCGTCCGCCGTGCCGCTGGCCCGGCCGGGCTCAGAGCTCCAGGACGAGCTTGGGACACGCGGCTCGGGAGACGCAGATGAACATCGTGTCGTTCGCCGCCTGCTCCTCCGGGGTCAGCAGCGAGTCGCGGTGGTCGACGGTCCCCTCCAGCACTCCGGTCTCGCACGTGCCGCACGTCCCCTCCTGGCACGAGGAGAGGACCGGGATGCCCGCCTCCTCCACGACCTGCAGGATCGACTTGTCCGGCGGGACGGTCAGCGTCGTGCCCGACAGCGTCAGCTCGACGTCGAAGTCGCCGCTGAGCACCCGCTCGCCCTGCTCCTTCGGGGCGAATCGTTCCACGTGCAGCGCCCCGGGCGGCCAGTCGGCGCAGCGCTGCTCCACCGCCGCCAGCAGCGGCTCGGGGCCGCAGCAGTACACCTTCGTGTCCGGCTGCGGGGTGCCCAGGACGCGGTCGAGGTCGATCAGCCCCACCTCGTCCTGCGGGTGCAGCGTGACCCGCAGGCCGTGCCCGGTCTGCGCCTCCAGCGCCTCCAGCGCGTCCAGGAAGGCCATCGACGTCCGGGTGCGTCCGCCGTAGTGGAACTCCCAGGTGGCGCCGGCCTCCTCCGCGGCGGCGGCCATCGGCAGGATCGGGGTGATGCCGATGCCCCCGGCGAGGAACACGTACCGCGGGGCGGGCACCAGCTCGAAGTGGTTCCGCGGCCCCCGGACGTCGATCTCCGTGCCCTCCTGCAGCTGGTCGTGCACCAGCGCCGAGCCACCCCGGCCGGCGGGCTCGCGGAGCACCCCGATCTGCCAGACCGCCCGGTCGTGCGGGTCGCCGCACAGCGAGTACTGCCGGGTCAGCCCGCCGGGCAGCAGCAGGTCGACGTGCGCGCCGGGCGACCAGGCCGGCAGGTCGGCCCCGGTCGGGTCGCGCAGTTCGAGGACGACGACGCCCTCGGCGCCGGTCGTCCGCCGGGCCACCTGCAGCCGCAGGTCCACCTCGTCATGGGTGCTGTGCACTGCTCTCCTCGTCGTGTGGCCACCGCTCGCATCCGCAGATCCCGCCCCGGCCCCGCTGCAGGGCCCGCCGCGAGCTCGCGAGCGGTGGGGGGCAGCGGGGTCCTTCTTCAGGCGGGGACGGGGGCCCGGCGGACGATCACCAGCGGGTCGGTCACCAGGTGGGCCGGGGGCGCGGGCAGTGGGCCCGCTGCCGGGGGCTCGGCCGGGCCGTCCGCCGGGTGGTCGGGGTGGGCCAGCAGCCACTCCCACATCTCCACCGGATCCGACGCCTCGGCCTCCGCACCGCAGTGGCACAGGCCGCGCAGCCGGTCGGAGCCGGGCAGCCAGTTCACCCGCAGCACCTGCTCCCCTTCGAGCACCTGACGTGGGGCGGGCAGCGACAGCCCGTGCTCGGTGCGCGACCCGTCCCGGGGCTCGGGGACGCCGGTCACCGGTTGGCCGCCACGGGGGTGCGGGAGGGCGTGGCCGGCGCGTCCTCGCCGGCGCCCTCGGCGGCCAGCCGGGCGATGATCCGCCGGGCGGCCAGGCCGCCGGTGTCGATGTTGATGGAGAGCTCCTGGTAGCCGTCCGGCTCGCCGGTGAGCACCTTCTCCAGCACGTCGAGGGCGACGACGTCCTGCAGGACGACGGTGCGGTTGCTCTCCCGCAGGAACTCCGACACCCCCTCGTCGTCGAGGGCGAAGTCGCGGGCCACGGCCCAGAAGTCGTGCGTGGTCGACTCCGTCTCCGGGGTGATCGCGTAGACGACCTCGACGTGGAAGGCGTCCGGGTCGGTGCCGTCGTCGTTCGGCAGCACCCCGACCGGGGCGATCCGGCTGTGCAGCTTGTACAGGCAGGGCGGGGTGAACTCGATGTCCTGCCAGCGGGTGATCCGACCGGTGATGCCGGTGCTCTTCGCGTAGAACGGCGGACACTCCGCGTCGGCCATGTGCCGGCTGACGTAGACGACCCCGGCGGCGTCGTCGACCTCGGTGGTGATCGGGGTGTTCGCCACCTCCGGCGTCCCGATGTACCCGCCGTGCAGGTAGGTCTCGTGCGAGAGGTCCATCAGGTTGTCCACGAGCAGGCTCGCCCGGGCGGCGAGTGGCTCCATCCCGCTGACCGTCGTCCAGCCCTCCTGGGCCAGCCACGGCGCCCGCGGGATCGTGGCGCCCTCGGCCTTCTCGGCGTCGCCGATGAACACCCAGACGAAGCTGTCCTGCTCGACGACCGGGTAGCTCTTCAGCCGGGCGGTGCGCGGCACCCGGGTCTGCCCGGGCACCGCCACGCAGCCGCCGTCGGCGCCGTAGGTGAAGCCGTGGTACCCGCAGACGACGGTGTCGCCGACCAGGTGACTGGGCTCCTGGGAGAGCGGGAACCGGCGGTGCACGCAGCGGTCGCTCATCGCGGTGACCTCGCCGGCCTCGGTCCGCCAGAAGAGGATCGACTCCCCGCAGATCGTGCGGCTGAACAGCTCGCGGCCGACCTCGCGGCCGTAGGCGGCCACATACCACTGGTTGCGCACGATCGACGTCATGGGTGTTCCTCCCGCTGGTGTCCTCTTCGACGCCTCCACGGTGACGCCCATCACGCCCGTCCGCCCATGGGGCTTCCATGTGGTGGAAGCCCCATCCGGCAGCTCCCGGCCGCGTCACTCCTCGGGGAGCAGCCCGTCCAGGTCCGCCGACTCCTCGATCAGGCCGTCCTCCTCCATCAGCCGGCCCAGCTCCGCGAGCTCCGCACGGCGCAGGTCGGTGCCGAACTCCTCCAGTCGCACGGCTTGGGCCACCTCGGCCGGCAACTGCGGGAGCACCTGGGGGATCTGGGCCTTGACCGCGTCGGGGTTCTCCTCGGCGTAGGCGAGCGTCTCCTCCAGCGCCGCGGTCATGTCCGCGACCAGCTCCGGGTCGCTCTCGGCGAGCTGCCCGGAGGTGAAGAACAGCTGGGTGGGGTGCCCCGCGACCGACTCCAGGCTCGGGTGGGTGACCACGGTGTTGCCCTCGGCCTGGAGGCTGCTCAGGAAGGGCTCGGGCACCCAGACCGCGTCGACGTTGCCGGCCGCCAGTGCGGCGGGCATGTCGGGGAAGCCCAGCTCGAGGAAGGACACGGCGTCCGGGTCGCCGCCGTCCTGGCGCACGGCCTCGCGGATGGTGAGCCCGCCCATGCCGTTGAGCGTGTTCACGGCCACCCGCTTGCCCTCCAGGTCTGCGGCCGAGTCGATCCCGGAGCCCGGCGCGGCGACGACGGCGTTGACGTCGCTCTCCCCCGACGACAGCGCGGAGGTCCAGTGGGTGACCACCTCCACGTCCAGCCCGCGCTCCCGGGCCTGCAGCAGGGAGACCGGGTTGCTGGTGGCGAACTGGAGGTCACCGGAGAGGACGGCCGGCAACAACGCCGCCCCACCCTGACCGGTCGCCACCTCCAGCTGGAGCCCCTGGTCGGCGAAGAACCCCTGCTCGATGCCCGCGTACAGGGCCGCGGTCGGCAGGATCGGCAGCATCCCGACGGAGACCTCACGCAACTCCCCGGACGAGCCCGTCGCGGCATCCGACGACTGCTCGGCCTCCCCTCCGCAGGCAGCGAGCGCCAGCAGGACCGCGACCAGGACAGGGACCGGCTTCCGCACCATCGCGCTCTCCTCAATGAGAAACATGACGACATCAACGATTGATGTTGGTCATGATGCACGTCACACCCGGCGACGGCCAGCCCTTCCGTCGCGACCCCGGTCAGCCGCGGCCGGCCGGTGAACCGCCGCCGAACACCAGGCGGGTCAGCAGCTCCTGCAGCAGTTGGCGCTCCCCGGCGGAGAAGTCGGCCAGCTCAGCCGCGAGGGCGAGCTCGACGTCCCGGGCCGCCGCCGCCCGGACGGCCTGCCCGGCCGCGGTGCCGAGGACCAGCTTGTTCCGACGGTCGGCGGGGGACGGCCGCCGCTCCACCAGGGCGGCCGCGCTCAGCTCGTCGACGAGCAGGACGATCTGACTGGGGTCCAGCCCGAGCACGTCGGCCAGCTCCCGCTGGGAGACGCCCTCGGGCGCGTCGCACGCCAGCACCAGCACCGACCAGGGGCGGACCCGCAGCCCGTGCCCGGCGAGCACGGCGTTGCTCGCACGCACCAGCCGACCGCTGGCCCGGGAGAGCAGGAACCCGACGTCGTCGGTCAGTCCGGGTCGATCGAGCTCGATGTCCATGGGACCTCCATTCGTTGACATCATCCACCACCATCCCTAGCGTCCGCGCTGGCCAGCCCCGATCGAAGGAGCACTCATGGACCTGACCGGCAAGGTCGCCGTCGTCACCGGATCCGGGCGGGGCCTCGGCCTCGCCTACGCCACCGAACTCGCCCGCTGCGGGGCCGCCGTCGTCGTCAACGACGTGGACCCCGACGTCGCCGAGGCCGCCGTGCAGTCGATCTCCGACGCCGGGGGCACCGCCGTCGCCGAGGTCGTCGCCGTCGGCAGCAGCGAGGCCGCCCAGGCCCTGGTCGACCGGGCGGTGGAGGAGTTCGGCCGGCTGGACGTGCTGGTCAACAACGCCGGCATCCTGCGGGACACCACGCTGTGGAAGATGACCGACGAGCAGTTCGACGCCGTCCTCACCACCCACCTGCGCGGCACCTTCACCTGCACCCGGGCCGCCGCGGTCCGGATGCGCGAGCAGGGCGAGGGCGGCCGGATCATCTGCATCGGCTCCCCCACCGGCCAGGTCGGCAACTTCGGCCAGACCAACTACGCCGCCGCCAAGGCCGGGATCGTCGGCATGGTGCGCACCTGGGCGATGGAGCTGGCCCGGGCCGAGATCACCGTCAACGCCGTCGTCCCGGTCGCCGCGACCGCGATGACCGAGACCGTGCCCTTCCTCAGGCCCTACGTCGACGCCCTCACCGCCGGGGATCCGCTGCCGGCCTACGCCCGCCAGGAGCTGGGCTTCGGCAGCCCCGCCGACGCCGCCGGCCTGGTCGCCTTCCTCGCCTCCGACGCCGCCGCCGACATCACCGGGCAGGCCGTGGGCATCGGCGGCGACCGGCTCGCCCTGTGGACCCACCCCACCGAGGTGGTCGTGGAGCTCGCCGACGGCACCGGCTGGTCGCCCGACGCCATCGCCGACGTGTGGCCGCAGCGGTTCGTCGCCGCACACCAGCCCGTCGGCCAGCAGCTGCCGGAGCCACCCCGGTGACGGCCCCGACCGGGCTGGACCTGGACGCGCTGGTCGCGATCGACGTGCACGTCCACGTGCACGCCGACTCCTCCGGGCACCTGGCGCTCGACGACGAGCTCAACGCGGCCGCCAGCCAGTACTTCAAGGGCGACCCCTACGACCCGACCGTCCCCGACATCGCCGCGGACTACCGGGACAAGAAGATGGCCGCGGTCGTCTTCACCGTCGACGCCGAGGCGGCCACCGGGCAGATGACGCTGTCCAACGAGGAGATCGCCGACCTCGCCGCGCAGCACCCCGACGTGCTCGTCCCGTTCGGGTCGATCGACCCGGCACGCGGGGTGGCCGGCATCCGGGCCGCCCGCCGGCTGGTCCAGGAGCACGGGGTCCGGGGGTTCAAGTTCCACCCCAGCCTGCAGGACTTCCTGCCCAACGACCGCACGGTGTACCCGCTGTACGAGGAGCTGCAGAGCCTCGGCGTCCCGGCGCTGTTCCACACCGGGCAGACCGGGATCGGCGCCGGGCTGCCCGGCGGCCGCGGGATCAAGCTGCGCTACTCCGACCCGATGCTGCTCGACGACGTCGCCGCCGACTTCCCGGGCCTGACGATCATTATGGCCCACCCGTCGGTGCCCTGGCAGGACGCCGCGATCTCGGTGGCCACCCACAAGGCCAACGTCTACATCGACCTCTCCGGCTGGTCGCCGAAGTACTTCCCGCCGCAGCTGGTGCGGGCGGCCAACTCGATGCTCAAGCGGAAGGTGCTCTTCGGCTCGGACTACCCGCTGCTGCGCCCCGAGCGCTGGATCCGCGACTTCGAGGCCCTGGAGATCAAGGACGAGGTCCGGCCGCTGATCATGAAGGAGAACGCGATCGTGGCCCTGGGGCTGCGGTGAGGAACGCCGGGCTGGGCTCCTGGCCCGAGCGCCGGCTGCGGAGCTCCCCGCACAGGCCGGCGCTCTGGTTCGAGGGGACGACGACGACGCACGGCGAGTTCGCGCTGCGGGTCCGGCGGGCCGCCACCGCGCTGGCCGGGCTCGGGGTGCAGCGCGGCGACCGGGTGGCGTGGTTCGGTGCGAACCACCCCGCCGGGCTGGAGACGCTGTACGCCTGCGGCCAGCTGGGCGCGATCTGGGTGCCGGTGAACGCCCGGTTCACCCCGCCCGAGGCGCAGTACGTGCTCGAGCACTCCGGGGCGTCCCTGGTCGTGCACGGCCGGGAGCACGGGGGCTCGGCGGACACCCTGCGCGAGGCCCTGCCCGCCGTCCGGCACTGGGTGGCCGCCGAGGCCCCGCCGGCCGGCGGCGCCGACTCGCTGGACTGGGCGACGCTGCTGGCGGAGGCCGAGCCGGTGCAGCGGGACGAGCCGGTCACCCTCGACGACATCTGCTTGATCATGTACACCTCCGGCACCACCGGACGACCCAAGGGCGCGGTGCTGACCCACGGGAACATGACCTGGTCGTGCATGAGCCAGGTGCTCGGCTTCGACTTCACCCCCGACGAACGGACCCTCGCCCTCGCCCCGCTGTTCCACATCGGCGGGCTGAACGGGACCCTCAACCCGACCCTGCTGCGCGGCGGCTGCGTCGTGCTGGTGCGGGGCTTCGACCCGCCGGCGACGCTCGCGGTCATCGCCGAGCAGCGGGTGACGTCGTTCTTCGCCGTCCCCACGATGCTCGACGCGCTCAGCCGCCAGCCGGACTTCGGCACCCTCGACCTCTCGGCGCTGCGCACCATCGGCGCCGCCGGGGCACCGCTCCCCCTCCCGCTGCTGCGCACCTGGCTGGACCGCGGGGTGACCGTGCAGCAGGCCTACGGGATGACCGAGTCCGCACCCGCCGGCACGGTCCTGGACAGCGCGGACGCGGTGGCCAAGGTCGGGTCGGCCGGGAGGTCGCAGTTCTTCACCGACGTGCGGGTGGTCCGGCCGGACGGGACCGAGTGCCCGCCGGGCGAGGTCGGCGAGATCATGCTGTCCGGGCCGAACGTCATGGCCGGGTACTGGAACGCGCCCGAGGCCACCGCCGCCGCGATCGTCGACGGCTGGTACCACTCCGGGGACGCCGGCTCCACCGACGAGGACGGCTACCTCTACATCCGCGACCGGTACAAGGACATGATCATCTCGGGCGGGGAGAACGTGTACCCGGCCGAGGTCGAGTCGGTGATGCTGGAGCTCCCCGAGGTGCAGGAGGTCGCGGTGATCGGCACGCCCGACCCGCACTGGGGCGAGGTCGGTCTGGCCGTCGTCGTCCCCGCGCCCGGGGCACCCCGCGACGCGGACGCGCTCCGCGCCGCGCTGCGAGAACGGCTCGCCGGGTTCAAGGTGCCCAAGGAGGTCCGCTACGTGGACGAGCTGCCCAAGACCGCGACCGGCAAGATCCGCAAGCCGGACCTGCGACAGACGTACGTGCCAACCGAGGAGGACGCATGAGCACCACCACCACGATCGCCGAACTGCCCGCGCTGAAGGGCCAGGAGCTGGGCACCAGCGACTGGTACGAGGTGACCCAGGAGGCGGTCAACCTGTTCGCCGACGCCACCGGTGACCACCAGTGGATCCACGTCGACGTGGAGCGGGCCAAGGCCGAGAGCCCGTTCGGCGGCCCGATCGCCCACGGCTACCTGACCCTGTCGCTGCTCGTGCCGCTGGTCACCCAGACCTACACGATCACCGACGCGAAGATGGGCGTGAACTACGGGCTGAACAAGGTCCGGTTCCCCGCGCCCGTGCCGGTCGGCTCGAAGGTCCGGGCCCGCGTGACGCTCAAGGACGTGGAGGAGGTCGCCGGCGGGCTGCAGAACACCTTCGCCGTCACCATCGAGCGTGAGGGCGGCGACAAGCCGGTCTGCATCGCCGAGTGGGTCACCCGCGCCTACGCGTGAGAGAGAGGGCCCTCCTGCCCCCTACAGGAGGGCCCGGCGGCGATGCGCATACCGTCCGAGGGTGCGCATCGCCGTCTTCACCGGGTCCCAGTCCGGGCCGCCGTCCCACCAGCAGGCCGCCGCCACCTTCGCCACCGAGCTGGCCCGGGCCGGTGTCGGCATCGTGTACGGCGGCGGGAACGTGGGCCTCATGGGCGTCGTCGCCGACGCGGCGCTGGCTGCCGGCGGCGAGGTGGTCGGGGTGATCCCGCAGCACCTCGTCGACGACGAGGTCGCCCACCCCGGGCTGCCCCGGCTGGAGGTCGTGCAGACGATGCACGAGCGCAAGGCGGTGATGGCCGACCTGTCCGACGCCTTCGTCGCGCTGCCCGGTGCCGCCGGCACCCTCGAGGAGCTGTTCGAGGCCTGGACCTGGGGGATGCTCGGGCTGCACGCCAAGCCGACCGCGCTCCTGGACGTCGACGGGTTCTGGCAGCCGCTGCTGGACCAGCTGCGCCGGATGGTCGACGACGGCTACCTGGCCGCCAACCGGCTGGACGCGCTCGGTGTGGTGCACGACGCCGCGGAACTGCTGGCCTTCGTCGCGGGCTATGAGCACCCGGCCCGCAAGTGGACCCCGCCGCCGGCCGCCTAGCCTGCTGGCCATGGAGCACGCGGACGTCGTCGTGGTCGGGGGCGGGCCGGCCGGTGCGGCGTGTGCGGCCGCCGTCCGCCGGGCCCGGCCGGACGCCGACGTGCTGGTGCTCGACCGCGCCGACTTCCCCCGGGACAAGGTCTGCGGCGACGGCATCGCCCCCGAGGCGCTGGACGTGCTGGCCGGGCTGGGGATCGACGTCCCGGCGCTGACCGCAGGGTTCCCGCCGGTCCCCCGGCTGCGCCTGCAGGGCCCGGGCGGGGCGACGGTCGAGCGCACCCTCCACCGGCCGTCGCTCGTCGTCCCGCGCGCGGTGCTCGACGGGCGGTTGCTGGACCAGGTGCTGGCCACCGGCGTCCGGTTCCGCCGGCACACCGTCCGCCAGGTCACCGTGCACCGCACGCACGTCGAGGTCGACGGTGCCGTCCGGGCGGGGGTGCTGGTGGGCGCCGACGGCGCGGAGTCGGTGGTGCGCCGGGCGCTCGGGGTGCCCCCCAACCCGCCGGACCGGCTGGCCATCGCGATCCGCGGCTATGCCCCCGCGCTCCCCGGCATGGACGGCGTGCAGGTGGTGACCACCACCGACCAGCGGTGGCCGGCCTACGCCTGGTCCTTCCCGCTCGGCGACGGGCGGGCCAACGTCGGCTACGGCGAGCTCGTCTCCGGGGGCGTGACCCGCACCGAGCTGGTCGCCGGGCTGCACCGGATGCTGCCGGGCGTGCAGCCCGAGGGGCTGCGGGCGCACCGCCTGCCGCTGTCGACCGGCCGGCCCCGGCTGCCCGGCGGCCGGGTGCTGCTGGCCGGGGACGCGCAGTCGCTGATCAACCCGCTGACCGGGGAGGGGATCTTCTACGCCGTGCTGTCCGGCGCGCTGGCCGGTGCAGCCGCCGGCCACGGCGAACGGGCCGGCGGGGTGCACCGGCGACTGCTGCGCCGCCGGCTCGGCGGGCACCTCCGCGCGTCCTCTATGACCTCCCAGCTGAGCCGGTGGCCGGTGCTGATGGACGCCGCCGTGCGTGCCGCCCAGGCCGACCAGCGGGTCTTCGACGACGTCGTCGCCCTCGGGCTGGCCGACGGGCGGCTCACCGCCCGGACCCTGGCGGCCACGGCCCGCCGACTGCGCTGACCGGGTCGGTCGCCCGGGCTCAGGAGCTGCTGGCCTCGGCGGCCCACCGGTCGTCGACCTCGGGCCAGGCGTACCACCGCAGCCGCCGGAACCCCGGGGCCGCCAGCACCTCGGCGCGCAGCGCGGCACGGGCGCGCAGGGCCGCCACCGCCTCGACCGAGTACCGGCGCCACATCCGCCGCGGCTCGCGGGCCAGCCGCACCAGCCAGTTCAGCTTCAGCGGATAGGCCCAGGCCGGGTAGTAGCCGGCCTGCTGCACCTGGTCGAGGAAGCCCCCGCAGGTGAGCGCCAGCCCCTGCGGCAGGTGCCGGGCGACGTCCAGCACGAACTGCTCCTGCAGCGGTGCGCCGAGCCCGGCCAGCACCACGGTCGGCCGGGTGCGGGCCAGCCAGACGTCCAGCTCTCCCGGGGCCGGGCGGCCGGCGTAGCCGTCCCGGACGGAGACGATCTCGCCGTCCGGGGGGAGCAGTGCGGCCACCGCGCGCCGCAGGCTCGCGACGTCCTCCGGTCGCCCGCCGACCACGGCCACCCGGGGCGCCCGGAGCCGACCGAGCAGCTCCGGGAGGACGAGGTCCGCGCTCGTCCTCGGCACCAGCCCGCCGCCCAGCAGGCTGCGCAGGAACAGGCCGTCGACGCCGAGGTAGGTGAGGCGCCCCAGCAGCTCGGGGTCGGAGTGCAGCAGCTCCAGGGCGCTGTGGTGGTTCACCCAGGAGACGGTGGCGACCGGCTGGCCGGTGTCGTGCAGCCGGGCGAGGTGGCCGGCCACCTCGGCGACCGGGTCGGCCTGCGGAGCCGGTGCGGGCCGGGTGACCGGCTCGGCCCGGCGGAGGGCCCGTTCGGTGGTGAAGTCGACGACCGAGCCGAGCGGTGGGGTGTCCGGGGTGCGCACGTGCTGTCCTCGCCTCGTCGATCGTGTTGTGCACGTCCATCTGATCCCGCAGCGGAGCCCCGGTGCTCGCCCACGGGCCGGTACGTCACCCGGGAGGGTGGGCCGGCGGCAGCCGGCCACCCTCCCGGGGGACGTAGGACCCGGTCGGGTCAGATCGGGCGCTTGGCCGGCCAGACGACCTCGTCGTCGGCGACGGCGCCGTCCAGCCGCTGGAAGTAGTCGCCACCCGCCGGCAGGACCCCCTGCTCGGCCAGGGACGTGGCGACGATGCGAGCCAGCTCGATCGCCCCCCGCGCCTGGAAGTGGGTGTCGTCCGCGCGGCCGTCCGGGTAGTTCGGGTACTCACCCGGCTCGACGTGGAGGAAGTAGTCCTTCGTCCCCTCCGGCCCCAGCTCGTTCCACAGGTCGGTGCTCATGGCGGTCAGGTCGACCACCGCGACGCCCTGCTCGGCGGCCAGCGCCCGCATCGCGGCCGGGTACTCGCCGTGGGTCGTCTTCGCGTTGCCGGCGTCGTCGAACCGACGGCGCTCGACCGAGGTGACCAGCACCGGGGTGGCCCCGGCGGCCCGGGCACCGTCGATGTAGCGCTGCAGGTACTCCTGGTAGGTGCCGTACGGGTCGGTGTACCGGCTCGGGTCGTCGGCCTTCTGATCGTTGTGCCCGAAGGAGATGAGCAGGAAGTCGCCCGGCTGGATCTCCGCCAGCGTCCGGTCGAACAGGCCGCTGTCGTAGTAGTCCTTGGAGCTGGCCCCGGACTTGGCGTAGTCGACCACCGTGGCGTTCTCGGTGGTGAACAGCCCCAGCGCCTGGCCCCAGCCGGTCCGCGGGCCCTCGTTGGCCTGGTAGACCGACGCGGTCGAGTCACCGATGACGAAGACGCTGAGCGGGCGGGTCTCGCCGCTGCCCTCGGTCACCGTGGCGCTGACCGTCGCCGCCGCGGACTCGTTGCCCGTGACGTCGACCGCGGTGATCCGGTACCAGCCGGTCGAGCCGACCGGGACGGTGTTGTCCAGGTAGGTCGAGGCGCTGATCGGGCTGCTGGTGAGACGGGCGTAGCTCCCGGTCTCGGTGAGCGCGCGGTAGACCACGTACCCGGCGGCGTCGGGCTCGGCGTTGTCGGCCCAGTCCAGCGTCACCGCACCCGGTGCCACCGTGGCGGCCAGCCCGGCCGGCGCGGCCGGCGCGGTGGTGTCCGACGGCGGCGGCTCCACCTCACCGGTGGGGTTCCAGCCGTCCTTGCCGGCCAGGTAGTCCCACTTGGTGTACTGCTCGGCCTCGGCGGCGCTCAGCTGCGGACGGTTCTCGTTGACCCCGGCACCCGGGCCGGTGTTCTGGAACTCGGCGAACCGGGCCTCGGTCCAGGAGAACCCGCTCATGTCCGTCCACGGCGCGGACTTGATCGCCGCGGGCAGCTCGGTGTCGCGGATGACGACCTGCGCGATGGCGTTCACGTCACCGCTGGGGTGCCACGGGCGGCCCAGGTGGAAGGTGCCGGCCGGGGCGTCGCTCTCCACGTTGCTGTCGGTGATCAGGATCCCGTACGGGAGGCTGATGTCGATGCTGCCGGCCGTGATGTAGCCGTTGTTGGAGCTGCTGCCCCGGGTGGACGCGAAGATCGTGCTCCGGTCGAACACCGCGGTGCCCCGGCCGAAGATGAAGTCCACGTCGCCCTCGACGTAGCTGTCCACGAAGTACGACCGCGCCTGCACGCCGGTGCCGGGCGAGTCCACCATCAGGGTGTCCTGGTCGCCCAGGAACCGGACGTTGTCGAAGACCAGCCGGTCACCCTGGGTCTTCAGCGCCAGCGCCTGCTTCGCCGAGAGGTCGGAGGACTCCTCGTCGAAGTCGTTGGCGAGGGTGAGGTCCCGGACCGTGATGTCGCTGCCCTTGATCAGCACCGTGGCGCTGCCGGAGGAGCCGTAGGTGCCGGAACCGTCGGCCTTGAGCGTGCCGGCCGCGTGGTCCTCCACGATGACGACGTCAGCGGCGTTGCCGGTGGTGCCGATCAGCGTCACGTGGTCCCGCGGCATCGCGACGACCCCGCGGTACTCACCCGGGGTCACCGCGATGACGACCGGGTCGGCCGCGGTGCCCGCGCCGGCTGCGTCCACCGCGGCCTGCACGGTGGTGAAGTCACCCGAGCCGTCCTGGGCGACCAGCAGGTCGTGGTCGGGCAGCGGCGTCCCCGCGGTGGTCAGCGTGGCCGGCGCCGAGGCGGCCGACACGTTGCCGGTGGTGTCCACCGCGGTGACCAGGTAGCTGTACTCGACGCCCGGGGAGACGGCGGTGTCGCGGTAGCCGGCCTCCGTGAGCAGCTCGGTGGTGAGCTGGTTGGCCGCGGTCGCCTCGACCGTGCTGCCGGTGGCCCGGTAGACGTGGTAGCCGGCCAGGTCGGCCTCACCGTTCGCCGTCCAGGTCACGGTCACACCGGCGTCCTCCGCCGATGCGGTGAGCCCGGCCGGTGCCGCCGGGGCGGTGATGTCGCCGGCCGCCGGCTCCTCGGAGCCGATCGGGTTCCAGCTGTCGCTGCCGGCCAGGTAGTCCCACTTCGTGTACTCGGTGGCCTCGGCGGCGGTCAGCTGCGGCCGGTTGGCGTTCACCGTGGCGCCGGCGCCGGTGTTCTCGTACTCGGCGAAGCGGCCGTCGGTCCACAGGTTCGGGGCCATGTCGGCCCAGGGCTGGCTGGTCCGGATCGCGGCGGGCAGCTCGGTCTCGCGGATGGTGACCTGGCCACGCGAGTTCGGCATCTCGATGCCGTTCTTCGTGTAGTCGTCGTTCCAGCCGCGCCACGGGCGACCCAGCGAGAACGTCTCCGCCGGGGCGTCGCTGGTCACCGCGCTGTTGGTGATCAGGATCCCGTACCGGTTGTCGTCCGCGGTGCTCGCAGCGGTGAGGTAGCCGTTGTTGGAGCTGCTGCCCCGGCTCAGCGCGTGGATCGTGCTCCGGTCGAACACCGCGGTGCCCCGGCCGAAGACGAAGTCGACGTCGCCCTCGACGTAGCTGTCCACGAAGTAGGACCGGGCGACCCGGTTGGCGTCACCGGAGTTGACCAGCAGGGTGTCCTGGTTGCCCAGCAGGCGCACGTTGTCGAAGACCAGCCGGTCGCCGGTGGTGTTCAGCGCGACCGCCTGCTTGTCGTTGAACGTCGCCGCCGCCTCGTCGAAGGCGTTCTCGATCGTCAGGTCGCTGACCGTGACGTCGTTGCCCTTGACCAGCACGCTCTGGCTGTTGCCGGTGCCGTACGCCGAGCCGGTCGCCGGGTTGATGGTGCCGGCGGCGTTGTCGTAGCTGAGCACGACGTCGGTGGCCGTCCCGGTGGTGCCGAGCAGCGAGACCTGGTTCTTGGTGATGCTGACCAGCTCGCGGTAGGTGCCCGGCTTGATGGCGATGACGACCGGGTCGCCGGCCGTGCCGGCGCCGGCGGCGTCGACGGCGGCCTGCACGGTGGCGAAGTCACCCGAGCCGTCCTGCGCGACCAGCAGGTCGTGCACCGGCAGCACCTCGCCGGTCGGGGTGGCCGAGACGGTCGCCGAGGCGGCCGACTCGTTGCCCGCACCGTCGACGGCGGTGAGCACGTAGGCGTACTCGGTGCCGCTGACCACGGCGCGGTCGGTGTAGGAGGAGCCGGTGAGCAGCTCCGTGTCCACCTTGTTCTCCGCCGTCACCTCGACCGTGGCGCCCGCGGCCCGGTACAGGTGGTAGCCGGCGAGGTCGCTGTCGGCGTTCGCCGTCCAGACCAGCTCGACCTGGGCGTTCCCGGCGGTGGCCGCGAGGCCGGCCGGGGCTGCCGGGGCGGTCGTGTCGGCCGGCTCGGTGGGCAGCTGCTGCCCGACCGGGGCCCAGCCGTCGGTGCCGGCGAGGTAGGCGGCCTTGGTGTACTGCGCGGCCTGCTCGTCGGTCAGCTGCGGGCGGTTGGCGTTGACCGTCGCGCCCGGGCCGGTGTTCTGGTACTCGGAGAAGCGAGCCGAGGTCCAGGGCGTGGTGGCGTCCCAGTCCTTCCAGGGCTGGGCGGTCTTGATCCCGGCACCGAGCTCGGTGTCGCGGATGGTCACCTGCGCCTGCGCGGTGGTGCTCGCCGGGTAGGGACGGCCCAGGTAGATGGACTCGGCGACCCCGTCGGTGACGATCTCGCTGTCGGTGATCAGGAAGCCGTAGGGGTGCGCGGAGCTGATCGCCGAGTCGGTGATCGCCGCGCCGGGCTGGTCGAGCACGTGGATCGTGCTGTCCTCGAAGACGGCGACCGCGCGGCCCAGGATCATGTCCTGCGCGCCCTCGACGTAGGCGTTCGAGAAGTACATCCGGCTGTAGGTCGTGGTGTTCGACGTCTGCAGCTGCAGGGTCTGCTTGTTGCCGAGGAAGGCGACGTTGTCGAAGACGTCGCGGTCACCGGAGCTGACCTTCATCGCCGTCGCCGTGGCACCGGCGACCCCGGTGCCGTTCGTGTTGGCGACGGTCAGGTTGAGCAGCGACCACTGCTCCCCGGAGAGCGAGACGGTCGGCTTCACCGCGTCGGCGGCGGTCAGGACGGTGTCGGCGGGGTCGGTGGTGGCACCCATGATCGTGACGCCGTACCGGTTGCCGGAGGCGACCAGGCCCTCGTAGGTGCCGGGCTGGACGAGCACCAGCTGCGGGTCGGCGCGGTGGTCGGCGTTGTTCGGCACCAGGTCGACGCCGGCCTGCACCGTCGTGGCGTCGGCGGACCCGTCGGCGGCCACGACGACGTCGGCGTCCACCGGGGTGGCGACGGCGGCGGCGGAGGGAGCGGAGGCGTTGCCCGCGGTATCGGTCGCGGTGACCGTGTAGGAGTACCGGGTCCCGACCGTGGCGGAGGCGTCGGTGAAGGAGGTGCCCTCGACCGGCTCGCCGGTCAGCACGACCGGCTCGCCACCGGCCTCGGTGCGCTGGACGGAGTGCCCGGTGACGTCGTCCTCGGCAGCGGCGGCCCAGGTGACGGTGACCGAGCTGTCGCCCAGCACGGTGGTCACGTCGGTCGGTGCGGCCGGTGCGGTGGTGTCGACCGGTGCGGGGTCGATCGGCGCGGCCTCGGCCGCCTGCCGCTCGCCCAGGCTGCGGGTCAGTGCGAGGTCGCCCGCACCGCCCCACGAGGTGCTGGCGCCGCCCTCGACGAACCACTGCCCGGTCTCGGGGCGGAACACCGCGATGTCGGTGGCGCCGTTCCCGTCGTAGTCGGCCGGCACGGCCACGTCACCCGGGCCGCCCCAGTACGCGCTGGTCCCGCCCTCGATGAACCACTCGCCGGTCGACGGGCGGAACACCGCGGCCTCGGCCGCGCCGTTCCCGTCGTAGTCCGCCGGCACGGCCACGTCGCCCTCGCCGCCCCAGTACGTGCTGGCACCGCCCTCGACGAACCACTGACCCGTCGACGGGCGGAACACCGCGATGTCGGCGCTGCCGTTGCCGTCGTAGTCGGCTGGCACGGCCACGTCCCCGGCCTCGCCCCAGTAGGTGCTGGCACCGCCCTCGACGAACCACTGACCCGTCGACGGGCGGAACACCGCGATGTCGGCGCTGCCGTTCCCGTCGTAGTCCGCCGGCACGGCCACGTCACCCTCGCCGCCCCAGAACGTGCTGGCACCGCCCTCGACGAACCACTGACCCGTCGACGGGCGGAACACCGCGATGTCGGTGGTGCCGTCGCCGTCGTAGTCGGCGGAGACGTCGACGTCGCCGTCACCGCCCCACCAGGTGGCGGCCTGGCCCTCGATCAGGAACTGGCCCGCAGCGGGCCGGAAGACGCCGAGGTCGCTGGCGCCGTCCCCGTCGAAGTCGGCCACGGGGGTCGAACCGGTGGCGGCGGCGGCGCTGGGCACGCCGACGACGAGGCTGCCGAGCAGGGCGGCGGCCGCCAGGGTGGCAGCGCCGGCACGCGAGGCGAGTGCGGGCGGACGGGAAGCGCGAGACACAGACGAGCTCTTCTCTGCAGGGGCCGAGGAGACAGGCTCCGAGGACGACGACACGCCGATCCGCACACCGGTGGGCGCTCGGGCGTTCGGGGCAGGACGCTACGTCGCCAGTTGTGCACCAGGCAACGCTGAGTCACACCATTCGGGCCCGTGCGGTCCGTTTCACCTGTTCGGGTGCACGCCCGTTCGCAGCAGTGCCGGTGCACGACTACACACCGTGACGACTCTTCCGTTCAATGGAACGGTGGAGTCGGCGGCGTCGAGCCTCAGGCCGCCGCGGGACCCAGCCGCAACGAGCGGCGGTACAGGCTCCACCAGACGACCCCGGAGACCAGCCCGGCCGCCACGTAGCCGACCGCGACGCCCAGGACGCCCGCCAGCGCGGCACCGGCCCAGGCCAGGACCAGCAGCGCCGGCGCGGACGTCAGCTGCGCGGCCAGGCTCCGGCGCGAGTCGACCAGCCCGTGCAACCCGGTGGCCGCCCCCGACTGGACGCCGACGGCCACCAGCCAGAGGCCCAGCACGGCCACCACGCCCCGGACCTCCGGCCACTCCGGCCCGAGCACCGCGCTGACCACCCCGGCGGGCAGCAACAGCAGCACGCCGGTCCAGAGCACCGCCACCGCGGCCAGCGTCGCGCCGACGGTGACCGACCAGCGCTGGTGCGGGCCCGCGCCCTGTCCGCGCAGCTGCACACTGCGCACGGTGGCGATCGTGTACGCCCCCTGGAACAGCACGTTCACCGGGCTGAGCGCGGTCAGCGCCAGCCGGAGCGTGCCCGCGAGGGCGAGGCCGAACTGTGCGGCGAGCCCGTAGACCAAGACCTGGTAGGCGCCGAAGCCGGTGAGCGACTCGAGGCAGTAGCGCCGGATCAGCTGGGAGTTCTCCCGCAGGAACCGCCAGCCCAGGACGACGTCCGGGCGCACCCGGTCCAGCAGCACCGCCAGCGGCAGCGACGCCGCCCCGGCGACCCCCCACGCCAGGAGCAGCGAGGGGGCGCTCACCCGGTCGGCGACCAGCGGGACGGCGAACGCGGGCACGAGCAGCACCACCCAGACGCCGTCCAGCGCCGACGCCGCCCCGGCCCGCCCGGCACCCAGGAGGCAGTACCGCCAGGCGTCCTGCACCAGCAGGCCGGGCAGGGTGAGCGCGAGCACCACCAGCGCCGGCCCGACGCGGCCGCCGATCACCAGCCCGACCGCCGCGACCAGCACCGCGGCCAGACATCCCCCTGCCGCGGCCAGCCCGGTCACCGCCCGGGTCAGCACCGGCCAGTCGTCGGCCGGGGCCCCGGCATGGCGCACCAGCAGCGTCTCCCCGCAGGCCGCGCGCACGAGCCCCAGCATGATCAGGTAGGTGGCCACGGCCACGGCGAACGCGCCCAGCTCGGTGGGGGCCAGCTCCCGGGCGGCCACCAGGGACAGGGCAAAGTTGGTGACGCTGGACAGCCCCTGGTCGAGCAGGGTGAACACCCGCTGACGTCCGGGGCGGACGTCCTCCCCCGGGACGGCCTGGTCAGCCGACACGTGCACCGGCCGCCGCGCCCACCGGTGCCGGGCGGTCGGCGGCGCTGACCTCGTGCTCCGGTGGTCCGGCGTCGTCGGGCTGCCCGAGCAGCCCGAGCGCGAGCACCAGCGCGAGCGGGACGAAGTGCCCCACGTCGACGTCCTCGGCCACCGACCAGACCGCGGTGAAGACGACCAGCGCGAGCGCCGCCGCCTCCCCGCGCCGCCAGGCCACCCAGCCGGCCACGACCAGCGCGGCCAGGAACAGCAGCAGGGCGACGGCGCCGCCGCGGTACAGCAGCCCCAGGTAGCTGCTGTGGCTGCCCAGGCTGGCCACCAGCCCGGGCACCCGCTCCTTGACCCCGGAGCCGAGCAGCGGGGTGGGCGAGGCGAGCACCCGGTCCAGCGTGATCCAGTAGATCTCCCCGCGCGTCTCGGCCGAGCCGGCCCGGGTGCCGTTCAGCGACGCGATCAACGCGGGGACCGGCAGCGCCGCCAGGATCGCGACGCCGCCGGCGACCGACAGCGACACCAGGGCGGCGAAACCGGGGCCGCCCAACCGGCGCCGCAGCAGCACTGCCCCGGCCGCGACCAGCGCGACGAGCAGGGCGAGCAGGGTGTTGCGCGAGTACGACAGCACCAGCGACGGCAGCAGGACGACGACGCCCGCCGCCGTGAGCACCCAGCCCCGCACCCCGGGGCGCCGCACGCCGAACGGGTCCACCACCAGCAGCAGGATCCCGAGCGCGGCCAGCGCGCCGCCCCAGGTCGGGTTGCCGAGGATCCCGCCGCTGCGGACGACCGGCATCGCGAAGTAGTCGGGGAAGGCCAGGTGGGTGACGGCGAAGGCGGTGATGCTGGGATCGGCCAGCACCGAGTCGGGCAGCAGCCGCCCCAGCGGCAGCACGAGGTCCTGCGCCCGCGGGTACACCAGCAGGGCCAGCAGGGTCAGCGCGGCCTGGACCAGGGCCAGCCCCACCAGGCCCGCAGCCGCCTCGGCGAGCTGACGCCGGGACGGCCGGGCGGCCACCAGCAGCACCAGGCAGACCCAGACCAGGAGGTTGAGCGCGGCGCCCAGCACCCGTCCGGCCGGAGGGGCCTGGACGAGCGCGAGCAGCAGGCTCAGCCCGAGGAAGCCCGCCACCCCGGTCAGCAGCAGCGGCGGCCGGTGCTCGGCGCGGGCGCGCAGCACCAGCCGGACCAGCAGCCACGGCCACCACAGGAAACCCGCACCGGCCAGCCAGAGGGGGGCGTAGCCCAGCACGAACCGGCGGGACAGCGCCGGGGAGGTCACCGGCGGGTCTCCGCCCAGACCAGCGGGCTGACCCAGCGCAGGGGCGTCCAGCGGCGCAGCGCCAGCCCGGCTCGCTGCGCACGGCCGCTCGCCGTCCAGCCGTGCTTGCGGTGCAGCCGCGTGTGGCTCGCCTCGTACCAGGCGTCGGTGGTCGGGCTGCGGGTCCAGCGCTCGGCGTGCACCACCGGGGACCCGGGGGTGACCACGCACAGCCGCCAGCCGGCCGCGACCGCCCGCACCGACCAGTCGATGTCCTCGGCGTACAGGCGGAACCGGCGGTCCAGCGGACCCACCGACGTCCAGGCCGTGCGGCGCACCGCCACGCACGTCCACGGCAGGTACTCCCCGTCCGGCAGCAGCCGGACCGGCGCGCTGGTGGCTCCGGAGTTGCGCGCCCGCCAGGTGGCCGAGCGGCGCAGCAGCAGCCGCTGCCACTCCAGCAGCCGCCCCTGGCGCAGGCCGGCGGCCCGCAGGAACTCCAGCACCGGACGCGGCAGCCGGCCGGAGCTGAACACCGGCTCGCCGTCGTGCCCGGTCAGCAGCGGCCCGGCGGCGGCCACCTCCGGGTGCTGGTCGAGCGCGGCCACCAGCGAGTCGACGGCGTCCAGCTCGAGCTCCAGGTCGAAGTTGACGCTCAGCAGGACGTCGACCGGCGCGGCCGCCAGCAGCGCGTCGACCCCCCGGTCCACGTTCACCGCGAAGCCCGCCGGCTCGTCGTTGACCAGCGTGACCGCGGCCGCGGGGAGGCGGGCGTACCGGCCGGGCCCGGGGTCGTTGACGACCAGGACCAGGGGCATCGCCCGGGCGAGCCGGAACAGCCAGTCCGGCACCTCCGGGTCGCCGTGCAGCACGCAGACCGCACCGACCGAGCCGGCCGGCGCAGCTGCTGTCCCCATGCCCGTCACCGGGGTCTCCGTGCCCACGAACGTGCGCCCTCCACGACTTCCTGCGAGCGGCTCGTTACGCTACGTCGGCTCGGCGCCACCGAGGGCACGGTACAGGTGCGGACGTCGCCACCCGGACACCGTCGATGTGATGAGGCACCTCCATGACCTTCCGCGAGATCTCCCGCGCGCTCCGCCGCGGTGCACTGCCCATCGCGCTGTGCATCGTGCTCGGCATGGCCCTGGCCCTGGCCGTGGCGCTGCTCCGCACCCCGGTGTACGTCGCCGAGGCGCAGCTGTTCCTCGGCGCGTCGGAGGAGGCCGACGAGGGCGTGGTGACCCGGCAGGACACCGCCTACCTGCAGCAGCGGATGCAGTCCTACGCGGCCGTGCTGGGCAGCCCGCTGCTCGGCGAGCGGGTCGCCGAGGGCCTCGACCTGGAGCTGACCGGCGCCGAGGTGGCCCGGGAGATGACGGTCGAGGTGCCGGCGGAGACGGTGCTGCTCACCGTGCGCGTGCAGGACCCCGTGCCCGAGCGCGCCCAGGAGATCGCCAACGCCGCCGGGGGTGCGTTCTCCGACCTGCTGGCGGAGCTGGAGGACGCGCCGGGCTCCACCGTGGACACCGTGCAGGTCAGCACCATCCGGCCGGCGGCGCTGCCGACCACCCCGACCGCGCCCACCACCGGGGTGCTGCTCGCCGTCGGCGCGCTGCTCGGGCTGGCCGTCGGCGTCGCCGTCGCGTTCGTGCGCGAGTCGATGGACGACACCGTCCGGGACGTCGACGAGCTCGCCGCGGCCGGCGTCCCGGCCCTCGCGGTCGTCCCGCGGCGCGACCGGCGGCGTCGCGGCGAGGGGCCGGGCGTGGAGCGCGGCGAGGCGCTGCGCCGGATCCGCGCCCACCTCGGGGACCGTCCCGGGCGCCGCACCGCAGCACCGCGCACCGTCACCGTGCTCGGCCCGACGGCGCGCGCCGACGGCGCCGCGCTGGGCTGGGACCTGGCCGGGGTGTTCGCCGCCGCGCGGCTGCGGACGGTGCTCGTCGAGGCCGACCTGTGGGCCCCCCGGGCCGCCGGGCTGCTCGGCCTGCCGGAGCAGACCCCCGGCCTGGCCGAGGTGCTGGCCGGCCGCCTCACCGTCCAGGAGGCGCTGCGCCCGGGCCCGCACGGCCTGCGCGTGCTGCCGGCCGGCCGGCCGCCGGACGCGGGGGGCGAGGACCTCCTCGACGGCCCCCGGATGGCCGAGGTCCTGGCCGAGGTCTCCGGCGACGCCGACGTCACCATCGTCGTGCCCCCGCCGCTGGACCAGCGCTCGGGGGCCGCGTCGCTGACCACGCTGAGCGACGGGGTGGTCCTGGCCGTCCGGGCCGGAGGGACGACGCGACGCGAGCTGCACGACGTCACCTCCCTCCTGCACACGCTCGGCGCGCCGCTGGTCGGCGCAGTCCTGGAGTCCTCCGACCGGGCGGTCCCCCGCCGGGTCAGCTGACCGCGGCCACCTCGACCCGGCCGCGGCCGGCGCGCTTGGCCGCGTACAGGGCGGCGTCGGCGGCCGCGTAGAGCTCCTCCAGCCCGACGGCGTGCGTGGGGGCGTGGGCCACGCCCAGGCTCACCGAGACCGCCAGCAGGGTCCCATCGGGCAGCACCAGGGGCGCGGCCCGGACGGCGTCGAGCACTTCGCCGGCCCGGGCGGCGGCCACGTCCGCCGGGCAGTCGGGCAGCAGGACGGCGAGCTCGTCACCGCCGGTCCGGCTGAGCACGGCGTCCCCGGCGCGGACCACCGAGCGCAGCACCGCGGCGATGTGCACCAGGGCGTCGTCCCCGACCGGGTGGCCGTGCTCGTCGTTGATCGCCTTGAACGAGTCGACGTCCACCAGGACCAGCGAGGTGCCCCGCGGTGCGACCGGGGCGGCCAGCGCCGTGCTCAGCGCCGCGTTCAGCACCCGCCGGTTGGCCAGCCCGGTGAGCGAGTCGGTGGCGGCTTGCTGCTGGAGCTGGGCCACCAGCCGGTCCTGGGTCTCCCCGGCGCGCACGAGCATCGTCGCCATGACCACCAGCACGGCGCCGAAGAAGCTGAGGTCGCTGACCGCGTGGCCGGCCGGCTGGAGGTGGAACAGCACCACGGCGTCCCCGGCCAGCGCGGTGGCGGTCACCAGGGCCACCGCGGTGCGGCGGAGCTGGACGCCGGCCCAGAGCACCGGGAAGGCGAGGAACGCCTGTCCGCCGGCGGAGGGGTCGCGGGTGATCCAGTTCATCCCGCAGCACAGCACGACGCCGAGGAGGGCGATGAGCACGTAGCCGCCGCGGGCGTCGACCCGGGCCGGGTCGGTGCGCCGGTAGGCCAGGGCCAGGACGGCGAGCAGCGCGGCGCACGCCCAGGAGGCGGCCACACCCCGCGCCGTCACCGCGTTGGGCCCGAACAGCGAGAAGACCAGCAACGTCACCGCACAGACCAACAGCACCGGGACGGCGGTCCGCGCCGCCGCCCGAGGGGCTCGCGCCCTCATCTGCTCGTTGATCTGCACCCCCAGGTGATCGGCAGCCAGGGAGGTCTGCTGCTGGCCAGGCTGGGCCGGCCGCCCCGGACGGGTGAGTGCCGGCCACCGACGACGACGGGCCCCCCACCGCAGTGGGGGGCCCGCCGTCGTCGGTCGTGCGGTGGTCAGTGCCTCAGCTCGGGCCGGGCCTGCACCCGAGCCGAGGCACCGGTGGTCACCGCAGCCAGGTGCCGAACAGCTGGCGCAGCAGCGAGGTCAGCTTCTCCACCACGCTGCCACCCGTGCCGGGCCTCGCCTTCTCGGTGACCTGCACCTCGACCGTCGCGGTCGCGCCGGAGGTCACCCCGGTGCCCGTGACCTCCAGGGTGCCGGTGTCCACCGAGCCCGGGACGCGCACCCGGACCGTCGCAGCACCCTCGGCGTCGGTCGTGACCCGACCGAGCCGCCGGCCGTCCACGGTCACCTCGACCCGCTCCGAGGGGCCGAAGCCGCTCACCGAGAAGGTCACCAGGTCGCCGCGGCTGAAGGTCGACGGCGAGACCGCCACCTCGGCCGTCGGCTGCTGCGGCTGCTCGGAGGCGTCCCCGACGGTCACCCGCCCGGTGAACTCCTCCGGGCTGAGCGGCGAGTTCTCCTCCAGGTAGGCCTGGAAGGAGTCGAAGTCGATCAGACCGGTCTGCTCCGTGGTGCCCTCGGCGAAGGTGGTGAAGTTGTCCCCGCCGGAGGCCAGGAAGCTGTTGGTCGCCACCCGGTAGGTGCCGTCGAGGTCGATCGGCTTCCCCGAGATCCGGATGCTGTCGACGATGATCCGCTCACCGGGGGCCGCCTCCGGGTCGTAGGACCAGGTCAGCTCCTCCGACGTGCCCAGCGCCAGGAACGGCCGCGAGCTGCCCTCGGGCTGCCACTGCTGCTCCAGCACCTGCACCAGCTGCGCCCCGGTCAGCGAGACGACGACCAGGTCGTTGGCGAACGGGGTGACCTCGTTCGCCTCGGCCAGCGTGATCTCACCGTCCTCCCCGTAGAGCAGGTCAGCCCGCAGACCGCCGGGGTTGACCAGGCCGAGGTCGGCCGGCTCGATCGCACTGTCGGCAGCACCGGCGACGTAGCTGTCCGCGACCAGGCCACCGAGGGCCGAGTACGCACCACGGTCCTCGGCCGGCTGGCCGTCCGGGCCGGTGGTGAAGGCCCGGGTGATGTCGGCCGTGACCGACCCGACGACCTGGCTGCCGACCTCCTCGGCGATCGCCTCGGCGGCCGCGACGGTCTCGGCGACCTCGGCCACCCGCGGGTAGGCGACGACCAGCTCCTCCTCGGGCACCTCGGTCAGTGCCAGGTTCTCCACCGTCGAGGCGGTGACCTCGTCGGTCGACTCGTCGTAGCTGAGCACGATCCGCCCGAGGTCCGCGGCGTAGGAACCGGTCTGGATCACCGGACGGGTCTCGTCGGTGCCCGGGACCGGCGCCTGCCACGCGTAGGTCTGGTGCGTGTGCCCGGTGAAGATCGCGTCCACGTCGGCGTCCACGCCGTTGACGATCGCGGCGAACGCGGTGTCGGCGGCGAGCTCGGCCTCCAGCGTGCTGGTGGCCTCACCCTCCGGCGCGCCCTCGTGGGCGACCAGGACGATGACCTCGGCCTCGTCCCCGACCCCGTCGGTGAGCTCGTCGGTCACCCGGTTCACGGCCTCCACCGGGTCGCCGAACGTGATGCCCTCGATGCCGGCCGGGGAGACCAGCGAGCTCGTCTCCTGGGTGACGACGCCGATGACCCCGACGGTGACGCCGGCGGCCTCCACCAGCTCGTACTCCGGCAGCACCGCCGCACCGTCGCTGCCGTAGACGTTGGCGCCCAGGTAGTCGAAGTCGGCCAGACCGCTCTCGCCGTCGACGCCCACCCGGCCGGTCAGGTCGGCGAAGCCGCGGTCGAACTCGTGGTTGCCCACGGCCGAGGCGTCGAGGCCCATCTCGTTGAGCACCTCGATCGTCGGCCGGTCCTGCTGGCTGGAGGAGACGAACGGCGAGGCGCCGATGTTGTCCCCGGCCGACAGCAGGACGGTCGCGTCGACGTCGTCCCGGGCCCGCTGCTGCTCGATGGTGCCCGCGAGGGCCACCGCGTCGCCGAGCCGGCCGTGGAAGTCGTTGATGCCCAGCAGCTGCAGCTCGGTGGTGCCGTCGTCCTCACCACCGTCACCGCCGCCGACGCCCTCCTCGCCCAGGTCCAGGCCGACGACGATCGGGTCGTGGTCGGAGGACCGGAACGGGTCGTCGTCGTACCAGCCCGGGTAGCCGTCGTACTGGTAGCCGTAGGACTCGACGGAGTTGATGTCCCAGATGTCGACGTCGGTGACGTCGGTGACCAGCGCCGGCGAGCCGAACGCGTGGTCCAGGGAGCCGACCCGACCGCTGTAGACGTAGCTGCTCTCGCCGGGGGCGAACTCCGCGCCGAGGTTCGTGTAGTCGGCCGCGGCGAGGACGTCGAGCGGGTCCTCCATCGTGTAGCTGTTGAAGTCACCGATGAGCAGGACGTCGTCGGCCGCGGTCTCCAGCGAGTCGACGAACGCGACCAGCCGCTGCGCCTCGGCGACGCGGGTGGCGTTGGCGTTGCCCTGGCCGTCGCCGGTGTCCTCGTCGCCGGCGGGCGCCGAGCCCTTGGACTTGAAGTGGTTCACCACGACGGTGAACTCCTCGCCGGCGGCGCGGAAGGTCTGCGCCAGCGGCTGGCGGGCCAGGCCCGCCCACACCTCGTCGGTGTCGACGACCGATTCACCGACCAGCTCGACGGCGGCGGGCTGGTAGATGAAGGCGTTGCGGATGACGTCCTGGTCCTCGACCGGCGGCAGCACCGCCGGCGACGGCACGAACGCCCAGCGCTCCTCGCCGGCCGCGGCGTTCAGCGCGGCGGTGAGGGCAGCCAGCGCCTCGTCGCGGTCCTCCCCGAACTTGACCGAGTTCTCGATCTCCTCCAGGGCGACGACCTCGGCACCGAGGGAGTTGATCGCCGCGACGATCTTGGCCTCCTGCTCGGCCAGCTCCGCGGCGTTCTCGGCACCGCGTGCCTCACCGCCGAAGGTGGTGAAGTAGTTGAGGACGTTGAACGAGGCGACCTGGACGTCCCCGCCGACGACCTCGGGGGCATCGGTGCGCGGGTTGCTGTCGTCGAAGGACGCCTTGCCGGTGGTCTCCGCGGTGACGACGGTGGCCGGCTGCGCGCGCCAGGCGTCGTACCGGTAGTCCAGGACGTAGGGCACCTCGCCGAAGGAGGCGACCTGGTCCCCGACCCGGATGGCGTTCTCGAGGGCGCCGTAGCTCGGCTCCAGGCCGGCGTTGGCGAGGTTGGTGCTGCGGCCGTCGTCGAGCAGGAGCACCCGCTCGGCGTTGGCCTGCTCGTAGGCGATGGCCTCCGCGCCCGGCTCCACGACGTCGGTGGCCTGGCGCAGCGGCTCGTCGCCGGGGTTCAGCATGATCTCGCCGAACCGGTTGAGGTTGTAGACCTCGGTGACGGTGTAGGGGCCGCTGAGCGAGATCCGCACGCCCTCCAGCGCCTCACGCTGGGCGGCGGAGGTGCCTGCCCAGTCGACGGTGACCGGATCCGGCAGCGCGGCGTCCTCGGCGCAGACCGTGACCGCGTCCGCGGTGATCTGGGTCAGGCCCTGGTACTCGGCCACCTCGCCGGTGACCTGGACGGCGTCGCCGATCTCCAGGCCGTCGGTGGAGCCGAAGACGTTGACGGCGGTCGAGGCCGCGCCCGGGGCCGCCGCCGGGTCCTGCACGTAGACGCTGCCGAGGCCCTCGGGGCTGCTCGTCACGACGCCGGCGACGGTGACCGGGTCGCCCACCAGCGGGCTCACGTCCCCGGTGCCCTGCACGTCGGCGATGGCGGTGAGGCCGTCGGTGGCGCAGTCGGCCGGCTCCGGGTCGGTCACCGGGGGGACGACGACCGCGTTCGCGGCGCCGAAGGTGTTGGTGTCGGTGACCACCCAGACGCCGTCGACCAGCTGGATCGAGCCCTCGGCCGGACCGCTGCCGCTCTCGCTGACGCCGACGTCCGTGGACTCGACCGTCTGCGCGCCGAACGTCGCGCTGAACGCCCCCTCGTAGGAGAGGAACTGCACGACCGTGCCGTCCGGGGCCACCAGCGCGATGCCGTCCGGGGCACCGTTCTGCAGGCCGGGGACGTCGACGACCACGAGGCCGGACTCGCCGACGAGGCCGGACAGCTGCGTCGCCTTCAGCGCCCCGCCGTTGCCGTTGACCTCGACCAGCGTCCAGCCGGTGAGGTCGGTGCCCGGTGCCGCAGCGATCTCGACCCGCTCGTTGGCGTCGGCTCCGCCGTTGTCGTAGTGGAACTCGCTGATGAACGGGC
The DNA here is from genome assembly GCF_026967985.1 of Modestobacter sp. VKM Ac-2984. GTDB lineage: Bacteria > Actinomycetota > Actinomycetes > Mycobacteriales > Geodermatophilaceae > Modestobacter. Next base: position 205,575 of record NZ_JAPVBJ010000006.1, on the reverse strand, counting down.
TGCCGGCGGGCGGCTCGAGCGCCAGTGCGGGCGATGCGCCGAGCAGCGCACCCCCGACGGCGACGGCGGTGACGGCAGCGACCCTGCGCGCTGTCATCGAGTGGGCAAAGGGCACGTGTGGCCTCCGGGTGCGACGGGTCGGTACGACGCCGTGGACTGTCACTCATCCGTGTGAACGTGACGTGTCGACATGAAAGCAGCCAGTCGTCGATACGGACAGGTCCTGTTCACCTCCGTCTGCTCCGGATCGCTCGCCCCCAGGGCAGCCGGCCGGCTCACTGGAGGACCCTCGACGGGCCGGTGACTCAGTCGCCGTGGAGCAGGTCGGCGACCGCCTGGGTGACCGCCCGGGCGGCACCGTGTGCCGCGACCGCCGGCCCCGGCGCCCGCTCGGCGTCGACCGACAGGCCCAGGGCGACGAGGACCGCGTCGGGCCGGGCCCGGAGGAGTCGGTCGAGCCACGCCGTCTGCCAGGGGCTGCGGTAGGCGTCCCGTACGGCGACCACCACCGGCCGGCCGGCCGCCGCGGTGACCACCTCGTCGGCCGAGACGCCGTCCTCGGTCACCGTTTGCAGCCCGGCCAGCAGGCCGTGCTCCGCCAGCGGCCCGGCCAGGCTCCAGGCGGCGTCCCCGACCGCGAGGTTGGTGCCGGCGCGCAGCTCGACCACGACCGCCGGCCCGGTCAGCGGGGCGACCTCGCGCGTGCGGAGGGCGGCCCGGGCGGCGGCCCGCCCGGTGTCCGGCGCGGCCTCCTGCGGTGCGGGGCGTCCGGCGGCGGCCAGCCGCTGCCGCAGCGCGGTCACCCGGGCCGCGGCGTCCTGCAGCCGGTCCTCGGCCAGCGCGCCGTCGGCGACGGCGGCCCGCACCGCCGACCGGATCGCCGCGCAGTGCGCCTCGCCGTCCTCGGCGCCCAGCAGCAGCAGGTCGGCGCCGGCGGCCAGGGAGAGGACGGCCGCCCCGGCCAGCCCGTGCGCGGCCCGGACCCCGGCCATGTCGAGCGCGTCGGTGACCACGACCCCGGTGAAGCCGAGCTCGTCGCGGAGGAGGTCGACCAGCAGCCGGCGGCTGAGCGTCGCCGGCGCCGCGTCCAGCGCCGGGAAGACGACGTGCGCGGTCATCACCAGGTCGACCCCGGCCCGGACGGCGGCGGCGAAGGGCGGCAGCTCCCGCGCCAGGAAGGTGGCCTCGTCGGCGTCGATGACCGGCAGGCCGAGGTGCGAGTCCACCGTGGTCGACCCGTGCCCGGGGAAGTGCTTGGCGGCAGCGGCGACGCCGGCGGCCTGCAGCCCCCGGACGAAGGCCACCCCGTGCCGGGCGACCAGCGCGGGGTCGGCGCCGAACGCGCGGACGCCGATGACCGGGTTGCGCACGTCGCTGTTGACGTCCACCGACGGCGCGAGGTCCACGTTCACCCCCACCCGGCGCAGCTGTGCGCCGATCCCGGTGGCCACCGCGGTGGTCAGCGCCTCGTCGTCGACCACCCCGAGGGCGGCGTTGCCCGGCCAACTGCTGCCCACCGTGTACTCCAGGCGGGTCACGTCCCCGCCCTCCTCGTCCAGCGCCACCAGGACGTCGCCGCGCACGGCCCGGGCCGCGGCGGTGATCGCCGCGACCCGCTCGGTCACCGGCGGGCCCTCGCCGGTGAGGTTCTGGCCGTACAGGCAGACCCCGGCGAGACCGTCGTCCAGGGCGTCGGCGACCCAGGCCGGGAGCGTCGGGCCGGTGAAGCCCGGCATCAGGCAGGCGTTGACCAGCCGGTCCAGGTCGGGCGTGCTGCGGTGCTCGGTGGCCATCCTGCGGAGCTCCTCGTCGGGGGAAGGGGGTGCGGCCGGGGAGGTCACGACGGGGCGGGCACCCGGCGGTGCCCGTTGCTGGCGACCCGGTCGCGCACGGCGAGCGCGGCCCCGATCGGGGCCACCGGCACCCCGCCGGGCACCAGCTGGACCCGGTCGGCGATCCGCAGGCTGTCCAGGAACGGCGAGCCGGACGCCTGCCGACGGCACTGGTGCGCCACCGCGGCCATCAGCGGGACGCCCACCTCGGCGACCCCACCACCGAGCACCACGTGCTCGACGTCGCAGGTCAGCACCAGCAGCCGGACGGCGGCGGCGACCGCCCCGGCGAAGGCGTCCCGGACCTGCACGGCGGCGGGGTCCCCGGCGGCGGCCGCCTCGAACAGCTCCACCGCGGCGGGCCGGCCGGTGCGGCTCGGCCAGGCCGCGCCCAGTGCTGCCCCGGAGGCGTAGAGCTCCAGGCACCCGCGCTGGCCGCACGGGCAGCGCGGGCCCGCCGGGTCGTGCGGGATGTGCCCGATCTCCCCGGCGCCGCCGCGATGGCCGCGCCGCAGCTCCCCGCCGAGCAGCAGCCCGGCGGCCACCCCGGTGCCCAGGGAGAGGAAGGCGAGGTCGCCCCCCAGGCCGAGCACCCGGGCCGCGCCGACGGCGGCGACGTTCAGGTCGTTCTCCACGGTGACCAGCGCGCCCCCCAGCCGGTCGGCCAGCAGCAGGGCCAGCGCGACCGGCTCCTCGGAGATGCCCAGGTTCACCGCGTGGGAGACCTCGCCGGTCAGCGGGGCGACCAGCCCGGGCACCCCGGCACCGACCCCGGCCAACTCGGCCGGCGAGATCCCGGCGGTGTGGCACAGCTGCCCCACCACCTCGGCCGCGGCACCGACCACGCCCTCGGTGCCCGGCCGGCTGGGCACCCGCACGCTGGCCCGCACCGTCGCGGCGTCGTCCAGCAGCACCCCGAGGACCTTGGTGCCGCCGATGTCCAGCCCGACGCTCCACCCGCCTGCGGCTGCCCCGAGGAGAGTCGCCTCGTCGCCGGCCCGCAGCGCGGTCACCCCTTCACCGCCCCGGCCACCAGACCGGAGCTCATCCGCCGCTGGACGAACAGGAAGAACAGGATGACCGGCACGGTGATCAGCGCCGCTCCGGCCATGACCACCCCCCAGTCGGTGGCCCGGTTGGCCTCGACCAGGCCCTGCAGCCACAGCGGCAGGGTGCGTTCGGCCGGGTCGGTCATCACGACCAGCGCGAGGGTGTACTCGTTCCAGGCCTGCAGGAACCCGTAGACGCCGGAGGCGACCAGCCCGGGGGCCAGCAGCGGGAAGGTGATCCGGAAGAAGGCCCCGGTCCGCGACAGCCCGTCCATCATCGCGGCCTCCTCCAGTTCGATCGGCACGCCGCTGACGAAGCCGCGCAGCATCCAGATCGTGAACGGCAGGACGGCGGCGACGTAGACGATCGACAGGCCCACCACCGAGTTGACCAGCTGCCAGGTGTCCAGCATCTGGTATTGGGAGATGAACAGCCCCTCCGCCGGGATCATCTGCACGACCAGCACCGTCACGATGAAGCTCTTGCGGCCCCGGAACCGGAACCGGCTGATCGCCAGCGCCGCGACGAAGGCGAAGAGGATCGCGGCGGTCAGGGTCAGGCCGGTGACGGCCAGGGAGACCTTGACGGCGTCGTAGAACGACGGGTCGGTGAGCACCCGGCGGAAGTTCGACAGGGTGCCGCCGAAGGGCAGGAACGACGGCTCCGGGGTGCGCAGCCGGTTGGTCGGCAGGAACGCGCTGTTGATCATCCAGTAGACCGGGAAGACCCAGGCCAGCGCGGTCAGCACCGCCAGCACGTCGAGCAGCCGGCGGGCCGCGGTGCCCCGGCGACGCGGCCGACGCCGGGCGGGCACCTCCCGGGCCCTGGCCGGCACCGCGGTGGCCGGCGGCGGGACGACGGAGGTCATGACTCCTCCTCGCGCAGCATCCGGCGGATGTAGGCGGTGGTCAGCACCAGCGTGATCACCAGCATGATCGTGGCCATCGCCCCGGCCATCGAGAACTCCTTGGACAGCGAGTAGATGTAGGTGCCCAGCAGGTGGGTCTCCCGGGTCGGCGCACCGGCCCGCTGCAGCACGTGGATCTGGGTGAACACCCGCAGGTCCCAGATCACCTGGAGCAGGGCCACCACGAACAGCACCGGCTTGATCATCGGGAGCGCCAGCCCCCACAGCCGCTGCCAGCTGCTCGCCCCGTCGAGCTGCGCGGCCTCCATGCACTCCTCGGGCACCTGCAGCAGCCCGGCGTAGACGGTGAAGACGACGAACGGCACGCTCATCCAGACCACGATCACCGTGGCGACCGCGTAGAAGGACAGCGGCTCGATCAGCCACGAGTGGCCGCGCTGCCCCTCCATCCCCAGCGGCCCGGCCAGCACCCAGTTGACGACGCCGTACTGGGAGTCGAACAGCCACTGCCAGACGGTCATCGTGGCCAGCACCGGGGTGCCCCAGGCCAGCAGCATGCCGACCTGCAGGGTGATCCGGGCTCCCCGGCCGGCCCTGGTCATCAGCACCGCCAGGGCGATGCCCAGGGCCATGGTCAGCGCCGCGTTGACCAGGCAGAAGGCGATCGACCGGGCGATCACCCCCCAGACGTAGGGGTCCGACAGCAGGGTGGCGTAGTTGTCCAGGCCGACCCACTCGGCCGGGCGGCCGAACTGCTGGGCCAGTCCGTACTCCTGGAACGAGAAGACGAACTGGCGGACCAGCGGGTAGCCCAGGCCCACGGCGAGCGGGACGAGGGCCGGGACGAGCAGGAGGTAGGGCCCCAGGCGGGAGCGGAGCGGTCTCCGCCGACGCGGTGGGGCCGCGGGGCTGCTCCCGGTCGCCGGGTGCGGTGCGCGGGGCGGGGCGGGTGCGGACGTCGCAGGTGCGGGTGGCGCGGACATGGCAGGGCTCCTGGATCCGGGCAGGACCGGGCCGGGGGACGCGATCGCGGCGCGTGGGCGCCGGACGGCGGACGGGCGCGGTCGCGCCCCCGGCGGACGAGGTCAGGCGGTCAGTTGAGCGTGTCGGTGATCAGCTCGTCCGCCTCGGCCGCGGCCGTGGCCGAGTCGGTGCCGCTGGCGATCTCCTGGAAGAGGTCCTCCAGGATCCGGGCGCCCTCGACGTCGGCCCACTTCTCGGCCGGCGGCGTCAGCTCGGCGTCGACCGCCGCGGCCAGCGCCGCCTGGGCGTAGACGTCGTCACCGAGCGCGTCGGCGTACTCGGTGTTGCCCGGGATCAGCCCGTTCTCGGCCAGCATCGTCTGGTACTCGGGGCTGAAGATGATCCGCAGCAGGTCCCGGGCCAGCTCCTGGTTGCCCGACTTCGCCGGGATGCCGATGTTGGAGCCACCGGCGAACACCGGCGCGGCCGAGCCCTCCTCCAGACCGGGGAGGGCGAAGATGCCGGTCTTCTCCTCGTTGCAGGCCTGCTGCTCGGCCAGCAGCGCCTTCGCCGCCTCGGACTCGTCGTCGGCGGCCACGCCCTTGTTGCACTCGGGCAGGTCGATGCTCCAGCGGGCCCAGGTCGGGGCGGAGAACATCGCCGCTTCGCCGTTGTTGAAGGCGATCCACGGCTCGTTGGAGTCGGCGTCCCGCGGTGCGCTGGTGGCCGTGCCGAACAGCTCCTGGACCGCGGCCAGCCCCTCCTGTGACTCGGGGGTGGACAGCGCCCCGACCCACTCGCCGTCCTCCTCGACGGCCAGCTCGCCGCCGTGGCTGTTCAGCCAGGCGACGCCGTTGTACCAGTCCTGACCGGGCAGCCAGAACCCGGAGAAGCTCGGCGCCCCGGTCGGGTTGGCCTGCTGGAGAGTCTGCGCGACCTCGGTGAACTCGGCCAGGGTGGTGGGCACCTCGACCCCCGCGGCGGCGAAGAGCTCCTTGTTGTAGAAGACCGCGCGGGCGCCGGAGTAGTAGGGCACCGCGTAGAGCGTGTCGTCGACCGTGCCGGCGTCGACGAAGCCCTGCAGCAGGTCGTCACCGCCGAGCTCCTCGTACATGTCGCTGATGTCGCTGAAGGCGCCGGCGTAGGTGAACGTCGGGCTCTGGGTGTTGCCGATCTCCACCAGGTCCGGCGTCTGGCTCTCCGACGTCAGCGCCGTCTGCAGCCGCGGGACGAGCCCGTTCCAGTCCTGTTCCTCGATCACCAGGGTCGAGTCGGGGTGCTGGGCCTCGAAGGTCTCGACCAGGTGGTCCCGCAGCTCCTGCGGGGTGTCGGAGCCGGCGAGCCACAGCCGCACCTCGCCCCCGCCACCACCCTCGTCACCCGCGGCGTCCCCGCCGCCGCAGGCGGTCAGCGCCAGCATCCCGACGGCCAGAGCGGCCAGGCCACTCGTGCGTACGCTCTTCATGTTGGGGTTCCTTCCCGAAGCGGGGACGGTGCCGGACAGCGCCGTCCCAGGGGCGTGCTCTCCCGACGTGCAGGAGGTCGGCTCGGGGTCGTCGCCTGGGTGCACCACCACCCAGGTCGCGTGACCGCGTTCGCGAGGTCACGTGACCCCGAGCTGACCGGACAGCACGAGCACGGCGGCCCCGGACAGGGCACCGTGCTCGCCGAGCGAGGTCATCCGCAGCTGGACGTGGCTGCTGACGACCGGGATGGTGCGTTCGCGCAGGGTGGCCAGCGCCGCGTCGCGCAGCGGCCCACCCAGCAGTTCCTCCGGGCCGCAGAGCACGACCTCGGAGAGGTTCAGGGCGCTGACCACCGGGGCCAGCACGATGCCCAGCCGGCGCCCGACCGAGGCCAGCGCGGCGTCCCGGCCGGCGGCGTCGAGGCCGGCGACCCGCCGGCGCATGGCCGGCACGGACAGCACCGTCTCCAGGCAGCCGCGGCGCCCGCAGGCGCAGAGCTCGGGGCGGCCGAGCGGGGCCCGGTCGTGCTCGTCGCGCTCGTCGAGGGCGGTGACGTGCCCGAGCTCACCGGCGGCGTGCTCGTTGCCCTGGACGAGGGCGCCGTCCAGCACGATGCCGGCGCCCACGCCACCGCCGACGGTGAGCACCAGCAGTCCGTTGCCGGAGGCGCCACCCCAGGTGAACTCCCCCAGCGCGGCGGTGTCCGCGTCGTTGGCCACGTGCACCGGCAGCTCCAGCGCCGCGCTCAGCTGCTCGGCGAGCGGCAGGTCGTACCAGCCGCGGTTCGGGGCCTGCAGCACCCGGCCGGAGAGGTCGATGACGCCCGGGGAGCCCACGCCCACCCCGAGCACCGGGCGGGTGGTCGCTGCCACGAGCTCCCGGCACAGCCCCAGCAGCACCTCGACGGCCGCGGCGCCGGTGCAGCCGCCGACCGGCGCCGTTCGGCGCTCCCGGACGGCGCCGGAGAGGTCGAGCACCGCACCGTGCACCCGCTCGTCGTCGGCCAGGTCGACCGCGACGATCTGGAAGGCCTCGGCGTCCAGGCCGACCAGCGTGCCGGGCTTGCCGACCTTGCCGTCGGCCTGCTGGCCCAGCTCGGTGACCAGGCCCTGGGCGAGCAGCGAGGCGACGAGGTCCGAGATCGTCACCCGGGTCAGCCCGGTCGCGCGGGCCAGCTCGGCCCTGGACCGCGGACCGGCGTGGAAGAGCAGCTGGAGCACCATCGAGCGGTTGCTCGCCCGGGCGTGCTCGGGCAGCACCTTGGCGGTGGAGCGCAGCGCTCGCCTCGGCTGCGGGGGGTCTGCGACGGTGGTCACATTTGTTAGGCAACCGTCCTTACAAACAGCTGTCAAGGGGGTGGCGCACCGATGATCGGAACACAACGTCCTGGTGACCCAGGGGCCCTCCCCGGACGCACGGGCGGACCGGCGGTGTGCGGGAGGGCGTGGGAATTTGAACCCCCGAACGGGGATTGCCTCTTAGGATTTTCTGGACCGCTCTACCTCTCGCCGACGCGACCCGAGAGGACCCGGCGCGTCGCGTTTATGCAGGTAGACAGCAGGCCGAGGGTCGTCCGAGTATCCGTCAGGTCGCCTCAGGTCGCGTCCGCCGCTAGCCCGGCGTTAGCGCACGGACCGCGCCGCTCCCGGCGTACGGTCACACAGGGCAATGACGCATGCGCGCTTGGGAGCATCTACACGTGCTCGCGGATCTAGTGATTCCGCGATGGGGCAAGTGCGGGGCCGGGCAGGTGCTCACGACTCCGTCCCGCGCAAGATCCGGCGGTGGCCGTCCTAGCCTTCAGCGAGACCTTTGGGGTCGAGCCGATCGGGCTCGTTGGTGTGGTCGCGTTCACTGAGGCGCAGGTCGCCCTGAACCGCACGGTGTCCCTGATTGGACCGTCAGACTGGAACATCGCCAACTACGTCGCGCGGATACACCTGGGCCAGGTCATCGAGCCCCTTCGGCGGAACCCCCGACCTCAACCCCGTCAACGAGAAGGACGCACCAGACCTTCTGGAGTTGACCCGCTTGCGGGGACACCTCGTTCCTGCGGTCTGAGGCTCAGGCCGCGGTAGTGAGAGTGTGCCGTGCCTCGAAGGCCGCCGGCGGGATCTGGCCGAGGGCCAGAGTGCCGTCGGCGGAGGTCGTGGAACGTCTCGAGGTAGTCGAAGACGGCGGATTTGGACTCCCGCCGTGTGGCGAACCAGCCGCCGGGCTGCTGGTCGAACAGTTCGCATTCCAGGGTGGCGAACACGCTCGCGGCCAGGGCGTTGTCGAGGCATGCGACGCTCCCCATGCTGGCCAGCGCCCCGTGGCGGCGAAGCTCGCGCTCCAGGGCGTGGGAGCTGCACTCCCCGCCGCGGTCGCTGTGGCGGCAGCCGTTCTCGCCGCGTCGCGCGTACTCACTTAGGCAGGTTGCCAACCATGGGCGCAAACCGACATGGCCGGACCACAGCCACGTCCCACGGTTCAGCCATCCGGCCGACGCATCGAGCCCCGGGGTTGGAGTCTCGACGACGACGTGAACCGACTACCGCGCAGTCCACGACCCCAGGTTTCCGGAGCGGCGGTCACGCTGCACTCAACGCGCGGTAGTCATGCGGAGAGCGAGGCGACCAAGCCTTGCAGGAACACCTTCTCGACCACTTCCTCGGTCGGCACGACTACTTCCCGCGCAGCGAGTGGGCCCTGACGCCAGCCAGGTGCCGGGCTCCGTACCCGCAGGCCGCGATCGCACCAAGGAGGGTCATCAACCATATGGCCGACCCCGATCGGGAGAAGGCAAGGATGGGCAGCTCGCGTAGTTGAGCTGTTGGCAGCACGGCGGGGCCGCACCGACCTAGCGCGTCGCACGATTCCGGCGAAGCGGCAGTCAGAATCAGCGCGACTACAGAAAAGGCGCCCGCACCGAGCAGCGCCACCGCGCCTCGGACGCCGTCCGACAGACCCGGCCCGGAACCCGCAGGTGTCGGGCGCACGACGACCGCCGACATGCCGCCGTAGAGGTGGTGGGCCGCGAGGGCAGCCCCGCCGAGGACGACGAAGAGACCGAGCAGCGAGGACCCCAGGACGAACCCGACCACAGCGCACGCGCCGACCGCCAGGAGGACGACCCGGTCGCGCGCACGGGCCCGGGCCAGCGCCTCCGATCGTTCCAGCTGCCGACTGAGCTCGTCCTCGATCTGGCGTAGCGTGGCGTGCGCACCTTCCCCCTGCGCGTTCAGGTCGGCGCGCAGGGCCCGGAGGCTGTCCAGCTCCTGGCAGAGCCGATCCACAGCCGCGAAGTCGGGCGCCCCACCACGCGCGGCCGCCCGCCGCCCCGGCTGGATCCCGCGCTGCGCGGCGGTGTCCAGAGCCCGGCGCAACCCCCTCCGCAGCGAGTCCTGCGCCTGCCGGACCGTGTCCAGACGCCGCTGCCGCTCGGCGTTCAGCTCAGCGGCCGCTCGCCGCAGAGCCAGCTCCTCGGCCTCGTGCTGCCGGGCGGCGGCAGCGGGCAGGGACTCCAGCCGCGCCCAGTGCGCGTAGAGGTCGGCCACACCGGCCTTGTCGGTCACCATGCCGCGAAGTCCTCGTGCTCGAGTGGACGGAGTGCGGCGATGGTGCGAAGCCCGGCCCGACCATCGCGCGCGTGGAAGAGCAGGGCGCGTCCCGCACCGCAGGCAGGGACGTCCGACGGCAGGAGACCGGTCGCGTCCTCCACCACCTGACGGGCGGCACCCACGAACACCAACGTGTGGTGGTCGATCTTCGGATCCTGCGCGGGGACAGGCGTCGAGCGGAGGTCGGTCCAGTGACCGAGGACGTGCACGCCGCTGCGGTTGAAGTTCTGGAGGTCGTCCCCCCAGTCCTCGTCGTAGGCCCGCTGCTGGAAGTCCGTGTACTCCGCACCGAGCAGAGCCGCAAGGGTGCGACGCCCGGCGCGGGCGGCGTCGGCGACAGCCGAGATGTAGTCCTCGGTCTCGTCACCGCCGAACGTGCGCACCTCCGCCCCGAGCCGCACGAGCGCCTGCTGCCACGGCTCCATGCCGGCACCGGCACGGAAGCGCGCGGGAAGCCCATTGAGGACGAGCACCTGCGCGCCCGTGGCCAGCGACGACAGGACGCTGAGCGAGGCGGTCTGCACCGTGGCGACGGCACCCAGGACGTCGTTGCCCAGCACCATGAGGTTGTTGCCCGTGCCGACTTCCAGCATCGCCGTGGCCGGCGCCGCCGCCACCGTGCACTCCTGCCCGAGCCACATCTGGCTGACGTCGTCGTCGCCGGTCGGCCGCGAGACCTGGAGCATCTCGTGGAGCTGGGCCGGGGCGTTGCCGCGGTAGACGCGGAGCTCGTCGGTCCGCGGATGGCGCCCGGCGAGACCCTCCTGAAGCTCGTCGAGGTAGTCGTGGTCGGCGTAGGCGACCACGAGGCTCTTGTTTTCCTCCTGCAGCCCGTAAGCCTTGTTGAGCACGGCCTGCCCTCGGTACCGCAGCCGTGCCGCGGCGTCGTTGCCCAGTCCGAGGAAGATCTGCGAGTCGGGCTTGGGCAGCTTGAGGACGAGCCGGACCGGGAACTGCGCGAAGATGGCCTCGTCCTTGCCGCCGGCGAACCTGATACCGCTGAGCGTTTGGCTGGCCAGGATGACGTGCAGCCCGAAGGCCCGCCCTTTTCGTACGACAGTCTCGAGGAGCGCGGTCGCGGTCTCGTTCGTCTCACCCTCGAAGAGGACCTGGAACTCGTCGACGACGAGGATCCAGCGAGGCAGGACCCGTCCCGTGGTCCGGCGGAAGCCGGCCAGGTCCTTGGCGCCCTCGGCCTTGAAGAGCGACGAGCGTCGTTCGATCTCCGACACGAAGTGCTGGAGTGTGGCCAGGCCGAACTGGACGTCGCTCTCCATCGAGACGACCGAGGCGTGCGGCAATGCGGCCCGTCGGTCACCAGCGAAGCGCTGGAACTCGACGCCCTCCTTGAAGTCCAGGAGGAAGAAGCGCAACTCGTCCGGCCCGTACTGCGCGGCCAGCGAGTAGATCAGCACCATGAGCAGGTTCGTCTTACCCGTGCCCACGGCCCCACCCACCAGCACGTTGTGCAGATTGCTCGCGGTGTCGCCGAGGACTAAGTCCACCGTCTGCGTGCCGTTGCGCCCGAGGATGCAACGGACTCCGTCAATGCTGCTGCCGACAGGCGCTCCGGCCACCATCTCGGCGAAGGGCACGTTCGGCAGCGACCCGACCTTCGCGGCTTCGACGACGAGGGCCATGACGCGCTGCTGGGCGGTCAGCGGCACCGGTGGCGGCGTGGTCACGACAGCTGCGCCCCTGGCTCCGGGAACGGCGAGGCTCCACCGTCCGGGCCGATCGGGGCGCAGGACTGGCTGTCCCTGCCTGAGCCGGGCGAACGGGAGGTCGCCGGGCGCCGGCGCCGACGGGTCCACGTGCAGGATCACGGAGACACCGCGGGCTGCACCCTCGTGGAGGATGCGCTCGAGGGCGTCGTGGGTCGTCGTAGACCACTGGGCGGGGGCGTCGAGCACCACGAGGCAGCGGTACTGGTGCTCGTGCTGACCCGTGGCCACTACGAGTGAACCCATGTCCGGGTACTGCCCAGCCATCGACTGGTCGACGTTCACGATGTGGGCCAGGTGCTCCTCCAGGGACGCCTGGAACGCCGCCTCGGTAGGCGGCAGGTTCACCAGGATCCCGTTGTCCGCGGCGCCCGCGGACTGGAAACCGGAGAGGTGGGTGCTCAGGCGCGGGTTGAACACCGTGACCACCACCTGCCCGGCCGGTGCCGACAGGTACGTCTGGGCCACGAGCGAGGTGACGATGTCGCCGAACCCCGCAGTGCTGCGCTCGGCCTCGATGACCACGTGCCCGCGGTTTAACAGCGACAGGAGCGCAGGCACCTCCGGCAACTGCCGATCGACCTGGCTCGCCGCAGGCAGCCGCAGGGTCCCAACGCTCACGATGTCCCGGACGGCGAGGGACGGGCAGAGGTCCTCCGCGCGGAGGCGATCCGACGGCGCAGCCGGACGTCGCCCGGCGAAGCTGGCGGCCGCATCCCGAAGTGCGATGGACCCGGCCTTCACCTCGTTGGCCAGTCGCGTCGCCCGCACCTTGCCCTGCTTGTCGCGGTTCCGCTCCAGGTCCGCCCGCTGCTGGTCGAACGCCGCCGCGGCTGTCCGCGCGGCGGCATCGTGCCGCTGCACGGAGACGTCGACGTCGGCAGCCAGCGCCCCCAGGACGGCGACCAGCTCGGCCGTGAGAGCGCCCTCACGGCCGTCGAGCTCGCTCAGCCGTGTGTGGTTGTGCTTGAGGACCGCGCGGAGGTCGGCCACCCGCGGGTCGACCACCTCCGGTGCAGGTGCGACGGGTGGAGCCGGCAGGATCGTCGTCCCGTCGACGGGAAGCCCGCCGCAGGTTAGGCAACGGGCCGTCCCTCGTACCGCCGCACCGCACTTGCCGCAGGCGAGCAGGGTCTTGGGCATCGAATCAGCCGCGAGTCATCATCTGCGCGTGGACGGCCTGCGGGTCGGGCCAGTCCTGCCCGGCCTCGTGCCAGTCGAATGTCCCGGATGCGCGGGCATGCAACTCCTGCACCACGGAACCGCTGACGACATGGCACCACCCCGGCCACGAGCGCGCGTTCGTCGGACCGTCCAGGAGGACGCGCCAGCCGGGACGCGACGCCATGCGGTTGTACAGCGGCAGCGCGCTGAAACCGGTCAGGACGCCGACGAGGGCTTTGAGCCCGTGATCACCGATGAACACCTGGTTCGCAGCGGTGACCGACCAAACGCGGAAGGGCAGGACGGCGGCCTCAGCCTCCGGAACATCCTGGGCGCACCAGGCCGCAATGTCGGCGCCTTCGGCGAACGCCGCCACGTCCTTCGTGGACCGGAGGGGCAGGGCCGGGAGAAGCACCTCAGCGATGACCGTGTCCGTGGCCGCGCTGCGGACGGCAGGGTCACCGTTGCTCGCGGCGACCGCGTTGACCAACCGCATCAGGCCCGCATCCTTGTCTCCGGTTCGGAAGCTAGCTGCCGCAAAGATCCCGTGCAGCTCTGCTGGCGTAGCGGCCAGCGCACTCGCGACGCGGGGCTCGAGTGCCAGGACCGCCGACGGGCTGTCGAAGGCCAGCGAGCACCGTGCCATCGCCAGCCAGGCGCGCGCGTCCTGCGGACGGCTCCGCACGGCCTCTTGCGCCGTCACGAGCGCCATCCGGCGACCGTCCTCCTCCACGGCGATGTTGTCCGCGACGAGGTCGGACAGCGACAGTGCGACGGCGAGACCGACCTCGGCGTCGCCGGGCCACCGGGCGAGCGCGCGACGGCACGCGGTCTGAACGCCGTTGGCATCGCCACGACGCAGAAGGTCCGCGAGCTGCTCGCACAGCTCCTCGACCGTTTCGGCGAAGGTGACGATCGTGTAGTGGCCGTCCTCGGTGACGACGAGGTCGTCGGCGTCATTGCCCTTGAGGATGACCAGCGAGAGGTTCTGGATGTCCTTCTTGATGCGCTCGGCCAGCTCTCGGCCACCGGGGCCGTTGGCCCGCTTGCCCCAGAACTGCCGCTTGCGCTTGATGTTGCTCTCGAGCTCGGCCTCGGGCTCCGGCGGAACACCGAAGTAGGCCAGGATGTCAGGGCGGGAGGTGCTCCGCGGAACGGCTTCGAGCACCCATTCTGGTGTGGTCATCACTGCACTCCCAGCTCAGCGATGGCAGCCATCGCGTCGCGCTTCTGCACCGAAGAGAGGGCACCCTCGCGCTCCACGGTGACTTCACCGATGAGGTTTCCGGACTCGCCGTCGTAGGCGAGGAGCCTGACGATCTGGTCGGCCGTGTAGGACAGCTCCACCCGCATCGGGTAGCCCGCCGGGACCGGCCGGCCGAACCGGGCGTGGCCCTCGCCGATCTGCCGCACGAAGTCGAGGCTCTCCTCGTCGCCCTCGTTGATGCGGACCCAAATACCGGTCTGGCCATCCTCCACGGTGCAGAAGACGCCGGAGCCGGAAGCGGGCACGGCGTGCCCGGACGGGATGATGATCGAGTTCATCTCCTCCATGCCGCGGGCGTCGCGCACCGTGGTCATGCCGAGCCCGTGGGACGCGATGTCCTGCGGGATCGACATCGTCGCGAGCTCCGACCGGGGGTCGGCGTTCCCGCTGAGCTTCGTCGCGAGCACCGCGGCCCCACGGGCCACGTCCTCGTCGAGGTTCTTGGAGAATTCCGGCTCCCGCCCGATCAGGGAGGTCAGGACCTTCTGGAACGCCGGGATGCGGGACGAGCCGCCGACCATGAGGACGGTGTCGATGTCACCTGCGGCGATGCCGGACTCCTCGAGCGTCACCTCCACGGTGTCGCTCACGTCGCTCAGGGCGTCGCCGATCGCGGCTTCGAACTCCGCACGACTCAGGGTGAAGGGGAGCGGACGGGCGCCGGTGGACAGCGTCCGGGTGGAGGTCTCGGCGGACGAGAGCTCCTTCTTCATGTCCTCGGCCTTGTCGCGAGCGTCCTGGATCATCCAGGCCTCGCTCAGGATGTCGATCCCCGCTTCCTTGCGGGCGTGCTCGGCCATCAGCTCGATGATGATCGCGTCGAAGTCCGCACCCCCCAGCTTCCGGTCGCCGCCGGTGGCGAGCACCATCATGTCGGCGTTGTCCTCCACCCGCATGATGGTGACGTCGAACGTGCCGCCGCCCAGGTCGAACACCAGGACGTTGGCACCGCGTGCACGGCTGTCGAGCCCGTGCACGATCGCAGCAGCGGTCGGCTCGTTCAGGATCCGCACCACCTGAAGACCGGCCAGCTCGGCGGCGTCCCGGGTCGCGGAGCGCTCGGATTCCCCGAAGTAGGCCGGCACGGTGACGACTGCCCGGTGGACGCTCCCCCCGAGGTGCTCCTCAGCGATCTGCTTCAGCTTCTTGAGGACCAGGCTGGAGAGCTCCTCCGGTCGCCACACCTTGCCGTCGACGGCGAAGTCGTCGCCGTTAGCCAGGAAGGTGTTCGCGCCCATCCCGCGCTTGAACAGCGATGCCACACGCTCGGGCTCCACTGCGGCCATGGACTTGGCCCGGTCCCCGACGACGATGTCGCCGCCTGCGGGGAAGTGGATGACCGACGGGACGATCCGCGCCCCGTCCCGGGCGGCGATCGTGGTGGTGACGCCGTTGCTGTCGGTCACGGCCACGACGGAGTTCGTCGTCCCCAGGTCGATGCCAATGACTGTCATGCGGAGCTCTCGTCTCTTCTGTCGATGGTCACGATCGGCTTGCGAAGTGGTGCGTGGGCGATGCGCAGGCCCGGGCGATGGGTCTCCACGACGACCGGGCGGGGGCCGGTGCCCGTGGCCGCGACGACCTCGACGTGGTCCAACGCGACCTCTTCGCCCGGGAAACCGAACTCCTCCACCCCGGAGCCTGCGAGGCCCTGGAGGAGGTGCTCTTCGAGCCAGCGGTGGCCGTCGTCATCCAGCCGCCTCAGGTGCAGGACCGCTTCGTGCACGGTCAGGACCAGAGGCCATTCGCGCCAGGCCTCGGCGACCCGCTGTGCGGACCGCAGCTGCGCCTGGACCTCGTCGAACGCCCGGTCCCGCTTCAGTGCCGTCACGAGGCTCGGGAGGATGGAGTCGACGTCGGCCTTGAGCCCGGAGATGTCGGCTGCGATGTCGGTCAGGGCTGGCTGCCCGTCGGTCATGCCGCGCTGCTGGTGAGCGTGCGCGCGAAGCGCTCGGGAAGGGCCGCGGCCTCGAAAGACCTCAACAGCCGGCTCTGCACCGCGATCGCGGTCGGCCCCTGGAAGGCGAAATGGAGCGTTACGTCGGTGCCGACGGCCTCGCTCTCCACCGCGATCACGGAGGCGACCAACGGCTTGAGGATGATCTCCAACACCGAAGCCAGCACGATGGGGACGAGCATGAAGGACGCGATCATCAGCGCGACCCAGAGGCGGAGGATCTGGGCTGCGATCAGCACCCAGCCGGCCGCGTCCCCGCCGATCCGCACGAGCAAGCGGGTGACCGGGGCGGTCAGGCGCCAGGGCAGCGAGATGAGAGCCATGAAGGTCCTGAACCCGCGGGCCGGGGGCACGTACTCCTTGGCCAGGAGAGACCCCGGCTCCGTTCCGTCACCGACGATGAAGCTGCCCGACGGGAAACCGAACCGGTCGTCGTCGAGCACCTGGAGCGCGTGCACCGTCGTGGCCAGCGCGTACGCCTGGTCGACGCCGCGGAGGGTGACCGACGTCCGCGCCGGCGGACGGTAGCGGAGGAAGAGCAGAACGCCGGAGCCGACCAGCGCTAGGACGACGAACATGCCCCACAACGCGGTGAATCCGAACCACAGGAAGACGACGATGTACATGATCGGGACGCCGACCATGAGCAGGAGACGGTTGATCTGCGCGCTGGACATGACTCCGGGACCGCTCAGACGCTCTGGCTGTAGGCGCGAGACTTCTGCTCGGCCTTGCGCACGGACTCGGCCGCCTCGGTGACCGCCTTCTGCGCCCTTTTGACCGACTCAGCGACCTTCCCGGAGACCCCCGTGGAGGACCCACCCAGCACCGACTCGGCCTGCCTGACCACTGTCTGGAACTTCGCCTGCGCCCCGCCCATGCCGGTGCTCAGCTTGCCCATCTTCTGCGCAACGTCTCCGATGGCCTTCTTCAGGTCACCCGCAGTCTGCGTCATGTCCGACTACCGCCTTGTGTGTGTGATGGAACGAGTGGATGAAGAGGAGCGCGGCTACAACTTCGCCGCGTAGTCCTTGGCGGCGCGCTCGGCCTCGGCCAGGGCGTCCCGCGCGCTCTTAATCTTCTCGCTGGCCTCGTCCAGTGCCGCGGCCACGTCGGTCGCCACGTTCTGCCCGGTGCCGTTGAGCGCTGCCTTGGCGTCACTGAGGCTGGCGCGGTTGGCCTTGTGGAACTGGTTCAGCGTCTCCCCCAGCGTGCGGGCTTCCTTCGCGACCGCGTTGACGGCCTGCTTGAGCTGTGCGACTGACATGGGTTCCCCTCAACATTGGTGCCGCCCGGACGATGCTCTGTGTGCGCCCGGCAATAGCTTCATCGGCAGCCGCGGTGACACCTTGAGTCGTCAATCGGAGGGACGGGGACGTGGCGCATTCGCGGCGCACGACACTGCGCAACAGTGGGTTCTCGGCGTCCCGTGAATGTGGCGTGACGTCGCTCGCCGTATTCGGGTCCAGGGCGGCGTGACCACCACCGTCGCCGCACTCACCCGCCGCCTCCAGCGCCTCGAACGCGAATTCGAGGGCTTGCGCGCACGCCTGACCGACGGCAAGTTCCGACTGGGGCCCGCCGTGGACGCCGCACGCGCCACGCTGGGCAGCTCGTCTCGCTCCGACGCACGCAGGGCCATCGACACCTTCGCCACGGCCGCTGACCGGGTGCGGCATGCCGAGGACGGACTCGATGCGGCCGCGTCAGCCGTTCGCCGGTACTTGGACGACGTGACGTCCGTCGCCGCTCAGGATGCGCGGGTGCCAAGCGCGCCGTCTGCCAGTCCGGTATCGCTGCACGACTTCTCCGAATTTGTAACCGAGGGCTCGCCCTCCGCCGGCGCCCGGCTCTTCCAGTCGGGACCCTTGTACCCCCACGCGGACGAGTGGACCGACACTGTCGCGCAGGTCGGTGACCGCTTCTTCGTCGGAGAACCAGGCGCCGGCCGGTTCGTGGTCCCCGAGGCGGAGGTCTCGAAGGCCGACGGTAGTGCCAGGCGCTATTACGAAGGTGTGCAAGTCGGGCCCCGCGAGGGTCCTGACGGCCACCACCGCTACCGCGGCGGAGGACTCCAGGGGTACGAAGTCGTGAAGCCCCTGCCATGGGCCGAATCAGTCGCCCGCGCCAACATACAATTCGGCGACGGCGGGTTCTCGCAGCGATTCCTCCCGAAGACGCTGACCGATCTCGAGGCCTCCGGCTACATCCGGAAAGTCCACCACCTCCCCCTGGACGACATCGAAGCGAGCATCCCGAGCGGCGGTCGTCACTCACCTGCACCGGAGGAACCATGAACGACCGTGCCACGCTCCCGCCAGCAGCGGGTGGCGAGCCGTATGCCCCGCTGGAGCCGCTGGTCGCCACGCTGCTCAGGCGTGGGGCGAACCTGACGAGGCCTGGGCAGCCGAACACTCCTTTCGGGCCTAGTCCGGAGGGGTACATCGCCGTACTCGACCAGCGGATCGACTGGGACTACGTGCAGTCCCATTTCGTCATCCCGCCCTTCATCCGCTACGACGCAGCACGCGACGCCATATTCGACGACGCGAACTGGACCGCCGTCTACGGCTCCTCGGGACGGTTGGCAGCTCGATGAACGGTCCCGCCCGCGTTCAAGCTCAGTCTCATTCCTGACGATGAGGGTTATACGTCCCTGCGAACTCCCCGGGGGCCTTTCCGCTAGTCGATGTCCGCGCCGGAGGCAGTGAGCATGTTCCCGCTATACCATCCGGGCGCCCCAGCAGCCCCCACCACGTCATCGGCCGCGCGGCCGAACGAGCGCGGCGGATGACGGACGTGACGATCGGTGTCGACGAGCTCGTCAAGCAGCTCCGTACCCCGCAGAAGCGCCTGACGAAGCTGCGCACAGAGCTGAACGAGGCGGAGCTGCGTCTCAAGCCAGCAATCGCTGCGGCCACGGCAACCTTGTCGGGATCCTCGACGGACCGGACGCGCCGGGTCGTCGAGCTTCTCGAGGGGGCTCAGAAGGAAGCCCGCCAGGCCCAGCGCGACGTCCATAAGGCGATCGTTGCGATTGGTGACTACGTTTTGGTGATCTCATCGGCCGGAACCACGTCCGTGGACACCGATGCGCCCGGGAGCATTCCCTCCACCGGCTCGCCGGTCACGCGCGAAGCCGAAACAGACGACGACGACGCGCGAGCAGCTGAGTTGAGCACGGAGCTCGCGATGACGATCGCCGAGACCCTGCCGCACCTTGGAGATGCGATCAGTGAGGTCCTCAACGCGCTGACGGGCGTGGACGCCAGTCCTGGGCTCACCTTCTGGATGGCTGTATGCCACCTGGCGCTCTACTACGTGGCGCCCCGTGCCCGGCTGGACAAGGATGCGAAGGAAGAAGTCCGGAAGCTCCGGGCCGAGGCCGGGGCGCACATCGAGCACTGGATAGGTGTCTACGGCGAACCGCAGTCTGGACAATGACCCGTGTGGGGAACGGATCCGGACACACACCGCGGCGGACGCAATTCCGCCTGGCCACATGGAAAGGTTGATGGCGTGGGACTGAACGCCGCAGTCGAGAACGCCCTCCGGGACACCTATCGGGCGATCCTCGCGGACGATCGCGACATGCTCGTCGAGGCACTGGGTGCATACGAGGAGGTGGGCGTGATGGAGACCTTCGCGATGGCCCAGGTCCTTCTCCCCGCGACCTTGGCGACCTTGCACGGTGGTCGTCTCCCGTCGGAGCAGATCGCGCGCCAATTGGCTCAACGAGTGACCGACGAGGAGGGGACGAACTGGGCCCCGCTCCCGCCGGCCGAATCCTTCGCAACCGTTCTGGTTCGGGCCTGCGGGCACGAGATCGACCACCAGGTCGACCCTAGGGATCTGATCATGATTCTGGTCATCGCTACCGCGAACCTTCTGCGTCACCCTCCGGACGGATGGGAGTGGAACAGGGTGCTCGATCACGTCGAGGAACTGCTCGAGGCGAGCGTCTGATCGGCCAGGGTGTCGCCGGCCATCTGTAGAACGACATGTCGTCGCTTTCCGTCAAGGCGGCACGAGGGAGCCAGGGGCGTTCGTCCGGGTTGGCCCTGCCGGCACCGTGGTGGCCGGCCGCTGGAGCCAGCGCCCATCAAAGCGACGCCGCAGCCTCCGTCAAGCGCCCAGTGCGCGCTGCAACGCCGCCACGAGTGTCTCTTCGTCGAGCGTCTCCACAGTCCCGGGCACACTGAGCACAGCCCACAGCAGGACGGCCATCTCGGAGCGCGTCAGCTCCCGACCGAGGATCGGCGCCAGCAGTGACGCCGCTATCTCCAAATCGACGATGTCGCGCCCCCAGAAGGTGAGCGGGATCGCGGGCAGGACAGCCGCACCGTGGCGGGCCACCGCGGCCTCCGCTGCGCCCTGGAAGTCCAGGTCGCCGTATCGGCCCGCCCCTGCGAGCCGGTCCTCGTCCCGAGACGCCGCCCGCATCCGCCTGCGACGGCGCCCGGGGCGCTGAGCGGCATCCGCCGCGTCGGATGGCGGGGCCGCCGGCGCATCCGGAACTGGCAGGGCTGCTGCAAGGAGGCGCAGGCTCTCTGCCACCGCTGCCGACGGCAGCACGTCGGCGACGTCCTTCAGCAGTGCCGCGGCATTGCGCCATTCGGGGCCGCCCGGCTCGACGGTCGACAACACTTCGACCAGCAGCGTGCCAGCCCGCTCGGGCTCTTCAGCCACCCCGAGCAGTGCGGCCGCGGCCTCACACGACACGAGCAGGTATCCGGTGCGGTCGGCCAGATATGCACGTGCCGCGGCCACGCGAGAGCCGTCGTCGGGCTCTGCATCCAGCCGTGCGGCGACGGCGGCGCGGGCTACCGCCCGGGCGAGGTCGAGACCGGACTCCGGATCGTCGCCACGCACGAGCCGGAGCGACGCTCCTGCGCTCCGAGGGCATTCCCGGTCGGCGTGGACGGTGACGCGCCGACTCGCCGGCGCCTCCTCGTTCCGGTACCACGGGCCGAACGGGCCCCCCGGCCATTCGTCGTGGAGGAACCGCCCACCGCCGGTCATCAACTGTGGACCGGCGCCGGGCTGGTCCTCCCACGCAGTGAGGACACCGTCGACGACGTGCACGTAACCGCCTGCTCGCATCACGACGGTGTAGGTACCGCTGGGCCCCAGACCTCCGCGCGGCAGGCCCACCCGGTCCCCGACGTGCAAGTGACGAAGCCCCTTGCCCCAGAGCTTCACCTGCTCGTACCGGTCGCCGTCGTGGAGCGTGTCGTAGGTGCCCATCAGATCCTCACCATCGTGTGCGGGCAGCAGGAGTCCCCGACGGTGGGGCGGTCGACGGACCGCTCCACCGCCGCGGTCAGGGCCGGCGGAACTTGTCGAGCAGGGCGCCTAGGTCCAGCCCCTCGTCCGGCAGCGGGATGTCGACCAGGGAGTCGGTGTTCCGCGCGTGGTATGCCGCCGCGGAGAGTGCCTTCAGCGCACCCGCCCGCCGCCAGCTGGCCATCGCGGTGAGGACGAGATCGGTGGCTGCATCCGACCCGCTGGACACCAGCCGGACGGCGTGTCCGCGTTGGCCCAGCGCCTCTGCCGCGGTCAGGACGAGCAGCGAGTGCATGTCCATCGGCTCTCCCGTGCCACCGTCGGCAGCGAACCGCAGGTCGATGATGCGCTCGGCGGCCTGCCGGTAGACCCCCCACGGGGTGGCCCACACCGCGGCCCGACCGTCATGACCTGGCAGCTCCCCAGTGGTCAGCAGGAGGTGCAGGCGTTCATGGATCGCGGCCAGTGCTGCATCCCTGCTTTCCCCCTCCAGCTTCCGCACCTTCAGCGCGGCCCGCTGCACCGCCCGGACCAGCGTGGACGACAGGACGACGAAGGACTCACCGGCGGCAGCCGGTGCCGGCAGGGTTCCCTCGAGCAGCGCGTACGCGGCCTCCAGCCCCAGCAGGTGCAGCACCTCTCCGTTCACCGGGTCGGGCAGCCCTGCGACGGCTGACCCCGGCAGCGGCGCTTCCCGGTCGGCGACCGGCAGGAGCGCGCCGAGCAGGTTCACCCCAAGGCGATCAGCCGCCTGCTGGAGATCCCCGTCGTCGGTCACCAGGCATGCCTCGTGCGCGGCTGCGGTGAGCACCCGCACTGTGTGCGCCACCTCGAAGTCGGCGTCACCGGGGACGCACCGACCCTTGTCCCCGGGCAGGACGAGGTCCAGGTCCCCGCTGTCCCGGCACAGCTCGTCGACGTCCGCTCGGCTGAGCACGGCCCGGCGCGCGGCGTGGACGTCGAGGAGCTGCTGCGGGTTCCTGAGCGCCATCCCGGCACGCCGGGCCACCGCCCCGGCGTCCTTGCCGTTCTGCAACCCCTTGTGAGCGGCCACCCGGGCCAGTTCGGCGACCACACGTCCGGGCACGACGGCCACGCCTTCGCCGCCCAGCCATTCCTGGACCTGCGGCTTGAACTCGTTGTGCCACTTGCCGCCGCGGAGGACCGCGCAGGTGTCGACGACCACCTTGCGCATCCCGATCGGCGTGGTGAGGAGCCCGGCGGTCACAGGTCCTCCTCCAGCAGGTCCTCGTCAGCGCTCAGCAACGCCCGCCGGAGCGCCTGACGCTCGAGGGTGGCACGGTGGTCCTGGAAGGTCTTCTCGGCGCGCTCCACGACCTGCACGAGGGACTCGTCGCCACCCTTGTAGGTGTAGGAGCTGGGGGAGATCAGCTGGCGGTCGCGCTGCACCGCCAGGAACTCGGCCCCGCCGATGCGTCCGCTCCAGTAGCAGATGGGGAGCACGAGCCCCCACGGGTGCGCCGACCGGAGGAGCTCGGTGAGGTCGAGCCCGGTTCGCCCGTCCGGCCGGTCGAAGTCGTGATCCAGCACCATGACGAAGGGATCCGTCCGGTTGACCAGGACGCGAGCGGCCTCGTCGATGTCGTCGAAGGTGGTGACGTCCCAGTCCTCCGCCTCCAGCAGGTCGACGGCGCCGGCGAGCTGGTCGTCCTTGTCGTCGACGACGACGACCGGAAGTCGCTCAGTCATTGTTGTTGTCCTTTCGGGGGATCGGTCGGGAGGCCCGCCCCTGACGGCGCGCGGCGGAGGGAAGTCGGAAGCAGAAGCGGCTGCCTTCGGTGACCGCGGTGTCGACCCAGAGCTGACCGCCGGCCTGACGGATCATGTTCTCGGTGACCCGCAGCCCGATGCCGGCTCCCTGGCCGGGCTGACCCGGAATGGTCCAGTTGGCGACGTTGTCGGGCAGGTCGGCAGGGACGCCGTCCCCGTGGTCGCGCACCGAGACGACGACCCAGCCGTACGGGGCCACGGTCAGGTCGTCCCGGTCGGACTCGTCGAAGGTCGCAAGCAGCTCGACATCGCGCTCGACGTCGTCCTTGCGCCGCCCGTGGGCCTTCAGCGCGTTCGTCACGAGGTTGTGCAGCGCGAACTGCAGCAAGGTCGCGTGCGCACGCACAGCCATGGACGCGCAGCCGTCGCGATCCTGGATGACGAGGCGACTGTTGGCCCCCTCGGCGTCGTTGCCCAGCTGCTCGATGACGACGTCCATCGAGTCGCGCACGTTCACGGCCCCGGCGGAGACGCGTTCCTGCTCGGCCGCCGCGGCGATCTTGTCGATGCTCCGCTGCTGGTGGTCCAGGCTCACCCGGAGGCCGCGCTCCACCTTGTCCAGGAGGTCGAGGTACCGCAACATGTCCGCCTGCACCTCGGGCGGCATCTGCTCCCGCAGCTTGCGGACGACCGTGGCCAGCGTGTCGGTCCGGTTCCGGCCCACCCGCAGGTGGTTGGCCAGCTCGTGCTGGAGCAGGGAGTTGTAGGCGGCCAGCTCAGCGGTGGTCCAGACCGGACCCTCGTCGGCAGAGCTCAACGCCTCCTGCGGCTGGTAGGTGGTCATCAGGCTCGCCTGCGCGCTGGTCGACAGGACCAGGTTGCGCTGCGCGGCGGCCCGCCCCAGCTCCTGCGCCAGGTCCGCCTGCCCCGCCTCGTGGAAGGCGCGCACCGCGGCGCTGGCCAGCTCCTCGGCCAGTTCCCTGTCCAGGGAGGTCCCGCTCGGCAGGTCGAGGACCTGCAGCACGGCGTCCGGAGAACCGACGCCTGCCAGCAGCCGCCCGGCGGCCTGCGCGACCGCAGGCAACTGGACGGCGCCGGCGGCCACCTCGGTCTGGACGACGAGGAGGCCATCCTGGGGGCTTCCGCCGTGCGCATCGAAGAGGGCGCCCACCAGGTCTGGGCGATCGGCCAGGCCGAGCGGACGAGCCGCCTCACGGAGTCGCTCGACACCCGCGGGCAACAGGGCCCGTGCATGTGCCGATGCCACGGCGCCGAGGAATGCGGCGAACTGCTCATCCGCGTCGTCGTCCTCGTTCAGCCGCACCTCGACCACGGCGTCCAGCTGGGCGAACGGACGGCGGCGCAGGGGGTAGCTCCGGGCGATCTCGAGCAGCTGAGCGGGGGTGAACCAGGCCTCGGGGTCGGTGCCACGGTGCCGGCTGAGCGCTCGGACCGCCCGGACCAGCAACTCCTCCGCCGTGCACAGCGCCTTCCGTGCGTTCTCCCAGGCCACGTCCTCGGTGGCGCGGTCGGGTTGCGGCAGGACCTTCTCGGGAAGCAGCGCGCCGACGATCGCCGCGGTGTGGAAGCCGGCCATCGCGACAACTTTGTCGGCGGCCATCTGACGCAGCGCCTCATCGACACGGTCCGTGCGGCGGGCACGCGGGAAGGCCGACAGCCATTGCGTCCACACAGCACTCGATGGCGTGCGGCCCACCCGGCGCATCCGCTCCATGAGCCGCTCGATCGCCTTGTGCTTCCCTCCGTCGCGTCGGTAGGCCAGGGCGAGCGCCTCCCATGCCTCCATGGGCCAGGCGACCTGTGGGTAGCGACGCATCCACGTCTCCGCCGCTGGCGGCCCAGTGCGCACGGCCAACACGCGGACCAGGTGCGCCACCATCACCGGCGGATGCGGCATGTGCCGTCGCACCTTCGCCCGGGCGCCGAGGCCGTCGTCCTCCACGTCGAGGATCTCGCTGGTCCGAAGCGCGCCATCGAGGTCATCGCCGGACAAATGCCCGGTCACGACCGCCTGGACCACAGCGGGATTGCCGGAGAGACGGGCCGTGGCCTCTGCCGCTGCCAGGTCTCCCCCGGCAATCTGAGCCAGCGCCAAGGGAAGGGCGAGCCGGGACAGCGTCTCGGGCGCCGCCTCGACGAGGTGCATCAGTGCGGCCTCGACATCGACGGCGTGGCAGTCGGCAGTCAGATCGATGAGGCGCTCGAGGTCGGTCTCGGAGGGGACCGCCCCACCGCGCGCGAATGCGGCCAGTGCGGCAGCTAGCGTCTCCGGAGCGCGCGTCCTCGCGGCACTGTCGAGGACGAGCTTGCGGTGTGTGCCGTTGTAGGTGAAGACATCCGCCGAGCCCTCGACCAGCCGCAGGGCGACGCTGACGTCGTCTCGAAGCAGGGCGCTCAGTGCCGCTGTGAGCAGGCTCGCCGGTGGGTCGACGCCGCCGCTGTCACGGAGGTCGGCGGCCCAGTCGAGCAGCGCACAACACACTCGGCCCGTCTCGTCCATCGCCAACAATGCGTAGACCTGGACCCGGCGTGCCTTGATCGACGCCGGGAAGCCGTCGTCCAGGTACTGCTGATAGGCGGCGAGAGCTGCTTCGAACCGCATGGCGTTGGCGAGAGCCGTCACATGGGCCAGTCGATGCTCGGCGGTCG
This sequence comes from Modestobacter sp. VKM Ac-2984, assembly GCF_026967985.1. Lineage (GTDB taxonomy): Bacteria > Actinomycetota > Actinomycetes > Mycobacteriales > Geodermatophilaceae > Modestobacter. The sequence goes on along the minus strand of NZ_JAPVBJ010000006.1, from coordinate 179,995 downwards.
GATCCAGGCCGGCCGCCACGGCCTTTCTGAGGACTGCTTCGCTTTCATCGGCGGCGCCGAGCTCTGCAAGGACGACGAGGGCGTCGTTCACCACACGGACGCTGAGTCCGCAGGTCGCGGTCGCCAGCTGGGTCAGACGCATCACGTGCTCGGCGGTGCGACCCTGCGCCGTCCGCACGATGTTCATTGCGCGTCCGGCTGCGATGACGCTGGAGAAGCCACCGGAGCGCTCTAGATACTCGATGGCCTCGGTCAGCTGCGAACGCCCCCGCGCCCTTTGCAGACCGGAGAGGAACGCCGTCGTATCACCCTCGGTAGCGAGTGGCACCCCTGCACGGAGGAGAATCCGGACCAACGCCTCCGCCTGCTCAGTGCCGCGCTTGGAGAGGTGTCGCCACGCGGTCAGCCCGTGCGTTTCGGTGAACCCGTCCGGGAACGTGGCATGCGCGGCGACCAATACCTCCGCCGCCGCGGCGCCGTCTCCCAATCGGGCCAGCAAGTTGGCCTGCATGACGAGGTGACCGCGGCTGAGCACATCCGCCTGCTGGACAGCCTCGATGACCCGAGCGGTCGCATCACGGCAACCCTGCTGCGCCGCTTCCATACCCGCGAGTGCATCGATGGCCCGCAGCGCGTCCTTGGCGGCGTCCGCCGTCAGCGACGACTCGGCGGCCGCCTGCCGCACGCCGTCGGCGATTGCCAGCGCCGCCTGCGCCATTCTGGCTCGCGGAGCCACCGTCTGACTTTGCGCAGGCATTGCCGGGACCCCGCCCAAGGCAACCTCATTCCCACAGAGCTCGGCGCTCCCTCGGTCAGGCGAGCACCCCAGCGGGAACTACATCGGCCGACAGCGAACCGACCTTGAGGGGAATGTTCACGTCTTGAGCTGACGTCTCGCCTGCTGTTGGGACAGGGCCGCCCCGGCTCCGGGCGTTTGCCGGCGACCTCGCCGCCTTGCACTGAAGGAAGTCGGGGTCGAGTGCCACACCTTCTGCATCTCAGGTGAGCCAATTCGTCGTAACGAGTGCCGACGGCGCCTAAAAACTAGCCCCATGAACGTGAGGATGCGAACGAGCCCCGCAGCGGTCGTTCCTCACCCACCGCCTGACTGACTTCGGGTCTTCAAGCCGATCTGTCGGTTCGGCCGCTGCAGGGCTGGTTCGCACTCACCGGTCGAGGGTTCGTGACTTCATAGGAGCTCGCGCCAGCAGGCACCCGTCACCGTCTTGTCCGCTCGCTCGTTCGCCGCCCTCTGCGGCGTCTCACCACTCCCCACATCTTCCGGGCGCACCCACCGGCACGGGCTCAACCGCGGCGGTGACCGGCAGGCCAATGCCGCGATCCACCGGGTCACGCTCTGCGGGATGCGCTGGGATCCCCGCACCCGCGCCTACGTCCAGCGCCGCACCGAGGAAGGCCTGTCGAAGACAGCACATGATCCGCAGCCCCAAGCGACTGATCGCCAGCGAGCTCTACTACCTACTCCCTCATCGCCGGCCGCATCAGCGGCTTATCGGTGCATTGGAGCACCCTGCCGAACGCTGCCCGGGATGCCGGGCAGCGGGGTGCAGAGCCGGCGTAGCTCCTGCCCGAAAACACGGCTACTGCCCGCAAAGGTATTGACAGTGCGCGGGCGAGACGGTCAGATTTGTCGCCCCGGGGGCCCGGGTGCGACGGGGGGATCCATGCGATTCGACGCTGTGCCCTGTTCTGTCCTGTTTCAGCTGTCGGCCGGCTGTCCGGCGCTGCTGCGCGTCGACGAATCTGCGCACGCATGACCCACGCCGCAGACACCCCACTGGACCCCGTGCTGGACGGTGGTGCCCGGCCGTCCGCCGGAGTTCCCGACCCAGGGGTGGACGCCGCCACGGTCGAGCCGATGGTCACCGACGCGTCGGCCGAGCCGGCCCCGCTCGCCGCGATTCCCGACGCCGCCTCCACTGACGCCGCTTCCGCCGACGCCGCGGTGATGGAAATTCCCGCGGCGGAAGCCGTGGTCGCCGACGCCCTGGCGACGTACACGGCCGCACTGGCCGAGCTGCGCGGCCAGGTGGAGCGGTTCCACGACCGGGCCCAGGCCCAAGAGCAGGTCATCGAGCGCATGCAGGAGCGCATCGAGGACCTGCAGGCCGACCAGGTGCGCGCGCTGCTGGGACCGGTGGCCACGGAGCTGGCGACGCTCCACGGCGAGCTGTCCGAGATCGCCGGCCGCGACCCGGCCACCATGACCGCGGAGCAGCTGGCCAAGGAGGTCGGCATGCTCGTCCACCGCGTCGAGTCCGGCCTAGAGCTGCTGGGCATGGAGACCGTCGGAGCGGCTCCCGGGGTCGCCTTCGACCGCCGGTGGCACACCGCGACGCGGCGCGTGCCCACCGGCGACCCCGACCGCGACGGGACCATCGCCGCCGTGGTTCGCCAGGGTTTCGGTGCGGAGGGCTCCACGCGGGCCACCGTGATGGCGCGGGTGACCATCCACCAGTACGACCCGACGCTGGCCGCCGGCGACGCCTCCGCTGCACCCACCGCGGTGCCGCCGTCCCAAGCTCCGACGCCGCCCGCCGCCGTCCCCCTGCCGCCGGTCGCCCCCACACCGACCCCTCCTGCAGCACCTCAGCCGAACGCGGTGACCGCCGTGGCCGGTCCACCTTCGCCGGCCCCTCGGCCTCCCGACGTTCCGTTGCCGCCCGTCCCGCCGGGCTACCACGAAAGTTGAGTCGACCAATGAGTGAGCACGTCTTCGGCATCGACCTCGGCACCACCTACTCGGCGATCGCCTACATCAACGACTACGGCCGACCCGAGGTCATCCGCAACAGCGAGGGCGACGAGACGACCCCGTCGGTCGTCTTCTTCGAGAGCGAGTACAACTACGTCGTGGGTCGGGAGGCCAAGAACGGCGCGATCGTCTACCGCGACCAGACCGTCTCCCTGATCAAGCGGCAGATGGGGACGGCGACGCAGCTGGAGTTCTTCGGCCAGCCCTTCTTCCCGGAGACGATCTCCGCGGTGATCCTCAAGGACCTGGTGGCCAGCGCCCGGGACGCCACCGGCATCGACACCAACGACGTCGTCATAACCGTGCCTGCCTACTTCGGTCTGGCCGAGAAGGAGGCGACCCGCCAGGCGGGGGAGATCGCCGGCCTGAACGTCGTCGGGGTCATCACCGAGCCGGTGGCGGCCGCCCTCTCGACGGGGCTGAAGGGCGATGCGGAAAAGTCGCTGCTCGTCTACGACCTCGGCGGCGGCACGTTCGACTGCACGATCATGCGGGTCTCACCCGACGGCATCGAGGTGCTCGTGACCGACGGCAACCGGCTGCTCGGTGGTGCCGACTGGGACTCCATGCTCTTCGACCTGGTCGCTGAGAAGTTCCGCAACCAGGCCGGTCTCAGCGAAGACCCGGTGGACGACGAGGACTTCGCGCAGCGCCTGCTCACCGAGGTCGAGACCTGCAAGATGACGCTGAGCCGCAAGGAGAAGGCCAGCATCAAGTGCAGCTTCGGCAGCGCGGTGGAGATGGTCGAGATCACCCGGGCCGAGTTTGAGTCCGGCACCCGGCACCTGGTCGACCAGACCCTCGACATCGTCGCCCGGGCGATGGAGGCGGCCCAGGAGAAGTCGCCGGGGCTGGGCTACGACGACGTCCTGCTGGTCGGCGGTTCCTCGCGCATGCCGATGATCGAGACGTCGCTGCACGAGCGGTTCGGCTGGACGCTGACCAAGACCGAGTTCGACCTCGCGGTGGCCAAGGGCGCGGCCATCTACGGCCAGGGCACGGCTGGCTGGGTCGACCCGGTGACCGGCGCCGACACCGGCGCCGCGGCGGCTCTCGGCGACGTGCCGCAGGACGACAGCCAGGGCCGGACGCTGCTCATCGGTGGCCGGGCGATGACCATCGCCAACGTGCTGTCCCGCAGCATCGGCGTGCAGTTCGTGCGCGACGGCGCACACCCGGGGCAGGTGGAGGAGTACATCGGCTTCCTCGCCCACGCCCAGGCCTCGCTGCCGCTGGAGATCCGCGAAACGCCGGAGACCTACAGCGACGACACCACCGAGCTCAGCATCCGCATCTTCGAGCAGACCGGGGAGGCGGAGTCGGAGACGATCGCCGACAACCGGGAGATCACGCCCGAGGCCGGGGCGACCTTCACCGGCCTGCCGCGGCTGCCGAAGGGGTCCCCGATCGAGGTCCGCCTGGCGATCGACGCGGAGGGGTTGGCGACGCTCTCCGCTGTGGAGCCCCGGAGCGGTCAGCAACTGACCGTCACGGCCACCCTGTCGGTCATGCAGAAGGAGGAGCTGGCGGCGGCCACTAAGATCGTCGCCGGCATGCAGCGGGCCGTCTGACATGGCCTTCCCGGAAGCAGTGGCCGCGGAGTACCGCAAGCGGGTCCTGACCCCGTTCAAGAACAAGCGTCTGCCCGAACTTCAGGCCGGCCTCCGGGAGCTGAAGCGGGACCCACGGGCGAAGGTCCCGGCGTCGTTGGACATTGTCGAGCTCTACGACCTGTCCACGGTCGGGTCCGACGCTGAGGTCGCCGCGCACGTGGCAAGCGTCCAGGACGTGTTCGCCAAGAGCCTGAACACCCAGAGCATCAAGAAGATTGGCCCGACGCTGGTGGAGATCAACCAGCTGCTGGCCGAGCGCAACCCAGACCTGGCGATCGCCGCCTTCTGGCAGGAGCGGCTGGCCGACCGCGCCTCCCGCGGCCAGCAGCGGCTGGCCGACTTCGTCGGGGTGGTGGTCGCCGAGGTCGGGGTCCTCGGACTGATCACCACGACAAAGCTGGCGGGGCTGGCCGCCGACGTCGGGATCGCCGGGTACGTCTCTGCTCCCGACATTGAGGCCGCGGTGCAGGCCGCCGGGGTGGACGTGGTCCCGCCGGTGACGCCCTCGCCTGTTGCGGTGCCCGCCGCGGTTCTCAAGGAGCTGGGGTCGACCTCCTGCGCCAGCATCGTCGATGCCGTCTTTCTGCAGGCCCCACCGGCCAGCTTCACGGTGGTCGACGGCTTCGTCGGCGAGGGTGGGGAGCGGCTGTCCCTGCAGACCGTGACCGACAGCCGGCAGATCACCGACCAGCGCTCGTCCAACGACAACGAGAACGGCGCGATCAAGCGGGCGCTGGGCGTGCTCAAAGGGCTGCCCGACGACGCCGCCCTCGAGCAGGTTGTGCGCGCGTGGTTCATCGAGCTGGGGCGGCAGGCTGCGCAGTCCGAGCCGGCGCTGGCGCTGGCGCTCAAACGGCTGACCGATACGCGGCTGGACAAGCAGGACGCCGCCCGGATCCTCACCCTCTTCGCCGACGGGCAGAGCCGAGCCGGGTTCCCCGAGGTCCAGCAGAAGGTGGCCGAGGGGGTGCTCAAGGAGGCCCGGCGACTCTTCGAGGCGCTGTCGGCCGCCGCCGCCGACTCGGTCACCGACGCGCGGACCGAGGCCCAGCAGGCCCTGGAAGGCGCCGAGCGCCGAGTCACCGAACTGCGGGCCCGAGCCCAGGCAGCAGTGGAGGCCGGTGACCTGGGGGTAGCCGCGCAGGCCCTCAACGAGGCGCTGACCATCTGCACCGACGACGAGTCGCTCGCCGACATGCACGCGGGGCTGCCCCCGGCCGCACCGCTGAACCTGGCGGTGACGACCAGCGAGGACGGCCGCACCGTCCAGGTCATGTGGGAGCCGGGGTTTGGCACCACCTCGGACGTGGTCTACGTCATAGTCTGCCGGGCCGGGGTGCCACCGAAGAACGCGCACGACGGCACGATCGTCGCCGAGAACGTGACCGGGACCCGCTTCGACCACCGCACGCCGGAACTGGCTACGCTCGTCTACTACGGCGTCGCCGCGACCCGGGGGGCCGGCTTTTCACCGGTCGTTTCCCAGGCGATCACGGTGCTTCCGCCGGTGCGCGACGTGCGCGTGACCGCCGACCCGGACAGCGTGACGCTCAGCTGGAACCCGCCGCTCGGCGCCCGGGCGGTGCGTGTGCTGCAGACGGCGCCGGACGGCCAGCAGACCGAGTTGCGGCCCAACAGCCAGGGTGGGGTGACCTCCACCGGGCTGACCACAGGGGCGACGTACACCTACCTGCTCACGGCCCTGTACGCCACGGCCGCCGGCGAGCTGGCCGCCCAGCCGTGCCGGGTCACCGGCACGCCGCGAGGCCAGGTGCGGCCGGTGCCCTTCGTCAACCTCCGGCTGCGGCCCGGCGGCGCCGGTGACGTTGCGCTCGAGGCCACCTGGCAACCACTCACCGGCTTCGCCGTCGAGGTCTGGCACACCGCGGGCACGCCGCGCTGGCCCTACGGCGCTCGGGTGCCCATGGCGGAGATCAGCGCGGGCGCAGCGCGGCTGACCGGCGGCACCGCGGGCGGCGGGCGGCGGGACGGCGTCCTGGGGGCGGTCATGCCCGGGCTGCGGCACTACTTCCCGGTCACCCGGGACGGCGACAGCGGTGTGGTCGGCCAGGTCAACGAGGTGGGGGTCTGCCCCCGCCTCACCGACGTGACGGCCGAGCGGTTCCACGACACGGTCGTGGTCAGCTTCGCGTGGCCCGGCGAGGAGTTCGACGTCCACGTGGTGTGGGAGGGGCAGACCCCCGGCGAACGCCGGCTGACCCGCCCGCAGTACGCCGCCGAGGGCGGTCTGCGAATCATTGCGGGCACCGGCAGCACCCGGCTCTGGCTGCAGACGGTGCCGGCCTCGGGCGACAAGGTCTGGTCCTCGCCGGAGACTGTGGTGGACGTCCCGGCGGCCCCGCCGGGCGTCCGGTACACCGTCGCGTGGCACAAGCGGCTGCTCCGCCCGCCGAGCGAGGTCACTCTCACCTTCGACAGCGACGAGCGGCCCGGGGCCGTGCCGGTCGTGGTCGTCGGCCAGGCGGGGGAGGTCATGCCCTACGCCAAGGAGAGCGGGGTGGTGCTGGCCGAGCGGTCCCTCGACCTCTCCGCCGGGCCGGCCACCCTGACCGTCCCGCTCAGCGGCCTCGGGCCGCACTTCTGGATCCGGGCGTTCCCCCAGCGCCCGACCGACTTCCGACTGGTCGACCCCCCGGCCCGAGAGCTTCGAGGAGCCTGATGTTCGGCGGCAGACGACTGGCCCCGTGCCCCTACTGCTACGAGGGGGTCGACACCAGCACCCCTGCGTTCCGCTGCACGGGCCGGCCGGCGCCGGGCCGGAAGGCGTGCGAGAAGCAGCGGGACGACGTCCGGGACGAAGTTCTGGCCGACGCCACGCCAACGTTCCCGGTCTTCCGGCCACAGAAGGGACGGCGGATTGGTTCCCTGGTCGAAGCGGAGTGCCCGCACTGCTTCAGCCGCACCGGCATCCGGCTGTGCCCCACCTGCCACTCGCCGCTGCCGGCCAACTTTACCGGCAACAGCCCGTTGTTCGGGCTGATCGGCGTACGCGGCAGCGGCAAGACGGTGCTGCTGTCGGTGCTGTCGAAGGAGCTGACCAGCAGCGTCGCCCGCCGTTTCGGGGCCGCCATCGACACCGTGGGCAACTCGGCGCTGTTGACCCGGCTGGACGGCTACCGCCGAGCCCTGGAGCCCGGGGGCGACGGGACGCTGCCCGAGCAGACCCCAGAGTTCACCAAGACCGACACAGTCCCGGCGGTCTTCGAGTGGCAGATGACCACGCAACGCCGGGGGCTGGGCGGGGGGAGTGCGTCGACGATCATCTCCTTCTACGACACCTCCGGTGAGGACCTCGCCACGCTGGACCGGGCGCGGAATCAGCACTACCTGGCGGCGACCGACGGGCTGATCCTGCTGCTGGACCCTTTCGGACTGCCGGCCAACCGGGACACCGCGCTGGCCCGCGGCATCGACCCGCAGAACCTGAGGGACACGCCCATCCAGGTACTGACCGCGGTCACCGGGATGCTGCAGGAGGCCGACCGGCTGGGACCGAACAAGAAGATCAAGCGCCCGCTGGCGGTCGTGCTGGCCAAGATCGACGCCTTCTTCGCCGACGTGGGCGCGGACGACCCGATCCGGCGGGTGCCGGCCGCGCTGCCGGTGTTCGACGAGCAGGAGTCACTGGACCTGCACCACCACGTGGAGTCGCTGGTCGACCGGTGGGGCGGTGACGACGTGCTCCGCCACCTGCGGCACAACTACACCAGCTACCGCTTCTTCGTCGCCTCCGCGCTAGGGGCCGAGCCCGAATACGCCAGCGCGCGGGCCAACAACAGGGGGCTGCGACCGCACCGGGTAGCTGAGCCGCTGCTGTGGCTGATGGCCGACCGCGGCTTCCTGCCCAAGGAGAAGTGAGCGGCGTGTTCGCGGTCCTGACCTACACCGACTGCGCGGCCGACGAGTCGGTCAGCGGGCGGAGCGGCTTTCAGTTCCAGGCGGAGTCCGCGGAGGCGACCCCCACCGACGAGCACCGGATCAGCAGTGGGCTGCTGCACGTCGTCCCGATGGGCCTGGCTCCGGAGCGGCCGGAGAAGCATCCGCCGACCTGCGCCTACACCGCCGTGGACGGCCGGTTCTACCTCGCGCGCGGCCGGTCAACCGGCCGCACGCTGAGCGGCCGGCCGGGCAACCAGGTGACCCAGGCGATCGTCACCGAGTCGGCGGCCGACATTCTGCCGCTGCGGCCGGCGCAGCTGTATTCGTCGTCTTCATGGTCGCTTCAGCGCGCACCCGCCCGGGAGGTGCCCGGCTGGGAGGCCCCGCTGGAGATCGACCCCGCCTTCGAGACGGCCGGGCTGCACCAGCTGGTCGTCTCCGAATCGTGGTCCCGGGACCTGCTGCCCCGGTTCCTGACCATGGTCGAGCAGGCGACGGCCGAGCAGCGGGTCAAGCTGATCGTCGTCCACCCCGACCAGGACGTCGTCATGCGGTGGATCGCTTTGGCCTCGCTGTTCGAGGACGGCCCCCGGGCGCTGGAGCTCACCTTCCGGGTCTACGCGGCCAACCCGCTGGCCGAGTCCGCGCACATCGTGGGCGCCCACCCGGCGCTCTCGCCCGACCTCACGCCGGACCGGGCGGTCGGCTGCAACGTCGTCGACCTCGACCAGCGGGTGGCCACGGCGGTCGAGGTGTCACCCTCGGCGGCCCTACACGCCGCCTGGTTCCTCGAGCACGACCCGTACGAGGCGCTCGACGCCGTGGAGACCAGCCGCCGCTGGGCCGCCGTCGTCCCCGCGGGGTCGGCGGCGCTGGCCGCATCGGTGGCCTGCCTGGAGGGTGCCGAGCAGCAGGCTGGCCGCCCGGGGTTCGCGGCGGCCCTGGTCGCTCTGGGGGCGCTGGCCGACGGTGCGCACGGCGACGAATTGGAGGCCTACGGCGACGCGCTGCTCGACGTCGTCGTCGGCCGTCGCCCGCAGCCCGACGACGACATCGCCGCGCTCACGACGGCGCTGTGGCGGCTGCACGAGGCTGGTGAGGGCGCGCTCGCCGCGGGCCTGGCGCTGGCTGGCCTGGAGTGGGCCGTGCAGGTGCCCGCCGCCGCCGGTGCCTGGGCCCGCTCGCACCCGCTGCCGCGTAGTGCGTCGGAGGAGCGGCAGCTGAACTGGGCGGACGCCGACTCGGCGGCGCATGCGGCCGACCTGATCGGCCAGGTGCTCGCGGCCGCTCCGGACGAGGAGCTCGCCCACTGGTTCACGCTGGCGCGTGCGCTCGGGACCGGGCTGGCCGCCGACCAGGTCCGGACCGATATCGGCCGGCTCGCCCGGCGGTGGGCGACGCGGCCCGACCTCACCGGCTCGGCGTTCAGTTGGCTGCACGTCGACCAGGTCACCCTCGCCCTGCAGGAGGAGCTGCAGGTCCGGTTCGAGGCAGGGGAACCGGCCGCGATCGCCGCGCTCGAGGCCGGTTCGTGGGACTGGCTGGCCGGCCCGGGCTCCGCCGTCGACCCGGAGCGGCGGCCGCTGTCTACCTGGCTGGCCAGCCGTACCCTGCGCACCAGCACGCCGGAGGAGCGGCTCCGGATCGTCCGTCAGGTCGCCCCCCGGGTGCCGAGATGGGCGTCCGCGGTGTTCCTGGAGCGACGGGGCGAGCAGGTCACCGCCGACGAGGTGGTGGCCTGGCTGGGCAGTCACCCGATGCTCTCGCCGGGCCTCGCGCACTTGGTCGAGCAGGTGGTACGGGCCGGTCTCCGCACCGGGCGACCGGGCCCCTTGGAGCGCCTGGCGCAGGCGCTGCGGGCCGACGGCGTCACCGGTCACACGCCGATGCTGAAGACCTTCCTACACGACGTCGCCCAGGTGTCGACGACGCTGCGAAACGCCACCGGGCAGGCGGCGGACCGCCGCAACGACAGCCTCCGAGGCCTGGCCACGCTCCCGGAGCTGTGGTTGCGGCTGTACGCCGGGGACCTCGCCGAACTGCTCCTGTCGGTGGCCGACGAGTCAGGCATCGTCTCCCTGTCCGAGGCGGCGCGCGGGACCCTCGACGGCGCTCTAGAGCTAGCCATCGTCCGGCTCGCGCGGCAAGTCGACGTCCGGGCCCTACTCGGCGGGCTGCGGCTGATTCAGGTGGACCCAGGCGGACTGGGGCGGCCCGCCCGGCGGGGGCTGGCCAGGGTCTGGGAGGACCCGGCGCAGAGCGAGGTGCGAGACCGGCTCGCCGCGTCGCTGCCACAGGACTGGGCGCCGCTCCTGCAGGACTTCGAGGGGTCGCTGGGCAAGGGCCGGCGCACCCGTGCCGCGGTGCGGAACGCCCGCCGCATCCTGGACAGCAAGGAGCGGCACTGATGGCAGAGTTCCTGATGTACCTGTTCCTGGCCGCCCTGGCGATCTGGGCGGCCGCCATGATCGCCTGGACGATCGGCGCGCTGCTGACCCGGCTGATCTCCTTCCTGGTCCTCTACTGGATGGTGTCGTTCACCGTCGCGGTGGTCGGCGGGCTGCTGTTTGGGGTGGTCGTGCCCCTGCGGGTGCTCCGCGGTAAGGGCAGAGCGGCCTTCCGGCAGCTCACCCCGGCCGACGTCGCGGCCGGTACAGCATTCCGGGCCAAGGCGCGGGGCGACGCCCGGCACTACGGCTGGGACCAGGCCTGGTCGACCTACTTCCCCTACCAGGCACGCGAGGACGCGCTCGGTGTCCGCGCCGAGTGCCAGGAGCTGCTGTCCCGCGCTTGGGCCTGGGTGGCGGACGTCTGCTCTCTGCGGAAGGGCACCGCGGCGGGCACGCGTAGTTCGACCATGGGCGACAAGGTCAGCGCGGCGGCCAACCAGACCGCGCGCTCTCTGCCGGGCATCGCCCTGGCGGTGCTCCTGGTGCCGCCCTACGTCGGGTTCGCCCTCGGCACCTGGGTATCGGTGCTGGCCTGGCTGCTGCTGATGTTCGTGGTCGGTGCGGTGGTCGTCACCGGCCAACAGTTGGCGCTGTTCGCCTACCGCTGGTCCGACGTGCTGCTGCGTCGGCGTGACCGCGCGGAGCTGCTGTGCACCAGCTGTTACACCCTGAGCACGCTGCCCAGCTTCCGGTGCAGCAACCCGGCCTGCACCGTCGTCCACCGCGACCTGCTGCCCGGGCCGCTGGGCCTGCGCAGCCGCCGGTGCGCGTGCGGGACCACGCTGCCCAACACCATCCGGCGGGCCGGTGCGAAGCTGCAGCCGGTCTGCCCGGTCTGCAACGCCGAGATGCCGAAGGGCAGCGGGAACCGCCAGACGATCCCGGTGCCGGTCATCGGCTCGGTGGGCGCGGGCAAGACTCGTCTCTTGGCGGCGGCAACGGTGCAGCTGGAGCAGCGGCTGGGCGAGGTCTCCGGCTCGGTCAGCGGGCTGACCCCGGACGCCGCGACCTACCTTGACGTCACCCGGAGCCTGATCCGGCAGCACGCAAACACCACCAAGACCGCCGCCGTCCGGCCCACTGGCGTCCCGCTGCTGGTCACGGCCCAGGGCAAGACGGTCGAGGTCCAGCTGCTCGACGCCGCGGGGGAGAACTTCTCGGACTGGGAGCAGACCGCCGTGCTGCGGTACCTGGACCAGGCCCGGGCGCTGGTGTTCGTGCTAGACCCGCTGCCCTTCCCGACGATCGCCCGGGAGCTGCGCTCGCGCGGGCTGAGCCAGGCGGTGCTCACCGCCTCCGGCGAGCAGGAGGAGGCCTACGCGGCCGCCGTCGACCGGATGCGCGCGGAGAACGTGCGGGTGAAGGACCGGCAGCTTGCCCTGGTGGTGACCAAGGCCGACATCTTGCTCCGGCTGCCGGCCGGTGAGCGGCTGGGTGGGCACGACAGCGACTCGGTGCGCGACTGGCTGGTCGCCAACGAGTTCGATTTGATCGTGCAGCGGTGCGAGAAGGACTTCCAGAAGGTGACCTACTTCCTGGTCGACTCGATGAACTCGACCGACCTGACCGCCCGAACGAGCCCCGTCCGGGTGCTCGAGTGGGTGCTTAGGACCTGCCGGAGCCCGCTCGGGTCGGCCATCGCGCCGGCGCCTGAACCGGTGGCGACGGGGACCCCGGAGGGGACTGCCGCATGAGCGACGAGCTGCCCCCCTCGTACCAGGCCTACCGGGGGCTCTGGAGCTTGCTGCACGTCGCCCTTTTGGCGGTCGGTGCCATGCTGCTCGGCAGCTGGTGGTTCACCGACTCTAACGGCAGCGACCTGGTGGCCGGGTGGTGGGCGTGGGCGAGCAATGTGCAGCAGACGCTGTTCCACCTCATTCCCTTCCCGTGGGTGGCGTTGACCCGATGACCTGCCCGATCGACGGCAAGAAGCTCCGCAACGGCGTCTGCCTGGTCTGCCACTACGCGGCGCCGGACGCCACCATGTCGACGAAGCGGCCGCTGCCCGGCGCCGGCCCGAGCACCGGCAGCGGCTGGCGGGGGCGCGCGGGGACCGGCGCCGGGGTTCCCGGCGGCGCTCCTCCGGCCGCCGGCCCGCCCCCCTCGGGGCGGGCCGGCGCGGGCCCGCGGGTGCCTCCGATCAGCCCGGTGACCCCGCCACCGGTCACCACCACCCCGCCGGTCGGCGCGGCCCCCGGCCCCGGGCCCTCCGGGCCAGCGCCGGCGGCATCCCGGCCCACCCGGGGCAGGGTGGTGGTAACCGGGACGATCTCCGACGTCAGTCCCGAGCGCTACGACACCGTCCGGCTGGGGGTCAACAACGCGCTCAGCGGGACGACAGTCAGTTTGCTCACGATTTTCCCGCGGGCCGTCGGCATCGCCTTCGGCGTCCTGCTGAGCATCGTGTCGCCGCGGCTGGGCGGGGCGACACGCGGCCTGAGCGGTCTGGGCGGGCGCCGCTACGGGCAGGACCGGCCCGACTCGCTGCGGGTGCCCGGCACCCCGTTCGTCCTGGACGGCGACGACTGCACAACCTTCGACTGCTACCTGCGCGGCGAGCTGCGGGGTGGCGCGGTCCGGCTGGGCGACCGGGTGGAGGTGCGCGGCCGGATCGACCCCCGCAGCCAGGTGCTGGAGGTGGGCGAGCTGGTCAACGCCCGGACCGGGGCGACCACCCGGGGCTACGTCGACCCGTCCGCACGGATGACCGGGGTGCGCACCGTGGTGCAGCTCATCGTCGTGATCGTCCTCGTGCTGGCCCTCCTCTCGATGTGCAGGGCCCTCTGATGGGGTGGTGCAGGTGACGCGTCTGGAACAGTCGAGGACCGAGGGGACGGACTGGGCCCCGGGGCAGGAGATCCGGCTCGGGACCACCGAGGGCCACGAGGTCCGGGAGACCCCGACCAACCACCTCGGGTATAAGGACGATCCATGCCGAGAGTTCCGGCAGCAGTACGAGGGCGAGTACCTCGAGCCGATGAGCCGGCCCCGGCCGATCGAGCCGTTCGCCGATCCGCACGAGACGGTGGACCGGGTCAACCCCGAGTTCGACCCGAACCGGGACGGCAGCTACGAGAATAACTGCGCCGACTGCGCGCGCTGCTTCGAGCGGACCTGGCGCGGCGACCAAGAAGAGGCTGCCGGGCGCGCGGAGACCCACGACGCCGCCGGCCAGATGGCGGCCCGTGGTGAGCTGTCCGAGCGCACGGAGGAGTGGGCGGGCGAGCAGTTCACCCGCACGGACGACGTGGCCGCGATCCGGCGCCGGCTGGAGGAAGGCGGCCACGGCACCAGCGCGATCATCGGGTCGCAGTGGGCCAACGACGGCGGCGGCCGCGGTGGGCACGCCTACAACGTCGTGAACCATCGGGGGCGCATCCAGGTGGTCGACTCCCAGCACCACGAGGTGCTGTCGTTCGACGACGCCACCATCCACCCGTACTTCGACCAGGCGTGGGGCCATCAGGTCATGATGTGGAACGACGAGGGGAAGCGGATCTTCTGATGGCGATCTCCATCGAGCAGGCACGGGCGGCGCTGGCCGCGGCGAAGAGCGAGGCAGCCGACGCCGAGCACTTCGCCGGGGAGCGGCTGGAGGGCGGCTGGCTCTTCGCCTGGTCCGCCGACGGCGACGTCCCCCTGGGCACGACGACCTGGGTGGTCGCCGACAACGGCGGCGTCCGGCCGCTCGGCTTCCGGGACACCGCGCAGTCGGCGCTGGCCGCGCTCAGCGACGCCCGCTGACCGCGGGCCCGGTGGACCTCCTCTCCGTCCTCGGCGTACCCACCGCCGGGGCAGCGCTGCCGCACGCTCCCGCGGAGGTGCTCGCCGCGCTCGGCACCGGCCCGCACCGGGCCGGGCGCTGCGCGGCGCCGGTGCTGCCCTCGGGCGTGCGTTGGGTGCACGTCACCGCCGTCCCGACCCGCACCGAGGAGGCCGTGCAGCCCTTCGAACGGCTGCTGACCACGCTCGGCGGGGGGAGCGGCGCGCGGCTGCACGTGCTGGTGGCCCACGATGACGTCGACGGGATGCGCCTGTACCTGGGCTCGGCCGACCCGGACACGCTGGCGCTGGTGCGCGCCTCGCTGGCACCGGCCTGTGACGTCTTGCCGTCCTCGGCCACGGCCATGCTGGAGGGGGGCGTGGCGGTCGGGGTGGCGTACCGGTTGCTGCCCGACCTCCGGCGCGACGGCGAGGCCAACCCAGGCCCGGTCCTACTGGACAAGCTGTCGCTGCAACCGGGCACCTGGTCGGTGCTGCTGAGCCTGACGGCCGCCGGCCACGGCGACGTCGGCCGGGCCGAATCGCATCTGGTGGAGCTGGCGCACGTGGCGGCGGAGAACCTCTCCACCACCCGCCAGCGCTCGGCAACGCAGACCGTGGCGACGGTGTCAGCCCACTGGTCGCGGGTGCAGGAGTGGTCGGGCGTGCTGCAGGGCTACCTGGCGCAGGGCAGCGCGTTCGGGATGTGGCTGGTCACCTGCTGGGCGATGGCCGAGGACGACCGATGCGCCGGCCGGGTGTTGGCCTGCCTGCACGGTGCGGTGGCCGAGGAACAGGGGCGCCGCTTCCGGGCGCTGGACCTCGACCTCGACCTCAGCGGCGCGGCGGCGCCTCCGGTCTCGGTGCTCGCCTCCGCCGACGTAGCGGGGCTGCTGGCCACGCCCGCGGCGGCGTCGCCGGGTCTCGGCGTCCGGAAGGCACCGCCGGCGCACCGCCGGCCGAACCGGTCCAGTGACGCGCTTTCGCTGGGCACGTACTGGTCCACCGACCTCGAGGCGTCGATCAGCCTTACCGACCTGGAGGGGCACGCGTTCGTCACCGGGACGACCGGTTCGGGCAAGACGACGACGCTGCACCGGCTGCTCGCCGAGCTGTGGAACTCGCAGGGTGTGCCCTTCCTGGTCATCGACCCGGTCAAGGACGAGTACTCCGCCGCCGCGTCGCTGTTCCGCGGCGGGCTGACCGTGGTCACCGGCTCCGAGCTGCGAATGGACCTGATGCAGCCGTGGCCGGGCGAGGACGCGGTCGCGCACGTCACCCGGGTCTCCCAGGCGTTCCGGGGTGCGTTCACCATGCCGCCGCCGACCCCCTACGTCGTCACGCAACTCTTCGACGCCGTCTCCATGCAGCCGGGCGGGCCGGAGGGAACGGTGCTCTACGACGTCCGGGACCGGCTGGAGGGGCTGGTGGCCGGCCTCGGCTACGCGCCGGAGGCGCACAGCAACATCCTGGCCTCGCTGTCGACCCGGCTGGCGGTGCTGCTGGCCCCGGTGCGGGCGCACCGGTTCGTCTGGCCGGACTCCGGGATGGTCGACCGGCTGCTGGACCGGCCAAGCGTTGTCACGCTAGCCGACCTGGTCGATGACGAGGAGCGGGCCTTCGTCGTGCTGCTGCTGGCCATGGCGACCCAGGCGCGGGCGCGGGCCCGGCGGCAGCCCCGGCCGGTGGAGCACGTGCTGGTGCTCGAGGAGGCGCACCGGGTCATCCCGGAGGTGCCCGCGGCTCAGGAGGACGGCGCCTCGGGCAGCGCGCGCCGGATCTCCGCGGAGCTGCTGTCCTCGCTGCTGGCGGAGGTGCGCAGCTTCGGCGAGCAGGTCGTGGTCGTCGACCAGAGCCCGGCGAAGGTGTCCAGCGACGTACTGCGCAACACCAACGTGAAGATCGCGCACCGGGTGGTGCACCCCGAGGACCAGGCCTCACTAGCCGGCGCCCTGGGCCTGCCGCCGGAGGACGCCGACCTGCTCGGCGGGCTGGCCCGCGGGCAGGCGATCGTGTCGACCCGGCGGGAGCCCAGCCCGCAGACCGTGGCGGTGGCCCCGGCCGACCCGCTGACCCCGGCGGGCGCGGCCCGGCCCGCGCCGCCCGGCCGGACGACGTGGCCGTGCTGTGAGGACGCCCCGACCGAGCACTTCCGGGCCTGGCAGACCGCGGCGCTCGCCGAGCCGGCGATGGCACTCTTTATCGTCGCCACCCGGGTCGGGGACGGCGACGGCCGGGCGGTCCGCAAGCAAGCCCACGGAGCGCTCACCCGGGCCGCCTCGACGGGCAACCTGCGCACCTCCTGCCTGGCCTGGGCGGCGATGCGCCGGCTGCTCACGCGGGAGCGCGGCGACGCGGTATTTCCTAGCGCCGCGGCGGTAGATGGCGCGCTCGCGGCGATGTACGAGCTGTGGCTGGCCGGGGTGCCGGTGACCGCGCAGGCAGCGCTGGACTACTCGGTGCCGACGCCGGTGCGCCGGACGTGCCCGGACTGTGGCGCCCGGTGTGGCATCCGGCTGCCAGCCTGGGCCCTGCTCCGGGACGCGCCGCGGACCGGACCGGCCAGCCTGAACGGGCCGGGCTGGCGGCAGGACCTGTCCGACGTCGCGGAGCACTTCAAGGACGACCTCGGCATGCTCACCGATCTGCTCGGCGAAGACGGGGCGCGCATCGTCGTCCGCTGTCAGGTGAACCAGGCGGTGGCCCGCAGCCGGCTGCCGCGCGAGGTCACGACCAAGCTGCTGACCCGGGCCGGGATCAGCTGACGATCGGCGAGAGGGAGAGAGGTAGGCCCGTGATCCCCATAGGCATCGACCTTGGCACGACGTACTCGGTGATCGGGCACGTCCGCGACGACGGGACCGTCGAGGTCATCCCGAACGCCGAGGGTGACGACCTGACCCCGTCGGCGGTGCACTTCGACGTCGACGGCAGCGTCGTCGTCGGCAAGGAGGCCAAGAACGCGGCGGCGGTCCACCCCGACCGCACCGCCGTGGCCATCAAGCGCCAGATGGGCCGTGACCACCAGCTCACCTTCGGCGGTCACCAGTACCGGCCCGAGGGCATCTCCGCGGTCATCCTCCGCTCCCTGGTGGCGGCGGCGAGCGAGCACCTCGGTGTCCCGCCGGCTGAGCTCGCCGCGGTCATCAGCGTGCCGGCCTACTTCGGGGTCGCCGAGCGCGAGGCCACCGCAGCCGCGGCGCAGATCGCCGGCCTTCAGTGCCTGGACCTGGTTGCCGAGCCGGTCGCCGCCGCCCTGGCCTATGGCATCAGCTCCGGGGAGACGGGCAGCCTGCTCGTCTTCGACCTGGGCGGGGGCACCTTCGACGCGACGGTCGTCGAGCTGACCGGCATCGGGCCGCGGGTGGTCGCCGTCGACGGCAGCGAGGAGCTGGGCGGGCTGAACTTCGACGAGCGGCTGACCGAGCTGCTCCTGGACCGGTACGTGCTGGCCACCTCCGACGAGGACGCCCGGGACCACGAGGACTTCGTCGGCCGGCTGGCCCTGCAGGCGGAGGACACCAAAAAGGCGCTGACCCGTCGGACCAGCGTCGGCACGGTGATGAACTGGAACGGCGGCCGGTCGACGATCACGGTCACCCGGCGGGAGTTCGAGGAGGCGTGCGACGACCTGCTGGGGGAGACGCTCACCGTGGTCGCCCGGGTCATGGACGCCGCGGTGCGCGCGGGCGCGCCGCGGCCCTCGCGGGCGGTGCTGGTCGGCGGCTCTACCCGGATGCCGATGGTCGCGGAGCGGCTGACCCGCCGGTTCGGCCTGCCGGTGCAGCTCAGCGACCCCGACCTGGCGGTCGGCAAGGGAGCCGCGGTACACGCCCGGTCGCTCAGCGGCCGGCCGCTGCAGCTGGTGGCCGGGCCGGTGCCGGACAGCGCTCGCCGGCTGCAGACCACCCGGCCAGTGCACTCCGTCGTCCCTCGGGCCCTCGGCATCAAGATTTGCGACAGTACGGACCCGAGCGGGGAGCGGATCATCGTGCAGCACCTGATCGCGGTGAACACGGCACTGCCGGTCCCAGGCGTGCAGGCCACCTTCGCGACGATCATGAGCGACCAAGACCGAGTGCGCGTCGAGCTGATGGAGCAGGCCGGCGCCGTGGCCTCCCCGGAGGCGGCCTACAACCGGCGGGTGCTGGACGGCGAGATCGTCGACATCCCGGCCGGCCTGGCCGCGGGCTCGCCGATCGACATCACTCTGGCCGTCGGGCTGGACGGGCGGTTGCGCTGCACGGCGACCGAGCCTCGGAGCGGGCGGACGCTATTGCTGGAGTCCTTCGTCGAGGGCGTCTCCGACAGCGCCGACGTGCAGGACCAGCAGGCCGTCGTGTCCGCGCTGCGGCTGGCCCGGTGAGCGGCGTGCCCACCTGGACCCGGCGTTCATTCGAAGCTCCGGGGCTCACCCAGTACCCGACGGGGCGGCACCTGGCGGCCGTGCAGGCGCGAATCGGCGGCTCCGTCGTCCTCTGCCTCGACGTCAGCGGCTCGATGAGCGGCTCGCCGCTGACGCAGGCCAAGGTCGGCTGCCGGCGGTTCGTCGACGAGGCACTGCAGGCCTACTACGAGGTGGCGGTCCTGCTCTGGGACGACGGCGTCGTCGGTCACACCGAGCTCACCCGCGACGGGAGGACCCTGGACCGCTTCCTCGGCGGCGCGGGGATCCGCGGCGGCACCAACGTAGTGCCGGCTCTGTACCAGGCGCATCAGCTGCTGGCCAACCGCGGCGGGGACCGGGTGGTCGCCATCTTCGGCGACGGCGACCTCGGGGACGTGGCAGGTGCGCGTGCGAAGTCCGACGTCATGCGGGCGGAGGACATCCGGATCATCACCTGCGGCCTGGGGCTGGCGAGCGCGGAAAGCCTGGACGTCATCTCCACCGAGGCCACCGGTGCGGGGCCGCGGGTGGCCGCCCAGGATGACATCGCCGACTCGATCGCCGGGATGGCCGGCGGCTTGCGGCGGAACGGACGTTCGCGGTGACACCCCGGCAGGTCCGCGCCACGCCGTGCCGACCGGGGGACCGCTAGGCGACCAGCCCGTACACGAGGAGCAGCACAGCGGCGACGGCGGCGGCGATCTGGAGCAGGTCCACCAACAACACCGCTTTATCGACGCGCCGGCCCTCAGCCGACAGGATCGGCGCCGAACCGGTTACCGGACCGGGACGGGCGACTGGCAATGGGGGGCACACAGAAGCGAGGAGCGACGGCCGGACGTCCCAGTCCGGCCGCACAGCACACCCAGGTGCACGTGGCTCTCCGTGATTGACGGCGGAGCCGCGTGCAGACATGGGGCTGGAAACCCGCTGCCATGGCTGCGGATTGGCTGCGCGAACGTCCGAGCGACGTCTGCACTGTCCAAACCCCGTGCTAACGCACAGGTCGGCGGAGGGCGTGGGATTCGAACCCACGAAGAGCTGTGAACTCTTAGCGGTTTTCAAGACCGCCGCCATCGGCCACTAGGCGAGCCCTCCTGGCGGTCCGAGGCTAGCGTCCCGCCCCCGAGACAGGTCCGCCGGCGGACGCACGGACCGCCCGACCCGGAGTCGAGGTCGGCCTCCGCCCGGCGCCGCGTCGCCACGGCACGGTTCACCAGGACAGCGCCGTCGGGCATGATGGGGCCGCTGGCGGTGTTCCACCTAGTGATGGTCCGCGCACGCGCGCGTCGACCTCCCACCGCCTGACCCCTCAGCGAAGGACACTCCCTGTCTGTGACCGTCCCCCCGCAGTCCCCCACCCGTCGCCGCGAACGGAGCGCCTCTCGCGAGAGCGCCGCCCGTGACGCCGACCGGATCGCCGCGCGCGACGAGAAGCGCGCCCAGCAGATCTGGGTGGACGGCGCTGCTCCCGAGCTCCCCTCCCGGGCGACCCGCCCCCAGAAGGTGGTCTTCCACCTCGGCCCGACCAACTCCGGCAAGACCTACGAGTCGCTGCAGGCGCTGGCCGCCACCGGCTCGGGCGTCTACGCAGCCCCGCTGCGGCAGCTGGCCCATGAGGCCTACGCCAAGCTCTCCGCCCAGCTCCCGCCCGGCACCGTGGGCCTGTCCACCGGCGAGGAGGAGATCGACCCGAACGCGGCGATCGTCTGCTGCACCGTGGAGAAGGCCCCCGACCGCGGCGAGCTGCTGGTCCTGGACGAGTCGCACTGGGTCACCGACCCCGACCGCGGCCACCACTGGGCGCGGCTGCTGCTGACCGGCGAGTACCGCGAGATGCACCTCATCTCCGCCGCCGAGGCGTACCTGGTGCTCAAGCCGCTGGTCACCGACGCCCAGCAGGTCCAGGTCGTCAACCACAAGCGGCTCTCCCGCCTGGACGTGCTCAAGGCACCGGTGCGCACCGACGCCGTCCGCCCGCAGACCCTCGTCGTGGCCTTCTCCCGCAAGGCCGTCTACGCCGTCGCCGCCGAGCTGGACCAGCACCGGCCCGGCAAGGTCGGCGTGCTCTACGGCGCGCTGCCGCCGGCCACCCGCCGCCAGGTCATCGACCGGTTCACCCGCGGCGAGTTCGACGTGCTGGTGACCACCGACGTCATCGGCCACGGCATCAACGTGCCGGCCACCACGGTGCTGTTCGCCGAGACCACCAAGTTCGACGGCCAGGAGCTGCGCCCGCTGCGCACCTGGGAGGTCGCCCAGATCGCCGGGCGCGCCGGCCGGTACGGGCTCACGGGGCACGGCCAGACCGGCATCCTGATCGGGGTCGCCGGGCTCAAGCCGGTCGGCGCGCTGGTCGGTGCCGGCGCCGCGGTGGCCCGTGGCGACGAGATGAGCGACCTGCCCAAGCGCCGGCCGCGCCTCCGCCCGGAGCTGGAGGACCTCGGCGCGTTCGAGGCGGTCGACCTGCCCGAGGCGCTGACCCGCTGGATGGCCTGGGCGCGGGTCGCGACCCAGGACGAGGGCATGACCGCCGACGACGTCTCCGGCCTGGTGCTGCGGGTGCACGCCCTGCTGCCGATGCTGCGCGGGCCGCTGGGCGAGGCCGGCGACCTGCAGACGGTGTGGCGGCTGATCAACCTCGCCATCGACTACAACCCGCCGCGGCGCACCCGCTGGCTGGTGCTGGCCCGGGCCGCCCTGCAGCACGCGGTCGGCCTGCCGGTGCCGGTCGAGACCGTGCTCCCGGAATACCCCGTCAAGGGCTCGGTCGAGGAGTACGAGCAGGCCGCTGCCGCCGCGCGGGACGCCCAGACCCTGCTCCGCCAGTTCCCCGGCGTGGCCGGGCTGGACAGCGACGACGCCGCCGAGCTCGAGGAGGCGTGCGCCGAGACGATCACCGAGCTGCTGCCCGACGCGATCGCCATCGGCCGCTCGGGCACCTGCACCGAGTGCGGCACGTCGATCGCCCCGTGGTTCACCACCTGCCGCCCGTGCAGCGGCCCGCGGGCCGGGCGGGGCGCCGCCGAGCGCTCCCGTCCGGCCGGGGGCGGCCGCGGCCGGGGTGGCGCCCGGACGGGCGATCGTCCCGCGCCGACCGCGAACACCGGTGGCGGCGCCGGCCGGCGCAACCGGTCCGCCCGGGGGTCACGCCGGAGCTGACCGGCCCGGGCGTCGCTACCGGCGGCCGGCCGCCACCGTCTGCGCGGCGTCCCGCACCTCGCCGACCAGCTCCTCCAGCACGTCCTCCAGGGCGACCACGCCCACGGCGCGTCCGCTGTCGCCGTCGCGGACGACCGCCAGGTGGGCGCCCTCCCGCTGCATGGTGGCCAGCACGTCCCGCAGCCCCTGGTCGGTCGTCGCGCCGGCCAGGGGCCGGATGAGCGCCGGGTCGACCGGGGAGTCCCGCTCCGCCACCGGGACGGCGAGGAAGTCCTTGAGGTGCACGTAGCCCTCGAGGTCGCCGTCGCCGTCCACCACCGGGAAGCGGGAGTAGCCGGTGGCCGCGCACACCTCCTCGAGCTCGCCGACGGTGATCCCGGACGGCACGGTGACCAGGTCCGCCGTCGGGATCGCCACGTCGGCAGTGCGTTGTTCGTCGAACTGCAGCGCACCGGTGAGCAGCTGGTGCTCCCGCTCGTCGATCAGGCCCTCGCGGTGCGACTCCCCGATCAGGCCGGTCACCTGGTCCCGGGTGTACGTCGAGCTGACCTCGTCCTGCGGCGTCACCCGCAGCGCCCGCAGCACCAGGTTGGCCACCTGGTTGAGCAGCCAGATCAGCGGGTGCAGGGCCCGGACGACCCAGTACAGCAGCGGCCCGAGGAGCAACGCCGCCCGCTCCGGGCCGGCGAGCGAGATGTTCTTCGGCACCATCTCCCCCAGCACCATGTGCAGGAAGACCACGACGGCGAGCGCGATGGCGAACGCGATCGGGTGCACCAGGGCCTCGGGCAGGCCCGCCGCGGCGAAGGGCCCCTCGAGCAGGTGCGCCACGGCCGGCTCGCCCACGGCGCCCAGCCCCAGCGAGCAGACCGTGATGCCCAGCTGGGCGCCGGCCATCATCAGCGAGACGTTCTCGATGGCCCTCAACGTCGTCCGGGCACCGCGCACGCCCTCGGCCGCGCGCGGCTCGATCTGGGTCCGCCGGGCGGAGACCAGGGCGAACTCGGCGCCCACGAAGAACGCGTTCCCCGCCAGCAGGAAGACCGCGAGCAGGATGGCCACGGTGTCGCTCATCGGGCGGTCTCCGTCTCCGTCTGTCGTGCCGTCTCGGTCGGTCGTGCTGCGGCCGCGGTCGCGCCCCCGGTGCGCCGCATCCGCACCCGGTCGACCCGGTGGCCGTCCAGCCGGGTCACCGTCACCGCCACCTCGGTCGCCACGGGGACGCCGTCGGGATCCGGACGGGCGACGTCACGGGCCGGCAGGACGACGCGGTCGCCGACCCGCGGCAGCCGGCCCAGCCGCTCGGTCAGCAGCCCGCCGAGGGTGTCCGTCCCCTCGCCCTCGGGCAGCTCCAGCCCGACGGCCTCGCCGGCCTCGTCGGGCCGCAGCAGGCCGGAGAGCACCCAGGACCCGTCCGGTGCCTGGCGCTGCCGGTGGACCGGAGCGTCCTGCTCGTCGTCGATCTCGCCGACGATCTCCTCGATGAGGTCCTCCAGGGTCACGATGCCGGCGGTGCCGCCGTACTCGTCGACCACCACGGCCACCTGCAGCCCCGGCTCGCGGAGGGTCTCCAGCAACGGGTCGAGCTCGACGGTCTCCGGCACCGCGCGCACCGGCACCATCACCTCGCCCACCGTGCGGGTCGCCCGCTGTGCCGCAGGCACCGCCATCGCGTGCTTGAAGTGGACCACCCCGACGACGTCGTCGACGCTCTCCCCCTCGACCGGGAAGCGCGCGTGCCCGCTGGACGCGGCCAGCGCCAGCAGGTCGGCGACCGGCTGGTCCGCGCGGAGGAACCGCACCCGCGGACGGGGGGTCATCACGTCGGCCGCCGTCCGGTCACCGAACTGGATGGACCGGGCGACGAGGTCGGCCGTGCCCACGTCCAGCGTCCCGGCCTGCCCCGACCGGTTGACCAGCGACGCCAGCTCCTGCGGAGCCCGCGCCGAGGCGAGCTCCTCGGTCGGGGTGATGCCCATCAGGCGCAGCAACCGGTTCGCCGACCCGTTGAGGAAGGTGATCAACGGCCTGGTCGCGGTCGTGAAGGCCCGCTGTGGCCCGGCCACGAACTTCCCCACCCGGGTCGGCTCGGCGATCGCCCAGTTCTTGGGCACGAGTTCGCCGAAGACCATCTGCACCCCGGTGGCGACGGTGAGCGCCACCCCGACGGAGATCGCGGTCACCGCCCCGTCGCCCAGCCCGGTCAGCCCCAGCGGTCCACGCAGCAGCGTGGCCAGCGACGGCTCGGCGATGAACCCGACGACCAGACTGGTCACGGTGATGCCCAGCTGGGCGCCGGAGAGCTGGGTGGACAGCGAGCGCATCGCCGCGACCACACCGGCCGCCCGTCGGTCGCCGGCCGCCGCCTCCCGTTCCAGGGCGACCCGGTCGGCGGCGATGAGGGAGAACTCGGCCGCGACGAAGACCGCGTTGGCGGCGACGAGGAGGACGGCTGCCAGGAGCAGCAGCCACTCGATCACCGGCGTCCCCGCCGGTTCCGGTCATGGCGCGGCCCTGGGCAGCGCGTGCTCACCGTGGTCCCCTGTTCGTCGTCGTCGATCCGGCGTCCGCACCCGGCTGCACCGCTGCCAGCCGCAACGCCCGAGCGGACCGGGTGGTTCCACGATAGGACTGAGGACTCGCCCACCCCGGCCCGCGCGGTGCTGCGCTGCACGGTGCCGTGGGCCGCACCACCAGCTACGGACGCCACCACCTACGGAGCCGCCAGGATGACCGCACAGACCCACCGCGAGCGGAGCGGTCCGGCAGCAGACCCGGCCGACCCGGCCGCCGATGCCCCCAGCCGGCTGATCGGGATCGCCTACCGGCTGGAGAACGGCCTGCGGGACCAACTGGCCCGGGTGGCCCGACGCCGGGGCTGGCACCCGGCGGCGCTGACCTTCCCCGGCTACGGCGCCAGCGGCCGCGCCCGGGTGCTGGGCCGGGTGCTGCTGGCGCCGGTCGGCACCGACCCGGGGGCCCGGCGGGACATCCCGGGCTGGCGGCGGTTCCTCACCCTCGAGGAGCCCGGTGGTGAGGTGGAGGTCGCACTGGGCGACGTGCGGCAGACCGCCCGGTCCGACGCGGCCGGGCTCGTCGACGTCACCCTGGACGTGGTCCTCCCGCCCGGACCGGCGCAGGTGGAGCTGCGCGTGCCCGGGCGCGAGCCCGCTCGGGCGACCGTGCACGTCGCCGCGCCGGACGCCCGCCGCGGGGTGGTCTGCGACGTCGACGACACCATCTGGGTGACCGGGCTGCGGCACCCGCTCCGGGCCGCCTGGCGGACCTTCGCCCGGTCCAGCAGCGGGCGCACCGTGGTGCCGGGCATGGCCCTGTTGCTCACCCGGCTGGTGCAGGAGCACCCGCACGCCCCCGTGGTCTACCTCAGCAACGGCCCGTGGAACCTGGCCGGGCCGGTGGCCCGCTTCCTGGACCGGAACCGGTTCCCGGCGGGGGCCCTGCTGATGACCGACTGGGGCATCACGCCCCGCGCCTGGTTCCGGGACGGCCGGGTTCACAAGCGGAGCTCGCTGGAGCGGCTGTCCACCGACCTGCCCGGGATCCGTTGGGTGCTCGTGGGGGACGACGGCGAGCACGACCCGGAGATCTACCAGGACTTCGCCCGCCAGCACCCGGACCGGGTGGAGGCGATCGCGCTGCGGCAGGTCCTGCCGGTCGGGGGTGAGCAGGACGGCGGTGGGCCGAGCGGTGCCGTCGGCGCGGTCCCGGTCGTCCGGGCTCCGGACGGCGCCGAGCTGGCCGCCCGCCTGGACACCACGCTCGACCTGCCGCCTGCGGCGCCGGCCGGTCCGGAGGCGTGGTTCCTCACCGCCGCCGAGCGCGGCAACGCCGCCACCCGGCTGCGGCCGTGGACGGAGGGCAACCGGGTGCGGCCGATCGTGCACGGCCGCGCCTACTTCCCCGCCCTGGCCGACGCGCTCGCCGGCGCCGGGCGCGGCGACGTGGTCTTCCTCGCCGGCTGGCGCGGCGACACCGACGAGCTCCTCACTGACGACGGGCTCACGGTGGGGAAGGCGCTGTCCGACGCCGTCCGCCGCGGCGCCCTGGTCAAGGGGCTGATCTGGCGGTCGCACGTGGAGGCGCTGAGCTACTCCGCGGAGGAGAACCGGGGCCTGTCCCGGGACGTCAACGAGACCGGCGGGGAGGTGCTGCTCGACCAGCGGGTCCGGCCGATGGGCAGCCACCACCAGAAGTTCGTCGTCGTCCGGCACCGCGACCGTCCGGCCGACGACGTCGCGTTCGTCGGTGGGATCGACGTGGCGCACAGCCGCCGGGACGACGCGGCCCACGGGGGCGATCCACAGCCCCGGCCCTTCGCCGAGGCCTACGGCGACACCCCGGCGTGGCACGACGTGCAGGCCGAGCTGCGCGGGCCGGTCGTGCGCGAGGTCGAGACGGTGTTCCGGGAGCGGTGGGAGGACCCGGCGGCGCTGTCCCGGATGCCGTGGCACGTGCTGCCGGACCTGCTCCGCGGGCAGGACCGGACGCCGTCGTCCCTGCCCGAGGCGCTGCCGGCGCCGCCGGGTGAGGGGTCGTGCGCGGTCCAGCTGCTGCGCACCTACCCCAACCGCTGGCCCGGGTACCCGTTCGCCCCGGAGGGCGAGCGGAGCGTGGCCCGCGGGTACGCCAAGGCGCTGGCCCGGGCCGAGCGCCTGGTCTACGTGGAGGACCAGTACATGTGGTCCACCGACGTCGCCCGGGTGTTCGCCGAGGCGCTGCGCGCCCGGCCCCGGCTGCACCTGGTGGTCGTCGTGCCCCGGCACCCGGACAAGAGCAGCCCGGTCAGCATCCTGCCGGCGGCCGTCGGGCAGGACCGGGCCCTGGACATGGTCCGAGCCGCCGGTGGGGACCGGGTGCAGGTCTTCGACGTGGAGAACGCGCGGGGCAACCCGGTCTACGTGCACGCCAAGGTCTGCGTGGTCGACGACGTGTGGGCCACGGTCGGCAGCGACAACTTCAACCGCCGGTCCTGGACCCACGACTCGGAGCTGACCGCGGCCGTGCTCGACAGCGAGCGGGACCCTCGGGAACCGACCGACCCGGGCGGGCACGGGGACGGAGCCCGCCGCTTCGCCCGGGAACTGCGGCTGGAGCTGATGCGCGAACACCTCGGCCGGGCCGACGCCGACGGTGAGCTGCTGGACCCGGAGCGGGCGGTGGCGGTGTTCCGGGAGTGCGCCGCCGCCCTGGACGCCTGGCACGCCGGCGGGCGTCACGGACCCCGGCCCCCCGGCCGGCTGCGGGCCCACCACGTCGAGCGCCCGCCCCTGCGGGAACGCCTGCTGGCCGCGCCCCTCTACCGCTACGTCATCGACCCCGACGGCCGTCCGCCGCTGCTCAAGGCGCGCCGCAGCATGTGAGAGACCTCAGGACGGCGCCGGGGCGTCCTGGCGCGGAGACGAGCCCGACCGGTGGGCCCGCGCGATGCGCCAGACGCCGATGGTCAGCAGCGGCAGCGCGAAGACGGCGATGAAGCCGTAGGCCATCAGCGTGTACCCCCGGGCGACCAGGGCGATGATGCCGACCTGGGACAGCAGTGCACCGGCCAGCACGACCCCTCCGGTGAACAGCGCCGACTGCAGCCGGGTGAGCCGGCGCCGGCCCAGCTCGGCGAGGGTGTCGTCGACCCGGTCCACGATGGCGTGGGTCGAGCCGGTCGCCGTCTCGATCAGGGTGAAGATGACCACCGCGGCGAACACCGCGACCAGCACCGGCCCGCCGACCGACTGCAGCATGACCAGCCAGGGCACCTCGGCGCCGAGCACGTCGTCGTCCGGGTAGAAGGCCAGCAGGCACAGGTAGGTGAGCACGAACGGGATGGTCGACAGCACCCCGGTGACCAGGCCCCCGAGGACGGCGTCCCGGCGGCGCTGCTGGCGGTGCAGCGTGAAGAGCACGGCGGGCATGACCGTCAGGTTGTAGCCCACGTACAGCAGCCCGACCCCGATCGCGGCCAGCGCCGTGGCCCCCTCGCTGTAGGAGGAGGTCCCGCTCATCAGGGTGTCGGTGGTGTCGCCCCAGCGCTGGGTCAGCACGGTGACGGCGAAGGCGAGGTAGGCGACGTAGAGGACGACGGTGCCGACCGACTTGGCCTTCTCGATGAAGGCACCGCCGTAGAAGTTGAACAACGCCACGGCGCCGATGACCAGGACGACGCCGACCCATCCGGGCAGTCCGATGGTCTGCTCGCCGATCGTGCCGGCGGCCGCGGCCATCACCGCGATCACGATGACGACCATGATCAGGAAGAGGACGTCGAAGGCCAGCCAGAACGGCCCGATCAGCGCCTTCATGAACGACCGGTAGTTGTAGACGTGGAAGGTCCGGGCGAACTCGTAGGCGAGCCCGGACATCAGCGCGAAGCCCAGCAGGACGGCGGCGATGCTCCACAGCCCGAGCGCACCGAACCGCGCGCCGTACTGCACGACCTCCCGGCCGGTGGCGTAGCCGCCGCCGATGAGCACCGACTGGAAGACCACGGCGGGCAGGACGTAGCGGCCGTACCTCCCGCCCATCAGCCCAGGGGTGGAGGACGTCTGGTGGGGCGTACCGGCCATGCGGCTCACCTGCTCGACTCGACGCGGTGCGGGACCTGTCTCGTTCCGGTGGGGGGACGACCCTGCCACGCCGGCCCGGCGGAGACCAGGTTTGCCAAGCTCCGATCGCCCGGCCAGGGTGGGGGTCCGCCGCCCGGAGCGATCTGCCGACGAGGAGCGATGCCGATGGCCCGCGACACCGTGGCCGTGACCTGCTGGCCGCAGGAGCTGCGCCTGCGGGACACCTTCACCATCGCCCGCTCCTCGACCGACACGGAGGAGGTCCTCGTCGTCCGGGTCGAGGCCGGCGGCGTGACCGGCCACGGCGAGGGCGCCCCGGTCGCCTACGCGGGCGAGTCGGTGGCCGGCATGGCGGCGGCGGTGCAGGACCACGGCGCGGACCTGCTCGGGCACGACCTGCGGGACCTGGAGGGGATCGCCCGCCGGCTCCGCGCCTGGGACGGCCCGCAGGGCGCGAAGATGGCGCTGGACGGCGCGGCGCACGACTGGGCCGGCCGGCACGCCGGGCTGCCGGTGTGGCGGATGCTCGGCCTGGACGGCGTCCAGCCCCCGACCAGCTTCACGATCGGCATCTCCACCGTCGAGGAGACCGTCGACCGGGTGCGCCGGGCGCCCGGGTTCGAGGTCTACAAGGTCAAGGTCGGCGGCCCGGACGACCTGGCGCGGCTGGCCGCGATCCGGGAGGTCTCCCCGGCGCGGCTGCGGGTCGACGGCAACGAGGGCTGGACGCTGGACGGCGTCCGTGAACTGCTGCCGCAGCTGCGGCAGCTGGGCGTGGAGATGATCGAGCAGCCCTTCTCGCGCGCCGACCTGGACGCCTACGCCCGCTATCGCGAGCTCCCCGACCGGCTGCCGGTCTTCCTCGACGAGAGCTGCACCGATCTCGGCTCGGTCGCCCCGGCGGCGGGCCTCGCGGACGGCATCGTCGTGAAGCTGGCCAAGTGCGGCGGGATCCGGGAGGCCCACCGGATGGTGCACGCCGCGGCGGCGCTGGGGCTGCGGGTCATGCTCGGCTGCATGATCGAGTCCCAGCTCGGCATCGCCCAGGCCGCCCAGCTGGGCCCGCTGGCCGACCTCGTGGACCTGGACGGGCACCTGCTGGTCGCCGACGAGCCGTTCACCGGGCTGGGGTTCTCGGCCGGCCGGGTCGTGCTGCCCGACGCACCCGGGCTGGGCCTCACCCCGGCGGAGACCCGATGAGCACCGACGGAGGCCCGATGAGCAGCGACGGTGATCAGGTCAGCACCGAACGGCTGGCGGTGCTCACCGCCGGCCAGCTCGCCGAGTCCTACGCCAAGACCGCCCACGGGGTGCTCCGCTACGGCCCGCGCGAGGTGGTCTGCGTCGTGGACGAGGTGCACGCCGGGCGCCGTGCGGTCGACGTCGTCCCGTTCTGCGACCACCCGGCCCCCGTCGTCCCCGACGTGGCGGCGGCGGCCGCGCTCGGCGCCACCACCGTGCTGCTGGGGGTCGCCCCGCTGGGCGGCCGGCTGACCCCGGCCTGGCGTGCGGTGCTCGCCGACGCCCTGCGGCTGGGGATGCACGTCGAGGCCGGGCTGCACACCGACCTGCGCACCGACCCCACGCTCGCCGCCCTCGCCGCCGAGCACGGGGCGCAGATCCGCGACCTGCGGGCGGCCCCCGACGACCTGGACGTGCCCGGCAGCGAGCCGGTGGCCGCCCGGGTGGTGCACACCGTGGGCTCGGACTGCGCGATCGGCAAGATGAGCGTCGTCCTGGAGCTGGACCGCGCCGCCCGGGACCGGTCGCTGGCCTCGGTCTTCGTGGCCACCGGCCAGACCGGGGTGGCCATCTCCGGCTGGGGCATCGCGGTGGACTCGGTGGTGTCGGACTACGTGGCCGGCGCCGCCGACCGGCTGGTCCGCGAGGGCGCCACCCGCGGGGACCTGCTCTGGCTGGAGGGGCAGGGCTCGATCTACCACCCCGCCTACTCAGGGGTCACCCTCGGCCTGCTGCACGGTGCGTCGGCCGACGCGCTGGTGCTCTGCCACCGGGCCGGGCGCACCGCGATCGCCGACTACCCGCAGACGGCCCTGCCGCCGCTGGCCGGGATCGTCAGCGGCTACGAGCAGGCGGCCGGCTGGGTGCGGCCGGCACCGGTCGCCGCGATCGCGCTGAACACCGCCGGGCTCTCCGACGACGACGCACGGGCCGCGGTGGCCGCCGCGGAGGCGGAGACCGGCCTGGTCGCCGACGACGTGGTCCGCTTCGGCCCGGACCGGGTGCTGGACGCGGTGCTGGCCGCGCTCGGCTGACGCCCACGGCGTGGGCGCGTCACCTCGCCGGGCGGCTCACTGGTCGATGGTCACGTCGTTCCACGGGAGCATCGGCTCCGCCCACGGGAAGACGACGAGCAGCAGCAACGCGCAGACGGCGAGCACCAGGAACAGGGAGAGCAGCGCCTTGCTCGTCCGCCCACCCGGGAGGCTGCGCCAGATCCAGCCGTACATCAGGAGTCCTCTCCGCCCTCGAGCAGCGCCGGCGGGCCGTCGGGCGCATCGACCTTGGCGACCGGGGCGCCGTCCAGGCCGGCGTGCACGATCAGGCGCTGCCGCGCGGAGTACTTCGGGTGGCAGGTGGTCAGGGTCAGGTACGTCCCCGACGGCGCCACACCGGCAGCGCCCGGCGTCGGGGCGATGACGTCGACGTCGGACGGCCGGACGATCTGCTGGCCGGGGATCCCGCTGGGGTCGGTGGTGAAGTCGCCGGTGGCCGGGTCGCCGAGCACCCGGTACACGAACCACGCGTCCGCGGTCTCCATCACGATCGGGTCCCCCGGCCGGAGCTGGTCCAGGTCCATGAACGGGGATCCCTTGCCCACCCGGTGCCCGGCCACGGCCAGGTTGCCGGGCTGCCCGGGCATCGCCGTCCCGGCGTAGTGCCCCGGTCCCTGCGACAGCTGGGCCTCGTCGGTCCCCTGCAGGACGACCTGCTGGTAGTCCTCGCCCAGCCGCGGGATGCGCAGCACCGCCAGCGGCTCGCCGGCCGCCGGCTCGACGAGCACCGGGAGCACGGCCGTGGGCTCCGGGGCGTCTGCCCAGACGTCGCGGATCTCCTCGGTCAGCTGGTCCTGCCGGCGGTCGTTGAGCAGATCGGTGACGTAGACCTCGTAGACGACGAACAGCAGCAGGACCAGCCCCACGGTCACCATCAGCTCGCCGGCCCCGCGGGTCAGCACCAGCCAGACCGGCTCCCGCACCTTCTGCGGAGTCGACCCGTGCTCGTGCTCCTCCAGGGCCTCGTCCTCGGGCTCGTCCCCGGTGGAGGGCTCCGAGTCGAACAGCCACTCCGGCGTCCTCCGGGGCTCGGCCACGGCGATCCGCGCCCCAGCGGCGACCGTGCCCCCGGCCGGCGGCACCGGGACCAGGTCCGGGATCCGCTGCCAGCGCTGGGTGTCCTCGATGTCGTTCTCGCGGCGCCACTCCGGGTCGGCCATGAACTCCCCCGGTTCGCTCGGCTGCACCTTGCTCTCCGGGAGGCTAGGTGCCCGGCGGGGGTTCTCCGCGCACGACGCGGTCGGTGTGACGGATGGGCACTGGTGAGGCGCGCCGCCGCTCCTGGACGGCGCGGCCGCACGGATCGACTCGGATCGTCGTCCGGGTCCTCGGTCACACCGGGCGGACGACGCCCACCACGTGCTCGACGCCGCTCTTCTCGCCGCGGACGGCCCAGTCCCAGCCGCCGTCCACGGGCGAGGTGGCGAGGGCGACGGTCGAGGGCAGGAACAGCGGCTTGCGGAAGCCGACGTCCACGCTCACCGCGTCCGGCAACCGCCCGGACAGCGCTGCCAGGCCCCGGGCCTTCACCCACATCCCGTGCGCGATCGCCCGCTTGAAGCCGAACGCCTTGGCGGTCAGCCCGGAGAGGTGGATCGGGTTCACGTCGCCGGAGACCTTCGCGTACCGCCGTCCGGCGTCGTCGGGCACCCGCCAGCGGGCGCTGACCCGCTCGACCTCGCCCACCGGGACCTCGACGTCGGCCTCCGGCGCACCCTCCGGCGCACTCGCCCCGCGGGCCAGGTAGGTCGACCGGCCACGCCACACCTCGTCGCCGCCGCTGCGCACCGACGCCACCAGGTCGACGGTCGCCCCGCTGCGGTGCGTGGCGAACCGCTCGGCCCACACCTCGACGTCCAGCGCAGAGCCGGTGCCGATCGGCGCGAGCTGCTCGATCCGGTTGCGCACGTGCACCAGACCGGGCAGTGCGAGCGGGAACGCCCGGTCGGTCATCAGCGCCACCTGCAGCGGGAAGGCGAGCAGGTGCGGGTAGGTCACCGGCAGGCTGTCGGCGAGCGGGAACCGGCAGACCCGGGCGTAGTCCGCCAGGTGCGCCGGATCGACCTCGACGCCGACCCGGGCCAGCCGGGTGTCGGGCAGGTCGCCGCCCCGGCCACGCGCGGTGAGCGCGGCCCGGGCGAACAGGGCCGGCATCGCCGGCGGGGCGTCGAGCACGGTGCGCGTCACGTCAGGCCCCCAGCAGCGACTGGCCGCAGACCCGGACGACCTGGCCGTTGACCCCGGCGCTGCCCGGCTGGGCCAGCCAGGCGATCGTCTCGGCGACGTCGACCGGCAGGCCCCCCTGCTGCAGCGAGTTGAGCCGGGAGCCGACCTCGCGGGTGCCCAGCGGCATCGTCGCGGTCATCTCGGTGACGATGAACCCCGGCGCGACGGCGTTGATCGTGGCCCCGCGCTCGGCGAACTCCGGCGCCCAGCTGCGCACCATGCCGATGACCCCGGCCTTGGAGGCCGCGTAGTTGGTCTGCCCGCGGTTGCCGGCGATGCCGGACTGCGAGCTCACGCTGACCACCCGGGCCCCCGGCTTCAGCGCCCCCTCGGTGTCCAGCAGCGCCTGGGTGATGTCCAGCTGCGCCTGCAGGTTCACCGCCATCACCGAGTTCCACCGGGCGGCGTCCATGTTGACCAGCAGCTTGTCCCGGGTGATGCCGGCGTTGTGGACGACGACGTCCACCCCGCCGTGCCGGGCCACCAGCTGGGCGGCCAGCCGCGGGCCGGCGTCGGCGCCGGTGATGTCCAGCGCCACCGCCGTCCCGCCGACCTCGTTGGCGACCTCGGCCAGCTGCTCCCCGGCCGCCGGCACGTCGACGGCGACGACGTGGGCGCCGTCCCGGGCCAGCACCCGGGCGATGGCCGCACCGATCCCGCGCGCGGCCCCGGTCACCACGGCGACCTTGCCCGCCAGCGGCCGGTCGACGTCCTCGCCGGTGGGCAGGTCGGCGGTCGTGACGGCGAGCACCTGGCCGTCGACGTAGGCCGACCGGCCGGAGAGGAAGAACCGCAGCGGACTGGCCAGCGAGGCCTCCGCGCCCAGGGGCACGTGCACCAGGTTCGCCGTCGAGCCGCTGCGCAGCTCCTTGGCCAGCGAGCGGACCAGCCCCTCCAGCGCCTGCCGGGCGGCCGCCTGGGCCGGGGACGACGTCTCCGCCGGCGGGTCGGCCAGCACCAGCACCCGGCCCGACGGCCGCAACCGCTTGAGCGCGGGGGCGAGGAAGTCGTGGGCCGCGGCCAGGTCGGCCGGACCGGTCAGCCCGGTGGCGTCGAGCAGGACCGCTGCCAGCCGCTCCCCGTCGGTCGAGCCGTCGGCGGCGACCGGGGACACGACGGTCACCCCGGCGTCGCGCAGCAGTCCGGTGACCTCCTCCCGCAGCCGGCCCTCGCCGGCCGACCCGACCACCGCCGGGCCCGGGAGCAGCGGCTGCCCGGGCTCGTACCGGCGCAGCTCCGCCGGGCGGGGCAGGCCCAGCTGCTTGGTGATGGTCGTGCCGAGGCCGGAGTTGGCGAAGTCGCGGTACCAGTCGCTCATGGGTTTCTCCTCAGGGACGTGCACTCGCAGGGGGCGGGGATCAGGACTCGAGGATGGCGACGACGCCCTGGCCACCGGCGGCGCAGATGGAGATCAGGCCGCGCTTGCCGGGTCCTGCCTCGTGCAGCGTCTTGGCCAGCGTCGCGACGATCCGGCCACCGGTTGCGGCGAAGGGGTGCCCGGCGGCCAGCGACGAGCCGTGCACGTTGAGCTTGGCCCGGTCGATCGAGCCCAGCGGCGCGTCCAGCCCGAGCTTCTCCTTGCAGTACTCGGGGCTCTCCCAGGCCTTCAGCGTCGCGAGCACCGTGGAGGCGAACGCCTCGTGGACCTCGTAGAAGTCGAAGTCCTGCAGGGTCAGCCCGTTGCGGGCCAGCAGCACCGGCACCGCGTAGGCCGGGGCCATCAGCAGCCCCTCGCCGCCGTGCACGTAGTCGACGGCGGCGGTCTGCGCGTCGACCAGGTGGGCCAGCACCGGCAGGTCGTGCTCGGCGGCCCACTCGTCGGAGGCGAGCAGGACGGCGGAGGCACCGTCGGTCAGCGGGGTGGAGTTGCCCGCCGTCATCGTGGCGCCCTCGCCCTGCCCGAACACCGGCTTCAGCTTCGCCAGCTTCTCCACCGAGGTGTCCGGGCGCAGGTTCTGGTCGCGGGTGAGGCCGAGGAACGGCGTCACCAGGTCGTCGAAGAAACCACGGTCGTAGGCCGCGGCGAGGTTGTGGTGCGAGCGGACGGTGAGCTCGTCCTGCTCCTCCCGGCCGATCTCCCACTCCGCGGCGGTGATGGCTGCGTGGTCGCCCATCGCCAGGCCGGTGCGCGGCTCGGCGTTGCGGGGGACCTCGGGGACCAGCTGCCCGGGCCGGATCCCCGCCAGCGCCGAGAGCCGCTGCTGCAGCGTCTTCGCGTTGTTGACCGCCAGCAGCACCCGCCGCATGTCCTCGTTCAGCGCCATCGGCGCGTCGGAGGTGGTGTCGACGCCCCCGGCGATGCCGGACTCGAGCTGCCCCAGGGCGATCTTGTTGGCGACCAGGACGGCCGCCTCCAGGCCGGTGCCGCAGGCCTGCTGGACGTCGTAGGCCGGCGTCGCGGCCGACAGCCGGGAGCCCAGCACGCTCTCCCGGGTGAGGTTGAAGTCGCGGGCGTGCTTCAGGACGGCGCCGGCGGCCACCTCACCCACCTGCTGACCCTGCAGCCCGAAACGGGCGACGAGCCCGTCGAGGGTGGCGGTGAGCATGTCCTGGTTGCTCGCCCGGGCGTAGGCGCCGTTGGAGCGGGCGAACGGGATGCGGTTGCCGCCGACGATCGCGGCCTTCCGAGTCTGCGGTGCCATGGGGACCTCCAGGAACACCCGAGGGGCCAAAGTCGCGACTTTGGCCCCTCGGGGGCAGTCGATGCGGGACAGACTGAACGGTACCGAGAGTATCAGGTACCGTCGGTGTCGTGAACATGGAGACGGCGGCCGGCCGGCGGGATCGGCGGGACTCCCGCTGGGACGAGCACCGCCGCGCGCGCCGCGAGCAGCTGGTCGACGCCACGCTCGCCGCGGTCGGCAAGCACGGCGCCGGCGTGGGCATGGAGGAGATCGCGGCCGAGGCCGGCACCAGCAAGACCGTCGTCTACCGGCACTTCGCCGACCGCAGCGAGCTCTACGTCGCCGTCTGTGCACGGGTGGCGGCCCAGCTCACCCGCAAGCTGCGCGAGGCGATGGGCAGCAGCGACCACCCGCGGCAGATGGTGACCGCCGCCGTGGAGACCTACCTGGCCTTCATCGAGGCCGACCCGGAGGTCTACCGGTTCGTGGTCGGGCAGGCGCTCGTCGACCACCCGGTCGACGCCGACCCGATCAGCAGCCTGTCCGACCTGGTCGGCGACGAGGTGGGTGCGCTGGTCGGCGCAGCGCTGACCAGCGCGGGACGGGACACCGCCGCGGCCGCCCCCTGGGGGCACGGCGTGATCGGCCTGGTCCGGGCCGCCGCCGACTGGTGGTTGCGCGCGGACCGCCCCATGCCCCGCGCCGAGCTGGCGACCCACCTCACCGACCTGGCCTGGCTGGGCCTGCGTGGCGTCGTCACCCCGGAGCCCTCAACCCAGACCCCCGCGAGTCCGATGGAGGAATCATGACCAGCACCCCCACCCCCCTGACGCCGGTCGACGCCGCACGGCTCACCGAGGTCCTCGACGGCCGCTGGGCCCAGGTCCGCCGGGACAGCCGCGAGCAGCTCGGCGATGCCCGGTACGCCCCCGTGTACGGCGAGTCGATGACCGAGGCGCGGGAACGGATCACCGCGCTGGCGGCGGAGCTGGCCACCACCGGCCGGGTCTCCCTCGGCTTCCCCGTCGAGTACGGCGGCGCGGACGACGCCGGCGGCTCGGTCACCGCCATCGAGATGCTCGCCCAGGCCGACCTGTCGCTGATGGTCAAGGCCGGCGTGCAGTGGGGGCTGTTCGGCGGTGCGGTGCAGGCGCTGGGCACCAAGCGCCAGCACGACCGGTACCTGCCCGACATCATGAGCTTCGCACTGCCCGGCTGCTTCGCGATGACCGAGACCGGCCACGGCTCCGACGTCCAGCAGCTGCGCACCACCTGCACCTACGACCCGGCCACGCAGACCTTCGACCTGCACACCCCGCACGAGGCCGCCCGCAAGGACTACATCGGCAACGCCGCGAAGGACGGCCGGATGGCCGTCGTCTTCGCCCAGCTGGTCACCCAGGGCGAGGGACAGGCACCTGAGGGGAAGGGCGTGCACGCGTTCCTCGTCCCGATCCGGGACGCCGACGGTGCCCCGGTGCCCGGCGTGACGATCGGCGACGACGGCCCCAAGGCCGGGCTGCTCGGGGTGGACAACGGGCGGCTGACCTTCGACCACGTCACCGTGCCGCGCGACATGCTGCTCGACCGCTACGGCCAGGTGGCCGCCGACGGGACCTACACCAGCTCGATCGAGAACGAGACCCGGCGCTTCTTCACCATGCTCGGCACCCTGGTGCGCGGGCGGGTCAGCGTCGGCGGCTCGGCCGGGTCAGCGACGAAGGTGGCCCTGGAGATCGCCGTCCGCTACGGCGACACCCGGCGCCAGTTCTCCGCCCCCGGCGAGGACCGGGAGGTCGTGATCAACGACTACCTGGTGCACCAGCGCAAGCTGCTGCCGGCGCTGGCGAAGACCTACGCCCTGAGCTTCGCGCAGGAGGAGCTGACCGCCACCATGCACGACGTGCTGGGGAGCGAGGACGTCGACGAGGCCGCGCAGCGCGAGCTGGAGTCCCGGGCGGCCGGGCTGAAGGCCGTGACCACCTGGCACGCCACCCGGACCATCCAGCTGTGCCGCGAGGCCTGCGGCGGGGCTGGCTACCTGGCGGAGAACCGGCTGCCCACGCTCAAGGCCGACACCGACGTCTTCACCACCTTCGAGGGCGACAACACCGTGCTGATGCAGCTGGTCGCCAAGGGCCTGCTCACCGGCTACCGGGACGCGTTCGGCTCACTGGACGGCTGGGGCCGGGCCGCGTTCGTCGCCGAGCAGGTGCGCGAGACGGTGCTGGAGCGGACGGCGGCCCGCGGGCTGATCCAGCGACTGGTCGACGCCGTGCCCGGCCGGGACGAGGACGTCTCGATGCTGGACCGAGGTTGGCAGCTGGCCGCGTTCGAGGACCGCGAGAAGCACGTCCTGGAGAGCGCGATCCGGCGGCTGCGCGGCGGCGCCGCGGCCAAGAAGGACCGGCCGTTCGAGATCTTCAACGACGTGCAGGACCACGTGCTCGCCGCGGCCGAGGCGCACATCGACCGGGTGGTGCTGGAGGCCTTCGTCGCCGGCATCGAGCGCACTCCCGACCCGGCCGCGAAGGCGCTGCTGGCCCGGGTCTGCGACCTCTACGCGCTGAGCACCATCGAGGCCGACAAGGGCTGGTTCCTCGAGCACGGCCGGCTCACCCCTACCCGGGCCAAGGCCCTCACCGGGGTGGTCAACGACCTGCTCAAGGAGCTGCGGCCGCACATGCGCACCCTGGTCGACGCCTTCGCCGTCCCCGAGGCCTGGCTCAACTGCGCGATCGTGGCCGAGGAGCCCGGCCGGCAGGAGACGATGGCCGCGCACGACGCCGCGCTGCGCGCCGGTGGGGCCCAGCCCCAGCAGGACGCCACCGCGACCGACCTGGAGATGGCCCCCGCCCAGTAAGAGGACCCTCGATGGCCATCTCGGTGGTCCCTGCGGCCGTCAGGCGGGGCCGGCCGCCGCCGGGTCGGCGTCCGGGGCCGGCTCGATCCCCGGTGGGACGCGCTGCGGGCCGGCCTCGGCCGGCCGCGGCGCGTCCTGCGGGTGCAGCCGGACCGCCAGCAGCGCGACGTCGTCCTCGGTGTCGGGCAGGTACATCCGCTGCAGCAGCCGGTCGCACAGCTGCTGCAGCGGCAGCTCGGTGAGCCCGGCCAGCACCCGGCAGAGCTCCGCGACCCCGGCGTCCAGGTCCCGGTCGCGCCGCTCCACCAGGCCGTCGGTGTAGAGCAGCAGGGTGCCACCGCGGCCGATGACCGCGACCCGGTCGCTGCGCACGGTGTCCGGGTCGACCCCGAGCAGCAGGTCCGGGTCGCCGCCGTCCAGGACGGTCACCTCCCCGTCCGCGCTCAGCAGCACCGGCGGCGGGTGCCCGGCGGTCGCCCAGCGGACGCGGGTCTGGGCAGCCGACAGCTCCGGGGAGTCCTCCTCCAGCCGGGCGATCAGCGCGGTGGCCATCACGTCGAGGTCCAGCCCGGAGCTCGCCCGGTCGAGGCCGGCGAGCACCTCCGCCGGGGTGCCGCCGGTGTGGTGCCCGATGCCGCGCAGCAGCCCGCGCAGCTGGCCCATCGCCGCCGCCGCCCGGCTGTCGTGCCCGACGACGTCCCCGATCACCAGCATGGTCGCCCCGTCGGGCTGGACGAAGGCGTCGTACCAGTCGCCGCCGACCTCGGCCCCGGCCGCGGCCGGCACGTACCGGACGGCGATCTGGCAGTGGTCCGGTGCGGGCGGCGCGGTCAGCATGCTGCGCTGCAGGGTCTCGGCCAGCTGCCGCTGCTGACCGAACAGCCGGGCCTGCTGCAGCGCCACCCCGGCCCGCCGCCCGAGCTCCAGGGCGGTGTCCAGCTCGACGTCGGTGTGCCGGCCCCGCTCGGCGCTCACGTACAGGCCCAGCGCCCCGAGGGTGCGCCCGCGGCTGACCAGCGGCACGACGATGCCGGAGTCGGGGTGCAGCCGGGCCAGCTGCTCGCGGGCCACGGGGTCCGGCAGCGCCCGCGCGACGTAGGCGGCGTCCAGGCCGGGCACCCGCAGCGGCCGTCCGGTGCGGGTGACCACCCGGGCGGCGGCGTGCTCGGTCATCCCGCCGACCATCCCGCGCACGTAGTCGGCCAGCTCTGCCGACCTGGAGCGGTCGCGGTGCGCCGAGGCCAGCTGGCGCATCCGGCCGTGCTCGTCGGTGACGACGACCCAGCACCAGTCGCCGAGCGCAGGCACCACCAGCTCGGCCAGCCGGCCCAGCTGCTCGGTGATCTCCAGGGTCCCGGAGAGCACCCGGCCGACCTCGGCCAGCAGCTCCAGCCGGACGTTGGCCGCGGCCATCTCGGCCAGTGCGGCGTCCCGCTGGGCGTCCGCGTGCAGCCGGGAGACGCTCAGCCCGATCTGGGCGGTGAGCGCATGGAGCAGCTCGAGGTCCTCGGGGGTGAAGGCGTGGTCCTCGGCCCACACCGCGGTGAAGCTCCCCAGCAGCCGGCCCTCCAGCCGCACCGGCAGCGCGGCGAGGGCCCGGACCCCGACCAGGTCACCGACGTGGGCCATCCGCGGGAAACGGGCCACCGCCGCCGCCCGGTCGCCCAGCAGCACCAGCTCCCCGTGCCGGGCCACGTACTGGGTGGGGAGCTCGTCGTCCAGCGGGAGCTCCACGCCCTCGTCGGACAGGACGGCGTCGGTGCGCGACTCGACGGCGTCGACGAGGCGGCGGGTCATGTGCAGCCGCAGCGGGCCGCGGCCGGCGGCGAAGACGGCCAGCGCACTGGCGTCGGCGCCGAGCACGGCCGCGCCACGCAGGGCCGCCTCGGCCAGCTCCGACATCCGGTCGGCGTTGGCCAGCTCGGCAGCGACCTCGGCGATCACCGCGGCGCGCTGGACCGCGGCCAGCCGCAGCTGCGCCTGCTGCCGCGTCTCGGTGACGTCGACGGTGGTGCCGATCAGGCGCACCGGCGCACCCGACTGGTCCCGGCCCACCCGGCCCCGGGAGACCGTCCAGCGCACCTCGCCATCGGTCCGCAGCACCCGCATCTCGACGACGAACTCACCCGTGCCGGTGAGGGCCACGTCCATCGCCTGCTGCAGGGCGCCGTGGTCGCCGGGGTGGACCCGCTGCGCCATCTCCTCGTCGCCGTAGAGCACGAACGGGCCCGGGAGCCCGAAGATCGCGGCGTTGCGCTCGTCCCAGGTGGTGACCCCGGTGCGCAGGTCGCGCTCCCAGCTGCCGACCTCGCTGGCCTCCAGCGTCAGCTCCAGCCGGCCCAGCGAGGAGCGCACCGCGATCGAGGCGGCGACCAGCTCCAGCTCGGTGACGACGGTGGCGGCCACCTCCCCGGCGAGGACGACGTCGTCCTCGCTCCAGGACCGGGGCTCCGGGCAGAGCAGGGTCAGCGCACCCACCACGTCGCCGGCGGCGAGCACCAGCGGCACGGACAGGCAGCTGCGGACCTCGCCGGAGGCCACCGCCGGCTGTCCGGCGACCCGCGGGTCGGTGGCGGCATCGGGCACCACCAGCGGTGCCCGCAGGCGTGCGGCGACGCTGCCGGGCACCTGGTCCAGCGGGGTGGCCGAGCCCAGCGCCGTCGGCCGGCCGCAGCCACCGACCCGCACCGCGACGTCGGTGAGCAGCACGACCTGCACCGTCGGGACGGCCAGCAGCCGGCTGGCCAGGTGGGCCAGCCGGTCGAACGGCGCACTCCCGGGCAGCTCGGCGACCAGCCGTCGGGCCACCGCGACCCGGGCCGGGTCGGCCAGCGGGTCCGGTTCGGCAGGCGTGCTCGGTGCGGGCACGACTGGCAACCTCCCCCTGCTGGCGCCGGCCAGGCCGGACACGGGTGCCGGCGGCCGCCGGCACGCCCTGCTCGTGGCGGGCTGCACCATGCTGGCACGTCCGGCAGCTCAGGCCCGGCACCGGCGGCCGGAGCGGTGTCCCCCGCGGGCGGCCTCAAGCAGGTCGGCGGTGCAGCCGATCCAGGAGAGGTGACGTCGACCCTCCCGGACCGCTGGGACTGCCGCCCGCTGCTCGCGGGCGAGGAGGACCTGACCGTCGTCTTCCAGCCGATCGTCGACCTGGCCTCGGCCACGGTCGCCGGGTACGAGGCGCTCGCGCGGTTCCCGGGCACCGCCTCCCCGGACGTGTGGTTCGCCGCTGCCGCCGAAGCCGGCCTGGGCGCCGAGCTGGAGGCGCTCGCCCTGCGGAAGGCCCTGGCTGCCCTGCCGGACCTGCCGCCCACCACCTTCCTGACCGTCAACGTCAGCCCGCACCTGCTGGGCACCGCGCCGGTCGCCGCCGCCCTCGCCCAGCCGGCCACGCTGCGCCGGGTGGTCGTCGAGCTGACCGAGCCCATGCCCACCCCGGACCTCGCGGCACTGCGGGAGCAGACCGCCGCGCTGCGCGGCCGCGGTGCGCTGATCGCCATCGACGACGCCGGCTCCGGTCACGCCGGCCTGCAGCAGCTCGCCGAGGTGCGCCCGCAGCTGGTCAAGCTGGACCGGGCCCTGGTCGCCGGTGCCGACACCGACCCGGTGAAGGCCGCGCTGGCGGAGATGGTGGGCACCTTCGCCAGCCGGATCGACGCCTGGCTGCTCGCCGAGGGCGTGGAGACCGTGGGCGAGCTCGCCGTCTTCGCCCGGCTCGGCGTCCCGCTGGCCCAGGGCTGGCTGTTCGGCCGCCCCACGCCCCACTTCGCCCCGCTGTCCCCCGAGGTGACGCAGCTGGTGCGCACCCACGTGGCCCGCGCCCAGCTGACCGGGAGCGTGGCCAGCCTGCTGCGCCCCCTCCGCCAGCGGGAGGCCTTCGACGGCGACGACGGACCGCCGCCCTACGTCGTGCTGGACCGCGCCGAGGTGCCCACCGAGCTGGTGCTCGCCGACCCTCGGACCGGTGCGCCGTACCGGGCGCCGGTGTCACTGCGCGTGCACCCGTCGGCCGGGGTCACCGAGACCCTGCAGCGCGCGCTCACCCGTCCGCCCGTGCACCGGTTCGACCCGGTGCTGTGCACCGACCGCAGCGGCGCCGTCCTCGGCCTGCTGCGGATCGAGGACCTGGCGTCCGCAGCCGCCACCACCTGAGCCCCCGGGGGCCCTGACCCCGCCCCCGGTGCACCACCCTGGACCGCCGTTCGGCGGACGGGACGCTCCCCCGGCCCCTGCCCGGGGCCGGGGAGCGGCTCACCGGCTGGCGTCGGTGAGGCGCTGCCGCTCCTCGTCGCTGAGCACCAGGTCGAGCATCGGCAGCAGGTCGGCCAGCTGCTCCACCGAGCGGCCGCTGGCGATCGGCGCGGTGACCGAGGGCTGGTCGGCCAGCCAGCGCAGCGCGACCGCGGCACTGGTGACGGTGTGGGCCTCGGCCACCTCGGCCAGTGCGGCCAGCACCCGGTCGCCCTTCTCCCCCACGTACTGCGCGGCGCCCTTGGCCCGCGGCGAGTCGATGGTCTCCCCGGCCCGGTACTTGCCGGTCAGGAAGCCGCGCGCCAGCCCGAAGTAGGGCATCGCCCCCAGGCCGCGGTCGGCCACCACGCCGGCCAGCTCGGCCTCGTAGACCTCGCGCTCCATCAGGTTGTAGTGCGGCTGCAGGGCGACGTAGCCGGTGACGCCCAGCCGGCGGGCGGTGTCCAGCGCTTCGGTCAGCCGCTTCGCCGAGTAGTTCGACGCCGCCGCGTACCGGACCTTGCCGGCCTGCACCAGCTCGTCGAAGGCGGTGAGCGTCTCCTCCAGCGGCGTCGTCTCGTCGTCGTAGTGGGCGTAGTACAGGTCGATGGTGTCGACCTGCAGGTTGCGCAGCGAGCGCTCGGCCGCCGCCCGGATCTCCGGGGCGGAGAGCGGGTGCTCCTTGTCCCCCGGCGACGCCTTGGTGGCCACGACCATCCGGTCGCGCATCCCGCGCTCGGCCATCCAGTTGCCGAGGATCGTCTCGGAGACGCCGTCGC
This sequence comes from Modestobacter sp. VKM Ac-2984, assembly GCF_026967985.1. Taxonomy (GTDB): domain Bacteria; phylum Actinomycetota; class Actinomycetes; order Mycobacteriales; family Geodermatophilaceae; genus Modestobacter. The sequence continues at coordinate 136,351 of NZ_JAPVBJ010000006.1, read as the reverse complement.
CGTACATCTCGGCGGTGTCGACGAACGGCGACTGGGTGCTGGGGACGGCGTCCAGGAAGCGGTCGAGCAGCGCGAAGGAGGTCGGCTCGTCGGCCGTCCAGCCGAACACGTTGCCACCCAGGCAGAGGTCGCTGACGGTCAGATCGGTCCCGGGGAGCTGAGGCATGAGCCCAACGCTAGGACGACCCCGGGGACCACGCGCGCCGGACCGGACGGGCCCGGGAACGTGACGGTTGTGACCAGCGAGCAGGAAAACCCCGGAAATCCGGGGTCCCCGCTCGCCAACACCCTGGTCGACATGGCAACGTGCCCGCCGTTCCTGGTCGACGACGGGGTCGGCCAGCTCCGCCCACCGGACCCCCGCTGCACACCTGGTGTCCAGCGAGTTGGCACGCTGGAGACTCGGAGGTCCACCTGGACGACGGGGGCAAGCCCCCGGCCCGACCAGGCACGACACCACGACTGCGCCCATCCCGCACCGGGATGGGCTGCTCCACCACCGCGAGAGGAACACCATGAACAAGGCCGAACTCGTCTCCGCCATCTCCAAGCGCGTCGACGTCCCCGCGTCCACCGTCGACTCGGTGATCAACGGGCTCCAGGAGGAGCTCGTCGAGGCCATCACCCGGGGCGACAAGGTCGCCGTGCCCGGTCTGCTGACCGTCGAGCGCTCGCAGCGTTCGGCCCGCACCGGCCGCAACCCGCAGACCGGTGAGTCGATCGAGATCGCCGCCGCGCACACCGCGAAGGTGACCGCCGGCTCCAACCTGAAGAAGGCCGCCGCCGCCGTCCCGGTCTCCTGACGGCGGGCCCTCCCCGAGGGCCGCACCGAGCACCACCCCGGCGCCCCCACTCGCTCCTGACCGCCGTGTCAGGATGCGGGCGGGGGCGCCGCTCATCGGGGAGCGGGCCCGCGACGAGCGGAGTGCCCGCGTGACGGCTGTGCAGACCGACCTGTCCGTGACCACCGACCCGGCCGAGGTCGGGCTGGACGCCGGCCGGCTGCAGCGGCTGGACCGCCGGCTGGCCCGCTACGTCGACGAAGGCCAGCTGCCCGGCTTCCTGGTCACCGTCGCCCGGCACGGCCGGCTGGTGCACGTCGGCCGGCACGGGCAGCGCGACGTCGAGGCCGGCCGCCCGGTCACCGAGGACACCCGGTGGCGGATCTACTCGATGACCAAGCCGGTCACCTCGGTCGCGGCGATGTCGCTGTACGAGGAGGGGGCCTTCGAGCTCACCGACCCGATCAGCCGCTGGCTGCCCGAGTTCGCCGAGACGCGGGTCTGGACCGCCGGCCCGGCGCAGAAGCCGGTGACCGTGCCGCTGATGGAGCCGATCCGGGTCTGGCACCTGCTGACGCACACCTCCGGGCTGACCTACGGCTTCCACCACGCCCACCCGGTCGACGGGCTGTACCGGCTGCGCGGCCACGAGTGGGGCTCTCCGCCCGGGGCGGACTCCGCCGAGGTCGTGCGCCAGTTCGCGGAGATGCCGCTGCTGTTCCAGCCGGGCACCGAGTGGAACTACGGCGTCTCCACCGACGTGCTGGGCCGGCTGGTCGAGGTGATCGCCGGCAAGCCGCTGGACGAGGTGTTCGCCGAGCGGGTGTTCGGGCCGCTGGGCATGACCCAGACCTCCTTCGGGCTCCGCCCGGAGGACGACGTCGACTCCCTGGCCCAGCTCTACGGCCCCGGGGTGACGCTGCTGCCGGCGCCGTTCGCCCAGGCCGCGCTGCGCAAGCCCACCTTCCTCGCCGGCGGGGCCGGGCTGGTCTCCACCGCCGGTGACTACCTGCGGTTCGTGGAGATGCTGCGCCGCGGGGGGTCGGTCGGGGAGGACCCGGACGCCGGCCGGGTGCTGGGTCCGCGCACCGTGGCGCACATGGTGCGCAACCACCTCCCCGGCGGGCTGGACCTGGAGTCCGCCGGCCGGCCGCTCTACGCGGAGACCCCGTTGCGCGGCGTCGGCTTCGGGCTGGGGTTCTCCATGGTGCTGGACCCGGTGCGCTACGGCGGGGTGTCCAGCGTGGGCACCTACAGCTGGGGCGGGGCGGCCTCCACGGAGTTCTACGTCGACCCGGTGGAGGACCTGACGGTCACCTTCTACACGCAGCTGCTGCCCTCGAGCACCCTGCCGGTGCGCAACCACCTCCGCCCCCTGGTCCAGCAGGCCCTCACCTGACCCACCCCGCGACAGAAATGGCCATTTCTGTCGCGCAGGATGGGGGCATGGAGCCTGGTCACGTCCTGTTGCCCGACGAGCGCACGCTGCACGGGCACTGGGACCCCGCGCTCCCGCCTGCGCTGACCGTCGAGCCCGGGACGACGGTGCGCATCGGCACGCTGGACTCCGGCTGGTCGACCGGGCCGTACACCGGCGGGGACACCGCAGCCGACCTGGCCGTGCGGCCCCGGCACCCGGCGTTCGACCCGGCCGCCGGGCACGCGCTCACCGGCCCGGTCGCGGTCACCGGGGCCGAGCCGGGGCAGGTGCTCGCCGTCCGCATCGACGACGTCGTCCCGGGCGCGTTCGGGACGACGTACTGCGGGCTCCGGTCGACTGCGCTGAACGAGCGGCTCGGGGTGACGGCGGCGCCCGTCGTCCACCGCTGGACGCTGGACGGCACCGCCGGGATCGGCCGCAACCAGGCCGGGCACTCGGTCGCGCTGCGGCCGTTCCTCGGCGTGATGGGCGTGCCGCCGGCCGAGCCCGGCCAGCACTCGACGATCCCGCCGTACTGGCACGGCGGGAACATCGACTGCCGCGAGCTGGTCGCCGGGGCGACGCTCTACCTGCCGGTGACCGTGCCCGGCGGGCTGCTGTCGGTCGGCGACGGGCACGCCGCGCAGGGCGACGGCGAGGTGGCCGGGACGGCGATCGAGTGCCCGATGGACGCCGTCGACCTGACCCTGGACGTGCTGCCGGACCTCTTCGGCGCCCCGGTGACGACGCCGGTCGCGAAGACCCCCGCCGGCTGGGTGACGATGGGCGTGGCCGACGACCTGGACGAGGCGATGGCGATCGCGCTGGACGCGATGCTCGACGTCGTGGCCGCGCTGCACGGCATCGGCCGCTCCGACGCGCTCGCCCTGGCCAGCGTGGTGGTCGACCTGCGGGTCACCCAGGTGGTCAACCAGGTCGTCGGCGTGCACGCCGTCCTCCCCTGGGGCGCCATCCGCTAGCCCGAGGGGCCAAAATCGCGACTTTGGCCCCCCGGGGGCGACGGGGTCCTTCCTCAGTCGCCGGTGGCGCCGTCGATGCGTTCGCGGAGCAGGTCGGCGTGGCCGTTGTGCCGGGCGTACTCCTCGATCATGTGCAGGTACACCCAGCGGAGCGAGACCTGCTCTCGGCTGCGGCTGGTGCGACCCCGGCTCAGGTCGTCCAGCGAGCCGAACCCGTCAGCGATCTCCCGGCTGACCTGGCACTCCTCGGCGAGCCGGGCGAACTCCCGAGCCACCGTGTCCGGTTCGTCGGCGTCCCGGCCCACGCCGTGGAAGTCCCCGTCCCAGTCGCCGGGCGAGCTGTAGAGGTCGGGCACGTCCTGCCCGTCCAGCACGTGGCGGAACCAGCCCTGTTCGACCTCGGTCATGTGCCGCACCAGCCCGCGCAGGCTCAGCGGGGACGGCGGCACCGACCGCTCGCCCAGCTGTTCGGGGGTGAGCCCGGCGCACTTGGTCAGCAACGTGCCCCGCTGGTACTCCAGCCAGGCCTGCACCGCGGGGCGTTCGGCGTCCCGGTACGGCGGCTCGACGCGCTCGGGGGCGTGCACGAAGTCGGTCATGACCGCAGATCATGGCGTGGTTGGCTGTCTCGGTGCTGCGCATCGGTGCCCTCGACGTCCCGGATGGCGGGCTGGTCGTCATGGCGATCGTCAACCGCACCCCGGACTCGTTCTACGACGGCGGCGCCACCTTCGCGCTGGACGCCGCGCTGGCCCGGGTCGACCAGGTGGTCGCCGAGGGCGCGGACATGGTGGACGTCGGCGGGGTGAAGGCGGCCCCGGGCGCGGAGGTGGACCCGGCCGAGGAGATCCGCCGGACGGTGGACCTGGTCGCGGCGATCCGGGCGGCGCACCCGCAGCTGCCCATCTCCATCGACACCTGGCGGGCCGAGGTCGGCCGGGAGGCGCTGGCCGCCGGTGCCGACGTGGTCAACGACGCCTGGGGCGGGGTCGACCCGGAGCTGGCACACGTCGCCGCCGAGGCCGGTGCCGGGATCGTCTGCACCCACGCCGGCGGCCTCCCGCCCCGCACCCGACCGCACCGGGTCACCTACGACGACGTCGTGGCCGACATCGTCCGGCGGACGACGGCGCTCGCCGAGGCCGCCGTGGCCGCGGGCGTGGACCCCGAACGGGTGCTCATCGACCCCGGGCACGACTTCGGCAAGAACACCCGGCACTCGCTGGAGGCCACCCGGCGGCTGGACGAGCTCGTCGCGACGGGCTGGTCGGTGCTGGTGGCGCTGTCGAACAAGGACTTCGTCGGGGAGACCCTCGACCTGCCGGTGGACCAGCGGCTGACCGGCACCCTGGCCGCCACCGCGATCAGCGCCTGGCTGGGGGCCCGGGTGTTCCGGGTGCACGACGTCGCGGCCACCCGCCAGACGCTGGACATGGTGGCCTCCGTCCGCGGCGACCGGCCGCCGACCCGCACCACCCGCGGCCTGGCCTGAAGGACGGCCCAGCCGCGGCGATAGGTTGCCGGGCATGGCCGCCACCGGGTTCCACACCGCCGACGAGCTCAACGACCTGCTGCCCGGGACCTTCCCGGGGCTGCTCGGCATCGTCGTCGACACCCACGAGCCGGGCCGGCTCACCTCGCACCTGGACGTCCGGCCCGAGCTGCTGGCGCCCAACGGCTACCTGCACGCCGGCACCGTGGTGACCCTCGCCGACACCAGCTGCGGCCTGCCCACCCGGGCACTGCTGCCGGAGGGGTCCAGCGGCTTCACCACCATCGAGCTGAAGAGCAACCACCTGAGCACCGCCCGGGAGGGCCGCATCTCCGCGGTCGCCACCAACGTGCACGCCGGCCGGACGACGCAGGTCTGGGACGCCGTGGTGACCGCCGAGGCCACCGGCAAGACGCTCGCGCTCTTCCGGTGCACGCAGTCCGTCCTCTGGCCCCGCTGACCCGCGGAGCTACCGGCGGGTAGCCCCGGCTGTGGCGCGCGACACGCCGAATGTGAGACTGGCGTCACCGCACCTGAGTCGAGGAGGACCCCGTGGCGTTCGCCAGTCGCTATCCCGATGTCGAGATCCCCGAGCTGTCGGTACCGCAGTTCGTGCTGGCCGGAGCCGCCGAGCGGGCCGACCGCCCCGCGCTGATCGACGGCCTCTCCGGCGAGACGATCACCCACGGTGAGCTCGCCTTCTACGTCGAGCGGCTCGCCGCGGCGCTGCACGCCCGCGGGCTGCGCAAGGGCGACGTCGTCGCCGTCTTCAGCCCCAACACCATCTGGTACCCGGTGGTCTTCCACGGGATCGCCGCCGCCGGCTGCGTCATCAGCCCGGTCAACGCGCTCTACACGCCCGAGGAGATCGCCTTCCAGCTGAAGGACTCCGGGGCGAAGGTGCTGGTCACCGTCTCGCCGTTCCTGGACCGGGCGCTGGCCGCCGCCGAGCGCTCGCCGGTCGACGAGGTCATCGTGATGGACGGCGCCGAGGGCCACACCTCGCTGCGCGACCTGCTCACCAGCGATGCCCCCGCCGTGCAGGTGGACATCGACCCGGCCGAGGACCTGGTGACGCTGCCGTACTCCAGCGGTACCACCGGGCTGCCCAAGGGCGTCATGCTCACCCACCGCAACCTGGTGGCCAACGTCAGCCAGTCCCGTCCGCTGGCCGGCGTGGAGGAGGGGGCCGAGCGGATCATCGCCGTCCTGCCGTTCTTCCACATCTACGGCCTGACCGTGCTGATGAACCAGGGCCTGCAGTGGGGCGGCGCCGTCGTCACCCTGCCGCGGTTCGACTTGGAGCAGTTCCTCCGGGTCATCCAGGACCAGAAGATCACCCGGGCCTTCGTCGCCCCGCCGATCGTGCTCGCGCTGGCCAAGCACCCGATGGTCGACCAGTTCGACCTCTCCTCGCTGCGCAGCATCACCTCCGGCGCGGCCCCGCTGGACGAGTCGCTGGCCCAGGCCGCCCAGGACCGGCTCCGCAAGGGCGCCGCCGAGGGCACCGCGGTGGGCCAGGGCTACGGCATGACCGAGCTCTCCCCCGTCTCGCACACCACCCCCGAGGCCGGGCTCGAGCCGGCCGGCGCCGGGGAGACCCCCAAGGGCACGGTGGGCTACGCGCTGCCCAACACCGAGTGCCGGCTCATCGACCCGGCCACCGGTGAGGACGCCGGCCCGGGCGAGCGCGGCGAGCTGTGGGTGCGCGGGCCGCAGGTGATGAAGGGCTACCTGAACAACCCGCAGGCCACCGCCGAGACGCTGGACGGCGAGGGCTGGCTGCACACCGGTGACGTGGCGATCGTCGACGACGAGGGCCGCTACACCGTGGTCGACCGGGTGAAGGAGCTGATCAAGTACAAGGGCTACCAGGTGGCGCCGGCCGAGCTGGAGGCCGTGCTGCTGAACAACCCGCAGATCGCCGACGCCGCGGTCATCGGGGTCCTGGACAAGGAGAGCGGCGAGGAGCTGCCCAAGGCCTTCATCGTCCGCGCCCCCGGTTCGGAGATCACCGAGGACGACGTCAAGGCCTACATGGCCGAGCACGTCGCCCCGCACAAGAAGATCCGCTTGGTCGAGTTCATCGAGCAGGTGCCCAAGTCGATGGCGGGCAAGATCCTCCGCAAGGACCTCAAGAACCGCTGACGGGCCCCGCCCCCCACCGGACCTCCCAGGAGTGCAGATGGCGCGGTTGGACCTGCGGGTGCGGCTGGCGGGGCGGGCCTTCGGCGCCGTCTCCGTGGCCCGGATGGACGACGCCCGGCTGCGCCGGGCCCAGCAGCAGCGGATCGGCCACAACCGGCTGACCGACCTGCTGTTCGGCCCGGTCGCGGCGGGGGTCGAGCTGACGGACGGCACTGCGGCCGGGGCGGACGGCGACGTCCCGGTACGGGTGTACCGGCCCGGTGGGCACACCCGTGGGGCACTGCCGCTGGTGGTGAACTTCCACGGGGGTGGGTGGACGATCGGCTCGCTGGACTCGGCTGACTGGTTGTGCAGCAACGTGGCCGTCGCACTGCCCGCGGTGGTGATCTCGGTCGACTACCGGTTGGCCCCGCAGCACCGCTGGCCGGCGGCGGCCGAAGACGGCTACGCCGCCCTCGTCGACCTGGCCGAGCGGGCGGCCGAGCTGGGCGCCGCCCCGGGTCGGGTGGCGGTGATGGGCGACAGTGCCGGCGGCAACCTGGCCGCGGTGGTCAGCCTGATGAGCCGGGACCGCTCCGGGCCGGCGATCGGCTTCCAGGGCCTGCTCTACCCGGCCACCGACCTGACGCTGGGCAGCCCGTCGATCGCGCGGAACGCCTCCGCCCCGATCCTCACCCGGGACGACGTGCACGCCTTCCGCGACCACTACCTGGGCGGGCAGGACCCGACCGATCCCTACGCCTCGCCGCTGCACGCCGCCGACCACCGCAGCCTGCCGCCGGCACTGGTCCAGGTCGCCGAGCACGACCCGATCCGGGACGACGGGCTCCGGTACGCCGAGCAGCTGCGCGCGGCCGGGGTCCCGGTGCGTACGACGGAGTACGTGGGCATGCCGCACGGGTACCTGAGCTTCCCCGGCCTGTGCCGCAGCGCGCCGCAGGCGCTGGCCGAGCTGGTCGCCGAGATGCGCGCCGCTCTCGACCGCTGAGGAGATCCACGGCCGGTCGCCGGGGCTCCACCTGCACCTGCGCAGGGTGGGGTGGACCGGAACCAGGTCAGCCCCTCGACCATCCCTGCCGGCGCGATCGCTCCGGCAGGGGCTGGCCGGCGGCCAGTCAGCCGCGGTCCGCCGGTGCGTCGGGCGATCGGGCCGGGCCGACCGAGCCGCGCCGGATCAACGGGCAGTCCACCAGGCGGGCGACAGCCGGTGGTCGCTCTGCGCCCTCCACCTGGGCCAGCAGGAGCTGCGTGGCAGCCTCCCCCATGGCGTAGTGCGGCAGGGCGACCGTCGTCAGGCCCGGGGACAGCTCGCGACCGATGACGTAGAGGTCGTCGAACCCGACGACCGACAGGTCCTCGGGGATCCGCAGGCCCCGGTCGCTCGCAGCGTGGTAGACCCCGACCGCCATCTGGTCGTTGAAGGCGAAGATCGCGGTCGGCGGCTGCGCCTGGTCGAGCAGTTCGAGGGCTGCCCGCCGCCCACCCGCGGAGTCCGACGCCGCCCGCACCACGCGACCGGGGTCGTCCGGGAGCCCCTGCCGAGCGAGTTCCGCACGGTACCCCCGCAGCCGCCCGAGGGCGGCCGGGCCGTCCCGTTCGTCGAGCACGAACGCGATGCGGCGATGCCCGTGCCGAGCGAGCTCCTGCACCGCGGTGCGTGCGCCGGCTTCCTCATCCGGGACCACACACGGGAAGCCGTCCGTCTCGGGCCGGGCGTCCAGGACGACGACGGGCAGACCGTCGAGACCCTGCGGGACGGAGACGACCCGGTGGTACATCGTGGCGTACAGAGCGCCGTCGACCTGCTGCTGGCGCAGGGCGCGGATCGCGTGCTCCTCCAGTTCGGTGTTGCCGCCGGTGTTCACCAGCACCAGCAGGTACCCGGCCCGCCAGGCCGCGTCCTGAGCCCCCTGGATCAGCTGCCCGGCGTAGGGTGTCGTGGCGATCACGTCGCTGATGAGCGCGAGGGTCATGGACCGCCGGGTGCGCAGACCGCGGGCGATCCCGTTCGGCACGTACCCCAGGCTCCGCGCGGCCTCGTGGACGCGCTCGCGCGTGGCGACGCTGGCGCGTGGGCTGCCCTCGTCGTTGAGGACCGCGGACACGGTGGAGGGCGCCACGCCCGCCAGGGCGGCGACGTCCTTGATCCGTGGTCGTGCAGCCACTCGATCCCCACCCAGCCAGGTCCTGCCGGCGATCCCGGTGCAGGCAGTATCCGGTCTCAGAGGCGCGCGGGGGAAGCGTGCACCCGCAGCTCCCCACCCGGACCGACGTGCACGGGCATGGGATCGGTGAGGTGACCGACGAACCGTCCGTCGTCGTCCTCGTTCTCCCAGGCGAAGAAGCTCCACTCCCCGCGGTGCTCCAGCAGCCGCCCGGCGTAGTGACGCGCCCGCTGGTCACCGACGAGGAAGTCGTCGCGCTCGAGGACGTAGGGGCCGAACCGGTCGGCCGAGGTCAGGTAGTGGGTGCCCCCTTCGGCCACCACGCCGGCGCGCGCCAGCCGCCGTGCGCTGTGCTCCCCCGAGGTGGTGCAGAACAGGACCCGCCACGCACCGCCGATGCGGACCAACTGGGGCACCTCCAGGTGGTAGAACTCCCCCGGCTCGGACACCGGCGGCCCCACCACCCAGGACGTGAGGTCCGGCGCGGAGGCGTGGCCGACGACGCCCCGGCCGTCGTGCGGCCCGTGGTTCGCCCGCGCGGTGACGAACATGTGGAACTCCTGCGTTCCCTCGTCCCACCACACCCACGGGTCACGCCAGGCCTCCTCGCGCGTCCGGTCGTCGAGCTTCTCGTACCAGCGCGGGTCCGCCTCCAGCACCTGACCGTGCTTCGTCCAGGACGTCAGGTCCGGGGAGCTGGCGCGTCCGATGCGCTGCACGCGCCCGGACTCGGCCCGGGACACCCCCGTGTAGAACATGTGCCACTCGCCCCCGGCGCGCAGCACGCTGCCGGTCCAGGTGGCCAGGTCGTCGAAGGCCCCGGCCTGCCCCGGCTCCAGCGCCGTGGGCAGCACCTCCCAGGAACGCAGGTCCTGCGACACCGCGTGCCCGATCGTGGCGTGGTGGTGGCGCAGGTCCGGATCCCCGAGCGAGCGGGGTGCCTGCAGGTAGAAGACGTGGACGTCGTCGCCGTCCTGGGCGAACCAGAAGTCCCAGACCCATCGGTCGGCAAGGGCGAGGGTCATCGGATCAGCCCTTCAGGCCAGAGGAGGCGACGCTCTGGACGAACCATCGCTGGAAGAGGAGGAAGACGAGGAGGACCGGCAGCACCATGAGGACTCCGAAGGCGAAGATCTGACCCCAGTCGTAGGGCGGCTGACCCTGGAAGACCGCGATCTCCAGCGGCAGCGGCCTGCGCTGCGGCTGGTCCACCATCATCACCGGCCACAGGAACGACCCCCACGCGGTGAGGAACGACAGGATGGTCACCGTCGCGAAGACCGGCTTGGAGTTCGGCACGATGATCAGGAAGAAGGTCCGCCACGGACCGGCGCCGTCGACGCGGGCGGCCTCCTCCATCTCCTTCGGCAGGCCGGCGAAGAACGAGTAGAAGAGGTAGATCGAGAAGGCACTGGCCACGAACGGCAGGAACTGCACGTAGTACGTGTTGCGGTGGTCGTTGAGCAGGTAGAACAACGGCACCGCGATCGCCTCGAAGGGCAGGATCACCAGCAGCACCACGACCATCAGCACCGTGTCCCGCCCCCGCCAGCGCAGCCGGGCCAGGGCGTAGGCGGCCATCGAGTTGACGACCAGTCCGCCGAGGACCACGACACCGGCGACGATGAGCGACGTGAGGTAGAAGTCGCTGAAGCGGCCGGTCGCCGGGCTGTCGAACCGGTCGAGCATGCCCGTGTAGTTGCCCAGGGAGAGGTCCCGCGGGAGGAACCCGGACAACCCGTCGATCACCTCGCCGGCGGGCTTGAAGCTCCCGATGACCATGTAGGCGATCGGGGCGACGAAGACCACGGTGAGGACGGTGAGGAGGAGGTAGGCACCGGCGCGGCCGGCCCGGCCCTGCGCGCGGCGACGGTGGGTGCGACGGTGGACGGTGGCGCTCATGCGACCTCGCGCTCCTCACGCAGCAACCGGCGCTGCACCAGGGTGACCACCAGCACGATGACGAAGAACAGCACCGTGATCGCCGACGCCCTACCGACGTTGTTCGCGTCGAACGCCGTGGTCACCGCCTGGTACATGACCGTGGTGGTGGCCTCCTGTGGACCGCCTTGGGTCATCACGTAGACCTGGTCGAACAGGCGGAAGGACAGGATGGTGGTCACCATGACCACGAAGATCAGCGTGTTCCGCAGGCCCGGCAGGGTGATGTGCACGAACTGCCGCCACCGTCCGGCCCGGTCCAGCGCCGCGGCCTCGTAGAGGTCTCCAGGGATCCCCTGCAACCCGGCCAGGATGATCACCATCTGCAGCCCCACGCCCTGCCAGATGGACATGATGATGATCGAGAGCAGCGCCGTGCTCTCGTTGCCGAGCCAGTCGTAGGGGCCCAGCAGCCCGAAGGACGCCGTGTCCAGGAACGCGTTGAGCATCCCGAGGTCGTCGCGGGCGTAGATGAGCTTCCAGACCACCGCGACCAGCGCCATGGGGAAGACGACGGGCATGAAGAAGAAGGTGCGGAAGAACGCCATCCCCCGCAGCGGCCGGTTCAGCAGCACGGCCAGGGCCAGGGCCAGGGCCGTCTGCACCGGCACCACGACGGCGGCGAAGACGAGGTTGTTGAGCAGGCCCCGGTAGAACTCGCCTCGGAAGTTCGGGTCGAACAGGATGCGCCGGTACTGCTCCAGGCCGAACCAGCCCGGCGGCGTGGGCGAGTCCAGCCGCACGTTGTGCAGCGACAGCCACACCGCCAACCCGAACGGCACCACCACGAAGGCCAGCAGCCCGAGTGCAGCAGGTGCGGCCATCGTCACCGCCGGCAGGGTGTCGCGGCGCAGTCCGCGGGCCGCCTTGCGCGGGCTGAGCAGCGGCGCGGGGCCTGAGGTGCTCATCGCTCGGTGTCTCCTCCCTGCCCGGAGCCGGCGCGGAGCGCGCGCGTGTCCGCGTGCGCTCCGCGCCGTGCCCTGCCCGGACCCGTCGTTGCCGTCAGGACCCGTAGTTGTCGTTGTCCTGGTAGTCCAGGTCGATCAGCTCGGCCGCCGAGTCCAGCAGCTCCTGGGCATCGCCACCGTCGTAGGCGCCGAAGAACGCCTCGGAGAACTGCTGGCTGATCACCGGGTACGCCGGGGTGACCGGCCGGGGCACCGCGACGCAGTCCGGCGTGGGCTCACCGTCACCGCAGGTCAGCTCCAGCTGGCGGGCGAAGAGCTCGAGCGGCCCGCCCTCCTGGTACAGCTCGCTCCCAGCGGTCACGCTGGTGGTTCCCGGGGGTGCGGCGTTGGCGTCGGTCATGCCGGAGACGGCCTCGTCCGAGGCGAGGCAGTCCAGGAGCGCCCCGGCCGCCGCGCCGTTCTCGGTCGCGGGGTTGACCCCCCACGCCCACGAGCCCTGACCGCTCTTCGGGCCCGCACCGAAGTCGGGCAGCGGGAGGACGACCAGGTCCTCCCCGAGCGCCTCGTCGTAGGTGTTGTAGACCCAGTGACCCACCCAGCTCAGCGGGACCCGCCCGTCGACGAACGCCTTGTCGTCGGTGTTGGGGTCGATGTACTCGCGCCAGCCGGCGAACCGCTCGACGGCCTCCACGACGGGCGCGCTGTTCAGGTTCCCCTGCGCGACGCCGTCCTCCACGACCTGCTCACCTGCGGAGTAGACGATCGGCAGGAACCCGAAGGTGGGCCACTCCGCGCCGTAGTTCTCCTTGATGTCGAGCACCTTCTGGTCCGGGTCCGCGGCCGCGAGGGTCTGCAGCGCGGCCTCGAACTCCTCCGCCGTCCAGGCGTCCTCGAGTCCCTGCGGGTAGGACACCCCCGCGGCGTCCAGGAGCGCCTTGTTCCCGTAGATGCCGAGCGAGGAGTCGTACTGCGAGATGCCGTAGACCTCGCCGTCGGCCGGGTAGGTGTTCTGGGCCAGGACCGAGTCCGTCTGGTTCTCCAGCGTCTCGGCCGAGACCAGGTCGCCCACGGGTGCGAGCTTCTGGGCGTAGGCCAGGGAGGCCATCATCGGCCCGTCGTACTCGAGGACGTCGGGCAACTCGTCCGGGTCCGTCGTCGTCACGGTCCGCATGTAGTCGGCCTCGGGGATCAGCTGCAGCGTCGCCTGGACGTCCTCCTGGGAGGCGTTGCAGTCGTCGATGGTCTGCTGCAGCGCGTCGACCTCGGCCGGCTGGCCCTGGTGGGCCCAGACCGTGATCTCGCCCGTGCCGTTGCCGGGCTCCGCACCACTGTCGGTCCCACCTCCGCTGCAGCCCGAGACGGCGACGACCGACGTTGCGGCGAGGACGACGCCCCACCGTGCCCGTGCTACGTGCATGGCTACCTCCAAGCGAGATCCACCCTCGTTGGCGAATCGATTCGCCAACCGTGGCAGCGGCTCCCTAACCTGTCAAGCGTCGGCCGTGACCGACGTGTCCACCCCGTCGGGAGGAGGTTCCGTGGAGGTCGTGATCGTGCCGTCCCCGGCAGAGGTCGGGCGATCGGTCGCCGACGTGGTCCCGCAGACGCTCGTCGGTGGGGCCCGCACGTCGGGCCCGGTCACCGGCTCGTCCCCGCCGGCGGCCCACCAGGAGCTCACCCGACGCGCGGCCGGCCACCTGGAACGGGCGGACCGCCACCGGCACCTGGCCGCCCACCGGCTCGTCCGGCAGGGCTGGTGACCGCTTCCGGTCCGGTGCGCACCGTGGTCGCGGTCGACCTCGGCGGGACGGGCATCAAGGCGGCCCGGCTGGACCTGCACGGCAGGGTGGAGGCGCGTCGGACCGTGGCCACACCGGTGGCCGCCGGAGCCGGGGCCGTGGTGAGCGCCGTCGGTGAGGTCGCTCGGTCCCTCGTCGTCCCCGGGACGGTCGGCGTCGGCCTCTGCGCCCCCGGCGTGCTCGACACCGCGGCTGGCCTGGTGCGCTACGCCCCCAACCTCGGGATGCGCGACGTCGCGCTGGCCGCTGCGGTACAGCAGCACGTGGGTGCGCCGGTGGTCATGGAGCACGACGTGCGCGCGGCCTGCCTGGCCGAGCATCGACTGGGCCTCGGGCGTGGCGTCGACGACCTCGTCGTCATCGCCCTGGGCACCGGGGTCGCCGCCGGGGTGGTCACCGGCGGACGTCTCCTCACCGGCGCGGCAGGTTCGGCCGGCGAGCTCGGTCACGTGCCCGTGCACGTCGGTGGGGAGCCCTGCCCGTGCGGGCAGCGCGGGTGCCTGGAGGCCTACGCCTCGGCCGGCGGGATCGTCCGCCGCTACCGTGCCGCGGGAGGAGCTGCCGACCGAACCGCGGCGGACATCGCCGCGAGCGCGTTCCACGAGCCGGTGGCGGCCCGGATCTGGCAGGAGGGCGCCCAGGCCCTCGCCCGCGCGCTGGTCACGACCACCATGATCCTGGACCCGGCCGTGATCGCCCTGACCGGAGGCCTCACCGGGGCCGGCGAACACCTGCTGGGGCCCGTCCGAACCGCGCTGGCTGCCGGTCTCGCCTGGCGCGAGCCCCCGCGGGTGGCCATCTCGGCGCTGGGCGCGGAGGCGAGCCTCTACGGTGCCGCGCTGCACTTCCTGGAGACCGCCGGGTTGCACGCGGTCCTCACCTCGTGGCAGGCGCCCACCGGTGACCGGGGCACGGCGCCCACCCAGGAGGACGACGGTTGCTGATCACCGCTGGGCGGCTGGTGACCCCGGCCCCGTCCTGACCCCTGGCTGACTCGGGGTCAGCGGAAGCCGGCTGATCAGCTGGTCGTGTCGGTGTTCGTGGACGTCCACGGCCAGGGCGGCGGGACGCGTACGCCGGGCGGGGACCCTAGGGTCGGGGCATGCGTGCGGTGACGATCTCCTCCCCTGGCGGCCCTGAGGTGCTCGGCTGGGGTGAGGTGCCCGACCCGGTCTGCGGGCCCGGTGAGGTGCTCGTCGACGTGGCCGCCACCGCGGTGAACCGCGCAGACACCCTGCAGCGCCAGGGGCACTACCCGCCCCCGCCGGGCGCCAGCGAGGTGCTGGGCCTGGAGTGCAGCGGCGTGATCAGCGAGGTCGGTGCCGAGGTGACCGGCTGGTCGGTGGGCGACGAGGTGTGCGCGCTGCTCTCCGGCGGCGGGTACGCCGAGCGGGTCGCCGTCCCCGCCGGTCAGCTGCTCCCCCGGCCGGCCGGGGTCGAGCTGGCAACCGCCGCGGCCCTGCCCGAGGTGGTCTGCACCGTCTGGTCCAACGTCTTCATGCTCGCCGGGCTGCAGGCCGGCGACGTCTTCCTGGTGCACGGCGGCTCCAGCGGCATCGGCACGATGGCGATCCAGCTGGCCAAGCGCGCCGGCGCACGGGTGGCGACGACGGCCGGCAGCGCCGAGAAGCTGGCCTTCTGCCGCGAGCTGGGCGCCGAGATCGGCGTGAACCACCGCGAGCAGGACTTCGTCGAGGTGGTGCGGGAGGCCACCGACGGGCACGGGGCGGACGTCGTCCTGGACATCATCGGGGCCAAGTACCTGGCCCGGAACCTCGACCTGCTGGCCACCGGCGGCCGGCTGGTGGGCATCGGCATGCAGGGCGGCACGAAGGCCGAGATCGACCTCGGCAAGCTGATGCGCAAGCGCGGCTCGGTGCACGCGACGACGCTGCGCTCTCGGCCGGCGACCGGGCCCGGCGGCAAGGCGGAGATCGTGGCGGCGGTGCGGCACGACGTGTGGCCCGACGTCGAGCGGGGCGTCGTCCGGCCGATCGTGGACCGCCGGCTGCCGATGTCCCGGGCCGGCGAGGCGCACGCCCTGCTGGAGTCCAGCGGCCACATCGGCAAGGTCCTGCTGCTCCCGGGCTGAGCGTCAGCGCAGGTCGGCGACGGCCTCGACGAGGCGGTCGACCTCCTCGACGGTGTTGTAGTGCATCAGGCCCAGGCGCACCGCCCCGCCGGTCTCGTTCACCCCGATCGCGTCGAACAGCTCCCGGGAGTAGAAGTCGCCGTCCCAGGCGCAGACGCCCCGCCGGGCCAGCTCGGTGGCCGCCTGGCGGGGCCGCATCCGGTCGACGCTGAACGACAGCGTCGGCGTGGTCCACCCCGGGTCGCCCAGCACCTGCAGGTGGGGCATCGCCCGCAGTGCTGCGTCCAGCCGGGTGAAGAGCTCCTCCTCGTAGCGGCTGACCGCGGCCAGCGAGGTGCGCAGCCGCTCCCGCCGGGTGCCGGCGGCCTCGGGACAGAGCGCCGCCAGGTGGTCCACCGAGGCCGCCACCCCGGCGTAGAGCTCGAACGGCGGGGCGCCCGTCTCGAACCGGTCGGGCACCCGCTCCGAGGCGGGCAGCAGCTTGTCCGGCCACAGCTCCTCGAGCAGTCCCGGGTGGGCGACCACCGCGCCGACGTGCGGACCGCACCACTTGTAGGCCGAGAGCGCGAGGAAGTCCGCACCCAGCTCGTCGACGTCCAGGGGGGCGTGCGGTGCGGCGTGCACGGCGTCGACGAAGACCAGCGCCCCGACCCGGTGCGCCCGCTCCGCGATCGAGGCGACGTGCGGCCGGGTGCCGATCGCGCTGCTGGCCGCGGTGACGGCGACCAGCCGGGTGCGGTCGGTGAGCAGCTCGTCGTACTGCCAGTCCGGCAGCTCCCCGGTCTCGATGTCCACCTCGGCCCACCGCACGCCCAGGCCGATCTCGTCGGCGACCTGCAGCCACGGGCGGATGTTGGCGTCGTGGTCCAGCCGGCTCACCACGATCTCGTCACCGCGGCGCCAGTGCTTGGCCAGCGCCCGGGCCACCGAGTAGGTCAGCGTGGTCATGTTCGGCCCGAGGACCACCCCGGTGGGCACGCCGCCCACCAGGTCGGCCACCGCGGACCGCGCGCCGGCGACCAGCTGCTCGGCCCGGGCCGAGGAGGCGAAGACGGCGCCCCGGCCGGCGATCGGCACCCGCATCGCCTGCGAGACGGCGCGCACCACGCTCTCCGGCACCAGCGCGCCCCCGGGCCCGTCGGCGTGCACCAGGCCGTCGGACAGCCCGGGGAACAGTCCCCGGATGCGGGCCACGTCCAGCTGGCCCTCCCCCGACGACATGCGGGGAGCGTAGTCAGTCGCCCGGTCGGTGCCGCCCGCGACCGGCACCCCGGCGGCGCCTCGCGGCGCCGGGGGAAGATGGGGGCATGACAGCACCAGGCACCGGTGGACCACACCCCCAGCAGGTCCTCGTCGTGGGGCCGGACGGGCAGCCGGTCGGGGGCATGCACCTGCCCGAGGGCGAGGACGGGGGCATGGCCGGGGTCGGTGACCTGGTCGAGCAGCCGGCCAAGGTCATGCGGATCGGCACGATGATCAAGCAGCTGCTCGAGGAGGTCCGGGCGGCGCCCCTGGACGACGCCAGCCGCAACCGGCTGCGCGACATCCACGCCTCCTCCATCCGCGAGCTGGAGCAGGGGCTGGCCCCCGAGCTGCGCGAGGAGCTGGACCGGATCACGTTGCCGTTCACCGAGGGCGAGACCCCTTCGGACGCCGAGCTGCGGATCGCCCAGGCGCAGCTGGTCGGCTGGCTGGAGGGCGTCTTCCACGGCATCCAGACCGCGCTGTTCGCCCAGCAGATGGCCGCCCGGGCGCAGCTGGAGGAGATGCGCCGCAAGGCCCTCCCCGGCGGCGCACCGGCCCAGGAGCACCGCCCCGGCGGGGGCCAGTACCTCTAGCCGGGTTCAGCCCAGCGGCAGCCCCTTGACGATCCGGGCCGCGGTCCGGCCGGTCCGGCGCCAGTCCTGCGGGCCGGCGTCCGGGCCGGTCGTCGTCGCCGGACGGTGGGCGGGCAGCTTGCCGTGGTGCACCGCCACCGTGCCGGCGGCGTCGACGCCGACGCCGACCTCCAGCTGGGAGCCCCGGGCGGCCGCGTGCGCCAGCCCGACGGCGTCCGCGGGCCCGCCCGGGACGTCGACGACGTCGGTGGGCACGCCCTCCTCCTCCGCGCCGGCGCAGACCTCGCGCAGCACCGCCGCCGGCGCCGCGGGGGCACGGTGCACGAGCACGGTCGGCCGCTGCGCGGCGTCGGTCACCCGGCCGGGCACGACGATGCGGCCGCGTGCGCCCGGACCAGCCCGGTCGCGACGGCGGTGCGGGGGCCCTGGGTGCCGAGCACGTTGCCCGTCCCGCAGACGATGCCGTAGGGCGCGAGCTCGTCGGCGATCAGCTCGGGGATCTCGAAGTCCAGCGCCGAGCCGCCCAGCAGCACGACGAAGTCCAGCGCCCGCAGGTCCGCCCCGGGCGCGACCTGCCGCAGCGCCCGGACGGCGTTGACCACGAACACCCGGCTCTTCGCCGCCCGCCGCACCCGCCGGACGTGGTCCAGCCCGTGCCGGGTCTCGACGGGCACCGGGCCGTCGGGGGTGAGCACCACGACGCGGGCGAACACGTGCGGCGGGAACGGCTGGTCGAAGAACTGGACGGTGCCGTCCTCGTGCCGCAGGTGGAAGAAGCTCTCCACCTTGGCCAGGGGGTGCCACTTCACGCCCTCGGCGACCTCCCGGTCGCCCAGGGCCAGCTCGGAGTCGATCAGCTTGGTCACCAGCTCCCCGGCCCCGGCCACGTGGACGGCGGTGCACACCCCGTCCCGGGTCAGCAACGCCGCGTCGGTCGAGCCCCCGCCCAGGTCCAGGACGGCGACCGGCCGGTCGACGCCCGGGGTGGTCAGCGCCCCGCCCACGGCCATCTCCCCCTCGACGCCACCGATCTCCGCCCAGGCCCCGAGCTGGGTGGACACCTGGTCGGCGACCAGCTGCATCCGGCTGCGGCTGGTCCGCACCATCGCCGCGAGCGCCACGGCGTTCTCCAGCGCCACCTCGCCGGCCAGCCCACCGCGCACCTCGGCCGGCACGAAGGTGTCGACCGCCAGGACGTCGCGGATGGCGATCTCCGCCGGCGGTTGCGCCGACCCGTCGGCGTCGTGCAGCACGTCGGCCATGGTGTCGCGGACCTGGGCGAGCATCCCGCCGACGTGGGTGCCGGGTTCCCCGTGCACGTCGTCGAGCGGCTGCAGCCGGGCGATGGTGGCCATGATCGCCTCGGCCCCGGCGTCGACGTCGATCCGCAGCTCCTTCCCCGCCCCGCGCAGCACCAGCTCACCGACCGGGATCCGCCGGTCGGTGACGTCCCCGGACGGGGTCCGCACCACCACCGCGGAGCGGTTCCCGGTGAGCGCGCGGGCGACCGGGGAGACCGCCCGGGTCTGCTCGGGGTTCAGGCCGAACACCGAGGCCAGCCCGTAGGAGTCCGACAGGGTGCGGATCGTCCGCCCCGGTGCGGCCACCTCCACCGCGGCCAGCATGCCCAGCGGCACCTTCTCGACCGCGCGCACCTCGTCCACGACGGGCACCGGGCGGTCCAGCCGGTTGGTGACCAGCACCGCGTCGTCCCCGGCGAGGACGGCGGCCACCACCGCCACCCCGCGGGCGACGGCGGCGTTCACCACCCGCGCGACGTCGTCGAAGTCCCACTCGACCGGCACCACGCAGACCACCGGGTCGCCCGGGGACTGCCCCGCCAGGTCGGCGATCGACACGGTGGTGCCCACCGCGAGCCCCTGCCCGCCGGGCGTCGTCGGGTTGTGCCCGATCATCGTGGACTCGGTGATGATCGTCTCGGTGATGGTCTCCATCGCCAGGCCGCTGATCACCGGCGTGGCCTCGTTGAGCAGCACGGTGTGCACCTCGTCGGGCCGCCGTCCGGCCTGGGCGAGGACGTCCCGGATCACCCGGAGCGCCCCGGCGGTGTTGTCCGGGGTGCCCTTGACCCCGGTGGTCCGGGTCAAGCCCGCGCCCAGGTACGCCACCGACCCGTCCGGGGCCAGGTCGGCCAGGCACGCCTCGGTCGTGGAGTTGCCGATGTCGACGCCGACGACCAGCCGGGCCGACGACGGGTCGCGGTGGGGCGCCCCCACCTCAGCCCGCGTCGGTCAGTTCGAAGACGGCCTCGACCTCCACCGGGCCACGCCCGGCCTCGATGCACTCGAACTCCTTGAGGTGCAGGAGCGCGGCCTTCGCCTGCCAGCGCGGTCGCGCCATCTGGTCGTTGCGGGTGGGCACCGGCTGGGGCGACTCGCCCTTCGCGTACTGCGCGGCGTTCGAGCCGATCATGCGGAACACCGCCGGGTCCAGCAGTGGGGACTGCGGGAACAGCTCGAGGTTGCTCAGCCGGGCGAGGTCCTTCTGGTGGATCATCGTCGTCCCGCGGGACAGGATCCCGACGGAGATGCCGGAGCCGGACAGCTTGGCCCCGATGTGCGCGATGGCCGCCAGGTCCGCGGTGTCCCGGACCCGGACGAGCCGGGCGCCCACGCCCTGCTCCTCGATGCCGGCCATCAACTGGCGCAGCACCTCGGCGTGCGGGACCTCGACGATCGTCTTGCTGAAGTGGCCGGCGAAGGCCGGGGACACGGCGATCACCACCTCGTCGGGCCGGGTGCCGCGGGTCGCCGGGCCCAGCTCGCGGAGGCTGACCGTGCGGTCGGGCGTGGCGGTGGTCATGGTCAGCCCACCTCGCTCTCGGGGTCGGTCGCCGACGTGACGTGCCGCAGCTTCTTCAGCTCGGCCCAGCGTTCGCCCTCCAGCCGGTAGCCGGTGCCGGGGCCGGCGTAGTCGTTCGGGTCGTTGATCGCCGACAGCGGGGTGAAGTCGGCGGTGAGCACCGCCGAGGTCTGCAGCAGGTCACCGGAGACCCGCTGGCGCAGCACGGTCAGCAGGTTCTCGGCGACGTCGTGGAAGCCGGCGGACTCCAGGCCCTTGACGATGTCCAGGCCGGTGATGCCGCGGTCCATGACCGCCTGGGCGCCCTTGAGGTCGGCCAGCACGTCCCGGAAGGGGTAGTCGGCGGAGGAGTTGGCGTAGGTGGCCGCCTCCACCTCGTCGTCGGTGACCGCCGGCAGGTCGAGGTAGGCGAACAGCGCCTGCAGGGCGCGGGCGGCCTTGCTCCGGGCGAGCAGGATCTCGTCCTCCCGCACGTGCCGCAGCCCGCCGTCGACCTGGAAGTCGCGCTGGATGGTGTTCCAGTCGTCGTAGTCCTCGGTGTCGAAGTTGGACCCGGCGAACATGTTGTCCGCGTTCGGCACCGCCGAGTAGCCCGAGCAGACGAAGTCGGTGCCGGGCAGGAGCTGCGGCATCATCCGGGCGGTCCGGCGCATCGCCGAGTGGGAGAACGACTGGTCGTTCCCGGAGGCGCACTCCAGGTCCATCATGCTGGCCACCAGGTTCTCCGCGGCCACCGCGCGCAGCCCGCCGGGGACGGCGCCGGGCACCCCGATGCAGCTGATCGAGCCGTTCTGCAGCCCCTGCACCCCGGCCCCCTTCGCCATCAGGATGCAGCGGATCTCCAGGTAGAGCATCGACTTGCCCTCGGCGTTGCCCATCTGCACCTCCGAGCCGGTGCCGGAGGTGAAGCGCATCTTGATCCCGCGGGAGGCGTAGGCCGAGGCGAGGAACGCCTTGGACCACGGGGTGTCGTCCCCGTCGATGAACACCGACTCCGTGCCGTAGATCGAGATCGTCTCGGCGTAGGCGGTGATGCCGCGCATCCCGAGCTCCAGCTCGGTCGCCTCCTCCAGCGCGCACTGGGTGAGCACGCCGCCGCGGCCGACCTGGGCGCCCACCTGCAGGGCGATGGCCACCAGGGGCGCGTAGCGCAGCACGCCGAGGGTGGTCTCCAGCTCGGCGAAGCCGCGCAGCGCGCCCTCGGCGGCGTCGGCGGCCACCTGCACCGGGTTGTCGCGGGCGCTGGTGGAGTGCGCCTGGTTGGCCGGCGTGCGCCGGGCCCGCATCTTCTGCATCCCCTGCATGATCTCGACGACGTTCATCAGCTTGAGGACGTCGAGCACCTTGGCCGGGGTGAGGCCGCGGGTCACCGCGAGCACGTCGTCCCGGGAGGCCCGGGGGTCGATCAGCATCCGGGCGATCTCGGCCGAGGGGAGGGCGTTGGACTCCTCGGCCGACGCCACGTCGATGGCGTGGTCGGCGATGAAGGAGTCCATGAAGTCGAAGTCGGCGCGCTGCCGGCCGTCCAGCTCGACGATGCGGCCGTCCTCGACCCGCACGCTGGGGGCCGGGTCGAACTCGCTCTCCATCGCGACGAGGCCCTTCTCGGGCCACTCCTCGACGAACCCGTCGAGGTTGACCGGGCGGGCCTCCAAGATGTCGGTGCGCAGCGAGTGCCGGGGCTGGCCCGCGGGCCGCGGCTGGGCGGTGGTCATGGGGTGTCCTCTCCGTCCTCGGCGCCGGCCCGGGCCAGCAGGTCGCGGCGCGCGTACACCTCGGCTGCCTCACGGACGAGGCCCGCGCACACCGGCGCCGACCACGTCGTCTCCAGCCGGTCGGCCAGCGCGGCGAGCCCGGCGGCGGTGGAGGCCCGCGGCCGCAGCGCGTTGTACATGCCGAGCACCTCGGCGTCGGGGATCGCGCACATCTCCGCCGCCCGCCGGAAGTTCATCGCCAGCTGCGGGCGGTTGCTGGCGTCGGCCAGCTGGGCCTGCAGCTCCAGGGTCTCCGGGGCGATCCGCAGGTCCTCGGCCGACAGCTCACCCGACACCACCGCGTCCATCGTCAGCGCGGTGATCGGCTTCCCCGTCGGGGTCCGCAGCAGCTCAGGCCGGTTGACCGACAGCGGGTAGTCCCCGCGGGTCAGTCCGGTGTCCAACGAGGCGCTCATCGGGGCATCCCTCCCAGTCGGTCCGTGCACCGGGACTGTGACACAGCACACGTTGCCTCTTCGTTGCCTCCACGGCGGGGCTGTACCGGGAGGCCGCAGGACTGCTTGGCTGTGACGATGACCACATCGCTCTCCCACGCCGATGCCCGCCGGGTCCTGGACGCGGGCCTCGCCCGGGCCGAGGAGATCGGCCAGCCGATGAACGTCGCCGTCGTCGACGACGGTGGCCACCTGCTCGCGTTCGGGCGGATGGACGGCGCCATCAAGGCGAGCATCGACATCTCCACCCGCAAGGCCGTCACCTCGGTGCTGATGGCCGCGCCCACGGCGGCCCTGACCGACCTGGTCCAGCCCGGAGCCGAGCTCTACGGCCTGGAGCAGACCTCCGGCGGGCTGGTCACCTTCGGCGGCGGGATCCCGCTGCGCCGGGACGGCGTGGTGGTGGGCGCCGTCGGGGTCAGCGCGGGGTCGGTGGCCCAGGACGTCGACGTGGCCACCGCTGCCGCGGCAGCCCTGGACTGAGCTGCCGCGGCAGCCCTGGGCTGAGCTGCCGTGACAGCCCTGGGCTGAGCTCCCGCCGCCCCGCCGGTGGTTGCCGGGGGTCGGGGTGTGAGCGATGATCCGCACCGGCGCCAGTGCCGGCGTCTGCGCCATGAGCCCGCCCGGGGGTGCGATGTCGTGCGATGCAGAGCACCTGGCCGGCGAGGGCGAGCACCTCGACCCCCGCGAGCGCGCGCGGGCGCTGGCTGAGACGTTCGACGCGGTGCTCGCCCAGGGCACCGTCCGCCGGGCCCCCCGGCCGGTGGTCTCGGCGTCCTGGGCGCGGAGCCTCGCCGCGCACGTCGACCCCGAGCGCCGGACACCGCCGGTGGTCCACGCGGCCGACGAGCTGGACGACCTCCGCGCCGCCCACCCGATGAACGCCGTCATGCCGCTGCTGCGCAGCGCGTTGGTGGACGTCGCCGACGACGCGATGCACCTGGTGCTGGTGACCGACGCCGCGGGCCACGTCCTGTGGCGCGACGGCGACCGGCAGCTCCTCGGGCAGGCGGACCGGGTCGGCCTCTTCCCCGGCACCGACTGGAGCGAGGCCGCCATCGGGACGAACGCGATGGGCACCGCCCTCGCCGTCGGGGCGCCGGTGCAGATCCACTCGGCGGAGCACCTGGTCCGCACGTACCACTCCTGGACCTGTGTCGCGGCTCCGGTCCACGACCCGGACACCGGGGCGATCATCGGCGTCCTCGACGTGAGCGGTCCGCTGCACGCGGTGAACCCCGCCCTGGCCCAACTGGTCGCGGCCACCGCTCGGCTGGCGGAGGACCAGCTGCGGGTGCGGCTGGCGATCGCCGACGAACGCCGGCGGCTCCGGCACCTGCTGCCGCCGGGCCGGTCCGGCGACGCAACCGCCTTCGTCACCCTCAGCGGCCGGGTGCTGGCCGCCGAGCCCACCGACCGGTGGCCGGCGCACGTCGAGCTCGGCGACGGCGACCGGGTCGCCCTGCCCGACGGCCGGGAGGCCCACGTCGACCGGTTCGCCGACGGCTGCCTGCTCCGGACCGCCGCCCGCCGCACCCGGTCGGCACCCCGTCCGGTCGAGCACGTGCTGTCGCTGCGGTGCACCGGGACCGGGACGCCCACGGTGACCGTCGACGACCGCGCGATCCCGTTGCCGCTGCGCCTGGCGGAGGTCCTCCTCATGCTCACCCGGCACCCCGACGGGCTCACCGGGGAGCAGCTGGCCCAGCTGCTCTACGGCGACCGCGGCAACCAGACGACGGTGCGCGGTGAGATCCGCCGGCTCCGCACGCTGGTCGGGGCGGAGCTGCTGCAGACCCGGCCCTACCGGCTGGTGGCCGAGGTCGGCACCGACGTCGACACCGCGGGCCGGGCGCTGGCGGCCCGGCACGTGCGCGCGGCCCTCAGCGCCTGCCGCGGGCCGGTGCTGCCCCGGTCGGAGGCGCCGGAGATCCGGCAGCTGAGCGACGAGCTCACGGCGGGTCTGCGCCGCGCCGTGCTGGCCACCGACGACCCCGAGCTGCTCCACACCTTCAGCACCCATCCCCTGGGCGAGGACGACGGCGCCGTCCACGACCGGCTGGCCGAGCTCCTCTCCCCCGCCGACCCGCGGTCGGCCGCGGTGGCGGTCCGCCGCGCTCGACTGCTCGCCGACTGAAGGAGCGGCCCGGCGCCGCAGGGGACGGCGCCGGGCACGCGGTGTGGTCCGCAGCGACCGCCGCTAGACGGTGAACCGCCGGACGGCGTCCTGGAGCTCGTCGCTCATCCGGGCCAGGTCCGCCGCCGAGCGCTGCGCCTCCGCCACGCCCTCGTTGGTCTGCTGGGTGCCCGCGGCGAGCCCGGAGATCGCGGTGGCGATGCTCCGCGAGCTGCCCGCTGCCTCGGCGACGTTGCGGTTCATCTCGTTGGTGGTCGCGGTCTGCTCCTCCACCGCCGCGGCGATGGTCGCCTGGTAGTCGTTGATCTCGCCGATCACCGAGCTGATCTCCCCGATCGCCGAGACCGCCCCGGCGGTGTCGGCCTGGATCGCCTCCACGCGCTGCGAGATGTCCTCGGTCGCCCGGGCCGTCTCCTGCGCCAGCTCCTTCACCTCGCTGGCCACCACCGCGAAGCCCTTGCCCGCCTCACCCGCGCGGGCGGCCTCGATCGTGGCGTTCAGCGCCAGCAGGTTCGTCTGCTCCGCGATCCCGTTGATCAGCTTCACCACCGTGGCGATCTCCTGCGAGGAGTCACCCAGCTTGCCGACCGTGCGGGTGGTGTTCTCCGCGACCGCGACGGCCTGCCCGGCCACCCGGGAGGCCTCGCTGGCGTTCCGGCTGATCTCCCGGATCGCGGCCTCCATCTGCTGCGAGCCGGTGGCCACGGTGTCGACGCTGGCGGCGACCTCCCCGGCGGAGCTGACGACGACGTCGGCCTGGCCGGTCGCCGCCTGGGCACTCCGGGCCATGCCGGCGGCGCCGGTGTTCAGCGCCTGCGACGCCACCGCCAGCCGGCCGGCGGAGTCGTTGACCAACCGCAGCACGCCGCTCAGCGACTCCAGGGTCGAGTCCAGCGAGCGGGCGACCTCACCGATCTCGGCGCCACCGGTGGCGCCGGCCCGGACGCTGAGGTCACCCTCGGCGACCCGGTCGAGCACCTCTCGCAGGCGCTGCACGGGGCCCATCACCGACCGGACGACGAGCAGGGCCAGCACCACGGAGACGAACAGCCCGATGACGATGATCGCCACCGTGAGGGTGCGGGCACTGGTGTAGGCGTCCTCCGCCTCCTGCGCCTTGCCCACAGCCGCCTCCCGGGCAGCGCTGGTGGCGGTGACCAGTGCCTCGGAGATGGTGGCCTGGGCGGCGCCCATCGCCTGGATGACCGGGCCCGCCGCCGCGATGTCCCCCGGGGGGGCCTGCCTGAGCTGGGTGAGCAGGGACAGGTACTCCTCGGTCCCTGCGGAGAAGGTCTCGAAGGCCGCCCGGGTCTCCGGGGTCAGCGGCATGTCCGCGACGGCTGCGGTCTGCGCGGCCAGGGTCTCCAGCCCGGCGGCGAAGCCCTCGGCGGACGCGGCGAGCGTCTGGGGCGGCAGCGTGGGGATGCTCGTCCGAGCGGAGTAGGCCTGCAGCTCCCACCACTGGGCCTGCAGCTGACGCAGCCCGTCCAGCGGCACGGCGCCCTCCTCGTGGACCTCGGCGGCGGTCTCGCTGAGCACCGACATCCGCTGGATGCCCACCAGACCGACGGTCAGGGTGGTCAGTGCCACCAGCAGGATCGCCAGGAGGAGGCGTCCGCGCAGCCCCACCCGGCCGGCGAGCCCGGAGGTCACGCCTCTCCTCGACTCGGTGGCGGTTGCCGTTCCCTGCGCGCTGACGTCCATCTGTCCCTCTTCTGCCCACGGCGCGCCCGTGCGGCCCACCACCCATGTGATCGGCAGCGGCGGGGGGTTCTTGACCCCGTGTACCGCGCGACTGTCGTCATGGGGTCAGACGACGGCGGCGCCGGCCACCGCAGGATCGCGGTGACCGGCGCCGCCGGGTCAGCACTGCCTCAGACGGTGAACCGACTGACGGCGTCCTGCAGTTCGTCGCTCATCCGGGACAGCTCGGCCGCCGACTGCTGGGCCTCCGCGACCCGCTGGTTGGTCTCCGCCGTGCCGGCCGCCAGCCCGGTGATCGCGGTGGCGATGCTGCGCGAGCTGCCCGCCGCCTCGGCGACGTTGCGGTTCATCTCGTTGGTGGTCGCGGTCTGCTCCTCGACCGCCGCAGCGATGGTGGCCTGGTAGTCGTTGATCTGACCGATCACGTTGCTGATCTCACCGATCGCCTCCACCGCACCGGCGGTGTCACCCTGGATCGCCTCCACCCGACGGGAGATGTCCTCGGTCGCCCGGGCGGTCTCCTGCGCCAGCTCCTTCACCTCGCTGGCCACCACCGCGAAGCCCTTGCCCGCCTCACCCGCGCGCGCCGCCTCGATCGTGGCGTTCAGCGCCAGCAGGTTCGTCTGCTCGGCGATCCCGTTGATCAGCTTCACCACCGTGGCGATCTCCTGCGAGGAGTCACCCAGCTTGCCGACCGTGCGGGTGGTGTTCTCCGCGACGTTCACCGCCTGGCCGGCCACCCGGCTGGCCTCGCTGGCGTTCTGCGAGATCTCCCGGATCGCCGCCTCCATCTGCTGCGACCCGGTGGACACCGTGTCCACGCTGGCGGCCACCTCACCGGCCGAGGCCACCACCACGTCGGCCTGACCTGCGGCGTTGCGCGCGTTGCTGGCCATCGCCTCCGCACCCGCGTTCAGTTGCAGCGAGGCCGTGGCCAGCCGCCCGGCCGAGTTGTTGACCAGGGCGAGCACGCCGCCGAGCGCGTCGAGCGTCTCGTCCAGCGACTCGGCGACCTGACCCAGCTCGGCACCACCGGTGCGGCCGGCGCGCACCCGCAGGTCGCCGGCGGCGACCTGCTCCAGGGTCTCCCGGATCCGCTGCACCGGGCGGGTGACGCTGCGGGCCATCAGCACGGCCAGCGCGACGGAGATCGCGAAGCCGATCGCCACGCCCATCAGCGTCAGCGTTCGAGCCGAGGAGTACGCGTCGCGAGCCTCCTGCACGGTGGCCTCGGTGGCGGTGATCTGCGCGTCGCTGGCCGCCGTGAGCGCATCGATGGCGTTGGTCTCGGCCTGGATCAGCGTGGGCAGCAGGGACATCGGGTCGCCGCCGGCGGCACCGACCTCGGCCATCTGGGCGCTCGTGTCGTCGTAGAGCTGGATCGCGGTCTGGAAGTCCTGGAACGCGGCCTCGGTGTCCGGACGGAGGGCCACGTCGTCCAGGTCGGCGCGCAGCCCGTCCAGCGTCTCCCGGATGGCCGCCATCTGCTCCTGCAGGGTCTGCACGATCTCCGGCGAGAGGCCCGCACCCGTGGACCGGGAGATGGTCGCCTGGTACTGCCAGTAGGTGGAACGGAGCAGCAGGATGTCGCGGAGCGGGACGGCGCCCTCCTCGTAGACCACCTCGGCCTGGTGGCTGAGCTGAGCCATCCGCGAGATGCCGAGGCCGCCGACGACGAGGGTCATCAGGGTGACGGTGAGGAAGGCCGCGAGCAGCCTGCCGCGCAGTCCGAGCCGGGCCAGCGGGTTGCGCCCGGGCTCGTCCGCCGGGTCAGGAGCATGCGTGGCGGGGTCGTGGTCGTTCATCGCGTCCATGGCGTGCCTCTCATCGCTCGGGCGCACCGACGCGCCCCTCGCCCATGGGATCGGCACCACGGACGGACGACTCCACCTGAGATCCGGTAACGGAACGGATCGGTCCGCCGAGAGACCGGTCAGGCGCGCAGGGAGGCCAGCAGCATCGCCACGCCCTCGGCGTCGTTCGAGTCGGTCACGTCGGTGGCCGCCGCCAGCACGTCCGGGTGGGCGTGCGCCATCGCCACGGCACGACCGCCGCCCTCCCGCACCCAGTCGAAGGCGGCCAGGTCGTTGGGCATGTCGCCGAAGTAGACGACGTCGGCCGCCGTCAGCCCGCGTTCGGCGGCGAGCCGGGCCAGACCGGTGGCCTTCGTGATCCCGACGGCGGAGACCTCGGCCATCGCGTCGGACGAGGAGTACGTGACCGTGGCGGTGTCCCCCACGACCTCGGCGACCAGGGCGACGAACTCGTCGCGGCCCATCCGCTCGTGCCGGGCCAGCAGCTTGGCCACCGGCTGGGCGACCATCTCGGCCAGGGTGGCCACCGCGACCCCGGGGGCGTCCCGGTCCCAGCGCGGCCGGTAGACGGGCTCGTGCCGGAACTGGTCGCCGTACTCGACCGCGAACCAGGTGTCAGGCTGGTGCTCGCGGAGCCGGCCGGTGATCTGCCGGAGCACCTCCGGCTGCACGGGGTGCTCCTCGAGCACCTGGAACTCGCCCAGGTCCAGCAGCACCGCGCCGTTGCAGCAGATCGCGGTGCCGCCGCCGAGGCGGTCCCGCACCCCGAGCATCCAGCGGGGTGGGCGGCCGGTGGCCAGCACCAGCGGCACACCCTCGTCGGCCCAGCGCCGCAGCTCGGCCAGGGTCGCGTCGCTGATCGTCTCGTCGCTGCGAAGCAGCGTGCCGTCGAGGTCGCTGACGATGAGCTTCGGGCGCCAGTCAGACATCGGTGTCCCCCAGTGCGAGCACGGCCTCGAGGTAGCGGGCGACGCCGTCGGCGTCGTGCCCGCTCGTGCGGTCCCCGGCGGCGGCCCGGACGGCGGGGTGGGCGTTCGCGACGGCGACCGCCCGGCCCCCGGCCGTGCTGACCGCCTCGATCATCGGCAGGTCGTTGGGCATGTCGCCGAAGACCAGCACGTCGCCGAACCCGCCGTCCAGCTGGTCCAGGACGACGGCCAGCCCGGTGGCCTTGGTGACCCCCGGCGGCAGCACCTCGATGAACCCGAGACCGGCGTGGGTGAGCTCGGCGACCGCCGGGTCGACGACCGAGCGGGCCAGCGCCACGAGCTCGTCCTCGCCCAGCCGGGAGGAGCGCAGGAAGACCTTGAGCACCGCACCGACCGGCAGCACCTGGTGCCGGGGCAGCAGGTGCGCCGGTTCCGGGTAGGGCCAGTCGAAGCCGTGCTGGACGCGCAGCGGGCGCAGCGCCTCGGCCTGCTCGGCGGCGTCCTCCACCGCCACGATCAGCTCGCCGGCGACCTCCTCGATCGCGGCGATGACCTCGGTGGCGACGTCGCGGGGCATGCCGACGGTGCGCAGCACCTCGTCTGCGGCCCCGTCCCGGCCGAACCGGACCACGTACCCGCCCTGCGCCAGGACGGCGATGCCCTGACCGCCGAGCGCGGCGCGGACGCTCTCCAGCAGGCGCGGGCCCCGGCCGGTGGCGCCGACGACCGGGATGCCCGCGCCCCGGCAGGCGGCGATCGCCGCGGCGGTGCGGACGCTGACCTCCCCGGCCGAGCCGAGCAGCGTGCCGTCCAGGTCGCTGACCACCAGCTTCGGCCGCCAGCCGCCCAGCCGGGCGCCCAGGTCGCCCAGGTCGACGACCTCGGCCGCGTGGGCGGCCGCGGCCGGGGCGGTCAGGCCGCCCCCGGCCGGCTGCTGGACGGTCATGCGGGGAGGCCGGGCGCGGCGACGGCGGTCAGGGACATGCCCGGGGTGAGCACCTCGTGGCCGCCCAGCCAGGGACGCAGCGCCGCCGGCACGTGCACCGAGCCGTCGGCCCGCTGGTGCACCTCGAGCAGGCAGGCGATGGTGCGGGCGATCGCGCAGAGCGTGCCGTTCAGCGTGGCCACCGGCTGCGGCTTCCCGTCGGCGTCCCGGCTACGGATGGCCAGCCGCCGGGACTGGAAGGTGG
This sequence comes from Modestobacter sp. VKM Ac-2984, assembly GCF_026967985.1. GTDB lineage: Bacteria > Actinomycetota > Actinomycetes > Mycobacteriales > Geodermatophilaceae > Modestobacter. The sequence goes on along the minus strand of NZ_JAPVBJ010000006.1, from coordinate 105,980 downwards.
TGCAGTCCGAGGTGCTGGTCAGCTCGCGGTAGGCGCTCTGGCTGGGGAACCACGCCTCGATGTCGAACTTGCGGGCGGCGCTGGTGCCCAGGTCGCCGGCGGCGATGTCGACCACCCGGTAGGGCAGCTCGAGGAGCTGGAGGAACTCCTCCTCCCACTGCAGCAGCCGGCGGTGCTCGGCCTCGGCCTCCTCGGGGGCGCAGAAGCTGAACATCTCGACCTTGTCGAACCAGTGCACCCGGATGATGCCGCGGGTGTCCTTGCCGTAGGAGCCGGCCTCGCGGCGGAAGCAGGAGGACCAGCCGGCGTAGCGGCGTGGCCCAGCGGAGAGGTCGAGCACCTCACGCGCGTGCATGCCGGCCAGTGCGACCTCCGAGGTGCCGACCAGGTACAGGTCGTCGCGCTCGACCCGGTAGATCTCCTCGTCGTGCTCGCCGGTGAAGCCGGTGCCCTCCATGGCCTCGGGCTTGACCAGGGCCGGGGCGATCACCGGGATGAACCCGGCGGCCACGGCCCGGGTGATCGCCAGCTGGGCGAGGGCGAACTCCAGCAGCGCGCCGGGGCCGGTGAGGAAGTAGAAGCGGGCGCCGGAGACCTTCGCGCCCCGCTCCATGTCGATGGCGCCGAGGGCCTCGCCGATCTGCAGGTGGTCGCGCACCTCGAAGTCGTAGGTGGGCAGCTCCCCGACGGTCCGGATCTCCACGGCGTCGTCCTCCCCGCCCGGCGGCACGTCGGGGTGGACGACGTTGGCGATCCGCAGGTGCAGGGCGTGCAGCGCCGCGTCGGCGGTGCGCTCGGCCTCCTCGGCCTCCTTCACCTGGGCGGCCAGCGCCTTCGCCCGCTCCAGGACGGCGGGACGCTCCTCCGAACTCGCCTTCTTGACCGCCTGGGAGGCCGCCTTCTGCTCCCTGCGCAGGTCGTCGGCGGCCTTGACCGCAGCCCGGCGCTCGGCGTCGGCGGCCAGCAGCGCGTCGACCAGGGACTCATCGGCACCCCGGGCACGCTGACTGGCGCGGACGAGGTCGGGGTTCTCGCGGACGAGGCGCAGGTCGATCACGCCCTGATCGTAGGTGCCCGGCCGCCACGGCCCCGCGGTCCAGGCGCAGGACGCCCTCGGCCCGTCGACGTGCGGGACACTGGGCACATGCGGTTCCTCGGTGACGCCCGCCCGGCCCACGACCTGACCTACGCCGACGTCTTCATGGTGCCGGCGCACTCGACGGTCGGCTCCCGGCTGGAGGTCGACCTGACCACGCCGGACCGGGTGGGGACGACGATCCCGATCGTCGTCGCCAACATGACGGCGATCTCCGGACGGCGGATGGCCGAGACGGTCGCCCGGCGCGGTGGGCTCGCCGTGCTCCCGCAGGACATCCCGGTCGACGTCGTCACCGAGGTCGTCTCCTGGGTCAAGCACCGGCACCCGGTCTACGACACCCCGATCATGCTCTCCCCCACCTCCACCGTGGGCGAGGCGCTGTCGCTGCTGACCAAGCGGGCGCACGGCATCGTCGTGGTCATCGAGGGCGGCGCCCCGGTCGGCGTGGTCACCGACGGCCAGTGCCAGGGGGTGGACCGGTTCACCCAGCTGGCCGAGGTGATGACCCGCGACCCGCTGACCATCCCGGCCGGCACCGACCTGCCCAAGGTCTTCGAGGTCCTCTCCGGGGAACGGGTGAGCGCGGCACCGGTGGTCGAGGGCGACCGGCTGGTCGGCGTCGTCACCCGCAAGGGCGCCCTGCGCTCGGCGATCTACACCCCCGCCACCGGGCCCGACGGACACCTGCTCACCTCCGCGGCGGTGGGCATCAACGGCGACGTCGCCGGCAAGGCGGGCGCCCTGCTGGCCGCCGGGGTCGACGTGCTGGTCGTCGACACCGCGCACGGGCACCAGGAGAAGGCGCTGGAGGCGGTGGCCGCGGTGCGCGCCGTGGCGGGCTCGACCCCGGTCGTCGCCGGCAACGTGGTGACCGCGCAGGGCACCCGCGACCTGATCCAGGCCGGGGCGGACGTCGTCAAGGTCGGCGTCGGCCCGGGCGCCATGTGCACCACCCGGATGATGACCGGCGTCGGCCGCCCGCAGTTCTCCGCGGTCGAGGAGTGCGCCGCCGCCGCCCGCGAGCTCGGCAAGCAGGTCTGGGCCGACGGCGGCGTGCGACACCCGCGCGACGTCGCCCTGGCGCTGGCCGCCGGCGCGGCGAACGTGATGGTCGGCTCCTGGTTCGCCGGCACCTACGAGAGCGCCGGGGACCTGTACGACGACGGCGCCGGCCGCCGGTACAAGGAGAGCTTCGGGATGGCCTCGGCCCGCGCGGTGAAGGCCCGGACGTCGACGCAGAGCGGTTTCGACCGGGCCCGCGCCGGGCTGTTCGAGGAGGGCATCAGCTCCTCGCGGATGTACCTGGACCCGGCCCGGCCCGGCGTGGAGGACCTGATCGACCAGGTCGTGGCCGGCGTCCGCTCGTCGTGCACGTACGCCGGCGCCCGCACGGTCGACGAGCTGCACGAGCGTGCGGTGCTGGGTGTGCAGAGCGCAGCGGGCTACGAGGAGGGCCGCCCGCTGCCGACCAGCTGGTGACCCGGCGCTGATGGACGCGATCCCGCTCCGCCGCTTCGAGGAGCTCGTCGCCGACGCCCTGGACGAGGTGCCCGAGGAGCTGATGGCGCTGCTGGACAACGTCGTCGTGCTGGTCGAGGACCGGAACCCCGAGGAACCGGACCTGCTGGGCGTCTACGAGGGCTACGCGCTGACCGAGCGCGGCTGGGACCACTCCGGGGCGCTGCCGGACCGGATCATGATCTACCGCGAGGCGATCTGCGACATCTGCGCGGACGAGGAGCAGGTGGCCGAGGAGGTCACGATCACCGTCGTCCACGAGATCGCCCACCACTTCGGCATCGACGAGGAGAAGCTGCACGCCCTCGGCTGGGCGTGAGGACCCCCTTGCCCCCCACCCCTCGCGAGCTCGGGGCGGGCCCCTGCAAGGGGGCCGGTCAAGGGCAACACCGAGGGGTAGCGTTCGATGACGTGCCTGAGGACGACGCTGACACCGGCGGGCTACCGATCAAGATGCTGCACGACCGGCTGCTGGTCTCCCTCCGCAAGGAGGACGGCGACCGCCGGTCCAGCGGCGGCATCCTGATCCCGGCGACCGCCCAGGTCGCCAAGCGGCTGGTCTGGGGCGAGGCGAAGGGCATCGGCCCGAGCGTGCGGCAGGTCAAGGTCGGCGACCAGGTGCTGTTCTCCCCCGAGGACCAGCACGAGGTCGAGGTGCACGGCGAGGACCTGATCATCCTGCGCGAGCGGGACGTGCACGCCGTCGCCGCCGAGCGGATCGAGGAGTCGACCGGCCTCTACCTCTGAGGCCTCGCACCCAGCGGCCGTGCGCACCCAGCGGCTGTGACGAGACGGTCCCGCCCAGAGGATGTGCAGTCGGTGCCCGAGGGGGCACACTCTGTGATCATGAGCGCGGGTTCCGGACGTGGGTCAGACCGCCGTCCCGGCGCGCACCCGGGCCACCCACCCCTCGGCTGCGGCGAAGGCCTCGTCGCCCACCCGCTCCTCCACCGGTTTGCCCGGCTGGTCGTCGGCCCGGGGGTAGGAGCCGAGGAAGCGCACCTCGGCGCAGATCCGGTGCAGCGCGGCCAGTGCGTCGCCCACCCGCCGGTCGGTCACGTGGCCCTCGACGTCGATGGAGAACGAGTAGACGCCGAGCCGCTCGCGGGTGGGCCGGGACTCGATGCGGGCCAGGCTGATGCCCCGCACCGCGAACTCGGCCAGCAGGTCCAGCAGCGCACCGGTGCGGTCGTGCACCACGGCCGTGATCGTGGTCTTGTCCGCCCCCGTCGGGGCCGGCAGCTCACCGGGCGGTTCCACCAGCACGAAGCGGGTCACGGCGCCCGGGTGGTCGGCCAGGTCGGGGACGAGCGTGTCGAGGCCGTAGCGGTCGGCGGCGATCGCCGCGCAGACCGCGGCGTCGAACTCCCCCTCGGCGACCCGGCGGGCGGCATCGGCCGTGGAGGCGGCCGGGACGACGTCGGCCCCGGGCAGGGACTCGGCGAGCCGGCTGCGGCACTGGGCCAGCGCATGCGGGTGGCTGGCCACGGTGCGCACGTCGGCGGCGGCGCTCCCCGGGCGGACGGCGAGCACGAAGGCCACCTCGAGGAAGACCTCGCGGGTGATCACCAGCGGGTCGCCGGCGACCAGCCCGTCCATCGTGGCCGGCACGGAGCCCTCGACGGAGTTCTCCAGCGGCACCAGGGCGGCGGCGCACTCCCCGGTCCGGACGGCCGTCAGCGCGGCCGCGATGCTCGCCTCCGGTCGGGTGCCGACCGTGCCCAGCGCCCCGGTGACCGTGCCGAGCGCGGCCTCGGCGAAGGTACCCTCGGGGCCCAGATAGGCGAACTCCGTCGGGGCTGTGCTGCGTGGTGCAGTCGGCATCCGGCGAGGGTAGTGCGGCCGTATCGGACACCGACTCCCGTCGGGTCCCCGGTACGGGGGGAGCTGCCTCGTCACCGGCCGGACACGCGCACCTCGCGTGCCCCGACAGCTGAGTGGAGGGACGCGTGAACCCAGGGCTCCCCGCCGACGAGCGGCTGCAGACCGCCCGCTGGCGGCTGCTGACCGCCAGCGCCGCCGAGGACGCCCGGGTGTTCACCGACGAGTTCGCCCGGGCCGCGGACGACCTGAGCGCCACCGGCGACCCCTGCTGGGACGCGTGGTCGGCCGCCTTCACCGCGCGCGCCGCCCTCTTCGACGCCGACCTGGACGGCGCCGCGGACGCCGTGGGGGCCGCCCGGGCCGCGCTCGCAGAGTGCCTCCCGTCCGCCGAGCACGCCCTGACGCTGGCCTACCTGGCGCACCTGGAGGTGGCCGCCGACCGGTTCGACGCGGCGATGCACCTGGCCGTGGACGCCAGCCTGCTCGCCGACCAGCTGTCCGACGAGCCGCCCAGCCGTCCGCTGCACCAGGCCCACCACTGGCTGTCCCTCGCACTGACCCGGCTGGACCTCGAGGAGCTCGCCGTGGCCCAGTCGCTCCGCGGCGCCCGGGTCGCCGCCGCCCTCCCCGACCTCGGCGACCAGTGGCAGCTGCTCCGGCTGTGCGCCCAGCAGCACGCCGAGCTCGCCCAGACGGTGCACCGGCGCGGCCAGTCCGAGCGGTCCCACGAGCTGGCCCAGGCCGCGCTGGAGTGTGCGACCAGCGCCCGCGCGCTGCCGTGGGACCCGAGCGACGCCGACGCCGACCTGCTGGACGTCGTCCAGGCCTGGGCCCTGACCCTGGCCGGTCAGCTCGACGACGCGCTGCCGCCGCTGCGCCGGGTGCGCCGGCACCTGGCCGCCGGCGACGGCGGGGTGTGGCTGGTCGGGTACACCGACCTGGTCCTGGCCAGGCTGCTGAGCCGGTCGTGCGCCGCCCAGCCCGGCACCGACCGCGGTGCGGGCGAGGAGGCCGTCGGCCTGCTGGTGGACGCGTCCGGCGCCTTCGCCGCCGTCAACGACCGCCGCCGGTACCGGCAGTGCCTGCTGGAGCTGGGGCAGACCACCGCGGCGATGGGGTCGACGACCGAGGCGCTGCACTGGCTGGAGGCCTACCGGGCCGAGACCACCCGGGCGCACCGGCGCGGGCGCGAGCTCTGGGCGGAGATGTTCGTGCGCCGCAGCCGGTTGCGCGAGGCGGAGCGGCAGACCGCCGTGCTGCGCCGGCACGCCCTCGAGGACACCCTGACCGGCCTGGGCAACCGGCGCAGCGCCGAGCGGCGGCTGGCCGAGCTGCCGCTGGACGGCGAGCCGATGTCGCTGGCCGTCGTGGACGTCGACGGCTTCAAGTCCGTCAACGACCAGAACTCGCACCTGCACGGCGACGCGGTGCTGCGCCGGGTCGCCGAGCTGCTCCGCCAGCACAGCCGCACCGGCGACGAGGCCTTCCGCTGGGCCGGCGACGAGTTCGTGGTCGTGCTGCCGAACACCACCGAGGCCCAGGCCCTGGTCGCCACGGAACGGCTGCGCAGCGCCGTCGCCTGCGCCGAGTGGGGCGACCTGCAGATACCCGCACCGGTGACCGTCAGCATCGGCGTGGCCACGACCGGGCCGGCCGGCTCTCCGGGGCCGAGGTCCTGGCGGGAGCTGTTCGACCGGGCCGACCTGAACCTGTTCGGTGCCAAGCGCGGCGGCCGCAACCGGGTCCGGGCATCGGGTGGAGCGCAGCAGGGGGGCGCGTCCACCGCACGGTCCGGTGTGCTGCCACCCGACGCCTCGGTCGACGACCTGGTGGCGGAGGTGCTCGGCACGACCCCGCGGCGGCCGGGCTGGGCGTTCGACGACGGCGCGGAGGTCGCCTCGTGAGGCCGTGGCGGGTCCGGGAGAGGTCCGTGGGGCAGGAGGGACCGGCCGACGCGCCGGTGCGTGACACGCCGTCGGCTCCGGGGCACAGTGCCCTGGTGCCACCCGGTCTGCTGCACCAGCAAGTGAGCTCAGCCCTCACGAACTGGCAGCTGGAGACGGCCGAGACGCTGCTGCGCGAGATCGACGGCGAGCTGCCGGCCGCCCCGGTCGACGAGCACTCGGGGGCACCGCTCACCTCGCTCGCCCGCGCCTGGGCCGACACCCTCCGCGCCGAGCTGCTGGTCCGGCGCCTGCGGCGGGCCGGCTACTCCCTGCTGGGCGACCCCCTGGTCGAGGGCGGCCCCGAGCAGGAGGGCCCGCTGGACCTGCACGCCCCGGACGAGGCCGTGGACCGCGACAGCCGCTCGGAGTCGGCCACGCAGGCGGCGCTGGCCATCTCCCTGGTCCGCTCGGCCCGCGCGGCCTTCGACGCCCAGGACGACGACCTGCAGCGGGCCGCCGGGCTGGTCCGGCACGCCCGGATCGAGCTGCTGTCCCGCCGGGTCGACGCGGCGATGGACGAGGCGGTCGAGGCGGCCAGCCTGCTGGACCCGGCCCTGCCGCCGAGCCCGCTGCTGGTGCACACGCTGAGCTCGCTGGCCGCCGTGCTGGCCGACCTGGAGCTCATGCCGCTGGCCCTGGACTACCAGCGCCGGGCCGCCGACCTGACCGCCGAGGCGATCAGCGCGGCCGGCACCGACTCCGCGGCCGACTCCGTCGACACGCTCGCCGCCGAGGCCGCGACCCGGTTGGCCGCGCTCTGCGCCGAGGTCGGCGAGGGGCTGCTCGACGACGGCGGCGCCGACGCCGCGGCCCCGCACTTCGCCGAGGCCCGCGACCTCGCCGTCCGGGCACTGGGGCAGCTGCACCCCGGCGTCCCCGGGCTGCTGGACGCCCAGGTCGTGCACGGCTGGGCGCTGGTCGGCCTCGGTGAGCACGCCGCCGCCCGGTCGCTGCTGACCAGCGTTGTCTCCGCCGCCGACCGCGCCGATGACCGCGCGCTCCTGGCCTCCGCGGAGCTGGGCCTGGGCCGCGCGCTGCGCCGCTCGGGTGACCCGCGGGCCGCCGACGACCACCTGGCCACCGCGCTGGCCACCGCCACCGAGCACGGGCTCCCGCGGTTGCGCCGGGCCGCGCTGCGCGAGCTCTGCACGCTGCACGCCGAGCTGGACGACGCGGCCCGGGCGCTGCCGTACCTGCAGGCCTACCTCGCCGACGAGCTGGACCGGGTCGACGAGCGGCGCACCCGCTGGGTCGAGCTGTTCGGCCGGCGCAAGAGCCTGCTGGAGACCGAGCGGGCCGCCGGCCAGCTGCGCCGCCAGGCCTACGAGGACCCGCTCACCCACCTGCCCAACCGCCGCTACGCGGAGGCCCGACTCGACGGGCTGCTGTCGGCGGGGGCGCTGCCGGCGCTGGCCGTGGTCGACATCGACCGGTTCAAGGCGATCAACGACGCCGCCGGGCACCCGACCGGCGACGCGGTGCTCCGGGCGGTCGGTCAGCTGCTGGTCGACGGTTGCCGGGACACCGACGAGGTGTGCCGCTGGGCCGGTGACGAGTTCGTCATCCTGCTGCCGGACACCACCTCCGAGCAGGCCGAGCGGGCGATGGAGCGCATCCGCCGTTCGATCGCCACGCACGACTGGTCCGCCCTGGGCGTCGAGGTGCCGGTGCGGATCAGCGTCGGCATCGCCCAGGCGGCCCGTGGCGACGACCGGCGCACCCTGTTCGCCGCCGCCGACGGGGTCCTCTACGACGCCAAGCGGGCCGGGCGGGACCGGGTCGTCCGGCTGTCCGGCGTCACCCAGACGCGGGCCGCCGACGCCGCCCCGGTCGCCGTCGACGACCACGTGGCCGAGACCGGCCCGGTCGCGGAGGAGACGGCGCCGGTGGCCGTCCCGACGTCGTCCGCCGTCGGCGAGGTGACCTCCCCGCTCCCCGAGGACCGCGACGAGCAGCCCGAGGACGCCACCGGCGGCTTCGCCCCGCTGCTGGTCGAGCCGGCCAGTGGCGACGCCCCGGCCGACGTCGAGCCGCCGGTCCGGCTGCGCAGCCCGCTGGACGAGCTGTTCGGCGGCCCCTCGACCCGCCCGGCAGCGCAGCGGGTCGCCGAGCCGGTGGCGAGCCCCGCCCCCGCCGCGGCCGCCGTGCCGCCGCCGGTCGCCGCCGCGCCGGTCCTGGCCACCGGTCCGGACGTCATCTGGGGCACCGGGCGCAGCACCGAGCAGGTGCTCGCCCTGGTGCGCGAGGCCCGCCGGGAACACCCCGGCCACCCCGCGGTGGTGGTGCGGGCCAGCGCCGACACCCTGGTCGCGCTGGCCACCGAGCACGACGCCTACACGACGATGGACGCGGCGGCGATGTCCGCCGCGATCGGCCCGGTGCCCGAGCCGGTCGGCCGGGTGGGCGTGCTGTGCGCCAGCAGCGGCGACACCCCCATCGCCGCCGAGGCGGCCTTCGTCGCCCGGGTCACCGGCACCGAGGTGGTGCGGGTCGACGACGTCGGCGGCAGCCGGATCCACCCGCTGCTGACCGACCGGTCGCTGCTAACCGACGTCGACTGCCTCGTCGTCGTGGCGGGCCTGGACGCGGCGCTGGCCAGCGTGGTCAGCCGTCTGACCGAGGTGCCGGTGGTCGCCGTCCCGACGTCGGCCGGCCAGGGCGCCAGCTCCTTCGGCGGGTTCAGCGCGCTGCTCACCATGCTCAACTCCGCGGCGCCCGGCGTCGTGGTCAGCAACATCGACAACGGCTGGTCCGCCGGCGTCTTCGCCGCCCGCATCGCCCGCCGCACTGCCGCACTGCCCCCGAGTTGATCATCGGCGTCCGGCTGCCCTGCGCGGCGTGTCGGGCGACCACCTGCCGATGATCGACTCCGTCACGTCATGATCGGCGCGTGACCATCGGGTGGCTGGACCTCTCCGCGGGGGCGAGTGGGGACATGCTGCTCGGCGCGCTCGTCGACGTCGGGGTGCCGCTGGAGGTGCTGGCGGGGGCCGTCGCCGCGCTGCCGGTCGAGCCGGTCACGCTGACCGCCGAGCCGACGACCCGGCACGGGCTGGGCGCCACCCGGGTGCACGTGCACGCCCCGCCCAGCGACGTCCACCGCACCTGGACCGACGTCCGGTCGATCCTGGCCGACGCCGCCCTGCCCCCCGCGGTCCGCGACGGTGCCCGAGCCGTCTTCGAGCGGCTGGCGGTCGCCGAGGGCCGGGTGCACCGGGTGCCCGCCGACGAGGTGCACTTCCACGAGGTCGGCGCGCTGGACGCGCTGGCCGACGTCGTCGGTGTGGTGGCCGGGTTCGCCCACCTCGGGCTCGACCGGCTCAGCGCCTCCCCGGTCGCACTCGGCAGCGGCTCGGCCCGCGGCGCGCACGGCGTGGTGCCGGTGCCCGGTCCCGCCGTCCTGGAGCTGCTGCGCGGGGTGCCGGTGGTCGCCGGGCCGGTGCCGGCCGAGACGTGCACCCCGACGGGCGCGGCGCTGGTGGCGGCGCACGTCCAGGAGTGGACGACGCTGCCGCCGATGCGGGTGGCCCGGGTCGGCTCGGGCGCCGGCGGCCGGGACCCGGAGCAGCTGCCCAACCTGGTGCGCCTGGTGCTCGGCGAGCCGGTGGACGAGCCGGCCACCGGCCTGCTGCTGGAGACCAACGTCGACGACCTGGACCCCCGGCTGTGGCCCGGGGTGCTCGCCGACCTGCTGGCCGCCGGCGCCTCGGACGCCTGGCTCACCCCGATCCTGATGAAGAAGGGCCGCCCGGCGCACACGTTGTCGGTGCTGTGCCCGCCCGCGGCGCGCGCGGCGGTGCAGGACGTCGTCGTGGCCTCGACCTCGACCATCGGGCTGCGGGCGCAGCCGGTGCAGAAGGTCGCGCTGCAGCGGACCGAGCACCGCGTCGCGGTCCTCGGCGGCTCGGTGGGCGTGAAGGTCGCGCGCCTCGACGGCCGGGTGGTGAACGTGAGCGTGGAGTTCGAGGACGTGGCCGCCCTGGCCCGCTCGCTCGGGCTGCCGGCCAAGGAGGTGCTGCGAGCGGCGACCGCAGCCGCGCACCGGGCCCACCCGGGGACGTCGGCTACGCTCCTGGACCGAGAAGGGGAGTAGCCCCCCGACCGCTGGTCGACATGCTGGCGCGTTCGCGCGCCCGGTCAGCGGGCCCGCGTCGCCGCGGGTGGGCGAGACCTTCCGCCCGCAGTCCACCCATCGGTGCGCTGCCGGACGGAGGCGCCCCTCAGCCCCGCCGGTCGGCGCGAGCAGAGAGAGAACTCGTGGTCCTGTCCGTCGTCCTGGCTGCCTTCGTGCTGATCCTCCCCGTCGAGCTCCCCGACAAGACGCTGTTCGCCACGCTGGTGCTGGCCACCCGCTTCCCGCCGCTGCCGGTCTTCGTCGGCGTCGGCCTGGCCTTCGGCCTGCAGGTCGCGATCGCGGTGACCGCCGGCAGCCTGCTCTCGCTGCTGCCCGAGGCGGTGGTCAGCGCCGTGGTCGCCGTGCTGTTCCTGACCGGCGCGGTGCTGCTGTGGCGGGAGTCCCGCAAGGGCGGCGACGAGGACGAGGCCACCGTCCAGGCACGGGAGCAGACCTCGTTCGTGCGGGCGGCAGCGATCTCCTTCGGCGTGCTGTTCGCCGCCGAGTGGGGGGACCTCTCCCAGCTGGCCACCGCCGGGCTGGCGGCCCGCTACGAGGAGCCGCTGTCGGTCTTCGTCGGGGCGTGGGCGGCGCTGCTGGTGATCTCCGGGCTGGCCGCGTTCCTGGGCCGCAAGCTCGCCGACCGTCTCCCGGTGGCGTTGCTGCACCGGGTCGCCGCCGGCCTGTTCCTGCTCTTCGCCGTCATCGCGGTGGTGGAGACCGTCCGCACCCTGACCGGCTGAGCCCCGCCGGTCAGCCGCCGCCTCCTCCCCCACCGCCGCCGAGCATCCAGCTGCTGCGGTTGACGGCGCCGCGGGCGTCCGGGGCAGCGGGGTCGTCGGGGCGCGCCGGGTCGTTGCCGTTCCGCCCGGCCGCGTCCCCACCGCGGGAGGCACGCCCGGCTCGGACCCCCAGTCCGACGAGCGCGAGCAGCAGCATCCCGATGACCACGAGCAGCACGACCTCACCCATCCCTGCAGCGTAGGAGGGTCGGGCGCACCTCCCGGCGGTACTCGGAGGGGGCAGACCCCGGCCGGGACGGTCAAGCACGGGCGGGAACCCGTCGACTCCCCCTGCACGGCCGGCGCTCGGCCGGAGCGAAAAAGGGAGAGGTCATGCAGGCGATCAGGCTCGAGGAGTCGCAGGACGTGCTGGTGCAGACGGCGGCGGTCGTCGCCGCCCAGCGTCAGTTCGCGCAGCGGCTGCGGCAGCGGACCGTGGCCGACCCGCTCACCGGCCTGCCGGTGCGCAGCCTGCTGATCGACCGGCTGGAGCTCGCCCTGGCCGCCGCCGGCCCGACCACCGGCCGGCTCGCCGTCCTCTCCTGCGACCTCGACGGCATGGCCGTCCTGGAGGACGCCCACGGCTCCGCCGTCGCCGACGCCGCCCGCGCCGAGGCGGCCGGCCGGCTGGTCGGCGCCGTGCGGCAGGGGGACGTCGTCGCCCGGATCAGCGCCCAGACCTTCGTGCTGCTGTGCCCCGGCCTCCAGACCGCCGACGACGCGCAGGGCATCGCGCTGCGCATCGCGGCCGCGTTCGACACGCCGCTGCGGCCACGACCCGGTGTCGAGCACCACGTGCGGCTCAGCGTCGGCGTGGCGCTCTCCGGCCGGGCCTCGACGCCGGAGTCGCTGGTGGCCTCGGCCAACGAGGCGATGACCTCGATCCAGCACGGCCACCAGGGCACCGGCCAGGACGACTGAACGGCCCGGTCAGCGCAGGGTCGGGATCCACTCCGCCAGCGCGCGGCCGATCTCCTCCGGTGAGTCCTCGGGCACGAAGTGTCCACCCGGCACGGTGACCTCGGTCAGCGCCGGCCACCGCCGGACCTTCTCGCGCTGGCGGCCGACCAGGATCGACCCCGGCTCGACGTTGACGAACAGCTTGGGCACGTCGCTGTGCGCCAGCCACTGGCCGTAGCGGTCGACGACGTCGTGCACGCCCGGCGGCGCGTGCTCGATCGGGAGCTGCCGCGGCCACTCCAGCGTCGGCCAGCGGTCGGCGCGCTCCCGGAACGGCGCCCGGTACCGGTCGTGCGCCTCCGCGGACAGCCCGCGGTGCACCTCGGCGGCGAGGATCTTCTCCACGAACACGTTCTGGTCGAGCACCTTCCGCTCGCCGTCCGGCCCACGCATCGCCTGGAACACCGGCTTCGCCGCCCGCGGCCAGTCCGCCCAGAGCATCGGGGTGACGATCGCCTCCATGAAGGCGATGCCGCGCACGGCGTCGGGGTGCTGCGCGGCCCAGTCGAAGCCCAGCCCGGAGCCCCAGTCGTGCAGCACCAGGGTGACCCGCTCGGTGGCGCCGACGGTGCTCAGGAACTCGGCCAGGAACTGTGCGTGCCGGTCGAAGGAGTAGCTGCCCGGCCCGGGGTCGGCCAGCTTGCTCGACTCCCCCATGCCGACCAGGTCGGGAGCCAGGCAGCGGCCCAGGTGCCGCACGTGCGGGATGACGTTGCGCCACAGGTAGGACGACGTCGGGTTGCCGTGCAGGAAGACGATCGGGTCGCCCTCCCCCACGTCGACGTAGGCCATCTCCTGGTCAGCGACCTGCACCCGGGAGCGGGGGAACGGGTCGTCGGCGGACACGGGCGTGCGGACGTCGTCGGCCATGCCCTGGGGTGTCCCCGTCACTCCGCCGACTGAACCGCGTGCGCCACCACAATGGCCATTTCGGTGGTTGGGGGGGGGTTGCACCTGACGCGACGTCAGGCTGTTGCGTCGTCTCTGTCAACGAGAGAGGAGGGGCGATGAGCTGGACGGTGGGTGAGCTGGCCCGGCTGGCCGGGGTCACGGTGCGCACGCTGCACCACTACGACCGGATCGGGCTGGTCCGGCCGAGCGAGCGGACGTCGGCGGGCCACCGCAGCTACGACGCGCGCGACCTGGACCGGCTGCAGCAGGTGCTGCTGTACCGCGAGCTCGGGTTCCCCCTCGACGAGGTCGCGACCCTGCTGGACGACCCCGAGGCCGACCCCGCGGTGCACCTGCGCCGGCAGCACCGGCTGCTGCGGGATCGGCTCGAGCGCACCCAGGCGATGGTCGCGGCCGTGGAGAAGGAGATGGAGGCACGGCAGATGGGGATCTCCCTGACCCCGGAGGAACGGTTCGAGGTGTTCGGCGACTGGCTCCCGGAGGAGTACGCCGCCGAGGCCGAGGAGAGGTGGGGCGACACCGAGGCGTGGGCGCAATCGCAACGGCGCACCGCGGCGATGAGCAAGGAGGACTGGCAGCGGGTCAAGGCCGAGTCCGACGACGTCGAGCGCCGGTTCGCCGCGGCGCTGGCCGCCGGCGTGCCGGCCGACTCGACCGCAGCGCAGGACCTGGCCGAGGAGCACCGGCAGCAGATCAGCCGGCACTTCTACGACTGCTCGCCGGAGGTGCATGCCGGGCTCGGCCGGATGTACGTCGAGGACGAGCGGTTCACCGCCCACTACGAGCGGGTCGCGCCCGGTCTGGCGCAGTACGTGAGCACCGCCGTCCAGGCCAACGCCGCCCGCCAGAGCTGACCTCCCCCGAGGGGCCAAAATCGCGATCTTGGCCCCTCGGGTGAGGGGCAGCCCCTCGGGCGAGGGACGTCACGTCCCCCCAGCGCCGTCGGCCGGACGGTGGGCCGCATCCTGGTCGGGTGGGTTGGGTGATCGGGCGACTACAGCAGCCCTGGGTGCAGCGGATGGTCCGGGCGGCGCTGGCGGCCGGGCTGTCCTGGCAGGTGGCGTTGCTGCTGCCACCGATGCTGTCGGACTACGCCTACTACGCGCCGCTGGGTGCGGTCATCGCGGTCAGCCCGACGATCGCCGACTCCGCCTCGGCGGCGTGGCGCAGCCTCGCCGCCATCCTGGTGGGCTTCGCCCTCGCCGTCGTCGTCTACGAGGTCACCCGGGCGGTGCCGAACGCGCTGACCATCGCGCTGATCGTCGCCCTGGCCGTCGTGGTCGAGCAGTGGCGGTCGCTGTTCCGCGAACAGGCCAGCTGGGTCAGCTTCGCCGCCGTCCTGATGCTGACGGTCGGGACGTCGGACCCGGCCGAGTACGCCCTCCGCTACGCCGGTCTCACCCTGCTGGGCGCCGCGATCGGCGTCCTGGTGACGACGGCGCTGTTCCCGCCGCTGCAGCTGACCACCGCCGTCGAACGGATCGCCCGGACCCGGGAGACGCTGGCCGCCCACCTGGAGACGATCGCCGTGGCGCTGCGCGACGGGCAGCTCCCGGCCCCGCACGAGTGGGAGGAGCAGGGCGAGGCGCTGGACACCGCCCTGGACCAGATGCGCCGGGCCGAGACGCAGGTCGAGCGGGCCAGGCGGGCGAACCCGCGGGCGAACCGGTGGCAGGGCACCGCCGGCAGCATCCGGGCGCAGTCCCGCGCGCTCGACCGCGTCGCCGTCCTGGTCGACGACCTCACCACGCTCGTCGTGGAGTTCCAGCCGCACCGGCGCGGGCTGGACCGGGTGGACGACGGCACCGGCTGGGTCCTCGCCGACGCGCTGGACGGCCTGGCCGGCGTGGTGCGGCTCCCGTTCCACGACGCCGAGGACCAGCCCGACGACCGGGACGCCGCCATCGCCACCGCGGTGTCGGCGTCGAACCGGCTGACCGCGCTGCTGCGCAGCTCCGAGATCGCCGACGACGAGGGGTTCTTCGCCCTCGGCGCGGTCACCGTCGGGATGCACCGGTCGCTGCAGACGCTCGATGCGCACGTCCGCTTCCCCGCCCCCGCCTGACCCTTCCGGCAGAGATGGCCATCCCTGTCACGTCCGCCCTCGGCGAAGGCGGACTCGTCCGTCCTTGAGCCCGGCTAAGGTCTGACCCTCGTGAGCCGCATCGGTGAGGTCCTGGTCCCGGCGCGGCTCGGCACCAGCTTCCGCTGGCTGCTGGCCTCGTCCTGGACGACGAACCTCGGGGACGGTGTCGCGCTGGCCGCCGGTCCCCTGCTGGTCGCCTCGCTCACCCGGGACGCGTTCCTGGTCGCCCTCGCCGCGACCGTGCAGTGGCTGCCGCCGCTGCTGTTCGGCCTGATCGCCGGTGCGTTGACCGACCGGCTGGACCGGCGGCTGATCGTGCTGACCGTCGACCTCGCCCGCGCCGTCGTCCTCACCGTGCTGACCCTGGCGGTGGCCACCGACCGGGTGTCCATCGCCGCGGTGCTGGCGGCGCTGTTCCTGCTGGCCACCGCCGAGGTGTTCGCCGACAACAGCTCGCAGACGCTGGTGCCGGTGCTGGTGGCCCGGGAGGACCTGGCGGTCGCCAACGGGCGGCTGCAGACCGGGTTCATCACGGTGAACCAGCTCGCCGGCCCGCCGCTGGGCGCCGCCCTGTTCACCGTCGGTGCGGCGTGGGCGCTGGGCGCGCAGGCGGTGCTGGTGGCCCTCGGGGCGGTGTTGGTCACCCGGGTCCTGCTGCCCGCCCGGGAACGCGTCGCGGGCCGGCGGACGGCGATGCGGCACGACATCGCCGAGGGGCTGCGCTGGGCGCGGCACCACGCCGCCGTCCGCACCCTGGTGCTGACCATCACCATCTTCAACGTCACCTTCGGCGCCGCCTGGTCGGTGCTGGTGCTCTACGCCACCGAACGGATCGGGCTGGGCGAGATCGGCTTCGGGCTGGTGACCACCGTGGGCGCGGTCGGGGGCATCGTCGGCGGCTTGACCTACGGCTGGATCACCCGCCGGGTCAGCCTGGGCGACCTGATGCGGATCGGCCTGGTCGTGGAGACGCTGACCCACCTGGCACTGGCCCTGACCTCCAGCCCGTGGGTCGCCCTGCCGGTCTTCTTCGTGTTCGGGGCGCACGCCTTCATCTGGGGGACGACGTCGGTCGCCGTCCGGCAGCGGGCGGTGCCGGCGGCGCTGCAGGGCCGGGTGGGCAGCGTCAACGTGGTGGGCGTCTACGGCGGGCTGGTGGTCGGCTCGGGCATCGGCGGGGTGCTCGCCCAGCACTGGGGCGTGACCGCCCCGTTCTGGTTCGCCTTCGCCGGGTCGGCCGTGTTCGTCGTGCTCATCTGGCGCTCGCTGCGGCACATCGCCCACGCCGACGAACAGCCGGTGCCCGCGCCGGTCTGACCCGGCCGGACGTCACACCCGGATGAGCAGCTCGCCGTGCAGCATGCCCAGCCAGCCGTCGTCGGCCTCGGCCCAGTCCGACCAGGCCGCGGCGATCGTCTCCAGCTCACCCGGGGTGGCGAGCCCGTCGCCCACGGCCTGCTCGGCGAAGGCCGAGGCGGTCGCCCGCCCGGCCCAGGAGCGTCCCCACCAGGCCCGCTCGTCGGGGGTCGCGAAGCACCAGGCCGACGTCGTCGCCACCGTGTCCCGCAGCCCGGCGGCGTGCGCCCAGGACCGCAGCCGCCGGCCGGCGTCCGGCTCGGCCCCGTTGGCCCGGGCCACGCTCTGGTAGAGGTCCAGCCAGCGGTCCAGCCCCGCGGACGCCGGGAACCAGGTGGTGGCGGCGTAGTTGACGTCGCGGACGGCGATCAGCCCACCGGGCCGGCAGACCCGGCCCATCTCGCGCAGCGCGGCGACCGGGTCGGTGAGGTGCTGGAGCACCTGGTGGGCGTGCACGACGTCGAAGGAGTCGTTGGTGGCGGCCAGCGCGTAGCCGTCGCCGACCCCGAACTCCACCGCCACGCCGGCCCGCTCGGCCAGCGCCCGGGCCTCCGCGAGCGGCGCGGGCGACACGTCGAGCCCGACCACCCGCCCCGGCGCCACCCGGGCCGCGAGGTCGACGGTGATCGTGCCTGGGCCGCAGCCCACGTCGAGGACGTCGAGCCCCGGGCGCAGCCAGGGCAGCAGGTACCCCGCCGAGTTCTCCGCCGTGCGCCACCGGTGGGCCTGCAGGACCGGCTCGGCGTGCCCGTGCGTGTACGTGTCCACCCCGTCACCCTGCACCGTCGGACCAGAGAGTGGACCACCCTTCCCGCTGGGTGGACGGGATCGGTTGCACGAACACCCCCCAGCAGGTGGTCGGCGTCACCCGGACACGTTTCGGCAGCTCGACCGGGGTACGGGTGCACTGTGTCCAGCGGCCTCGATCCTGCCGCCGGCGAGGTCGTTCCGGGCGAGGACGAGACCGGTCCGCTGCTGCGGCTCTCCGGCCGGATCGACCGGGAGGTCGTGCGCCGTTTCCGGTTGCTGGTCCCACCGTCGGCCTGGCCGGACCGGGCGGACCTCTCCGCGGTCACCGCGATCGACGCGGCGGGGCTGCAGCTGCTGGTGCACCTCAGCCGCAAGCCCGAGCGCCACGGGGGACGACTGCGGCTGCTGGCCGTGCCCGCCGAACTGCAGCCGGCGCTGGCGCGAGCCGGGCTGTCCCGACTGCTGCCCCGGGACGGCGCAGCGTCGTCCGCCGCCGGAGACCCGGACCGGCCGGCACCCTCCTGACCACTCTCGCCCCGGCGACTGGCGCAGGGCGGTCCGGTCAGGTTAGCCTCGCCTCACTCGACGCGAGGGTGGGTGTGATGGGTCTGCGACTGCCGGTCGGCGGTGTCACGGTGCTGCTGGGTCCGACGGGGGCGCGGGCGGAGACCATGGCCGCCCTGGACCCGGGCAGCGCCCGGTGCGCCGGAGGACACGCCTCCCTCGCCGTGATGCGACTGACCGCCGCACCCGGCGACGGCGTGCAGCAGCGGCTGGACGCCGTCGAAGGAGCGCGCACCGGGCCGGCGTCCGTCGTCCTGGTCGACCACCTGACCGACGGCCTGGCCGCGGACGACCGGCGCACCGTGCTCGCCGCACTGCGACCGGTCGCGGCCGCGGGCCGCGCCGTCCTGGTCGACGACGGCGACCCGATCGCGGCGCTCTCGGTCTCCGACAGCGTGCTGCGCACGCCGACGTTGGCCCTGGAGCCGGTGGCCGGCGCCGACGAGCTGGAGCAGCTGGTCGCATGAGCCGGCATCCCCGCAGGGACGCCGGCGGGGGTCAGCGGGTGCTGTAGGTGAGGCAGTCGGCCGCGTCAGCGCCCGAACCGACCTGCACCGCGGACGCACGGCACTCGAGGGCCTCGTTGTGCACGCAGTCCGAGCGGTGGCAGGCGCCGACGACGCCGGTCCGCTCGAGCCCGGCACGGAACGAGATCTCGACGAAGGTGCCGCAGTGGGCGTGGTCGCCGCCGACGGTGATGGCGCCGGCGTGGCAGGCGTGGTCGGCGTTGTACGAACAGCTGTCGACCGAGCAGTCCTGCACCTGGGGCATGTCCAGCATCTGGGTCATGACCCGAGGCTGACAGCTCCGCGGGACGCCCGCCAGCCAGGAGAGGCTGCCCTGATCGGGGCGCTCCGCCCTGACCAGCCACTCTGCGCCAGCGGCCCGACACGCCGGTCAGCCGGGCGGGCGCCAGCCCGGCGGCGGGAGCCTGGCCGCCAGTGCACGGGCGGCGTAGCCACCGGCGACGGCGGCCACGACGAGCACCAGCAGCAGCCCGGCCGACCCGATCCGCACCACCTGGAGGAGCCCCAGCAGGAAGAGCAGCAGCGCGGCCACGAGCAGCGACAGTCCCGCGGCCAGCAGCACGACGAGCCAGCGCGGCTGCCCGCCCCGGGCGGCCGGCGGAGCGAGGCGGTCGGCAGGCGTCACCGCCGCAGTCCACCACGACCGCCGGTTCCCCGGCGGGACCGCACCGGCGGACTCACCCGATCCGGGCTGGCCGACCCGAGCAAGATCCAGCAGGCTCGGGGCATGTCTGCCCCGATCCCTGCGACCCCCGGCGTGACCAGCGAGGTCGGCCGGCTCCGCACCGTCCTCCTGCACCGCCCCGGCGCCGAGCTGCGCCGGCTCACCCCGCGCAACAACGACGAGCTGCTCTTCGACGGCGTCCCCTGGGTGGCCCGCGCGCAGGAGGAGCACGACGCGTTCGCCGCGGCGCTCACCGAGCGCGGGGTCGAGGTGCTGTACCTGGACCGCTTGCTGGCCGAGGTGATGGCGCTGCCGGCCGCCCGCGCGGAGGTCATCGCCGCCGCCGTCGACGAGCCGCGGCTGGGCGCCACCCTGCAGCACGCCACCACCGCCCACCTGGACGGCCTGGCGCCCCAGGACCTCGCCACGGCGCTGATCACCGGGGTCGCGCACGACGAGCTGCGCGGCGGCAGGGGGTTGGCCTACGAGCTGATGGGACGCGGGGACTTCGTCGTCCCGCCGCTGCCCAACCTGATGTTCACCCGCGACTCCTCGGTGTGGGTCGGCGGGCAGGTCGCCGTCACCTCGCTGGCCATGCCGGCCCGCGACCGGGAGAGCGCGCTGACCGCGGCGCTGTACACCCACCACCCCCGGTTCACCGGGGTCGGCCAGCTCTACGGCCCGCACCTGGAGCACCTGGAGGGCGGCGACGTGCTGCTGCTGGCCGCGGGGGTCGTCGCCGTCGGGGTGGGCGAGCGGACCACGCCCGGCGGTGCCGAGCGGCTGGCCCGGCGGGTGTTCGCCCGCGGGCTGGCGCACACGGTGCTCGTCGTGCCGATCGCCCAGCAGCGGGCGACCATGCACCTGGACACCGTCGCCACCATGGTCGACGTCGACGCGATGGTCATGTACCCGGCGATCGCCGACCACCTGCAGGCCTGGACCGTGACGGCCGGCGACCAGTCGCCCGAGGCCGGCGACACCAGCGAGCTGTCGGTGCGGGGCCCGCAACCGTTCCTGATCGCCGCCGCGCAGGCGATGGGGATCGACCGGCTGCGGGTGATCGACACCGGCCTCGACCCGGTGACCGCCGAGCGCGAGCAGTGGGACGACGGCAACAACACCCTCGCGCTGGCCCCGCGGCTCACCGTCGCCTACGAGCGGAACACGGTCACCAACGCCGCCCTGGAGAAGGCCGGCATCGAGGTGCTCCCGATCGCCGGGTCGGAGCTGGGCAGCGGCCGGGGCGGCCCGCGGTGCATGAGCTGCCCGGTGCTGCGCGACGCCGTCCCCGCGTAGTCCGGTCGGTCAGGCGCCGGGTCGGTCAGGCGCCGGGGGCGAACGCTGCCACGGCCGGGTCGAAGACCTGCTCCCGGTAGACGTCGCTGCGCGCCGGGCTCGCGGTCAGCTGCACCACGGCGAGCCCGGCCGGGGTGTCGGCCAGGGCGAGGTCGACCCGCTGGCCGAGGTCGTCGAGCCGGTACAGGTCCCAGGTGGCCGCCCCGGTCTCACGCTGGTCCACCGGCTCCAGGGGCTCACCGGTGCCCAGCTGCGCGGCCACCTGCTGGAGCACCTGGTCGGCCGTCGCCCCGGGCACCACCTGCTGCACCAGCGAGACCAGCGGCGACTGCTGGAACGCCCCGGGGAGCACCTCGGACCACCCCTCCGGCCGGAGACCGGCGACCCCTAGCTCCTCGCTCTCCCAGGCCGTCATCTCCACCTCCACGCCCTCCGGGGTGAAGGCGGGGAGCTCGACGTCGTCGACGCAGGAGGCGTCCGGCTCGCTGTCCGGGTCGGCGAGGAAGTCGCGGGTCAGCTGCACCGCGCACTCGTGGGTCCCCACCGAGCCGTGCCCGGTCGACGGGAACTCGACGAAGACGCTGTCGCCCAGGTCCTCGGCCAGCTGCGCGCCCCACCGCGGCGGGGTGATCGGGTCGAGCTCTCCGGCCAGCACCAGGGTGGGGATGTCGCTGGTCAGCGCCTCGTTCTCCACCGGGTCGGGCTCGCCGGCGTTCCAGTCGGCGCAGACGTCGAAGACGGCCGGCCCCATCGTGGGCGCGTTGTCGAAGAAGCTCTCGACCAGGGGGTGCTCGGCGGCGGCCGCCGCCACCACCTCCTGGTCGCTGAAGCTGACCTCCTCCTCGCACTGCACGGCCAGCTGCTGGCCGACGCTGACCAGGTCCAGCTGCTGGGAGAAGGCGCCGAGCAGCAGGCCGATCATGCCGAAGTCGTCGTTCGCCGCCGCCTCGACGACCTCCGGGAGGAAGGGGATCAGCTCGGTCGAGTACATGCTCTGGAACAGGAACCCGACGAGGCCGGCGCCGTCCAGCGGGCCCTGCACCCGCTCGCCGGTGGTCGGGTCGAGCACCGTGACCGTCGCGGGCTCGGCGTCCAGCTCCGCGACGAGGTCGGTGACGGTCTGCTCCAGGTCGGGGTGCTGCTCGGCGCACCCGGCATCGGCGGCGCAGGCGGCGAACAGCCCCTCCAGCGCCCGGGCGGCGTTGCCCGGCGTCTCCTCGTAGAGGTCGGCGTCGATCGGGTAGGAGGCGTCGAGCACCACCGCCCGGATGCCCTCGGGGTGGTCGCGCATGGCGGTCTGCGCCAGCCGCGTGCCGTAGGAGATCCCGTAGAGGTCCCACTCCTCGTGGCCCAGCGCCCGGCGCAGGTCCTCGAGGTCGGCGGCGGAGGCCGCGCTGTCGTAATCGTCGAAGTCGACGCCCTCGTCGACCAGCGGCTGCCGGCACTCCTCGAGCGCGGCGGTGGCCTGGGCCGCCAGCTCTTCCACCGGCTCGTCCGAGCCCAGCGACTCCCGCACCCACGAGCTGTACTCCGTGCAGGCCAGCGAGGGCTCGGTCAGCCCCGTCCCCCGCTGGTCGAGGAGGATCAGGTCCCGCTCCTGGGCGAGCGGCTCGTACAGCTCGCCGAACGCGAGCGGCACGATCTCCAGCGCACCCTGGCCCGGCCCGCCGGAGAGGTAGACGAGCGGCTCCTCGGCCGGCTCCTCGGCCGCTGCGGCGACGACGCCGAAGGCCAGGCTGACCGTGCCGGCGCCCGGGTCGTCGCGGTCGGCCGGCACCTCGAGGGTGCCGCACTCGATGTCGATCCCGGCCGGGACGTCGAACCCGCAGGCGCCCCACTCGACCTCGCGGGACGCCGCGGTCGACGGTGTCCCCGCCGCGTCCGCGCTGTCGTCCTCGCCGTCACCGGTACAGCCGGCCAGGACCAGGACAGCGAGCGGCACCAGGGCCAGGCGACGGTCCATGAGCTTCCTCCGTGTTCGCTGCCGGTCGCGCCGACGGCGCCGGTCAACTGGTCACCGCGGGCAGTCAACCAGCCGCGCCCCGGTCAGGCAGCCTCGCGCCGACCGCCGTGGTCGACCCGGACCGCGACCCGGGCGGCCGGCCCGGCGGCCCGAGCGGCCGGCCCGGCGGCCCGACGCCCGGCCCACCGGCCGAGGTCCTCGTCGCGAGCCGTGGCCCACCGCGTCACCGGTCGGGCGACCCGCTCCCCGGTCGGCCCGGTGCGGGCGCCGCGGTTGCGCAGCGCGAGCCAGCTGACCAGCACGGCCCCGCCGAGCAGCAGCAGGTGGCCGACCGCCCGGCCGGTGTGCACGTGACCGGCCCCGAGGTCCCCGACGGTGACCCAGGCGAGCACCGCGGTGAAGGGCAGCAGGAAGGGCAGGGCCCCGGCCGCCAGCCGCGGCAGCACGGCGACGCCGAGGAAGCAGGCGGCCAGCCCCAGGTTCCAGGCCCCCGTCTCGTGCGCCAGGTGCACCGGGGCGGCTGCCGCACCACCGGCGCCCAGCAGCGCCGGCAGGCTGACCGCCAGCTGACCGGCGCCGACGGCCAGCAGGGTGAGCCGGAGGGCGGCGTCCAGCCACGCCCGGGAGCGGACCGCCGGCTGCACCGCGGGCAGCCGGCCCAGCACCGCGGCGGTCACGTCGGGCACCGCCGCGACCGGGGTCAGCCGGGCCCGCCGGGTCACCTCCGCCGCGGCCTCGGCCCATCCGCGGCAGGCCGGGCACCTGCCCAGGTGCTCGTCGACCCAGGTCTGCGGCAGGCCGGGGGACTCGCCGTCCAGGTCGGCGGAGACCGCCTCACGACATGCTGCACAGCTCACGGTGGCATAGTCGCCGCCGACGACCGCAGAGTTCCCGGAGGGTCCACGTGGGGCAGCTGGAACGTCTCGCTGCCCGCGCAGCCGAGGGCGACAGCCTGGCTCAGGCCGCGCTGATCCGGGAGACGCAGACCGACGTGTGGCGGCTGTGCGCGCACCTGGCCGACCGCCAGGTCGCCGAGGACCTCACCCAGGAGACGTTCCTGCGGGCGCTCCCGGCGCTGCCGGGCTTCGAGGGGCGGTCGTCGCTGCGCACCTGGCTGCTGTCGATCGCCCGCCGGGTCTGCGCCGACCACCTGCGGGCCCGGAAGCGCCGCGGCCTGGTGCTGGTCTCCGACGACACCGACCTGGCCGACCTGGTCCGCGACGTGCCGGAGGACGAGGTGGGCGGGTCGGTCGCCGCGCAGGACGTGCTGGACCGGCTGGAGCCCGAGCGCCGGGAGGCCTTCGTGCTCACCCAGCTGATCGGGTTGCCCTACGCCGAGGCCGCGGAGGTGGTGGGCTGCCCGATCGGCACGATCCGCTCGCGCGTGGCCCGGGCCCGGGAGGACCTGGTCGAGGCGCTGGTCGCGGCCGACCACCCCCGCACCCGCCGTCCCTCCTGAGGCTCTCGGCCCGGCCGGTCAGGGGTGCTGGGCGGCCAGGCGGCGCAGCCGCTCGTTGTAGGCGACCAGCTCCGGGTCCTCGCCGCTCTCGCCCCGGGCGATCGCCCGGTCGCGCGTCCGGTCGGCGGCCCGGTTGGCCCGCTCCTCGGACCGGGTCCACTGGAAGAAGACCACCGCCAGCACCAGCACAGTGGGGAACTCACCGAACGACCAGGCGATGCCGCCGGCCGCCCCCTGGTCGTAGAGCGGGTCGATGCCCCAGGACTCCGGCGGGGTGGCGTAGCTGGTCAGCAGCACCGAGCTGCTCATCATCACGATCACGCCGAAGAAGGCGTGGAACGGAGCGGGCAGCAGCAGCTCCAGCATCCGCGCACCGTGCCCGGAACGCCGGGGCCACGGGTCGATGGCCATGATCGGGCCGAAGAACAGCAGCCCGGTGATTAGGAAGTGCAGCAGCATGAACGTGTGCCCGACCGTCGTCGACATGAGGTCGTCGAACAGCGGGGTGAAGTAGACGCCGTAGAGGCTGGCGATGAACAGCGGGATGGTGAAGAACGGCGAGGAGACCAGCTGGCCCAGCCGGCTGTGCAGCGCACCGAGCAGCGCCCGCCGCGGCACCCCCGCGGGCCCCTGCGCTGCGGGGAGGGCACGCAACATCAGGGTGACCGGGGCGCCGAGCAGCAACAGCAGCGGGATGATCATGCTCAGCACCATGTGCTGCACCATGTGCAGGCTGAACAGCACCATCCCGTAGCTCTGCAGGCCGCTGGCGGTGACGTGGAACAGGGCGGCGCAGCCGATCAGCCAGGCGACCGTGCGGGACGGCGCCCAGGCCACCCCCCGGCGGTGCAGCCGCCACAGCCCGACCAGGTAGCCGACGGCCAGCAGCACGGCGACCCAGGCCACCGGCGAGGCGGCGGCCAGGTCCAGTCCCAGCACCCGGCCGGCGGTCGGCGGCAGCTCCGGGACGTGCATCGAACCCATGCCGCCGTGCTCGTGCCCCACGTCAGTCCTCTCTCAGCCCCGCTGTGTGGCTCCCACGGTAGGCCTGGCCCGGCCCTCTCGCCGCAGTCGGCGAGAGGGCCGGGCCCGTCGGCTCAGCGCAGCGTGACCTGCCGGGACAGCAGGCCGGCGCGGGCCCGTCGCTCGTCCGCGTTCAGCGGCTCGGTGACCGCCAGCGCGGCCTCCAGCCGGGTGTGCAGCTCCGCCGAGGGACCGGCCCACTCGGCGCCGGGCACCTCGCCCGGCACGTCCCACACCGGGACGGCGAGGCCCAGCGCACGGAAGGCACCGGCGTAGCGGGTGCCCTCCCCCAGGCTGAGCTGCTCGGCCGCGCCGAGCCGGGCGAGGGCGTCCAGCAGCGCCTCCTCCGGCTCGGGGCGCACCCAGCGCACGTGCCCGCGCTCGGTGGTCGGCCGGCACCAGTACGCGGCCTCCAGGCCGGCCAGTCGCACCGTGGGCATCACCATCTCGTTGGCCTGCTGCAGGCTCGCCCGGGCGGCCGCGTCGACGTCAGCACCCTCCAGCCAGAAGCTGAAGTCGTCGTGCACGGTGACCTCGAACGGCGCCGAGAGGTCCAGCAGCTCCTGCAGCCGCGGCCCGGCCGAGCCGGCGGCGCCGATCGGCCCCGGGTCGACGGGGGCGCCGGCCGGCGCCTCGAGCGCGGCGGCGAGCGCGGTGCCGAGGTCGCGGCTGACGTCGTCGGAGGACGTCTGGAGCTGGACGCCGAGCAGGATCTCACCGTTGGCGCGCACCAGGGCGGGCGTGCCGCCGGGCAGGACGCTGGCCAGCGTGACCGATCGGCCGTCGGTGGTGGTGAGCTGCGCCGTGGCGGCCGGCACGAGCTCGCGCAGCGCCACCCAGTCGACCTCGCCGGGCAGGCCCTCGAACGGGCGGAGCACCGGCTGGCCGTAGCCGGAGCCGTGGCAGTGCTTGTAGCGGCGGCCGGAGCCGCAGGGGCAGGGCGCCTTCGGGTTGGTCTCGCCGGCTGTCGCAGGGGCAGCGGGACGGCGGGTCGTGGTGCGGGCCATGCATGCGAGGGTAGCCAGCGGTCCGGTCGGCCTCCGCCGCTCACCGGGTCACGGCGGGCCCAGCGGCGGGACGTCCGGTCCCGCCGAGGCCGTTCACTACGCTGCTGCCGGTGACGCCGGCCCCTGCTCCGTTCGACCTGACCGACGCCGCCGTGGTCGCCGACCCCTACCCGGCCTTCGCCGCAGCCCGCACCGTTGCGCCGGTGCAGTGGAACGACCAGCAGGGCATGTGGCTGGCCTTCGGCCACGCCGAGGCCAACGCCGTCCTGCGGGACCGGCGGCTGGGCCGGATCTGGTCGGACCGGACCCCCGCCGAGCGGTTCGAGAGCTTCAACCTGATCCACCGCAACGCCATCCTGGAGATGGAGCCGCCCACCCACACCCGGCTGCGCCGGCTGATCAGCGCGGCGTTCGCCCGCGGCCACGTCGAGCGGCTGCGGCCCTGGGTGCAGGAGCTGGCCGACTCCCTCGTCGACTCCCTCGTCGAGCGCTCCGCCGGGGAGACCGGCGTCGACGTGCTCTCCGGCATGGCCGAGGAGCTGCCGGTGGCGGTCATCGCCGAGCTGCTGGGGGTGCCGGCGGCCGACCGGCCACTGCTGCGCCCGTGGTCGAACGCGATCGTGAAGATGTACGAGTACGGCCGGACCACGGAGGTCGAGGCCGACGCCGAGCGGGCCGCCGCCGAGTTCGTCGCCTACCTCCGGGAGCTGGCCGCCGAGCGGCGGACCGCCCCGGGAGAGGACCTGCTCACCCACCTGGTCACGGTGCGCGACGCCGAGGGCGACCGGCTCACCGAGGACGAGCTGGTCACCACCTGCATCCTGCTGCTCAACGCCGGCCACGAGGCGACGGTCAACGTGAGCGGCAACGGCCTGCTGGCGCTGCTGGAGCACCCCGACCAGCTGGACCGGCTGCGTGCGGACCCGACCCTGCTCCCGACCGCAATCGAGGAGCTGATGCGCTACGACTCGCCGCTGCAGCTGTTCGAGCGCACCGCCACCTCCGACGTCGAGATCGGCGGGGTCACCGTCGCCCACGGGCAGAAGATCGCCGCCCTGCTGGGCAGCGCGAACCGGGACCCGGCCGTCTTCGCCGACCCCGACACCCTCGACGTGGGGCGCACCGAGAACCCGCACATCTCCTTCGGCGCGGGGGTGCACTTCTGCATCGGTGCCCCGCTGGCGCGAGTGGAGCTGCAGGCCTCCTTCGGTGCACTGCTGAGCCGCACCTCCCGGCTGGAACTGGCCCGCCCGGCCCGACGCCGCCCGGAGTTCGTCATCCGCGGGCTCCAGGACCTGCCGGTCGTGCTCACCGGCCACTGAGCCGTTGCGCCGGGGGACGACCTCAGGGCACCGGTCGACGCCGCGTCCATGATCCGTCACAGCTGGTGCTGACCGCGTCGGGAAGCCGGGGAAAGCTCGTCGCCGACCGGTTCCTCCGGCCGATGGCCTGCCTACCGTTGAGGCGTCCGCCACACGGCGGGCTCCGGACGACGACACCGCCGAACCTGCCCACCGTCGGCCCGGACGTCACGAGACCACGGGCAGGCGCGGGGGACCCACCTCGCAGGACCAGGCCTCCGGGCCTTGGGGTGAAGCCGCAGTACGCGGCCGGGCAGCTCTCGCCCGAACCCGACAGCTAACTCCGCAGGCGGCGAGAGGCACACACACCCATGCTCAATCGCTTCACGGCACGGCGCGACCGCTCCACCGGGCGTTCCGCCCTCGCTTCCGCGGCGCGCCCGGCCATGGTGGTCGCGGCAGCTGCAGCGATGTCCTTCGGGGTCATCGCACCGGCCCAGGCCCACACCGGCAGCCACACCGTCAGCCCCGGGGACACCCTCAGCAAGCTCGCCGGCAGCCACGGCACCACCTGGCAGACCGTCTACGCGGCCAACCAGGGCACCATCGGCGGCAACCCGAACGTGCTGCGCGTCGGCCAGGTGCTGACCATCGGCGGCGGCTCGGCCCCCGCGGCTGCACCGGCGGCCGCACCCGCGGCGGCGTCCGGCAGCTACGTCGTCCGACCCGGCGACACGCTGAGCAAGATCGCCGCGGCGCACGGCACCACCTGGCAGAGCATCTACGCCGCCAACCAGGGCACCATCGGCGGCAACCCGAACGTGCTCCGCGTCGGGCAGCGGCTCACCCTCGGCGGCGGGGCGGCCCCGGCGGCCCCGGCCCCCAGCCGGCCGGTCCAGCAGGCCGCCAGCCGCAGCGCCGACCGGAGCGCCAGCGGTGACCCCCGGTCCATCGCCCGGACCATGGTCGCCGAGCGCGGCTGGGGCCCCGGCGAGTTCGCCTGCCTGGACGCCCTGTGGGAGAAGGAGAGCAACTGGAACCCCACGGCCGACAACCCCAACTCCAGCGCCTACGGCATCCCGCAGGCGCTGCCCGGCTCGAAGATGGCCTCGGCCGGCCCGGACTGGCGCACCAACCCGGCGACCCAGATCACCTGGGGTCTGGGCTACATCAGCGACCGCTACGGCACCCCGTGCGCCGCGTGGGCGCACTCCCAGGCCAACAACTGGTACTGATCGACGAGAACGACGGGTCGGTCGGCGCGATCAGGCGCTGACCGACCCGGACCGGTGGTCCGGGCGACCGGACCACCGGCACGACGACGCCCCGGCCGGGCAACCGGCCGGGGCGTCGTCCGTCCCGGACGAGGTCCTCCGACCCCTGTCAGGTGCCCACACGCCGCGCCCGCAGAGCCGTTACCGGATCGTGACCGGGGGGCCTGGGGGCCAGCCGGACTGCCGATGCGTCTCCTCAGTGGGACCAGCGGAAGGGACGCGGTGGCGAAGGAGCAGGACGAGGAGTTCACCGACTTCGTCGGTGCGCACGGCCCACGACTGCTGCGCACCGCGGTGCTGCTGACCGGTGACCGCGGCCGCGGCGAGGACCTGCTGCAGACCGCACTGGCCCGCGCCTACGGCCGGTGGGGCACGGTCCGCCGCGCCGACGACCCCGTCGCCTACCTGCGCAAGATGCTGGTCAACGGCCACCTCAGCTGGCTGCGCCGGCTCAGCAACACCGAGCAGGTGGTCGAGTGGTTCCCCGACTCGCCGGACCGCGTGGACCTGCAGGCGCTGCACGCCGAGGCCGACGAGTTGCGCACCGCGCTGCGCGAGCTGAGCCCGCGGGTGCGCACCGCGGTGGTGCTGCGCTACCTCGACGACCTCAGCGAGGCCGACACCGCACGCCTGATGGGCTGTTCGGTGAGCACGGTCGGCAAGCACGTCTCCCGCGGCCTCGCCGTGCTGCGCACCGTCCTGGACCGTTCCCCCGAGCCGGCACGGACCACCCGGAGACACACGTGAACCCCCACGAGCGCGACCTCGCCGGCCGGCTGCACGGTCTGGCCGACGAGTTGACCGCCGGCGGAGGCGGCGACGCCGCGGGCGCGGTGGCCCGCTGGCGCCACCGGCGCCGGACCCGGCGGACGGTGACGGCGGTCGCCGTCGGCGTGGCCGCGGTGGCCGTCGGAGGCGCGGTCGCCGTCGGCCCACAGTCCTCCGCACCGCTCCCCGGGGACACCGTGCGCCCGACGGTCACCTCGTCGGCGCCGGCCACGGCACCGACGCCGCCCGGGGGTGACACGCCGTCCGGGACACCGGTGCCCGACGACAGCCCGGCCACCGCCGACGCGGGGGACGCCACCCGCACCGGCGGTGCGACCGAGGCCTACGGCAAGGAACCGGTCCCGGTGGTGTCCGCGGCGGAGAAGGCGCGGCTGACCGCCGAGGCCCAGGCCGACCTGGACCGGGTGGTCGACACCCTGCCGCCGTCCCTGGCGTTCCCCTCGCCCACCGAGTGGGACCGGTGGCTGCCGGAGCCCAAGCCGTACCCGGGCCGGGACACCGCGGACGACCTCTCCACCTGTCCGGTGCTGTCCGACGGCCTCTCCGCTGCTCTCGGGTCCCGGATGAGCTACTGGACCGGCACGCTGCCCGGCGCGTGCACCTGGGCGCCAGTACCGCTGCTGTACGACACCATCGACTACCCGTTCACGGTGGGCGTGGGCTTCCTGGGCGACGGGACGACGCCCGCCGACGTCGCCCGCGATGCGTTCGACTGGGTGCCCCAGGGCGATCCGACCCCCTGCCCCCGGGCCGACGTCGCCGACGGTGGCGTGCTGATCCGGTGCAGCTCGGTCGACCAGGCGTCGTTCCAGCTGGCCGTCCCCGACGCCCGCGGCAAGGGCACCTGGGTGCTCGACGCCACAGCCGACCAGGGCGGCGAGGTCACCGCCGCCGAGGCGTTCACCGCACTGCTCGACGGCGTCGCCCGGAACTACGGGTGAGACGACGACGCCCCGCCCGCAGCACCGGGCGGGGCGTCGTGCGTCAGGCGCTCAGAGGCGCTGGTTGAGCCGGTGGTAGGCAGCGCTCCAGCGCAGCTCCTTGGCCAGGCTGCGCCGGGTGGTGTCGGCGTCGATGAGCACCAGCTCGGTGTCGAAGACCTCGGCCAGGTCGGTGAGCTCCTCGGCCCCCAGCTGGGTCGACAGCACCGTGTGGTGCGGCCCGCCGGCGGTCAGCCAGCCCTCGGTCGCCGTCTCGAAGTCCGGCCGGGGCTCCCACACCGCCCGCGCCACCGGCAGGTTCGGCAGCGGCTCGGACGGGTCCACGACGTCGATCTCGTTGGCCACCCAGCGGAACCGGTCGCCCAGGTCGCACCAGCCCAGCGTGATGCCCGTGCCGGGGGCGGCGTTGAACACCAGCCGGGCCGGGTCCTCACGGCCACCGATGCCGAGCGGGTGCACCTCCAGCCGCGGGCGCTCCCCGGCGATCGTCGGGCACACCTCGAGCATGTGGGCACCGAGGATCTTCGGGGTCTCGGAGGCCAGGTCGTAGGTGTAGTCCTCCATGAAGGAGGTGCCACCGGGCAGGCCCTGGGCCGCGACCTTGAGCACCCGCAGCAGCGCCGAGGTCTTCCAGTCGCCCTCGCCGCCGAAGCCGTAGCCGTCGGCCATCAGCCGCTGCACGGCCAGGCCGGGGAGCTGACGCAGGCCGCCGAGGTCCTCGAAGTTGGTGGTGAAGGCGCCGAAGCCGCCCTCGGTGAGGAACTGGCGCAGGGCCACCTCGATCCGGGCCTGGTAGCGCACATGAGAGTGCCGGTCGCCGCCCGGGCGCAGGTCGGCGTCCATCTCGTACAGGTCGCCGTACTCCGACACCACCGCGTCGACGGCGGAGTCGGCGACCCGCTCGACGACGGCGACCAGGTCGTTGACGCCCCAGGTGTTGACCGACATGCCGAAGCGGATCTCCGCCTCGACCTTGTCGCCCTCGGTGACCGCGACGTTCCGCATGTTGTCGCCGAAGCGGGCCAGCTTGAGACCGCGGGCGGCGGCCACACCGGCGGCGGCGCGGACCCAGGAGCCGACCCGGGCCTGCACCCGCGGGTTGCCCGCGTGGCCGGAGACGGTCGTGCGCGGCGTGCGCAACCGGGTGAGCATGAACCCGTACTCCCGGTCGCCGTGGGCGGCCTGGTTGAGGTTCATGAAGTCCATGTCGATCGTCGCCCACGGCAGGGCGGCGTCGGCCTGGGTGTGCAGGTGGAGCAACGGCTTGCGCAGCGCGTCCAGCCCGGAGATCCACATCTTCGCCGGGGAGAAGGTGTGCATCCAGGTGATGACGCCGAGGCAGTTCGGGTCCTCGTTCGCCTCCCCCATCATCCGGCGGATGGCCCCGGCGTCGGTGAGCACCGGCTTCCAGACCACCCGGACCGGCACCGCGTCGGCGCCGTCCAGCGTCGCGGCGACCCGCTGCGACTGCTCGGCGACCTGCTGGAGCGTCTCCTCGCCGTACAGCCCCTGGCTGCCGGTGAGGAACCAGATCTCCTGACCCTCGAATGCCACCTGCTGCTCCTTCGTGCTCATCGTTGTCCGTAGACGTTCTGGTAGCGCGCGTACAGGGAGTCGATGTCCGCCTGCGCGATCGGGACCGGCTCACCGAGCTGCCGGGAGAGGTGCACCGTGCGGGCGACGTCCTCGGTCATGACGGCGGCCTTGACCGCGGCCTTCGCCGAGGGGCCGATGGTGAAGACGCCGTGGTTCTTCATCAGCACCGCCGGCGAGCGGTGCCCCTGCAGCGTCGCGACGATGCCCTGGCCGATCGAGTCGTCACCGATCAGCGCGAACGGGCCCACCGGGATCGGCCCGCCGAACTCGTCGGCCATCGCCGTGAGCACGCAGGGGATCTCCTCCTGCCGGGCCGCCCAGGCCGCGGCGTAGGTGCTGTGCGTGTGCACCTGGCCGTTGACCTCGGGCATGTTCCGGTAGACGTAGGCGTGCGCGGCCGTGTCGGACGACGGCGCCCGGACCCCGTCGACGGCGTTGCCGTCCAGGTCGCAGACGGTGATGCCCTCCCAGGTCAGCTGGTCGTACTCGACGCCGCTGCCCTTGATGACGAACAGGTCCTCGCCGGGGACCCGCTCGGAGACGTTGCCCGAGGTCCAGGTGACCAGCTCGTAGCGGGTGAGGTAGGAGTGCAGGTGGGCGACGTGCTCGCGCTGCGCGCGCAACGTCCCCTGCTCGGTGCGGGTGGGGGTGGCGGTCATGCCGGCTGCTCCTCGGTGGTGGCGGCGGACGGGGTCGGGTCGGTCTGCCGGTCGCCGACGGCCACGTGCGCCACGGCGGCCCGCTCGACCGGGAGGGCGGCGACGTACCGCGCCATGAACGCGTCGAAGCCGGCGACGTCGGCGGGGTCGGGCTCGGCGGTCGTCAGGCCGGCGTCGGTGAAGACGGTGCCGTCCAGGTAGTCCGCCAGGCTCTGGCCCGGCTCGCGCCGGGTGGCGAAGGCAGCCAGGACGGCGATGCCCCACGCACCCCCCTCCGCGGCGACGTCCCCGACGGAGACCGGGGTGTCGATCGCGGCAGCCAGGAAGCGCTGCGCCACGCCCTCGGTCTTGAACATGCCGCCGTGGGCGAACATCCGGTCCAGCCGCACGCCCTCGGCCTTCTGCAGGACGTCCATGCCGATCCGGAGCGTGGCCAGGGACGAGAACAGGTGCGTCCGCATGAAGGTGCCGAGGTGCAGCGGGCTGTCCGGCGAGCGCAGGAAGAGCGGCCGGCCCTCCTCGAACTCGGTGATCGGCTCACCGGAGAGGTAGTTGTAGGCGAGCATCCCGCCGCAGTCGCTCGCCCCGCCCAGCGCGGCGGCGAAGAGGGTCTCGAAGACCTGGGACGCGTCGGCCTCGGCGCCCAGCGCGCGGGCGAACTCGGCGAACAGCCCGGCCCAGGCGTTGAGCTCGCTGGCCCCGTTGTTGCAGTGCACCATCGCCACCGGGTCACCGGCCGGCGTGGTCACCAGGTCCAGCTCGCGGTGCACCTGGGCGAGCTCGCGCTCGAGCACGACCATGGCGAAGACCGACGTGCCGGCGGAGACGTTGCCGGTGCGCGGGGCGACGGAGTTGGTGGCGACCATCCCGGTGCCCGCGTCACCCTCCGGGGGACAGAGCGGCACGCCGGGGCGCAGCGCCCCGGTGGGGTCGAGCAGCCGTGCGCCTGCCTCGGTGAGCGTGCCGGCCGGCTGGCCGGCGACGGCGATGGCCGGCAGCAGCTCGGCGAGACCCAGCTCGACCCCGGCCTCGGCGGCCAGCTGATCGAACCGGGCCAGCATCGCGGCGTCGTACCCGCCGTCGGCGCCGATCGGGAACATGCCGCTGGCGTCCCCGACGCCGAGGACCTTCTCGCCGGTGAGCCGCCAGTGCACGTACCCGGCCAGCGTGGTCAGGTGGTCGACCCGGCCCACGTGCTCCTCGCGGTCCAGGACGGCCTGGTAGAGGTGCGCGACGCTCCAGCGGTGCGGGATGTTGCACCCGAACTCCGCGCTGAGCCGCTCGGCTGCGCGACCGGTGTTCGTGTTGCGCCAGGTGCGGAACGGCGCGAGCAGCTCGCCGTCGGCGTCGAACGCCAGGTAGCCGTGCATCATCGCGGAGACACCGAGCGCACCGACGCCGGCCAGCTCGACCCCGTGGCGTCGCCGCACGTCCTCGACCAGAGCCGCGACGCTCTGCTGCACCCCGGACCACACGTCCTCCAGGGAGTACGTCCAGAGCCGGTCGACCAACTGGTTCTCCCAGTCGTGGCTGCCGACGGCGAGCGGCGCGTGGTCCGGGCCGATCAGCACCGCCTTGATCCGGGTCGAGCCGAACTCGATCCCCAGGGCCGTGCGACCGGAGGTGATCGCGGTGCCTGCGTCCATCGTCATGTCAGGAGCCCTTTCCGCCCACCGTGCCGGGCCTGGTCGCAGCGAGCCGGACGGCTGCGGATCGCGGCACGGTGGTCGATTGTTAGCGTTAACAACAGCACAGTCAAACCCGGCGGGCCGGTCCGGTGGACCGCCGCACGATCAGCTGCGGCAGCACCGGCTGGGACTCCAGCGGTTCTCCGCGCAGCCGGGCGAGCACCAGCTCGACGCCCCGGCGGCCCAGCTCGGCGAAGTCCTGCCGCACCGTGGTGAGCGGCGGGCTGAAGTACTCGCACTCGGGCACGTCGTCGAAGCCCACGACGCTGATGTCCCCGGGGACCGACAGCCCCTCGTCGGCCAGGGCGCTGAGCAGTCCCAGCGCCATCTGGTCGTTGGCCACGAAGACGGCGGTGACGTCCTCCTGCCCGGCCCGCACCCGTGCGGCGAGCGCCCGGCCGGCCGCGTGCCCCGCGGAGGCCCACCAGTCCCCGCACAGTGGTTCGGGCACGGGGGCCCCGGCCTGCTCCAGGGCGCGACGCCAGCCGACCACGCGACCCCGGGCCTCCAGCGAGTCCGGTGGCCCGGTGACGTGGTGCACCGTGCGGTGCCCGAGCTCGAGCAGGTGGCGGGTGGCCAGCTCGGCCCCCACCTCCTGCGCGACCCACACCGTGGGCCGGGACTCGTCCCGGCCCACCTGCACAGCGATCAGCGGCACCGGCGCCTCGAACCGCCGCAGCGCCTCCACCGCCTGGCCGTAGGTGGAGAGGGCGACCACCGCGTCGACGGACTGGGCCACGAAGCGGTCGACCGCCTCGCGCATCGCCGCTTCGCTGTCGTCGTCCAGGATGGCGACGCCGAGGGAGTAGCCGGCCGCGCGGGCGGCCTTCTCCAGCCCGAGCAGCGTCTGCGCCGGCCCGTACTGGTTGATGTGCGAGATCACCAGCCCGAACGAGCGGGTGGACCCGGTGACCAGGGCACGGGCCGCCGCGTTCGGCCGGTAGCCGAGCTCGGTGATGGCCCGCTGGACGCGTTCCCTGGTCGCCGGCGCCACGTTCGGGTGCCCGTTGACGACCCGGGACACCGTCTGGTGCGAGACGCCGGCGTGCACGGCGACGTCGGACAGTGCCAACGCGCGCGGCGCTCCATCGGGCAGCACGGTTCCCCCTTCAGCAGAGGGCGGCGCCGATGCCGTCCTCGAGGTGAGGACGGCGCCGGTGCCGCCCTCGACTTGGTGGCTCCGCGACCTACGTCAGCGGGAGGCTCCGGCGCGCCGCTTGTTGTAGACGTCGAAGGCGACGGCCAGCAGCAGCACGAGGCCCTTGACCACGGACTGGATCGACTGGTCGACGCCCAGGAGCGACATGCCGTTGCTCATGACCGCCATGATCAGACCACCGACCATGGCCCCGACCACGGTGCCGACACCGCCGGTGACCGCCGCGCCACCGATGAAGGCAGCGGCGATGGCGTCCAGCTCGAACATCTCACCGGCGGCCGGCTGGGCACCGTTGGAGCGGCTGGAGTAGATGACCCCGGCCACCGCGGACAGGAAGCCCATGTTGACGAAGATCCAGAAGTTGACGGCCTTGACCTTGACGCCGGACAGCGTCGCCGCCGAGAGGTTGCCGCCGATCGCGTACACCTGCCGCCCGAACACCGTGTTCTTGGTGATCAGGCCGTAGGCGATCGCCAGCACACCCAGGATGATCAGCACGATGGGGAGGCCGCGGGCGTTGGCCAGCTGCCAGGCGAAGGCCATCACGACCGCGCCGACGGCGAGGACCTTGACGATGAACAGCGCCAGGGACTCGACCGGCTGCCCGTAGCGCGTCCGGGCGGCACGTGAGCGCCACCCGCTGACCGCGTAACCGGCCACCGCGACGGCGCCGATGACCAGGGTGAAGGTGTCGTAGCCGTAGCCGCCGAGCAGGCCGTTGAGGAACCCGCTGGCCACGTCGCGGTACTCCGCCGGGAACGGCGACAGCGAGACGTTGTCCAGCACCTGCAGCGTCAGCCCGCGGAACAGCAGCATGCCGGCGAGGGTCACGATGAACGCCGGGATGCCGACGTAGGCGACCCAGAAGCCGTGCCAGGCGCCGACGAGCAGGCCCACCGCGATGGCGGCCAGGACGCCGGCCCACCAGGGCAGGCCCCGGTCGATGACCAGCACGGCGGAGACCGCCCCGGTGAGCGCGACCACCGACCCCACGGAGAGGTCGATGTGCCCGGCGATGATCACGATGACCATGCCGATGGCGAGCACCAGGATGTAGGAGTACTGCAGGACCAGGTTGGTGACGTTCCCGGCGCTGAGCAGCGTGCCGTCGGTCAGGAACGTGAAGAGGGCGACGATCGCGATGAAGGCGATGTAGATGCCGCTCTGGCGCAGGTTGCTGCGGAGGAACTCGCGCATGTTGCCCGAACCGCTCTGCCCGGCGGGCTTGGGCGTGAACTCGGCGTTCGGCGGGGTCTGGCCCGCTTCTGGGGGAACGGTCCTGGTCATGCTGCGAGCTCCCTCTCCTTGGTCATGAGCGCCATCAGGCTCTCCTGGGTGGCCTCACGCACCGGCACCTCACCGGTGATCCGGCCGGCGGACAGCGTGTAGACGCGGTCGCAGGTGCCGAGCAGCTCGGGCAGCTCGGACGAGATGACGACGACGGCCTTCCCGGCCGCCACGAGGTCGTTGATGATCGTGTAGATCTCGTACTTGGCGCCCACGTCGATGCCGCGGGTGGGCTCGTCGAGGATGAGCACGTCCGGGTCCGTGTAGAGCCACTTGGACAGGACGACCTTCTGCTGGTTGCCGCCGGAGAGCTTGCCCACGATCGACGAGACGCTGGGCGCCTTGATGTTCATGCTCTTCCGGCTGGACTCGGCGACCTTGGTCTCCTCGTTGCTGTTCACCCAGCCACGGCGGGACAGCTTGCCGAGCCCGGCTGCGGAGATGTTCCGCCGGATGTCCTCGATCAGGTTGAGGCCGTACTTCTTGCGGTCCTCGGTCGCGTAGGCGATGCCGTTGTCGATCGCCTCGGTGACGGTGCGGGTCCGCACCTCCTTGCCGTGCATGAAGACCCGCCCGGAGATGTCCCGGCCGTAGGAGCGGCCGAAGATGCTCATCGCGAGCTCGGTGCGCCCGGCGCCCATCAGCCCGGCGATGCCGACGACCTCACCGGCGCGCACGGAGAGGTTGGCGTGGTCGACCACCAGGCGGTCCTGGGTGGGGTGCTTGACCGTCCAGTCCTCGACGCGGAGGACCTCCGCGCCCGGGTGCGACTCGCGCTCGGGGTAGTAGGACTCCAGGTCGCGGCCGACCATGCCGCGGATGATCCGGTCCTGGGTGACCTCGCCGGCGTGCAGGCTCAGCGTCTCGACGGTCTGCCCGTCCCGGATGATCGTCACGTTGTCGGCGATCGCGGTGATCTCGTTCAGCTTGTGCGAGATGATGATCGAGGTGATCCCGCGCTCCTGCAGCGTGCGGAGCAGGCCGAGCAGGTGCGCGGAGTCGGTGTCGTTGAGCGCCGCGGTGGGCTCGTCCAGGATGAGCAGCTTCACGTCCTTGGACAGCGCCTTGGCGATCTCCACCAGCTGCTGCTTGCCGACGCCGAGCTGGCCGACGGGGATGAGCGGGTTCTCGTCCAGGCCCACGGAGTCCAGCAGCTCACCCGCCTCGGCGTTGACCTTGTTCCAGTTGATCAGGCCGCCACGGCCACGGCGCTCGTTGCCCAGGAAGATGTTCTCCGCGATGGAGAGGTAGGGCACCAGCGCGAGCTCCTGGTGGATGATCGCGATCCCCACGTGCTCGCTGTCGCGGATGCCGGAGAACCGGCACACGTCGCCGTCGAAGACGATCTCACCGTCGTAGCTGCCGGCCGGGTAGACGCCGGAGAGCACCTTCATCAGCGTGGACTTGCCCGCGCCGTTCTCACCACAGATCGCGTGGACCTCGCCGCGTCGCACGGTCAGCGACACGTCCTCCAGGGCCTTGACCCCGGGGAAGGTCTTGGTGATGGAGCGCATCTCCAGGATGTTGTCGTCCATGGACTCCGTCGTCCTCGTCATTCACAAGGGATGGATGGACCGAGTGCGGGTCACTCGGGGTGTGGAGCTGCGGTCGCCCCACCGGCAGGTGGGGTGGAACCGGCCGGGTCCGGCAGCATGCTGCCGGACCCGGCCGGGACTGGGGGACGGACGTCAGTCCGTCTGACCGGCGGCGACCTCTTCGGCCGTGTAGTAGCCGGAGTCGATCAGGACCGACTCGATGTCGTCCTGGTAGACCGTCTCGATCGGGAGCAGGTAGGACGGGACGACCTTGACACCGTTGTCGTAGGTCTCGGTGTCGTTGGCCTCCGGCACCTCGCCCTCGAGGTAGGCGGTGGCGGCGGCGACGGCCTGCTCGGCCAGCAGCCGGGTGTCCTTGAACACCGTGGAGTCCTGGACGTTGTCGGCGATCAGCTTGACCGACGCGATCTCGGCGTCCTGCCCGGTGATCACCGGCATCGGCTTGGGCTGGGCGTCCTGCGTCGGGCCGTAGCCGGCGTTCTGCAGCGCGGTGATGATGCCGCGGGAGATGCCGTCGTAGGGCGACAGGACGCCGTTGACGGCCGAGCCGTCGTTGTAGCTGGAGGTGAGCAGGTCCTCCATGCGCCGCTGGGCGGTCTCCTGCGACCAGCGCAGCGTGGCGGCCTGCTCGATGCCGGTCTGGCCGGACTTGACGACGAGCGTGCCGTTGTCGATGTAGGGCTGCAGGACCGACATGGCGCCGTCGAAGAAGAAGCCGGCGTTGTTGTCGTCCAGCGAGCCGGCGAACAGCTCGATGTTGAACGGCCCGGTGGCCCCGGTCGGGTTGCCCTCTTCGTCGGTGATGCCCAGGCCGTTCAGCAGGGCAGTGCCCTGTGCGACGCCGACCTTGAAGTTGTCGAAGCTGACGTAGAAGTCGACGTTCTCGGTCTCCCGGATCAGCCGGTCGTAGCTGATCACCGGGATGTCCTGGTCGGCCGCGTTCTGCAGCTGCGCGCTGAGCGCGGTGCCGTCGATCGCCGCGACGATCAGTGCGTCGACACCCTGGGCGATCATCTGGTCGATCTGCTGCGACTGGGTCGGGATGTCGTCACCGGCGTACAGCAGCTCGACGTCGTACCCGGCCGACTCGAGCTGGTCCTCGACGTTGGCGCCGTCGGCGATCCAGCGCTCGGAGGTCTCGGTCGGCATCGAGACGCCGATGGTGAGGTCCGACGGGTCGGCGTCCGCGGTGTTCGTGTTGCTGCCGGCACCCTCGCCGCCACATGCGCTGAGGGTGAGCGCCAGCGAGGCGCCGAGGGCGGTCAGTCCGAGCTTCTTGTTCACTGCCACATCTCTCCTTCGAGACATCTGCCCCCTGATGGCGCAGGCCCGCCGCTGCGGGCTGAGACAGTGTGAGCGTTAACAACCCCGGTCCGTCAAGCCCGTCACCCCAAGTTGATCGTCACGGTCGCGTAACGGTCCGTTCACCAGCCGCCCCGCCAGGCGAGCCGGCGCGCCGGACCGTGGCGGAGGTCACCCGCCGGGGGTGCACCGGTGCACCGGCAGCTCAGGGCTGGGGCGGCTGTTCCCGGAGGTAGAGCTCGTGCAGGCCCCCGAGGGTCTGCTCGGGCCCGACGCTGTCGTCGGGGAGGTGGACCCCCAGGTCCTCCACGGCCACGAGGGCCTCCAGCCGCTGGACCGAGTCGAGCTCCAGGTCGTCACCCAGCCGGCTGCCGGGTCCGGCGTCGGCGAGGTCCACCTCCAGCTCCTCGGCCAGCCGGTCCCGGAACGCCTCCAGGGACAGTCGTCCGTCGGTCACTGCGTGGCCCCTTCCCGCTCGCCCGTCAGTTCGGCGACTGCCTGTTCGCGCAGCCGGTTCCGGCGCACCTCGCCGTACTCGTTCACCGGGATCTCCGGCACGAAACGGACCCGGTCCGGCTGCTTGGCCGGGGCGAGCTGCGCCCGGCAGTGCCGGCGGACGTCCTGGGCAGCTGGTTCCTGCTCCCCGCCGGGGACGACGAACAGCCACACCTGCTGGTCGCCGTGCACCGGCACGCCGACCGCCGCGCACCGCTCCACGCCCGGCAGCTCGGCGACCACCCGTTCCACCTCCGAGGGGTGGACGTTCTGCCCGCCCCGGACGATCAGGTCGTCGACTCGCCCCAGGATCCGGATGTTGCCGGCGTCGTCCTGGACCCCGAGGTCGCGGGTGTGCAGCCAGGGCTGGTCCCCGGCCGTGCCCGGCGGCCGGCACAGCAGCTCCCCCGGGGTGCCGGCGGGCACCTCGGCACCCGACTCGTCGACGATCCGCACCTCCGTGCCGGGGAACGGCCGGCCGACGGTCTCCGCCTGGGCCCGGAGGGGGTCCTCCAGGCGGGTCGCCAGCACCCCACCGCCCAGTTCGGTGGACCCGTAGCCCACCGTGACCGCGCAACCGAACCGGGTGCGCGCCCGCTCCACGAGGTCGGGGGCCGCCGGCCCGCCGCCCAACCCGATCACCAGCAGCGAGGACAGGTCGTAGCGCGAGACGTCCTCGACGCGGAGCAGCAGTTCCAGCATCGCCGGCGTCCCGGCCAGCACGTTCACCCCGTGGGCGTCGACCAGCTCCAGGACGCGGCGGGGGACGAAGCTGGGGGTGGTCACCAGGTCGTGCCCCAGCAGCAGCGACCCGGTCAGCACCTGGTGTCCCGCCATCGCGCGGAACGGGCTGGCGGTCAGCCAGGTCTGCCGGCCGCTGGCCTTCAGCAGCTTGGTGCCGTGCCGCGCGGTCACCGTGGCCACCTTCCGCACCCGGGTGACCGGGGAGCCGCCGAAGAAGGCGGCGTGCAGCCGCTGCAGGGCGATCAGCGGACGCACGACGGCGTGGTGGGTGAGCGGCACCGGCTTGGGGGCCCCGGTGGTCCCGGAGGTGAAGAAGACGGCGGCCGTGTCGTCCCGCCGGCGCACCGCCGGCGGCCCGGGCACCGGCGGCGGGGCGCCGGGGACCTGCCAGCCCTCACCGGTGGCGAGGACGTCGACCCGGCCGGCCGCCGGCGGGCGCTCGCGCTCGCCGACCGTCGCGCGCAGGTCGACCGCCTGGCCGACCTCGGCCAGCTCCCGGTCGGTCGACTGGCCGTCCAGCGGGACGACCACGCCCCCGAGCAGGACCGTGGCGAAGAAGGCCTCGGCGTAGCTGATCCCGTTGGGCAGCAGCAGACCCACCGCGTCCCCGGGCCCGAGGCCGGCGCCGCGCAGCTCCGCCGCCCGGTCCGCCGCCCGGGCGGCGAGCTCCCGCAGGGTCACCTGCGTGCCGTCGGCGACCAGCCGGGCGTCCCCGGCCGCTGCGGTGGCCGCGGCGAGGACCTCGCCGAGGGTCATGCTGGGACGGAGCGGGACCTGTCGCACGTGTCCTCCGGTGGCTGGGGATCGGGCTCGGTGGGCGGTCGGGGCGGTCTCAGCGCAGGTGCGCGAGCAGTCGGCGGGGGCTGCGCAGCACCGCGCCCTCGGGTGGCGGGGAGTCCTCGGCCAGCCGCAGGTCCGGCCAGCGGTCGAGCAGGACCCGGACGCACGTCGCGACCTCGGTGCGGGCCAGTTGCCAGCCGAGACAGCGGTGCACGCCGGTGCCGAAGGCCAGGTGGCCCGGGCCGCCGGTGCGGGTGGGATCGAAGCGGTCCGGGTCGGGGAAGCGGCGCTCGTCCCGGTTCGCCGAGCCCAGGTGCACCAGGACCGTGGCGCCCGCCGGGACCACGGTGTCCCCGACCCGGGTCGCGCACTCGGCCCGGCGGGAGGTCACCTGGACCGGCGCCTCCCAGCGCAGCGCCTCGTCGACCGCCGCCAGGGCCAGTGCCGGGTCGGCGCGGACCGCCGACGCCAGCCCGGGGTGGGCCAGGACGGCGTACAGGCAGGTCAGGATCGCCGGGTGCGCGGTCTCGGTGCCGGCCCAGGCCAGCAGGAGCAGGGACGCCACCACTTCGGCCTCGGCCAGCCGTTCCCCGTCGACCTCCAGCTGCGCCAGGGCGGTGACCACGTCGTCTCCCGGTCCGGTGGCGTGCAGCTGCCCGGCGAACGACCGGCGCAGCGCCCGGGCCGCCCGCAGCGCACCCCGCGGGTCGGACAGGAAGCCGGCCGCGGCCGACGCCAGCCCGGCGACCGCCGCCCACTCCTCCGCCGGGAGCCCCAGCAGCCGGACGAGCACCCGCGCCGGCACCTGGGCGCCCAGCAGCGGAGCAAGGTCGACCGGGCCGTCCGGGGCCGGCGCCAGCGCCGCGACCCGCTCGGTGACGACCGACTCGACCAGGGCGGCCACCGCCGGGTCGTCCGGGTGCAGGTGGGTGGCGAGCACCCGGCGCAGCGCCCGCCGGACCCGCGGCGCCCCGGTGAGCATCGACCGGCCGAGGACGGCGCCGTACCGCTCCTCGACCACCCCGACGGAGAACCGGGCGTCGTCGGCCAGGACCGCGGCGGCGTCGTCGTACCGGTAGACCGTCCACACCGCCCCGTCCGCGCCGAAGGCGGCCATCGGCTCGACGGGGGTCCGGGCGCGCTTGCCCGCGAGGGCGGCCGCCCGGGCGGCCGGCGGGCCGGCCGGCACACCGGGCAGCTGGAGGGGGAACCAGTCCACCGGGCCCGGCGCCGTGGCACCGGTGGCCATCGCGGCCCCGCCGGTGGTCATCGCGGCCCGCCGGCGGCGAGCCGGGCCAGTGGCCGCACCGGGTCGGCCAGGCCGCCGGTGAGCACGGCCTCCAGCCGGTCCAGGGCGGACTCGAGGTCGGCCCGGTCCCAGAGCCCGGGGTCGAAGAGCACCGCCACGCTGTGCTCGGCGCCCTGCCGCTCCACGGTGACGTCCAGGTCCACCGGGACCGCCCACGGGTGGGCCTCCACCGCCCCGGTGGCCGGGAACGTCGGCAGCACGTGTCCCCGCCGGCCGCCGAGGTCGAGGTCGGCCGGTGCGAAGTACTGCACGAGCGTGGCCGGCCGCCGCCCGCGGAGCAGGGCGACCGCCAGGCGGGGCGCGGTCTGCAGCAGCCGGACGAACGGGACGTCGCGGTGCCCCATCGCGGCCAGCACCGTGGTCCGTGCGGCGGCGACCGCGGCACCGAACGGCTGGGTCCGGTCCAGCCGCAGCCGCAGCGGCAGCGGTTCGGACAGGAAGCCGATCACCCGGCGGTCCGACCCCGACCGGCCGCCGTCCACGGTGAAGACGGTGGCGTCCAGGTGGTCCGGGTCGTCCCGGCCGTCGTCCAGCAGGGCACCGATCGCGGCCAGCAGCACCATGTACGGCGAGGCGCGGTGGACGGCGGTGAGCTCCAGCAACGCGGTCGACGCCGGGCCGCCGAGCGGCCGGGCCAGCAGCCCGGTCGCCCCGCCGGTCCGGCCCGCCCCGCTGCCCGGCAGGGCGCCCCGGCGGGCACCGGCCAGCTCCGTCCGCCACCAGGCCGAGAGCTCCTCGTGCCCGGCCGGGTCCGCCGCCCGCCGGGCCGCGGCGAGGGCGGCGTAGCCCGGTGGCTCCGGCGGCGCCGGGCGGCCGTCGCGGAGGCACGCGTACAGCTCGGCGGCCTCCTGCTGCAGCGCGTCGAGGGCGGCGACGTCGCCGGCCCAGTGGTGCAGGGCCAGGACCAGGGTCCCGCCGCGGTCGCGGGGCAGCCAGGCCGCCCGCAGCAGCGGGCCGGCCGCCAGGTCGTAGGGGGCGGTGGCGGCGGCGAGGACGCCGCGGCGGACCTCGTCGTCCCCGGCGCCCAGGGGCAGCGGCGCGATCTCGACCGTCACCGCCGAAGGACGGCACACCACCAGGCGCACCCCGTCGTCCTCCGGGACCGGCACGGTGCG
Source organism: Modestobacter sp. VKM Ac-2984 (assembly GCF_026967985.1). Classification (GTDB taxonomy): domain Bacteria; phylum Actinomycetota; class Actinomycetes; order Mycobacteriales; family Geodermatophilaceae; genus Modestobacter. The sequence goes on along the minus strand of NZ_JAPVBJ010000006.1, from coordinate 62,132 downwards.
GACGCCGTCGTGCCGCGCCACCACCGCGGTGAGCGCCCGGCCGAGCAGCGCCAGGTCCGGCGGTTCGGGGAAGTGGAAGGCCCGGTGCACCGCGCAGCGCGGGTCCAGCACCGTGCCCGGGCGCATCCGCTCGGCGAGCCACAACACCTCCTGCGGCCAGGACAGCGGCGGACCCCCGGCCGCGGGCCCACTCCCCGGCCCCGTCGCAGGCCCCGCCGCGGTCAGCACCCGGCGCCCGCCAGGCCGGTCCCGGGCAGCCCGGCGCGCGGCAGCATCCGGGTGGTCAGCGTGGCCCGGCCGACGACCCGCCCGGCGTCGTCCCGAACGACGCACTCGGTCCGCGCCGACCGCCGGCCGACCTCGACGACCTCGGCCTCGGCCCGGACCCGCTCCCCGGTCGGCTGGGCCCGGAAGTCGATCTCGGCCCGGACGGTGACCAGGCCGTAGCGGGAGACGTCGACCGCGCCGCTGGTGGCGACGGCGACGTTGCCGGCCACGTCGACGAGCGTGGCGAGCGCACCGCCGTGGAGCGGGCCGGCCTGGGTGCGGCAGTGGTCGGTGAGCGGCAGCTCGACCACCACCGGCCGCAGCCCGGTCAGCTCGAGCCCGAGGTGGTCGTGCAGCGGCAGTCGCAGCCCCGCCTGCAGCACCGCCAGCGGCACGTCGCCCAGGGACCCCTCGGCCAGCCGGGCCGCCACTGCGGGGTCCCCGGCCGGCGCCGGGTCCGGCCGCCCACCGGTGACGGTCATCGGGGCAGCTCCTGGCGGGCGAGCTTGCCGTTGCTGCCGCGGGGCAGTGCGTCCAGCTGCACCACCCGGCTGGGGATCTTGTAGCTGCTGAGCCGGTCGCCGAGCGCCTGCACCAGGTCGGCCCGGCTCACCGGCCGGTCGGCGACGACGTAGGCGCAGATCTCCGTGCGGCCCGACGGGAGCGGCTGCCCGACGACGGCGCAGTCCCGCAGCTCCAGCGCCTCCCGGCACACCGCCTCCACCTCGCGCGGGTCGACCTTCGCGCCGCCCACGTTGAGCTGGTCGTCCAGGCGGCCGCGCAGGTACAACTGCCCGTCGGGGCGCACCTCGGCGAGGTCGCCGGTGTGGTACCAGCCGTCCCGGAACCGGTCGGCGGTCAGCTCCGGGTCACCGGCGTAGCCCAGGGCCAGCGCCGGGGACCGGACCAGCAGCTCGCCCGTGCCCGTCGGCTGCGGCACCCCGCCCTCGGGCAGCACCCGGAGCTCCACGCCCGGCAGCGCCCGGCCCACCGAGCCGGGGACCCCCGCGACGTTCGTGCTGACGTGCCCGGTCTCGCTGGTGCCGTAGGCATCGGCCAGCGGCACGCCGATGCGCTCCCGCCAGGCGTCGGCCAGCGCCGGTGCCAGCGGCTCGCCGCCGACCATCGCCAGCCGGAGAGACGGCAGGGACGCCCCGGCGGCCAGCAGGAAGCGGTAGGGCAGCCCGACGCCCATCAGCAGGGTGATCGCGTGCTGCTCGGCCCAGGTCCGCACGGACTCCGGCGTCAGCGGCTGCGGCGGGAGCAGCACGGTGGCCCCACCGAGCAGGCCGGCCAGCAGGCCGGCGCCGAGCCCGTAGCCGTAGTGCAGCGGTGCGGTCACCAGGTAGCGGTCCCCCGGGCGTACGCCCAGGTCCCGGGCCTGGCTCAGCCGGAGCCGCACGGTGCCGTCGTTCGGGGTGAGCACGACCTTCGCCCGCCCGGTGGACCCGGACGTCGTGACGGCGTGGACCGCCACCGGGAGCCGGCCCTCGGCGAGCTCGCCGGTCAACGCCGTCCAGGCCTGCTGCTCCTCGGCCCCGGTCGCGGCGGGGTCCAGCAGCAGCACCGGCTCCTGCCCGGCCAGCGCGGCGAGGGCGACCCGGGCACCCGACGCCGTCGTCGGCAGCCGGACCACCCGCGGGTCCGCCGGTCGGTCCGCGGCAGCAGCACGCGCCTCGGCCACCACGGCCAGCACGTCGGCGTAGGTCAGGGTGCCGTCCGGTCCGGTGACCGCCGCGCGCGCCGGGTCGTCGCCGGCCGCGTCGGTCAGCAGTGCCAGCAGGTCCGTCTCCCCGGTCACCTGGTCGCCCCACGGCCCCCCGTCGGCGACGGGGAACACCAGCGTCTGGAGGCCGGCCAGCGTCGGCTCGGCGTAGAAGTCCTCCACGGGCACCGTCACGCCGAACTCGCCCACCACCCGCTCCAGCAGCACCTCGACGAGCAGGGACGACCCGCCGACCACGAAGAACCCGTCGTCGGCACCGACCCCGACGACGCCCAGGACGTCCTCGTAGAGCCCGCGGAGGGCGGCGGCCGGCTCGTCCCCGGGTGTGCGCACGGCCCCGTCCCGGGACGAGCTCAAGATGCGGCCTCCACCCGGTATTGAGACGATCCTCACATCCGTAGGCCCCACCGTACCCAGCCCCGGTAGCGGTCGCACTCGGAGAGAGCGCAGGCCCGGCGTCCTGTCCAGGGTCACCGGCCGACGAGGCCACGGCCGACGCGACAGCCATCCCAGGAGGAAACGTGAGCGAGAGGTCCGACAGGAACTACCGGGCGATCCGGGACATGGGTCTGGCAGCCTGGTGGGGCAGTTCGCTCGCCGCGCTGGGCTCCCTGCTCCGGGGCGTCGGCGGGGCGATCGACGACCCGGCCGAGCGCGCCCGGGTGCTCGACTCAGGGTGGAAGGCGTCCCGCGGCCTGACCGCCGGGGCGGTGACCGCCTACGTGTGGGGCACCAGCATGGCGCGCTACGACGGCGCCCCGTTCGACAACGGCGTGCCGAAGTGGATCAAGGACGGCCCCGAGGACGCGATGCGGGCCACCCTGACCGGGGTGGCGCTCGGCGCATCCGTGGCCGCCATGAAGGCCCGCAACAAGGGCAACGAGATCTACGCGAAGCGCGCCTCGACCGTGACCGCGGTCGGCACCCCCGCCGGCACCGCGACCGGCACGGTGGTGACGCTCAGCCCCGAGGAGAAGGGGCGGGCCGAACGGCTCGAGCGGATCGGGCACGCCTGGCACGTCATCGTGCCGGCGGCGGTCGGGGCCCTGATGTTCTCCCACCTCAAGCAGGACATGCGGGAGACGTCGCACAAGTCCCGCTTCCGCCGCTGACCTGCCGGGTGAGCACACCGGAGGGCGTCGGGGACCACGACCGGCCCCCGACGCCGTCCGGACCGGCCACGGCCGGTGCGGTGACCCGGACCCCCGGGGAGCCGCGCCGGGTGGCCCCGACCCCGGACGTCGTCGACTACGTCCTCGCGCACAGCACCCCGGCCCATCCGGTTCAGGAGCTGCTGGTCGCCCGGACCCGTCAGCAGTACCCGCGGCACGCGACCATGCAGATCGCCCCCGAGCAGGGCCCGCTGCTCACCCTGCTGACCCACCTGGTGGGCGCCCGGCAGGCGGTGGAGATCGGCACGTTCACCGGGTACTCGTCGATCTCGATCGCCCGGGCCCTGCCACCGGGCGGGCGGCTGCTGTGCTGCGACATCAGCGCGGCGGCGACCACGACGGCCGCCCACGCCTGGGCCGAGGCGGGGCTCACCGACCGGGTCGAGCTCCGGCTCGGCCCGGCAGCGGAGACCCTCCGCGCGCTCCCCCGGGAGGAGCGCTTCGAGCTGGCCTTCGTCGACGCGGACAAGGCCGGCTACGCCACCTACCACGACGAGCTGCTCCCCCGGGTCCGGCCGGGTGGGCTGCTGGTGTACGACAACACGCTGCTGGGCGGCCGGGTGCTGGACCCGGCCGCGTCCGGGGACGCCGCGGCGCTCCGGGCCTTCAACAGCCGGCTGGTGGCCGACGACCGGGTGGAGGTGGTCGTGCTGCCGATGGCCGACGGCCTCACCCTGGCCCGCAAGCGGTGACCGCCGGGCGACGCCCGACCGGGACGACACGACCAGAGACGGAGCCGACCGCATGACTCAGCAGGAGACGGTGTTCTACCGCGAGACCGACGCCGACCCCGCGGCGCTCGCCGGCGCCGCCGTGACGGTGCTCGGGTACGGCAACCTGGGCCGGTCGGTGGCGCTGAACCTGCGCGACCGCGGTCTGGCGGTGACCGTCGGCAACATCGACGACGACCACCGCCTGCGCGCGGTGGCCGAGGGGTTCGAGGTCCTCGACCTCGGCGAGGCCGTGGTCGGCGCGGACGTCGTCTACCTGCTGCTGCCCGACGAGGCGATCCCCCAGGTCTTCCGCGAGCAGGTCGCGCCGCGGCTCACCCCCGGGTCGGCGATCTGCTTCGCGTCCGGCTACGTGCTCGCCTTCGGCCTGGTGCAGCCACCGGCGGGGGTCGACGTCCTGCTGCTGGCACCCCGAATGCTCGGCGAGGAGGTCCGGACGACGTTCGTGGAGGGCAGCGGCTTCCTCAGCTACGTCAACGTGGAGCAGGACGCCACCGGCCGGGCCCAGGAGCGGCTGCTCGCGCTGGCCTCGGCGGTCGGCTCGCTGCGGCGGGGCGCGATCCAGCTGAGCGCCGAGCAGGAGGCCACCCTCGACCTGTTCATCGAGCAGAGCGTCGGCTCCTACCTGGGCACCACCTTCCAGCTGGCGTTCCGGCTGGGCCTGGAGGCCGGGCTCCCGGCCGAGGCCCTGGTCAGCGAGCTCTACCTGTCCGGGGAGATGTCGCGGGTGATCAGCACGATGGCCAGCGCGGGGTTCTTCGAGTCGGTCCGCTCGCACGGTCTGGTGGCGATGTACGGCGGCTTCCTGGGCACGATGGGCCAGGACGCCGAGGGCATGGAACGGCACTTCCGCGACGTCCTGGCGCAGATCCGGTCCGGCGGGTTCGCGCAGAAGCTCCAGGAGGAGGAGGCCAAGGGCTACCCGATCGTCGAGCTGATCAACGCGGTCACCGACAGCGACAACCCGCTCACGACCGCTGAGGAGCGGGTCCGGAAGGAGCTCGGGGAGCCCGACGTGGCCGGCCGTACAGCAGCCGAGCCACTCTGATCCACGTCCCGGCACCGCCGATCCGGGGGAACCACTGCAGCTCCCGGCGCGGCTGCAGCCGGCTGTCGGTCAGGGTCTGGGTGTAGCAGTACGCGCGCAGACCCTCCGCCCCGCCCTGCCGGCCGGTCCCGGACGCCCCCCGACCACCGAAGGGCAGGCCGGGGGCGGCGTAGTTGACCAGGCAGTCGTTGACCGCCACCGCGCCGACCCGCAGCCGCCCGGCCAGCGACCGCCCGCGGGCCCGGTCGGCCGTCCAGACCGAGGCCTGCAGCCCGTAGGCCGAGTCGTTGGCCAGCCGGACCGCCGTCTCCTCGTCGGGCACCGACACCACCGGCAGGACCGGCCCGAAGGTCTCCTGCTGCACCAGGTCGGAGCCCTGCTGGACGGCGGAGAGCAGCGTCGGCTCCAGGTGGTCCCGGGACCCGATCCGGACCCGCCGGCCACCGCGGTGCAGCCGCGCACCCGCGACCACCGCCTCCCGGACCTGCCGCTGGACGGTCGCCAGCGTGGCCGGCAGGACCATCGGCCCGATGTCCCGGCGGCCCCCGCCGCCCACCGTGAGGTCGTCGAAGGCCCGTTCCAGCTCGGCGAGGAACCGGTCGTGCACGGCGGCGACGACGTACAGCCGCTCGATCGACACGCAGGACTGGCCGGCGTTGAAGCACGCACCCCAGGCCGCCGCCCGGGCCGCCCGCCGGAGGTCGGCGTCCGCCAGGACGATCATGGCGTCGGTGCCCCCCAGCTCGGCCACGACCGGCGTCAGCCGGTCGGCGGCGAGCGCGGCGACCCGGCGGCCGGTCGCCGCCGACCCGGTCACCGAGATGACGTCGACGTCGGCGGTGACCAGCAGCTCGCCCACCTCGGCCCCGCCCGGCACGACCCGCAGCACGTCCGGGGGGAAGCCGGCCTCGGCCACCAGGTGCTCGACCAGCCGGGCCGCGTCCGGGGTGTGCTCGGAGGGCTTGAGGACGACGGTGCACCCGGCGGCCAGCGCGGTCGTCGCGGGCAGCAGCGCCAGCAGGAAGGGGTAGTTCCACGGCGCCAGCACGGCGGCGACCCCGCGCGGCCGGGCGTGCACCTCCGTCCGCTTGTGCACCAGCGGCCAGACGGTGGTCCGCCGGCCGGCGAGCGCACCGGCGGTGTGCCGGGCCAGCCAGTCCAGGTGTGCCGCGGCGTGCAGCACCTCCGCCACCGCGATGTCGGCCGGGTGCCGGCCGGTCTCCGCCCGCACGGTGGCCACGATCTCCTCGGCCCGGTCCAGGACGACCTGGCGCAGTGCCCGCAGCCGCGCCTGGCGGTCGGCCGCCGGTGTGGCCGACCACCCCGGGAAGGCGCGCCGGGCGGCCGCGACCGCGTCCTCGACCGTGCCGGCGTCGGCGACGTCCATGTCTCCCCCTCGGGTCTGCAGCGGACGGTGGACGGCCCCGCCGCAGGCTGGCAGGTGACCTCCGTCACTGGCACGATGCCCGCATGCGCGGGCTGATGCAGGACGTCCCCCTGACCATCGACACGATCTTCCGGCACGCCGAGCAGCACCACGGCGACGTCCCGATCGTCACCAACAACCCCAGCGGCAAGGTGCGCACCACCTACGCCGAGTGGGCAGCCCGCACCCGGCGGCTGGGCGGGGTGCTGGACACCCTGGGCATCAGCGCCGACGGCCGGGTGGGCACCTTCGCCTGGAACTCCGCCCGCCACCTGGAGCTCTACTTCGCCGCGCCCTGCACCGGGCGGGTGCTGCACACCCTCAACGTGCGCCTCTTCCCCGAGCAGCTGACCTACATCGCCAACCACGCCGAGGACGAGGTCGTCTTCGTCGACCGCACCGTGCTGCCCCTGCTGTGGCCGCTGATCGACACGATGACGACCGTCCGCCACGTGGTGGTGATGGACGACGGCGGTGACAACGAGATCCCCGACGACCCGCGGGTGCTCGACTACGAGGCGCTGCTGGCCGACGCCGAACCGGTCGAGTTCTCCACCACGGACGAGAACGCGGCCGCCTCCATGTGCTACACCAGCGGCACCACGGGCAACCCGAAGGGCGTCGTCTACACCCACCGGTCCACGGTGCTGCACACCATGGCCGTGATCTCCCCCAACGGCTTCGGCATCGGGGTCGAGGACGTCGCGATGCCCGTCGTCCCGATGTTCCACGCCAACGCCTGGGGCATCGCCCAGGCCGCCCCGGCCGCCGGCGCGGCGATGGTGTTCCCCGGGGCGATGATGCAGCCGCAGGCGCTGGCCGACCTGATCGTCGACGAGGGGGTCACCTTCACCGCCGGCGTGCCCACCATCTGGCAGGGCATGCTGCCGCACCTGGCCGGGCGCCCGCACCGGCTGCGCAAGATCGGCTGCGGCGGTTCCGCCGTCCCCAAGGGGCTGTCGGAGGCCTACCGCGAGCAGGTGGGCCTGCCGATCTACCAGGCGTGGGGCATGACCGAGACCCACCCGGTCGCCTCCGGTGGCACGCTGTCGACCCGCTGGGCGGACGCCGACGAGGCCACCAAGGCCGAGCGGCGGGCCCGGGCCGGCCTGCCGCTGTTCGGCGTGCAGGCCCGGATCGTCGACGCGGACACCCTCGAGGAGCAGCCCTGGGACGACAAGGCCACCGGTGAGCTCCAGGTCCGCGGCCCGTGGTGCGCGAAGGAGTACTACGAGCCCGACGCCGGCGTGGAGCTGACCACCCCCGACGGCTGGATGAAGACCGGGGACGTCGCCGCGCTGGACGAGTTCGGCAACATCCGGATCGCCGACCGCACCAAGGACCTGATCAAGTCCGGTGGCGAGTGGATCTCCTCGGTCGACCTGGAGAACGCGATCATGAGCCACCCGGCGGTCGCCGAGGCCGCGGTCATCGCGATCCCGCACCCCAAGTGGGACGAGCGGCCGCTGGCCTGCGTCGTCCTCAAGCCCGGGGAGCAGGCCACCGAGCAGGAGATCCTCGACCACATCACCCCGCTGGTGGCCAAGTGGTGGCTGCCCGAAGCGGTCGAGTTCATCGACGAGGTGCCCAAGACCAGCGTCGGCAAGTTCTCCAAGAAGGACCTGCGCTCCCGCTTCGCCGACTACCCGACGAGCTAGACGACGTAGGGCGGCCGGCCGGTCTCGCTCACCATCGGCCGGCCGGCGGCGTCCCACTCGCCCATCCCGCCGCCGACGTTCACCGCGTCGTAGCCGTTCTGGTTGAGCCAGGCGGTCACCCGCGCCGAGCGCCCCCCGCTGCGGCAGGTGACGTAGAGCGGGTCGCCCTCGGGCACCTCGCCGAGCCGGGCGGGGACGTCGCCCATCGGGATGTGCGTCGCGCCCTGGACGTGCCCGGCGGACCACTCGTCGTCCTCGCGCACGTCCAGCACGACGGCGTCGTCGGGCACCTCGGCGGCGGGCACGGTCGGGACCTGCTGCGGCATCATCACGCGATCCATCGTGGCACGCAGGGGGGCGCGCCACCGGCGGTGCGGTCCCTCGGCCGGCCCGGCACTGCGAGGATGGACCCGATGTCCGCTCCCCCGCCGGCCCCCGTCCGGGAACCCGCCTGGTCGCTGTCCCGCGCCGCGATCGGGCTCTGGGTGACGCAGGCGGTCCTCGGCACGGTCGTGTACGGGGCGATCGTGGCGGCCGCGATCGTCTTCGTGCCCGCCGACGCCGGCTGGGCCGTCCCCCTGCTGCGCTGGCTGGGTCCGGCCTTCGTGCTGGGCTACGCCGTGGTCGCGATCGCGATCCGCCCGCGGCTGCGCTACCGGGTGCACCGCTGGGAGGTCACCGCCGAGGCGGTCTACACGCTCACCGGCTGGCTGACCCGCACCTGGACCCTGGTGCCGATCTCCCGGATCCAGACCGTCGACGTCAACCGCGGGGTGTTCCAGCAGCTGTTCGGCCTGGCGACCGTCGCGGTGCTGACGGCGTCCTCGCAGGGCACCGTCCGGGTGCCGCACCTGGAGGTGGACGTGGCCCGGCGGGTGGCCGAGGACCTCGCGCGGCGGGCGGAGCTCGTGCGCGACGAGGCCACGTGACCGGCGCACCCGAGGCGCTCGGGCGGCGGACGTCGCCGTGGGTGCTGCTGCTGCACACCGTGACCTTCCGCCAGGCGCGGGCCCTGGTGCCGGCGGTGCTGGCCCTCGGGGTCACCCGCGGCCTCGGCGACGGCCTGGGCACGGTGGTCGCGCTGGTCGTCGGGATCACCGTGCTCTCGCTGCTGGGCGCGGCGATCAGCTGGTGGCGGTTCAGCTACACCGACGGGGACTCCGCCGTCGTCGTCACCCGCGGGCTGCTCTCCCGGTCGGCGCGCACGGTGCCCAACGACCGGATCCGCGGGGTGGAGGTCGAGGCGCCGGTGCTGCACCGGCTGCTGGGGCTCGTCCGGGTGCGGATCGACGCGGCGGCCGGCTCGGTGACCAGCGAGGAGGAGCTGGTCATCGACGGCGTCACCCGCGCCGAGGGCGACCGGCTGCGCCACCGGCTGCTCACCCACGCCGCCTCCGCGCAGGACTCCGAGGCCGGCCGGCACGCCGCCGACGACCCGGAGGAGGAGCTGCTCCGCTTCGACTACCGCTGGCTGGTCTACGCCCCGCTGGTGGGCAGCTACCTGGCGGTGCCGCTGGCCGCCGGCGGCGCGCTGCTCCGGGCCGCCGAGGAGCTGCCCGACCAGTTCCAGCCGGAGTTCTGGTCACCGGACGTCTCCGACACCCGGATCGTGGTCCGGCTGGTGGTCGGTGCGCTGCTGCTGCTGATCCTCGGCTCGATCATCGGCAGCGCCCTGGTGAACTGGCGGTTCCGGCTGCTCCGGCGCGGTGGCGCGCTCGTCGCCGTCCGCGGCCTGGTCACCCGGCGGCACACCGAGCTGGACATCGACCGGATCCGCGGCTGCACGGTCAGCGAGGGGCTGGGCATGCGGCTGGTCGGCGCAGCCCGGGTCAGCGCCCTGGTCACCGGGCTCGGGGACGCCACGCGGCGGGGGCAGGTGCTGCCGCTGGGACCGGTGGAGCTGGCCCGCGCGCTCTCCGTCGAGCTCGTCGACCACCCCGGCCCGCTGCACCGGCACCCCCCGGCCGCCCGTCGGCGGAGCATCGCGCGGGGCACCGTGCCCGGGCTGCTGGTGACGGCCGCGGGCGGGGTGCTGATGGCGACGACGGGCTGGTGGTCGCTGCTGGCCGCCGGGGGCGCCCTCGTGCTGCTCGGCATCCCGCTCGGCCTGGCCCGCTACGACGCCCTGGGCCACGTGGCGGGCCCCCGGTCGTTCGCGATGCGCTCGGGGTGGCTGGTGCGCAGCCACACCGTGCTGCAGGACCGCGCCGTGGTGGGGTGGCAGGTACGGCAGTCCCTGGCCCAGCGCCGGGCCGGGCTGGTGACCGTGCTGGCGTGCGTCGGCGCCGGCAGCGGCGGCTACACCGCTCGGGACATGGCCGCCGACGAGGTCCCCGAGTTCGCCCAGGCCGCGTCCGGGAGCTGGGCGGCCACCCTCACGCCGTACGGCTGACCCTCCCCGGCGGACGGTCGGCCGGGCCAGGATGGCCCCGTGCCGATCGACGGAAGCGACCTCGAGACCCTCCTCCCGCCCCTGGAGGAGGCGCCGGGGCCACAGCTCACCGGCGCCGGCAGCGCCGACGGCCTGCGGTTCACCGGTCTGGAGCTCACCGGGGACGCGACCGGCGCCTCCTTCCTGGAGTGCGCGCTGGCCGGGTGCGACCTCGACGGCGTGCCCTTCGACCGGGCCCGGTTCGCCACGTGCCTGCTCGCCGACCTGCGGGCGGCCGGCTGGTCGCTCGTCGACGCGACACTGCTGGACGTCGTGGTCGACGGCGGACGGTTCGGCGCGGTCACCGCACACGGCGCCGAGCTCAGCCGGGTGGCCCTGCAGGAGGTGAAGGTGGACTTCCTCGACCTGCGGGGCGCCACCCTGGTCGACGTCACCCTCACCGGGTGCACCGTGGGCGAGCTGGACCTCACCGGCGCAGACCTGCGCGACCTGCGGCTCCTCGACTGCACGGTGGAGTCGCTCGTGCTCAGCGGCGCCCGCAGCCGTTCGGTCGACCTGCGCGGCGCCGAGGTGACCCGGCTCGACGGCGTGGCCGACCTGCGCGGCTGCACGATCAACACCGCCCAGCTGGCCGGCTGGTCCGCCGGGATGGCGGCCGAGCTGGGCATCCGGGTCGGCTGACCGCGGCCGCGCTCAACCGTCGAGGAGGCCGGTGAGCAGTCCGGACGCCGCCGCCGGGGCGTCCGGGGCGAGCAGGCCGGCCGCGGCCAGCACGTACCGGCCGTCCACGACCACCCGCGCGCCGGCCAGCACCCCACCGGCCCCGCCACGGTCGGCCGCCACCCGCTGCACCACCGCGGCCGTCGCCGCCGTCGGCGCGTGCCGGAAGACCCCGCCGGAGAGCACCACCAGCCCGACCCCGCGCGCACTCGCACCGCCCGGGCCGTAGGCCGCCTCGGCCCGCAGGTGCCGGCGCAGCGCCACCACCGCCGCGGCCTCGCCGAGGGCCAGCGGATCGTCCCCGGGTGCGGACAGCCCTTCACCCCCGGCCGCCTGCCGCAGCGCGTCGGCGCTGGCGTGCACCCCCAGGTCGCCCTCCACGGTGCGCCGCCGGGCCGGCACCCCGACCGCCGCCCGGTGCAGCGACGCCTGCTCGGCGTCGACGGCCGGCACGCAGTACACGTCGGTCGTCGCCCCACCGACGTCGAGCACCAGCACGCCCGGGGCCTCCACGCCGGCCCGCAGCTCCGCCAGCGCCGCCACGCCGTCGAGCACCGCGTCCGGCGTGACCGCCCGAACCCACCGGCTCAGCCGCGGGTCCGCCGACAGCCGGGCCCCGCCGATCACGTGGGTCAGGAAGACGTCGCGGATCGCCGCGCGGGCCGACTCCGGGGCCAGCCGCCCGATGTCGGGGAGCACGTTGTCGGCCGGGGTGACCGGGGTCCCGGCCGCCGCCAGGACGGCGCAGACCTCAGCCCGGACCGCCGCGTTCCCGGCCACGACCACCGGGACGGACCGAGGAAGGACCCCACTGCCCCCCAGCCCTCGCGGGCTCGCGCCGGGACCCTGCAGCGGGGCCGCCAGGGCGGCGGCGTTGTGCCGCAGCACGGTGGCGTCGCCGCCGTCCGTGCCGCCGACCAGCAGGACGACGTCCGGGGCGGCGGCCGCCAGCTGCCCGAGCGCCGCGGCGTCCAGCCGGCCCGCGGCCACGTGCACCACGCGGGCGCCGGCGGAGAGGGCGGCCCGGTGCCCGGCCTCCGCGCTGATCAGCTCCTCGTAGCCGACGACCGCCAGCCGCAGTCCCCCGCCGGCGCTGGAACAGGCGCGCACCGGCGCGTCCCACCCCTCCGTCGCGGCCAGGACGCCGGCCACCACGTCCCCCGGCGTCGTCGGCGCCTGGCGTGTGTCGACCAGCCGCCCGGTGGCCGGCTCGACCAGCGCCGCCTTGGTCCAGGTGGAGCCGATGTCGACGCAGGCGAGCAGGGTCACGCCGGCCGCAGCCCGGCGGCCGCCGCCCCCGCGGTGAGCTCGTCGAGCCCGAAGGCCTGCACCGGGCCGAGGGCGCCGGCGCCCCGGACCCCGCCGTCGGCGGCCCGGACCGCACCCCAGGCCAGCAGGTCCGCGGTCATCCCGTAGGGGTCGCCGCCGCGGAGCCGCACCCGGGCCACCCGCTCCCCCGACCGGTCGCGCACCTCGGCGACGACGTGGGTGCGGGCCTCCCCCTCGGTCGTCGGCGCGTCGGCGACCCGGCGCCCGACCAGGTCGGCGAACTGCTCCACCCGCGCCGTGGCCCCGGGCACCCGGCCCAGCCACGGGCCCAACGGCGCGAGCCGGTGCGCGACCGGCGTCGCCGGGCCGAACCAGGCCAGGTAGACGCCGACCTCACGCAGGGACGGCGACAGGTCGGGCAGCGTGAGGTGCTCCGAGCCGCCCACCGACAGCCCGCGGCGGGTGCGGCCGGCGACGTCGAACCGCCAGTCCCGCACCCCAGCCGGCTCCTCGACCAGCCGGCCCCCGCGCCAGGCGTGCCCCGGCTCCAGCAGCACCCCGATCAGCGAGACCAGCGTGCCGCGGGAGAAGCCCTGCCCCCCGCCGCCGCCGTCCAGGCCGTAGCCGACGTCCAGCCGGTACGCCCGGTCGCCGGCCTCGGCCAGGGCCAGCGCGCCGGCCAGCACCCCGGGCACGTAGTCGTGGCCGAAGGCGGTCAGCAGCACCGCGCCCGAGGCCTGCGCCCGCGGCCCGAACTCCTCGAACACCCGGCGCAGGAAGGGCGGTTCCCCCGTCGAGTCCAGGTAGACCGCCCCGGCGTCGGCGGCCGCGGCGACGGCGGCCTCCCCCAACCGCTGGAACGGCCCCACCGTGGTGACCAGCACGTCGCCCGCACCGAGCAGCGCGCGCACCGATCCCTGGTCGGTGACGTCGGCGGCCGCGGTCTCCAGCGGCCCGGCCGCGCCGCCGAGCCGGTCGGCGAGGGCGGCGAGCCGGGCGGGATCACGGCCGGCGAGCACCGGGCGCGCGCCGCGGGCGGCCAGGGCGGCCGCCGTCCGGCCGCCGGTGTGGCCGGTGGCACCGAGCAGGACGATCCGTGCAGGCATGGGCGGACCCTAGCCACGACGCGCCGCGGTAAACCGGAACTGAACGGTCCGCGGGTGCGCCGCGCCGCTCCGGGTAGCCGGGGCGTGATGCACCTCCCGATGCACCACTCAGCGTCCCGTGCCGGATCCGGTCGCCTCGAGCCCGACCCGCCCGGCGAGCGCGGCCGCCTCCACCCGGGTGGAGACCCGCAACTGGCGGAGCAGGTTGGCCACCAGCCGCTTCACGGTGCGCTCGGAGACGTGCAGCGTCGTGGCGATGTCGACGGTGCTGGTGCCGGCGGCCACCAGCCGCCAGAGCCGGCGGTCGTCGGCGGTCAGCTGGGCGGCGATGCCCTGGTCGGCGGTGGGCGCCGCGTCGTCCAGCAGTTGGCGCAGGAGCGACTCGGGGATCACCGACCAGCCGTCGAGGACGGCGAGCAGCGGGCGGACCAGCGCCTCGGGGCTGGCGGTCTTCGGCAGGAACCCGCTGGCCCCGGCCCGCAGCGCCTCCAGGGCCGCATCGGCCTCGGCCAGCCCGGAGAGCGCCACGATCCGGGTCATCGGCCGTGCCCGGCGGATCGCCGCGATCGCCCGGGTGCCCCCGGGGGGCGGCATGTGCAGGTCCACGACGGCCACGTCGGCGTTGTGCCGGAGCACCAGCGCCGCGCCGGCCGAGGCGTCGTCCGTCGTCCCCACGACCCGCACCCGGCCGCCGCTCTCCGGCGGCAGCAGCAGTTCCAGGCCTCGGCTGAACAACGGGTGGTCGTCGACCACCACCACGTCCACGGGGGGACGGTGCTCAGCAGCGGCACCGACGTCGAGTCCTCCCACGTCACTCCCAGAGATCGGCTGCGCCCGGCGTGGCTGACCGACCGCACTCCCGGAGGTGCCCGTGACCCTCGCTGCCGACACACACCCTGCGACACTGCCCGGACTGCTCACCGACCTGCTGCGCGTGGTGCGCAGCCACCTCCCCCGGCCCGCCGCTGAGCCGGTGAGCACCGGCGATGCGCTGGTGCGGGCGCTGTGCCACGACATGCGCAGCCCGCTGGCCGCCCTGGAGACGGCGCTGGCCCGGCTGGAGGACGACGAACGCCGGCCGGAGCTGCTCGACCTGGCCCGCAGCCAGGCGCAGCACCTCGCCTCCATGCTCCGCACGGCGGACGCGACCGGGGGTGCGTCCGAACGGCGCGGGGTCCGGCAGCTGGTCGACGTGGTCCGCGCCTCGGTGGGCGCCTCGGGGCTGCCCGACCACCAGCTGGAGGTGGAGCTGGACGCGGACGCCGCCGCGGTCACCGTGGCCGACGCCCGGGTCCAGCGGATCCTGACCAACCTGCTGGAGAACGCCCACCGGCACGGCCGCGGCCAGCCGGTCCGGCTGCGGGTCGACCGGCGGCAGGGGTGGGTCGACCTCGCGGTGACCCAGCAGGGCGTGCCGGCCGACCAGGTGCTGGGGCACCTGAACCGGACGACCCCACCGGTGGACCTCAGCGGCCTGGGCCTGTGGTCGGTGCAGCGGCAGACCCGGGAGCTCGGCGGGCGGCTGGCCTGGTCCCGGGGCGCCGACGGCGCGTTCACGCTGGTGGTGCGCCTGCCGGACCGGTGAGGGACGCCCTCCTGCCGGAGGGCCGGACAGGTCGGCCCCTGCG
The DNA here is from genome assembly GCF_026967985.1 of Modestobacter sp. VKM Ac-2984. GTDB lineage: Bacteria > Actinomycetota > Actinomycetes > Mycobacteriales > Geodermatophilaceae > Modestobacter. Next base: position 46,989 of record NZ_JAPVBJ010000006.1, on the reverse strand, counting down.
GGCCAGCGGACGGCACGGGGGTGACACCGGGAGGGGGCATCTGTCTGTTGTCACCGCGAGGGCGGCGACAGCGACCGACGCAGAGGGAGAACGCCCGTGTTCACGCACACCCACGCCCTGCAGTACGAGGCCAAGCCCGACGGCCCCGACGCCAACTACGCCCGCCGCCTCCAGGAGGTGCTCGGTGGTCAGTGGGGCGAGATGACCGTCGCGACCCAGTACCTCCTGCAGGGCTGGAACTGCCGCCTGCCCGGCAAGTACAAGGACATGCTGCTGGCCATCGGCACCGAGGAGCTGGCGCACGTCGAGATCCTGGTGACGCTGATCGACCGGCTGCTGGACCACCAGCCGCTCAAGCCCGACTCGGCCGACCACTCGAAGGAGAGCGCTGCCGCCTACGGGCAGGCCAACCCGCAGCACGCCATCGTCAACGGCGGCGGCGCCTACTTCCGCGACAGCATGGGCCTCCCGTGGAGCGGCGGGTACGTGACCGCCAGCGGCAACCTGATGGCCGACTTCCACTACAACGCCACCGCCGAGATGATGGGCCGGCTGCAGGTGAGCCGGCTCTACAACATGACCGACGACAAGGGCGTCAAGGACACCCTCCGCTTCCTGATCGCGCGGGACCACTACCACCAGATGCAGTGGCTGGCCGCGGCCGAGGAGCTCAAGGCGGACGGGCTGGACAACATCCCGGTGCCGGCGGCCTTCCCGCTGGACGAGGAGCCGCCGGAGTTCGCCTACGCGTTCCTCGACGCCTCCGACGGTCCCGATGCGGCCAACGGCCGCTGGGCCAACGGGCCGGCGCTGGACGGCACCGACAACCAGCTGACCGCCCGGCCGATCGCGGCGAACGCCGACGCCCCGATCCTGCCGCCGGGCGACCCGCGCCTGTACGGCACCCCGCCGGTGCCGATGCAGGGGATCCTCCAGAAGGCCAAGGACGCCCTCAAGTGACGCGTCGCCTCCTGTGATCAGCCACAGGGGGCACGCCCGCTGCGCCGTCGCCGTGCCGGCGTCCCGGCTCCGCTCCCCAGCGGACCCGGGACGCCGGCCCGGCGGGCGCCCGAGCACCCGCTGGAGGTCCGCCGTGCACCTGCCCGTCCCCGCCCCCCACCTCTCCCTGCCCCGGCTGTCCCTGCCCCGCCTGCCGGCCCTGCACCTGGCCGGCCGGCTCCCCGTCGCCACGGTGCTGCTCTCGCTGGTCTACGCCGCGGCGATCGTCGTCGCCCTCCTCGCCCCCGGTCAGCACGTGCTCGCCGGTTGCGTGGTGCTGGCCGGGCTGGTCAGCCGCTCCGTCGTCCGTCGGCGCCGCTCCGCCGCCGGTGCGGTCAGCGCCGCGACGGTCGCCGTCGACGCCGTCCTGCCCGAGCCCGCCGCCCTGCCCGCCGCAGCGCGGGAGGAGCCGGCCACCGCCCCGGCTGCCGCCTGAGACACCCGGGGACGACGCGAGGCGCGCCCCCACCGGGGACGCGCCTCGCGCTACCGCAACGTGCTGGAACGGCCCTCCTGCAGGGCCCCGCCGCGAGCGTGCGAGCGGTGGGGGGGCAGGAGGGTCCTTTCTCAGTGAGCGACTGCCTTCTCGGCACCGATGCCGGTCAGCGACCGGACCTCGAGCTCGGCGTACTTGTCGACGTCCGGCTTCTCCTTGGAGACCTTCGTGCCCAGCCAGCCGAGGAAGAACGACAGCGGGATGGAGACCAGGCCCGGGTTCCGCAGCGGGAACCACGCGATGTCGAAGTTGGAGAACATCGCCGTCTCCGAGCCCGACACGACCGGCGAGAAGATGATCAGGCCGATGCAGACGATCAGCCCGCCGTAGATCGACCACAGCGCGCCCTGGGTGGTGAAGTTCTTCCAGAAGAGCGTGTAGAGGATCGTCGGCAGGTTGGCCGAGGCCGCCACGGCGAAGGCCAGGGCCACCAGGAAGGCGATGTTGATCCCGGCCTGCAGCGCCAGGATGCCCAGGCCGATGGAGACCGCACCGATGACGACGGCGGTGATCCGGGCGACCCGGACCTCCGCGTTCGGGTCGACGTCGCCCTTCTTGAGCACCGAGGCGTAGACGTCGTGGGCGAAGGACGCCGACGCGGTGATGGTCAGGCCGGCCACGACCGCGAGGATCGTGGCGAAGGCGACGCCGGCGATGATGCCCAGCAGCACCGTGCCACCGAGCTCGAACGCCAGCAGCGGGGCCGCCGCGTTGACCCCACCGGGTGCGGCGAGGATCGTCTCGGAGCCCACCAGGGCACCGGCGCCGTAGCCGATGACCAGGCTGAACAGGTAGAAGCCGCCGATGAGCCAGATGGCCCAGACGACGGACTTCCGCGCGTCCTTGGCGGTCGGCACGGTGTAGAAGCGCATCAGCACGTGCGGCAGCCCGGCGGTGCCGAGCACCAGGGCCAGCGCGAGGCTGATGAAGTCCAGCCGGGTGGCGTTCGAGACCCCGTACTGGGCGCCGGGCTCCAGGACCTGCTGGCCCTCCGACGCGACCGCGCCGCCGAGCAGGGAGGACAGGTTGAAGCCGTACTCGGCGAGCACCCAGATCGTCATGACCAGGGCGCCGGCGATGAGCAGCGTCGCCTTGATCATCTGCACGTAGGTGGTACCGCGCATGCCGCCGACCAGCACGTAGAAGATCATCAGCGCGCCGACGACGACCACGACGATCGCCTCGGCCGCGGCGCCGCTGACGCCCAGCAGCAGGGCGACCAGGCCGCCGGCCCCGGCCATCTGGGCGAGCAGGTAGAAGAGCGAGACGAACAGCGTGGAGATGGCCGCCGCGGTGCGCACCGGCCCCTGCCGCATCCGGAAGGCCAGCACGTCGGCCATGGTGAAGCGGGCGGTGTTGCGCATCAGCTCCGCGACCAGCAGCAGCGCCACCAGCCAGGCGACGAGGAAGCCGATCGAGTACAGGAAGCCGTCGTAGCCGTAGATGGCGATCGCCCCGGCGATGCCCAGGAACGAGGCCGCCGAGAGGTAGTCACCGGCGATGGCCAGGCCGTTCTGGGTGCCGGTGATGTTGCGGCCGGCGGCGTAGTAGTCGGCGGCGCTCTTGTTGTTGCGGCTGGCCCGGAACGTGATCACCAGGGTGATCAGCACGAAGACGCCGAAGATCGAGATGTTGATCGCCGGCTCGCCGATGGTCGCGCTCTCGGCGGCGAACACGTCAGCCACGGGGGGTCTCCTCGTTCCGGGGGGCGGCGAACTCGTGGGCCTCGAGGCGGGTGCGCATCTCGTCGGAGATGGGGTCGGTGTTCTTGCTCGCGTGCCGCACGTAGAGCTGGGTGATCAGGAAGGTGCTCACGAACTGCCCCAGACCCAGGAGGATCCCGATGTTGACGTTGCCGAACACCTCCGTCGACATGAAGTCGGTCGCGTACGTGGAGAGCAGGACGAAGAGCGCGTACCAGACCAGGAAGGCGACCGTCATGGGGACGGCGAAGCTGCGGAACCGGCGACGCAGCTCGGTGAACTCCGGGGAGTCCTGCGCCAGGCGGTACTCCTCCGGGGTCAGCAGCTTGCGTTCGTTCGGTGGCGTCACATGGCACCTCACTGTGTGTTGCCCGTCGGGTGATCGCGGTCACCCTAGGGTGTGGACGTTCACAATGGCAGCCAAGGTGTCCCGATAGTTATCGGGACGGTCTCGAAGGACGCCTGAAGTCCACGCAGGGGCAACGCCGGGGAAACGGCCGACTGGTGCCATGGGTGCATGGCCTCCTCCCGGACCCCGAGCTCCCGGACCCCGAACTCCCGGACCGGTCCGCCCTGGGCCGGCGGGCCGGCCACGGCCGCCACCGGCTGGTTCCCCGTCGCCCGCTCCAGTGAGGTGGGGACGACACCGCTCCAGGTGGGCGCGGGCGGGCAGGCCTACGTCGTCCTCCGCACCCGGCCCGGGGCCGAGGTGACCGCGCTGTCGGCGCGCTGCCCGCACCGGCTGGTGCCGCTGACCACCGCCACCGTCGTCGACGGGCGGGTGCAGTGCAGCTACCACGGCTGGCAGTTCAACGCGGAGGGCCGCTGCGTGGAGATCCCGTCGCTGGGGCCGGTGGGCACCCCACCGCCGCGGGCGGACCTCTCCGCCCCCTGGGCGGTCGAGGAGCGGGACGGCTGGGTGTGGCTGGCCCCCGACCCCACGCCGACCACCCGGCCACCGCGGACGAACGGCACGGCACCCTCGCCGGAGCCGGTGCCCGACCTGCCGCCGCCGGACGGACCGGTCCTGGACAACCTGCACCCCGTGCTCGAGCACGCCTGGCACCCGGTCGCCCTGGCCACCGAGCTCCGCGAGGGCGGCTACCTGCAGACCCGGCTGCTGGGCCGCACCTGGACGGTGCACCGCCGGGCCGGCGGCGCGCTGGACGCCGATCCCCCCGCGTGGGCCGTCGTCGAGCGCCTCGGCGTCGTCTGGATCGCCCCGGCCGAGCCGCGCGACGAGCTGCTCGCCGTCCCGGAGACCGCCGACCCGCGGGCCGTGTCCGGCTGGCTGCCCCCGGCGCGCAGCCCCGCGTCGGCCGGCGCGCTCGCCGACGCCTTCCTCGACACGTCCCGCCGCCCGGTGCGCCCGACGCCGGAGGTGCCGGAGCCGGCCGCCCCGGTGCTGACCTACGAGCGTGGCGGCTTCTCCGGCGTGCAGGAGGAGCGGACGGACCGTCGTCGGGTGACCGCCGTCCACCGGGCCCCGTTCCAGCTGGTGCGGCGGGAGGAGGACCTGCGGACGGGGCTGGTCACCACGGTCGTCCGGCTGCTGCAGCCCGAGGACGCCGACTCGACCCGGGTGCACACCTGCGTGCTCGTGCAGCAGACCCGGGGCACGGCGTCCCCCGACGCCCTCGCCGCGGCCCTCACCGCGGCCCGGGCGGCCGCGGCCGCGGTGCTCGACGAGGACCTGGCGCTGCTGGCCCGGGTGGGCAGCACCGGGCTGCCGCTGCTGCCCCGGGACGAGCTGCACGTGCGGGCCGACCTCCTGGGGGTGGCCCTCCGCCGGGTGCTGGCCGACTTCACCGCCGACTGCCCCGCGGTGGACCAGGCCGACCTGCTGCAGCGCCGAGCCTCCGCCTGACCCTGGGGGGGCATCGCCAGCGGCCGCGGGGCGGGACCGGTGCGATGGTCCCGTGAGCCGCTACGGTTCGCCGCCGTGACGACGATCTCTGCGGAGCTGACCGACCTGCCCGAGCTGCGCGTGGTGGGGGTGCAGCTGGAGGCCCCGTTCGAGGAGCTGCGACACCGGGTGCCGACGGCCTGGAAGGCGCTGCTGAGCCGGGCCACCGAGCTGCCGGACCCAGAGGCGACGGGGTACGTGGAGGCCAGCGAGCACCTCGGTGGCGGTCGCTACCGGGAGACGGTCGGGGTGCTCACCGGCGCGGACACGGCGGTGCCGGCCGGGATGCGTGCCGTGGTCCTGCCCGCGGGCCGCTGGGCCCGGGTGGTCCACGACGGGCCGCTGGCCCAGGTCACGGAGGGCTTCGGCCGGCTGCACGACTGGTGCGCCGACCAGGGCCTGCCCTCCGGCGACCTCAAGCTGGACACCGGGTACGACGCCGACGGCGGCGGCCCGCACGTCCTGCACGTCGACGTCCCGGGCCCGGCCTGACGCTCAGGCCGGCGCCGGCTCCTCGTCCGCGGCGAAGGCGTTCGCCACCAGCTCCCGATGGGCGGCGAGCAGCCACCACAGCGCCCCGGCGAGCGCCAGCTGGACGGCGCCGGACACGGCGAAGACGGTGGGCACGCTCGTGGCGTCGGCCAGCAGCCCACCGGCCAGGGCACCCAGCGGGATGCCACCCCAGACCAGCGTGCGGTAGCCGCCCTGCACGCGGCCGAACAGCGCCTCCGGGATGAGCGCCTGCCGCAGCGACATGGTGAGCACGTTCCAGAACAGCACCCCCGCGGTCCCGGCCGCGAACAGCACCCCGGCCACGACACCGTTCTCGGTGAAGCCCATGCCGCCCAGGGTCAGCGCCGCCAACACGCACCCGGCGACCAGCGTGGCCGTGCGACCGATCCGGCGGGCCAGCGGTGCGGCGGTCAGCCCGCCCACCACCGCGCCCACCGCGGAGGCGGTCAGCAGCAGGCCGTACCCGGCTTCGCCGATCTCCAGCGTCTCCAGGGCGTAGAGCACGAAGACGCCGGTGGTCATCGCCGAGGTGAGGGCGGTGCTCGCCGAGACGAGCGTGAGGCCGCGGAGGAAGCGGTGCCGCCACAGCCAGCCCACGCCCTCGGCGACGTCCCGCCGGATGGTCGTGCGCGGGCCCGCCCCGCGGGCCGGCCGGTGGCTGCCGGCGATGCCGACCACGAGGACGGCGGCGAGCAGGAAGCCGCCGGCGGTGGTGAGCAGCGGCGCGGCGGCGGCGAGGACGAAGAGCACCGAGCCCAGTGGTGCGCCGATGAAGCCCTGACTGGCCTCCTCGGCGGTGGTGAGCAGCCCGTTGCCGCGGTCCAGCTGGTCGCGGCGGACCACCTGCGGCAGCATCGCCCGGGCTGCGCTGTCGTACACGGTCTCGGCGACCCCCACCGCGAAGGCCACGGCGTAGAGGACGACGAGCGACACCGTCCCGGTGAGCACGGTGGCGGCCAGCGCGGCCAGGGCGGCGGCCCGGACGACGTTGGCGACGGCCATCGCGCGCTTGCGGTCGGTCCGGTCGACGAACGCGCCGGCCGGCAGGGCGAACAGCAGCCAGGGCAGGAAGGCCAGCGCCGTCAGCCCGGCGATCGCGACCGGGTCGCGGGTCAGGGTGGCCGCCAGCAACGGCAGCGCGACCCGGTTCACCCCGTCGGCGAGGTTGGAGGCCGCGCTGGACGACCAGAGCCGCCAGAACGCCGGACCGAGGGGCGAGGACACGACCGGCACCCTGCCAGTGCCCTCCGACACCCGGGCGCCGACCCGGCGAGGGCGGCGGCTCATCCCGGGGGCGGACACGCGGTTCACCCCGCGGGACGACGACGGACGGCACCGGGCTGCCTAGGGTCGGCAGCATGGACCAGCCGCTGCTCGAACGGGTGGCGGCGTGGGCCAGGCGCCACCCCTTCGACGCGGACGTCGTCCTCGCCTGCCTGGTCGCGCTGGTCACGGTCCCGGTGCCCGGGCTGTCCGGGTACGGCGGATCCAGCCCGGCGGCGACCGTCCTGGTGGGTCTGGCGCTGTGCGCACCGCTGGCCTGGCGGCGCCGCCGCACGGTCGCCGCCGCTGCCGTGCTGGTGCTGGTCTGCCTGCTCCAGCTGCTCCTGCTGCCCGGTGAGCTGCTGCTCGCCGACGTCGCCGTCCCGATGATGGTCTACGCGCTGACGGTCCACGGTCCCCGCTGGGCCGGCCGGGCCGGGCTGGTCGCCGGGCTGCTGGGCGCGGTGCTCGCCGCAGCCACGTTCTTCGCGGGGTCGTCGCCCGACCTCGTCCTCACCACGACGGCCCTGCTCGGGGCGCTGGTCGCCGCGGCCTGGGTGCTGGGGCTGCTGCGCCGCACCCGCGTGCGGGACGCGGCATCGGCCTGGGTCCCCGCCGATGCGGGCCAGCCACTGCTGGAGCGGGCGGCGACGTGGCTGCGCCAGCACCCCTTCGGTGTCGACGCCGTCCTCACCGCCGTGGTCGCGTTCTTCCTGGTCGTCGCCTCGACGGGCTACACCGACGGACCCGCCGGCGTCGCGATGGTGCTGTCGCTGGTCCTGGTGGTCCCGTTGGCCTGGCGACGGCGGAGCCCGGTCCGTGCGGCCGCGGTCGTCGTCGTCGCCAGCCTGCTCGAGCTCGCGCTCGTGCCGGGGTACTTCCTGCCCGCGAACATCGCCGCCCCGGTGATGGTCTACGCGCTGGCCGCCTACGCCCCGCGCCGTGCCAGCCGGGCCGGGCTGGCCATCGGGCTGGTCGGCGCCGTGCTCGCCTCGGCCGTCTACTTCGCCCAGGGCACCTGGTACGGCTTCGTCTTCGCCTCCGGTGTCATCGGCGTGCTGGTGGTGGCGTGCTGGGCGCTGGGCGACCTGCGCCGGGCCCGGCTGCAGCAGGTCGCCGGCCTGGAGGAGCGCGCCCGGCTGCTGGAGCTGGAACGGGAGCAGGAGATGCGGCTCGCGGCGTCGACCGAGCGGGCCCGGATCGCCCGGGAGATGCACGACGTCGTCGCCCACTCGCTGTCCGTCGTCATCGCCCAGGCCGACGGCGGGCGCTACGCGGGGCAGACCGACCCGGCGGCCGCGACCGGGGCGCTGGAGGCGATCTCGGCCACCGGCCGGCAGGCGCTGACCGACATGCGGAAGCTGCTCGGGGTGCTGCGGGAGGGCGACGGGCAGGAGTACGCCCCCCAGCCCGACGTCGCCGCGATCGACCAGCTGGTGGCCGACGTCCGGGCCAGCGGCCTGGACGTCGACCTGGTCGTCGCAGGCACCCCGCGGCCGATGCCGGCCGGCGCCCAGCTGGCCGCCTACCGGATCGTGCAGGAGTCGCTGACCAACGTGCTCAAGCACGCCGGCCCGGCCGGCCGGGCGTGGGTGCGGCTGCACTGGCGCCCGGACGCCCTGGAGCTGGCCGTGCTGGACGACGGCCGGGGTGCGTCGGCGGCGATCGTGGAGTCCGACGGGCAGGGACAGGGCCTGCTCGGCATGCGCGAGAGGGCGGCGCTGCACGGCGGGACGCTGGCCGCCGGACCGCGGACCGGCGGCGGGTTCGGCGTGCACGCCGCCCTGCCCTACGGTCCTCCCCGATGAGCACAGGACAGATCCGCGTCGTCCTCGTCGACGACCAGCAGCTGGTCCGGGCCGGGTTCCGGATGGTGATCGACTCCCAGCCCGACCTCACCGTGGTCGGGGAGGCCGGGGACGGCGCCGCGGCGGTCGAGCTGCTGCGCCGGACACCGGCCGACGTCGTCCTGATGGACGTCCGGATGCCCGGCACCGACGGCATCGCCGCGACCGAGCTGGTGACGGCGCTCCCCGAGCCGCCCCGGGTCGTCGTCCTCACCACCTTCGACCTCGACGAGTACGTGGTGGCCGCGATCGGGGCCGGGGCCAGCGGCTTCCTGCTCAAGGACGCCCCGCCGGAGGAGATGCTGGCCGCGGTGCGCACGGTGCACGCCGGCGACTCGGTGATCGCAGCCAGCTCCACCCGCCGGCTGCTGCAGCACGTCGCGCCGATCCTCCGCGGGGCCGGCAACGGGGGCGGGACCAGCCAGGTCGACCCGAGTGCGCTGGCCGAGCTCACCCCGCGGGAGCGGGAGGTGCTGGTGCTGATGGCCTACGGCGCGTCCAACACCGAGATCGCCGCGCAGCTGTTCGTCAGCGAGGCGACGGTGAAGACCCACGTCGGCCGGGTGCTGTTCAAGACCGGCTCCCGGGACCGGGTGCAGGCCGTCGTCCTGGCCTACCGCACCGGCCTGGTCGCCCCCGCCGACCTCCTCCGCGACGCCCCTGCCTGCTGAAGGACCCCCTCCTCCCCACCACTCGCAGGCTCGCGGCGGGCCCCTGGAGGGGGCCGGTCCGCCGAGTGCGGAGTTGCCGACGTCTGCCGGCCCGGCGAGGCGTCGACGGGACCGCACTCAGCGCCGACCAGGGGCGGGGGCATGCACCTGGGGGATGACCCGGGGTCAGCCCACAGGTGCACCACAGCCTCCGTGGAGACCAGCCCCTGCGGCGACGCGGGCGGGCACGACGGCGGGAGAACGTGATCACGTCGAAGACCACCGCCTCAGGAGGCCGAAGTGTCCGTCCCCGTCATGACCGTCCCGGGTGAGCCCGCCGCGACCCTGTCCGCCGCCGTCCACGCCACCGACCTGCGCAAGACCTACGGCTCGGGTGAGACCGCGGTGCACGCCCTCGCCGGGGTCGACGTCGCGTTCGACCGGGGCGCCTTCACCGCGATCATGGGCCCCTCGGGCTCCGGCAAGTCCACCCTGATGCACTGCCTGGCCGGCCTGGACGCTGCGACCAGCGGCAAGGTCTGGCTCGGCGACACCGAGCTGACCAGCCTGCGCGACGAGCAGCTGACCACGCTGCGACGCCAGCGGATCGGCTTCGTCTTCCAGTCCTTCAACCTGCTGCCGGTGCTCAACGCCCAGGACAACATGCTGCTGCCGATGCAGCTGGCCGGGCAGCGCCCCGACCGCGCCTGGATGGACTCCGTGATCAGCCGCCTCGGCCTGCGCGACCGGCTCCAGCACCGCCCGCACGAGCTCTCCGGTGGCCAGCAGCAGCGGGTCGCCGTTGCCCGGGCCCTGCTCCCCCGCCCCGACGTCGTCTTCGCCGACGAGCCGACCGGCAACCTGGACAGCCACGCCGGCGCCGAGGTGCTGGACCTGCTGCGCTCCAGCGTCCGGGAGACCGGCCAGACCGTCGTCATGGTCACCCACGACCCGGTGGCCGCCGCCTACGCCGACCGGGTCGTGCTGCTCGCCGACGGCCGGCTGGCCGGCGAGGTCCACCAGCCGACCACCGACTCGATCATCAACGCGCTCCGCGGGCTCGGGGGCTGACCGTCATGCGTGCAGGCGCCATGTCCCGAGTGACGCGAGCGAGCATCCGGGCGCACGCCGGCCGGCTGGTCGCCTCGACCCTGGCGATCGTCATCGCCGTGGGGTTCGTGGTCGCCACCCTGGTGCTCAACGAGACCACGAAGGCCACCGTCCTGGCGGCGGCCGGCGCTCAATACGTCGACGCCGACGTGGTGGTCACCTCCGACAGCGGCGCCGGGCTGGCCGAGCACGTCGACACCCTCACCGCGCTGACCGCCGTGCAGGCCGTCGACCCGACCTGGGAGACCTCCGTGCAGGCCGTGGCCCCCGGTCGCACCGGCGCCCAGTACCTGCAGGTCGAGTCGGTGGCCGGTGACCCGGCGCTGCGCTGGCAGCAGCTGAGCGACGGCTCGCTGCCGGTGCGCCCGGGCGAGATCGCGGTCAGCGAGCGCGTCGGTGCCGCCGTCGGCGACGTCCTGCCGGTCACCGTCTACGACGACGAGGGCACGGCCACCACCATCGACGCGATGGTGACCGGCGTCGTCGACCTGGGCGGCGACCCCACCGCCGGGATCTACGGCAAGGCCTACGTCACCGCCGACCAGGCCCAGGCGTGGGGGGCGGCGGAGCCGACCGAGCTGCGCGTCGCCGGGCCCGTCCGCACCGACCCCGCTCTCCTCGCCGATGAGGTGCGCGCCACGCTGTCCGGCGAGGACGTCACCGTCCGCACCGGCACCGCGCAGGCCGAGGAGTCCGTCGCGATGCTGACCGGTGACGCCGACTGGCTCACCACCTCGCTGCTGGTGTTCGCCACCATCGCGGTGCTCGTCGCCGGGCTGGTCATCGCCAACACCTTCGCCGTGCTGCTGGCCCAGCGGACCCGCGACCTGGCCCTGCTGCGCTGCATCGGCGCGACCTCCCGGCAGATCCGCCGGAGCGTGCTCGGCGAGGCCGTGCTCACCGGGCTGGTCGCCTCCGTGATCGGCGTGCTCGCCGGGATCGGGCTGGCCGCCGGCGTCTCGGCCCTGGTGTCTCGCATCGACTCCCCCATCCCGCTGTCCGGGGTGGCGGTGCCGCCGTACGTCGTCGGCGTCGGCATCGTCGTCGGCACGGTCACCACGCTGATCGCCGCGCTCTCCCCGGCCCGCGCCGCCACCCGGGTCGCCCCGCTGGCCGCGCTGCGCCCGACGGACCCGGCCCCGCTGCGTTCCCGCAGCGGCGTCGCCCGGCTGGTCACCGGCCTGCTGCTCACCGTCCCCGGCGTGGCGCTGATGACCCTGGGCGTGGTGAGCGCGGACATCCTGGTCTCGCTGGGCGGCGGGGTGCTCAGTTCGCTGGGGCTCCTGCTGCTCGCCCAGCGGGCGGTTCCGCCGGTCGTCGCGGCGGCCGGCCGGCTGCTCGGCCGGTTCGGCGGGCTCCCGGCGCGCCTGGCCAGCGGCAACGCGACCCGCAACCCCCGCCGGACGGCGGCCACCGCCACCGCGCTGCTGATCGGCGTCACGCTGACCACGGCGATGGTCGTCGGGGCCAGCTCCACCCGGGCCACCGCCCAGGCGGGACTGGCGGCCAACTACCCGACCGACGTGATCCTCCAGAGCTACGACGAGCCCGTCCCGGCCACGTTGCAGGGCCAGCTGGAGTCGGTGGAGGGCGTGGTGGGAGCCACCGGGCTCACCGCGGCGACGGTCACCGGGCCGGACGGCACGGAGAGCTGGGTCAGCGGCGTCGACGCGGCCTCGGCGCTCCCGGTGCTGCGCTCGACGAGCGACGTCACGCTGCCCGAACTCGGCCAGGTCGTCCTCGCCGACTGGGAGGCCGACTCCTGGGACGCGCAGCCCGGCGACTCGCTGACGCTGACCGCTGGTGACCGCTCGCGCACGCTGACCGTGGTGGCCGGCGAGACCGACCGGACGCTGCTGAGCACCACCGACCTGCAGGCGCTGGTTCCCGAGGCAGCCGTGGAGACCATGTGGCTGCGGATGGCCGACGGGGTCGACCAGACCGCGGTGATCGACGAGGTCACCGAACTGGCCGGCACGGCGCTGCCCACCGCGTTCGTGACCGGGGTGGCCAGCGAGCGCGCCGCGATCGACCAGATCGTGGACGTGCTGCTCCTCGTCGTCACCGGGCTGCTCGGTGTGGCCGTGCTGATCGCCCTGATCGGGGTCGGCAACACGCTGGCCCTGTCGGTGGTCGAGCGGCGCCAGGAGAGCGGCCTGCTGCGGGCACTGGGGCTGACCCGGCGCCAGCTGCGCGCGCTGCTGGCCTGGGAGGCGGTGCTGGTCGCCGGCGTGGCCGCGGTGCTCGGCGTGCTGGTCGGCGGCGCCTACGGCCTGGTGGGAGCGGCCTCGGCGCTCGGCGAGATCGGCGAGGTGGTGATCAGCATCCCGTGGCTGCAGATCGGCGCGATCGTGCTGGTCGCCACGGTGGCCGGGCTGCTGGCCTCGGTGCTGCCGGCCCGGCGGGCCGCCAAGACCCCGCCGGTGGCGGCGATCGCCGGCTGACGAGGGCCTCCGCTCCGCACCCGTGACCCGGGGGCGGTGAGTCTTCCGGACGCTTGTGCTCTGCTCACCCCCGGTGAGCAGAGCACAAGCGTCTTCTGCACCACTTCCTGGGCATCGCCCAGCTGCGTCGGGGATGCTGGGGACGTGCCGTTCCTCCGTCGTGTCGCCACCGCCACCGCTGCCACCGCCCTGCTGGGCGGCGCGAGCTGGGTCGCCCGCGCCGCCTGGGGCCTGCCCGTCGCCCTCGGCGCCAGCCAGCGCCGGCTCCGCCCGACCGTCACCGGCTCGTCCCAGTTCGCCGAGGGCAAGTTCCACAACAACCTCCCGACCCCGGCGCTCGCCCCGGCCAACGCCCGGGACGGCCTGCTCCGCCAGTGGCACGAGGACCGGCACAAGGGGCTGCCCGGCGGGCCGATCCCGCTGACCGTCCCCGAGGTGCCCGAGCAGGCCGCCGAGCTGGCGGTCACCTGGTTCGGGCACTCCAGCGCCCTGCTCGAGATCGACGGCCGGCGGGTGCTGGTCGACCCGGTGTGGGGCGAGCGGGTGTCCCCCTCCCCGCTGCTCGGCCCCACCCGGCTGCACGAGCCCCCGACGCCGGTCGAGAGCCTGCCGCCGGTCGACGCCGTGCTGATCAGCCACGACCACTACGACCACCTGGACCTGCCCACCGTCCGGGCCCTCGTGCGCGAGCAGTCGGCGCCGTTCGTCGTCCCACTCGGCATCGGCGCGCACCTGCGCCGGTGGGGTGTGCCGGACGACCGGATCGTCGAGCTGGACTGGGACGGCGCCACGACCGTCGCCGGGCTCACCCTCACCTGCACCGAGGCCCGGCACTTCTCCGGCCGGTTCTTCGCCCGGGACACCACGCTCTGGTCGTCCTGGGTGGTGGCCGGCCCCCGGCACCGGGTGTTCTTCGGCGGCGACACCGGCTACACCCCGGCCTTCGCCGGGATCGGTGCACGCCTGGGGCCCTTCGACCTGACACTGCAGCCGATCGGCGCCTACAACGACGCCTGGCACGCCATCCACATGGACCCGGAGGAGGCCGTGCGCGCGCACGGCGACCTGGGCGGCCGGGTGCTCGTGCCGATCCACTGGGCGACGTTCAACCTGGCCTTCCACCGCTGGGCCGAGCCGGTGCAGCGGCTGCTCGCCGCCGCCGAGGCCCGCGGGGTCACGGTCGTCGTCCCGCAGCCCGGTGAGCGGGTCGACGTGCTGGCCCCGCCCCCGGTGCGCGACTGGTGGACGGCGGTCGGCTCGGCCGACGACGTCCCCCCGGGCCGGCCGGTGGCTGCCCCCGCCCGCGTCCGGCGGCTGACCTCCCGGCGGGCCGGCAGCCGGGGCTGAGGGCAGCGCCCTCCGGCCCGGGCGGCGCGCTCAGCCGACCAGCAGGGCGCTGCGGTCGGTCCGGGTCAACGCCCGGCCGGCCAGCGCCACCAGGACGACGGCGGCTGCGCTGATCGCGGCCACGGCGACCTGCTGCGGCCCCTCGGCGGCAGCGATGCCGAGCAGGCCCCAGATGACCGCGGCCGCGAACGGGCCGGCGGCGACGTAGGAGCCGAGGAGCACCGCGGCGGCGACCCCGGCGACCGTGACCAGCGCGGCGACCGCCCAGGCCTGGGCCGCGAGGGTGTCCGGGGACAGCCCGAGCGCCACCCCGGTGCTGCCCACCGCGGCCACCGACGCCACGGTGAGCCAGCCCAACAGCAACCCCGCGGTGGCCCGCGGCAGGAACCGGGCCAGCCCGTCGGCCGGCACGGTCTGCAGCCGGACGTAGGCGACGGCGGCCGCTGCGGTGATCCCGAAGATCAGCACCGTGGCGACGTACTGCCAGGCCCCGTCCAGTGGGAAGACGACCTCCCAGACGGCGTTCCCGGCGAACGCGACGGCCAGCGGCCACCCGGTGCGCCGGTGCACCTCGCGCTCGCGCTGGGCGGGCAGCGCCTGGTAGACCGCCCAGGCCAGCGACCCGGCGAAGATCAGCCCCCAGATGCTGAAGGCCCAACCGGCCGGGGTGACCAACGAGCGGTCGGCGTCGCTGACGTCGCCGACGCTGCGGCCGGCGATGGCGGAGCCCAGCGGGCTCCCGACGATCTGGGCGACCGCCGCAGCGACCACCGCGACGACGCGGGGGGTGTCCCTCATCGGTACCTCCTCGTCCGCTCCTGCTCGTCGGCTCTCCCCCGGTCCGTCGAGCCACCGGGATCGGCCGCGTCCGCGGGCGGTCTACCCGGTCAGGGCAGCGAGCACGCCGGGGAGCTCCAGGAGATCGGTGACCTCGTGCTGCGGCTGCGGCCCGTCCGGGTCGACGCGGTGCCCCGGACGGCGCACCCGGACGACCGTGAGCCCGGCCTCCAGCGCCCCCCGGGTGTCCCGCGCGGACGCGGGGACGTGCACCGCGGCCCCGGCCTCGGCCGCCCGCTGGTAGATCTCCGGGTGCGGCTTGTAGGCGTGCAGCCGCTCACTGGTCAGGACGGCGTCCGGGTGCACCAGGCCGGCGACGCGGGTGCGGGCGAACAGGTCGTCGTCCACGTTGGACAGCACCCCGACCTGGTGCTGCTCGGCCACCAGCGGCAGCGCCCGGCCGACGTCGGGCCACAGCGGCCAGTCCGGCAACGACGCCAGCAGCGCGAGGGTGTCCGCGGTGGCGTCGGCGTCCAGGCCCCGGGCCGCGTAGGTGTCGGTGAGGGCGCGCCGGCAGTGCTCGGCGAAGGGCACCCAGTCGGCGACGTCCTTCTGCGAGGCCTTGTTGCGGGCGTCCCAGTCGTCGTAGAGGTCGGTGCCGGCGACGTCCCAGCCGTGGCCGGTCGCCAGCCGGGCGAACACCGCCGACCCGCCCGTCCGGGAGTCGATCAGCGCGCTGAACAGGTCGAAGGTCACCAGCACGCCGCCAGTATGGCCCCGTTGCAGGGTCCCGCCGCGAGCGTGCGAGTGGCGGGGGGCAACGGGGTCCTTCGTCAGCGCAGCAGCTTGGACATCCGCCGGTCGGCCAGCGGCTTGCCGCCGGTCTGGCAGGTCGCGCAGTACTGCAGCGAGGTGTCGGCGAAGGACACCTCACGCACGGTGTCCCCGCAGACCGGGCAGGGCAGCCCGGTGCGGGCGTGCACCTGCAGGCCGGCCCGCTTCTCTCCCTTGAGCGTCGCCGCCCGCTGCCCCAGCTGACGGTCCAGGGCCCCGGTCAACGTCTCGTGCACAGCCATGTGCAGCCGGAGCAGCTCGTCGTCGGTGACCTTGTCGGCCATCTTGAACGGGGAGAGCCGGGCGGCGTGCAGGATCTCGTCGGAGTAGGCGTTCCCGATCCCGGACAGCACGGTCTGGTCGGTGAGGGTGCCCTTGAGCTGGGTGCGCCGGCCGGCCAGCAGCGCCCCGAGCGTCTCGGCGTCCAGCTCCAGCGCGTCCGGGCCCAGCCGGGCGATGCCCGGCACCTCCGCCGGCGAGCGGACGACGTACACCGCCAGCCCCTTGCGGGTGCCCTGCTCGGTCAGGTCGAAGCCCTCGGGCAGCTCTCCCTCGCGCGGCTCCAGGTGCACCCGCAGCGCCAGCGGGCCCTTGCCCGGCTTGGGCGGTGCGGTGGGCAGGTTCTGCCGCCAGTGCAGCCAGCCGGCCCGGGCCAGGTGGACGACCAGGTGCAGCCCGGAGACGTCCAGGTCGAGGAACTTGCCGTGCCGGGAGGCGCCGGTGAGCTCCAGCCCGGCCAACGAGGACAGCGGCGGGTCGAACGTCTTGATCGCCTGCACCGCGGCCAGGTCGACGCGCGTCACGATCCGGCCGACCGCGTTCTCCCGCAGGAACGCCGCCAGCGCCTCCACCTCGGGCAACTCGGGCACGGCCCCATGATCCACGTGGAACACCACCCCCGTCGTCCTCCCCAGGGGCCAAAATCGCGACTTCGGCCCCTCAGCGGGTGACGGCGGTGGCCATGCGGTCGACGATCGTGCGGAGCACCGGGCGGGGGGTGGCCAGGTTCAGCCGGACGTGCCCGGCCCCGGGGGCGCCGCACTCCGGCCCGTCCACCAGCGCCACGCCGGCCTCGCGCAGGAAGAACTCGCCCAGCGGCTCCTCGATCCCCAGCTCCCGGCCGTCCAGCCAGGCCAGGTAGGTGCCCTCCGGCGGGGTGTACCGCACCGCCGGCAGGTGCTCGGCGAGCAGCTCGGCCAGCAGCCGGCGGTTGCCGTCCAGGTACGCCAGGACGTCGTCCAGCCACTCCTCCCCCTGCTCGTACGCCGCCGTGCTGGCCAGCACCCCGGGGGTGGAGGCGCCGTGACCGGCCAGCTCGCCGACCTCGGCCCAGTGCGCGGCGTCGGCCGGGTTGGACAGCAGCAGCTGCGCGGCCTTGAGCCCGGGCACGTTGAACGCCTTGGACGCCGACGTCGCGGTCACCGTGTGCCGGGCCGTGGCCTCCGACAGCGCGGCGTAGGGCCGGTGCACCGCCCCCGGGTACACCAGCGGCGCGTGGATCTCGTCGGCGAACACCCGGGCGCCGTTCCGGTCCACGACCTCGGCCAGGGCGACCTGCTCGGCCGTGGTGAACACCCGACCCACCGGGTTGTGCGGGTTGACGTGCACCAGCAGGGCCCCCGGGCTCAGTGCCCGGTCCAGCGCCGCGAGGTCATGGGTCAGTCGGCCGTCGTCGCCCGGCACCATCGGCACCTCGACCAGCTCGCGGCCCATCAGCCGGGGCACCTTCAGGAACGGCATGTACGCCGGGGTGGGCAGCACGACCGGCGCGCCGGCGGGGGTGAAGTGCTCGATCGCCGCCTGCAGGCCGGCGACGACGTCGCCCAGCGGGGTGATCCACTCGGCCGGCAGCTCCCAGCCGTACCGGCGCAGCTGCCAGCTGGCGCACGCCTGCGCCATCGCATCGGCGACCGGGCCGGGCAGGTAGCCCAGCGCCCCGGCGTCGACCGCGTCGTGCAGCGCCCGGGTCACCACCGGCGCCGTCCCGAAGTCCATCTCGGCGACGAAGGCACCCAGCGCGTCGCCGTACCTCGTCCACTTGAGGCTGCCGGCCGAGCGCAGCGCGTCCTCGGTCAGTGCGTCGAAGGAGGTGCCCACCCGGGTCAGTCTGCGTCGCCGGGCAGGTCCACGGTGGCACCGGGCTCGGCGCGGGCCGACTCCTCCACGGCGCTGGCCACCGCGGTGGCGACGGCGGGGTCGAAGACGCTGGGGATGATGTAGTTGGCGTTGAGCTGGTCGTCGCCCACCACCGCGGCCAGCGCGTCGGCGGCAGCCAGCAGCATGCCGGGGCGGATCTCCTTGGCCCGGGCGTCGAGCAGCCCGCGGAAGACCCCGGGGAACGCCAGCACGTTGTTGATCTGGTTGGGCAGGTCCGAGCGGCCGGAGGCGACGACGGCGGCGTACTGCCGGGCCCGCACCGGGTCGACGTCCGGCGTGGGGTTGGCCATCGGGAAGACCACCGCCCGGTCGGCCATCCCGGCGAGCACCTCGGCCTGGATGACGTTGGCCGCGCTGACCCCGATGAACACGTCCGCGCCGACCAGGGCGTCGGCCAGCTCGCCCCGCCGGCAGCCGGGGTTGGTGCGCCGGGCCAGGTCCAGCTTCGCCGGGGAGAGCCGCTCGTCGTCGGGGGCGAGGACGCCCTCCCGGTCCCAGACCAGCACGTTCGTGGCCCCGGCCTCCAGCAGCAGGGTGACGATCGCCGTCCCGGCCGCGCCGCCGCCGGCGACGACGACCGCGACGTCCTCGAGCTGCTTGTCCACGACGCGCAGCGCGTTGCGCAGCGCGGCGAGCACGCAGATCGCGGTGCCGTGCTGGTCGTCGTGGAAGACCGGGATGTCGAGCTTCTCCCGCAGCCGGGCCTCGATCTCGAAGCAGCGGGGGGCGGAGATGTCCTCCAGGTTGATGCCGCCGAAGCCGGGGGCGATGAGCTCGACGGTGCGCACGATCTCGTCGACGTCCTGGGTGTCCAGCGCGATCGGCCAGGCGTCGATGTCGCCGAACCGCTTGAACAGGGCCGCCTTGCCCTCCATGACCGGCATGGAGGCGCCCGGCCCGATGTCGCCCAGCCCCAGCACCGCCGAGCCGTCGGTGACGACGGCGACGGTGTTGCCCTTGATGGTGAGCCGGCGGACGTCCTCGGGGTGCTCGGCCAGCGCCAGGCAGACCCGGGCGACGCCGGGGGTGTAGGCCATCGACAGGTCGTCGCGGGTCTTCAGCGGCACCCGGGAGGCGACCTCCAGCTTGCCGCCCAGGTGCAGCAGGAAGGTGCGGTCGCTGACCTTGCGGACGTGCACGTTCTCCACCGCGTCGAGGGCGGCGACGACCTCCTCGGAGTGCTCGGCGTCGGCGGCCGAGCAGGTGACGTCCACGGTGAGGCCGTCGGGGCGGGACTCGACCACGTCGATCGCGGTGACCGCGCCGCCGGCGTTGCCCACCGCGGTGGCGATCCGGCCGACGCTGGCCGGGTCACCGTCGGCGGTGAGCCGGACGGTGATCGAGTAGGACGCCGAGGTCACCGGCCCGCGGTGGACGACGGGAGCGGGTGCCGAGTCAGGAGTGAGGGACGTCACTCGACCATCGTGGCACCACGGACCCCGTTTTTCCACCTGTCGGGCGATCCATCCCACCATGCGGAACTCAGGACGGGAGTTCGGCGGCCCGCTGCTCAGCCCGGGCCTTGAGCCCGACCGCGAACTGGCGGAAGGCCGGGTTGAGGTCGGGCACGGTGCGGATCATCAACGGCGCCAGCGGGCCGCGGTACTCCTCGCGCACGGTGAACGCGGTGCTGCCGTCGCCCTGCGGGTCGAGCCGGAAGGTGCGCTCGGCGACGAACAGGTCCAGCGGCAGGCCGCTGTGCCAGCGCATCGACTCCGCCGGCCGGATCTCGGTCACCGTGGCCCGCAACGGCCGGCGCCGGGTGCCGGTGGCGACCAGCAGCAGCGGGGCACCGAGCCGCACGGCGCCCTCCACCCGGTCGATCCCCGAGTTCCAGTCGCGCCAGCTGCCGACGTCGACCAGCACCGCCCACACCTGTTCGGCCCCGGCGTCGATGCGGGTGGCCGCCTCGTAGCTCCTCATCGGGGCCGAGTGTGCTCTTCGTCACCCCTCGGTGGAAGGGTCAGCCGCGGCGGCGCCGGGTCCGGGGGCGCACCGGCCGCGGCGACCTCGCCCAGCCGGTCCCCCCACGCGACCAGCCCCGCGGTGTCCACGCCGTGCCGGGCGGCGGCCGGCCCGGCGGTGCCCAGCGAGCGGGCGCCCCGGGTCAGCAGGGTGGCCGCACCCGGCAGGTTGCCGCGCAGCACGTGGGTCAGGCCGACGGCGAGCTGGGCCAGGCCCCGCCACAGGTCCCGCTCGTCGTCCGGACCGGTCTTCCACGCGTCCTCGAGCACCTCGTGGGCGTGGAACGGGCGGCCGGCGTCCAGCAGCTGCTGCGCCTCCGCCAACGTCTGGCCGGGCGTGCGGATCAGCCCCTCCGGCGCGCGCGGCTCGCCCGGTGACCCGTGGGGCAGCGGCCGGCCCAGCGCGTCGCGCGGTCGGCCGCTGCGCGCCCGACCGGCGTCGTCCCGGTCGCGGGGCTCCCCGGGCACGTCAGCGCAGGACGGTGGTGAGCCGGACCTGCACGCCGTCACCGGCCTCGGTGATGTCGACGTGGTCGCACAGCTGGCGGGCCAGCCACAGCCCCATGCCGCCCAGCGACAGGTCATCGCCATGGGCCGGGCCGTAGCCGATGAACGGGTCCTGCAGCCCGGCGCCGTGGTCGGTCACCGTGCAGACCAGCCGGTCCTCGCCGGCCCACAGCCGCAGGTCGACCGGTGGCCGGCCGTGGCGCAGCGCGTTCGTGGTCATCTCGTCGACGGCGAGGAGGAAGTCCTCCAGCGCGGGCTCGGAACCGGTCGGCAACCGGGCGTCGGCAGCCCGGGTGGCGAGGTCACGGCGCAGCCCGCGCAGGTCGCGCACCGAGTCCGCGTGCACCAGCGGCTCGGTCGACTCCAGCGGCTCGGGCGGGACCGGCAGCGAGGCCAGGTACTCCCCGGGGTCGACGTGGTCGGGGTTCACCTGCTCCCGTCCGTCGACCTGGAGCACCGGGTGGGTGGCCCGGGCGGCGTCGACCAGGGGCCCCGGCATCCGCCGGGTGTCGCACAGGCAGAGCACCATCAGCGGGTCGTCACCGGTGCGTTGCGCCTCGGCGAGCTGGTGGTCCAGGACGGCGTCG
Organism: Modestobacter sp. VKM Ac-2984; assembly: GCF_026967985.1. Classification (GTDB taxonomy): domain Bacteria; phylum Actinomycetota; class Actinomycetes; order Mycobacteriales; family Geodermatophilaceae; genus Modestobacter. The sequence goes on along the minus strand of NZ_JAPVBJ010000006.1, from coordinate 25,885 downwards.
TACCGCTGCCACTCCCGCCAGGTGTCGTGGTCGGAGCCGGGCACGGGCTCGAGGACGACGCGGACCACCGGGCTGGCCGCCACCCGGTGGCGCTCCCCGAGACGGCGGACGGCGGTGATCGCCGCGGCCGGGCCGTTGCCGTACACGTCGGACCACGGGATCCAGGTCACCTGCGGCCGGTCACTGAGCGCGTGCTGCAGGACCTGGGCGGTGCGGTCGCTGCAGGCGACCACCACGGGCTGCCCGGCGTCCAGCCCGGCGCAGACGAAGGCGACGGTGCCGTCGACCAACTCGGCGTCCGAGGCGCCGATCAGCGCCCGGTGTCTGCCGGACCCGGCTGCCCCGTCCATGCGTGCTGATCCCCGTCCTGCCCGTCGCGGAGCCGCCGTCCTGGCAGCCGTGTCCAGGGCGTCCCTACCCGCTCACGGCCCACCTAGGCGTACCGCCGGCCGGGAGCTGCCGAGGACGCCGGAGGAGCGGGTTGCCGCGCGGCCACATCCGTGGAAGATGGTCAGCGAGGACGGCCGCCGCACGGCACGCCGCCCCCGCACCGACCCGCGGTCGACTCGACCGGTCCGGACCTGGAGGGGGCGACATGACCACGTCCACAGCACTCGCCGACCATCCCACCGACGACGTCCTGCCCGACCTGGACGCCGCCCGGGAGCACGTCGCCGCCCGTGCGCTGCGCCCGGCGACGACCGGGCCGATCGGGCTGGAGCTCGAGGCCCACCTGGTCGACCTGGCTTCCCCCGGCACCCGGGTGCCGTGGCACCGGGTCACCGCGGCCGTCGCGACGCTGCCCCCGCTGGACGGCGGCAGCCGGGTCACCCTGGAGCCCGGCGGCCAGGTCGAGCTGTCCGGCCCGCCGGCCGCCGACGTCACCGCCGCGGTCACCGCCCTGCGAGCAGACCTCGCGGCCGTCCGGAGCCGACTGGGCGCGGGGGGCCTGGGGCTGGCCCCGATCGGCACGGACCCCTGCCGGCCCGCGCACCGGGTGAACCCCGGCCCCCGGTACGTGGCCATGGAGGAGCACTTCCGGGCGGCGGGCCACCGGGCCGCCGGCGTCGCGATGATGACCTGCACCGCCGCGCTGCAGGTCAACCTGGAGGCCGGGGCGCCTGCGGACTGGGCGGCACGGGTCCGGCTGGCCACCGCGCTGGGCCCGGTGCTCGTGGCGGTCTCCGCCTGCTCCCCGCTCCTGGCCGGCGCGGAGACCGGGTGGCGCTCCGGTCGGCAGCGGATCTGGGCCCAGCTCGACCCCGGTCGCTGCGGCCCCCTGCCCGGTGGAGCCGACCCGGCCGACGAATGGGCCGCCTTCGCGATGGCAGCCCCGGTGATGCTGGTCCGCGGCCCGGCGGGCGACGCCGTCCCGGTGCGCGGTCGGACGTCGTTCGACGAGTGGGTCCGCGGGGCCGGACCGACCGACCGGCGGCCGACGGTGGCCGACCTCGACTACCACCTGACCACGCTCTTCCCCCCGGTCCGGCTGCGCGGCTACCTGGAGCTGCGCTACCTCGACGCCGCCCCTGAACCGTGGTGGCCGGCGCTCGCGGCCGTGGCCGGCACCCTGCTCGACGACCCGGTGGCCGCCGACACCGCCGCCGCGGCGGTCGAGCCGGTCGCCGACCGCTGGGAACCGGCCGCCCGGGCCGGGCTCGCCGACCGGGAGCTGCACACCGCGGCCGTCACCTGCCTGGAGGTCGCTGCCGACCGGGCGCCGGCGGGCCTGCGGGCGCAGGTCGAGGCCCTGGTCGAACTGGTCGGGCGCCGGGCAAGCCCCGGCGACGCACTGCTGCACACCGCCCGGACCGACGGCCCGGCAGCCGCGCTGCTGGCCGCCGCCCACGACACCGAGGAGGGGACATGACCGACCTGAGGGAGACCCTCGCCCGGGATCTCGCCGACGCCCGCGACCGCACCCTGCTGCTCACCGAACACGACGAGCCCGAGCTGCTGCGCCAGCACTCGCCGCTGATGAGCCCGCTGGTCTGGGACCTGGCCCACGTCGGCCAACAGGAGGACCTGTGGCTGCTGCGCGGCGGCGACGCCCGGTGCACCGGCGTGCTGCCACCGGACGTCGAGCAGCTGTACGACGCCTTCACCCACCCCCGGGCCGCGCGCGTCCGGCTGCCGCTGCTGCCGCCGGTGGAGGCCCGGGCGTTCTGCGCCGAGGTGCGGGGCCGGGTGCTGGACCGGCTCGACCGGTCCGGGCCGGACGACGACCCGTTCGAGGTCGCCATGGTGGTCAGCCACGAGCAGCAGCACGACGAGACGATGCTGCAGACCCTGCAGCTGCGGGCCGGCCCGCCGCTGCTGGGCACCGGTTCCCCGCTGCCGCTCGGCCGGTCCGGGGTGGCCGGCACGACGGTGCTGGTCCCCGGCGGCCCGTTCCGGCTCGGTGTCGACGGCACCGACGAGCCGTTCTCGCTGGACAACGAGCGACCGGCGCACGTCGTCGACGTCCCGGCGTTCCGGATCGGGCGGGTGCCGGTCACCAACGCCGAGTACGCCGCGTTCGTCGCCGACGGCGGCTACACCGACCCGCGCTGGTGGTCCGCGCGCGGCTGGCAGCACCGCTGCGACGCCGGCCTCACCGCACCACAGTTCTGGGGGCCGGAGGGCACCCGGACCCGGTTCGGCCTGGTCGAGGAGCTGCCGGGTGACGAACCGGTCCAGCACGTCACCTTCTTCGAGGCCGAGGCGTACGCCGCCTGGGCCGGTGGCCGGCTGCCGACCGAGGAGGAGTGGGAGAAGGCGGCGACCTGGGACCCGGACACCGGCGGCCGGCGGCGGTTCCCGTGGGGTCAGGCCGACCCGACGCCGGAGCTGGCCAACCTCGGTGGCTCGGCGCTGCGGCCCGCCCCCGTGGGCGCCTACCCCGCCGGCGCGTCCGCGCTCGGAGTGGAGCAGCTGATGGGGGACGTGTGGGAGTGGACCTCCTCGGACCTCCGACCGTGGCCGGGCTTCACCCCGATGCTCTACGCCGACTACTCCGCCCCCTTCTTCGGCGGTGACTACAAGGTGCTGCGCGGCGGCTCCTGGGCGGTGGGCGCCTCGGTATTGCGGCCGAGCTTCCGCAACTGGGACCACCCGGTGCGCCGGCAGGTCTTCAGCGGCATCCGACTCGCCCTCGACGCGTGACCGCGGCCGTCTGATGTGCCGGCACCTCGCCTGGCTCGGCCAACCGCGGACGTTGGCGGCCCTGGTGCTCGACCCGCCGTCGTCCCTGCTGGTGCAGTCCTACGCGCCCCGCCGGCAGCGCTACGGCACGGTGAACGCCGACGGCTGGGGGGTGGGCTTCTGGGCCGACGGCCGCCCGGAGCCGGCCCGCTGGCGGTCGGAGCGGCCGCTGTGGGGGTCAGGCTCCTTCGCCTCGGTCGCCCCCGCGGTCTCGGCCCGCTGCGTGCTCGCGGCCGTCCGCTCGGCGACCGTGGGGATGCCCATCGAGGAGGCGGCAGCCGCCCCGTTCACCGACGGCCGCTGGCTGCTCTCGCACAACGGCCGGGTCGACCGGGCGGTGCTGCCCCCGGCCCGGGACGCCGAGTCGGTGGTCGACAGCGCACTGCTGGCCGCGCTGGTCTTCTCCCGCGGGCTGGAGCGCCTCGGCGCCACCGTCCGGGAGGTGGGCGCCGCCGACCCGGCCGCACGGCTGAACCTGCTGGCCGCCGACGGCACCCGGCTGCTGGCCACCACCTGGGGGGACACCCTCTCGGTGCTGGTCACCGACGAGGGGACGGCGCTGGCCAGCGAACCGTGGGACGACGACCCGCGCTGGGCCGACGTCCCCGACCGCACGCTCGTCGAGGTCACCCCCGACGGCCTGACCCAGACCTCCCTCGATGCATCGGAGCCCGCATGACGTTCACGCTCACCGACCACCTCGGCACGGTCGACCCCGGCGCCGCGCTCGCCGCCGACGCGCGCGCCGGCCTGACGGGACCGACGAAGACCCTGCCGCCCCGCTGGTTCTACGACGAGCGCGGCAGCGAGCTGTTCGACGAGATCACCCGGCTGCCGGAGTACTACCCGACCCGCGCGGAGCGGGCCCTGCTGGCCGAACGGGCCGCGGACGTCGCCGCGGCCACCGGTGCGGACACGCTGGTGGAGCTGGGCAGCGGGACCTCGGAGAAGACCCGGCTGCTGCTCACCGCACTGACCGAGGCGGGCACGCTCCGCCGGTTCGTGCCCGTCGACGTCGACCCCACGGTGCTGCGGGCCGCCGGCGCCCAGATCACCGCGGCCTACCCGGGGACGGCGGTCGACGCGGTGGTCGCCGACTTCACCGTGCACCTCGGCGAGCTGCCGCAGGAGGGTCGCCGGCTGGTCGCCTTCCTGGGCTCCACGATCGGCAACCTGGAGCCCGACGCGCGGGCGGCCTTCCTGTCCTCCCTCGCGGCGACCCTGCGGCCCGGGGACTCGTTCCTGCTCGGCACCGACCTGGTCAAGGACCCCGCCCGGCTGGTGCGCGCCTACGACGACGCCGCCGGGGTGACCGCGGCGTTCAACAAGAACGTCCTCGCGGTGCTGAACCGGGAGCTGAAGGGCGACGCCGACCCGGCCGCCTTCGAGCACGTCGCGGTGTGGGACCCCGAGGAGGAGCGGATCGAGATGCGGCTGCGGTCGACCCGGGACCAGGTCGTGGAGCTGGCCGCGATCGGGCTGACGGTGCCCTTCGCCGCCGGGGAGGAGGTGCGCACCGAGGTGTCGAGCAAGTTCCGCCGCGCCCGGGTCGAGCAGGAGCTGGCCGCCGCCGGCCTGCGGATGACCCACTGGTGGACCGATGCCGCCGGTGACGTCGCGCTGTCCCTGTCGGTGCGGGCGTGACCCGACGGTGAGCCGGCTCCCGCACGACGACCTCGGCGAGGCCTGGCGCGCCGCCCGCCCGCGGGCGGCTGCCGTGCACGTGGACCACGCCGCCTGCAGCCGGCAGAGCACCGCGGTGCTCGACGCCGTCGCCCGGCACGCCCGGCACGAGGCCGAGCTCGGCGGCTACGTCGCCGAGCAGGCGGCCGAGGGGTTGCTGCAGCAGGGCCGCTCGGTGCTGGCCGGGCTGGTCGGGATGGCCGCCGCCGACGTGGCCTTCACCGAGAGCGCGTCGGCGGCGGTGCGCACGCTGGTCTCCCGCTGGCGGCTGGCGCCGGGCGCCCGGGTCGGCGTGCTGCCCGGGGAGTACTGGCAGAACATCGCCGCGTTCACCGCCGCCGGGCTGACGCCGGTGGTGCTGCCCGCCGACGCCGTGGGCCGGGCCGACCTGGCCGGCGTCGAACGGGCGCTGCGCGACGACCCGCCGGCGTTCGTGCACGTCACCCTGGTGGCCAGCCACCGCGGCGTCGTCCAGCCCGGGCGGGAGGTCGCCGCACTGTGCCGGGCCGCCGGCGTCCCCCTGGTGCTGGACGTGGCGCAGGCCCTCGGCCACGTCGACTGCGACCTGGGTGCCGACGCGGCCTACGGCACCTCGCGCAAGTGGCTCGCCGGGCCGCGTGGCGTCGGCTTCCTCGTCCTGCGCCCGGCGGTCAGCGCGCTGCTCTCCCCGCTCGTGGGCCCGGAGCTGCACGACGAGGACCGCACCGGGGTCGACCACGCCCGCTGGTACGAGTCGCACGACGCGCACGTGGCCGGCCGGGTCGGTCTGGTGGTGGCCCTGGGCGAGCACCTGGCCGCCGGCCCGCACCGGGCCCGCGAGCGGCTGACCGCGCTGGGCCGCGCCACCCGGGAGCGGCTCGACGGCCGGGGTGGGTGGCAGGTGGCCGAGCCGCTGGACGAGCCGACCGCGATCACCACGCTGCGTCCGCCGCCGGACGTCGACGTCCGGCAGGTGGCCGCCCGGCTGCGCACCGAGCACGGCGTGCTGACGACGGCGGCCGGCCGGGAACGGGCCCCCCGTGAGCTCACCGGCCCGGTGCTCCGGGTCTCCCCCCACCTGGACGCCACCGTCGAGCAGCTGGACCTGCTGGCCACTGCCCTGGCCCGCTGATCCGGGCCGGCTGCATCCAGGACCGGGGGTGGGCGGGAAGTACGAGATGACAGTCCACCCCAACGGAAGGAACGTCACCGTGAACAAGACCCGCCCGATCGCCCTGACCGCCGGCGCCACCGGCGCGTTCGCCCTGCTCTTCGCGGCCACGCCCGCGCTGGCCGACACGCACACCGCGACCCTGTCGGTCCTGCACGCCATCCCGGAGACCCCGGTCGACGTCTACGCCAACGGCGAGCTGCTGATCGACGACTTCCAGCCCGGCACCCTGGCCGGCCCGCTCACGCTGCCCGGCGGCGAGTACGACCTGGCGCTCTACCCGGCCGACGCCGAGGACGCGTCCGGCGACCCGCTGCTGCAGGCGATGGACGTCGCCGTCCCGGCGGGCGCCAACGCCACGGTGGCCGCCCACCTGACCGAGGCCGGCGAGCCCGCCCTCACGCCGTACGTCAACGACACCTCGGCCGTGCCCGCGGGCGAGGGCCGGCTCACCGTGCGCCACGTGGCCTACGCGCCCGCGGTCGACGTGCGGGCCGGTGGCGAGGTCATCATCGACGGCCTGGTCAACCCGAACGAGGAGTCGGTCACCGTGCCGGCGGGTGACGTGTCCGCCGACGTGGTCGTCGCCGGGACCGACACCGTGGCGATCGGCCCGGCCGACCTGACCGTGGCCGAGGGCGCCAACACCATCGTCTACGCGTGGGGTTCGGCTGACGCCGGCTACGCGTTCGCCACCCAGACGGTCCAGGCCGGGGCCTCGGCCCCGTCCGGCGTCCCCGGTGGCTCGGCCGGTCTGGCCGCTGACGAGGGCATGCCGGCTCCGCTGGTCGGCCTGACCGTGGCCGGCCTCGCCGCTGCCGCGTTCGCCGGCCGCAAGTACGCCACCAGCCGGGTCTGACCCGACCGAGAACTGCCGCACCACCGTGTGCAGCCCCGCCGTCGTGTTGGTGCTGGGCCTCGCCCCGGGGATCGGGACACCGGTCACCTGGGCACTGACCCAGCCCAACGCGACGGCGGGCACCACGGTCCGGTCACGACGCTGGCACGCAGATCCGATGAATTCCAGATCCGGATCAGGTGCATCGACGACCGGAGGTGGGCAGGGAGTACGAGACAACAGTGCATTCCAACGGAAGGAACGTCACCGTGAACAAGACCCGCCCGATTGCCCTGACCGCCGGCGCCACCGGCGCGTTCGCCCTGCTCTTCGCGGCCACCCCCGCGCTGGCCGACACGCACACCGCGACCGTCTCGGTCCTGCACGCGATCCCGGAGACCCCGGTCGACGTCTACGCCAACGGTGAAGAGCTCATCTCCGACTTCATGCCCGGCACCCTCGCCGGGCCGCTCACCCTGCCCGGCGGCGAGTACGACCTGACGGTCTACCCGGCCGGCGCCGACCCGGAGTCCGCCGAGGTCGCGATCAGCCTCGACGACGTGGAGATCCCGGCCGGCGCCGACGCCACCGTGGTCGCCCACCTCACCGAGGCCGGCGCCCCGGAGCTCACCCCGTTCGTGAACGACACCTCCGCGGTGCCCGCGGGCGAGGGCCGGCTCACCGTGCGCCACGTGGCCGCGGCGCCCGCCGTCGACGTCCGGGCCGGTGGCGAGGTCATCATCGACGGCCTGGTCAACCCGAACGAGGAGTCGGTGACCGTCCCGGCCGGCGACGTGAGCGCCGACGTGGTCGTCGCCGGGACCGACACCGTGGCGATCGGCCCGGCCGACCTGACCGTGGCCGAGGGCGCCAACACGATCGTCTATGCGTGGGGTTCGGCTGACGCCGGCTACGAGCTCGCCACCCAGACGGTCCAGGCCGGGGCCTCGGCCCCGTCCGGCGTCCCCGGTGGCTCGGCCGGTCTGGCCGCTGACGAGGGCATGCCGGCTCCGCTGGTCGGCCTGACCGTGGCCGGCCTCGCCGCTGCCGCGTTCGCCGGCCGCAAGTACGCCACCAGCCGGGTCTGACCCGACCGAGGACAGGAGCACCACCGTGCGCACCCCCGCCGTCGTCTTGGTGCTGGGCCTCGCCCTGGGGATCGGGACACCGGTCACCTGGGCACTGACCCAGCCCGACGAGGCGACGGGCACCACGGTGGAGCAGGCGATCGACGCGTCCTCGCCCTCGGCGATGGCCCCGGCACCGTCACCGACGGCGGCACCGTCCCCCTCCGGGGCGGTACCGCCGTCGCCGCCTGCACTCGACCTCCCTCCGGTGACCACCCGGGACGCGGCGCCCACCGTGGCTGCACCGGTTGCGGCTCCGGTCCGGCTGAGCCTGCCGGCCCGGGGCGTGGACGCCCCACTGGACCCGGTGGGGGTCTCCCCGGACGGTCAGATGGAACTGCCGGAGGACGTGGACCGGGTCGGCTGGTACCGGTTCGGTCCGGTGCCGGGGGACGACGGCTCGGCGGTGCTCGCCGGGCACGTCGACGACCGGGAGCAGGGGCTGGGCGCCCTGGCCCCGCTGCGCAGCACCGAGGTCGGTGACGTCGTCGTGGTCACCGGCGCGAACGGCGCGGAGACCCGCTGGCAGGTGGTCTCCCGCGAGCTGATCACCAAGCAGGTCCTGCCGCTGGACACGATCTTCGGCCGGGACGGCCCGCCACGGCTGGTGCTGGTCACCTGCGGTGGCCCCTTCATCCCCGAGCTCCGCAGTTATCGCGACAACGTGGTCGTCGTTGCCGAACCGCTCCCATGAGCCTCCTGGCCGTCCGTCGGCCACCACTGGGTACGGTCGCTGACGTGCCCACCACCCAGGGCTCGGTGCAGCAGAGCGCCGAGCCGGACGACACCGAGGTCGCCCGGCGCTTCGTCGACGGCGATGAGCAGGCTCTGGCCTGGGCCTACGAGCGATGGGCGGCGCAGGTGCACGGCATGGCGGTGCGGGCCTTCGGGCCCGGCCCCGACGCCGAGGACGTCACCCAGCAGACGTTCATCTCGGCCTGGACCGGGCGAGCTCGGTACCGCCCCGACCAGGGCGCACTGCCGGCCTGGCTGGTGGGGGTGTGCCGGCACAAGATCGCCGACACCTGGGCCAAACGGGAACGGCAGCGTCGGTCCACCGAGGCGGCCGCGAGCGAGGCCCGCTCAGCACCGACCGCCGGCCCCGGCAGCGAGCTGGCCACCGAGGTGGCCGACCGCGTGCTCCTGCTGGGCGAGTTGAACCGGATCGGCCAGCCACAACGAAGCATCATCGAGCTCGCGTTCTTCGAGGACCTGACCCATGCACAGATCGCGGCACGCACCGGCATCCCGCTGGGCACCGTGAAGAGCCACATCAGACGCACCCTGGAGCGCCTGCGAGACCGATTGGAGGTGGACGGTGCAGCACTGCGATCCTGACGAGCTGGCGCTGGCCGCCCTCGGCGAGCAGCCCGCGCCCGAGTGCGCCGCACACCTGGGCGACTGTGCCGAGTGCGAGCGGGAGGTCGCCTCCCTCCGGCGAAGCGTCGCCGTCCTCGCCGTCCCCGCGCTGGCCACGCCCCGTCAGGCGGTGGCCCCACCCCCTCAGGTGTGGGCAGCCATCGCCGCTGCGACCGGGGTCGCGGTCTCTCCTCGTCCGGCCGAGATCGAGGCCGGTCTGTCACGCGAGGTCCCCATGCCCCGGTCGACTGAGGTCGAAACAGCCGTTCCCGAACCGGCCGGGTCCACCGTCCTGCCCTTCCGCCCGCGGTCGGCTCGAGGGCCGGCGGCCCGGTGGCTGCCGCTGGCCGCTGCCGTGCTCGTGGGTGGCCTCATCGGCGCCGGGGCGGTCGCGGTCACCCAGGACGGTGCCGGCGGCGCCGTGGTGGCCCAGGCAGGGCTCGACCCGCTGCCGGAGCAGGTCGCGTCGGGCACGGCTGAGGTCCGGGAACGTGGCGGAGTCCGCGAGCTGCAGGTAGACCTCGACGTGCCGGCGCTGGACGACGCCTACTACGAGGTGTGGCTGCTGCAGGCCGACGCCCAGCGGATGGTGCCGGTCGGCATCGTCCAGCAGGGCGCGACCGTGCTGCGGCTGCCCGACGGCATCGACCTCGCCGCCTACCCCCTGGTCGACGTCTCGGTCGAGCCGCTCGACGGCGACCCGACGCACTCCGGCGTCTCGGTGGTCCGCGGCGAGCTCGCCACCTGACCCTGGCGCCCGCTCAGCCGAGCGGGGCCTGCATCCGCTGCGACACCCGCCGGTGGACGGCGAGCTGCTCCTCGAGCCCGGGGTGCACGACGGCGCCGTCGGAGACCACGAACCGCCCTGCCACGACCGTGTGCCGCGCGGACACCGGGCCACAGCGCAGCCAGGCCTCCACCGGGTCGGACAGCGCGCCGGCGAACTGCACGCCCTCCAGTGACCAGATCGCGAGGTCACCGCAGGCGCCGATGGACAGCTCGCCGATCTCCCCGGCCCGGCCCAGGCAGGCGGCGCCGCCGCGGGTGGCGATCTCCAGCGCATCCCGGGCCGACATCGCCGCGGCGCCGTGCCGCAGCTTGCCCTGCAGCATCGCGGTGCGGGCCTCCAGCCACAGTGACGCGGAGTCCGCCGACGCCGAGCCGTCGACGCCCAGCCCGACCGGTGCGCCGGCCGCCCGCAGCTCGGTCACCGGCGCCAGACCGCTGCCCAGGATCATGTTCGACGAGGGACAGTGCGCCGCCCCGACCCGGGCCGCACCGAGCCGGCCGACCTCGGCGGCGTCCGGCCAGACCACGTGCGCGAGCCACGTCCGGTCGGTCATCCAGCCGACGTCGGCCAGGTGGTCGACCGGACGCCGGCCGAAGGTCGCCAGGCAGAAGGCGTCCTCGTCCAGGGTCTCGGCGAGGTGGGTGTGCAGCCGGACGTCGAGGGACTCGGCCAGCTCCGCGGTGCGGCGCATCAGGTCGGGGGAGACGCTGAACGGCGAGCAGGGCGCGAGCGCGATCTGGGTCATGGCGGTGGGTGAGGGATCGTGGTGGGCCTGGACCAGCCGCAGCGAGTCGGCCAGGACCTCGTCGTCGTCCTGGACCACCGAGTCCGGCGGCAAGCCGCCGTCCTTGACGGAGAGCGACATCGACCCGCGGGTGGGCGAGAACCGGACGCCGAGCTCGCGGGCCGCGGCCACCTCGGCGGAGATCAGGTCGCCCGCGCCGCGCGGGTGCACGTACAGGTGGTCGGTCGACGTCGTGCCGCCGGAGAGCGCCAGCTCCGCGAGCCCGACGAACGCGCTGACGTGCGCCGCCTCCTCGTCCAGCCGGGCCCACAGCGGGTACAGCGTGACCAGCCACTCGAACAGCCCGCCGGTGAGCGCAGGGGCGTAGGCACGGGTCAGGTTCTGGTACAGGTGGTGGTGGGTGTTCACCAGCCCCGGTGTGACCAGGCAGCCGCGGGCGTCGACCCGCCGGACGGCGGCCGGCTGCGGGTCCCCCGGGCCGCCGAGTCCGCTGACCACGCCGTCGGTGATCGCGACCCACCCCCCGGCGAGCTCGCGGCGGGCGTCGTCGACGGTGGCGATCAGCTCGGCATCGTGCACGAGCAGGTCAGCGGTCTGCACCCCGCGCATCCTGCCGCCCGGACGTGTCCGGCGCGTGTCCGAGCCCACCACCACGGGACCGCCGGACGTGACCCACGTCGCATCGCTCGTCACCACCCCGTGACACGGCCGGGCTACCGTGGCCGTCCCCCCACCGACGAGGAGCCCCATGGACTTCCTGCAACCGGTCACCTGGGCGGAGGCGCTGGAGGCGAAGGCCGCCCATCCCGACGCCGTGCCGATCGCCGGGGGCACCGACGTGATGGTGGGCCTCAACTTCGGCCACCTCCGCCCGGCGCTGCTCCTCGACCTCACCCGGATCGCCGACCTGCGCGACTGGCAGGTCGCCGACGGCGCGGTCCGGCTGGGGGCGGGGGTGAGCTACGCCCGGGTGATCAGCGAGCTCGGTGACCGGCTGCCCGGCCTGGCCATGGCCTCCCGCACCATCGGCTCCCCGCAGATCCGCAACCGCGGCACGGTCGCCGGCAACCTCGCCACCGCCTCACCGGCCGGCGACGCCCACCCGGCGCTGCTGGCCGCCGGGTCCGAGGTCGAGGTGGCGTCGGCCCGGGGGACCCGCCGGATCCCGATCGACGACTTCTACACCGGGGTCAAGCGCACCGCGATGGACGACGATGAGCTGATCGCCGCCGTCCACGTCGCCCCGCCGAGCGGCCCGCAGCAGTACAGCAAGATCGGCACCCGCAACGCGATGGTCATCGCCGTGGCCGCGTTCGGCCTGGCCCTGCACCCCGACCGCCGTGCGGTCGGCACCGGCATCGGCTCGGCCGCGCCGACTCCGCGCCGCGCGCCGGCCGCCGAGGAGTTCCTGGCCGGCGAGCTCGACAGCAGCGGCCTGTGGGAGTCCCGTGCCGAGCTGCCGGAGGCGACGATCGCCCGCTTCGGGGAGCTGGTCGCCGCCGCGGCCGCCCCCATCGACGACGTCCGCGGCAGTGCCCCCTATCGCGTGCACGCGCTGTCCGTGATGGCCCGCCGCGCCCTGAGCTGGGCCTGGGCCGACTACCGCTCCGCGAACCAGGAGGCCTGACATGCGTCTGACCTGCACCGTGAACGGCACCGAGCAGCACGTGGACGACGTCTGGGAGGGCGAGAGCCTGCTCTACGTCCTCCGGGAGCGGATGGGCCTCCCCGGGTCGAAGAACGCCTGCGAGCAGGGCGAGTGCGGCTCCTGCACCGTCTACCTCGACGGCCTGCCGGTCTGCGCCTGTCTGGTCGCCGCGGGCCAGGCCGAGGGCCGGCAGATCGGCACCGTCGAGGGGCTGGCCGGCCCCGAGGCGCTGCACCCGGTGCAGCAGGCCTTCCTCGACGCCGGCGCCGTCCAGTGCGGCTTCTGCACGCCCGGGCTGCTGGTGGCCACGCACGACCTGATCGCCCGGCACGGGCGGCCCAGTGACGCCGAGACCCGCGAGGCGCTGGCCGGCAACCTCTGCCGGTGCACCGGCTACGAGAAGATCCTGGACGCCGTCCGGCTCGCCGCGGACCGGATGGCCGAGCCCGCGGCAGGGGGAGACCGATGAGCACGCCGACCCGCACGCCGACCGGGGCACCGGAGCACCTGACCGGGCCGGGCAGCGGCGGGGTCGGCGACGACGCACAGCGGCCCGACGGCGTCCTCAAGGTCCGCGGCGAGTTCGCCTACGGCAGCGACCTGTGGATGGAGGACATGCTCTGGGGGGTCACCCTGCGCAGCCCCCATCCCTACGCCCGGATCCGCTCGGTCGACACCAGCGCGGCGCTGGCCACCCCCGGCGTCTCCGCCGTGCTGACCTCCGACGACGTGCCCGGCGAGAAGGTCTACGGGCTCGAGCTGGCCGACCAGCCGGTGCTGGCCCTCGACGTCGTCCGCTACCAGGGCGAACCGGTGGCGCTGGTCGCCGCCGACCACCCGGAGACCGCCCGGCTGGCCGCCGCCCGCATCCACGTCGACTACGACGTGCTGGAGCCGGTCACCGACGCGCGCACCGCGCTGGGGCACCCGACCTGGAACCAGGTGCACGACTCCACCGCCGAGGTCACCGAGCTCAGCCGGGAGAGCGCCCACCTGCACCCGGAGGGGAACCTGGTGCGGCACCTGAAGGTCCGCACCGGTGACCCGGCCCCGACCGCGGACGTCGTCGTGGTGGGCGAGTACGAGGTGGGCATGCAGGACCAGGCGTTCCTCGGCCCGGAGGCCGGCCTCGCCGTGCCGGCCGAGGACGGCGGCGTGGAGCTGCACGTCGCCACCCAGTGGCTGCACGTGGACCAGAAGCAGATCTGCTCCGCCCTCGCCCTGCCGCCCGAGCAGGTCCGGCTCACGCTGGCCGGCGTGGGCGGCGCCTTCGGCGGCCGCGAGGACCTGTCGATGCACGTGCACGCCTGCCTGCTGGCCCTGCGCACCGGGCGCCCGGTGAAGATGTCCTACAACCGGGAGGAGTCCTTCTTCGGCCACGTGCACCGGCACCCGGCGACCATGCGCTACGAGCACGGCGCCACCCGGGACGGCGAGCTGGTCTACGTGAAGGCGGCGATCTACTTCGACGGTGGCGCCTACGCCTCCAGCACCCCGGCCGTGGTGGGCAACGGCGGGACGATGGGGATCGGCCCCTACGTCGTCCCCAACGTGCACGTCGACTGCTACGGCGCGTACACGAACAACCCGCCGTGCGGGGCCATGCGCGGGTTCGGGTCGGTGCAGACCGCCTTCGCCTACGAGTCGCAGATGGACGCCCTCGCCGCCGAGCTGGACATGGACCCGGTGGAGCTGCGCTGCCGCAACGCGATGGAGGAGGGGTCGGCCACCCCCACCGGCCAGGTGATCGACAGCCCGGCCCCGGTGGTGGAGCTGCTGCGCCGGCTGGAGGCCATGCCGCTGCCGGCTCGGTCCGGCGACGGCGAGGTCGACCTGCGCGACATGCCCGGCGGGGTCTCCAACACCACCCACGGGGAGGGCGTCCGGCGCGGGGTCGGCTACGCCGTGGCGTACAAGAACGTCGCCTTCTCCGAGGGGTACGACGACCACTCCACCGCCCGGGTGCGCCTGGAGGTCGTCGGCGGCGAACCGACCGCGACCGTGCACACCGCGGCCGCGGAGGTCGGCCAGGGGCTGGTCACCGTCGAGCAGCAGATCGCCCGCACCGAGCTCGGGGTGGAGCGCGTCGTCGTGCACCCCAAGGACACCAGCGTGGGATCGGCCGGCTCGACCTCGGCCTCCCGGCAGACCTACGTCACCGGCGGGGCGGTCAAGGCCGCGTGCGAGAAGGTGCGCGAGCAGCTGGTCGCCCGGGCCGAACGACTGGTGGGACGGACCGTTCCCGACCTCCGGCTGGCCGGTGGTGCCGTGGTGTCCGACAGCGAGGACATCACCGTCCCGCTGGCCGACCTGCTGGGTGACGACGTGCTGGAGGAGACCCTCGAGTGGCGGCACCGCCCCACCGAGGCGATCGACCCGGAGACCGGCCAGGGGTTCGCGCACGTGCAGTACGCCTTCTCCGCACACCGGGCCGTGGTCGACGTCGACACCGAGCTCGGGCTGGTCAAGGTGGTCGAGATGGCCTGCACCCAGGACGTCGGCAAGGCGATCAACCCGCAGGCGGTGGTCGGCCAGATCCAGGGCGGCACCGCGCAGGGGCTGGGGCTGGCGGTGATGGAGGAGATCCTGATCCAGGACGGCAAGGTGCGGAACCCGTCGTTCACCGACTACCTGATCCCGACCATCCTGGACATGCCGCCGATGCGCATCGAGGTCCTCGAGTACGCCGATCCGCACGCCCCCTACGGCCTGCGCGGGGTCGGCGAGGCGCCCAACATCTCCTCCGGCCCCGCGGTGCTCGCCGCCATCCGCGCCGCGACCGGCCTCCCGCTGACCCGGGTGCCGGTGCGGCCGGAGCACATCACGGGCACCTGACCGGACCGACCCCCGTCCTGCGCCCCACGGGCTCGCAACACAATCGTGATGGGTCCGACCGGGATCGCTGGGCACCGCAACCAGTGCAGACCTGTCCCCGGAGGAAGGACCCACCATGCGCACGACCCGATCGCTCACCCTGGTCACCGGCACGGCGGGCGCCCTGGTCCTCGGCACCGGCGCCGCCCCCGCTCTCGCTGCGGAGGCCGATCCCGCGACCGACGTGGCCACCGTGACCGTCCTGCACGCGATCCCGGACGTGCCGGTGGACGTCTACGCCAACGGGGAGGAGCTGATCGCCGACTTCGAGCCGGGGACGCTGACCGACCCGCTCCTCCTGCCGGCCGGCGACTACGACCTGGAGATCTTCCCGGTGGACGCCGACCCGCTGGAGGACGAGCCGACGGCCGAGCTGGCCGACGTGGCGCTCACCCCGGGGCTGGACGCCACCGTGACCGCGTTCCTCGCCGAGGACGGCACCCCGACGCTGATGCCGTTCGTCAACGACGTCTCCGTCGTCCCCGCGGGGCAGTCCCGTCTGGTGGTGCGGCACGTCGCTGCGGCACCGGCGGTCGACGTCCGGGCCGACGGGGTGCCGATCGTGACCGGGCTGGAGAACCCCGACGAGGAGGTCCTCGTCGTCGACCCGGGCGTGGTCAGCGCGGACGCGGTGCTCGCCGGGACCGACACGGTCGCCGTCGACCCGGTCGACCTGGACCTGGCCGAGGGGGCGGTGACGACCGTCTACGCCTACGGCTCCGAGGACGCGGGCTACCAGTTCGCCAGCCAGACCAGCACGGACACCGCATCGGCGCCCACCGGGGTGCCGGGCGGCGAGGCCGGACTGGCCGACGACGAGCTGCCGCTGCCGCTGATCGCGGTCTCGCTGGCCGGGCTCGCGGCGGCCGCCGCGGCGAGTCGTCGCGTGGCGACCAACCGGTCCTGACCGACGGTCTCGGAGGTGCGGGGCTCCGCCGGGCGACCCGGCTGACCCGCCGCCGCGACACGTGGACGGCCCGCCGGAGCCGCTGCGCCGGCGGGCCGTCCACGCGTTCGCGGGCCTACCGGTCAGGCCCGAGCGCGGCCGGAGCCGCCGGCCTCAGGCGGGACCGTCGACCAGCCTGCGGAGGGTGGGTGGGACGTCGCCGGACAGCGGGCGGCCGCCGACCAGCCGGCCCGCCTCGGCCGGGTCGACGCCGAGGGAGCCCAGCACCTCCAGGGCCTGGACGTCGGGCAGCGCGTCGAACCAGCGGCGCCCCAGCGCAGCACGGCCGGCGGCGGTGGGGCGACCCCACAGCCGCAGCCGGGCCATCCCGCCGTCCGGGAAGACGTCGAGCCGGACGCTGCTGACGCCCGTGGCGCCGTCCAGGACGAACCGGTGCCGGGTGTCCGGCTGGAGCCGGGTGCGCGGCAGCAGTTCGACCTCCCCACCGTCGGTGGTGCGGCCGGTGAGCGACGCGGTGCCGGGGGCGTTGCCCAGGAACCACGAGGTGTCCAGCTCGGCGAGGGTGACCACGCCCTCGCAGGCCAGGTCGAGATCGACCCAGTCGTTGCCCGTGCCGCGACGGCGGGCGTTCTCCCAGCCCTCCCCCATCGACCGGGCCGTCCCCCGGCCGATCAGCTGGTGCGGGCTGCCGTAGTGGGCGTTGCTCACGCCGGTGACCCGCCCGCCGTTCTCCAGGGCGGCCAGGTCGAACGGCCCGGCGTCCACCAGCCGCGGGTCCGCGACGACCGTGCCGTGCACCCGCAGCCGGGCCACCCCGCCGTCGGGGTGGATGGACAGCCGCACGTGCGTGTACCGCCGGTCGGACTCCACGGCGAAGGCGTTGGTCGTGTCGCCGGCCAGGTCCGACAGCGGCAGCAGCGGCTGCCAGTCGGCTCGGGTCAGCTCCTCGACCGACGGGTGCCCCTCGACCGCAGCGCCCTCCAGCGAGGCCTGCGGCGGGTAGTTGCCGGTGAAGAACGCGGTGTCGACGACGACCCCGGCCACGATCCCCGGCGCCCCGAGCCGCACGATCGCCCAGTCGTGCCCCGGGCTGCGGCGCCGCCGGGTCTCCCAGCCGTCGTACTCCTTGCCCTTGTGCCCGAACTCGGCACGCGGCACGGCCGGGTGCGGCAGCACGAGGTTCTCCCGGGCGGCGAAGAACTCGTCGTTCGCGGCGACGACGGCGCCACCGAGGTCACGGCGCGCCAGGTCGGGGAAGGCGAGGAAGGCAGGGCCGGGCTGGGCAGGGCCGGGCTGGGCAGGGCCGGTCATCGGGCTCCAGACGGATCGGGGTGGACGCAGGTCACTGTGGCACGGGTGGGGCGCCGGCCCCTCACGCCTGCGTCCGGCTCAGCAGGCGGCCGAGGGGAGCTGCCCCGTCGACCAGCGGCTGCCCGCGCAGCCACGTGCGGCGGACCACCCCGGTGAGCTCCCGCCCCGCGTAGGGCGTCACCGGGTTCCGGTGGTGCAGCTGCGCCACCCGCCACGGCTCGTCCGGCGCGAAGGCCACCAGGTCGGCGTCCTTGCCCACGGCGATCGCGCCCTTGCCGGTCAGCCCGGTGAGCTGTGCCGGCGCGGCCGACATCCACCGGACGACGTCGGCCAGCCCGAACCCGCGGGCCCGGGCGCCGCTCCACACCACCGGCAGGGTCACCTGCAGCCCGGCGATCCCGCCCCAGGCGAGCGCGAAGTCGCCGACGTCCAGCCGCTTGAGCTCCGGCGTGCACGGCGAGTGGTCGCTGACCACCAGGTCGACGTCCCCGTCGGCCAGCGCCTGCCACAGCGCCTCCCGGTGCCCGGCCTCCCGGATGGGCGGGCAGCACTTGAAGGACGTGTCGCCGTCGGGCACCTCCTCGGCGCTGAACGTCAGGTAGTGCGGGCAGGTCTCGACCGTGATCTGCACCCCCTCCGCCCGGGCGGCCCGCAGCATCGGCAGCGCCCCGGCGTCGGCCAGGTGGACGACGTGCACCCGGGCGCCGGTGTCCCGGGCGGCGGCGATGAGCCGGCCGATCGCGGTCTCCTCCGCCGCACCCGGCCGCGAGGCGAGGAAGTCGGCGTAGCTCCGCCCGCCGGGCTGCGGGGCGGCGGTGATCACGTCGTCGTCCTCGCAGTGCGCGATGAGCAGCCCGTCGACCGCGGCCAGCTCGGTGAGCGCGGCCCGGAGGCCGGCGTCGTCCAGCGGGGGGAACTCCGGGACACCGGAGTCCAGCAGGAAGCACTTCACGCCGACGGCACCGGCGGCGAGCAGCTGCCGGAGCTGGTCGGCGTTGCCGGGCACGGCACCACCCCAGAAGGCGACGTCCACGCTGACCTGGCCCTCGGCGACCGCGCGTTTCACGTGCAACGCCGGGACGTCGACCGTGGGCGGGATCGAGTTCAGCGGCATGTCGACGATCGTGGTGATCCCGCCGGCCGCCGCCGCCCGGGTCGCCGAGGCGAACCCCTCCCACTCCGTGCGGCCGGGCTCGTTGACGTGCACGTGGCTGTCGACCAGCCCGGGCAGCAGCACCTCGTCGTCGGCGAGGGTGACCACCTGGTCGCCGACCTCGTCGAACCCGGTGACGGCGGTGACGACGCCGTCCTGCACGTGCACCGCGGCCGGCCGCTCCCCGTCGGGCAGCACCATCCGCCGGGCCCGGACGACGAACGCCCCGCTCACCGCGCCACCTCCACCAGCTCGTCGACCGGCCGCGGCGTCACCGACGCCAACCGGCTCACCGCCTCGTGCAGCTCGTCGCCCCACGCCGTCCCCACCCAACCGCCGGGCAGCGGGAGCCGGACGGCGTCGACCCCGGTCGCCACCTCGGACTGCGGGCCACCGATCCAGACCGTGGAGACGTAGGCCCGCGGCGCGACCGGCGGCAGCCAGGCGGGCGCGCCGGGGCCGAGCCCGATCGTGGTGTGCACCAGCGGGCGGCCGTCCCGCTCGACGCGGGTGGTGCCGGTCCAGCGCCCCGGCTCCTCGCCCACCCGGCCGAGCAGCACCTGCTCGGTGGCGGTCAGCTCGGCGTCGTCGGACAGCTGGACGTGCAGCTCGGCCCGGTGGTCGGCCCGCGCGGTGACCACCGTCGGCTCCGGCGCCAGGTGCAGCACGCCGGCGACCTCGGCGTGCACGACCTGCCGCGACGGCGGGGACTCCCCCCGGGCGGCCAGCACGACGGCCGCGGCGACCGAGTGCACGGCGAGCCGGGCGCCGGCCTCCACCACGAGCCTGATCTCCACGTCGTCCCCGCCCAGCGGGCCGAACGCCGTCGCGACCAGGTGCACCGCCTCCGGCCCGGTGCGCCGCACGGCCAGCTGGCCGCTGGCGCGCACGACCGGCAGGACCGTGCGCCCGCGCGCATCGCAGCGGGCGACCACCTCGACCAGTGTCCTCACGACGCCGTCTGCAACGCCTTCGCGCGCACCTGCTCCCGCACCCACTCGGCCACCTCGGTCGCCGCCGGGTCCTCGCGCAGCGAGATGAGCAGCGTGGGCTTGTCGCCCCGCACCGCGTCGGAGTCGCGGCGCATCACCCCGAGGTCGGCGCCGACCAGCGGCGCGAGGTCGGTCTTGTTGACCACCAGCAGGTCCGAGGCGGTCACCCCGGGACCGCCCTTGCGCGGCACCTTGTCCCCGCCGGCGACGTCGACCACGAACACCTGGACGTCGACCAGCCCGTAGCTGAACGAGGCGGTCAGGTTGTCCCCGCCCGACTCGACGAACACCAGCTCCAGCCCCGGGTGCCGGGACTCCAGCAGCTCGACGGCGTCGAGATTGGCGGTGATGTCGTCGCGGATCGCGGTGTGCGGGCAGCACCCGGTCTGCACCGCCTCGATGCGGTCGTCGGGCAGCACGGCGTTGCGGCGGAGGAAGTCGGCGTCCTCGGTCGTGTAGATGTCGTTGGTGACGACGGCGAGGTCGTACTCGGCGCCCAGCGTGCGGCAGAGCGCGGCGGCCAGGGCGGTCTTGCCCGAGCCGACCGGGCCGCCGAGGCCGACCCGCAGGGGCCCGCCGTGCCGGTGCTCGGGTGCGTAGGGGTCGACGTAGTCGTCGATCCGGTGGTCAGGCGGCATGTGCACTCCCGGTCATGAGGCGAAGAAGCGGTCCGTGCGTGCGGCGTGCAGTTCGGCCAGCAGGTCGAGGAGCGGGTCGGTGGCGGCCGGCAGGTCCTCGACGGAGGCCTCGGCGACCTCGTCCACCTCGGGGGCCAGCCGGGCGGTCACCGCGGCCACGGTGATCGGGTCCATCGCCAGCAAGCGCTGCGCGGCGGTGGCCGGCCCGCTGATCGACAGGTACGCGGCGGCGTGCGCGGCGTCCCGCGGGGTCAGCCCGCCGGTCGCCGCGGCGACCCCGAGCGCCAGCGGGTGGTGCGGCTGCGCCGGTAGCGCCGCCCAGGCCGGGTGCGGCCAGGCGCGGCTGCCGACCCGGACCAGCCCCCGGCCCTGCTGCCGGGAGGCGGCCCGCAGCGCCGGGGAGGGGGTGCGGGCGTCGGCCTCGGCGTCCAGCGCGGCCAGGGGCGCCACCGGGTCGGTGGCGTCCACCGCCCGGCAGGCCGCCGCGGCCAGCCCGGCGGCGACCGCGCCCGAGGTGGCCAGCCGCCGGCGCAGGAAGACCGCCAGCGAGCCCGGGTCGGTGAGCACCCCGGCCGCGATGGCCTGCTCCACGCCCCCGGAATGGATGTGACCTCCGGCGGGCAGCCGGGAGTCGGCGAGGGTGAGCAGCGCGGCGGTCATCGGGAGCCGGCCATCAGAAGAGGAAGTACCGCTGGGCCATCGGGAGCTCCCGCACCGGGTCGGGTTCCCAGACCTCGCCGTCGACCGAGACCGTGAAGGTGTCCGGATCGACGAGGATCTCCGGCAGCGCGGTGTTCTCCGGCATGTCCGCCTTCCCCAGCAGGGTGGTGTCGGTGACCGCGACCAGCCGCCGGTCGACGGCCAGCCGGTCGGCCAGCCCACCCTCGATCGCGGCCGGGGCGACGAAGTGCACCGAGGTCTGCGCCGGCACCCGGCCGTACGCCCCGAACATCGGCCGCGGCAGCACCGGCTGCGGGGTCGGGATCGAGGCGTTGGCGTCGCCCATCTGACCCCAGGCGATCATCCCGCCCTTGAGGACGACGTGCGGCCGGACGCCGAAGGTCCCCGGGTCCCAGAGCACCAGGTCGGCGAGCTTGCCCGGCTCCACCGACCCCACCTCGCCGTCGATGCCGTGCGCGACCGCAGGGCAGATCGTGTACTTGGCGACGTACCGGCGGGCCCGCAGGTTGTCCGCGGCCCCGTCGCCGGCCAGCGACCCGCGGCGGCGCTTCATCACGTGCGCGGTCTGCCAGGTCCGCATCACGACCTCACCGACCCGGCCCATCGCCTGGGCGTCGGAACCGATCATCGAGATCGCACCCAGGTCGTGCAGCAGGTCCTCGGCGGCGATCGTCGTGGGTCGGATCCGGCTCTCGGCGAAGGCCAGGTCCTCGGGCACCGAGCTGTCCAGGTGGTGGCAGACCATGAGCATGTCGAGGTGCTCGTCGAGGGTGTTCACCGTGTGCGGCCGGGTCGGGTTCGTGCTGCTGGGCAGCACGTTCGAGTGCCCGGCGACGGTGATGATGTCCGGTGCGTGCCCGCCCCCGGCGCCCTCGGTGTGGTACGCGTGGATGCTCCGGCCGGCGATCGCGGCCAGGGTGTCCTCGACGAAGCCGGCCTCGTTCAGGGTGTCCGAGTGCAGGGCGACCGGGACGCCGTTGCGCCCGGCCACGGTGAGCGCGGCGTCGATCGCGGCCGGCGTGGAGCCCCAGTCCTCGTGCAGCTTGAACCCGCTGGCCCCGGCCCGCAGCTGTTCCTCCAGCGAGTCGACGGAGACGGTGTTGCCCTTGCCGAGCAGGGCGACGTTGACGGGCATCCCGTCCATCGCCTCGAGCATCCGGGCCAGGTACCAGTCGCCCGGGGTGATGGTGGTGGCCTTGGAGCCCTCAGCCGGCCCGGTGCCGCCGCCGATCATCGTGGTGATGCCCGAGCCGATCGCCGTCGGCACGATCTGGGGACAGATGAAGTGCACGTGGCAGTCGATGCCGCCCGCGGTGAGGATCTTGCCGTTGCCGGCCAGCACCTCCGTGCCGGGACCGATGACCAGGTCGGGGTGGACGCCGTCCATCGTGTCCGGGTTGCCGGCCTTGCCCAGCGCGACGATCCGGCCGTCGCGGACGCCGACGTCGGCCTTGACGACCCCCCAGTGGTCCAGCACGACCGCGCCGGTGATCACCAGGTCGGGGGCACCCTCGGCGCGGGTGGCCCGGCCCTGCCCCATCGACTCGCGGATCACCTTGCCGCCGCCGAACACCGCCTCCTCACCGGCCAGCCCCGGGCCACCGCAGCGGTCCTCGGTGACCTCGATGAGCAGGTCGGTGTCGGCCAGCCGGATCCGGTCGCCGACGGTCGGGCCGTAGAGCTGGGCGTAGCGCTCCCGGGACAGCTGCACCATCAGGCCAGCCCACCTTCCGCAGTGAGCCCGGGGACGACGCGGGCGCCGGCCAGCGGGACGAGGGCGACGGTGCGCTGGATGCCGGGCTCGAACCGGACGGCCGTGCCGGCGGCGATGTCCAGCCGGTGACCGTGCGCCGCCTCGCGGTCGAACGCCAGCGCGTGGTTGGCCTGGGCGAAGTGGAAGTGCGAGCCGACCTGGACCGGCCGGTCGCCGGTGTTGTGCACCGCCAGCTCGACCCGCGGCACGCCGGGCAGGGTCTCGATGACGCCCTCGGCGGTGATGACCTCGCCGGGGATCACGAGATCGGGTGGTGGACCGTGACCAGCTTCGTCCCGTCCGGGAAGGTCGCCTCCACCTGCACCTCCTCCAGCAGTTCGGGGACGCCGTCCATCACGTCGTCCCGGGTGAGCACGGTGCGCCCGGACTGCATGAGGTCGGTGACGAGCTCGCCGTCCCGGGCGCCCTCGAGCACGTGGTCGGTGACGATCGCGGTCGCCTCAGGGAGGTTGAGCTTCAGGCCCCGGGCCTGACGGCGGCGGGCGAGCTCGGCGGCGTAGCTGAGCATCAACCGCTCCTGCTCGTGCGGGGACAGCAACACGGGCGTCGTCCTCCTGACGTCGGCGGGCCGGCGGAGTCAGGAACCTAACCGGCCCGTGTGTCGGCCACGTTGCGGGGACTTGTGCGGCTCGTGCGGACGGTCCTATGGTCCATTACATGAGTAGTGAACCCACGAGCTCGTCGGGGCGTGGGCCCGGGTGAACGAGGACGCCGGCCCGATCTTCCGGCAGATCGCGACGCAGCTGGAGGACGCGATCGTCGACGGCTCCCTCCCCGAGGAGAGCCAGGCCCCCTCGTCCAACGAGCTGGCCGCATTCCACCGCATCAACCCCGCCACCGCAGCCAAGGGCCTGAACCAGCTGGTGGCCGACGGGGTCCTCTACAAGAGACGAGGAGTCGGGATGTTCGTCGCCACCGGCGCCCGCGAGCAGCTGCTCAAGCGGCGCCGCAGCGAGTTCGCCGAGCAGTACCTCACGCCCCTGCTGGCCGAGGCCGACAAGGTCGGCATCAGCATCGCCGAGATCGCCCAGATGCTGCGCGAGCGGGGAGGCCGGTCGTGACCGCCGCCGCCACGCTGGAAGGGGTCACGATGCGCTTCCGTGGTCACACGGCGTTGACCGATGTCACCACCTCCGTGGAGGCGGACACGATCACCGGCCTGCTCGGCCGGAACGGCGCCGGCAAGACCACCCTGATGCAGCTGCTCACGGGCCACCGGGTGCCCACGGCAGGTCGGGTCCAGGTGCTCGGTGCCGCACCGTACGAGAACGACGCCGTGCTGAGCCGGCTCTGCTTCATCAAGGAGGGCCAGCGGTACCCCGACCACTTCCGGGTCTGCGACGCCGTCTCGGCAGCCGCACGGCTCTACCCGCAGTGGGACCAGCCGCTCGCCGACCAGTTGCTCGCCGACTTCGACCTGCCCCGGAAGCGGCCGATCAAGAAGCTGTCCCGCGGGATGAACTCGGCCGTCGGCATCGTCCTGGGCCTGGCCTCGCGAGCGCCGGTCACGCTGCTCGACGAGCCGTACCTGGGACTGGACGCCGTCGCGCGCCAGCTCTTCTACGACCGCCTGCTCGCCGACTACGCCGAGCATCCCCGCACGATCGTGCTCTCCACGCACCTGATCGAGGAGATCAGCGACCTCCTCGAGCACGTGCTTCTCATCGACCGCGGCCGGATCCTGCTCGACGCCGATGCGGAGACGCTCCGCGGCTCCGCCGTGACGGTGACCGGTCCGGCTCGCCAGGTCGCCACCTTCGGGTCGGCCCACGACCTGCTGACCACCGAGTCACTCGCCGGCCAGTCCCGCGCACTGGTCCGCGTCAGGACGGCGACGGGACACCAGGAGGCCATCGCCCTGGGGCTCAGTGTGGAGTCCAGCTCGCTGCAACAGCTCGTCGTCGGCATGAGCCTGTCCGCCGGCCGGAACACCCACGTCCCCACCGACCGGAACGTCCTCCAGGGAGCTCCACGATGAACCGCATCGTCAGCGCCGCGCGCCTCCAGGCGGCACACCCGCTCGTCTCGCTCGGCGTGCCGTGGATGGTCGTCGGGATCTCCTTCGCGATCAACCTGGCCATCTGGGGGCTGGCGGACCTCGACGCCCATCCCGGCAACTCCTCGAACACCGGCGGGATCGCCTCGCTGTACATCACCGTCCTGGTCGTCTTCGCCCAACTGGTCACGCAGGTCTTCCCCTTCGCCATGGGCTTGAGCCTGAGCAGGCGCGCTTACTACCTGGGGACTGCCGTGGCGGCGCTGCTGCAGTCGCTGGCCTTCGCCTTCGCCCTCACGGTGCTCACCGCCGTCGAGAACGCCACCAACGGTTGGGGGGTCGGTCTGGACTTCTGGGCCCCCGGAGCGATCGATGTGGGCAACCCCGCCCTGCAGGTCGCCGTCTTCGCCCTGCCCATGCTCGCCGCGTGCTTCCTGGGCATCGGCATCGGTGTCGTGTTCAAGCGTTGGGGCGCCATGGGCATCTACGTGCTGGTGCTCGCGACGCTCGTGGTCATCGGCGCCGGCGTCGTCCTGATGACCTGGCAGCGAGCCTGGGGGGATCTGTGGAGTTGGCTCACCGGCTGGTCGGTGGAGACGGCGACCCTCGGCCTGCCGGCCGTGCTCGCGATCGCGCTCGCCGCACTCACCTACCTGGGGCTCCGCCGCGCTGTCCCGTGACGGCGGGGCACCCCGTAGGGCCCGACGGCCGGCCGCACCCGCGCGCCGGCCGTCTGGCCCACTTCCGCAGGTGACGCAACTGCCCGCCTGTCGCGCCGACACCCAGATCGGGGCCATTCAGCGCGACTCCGCACACCGCCCGCGAGTCCCGTGGGACGGCGAGCCTGCCTGACGCCAGCCGCCCCAGGGACATGTCCCCGGCGACGGCATGCTGTCGATCCCGTACTGGTCCGTAAATGCAGAACGGGGTCACAGCCGTAGCTGTGACCCCGTTCTGGGAGTTATGTCCGGCGGCGTCCTACTCTCCCACCCGGTCCCCCGGGCAGTACCATCGGCGCTGAAAGGCTTAGCTTCCG
>NZ_JAPVBJ010000005.1:82563-341842 GCF_026967985.1 Modestobacter sp. VKM Ac-2984 | reverse complement strand
TCACCCGGTCAGTCGGATCTGATCCACCCAGCCCACCACCGTGGGGCGCCGTCGGACCGCTGGTCCGACGACGCCCCTCTGTGGTTTCTCCTCGGTGCCTGCCTGCTGGTCCCTGCCTGCCGTGGACGAACGCCCGCTCAGTTCAGCGGGCAGCACGCGCCTTGCGTCGACTCGGCGCCGGGTCGACGACCACCGACCGGCGTCGCGTCCCGCCGGCCCACAGGACCACTCAGTCGTGCCTGACGAGCACGCCTGCGCCGGTGAAGGTGATGCTCCCACGCTGGTAGTCCTGCCGGGTGCCCTCGGCGACGGCGTACTCGGCGGTGGTCGGCAGTCCGAGCGATGAGTACTCGGCCCCCAGCGCGTCATAGGCCCGCCCGATCGCGCCGACGACCGGTTGCGCCCCGGTGCCCGGCGTCCAGACCATCTTCCCGCGGGTGAACAGCTGATAGACCCCGGCACCAGACCCGAGCGGCAGCTCCTCGGTGACGGGGCCACCGAGGCCGGCGACCCCACCGAACTGGGTCCAACGCGCCGCGACGTCGCCCTGCAGGAGGTGCGCCCTGCCAGCCTGCGTCAGGTGGATCGAGGCACCGCTGGCGAAGGTGAGCACTCGCCCGGTCCCATCGGCGGTCGCCTGTTCCGGACCGATGGGCAGTCCCAGGTCGGACTCGTTGCCGCCGGCGGCCTGCCACCGGGCACCGATCGGCCCGGTGAGAGCCACGCCACCCGTCACGCTGGTCCAGGTGATCGCACCGCCGGTGAAGCGGGTGTAGCGGCCACCCCCGCGCGGGGTGTCCGTCTCGTCGCTCAGCGGCATGCCGAGCGTGCCGGCAGCGCCCTTCGCAGCGACCCAGGCGTCCCGGATCCCCCCGGCGACGACGTGGACCCGGCTGGGCGTCCATGTCACCGTGTAGCCCCGGGTGAACTCCTGCAGCACACCGCCGGGCGCACCGACCTCGCCGGTCATCGGCAGGCCCAGGGTCGCCGCACCACCTGCGCGGGACCAGACCGCAGCAACTCCGCCGCGCAGTTCATGAGCACCCGTGGCTGCGGCCCAGTAGACCGAGCCGTTGGTGAAGGTCTGCTGGACGCCGCCCGGCACCGCCGTCTCACCGCTGGTCGGGAAACCGAGCCCCCACTCCGCGCCCAACGCCGACCAGCGTGTCCGGATGGCGCCGCGGACCACCTGCGCCTGCGTGCCAGCCGTCCAGTAGATGGCTGCGTCGTTCGCGAACTGGTTGTACGCGCCCCCCTGGCCGGCGGTGTCCTCGTCGGTGACGGGGGCGCCGAGGACGGCCGGCCCCCCGGCTGCGAGATAGGCGGTGAGCACGTCCCCGCGCACCAGGCGGACCCCTGCGGTGGGCGACCAGTAGAGCCGCCCCTTCTCGTACCGCTGCCACGCGAACCCACTGCCGTACTGCTCGTCGCCGACCGCCTTGCCCAGGCTGCTGCGCAGGGCGGGCTCCGCGGCGTAGCGGCGGGCGATCGCGCTCAGGCTGTTGTCAGCGAGCGCGATCACCCTCGTGCGGACCTCTCCCAGGCGCGCGTAGCCGTAGGCGCCCGGGCATGCGGTCGACCCGACGTCCCGGTGCCCGAAGACGGTGGGCAGGGTGACCTTCGTGCCGCCCCCGTACCTGGCCGTGCCCCCGCCACCCGAGGTGAGCACGGTCGTGCCGCGCGGGTCCACCCCGTACAGCCCGAACTTCCAGGCGATCACATCGGCGACCGCGTCGACGGTGGCTTGCGGTACCGGGACCACGTCGTAGTTGCCGAGCATGGAGACACCGAAGGTGTAGCTGTTGAAGCCACCGGCGTGGGCACCGACGACGGTGGACGCGAGGCCGCCGTAGCGACCCTCGAAGACACGGCCGTACCTGTCGACGATGACGTTGTACCCGATGTCGCCCCAACCACGGGTCTGGGCGTGGTAGGCGTACATCGACCGGAGGATGGCCGGGACCTGCTCGGCCGAGTAGTTGTTGCCGTCTGCCGTGTGGTGGACGGTCGCGGCCTTGATGGTGGAGACGTACTCCGGTGCCCATGAACGGATCCGCTCGTCGGCACCCCACTCTGCGCGGGTGTAGATGCGCGGCTCCGCAGCGCCCGCATGCGCGGTGGCAGTCGGCAGCGCGGTGGCCAGGTCGTCGGCCGCGCTGTGACCGGGGTCGATGAGGGCGACGCGCACGTCCTCGGGGACGTCCCCGTCCTCAGCCTGGACGATCACCTGCACGCCCTGCGCTTCACCTGTCCAGTACGGTGCCGTCCCGGCCCGGACGTCGCCGCCGGTCGCGGCGCGCTCGTTCTGCTCGGCGTCGTCGGGCTCGAGGGACGTCCACTCGTCCCAGGCCCCATCCGTCCCCTGTACGCGCAGCTGGACGACGACGTCGGTGACCGACGCATCCTCTCGCCAGGTCACCCCGACGCTCGAGAACCGCTCAGCACCCTCCTGGGACACCGTCAGCGCCGGGACGCCGGCCAGTTCCCCACCCGAGTCCGGCACCTCCACGGACGCCGGCGTCGACTCCGGTGTCGTGGTCTCGGGCACCGTGGTCTCCGGCACCGCTCCCTTGGCGACCGACTCCGCCACGCCGCTTGGCTGCACCTCCCCGTCGGTGACGACCACCGCATCGCCGACCGGGTCGACGACCGAGCCCAGGGAGATCTCGTCGATCGAGGGGGCCACCGGATGGGCTTCGGGCATGGGTGCTGCGTAGACGGGCAGGGTCAGCAATGTCGCCGTCACGGCGAGGAAGGCGAAGAAGCCCGCAGTCAAGCGACGCACAGTGGTCCTCCGATGAGCGGTGGGGGCGGACCGCAACGAGCACGGATCAGTTGCACCTCATCTCATCGGCACCTCAGCCGGTCGGCTCAAGGCGTGCAGCGCACCTTCGTGAGCGGATCTGCCGGCCCGGCCGACGCGCTCGTCTCGGCGGGGGCCTCCACAGCGACCGGGCACCGGGCGGGACGACGGACTCTGGTGGGGCGGACGGGGCCGCTGGTGGTCCTGGGTCGGATCCCCCCGGCGCGTGCATGACCAGTGCACTCGTCTCCGGACGTATCGTCGTCGACGACTCCGCCGCGGGGCCCGAGGCTCTCGAGCGCTCGGCGAGCCGGCCAGCCCGACGTGAGGACACCTGTGAGCGACACCCAGCAGCCCGGCGGTGCATCTCGCCCGCTGCCGCCCCGCCTGGACCCGCGGGCCGGGCGTCCGGCGCACCGCGGCCAGGTCTCAGACCCAGCACGTCCACGAGGGCGCAACCGACTCGCCGGCATCGCCCGGGTCGTCGCCGGACTGTTGTCGTTGGTGCTGCTCGGCACGAGCGGCTGGGGCTGGTACCTCGGCCGGGTCGCCGACGCCAGCGTCAACCGCACCAACGCGATCCCCGCCTCGGGCAACGAGCAGACGGTGCAGACCGGCGAGGCGATGAACCTGTTGCTCGTGGGCAACGACAGCCGCGCAGGTGCCACGGAGGAGGAGCTGGCCCTGCTCAACACGGAGGCCAACGCCGGGCTGAACACCGACACCATGATCCTGGTGCACGTCCCGGCCGACGGGTCCGCGGCGTCGTTCGTCTCCTTCCCCCGCGACTCCTACGTGGAGATCCCCGGCCACGGCTGGGACAAGCTGAACGCCGCCTACGCCTACGGGAGCATGGAGGCGCCGGACGGCGCTTCCGACGCCGCGGTGCAGGCGGCCGGTGCGCAGTTGCTGATCCAGACGATCAGCTCGATGACCGGCCTGCGGATCGACCACTACGCCGAGGTCGACCTGCTGGGCTTCTTCCAGCTCTCCACCGTCGTCGGCGGCGTGGAGGTCAACCTCTGCGAACCCGCCAAGGACCGCTACTCCGGCATCGACCTCCCGGCGGGGGTGCAGACGATCAGCGGCGAGCAGGCACTGGCCTTCGTGCGTCAGCGACACAACATCGGGAACACCAGCAGCGACTTCGACCGGATCAAGCGCCAGCAGGTGTTCATCGCCGGCATGATCCGCAAGATGCTCAGCGACAACGTGCTGCTGGACCTGGGCAAGCAGCGCGAGCTGGTCCAGGCCGCCGCCGATGCCCTGACCGTCGACCAGAACCTCGACCTGCTCCGGCTGGCACAGCAGATGCAGTCGATCACCCCGGACAGCATCGAGTTCCAGACCGTCCCCTACGTCGGGACCGATCGGGACGAGCAGGACCGGTCGATCATCCGGCTCGAGGACGAGAACACGCTGCACGCCTTCTTCGCCGAGCTCAACGCGGAGCCCGAGCCTGCGGCGGAGGCGGCGTCACCCGAGGCCGCAGAGGTCGTCAGCCCGGCCGACGTGGACGTGGAGGTCTACAACGGCTCCGGCATCTCCGGGCTGGCCGGCAGCGCCGGCGACGAGCTGACGGCGGCGGGCTTCCCGGTCACCGGGACGGCGAACGCCGACTCGATGGACTACGAGGTCACCGAGATCCGGCACGCCACCGGGGACGAGGCCCTGGCAGCGACGCTGGCCGCCCAGATCCCGGGCGCGGTCACCAAGGTCGGCGACGATGCGGTCAGCGGCACGGTGCAGCTGGTGCTCGGCTCGGACTTCAACGGGGTGGGACAGGCCGTGACCGCTGCGCCCGCCGCGCCGGTGACGGAGGGCGTGGACGCCCGGACCGCCGCCGACACCGGGTGCATCAACTGATGCCGCCCACCCCCGCGGACCTGCTCACCGCCGCCCTCCGCCGGGACGCCGCGGCCCCGCTGATCACCTTCTACGACGACGTCTCCGGCGAGCGGACCGAGCTCTCGGCCACCACCCTCGCCAACTGGGTGGCCAAGACCGCCAACCTGCTGCAGGAGGAGTTCGACGTCGGCCCGGGCAGCACCGTCGGCCTGGCCCTGCCGGTGCACTGGCAGACGGCTGCGGTGCTGCTCGGGGTGTGGAGCTGCGGGGCCGCGGTCTGGGAGACCGCCGCCGAGGACGACGACCGGCTCACCGACGCCGACGTCGTGCTGGCCGATGCCGACCGGCTCCCCGCCCTGGAGGAGCTGGGCCTGGACGAGCTGCTGGGCCTGTCCCTGCACCCGTTGGGCATGGGGATGACCGGCTACACCGGCCCGGCGCGCGACTTCGCGCTCGAGGTGCGGAGCCACGGCGACGTCTTCGCCCCGTGGCAGCCCGTCGACCCCGCCGGGGTCGGGCTGGTGCTCGGCGGAGGCGAGCTGAGCCTGGCCGCCCTGGTCGAGACGGCGACCGAGCTGGCCGGGCGGCTGGGCCTCGTCGCCGGTGACCGGGTGCTGGTCGACCAGCAGGCGGCGACCGAGGCCGGGCCGGTGGCGTGGCTGCTGGCGCCCCTGGCCGCCGGGGCCTCACTGGTGCTCTGCCGCGCCGCCGCTCCATCCGGCCTCCTCCGTCGGGCGGAGACCGAACGGGTCACCGCTACGCTCGGGCTGAAGCTCGACGGGATCCGCGAGCTGGGCCGCCCCGCCTGACGCACCACCTGCCCAGCCCTCGAACGGATGGTGGTCAGCGCATGGACAAGGTCGTCGCGAGCGCACGGGAGGCCGTGGCCGACATCCCCGACGGGGCCACCCTGTCGGTCGGTGGGTTCGGGTTGTGCGGGGTGCCGATCGCGTTGATCGACGCGCTGTTGGAGCAGGGCGCCACGGACCTGACCACGATCTCGAACAACTGTGGGGTCGACGACCAGGCGCTCGGGGTGCTGCTCTACGCCGGGCGGATCGCCAAGACGATCAGCTCCTTCGTCGGCGGCAACAAGGAGCTGGCCCGGCTGTACCTCTCCGGCGAGCTGGAGGTCGAGCTGACCCCGCAGGGGTCGCTGGCCGAGCGGCTCCGCGCGGGTGGCACCGGGATCCCGGCCTTCTACACCCCCACCGGGGTGGGCACGCTGGTGGCCGACGGCGGCATCCCGGTGCGCTACGACGCCGCGGGCACCGTGGTGGCCACCAGTGAGCCCAAGGAGGTCCGCCGCTTCGGCGACCAGGACTTCGTCCTGGAGACCGCGCTGACCGCCGACTTCGGCCTGGTCCGGGCAGCGGTCGGCGACCGGCACGGCAACCTGGTGTTCCACGAGTCGGCGCGCAACTTCAACCCGCTGTGCGGCATGGCCGCGGCGATCACCATCGCCGAGGTGGAGGAGCTGGTCGAGCCCGGGGAGATCCTGCCCGAGTCGGTGCACCTGCCCGGGGTCTTCGTCCAACGCGTCGTGGTCGTGGGGCCGGAGGGCAAGCGGATCGAGCGTCGCACCACCCGTCCCCGCCCCGGCGCGGCCGCACCCGCCGGCACCGAGACCACGGAGGCCTGAGATGGCACTGTCCCGCGACCAGCTCGCCGCCCGGGTCGCCCTCGACCTGCAGGACGGCCAGTACGTCAACCTCGGCATCGGCATGCCCACCCTGGTGCCCAACCACATCCCCGACGGGGTGCACGTGGTGCTGCAGAGCGAGAACGGCGTGCTCGGGGTCGGCCCCTATCCCTTCGAGGGCGAGGAGGACGCCGACCTGATCAACGCGGGCAAGGAGACGATCACGATCCTGCCCGGGGCGAGCTTCTTCGACTCCTCGCTGTCCTTCGGCATGATCCGCGGCCACCACATCGACGTCGCCGTCCTGGGCGCGATGCAGGTCAACACCCGCGGCGACCTGGCCAACTGGCTGATCCCCGGCAAGATGGTCAACGGGATGGGCGGGGCGATGGACCTCGTCCACGGCGCCCGCGAGGTGATCGTGATGATGGAGCACGTCGCCCGCGACGGCTCCCCCAAGATCGTCGAGGAGTGCTCCCTGCCGCTGACCGGCAAGGGCTGCGTCGACCGCATCATCACCGACCTGGCGGTCATCGACGTCACCGACGCCGGGCTGGTGCTCCGCGAGACCGCACCGGGCGTCACCGTCGCCGACGTCGTCGCCGCCACCGGCGCCCCCCTGCAGGTCGACGGCGAGGTGCCCACCATGGCCCTGCCGGCCACGGTCTGAGTAAGGACCCCCCTGCCCCCCACGCCTCGCACGCTCGGCGCGGGCCCCTACAGGGAGTCCGTGAACGATCCAGGAACGAGAGCCGATGACCTTCTCCGTCATCGCCCGGGACGCCGCGACGGGCGACCTGGGCATCGCGGTCTCCTCCTGCATCCTGGCGGTCGGCCGGGCCGTCCCCACGGTCCGGCCCGGGGTGGGGGTGATCGCGGTCCAGGCGCGCAGCCGGCGGGGACTGGGCACCTCCCTGCTGGCCGGCCTGGCCGACGGCGCCTCGCCGCAGGACCTGGTACGCCGGGCCGCGCACGCCGCCGAGGACGCCGACCGGCAGATCGCCGTCCTGGACCCGGCCGGCCGGGTGGCCGCCGACACCGGCCCGGGGTCCCTGCCCACCAGCGGGCACGTGCTGGGCGAGGGGTTCAGCGTGCAGGGCAACATGCTCGCCTCCCCCGACGTCCTGCCGGCCATGGCGCAGGCCCTCACCGCGACCAGCGGGGTGCTGGCCGACCGGTTGATCGCCGCGCTGACCGCGGGACAGGACGCCGGCGGCGACCTGCGGGGCCGGCAGTCCGCCGCGCTGCAGGTGGTCAGCGGGGTCCCGGCCAGCGAGGACGACGACGGCGTCCGGGTGGACCTGCGGGTCGACGACTCCGGTGACCCGGTCGCCCAGCTGCGGATGCTGCGCAACCTGCAGCGCGCCTACGACGAGCGCGACTACGAGACCCTCGCCGTCTTCGCCCCGGAGGGAGCCCGGGACCTGTACGCGGCGCTGGCCGCCTCCCGGCGCGGGGACCGGGCCGGAGCCCGCAGCGCGCTCGAGGCAGTCAGGAACCGGCCCGGCTGGTCCACCTGGCTGGCCTCGATGGCCGGCGACGCCCGGCTCTCCGCCGTCTCCCAGCTGCTGGACTGAACGAGGACCCGGACGGACGCCTGCTCAGCGCAGCAGGCTGCGGGCGATCACCATGCGCTGCACCTGGTTGGTGCCCTCGTAGATCTGGGTGATCTTCGCGTCGCGCATCATCCGCTCGACCGGGAAGTCCTGGGTGTAGCCGGCGCCCCCGAACAGCTGGACGGCGTCGGTGGTCACCTGCATCGCAGTGTCCGAGGCGAACGCCTTGGCGGCAGCGGAGACCCGGGTGACGTCGGGACTCCCCTGCTCACCGGCGGCCGCGGCGACGTACACCAGGTGCCGGGCCGCCTGGATCTTCATGTCCATGTCGGCGAGCATGAACTGCACGCCCTGGAAGTCCGACACGGCCGAGCCGAACTGGCGACGGTCCTTGGTGTAGGCGATCGCGGCGTCCAGCGCACCCTGGGCGACGCCGACGGCCTGGGCGCCGATGGTCGGCCGGGTGAAGTCGAGCGTGCGCAGCGCCGTCTTGAACCCGGTGCCGGGCTCCCCGACGATCCGGTCGGCCGGGATGGTGCAGTCGGTGAAGTAGAGCTCGCAGGTCGGCGAGCCCTTGATCCCCATCTTCTTCTCCTTGGGGCCCACGGCGAAGCCCGGGTCGTCGCGGTGCACGACGAACGCGGAGATGCCGCTGGCGCCCTTCTCCGGGTCGGTGACGGCCATGACCGTGAACCACTCGGAGACGCTGGCGTTGGTGATCCAGGCCTTCGTGCCGTTGAGCACCCAGGTGTCACCCTCGAGCCGGGCCCGGGTCCGCATCGCCGCGGCGTCGGAACCGGCCTCCCGCTCGGAGAGCCCGTAGCTGATCATCGCGTCACCGGCGGCGATCGAGGGCAGCACCCGCTGCTTGAGGTCCTCGGACGCCGACAGGATCACCGGCACCGAGCCGAGCTTGTTGACCGCGGGGATCAGCGAGGCGCTGACGTCGACCCGGGCGACCTCCTCGATCACGATGCAGGTGGCGATCGCGTCGGCACCCTCACCGCCGTAGGCCTCGGGGACGTGCGTGGCGTGGAAGCCCGCCGCGGTCAGCGCCTTCTGCGCCTCCACCGGGTAGCGGGACTCGGCGTCCACCTCTGCGGCGAAGGGGGCGATCTCGCGTTCGGCGATCTCGCGGACCGCCTCGCGCACGGCCTCGTGCTCCTCGGTCAGCCCGTACGGCACAGCGTTGTTACTCACGGGTAGATGCTAAGCCCGCGCGGCCTCCGGCTGGAAGCAGCTCATCCCCCGGCGGGGTGTCCGATCAGGGGGTGATCCGCTGCTGCAGCGCGTCGTCCCGGGCGACGACCGACGCTGCCAGGTCCGCCTGGAACCGCTCCACGGCCGCGCGGAGTGTGTCGTCACCGGCCGCCAGGATGCGCACCGCGAGGAGGCCGGCGTTGCGGCCACCGCCGATCGACACCGTGGCCACCGGGACGCCCGCCGGCATCTGCACGATGGAGAGCAGGCTGTCCAGCCCGTCGAGCCGGTCCAGCGGCCGGGGGACGCCGATCACCGGCAGCGGCGTCGCCGAGGCGATCATCCCCGGCAGGTGGGCTGCTCCCCCGGCCCCGGCGATGACCACCCGCAGGCCCCGCACGTGCGCGGACTCGGCGTAGTCGAGCATCCGCCGCGGGGTGCGGTGCGCAGAGACGACGTGCGCCTCCCACGGGACGTCGAACTCGGCCAGCGCCTGGGCGGCCGGCTCCATCATCGGCCAGTCGGAGTCGCTGCCCATGACGATGCCGACGATCGGGTCGCTCACGGGGCCACTCCTCAGTGCTCGGTCTCGAAGGCGAACGCGGGGTCTACGACGCCGTCGGCCAGGTAGCGGGCCGCGGCCACCGCGCGGGCGCGCACCTCGGCCAGGTCCTCACCCAGCGCGGTGACGTGCCCGAGCTTGCGGCCGCGCCGCTGGCCCTTGCCGTACCAGTGCAGCTTCACGTCGGGCCAGTGCGCCATCAGGTGGTGCACCCGCTCGTCCAGTCCGGGCCCGTCCCAGCCTGCGTCCGCGGTCGCGCCGCCGAGCACGTTGGCCATCACGACCACCGGCGCGGTCATCGCCGTGGACCCCAGCGGGTAGTCCAGGACGGCGCGCAGGTGCTGCTCGAACTGGCTGGTCCGGGCGCCCTCGATGGTCCAGTGCCCGGAGTTGTGCGGTCGCATGGCCAGTTCGTTGACCAGCACCCCCTCCGCGGTCTCGAACAGCTCCACGGCCAGCATGCCCACCACGCCGAGCCGGTCGGCGATCCGGACGGCGAGCTCCTGGGCGGCGGTGGCCAGCTCCTCGGAGAGGCCGGGCGCGGGGGCGAGCACCTCGTTGCAGACGCCGTCCCGCTGGATCGTCTCGACCACCGGCCAGACCGCGACCTGGCCGAACGGGGAGCGGGCCACCTGCGCCGAGAGCTCGCGGACCATGGCCACCCGCTCCTCGGCGAGCAGGGTGCCGTGCTGCTCGAGGAGGTCGGCGACCTGGTCGGGGCCGGAGACGACGAAGACGCCCTTGCCGTCGTAGCCGCCGCGCGGGGTCTTCAACACCACCGGCCAGCCGACGCCGTCGGCGAAGGCCGTGACGTCGTGCACCGTGGTGACCTCGGCCCAGGCCGGCTGCGGCTCCCCCGCCTCAGCCAGCGCCCGGCGGAGCACCAGCTTGTCCTGGGCGTGCACCAGGGCGGCCGGGCCGGGAGCAACCCGGTGGCCGTCGGCCTCCAGTGCACGCAGGTGCTCGGTCGGCACGTGCTCGTGGTCGAAGGTGACGACCGTGGCGCCTTCGGCGAGACGCCGGAGGTCGGCGAGCTCGTTGTGGTCGCCGAACTGCACGTCGGCGGCCACGAGGGCAGCGGACTCGGCCGGGTCGGCGGCCAGCACCCGCAGCGACTGCCCCAGCGCGACAGCCGCCTGGTGGGTCATGCGGGAGAGCTGCCCGCCACCGACCATCGCCACCACGGGCATCCCGGTGGTCGGGTGGAGCGGCGTGTGCGGGGACGGGGTCGTGGACATCGACGTCCAGCCTAGTGATCACCGGGAACATGGCCGCCCGGGCCGTTCTCGCAGGCCGTCACCTCTCCCGTCTCACGCGAATCCTGTCGTCTCAGCGGTGAGGGCGGCCGTGTCGCTCCGGTGGTCACAGCCAGTGCGCGTGTCATTCTCCTGCGTGGCCGTGGCCTGGACTGCAGGAGCCCGGACGGACTCTGTGCGACAGGCCCTCCATGGAGACACGAGGGACGTACATGCGACAGGGATGGCGGGCCGCTGCGCTCGGCGCAGCGACGCTCACGATGACGACGGTGGTCGGCTGCAGCTCGACGTCCGACGATTCCGCGGCCGGGACGCCCTCCTCCCAGACGTCTGCCGATGCCGCCGCCTCTGCCGCGGCGACGGCGGCGCCAGGCACCTACGGAGCTCCTGTCGACCCGTCGATGCCCAACCCGACCGACGTGGCCACCGACACCCCGGCGATCACAGCGCCTGGAGAGACGGTGCCGGTGGTCGTCACCTACTCCGGCTGGACGGACACCAGCGCGGCCGTCGAGTTCGGGGCGTACGTCGCTGGCATCGTCGAGGCCGGTGGCACCTGCACGTTGACACTGACCGCCGGGGCGACCACGGCCAGCGCGGAGGTGACGGCGGGGCCTGACGCCTCCTCGACGTACTGCCCGACGATGGCCATCCCGGGTGCCGAGCTGGCGGCCGGCCCGTGGCAGGCCGTGGTCAGCTACGAGTCGTCGAGCACGTCGGGCCAGTCGGATCCTGTGACGGTGACCGTCCCGTGATCCGCACGGTCGCCCGACTGCTCACCATCACCGCACTGGTCGCCACGGCGCTCGCACTGCCCGGCACCGGGACCACGCCGGCCGGTACCGCGCAGGCAGCCGACCTGAGCTACTTCGAGGCCGGCAACATCATCTCCGACGCGGTGTTCTTCGACGGCCTCGCCACCGATGTAGGCACTGTGCAGACGTTCCTCGACGCCAAGGGCGCCAACTGCGTCGCCGGCGAGATGCCCTGCCTCAAGGACTACCGGCAGACGACCGCCGACCAGTCCGGCGATGCCTACTGCTCCACCTACCTCGGTGCTGCCAACGAGAGCGCCGCATCGATCCTGGTGAAGATCGGCGCGGCCTGTCGCATCAACCCGCGCGTGCTCGTGGTCCTCCTGCAGAAGGAGCAGGGACTGGTCACCGGCACGAAGCCGAGCGCCATGCGGTACACGAAGGCGACCGGCTTCGCCTGTCCGGACACGTCGCCGTGCAACCCGGAGTTCTCCGGGTTCGTCAGCCAGGTCTACTTCGCCGCACGACAGTTCCAGCGGTACGCCGCGGGGGTCGCGGGCAGCTACCGGGCCGGCAAGGAGAACAAGATCCACTACCACCCGAACCTCACCGGTTGCGGGTCCTCGCAGGTCTACATCCAGAACAAGGCGACTGCTGGCCTCTACAGCTACACGCCTTACCAGCCCAATGCCGCTGCGCTGGCCGCCGGCTACCGGACCGGCGACGGCTGCTCGTCCTACGGCAACCGCAACTTCTGGAACTACTTCACCGACTGGTTCGGCTCTACTCAATCGACCGGCGGCGGGGCCATCTACGGGAAGTACCAAGCTCTCGGGGGTGAGACCGGGGGGCTCGGTGCGCCGGTGACCTCGTTCCTGTGTGGACTTGCTGGGGGTGGGTGCTGGCAGACCTTCTCGAACGGTCGCATCTACTGGTCACCTTGGACCGGTGCGCAGGCGGTGACCGGGGACTTCCTGTCCAAGTGGGCCGGGCTCAACGCTGAACTGGGCAGCCTCGGCTACCCCTTGACGGACAGCCTCTGCGGATTGGCTGCGAGCGGCTGTTACCAGGTGTTCCAGCGCGGCTCGGTCTACAGCAGCCCCTCATCCGGAATCCGCGTCATCCGTGGGGACATCCGCGCTGCCTGGCAGCAAGTCGGCGCGGAGAGTGGCGTGCTCAGCTACCCCGTGACCGAGGAGATCTGCGGTCTCAGGCTCAGTGGCTGCTGGCAGGCCTTCCTGGGCGGGCGGGTCTACTGGACCGCATCGATCGGTGCCCGGGTGCTCCGCGGTGACATGCTGACCAGCTGGCTCGCCCTGGGGTCTGAAGCCGGCGTGCTCGGGTACCCGACGACCAACGCCCAGTGCGGGCTCATCCGGGGAGGTTGCTACCAGCTGTTCCTGAACGGCGCGCTCTACTCGTCTCCCACCAGTGGGACGCAGTTCATCCGCGGGTCCATCCGCACCACCTGGCAGGCCAGTGGATCCGAGTACGGAGCGCTCGGGTACCCGACGTCGAGCGAGGCGTGCGCCCAGCCCGGCGGTGCATGCGCTCAGACGTTCGAGAGTGGTCAGATCACCTGGTCAGCCAGCACGGGAGCACATGTGTTGACGCCTGCCATGTCCACGGCTTGGGCGGAGATCGGCGCAGGCGGTGGAGCCCTGGGCCACCCCCTGATGGACACGCAGTGCGGCTTGACGCGAAGTGGCTGCTACCAGGTCTTCCAGAACGGAGCGCTGTACTCGACCCCGACCACGGGGACCCGCTTCGTCCGCGGCGCGATCCGCACCGCTTGGCAGGCCGCGGGCCTGGAGTACGGCGCCCTGGGCTACCCGACCAGCAACGAGACCTGCGGGTTGACCGGCGGTACATGTGTCCAGACGTTCGAGGGCGGTCACGTCTACTGGAGCGCGCGCACCGGAGCACATCCGGTTCACGAGCCGGTCCTGAGCGGATGGCTCCGCATGCTCGAGGCCGACCCCTCGATCGGCTTCCCGATTGGCAGCCAGCGCTACACGACCACCGGGCTGGAACAACTGTTCACCGGGGGCACAGTCGTCTACAGCGCTGCGAATGGCTCGGTGTTCGTCGCCCGATGATGACGCTCCTCACACCTGTCCCAGGGCTCCACGTCGTCCAGATCGCAGCTCGCTCGACGACGCATAGCCTGGGGGCATGACCGAGGAGAGCGCCGCCAGGTCGCACTGGAGCAGGTGGCGAGCTCGCCTGGCGGAGCTCGGGGCCTTCGGCGTCGTCGGTGCGGTCTGTTTCGTCATCCAGGTGGCGAGCTTCCAGCTGTTCTACGCACACCTCGCCGTGGGAGCGGTCACCTCGAACGCGGCGGCCACCGTCATCTCGATGACGGCGGCGTACGCGGGCCACCGCTACTGGTCGTTCTCCCACCGAGCCCGCTCGGGCGTCGCGCGCGAGTACCTGCTGTTCGCCGCGATCAACTGCGTCACGCTCCTGCTCGGTCTGGCCGTGGTCGCGGTGGTCCGCTACCCGCTGGGGCAGGACAGCACCCTGGTGCTACAGGTGGCCAACGTCTGTTCGATCGTCCTGGGCACGGTGATCCGCTACCTGGCCTACCGCCGCTGGGTGTTCCTCGCTGCCACGGACGCGGGTCCGGACAGCGCCGAGCTCTCCCCCGTCGCCCCGGCGCAGCCGGAGTCTGCCGGCCCGACCGAGCAGACGACGCGCCGCGCACCGCTGTCCAGCTGACCCTGCTCGCAGTCGAGGGCTCCGTGGGGGACCGGCTGCGGACTGCGTCCGGGATCCGACGGGGCAGAGCTCAGGCAGCCAGTCGAGAGCCGTGCCTGCCGGAGACGACCTCCAGCCGGCTGGTGATCCGGGTCCGCAGTTCCTCGACGTGGCTGATCACGCCGACGGTCCGGCCGCCGCGGCGCAGCTCGTCCAGGACGGTCATCACCGCGTCCAGTGACTGCGGGTCCAGGGTGCCGAAGCCCTCGTCGACGAAGAGCGTGTCGATCCGGACCCCACCGCTCTCGGCCGTGACGACGTCGGCCAGCCCCAGGGCCAGGGCCAGGGACGCCATGAAGCTCTCCCCACCGGAGAGGGTCTTGGTCGGCCGCCGGGCGCCGGTGTACTCGTCGAGCACGTCGAGCCCCAGCCCACCCCGTGCGCCGTGCCTGCCCTGGGCGTCGCTGTGCAGGAACGTGTACCGGCCACCGGACATGTCCCGCAGCCGGCGGCTGGCCACGGCCGCGACCTGCTCCAGCCGGGCGGCGAGCACGAAGGACTGCAGCCGCATCCGGAGGGTGTTGGCCCCGCGGCCGTTGACCAGGTCGGCGAGCGCGGTGACCTGTTCGGCCCGGGCCCGGCACTCGTCCAGCTCCACCTCGATCTCGGTGAGGTCGGCGGTGAGCGACTCCAGGGCGTCCGCACAGCGGCGCACCTCGGCCAGCGCGCCCACGGCAGCCTCCCGGGTCCGGGTCGCGCCGCGGCAGCCGGCGGTGAGCGCATCCAGGTCCGGCCGGGGTGCGAGGTCGGCCAGCTCGGGCTCGGCGAGCGTCGCGGTGACCACCGACCACCGCTGGTCGTGCTCGGCCACCCGCCGACCGGTCGATGCGGCGGTGGCCCGGTCCAGCAGGGCGTCCGCGGCGGCCAGCAGGTCGGGGAACCCGGCGTCGGCGACGCGCTCCTCGGCGAGCCGGCGGGCTGCGTCGGCCGCCGTGCGGGCGCGCAGTTCCACGCCCTCGGCGTCCACGAGGGCCTCGCACCGCTCGGCCTCAACGGTGAGGCGGGTGATCCGGGAGCCGATGCCGGTGTCCTCGCCCTGCGCGGCGAGCAGACGCTGCTGCACCGCCGCGAGCGTCTCCTGCGCTGCCGCGCGCTCGGCGGTCCGCCGCGCCAGCTCCTCGCGGGCCGCGGCGGTGGCCGCCAGGGCGGCGTCCCGCTCGGTGGTCAGCGCGACCAGTGCCCGGCGTGCGCCGTCCAGGGCCCCGGCCCTGGTGCGCGCCTGCGCCTCCTGCTGGGCCGCCTCGGCGAGCGCGTGCTCCTTGTCGGCCAGCGGCTCCGGCCCTGCCTGGGCACGGAGCACCGCCAACTCCCGGTCGGTCTCCTCCAGCGCGGTGCGCACGTCGGCGAGCCGGACCTCGGCCCCGTCCGCGGCGGTGCGGGCGGCGTCCTCGTCGGCCTGGGTCACCACGGGGCCGTCGTGCCGGGCCAGCCGGGGGTGCTCCAACGCACCACACACCGGGCAGTCCTGACCGTCGGCCAGGCCGGCGGCGAGCTCGGCGGCCATCCCGTCCAGCCGCCGGGTGCGCAGGTCGCCCCAGGTCTCGCGGGCGTCCAGCCAGGCCTCCCGCGCGGCGTCGACGGCGCTGCGCTGCTCCTCCTGTCGACCGGCCAGGTCACCGGCGGCCCGGGCCGCGGCGAGGGCGGCACGCCACCCCTCGAGCACGGCGGTCAACCCGGGCAGGCTCGATGCCGCCTCCGCGGCCTCGACGACCCGGGCCTCCTGCTCGGCCAGCCGCGCCGGCCACTCCAGCGCGGCCGCCTCATCCGCGACGCAGCGGACGTGGAGCGCCTCGACCCGGCGAGTGGCCTGGTCGACCTCGCGAGCCAGCTCGGCAGCGCGGTCGACGTCGGGCAGCAGTGCCCGCAGGGCGGCGACCTCGTCCCGCAGCCCCCGGGAGAGCACCGTGTCGGCCGGACGACCGGCGGCGACCTCGGCCCAGCGGTCGCGGGCCGACGCCAGGTGGTCCGCCGCACCTTCGGCATCCAGTGCCGCACGGCCGGCCGCCTCGAGCACGTCCCGGACCGGCTCGGCCCGGCCGCCGGCGTCCAGCGCCGCACGCAACGGCAGCAGTTCGGCTGCCTCGGCCTCCAGCCGGACGAGCTCGGCCCGGGCCCGGTCGCGCCGGTCGTGCCGATCCACCTCGGCCCGGGCGGTGGCCAGCACGGCGTCGACCCGCTCGACCTCGGTGGCCGCCCGATCGGCCTCCCGCTCCTGGTCGGCCAGCCGCGTGGCCACCCCCGCACGCACCCGCTGCACCCAGGCACCGGCCGAGGCGTGCGGCGTGGCACCGACCAGCTCCGGCGCCAGCTCCTCGGGCACGTCCACGTCGGCCACCTGCGCCACCCGGGCCAGCAGGGTGCTGGCCCGCAGCCGGACCTCCTCCCACTGCCCGCGCGCGGCGGTGCGCTGGTCGGCGAGCCAGTCCTCGATCCGGGCGAAGCGACCGACGTCGAAGAGGGTGCGCAGCAGCCGGCCGCGGTCCTCCGGCTCGGCGCGCAGGAAGCGTGCGAAGTCACCCTGGGGCAGCAGCACCACCTGACAGAACTGCTCGGCCGACAGGCCCAGCCGGCTCCGCAGGTGCTCGGAGCCCTCGTCGATCCGGGTGCTGACCGGCTCCCAGCCGGCCGCCGTCCACCGCTGGACGGTGAGCTTGGCCTGTTCGGTGGTCCAGCCGGTGCCGCGCCGCTTGGGCCGCTGCTGCTCGGGCCGGCGGACGACCAGCAGCCGTTCCCCGCCGAGCGTGACCTCGCAGGTCACCTCGGTGCGCACCTGGTCGTCGGCGTGGTCGCTGCGCAGCCGCTTCTCCTCACCCCGCGCCCCGGGGACGGTGCCGTAGAGCGCGTACACGACCGCGTCGAGCAGCGTCGTCTTCCCGGCTCCGGTCGGGC
The DNA here is from genome assembly GCF_026967985.1 of Modestobacter sp. VKM Ac-2984. Classification (GTDB taxonomy): domain Bacteria; phylum Actinomycetota; class Actinomycetes; order Mycobacteriales; family Geodermatophilaceae; genus Modestobacter. The sequence goes on along the minus strand of NZ_JAPVBJ010000005.1, from coordinate 324,571 downwards.
CCCAGAGCAGGAAGAGCCCGTCCCGGCCGACCTCGTCGAGATCGACCTCGACCCGGTCGGCGAAGGGTCCGAAGGCGGTCAGGGAGAGCGAGTGGACCCTCATGCCAGCGACTCCTCGTGCGCCGCCGCAGCCAGCGCACGGCCCAGCAGCTCGAGCTCGGCCGGGGTGGCGGCCACCGCGCGGACGTGGGCGACGAACTCACCGGCGACCTCCAGGTCGCTGCGGCCGGCCAGCCGCTCGGTGTAGCTGCGCTGGTCGCCGGCGGTGCCCGTGCCGGCCCACTCCAGGTGCACCGCGTGCGCGAACCGGCCCTGCAGCTGGCGCATCGGGTCGGCCGGCCGGACCGCGTCGGTCAGCTGGGCGGAGACGAAGTGGTCGGTCACCGCCTCCAGCTCCGGATCGGCGAGCAGCGCGCCGAGCTCGCCGCGCAGCACGGTCAGCTGGCGCGGCGCCGGGAGCGGGACGGGCCGCACCTCCGACAGCCCGCGGGCGTCCAGGTCGACGAGCCAGGCCTGCTTCTGCTGGCCGGCCTCGCCGAAGGAGTAGGCGAGCGGCGAGCCGCTGTAGCGGATCCGGTCGCTGAGCGACTGGGGCCGGTGCAGGTGCCCCAGGGCGACGTAGTCGACCCCGTCGAAGACCGCGGCGGAGACCAGGTCGACCCCGCCGACGCAGATGTCCCGCTCGCTCTCGCTGGGGAGCCCGCCACCGACGAAGGCGTGCGCGAGCACCACCGACCGGGTGCCCGGACGGAGGAACAGGTCGGCCCGGACCCGGTCCATCGCCGCACCCACGACCGCCTCGTGGCCACGGGCGTCGGGCAGCCCCAGCTCGTGGCGGGCCACCTCCGGCTCGAGGTAGGGCAGCCCGTACACCGCGACGTCACCGTGCTGGTCGCTCAGCAGCACCGGCTCGTCGAGCGTCGGGGTCACTGCCCGGACGTGCACCCCGGACCGGGCCATCAGCCCCGCGCCGAAGCCCAGCCGGCGGGCCGAGTCGTGATTGCCCGGGGTGAGGACCACCTGGGCGCCTGCGCTGCGCAGCCGCATCAGCACCCGGTCGAGCACCCCGGTGGCATCGGCCGAGGGAACGGCGCGGTCGTAGACGTCCCCGGCGACGAGGACCACGTCGACGGACTCCGCCCGCACGACGTCGGCCAGCCCGCCGAGCACCTGTTCCTGTTCGGCGAGCAGGTCGGTGCCGTGCAGGGAGCGGCCGATGTGCCAGTCGGAGGTGTGCAGCAGCCGCATGCCCGGGACGTTAGGTGGCCCCTCCGACAGAACCGTCCAGGCACGCCGTGACGGACCGGTCCGGCAGACCCGTGGGGCAGGTGGGGAGAGCTGGTGCGGGCTCAGAACTGCTCGGTCGGGTGCGTGTCACCGCGGTGGTGCTCGCCCAGGTAGGCGGCGCTCTCCCGCGCCCGCCGGTCGGCGTCCTCCTCGACGAGCTGGTTGAGCAGCTGCTGCACCCCCTCGCTGTCGGGGACGGCACGGAACACGGTCGGGCCGCCCTCCCCCGCCGTCTCGATCGAGACGGTGCCGGAGTTGACCAGCCGCTCCCACAGGGTCTGCCGGTAGGAGACGTCGGTGATCCGGGACAGGCCGATGTCCCGGCCGTGCCGGGACAGGATGCCGACCCGGTACAGCAGCCGGTGGGTGGTGATCACGTAGTGCGTGGTGCGCCAGCGCAGCAGCGGGATGAGCACCAGGAACACCGCGAGGACGGCGGCGACCCCGACGACGACCAGCCGCCACAGCCCCTGCTGATCGCCTGCCGGCACGATCGCCGCGCCGAAGGAGGCCAGGCCGACCAGCGCCAGGAACGCCACGATCGGCCAGAAGACGGTCAGCCAGTGCGGGTGCAGGTGGCGCTCGACCTCTTCATCGGCACCGAGCACCTTGTCGGGGTAGGCCACGCCGCCAGGATGACCTACCCGGCTGCGCGCCGTCACCGGCCACGACGACGGAGTCGGCGGTGTCGCGGCGCGAGGGCCCGGAGGGTCTTCCGACGTGGCACGGGAAACGGCTCAGCGCCGCCAGGACACTCCCCTGGCGGCGTTGCGGCCCGTCAGGGTCGCGATGTGCTCGGCCGCACGTGTCGCACGTCGCCGGAGGCGAGCTCCAGGACCCCGGCGTCGGTGCGGACGACGAGCCGGCCGTCCCAGTCCACTGCCTCGGCGACCCCGTCGAGGGCCGAGCCGTCGGGCATCGTCACGGTGACGGCGGACCCGACCGTGCTGCACCAGGCCAGGTAGTCCTGGGCGAGGCCGGAGGAGACCGGGTCGCCGAGCACCTGCGACCAGCGGGCGTGGCGCCGCTCCAGCCCCCGCAGGAAGGCCAGCAGCACGGCGGCCCGGTCGACCGGTCCCCCCCGCACCAGCTCCAGCGAGGTGCCGGTGTCGGGGAGCTCGTCGGCGCGGGTCGAGACGTTGAGGCCGACCCCCACGACCACGGCGGTGCCCGAGCTCTCGGCCAGGATGCCGGCCAGCTTCCGGCCGTCGGCGGCGAGCAGGTCGTTGGGCCACTTCAGCGAGGTGCGGACGCCCGCGACCTCTCCGACCGCCTCGGCCAGCGCCACCCCGGTCAGCAGCGAGAGCCAGGCGCGCCGGGCCGCGGGGACGTCGGGGCGCAGCAGCACCGAGACCGTCAGGCCGGCCCGCGGCGGCGAGGTCCAGGTGCGGTCCAGCCGCCCCCGGCCGGCCACCTGGTGCTCGGCCACCAGGACCAGTCCCTCGGTCGCGCCGTCGGTCGCCCGGGCGACCAGCTCGGCGTTCGTCGACCCGATCGCCTCGACCACCTCCACCGCCCGCCACAGGCTGCTGCCAGGGGTGAGGGCGGCGGTCAGCGCGGCCGCGTCGAGGCCCGGCCGGTCGGTGGGAGGAGCTGCGGTGCGGGGGCTGTCGGGCACGTCACCTACGCTACGGCGCTGTGAGTGCCGCCGAACTGGAGAGCGCGGGAGAACCCGTCCCTGCCGACCTCGACCTGCACACCACCGCCGGCAAGCTGGCCGACTTCGAGCGGCGGGTGGAGGAGGCGACGCACGCCGGGTCGCAGCGCGCAGTCGACAAGCAGCACGCCGCCGGGAAGATGACCGCCCGGGAGCGGATCGAGGCGCTGCTGGACCCGGGCTCGTTCACCGAGCTCGACGAGTTCGCCCGGCACCGGTCCACCAACTTCGGGATGGACGCCAAGCGCCCGTTCGGGGACGGCGTCGTGACCGGCTACGGCACGGTCGACGGCCGGCCGGTCTGCGTCTTCTCCCAGGACGTCACCGTGTTCGGCGGCAGCCTCGGCGAGGTCTACGGCGAGAAGATCGTCAAGGTGCTGGACCTGGCCATGCGCAACGGCTGCCCGGTCATCGGGATCAACGAGGGCGGTGGCGCCCGGATCCAGGAGGGCGTGGTCTCCCTCGGCCTCTACGCCGAGATCTTCCGGCGCAACGTGCACGCCTCGGGCGTGATCCCGCAGATCTCCCTGGTGATGGGGGCCGCCGCCGGCGGCCACGTCTACTCCCCCGCGCTGACCGACTTCATCGTCATGGTCGACAAGACCAGCCAGATGTTCATCACCGGCCCGGACGTGGTGAAGACGGTGACCGGGGAGGACGTGACGCTGGAGGAGCTCGGCGGCGCCCGCACCCACAACACCAAGTCCGGCGTCGCGCACTACCTGGCCGAGGACGAGGCCGATGCGCTGGACTACGTGAAGGCCCTGCTGTCGCACCTGCCCAGCAACAACCTCGACCCGCTCCCGGCGATCGAGGTCCCGCCGGTCGAGATCGCCCTCCCCGAGGCGCTCACCGACGACGACCGCGAGCTGGACACCTTCATCCCGGACTCGCCGAACACGCCCTACGACATGCACACCGTCATCGAGCACGTGCTGGACGACGGCGAGTTCCTCGAGGTCCAGGCGCTGTGGGGGCCGAACATCCTGATCGGCTTCGGCCGGGTCGAGGGCCGCCCGGTCGGCGTGGTGGCCAACCAGCCCACCCAGCTCGCCGGCACGCTGGACATCGACGCCAGCGAGAAGGCCGCGCGCTTCGTGCGCACCTGCGACGCCTTCAACATCCCGGTGCTGACCTTCGTCGACGTCCCCGGCTTCCTGCCCGGCACCTCGCAGGAGTGGGACGGGATCATCCGCCGGGGCGCCAAGCTGATCTACGCCTACGCCGAGGCCACCGTCCCGAAGATCACCGTGATCACCCGCAAGGCCTACGGCGGCGCGTACGACGTGATGGGCTCCAAGCACCTCGGCGCCGACGTCAACCTGGCCTGGCCGACCGCCCAGATCGCGGTGATCGGAGCCCAGGGCGCCGTCGGCATCCTCTACCGCAAGGAGCTCGCCGCGGCCGAGGACCCCGAGTCGCTGCGCGCCGAGCTGGTCACCGACTACGAGGACACGCTCGCCAACCCCTACATCGCCGCCGACCGCGGGTACGTCGACGCGGTGATCCCGCCGTCGCACACCCGCGTCCACGTCGTCCGGGCGCTGCGGCTGCTGGCCAACAAGCGACAGACCCTGCCCGCCAAGAAGCACGGGAACATCCCACTCTGATGACCGAACAGATCCAGCCCCCACTGCTGCAGGTGGTCCGCGGCGAGCCGAGTGCCGAGGAGCTCGCCGCGCTGACCGTCGTCGTCGCAGCCCTGTCCCAGCGCCGCCCCCGTCGGCGTCCCACCCCGGTCGGGGCCTGGGCCGAGCGGGCCGACGTGCTGCGCCGGCCGCTGCTGGCCGGCCCCGGTGGCTGGCGCGCCTCGGGGCGGGCGTCATGACCCGGCGTCTCGTGCTCGCCTCGCAGTCCCCGGCTCGCCTGCAGCTGATGCGCCAGGCTGGGCTGAACCCGGAGGTGGTGGTCAGCGGCGTCGACGAGACGGCGGTGACCGCGCCCCGGGTCGGTGAGCTGGTCGCCCTGCTCGCCGCCGCCAAGGCCGCCGCAGTCGCCAAGGACCAGACCGACGCGCTGGTGATCGGCGCCGACTCGGTGCTCGAGTTCCGCGGCCAGGCGCTCGGCAAGCCGTCCGACACCGCCGACGCGCGGGCCCGCTGGCAGCGGATGGGCGGGCGCAGCGGCGTCCTGCACACCGGCCAGGCGGTCTTCGACGTACGGGACGGCGGCGTGGCCCAGCGGGACGTCGGCGTCTCGTCCACCGTGGTCCACTTCGCCACGCCGACGCCGGAGGAGCTGGAGGCCTACCTCGCCACCGGCGAGCCGCTGGGGGTGGCCGGCGCCTTCACCCTCGACGGGCTGGGTGCCCCATTCGTGCGCCGGATCGAGGGCGACCCGTCCGCCGTGCTCGGCCTCTCGCTGCCGCTGCTGCGCACCCAGCTCGCCAAGCTCGGCCTGGCGATCACCGACCTCTGGCGACGCTGACCGCGCTCGGCGCCGCTCAGCCCGCCCCCGCCTCTCAAGGGAGAACCAACGTGCAGAAGGTCCTGATCGCCAACCGCGGTGAGATCGCGGTGCGGGTGGCGCGCGCCTGCCGGGACGCCGGGCTCTCCAGCGTCGCCGTGTACGCCGACCCGGATCGGGACGCGCTGCACGTGCGCGCCGCCGACGAGGCCTTCGCCCTCGGGGGCAGCACTCCCGGTGACTCCTACCTGGTGATCGACAAGGTCCTCGCCGCGGCGCGGGAGTCCGGCGCCGACGCCGTGCACCCCGGCTACGGCTTCCTGTCGGAGAACGCCGACTTCGCCCAGGCCGTGATCGACGCCGGCCTCACGTGGATCGGCCCGTCCCCGCAGGCGATCATCGACCTCGGCGACAAGGTCGCCGCCCGGCACATCGCCACCCGCGCCGGCGCCCCGCTGGTGCCCGGCACCAAGGACCCGGTGGCGAACGCCGACGAGGTGGTCGCCTTCGCCCGGGAGCACGGGCTGCCGGTGGCCATCAAGGCCGCCTTCGGCGGCGGCGGTCGCGGCCTCAAGGTCGCCCGCACCCTCGAGGAGATCCCCGAGCTGTTCGACTCCGCGGTGCGCGAGGCCGTCTCGGCGTTCGGGCGCGGCGAGTGCTTCGTCGAACGCTTCCTGGACAAGCCCCGGCACGTGGAGGCCCAGGTGCTCGCCGACACGCACGGCACGGTGGTCGTCGTCGGCACCCGGGACTGCTCGCTGCAGCGGCGCAACCAGAAGCTCGTCGAGGAGGCCCCCGCGCCGTTCCTCACCGACGACCAGCGGGAGCGGATCCACTCCTCGGCCAAGGCCATCTGCGCCGAGGCCGGCTACGTCGGCGCCGGGACCGTCGAGTACCTGGTTGGCACCGACGGTTCGATCTCCTTCCTGGAGGTCAACACCCGGCTGCAGGTCGAGCACCCGGTCAGCGAGGAGACCTCGGGGATCGACCTGGTCCGCCAGCAGTTCCGGATCGCCGAGGGCCTGCCGCTGGAGATCACCGAGGACCCCACCCCGCGCGGGCACAGCTTCGAGTTCCGGATCAACGCCGAGGACGCCGGCCGCAACTTCATGCCCGCCCCCGGACCGGTGACCCGGCTGGAGGTCCCGCAGGGTCCGGGCGTGCGCTGGGACTCCGGGGTCGAGACCGGCGGTGAGGTGGCCGGTGCGTTCGACTCGATGCTGGCCAAGCTCATCGTCACCGGCGCCACCCGCGCGGAGGCCCTCCAGCGGGCCCGCCGTGCGCTGGCGGAACTGGTCGTCGAGGGCATGCCGACCGTCGTCCCGTTCCACCGAGCGGTCGTCGCCGACCCGGCGTTCACCAGCGAGCCGTTCACGGTGCACACCCGCTGGATCGAGACCGAGTGGGACAACCAGGTCCAGCCGTACGGCCCCGCGGCGGAGACCGACGCGGCCGAGCCGCGGCAGACCGTCGTGGTGGAGGTCGGTGGCCGCCGCCTGGAGGTGTCGCTGCCCGCCGGGCTGGCCGCAGGCGGGGCGGCACCGGCCGCCGGTGCGGCCAAGCCGCGCAAGCGCAGCGGCGGCGGCGGGTCGGCCGCCTCCGGCGACTCCCTCACCGCACCGATGCAGGGCACGATCGTCAAGGTCGCCGTAGCGGACGGTGCCACCGTCGCCGCCGGTGACCTGGTGGTCGTGCTCGAGGCGATGAAGATGGAGCAGCCGATCGTGGCGCACAAGGCCGGCACGGTGTCCGGACTGGCCGCCGAGGTCGGCGCCAGCGTGACCAGCGGCGCCGTCCTCTGCACGATCGCCGACGCCGCCGGCTGAGCCCCAACGCCGGTCACCGACCCGGCGCCGGGGCCGCCTCGTCCGCTGAGTCCACCGGGCCGGCGAGCGTCAGGCGCGGGCTCCTGCGCTCGGCGACCAGGTGATCACCCCACCGGTGCACGACTGCGCCCATGCACACCGGGCAGCCCACAGGTCTGCTCGCCGGCGCCGCAGTGACCGGCTGACGGGATGACGCACACGTGCCCCAGTGAGGGAGGGTCTCGCCCCTACATCGGCCGGCCCGGGCCCGGCCGAGCACATGTGTCCGCGGCCACCGCGTGGGCGCTGTGCCGGCGTGTGGTGACAGCCCGTGCGTCCCCCTGCCGATGCTTGCCCCCTGGCCTGCCGTGCTGAAGGATCCAGCGGCCGGTGCCAGCAGGCCCCGGCGACAGAACTGACACGGGGGCTCGTACGTGAGACGACGCAACATCCTGGTGGCCGGCGCCGCCACCTTCCTCCTCGGCCTGCCGCTGTCCGGCGTCGCCAGCGCCGACAGCGGTGCCTGGAGCGACCCGATCGACGACTGCTGCCCCGGGTACGGGACCGACATCGTGCAGCACTCGCTCGCCCTGAACAGCCAGGTCGTCTCCAGCACGGCCTACGTCTCGGCCTACGACCGGGCCTTGTTGCAGAGCGCTGCCATCAGGGCGAACCTGGACGTCACCGGCGACGGCGCGACCGACTACGTCCTCGACAAGGCCGCCGGCGGCGAGTCGGCCAGCCTGCGTTCCGGCGAGTACGGCCCGGTCGTGCCCAACTGCCCGGTCGCCTTCAGCATCGAGCCCTACGTGGCCGGCATCCAGGGCACCACCGCCACCGCGGTCACGTTGTCCACGAGCGCTGCCTGCATCGGCAGCCCGGTGTCGGCCCGGGTGAAGAACTACGTCTCGGCCGAGTCCGGGTTCGACTATGCGCCCGGGATGAAGCTCTTCAGCCCGGCGGTGTCCCGGGGATACACGGTCATCGGGGCCATCGCCGACCGCTACAACGCCCTCGGTGGCGCCCGCGGCTACCTGGGCATGCCGCTCACCGACGAGGCCGACAGCGCCCGCGGTGGCCGTTACAACCTCTTCCAGGGCGGGGCGATCTACTGGACCGAGGCCACCGGAGCCCACGCCGTCCGCGGCGCCATCCGCGACCGCTGGAGCAAGGTCGGCGCCGAGTGGTCGGTGCTCGGCTACCCCAAGACCGACGAGGTCCGCACCGGCGGCCGTCCCGGCGCGGTGAACCTGTTCGAGGGCGGGTCGGTCTACTGGTCCGCGGCCACCGGAGCCCACGAGATGTACGGCGCCATCCTCGGCGCCTGGGGCAGCCAGGGCTACGAAGGCGGCCGCCTGGGCTTCCCGACCACAGGTGAGTTCGACAGCCCCGACGGCCGCAAGCAGGAGTTCCAGGGCGGCAACATCGTCTGGACCCCCCAGCGCGGCGCGGTCATCGCCTACCGCTGACCCCGCTCACGCAGGGACGCGACGAACGACGCCCCGCACTGGCCCCCGCTCGAGGGGCCAGTGCGGGGCGTCGCGCCGTGCGGCCGCGCCTCGTGCTGCAAGATCCACGACGTCAACCGCCCGATCACCCGCTGCGACTCATCGATCACAGGAGCTCGGCCCATGAAGAAGATCGTCGCGACCGGCGTCGCTGGCCTGTTGCTCAGCCTGCCGCTGGCCGGCACCGCGAGCGCCGACCTGGGGCGGTGGAACGACCCCGCGTACGACTCCGCCCGGGACACTGACGACATCACCGGCTACTACCTGAACCACAACACCGAGGTGATGGTCACGGCCGTCGACTTCGCCAGGTACGACGCCGAGGTGCTCCGGAACTCGGACCTCTACGCCGATCTCGACGTGAACGGCGACGGGGTCGCGGACTACACGCTGTACAAGCCACAAGGGGAGTTCTCCGCCGTCCTGCTGTCCGGGGAAGACGGCTCGGAGATCGCGAACTGCCCCGCCAACTTCCACATTTACACCACCGGCACCGTGGCCATGTCGACCACCGCGAGCTGCGTCGGCAACCCGGACTGGGCACGAGTGCAGTACGCCCTCGTCAGTGGGGCCAGCATCGACGTCGCTCCTGACTCCGAGGAGTTCAGCCCGGCAGTGTTCCGCGGCTACCGGGTGATCGGCGCCATCGCAGACCGGTGGCGGGCTCTGGGCCAGGACCGCGGCTACCTGGGCATGCCCCTCACCGACGAGGCAGGCAGCGCTCGCGGTGGCCGTTACAACCTCTTCCAGGGCGGGGCGATCTACTGGACCGAGGCCACCGGAGCCCACGCCGTCCGCGGCGCCATCCGCGACCGCTGGAGCAAGGTCGGCGCCGAGTGGTCGGTGCTCGGCTACCCCAAGACCGACGAGGTCCGCACCGGCGGCCGTCCCGGCGCGGTGAACCTGTTCGAGGGCGGGTCGGTCTACTGGTCCGCGGCCACCGGAGCCCACGAGATGTACGGCGCCATCCTCGGCGCCTGGGGCAGCCAGGGCTACGAAGGCGGCCGCCTGGGCTTCCCGACCACAGGCGAGTTCGACAGCCCCGACGGCCGCAAGCAGGAGTTCCAGGGCGGCAACATCGTCTGGACCCCCCAGCGCGGCGCCGTCATCGCCTACCGCTGACCCGGATCCGGGTGGGAGACGACCAGGACGGCGGTCTCCCACCCGGGCACGCGGACCGCGGCCATCAGCGCGAGATGACCGTCCCGGAAGTCAGATCCTCGACCAGGGTGGCCGATTGGAACTCCTGCGTGACTGACCCCGCGCCGGTGCGGGCTGCCTCGACCGGGTAGCCGATGCCCGAGAACTGCGGCGATGCAGAGAGCCACTCGCCGGCTATGGCACCGGTCATCGACTGGGCCCCCGTGACCGGGGACCAGCCGATCACGCCACCGGTGAAGGTCTGCAGGCACCCGCCCCCCGCGAGACCACACGTCTCAGCACCAGTCGGATAACCCAGCACACCGTTCTCCAGCTTGGCAGCGACCCACCGGTCCCGCACCGCACCCCGCACCACCTGCGGCGCCGTCGACGCACTGTCGTACATCGACCCCCGCTCGAACAGCTGGTAACACCCACCATCACGCAGACCACACAACGTGTCCGTGATCGGGTGACCCACCACAGCCGCACCGTTCCCGGTCCGCCACACCTGACCCATCTCGCCGAGCAGGACCCGAGCGCCCGTCGCCGGGGACCAGCCGATCACGCCACCGGTGAAGGTCTGCAGGCACCCGCCCGCCGCGAGACCACACGTCTCAGCACCAGTCGGATAACCCAGCACACCGTTCTCCAGCTTGGCAGCGACCCACCGGTCCCGCACCGCACCCCGCACCACCTGCGGCGCCGTCGACGCACTGTCGTACATCGACCCCCGCTCGAACAGCTGGTAACACCCACCATCACGCAGACCACACAACGTGTCCGTGATCGGGTGACCCACCACAGCCGCACCGTTCCCGGTCCGCCACGCCTGACCCATCTCGCCGAGCAGGACCCGAGCGCCCGTCGCCGGGGACCAGCCGATCACGCCACCGGTGAAGGTCTGCAGGCACCCGCCCCCCGCGAGACCACACGTCTCAGCACCAGTCGGATAACCCAGCACACCGTTCTCCAGCTTGGCAGCGACCCACCGGTCCCGCACCGCACCCCGCACCACCTGCGGCGCCGTCGACGCACTGTCGTACATCGACCCCCGCTCGAACAGCTGGTAACACCCACCATCACGCAGACCACACAACGTGTCCGTGACCGGGTAACCCACCGAACTGCTCGGCCCCCCCAGGTCCTTCCAGCTGCTGCCCAGCTCCCCCGCCACGACGCGGGCTCCCGCCGCCGCGGACCAGTAGATCGAGCCACCGGAGAAGTCCTGGGCGCAACCGTCGGCCGGAAGACCGCAGCGCCGCACCGACGTCGCTGCACCCAGCACGCCTGCGGGGCCGCCGGTGGCTGCGTACTTGACGTCGATGGGGTGCGAGCCGACCGAGACGGCGACCACTGCGCCGGCCGGGTCGACCCGCGACACGGTGACGGAGAAGACGCCGCCCGCCAGCGGGACGACTGTCCCGATGGGCAGCGCCGTCCGGACGTCTCCATTCCAGTACGTCGAGCTGGCAGGCGTCGGGTCGAGGAGCAGGGAAGAGTCCTGCGACCCCGGGTTGCCCCGACGGATCACCACGCCGGACTGCAGCCCGACCCGGTTACGTGCCCCGTCCCCCAGCCAGGCGTCCTGCCCGGTCGGCGCGCGGTACTCGACCCAGTAGGCGGTGCCGGCGGCAGTCACGAGCTGCACGACACGGGTGCCGACGCCGCCTGACATCGGGGAGAGCGTGTACGTGCCCGATGCGCTGGAGGCGGTGATGGTCGTCCGTGCCTCGTTCGGGAGGGCACCGAGCTGGGCAGCATGCGAGGCGCTGAGCGAGCCGACCTCGTCCCAGGAGATGCCCATGACGTCGTAGTAGTCGTGGTACGACGCGATCTCGCACGCCGATCCGGCACCCTCCAGGGCCGCTGAGCACTGGAGCTTCGACGAATGGCCCAGGCCGAAGTTGTGGCCGAGCTCGTGGGCGATCAAGGAGGTGATGGTGCCCTGGACGTAGCTCCGACCACCGGAGTTCATGTCCTGGCGGACCTCACCCAGCCCGTAGGAGCACCCCGGCGCACCAGCGGGCACGTAGACCAGCAGGTGCCTGCCGGCGGCGTAGGTCCAGCCTGCCTTGGCCGCGGCCTCGGTCCAGAGCGCATAGGGGTCGGCGCATGTCGTCGTCCCCTGGAACCAGTCGACGGTCGCGGTGACCCCGACCCGGACCACGCCCCCGCTCTGCTGTTCCCAGAAGTCACCGACCGGTCCGTTGACCGCCGCGACGACCTGAGCGAGACTCGTGGAGTCACGGGCAGCACCGGCCGGCTGGAGCATCACCACCGTCACCGGGTGGTTCACCGGGGCGATGGTCTCCGCCGTCGTCTGCTGGTCGGGTACGGGCTCAGCGATGACCTCGGCGGAGAGGACCTCCAGCGCGGGGGCGTAGCCGTCGGCCGCCGCCTGGTCCTCGACGGGCTCACCGACCGTGGCTTCCACCATCGCGCCGGTGGGCACCTCGGCGACGTCCTCGGTCGGGACCCGGACGGTGTCGCCAGAATCGGTCTGCACCCAGCTGAGCAGCGTGTCTTCGTGCCCGGTCTCGTCATGGCCGGTCTCGTGGGGCCCGGCCTCAGCCTCGTGGCCTGCCGAGGGCGGAGCTGGATCGGCGTATGCCTGGACCAGCTCACCCACCACCGTGTCCCCAGGCTCGGCCACCGGGGCGTCCGTGGCCGAAGGGGCGGTCGGCGTGGCCGATGCCTCGTCCCCTCGGGCGGCCGTCGGCCCTGTCGCGAGCACCCCCGCCAGCACGACGGAGACCGCGGTGAGCCTCACGGAACGGAGGCGCAGCTGGTTGTCGAAGTGCACGAAGAGCTCCTGACCGAGAAGGGACCTCGGTGGTGATCGGCACTGCGCCAGCAGAACTGGAGCGATCCACCCGTGCCGTGTCGCAGCGCGACCCCACGGCTGCGGATGCGCAACACGCGCACCGAGCCCCTCAGCGGCGGCGAGCCGGGATCAGCTGTGCTCGTCCTCGATGCCCATCAGCCGCCGGCCGGCCTCGGTGATCGACCCGGACAGCGACGGGTAGATCGCGAAGGTCTGCGCCAGGTCTCCGGCGGTGAGGCCCTTGGTGACGGCCAGCGCGATCGGCAGGATCAGCTCCGACGCACCGGGCGCGACGACGACACCGCCGACGACGACGTCGGTGGAGCGGCGGGTGAACAGCTTGACGAAGCCGCTGTGCAGGTCGCCCATCTTGGCCCGGGCGTTGGTCGCCAGCGGCAGCCGCACGACCTCCACGTCGGCGTCCTCGGTCAGCGTCTTCTCCTGCACACCGACCGTGGCGATCTCCGGGTGGGTGAAGACGTTGGCCGAGACGGTCTTCAGCCGGATCGGCGCGACCGCCTCGCCGAGGGCGTGCCACATGGCGATCCGGCCCTGCATGGCGGCGACGGAGGCGAGCTGGAAGACCCCGGTCACGTCGCCGGCGGCGTAGACGCCGGCGACGGTGGTGCGGGAGACCCGGTCGACGACGATGTGCCCGGCGGGCGTCAGCTCGACGCCGCTGGCCTCCAGGTTCATCCCACCGCTGTTGGGCACGGTGCCCACGGTCATCAGCGCGTGCGAGCCCTCGACGACGCGGCCGTCGGTCAGCTCGACCCGCACCCCCTTCTCGGTGCGCACGACCTTGTCCGCGCGGCTGCGCTCGGCGATCCGGCCACCCCGGGACTGGAAGACCTCCTCCACGACCGCCGCAGCGTCGGCGTCCTCCCCGGGCAGCACCTGGTCGCGGGAGGACACCAGGGTGACCGGCACACCGGCCTCGAGGTAACCGGAGGCGAACTCCGCACCGGTGACGCCGGAACCGATCACGATCAGGTGCTCGGGCATCTCCTGGAGCTCGTAGACGTCGCGCCAGGACAGGATCCGCTCGCCGTCCGGCTCGGCACCCGGCAGCACCCGCGGGTCGGCGCCGGTGGCGATCAGGACGACGTCGCCCTCCAGCGTCTCGGCGACCTGCCCGTCCGCGTCCACGACCTCGACCCGGTGCACGGTCAGCCCGCGCGCCTCGTCGGCGAGCCGGGCCGAGGCACGGATGATCCGCACCCCCTCCGACTCCAGGCGGTGGTGGATGTCGGAGGACTGCGCGACGGCCAGCCCCTTGATCCGGCTGTTCACCGTCCCCAGGTCCAGCGCCGCCCGCCCCAGATCGGTGCCGGTGACCCCCAGGGCGACGGAGTCGCGCACCCAGGTCATCGCACCGGCGGAGGCGATGAAGGTCTTCGACGGCACGCAGTCGGTCAGCACGCTGGCGCCGCCGATGCCGTCGCGCTCGACGACGGTGACGTCCGCACCGAGCTGGGCGGCGACGAGCGCGGCCTCGTACCCAGCCGGGCCGCCGCCGATGATGACGATGCGGGTCATGGTCGTTGCTCCAAGCCTGGTTTGACGTCTGCGACCTTCATTGTCCCTGCCCGAGCGGTCACCGCCGTCCACCGACGCGGGCGCGTCAGTTCCGCGACGCGCTGACGCACCCCGTCAGCGGTCCCGCACCGTCGCATGCCGAGCGCGGTCAGACGGAGGGTCGCCGTCGTCGGACGCCCCGCTCTCGGAGCGATGCTCATCGACGGTGCGGTACGCAGGCACAGCTTCTTCTGCGAGCAGATGCCGACCACGCTGACAGCCATGCTCGAAGGTGGCCAGGTGCACGCCGTCGGGCAACAGTGCACCCGGATGACGCTCAGCCCAACCGGCCCAGTCCAGCAAGATCAGGTTGGGCGAGCTCGCCGCTGCCACACGCAGCTCATCGTTGAACCGCTCGGTCGCCTCGGGGAACACCGGGTTGTGGATGGTGAACCAGAGAACCGGCCGACCATGCGCCTCGTTCATGAACCACGCGACGTTGGCGCGCCACTCGTCGAGAGTCAGCTCCTTCACGTCGTTGGTGCCCAGGGAGATCAGCAGCGAGCCCGCCTCTTCCAACCATGCGCGTTCCTCGTGCAGAGAGCCTTCTGTCACAGTCCAGTCCGGCCAGGTGGGCTCCGCACCGGTCAGGCGTCCGATCAGGTCCGTCGACGTCGCGCCTGGCCACGCCGCGTACCCGACAGAGCGCTCTCCCAGGCCCATGCCTTCCCGGCACTGCTCCATGAGGGAGTCCCCGATCCCGAACACGTAGGGGTCAGCTGCCTCGACGGCCCTCTCGACAGTGGAGGTCGCCGACACCGTGGAGAGGGGCCAGCACGTCACCCCGACGATGACGCTGCAGACGACCGAGAGCACCGTGATCCCCTGTCGGGCGCGCCACCCAGCTGCCTTCCACCGGTCGCGCTCGCGCACCCTCGCCCTCACCCTCGTTGACCGACCGTCAGCGTACGACTACCGATACGTCAGAGTACGGGAGCCGGAAGCCGGACTCGGATCGACCACGGAGTCACCGCACGCGGGTGTCGGGAGCTCTTCCTCGGAGCCACCGATCCACCGCCTCCCGTCGGTCGCCTAGGTCCGGTCGCCGAGATCGTCGCCCAGCGGCGATCCGATGGGAGAGCTCCCGAACGCCTCCAGCAGCCGCCGGGCGGCCAGCGCCGGGGTGAGCTCGCCGGCCAGCACTGCCGCCTCCAGCTCCGGCGTCGCCGACCGCACCGCGGGGTGCTCGCGCAGCTGGTGCTCCAGCCCGTCGCGGACCAGCTGCCAGGTCCAGCGCACCTGCTGCGCCCGGCGCCGCTCCACCAGCTGACCCGAGGCCCGCATCCGGTCCTGGTGCTCGACGATCTTCGCCCACACCTCGGCCAGCCCGGCGCCGCTGAGCCCGGCGCAGGTGAGCACCGGGACGTCCCACTCGGTGTGCCCGCGCAGCATCCGGATCGCCCCGGCCAGCTCGCGGGCGGCGCGGCGCGCGTCGACCTCAGCCGGGCCGTCGGCCTTGTTGACCGCGATCACGTCGGCGATCTCCAGGATCCCGCGCTTGATCCCCTGCAGCTGGTCCCCGGTGCGGGCCAGGGTGAGGAACAGGAAGGAGTCGACCATCTCCGCGACGGTCACCTCCGACTGCCCGACGCCGACGGTCTCCACCAGGACGACGTCGTACCCGGCCGCCTCGACGACGACCATCGACTCCCGGGTCGCCTGGGCCACCCCGCCCAGCGTGCCCGCGGTGGGCGCCGGCCGGATGAACGCATCCGGGTCGACGGCCAACCGGGCCATCCGGGTCTTGTCGCCCAGGATCGAGCCACCGGACCGGGCCGACGACGGGTCGACGGCGAGCACCGCGACCTTCGACCCCGCCGCGGTCAGGTCGACGCCGAGGGAGTCGATGAACGTCGACTTCCCGACCCCGGGGACGCCGCTGATCCCCACCCGCCGGGCGTTCCCGGCGTGCGGCAGCAGCTGCACCAGGAGCTCCTGGGCGGCCTCCCGGTGGTCAGCCCGCCGCGACTCGACCAGCGTGATCGCCCGTGCCATCGCCCGCCGGCCCCCGGCGAGCACCCCCTCGGTCAGCCCGGGGACGTCGACGGGCCGGCCGGTCCGGGGGCCAAAGTCGCGACTTTGGCCCCCGGTCACGCGTGGCCGAGCCGGGCGGACAGGGTGCGGAGCAGGTCCTGCGCGGCCTCGGCGATCACCGTGCCGGGCGGGAAGACCGCGGCCGCGCCCATCTCCTTCAGCGTCGGGACGTCGTCGGGCGGGATCACCCCGCCCACCACGACCAGCACGTCGTCGGCCCCGAGCTCGGCGAGCGCGTCCCGCAGCGCGGGCACCAGGGTGAGGTGCCCGGCGGCGAGGGAGGAGACGCCGACGACGTGCACGTCGGCCTCCACCGCCTGCCGGGCGACCTCCTCCGGGGTCTGGAACAGCGGGCCGACGTCGACGTCGAAGCCGAGGTCGGCGAAGGCGGTGGCGATCACCTTCTGCCCGCGGTCGTGCCCGTCCTGGCCCATCTTGGCCACCAGGATGCGCGGGCGGCGGCCCTCCGCCTCGGCGAACGCAGCAGCCACCCGCCGGGTCTCCTCGACCGGGCCCGAGGCGCCGGCTTCATCGCGGTACACACCGGAGATGGTGCGCACCTGACCGGAGTGCCGGCCGTAGACCGCCTCCAGCGCGTCGGAGATCTCCCCCACCGTCGCCTTCGCCCGCGCGGCGTCGACGGCCAGCGCCAGCAGGTTCGACGACAGCTCGTCCCCGCGCCGTCCCTCTGCGGCGGCGCGGGCGGCGTCGGTCAGCCGGCCCAGCGCCTCGGTCACCGCGGCGCCGTCCCGGGAGGCGCGCAGCTCGGCCAGCTTCGCCTTCTGCTGGGCGAGCACGTCGGCGTTGTCGACCCGGAGGACGTCGACCGCCTCGTCGGACTCCACCCGGTACTTGTTCACCCCGATCACCGGCTGGCGGCCGGAGTCGATCCGGGCCTGGGTGCGGGCCGCGGCCTCCTCGATCCGCAGCTTCGGGATGCCGTCGTCGATCGCCTGCGCCATGCCCCCGTGCTCGGCGACCTCCTGGATGTGCGCCCACGCGCGCCGGGCCAGGTCGTAGGTCAGCTTCTCCACGTACGCCGACCCGCCCCACGGGTCGATGACCCGCGTCGTCCCGGACTCCTGCTGCAGCAGCAGCTGGGTGTTGCGGGCGATCCGGGCGGAGAAGTCCGTCGGCAGCGCCAGCGCCTCGTCCAGGGCGTTGGTGTGCAGCGACTGGGTGTGCCCCTGGGTGGCCGCCATCGCCTCCAGGCAGGTGCGGACGACGTTGTTGTAGACGTCCTGCGCGGTCAGCGACCAGCCCGACGTCTGGCAGTGGGTGCGCAACGACATCGACTTCGGGTTCTGCGCCCCGGCCTCGCGCACCAGTTTCGCCCAGAGCAGCCGGCCGGCCCGCAGCTTGGCGACCTCCATGAAGAAGTTCATGCCGATGCCCCAGAAGAAGCTCAGCCGCGGCGCGAAGACGTCGACGTCCAGCCCCGCCGCCTTGCCCGCCTGCAGGTACTCCACCCCGTCGGCGAGGGTGTAGGCCAGCTCCAGGTCGGCCGTCGCCCCGGCCTCCTGGATGTGGTAGCCGGAGATGGAGATCGAGTTGAACCGCGACATCTGCGTCGAGGTGAACCGGAAGATGTCGCTGATGATCTGCATCGAGGGCTTCGGCGGGTAGATGTAGGTGTTGCGGACCATGAACTCCTTGAGGATGTCGTTCTGGATCGTCCCCGTGAGCTGGTCCGGACTCACCCCCTGCTCCTCGGCGGCGACGACGTAGAGCGCCAGCACCGGCAGGACGGCGCCGTTCATCGTCATCGACACGCTCATCTTGTCCAGCGGGATGCCGTCGAAGAGCTGACGCATGTCCAGGATCGAGTCGATCGCCACCCCGGCCATCCCGACGTCGCCGGGCACGCGCGGGTGGTCGGAGTCGTAGCCGCGGTGGGTGGGCAGGTCGAAGGCGACCGAGAGCCCCTTCTGCCCGGCGGCCAGGTTGCGCCGGTAGAAGGCGTTGGACGCCGCCGCGGTGGAGAAGCCGGCGTACTGCCGGACCGTCCACGGCTGGGTGGTGTACATAGTCGGGTAGGGCCCGCGCAGGTAGGGCGCGACGCCGGGGAAGGTGCCGAGGAAGTCCAGTTCGGCGAGGTGGTCCTGGGTGAACAGCGGGGGGACGGCGATCCCCTCCGGCGTCTGCCAGGTCGCCTCGCCGACGTCCCGGCCGGTGGCGTCGGCGTAGGCCTTCGCCCAGTCGTCCGACGTGGCCGTCGGCTGCGGGCGGCCCAGCTCCAGCCCGCTGAAGTCGGGGATCGCACTCACGCCGGCACCTCCTGGCCGTTTGTAGGGCCAAGATCGCGATCTTGGCCCCTCGGGAGCAACTGAGCCACGACCTGCCCCAGGACCTCCAGGGCGTCGCACCCGGCGTACAGGTACCCGTCGACCCCGTCCACCGCCAGGGACGGCGGCCCGGCCAGCCAGACCTGAGTGGCACCGGCGGCCCGCAGCTCGGCGGCGAGCGGGGTGGCGGAGTCCGCGTAGTCGCGGTCGCTGCCGCAGATGCAGGCCACCGTCGTCCCGGCGAGCCCGTCCACCCCGTCCCCGGTCGGCGCCGCCAGCCCGCCCGCACCGAAGAGGTTGGCCGCGAACGTGGCCCGGGCGGTGTGCCGGGCGACCGGCCCGATCGTGGCCAGGTGCACCCGAGGGCGGGGATCGACGGACTCGACCCGGTCGCGCAGCTGCTCGAACGCCTGCGCGGCCCGCACCCGCGGCAGCCCGCCTGGGGCCGGCGGCAGCGCCTCGGCGGCCGGACGACGGGCGGGGAGCACCTCGGTCGGGTTCGGGAACTCGGTGACCCCGGTGATCGCGTCGGTGCGGTGCGCGACCCGCTCCTGCCGCTCCGCCCACGCGGCGCCGATCCGGTCGGCGACCAGCCCGGACGTCAGCGCCGCCGCCAGCCCGCCGGCCCGCTCCACCTCGGTGAACCAGGCCCAGGCGGCCTGGGCGAGGGACTCGGTCAGCGACTCGACGTACCAGGAGCCACCGGCCGGGTCGAGCACCCGGGCCAGGTGCCCCTCCTCGACCAGCAGTGCCTGGGTGTTGCGGGCGATCCGCCGGGCGAAGGCGTCCGGCAGCCCGAGCGCGGCGTCGAAGGGCTGCACCGTCACCACGTCGGCACCACCGACCCCGGCGGCGAAGCAGGCCACCGTGGTGCGCAGCATGTTCACCCACGGGTCGTGCCGGGTGACCATCACGTTCGAGGTGACCGCGTGCTGACGCATCGCCCGGGCCTCCGGTGGCACGCCGCTCGCCTCGCCCACCCGGTCCCACAGCCGGCGTGCGGCGCGCAGCGCGGCGATCGTCGTGAACTGGTCGGCGCTGGCCGACAGCCGGAACTCCAGCTGGCCGAAGGCGTCGGACACGTCCAGCCCGCCCTCGGTGAGCGCCCGCAGGTAGGCCACCCCGGCGGCGGCCGCGCAGCCGAGCTCCTCCACCACCGAGCCACCGGCGTCGGCGAACACCGTCCCGTCGACGACGACGGTGCGCCAGCCCGCCGGGGCGCGGCGGGCCAGGTCGGCCAGGCCGGTGAGGTCCTGCGGCTCCCCCGTCGCCGCCTGCACGCTCAGCGGGTCCAGCCCCAGACAGCCGCCCGGCGCCAGGTCGGTGCGCCCTTCGACCAGCGTCAGGAAGGCCTCCGCGGCGGACGGCCCGCCCTGCAGGGTCACCGGGGCCAGGTCCAGCAGGACGTCGGCGAGCACCTCGCCCAGCGCATCCGCCGGCACTGCGCCGTCGCCGACCACCAGCCACAGCGAGGAGACGCCGTTCTCCAGGTCCGCGGCGATCGCCTCCCGGGTGCGCGCCACGTCGGGGTCGGCGTGCCGCTGCCGCACGTCCCAGCCGGCGGGCACGTCGGCGTCGGCGCCACCGGCCGCGGTCACCCCGGCGGCGCCGGCCCGCGAGCCGCGGACGAACGGCGGTAGCCCGGGCACGCCGGCCAGCGCGGGCAGGTCCCCGGCGTCCTCGGCGGTGTAGAGCGGAGCGACGGTGACCCCGGTGGCGACGGTGCGGGCCAGCGCCTCCTCCACCGGGTCGGGCAGCTGGTCCCGGCCGGCCTTGCGCAGCACGCCGGCCACCAGGTCGCGCCACTGCTCCCGGCTCGCCGCGGGGAAGTCCCCGGCGAGGGTCAGCACGTCGGGCGCCGCGGGCTCGGCCGGCGGCCCGCCGCCGGGCCGCGCAGGTCGCTGGTCGGTGGAGCTCATCGTCGGGTCCCCGCCTCTCAGGTGCCTGAGGGAAGTGCGTCGGAAGAGGTCTACAGGGCCGGACCGACGGGCGTACCAGCGGGTACGGCGTCGGCCGCCAGCGCGTGCAGCGCCGTGCGGGCCAGCAACCGGACCCCGACCCCGATCGCCCGCTCGTCGACGTCGAAGGTGCCGCGGTGCAGGTCCAACGTCTCGCCGCTGCCGTGCGTGCCCAGCCGGGCGAGCGCGATCGGCAGCACCTCGGCGAACCAGCCGAAGTCCTCCCCGCCCATGCTCTGCGGGGACAGTGCCACGCCCTCGCTGCCCACCGTCTCCAGCGCCGCGGAGCGGAGCAGGGCCACGCTGCGCGGGTCGTTGACCACCGGCGGCACCCCGCGCACGTAGTCGATCGCCACCCGTGCCCCGGACGCCGTGGCGACCTCGGTGACCAGCCGGCGCACCAGGTCCTCGGCCTCGCTCCACACCGCGCGGTCGAGCACCCGGAGCGTGCCGCGCAGCTGCCCGGTCTCCGGGATGGTGTTGGCCGCCACCCCGGCGCTGATCGCGCCCCACACCAGGGAGACGCCGGCGCGCGGGTCGACCAGCCGGGACAGCAGCCCGGGGACCTCGGTGACCACCTGACCCATCGCGTGCACCAGGTCGACGGTCAACTGCGGCCGGGCGGTGTGCCCGCCGGGCCCGGTGAGCGTCACCTCCACCCGGTCACAGGCCGCGGTGATCGCCCCGGTGCGCAGGCCGACCGAACCGGCCGTCAGCGAGGGGTCGCAGTGCAGCGCGAACGCCCGGGTCGCGCCGGCCAGCACCCCCTCGTCGACGACCTCCAGCCCGCCGCCGGGGACCTGCTCCTCCGCGGGCTGGAAGACGCAGCGCACGGTGCCGGGCAGCTCGTCCAGCGAGGCCAGCGCCAGCGCGACGCCGAGCAGCACCGTGGTGTGCACGTCGTGGCCGCACGCGTGGCAGAGCCCCTCGCGGGTGGAGGCGTACGGGACGTCCTTGAGGTCGGCCAGCGGCAGCGCGTCGATGTCGGCGCGCAGCACGACGACCGGCCCGGCGTCCGGGTCGCCCCCGACGTCACAGACCAGCCCGGTGCCGGACTTCAGCCGGCGGGGCGCCAGGCCCGCCGCGGTGAGCCGCTGCTCGAGGAAGGCGGTCGTCTCGTGCTCGGCGAACCCCAGCTCGGGGTGGGCGTGCAGGTGCCGGCGGACGGCGACCAGCTCGGGGTGGTGTGCCTGCGACCAGGTGTCGACGGCCCGGCCGAGCACCTCTGTCGAGCTGGCCGTCTCCCCGCCGCTCACGCCGCCCCCGTCGCCGGCAGCCCGTCGCGGAGCTCGGCGAGCAGGCTGTCGACCACCGGGGCCAGTGCACCGTCGTGCGCAGCGGCCACGGCTCGCTGGCGCTGGTAGGAGGCGCCGGCGTCCAGGACCCGCCGGGCGTCGACCAGCTCGGCCTCGCAGCCCAGCTTGCGGGCGGTCGGCAGCAGCTCATCGACCAGGTCGGCGATCGCCTCGCGCACCGGGCGCACGGTGCCCTGCTCGTCGACGACGATCTGAGCGTCCATCCCGTAGCGCACCGCCCGCCACTTGTTCTCGCGCACGATCCAGTCCGTCGGTGAGGGCAGGGTGTAGCCGCGGTCGAGCTGGGTGTCGAACTGCTCGACCAGGCACTGGGCCAGCGCGGCGACCGCGCCGATCTCGTCGAGGGTCGGCAGGCCGTCGCAGATCCGCAGCTCGACGGTGCCGAAGTCCGGGTGCGGGCGGATGTCCCACCACACCTCGCGGACGCTCTCGATGGCGCCGGCGTCGATCAGCGTGCCCATGTACTCCTCGAACTCCGACCAGTCGGCCAGCTGGTACGGCAGCCCGGCGGTCGGCATCGCCTCGAAGACCTTGGTGCGGGCCGACGCCAGCCCGGTGTCGCAGCCGGACCAGTAGGGCGAGGACGCCGACAACGCCAGGAAGTGCGGCACGTACTGGGTCAGCGCGTTGACGATCGGGATGATCTTGTCGGGCGAGCGGACGCCGACGTGCACGTGCACCCCGAAGATCTGCAGGCGCCGGGCCGGCCACTGCATCCGCTCGACGAGCTCGGCGTAGCGCTCCTTCGGCGAGATCTCCTGGCTGTCCCACCGGGTGAAGGGGTGGCTGCCGGCGCACATCACGCCCAGGCCGCGCCGCTCGGCGGCGGCGACCACCTCGGCCAGGGTGCCGGCCAGGTCGGCCTTCGCCTCGGCGACGGTGGTGCAGACCCCGGTGATGATCTCGACCGTCGACTGCAGCAGCTCGTGCTTGGCCTTGGGGTGCTCGTCCATGCCGTCGGGGGTGAGCTCGGCGAGGATCTCGACGGCGCCGGAGGTGAGCTCGCGGGTCTGCGGGTCGATCAGCTGCAGCTCCCACTCCACTCCCAGGCTGGCGCGCTCGGACGAGTGGAAGGGGATCTGCACCCCGCGAGTCTAGGAGGGACGCCGGACAGCCGCCGGTCCACGGCAGCGCGTCCGCGAGATGTGGCCCTACAGTCCGGACTGTGCGACGGCGACTGGTGGTCATCGGTGGGGACGCCGCGGGTGGCAGCGCTGCCTCGCAGGCCAGGAAGCGGTGCGCCGACCTCGACGTGGTGATGTTCGAGCGCGGCCGCGCGACCTCCTACTCCGCCTGCGGGATCCCCTACTGGATCAGCGGCACGGTGGAGAGAGAGGCGGCGCTGATCGCCCGCACACCCGACCAGCACCGCGCCATGGGCATCGACGTGCGGATGCGCACCGAGGTGACCGGCATCGACCTGGACCGCCGCACGGTCACCTGGCGGGACCTGGACGGCGGCGGACGGGGCAGCGAGCCCTTCGACGAGCTGGTCTACGCCACCGGCAGCGTGCCGATGCGCCCGCCCGTGCCCGGCATCGACGCCGACGGGGTGTACGGCGTCCAGGTCCTGGACGACGGGGTGGCGCTGCGCGCCGAGCTCGACAGCGGGCGGGTGCGCCGGGTCGTGGTGGTGGGCGGGGGCTACATCGGGCTGGAGATCGCCGAGGCGTGCCGGGTCCGCGGCCTGGACGTCGCGGTGGTGGACCGCTCGGCCACCCCGGTGGGCACGTTCGACCCCGACGTCGGGCAGTTCATCGCCGACGCCGTGCGCGCCGAGGGCATCGAGCTGGTGATGAGCGAGGAGGTCGTCGCCGTCGACGTCGGCACCGACGGACGGGCCTGTGCGGTGCTGACCGCGGGCGGGCGGGAGCTGCCCGCCGATCTGGTCGTGCTCGGCCTGGGGGTGCGACCCAACGTCGGACTGGCCCGGGAGGCGGGGATCCCGCTGGGCATCTCCGGCGGCATCGCCGTCGACGCCCGGATGCACACCGAGGTGGAGGGGGTCTGGGCGGCCGGGGACTGCGTGGAGTCGCGGCACCGGCTGTCGGGCCAGCGGATGGTGGTGGCGCTGGGCACGCACGCCAACAAGCAGGGCCGGGTGGCCGGGATCAACATCGGCGGGGGGTACGCCACCTTCCCCGGCGTGATCGGCACCGCGATCACCAAGGTGTGCGATCTGGAGGTCGCCCGCACCGGCCTGTCCAGCGAGGAGGCGCGGCAGGCCGGCTACGCGTTCGTGACGGCGTCGGTCGACTCGACCACCACGGCCGGCTACTTCCCCGGCGCCCAGCCCATCCGGCTCAAGATGATCGCCGAGCGGCGCAGTGGGCGGCTGCTGGGCGCCCAGGTCGTCGGGGGCCCCGGGTCCGCCAAGCGGATCGACGCCCTGGCCGTCTCGATCTGGAACGAGATGACGGTCGACGAGATCCTGTCCCTCGACCTGTCCTACGCACCCCCGTTCGCCCCGGTCTGGGACCCGGTCCTCATCGCCGCCCGCAAGGCCTTCGAGGCAGTGGAGAGCGACGTCCGGGACCTCTGACCGGCTCGCCGGGCCGGGCGACCGGAGGTCGGGCGTCCGCCGCTCGCCCGCGGGGGTCGACAGCCGCTGGGCTAGTTTCGGCCCGTGAGCACGCCGACCGCCCCCGCCGTTCCCGACCCCGCCGCCCTCGCCGCCTCGGCGGCCGAGCAGCTGACCGCCGCCCTGGGCGGGGACCACGACGTCGCGGTGGTGATGGGCTCGGGCTGGGCGCCGGCTGCCGACGCCTTCGGCGAGACGCTGGCCAGCGTGGCCATCGGCGACCTGCCCGGGTTCGCCGCCCCGACCGTCACCGGCCACGGCGGGGAGATCCGCTCGGTCCAGGTCGGTGCGCGCAAGGTGCTGCTCTTCCTCGGCCGCACACACCTGTACGAGGGCCGCGGGGTCGAGCCGGTGGTGCACGGCATCCGCACCGCCGCGGCGGCCGGGGTGCGCACCGTCGTCCTCACCAACGCCGCCGGCGGCCTGGCCCCCGACCACCGGGTCGGGCAGGCCGTGCTGATCAGCGACCACCTCAACATGACCGCCCGCTCGCCGCTGGTGGGCGCGACCTTCGTCGACCTCACCGACCTGTACTCCGCGCGGCTGCGCACCCTGGCCCGGGAGATCGACCCGTCGCTGACCGAGGGCGTCTACGCCGCGCTGCCCGGCCCGCACTTCGAGACCCCGGCCGAGATCCGGATGCTCACCACGCTGGGCGCGGACCTGGTCGGCATGTCCACCGCGCTGGAGGCGATCGCCGCCCGGGCGGCCGGGATGGAGGTGTTCGGCCTGTCGATGGTCACCAACGCCGCCGCCGGCATCACCGGCGAGGCGCTGGACCACCTGGAGGTGCTGGAGGCCGGCAACGCCGCGGCCGGCCGGCTGGGCGCCTTCCTGGTGGAGCTGATCGGGCGGATGCCGTGACCGGTCCGGTCCTGGTCACCGGCGCCGCAGGCGGGTTGGGGACGGCGCTGCGCGGGGGGCTGCCCGAGCGGGGCTGGGCACTGCGCAGCCTGGACGTGGTGCCGATCGAGGAGCCGCGCCCGGGCGAGGAGCACCTGGTGGCCGACGCCGCCGACCTGCCCGCGATGACCGCGGCGGCGCAGGGGGCGGCCGCGGTGGTCCACCTGGCCGGGATCCTCGGCGAGGCGACCTGGCCGGCCATCGTGCGCTCGCACATCGAGACCACCCGCACCGCGCTGGAGGCCGCCCGGCGCGCCGGCGTCCCCCGGGTGGTGCTGGCCAGCAGCAACCACGCCAGCGGCTTCACCCCCCGGCCGGCCTCCGGCCTGCTCACCGAGGCCGACGCACCGCCGCGACCGGACACCTACTACGGCGTGGCCAAGGTGACGATGGAGGCGCTCGGCTCGCTGTACGCCGACCGGTACGGCCTGGACGTCGTCTGCCTGCGGATCGGCAGCGCGTTCCCCCGGCCGACGACGGTCCGCCAGCTGGCCACCTGGCTCTCCCCCGGCGACACCGTTCGGCTGGTCGACGCGGCACTGCGCACCCCCTCACCCGGCTTCCGGGTGGTCTGGGGCGTCTCGGCGAACACCCGCGGCTGGTGGGACCTCACCGCCGCCCGCGCGCTGGGCTACGAACCAGCCGACGACGCCGAGGCCTACGCCGCCGAGCTGATCGCCGCCCAGGGCGAGGCGGACCCGGCCGACCCGGTGCACGCCCGGGTCGGCGGGGAGTACACCCTGCCGGGCGTGGACGTCGACGTGGTCGAGGCGGCGCAGGGCCCGGTCCAGCCCAGTGGAGGCCCGCGATGACCGACCTGCTGACCACCGCCCGCGCCTGGGCGGCCGCCGACCCGCACGCCGGTGACCGCGCCGAGATCGAGGCGCTCGTCGCCGCGGGGGACGAGGCCGAGCTGGCCCGCCGGTTCACCGGCCCGCTGACCTTCGGCACCGCCGGGCTGCGCGGCCCGCTGCGCGCCGGTCCGGCCGGGATGAACGCCGCCGTGGTCAGCCGCGCGGCCGCCGGCCTGGCCCGGCACCTCGCCGACACCGGCCAGGGCGGCCGCGGCGTGGTCATCGGCTACGACGCCCGGCACCGCTCCGACGAGTTCGCGCACGTCTCCGCCGCGGTGCTCTCCGGCGCCGGGTTCGCCGTCTCCGTGCTGCCCCGCCCGCTGCCCACGCCGGTGCTGTCCTACGCCGTCCGGCACCTGGGCGCGGCCGCCGGGGTGATGGTGACTGCCAGCCACAACCCGCCGCAGGACAACGGCTACAAGGTCTACCTCGCCGACGGTGCGCAGCTGGTGCCGCCGGCCGACCGGGAGATCGAGGCCGCGATCGCGGCCACCGGCCCCGCCCGCGACATCCCGCTCGGGGACGAGTGGACCACTCTCGGCGACGACGTCGAGGCCGACTACGTCGCCGCGGTGGTGCGCGCCCTGGAGCCCGACCGGGTGGACGCGGCGGCCCGCCGGCGTCTCGTGGTCGCCTACACGGCGATGCACGGGGTGGGCTCGGCGACCACCCAGCAGGTGTTCGAGACCGCCGGCTTCGCCGCGCTGCACTGCGTCGCGGAGCAGGACCGGCCCGACCCGGCGTTCCCGACGGTCGCCTTCCCCAACCCGGAGGAGCCGGGCGCGGTCGACCTGCTGACCGCACTGGCCGACCGCACCGGCGCCGACGTCGCGATCGCCGAGGACCCGGACGCGGACCGCTGCTCGGTGGTGGCGGGCGGGCGCCAGCTGACCGGCGACGAGGTCGGCGCGCTGCTGGGCGACTGGCTGCTCCGCCGCGGCGTGCGCGGCACCTACGCGAACTCGCTGGTGAGCGGCTCGCTGCTGGGCACGCTCGCCCGCGCGCACGGCGTGCCGTTCGAGCAGACCCCGACCGGCTTCAAGTGGATCATCCGGGCCGGGTCGGCGGCAGCGCCGCTGGTCTTCGGCTACGAGGAGGCGCTGGGGTACGCGGTGTCGCCGTCGGTGGCGCACGACAAGGACGGCGTCTCCGCGGCCCTCGCGGTCGCCCTGCTCGCCGCCGAGCTGGCGGTCGAGGGACGCACGCTGACCGACCGGCTCGACGAGCTGGCGGTCGAGCACGGCCTGTACGCCACCGGCCAGTACTCGGTGCGGGTCGAGGACCTGACGCTCATCTCCGGCGCGATGGCCCGGCTGCGCGCCCAGCCGCCGGCCCAGCTGCTGGGCCGCCCGGTCGAGGTGGTCGACCTGGCGCACGCCACCCCGCCGCTGGACGCGGTCCGGCTGACCGGCGAGGGCGTGCGGGTGATCGTGCGCCCCAGCGGGACCGAGCCGAAGCTCAAGGCCTACCTGGAGACCGTGGTCCCGGTGCCCGCCACCGACGGGCTGCCGGCCGCCCGCAGCCGGGGCGCGGACGAGCTGGACCGGCTGCGCGCGGAGATGGCCGCCGCCCTCGGGCTGTAGCCGCCCGGCGTCAGCCCCAGTAGGGCGGCCGCTCCGGCTCGGGAGCCGGCTCGGGCTGCGGGGTTGCCAGCGGGGCCGCGGACGGCGGCGGACCGTACCGGTTGGGGCCGCCGTCGCCGGGCAGGAAGCCGGTGATCACCAGCAGCGCCAGCTGACCGAAGAGCGGCACCAGCCCGATCAGCAGCCACCACGCGGACATGCCGCGGTCGTGCAGCCGGGTCGCGCCGCTGGAGAGCGACGCCGGCATCGCCAGCAGCCCGATCGTGGTCACGATCGGGCCGTAGCCGGTCTCGCCCATGGCGATGCTCTCCAGCGAGCTGTTGCCCAGGGCCACGTCGGCCATCAGGGCCAGCACGCTGAGCGCCCCGATCGGCAGGGCGTACTGCAGCCACCAGGTGCGCCGGTCGATGCGCCCGCGGCGCACGTACCACTGCCAGAAGTCCACGCACCCAGTCTGCCTCGTGCGGCGCGTGTCAGCGAGGAGGTGGCCCGTACCGGTTCGGGTGCGGCTGGGTCCCGAGGAACCCGCAGGTGATCAACAGGATCAACCAGCCGATGCCCGGGAGCAGGCTCCACAGCAGCCACCAGGCGGAGTGGTCGCGGTCGTGCAACCGGGTGACGGTGGCCGCGACGTTCGGCACGGCGAGCACCAGGGCGACGAGCGCGGTCACCGGCCCGCCCTCCTCGGGGAAGAACCAGAGGACGTCCACGTCGACGACGCCCTCCCGGTCCTCGAACCGCGGGTAGCTGTCCGGGAACCACTGCGCGTCCACGACCGAGGCCATCAGCCCGAACAGACCGATGAGCAGCACGTAGCGGACCCACCAGTCGCTGCGCCGGATCCGCCCGGTGGGCACGTACCAGCCGAGCAGACCGCCGCGGCCGTCGTTCCCGCTCATCCCCCGACGGTCTCCCGGCAGCCGGTGTGCAACGACCGCTGCGCGGCCTCCAGCACCCGGACGACGTCCCGCCCGAAGGTGACGTCGCACGGGTGCACCCCGCCGGTCAGCGCAGCCGCCTGCAGCTCGTCGACGGCGACCGCATGGGCCTCGACCGCGGTGCCGGACTCGGGCAGCAGCACCAGCCGGCCGGCGTCCCCGTGCACCCAGATGTCGATGCCGATGGCCAGCTCTCCCACGGTCGCCGAGACGGTCACCGTGCTCGCGCGGCCCTCGGGGTGGGTGAGCACCAGGTGCACGGTGTCGCCCAGCCCGGCGCCGGCCTGGACTGCGGTCACCGGTCCGAGCGCGGGGACGAGCAGGGAGAGCGCGTGCGGTCCGAGGTCCCACAGCGCGCCGTGCTCCAGGCGCCACGGGGTCTCGAACGGCGATCCGGCCAGCCGGCCCAGCCAGGTGACCGCCCCACCGGCCAGGGTGGTGCGGGACGCCTGCTCGAGCCAGGTGGAGGTCGCCGTCCGGAAGCGGTTGGTGAAGAAGACCACCGAGGCGACCCCGGCCGCCTCGACCGCGGCGACCACCCGGTCGGCCGCGGCGACCGACAGCGCGACCGGTTTCTCCAGCAGCAGGTGCTTGCCTGCGGCGGCCGCCCGCTCGACGAGCGGCGCCTGCACGTCCGGGGGCAGCGCGAAGCTGACCGCGTCCACGTCGGCGAGCAGGGCGTCGACGTCGTCGGTCCCCGGGACGTCGAACTGCGCCCCGACCGCCTTCGCCTTGGCCAGGTCCCGACCCCACACGCCGACCAACTCGGCGTCCGGGTGCCCGGCCAGGGAGGTGGCGTGCACCTCACTCGCCCAGAAGCCGGTGCCGAGCACCCCGAACCGCATGCCCTAGACCGCGCCGAACTGGCGGTCGCCCGCATCCCCGAGGCCGGGGACGATGTAGGCGTCCTCGTTGAGCCGCTCGTCGATGCTGGCGGTGAAGACGCGCAGCGGCAGGCCGCTCTCCTCCAGCCGCTTGATCCCCTCCGGGGCGGCCAGCGCGCAGAGCACGGTGATCTCGGTGCAGCCGCGGGCGGTGAGCAGGGAGCAGCAGTGCACCAGCGACCCGCCGGTGGCCAGCATCGGGTCGAGCACGAACACCTGGCGGCCGACCAGCGACTCGGGCAGCGAGGCCATGTAGGCCTCGGGCTGGAAGGTGACCTCGTTGCGGGCCAGCCCGACGAAGCCCATCTGCGACTCCGGCAGCATCCCGTGCGCGGTGTCGGCCATGCCGAGCCCGGCCCGCAGCACCGGCACGATCAGCGGCGGCGCGGCCAGCCGGTAGCCGGTGGTGTCGGTGACCGGGGTGGTGATCGGCTCCTCGGCGACCGCGAGGTCGCGGCTGGCCTCGTAGACCAGGATCTGGGTGAGCTCCCGCAGCGCGGCCCGGAAGGCGGCGTTGTCGGTGCGCTCGTCGCGCATCCGCGACAGTCGGGCGCGGGCGATCGGGTGGTCGACGACGGTCAGCTGCACGGCGCACACCGTATCGGCCCCCGACTGCAGGTCAGGAGCGGAGCCGGGCGGCGGCCTCCCCGGCTCCCGGCCCGGTGACCCCAGAGGCCGAGACCGACCGGCCGGTGGCCAGCAGCAGGAGGTCTCCGGCGGTGCCGCGCACCTCCGGTCCCGCACCCTCCGCCCAGGCGGTGTCGGTGGCCACCAGGCGAACCCCGCCGAACCGCCGGGACGGGCGGCCGTAGAAGACGTTGGACCACACGTGCTGCAGCGCCGGGACGGCGAGCTCCGGTGGTGTCGGCAGCCGGCGGCGGAGCGGGCGGGCGACGTCCTGGCTGTGCACGAGGACGTCGACCAGCGGGTCCCAGGGGCTGGACACCCCGACCCGGCGGTCGAGGGCGGCCGTCTCGCGCAGCTGGGCGGTGAGCGTGGCCGGCGGGTGTGCGGCGGCGCGTTCCCGGGCGGCGCGGGCCTCGGCCCGGTCGAAGTCGCCTCGGGCCCGCAGGATGCGCAGCGCCATGCCGACGGTGGACTGCCGAGTGGAGAGGGCGAGGTGGGCCAGCACGTCGTGCACCGTCCAGCCAGCGCAGAGCGAGGGCGCCTCCCACTCGTCGTGGTGCAGGGTGTCGAGCAGGTCGGCGAGGGCGTGCCGCTGCGCGGCGACCTCGGGGAGCATGGCGACGCGGGGTTCGGGCACGGATGCCTCGCAGGGGACGGTGGACATCGGTCGTGTCGAGGACTCCAGCGCCACGGCGAAGTCATCGCCGTGCCCACGGACCGGGACGAGGAGCGCATGAAGCGAGCAGTCCGTCTCCTGACCCTGGCCGACGTCGGCGATCGAGCGGGAGACCGGATCTCGGTCTCGGCGCAGCACGAGCTGGAGCTCGCTGACGGGAGTCGGGTGCTGCTGCTGGACGACCGGGGCTGGGGCTCGTCGGGCAGTTGGGACACGTGCTCGGTGGCAGAGGTGGTCGACACGTCGCGCGCCGTCGTCGGACCGGACGAGCCCTTCGGTGACCGGTCGCCCGAGGACATGGCCGCCGACCACTGGGGCACGCTGGCCAACACCGCACGGGCCCAAGGGGTCGCCGTCGATGCGATCGAGCTCAGCCGGCTGCCGCACGACGTGGTGCTCAGCCCGCGACTGCGGGCGCGCTTGTGCACCCACCCTGAAGCCACCTCGGAGTGACGCTGGCGAGCGCTACGACGGCGCCCGCCCGCCCTCACCAGACCGGGCCCGGTCACAGCCGTGGGCCGATGAGGATCTCGGTGTCGTCGGGGCGGTAGGTGCGCCATCGACCGCCGGGATCTCGCTGGACCCGGAAGCCGTGGTGGACCTTGGTGTGGTGCCGCTCGCACAGGAGCGCTGAGTTCTGCAGCGAGGTCTCTCCGCCGTGCAGCCAGTGGATCAGGTGGTGCACGTCGCACCACCAGCTCGGGGCGCCACAGCCGGCGAACACGCAGCTCTTGTCGCGGCTTTCGACGGCCTTGCGCAGCCCGGGGGTGACCACCCGGTGATCTCTACCGAGATCGAGCGGGGTCCCGTCGGGGCCCATCACGATGCGGGAGATGCTGCCGTCGCAGGCCAGGTAGCGGGCCCGCGCCGCGGAGATCGTGGCTCCGAAGCCCATCTCCGCAGCACCGGCGCCGGTGGCCGGGTCGACCAGGTCGTCCAGGTCGATCCCCACCACCACGTGCGGCTTCACCGTGCGCAGGATCGGCAGGTTCCCCGAAGCCAGTTGGTTGTCACACAGCTGCACGAAGGCATCGGCGTTCTGCTGC
Organism: Modestobacter sp. VKM Ac-2984; assembly: GCF_026967985.1. Lineage (GTDB taxonomy): Bacteria > Actinomycetota > Actinomycetes > Mycobacteriales > Geodermatophilaceae > Modestobacter. Next base: position 292,678 of record NZ_JAPVBJ010000005.1, on the reverse strand, counting down.
GCCCGGGTGCGGTCATCGCCCTTCGGGCGGTCGGCCTGCACGATCGACTCGATCGCCGCCTGCGCCTTCTCCCCACCGACGGCATCCAGTTCGAACCGGCCGGTGACGCTGCCGTCGGCGTGCGTGACCATCGTGAACCGACGCCCCTCGGTGGGATCGGGCTCGGTCCCGTCGGGATCAAGTGCGTCCTCGAACGCCTGCACCGCCGTGGCCAGCGACTGGTGCGGCGAGTCGACCGCCACCTGGGTCCAGACCTGGTCGAAGGCCGCGAGGTCGATGCCCTGCTCCTCGGCCCGGGCCACCTCACCGGCCCCGATCTTCTCGGCGACCACGTTCACCTGCGCCGCGGTGACCACGCCCTCGGCGAACCCGGCCGCCAGCACCGGGAAGTGCTCCAGCACCCGCCCCGACCGCACGATCCGAGACGCCTCCGTCTGCGACAACCGCGCATGCCCGATGAGCCACGACCGCATGCTCTTGAGCCCGTCGCGCTCGGCGGCCTGCGTGGTCTCCGCCCGGCGCACGGTGCGGGTCAACTCCGCCGCAACCCGGTTGCCGAGCTGCACCAGCATCGCCGTCCGGTCCAGCACCTGCGCATCCGACAGCAGGTGCAGATCATCGGCCGCCAGGACGTCCAGAGCCGACTGGAGCTCGCTCACGGACACCTCCCGACGTGTTCGAACGTGTGTACGAATACTACCGCCGACGAGGCGCCCCCACAACGCGAATCAGCAGGTCAAGTGCCTGTCCACAGATCGCCGCACTCTCTTGACACGCCACCCGGAAGAGAGTTGGAGGGAGTCCCCGGCTGCGGACTGTGTCCACTGGCCCGATGCCGCCGTGGAGAATGCGGCGCATGACCCACGTGCTGGACCCGAACGCGCTGGCCGACACCAGCAGCGGAACGGGCACCCTGCCCGACCCGTTCGCCGACGTCACTCGCTCGAACGACGCCTTCCGCGCGTTCCTGCACGGCCTGCCCGGCGTCGACCAGGTCGGGGCCGAGGCCCGGGCGAAGGTGCTGGGCACCCGGTCGATCAAGACGACCGCCAAGGCGTGGGCGATCGACACGGCGATCTCGATGGTCGACCTGACCACGCTGGAGGGCTCGGACACCCCGGGCAAGGTCCGCGCACTGGCCGCCAAGGCCCGCCGTCCCGACCCGACCGACCCGAGCTGCCCGGCCGTCGCCGCGGTCTGCGTCTACGGCGACCTGGCCGGCGTCGCCAAGGAGGCGCTGGCCGGCACCGGCATCAACGTCGCCGCCGTCGCCACCGCCTTCCCCAGCGGCCGGGCCAGCCGGGAGGTCAAGCTCGCCGACGTCCGGGACGCCGTCGCAGGAGGCGCCGACGAGATCGACATGGTCATCGACCGCGGCGCGTTCCTCACCGGCCGCTACCTCGACGTCTTCGAGGAGATCGTCGCGGTCAAGGAGGCCTGCGGGCCGGCGCACCTCAAGGTGATCCTGGAGACCGGTGAGCTGGTCACCCTCGACGCCGTCCGCCGCGCCTCCTGGCTGGCGATGCTGGCCGGCGGCGACTTCATCAAGACCTCCACCGGCAAGGTCTCCCCCGCCGCCACCCTGCCGGTCTGCCTGGTGATGCTGGAGGCCGTCCGCGACTTCCGCGCCGCCACCGGCCGCCAGGTCGGGGTCAAGCCCGCCGGCGGCATCCGGACGACGAAGGACGCCGTCAAGCACCTGGTGCTGATCAACGAGACCGTCGGCTCGGACTGGCTGTCCCCCGACTGGTTCCGCTTCGGCGCCTCCAGCCTGCTCAACGACCTGCTCCTGCAGCGCCAGAAGCTCCGCACCGGCCACTACTCCGGCCCCGACCACGTGAGCGTGGACTGATGACCAGCCTGTTCGAGTACGCGCCCGCACCCGAGTCCCGGTCGATCGTCGACATCCGGCCCAGCTACGGGCTGTTCATCGACGGGGAGTTCGTCGACGGCACCGGCACGCCCCTGAAGACGGTCAACCCGGCCACCGAGGAGGTGCTCAGCGAGGTCGCCACCGCCCACGAGGACGACGTCGACCGCGCCGTGCGGGCCGCCCGCCGGGCGTTCGTCAAGACCTGGGGCCCGATGCGCCCGGCCGACCGCGGCAAGTACCTCTTCCGCATCGCCCGGCTGCTGCAGGAGCGGGCCCGGGAGTTCGCCGTCCTGGAGACCCTGGACAACGGCAAGCCGATCCGGGAGTCCCGGGACGTCGACGTCCCGCTGGCCGCGGCGCACTTCTTCTACCACGCCGGCTGGGCCGACAAGCTGGAGCACGCGGGCCTCGGCCCGGCGCCGCGCCCGCTGGGTGTGGCCGGTCAGGTCATCCCGTGGAACTTCCCGCTGCTGATGCTGGCGTGGAAGGTCGCCCCGGCGTTGGCCACCGGCAACACCGTCGTCCTCAAGCCGGCCGAGACCACCCCGCTGACCGCGCTGCTGTTCGCCGAGATCTGCCAGCAGGCCGACCTGCCGCCGGGCGTGGTGAACATCGTGACCGGCGCCGGGGAGACCGGCCGCGCGGTGATCAGCCACCCCGACGTCGACAAGGTCGCGTTCACCGGCTCCACCGAGGTGGGCCGCTCCATCGCCCGCGCGGTCGCCGGCACCGAGAAGCGGCTCACCCTGGAGCTGGGCGGCAAGGCGGCGAACATCGTCTTCGACGACGCCCCGATCGACCAGGCCGTCGAGGGCATCGTCCGCGGCATCTTCTTCAACCAGGGCCACGTGTGCTGCGCCGGTTCCCGGCTGCTGGTGCAGGAGTCGGTGCACGACGACGTCGTCGCTTCGCTGCAGCGGCGGATCGGCACGCTGCGGGTCGGTGACCCGATGGACAAGAACACCGACCTGGGCGCGATCAACTCGGCCGAGCAGCTGGCCCGCATCCGTGAGCTGACCGCCTTCGGCGAGACCGAGGGCGCGACCTGCTGGCAGCCCGACGGCGACCTGCCCGACCGCGGCTTCTGGTTCAAGCCGACCGTCTTCACCGACGTCTCCCCCGCCCACCGGATCGCCCGCGACGAGGTGTTCGGCCCGGTGCTCTCGGTGATGACCTTCCGCACCCCCGACGAGGCGGTCGCGAAGGCGAACAACACCACCTACGGGCTCTCGGCCGGCATCTGGTCGGAGAAGGGCTCCCGGATCCTGAAGGTCACCGACCAGCTGCGCGCCGGCGTGGTGTGGGCCAACACCTTCAACGAGTTCGACCCGACCTCGCCGTTCGGCGGCTACAAGCAGTCCGGCTACGGCCGCGAGGGCGGCCGGCAGGGCCTCGCCGCCTACCTGAGGAGCGACTCCTGATGTCCGACCGGCTCACCGTGCGCAAGACCTACAAGCTCTACCTGGGCGGGGCGTTCCCCCGGTCGGAGTCCGGCCGCACCTACGAGGTGCACGACGCCAAGGGGCACTTCCTGGCCAACGCCGCCTGGGCCTCCCGCAAGGACGGTCGGGACGCCGTGGTCGCCGCCCGCAGCGCCTTCGGGAAGTGGTCGGGTGCCACCGCCTACAACCGCGGCCAGGTGCTCTACCGGGTCGCCGAGGTGATGGAGGGCCGCGCCGCCCAGTTCACCGAGGAGGTCGCCGCCGGCGAGGGGCTCTCCGCGGCCAAGGCGCGGGCCGCGGTGGACGCCGCGATCGACCGGTGGGTCTGGTACGCCGGCTGGACCGACAAGCTCGCCGCCGTGCTGGGCAGCACCAACCCGGTCGCCGGGCCGTACTTCGGCTTCTCCGTCCCCGAGCCCACCGGCGTCGTCGCCGTCCTCGCCCCGCAGCGCAGCTCGCTGCTCGGCCTGGTCAGCGTGCTCGCCCCGGTCCTGGCCGCCGGCAACACCGCCGTCGTGGTCAGCTCCAAGGAGCGCCCGCTGCCCGCGATCACGCTCGGCGAGGTGCTCGCCACCTCCGACGTCCCGGGCGGCGTGGTCAACCTGCTCACCGGAGACGCTGCGGAGATCGGCCCCTGGCTGGCCGAGCACGCCGACGTCGACGCGATCGACCTGGCCGGCGCCCCCGCACCGCTGGCGATGGAGCTCGAGCGCTCCGCCGCCGGGACGATCAAGCGGGTGCTGCGCGCTCCCGCCGAGGAGCCGGACTGGACCGCGGACCCGGGGCTCTCCCGGCTGCGGCCGTTCCTGGAGACCAAGTCCGTCTGGCACCCGATCGGCGTCTGAGAGGACCCCGCTGCCCCCCGCCACTCGCGAGCTCGCGGCGGGACCCTGCAGCGCGGCCGAGGGCTCGATCCCACGTCGCGAACGCACAGGTGCACCGGGCAGGATGGACGGGTGCCCAGGCCCAGCATCGTCCCCATCGCCCTGACCCTCGACGACCGCACGGGCTACACGCTCTGGGCGCCGCCGTGGGAAGAGGACGGCGAGGAGTGGCAGGCATTCCTCGGCAGCACGATCGACGTGCCGGCCGACATCAACGACGACGACCCCGAGGCCCCCGGCCCCACCGCCGTCGTCCACCTGTTCCCCTCGCCGGCCGCGCTCGCCGCGTTCTGCCGGGTGAGCACCGACCACGACCTGGCCGACCACCCGGTCTGGCCCACGGTGTCGACGCTGGGCGCCGCGGAGCTCACCCCCGACGAGGACCACCGCTACGACCTCGACGGCGTCTACGACATCGTCGCGGAGAACCCCGACCGCTGGGCCGTCGAGGAGCTGGCCGCCGACGTCGACATCGTCGGTCGGCTCGCCGAGTGCTGCGACACCACCGGCGACGAGGACGACGAGGACCTGGACGACGACGAGACCAGCTTCGAGGCCGTCGCCGAGCTGGTCTCCCGCCCCGAGATCGCCGCCCTCGGCCTGGGCGTCGGGGCGTTCCTCGGCCGGAGCGGCGAGGAGAGCTGGGCGCGGCTGGGCACCGCCGTCGACGAACTGTGGGAGGACGTCCTCGAGGAGCTCGACGACCACCTGGACTGGACCGGCGCCGGCACCGTCGCGGCGGACGACTACCCCTCCGCCGCCGAGGAGGCCGAGGCCCGCGCCGCCGAGCCCGGTGACGAGGACGACGACGAGGACGACGACGTCGCCCCGGCCGCCCGCCCCGCCGCCGGCTCCACCGCGGCCAGCCCCACCCAGGCGTCCACCGCCGGCATCCGGACCATCCGCAGTGGCAGCGGGCTGACCGCGACCCCGGCGGCCGTCGCCGCCGCCCAGGAGTTCTGGGAGGCGGTCGGCATCCTGCCCGTGGAGCTGGTCGTGCCGGAGGGCGCAGGGATCACCCTGCGCTGCTACGTCGACGACCGCGCGCGCTTCCTGGGTCGCGACGGAAAGGTCTTCGTCTTCCCGACCCCGGTCGAGCTGGCCCGGTTCTGCGCGGGCGACGAGGAGCACGACCTCACCGAGATCGCCTCGTGGCCCGAGGTGGCCGACACCGACACCATGCCGCTGCCGGCCGACGAGGACCGGTACGACCTGGCGGCGCTGGCCGAGGTGCTCCGCGAGGTGGCCGGGGGCGCCGGCGGGCTGGCGACCCACCAGGCCCTGGCGCAGCCGGCCGAGGGCGCCCTCGACCTCGCCGAGTACGCCGGCCTGGCGCGCGTGCAGGAGCTGCTCGCCGCCGGTGCACCGCTGGGCCGGGCCGTGGCCCGCAGCGAGGCCGAGCCGACCGCCCCGCTGTCCGCGGAGGACGCGTCGGCGCTGGGGACGGCGTGGGGCGACGTCCTCACCGACGTCGGCACCGCGCTGGTCTTCCGCAACGACTGAGCAGACCACGACGAGACGGCAACGGCCGGCCCCCGCGATGCGGGAGCCGGCCGTTGCCGTTCGGGCCCCGTCAGCTACGACGGGGCCCCTGCTCAGAAGGAGCGGGCCGGGCGGGCGCCGGGGCGCTGCCCGTCGCTGGAGCCGCGGTAGCCACCGGCGCGCCGCTCGCCGCCACCGGAACGATCCCGATCGCCGTAGGAGCGCTCGCCCGAGGGGCGGTCACCGTACGAGCGGTCGCGGTCGCCGGAGGGACGGCCAGCTGCGCTGCGATCCCGATCGCCGTAGGAGCGCTCGCCCGAGGGGCGGTCTCCGTACGTGCGCTCGCGGTCGCCGGAGGGACGGCGCGGGCCACCGCGGTAGCCACCCGGACGCTCCCCGGTGGGACGACGCCCACCGGAACCACCGGCCGGACGGCGCGACTCGCGCACCGGACGGACGATCGGCTCGACGAACGTGCCACCGGCCACGAGGTCCGTGATCGGGGCGTCGCCCGGACGGATCCGCGACACCTGCGGGTCGAGCTTGGCCTGGCGGAAGCGGCGCTTGGCCTGGCCCACCTGGTCGGGGAGGAGCAGCGAGACCACGACACCCGCGGCACCGGCGCGCGCGGTGCGGCCGGAACGGTGCAGGTAGGTCTTGTGGTCTGCCGGCGGGTCGTAGTGCAGGACCAGCGACACGTCGTCGACGTGGATGCCACGCGCGGCGACGTCGGTGGCCACCAGCACCGGGCTGCGGGCGTCGGTGAACGCCTCCAGCGCACGGCGGCGGGCCGCCTGCGGGAGCCCACCGTGGATGGGCTCGGCCGCGATGCCGACCTGCTGCAGGTTGCCGGCCAGCCGGTCGGCACCGTGCTGCGTCCGCACGAAGATGATGATCCGGCCCGGACGGGCGGCCATCGCCTCGGCGATCTTCAGCTTGTCCGGGAAGGACACGCTGTAGGCCAGGTGCTCGGCCTGCGGGCCGCTGTCCTCCGCCTTGGCGACCTCGTGGCGGGCCGGGTCCTTGAGGTAGCGGCGCACCAGGGTGTCGACCTCGCCGTCCAGCGTGGCCGAGAAGAGCAGCCGCTGGCCGTCGGGCCGGGTCTGGTCGAGCAGCTCCTTGACCACCGGCAGGAAGCCGAGGTCGGACATGAAGTCGGCCTCGTCGATGACGGAGACGATCACCTCGGCGAGGGTGGCCTCGCCCTGGTTGATCAGGTCCTGGAGCCGCCCGGGGGTGGCGATCAGCACGTCGACACCGCGACGCAGCTGCTGGATCTGGCGGTACATCGAGGCACCGCCGTAGACGGCGGCCAGCTGGACGCCGTTGGACTGCCCGAGCGGGGCCAGGTTGTCGTGCACCTGCTGGGCCAGCTCGCGGGTCGGCACCAGGATCAGGCCACGCGGCGCGCGGCGACCCTGACCGGGCTCGGCACCGAGCCGGGCGAGCAGCGGCAGGCCGAAGGCCAGCGTCTTGCCCGAGCCGGTGGCGGCCTTGCCGAGCACGTCGCGCCCGGCGAGGGCGTCCGGCAGGGCGGAGGTCTGGATGGCGAAGGGGTGACGAATGCCCTTGCGCTCGAGCGCGGTGACCAGCGGCTGGGGCAGGCCCAGCTGGGCGAAGGTCGGGCCGGTGGGCTCGGGCGCCGCCTCGGCCGCGGGGGCCTCGGTGGCGGGCGCGTCGAGGACGGCGGCGTCAGCCGGGGCGTCCTGCAGAGCGGGGGTGTTCTGAACGTCGACAGAGTCGAACGAGGACAAGCGGGGACTCCGATACAGATCGGCGCGCGTCCCGTGGTGATGGTGGTCGCCGGATGCCCGGCGTCCACGCTGGTGATCGGGGGCGTCTGCTATGACGCGTGATCTGCACGGATGCGCTGTGCCCGGGCAGGACCGCCCGGGAGGATGACCGGCATTCACCGGCACGTCCAGGTTAGCAGCGACCGCGCCCAGAAGATTCCCGAGCGTGGGTGATCCTGCTCGCGCGAGTCAGGAGCGGAGCGCCTCGAAGCCCGGGCGGAGCACCTCGGTGAACACCCGGGCCCGCACCGCGTCGTCGGCGAACCCACCGCGCAGCGCCCGCTCGGCCACCGCCTGCACGTCGTCCCAGCCCCAGCCGAAGGTGTCCACGACCGCGGCCAGCTCGCTGGTGGCCGACACCCCGCTCATCAACCGGTTGTCGGTGTTGAGGGTCACCGTGAAGCCGGCCCGGTGCAGCCGGTCGACCGGGTGGTCGGCCAGCGTCGGGTAGGCGCCGGTCTGCACGTTGGACGACGGGGCGACCTCCAGCGGCACCTGCTCCTCGCGCACCCGCTCGGCCAGCGCGCCGAGCGGGCCGTCGGCCGGCACCTCGTCGGCGATCCGCACCCCGTGGCCGAGCCGCTCGGCGCCGGCGCCGTCCAGCGCCGCTCGGATGGAATCGATGCCCGCCGCCTCGCCCGCGTGCACGGTGCGGTGGACACCGGCCCGGTCCAGCAGTTCGATCGCCGCGGGGATGCGGTCCGGCGGGAAGCCGTCCTCCGGTCCGGCCAGGTCGAAGCCGACCACCCCGGCGTCCCGGTGCCGCACGACCTGCTCGGCGACCTCGACCCAGCGGTCGGCCTGGCGCATCGCGCACAGCAGCGTGCCGACGACGATCGGGTGCCCGGCGGCCGCGGCCTCCCGGCTGCCCTGGGCGTAGCCGTCGAGCATCGCCTCGACCGCGTCGTCCAGCGACATCCCACCGGCGGTCAGCAGCTCCGGCGCCATCCGCACCTCGGCGTAGACGACCCCGTCGGCGGCCAGGTCCAGCGCGCACTCGCGGGCCACCCGCTGCACTGCCTCCGGGCGCTGCATGACCGCCACCGTGTGCGCGAACGTCAGCAGGTAGCGCTCCAGCGAACCGGAGTCGGCGGACTCGCGGAACCAGCGGCCCAGCGCCTCCGGCTCGTCGGCGGGCAGCTCGCGGTAGCCGACCTCCTCGGCCAGCTCCAGCACCGTCTGCGGCCGCAGCCCGCCGTCCAGGTGGTCGTGCAGCAGCACCTTCGGCGCGCGGGCGAGGGTCTCGGCGTTCAGGGGTGCGGCGGGCATCCCCGCACGCTACCGAGGCGTCCCCGGACCCCAGGTCCGGGACGGGTCACCGGTCGACGCGGTCCTGCCAGCGGAAGGTGCGCACGCAGAGCACCAGGCCGACGACGCACCAGATGCCCAGCACCAGGGCGACCCGGCCGAGCTCCCAGCTGCCGGCCGGCTCCTGGGCGGCCAGCGCGTCGGGGAGGAACACCGAGCGCAGCCCCTGGGCCATCCACTTCAGCGGGAAGACCGCAGCGACCGTCTGCAGCCAGGTGGGCACCTCGCTGAACTGGAAGAACACCCCGGAGATGAACTGCAGGACCAGCGCCACCGGGGTGACCGTCGCCGAGGCGGAGCGCCCGTTGCGGGCCAGGCTGGAGACGGCGATCCCCAGCAGCGTGGAGGCCGCCGAGCCCAGCGCGGCGACCCAGGCGAAGGTCAGCCACTCCGTACCCGACGGCAGGTCGACGCCGTAGAAGACGACGCCGATGACCAGCAGGATCACCACGATCGCCACGGTGACGACCAGGACCTGGACGACCTTCCCGACGAAGTAGGCGCTCTTGGGCATCGGCGTGCCCGCCAGGCCCTTGAGGGTGCCGTCGCTGCGCTCGGTCGCGATGCCGATGGCCATGTTCTGCAGGCTGGCGCCGAGGATGCCCGCGGCGATCACCCCGGCCATGAAGTACTGGGTGAAGCTCACCCCGGAGCCCAGCTCGTAGTCCAGCACCGCGCCGAACACCAGCAGCAGGATCACCGGGAACATCAGCGTGAAGACGACCGACTCCCGCTGACGGAAGAACTCCTTGAGCTCCACCCCGGCCCGGGTCCGGCAGACACTGCCGATCGACGGCAGCGAGCGTTCCTCGATCATCGTCATGCGGGGTCGCCGATCATGCGCAGGTAGACGTCCTCGAGCGTGGGTCGGGCGACCGCCAGGTCGGGCACCTCACCGGGGAAGCGGGTGGCCAGCTCCGCGACGAAGGCCGTCGGGGCGGCGGTCTCCGCGGTGCGCCGGACGCCGTCCTCGGTCCAGCTGACGACGGCCGGGGCCTGCCCGCGCCCGCCCAGCGCCGACGGGACGGCCACCTCGACCAACCGGCCCCGGGTGATGACACCCACCCGGTCGGCCAGCTCCTCGGCCTCGTCGAGGTAGTGCGTGGTCAGCAGCATCGTGGTGCCCAGGTCGCGCAGCGAGCGGATCAGCGACCAGAACTGCCGGCGGGCCTCCGGGTCGAAGCCGGTGGTGGGCTCGTCGAGGAAGAGCAGCCGCGGCCGGCCGACGATGCCCAGCGCGACGTCGAGCCGGCGACGCTGGCCCCCGGAGAGGGTGCGCCCGCGGGAGCCGGCCTTCTCGGTGAGCCCGACCAGCTCCAGCACCTCGGCCGGGTCGCGCGGTTCGGGGTAGTAGGCGGCCTGGGCGCGCAGCAGCTCCAGGCAGGTCAACTGGCTGTCCCCGGCGCCGGACTGCAGCACGATGCCGAGCTCGGCCTTCCAGCGCCGCCCGCCGTCGGCCGGGTCCACGCCCAGCACCCGGACCTCGCCGCCGTCCCGCGCGCGGTAGCCCTCCAGCACCTCGACGGTGGTGGTCTTCCCCGCACCGTTGGGCCCGAGCAGGGCGAAGATCTCCCCGCGCTGGATGTCCAGGTCGACGCCGTCGACGGCGTTGCGGTCGCCGTAGCGCTTCACCAGGCCGCGGATGCTGATCGCGGCCTCGGGATCGAGCGGGCTGGCCGGCTGGACCGCTCCGGGCGCGGGTGCGGCGGGCGTTCGGGTCACGAACGGTCAGTGTCCTCTCCCCGGCTGTGCACCCCGCGCCACCCCTCCCCCGACGATCATGGAGCCGGCGGGACGACTCGCCGATCCCCGGCGGCGAGTCCCCACGCCGGCTCCATGATCACGACTGCAGCGGTGGGCTCAGGCGGTGATGCGGTCGAGCAGCAGGGGCAGCGGCTCGTCGTCGGTGTCGACGCCGATCGCCCCCTCCAGCGCCTCCAGGGCGCGCGGGATGCGGGCGGCGTCGTCGGTCTGCAGCTCCAGCAGCGGCTGCCCGGCGGTCACCTGCTCCCCCACCCCGGCGGTCCAGACGACGCCGGCCGCGGCCGACACCGGGTCCTCCTTGCGGGCCCGGCCGGCACCCAGCCGCCACGCCGCCACGCCGAGCGCGTAGGCGTCCAGCCGGGTCAGCGTGCCGGTCGCCGGGGCGGTCACCACGTGCCGCTCGGCCGGCTGCGGCAGCGGGGCGTCGGGGTCACCGCCCTGCGCGGCGATCATCCGGCGCCAGACGTCCATCGCCCGGCCGTCGGCCAGGGCGTCGGCGGGGTCGACGTCGTCCCGACCCACCCCGGCGAGCATCTCCCGCGCCAGGGCGAGGGTCAGCTCGACGACGTCGGCCGGGCCACCGCCGGCCAGCACCTCGACCGACTCGGCCACCTCGACGGCGTTGCCGGCGGCCCGGCCCAGCGGCCGGTCCATCGCCGTCACCAGCGCCACGGTGCGCACGCCGGCCGCCTCGCCCAGGCCGACCATCGTGCGGGCCAAGGTGCGGGCGTCGGCCGGGTCGCGCATGAACGCACCCGACCCGGTCTTCACGTCCAGCACCAGGGCGTCGGCGCCCTCGGCGATCTTCTTGCTCATGATCGAGCTGGCGATCAGCGGGATCGACTCGACGGTGCCGGTCACGTCCCGGAGGGAGTAGAGCACCTTGTCCGCCGGTGCGAGGTCCGAACCCGCGGCGCAGATGACCGCGCCGACGTCCCGGAGCTGCGCCAGGTAGGCCTCCTCACCGACGTCGGCCCGCCACCCGGGGATCGACTCGAGCTTGTCCAGGGTGCCGCCGGTGTGTCCGAGGCCGCGGCCGGACAGCTGCGGCACGGCGACCCCGCAGGCGGCGACCAACGGGGCCAGCGGCAGGGTGATCTTGTCGCCGACGCCGCCGGTGGAGTGCTTGTCCGCGGTCGGTCGGCCCAGCGAGGAGAGGTCCTTGCGGACGCCGGAGTCGATCATCGCCTGCGTCCAGGCGGCCAGCTCGTCGGCGGACATGCCCCGGAAGAAGACGGCCATGAGCAGCGCGCTCATCTGCTCGTCGGGCACCACCCGGTCGGTGTAGGCCCCGATCACCCAGCGGATCTGCTCGGAGCTCAGCGGCCGGCCGTCCCGCTTGGCCCGGATGACGTCGATCGCGTCGAAGGGCTGGGTCATCGGGACGCCTCCACCCCGTCGCCGGCGGTGCGCGCGGCCGCCGCCACCAGGTCCTCGGGACCGAAGGCGTCCGGCAGCACCTCACGCATCGGCACGATCCCCAGCGACACCGTCTCGATGAGCATCTCGGCTCCCCCGTGCTCCCAGAGCAGCTGCCGGCAGCGGCCGCAGGGCATCAGCGGCTGCCCGTCGCCGCCCACGCAGGCCACCGCGACCAGCCGGCCACCGCCGGAGCGGGCCAGGTCGCTGACCATGCCGCACTCGGCGCACAGGCCGAGACCGTAGGAGGCGTTCTCCACGTTGCACCCGGTGACCACCCGGCCGTCGTCGACCAGGCCGGCCACCCCCACCGGGAACTGCGAGTAGGGGGCGTACGCGTGCGCCATCGCCTCCCGGGCGGACGTCCGCAGGGCGTCCCAGTCGATCTCCGGCGACGTCACGGGGTCGCTCCCATCAGTGCTCTCCTCGTCGGTAGACCAGCCCGTCGGCCTTCGGTGGCCGCAGCCGTTGCGAGGCCAGCGACAGGACCAGCAGCGTGGTCAGGTGCGGGGTGAAGGAGACGATGCCGTCGGGCAGCTCGTCGATGGTCAGGAACGCGGCCAGCGTGGCGGCTGCGAAGGCGGCCGCGATGACCGCCTGGGTCCACTTCCCGCGGACCGCCTGCCACACGGTGACCGCGGCGAGCAGGAACGCCACCAGCAGCAGCAACGCCACCACCGCGGTCTGGCTGCGCAGTTGCAACGCGTCGGCGAAGCCGAACAGGCCCGCACCGGCGGCCAGGCCGCCCGGGCGCCAGTTGCCGAAGATCAGCGCGGCCAGGCCGATGAAGCCACGGCCGTTGGTCTGCCCCTCGCGGTAGATGTTGGCGATGAAGACCAGGAAGACCCCGCCCAGGCCGGCCAGCATGCCGGAGATGATCACCGCGATGTACTTGAGCCGGTAGACCGGGACGCCGAGGGAGTCCGCGGCCGCCGGGTTCTCCCCGCAGGAGCGCAGCCGCAGGCCGAACGCGGTCCGCCAGAGCAGCAGGTAGGCCGCCGGGACCATCAGCACGGCCAGCACGGTGAGCACGCCGACGCCACTGCTCACCCCGCGGAGCAGCCCGGCGAGGTCGCTGATCAGGAACCAGCGCTGGGACTCCAGGTCACCGAGCAGGTCGGGGCCGGAGGAGAGCACCGGCAGCGAGAAGCTCGGCGGGCGGCTGGACAGCGACGGCGACTGGGTGACCCCACCCCCGGCGGGGTTGTCGGTGTAGAGGAGCTCGGAGAGGAAGCGGACGACGCCGGCGGCCAGGATGTTGATCGCCACGCCGGAGACGACGTGGTCGACGCCGAAGGTGACGGTGGCGACGGCGTGCAGCAGGCCGCCGAGCGCACCGCAGATCGCGCCCCCGACCAGCGCGCCGACCCAGCCCCACTGGTAGCCGGCCCAGCCGGCTCCCCAGGTGCCCAGGATCATCATGCCCTCGAGGCCGATGTTCACCACGCCCGCACGCTCGGCGAACAAGCCGCCGAGGGCGACCAGCAGGAGCGGGACGGCGAGCAGCAGTGCCGCACCGAAGGTGGACGACGACGTCAGCGCCTGCTGACCGGAGATCACCCGCACGGCGGAGAACAGCACCAGCAGCCCGACCAGCAGCCAGGTCACCCGGCGCGCCCGGCCACCACCGAGGAACAACTCGGTCACCGGGCCACGGCCGGCACCGGAGGTGGGTACGGCGGTTGCGGTGCTCATGCCCCTGCTCCCTGACGACTGTCGGTGCGGCCGGGTTCACCGTTCGCGTTGCGGACCCCGACGCCGGTGCCGGTGCCGGTCGTGGGACCGACGTCCGGTGGCGGCCCGTCGCCGGGCCCCTGCTCGCCGCCGGTGCTGCCGTCACCGGTGGTGGGCGGCGCGACGGCGCTGCCGCGCTCGGCCTGCTGCCGGGTCACCCGGCGGGCGATCTCGTTGGCGATGACGACGGCGAGCACGATCGTGCCCTGGATGATCGTGACGACCGAGGCCGGGATGTCGGCGAACTGCAGGGGGATCGCGGCCCGGTCGAGGAAGGCGAACAGCAGCGCGCCGAACGCGATCCCCAGCGGGGAGTTCCGGCCCAGCAGGGCCACGGCGATGCCCAGGAAGCCCAGGCCCGCGGTGAACTCGGTGTTGTAGCTGCGTGCCTCGCCGAGCAGGTCGGGCATGCCGATCAGGCCGGCGATGGCGCCGGAGATGAGCATCGCCTTGAGCACCATCCGGCGGGCGTCCACCCCGCTCGCGGTGGCCGCGGACGGCGACATCCCGGTGGCCCGCAGGTCGAAGCCGAACCGGGTGCGCTTGACCAGCACGGCCACGGCGATGCCGACCACCACGGCCACGACCAGGAAGCCGTAGAGCTCCGAGCGCGGTTCCGCCAGGCCCAGCCCGGTGAGCACGCCGTTCAGACCGGGGAACCAACCGGACTCGGGGATCGGGCTGGTGGTGATGATCGAGGCGCCCTCGGGCGAGCCCCGCAGCGGCCCGGTGAGCAGGTAGGACGCCAACCCCAGGGCGATGAAGTTCAGCATGATCGAGCTGATCACCTCGCTCACGCCCCGGGTCACCTTCAGCACGGCGACGATGCCGGCCCAGAAGGCCCCGACGACCATCGCGACGACGACGATGAGCAGCAGGTGCAGCGGCCCGGGCAGGGCCACCGCCGCGCCGGCGCCGGCGGCGAGCACCGTGGCGATCCGGTACTGGCCCTCGACGCCGATGTTGAACAGGCCCATCCGGAAGGCCACCGAGACCGCCAGCCCGGCGAGGAAGAGCGGCACCGCACGGTTGAGCACCACCACGATCGCCTGGGTCTGCTGGGCGGGCGAGTCGCCGAAGTCGAACATGACCCGGACCGCGGTGGCCGGGTTCTGGCCGATCAGCGCGATGACGGCCGCGGACAGGGCGAGCGCCACCACCACGGCGATGGCCGGGGCCATGAGCGACAGGCCCAGCCGGCGGAGGCCGGTCACGCCGCACCCGCCGAGTCGTCGCCGCGCACGGCGCCGGTCATGTGCCCACCGAGCTCCTCCGGGGTGACCCGTCTCGGGTCCAGCGTCGCGACCAGTGCGCCGCGGAGCATGACGTGCAGCGTGTCGGACAGGCTGATCAGCTCGTCCAGGTCGGCCGAGACCAGCAGGATCCCCATCCCCTCCGCGCGGGCGTCCTTGAGCAGCTCCCAGATGCCGGCCTGGGCGCCGACGTCGACACCGCGGGTCGGGTGGGCGGCGACGAGCAGCCGCGGGTGCGCGCTCATCTCCCGCCCGACGATGAGCTTCTGCTGGTTGCCCCCGGAGAGCGCCACCGCCGCGGTGTCCGGCCCTGGTGCCCGGACGTCGTACTCCCGCATGATCCGGGCGGTGTCCGCCCGGGCTGCCCGCCGGTCGATGAAGAACCCCTTGACCGCCGGCGGCCGGGTCTGGTGTCCGAGGATCCGGTTCTCCCACAGCGGCGCGTCCAGCAGCATCCCCTGCCGGTGCCGGTCCTCCGGGACGAAGCCGATGCCGCCCTCGCGGCGTCGGCGGGTGCTCCACTGCGCGATGTCCTCGTCGCCGAGCCGGAGCTCACCGGCAGCCAGCGGCCGCAGGCCCATGATCGCGTCGACCAGCTCGGCCTGGCCGTTGCCCTCGACGCCGGCGATGCCGACGACCTCCCCCTCGCGCACGGTGAGGGTCACGTCGTCGACGACCGACCGGCCGCCGGCGACGGCGGCGGTGACGGTCACCCCGCGCATCCGGAGGACCGGGGCCTCGCGCACCGTGGACTCCCGCGTCGCCGCGACGGGCAGCTCCGCGCCGACCATCATCTCCGCCAGCTCCTTGGCGCTCGTCGTCCGCGGGTCGGCGGTGCCGACGGTGGTGCCTCGGCGGATGACGGTGATCGAGTCGGCGACCTTGCGCACCTCGTCGAGCTTGTGCGAGATGAAGATGACGGTGAGGCCCTCGCGCTTGAGCTCGGCGAGGTTGCCGAACAGCTCGTCGACCTCCTGCGGGACCAGGACGGCGGTCGGCTCGTCGAGGATCAGCGTGGTGGCGCCCCGGTAGAGGACCTTCGCGATCTCCACGCGCTGCCGGTCGCCGACGCCGAGGTCCTCGACCAGGCTGTCGGGGTCCAGGCCCAGCGCGTAGTTGTCCGAGATCTCCTGGATCCGGCTGCGGGCCGCGCCGCGGTCCAGCCGGCCGCCCTTGGTCGGCTCGCTGCCGAGGACGACGTTCTCCAGGACGGTGAAGTTGTCGGCCAGCATGAAGTGCTGGTGGACCATCCCGATGCCGGCGGCGATGGCGTCCGCCGGGCTCCGGAAGGTCGCCGGCTTCCCGTCGAGCAGGATCTGGCCCTCGTCCGGGCGGTGCATGCCGTACAGGGTCTTCATCAGCGTGGACTTGCCCGCGCCGTTCTCCCCCACGATGGCGTGCACCTCACCGCGCCGGACACGCAGCTCGATGTCCTTGTTGGCCACGACGCCGGGGAAGCGCTTGGTGATGCCGCGCAGCTCGACCGCCAGTGGTGCCGACTCGTTCAACGGGATCTCCATGGTGGGCGCTGGACCGGGGCTGGTGACCGGAGGTCTTCCGGTCGTGAGCGCGTCGGACGACGTCCGGTCCGACGCGGAGACGGTACACACGGAAAACGGCGGGCCCGGGAGCGTGTACCGCTCCCGGGCCCGCCGCGTCCGTGCTGCTCAGGACGAGCGCGTCACGGGACCGTCGGGACCTCGATCTCGCCGTCGATGATCTGCTGCCGGTACTCGTCGATCTGGGTCTGGATGTCGTCGATCTGCCCACCGGAGGTGGACAGGCCCACGCCGTCGGTCGACAGGTCGTTGATGATGTCCTGCCCGCCCTCGACAGCGCCCTCGGAGTAGTCGGTGATGAACGACTCCACCGCGTTGTCGACCCGCTTCAGCATCGACGTCATGATCACCGCCTGCAGCGCCGGGTCACCGACCGTCTCGTACTGGTCGGAGTCGACGCCGATCGCGCGGCCACCGGAGTCGGCAGCGGCCTCGAAGACGCCCTGGCCGGAGCCGCCGGCGGCGTGGTAGACGATGTCGGCGCCGGCGTCGAACATGCCCTGGGCGACGATCTGGCCGCGGGCCGGGTCGCCGAAGCCGGAGAAGTCACCGGCCGGGGAGATGTACTGGGTGTCGATGGTGATGTCCGGGTTCACCGCGCGGGCGCCCGCCACGTAGCCGGCCTCGAACTTCTGGATCAGCGGGTTCTCCACGCCGCCGACGAAGCCGATGTGGTCGGTCTCCGACTTCAGCGCCGCAGCCGCACCGGCGAGGAAGGACCCCTCCTCCTCGGCGAAGAGCAGGCCGGTCAGGTTCTCGGCGCCCATCTCGGCCACCGACGAGTCGACGACCGCGAAGGTGGTCTCGGGGTACTCGGCAGCGATGTCGCCGATGATCTCGCCGTAG
Organism: Modestobacter sp. VKM Ac-2984; assembly: GCF_026967985.1. Classification (GTDB taxonomy): domain Bacteria; phylum Actinomycetota; class Actinomycetes; order Mycobacteriales; family Geodermatophilaceae; genus Modestobacter. The sequence goes on along the minus strand of NZ_JAPVBJ010000005.1, from coordinate 275,321 downwards.
GCGAAGCCCACCCCGATCACCGGGTCGTAGCCCTGCTCGGCGAGCTGGGTGAGCAGCTCGGCGCGGTCGGAACCGTCGTCGTTGGGCGAGAGCTCCTGGACCTCGCCGCCCATCTCCTCGATGGCGGCCTCGACACCGGCGTAGGCCGAGTCGTTGAACGACTTGTCGCCGCGACCGCCGGTGTCGTAGGCGAGCCCGACCATCAGCTCCTCGCCGGCGGCGCTGCCGCCGTCACCGGCACCGGCGTCGGCGTCGGTCTCGTCACTGGCGCAGGCCGCCAGGGCCATGCTGCCGGCCAGCAGCAGAGCTGCGGCCTTCATCCCACGCACTCGGCGCAAGACGGTCTCCTCTCTCAGAGGGCTCCGCCGACCAAGCGGTCGACCGGGCCCCGGTGCGGTGTGTTCCAGGCTGCTCCGCCGTCCGGCTCACACGTGCCGGCTCACAAGTACGAGCTCACACCCACGAGGCGGTTCCGACGGCGACGTGCGCACGCTAACCGCGGCTCGGGCGCCGGGGACCCCCAGGCGAACGGATAGAGACCCGATCGTTGCCAATGGGCAACACCCGGCACACACGAGGGGCCCCGAGAGACCTCCGGCACACCGTGGACCCGGCGCGGTTCCATCGGGCAGGTCACCGCGGGTTAGCGTCGGGCATGCGCCGACCCCTGCCGTTGCGCCGGCCGACCGCCGTGCTGCTCGTGGCCGGGCTGTGGGTGATCGGGCTCCTGCTGGCCCCCGCCGGCCCGGCCCTGGCCGAGAGCTCCCGGCCCACCGTCGACCCGGCGGCCCCCACCCCGACCAGTCCGCACCCGAACGGGCCACCCCAGGGCAGCGCCCCCGACGGCAGCACCGTGGGCGGTGACCGGCTGGACACCCGCGGCCAGGTGACCGCACCCGGTGCGCCTCCGCTCCCCGAGGGCATCGACGCCCGCGGCTGGCTGGTCGCCGACGCCGGAACCGGTGCGGTGCTGGGGGCCCGGGACCCGCACGGCCGCTACTACCCGGCCAGCACGCTCAAGGCGCTGACGCTGCTCACCCTCGTGCCGGTCCTGGACCCTGCGCTGGTCGTCGAGGGCACTGTCGACGACGAGGCGATCGAGGGCAGCCGGGTGGGTCTGGTGCGCGGCGGCCAGTACCCGGTCGACCTGCTCTTCCGCGCCCTGGTCATGCAGTCGGGCAACGACGTGGCCAACGCCCTCGCCCGGGCCGCGGGCGGGGTGGGGTCGACCCTCGCCGCGATGAACGAGACCGCCGCCCAGCTGGGCGCGTACGACACCGTGGCGGGCACGCCCTCCGGGCTCGACGTGGCCGGGCAGTCGTCCTCGCCCTACGACCTCGCGTTGATCCTGCGCCAGCTGGTCACCGACCCCTACAGCCTGGACGTGCTGCAGACCCGCACCGCGCAGATGCCGACCGTCGCGGGCTACGAGGGCTACCAGATCCAGAACCAGAACGCCCTGCTGAGCGACTACCCGGGCACCCTCGGCGGCAAGACGGGGTTCACTGACGCGGCCCGGCACACCTTCGTCGTGGCCGCCGAGCGCGACGGCCGGCGCCTGGTGGTCAGCGTCATGCAGGCCGAGCGCCGCCCGGTGCACGAGCTGGAGCAGGCCAGGCGACTGCTCGACTGGGGCTTCGCCGTACCCGCCGGCGCCGAGGGCGTCGGCCGGCTGGTCGAGCCGGGCGAGGTCGCCGCTGCGATGGAGGCCGCAGAGGTCGCCGAGCAGATGGCCGAGGAGAAGACGGCGTCGATGGCCGCCGGGGCCACGACCGTGGCCGAGCCGGCCGGCACGGCCGCCGTGGCAGCTCCCGGCTCCGCGACGAGCACCTCCCCGCTCGTGCCCGCCGGGCTGGCCGCCGGCGCGCTGGTGATCGTGGCGGCCACGGTCATCGGCCGCCGTCGGGCGGTGCTCCGGGACGCCCGGACCGAGGCCGCCCCCGGTCCCCGCGGCGGGTGAGGAGCCGGGGCAGCAGCCGGCTGCCGGCCGCACCGGCGAGCGCCCCGACCGCGAGCAGGCCGAGGGCGAGCCGACCCGCGGCCGGGCTCGCGGCCCGTTCGTCGACCCGTGCGACCTCCGGCAGCGGCGTCGGCCCGGCCGGGCCGTGCGGCGCGAGGGTGTGTGCGTGCTCGATCGCGGGGAGCGTCGCCGTCCAGCACGCGGTGAAGAAGGCGAACCGGCACACCACGTTGATCCAGACGATCAGGCCGACCAGGCCGCCGAACGTCGAGGCGGTCACGTTGCCGCCGATGACCGCCAGGTAGAGCCCACCGACCAGCTTCAGCGCCTCGAATCCCACGGCGCCGAAGACGGCGCCGGGCAGCACCTGCCGGTAGCCGAAGGGGGTGCCCGGCACGCCCTTGAGCAACCACAGGAACAGCAGGGTGGCCCCGGCCACCGCCAGCAGGATCGGCAGTGCCCGGCTGACCAGGAAGAAGCCGGGCACCTCGTCGACCTCGGTCAGCCCGAGCACCTGGTCGGCGACGGTGGCCGCGCCGGCGGTGAGCGCGATGCTCAGGGCACCTGCGACGCCGAGCCCGAACAGCGAGACGAGGTCCCGCACCCGGTCGGCCAGGAGCTCCGGGGGGTCGGCCCGGCCCCGCCAGACGATGTCCATGCCGATGCGCAGCTTGTCCATCGCCGCCAGCCCGATGAAGACCACGCCGAGCAGGCCCAGCAGGCCGAACGTGGTGGCGCTCTCGACGGCCGTGGTGACGGTCTGCGCCAGGCTGTCCCCGGTCTCCCCCGGCACGGCGTCCCGGAGGGCGCCCAGGAGCTCGTCCTGCAGCAGCGGGTCGCCGCGCAGGACGAAGCCGGCGACCGCGACGAGCAGCAGGGTCACCGGCGCCAGCGCGAGGAAGACGTAGTAGGTGACCCCGGAGGCCATCAGGGTGGCGTGCACCCGGATGTAGCGCCCACCGGCACGGGCCAGGTGGTCCAGCCAGGAGCGCCGGGCCCGCTGGCGGCGCAGGAACCCGCCCGCCGCCCCGACCGCACGGGTGACGGGATTGGTCATCGTGGCCAGTCTGGACGCACCTCGGCGGCCCCGCGCAGCAGCGGCCCGACGCGGACGCGGGTCAGTGCTGCGGGCCGGTGAGCGGGTACTCGCGGGAGACGGCCCACGCCCCGCTGGGCAGCTGCTCGAACTCGGTGAAGCTGTCGACCCAGAACTCCGCGTGCACCTCGGCCAGGCCGGCGTAGGCCAGGTCCAGCATGTCGGTCGGCACGTCGTGGGCCACGGTGACGTGCGGGTGGTACGGGAAGCTCAACGGCCGGGCCAGCGGCCCGGTCCGGACGTCGGTCGCGATCAGCTCGCAGTCACCGATGCCCTGCGCGACCGCCACGAAGACCACCTCCGAGATCGGGCGGAAGGTGCCCGTGCCGGACAGGTGCATGTCGAACGGTGGGTGCTGCGCCGCCACCCGGGCGAGGTGCTCGGTGATCGCCGGCCGCGAGCCGATCGGCACCTCGGTGGGCGGCAGCAGCGTGACGTGCGGGGGCACGAGGGTGGCCTGGGGGTCACCGCACTTGCCCCGCCACTCGACCAGCAGTTGCGCCCACGGCTCGGGGACCGACACCACGACGCCGAGGACGACGGTGTCCGGCGACGTCCCGGCGTCGAGCCGGTGCACGAAGGTGTCGTCGGCCCGGAGCGGCCGGTCCTTCACGTCGGTGCCCCGACGGCGGGGAGGAAGCCGACCCGCTCGTAGACCGTGGCCAGCGTCGGGGCCGCCACCTCGCGAGCCCGGGCCGCCCCGGCGGCGAGCACGCGCTCGAGCTCGGCGGGGTCGGCCAGCAGCTCGGCGGTGCGCTGCTGGACGGGGGCCAGGGCGTCGGTCACGACCTCGGCGACCTCCTTCTTCAGGTCGCCGTAGCCGCGGCCGGCGAAGTGCTCCCCCAGCTGCGCCACGCTCTGCCCGGACAGCGCCGAGTGGATGGCCAGCAGGTTCGTCACCCCGGGCTTCCCCACCGGGTCGGCCACGACCTCGCGGCCGGTGTCGGTGACCGCCGAGCGGATCCGCTTCGCCGTCACCTTCGGGTCGTCCAGGAGGTTGATGCAGCCGGCCGGCGGGAGGCTCTTGCTCATCTTCTTGTCCGGGGACTGGAGGTCCAGCACCTTCGCCGCCCCTGGCGGCACGTAGGCCTCGGGGAGGGCGAAGGTGTCGCCGTACCGGCCGTTGAACCGGGTAGCCAGGTCGCGGGTCAGCTCCAGGTGCTGGCGCTGGTCCTCACCCACCGGCACCCGGGCAGCCTGGTACAGCAGGATGTCGGCGGCCTGGAGCACCGGGTAGGTGAAGAGCCCCACCGACGTCGTCCCGGCCCCCTCGCGGGAGCTCTTGTCCTTGAACTGGGTCATCCGGCTGGCCTCACCGAAGCCGGTCAGGCACTGGAGCACCCAGGCCAGCTGCGCGTGCTCGGGCACGTGGCTCTGCACGAACAGCGCACTGCGGTCCGGGTCGACCCCGAGCGCGAGCAGCTGCGCCGCGGAGGCCAGCGTGCGCGCGCGCAGCAGTGCCGGGTCGGGCTGCTCCGCGGTGATCGCGTGCAGGTCGACGACGCAGTAGAAGGCCTCGTGGTCGTCCTGCAGCGCGACCCACTGCCGCAGTGCCCCCAGGAAGTTGCCGAGGTGGAAGGAGTCCGCCGTCGGCTGGATGCCGGACAGCACGCGGGGAGCAGGCACGTCCTCCATCGAACCACGCGCCCCAGCAGGGCCCGCTCAGGCTCCGGCAGCACCCGCCGGTGCGCTGGTCAGGACGTCGTCCAGCGCGCCGAGGAAGACGTCGTCCTCCTCGGGGGTGCCGACGGTGACCCGGATCCCCTCACCGGCGAACGGCCGGGTGATCACCGCACGCGCCTCGAGCGCAGCGGCGACCTCGGCGGCACGCTCCCCCAGCGGCAGCCACACGAAGTTTGCCTGGCTGTCGGCCACCGACAGCCCGCGCTCGCGCAGCGCCCCGGTGAGCCGGGCGCGTTCGGTGGTGACGGCGGCACAGCGCTCGCGCACCTCGGCCTCACTGGCCAGCGCCGCGACCGCCGCGGCCTGGGCGAGGGAGGAGACGCTGAACGGCACCTGGGTACGACGGACGGCGTCGGCCACGGCCGGGTCCTCGGCGAGCAGGTAGCCCACCCGCAGGCCGGCCAGGCCCCAGGCCTTGGAGAACGTCCGCAGCACGGCGACGTTGGGCCGACCCCGCATCAGCTCGACCCCGTCGGGGACGTCGGGGTCGGTGACGAACTCGCGGTAGGCCTCGTCCAGCACGACCAGCGTCTGCGCCGGGACGGCGTCCAGGAAGCGCTCCAGCTCCGGCCGCCGCACCGCCGTCCCGGTCGGGTTGTTCGGGTTGCAGACGAAGACCAGCCGGGTCGTGTCGTCGATCGCCGCGGCCAGCCCGTCCAGGTCGTGGGTGTCCGCGGCCCCGCCGGGGGTCCCCGGGACCAGCGGCACCTGCTGGGCCCGGGCCCCGGCGACCTGGGCGAGCAGCGGGTACATCTCGAAGGAGCGCCAGGCGAACGCGATGCTCGAGCCCGGTTCGTTGTAGGCCTGGGCCAGCTGCTGGCAGACGGTGACCGCACCGCAGCCGGTGGCCACCTGCGCCGGCTCGACGCCGTAGCGCTCGGCCAGGGCCCGGGTGAGGACGACGGCGCCGTTGTCGGGGTACCGGTTCGTCTCCCCCGCGGTCGCGGCGATCGCCTGGACGACGGCCGGCAGCGGCGGGAAGGCGACCTCGTTGCTGGCCAGCTTCACGGCACGGTCGACACCGATCTCGCGGGCCAGGTCGGCGGGGTTGCGGCCGGGTCGGTAGACCGGCATGGCGGCCACGGCAGGGCGGGCGCTGACCACGGACTCCTCCTCCTCGGTCGTTGCCGGAGCTGCTCCGGGCGACTCACTAGGGTTGGCGGCATGCGCGTACTCGTCACCGGTGGGGCCGGCTACATCGGCAGCGTAGTCACGGCGGCCCTGCTGGAGGCCGGCCACGAGGTCACGGTGCTCGACGACCTGTCGACCGGCCACGAGGACGCCGTCCCCGCAGGCGCCCGGTTCGTCCGGGCGTCGCTGCACGACTCCGCGCCCGTGCTGGCCGACGTGCGCCCCGAGGCGGTGCTGCACTTCGCGGCCAAGAGCCTGGTCGCGCAGAGCCAGGTCGCGCCGGAGGTCTACTGGCACTCCAACGTCGGCGGCTCGCTGGCGCTGCTGGAGGCGATGCGCGCGGTCGACTGCCGGCGGATCGTCTTCTCCTCGACCGCGGCCACCTACGGCGAGCCCGACGAGGTGCCGATCCGCGAGGACGCCCCGACCCGGCCCACCAACACCTACGGCGCCAGCAAGCTCGCCGTCGACACCATGCTGACCTCCTACGCGGTGGCCCACTCCTTCGCCGCGGTCAGCCTGCGGTACTTCAACGTCGGCGGCGCGGCCTACGGCGTCGGTGAGCGGCACGCCACCGAGACCCACCTGATCCCGATCGCCCTGCAGGTCGCCTCCGGCACCCGCGAGGCGCTCACCGTGTACGGCTCGGACTACCCGACCCCCGACGGCACCTGCATCCGCGACTACGTGCACGTCCAGGACCTCGCCGCGGCCCACCTGCTGGCGCTGCCGGCCCCGGCGCCGGGCGAGCACCGCATCTACAACCTGGGCAGCGGCACCGGGTTCTCCGTGCAGCAGATGGTCGACGCGGTCCGGGAGGTCACCGGGCACGAGGTGCCGGTCGTCGTCGGCGACCGGCGGCCCGGCGACCCGGCCCGGCTGGTGGCCAGCTCCGCCCGGATCCAGGACGAGCTCGGCTGGGCACCGCAGCACACCGACCTCGGCGAGATCGTCGCCGACGCCTGGGCGTTCACGAACAGCCGGGCCTGAGCAGGCCCGACCGTCAGCCTGCGGTGGACTCCGCGGCCCTGTCGGCGTCGTCGTCGTCCTGCTGCGGAGCGGCGCTGACGCTGATCCGGGAGATCCGCCGTCCGTCGAGCTCGAGCACCGTCAGGGTGCGCTCCTCGACCGTCACGGTGTCCCCGACCACCGGCAGGCGCCCCAGCTCGGCGAGCACGTAGCCGGCCACCGTCTCGTACGGGCCCTCCGGCAGCTGCAGCCCCGTCGCCCCGGCGAAGTCGTCGAGGTTGAGCAGCCCGTCCACCTCGTGCGGCCCCTCGGCCGGCTCCTCGGACTCGGGCGCGACGTCCTCGTCGTACTCGTCGTAGATGTCCCCGATGACCTCCTCGATGAGGTCCTCCAGGGTGACGATGCCGTCGGTGCCGCCGTACTCGTCGACCACGATCGCGAAGTGCCGGTTCTCCTTGCGCATCCGGGACAGGGCGGTCAGCACGCCGGCGGTGCCCGGCAGCTGCTTGATCTCGCGGGCGAGGTCACCCACGGTCGCCGCCCGCCCGGCCGGGTGGGTGGGCAGGAACAGGTCGCGCACGTGCACGAAGCCGACGACGTCGTCCTCGTTCCGGCCCACCACCGGATAGCGGGACCAGTTGGAGTCCGCGACCTGCTTGGCCGCCCGGCTGGCGGTCATGCTGGCCTCCAGGAAGTGCACCTCGGTGCGGGGGGTCATCACCTCGCGCACCTCCCGGTCGCCGGCCCGGAACACCTCGTCGATCAGCCGGCGCTCGTCGCTGGACAGCGACTCGTGCGCGGCGACCAGGTCGCGCAGCTCCTCCTGGCTGATCGACTCACCGCTCGCCCGGGGGTCACCGCCCAGCAGGCGGACCAGCACGTTCGTGGACTTCGACAGCAGCCAGATGATCGGCCGGAACAGCTTGGCGATGGCGTTGAGCGGGGCGGCGACCACCAGCGAGAAGCCCTCGGCCCGCTGCAGGGCCAGCCGCTTGGGGGTCAGTTCGCCGACGACCAGGGACAGGTAGCTGATCGCGATGGTGACGGCGACGAAGGACAGCGGGTCGGCCACACCGGGCTGCACCCCCCAACCGATCAGGACGTCGCCGAGCGGCCCGGACAGGGTGCTGGCGCCGAACGCGGCGGAGAAGAAGCCGGCCAGCGTGACGCCGACCTGGACGGAGGCGAGGAACTGGTTGGGGTCGGCGAGCAGCTTGTTCAGCGCCTGCCCGCGCCGGCCGGTCTCGGCCAGGGCTCGGACCTGGGACTCGCGGAGGGACACCAGCGCGATCTCGGCACCGGAGAACGCGCCGCCGACCAGCACGAAGGCGAAGACCATGACGATGTTGAGCCAGACGTCGCTCACGAGCGGCGTGCTCCTCCAGATGTGGGGTGTGCCGGGAACGCCCGGAGTCGCCCACGGTAGTGGCTGGGCCGAGGGCCAGCCCGCGCCTCCCTGCCGGGCCCACCCGCGCAGCGGCCCTCCCGCGACCACCTCGGTCACCGTCCGCATACGGCTACCCTCGACCGGGTAACGACCCGATCCCACTGACGAGGACGCAGACGTGCCGCTCCGCCTCACCTCGCCGTCCTCGGCCGGCCGCCTCCGGTCGCGGTGGGTCCTCCTGCTGATCGCCGTCGTCGTCGCCGCGGTGGCCCTGACCACCGTGCTGGGCGGCCGCCTCCTGCCCGGCCTGGACGACGCCTCGCAGGCCACGCACGTCGAGCAGCGCGCCACGGACGTCGAGCGCCGGGCCGCGGACGTCGAGCAGGCGGACGCCGCACCACCTGCCTCTCCCAGCGACCCTGCGCCGTCCAGCACTGCGCCCGCTCCGGTGACCGGCAGTGCGGGTGAGCCGACCGCCGCGACCACCTCTGCGGCCCCGGCGCCGCCGCCCCCACCGGCCCCGGGTCCTCCCCCGGCCCCTGCCCGTGCCCCGGGCCCGGCCCCCGCTCCTCCGCCGCCTCCGCCGCCGGCAGCCGCGCCTGCGCCCCGGGCTCCTGCACCGTCCGCGGCAGCGCCGGCGCCCGCACCACCGCCGGCCGCGGCGGCCGCCCCCCGGCCAGCAGCGGCGGCCGCACCAGCGGCGTCCGGGCCCGAGGGGCAGGTGCTGGCCCTGGTGAACGTCGAGCGGGCCGCCGCCGGCTGCGCCCCGGTCAGCGCGGACACCGGCCTGGCCACGGTCGCCCGGGCGCACAGCGCCGACATGCGGGACCGCGGCTACTTCTCCCACGTGAACCCCGAGGGACTGGACCCCTTCGCCCGCGCCCGCGCGGCTGGGCTGGGCCACGCGCGGGCGGAGAACATCGCCGCCGGCCAGCCCGACGCGACCGCGGTGATGGCGGCCTGGATGACCAGCCCCGGGCACCGGGAGAACATCCTCGACTGCGACCTGCGCACGCTGGGGGTCGGGGTCGCCACCGGTTCCGGCGGCCCGTGGTGGACCCAGCTCTTCGGTGCCTGAGCCCCCACCACCAGCCCGATCTCGGCCCGCCCCCAACGCAGAACGGCCCCCGCGACCAGAGGTCGCGGGGGCCGTTCTGAACTACAACTGTCAGGCCGTCATCACGACAACTGTCGTCAGGCCATCGCCTTCTGCAGGTTGGTGTCGATCGCCGCCAGGAAGTCCTGGGTGGTCAGCCACGGGCTGTCCTTGGAGATCAGCAGCGCGAGGTCCTTGGTCATCTGACCGCCCTCGACGGTCTCGATGCAGACCCGCTCGAGGGTCTCGGCGAACCGGGTCACCTCGGGGGTGCCGTCGAGCACGCCGCGGTGGGCCAGGCCCCGGGTCCAGGCGAAGATCGACGCGATCGGGTTCGTCGAGGTCTCCTTGCCCTGCTGGTGCTGGCGGTAGTGCCGGGTGACCGTGCCGTGGGCGGCCTCGGCCTCGACGGTCTTGCCGTCCGGGGTGGCCAGCACCGACGTCATCAGGCCGAGCGAGCCGAAGCCCTGGGCCACGGTGTCGGACTGCACGTCACCGTCGTAGTTCTTGCACGCCCAGACGTAGCCGCCCTCCCACTTGAGGGAGGCGGCGACCATGTCGTCGATGAGCCGGTGCTCGTAGGTGATCCCGGCCGCGTCGAACTGCTCCTTGAACTCGGCCTGGAAGACCTCCTCGAAGATGTCCTTGAACCGGCCGTCGTAGGCCTTCAGGATCGTGTTCTTCGTGGACAGGTAGACCGGGTAGCCGCGGTTGAGCCCGTAGTTCAGCGAGGCCCGGGCGAAGTCGCGGATCGAGTCGTCGAGGTTGTACATCGACAGCGAGACGCCGGCGCCGGGGGCCTGGAAGACCTCGCGCTCGATCGGCTCACCGCCGTCCTCGGGGGTGAACACGACCTTCAAGGTGCCCGCGGAGGGGAACGTGAAGTCGGTGGCGCGGTACTGGTCGCCGTAGGCGTGGCGGCCGATGATGATCGGCTTGGTCCAGCCCGGCACCAGGCGCGGCACGTTCTGCATGATGATCGGCTCGCGGAAGATGACGCCGCCGAGGATGTTGCGGATCGTCCCGTTCGGGGAGCGCCACATCTTCTTCAGGCCGAACTCCTCGACCCGCGCCTCGTCCGGGGTGATGGTGGCGCACTTGACGCCGACGCCGTGCTGCTTGATGGCGTTGGCCGCATCGACGGTGACCTGGTCGTCGGTCGCGTCGCGGTTCTCCATCCCGAGGTCGTAGTACTCGAGGTCGACGTCGAGGTACGGGAGGATCAGCTGGTCCTTGATGAACTGCCAGATGATCCGGGTCATCTCGTCGCCGTCGAGCTCGACGACCTTGCCCTCGACCTTGATCTTGCTCACGTCGTTCTCCTTTGTGCACTCGTGGCCCCGCTGCAGGGCCCCGCCGCGAGCGTGCGAGCGGTGGGGGGCAGCGGGGTCCTTTCTCAGAGGTCGGCTACATCGGCCTGCTTGGCGCGTACCGCCTCGGCGGCCTCGCGCAGACCGGCCAGCTCACTGTCGGAGAGGTCGCCCTCGACGACCTTCCGGACACCTTCTCGGCCGATCTCGGCCTCGACCCCCAGGTAGACCCCGGCGATCCCGTACTCGCCGTCGACCCAGGCGCACACCGGCATCACGGCGCCGCTGTCGGAGATCACGGCGCGGGCCATCCGGGCGGCTGCCGCGGACGGCGCGTAGTAGGCGGACCCGGTCTTCAGCAGCGCCACGACCTCGGCCCCGCCGTTGCGGGTGCGGTCGACCAGGTGCGCGATGCGGTCGGCGGGCAGCGCGTCGGACAGCGGCTTGCCGTCGACGGTGCAGCGGGACGGCACCGGGACCATCGTGTCGCCGTGCGACCCCAGGGTCAGCGTGCGCACGGAGGCGACCGGGACGCCGAGCTCCTCGGCGACGTTGTTGCTGAAGCGTGCGGTGTCCAGCATCCCGGCCTGGCCCATCACCCGGGCCTTCGGGAAGCCGGTGGCCAGCTGCGCCAGGGCGGTCATCTCGTCCAACGGGTTGGACACGACGATGACGACGGCGTCCGGGGAGGTCTGTGCGACGTTCTCGGCGACCTGGCGGACGATGCCGGCGTTGGTCTCGATCAGGTCCATCCGGCTCATGCCGGGCTTGCGGGGCAGGCCCGCGGTGATCACCACGACGTCGGAGCCCTCGGTGCCCGCGTACGAGCCGCCGCCGACCCCCACCACCCGGGTCTCGAACCCCTCGATCGGGCGCGACTGGTTGATGTCCAGCGCCAGCCCCTCGGGCTTCCCCTCCACGATGTCGGTGAGCACGACCGTCTCGAACAGGTCGTACTCCGCCAGTCGCAATGCGGTGGTCGAGCCGTAGAAACCGGCACCGACCACGGTCACCTTGCCGTTCCGGGCCCGCTCTGCCATGCCCGCCAACCTAGCCCCGAGCGGCGTCGTCCGGCCATGCGGGGGCCGCACCGGACCGGTCAGGCGGGCGGGATGCCCAGGGCCAGGACCACGAGGGCGACGCCGGCGGAGCCCGTCAGGGCGACGTCGATGCGCTGGCTGCGGACGGCGAGGAAGCCGGTGCGGCGCAGCGGGAGCAGCAGCCGCAGCGTGGCCGCGGCGATCAGCGCGACCCCCATCACGACCAGGCCCGGACGCCACCGGTCGACCGCGACGAGCAGCAGCCCGGCCCCGGCGACGACGATGACGGCCAGCAGCGGCCACTGCCGGAGGAAGCCGGCCAGCAGCGGTCGGCGCAGGTAGAGCGGCGGCCGGGTGGGTGGGGTCCCGCCGGCGGGCCGGGTCATGCCGTCAGCACCTCGACCCCGGTGGCCTGCTCAGCGGCCAGGACGACGTTGGCCAGCAGCATCGCCCGGGTCATCGGGCCGACGCCGCCGGGGTTGGGGGCCACGAAGCCGGCCACCTCGCGCACGTCCGCGGCGACGTCGCCGGCGATCTTGCCGTCGACCCGGCTGACCCCCACGTCGAGCACGGCCGCGCCGGGCTTGACCATGTCGGCGGTGATCAGCCCCGGGACGCCGGCCGCCGCGACGACGACGTCGGCCGCGCGGGTGTGCGCGGCCAGGTCCCGGGTGCCGGTGTGGCAGAGGGTCACGGTCGCGTTCTCGGTGCGCCGGGTGAGCAGCAGACCCAGCGGTCGGCCGACGGTGATGCCGCGGCCGACCACGACCACCTCCGCGCCGGCCAGCGGGACGTCGAAGCGGCGGAGCAGCTCGACGATCCCGACCGGCGTGCAGGGCAGCGCCCCGGGGACGCCGAGCACCAGCCGGCCGAGGTTCACCGGGTGCAGGCCGTCGGCGTCCTTGGCCGGGTCGATCCGCTCGAGCACGACGCTCTCGTCGATGCCCCGCGGCAGGGGCAGCTGCACGATGTAGCCGGTGCAGGCCGGGTCGGCGTTGAGCTCGTCGACGACGGCGAGCACCTCGGCGAGGTCGGCGGTGGCCGGCAGCTCCCGCTGGATGCTCGCGATGCCGACCTGCGCGCAGTCGGAGTGCTTGGCGCCGACGTACCAGCGGCTGCCCGGGTCGTCACCGACCAGCAGGGTGCCCAGGCCCGGCCGCCGTCCGGCCGCGGCGAGGGCCGCCACCCGCTCAGTCAGCTCCGCCCGGATCGTCGCCGCGGTCGCCTTGCCGTCCAGAGTCGTCGCCACCACGGGGTGCAGTCTGCCCGACGCACCTCGCCGGACTCGCTCAGCCGGCCACCAGGGCGCCGTGGGCGCTGGTGAACAGCACGGCCTGGGCCAGGTCCAGCCGCACCCCGGTGGGGTCGAACCCCCGCCAGTTGACGCCGTCGGTCTGGGCACCGCGCAGGTCCGCCCCGCGCAGCTGGGTCGACTGCAGCCGGGCCCGCCGCAGGTCGGCCCGGGTCAGGTCGGCGTCGGTCAGCACGGTGTCGGTCAGGTCGGCCTCGGTCAGCTTCTGGCCGGAGAGGTCGACACCGGAGAGGTCCACGCCCCGCAGCGACACGTAGGACCAGTCGCACTCGCTCGAGGTCATCGGCCGCAGCGTGGCGCCGGGGAACTGCGAGCCGGTGAGCTTGCACCCGGTCCAGGTGACGTTGGAGAGCTTCGCCCGGTCGAACCGGCAGGAGAGGAACGCCGTCCCCTCGTGCCGGGAGCCCGACAGCGCCGCCCCGGTGAGCACGCAACGCTCGAACACGCACCGCGTGGTGACCAGCTCGGACATGTCGGCGTCGTCGAACCGGCAGTCGATGAACGTGACCTGCTCCAGCCGGGCCCAGTCCCAGTCGACCCGGGCGAGGTCCTCGCCCTCCCAGACGGTGCCCGGCTCCGGCGGCTGCGGGTCCGGCATCAGTGGGCGAAGTGGCGGGTGCCGGTGAGGTAGAGCGTCACCCCGGCGGCCTGCGCGGCAGCGACGACCTCCTCGTCCCGCACCGAACCGCCCGGCTGCACCACGGCCCGCACCCCGGCGTCCAGCAGCACCTGCAGCCCGTCGGCGAAGGGGAAGAACGCGTCAGAGGCGGCCACCGAGCCGGTCGCCCGCTCCCCTGCCCGGGCCACCGCGAGCCGGGCGGAGTCGACCCGGTTGACCTGCCCCATGCCGACCCCGACGGTGGCCTTGTCGGCCGCCAGCAGGATGGCGTTGCTCTTCACCGAGCGGACCGCCCGCCAGGCGAACACCAGGTCGTCCAGCCCGGCGGCGTCCAGCGGGGCACCCGCGGCCAGCGTCCAACTGGTCGGGTCGTCGCCGGGTGCGTCGATCCGGTCGGCGGTCTGCAGCAGCAGCCCGCCGCTGATCGCGCGCAGCTCCACCGACAGCCGCGGCGCCTCCGGCATGCGCAGCAGCCGGATGTTCTTCTTCGCCGTCAGCACGCCGAGGGCGTCCTGGGTGAACGAGGGGGCGACGACGACCTCGGTGAAGACCTCGGAGATCTGCTCGGCCAGGGTCAGGTCGACCTCACGGTTGGCCGCGATCACGCCACCGAACGCCGAGACCGGGTCGCAGGCGTGCGCCTTCCGGTGGGCGGCGGCGATGTCGGCGCCGACGGCGATCCCGCAGGGGTTGGCGTGCTTGATGATCGCCACGCAGGGATCGGCGTGGTCGTGGGCGGCCCGCCAGGCGGCGTCGGTGTCGACGTAGTTGTTGTACGACATCTGCTTGCCGTGCAGCTGCTCGGCGTCCGCCAGACCCGACTGCCCGCTGCGGTACAGCGCCGCGCCCTGGTGCGGGTTCTCGCCGTAGCGCAGGACCTCGGTGCGCTCCCAGCTCCCGCCGACCCACTCGGGGAAGCCGCTCGCGTCGTCCGGGGCCAGCACGTTGCCCATCCAGGAGGCGACGGCGACGTCGTAGGCGGCGGTGTGCCGGAACGCCTCGGCCGCCAGCTCCCGCCGCTGGGCCAGGGTGAACCCGCCGGCCGTGACCGCCTCGACCACCTCGTCGTAGCGGCCCGGGTCGACGACGACGGCGACCGAGGGGTGGTTCTTCGCCGCGGCGCGCACCATCGCCGGGCCGCCGATGTCGATCTGCTCGATGCACTCGTCCGGCGAGGCACCGGAGGCCACCGTGTCGCTGAACGGGTAGAGGTTCACCACGACCAGGTCGAAGGCGGCGATGCCGAGCTCGTCGAGCTGAACGACGTGCTCGGGCCGGCGCCGGTCGGCGAGGATGCCGGCGTGCACCGCCGGGTGCAGCGTCTTGACCCGGCCGTCCAGGCACTCGGGGAAACCGGTGACCTGCTCGACGGGGGTGACCGGCAGACCGGCGGCGGCGATCCGGGCCGCGGTGGCGCCGGTGCTGACCAGCTCCACCCCGGCGTCCACCAGCCCGCGGGCGAGCTCTTCGACGCCGTTCTTGTCGTAGACGCCGAGCAGGGCGCGGCGGACGGGGGTGCGGTCGCTCATCGGGTGCTCTCCTGGGTCGGTGGGTCGGTCGGGGACAGCCCGTCGGCCTGGACCACGAGGCCGGCCAGGGTCTGCACCAGGAGCTCCCGCTCCACGGTCTTGATCCGCTCGTGCAGGCGTTCCTCGTCGTCCCCGGGCAGCACCGGGACCGGGCGCTGGGCCAGGACCGGGCCGGTGTCGACGCCGGCGTCGACGAGGTGGACGGTCGCGCCGGTGGTGGGGACGCCCGCGGCCAGCGCGTCCCGGACGGCGTGCGCGCCGGGGAAGGCCGGCAGCAGCGCCGGGTGGCTGTTGAGCACCCGGCCACCGAACGCGTCCAGGACGGCCGCGCCCAGCAGCCTCATGAAGCCGGCGCAGACGACCCAGTCGGGCCGGTGCCGGGTCAGTTCCGCGGCCAGGGCGGCGTCCCAGCCGGGCCGGTCGGGGGCGTCCCGCAGGGCGGTGACGAACGTGGGGACGCCGGCATCGCGGGCGTGCGCCAGGCCGGGGGCGTCCGCGCGGTCGGAGCCGACGGCGACCACCTCGGCGGGGTAGCCCGGCGAGGCCGCGGCGGACAGCAGCGCCGCGCACAGCGTGCCGGCCCCGGACAACAGGACGACGACGCGGGACCGCGGGACGGCTGCGTCGGCGGACACGTTCGCCAACCCTAGCCGTCGCCTCCGGCCGGGCCGACCGCGGCCGGGCTCAGCCCCGCGCGCGCCAGCGGCTGACGGCGGCGGCCACGGCGGCGGCGAGGGCCGCCTGCGCGGCGATCGCCAGTCCCGTGGCCAGGGCCGGCGCACCCACCTCGGCCAGCGCCGCATCACCGAGCCGGCCGCCGGCGACCAGCACCCACAGCCCGGCGCAGGCGCCCACGCCCAGCCCGGCGACCACGCCCCACAGGGCCGCGATCACCGTGCCGCCGTCGTCGTCGCCGAGCCGGCGACCGATGACCGCACCCGCGACGAGGCCGGCCACCGCGGGCAGGACCTGGGAGAGGAAGGCCAGCAGCGGCACCGCCTGGGTGTCGGGCAGCGCGGCCAGCAGCGGCAGCGCGGGCACGCTGCCCAGCGTCACCCCGCTGGTGGACACGAAGGTCCCGGCGCCCACCAGGAAGCCGGGGCCGGCGGCCAGGCCCATCACCGCGCCGACGGCGTTGGGCAGCACCAGCAGGCTGAGCCCGACCTGCCCGGCGGCTCCGGCACCGGCGCCACCGAGGCCGGTGACGATCCGGCCGAGCCCCGCCACGTCGTCGACGAGGGCCACGGCGATCACCGCGGTGCAGCAGGCGGCCAGCGCCAGGGTCCCGGCGGCCACCGCGCGCAGCACCACCCGCCCGGGACCGGGGAGCCGGTCGACCAGCTCCGCACCCAGGCCGGAGTCGCGCAGCACCCCCAGCCCACCGGCGACGAGCGCGACGACGCCGGCGCCCAGCACCGCGCGCGGCAGGGCGACCGAGGCACCCGGGGCGTCCAGGACCAGGGCGAGGCCGGTGGCGAGGGCGACGTGGACGGCGACGACGACCGCCAGCACCGCGGCCGCCCCGCCGCCGGTGCGCACTCGTCGGAGGGCCACCATCGAGCCCGCGGCCCGGCTGAGCCCCCAGGCGATCGCCACCGTCAGGGCCAGCGGCGCGAGCCGCAGCGGGCCCGAGGGGAGCCGGAGCTCCGCGCCCTGTGCGAGCAGCCACAGCCGGCCCGCCACCCGCGCGGAGGAGGTCAGGGGCAGCCCGCCGTCGGGGTCCAGGGTCTGGACGACGACGACGGCGAGGGTCAGGCCGGCGAGGCCCAGCGCCGACACGGCCAGCGCGGCGGCCGCGGCCAGGAGGCCGGTGAACCGACCGCGACGCTCCCCCGACCCGACGGAGGGCAGACGCGCCAGCAGGGAGGTCACCCCCTCACTGTCGCAAGGTGCAGGAGGCCCGGCGTGGCGCACGCGCCGGGGCGACTCAAGTCACGGCCCGACCCGTGGCGGGGGGTCAGCGGCCGGCAGCGGGGCGTGGTCGATCCGGGTCCGCCGGGTCCTCGGCGGTCGCCCCGCCGGCCGACGGCGCCGGGGCCGGCCGCTGCCAGTGGGCTTCGGGCTGCCCGTACTCCGGGCGCCCGTACTGCGGCGGCTCGTGCTGCGGCTGCGCGTACTGCGGCTGCCCGAAGGCCACCGGCTGCCCGTAGTGCGGGCGGCCGTACTGCGGCTGCTCGGGGTCCGCCGGTGGCCGGTACCCGGACGCCGGCCGGTGCTGCGGCGACCCACTCTCCCCGGCCCCCTCCCCGGGATGGGCCTGCCCACCCCGGAGGACGGACGCCTCGCGGAGCTCGGGCAGCAGGGACAGCGCGGCCAGGACGGTCACGGCGGCGGCGAGGAGGACACCGAGCAGGGCGGGGAGCTGGAAGCCGTAGTCCGCGCTCCGCAGCCAGGCGATGAGCGTGCAGAGCAGGGCCAGCGCGGCCAGGACGACGGTCGGCGCGGCGCGCAGCGAGCCGCCCCGGTCCGGCCGGACCGCGGGGAGCAACGCCCACGCTCCGGCGGCCAGCAGCAACAGCGCGCTGAGCACGACCAGCCCGGAGTACTCGTACCCGCTGGCGGTGATCCGGCCGACGAAGTCGAAGCTGACCGAGGCCCACGGGAGGAAGCCGACGAGCACGTAGAGGAGGGCTCCCCCGGCCACCAGCACGTCGGCCGCCCCCAGCCGGCTCCGGTCGAAGCCGGAGCCCGCGGCCCGCGCACCCGAGG
This sequence comes from Modestobacter sp. VKM Ac-2984, assembly GCF_026967985.1. GTDB lineage: Bacteria > Actinomycetota > Actinomycetes > Mycobacteriales > Geodermatophilaceae > Modestobacter. The sequence goes on along the minus strand of NZ_JAPVBJ010000005.1, from coordinate 257,480 downwards.
GCGGACCGCCCGGCTGCTGGGGCCCCACAGGAGGCTGGGCCGGGCCACTCGGCGTCATCGTGCTCTCCTCGGCGTGCGTGCGGACGGGCACCAGGGAGTCTCCGCCGTCTCGCGCGCAGCGGAGACCCCTGGGGACGCCACTGCCCGGCGCCTCCGGAGAGGGGCCGGGCAGTGGCGGTGGGACGCGGTCGGTGGCGTCAGCCGCCGACGATCTCCCGCATGAGGCGAGCGGTCTCCGACGGCGTCTTGCCGACCCTGACCCCGGCGGCCTCGAGGGCCTCCTGCTTGGCCGCCGCGGTGCCCGCCGAGCCGGAGACGATGGCGCCGGCGTGGCCCATCGTCTTGCCCTCGGGAGCGGTGAACCCGGCGACGTAGCCGACGACCGGCTTGGTCACGTTGGCCTTGATGAAGTCCGCCGCGCGCTCCTCGGCGTCGCCGCCGATCTCGCCGATCATCACGATCGCCTCGGTCTCCGGGTCGTCCTGGAACGCCTGGAGGCAGTCGATGTGCGTCGTCCCGATGACCGGGTCACCGCCGATGCCGACGGCGGTGGAGAAGCCGATGTCCCGGAGCTCGTACATCATCTGGTAGGTCAGCGTGCCGGACTTGCTGACCAGGCCGATCTTGCCGGCCTGGGTGATGTTCGCCGGGATGATGCCGGCGTTGGACCGCCCGGGGCTGATCAGCCCGGGGCAGTTCGGGCCGATGATCCGGGTCGAGCCGCCCTGGGCGTGCGCCCAGAAGTAGGTCGAGTCGTGCACCGGGATGCCCTCGGTGATGACCACGGCCATCCCGATCTGGGCGTCCACGGCCTCGATGACGGCGCCCTTGGCGAACTTCGGCGGCACGAAGACGACGGTGACGTCGGCCCCGGTCTCCTTCATCGCCTCGGCGACGGAGCCGAAGACGGGGACGGACGTGCCGTCGAAGTCCACGGTCTGACCGGCCTTGCTCGGGTTCACGCCACCGACGACGGCGGTGCCGGAGGCGAGCATCCGCTGGGTGTGCTTGCGGCCCTCGGATCCGGTGATGCCCTGGACGATGACCTTGCTGTTCTCGGTGAGGAAGATCGACATCTCTGCTGTGTCCTGTTCTCGGGTGCCGGGGCGATCAGGCGGCGAGCTCGGCGGCGCGGCGGGCGGCGCCGTCCATGGTGTCGACCACGGTCACCAGGGGGTGGGCGGCCTCGGCGAGGATCCGCCGGCCCTCCTCCACGTTGTTGCCGTCCAGCCGCACGACCAGCGGCTTGGTGGCCTCGTCGCCGAGCAGGCCCAGCGCCGAGACGATGCCGTCGGCCACGGCGTCGCAGGCGGTGATCCCGCCGAAGACGTTCACGAAGACGCTCTTCACGGCCGGGTCGGACAGGATGACGCCCAGCCCGTCGGCCATCACCTGGGCGGAGGCGCCACCGCCGATGTCCAGGAAGTTGGCCGGGCGGACCCCGCCGAACTCCTCACCGGCGTAGGCGACGACGTCCAGCGTGCTCATGACCAGGCCGGCGCCGTTGCCGATGATGCCGACCTGACCGTCCAGCTTGACGTAGTTGAGGCCCTTCTCCTTGGCCGCGGCCTCCAGCGGGTCGGCGGCGGCGACGTCCTCGAGGGCGTCGTGCTCGCCGTGCCGGAAGGAGGCGTTCTCGTCCAGGGTGACCTTGGCGTCCAGGGCGAGCACGGTGCCGTCAGGCGCCTTGGCCAGCGGGTTGATCTCGACCAGGGTGGCGTCCTCCTTGCTGAAGACGTCCCACAGCTGGACGGCGATGGCGATCACCTGGTCGCGGACCTCGGCGGGGAAGCCGGCGGCGTCGACGATCTCGGCGGCCTTCTGCGCGTCGACCCCGACGCTGGCGTCGACGGGGATGCGGGCCAGCGCCTCCGGGCGCTCGACGGCGAGCGTCTCGATCTCCACGCCGCCCTCGACCGAGGCCATGGCCAGGAAGGTGCGGTTGGAGCGGTCGAGCAGGTAGGAGAAGTAGTACTCCTCGGCGATGTCGCTGGCCTGGGCCACCATCACCTTGTGGGTGATGTGCCCCTTGATGTCCAGCCCGAGGATGTCCTGCGCCCGCGCCTTGGCGGTCTCGGGGTCGTCGGCCAGCTTCACGCCGCCGGCCTTGCCGCGGCCGCCGACCTTCACCTGCGCCTTCACGACGACCGGGGCGGAGATCTCGCGAGCGATCGCCTCCGCCTCCTCGGGCGTCTCGGCGACGCCGCCGGGGAGCACGGGCACGCCGTGCGAGGCCAACAGGTCACGGGCCTGGTACTCGAAGAGATCCACGAGCAAGGACCGTAGCCCGCCCTGGTCCGCCTCGCGTCACCTGCCCTCCGTCCGAGGGGGACGTCTCACCCGTCTCTTCCGCCCAGCGGGACCAGGGAGGGGTCAGGCCCCGGCCGTGGCACCCACGTGGTCCCGGACCCAGCCCACGATCTCCTCGGTGCTCGCACCGGGGGTGAAGACCCGGGCCACGCCCAGCCGGGACAGCTCGGGCAGGTCGGCCTCGGGGATGATCCCGCCACCGAAGACGACGACGTCGTCGACCTCCCGCTCGCGGAGCAGCTCGGCGAGCCGCCGGAACAGCGTCATGTGGGCGCCGGAGAGCACCGAGAGCCCGACGGCGTCGGCGTCCTCCTGGATGACGGTGTCCACGATCTGTTCTGGCGTCTGGTGCAGCCCGGTGTAGACGACCTCCATGCCCGCGTCGCGGAGCGCGCGGGCGACGATCTTGGCGCCGCGGTCATGGCCGTCGAGGCCCGGCTTGGCGATCACGACACGAATGCGCTCGGCTGCCACGCCGGCGACTCTAGGGGCGGCAGGGTGTCCTACGTCACCCCTGAGCGGGCGAACCGCGCCGCCAGCGCCAGGCCAGGAGCGTGAGCCCCACCGCCCCGAGCGCCAGCACCAGCAGACCGATGCCCGGGACGGTCCACTCCAGGTCCGGGCTGGACCACGCGCCGCGGAGCCCGCCCAGGGCGCTGTCCAGCAGGAAGACGGCGACGGCGAGCAGCCCGCCGACGGCGGCGAGCCGGGGCCGCAGCGACGGTGCGACGACGGCGGAGAGCACGAGCGCACCCGCGAGCAGCAACCCGCCCAGCAGGGCCAGCCCAGGTCGCTCCAGCAGCGCCTGCGGCCCCTCCTGGTCCACGACGACCTCCAGCCCGCTCCGCGGGTCGGTCACCACCTCGTCCGGGACGTCGGCCGCCGGCAGCGCGAGGGCGAGCACCGCCGCCACGCCGAGGAGCACCGCTACCCCGGCGAGCACCGGACGCAGCGGGTCCAGACCGCCGCCGTCCTCCATCACCGTGCGACCCCAGGCGGCGAAGGCGGTCAGCCCGGCGAGGACGGCGAGGCCCAGGGCGACGACGCCGAGCACCCAGCCGGCGCCGACCTCCACCGAGCTGGTGAGCACCAGCTCGCCGGCCAGCACCTCGACCGCCGGACGGGTGGTCGATCCCTGTCCACGATGGAGCTCGATGAGGAGCCGGCCGACCGCCAGCGCGCCGGTGACCGCTGCATAGGCCAGGCCGAACCGCGGCACGCGCCCGAGGAGCAGCCCGGCACCGACCGCGACCGAGGCGACCGGTGCGACGAGGGCCACGACGGCGTCCAGGGCGCCCTGCACCGGGCTCACCGCCGTCCCCCCGACCACCAGGTAGGTCGGGAAGGCCGCCGCTGCGCCGGCCAGCCCGGCGAGCAGGAGGAGCAACCCGCAGGCCCGGGCCAGCACCGGGACCTGCCCGACGACGAGCCGGTCGGAGGCGGCGGCGGACGGCGAGGTCGCACCGGCCCGGAGACCTCCCGTGCGACGGGCCGCGGGGCTGCGCGCCGCACCGGGCCGGCCTGGCGTGCCGGTGCGGTCGGGGGCGCGGTCACGGGCGGGCACTGGGGGTCTCCTCGGGATCAGGCTGTCTGGCCACGGACGCGTGTCGTGTGTCGGTTGTATGACTTTCAACACAACGGGGCATTACGGTCCCCTGAACCGAGCACACCACTGTCCATGGCGCGCCGCCCGGCGCGGTGCCGGGACGGACGGGAGGGAGAACGGCGTGCAGGTACCCGTTCTGCCCTCCGTACCAGCCTGGCACGCCCCGCACTCCGCGGCAGGCAGCGACGTCCCGCCGGCGAACGCCCGGCGCACCGGCCTCCGCCGGCTGGTCTCCCCGGCCGCGATCACCGGCAGCCTCACCGAGCTGGCCTGGGTGGGGGCACACACGCTGCTCTACCCACTCGGCACCCGCACCGAGCGGTTGCGCCCCGACGGGAGCTACCGCCCCCGCCCGCAGCCGGCCGCCGTCCGCGCCCTGTTCGCCGCCGACCCCCTGGCCGCCCGCATCCCCGTGGTCCTGGTCCACGGGCTGGTCGACAACCGGTCGGTGTTCACGGTGATGCGCCGGGGTCTCCGACGACGCGGCTTCGCCCAGGTCTGCACGTGGAACTACAGCCCGTTGCTGCGCGACGTGGAGAGCGCCGCCGAGGCGCTGGGCCAGCACATCGAGGAGGTCTGCCGGGCCACCGGTCACGACCGGGTGCACGTGGTGGGCCACAGCCTCGGCGGGCTCGTCGCCCGGTACCTCGTGCAGCGCCTGGGCGGTGATGCGCGGGTGGAGTCGCTGGTCACCCTCGGGACGCCGCACGGTGGGAGCCGGTGGGCGCACGTCCTGCCCACCCGCCTGGTGCGCCAGCTCCGACCGGGGTCGGCGTTGTTCCAGGAGCTCGCCGCGCCGGCGCCGGAGTGCCGGACCCGGGTGACGGCGGTCTACAGCGACCTCGACCAGATGGTCGTGCCGTCGTCGGCCGGGCGCTGCGACCACCCCGACCTCCAGGCCCGCAACGTCCTCGTGCCGGGCGTGGGCCACATGTCGCTGCCCATCCACCGGGGTGTGGTGGACGAGGTCGCCGCGACCCTGGCCGGCCTGCGGACCGCGACCGACGACATCCCCGTCGCCGCTGCCTGACCACATGTCGACACCTGCCAACTGCGGGTGTCGTCACTCATAGCACTGCTCCACGACACGCGCAGTCAGGTCGTTGGTGGCTCCTGGCCCCCTCCGTAGCGTCGCGAATGACACCGATGGGATCTCCGTCGGCGTCATCGAAACCGCAGTGCCAGCACCAGCCGCTCCCTGCGGCCGGCTGGTGCCCGACGACGCCCGGCTGCCCGCGGCGTGCTGCCCGGGAAGGTGCCCGTTGTCCCGTCTGCGAGAACTCGTCGGCCGCACGCAGTCCGAGGTCGTCCCTGCCGCTGCCCTCACCGGCACGTCCGGCGACTGGAGCGACGAGTTCGACGACGACTGGGACTGGGACCGCGAGTGGGCGGCCACCCAGGAGACCGACCCCGGCACCGCCACCGGCACCCCGGCCGGACCCGCGGAGACCCCACCGAGCTCAGCGGGCGCGGCCCCGCAGCGCCGCGTCCCCCGCCCGCCGCGGCGCCGGGCACCGCTGCTGCTCGCCGTCGCCGTCGTCGGCGCCCTGGCGACCTCGCTGATGGGCGGCCTCGGCGAGCCGACACCCGCCCCGGTGGCCTCCGGGGTGGACTACGGGCTGGGCCTGACCGATGCCAGCTTCGCCGGCGGCGTGGACGTGGAGGGCGTGCGCGGGGAGATCAGCCAGGTGGAGGCCCAGGCCCGGCTGAGCGAGATCGCCGCATCCCGGGCCGCCCGCGAGCCGGACTTCGTCGTGCCCACCGCCGGCCGGATGACCACGTGCTTCTGCCAGCGCTGGGGCACCATGCACTGGGGCCTCGACCTCGCCGCCCCGCTCGGCACGCCGATCTTCGCCGCGGCGGACGGGGTCGTGCTGCGCGCCGGCCCCGCGTCCGGCTACGGCAACGCCGTCTACATCCAGGACGCCGACGGGAACGTCCAGATCTACGGGCACATGCGCTACTACGACGTGGCCGCCGGCGACGTCGTCTCGGCGGGTCAGCAGATCGCCAAGGTCGGCAACCAGGGCCAGTCGACCGGGCCGCACCTGCACTTCGAGATCCACCGCGGTGGGATGAACGGCAAGCCGATCGACCCGGAGGCCTGGCTCGCCGAGCGGGGCGTCTCCGTCGGCTGACCCAGGTCGGGGCCCCGGCAGACTGGCCCGGTGACCTCCGCCGACCCGCCGTCCGTGCGGCTGGTCCAGCTCTCGGCTGCGGCGTTCACCGCCCTGGCCGCCGGTGATCTCGCCACGGCCGACGAACTCAGCCCCGTGCCGCTGACCGGGTACTTCGCCGGCCCGGACTGGGCGTCCGTGTGGCGCCGGCGCGCCGCACAGTTGACCACCCAGCCCGGGGACGCCGGCTGGATCACCCGGGTCATCTGGGACCCCACCCGTCGGGCGGCAGTCGGACGGGCAGGTTTCCACGGCTCACCCGACGGCGACGGCATGGTGGAGATCGGGTACGCCGTGGCACCCGCATGGCGCCGGCGGGGCTACGCCCGGGCCGCCTTCGAACAGTTGCTCAGCCGCGCACGGGCGGAGCCCGCGGTCCGCACCGTCCGGGTGACGATCAGCCCGACCAACACCGCGTCCCAGGCCCTCGCGCTGCCCTACGGCTTCGTGCTGGTCGGTGAGCAGGAGGACGACGAGGACGGTCTCGAGCTGGTCTACGAGCTCGCCACCGACCAGCTCAGAGCTTGACCAGCGGGGCGTAGCGGAGCACGAGGCGCTTGGTGCCACCGGAGCCGAAGTCGACCGTGGCCTGCGCCTTGTCGCCGGCGCCGTTGATCTCGACCACCGTGCCGAGCCCGAAGGCGTCGTGGCTGACCCGGTCGCCGACGTCGACGCTGATCACTGCCCGGTTGCCGGCACCGCCGCGGAGCCCCCCGGTGGACAGGCCCGTCGAGGCGACCCGCGCCTGCGCCGAGCTCATCGGCTTGCTGGGGGCCGGCTCCAGCCGCTCCCAGTGGACGGCGTCGGTCGGCAGCTCGTCGAGGAACCGGGACGGCGGGTTGTAGGCCGGCTGCCCCCAGTTGGTGCGCACGGTGGCGCGGGACAGGAACAGCCGCTGCCGCGCCCGGGTGATGCCCACGTAGGCCAGCCGCCGCTCCTCCTCCAGCTCCCGCGGGTCACCGAGGGCCCGCAGGTGCGGGAAGACGCCGTCCTCCAGGCCGGTGAGGAAGACCACCGGGAACTCCAGGCCCTTGGCGGTGTGCAGGGTCATCAAGGTCACCACGCCGGCCTCGTCGCCGCTGACCGGGATCTGGTCGGCGTCGGCGACCAGCGAGACCTGCTCGAGGAACTCGGTGACCGTGCCCCCGGGGTTCGCCGCCTCGAACTCGGCGGCCACCGAGATCAGCTCGTTGAGGTTGTCGACCCGCCCCTCGTCCTGCGGGTCGGTGCTGGCCTCGAGCTCGGCCAGGTAGCCGGTGCGGTCCAACACGCTCTCCAGCAGGGCCGCCGGGCCCGAACCGGTCTCGACCAGCTGCTCGAACTCCTCCAGCAGGGCGACGAACTCCTGGATCGCCTTGAGCGAGCGGGTGGCCAGGTCACCGACCTCCGAGCACCGGCGCAGCGCGCTGGCGAACGGGATCCGCTCGCGGTCGGCGAACCGCTCGACGCACGCCTCGGCCCGCTCGCCGATGCCCCGCTTGGGGGTGTTGAGCACCCGGCGCAGGCTGACCACGTCGGCCGGGTTGGCGATCACCTTGAGGTAGGCGACCGCGTCCCGGACCTCCCGGCGCTCGTAGAAGCGCACCCCGCCGACGACCTTGTAGGGCATGCCGACCCGGATGAACACCTCCTCGAAGACACGGGAGGCGTTGTTGGTGCGGTAGAAGATCGCGATGTCGGCCGGCCGGGCCGTGCCCTCGTCGGTGAGCGCGTCGATCTGCTCGGCGACCCAGGCGGCCTCGTCGTGCTCGTTGTCGGCGACGTAGCCCTCGATCAGCTCGCCGTCACCGGCGTCGGACCACAGGTTCTTCGGCCGACGGGCGGTGTTTCGGGCGATCACCTGGTTGGCCGCGCGCAGGATGCGCTGGGTGGAGCGGTAGTTCTGCTCCAGCACGATGGTGGTGGCGTCGGGGTAGTCGCGTTCGAACTCGTCGATGTTGCGGATCGTCGCGCCGCGGAAGGCGTAGATCGACTGGTCGGCGTCGCCGACGACGCACAGCTCGGCCGGCGGCACCGGGCCACCGTGCGTGCCGACCAGTTCGCGGACCAGCACGTACTGGGCGTGGTTGGTGTCCTGGTACTCGTCGACCAGCACGTGCCGGAACCGGCGGCGGTAGTGCTCGGCCACGTCGGGGAAGGCCTGGAGCAGGTGCACCGTGGTCATGATCAGGTCGTCGAAGTCCATGGCGTGCGCCTCGCGCAGCCGCCGCTGGTAGAGGGTGTACGCCTCCTTCAGCACCTTCTCCGGTGCCGTCTGCGGGGCGTAGGACTCCTCGTCGACCAGCTCGTTCTTCAGGTTCGACACCTGGTTGGCCAGGCTGCGGCCGGGATACCGCTTGGCGTCGAGGTCCAGGTCGCGGGCGACCATCGTCATCAGCCGGACCGAGTCGCCCTGGTCGTAGATGGTGAACGAGCTCTTCATGCCCAGCTTGCCGGCCTCGGCCCGCAGGATGCGCACGCACATGGAGTGGAACGTGGACACCCACATGGCCCGGGCCCGCGGACCGACCAGCGCGGCGACGCGCTCCTTCATCTCCCCGGCGGCCTTGTTGGTGAAGGTGATCGCCATGATCTCGCCGGGCTGCACGCCGCGGGCGCCGAGCAGGTAGGCGATGCGGTGGGTGAGCACGCGCGTCTTGCCGGAGCCGGCGCCGGCGACGATGAGCAGCGGACTGCCCTCGTGCACCGTGGCCTCGCGCTGCGGGCCGTTCAGGCCGGCGAGCATCCGGTCCAGCTCGCGGCCGGTCTGGCCGGAGGTGTGCCGGGGGAGCGCGGCGGTGCCGGGGAGGGTGTGCTGGGGGCTGCTCATGACCCCGCCACTCTAAGCCGGGACACCGACGACTCCGGGCGGCCCGCGTGTCGGCGGGGTGGTCGGCGGCGTGATCGGCGATGGCCCAGGACCGTGGGCTGTGGCACACTCCTGGACGTGCTCAGCCCCCGAGAGTTTTCCTACGGCCACCGGGTTCCGGTGTCCGTCTCGGCTGGCTGAACCGCCACCGCACACGACGCCCCGGGCCCACGGCCCCGGGGCGTTTTTCCGTCTCTGGGGTCCCGACGGCCTCCTGCACCCCGGAGGAACCGATGAGCACCGCCCTCTCCCCCACCACCGACAGCTCGGCCGCCGAGACCGCGGCGCGGATCGACGCGCTGCGCGGTGAGATCGACGCCTGCGACGCCGAGATCATCGCGCTCGTGCGGCGCCGGCTGGCCATCTCCCAGGAGATCGGCTCGCTGCGCACCGCGAGCGGTGGCATGCGGCTGTCGCTCTCCCGCGAGCAGCGGGTGCTCTCCCGCTTCCGCGACGCCCTCGGCCCGGACGGCTCGACCCTCGGGATGATGCTGCTGCGCCAGGGCCGCGGCCGGCTCTGACGCCGTCCTCCTCGCCCATCCGCGGTGCGGTCGAGGGCGGATGTCACGTCTGCGGGCGCCGTCCCGTCTCCATGGGCACCAGCCGATGGAGAGGACGACGGACATGACCACCGACACCGCCCGCATCCCGCTCGACCCGCCCCGCACCCCGCTGACCCGGGTGGCGGAATGGTGGTCCCGCCGCACCTACGGGGCGGTGCTCGACCCGGGCGCGGCGATGGCGCACCACCCGCGCGTGCTGCTCAGCCAGGTCCGCCACGAGAAGAGCGTGGCCCGGTGGCGCCGGCTGGACCCGACGCTCAAGGCGCTGGCGGTGATGTCCTCGGCGGCCACCATCGGCTGTTCCTGGTGCCTGGACTTCGGCTTCTGGGAGAGCAGCCGGCGCGGGGTGGAGCCGGCCAAGCTGCGCGACGTCCCGCGGTGGCGGGACAGCCAGGTGTACAGCGACCTGGAACGACGGGTGATGGGCTACGCGGAGGCCATGACGGCCACCCCACCGCAGGTGACCGACGAGATGGTCGCGGACCTGCGGCGCGATCTGGACGACGCCCAGCTGGTGGAGCTGACGATGATGATCTCCGTGGAGAACTCCCGCTCGCGGACCAACGCCGCCCTCGGGCTGACCAGCCAGGGCTTCCGGGAACGGTGCGAGGTGCCGGGCCGGTGAACGCCGCCGCCGACCTGTTCGCCGACCACCGCCGACTGCTGTTCTCCGTCGCCTACCAGCTGCTGGGCAGCGTGGCCGACGCCGAGGACGCCGTGCAGGACGCATGGCTGCGCTGGTCGGCGGCCGACCGGACCGACGTCACCGACCCGCGGGCCTACCTGGTGCAGGTCACCACCCGGCTGGCGCTCGACCGGCTCCGCTCCGCCCGCGTCCGGCGGGAGAGCTACGTCGGGCCGTGGCTGCCCGAGCCGCTGCTCACCGGGGGAGACCGGGTCGCCGCGGCACCCGGCCCGGCCGACCCGAGCGAGGTGGCCGAGACCGGGGAGGCGGTCTCCCTGGCGCTGCTGGTCGTGCTGGAGACCCTCTCCCCCGCCGAGCGTGCGGTCTTCGTGCTCCGCGAGGTCTTCGCCCTGCCGGTGGCCGAGGTCGCGGCCGCGCTGGGCCGCAGCGAGTCCGCCGTCCGGCAGATGGCGCACCGGGCACGGGAGCACGTGCAGGCCCGCCGTCCCCGGTTCGACACCGACCGCCGTGCCCAGCGGGAGGTGACCGACCGCTTCCTGGCGGCCTGCGCCGGCGGTGACGTCGACGCGCTGCTGGCGGCGCTGGCCCCCGACGTCGTGCTGGTCACCGACGGCGGCGGCAAGGCGAAGGCGGCGCTGCGGCCGATCTCCGGCGCGGAGAAGGTCAGCCGGTTCCTGGTCGGGATCGCCGCGCAGGCCACGGACGTGCCCGACCTGCGGATCGAGGTCGTGGAGGTCAACGGCACTCCGGCGATCGTGGGCTGGAGCGGCGCCGAGCCGTTCCTGACCATGTCGCTCGTCGTCGCCGACGGGCTCATCGAGCAGGTGCTGGTCGTCCGCAACCCCGACAAGCTGCAGGGCCTGGCCGGACGCCCGGGCGCCGCGACCTAGGCTCGCCCGCGTGATGCCGCTGCCCGAGGCCCCTGCCCCGTTCGTCGAGCGCGCCCTGTGCGTGCTCGCCCACCCCGACGACGTCGACTTCGGCAGCTCGGGCACGGTGGCCGGCTGGACGGCGGCGGGCACCGAGGTCACCTACTGCATCGTCACCGACGGGGACGCCGGTGGCTTCGACGAGACCCCGCGCGAGGAGATGGGGCCGCTGCGCCGGGCCGAGCAGCGTGCCGCCGCAGCCGCGGTCGGGGTCACCGACGTCCGCTTCCTCGGGTACCCGGACGGGCGGCTGGAGCCGACCCTGGACCTGCGCCGGGACATCAGCCGGGTGATCCGGCAGGTGCGCCCGCAGCGCGTCCTGACCAGCTCGCCCGAGCGGTTCTGGGAGCGGATCGGCGCCAGCCACCCCGACCACATGACCGTGGGCGAGTCCACGCTGCGGGCGGTCTACCCCGACGCCCGCAACCCCTTCGCCTTCCCCGAGCTGCTGGCCGACGAGGCCCTGGAGGCCTGGACGGTGTCGGAGGTGTGGCTGGGCGGCGGCCCCCGCTCGGACCACGCCGTGGACGTGACCGACGTGCTGGACCACAAGCTCGCCGCGCTGCGCTCGCACGTCAGCCAGGTCTCGCACTGGCCCGAGGGGCAGATGGAGGAGTTCCTGACCGGCTGGATGCGGCAGAACGCGCGCACCCACGGCCTGCCCGACGGGCACCTCGCCGAAGCGTTCCAGGTCGTGTACACAGCGTGATGGACATTCGTCCCGACACCGGCCCGGAACGCTGCGGTCCTCCCGCCGCACAGCCGTAACACAGCTCACGTAGACCTCTCCCGGTCCGCTCACCAGCACCGGGAGAACACGATGACCGACGCACCGCACGAGGGTCCGGAGCCGGCGACTGCCGCTGCACTGCTGGAGCGCGGGCTCGGCCGCCGCGCCTTCGTCCAGGCCGCCCTGGCCACCGGCGTCGTCATGGCGACCGGTGTCGCCACCGCATCGCCGGCCGCGGCCACCGGTGGGCGCCGGACCCGGCTGCCCGGGCAGGTCCTGCAGCCCGGCACCGGTCCCATCGACGGGGACGTGTACCTCCCCTCACGGCCCGACGAGGTGCTCTGGGGCTACCTGCCGCGCACCACCGACGCACCGGTCGTCCGGATGCGCTCCGGGCAGACGATCACCATCGACACGGTGAGCCACGAGGGGCTGCTCGAGGACCAGGGTCGTGATCCGGCGGGGTGGTTCGCCGGTCAGGGCGTGCCCCGCGAGCAGGTGCTGGACGACGCCGTCGCCATCGCCGCCGACTACAGCCGGCACCCGCGCGACTTCGACGCCGACGGGCCACACGTCGTCACCGGTCCGGTGCACGTCGAGGGCGCCCGTCCCGGTGACGTGCTCAAGATCGAGCCCCTCTCGGCGATGCCGCGGGTGCCCTACGGCGTCATCTCCAGCCGACACGGCAAGGGGGCGCTCGCCGTCCAGTTCGCCCCCGACAACGGGATCAGCCCCGCCGAGGCGATGCCACGGACGCCGGACGGCCGGGCCACGGGAGACCCGCTGCAGTACGGCAACGTCTCGGTCTTCACCCCGGTCCGCCGGGGTCGTCGGGGGGTGCCCACCGCGCACCTCCCGGTGGGCACCAGCGGCGAGGTCAGCTGGCCGCTGGACCCGTTCGCCGGGCTGATGGCGGTCGCCACCGTCGGAGACGCCCCGCAGCTCAACGACCCGCTGGTGAACTCGATCCCGCCGACCCTCGGCGGCGGCAACATCGACGTCAAGCACCTGAACGTCGGCTCTGCCTTCTACGTGCCGGTGGTCGCCGAGGGGGCGTTGTTCTCCACCGGCGACCCGCACATGTCGATGGGCAACGGCGAGGTGGCCCTGACCGCGATGGAGGGGTCGCTCCGGATCACCTACCGGCTCACCGTCTGCCGTCCGGGCGCGGGCGACGCACCGTCGGTGGCCTTCCGGTACCCCTTCGGGGAGACGCCGGACGCCTGGGTGCCGATCGGGTTGTCCGACCCGGACGGCTCCCGCAACGGGCAGGGCAGTGACCTGGACGTCGCCAGCCGGCGGGCCGTGGTCAACGCGCTGGACTTCCTGGAGAACGACCTGGGGATGGACCGGGCGGTCGCCTACGCCTACCTGTCCGCGGCCGCGGACTTCGAGGTGTCCCAGGTGGTGGACCGCACCGTCGGCGTGCACGGCCTGATCCCGAAGAGCCACTTCTGCTGACCGAGGACCGCCTCCTCCCCCGGGCTGCGAGGCACGGGGAGGAGGTGGTCCTCCGTCAGAGCAGCCGGTTGGTGGCCGCCCAGCGGGTGAGCTCGTTGCGGTTGGACAGCTGCAGCTTGCGCAGCACGTTGGAGGCGTGGGACTCCACCGTCTTCACCGAGATGAACAGCCGCCCGCCGATCTCCCGGTAGGTGTAGCCGCGGGCCAGCAGCTGCATCACCTCCCGCTCGCGGGCGGACAGCAGGTCCAGGCCCGGGTCGGTGGCCGGGTCGTCGGCGGGCACGGGTGCGGCGGGGCCGGCGGAGAAGGCGTCGAGCACGAACCCGGCCAGCCGCGGGCTGAACACGACGTCGTCCTCGGCGACCCGGCGGACGGCGTCCCGCAGGTCCGCCCCGGAGATCGTCTTGGTGACGTACCCCCGGGCCCCGGCCCGGATGACGGCGATGACGTCCTCGGCGGCGTCGGAGACCGACAGCGCCAGCCAGCGGGTCGCGGGCAGTTCGGCGCGCAGCGACTCCAGGACGGCGTGGCCCCCGCCGCCGGGCAGGTGCACGTCGAGCAGGACGACGTCCGGCGTGCTGGCCCGGATGCCGGCCACCGCGGTCGGGACGTCGGCTGCCTCGCCGACCACCTCGACCTCCTCGCCCAGCTCGGCGCGCACCCCGGCGCGGACCATCGCGTGGTCGTCGACCAGGAAGACCCGGGTGCGCCCCGTCGCGGCCGTCATGCCGGCGCCTCCGTCCGCTCGCGCGGCAGGCAGAGCTCCACCTCGGTCCCCTCTCCCGGTGCGGATCGCACCGTCGCCGTGCCGCCCAGTCGGGTCAGCCGTCCCACCACCGAGTCGCGCAGCCCGCGCCGGTCGCCCGGCACGCCAGCCGGGTCGAACCCGGTGCCGCGGTCCCGGACGAACACGGTCACCGCGCCCGGCGTCACCTCGCTGTACAGCGAGACGGACGGTGCACCGGAGTGCTTCGCGGCGTTGACCACCGCCTCCCGGGCGGCCTGACCGAGGGTGGCCACCGCGTCGTCGACGGGCAGGTCCCCGACGACGACCGGGTCGACGGTGACGGCGTGGTCGGCCTCCACCTCGGCCACCAGCCGGGCGACCAGCCCGGCCCAGGTGCCGCCGGTGGCGACGGTCGGCTCGTACAGCCACGCCCGCAGTTCCCGCTCCTGGCTGCGGGCCAGCCGGCCCACCACCGTGGGGTCGGCCGCGTGCCGCTGGATCAACGCGAGGGTCTGCAGCACCGAGTCGTGCAAGTGGGCGGCGACCGCGGCGCGCTCCTCCGACCGGATCCGGGCGGCCCGCTCGGTCGCGCGCTGGTCCAGCAGCCGGCGCCACAGCGGGGCGGTCGCCAGCGCCACGCCGACCAGGATCACCACGGTGGCGGTGAAGCCGTTGCGGGCGTTGGCCAGCTGGCCGGTGGTGGCCAGCAGCAGCACCACGCCGACGACGCCGACGACGACCCCGGCGGCCAGCCCCCAGCGGTTGCTGCGGCGGGAGAGCGAGGCGTCGGTGTCGGTCTGCCGCCAGATCACGGCCAGCCCGATCCCGGCGAGGACCAGCGGCAGGACGACGTCGTAGCCGCCGAAGGTGAGCAGCTGCGAGACCAGCCCGAAGACGACGAAGGACAGCAGGGCCAGCAGGATCAGCTGGCGCCGGCTGGGGCGCTCCCCGATCACGGCCGTGGTGGCACCCTCGCCGGAGGGGTCGGCGACCGGCATGGTCAGCCAGAGCAGCGCATAGGCGACGACGCCGACCCCGGTGAACGCCAGCCCGATCACGACGAACCGGACCACCAGCGGGTCCAGGCGCAGGTGCGCGGCCGTCCCGGCGACCACGCCGGCCAGCAGCCGCCCCGTGGCCGGCCGCACGAGCGGGGGCCGGGCCGGACGGTCACCGGGGAACCGGGCCGCGGACGGGGCGGGGTGCCCGGCCGTCGGCTCGGTGCTGGTGGTCACGGTGTCGATGGTGTCACCGCCGCCGCGCCCCGCACACCGGTGATCACCCGGAGGCAGGGCGGCCGGCCCGGATCAGGGTCGGTCCAGGGGGTTCCCTGATACCGCGGGGCGCCCGGAGTCGGCAGGCTCGTGGCATGACCTCAGCACTCCCTCCCTCCGCCCCGCCCCCGGCGGCCGAGCAGCCGCCGGGCTCCTGGCCGCCGCCTCCTCCTCCACCCGGCCCGGTCGCCCGGCCGCCGCTGCGCCGCAGCCGCACCGACAAGGTGATCGGCGGCGTCGCCGGCGGCCTGGCCGAGTACACCGGCGTCGACGCCCTGCTGTGGCGGGTGGGCGCCATCGCGCTCACCCTCGCCGGCGGCAGCGGCCTGATCATCTACGTGCTGCTGTGGCTGCTCATGCCGGCCGCCCCCGCCGCGCCGCCCGGGTACCCCGGCGCTCCGGAGCAGGCCCGGACCGGCCCACGCTCCCCGGTGCCCGGGGTGACGATCGCGGCGCTGCTGATCATCGCCGGCATCGCGGTCATGCTCGACCAGTTCACCACCGTGGACCTGGGCGCCCGCGGTGTCCTGGGCAGCGCGCTGCTGATCGTCGGCGTCGGCCTGGTGTTCGGTGCGTTGACCGGGATCGGCCGGGGCGCCAAGGGCGGCCTCATCGGGCTGGGCCTGGTGCTCTCCGTGGCGCTCGCGATCGCCTCGACGGTCGAGGTCCCCAGCGGCGAGATGGGCGACCGCACCTGGCGCCCGGTGTCGGCGGCCGCGGTGCAGTCGGACTACGAGAACGGGGTCGGTGACCTGCTGCTGGACCTGCGCGGCGTCGACGCGGAGGAGCTGGCGGACCTGGACTCCCCGATCACCACCCGGATCGACTCCGGGCTCGGCGACATCGACGTCATCGTCCCCTTCTCCGCCGACGTGCGGCTGGAGGTCGTGCAGGGGCTCGGCGAGACCGACCTGTTCGGTGACAGCGTGGAGACCGGCTTCTTCCCCGGCTCGGGCACAGCCGACTGGTCCGGGGACTCCGAGCCGGAGTTCGAGATCACCATCAACGCAGGTCTGGGTGACGTGGAGGTGTCCCGTGGCTGAGCACGACCCCTATGGACGGCGGGACACCGAGGTCTTCCCGCAGGGCACGACCGGCAGCTCCACGGCGTCCGCCGTGGAGGAGTCCGGCCGCCGGCGCGACGTCGACAACGGGGCACTGGTCGCCGGGGTGCTGTTCATCCTGGTGGCGGTCCTGCTGATGGCCGGGGTGGACCTGTCCCTCGACTGGTTCGGCAACGGGATCGCCTGGATCATCCTGATCGGCGCCGGGATCGCGCTGCTGGTCAACGAGTGGCGCAAGGCCCGCCGCCGCAGCTGAGGGCAGCCGCCGGAGGTCCGGTGGCGGGCGGGGTCACCCGGCACCCACCCGAGGCACGGCGAGATCGACCACGAGGGCCCGGGGAGCGACCGCTCCCCGGGCCCTCGTCATCGGCTGATCACCGCCAGGGCGACCGTGGCGACGTAGATGACCGGGATCAGCAGGCCCTCGAACCCGATGCCCTTCCGGTCGCGCATCACCAGCCCGGCGGTGAGGACGGCGATCAGCAGCATGGTGCCGCCGAGCAGCACCAGGCTGGTCGACCCGGCAGCCCGGTAGAGCGGCCCTTCCAGGTAGCCGATGTCCGCGACGGCGATCATCAGCATGTCGAAGACGTTGCCCCCGACGATGTTGCCGACCCCGAGGGTCAGCTGCCCCATCCGCACCGCCGTGACCAGCACGACGAGCTCGGGCAGCGAGCTGACCGCCGTGGTCAGCGTGAACCCGATGATGCCGCCCTCCAGACCGGTGCCCGCCGCCACGCCGAGGCCGGCCTGCCCGACGATCCAGCCGGCCACCCCGACGAGCAGTCCCAGCCCGGCGAGCGTGGCCCACAGCCGGCGGGTCGAGCGGTCGGAGCCCTCCTCCTCTTCATCCTCGTCCGCGGTCGCCGACGTGTGGGTGGGCACCCACATCGGGTCGCTGTGCATCCGGCGCAGCAGCACGAGCCCGTAGGCGTAGAGGAGCGGGATGAGCAGCGTCACCGGGTGGATCCAGCCGAGGGTCAGCTGGGGCGTGGAGTAGGCGATCACCGGCAGCGACAGCATCGCCATGAGGATCACCGACTGCATCACGTTCTCCAGCGACGCGGCCGCGTGCTCGAGGTTGGCCCGGCGGTACACGAGGTCGGCGACGGCCAGCCAGACCGTCTGCAGGGCGATGCCGCCGATCGGGTTCGCCAGCGCGAAGCCGGCGTCGCCCTCGAGGGCCCCGGTGAGGACGGTGACGTTCCCCGGCAGCGACGTGACGGCGCCGAGCAGGAGCGCACCCCCGACGGCGTCCCCGAGACCGGTGCGGTCGGCGAGCTCGTCAGCGGCGCGGGTCAGCCGGACACCGGCGAACACGATCACCACGGCCATGGCCACGAGCGCCAGCGCACTCGGCCAGAGTGGCCACGTTCCGGTGGTCACTCGGGAACCTCCTCGGGTGAGCGATCAGTCCGGCAAAGACCTCACCACGCTGGTGATCATCTCGCCAGCCGGCCCCCCCGATGGAGTGCAGCGGGGAGCTACCCGATCACTCCCACTCGATGGTGCCCGGCGGCTTGCTCGTCACGTCGAGCACGACCCGGTTCACCTCGGCCACCTCGTTGGTGATCCGGGTGGAGATCCTGGCCAGCACGTCGTAGGGCAGCCGGGTCCAGTCGGCGGTCATCGCGTCCTCGCTGGACACCGGGCGCAGCACCACAGGGTGGCCGTAGGTGCGCCCGTCGCCCTGCACGCCCACCGAGCGGACGTCGGCCAGCAGCACCACCGGGCACTGCCAGATCTCGGTGTCCAGCTTCGCGGCGGTGAGCTCCTCGCGGGCGATCGCGTCGGCCTGGCGCAGCACGTCCAGCCGCTCGCGCGTGACCTCGCCGATGATCCGGATGCCCAGGCCCGGGCCGGGGAACGGCTGGCGCTGCACCAGGGTGTCGGGGAGGCCCAGCTGTCGGCCGACCTCGCGCACCTCGTCCTTGAACAGCGTGCGCAGCGGCTCGACCAGGGTGAAGGTCAGGTCCTCGGGGAGCCCACCGACGTTGTGGTGGCTCTTGATGTTCGCCGTCCCGGTGCCGCCACCGGACTCCACCACGTCGGGGTAGAGGGTGCCCTGCACCAGGAAGTCGACGGTCTCGCCGTGCTCCTTGGCGTCGGCGATCACGTCGAGGGCGGCCTGCTCGAAGACCCGGATGAACTCCCGGCCGATGATCTTCCGCTTCGTCTCCGGGTCGCTGACCCCGGCCAGCGCGGCGAGGAACTGGTCGCTGGCGTCGACGACCCGCAGGTCGGCGCCGGTGACGGCGACGAAGTCCCGCTCGATCTGCTCGGTCTCGCCCTCGCGCATCAGCCCGTGGTCGACGTAGACGCAGGTGAGCCGGTCACCGATGGCCCGCTGGACCAGGGCGGCGGCCACCGCGGAGTCGACCCCGCCGGACAGCCCGCAGATGGCCCGCCGGTCGCCGATCTGCGCCCGGATCGACGCCACCTGCTCGTCGACGACGTTGGCCATCGTCCAGCTCGGCTCCAGGCCGGCGATGTCGAACAGGAAGTGCTCGAGCACGGTCTGCCCGTGCGGGGTGTTCTTCACCTCGGGGTGGAACTGCACGCCGGCCAGCCGCCGGTCGACGTCCTCGAAGGCCGCGACCGGCGCACCGGTGCTGGTGGCGGTGACGGTGAACCCGGGCGGTGCGGCGGAGACCGCGTCGCCGTGGCTCATCCACACCGACTGCTCGGCGGGCAGCTCACCGAACAGCTGCCCCGGCGTGGTCACGGTCAGCGGGGTGCCGCCGTACTCCCGGTCGCCGGTGCGGGCCACCGTGCCACCGAGGCTGGCGGCCATCGCCTGGAAGCCGTAGCAGATGCCGAAGGCCGGCACGCCCGCCTCGAAGACGGCCGGGTCGACCTGCGGCGCACCCTCGGCGTAGACGCTGGAGGGCCCCCCGGAGAGCACGATCGCCGCGGGCTTGCGGGCCAGCAGCTCGGCGACCGGCACGTCGGACCCGACGAGCTCGGAGTAGACGCCGGCCTCCCGGATCCGCCGGGCGATCAACTGCGCGTACTGGGCGCCGAAGTCGACGACCAGCACGGTCGGGAAGTCCATGTTCGACAGACCGCTGCTCATCTGGTGTCAGCCGGCCAGGTGGCCGGGGGCGTCGTCGCTGCCGCCACCGAGCACCAGGTCGACCCGCTGGAACTCCTTGAGGTCCCGGTAGCCGGTCTTGGCCATGGTGCGACGCAGGGCGCCGAAGAGGTTGGTGCGCCCGTCGGCGGCGGTGGCCGGGCCGAGCAGCACCTCCTCGAGGGTGCCGCGGGCCTGCGCCGGTGCGGACGTGCCGCCGCGGGGCAGCCGCGGGTGCGCGGCCACCGAGTCCCACCACACGCCGCCGGCCGGGGCCTCCGCGGCGGTGCGCAGCGGCTCGCCGAGCTGGACGGCGTCGGCGCCGCAGGCCAGGGCCCGGGCGATGGCGCCACTGGTCTCGATCCGGCCGTTGGCGATGACGTGCACGTACCGGCCACCGGTCTCGTCCAGGTAGTCCCGGCGGGCCGCCGCGGCGTCGGCGATCGCGCTGGCCAGCGGCACCCGGATGCCCATCACGGCGTCCGCGGTCGACCAGCTGTCGGCGCCCACGCCGACGATCACGCCGGCGGCGCCGGTGCGCATCAGGTGGAGCGCGGTCTGGTAGTCCGCGGCGCCGCCCACGATCACCGGGACGTCGAGGTCGGCGATGAACTCCTTGAGGTTCAGGGCGTCCCCGCCGGTGCTGACGTGCTCGGCGGAGACGATCGTGCCCTGGATGACCAGCAGGTCGACGCCCGCGGCGAGCACGGTCGGGGCGAGCGCCACGGTGTGCTGCGGGGAGACGCGGACCGCCGTCGTCACCCCGGCGTCCCGCATCTCCTTGATCCGGGCGGCGATCAGGTCCGGCTTCACCGGCTCGGCGTAGACCCGCTGCAGCAGCGCGGTCGGCGGGCCGCTGTCGGGCCCGGCGGCGTCGCGCAGCTGGCGGTAGACGTCGGTCGGGTCGTCGTACCGGGCCCACAGGCCCTCGGCGTTCAGCACCCCCAGGCCACCGGCCTGCCCGACGGCGACCGCGGTCCCCGGGCTGACCACCGCGTCGCTGGGGCTGGTGACGAG
This sequence comes from Modestobacter sp. VKM Ac-2984, assembly GCF_026967985.1. Lineage (GTDB taxonomy): Bacteria > Actinomycetota > Actinomycetes > Mycobacteriales > Geodermatophilaceae > Modestobacter. The sequence continues at coordinate 237,055 of NZ_JAPVBJ010000005.1, read as the reverse complement.
CGGGATCTCGAACCGGAAGGCGTCGATCTGCCAGGCGGTGGAGACGTCGTCGTGGTCGCGGGTGCGCCGCGAGGGGACGATCGAGACCTCGTCCAGGTCGTAGCCCCGGCGGGCGAAGCGGTTCAGGCCGATCTCGACGTTGTCACGTACTGGCATGGGTCAGCGGCCTCGGTAGTTGGGGGCTTCGACGGTCATCTGGATGTCGTGCGGGTGGCTCTCGGTCAGCCCGGCGGAGGTGATCCGGGTCAGCTGGCCACGCTCCTGCAGGTCGGCGACGGTGGCCGCACCTGCGTAGCCCATGCCCGCGCGGAGCCCGCCGACCAGCTGGTGGGCGACCCCGGACAGCGGGCCCCGGTAGGGCACCTGCCCCTCGATCCCCTCCGGCACGAGCTTGTCGTCGGAGAGGACGTCGTCAGCGAAGTACCGGTCCCGGCTGAAGGACTGGTTGCCGCGCTTCTGCATGGCGCCGAGGGAGCCCATGCCGCGGTAGGTCTTGTACTGCTTGCCGTTCATGAAGACCAGCTCCCCCGGGGCCTCCTCGACCCCGGCGAACAGGCCGCCGATCATGACGGTGTCCGCGCCGGCGACCAGCGCCTTGACGATGTCACCGGAGTACTGCAGGCCGCCGTCGGCGATGACCGGCACCCCGGCCGGGCGGGCGGCGAGGGCGGCCTCGTAGATGGCGGTGACCTGCGGGACGCCGACCCCGGCCACCACGCGGGTGGTGCAGATCGAGCCCGGCCCGACGCCGACCTTGACCGCGTCGACCCCGGCGTCGATCAGCGCCTGCGCACCGGCGCGGGTGGCGACGTTGCCGCCGACCACCTGCACGCCGTGGCCGACGTTCGCGAACTCCTTCTTCACCCGGGCGACCATGTCCAGCACGGCGCGCTGGTGGCCGTGGGCGGTGTCGACGACGAGCACGTCGACGCCGGCGTCCACGAGCAGCCCGGCCCGCTTGTAGGCGTCCTCGCCCACGCCGAGGGCGGCACCGACGGTCAACCGGCCGCCGACGTCCTTGGTGGCGTTCGGGTACTGGTCGCGCTTGACGAAGTCCTTGACGGTGATCAGCCCGCGCAGCCGGCCGGCCTCGTCCACCAGCGGCAGCTTCTCGATCTTGTGCTGCTTGAGCAGTGCCAGCGCCCGCTCCGGCTCCACGCCGACCGGCGCGGTGACCAGCGGCAGCGGCGTCATCACGTCGCGCACCAGCCGGTGCTGGTCGGTCTCGAAGCGCATGTCGCGGTTGGTGACCATGCCGACCAGCACGCCGTCGGCGTCGACGACCGGGGCGCCGGAGATCCGATAGCGGGCCGACAGCGCGTCGACCTCGGCGAGGGTGTTCTCCGGGGAGCAGGTGACCGGGTTGGTGACCATGCCGGCCTCGGAGCGCTTGACCAGGTCGACCTGGCCGGCCTGGTCCTCGGCGGCGAGGTTGCGGTGCAGGATCCCGATGCCACCGGCGCGGGCCATGGCGATCGCCATCCGCGACTCGGTGACGGTGTCCATCGCGGAGGAGACCAGCGGGATGGCGATCCGGATGCCGCGGGTCAGCCGGCTGCTGGTGTCCACGTCGGTGGGCACGATGTCCGAGGGCCCGGGGACCAGCAGGACGTCGTCGTAGGTGAGCCCCAGCGGGGCGAACTTGGCCGGCAGTTCAGGGACGCGCTCGTCGGGCTGCATGTGCCGCCACCCTCTCGACTTCTTCGGTGGGAGCGCCTCCGAGGCGCACGGGATCCCAGCTCATGTTAGGCGGAGCACCGGTGGGCTCCCGCCCCCCGCTACCGTGGTCCGGTGGCCGGGTGCGCCCGGCCCGACTGCTGGCTGACCAGCACTGACCGAGAAGGCCGGCCTGTCCGGCGAGGAGGACACGTGGACGCGTGGGACGACGCATTCGGCGCGACCCCGGATCGCGACCCGGACTTCGGGGACGGTCTCGGTTCCGGTGACCACTCGGTGCAGCCACCGCTGACCATGGAGGAACGGGCCGGGGTGCTCGACGACCTGGCCGAGCTCGAGGTCTTCCGCACGCTGCTGGAGCCGACCGGGGTCAAGGGCATCGTCGTGGACTGCCCCGACTGCGACGAGGAGCACCACGTCGACTGGGCGCTGATGCAGGCGAACCTTCGCCAGCTGCTCGACGAGGGCCAGACCGGCCGGCACGAGCCGCCGTTCGACCCCGACCCCGACGACTACGTCAGCTGGGACTACGCCAGCGGTTACGCCGACGGGGTGGCCGCGCTCGCCGAGCGCGAGGAGCCCACCGGCCGGCACGGCACCGGCGGCCGGCACGCCCGCGACGACTAGGCGGGACCCTCCGCGCCACGCCCCGCCACAAGCGGCCGGGACGGCGCCCGAGAGACGGCTGAGCGCGGTGTCCGGGGGTCCGGACTCCGCGCTCGGGCGCTTCTCGCTGGGTCAGGTCAGGTCAGGTCATGATGCCGCGGCGGAAGCCGGTGGCGACGGCCTCGGCGCGGTCCTTGGCGCCCAGCTTGCGGAACAGCCGCCGCGCGTGGGTCTTGATCGTGTCCTCGGACAGGTAGAGCTCCCGGCCGATCTGGGCGTTGCTCTTGCCCTGGCTCATCCCGGTGAGCACCTGCATCTCCCGGCCCGACAGGGCGGCCTGCGGCGTCTCGGGGACCGTGGACCGCACCGTGGTCGGGGCCAGGCCGGCCAGCGGGCTGGCGCCGCTCCAGCTCGAGCCGGCGGGGGTGCCGGCGAGCATGCCCGTGTGCTGCGGGCTGCGCGGCGCAGGGGCCGGCTGGTGGGGCAGGCGCCCACCCTCGGGTCGCATGCCGGTGCGGGACAGCCCGAGCCCGAGCTCCACCGGGCTGGCGTCCCAGCGGAGGTAGCCCCGGGCGCCGAGGGAGACCGCGGCGCGCACGGTCTCGGCGTCGTCCGGCGCCCCCAGCATCAGCACCGGCAGCGCGGGGTGGGCGCGCAGGACCTGGGTGGCCACCGACAGCCCGCTGTCGGTCGCCCGCTGGGTGCCGACGAGCAGGACGTCGGGCACCCGGTTGTCCAGCCGGGCCATCAGCGACGCGGGGTCGGCGACGGCCTCGACGCGGCTGACGAACGGCAGGGCCAGCAGCCGGCCGGCGACGTCGTCCCGGACCCGGCGGCGCTCGTCGAACACCCAGACGACGGATCCACCGCTGCCGTTGCCCCGCGCCCTGTCCTCGATCACGACTGCTCCCGTCTGCGCCGGTCGGAGCCGGCGGCGTACCGACCGGGCGTCGCCCGGGCGGGTGGCCGGAGCGGGGTGTCCCCCCGCTCCCGGGAGCGCCGGCACCCCCGGTCTCCCGGACGGGTGGCGGGGTGTCCCCCACCCTGGTGGTCGGCACTCACTGTGACCACCTTGATCCGCTGGGTAGCGCAGCAACAGTGGCCGTCACCCCCGCGGGTGACGACCCGTGATCGGGCGACGGCTGAAGCACAACTCGGCCGATCTCGCAGGACGAGCACGATCGGTCGTGTTTGCGGCTGCTCGGCAGCGGGCATCGGGCCGGAAGCGACCGGGCAGACCCCCCGGTGCACCGAGCCGAGGAGGTCCAATGGCTGACATCCGCCGACTGCCCAACCCCGTGGCCGAGGTCTGGGACTGGCAGCTGCACGGTTCCTGCCGGGGCGAGAGCACGTCGCTCTTCTTCCACCCCGACGGTGAGCGCGGGCCGGCCCGTGCTCGCCGCCAGGCCGCCGCCAAAGCCGTCTGCGGACGTTGTCCGGTGATCGAGTCCTGTCTCCAGCACGCCCTGTCGGTCCGCGAGCCCTACGGGGTCTGGGGCGGCATGAGCGAGGAGGAGCGCGCGCGGCTGATCGCCGCCGAACCCGCCGCCATCGCCGCCGCGGTCTGATCCTGCTGGCGGGAGACCTCCCCCGCTGACGAGACGCCGAGAGGGCCGGTCCGACGAACGCGTCGGACCGGCCCTCTCGGCTGTCCGGCACCGCTCAGCCCAGGTCGCTGACGACCAGGTCCCGCCCCCGGGTCTTCGCCCCGTACAGGTGCTCGTCGGCGCGGCTGAGCAGGCCGGCGATCGTCGCGCCGGCGTCCCCGGCGGTTGTGGCCACCCCGGCGCTCAGCGTCACCGCCAGGTCGTCGGCCAACTCGCCCCACGGGTGGGCGGCGACCTCCCGGCGCAGGTCCTCCAGCTGCCGGACGGTGCTCCGCAGGTCCCCGCCCACGAGCACCAGCAGGAACTCCTCGCCCCCCATCCGGGCGGCGAAGCCACCCGGCACGGCGGAGCCGGAGGCGGCGACCTCGAGCCTCGCCGCCACCGCACGGAGCACCTGGTCCCCGATGTCGTGGGACCACGTGTCGTTGACGCGCTTGAAGTGGTCCAGGTCGACCAGCGCCACGGAGACGACCTCGTCGGTCGTGGTCGCCCGGTCCAGCACCCGCGGGAGCTGGTCGTCGACGAAGCGACGGTTGTACAGGCCCGTCAGCGGGTCACGCAGCGAGAGCTCGCGGTAGCGCCGGCTCTGCCGCCGCGCCTCGGTGGTCTCGTACATCGCCTGCAGCGCCCGGGCCCGGGCATCGCGTTGCACGGACTGCAGGTCCAGCGCCGCCTGGCAGTACAGCTGGTGCTCCTCGAACGCCGCCCGGTAGTCAGCACCTGCCGCGTGCAGCTCGGCCTGCTCCCGCCGGGCGCGCACCCGGATGGCGGTCAGCCCGTGCTGCTCGCACCGGCGCACGCACTCGTCGAGCGCCTCCTGAGCCTCTGCCACGCGCCCCCGCCGACGACGGACCTCGGCCAGGGTGAGCAGGAAGTCGGCGCCGGCGTCCCCGTCCGAGGAGGCGTCCAGCGCCCCGGACCGGGTGCCCGGCGCGAGGGCGCTCTCCGCCTCCTCCAGCCGCCCCAGGCCGAGGAGGGCGCGGGCGATGGTGTCCAGCCGCCCGACGTGCAACACCACCCCGTGCTCATCGGAGAGCGCCTGCAGCTTCGTGCTCAGGGTCAGGGCACCGTCGTACCGGCCGGCGATCGTCTCCACGTAGGCCCAGTTGTTCAGGATCAGCAGTTGCCGGTCCACGTCACCGAGCTGTGCGGCGAGACCGAGGACCTCCGCGTACCGCTCGCGCGCTCCCTCGTCACCCTGCAGGCCCTGGCAGTCGGCCAGCCGGGCGAGGTGGTCGATCCGCTGCGCCGGGGGCCCGTCGTCACCGAGGAGGTCCACCGACTGGACGGCGTGCTCCAGAGCGAGCGACAGGTCGCCCAGCTCCTGGAAGACGGCCGCCAGCAGGAAGTGGCTGCGGGACAGCACGTGCCGGGACCCCGCGTCGGTGGCCCAGCGCTGCACCTCGCGGGCGACCCGGCCGGCCTCGGCCACGTCGCCGCGTCGGCGGGCCAGGTCGGCCGACACCAGTCGCGCCCGCAGCTCCAGCTCCGGGGCGTCCAGTGCACGGGCGGCGTCCTGCGCTGCCTGCGCCCGCTTCCCGATGCCGTCGTGGTCGAAACGCGACAGCGCCTCGAGCTCGCCGAGGGCGACCGCCAGCTCGGCGGCGTCCGCAGCGGTCGCCGGAGAGGAGAGGGACGCTGCCCTCTCACCGGCCTCCGTGGCGTGCACACCACCCCATCGACCGCCACGCGGACACCTTGAACCCGGCTTCGGCGGGCTGACCCGCACGGGGTGTACGCCCCGCGGCCGGGAACCGGTCCGCCCCCGCTCCCAGGCGGGAACGGGGGCGGAGGTCAGCCGGTCGCGCTCAGCTCAGTGGCTGTGCCCGTGGCCGTGCGAGTGCCCGTGGGTGTGGTGCCCGGCACCGTCGGACTCGTGGTCGGCGGGCTTCTCCACGATCGCGGAGTCGGTGGTGAGCACCATCGCCGCGATCGAGGCGGCGTGCGAGAGCGCCGCCTTGGTGACCTTGACCGGGTCGATGACGCCCTGGGCGGCCAGGTCGCCGTACTCGCCGGTGGCGGCGTTGAAGCCCTGGCCGATGCCCAGCTCACGAACCCGGCCGACGACGACCGGCCCCTCGAACCCGGCGTTGGAGGCGATCAGCGCCAGCGGCGAGTCGATCGCCTTGCGCACCGACCGGGCACCGATCAGCTCGTCGCCGGTCAGCTCCAGGTCGTCGATCGCCGTGGCGGCGTGCACCAGCGCAGAGCCACCCCCGGGGACGACGCCCTCCTCCACCGCAGCGCGGGTGGCGGCGATGGCGTCCTCGATGCGGTGCTTGCGCTCCTTCATCTCGACCTCGGTCGCGGCACCGACGCGGATGACCGCGATGCCGCCGGCCAGCTTGGCCAGCCGCTCCTGCAGCTTCTCGCGGTCCCAGTCGGAGTCGGTCGCCTCGATCTCCTTGCGGATCTGGGCGACCCGGTCGGCCACGGCGCCGGAGGTGCCGCCGCCGTCGACGATCGTCGTGTCGTCCTTGGTGACGGTCACCCGGCGTGCGGTGCCCAGCACCTCGAGGCCGACGCCGTCCAGGGACAGGCCGACGTCCTCGCTGACGACCTGGCCGCCGGTGACGATGGCGAGGTCGGTCATGAACGCCTTGCGCCGGTCACCGAAGTAGGGCGACTTCACCGCGACGACCTTGACGGTCTTGCGGATCGAGTTGACGACCAGGGTGGACAGCGCCTCGCCCTCGACGTCCTCGGCCACGATCAGCAGCGGCCGGCTGCCGGTCGCCAGCACCTTCTCCAGCAGCGGCAGCAGGTCGGCCAGGGCGCTGACCTTGCCGCTGACCATGAGGACGAGGGCGTCCTCGAGGACGGCCTCCATCGCCTCGTTGTCGGTGACGAAGTACGGCGAGAGGTAGCCCTTGTCGAACTGCACGCCCTCGGTGACGTCCAGGTCGGTGGTCATCCCGTTGGCCTCTTCGACGGTGATGACACCGTCCTTGCCGACCCGCTCCATCGCCTCGCCGATCAGCTCGCCGACCTCGGCGTCCTGCGCGGAGACGGTGGCGACCCCGGCGATGGCCTTCCGGTCGTCGACGGGGATGGCGACGGCGTCGAGGGCGGCGGAGACCGCGTCGACGGCGGCGCGCATGCCGCGGCCCAGGCTCATCGGGTTGGCCCCGGCGGCGACGTTGCGCAGCCCCTCGTGCACGAGGGCCTGGGCCAGCACGGTGGCGGTGGTGGTGCCGTCGCCGGCGACGTCGTTGGTCTTCGTGGCGACGTTCTTGGCGAGCTGGGCGCCGAGGTTCTCGTACGGGTCCTCGAGCTCGATCTCCCGGGCGATGGTCACGCCGTCGTTGGTGATCGTCGGAGCGCCGAAGTTCTTGTTGATGACCACGTTGCGGCCGCGGGGGCCGAGGGTGACCTTGACGGCGTCGGCGAGCTTGTCGACGCCACGCTCGAGGGCGCGACGGGCGTCCTCGTCGAACAGGATGATCTTGGCCATGCCAGACCTCTCTCAGGTGGTGCGGAGGAAGACGGGGGCAGACGACGACCGCCCCGGGACCCGGTGGTACGGGTCGCCGGGGCGGTGTCGTGCTGTGTCGTGCGCGGCCCCGAGCAGGGGCCGGGGGTCTCCTACTTGGAGACGACGGCGAGCAGGTCGCGCGCGGAGAGGACGAGGTAGTCCTCGCCGCCGTAGCGCACCTCGGTGCCGCCGTACTTCGAGTAGATGACCACGTCGCCGACGTTCACGTCGAGCGGGACCCGGTTGCCGTTGTCGTCGACGCGGCCGGGGCCGACAGCGATGACGGTGCCCTCCTGGGGCTTCTCCTTGGCGGTGTCCGGGATGACCAGACCGGAGGCGGTGGTGGTCTCGGCCTCATTGGCCTGGACCACCACGCGGTCCTCGAGCGGCTTGATGTTGACCTTGGTAGCGGTCGTCACGTCGTGACGCCCCCTTCGGTGTCGGACGGGCTCTCGATGGATGGTGCTGATGCTGTGGCACGGGGGCTGGGCCTCGCCGTCGCGGGGGTCGGGGCCCGGCCCGTGTCGATTGGCACTCTACCCACGTGAGTGCCAGCCGCTCAACCGGGGTCCTGCCCAGGTGGGGACGGCGATGCACCAGGCTGTGGCGGTGCCCGGCGACCCCCACGACGACGAGCCCGGCGGGCAGGCCGCGGAGACGGTGCGCCAGCTCCAGGCCCTCGCGACCCCGGCCGGCGCGGCGGCGCTCACCCGCGCGCGGGAGCTGCTGGCCGGACGCGCCGACGCGGTCACCGCACTGACCCGGCTTCGGGCCGAGGTGGGCGTGGAGCTGGCCGGCCCGGCCTGGGGCATCGCCCGGCAGCGGGAGCGGGCCCGGCCGGCGTTCGGCGCCGATGCCGACCGGTTCTTCTTCACCGCCGACGCGCTGGAGCAGGCCGGCCGCCCGGTGCTCGCCGACCGGCGGGCCGCCCGGTTGCTGGCCGACGGCGCCCGGTCGGTGGTCGACCTCGGCTGCGCCGCCGGCACCGACACGATCGCCCTGGCCCGGGCCGGCGCCACCGTGGTCGCCGTCGACCTGGACCCGGTCGCCCGCGAGCTCACCCGGCTCAACACCACGGCGTCCGGGCTCACCGGCGTCGAGGTCCGCGACGCCGACGCCGTCGAGCTGGTGGCCGCCGCGACCGGGGGCCGGGTGGCCGGTTGCGACGCCGCCGTCCTGGACCCCGCCCGGCGGGCCGGCGGGCGCCGCCAGCTCGACCCGGACCGCTGGTCCCCACCGTGGTCGACGGTGCAGGCGCTGCTCGACGCCGTGCCCACCTGCCTGGTGAAGGTGGCTCCAGGGCTGGACCACGACCGGGTGCCGGCCGGGGTCGAGGCCGAGTGGGTGTCGGTGGGCGGGTCGATCGTCGAGGCGCTGCTGTGGGGGCGCGCGCCGTCGCGCACCTGGCGCCGGGCCACCGTCGTCGGCCGGGACGGCGTGGTCCGGGAGCTGACCGCCGACACGGACCCCGGTGACGCCGAGCCGGGCCCGGTGCGCGAGTGGCTGCACGAGCCCGACCCGGCGGTCATCCGCTCCGGCCTGGTGGCCCTCGCCGCGGCCGAGCTGGACGCGACGCTGGTCGACCCGACGATCGCCTACCTGACCTCCGACGCGACAGCGGACTCGCCGTGGGTCAGCTCGTACCGGGTGACCGAGGTGCTGCCGTTCAACCTCAAGAAGCTGAAGGCGCTGCTGCGGGCGCGCGGGGTGGGCCGGGTGGTGGTCAAGAAGCGGGGGTCGCCGATCGAGCCGGAGACGCTGGCCCGCCAACTCCGCGGCCCCGGCGAGGGCAGCGCGGTCGTCGTCGTCACCCGCGTCGCCGGCGCCCCGACCGTGCTGGTCTGCGCGGCCCACTAGGTCCACCAGAATGGCCATTTTGGTGGTTCAGCGGGAGATGAGGTCGATCGGCATGGAGCTGTCGGCGCCCAGGTCGATCGGCGCCACGGGCACGCCGGCCTCGACCAGCCGCGACCCGAGCGCGGCCACCATCGCGCCGTTGTCGGTGCACAGCCGCGGGCTCGGGGTGCGCAGCACGATGCCGGCGGCGTCGCAGCGCTCCTGGGCCAGGGCGCGCAGCCGCGAGTTGGCCGCCACTCCGCCCCCGATGACCAGGTGGTCGACCCCGTGGTCGCGGCAGGCCCGCACCGCCTTGGCGGTCAGCACGTCGACCACCGCCTCCTGGAAGGACGCGGAGACGTCGGCGACCGACACCGGCTCCCCGTCCCGCTGTCGGCCCTCCACCCAGCGGGCCACCGCCGTCTTCAGGCCGGAGAAGGAGAAGTCGTAGGCCGCGTCGCGGGGGCCGGTGAGGCCGCGCGGGAACGGGATGGCCCGCGGGTCGCCCTCGCGGGCGGCCCGGTCGATCGGCGGACCACCGGGGAAGGGCAGGTCGAGCACCCGGGCGACCTTGTCGAAGGCCTCCCCCGCCGCGTCGTCGATCGTCCGGCCCAGCTCCTGCACCTCCTGGGCGAGGTCGGGCACCAGCAGCAGGGAGCTGTGCCCGCCGGAGACGAGCAGGGCGATCGAGGGCTCGGCCAGCCGGCCGTGCTCCAGCTCGTCGACGGCGACGTGCGCGGCCAGGTGGTTCACCCCGTACAGCGGGACGTCGAGGGCCAGCGCATAGGCCTTGGCCGCCGCCACCCCCACCAACAGCGCGCCGGTCAGCCCCGGGCCGGCGGTGACCGCGATCGCGTCGACGTCACCGAGGGTCACCCCGGCGTCGGCCAGCGACCGGTGCACGGTGGGGACCATCGCCTCCAGGTGCGCCCGGCTGGCGATCTCCGGGACCACCCCGCCGAAACGCTCGTGCTCGGCCATGCTGGTGGCCAGCGCGTCGGAGAGCAGCGTCTGCCCGCGCACCAGCCCGATGCCGGTCTCGTCGCACGAGGTCTCGAACCCCAGCACCAGCGGCTGGCTCATCGCCGCACCTCCCGCAGCATCACGACGGCGTCCTTCCCACTGAGCGGGTAGTAGTTCGGGCGGCGGCCGATCTCGGTGAACCCGCGCCGGCGGTAGAACGCCTGGGTCGCCTCGTCGTCCTCACGGACCTCCAGCAGCACCGGCGTCCTCCGCCCGTCCGCCTCGGTGAGCAGGGCGTCCAGCAGCAGTGCGCCGATCCCCTCGTGCTGCCGGGTGCCGGTGACCCCGATGGTCGCGATGTGCGCCTCGTAGGGGTAGCTGATCAGCCCCGCGTAGCCGAGGACGGCGTCGGCATCGACGGCGACGAGGTAGTGGCGGGTGTCGGGGCGGTCGAGCTCGTCCCGGTACATCCACTCGGTCCAGGTGTCCGGCGCGAAGAGCTCCTCCTCCAGCGCCATCACCGCGGTCAGGTCGTCGACCGTCATGTCGCGCAGCTGCACCGTCACTGCGACACCGGCTTGCGGGTCACCGAGGGCACCGCGTCGGGACGGCGCAGGTACAGCGGCTCCAGCGGCGCCGGTGGCCGGTCCAGCAGCGAGACGGCGGCGCGCAGCAGCCCGGCGGTGGTGACCTCCGCGGCGATGACCTCGCGCCCCAGCCGATCGGCGAACCGCACGTCCCCGACGACCGGGTCGGCGACCGGGGCGTCCTCCGGCCGGTCCACGCCGGGGCCGGAGAGCCGCACCCCGGCGTCGTCGTAGGTGGCCCAGTGGACCTCCTTGCGCCGGGCGTCGGTGACGACGGAGCGGGCGCCGTCGCCGACCGCATCCAGCGAGCAGACCCCGTGCACCGGGACCCCGCGGGCGTCCCCCAGGGCGGCTGCGGTGACGATGCCCACCCGCAGGCCGGTGAAGGGTCCCGGTCCGAGGCCGACCACGACGGCGTCCAGGTCGGCCATCGCGACGCCGGCCGTGCTGAGCACCTCCCGGATCGCAGGGGTGAGCAGCTCGGCGTGCCGATTGCCCGAGGGCAGCCCGCGCTCGGTGAGCACCTCGGCGGGTCCACCGGCGGTCCAGCGGGCGAGGCCGACCACGAGGGTCGGGGTGGCCGTGTCGAGCGCGAGGACGAGCACGACCGTCGAGGGTAGATGCGCCCCCGTCGTCAGCGGCCGGGCGGTTGCGCCGGAGGCCCCCTTGTTGATCGACTGCGCGTCCACCGCCCCCCCGACGACGAGGAACCACCATGCCCGCCACCCTGGTCCTGGTCCACGGCGCCTGGCACTCCCCGTGGTGCTGGCAGCCGCTGGTCGACCACCTGCCCGGCGTCGACGTCGTCCGCGTCGCGCTGCCCAGCTCCGGCACCGACCCGCAGTCGCTCGGCGACCTCACCGCCGACGCCGCGGCCGTCCGGGACGCGCTCGCCGGGGTCGAGGGGCCCGTCGTCCTGGTGGGGCACTCCTACGGCGGGATCCCGATCAGCGAGGCGGCCACCGCCGAGCTGGGCGTGGCGCACCTGGTCTACCTGTGCGCCTTCCAGCTCGACGTGGGCGACTCGCTGGTGAGCAGCCTGGGCGGGCAGGTCCCGTCCTGGCAGGAGCTGCACCCGACGCACGTGCGGGTCACCACGCCCGAGGAGGTCTTCTACAACGGCGTCCCCCCGGAGCTCACCCGGCAGGCGGTGGCCGAGCTGCAGCTGCAGTCCACGGCCGCGCTCACCCAGCCGCTGAGCCGCGCCGCCTGGACGGAGCTGCCGAGCACCTACGTCGTCTGCGAGCAGGACCGGGCCATCCCGGTGGCCGCCCAGGAGGCGATGTCCGCCCGCGCCGGCACCGTGCTCCGGCTGGACGCCGGCCACTCACCGTTCCTGGCCGCACCGGCAGAGCTGGCGGCGCTGCTGCGCCCGATCGTCGAGCGGGCCGGCTGAGCCTCAGCCCTCGGGGAGCCGCTGCTCCCAGCCCGGGCCGACGGGCACCAGCCGGACGGTGCGGACGTCGTCGTCCCGGCGGTCGAGCTCGACGACCAGGTGCTCGTCGGCCAGCTGCTCGACCAGGCCGTGCCCCCACTCGACGACCGTGACCGCCTCCTCGGTGGTGGCGTCGAGGTCCAGGTCGTCGACGTCGGCCATGCCGGCCAGCCGGTAGGCGTCGACGTGCACCAGCGGCACCCGCCCGCCGCGGTGGACCCGGGCGAGCACGAAGGTCGGTGAGGTCACCGGGCCGGGCACCCCGAGGCCAGCGCCGATCCCCTGGGTGAGGGCCGTCTTCCCCGCACCCAGCGGACCGGCCAGCACGACCAGGTCGCCGGCCCGCAGCAGCCCGGCCAGCTCGCGGCCGAACGCCTGGGTGTCGGCGACGGTGGGCAGCTCGTGCGCGCGCCTCACAGCGAGGCCGCCACGGCGTGCAGGTCGGCGGCCAGCGCGGCCCGCGGGGCGCCGTTCGGACCGAACCGGATCGCCGCCGACGGGTGGTAGGTGACCCACACCGCCCGCCCGTCGACGTCGTGCGCCCGGCCCCGCACCTGGCCGAGCACGGTGCGCGGGCCGAGGAACCACTTCGCCGAGGAGAGCCCGAGGGCCACCACGACGGAGGCGTCCAGCAGGTCCAGCTGGCGACGCAGCCAGCCGCTGCAGCGGGCGACCTCGGGTGCCTTCGGGGTCCGGTTGGCCGGCGGGCGGCACTTCACGATGTTGAGCACGGCCACCTCCGCACGAGGCAGCCCGGCCTCGCCGAGCAGCAGGTCCAGCAGCGCGCCGCTCCTGCCCACGAACGGCCGGCCGGTCTCGTCCTCGGTGGCGCCGGGGGCCTCCCCCACGACCACCAGCCGCGGCCGGCCGGTCACCGGCACGTCCCCGACGACGACGTGCTGCCGGGTGGCGGCCAGCTCGGGGCAGGCGACGCAGGAGCGGGCGACGTCGGCCAGCGCGCCCCAGTCCGGCGCGGCAGCGGCGGTCGCCGCCACCTCGGTGGCGGCCGCGTCGAGGCGCGGCGGACGGGCGGAGACCACGGGCAGACCCTACGGCCGGGCCGAGCCGGCCGTCAGCCGGTGGGGCGTTGCCGGGCGACGACCCGGCGGACCAGACTGGCCAGCACGTCCGTCACCTGCGACGGGTGCTCCAGCGGCACCAGGTGCCCGGCGTCCGGGACGGCGACGTACTCGACGGGACCCCCGCCGATCTCCTCGAGCCGCTCCCGGATCCGCTCGCTGTGCGCCTTGGGGATCAGCTTGTCCGCGTCCCCGGTGAGCACCACGGTCGGCACCCGGCGCAACGGCTCGATCGCGCCGCTGACGTCCAGTCCGGCGATCGCCGGGTAGAACTCGGCCACCACGTCGACCGGGGTCCCGGCGATCATCGCGTCCACGTAGCGCCCCAGCGCCGGGTCGACGCCGGTGGAGGAGAACGACATCGACCAGGTGACCGCCGACACGACGTCCTTGGCCAGTCGCCGGGTGCGCTCGACGAGCCCGGGCCTGCGACGCATGGCCCAGACCGCCACCGGCAGCACCGTGGCGCGCACCCGGGTCAGCAGCGCGGGCAGCCCGAAGTCCAGCTCGCCGAGGTTGCCGCTGGAGGTGGACACCAGCGCCACCCCGGCGATCCGGGTCCCGAACAGCTCCGGCCGGCGCCGGGCGAGCGCGAGCACCGTCATCCCGCCCATCGAGTGACCGACCAGCACCACCGGCCCGCGCGGTACCCGGGCGGTGAGCACCGACTCCAGGTCCGCGGCCAGCTGGTCGATCGTCGAGCGCTCGGCCGCACCGCGGCCGGAGGCGCCGTGCCCCCGCTGGTCGTAGAAGACCAGGCGCGCGGTGGGGCGGTGACCGTTGGCGGTGGCCAGCTGCTCGCCCAGGTCGCGGCGCTGGAACGTCCAGGAGGCCATGGACAGCGCATAGCCGTGCACGAAGACGACGGTCAGCGGCGCATCGGTCGGGCCGACCTCCTCGACCCAGAGCGCGACCCCGTCCTCGGCTCGCACCGCCATCGTGCGGTCGGCGGAACGGCGGCCGGAGCCCAGCGGGTCCTCCCGGCGCAGTTGGTTCACCGGCACGTCCTCGACCGGGCGGCCGTCCTCCCCGCGCCGGCCGGCCAGCTGGCCGGCCCGGACCCGGGACGTCGCCGTCCGGGTGACGGCGACACCGACCGCCGTGCCGGCTGCGGCCAGACCGACCGCGGCGCCGACCAGGCCGGCCGTGCGGCTCAGGTGGAGGCTGCCGTGCGGGCCCATCAGAGGACCCCGGCGGTGCCGACGTAGCGGCGGCGGAAGCGACCGCCCACCCGGGTGACGAGCTCGTAGTGGATGGTGTCGACCGCATCGGCCCACTGCTGGGCGGTCGGCTCGCCGGCGGCCCCCGAGCCCCACAGCACCACCGCGTCGCCCGGTGCGATCGGGTCGTCGCCCACGTCGAGGACGAACTGGTCCATGCAGACCCGGCCGGCGATCGTCCGCTGCGCCCCGGCGGCGAGCACCGGCGCCCGGTTGCCGGCGGCGCGGGGCACCCCGTCGGCGTACCCCACGGGCACCAGGGCCAGCGTCGTCTCGCGTTCCGGGGAGTAGGTGTGGCCGTAGGAGACGCCGGCCCCGGCCGGCACCCGCTTGGTCAGCGCCACCCGGGCCTGCACCGTCATCGCCGGGCGGAGCCCGTACTGCCCCGGGTCGCCGCCCAGCGGGTCCAGGCCGTAGACCGCCACGCCCGGCCGGACCATGTCGTACCAGGTCTCCGGCAGCGCGATCGTGGCCGCCGAGTTGGCCAGGTGCCGGCGGACGTCGCTCAGCCCGGCCCGCCGGGCCAGCGCCACCGCCTCCTCGAAGACCTGTACCTGGCGGCCGATGGTCGGGTGGGTGGGGGCGTCGGCGTAGGCGAGGTGGCTCCACAGCCCGGTCACGACGAGGTCGCCGTCGGCCTGGGCGCGCACCGCCGCAGCCACCAGCCCGGGCCACGCCTCCGGGGTCGCCCCCTCGCGGGACAGGCCGGTGTCGGCGAACAGCTGCACCCGGGCGAGGTGGCCGCCGGCGCGGGCGGCGTCGACCACCTCGGTCAGCGCCCACTCCGCGTTGACCGACAGCTCGACGTCGGCGGCCAGCGCCGCGGCGTAGTCCTCCCCCGGCCCGTGCTGCCAGGACAGCAGGGGTGCGGTGACACCCGCGGCGCGCAGCGCCAGCGCCTCCTCCAGCACCGTCACCCCGAGGGCGTCGGCCCCGCCGGCGAGCGCCGCCCGGGCAGCGGGGACCAGCCCGTGGCCGTAGCCGTCGGCCTTGACCACCGCCATCAGCGGCCGGCCGGCGCGCGCACGCAGCGCCGCGGTGTTCTCCGCGATCGCGTCGAGGTCGACGACCACCTCGGCCCGGCTGCCCAGCACCTGCTGCACCTGCGTCACACCGCCCACTGTCCCAGGCCGCCGCGGTCAGCCGGCGCCGGCGCGCAACCGGGCCAGCGTCTCCGGCAGCCGGCGGACCAGGTCACCGGCGATCAGCGGTCCCTGCTCGGCGGCCAGCTGACCGGCCCGGCCGTGCAGGTGGGCGGCGACGGCCGCGGCCTCCGCGGCCGGCAGCCCGGTCGCCAGCACCGCACCCAGCACCCCGGCGAGCACGTCGCCGGTGCCGGCGGTCGCCAGCCACGGGGTCCCGGTGCCGTTGACGAAGGTGTTGCCGGCGGCGTCGGCGACGACGGTGGCATCGCCCTTGAGCAGCACCGTGCAGCCCAGCTCCGCGGCGCCGCGGCGGGCCGCGGCCATCCGGTCGGTGCCGACGTCACCGAAGAGCCGGGCGAACTCGCGGTCGTGCGGGGTGAGCACGGTGGGCGCGGTCCGCTCGCCCACCAGCTCCGGCCGCTGGGAGACCAGGGTCAGCCCGTCGGCGTCGACCACCACCGGCAGGTCGGTCGCCAACACCTCGGCGAGCACGCTCGCGGCGTCGTCGTCGGTGCCCATCCCCGGGCCGACCACCCAGGCCTGCACGCGTCCGGCGTCCCCCGGGCGGCCGGACGTGACGATCGCCTCCGGCCAGGAGGCGCGCACGCCCTCCGCGGCGGTGCCGGCGTACCGGACCAGGCCCGGCCGGGTGCGCAGCGCGGCTCCCGTGCAGAGCACCCCGGCGCCGGGGTAGGTGGCCGAACCGGCCAGCACGCCGACCACGCCGCGCGAGTACTTGTCGTCGTCGGGTGCGGGGGCGTCCAGGTGCGGGACGACGTCGGCGTCGGTCAGCTGCCGGGCCGCCGGCTCGGCCAGCGCGGGACCGAGCCCGATGTCGACCAGGTGCACGGTGCCGGCCTGCCGGCGCCCGGCGCCGACCACCAGCCCGGGCTTGACCGCGCCGAAGGTGACCGTGTGCTGCGCGGGAAAGGCGTCGCCCGGCACCTCCCCGGTGTCGGCGACGACGCCGCTGGGCAGGTCGACCGCGACCAGCAGCCCCGGCCCGGCGGTCGCCTCCCGGACCAGCGCGGCCGCCGGCTCCCGCAGCCCGCCACTGCCGCCGAGACCGATGATCCCGTCGAGGACCAGGTCGGCCCGGTGCAGCCCGGCGTCGGCCGCGTCGGCCACCCGCCCCCCGGCCCGGCGGAACGCGGCCAGACCTCCCGCGTGTGCCCGCTCCGGCGTGAGCAGGACGGCGGTGACGGCCGCCCCACGCCGCGCCAGCAGTGCGCCGGCGAAGAGCGCGTCGCCGCCGTTGTCGCCCGACCCGACCAGCAGCACCACGCGGACGCCGTGGCCCCGGCCCAGCAGCCCCAGGCAGACGGTGGCCAGCCCGGTCGCGGCCCGCTGCATCAGCGCGCCCGCCGGGAGCCCGGCCAGCACGGCCTGCTCGGCGTCCCGCACCTGCGCGGCCGTGTGCAGCCCGATCACGGGGCAGTTCCCTCGGCGATCACCATGGCCGAGGCGATGCCCCCGTCGTGGCTCAACGACACGTGCCAGGAGGTCACACCCAGCTCGGCCGCGCACCGGGCCACCGTGCCGCGGACCTCCAGGTGCGGGCGCCCGCGCTCCCCGACCACCACCTCGGCATCGTGCCAGCGCAGCCCGCCCGGCGCGCCCAGCGCCTTGGCCAGCGCCTCCTTGGCGGCGAAGCGGGCAGCCAGGGACTCACCGCTGCGCTCGGCGCCGGCCGGGGTGCGCTGCTCCGCCGGGGTGAACAGCCGGTCCCGCAGCCCCGGGGTGCGGACCAGCGAGGCGGCGAACCGCTCCACGGGGCAGACGTCGACACCGATCCCGATGATCACCGGCCCAGTCTGCCTGGCGCCGTCCGCCCGCACCGGGTGGTGCCGCTACTCGACGGTGACGCTCTTGGCGAGGTTGCGCGGCTGGTCGACGTCCAGACCGCGGGTGGCGGCGATCTCGCACGCCAGCACCTGCAGCGGCACGGTGGTGACGACCGGCGCGAGCAGGGTGGGGGTGCGCGGCACCCGGATCAGGTGGTCGGCGTAGGGCAGCACGTCGTCGTCGCCCTCCTCGGCGATCACGATCGTGCGGGCCCCGCGGGCGCGCACCTCCTGGATGTTGCTCACCACCTTGCCGTGCACCGACTCCCGGCTCAGCGGCGACGGGACGACGATCACCACCGGCGTCCCCTGGTCGACGAGCGCGATCGAGCCGTGCTTCAGCTCCCCGGCGGCGAACCCCTCGGCGTGGATGTAGGCGAGCTCCTTGAGCTTGAGCGCCCCCTCCAGGGCCACCGGGTAGCCGACGTGCCGGCCGAGGAACAAGATCGTGTTCTCGGTGGCCAGGTCGCGGGCGAGCTCCCGCACCGGCTCCATGGTGCCCAGCACCTCGGTCACCTGGGCCGGCAGCGCCCGCAGGTCCTCGACGATGGCGGCGACCTCGTCGGCGTACTTGACCCCGCGCACCTGGGCCAGGAACAGCCCCACCAGGTAGCAGGCCACGACCTGGGTGAGGAACCCCTTGGTCGAGGCGACGGCGACCTCGGGCCCGGCGTGGGTGTAGAGGACGGCGTCGGACTCCCGCGGGATCGTCGACCCGTTGGCGTTGCAGATCGCCAGGACCTTGGCCTTCTGCTGCCGGGCGTGCCGCAGTGCCATCAGGGTGTCCATCGTCTCGCCGGACTGGCTGATCACCACGACCAGCGTGCTGCGGTCCAGCACCGGGTCGCGGTAGCGGAACTCGCTGGCCAGCTCGACCTCGACCGGCACCCGGGTCCAGTGCTCGATCGCGTACTTGGCGATCAGCCCGGCGTGGTAGGCGGTGCCGCAGGCGACGACGAATATCTTGTCGACGTCGCGCAGCTCCTGGTCGGAGAGCCGGACCTCGTCGAGCACCAGCTCGCCGGTCTCACCGAGCCGGCCCAGCAGGGTGTCTGCCACGGCCTGCGGCTGCTCGGCGATCTCCTTGAGCATGAACCAGTCGTAGCCGCCCTTCTCGGCGGCGGCGGCGTCCCAGTCGACGGTGCGGGTCACCGGCTCGACGACGGTGCCGGCGAAGTCGGTGACCGTCACCCCGTGCTGGCGGTCCAGGAGGACGACCTGGTCCTCCTCGACGTCCAGCGCCCGGCGGGTGTGCCCGATGAAGGCGGCCACGTCGGAGCCGAGGAAGTACTCCCCGTCGCCCACCCCGACCACGAGCGGGCTGTTGCGCCGGGAGGCGACCAGCCGGTCGGGCTCGGCGGCGTGGCTGGCGACCAGGGTGAAGGCACCCTGCAGGCGCCGGCTGACGGTCCGCATCGCCTCGGCGAGCCGGTCGGGCCCCTCCGCGGTCTCCCGGTAGACGGCGGCCAGCAGGTGGGCGACGACCTCGGTGTCGGTCTCGGACGAGAACTCGATGCCGGCGGCCTCGCACTCGGCACGCAGCGACGCGAAGTTCTCGATGATCCCGTTGTGGATCACCGCGACCGTGCCGTCGGCGGAGACGTGCGGGTGGGCGTTGCGGTCGGTGGGCCCGCCGTGCGTGGCCCAGCGGGTGTGCCCGATGCCGATGGTCGAGGCCGGCAGCCCGGCCTCGGCGAGCTCCTTCTCCAGGTTGGCGAGCTTGCCCGCCTTCTTGGCGGTGGCCAGCCGGCCGTCGGCCAGCACCGCCACCCCGGCCGAGTCATAGCCCCGGTACTCGAGTCGACGCAGGCCCTCCAGGACGACGTCCAACGAGTCCTGCGGGCCGACGTACCCCACGATGCCGCACATTCCCCCGACGATACCGGGGGCTCAGGCCGGCCACCTGTGACCTCGGTCGGGACGAGCGGGCGCGCCCCGGGTGCCGAGCAGCCGTCAGGTGACGGCAGCGACGATGTCGGCCAGCCGGGTGGCGACGGCGTCGGCCTCCTCCTGGGTGGGAGCCTCGACCATCACCCGCACCAGTTGCTCGGTGCCCGAGGGGCGCAGCAGCACCCGGCCGGTGTCGCCGAGCTCGGCCTCGACCGCGTTGACCGCCTGGGCCACCTCGTCGCTCTCCACGACGGCGAGCCGGTCGGTCACCGGCACGTTGACCAGGGTCTGCGGCAGCCGCTGGACGACGGAGGCCAGCTCGGCCAGCGAGGCGCCGGTGGCGCTCATCCGGGACAGCAGCGCCAGCCCGGTGAGCAGTCCGTCGCCGGTGGTCGCCCAGTCCAGGAAGACCAGGTGGCCGCTCTGCTCGCCACCCAGGGAGAGCCCACGCGAGCGCAGCGCCTCGAGGACGTAGCGGTCGCCCACGGCGGTCGTCTGCACGGCGATGCCGGCGGCGCGCATGGTGTGGTGGAAGCCGAGGTTGCTCATCACGGTGGCGACGACCGTGTCGTCGGCCAGGTTGCCGCTCTCGTGCAGCGCCAGCGCGCAGATCGCCAGGATCGCATCGCCGTCGACGACGTCACCCTGCGCGGTCACGGCCAGGCAGCGGTCGGCGTCCCCGTCGTGGGCGATGCCGATGTCGGCACCGTGCCGCGCGACGGCGTCGATCAGCGGCCGCAGGTGGGTGGACCCGATGCCGTCGTTGATGTTCCAGCCGTCGGGCTCGCCACCGATGACGTGCACCTGCGCACCGGCCCGGCGGTAGACCTCCGGGGCGCAGCGGTAGGCGGCCCCGTGGGCGCAGTCGACGACGACGCGCAGGTTCCGCAGGGGTTCGCGCAGCGCGGAGAGGACGTGGGTGGCGTAGTCCTCCGCGGCGCCGGCCAGGTCGCGGACCCGGCCGATGCCCCCGCCGGTCGGCCGGTGGTCGCCGCGGGGATCGCCGTCGTCGGCACCGGTCACCCGCCGCTCGATGGCGGCCTCGACGGCGTCGGGCAGCTTGTGCCCGCCCCGGCTGAACAGCTTGATGCCGTTGTCCGGCATCGGGTTGTGGCTCGCGGAGAGCATCACGCCCAGGTCCGCGCCGGTGCGGCCGGTCAGGTGCGCGATCGCTGGCGTCGGGAGGACCCCGACGCGCAGCACCTCGGCGCCGGCGCTCGCCAGGCCGGCCACGACGGCGGCCTCGAGCATCTCCCCGCTCGCGCGGGGGTCGCGCCCGACGACCGCGACGGGACGCGAGGTCCCGTCGCGGTCGGCGAGCACGCTGGCGGCAGCCCGAGCCACCGAGAGCGCCAGTTCCGGCGTCAGCTCGGCGTTGGCCCGGCCCCGGACGCCGTCGGTCCCGAAGAGCCGACCCACGGACGTACCGTCAGCGCTTCGAGTACTGAGGCGCCTTGCGGGCCTTCTTCAGGCCGTACTTCTTGCGCTCGGTGACCCGGGGGTCACGGGTCAGGAAGCCGGCCTTCTTCAGGGCCGGACGGTCATCGGGCTCGATCTCGATGAGCGCGCGGGCGATGGCCAGGCGCAGCGCGCCGGCCTGGCCGCTGACGCCGCCACCGTGCAGGATGCCGACGACGTCGTACTGCTCGTTCTTCTCCAGGATCACGAACGGCTCACGGATGAGCTGCTGGTGCACCTTGTTGGGGAAGTACTGCTCGATGGTGCGGCCGTTGAGCTTGAACTCGCCGGTGCCGGGGAGCAGACGCACCCGGACGATGGCCTCCTTACGGCGGCCGACGGTCTGGATGGGACGCCCGTCGGCGTCGGTCACGGTCAGTGCGCTGGTCACTGGGCCACCTGCTTGATCTCGTAGGTCTGGGGCTGCTGGGCGGCGTGCGGGTGCTCGGGCCCGGCGTAGACCTTGAGCTTGGAGAGCATCTGCCGGCCCAGCGTGTTGTGCGGCAGCATCCCCTTGACGGCGCGCTCGACGACGCGGTCGGGACGGGTCTTCAGCTCGTCGCCGACGTTGATCGTCCGGAGACCACCCGGGTAGCCGGAGTGGCGGTAGGCGACCTTGGTGTCGCGCTTGGAGCCGGTCAGGGCCACCTTGCCCGCGTTGACGATGACGACGAAGTCGCCGGCGTCGACGTGCGGCGCGAACTGGGGCTTGTGCTTGCCGCGGAGGAGGATCGCGGTCTGGCTGGCGAGTCGACCGAGCACCACGTCGGTGGCGTCGATGACGTGCCAGGCCCGGGTGATGTCACCGGGCTTGGGGCTGTACGTGCGCACGAGGCTCACTTGTCCTGTCGTCGTCGGGCGGGTGGCTGGTGGGATCGCCTCACCGAGCACGGGAGACTTGGGCGGACCCGATCAGATCGGAGCCCCGGACACGCGCGCACCAACCGGCATCGCGCACCAACGGAACACGGTACCAGCGCCAGCTACGAACCCGACTCCTGGCCCTGCTGCAGGGACCCGCCGCCAGCCTGCGAGGGGTGGGGGGCAGCAGGGCCCTCTATCTCGCGGAGCCGGCCACTGGCGACGTCGTAGACGGTGCCGCGCACCTCGGTGCTGAGCAGGTAGGGCGTTTCCCGGATCCGCTGCATCGACTCCCGGACGTCGGCGTCGACGTCGGTGAAGGTGCGCGCCACCCACGGCGGCCGGTGCCCGGTGGTCCGCTCCACCAGGTCGGCGACCTCCTGGTCGGTGGCCTTGTTGAGCCCGCAGTCGGTGTGGTGCACGAGCACGACCGCACGGGTGCCCAGGACGTGCTGGGAGATGGCCAGCGACCGGAGGGTGTCCTCGGTGACGACGCCGCCGGCGTTGCGGATGACGTGGGCGTCGCCGACGGCCAGGCCGAGCATCCCGAACAGCGGCATTCGCGAGTCCATGCAGGCCACGACGGCGACCTTGCGGTCGGGGGCCACCGGGAGGTCGCCCGGGAACTCCCCGAGCCAGGCCTCGTTCGCCGCGAGCATCCGGTCGATCTCGGTCACCTGCACCACCTCTGCGTCCGCCTCGTGTCCCGGCGAACGCTAGCGCGACGGGTCAGCGGCCCGCACCGCCGCGCTCCCGGCACTCCGCCGCGAGGCCGGTGACCTGCTCCGGGTCCAGCGCCGGCCGCCCGCCCAGCCGGTCCACCGTCAGGGCCGCAGCGGCCCCCGCCTGCCAGGCCGCCGTCCCCGGGTCCGCCCCGCGCAGCAGCGCGACGGTGAGGGCCGCCACGACGCTGTCCCCGGCGCCGGTCGGGTCGACCGGGTCCGGGCCGAGGAGCGGCACCAGCTCCTCGCGCAACCGGCCGCCGGGCTCCCGCCACACCGTGAGGTCGCCGTCCTCCCCGGCCGCCAGGCAGACCACCCGCGGACCGGCCGCGCACAGCTGGTGGGCCGCGTCGCGCACGTCGGCCAGCCCGGCCAGCTCGCCGTCCACCCACAGCCCGGCCTCCACCGCGTCGGCCCGGAGGACCTGCACCCGGCCCAGCAGCGCGTCCCGGGTCTCGTCGTCCGGCGGCGCACCGTCGGCGACCGTCAGCGCGTCCCGGGGAGCCCGTGCCAGCGCGGCGCGGACGGCGTCGCCCGGCTGCTGCAGCTGCAGGACGACGGCCGACGCCCGCGCGAACGAGGGTGCGACCGCGGCCACGTCGGCGGTGGTCAGCAGGGTGGCCGCCGGCACGTCCTCCAGCAGCCGCCGGGTGCCGTCGGCCTCCACCAGGTCGACCAGCAGGGCGGTCTCGGCGCCGTGGCGGCGGACCACCCCGGAGACCCACAGGCCGTCGGCGACCGCCTGGGCGAGGACGAGGTCACCCGGCGGGTCGTCGCCGAGCACCCCGACCAGCGCGACCGGCCAGCCCAGCTGCGCCATCGCGACGCCCTGGTTCGCGCCCTTGCCGCCGAGCAGCTCCCGGCGGCGGCGGACGTCGGTGCTCCGGCCGCCGGGCGGCAGCCGGTCGACCTCCAGCACGAGGTCCCGGCCCACCTGGCCGACGACGACGGCGGGGCCCTCCGGAACTGGCACGCTTCCTCCTCGTCCACGCCGCGCCAGGCGCGCGACGTCGGTCACCGGCCAGCCTGCCCGCTCGCGCTCGGTCGTGCGACCACCCGCCGTGCACCACCGGACCCGGCGCCGCCCCGGCCCGCGCCGCGACGCGCTGCCGGGGCATCGGTGAGGATGGGCGGCGTGCGCACCGTCGAGGAACACCAGGCAGCGGTCGCCGGGCTGCTCGCCCCGCTGCCGGTCGAGGACGTCCCGCTCGCCGCGGCCGCCGGACGGGTGCTCGCCCGCGACCTGACCGCACGGGTGGCGCTGCCCGGCTTCGACAACTCCGCGATGGACGGCTACGCCGCCCGGCACGCCGAGGTCGGGGCCGCCACCGCGGAGGTGCCGGTGAGGCTGCCGGTCGGCGCCGACCTGCCGGCCGGGCGCACCGACGTGCCGCCCCTGTCGGCCGGCACGGTGCACCGCATCATGACCGGCGCCCCGGTGCCCGACGGCGCGGACGTGATCGTCCCGGTCGAGCGCACCGACGCCGGCACCGACGTCGTCACCATCAGCTCCTCCCCTCCGGCCGGCACCCACCTGCGGCACGCCGGGGAGGACATCCGGGCCGGCGAGCTGGCCCTGCCCGCCGGCACCGCGCTCGGCGCGGCCCAGCTGGGGCTCGCCGCCGCGGTCGGGTACGACACCGTGCCGGTGCGGCGCCGCCCCCGGGTGCTGGTCCTCTCCACCGGCAGCGAGCTGGTCGAACCGGGCCGCCCGCTGCAGCCGGGCCAGATCTACGAGTCCAACTCGGTGCTGCTGGCCGCCGCCGTCACTGAGGCCGGCGGCGAGGCGCGCACGCTGCACTTCGTGCCCGACGACGTCGAGCAGTTCCTCACCACCGTGCGCGCCGAGCTGCCGGGCGCCGACCTGCTGGTGACCAGCGGCGGGGTCAGCGCCGGCGCCTACGAGGTGGTCAAGGACGCCTTCGCCGGGCTCGGCACGGTCGAGTTCGGCAAGGTCGCCATGCAACCGGGCGGCCCGCAGGGCGCCGGCACGGTCGACGGCGTCCCGGTGATCACGCTGCCCGGCAACCCGGTGAGCTCCTTCGTCTCCTTCGAGGTGTTCGTCCGGCCCGCACTGCGCCGCGCCCTCGGCCACAGCTCCCCCGACCGGCTGCGCACGAGCGCCCGGCTCACCGCCCCGCTGCGCTCCCCCGCCGGCCGCCGGCAGTTCCTCCGCGGCTGGTTCGACGGCGAGGTCGTCGACCAGGTCGGCGGGCCCGGCTCGCACCTGGTCGCCCACCTCGCCCGGGCCAACTGCCTGGTCGTCGTCCCCGAGGACGTCACCGACCTGCCCGAGGGCGCCCGGATCACCGTCGTCCTGATCGAAGGAGCACTGCAGTGACCACCTCCCCCGACGGCACACCCCCCGACCACCCCGCACGGCTCACCCACGTCGACGAGACCGGTGCCGCCCGGATGGTCGACGTCACCGCCAAGGCGGTCACCGCGCGAGTGGCCACCGCCGCCGGCCGGGTGCTGGTCAGCTCCGAGGTGGTGGCGCTGCTGCGCGGCACCGGGGTGCCCAAGGGCGACGCCATCGCGGTGGCCCGGATCGCCGGCATCGCCGGGGCCAAGCGCACACCCGACCTGATCCCGCTGTGCCACCCGATCGCGCTGCACGGCGTGACCGTCGACCTCCAGGTCACCGACGACGCCGTGGAGATCACCGCCACCGCCCGCACCGCCGACCGCACCGGCGTGGAGATGGAGGCGCTCACCTCGGTCGCCGTCACCGGGCTCACCGTCATCGACATGGTCAAGGCCGTCGACCCGCGCGCCTGCATCACCGACGTCCGGCTGCTCGCCAAGTCCGGCGGCAAGAAGGGCGACTGGACGCGATGAGCTCCGACCTGCCGGGCGACGCCCGGGCCGTCGTGCTCACCGCCTCCAACCGCGCCTCGGCCGGGGTCTACGAGGACCGCTCCGGGCAGGCGCTCGCCGACGGGCT
This sequence comes from Modestobacter sp. VKM Ac-2984, assembly GCF_026967985.1. Lineage (GTDB taxonomy): Bacteria > Actinomycetota > Actinomycetes > Mycobacteriales > Geodermatophilaceae > Modestobacter. Next base: position 211,703 of record NZ_JAPVBJ010000005.1, on the reverse strand, counting down.
GCGCGGGCTCGGCTTCACCGTGGAGGGCCCGCACGTGCGCCCGGACGACGTCGCGGCGCTCACCGAGGTGCTGCGGGAGGCCGTGGCCGGCGGGGCCGACGTCGTCCTCACCACCGGCGGCACCGGGCTCTCGCCCACCGACGTCACCCCCGAGGCCACCCGGGCGGTGCTGGAGCGCGAGGCCCCCGGCATCGCCGAGGCGGTGCGCCGGTACGGCGAGGGGAAGGTGCCCACGTCGGTGCTGTCCCGCGGGGTCGCCGGCACCGCCGGCCGCACCCTGATCGTCAACCTGCCCGGCTCCACCGGCGGCGTCCGTGACGGCCTGGCCGTCCTCGGGCCGCTCCTGCCGCACGTGGTCAGCCAGTTGCGCGGCGGGGACCATGTCTGATCTCGCGCTGCCGCGCTCCAGCGCGGCCAGGAGCCGTCCCGGCCTGCGCTGAGCCGTGTCCGTGCTCGTGCCCGGCTCGGTGTGCCTAGTCGGGCAGGACCAGGCGTTCCGGGTGGGTGTAGACGTTGCAGCCGTCGCCGCGGAGGAAGCCGATCAGGGTGATGCCGACCTCCTGGGCCAGCTCCACGGCCAGCGAGCTCGGTGCCGACACCGCGGCGAGCACGGGCACCGCGGCCATCGCCGCCTTCTGGGTCAGCTCGAAGGACGAGCGGCCGCTCACCATCAGCACGTGCCCGGCCAGTGGCACCCGGCCCTCGCGCACCGCGTCGCCGACCACCTTGTCCACCGCGTTGTGCCGGCCGACGTCCTCGCGCAGCGCGACCATCTCGCCCTCGGCGGTGAACAGACCGGCGGCGTGCAGCCCTCCGGTCTTGTCGAACACCTGCTGGGCGGCGCGCAGCCGGTCCGGCAACGCGAGCAGCGTCTCCAGGGTCAGCCGGGTGTCGTCGGCGGCGACGTCGTAGGCGGTCTTCGTCCGGATCGCGTCGATGCTGGCCTTGCCGCAGACCCCGCAGGAGCTGGTCGTGTAGAAGTTCCGGTCCAGCGCGGTGTCCGGGGCCTCGACGCCGGGCGCCAGGTCGACGTCGACGACGTTGTAGGTGTTGCGGCCCTCGTCGTCGACGGAGTTGCAGTACCGCAGCCCGGCGATGTCCGCAGCCGAGGCGATCACGCCCTCGGTGGTCAGGAAGCCGTGCACGAGGTCGAAGTCGTCGCCGGGCGTCCGCATCGTCACCGCGAGGGGGGTGCCGCCCAGCCGGATCTCCAGGGGCTCCTCGGAGGCGACCGTGTCGGGCCGTCGGGTGTGCACGGTGCCGCGGATGCGCAGCACCGGGGTGCGGCTGGTGACTCGTCCCACGCCGATGACGGTACTCACCGCCCGCGCCCTACCGTTGGCGGCCATGACCTCGCTCCCGCCCTTCGCGGCCGTCGTGCTGGCCGGCGGCCGCGCAGCCAGGCTCGGCGGGCAGCCCAAGCCGCAGCTGGACGTCGGCGGACGCACCATGCTCGCCGCCGTCCTGGCCGCCGTCCGGAACGCCGACCCGGTCGTCGTGGTCGGACCGCCCCAGCCCGTCCCCGAGGGCGTCGTGCTCGTCCGCGAGGTCCCCGCCGGTGGCGGTCCGGTGCCCGCGCTCGCCGCTGGGCTGGCCGCGGTCGGGGACGCCGAGGTGGTCGCCGTCCTCGCCGCCGACCTGCCCTTCCTCACCCGCGACCTGGTCACCGCCCTGCGCCGGCAGCTGGCCGAGGACGGCATGCTGGTGGTCGACGACACCGGCCGGGACCAGCTCCTGCTCGGCGTCTGGCGGACCGCGGCCCTGCGCGACGCCGTCCGGGACCCCCGCCCGCACACCCCGCTGCGGGCCGTCCTGTCCCCGCTCTCGGTGGGCCGTCACCGGCCGGGGACGACGCCCGGCCGTCCGGCGCCGTGGACCGACTGCGACACCCCGGCGGACCTGGCCCGCGCCCGCGCCGCACCGACCAGCGAGTGAGCCGTTCGCCACGGAGCCGGCCTGCGTGGGAGCGGCCGGCCCCGGGTAGGCCCGCATCATGCGCGTTGTCACAGCAGGAGCCCACGGGAAGATCGCCCGCCGCCTCGGCCGGTTGCTGAGCCAACGGGGGGACACCGCCGTCGGCATCGTCCGGAACCCCGACCACCGTGCCGACCTGGAGGCCGACGGGGTCGAGCCGGTGGTGCTGGACCTGGAGCAGGCCTCGGTGGAGGAGCTGTCCGCCGTCGTCTCCGGCGCCGACGCCGTGGTGTTCGCCGCCGGCGGTGGCCCGGACAGCGGCATCGAGCGCAAGGACTCGGTCGACCGCGGCGCCGCCGTGCTGCTGGCGGACGCGGCCGTCGCCGCCGGCGTCAGCCCCTACCTGCTGATCTCCTCGATCGGCGTCGAGATGGTGGCCGGCGACGCACCCCCGGAGGACATGGACGAGGTCTTCGTCGCCTACCTGCGGGCCAAGCTGGCCGCCGAGGAGCATGTGCTCTCCCGCGAGGGCCTGTCCCCCATGGTGATCCGGCCGGGCAGCCTGACCGACGACCCCGGCACCGGCCGGGTCCGCCTCGAGCACACCACTGACCGCGGCGAGGTGCCCCGCGATGACGTCGCCGCCGTCCTGCTGGCCCTGCTCGACGACCCGAAGGACGGCACCGTGGTGGAGCTGCTCACCGGCGACACCCCGATCGCCGAGGCCGTCCGAGCGCTCCCCTGACGGCCGGACCCCGGCCCGCCGTGCAGCGGCTGGCAGCGGTCAGCTGCGCTTCGCCCGGGTCACCTGCGCACGGGTCGCGAGCTCCGCGTCGTCCGGGTAGTCGACCCGCAGCAACGTCAGGCCACCGGCCGGGGCGACGGGCACGTCACTGGCCCGCTCGCTCTGGCTGAGCAGGGACGCCGGCCACTCCGGCGGCCGGCGTCCCTCGCCCACGGCGCCGAGGGCCCCGACGAGGCTGCGGACCATCGAGTGGCAGAAGGCGTCGGCCGACGCGTGGACCTGCACCAGGTCACCGTCTCGCCGGACGTCCAGGGCGAGCAGGGTGCGGATCGTCGTCGCCCCCTCGCGGCGGCGGCAGAACGCTGCGAAGTCCTGCTGCCCGAGCAGCAGTCGCGCGGCGGTCTGCATCGCGTCGGCGTCTACCCGGCGCGACCAACCGACCGTGTCGGCCCGGCGCAGCGGTGGTGGCCCGGCGTCAGCATCGGTGAGCCGGTACACGTAGTGGCGGGCCAACGCGGAGAAACGCGCGTCGAAGTCGCGCGTGACCGCCACGGCTGAGGTCACGGCGATGTCCGGTGCGAGCACGCCCCGCAGCCGTCGCAGCAGCCGGTCCTGATGAGCAGCGAAGAGCTCTCGCGGCAGGTCGGTGTGGGCCACCTGGCCGGTGGCGTGCACGCCGGCGTCCGTGCGGCCTGCCACGGTCAGGTCCACGTCGGCCCGCAGCACGGTGGCCAGGGCCAGCTCCAGCTCTCCCTGCACGGTGCGCAGGCCGGGCTGACGGGCCCATCCGTGCAGCGAGGTCCCGTCGTAGGCGATGCCCAGCCGGACGCGGACGAGCCCGCCACCGAGGTCGGTGGCGGGCTCGTCAGCGCGCATGTCCTGCATGGGGTGGACCGTCGGGGACGGTCTCAACTCACTTCGGGTCGGTGGCCGGCTCGCCACCGGGGGCCTGGGCGCCCGCGGTTGCCGCATCCGTGGTCTCGGCGGCCTCGACCTCGGCAGCGGCCGCAGCGGCCACGTCGGGGCTGAGTGTCGGGTCGTCGACGACGGCGAGGTTCTCCGATGTCGGCTCCGGGGTGACGTCGCCGTCGTCCTGGCGCTCGCCGTCGGGCACGAAGACGTCGGTGACGACCTCCTCGGCCTCGGCGGACTCGTCGGTGTCCGTGGCGACCGCGTCCGCGGTCACCTCGCCGGCGGCTGCCGACGCGCCAGCGCCGGCCGCGAACCGGGTGCCGCGAGCACGCTCGGCCTCGCCGACGGCCTGCTGCGCCACCGTCTGGCCTTCGACCAGCTCGATGATCGCCATCGGTGCGTTGTCGCCCTTGCGGGGACCGACCTTGACGATGCGCGTGTAGCCACCGGGACGGTCCGCGAAGCGCGGGCCGATCTCGGCGAACAGGTGGTGCACGACGTCCTTGTCCCGGATCGTCGTCAGCACCTGCCGACGGGCGTGCAGGTCACCGCGCTTGGCGAAGGTGACCAGCTTCTCGGCCAGCGGCCGCAGCCGCTTGGCCTTGGCCTCGGTGGTGGTGATCCGCCCGTGCTCGAACAGCGAGGTGGCCATGTTGGCCAGCATCAGCCGCTCGTGCGCGGGGGAGCCGCCGAGACGGGGGCCCTTTGTGGGGGTGGGCATGTCGGTCCTTCCTCAGGCGGCCGGGCGGGGCGTGTGCCGGCTGCGTCGTCCACATCGCAGTGCTGCGTGCTGCTGGGCCACCGTGGGATGGCCAGTGCTCAGTGCTCGGTGCGGGGCTCGGCCGACAGGGTCTCCCCCGCCGGCCGCGCCCCGGATCACGAACAGCCTGTCAGAGCTGCTCGGTCTCCTGGTAGGTGCCCTCGTCCAGCGTGGCCGGATCGCCGAAGGCAGCGTCGCCCTGGTAGGCGTCGGTCTCGTAGCCCTCGTCGTAGCTCTCGACCGAGGTGGGGACGAACCCGGGCGGGCTGTCCTTCAGTGCCAGGCCCATCGCGGCGAGCTTGAGCTTGACCTCGTCGATCGACTTGGCACCGAAGTTGCGGATGTCGAGGAGGTCCGCCTCGGAGCGGGTGACGAGCTCACCGACGGTGTGCACGCCCTCGCGCTTGAGGCAGTTGTAGGACCGGACGGTGAGGTCCATGTCCTCGATGGGCATCGAGAAGTTGGCGATGTCGGCGGCCTCGGCCGGGCTGGGCCCGACCTCGATGCCCTCGGCGTCGATGTTCAGCTCGCGCAGCAGCCCGAAGAGCTCGACCAGCGTCGAGCCGGCGCTGGCGATGGCGTCGCGGGGCTCCATCGACGGCTTCGTCTCGACGTCGACCACCAGGCGGTCGAAGTCGGTGCGCTGCTCGACACGGGTCGCCTCGACCGCGTAGGTCACCTTGAGCACCGGCGAGTAGATGGAGTCGACGGGGATGCGACCGATCTCCTGGCCGGGCTGCTTGTTCTGGGTGGCCGGCACGTAGCCGCGGCCACGCTCGACGACCAGCTCGATCTCGAGCCGGCCCTTCGCGTTCAGCGTGGCGATGTGCATGTCGGGGTTGTGCACCTCGACACCGGCCGGCGGTGCGATGTCGGCCGCCGTGACCTCACCCGGCCCCTGCTTGCGCAGGTACATGGTCACCGGCTCGTCGGAGTCGGAGCTGACCACGAGACCCTTGAGGTTCAGGATCATCTCGGTGACGTCCTCCTTGACGCCCGGCACGGTGGTGAACTCGTGCAGGGTGCCCTCGATCCGGATGCTGGTGACAGCAGCGCCGGGGATCGAGGACAGCAGGGTGCGACGCAGCGAGTTGCCGAGGGTGTAACCGAAACCCGGCTCGAGCGGCTCGATGACGAACCGAGAGCGCTGGGCGTCGATGGTCTCCTCGGCGAGGGTCGGACGCTGTGCGATGAGCATGGTTCTCCTTCAGGTCCTCCGGCACCCGCCATATGACGCCGTGAGGGGGTGGTGCCGGCGGGACGGACATCGGTCCGCCCGTCCCGCCGCCGTGCTGGTCCTGCAGTCGTGCTGTCCTACCGGCCGATCACTTCGAGTAGAGCTCGACGATCAGCTGCTCCTGGACCGGGGTGTCGATCACCTGGCGCGCCGGGATGTTGTGGACCAACACCTTCAGCTGCGAGGAGATGACCTCCAGCCACGGCGGCACCGGACGAGAGCCGGCCTTGGCCTGGGCGAGCTGGAACGGCACCATCTCGGCGGACTTCGCAGCCACCTCGAGGATGTCGTTGGCGCTCACCCGGTAGGACGGGATGTCGACCTTGCGACCGTTGACCTTGATGTGGCCGTGGCGCACCAGCTGGCGGGCCATGTCGCGGGACTCGGCGAAGCCGGCCCGGTAGACCACGTTGTCGAGGCGGGACTCGAGGATCTGCAGCAGGACCTCACCGGTCTTGCCCGACTTCTTGTTCGCCTCTTCGTAGTAACCGCGGAACTGCTTCTCCAGCACGCCGTAGATGCGGCGGGCCTTCTGCTTCTCACGAAGCTGGAGCAGGTACTCGCTGTCCTTGCTGCGACCCCGGCCGTGCTCGCCCGGCGGGTAAGGCCGGATCTCGATCGGGCACTTGGGGGACTCGCACTTGCTGCCCTTGAGGAACAGCTTCATCTTCTCGCGCCTGCACAAACGGCAGTCGGCTCCGGTGTAACGGGCCACGTCAGGTACTCCTAGTTCGTCTCGTCAGTGACCGGTCAGACCCGGCGGCGCTTCTTGGGGCGGCAGCCGTTGTGCGGCTGAGGCGTCACGTCCTGGATCTGACCCACTTCGAGGCCGGTGGCCTGCAGCGAGCGGATCGCGGTCTCCCGACCGGAGCCCGGGCCCTTGACGAAGACGTCGACCTTGCGCATGCCGTGCTCCTGCGCCTTGCGGGCGGCGTTCTCCGCAGCCATCTGCGCCGCGAACGGCGTGGACTTGCGGGAGCCCTTGAACCCGACGTGCCCGGCCGAGGCCCAGCTGATCACGTTGCCCGTGGGGTCGGTGATCGACACGATCGTGTTGTTGAAGGTGCTCTTGATGTGCGCCGCGCCGTGAGCGACGTTCTTCTTCTCCTTGCGGCGCACCTTCTTGGTGCCAGCTGCCGCGCGAGCCCTGGGAGGCATCTCTCTCCGGTCTGAGTCTGTGTTCGTGGCCTGGTCGCCCACCCGGTCCTAGCCGAGTGGACGGTCCTGCTCAGGCGCACCGCCGGTCCGGCCCTACGGACCCTCGACGGTGCGCCGACGTGCTGAGATCAGCGGGCCTTCTTCTTGCCCGCGATGGTCTTGCGCGGGCCCTTGCTCGAGCGCGCGTTCGTCTTGGTGCGCTGCCCGTGCACCGGCAGGCCGCGGCGGTGCCGCAGACCCTGGTAGCAACCGATCTCCACCTTGCGGCGGATGTCGGCAGCCACCTCACGGCGCAGGTCACCCTCGACGCGGAAGTGCTCGTCGATGTAGTCGCGCAGCTTGAGCAGGTCCTCGTCGGTCAGGTCCTTGGCCCGCAGGTCCGGGCTGACGCCCGTTGCGGCCAGGGTCGCCTTGGCCGACGTGGGCCCGATCCCGTAGATGTAGGTGAGCGCGATCTCCATCCGCTTCTCGCGGGGAAGGTCGACGCCAGCAAGTCGTGCCATTGTCAGGTACTCCCTCAGCCCTGGCGCTGCTTGTGCCGGGCGTTCTCGCAGATGACCATGACCCGGCCGTGCCGGCGGATCACCTTGCACTTGTCACAGATCTTCTTCACCGACGGCTGGACCTTCACCGGTGCCGCCCTCATTCCTGTAGATCGTGCGCCGACCCCCGGACCCACGCGTGGGACCCGGACCGGCAGCGGGTTACTTGTAGCGGTAGACGATGCGGCCGCGGGTCAGGTCGTAGGGCGAGAGCTCCACGACCACGCGGTCCTCGGGCAGGATCCGGATGTAGTGCTGCCGCATCTTGCCGCTGATGTGGGCGAGCACCCGGTGCCCGTTCTGCAGTTCGACCCGGAACATCGCGTTGGGCAGCGGCTCGACGACACGACCCTCGACCTCGATGGCCCCGTCCTTCTTTGCCACGCCTACACGGCCTCCTCGTTCGATCAGACTGCATGCGCCCATGCCGGGATGACACGGGCGGTGGTGCGGGGTTCCTTGCTGGATGCACCCGATGACTCAGGTGCCGTGGTGCGGGCGATCTCGCTGAGGGCGTCCGACGGCGTACGGCCACAGCACGACGACGGACGGCGCGAACGCCATCGGCCACTGTACTCCCCACAGCACCAGGGCTCCAACCCGGCCCGTGGTGACGGTCCCCTCGCCCCCTCCAACCGCACGCGGGGGCACCCGAGGGCAGCCGGTCAGGAGCGAGGGGTGACCCCGAAGGGCGCGAGGCCGGCCAGGCCCCCGTCCTCCGCCGTCAGGACCCACGGTCCCTCCGGCGTAATCGCGACGCTGTGCTCGAAGTGCGCGGCGCGAGAGCCGTCCTTGGTGACGACCGTCCAGCCGTCGTCCAGCTCGACGGTGGCCGGGTCGCCGACCGTCACCATCGGCTCGATCGCCAGGGCCAGGCCGGGGACGAGCTTGGGGCCACGGCCTTGACGCCCGTAGTTCAGGACGTGCGGGTCCTGGTGCATCTCGGTGCCGATGCCGTGCCCGCCGTAGTGGTCGACGATGCCGTACCGGTGCTCGTGCGCAGTGATCGACTCCTCCACGGCGTGGCTGATGTCGGTCAGCCGCCCACCCGCGACGGCCTTGGCCAGCCCGGCCCACATCGAGCGTTCGGTGACCTCCAGGAGGGCCACGTCCGCTGCGGACGGCGTGCCGACGGAGACGGTGATCGCCGAGTCGCTGTGCCAGCCCTGGAGGATGGCGCCGCAGTCGATCGAGATGTTGTCGCCCTCGGCCAGCGTCCGGTCGGGGTTCGGGATGCCGTGGACCACCTCGTCGTTGATCGACGCACATATGGTCCCGGTGAACCCGTGGTAGCCCAGGAAGTTCGGCACCGCGCCGGCCGAGCGGATGTGGTCCTCGGCGATCGCGTCGAGCTCACCGGTGGTCACCCCGGGCCGGACGGCGGCGCGCACGGCCTTGAGGGCACCGGCGGTGACCAACCCGGAGGCGCGCATGAGCTCGATCTCGTGCGCGGTCTTGATCTGGATCATGCGTCCACTCCACTTCGCCACCAGCGGCAACCAGGACGCCCATCCGACACCGCGGTCACCGTGCACCACGGCCTCGCAAGGTCAGCGCCCGGACTCGTCGCCGGACTCGTCGCCGGACTCGTCGGCCAGCGCCTCGTCGGCGCCGAGCGCCTCCAGGGCGCGCCGGGTCACCTCGTCGATCTCACCGATCGCGTCGATCTGGCTGAGCAACCCGACCTTCTCGTAGAACCCGGCCAGCGGCGCCGTCTGTTCCCGGTAGACCTCGAGCCGGTGCCGGACCGTCTCGGGCTTGTCGTCCTCGCGCTGGACCCACTCGCCGTCGACCAGCATCCGCCGGCCGGACAGCCGGCGCACGAGCTCGTCCTCGTCCACGACGAGCTCCAGGCAACGGTCCAGCGCGTGGCCCATCTCCGCGAGCGAGTCACGCAGCTGCTCGGCCTGGGCGATCGTGCGCGGGAAGCCGTCGAGCAGGAAGCCGGCCTTCGCGTCGGGCTCGGCCAGGCGATCGGAGACCATCGCGACCGTGATCGCATCGGGCACCAGGTCGCCGGCGTCCATGTAGACCTTCGCCTGCTTGCCGAGCTCGGTGTCGCCGCCCACGTTCGCGCGGAAGATCTCCCCGGTGGAGATCGCGGGCACGCCGAGTCGCGCGGCGATGATCTGGGCCTGGGTCCCCTTGCCGGCTCCGGGAGGGCCCAACAGCACGATGCGCACTAGCGGAGGAACCCTTCGTAGCTGCGCTGGTTGAGCTGCGTCTCGATCTGCTTCACCGTCTCCAAGCCCACTCCCACCATGATCAGCACCGCGGTCCCGCCGAACGGGAAGTTCTGGTTCTGCCCCTCTTGGGTGATCGAGAGGAACAGGTTGGGCAGCACGGCCACCAACCCGAGGTAGATCGACCCCGGCAGGGTGATCCGCGACAGCACGTACTGCAGGTACTCGGCTGTGGGCCGGCCGGGACGGATGCCCGGGATGAAGCCGCCGTAGCGCTTCATGTCGTCGGCCCGCTCTTCGGGGTTGAACGTGATCGACACGTAGAAGTACGTGAAGAAGATGATCAGCCCGAAGTAGATGGCGATGTGCACCGGGCTGCTCTGGTTGATCACGTAGTTCTCGAAGAACCGACGGACCGGGCCGCTCGAGTCGCTCTGCAGCTGGCTGAGCAGCTGCGGCAGGTAGAGCAGCGACGAGGCGAAGATGACCGGGATGACGCCGGCCTGGTTCACCTTCAGCGGCAGGTAGGTCGACGTCCCGCCGTACATCCGGCGCCCGACCATCCGCTTGGCGTACTGCACCGGGATGCGGCGTTGCGCCTGTTCGACGTAGACCACCGAGGCGATGACCACCAGGGCGAAGACGCAGACGACGGCGAAGATGAAGGCCCCGCGGGTCTGCAGGATCGCGCCGCCCTCGGCCGGGATCCGGGCGGCGATCGAGGTGAAGATCAGCACGGACATGCCGTTGCCGATCCCCTTCTCCGTGAGGAGCTCGCCCAGCCACATGATCACGGCGGTGCCCGCGGTCAGCGTGATGACCAGGATGACCGTGGTCCACACCGAGTCCGACGGGATGATGTCCTGCGGGCAGTTCGGGAAGAGCTGGCCACTCCGGGCCAGGGCGATGATCCCGGTGCTCTGCAGCACGGCCAGCGCGATCGTCAGGTAGCGGGTGTACTGGGTCAGCTTGGCTTGACCCGACTGCCCTTCCTTCTTCAGCTGCTCGAACCGTGGGATCACCACGACCAGGAGCTGGACGATGATGCTCGCGGTGATGTACGGCATGATGCCGAGCGCGAAGACCGACAGCCGCAGCAGTGCCCCGCCGGAGAACAGGTTCACCAGCGAGTAGACGTCGCGCTGGTCGGAGGCCGCAGCCAGGTCCAGACAGCTGTTGATCGCCTCGGTGGACACACCCGGCCCTGGGACGCTGGCGCCGAGCCGGTAGACGGCGATCAGCGCCAGGGAGAACAGCAGCTTGCGCCGGAGATCTGGCGTCCGGAACGCCGCGGCGAACGCCTGCAGCACGTGCCCTCCCCGAGTTGGTCGTGTGAGGTTATCAACGTCGGCCGACATCCCCACCGCCACCGTCCCACGGGGACGAGGTGAGCGGGGTCCGGCGGACCTGGACGAGTGTGGTGCAGCCCGGTCCACGACCGGACAGCAGACGACCCCTGGGGCGCAGTCACCCTGCTCGGGTGCGCGCCCCAGGGGCCGTCGGCGGTCAGATCTGGGTGGTGCTGCCCCCGGCAGCGCCGATCTTCTCCAGAGCGGACTTCGAGAAGGCGTGCGCCTGCACGTCGACCTTCACCCCGCCCAGCTCGCCGGTACCGAGGACCTTGACCGGCTGACCACGCCGGATGGCACCGGCGTCGGCCAGCGTGTCCGGGTCGATGGTCCCGCCCTGCGGGAACAGGGAGGCGATCCGGTCCAGGTTGACGACCTGGAAGACGACCTTGTTGTTGTTCTTGAAGCCAGAGAGCTTCGGCAGCCGCATGAAGAGGGGGGTCTGGCCGCCCTCGAAGCGGGCCGAGACCTGCACGCGAGCGCCGGAGCCCTTGGTGCCGCGACCGGCCGTCTTGCCCTTGGAGCCCTCACCACGACCCACGCGGGTCTTCTTGGTGTGGGCGCCCGGAGCCGGACGCAGGTGGTGGACCTTGAGAGTCATGTCAGTATTCCTTCTCGCCCGACGCTCAGACGATCTCTTCGACGGCGACCAGGTGCGGCACCGTCGCGACCATCCCGCGGATCTCGGGACGGTCCTCCTGGACGACCGAGTCGTTGATCCGCTTCAGCCCGAGCGAACGCAGCGTCTGACGCTGGTTCGGCTTGGTGCCGATGGCCGACTTGACCTGGGTGACCTTCAGCTGAGCCATCTCAGACCCCCTGACCGGCCCGCGCACGCAGCATGGCGGCCGGGGCGACGTCCTCCAGAGGCAGACCACGGCGAGCCGCGATCTCCTCGGGACGGACGAGGTCCTTCAGCGCCTGCATGGTCGCGTGGACGATGTTGATCGGGTTCGAGGACCCGAGGCTCTTGGACAGGATGTCGTGGATGCCGGCGCACTCCAGCACGGCGCGCACCGGACCACCGGCGATGACACCGGTACCGGGGCTGGCCGGCTTCAGCAGCACGACTCCGGCAGCTGCCTCACCCTGCACCGGGTGCGGGATGGTGCTGGCGATGCGAGGCACCTTGTAGAAGTGCTTCTTGGCCTCCTCGACGCCCTTGGCGATCGCCGCGGGCACCTCCTTGGCCTTGCCGTAGCCGACACCCACGGTGCCGTTGCCGTCACCGACGATGACCAGCGCCGTGAAGCTGAAGCGCCGACCGCCCTTGACGACCTTGGACACGCGGTTGATGGCCACCACGCGCTCGATGAACTGGCTCTTCTCGGCGGTACCGCCACCGGGGCCGCGGCCGCCGTCGCGGCGGTCACGGCGGTCGTTGCCGCCGCCGGCACCGCCGGGGCCACCCGTCCCGCCGGCGCCACCGCCGCGTCGCTGTGGTCCTGGCATCAGACGTCCCTCTCGATCTGCTCAATGATGGTGCTCATCAGAAGTCCAGCCCGCCTTCGCGGGCGCCGTCCGCCAGGGCGGCGATGCGCCCGGCGTACCGGTTGCCACCGCGGTCGAAGACGACGGCGGCGATCCCGGCGGCCTTGGCACGCTCCGCGACCAGGGCACCGACCTGACGGGCGAGAGCGGACTTGTCGCCCTCCGCGCCCTTCAGGCTGGCGTCCATGGTCGACGCACTGGCCAGGGTACGGCCAACCGTGTCGTCGACCACCTGGACGTGGATGTGCCGCGAACTGCGCTTGACCACCAGGCGCGGGCGCTCCGGCGTACCGCCGACGCGCTTGCGCAGCCGGTTGTGCCGGCGCAGCCGCGAGACGCGGCGCGCAGTGCTGACGTCGGTGCCGACGGGCTTGTGCACCCGGACACCCTTCTCGGTCTTGGCTGCCTGTGCCATCACTTGCCCGTCTTCCCGACCTTGCGCTTGACGACCTCGCCCTGGTACCGCACGCCCTTGCCCTTGTACGGGTCGGGACGACGGATCTTGCGGATCTTGGCGGAGACCTCGCCGACCTGCTGCTTGTCGATCCCGCTCACCCGCAGGCGAGTGGGGGCCTCGACGGTGAAGGCGATCCCCTCAGGGGCCTTGACGAGCACCGGGTGGCTGAAGCCGAGGGCGAACTCGAGGTCCGACCCGCGGGCCTGCACGCGGTAGCCGACGCCGACGATCTCCAGGGTCTTCTCGTACCCCTGGGTGACGCCGGTGATCATGTTGGCGATGAGGGTCCGCGAGAGGCCGTGCAGCGCCCGGCTCTCCCGCTCGTCGTTGGGACGCTGCACCAGCAGGGTCCCGTCCTCACCGCGCTCGACGGTGATGGGAGCTGCCACCGTGTGGCTGAGCTTCCCCTTCGGCCCGGAGACGTTGACCGTTCGCCCGTCGATGGCGATGTCAACCCCGCTCGGCACCGGAATCGGGAGTCGTCCGATCCGTGACATGTCTGCTCGCTCCTCTTACCAGACGTAGGCGAGGACTTCCCCACCCACGCCCTTCTTGTTCGCCTGCTTGTCGGTCAGCAGCCCGGTGGAGGTGGAGATGATCGCCACCCCGAGGCCGCCGAGGACCTTGGGCAGGGCGGTCGACTTCGCGTAGACACGCAGGCCGGGCTTGGACACCCGACGGACACCGGCGATGCTGCGCTCGCGGTTGGGGCCGTACTTGAGGGAGACCACCAGCTCCTTGCGGACGTGGCCTTCGACCTCGACGTCGTTGACGGTCCAGCCGCCGATGTAACCCTCCTGCTGGAGGATCTCGGCGACCTTCGTCTTGAGCTTCGACGACGGCATGGCCGCGGCGTCGTGGTACGCCTGGTTGGCGTTGCGGATCCGCGTGAGCATGTCCGCGATCGGGTCGGTCATCGTCATGGGTGCGTCGTGCCTCTCTCGCCGCGGTTCCGCACGCTGTCGTGCGCGGGCCTCTCGGCGACGTGGGTTGTGCTCCGGGGCGTGCCCGGGAGCGAGTGGCCCGCCCCGTGCGGGGCGGGCCGTACTGCGTCTGTTACCAGCTGGACTTGGTCACGCCGGGCAGCTCGCCGGCGTGGGCCATCTCCCGCAGGCAGATCCGGCACAGGCCGAACTTGCGGAAGACCGCGTGCGGCCGACCGCACCGCTGGCAGCGGGTGTAGCCGCGGACGGCGAACTTCGGCGTGCGAGCCGCCTTGTTGACAAGGGCCTTCTTGGCCATCTCTTGGTCTCCTACCTTCTACGCAGACCGCGTCAGCGGGTGGTGTTCACGACGGTCTGGCCGGCGAAGGGGAACCCGAGCCGCGACAGCAGCTCCCGGCCCTCCTCGTCGGTGGTGGCGGTGGTCACCAGGGTGATGTCCATGCCCCGGGGCCGGTCGATCTTGTCGACGTCGATCTCACGGAACATCGACTGCTCGGTCAGACCGAAGGTGTAGTTGCCGTGGCCGTCGAACTGCTTGGGGTTCAGGCCGCGGAAGTCGCGGATGCGGGGCAGGGCCAGCGACAGCAGCCGGTCCAGGAACTCCCACATGCGGTCACCGCGGAGGGTGACCTTCGCGCCGATCGGCATGCCCTCGCGCAGCTTGAACTGCGCGATCGACTTGCGGGCCCGCACGACGGCGGGCTTCTGGCCGGTGATGGCGGTGAGGTCGCGGACCGCGCCGTCCATCAGCTTGGCGTCACGGGTGGCCTCGCCGACGCCCATGTTGACCACGATCTTCACGAGACCGGGGATCTGCATGACGTTGGGGTAGCCGAATTCGGACTGCAGGGCCGGTGCGATCTCCTCGCGGTACCGGGCCAGCATGCGGGGCAGCTCACGGGTGGGTGCGCTCATGGTGTTCAGAGGTCCTTACCGGTGCGCCGCGAGACCCGGATGTTGCGGCCTTCCTCGTCCTTGCGGTAACCGACCCGGGTCGGCTTGTCCTCGGAGTCGATCACCATCACGTTGCTCACGTGGATGGCGGCCTCCTGCGTGACGATCCCGCCCTGCTGGGCACCGCGCTGGGTGGTGCTGATCCGGGTGTGCTTCTTCACCCGGCCGATGCCCTCCACCAGGACCTTCTGGGTCCGGGGGAACGCCGCGATGACGCGGCCCTTGGCACCCTTGTCCTTGCCGGCCAGGACGACGACGGAGTCGCCCTTCTTGACCTTCATCGACGGGGTCTTCCCGCTCGTCGGCTGAGCCATGATCACAACACCTCCGGAGCGAGCGAGATGATCCGCATGAAGCGCTTGTCGCGCAGTTCCCGGCCCACCGGGCCGAAGATGCGCGTACCGCGCGGGTCGCCGCTGTCGCGGATGATCACCGCGGCGTTCTCGTCGAAGCGGATGTAGGAACCGTCCGGACGACGGCGCTCCTTGACCGTGCGGACGATGACGGCCTTGACCACATCGCCCTTCTTGACGCCTGCGCCCGGCAGCGCGTCCTTGACGGTGGCGACGATGACGTCACCGATGCCCGCGTAGCGACGCCCCGAGCCACCGAGCACGCGGATGCACAAGATCTCCTTGGCCCCGGTGTTGTCGGCGACCCTGAGCCGCGACTCCTGCTGGATCACTTCCTGCTCCTGAATCTGAGTGGTGACAGCCGGACCGGATCGGTGAACCGGCTGTCCGGTACCCACGTGCGGACGCACCGGCAGCGATCGCCGCCGGTGCGTCCGTGCACGGGTCCCGGGATGTGGCGCGCTCCGAAGAGCGCGCCAGTCGTCCAGGGTACTCCCTGCTCACCGGCCCCGAGGGGCCGGCTGTCGACTTCTTACTTGGCCTTCTCCACGACCGTCACCAGACGCCACCGCTTGGTGGCGGAGGTGGGGCGCGTCTCCATGATCTGCACCCGGTCGCCGATGCCGGCGGTGTTCTGCTCGTCGTGCGCCTTCAGCTTGCTGGTGCGGCGCAGGACCTTGCCGTAGAGCCCGTGCTTCACACGGTCCTCGACCTCGACGACGATGGTCTTGTCCATCTTGTCGCTGACGACCAGGCCCTCGCGGACCTTGCGGTAGCCACGCCCGGCCAGGCCGGGCCCGGTCGAGGTCTCGGTGCTGGTGTTCGTGACCTCGCTCATGCGACACCCTCGTTCGGGGCGACCGAGAGACCCAGCTCGCGCTCGCGCATGATCGTGTAGATCCGGGCGATGTCGCGGCGGACGGTCTGCAGTCGCCGGTTGTTGTCCAGCTGGCCGGTGGCCACCTGGAACCGCAGGTTGAACAGCTCTTCGCGCGACTCGCGCAGCCGGGTGGCCAGCTCGTCGGCGGACAGCTCGCGCAGCTCAGGCGCAGTGAGGCCGGCGGCCATCACACCTCTCCTTCGCGAGTGATGAAGCGGCACTTCATGGGGAGCTTGTGGATCGCGCGGCGCATGGCCTCGCGGGCCACCGGCTCGGCGACACCCGACAGCTCGAACATGATCCGACCCGGCTTGACGTTCGCCACCCACCACTCGGGCGAGCCCTTGCCGGAACCCATGCGGGTCTCGGCCGGCTTCTTGGTCAGCGGACGGTCGGGGTAGATCGAGATCCACACCTTGCCGCCACGCTTGATGTGACGGGTCATGGCGATACGAGCGGACTCGATCTGCCGGTTCGTCACGTAGGCAGGCTCAAGAGCCTGGATCGCGAAGTCACCGAAGTTGATCGCGGTGCCGCCCTTGGCCCGCCCGGTGCGGTCCGGGTGGTGCTGCTTGCGGTGCTTGACCCGACGCGGGATGAGCACTGGTCAGCCCTCCGTGTTCTCGGCGCCGGCGGCCTTCGCAGCCGCGGTGCCCTCAGCACCGGCAGCCTCGCCGATGCTCTGTGCGGGAGCAGCCTCACCCGAGGCGACGGCGACGGCACTGGTGGCCTCGACGGGAGCCTCGGACGGCTGCTCGGTGGAGACCGGGGCGTCGGCCGCTGCACGGCCGGCCTCGGTGCCCCCGGCGGTGGTGCCGGACGAGCCGGACCGACGCTGGGGACGCTGGGCCCGCTCACGGCGCTGCTGACGCTGGGCGAGGGCCTCGAGGGCCTCCCGCTCGGCGCGCGAGCCGCTGGCGTCGCCCTTGTAGATCCAGACCTTCACGCCGATGCGGCCGAAGGTCGTGCGGGCCTCGTAGATGCCGTAGTCGATGTTCGCGCGCAGCGTGTGCAGCGGGACGCGACCCTCGCGGTAGAACTCCGAGCGGCTCATCTCCGTGCCGCCGAGGCGACCGGAGCACTGCACCCGGATGCCCTTGACCTGCGGGCTGCGCTGCGCCGACTGCATCGCCTTGCGCATGGCGCGACGGAAGCTCACGCGGCTGGACAGCTGCTCGGCGACACCCTGGGCGACCAGCTGCGCATCGGACTCGGGGTTCTTCACCTCGAGGATGTTCAGCTGGACCTGCTTGCCGGTGAGCTTCTCGAGCTCGCCGCGGATGCGGTCTGCCTCCGCGCCGCGACGGCCGATGACGATGCCCGGCCGGGCGGTGTGGATGTCCACTCGGACCCGGTCACGGGTGCGCTCGATCTCCACCTTCGAGATCCCGGCGCGCTCCATGCCCTTGCCCATGAGCTTCCGGATGGCCACGTCTTCCTTGACGTAGTCCGCGTACAGCTTGTCCGCGTACCACCGGGACTTGTAGTCGGTGGTGATGCCGAGCCGGAACCCGTGCGGGTTGACCTTCTGACCCACTAGCGGGTCCCTCCCCTCGTGTTGCTCTTCTGCTGCTGAGTGGCCGGGCCAGACTGCCCGGTCTCCCGACGTGCCTTGCGCGACCGCAGGGCCAGCTCAGCGCTCGAGCTCACCTCGGCCACCTCGACGGTGATGTGGCTGGTCCGCTTGTTGATGCGGAACGCCCGGCCCTGGGCGCGCGGACGGATCCGCTTGAGCGTGGGGCCCTCGTCGACGAACGCGGCGCTGACGACCAGCGCTGCGGGGTCCAACTGCAGGTTGTGCTCGGCGTTGGCGACCGCGCTGGCGACGACCTTGGCCACCGGCTCACTGGCGGTCTGCGGCGTGAAGCGCAGCAGTGCCAGGGCCTCGTCGGTCGGCAGGTAGCGGATCATGTCCACCACCCGGCGGGCCTTCATCGGGGTGACGCTGACGAACCGGGCCGTGGCCCGGGCGACCGGCGTCTCCTGTCCCAACTGGGAAGTCATCTGGGTCTCTTCTCTACCTGGTCGTCGCTCAGCCGCGCCGCGACCGGCGGTCGTCCTTGACGTGCCCACGGAAGGTGCGCGTGGGCGCGAACTCGCCGAGCTTGTGCCCGACCATCGCCTCGGTGACGAACACCGGGACGTGCTTGCGGCCGTCGTGCACGGCGATCGTGTGCCCGAGCATGTCGGGGATGATCGTCGAACGCCGCGACCAGGTGCGGATGACGTTCTTGGTGCCCTTGTCGTTCTGGACGTCCACCTTGGCGAGCAGGTGGTCGTCGACGAACGGGCCCTTCTTGAGGCTGCGTGGCATGTCTGTCGGACTCCTCTACCCGCTCAGCGCTTCTTGTTCGTGCGCCGGCGGCGCACGATCAGGGCATCACTGGCCTTGCGCTTGCGCGTACGGCCCTCCGGCTTGCCCTTCGGGTTGACCGGGTGCCGGCCACCGGACGTCTTGCCCTCACCACCACCGTGCGGGTGGTCCACCGGGTTCATGGCGACACCGCGGACGGTCGGGCGCTTGCCCTTCCACCGCATCCGGCCGGCCTTGCCCCAGTTGATGTTCGACTGCTCGGCGTTGCCGACCTCACCGATGGTGGCGCGGCAGCGGACGTCGACGTTGCGGATCTCGCCCGAGGGCATCCGCAGCTGGGCGAAACGACCCTCACGGGCGACCAGCTGGACGCTCGTGCCGGCCGAGCGCGCGATCTTCGCCCCGCCACCGGGCCGCAGCTCGATGGCGTGGATGACCGTGCCGACCGGGATGTTGCGCAGCGGCAGGTTGTTGCCCGGCTTGATGTCGGCCGCCGGGCCGCACTCGACCGTGTCGCCCTGCTTCAGCTTCGCCGGGGCGATGATGTAGCGCTTCTCCCCGTCGGCGAAGTGCAGCAGCGCGATGCGCGAGGTGCGGTTCGGGTCGTACTCGATGTGCGCGACCTTGGCCGGCACACCGTCCTTGTCGGCCCGGCGGAAGTCGATGAGACGGTAGGCCCGCTTGTGCCCACCGCCCTGGTGACGAGCAGTCACACGCCCGTGGACGTTGCGCCCGCCACGACCGTGCAGCGGTCGGACCAGCGACTTCTCGGGATGGTCGCGGGTGACCTCGGCGAAGTCGGCGACGGACGAGCCGCGGCGGCCCGGCGTCGTCGGCTTGTACTTACGGATGGCCATGGTTCCTCAGAGTCCCTGTCTGTTCTCTCTGGTCCGATCGGTGGTCACCGGCGCTCAGGCGCCGGGTCCACCGAAGAGCTCGATGCGGTCACCGGGGGCAACGGAGACGATGGCGCGCTTGGTGTCCTTGCGCTTCCCCATCACAGCGCCCTTGGAGCGCTTCCTCTTCCCCTGGCGGTTGATCGTGTTGACGGCGAGGACCTTCACGTTGAAGACCTGCTGCACAGCGATCTTGATCTGGGTCTTGTTCGCGTCGGGCCGGACGATGAACGTGTACTTGTTCTCGTCCAGGAGCCCGTAGCTCTTCTCCGAGATGACCGGGGACAGCAGCACGTCCCGGGGGTCGCGGACGCTCATGCCTTCTCCTCGGTCGTGTCGGTCGTGGTGGCCGGCGCGATCGAGGGCACGTCGCCGTCGATCTCGTGCGTCTCCAGGTCGGGGAGCTCGGCCGAGGAGGCCGCGCCCTTGCCGCCGCGGGCCGGGCCGGTGACGTACTCGTCCAGCGCGGTCTCGGTGAAGACGACCTCGTCGGACACCAGCACGTCGTAGGTGTTGAGCTGACCGGCCTCGATCAGGTGGACCCGCGGCACGTTGCGCAGGCTCACCCAGTTGAGGACGTCGTCCCGGTCGAGGACGACCAGCACGCGCTTGGCGGTGCTGATCGCGTCCAGGACCTTCAGCGCGGCCTTCGTCGAGGGGGCGTCCCCCTCGACGAACGCCGAGACGACGTGCACGCGGCCGTCCCGAGCCCGGTCGGAGAGGGCACCGCGCAGGGCGGCGGCCTTCATCTTCTTGGGCGTCTTCTGCTCGTAGTTGCGCGGCTGCGGGCCGTGCGAGATGCCACCGCCGGTGAACTGCGGCGAGCGCAGCGAACCCTGACGGGCACGACCGGTGCCCTTCTGGCGGTACGGCTTGGCGCCGGTGCCGCTGACCTGGGCGCGCGTCTTGGTCGAGTGCGTGCCCTGGCGGGCCGCGGCCAGCTGGGCCACGACGACCTGGTGCAGCAGCGAGACGTTGGCCGGGGCGTCGAAGAGCTCGCCGGGCAGCGTGACGCTGCCGGAGGTCTCCCCCGCCGGCGTCCGGACGTCGACCTGCCGGTCGGACCGGGTGTCGGTCACGCCAGCGGATGTCGATGTGGTCACTTCGCGTCACTCCCTACGGGGCCACCCTTGACCGCGGAACGGACGAGCAGCAGCCCGCCGCGCGGACCGGGAACGGCGCCCTTGATGAGCACCAGGCCCTTCTCCGTGTCGACCTGGTGGACCTTCAGCGACAGCGTGGTCGTGGTGACCGCGCCCATGCGTCCGGCCATGCGCACGCCCTTGAAGACGCGACCCGGGGTGGAGGCCCCGCCGATCGAGCCTGGGGCGCGGTGCTTGCGGTGGGTGCCGTGACCCGCGCCGAGGCCCTTGAAGCCGTGACGCTTCATGACGCCGGCGGTGCCCTTGCCCTTGCTGGTGCCGATGACGTCGACCTTGGCCACGTCGGAGAAGACCTCGGCGGTCAGCTCCTGACCGACCGTGTAGTCAGCGGCGTCCTCGGTGCGCAGCTCGACCAGGTGCCGGCGGGGCGTGACCCCGGCCTTGGCGAAGTGCCCGCCCTCGGGCTTGTTCACCTTGCGGGGGTCGATCGCACCGAAGCCGAGCTGGACGGCCGAGTAGCCGTCCTTCTCGGGAGTGCGCACCTGGGTGACCACGCACGGGCCCGCCTTGATGACGGTCACCGGCACGATGCGGTTGTTCTCGTCGAAGACCTGGGTCATCCCCAGCTTCTCGCCGAGGAGACCACGGAATGTGCTCGCCATGTCTGGGACAGCCCTTACTGGATGTTGACGTCGACCGAGGCCGGCAGGTCGATGCGCATCAGCGCGTCGACCGTCTTCGGCGTCGGGTCGAGGATGTCGATGAGCCGCTTGTGCGTACGCATCTCGAAGTGCTCGCGCGAGTCCTTGTACTTGTGCGGCGAGCGGATGACGCAGTACACGTTCTTCTCCGTCGGCAGCGGCACTGGGCCGACGACGCGCGCTCCGGTCTTCGTCACCGTGTCCACGATGCGCCGAGCCGAGGCATCGATGGCCTCGTGGTCGTAGGCCTTCAGCCGGATGCGGATCTTCTGTCCCGCCATCGGTTGTCTTCGCTCCTGCCGATCGGTTGTGAAAGTACAAGTGGGTCTGCTGACCCTGGGTCGGTTTCCCCGACCCGGCTGACGGGCGGCGGCCGATCCGGCCGCCGCCCGTCAGGGTGTCACTGGTTGATCTTGACGACCCGACCGGCGCCGACGGTGCGGCCACCCTCGCGGATGGCGAAGCGCAGGCCCTCCTCCATGGCGATCGGCTGGATCAGCTCGACCGACATCTCGGTGTTGTCGCCCGGCATGACCATCTCGGTGCCCGCAGGCAGCGTGACGACGCCGGTGACGTCCGTGGTCCGGAAGTAGAACTGGGGACGGTAGTTGTTGAAGAACGGCGTGTGGCGGCCGCCCTCGTCCTTCGAGAGGATGTAGACCGAGCCCTCGAAGTTCGTGTGCGGGGTGATCGAACCCGGCTTCACGACGACCTGGCCGCGCTCGACGTCCTCGCGCTTGATGCCACGCAGCAGCAGACCGACGTTGTCACCGGCCTGACCCTGGTCGAGCAGCTTGCGGAACATCTCGACGCCGGTGACGGTCGTCTTGGTCGAGGTCGGGCGGATGCCGACGATCTCGATCTCCTCGGAGACCTTGACGATGCCGCGCTCGACGCGACCGGTGACGACCGTGCCACGACCGGTGATCGTGAAGACGTCCTCGACGGGCATGAGGAACGGCTTGTCGATCTCACGCTCGGGCTCGGGGATCGCCGTGTCGACGGCGTTCATGAGCTCCATGAGCTTGTCGCCCCACTCGGCGTCGCCCTCGAGCGCCTTCAGCGCCGAGACGCGGACCACGGGGACGTCGTCGCCCGGGAACTCGTACTCGGACAGCAGCTCACGGACCTCCAGCTCGACGAGCTCGAGGATCTCCTCGTCGTCGACCATGTCGGCCTTGTTCAGCGCGACCACGATGTAGGGGACACCGACCTGGCGGGCCAGGAGCACGTGCTCCTTGGTCTGCGGCATCGGGCCGTCGGTGGCCGCGACCACGAGGATGGCGCCGTCCATCTGCGCCGCACCGGTGATCATGTTCTTGATGTAGTCGGCGTGCCCGGGGCAGTCGACGTGCGCGTAGTGCCGGTTCTCGGTCTGGTACTCGACGTGGGCGATCGAGATCGTGATGCCGCGGGCCTTCTCCTCGGGCGCCTTGTCGATCATGTCGAAGGCGGACGCCTCGTTGAGGTTCGGGAACTTGTCGTGCAGCACCTTGGTGATCGCCGCGGTCAGCGTCGTCTTACCGTGGTCGATGTGCCCGATGGTGCCGATGTTGACGTGCGGCTTGGTCCGCTCGAACTTGGCCTTGGCCACTGGGATCCTCTCTCCGTGTCTTCGCAGTCGTGCTCGTGTCTGGGGTGGTCCGTGCTCGGGGGGCGGGCCCGGGGTACCCGGGCCCGCCGTCCCGTTACTCGCCGGTCGCCTTGGCGATGATCTCCTTGGCAACGTTGGCCGGGACCTCGGCGTAGGTGTCGAACACCATGGTGTAGCTCGCCCGCCCCTGGGTGCGGCTGCGCAGGTCGCCCACGTAGCCGAACATCTCCGACAGCGGCACCAGGGCCCGGACGACGCGAGCGCCGGAGCGCTCCTCCATCGCCTGGATGGTCCCGCGGCGGGAGTTCAGGTCGCCGATGACGTCGCCCATGTTCTCCTCAGGGGTGACGACCTCGACCGCCATCATCGGCTCCAGCAGGGCCGGGCTGGCCTTGCGGGCAGCCTCCTTGAAGGCGATCGAACCGGCGATCTTGAAGGCCATCTCCGAGGAGTCGACCTCGTGGTACTGGCCGTCCAGGAGCGACGCCTTGACGCCGACCATCGGGTAGCCGGCGAGGATGCCGTACTGCATGGCGTCCTGCATGCCGGCGTCGACCGACGGGATGTACTCCCGCGGGATGCGCCCACCCGTGACCTTGTTCTCGAACTCGTAGGTCGCCGAGTCGCCGCTCATCTCCAGCGGCTCAAGGGCGATCTGCACCTTGGCGAACTGGCCGGAGCCACCCGTCTGCTTCTTGTGCGTGTAGTCGTAGCGCTCGACGGCCTTGCGGATCGTCTCGCGGTAGGCCACCTGCGGCTTGCCGACGTTGGCCTCGACGCGGAACTCGCGCCGCATGCGGTCGACCAGGATCTCCAGGTGCAGCTCGCCCATCCCGGAGATGACCGTCTGACCGGTCTCCTCGTCCAGCTTGACCTGGAAGGTGGGGTCCTCCTCGGCCAGCTTCTGGATCGCCGTGCCGAGCTTCTCCTGGTCGCCCTTGGTCTTGGGCTCGATCGCCACCGAGATGACCGGCGCGGGGAAGGTCATCGACTCGAGGATCACCGGGCTCTGCGGGTCACAGAGGGTGTCGCCCGTGGTCGTGTTCTTCATCCCGTTGACGGCGACGATCTCGCCGGCGCCCACGCCCGCGCGCTCTTCGCGCTTGTTGGCGTGCATCTGGTAGATCTTGCCGACCCGCTCCTTGCGGTCCTTGGTGCTGTTCAGCACCGGGGAACCCGCGTCGAGCTTGCCGGAGTAGACCCGGATGTAGGTCAGCTTGCCCAGGTGCTGGTCCGTCTGGATCTTGAAGGCCAGTGCGGAGAACGGCTCGTTCTCGTCAGCGTGCCGCAGGACCTCGGTCTCGCCGTCCAGCGCGGTGCCGACGATCGACTCGACGTCCAGCGGGCTGGGCAGGTAGTCGACGACCGCGTCGAGCAGGGGCTGCACGCCCTTGTTCTTGAACGCCGTGCCGGTGAGCACCGGGTTGACCTGGCCGGCGATGGTGGCCTTGCGGATCGCGGCCTTGAGGCGCTCGGGGGCGATCTCCTCGCCGCCGAGGTAGTCCTCCATCAGCGAGTCGTCGAAGTCCGCGATGTTCTCGAGCAGCTTCTCGCGGTACTCGGCGGCCTGGTCGGCGAGCTCCGCCGGGATCTCCTCGATGGAGTAGTCCTCGCCCATCTTGGTCTCACCGCGCCAGGTGAGTGCGCGCATGAAGACCAGGTCGACGACGCCGATGAAGTCGGCCTCGGCCCCGATCGGCAGCTGCAGCACCAGCGGGTTGGCCGCGAGGCGCTCGATCATCATCTCGACGCAGCGGAAGAAGTCGGCACCGGTGCGGTCGAGCTTGTTGACGAAGCACATGCGCGGAACGCTGTACTTCTCTGCCTGCCGCCAGACCTGCTCGGTCTGCGGCTCGACGCCGGCCACACCGTCGTAGACGGCGACCGCCCCGTCGAGGACCCGCAGCGACCGCTCCACCTCGACGGTGAAGTCGACGTGACCCGGGGTGTCGATGATGTTGATGTCGTGATCGGCCCAGGAGCACTTCGTCGCGGCGGACGTGATCGTGATGCCGCGCTCCTGCTCCTGCTCCATCCAGTCCATCGTGGCCGCGCCGTCGTGGACTTCACCGATCTTGTAGTTGATACCGGTGTAGAAGAGGATCCGCTCGGTCGTGGTCGTCTTGCCGGCGTCGATGTGCGCCATGATCCCGATGTTGCGGGTCTTGGCGAGTTGGGCCTCGTTCTGGGCCATTACGTCACTCCTCTTCTGTCTCGTCCGTGCGCGGCGCCCGGGGGTCGCCCGGGTCCACCGCGGGCAGCGGCTGCTGAGGGACTGTCGTCACCAGCGGTAGTGCGCGAAGGCCTTGTTCGACTCGGCCATCTTGTGCGTGTCCTCGCGGCGCTTGACCGCGGCACCGAGACCGTTGCTCGCGTCCAGCAGCTCGTTCATGAGGCGCTCGGTCATCGTCTTCTCGCGGCGCGCCCGGCTGTACTGGATGAGCCAGCGCAGGCCGAGGGTGGTGCTGCGGGAGGGGCGGACCTCGATCGGCACCTGGTAGGTGGCACCACCGACGCGGCGGCTGCGCACCTCGAGGGCGGGCTTCACGTTGTCCAGCGCACGCTTGAGCGTGACGACCGGGTCGGTGTCGTTCTTCGCCCGGACGCCCTCGAGGGCGCCGTAGACGATCGCCTCGGCGATGGAGCGCTTGCCGTCGACGAGCACCTTGTTCACCAGCTGGGTCACCAGCTGGGACTGGTACACCGGGTCGGCGACGAGCGGACGCTTCGGCGCGGGGCCCTTGCGCGGCATTAGCTCTTCTCCTTCTTCGCGCCGTAGCGGCTGCGAGCCTGCTTGCGGCCGCGGACGCCCTGGGTGTCCAGCGATCCGCGAATGATCTTGTACCGGACGCCGGGGAGGTCCTTCACCCGGCCGCCGCGCACGAGCACCATCGAGTGCTCCTGCAGGTTGTGGCCGACGCCCGGGATGTAGGCGGTCACCTCGACGCCACTGGTGAGGCGGACGCGAGCGACCTTGCGCAGCGCCGAGTTCGGCTTCTTCGGCGTCGTCGTGTAGACGCGCGTGCACACGCCGCGGCGCTGAGGGGATCCCTTCAACGCCGGGGTCTTGGTCTTCTCGACCTTGTCCTCGCGGCCCTTGCGGACCAGCTGCTGGATCGTGGGCATGGGTGGCCTGGATCTCCTGCCTGCGCTGGGTCGTGCTGTGGATGTGGTGCACTGCTGTGGTGTGCCCGGTCGCCCGGCCCTTCGAGTCTGCCCGCGACCCACCCTCCGACCCCCGCGTTCGGGCGTGTCGCCCTTCGCGAGAACCGGTCAGTTGATCGAACCGGACTCATCGCCCCTCGCGACTCGGCACCGGCCACACCACCTTGCAGTGGGCCCCGTCTGTGACGGGAGTGGCCCCCAGCATCCGGTCGATCCGAGGACCGATGGACACCCAGGTGCACCGCGAACGGGAGCAGGCCCAGTCATCCTGGGCACAGCTGACCACAGTACCCGGCCCGGCCGGACCGGTCAAAGCCGGGTCGACTTGTGGGCTGCGCACCGGGGTCAGCCGGTCTGTCCTGCACCAACTGGCGGCGTACCGGGCACATTCCCGGGCGCTGGCACGCAGCTGCCCGAGGGGTCGTGCCGGCAACGTACCCGAATCGGACGGCGGCGGGCAGGTGCACCGACACCCGTGGGGCGGCACGTCCCGCGTCGCTTCTGTCGGACTCCCGCCCTACGGTCGGTGCTGACCCGCTCACGTCCCGCACCCAGTCCATCCGGCACCCGGTCATCGGTGCCCCTGCCGCCCGGAGGTAGCCGTGCTCCCCGACAACGCCCGCGAACTGAAGGCCCGGTTGTCCAAGCGGCTGAGCGAGGTACCGCCGTCCAGCGTCGTCGCCAGCTCGGTCGACGGGCCTGGTCGGTGGAGCGGGGTCGCCCTGGGCCTGACCCCGGTCACCGGGGGTCAGGTGCACCTGGCGATCCGGCTGATCGAGCCGGCCGACGCCGAGGTGGTGCTCGCCGGGCTGGACGCCGGCGCCCGGGACGAGGTCGACGTCCGGGTCATCGGCCCGGTCCGGCCACTGAGCTCCCCCACCTCCGAGGAGCTGCGCAGGCGCGGCCGTCCGTTGCGGCCAGGATCGTCGATCAGTCATCGGGACGTCACCGCCGGGACCCTCGGCGGGTTCGTCCGGCGCGCCGGCCGGGACGAGCTGCTGGTGGTGAGCAACAACCACGTGCTGGCCAACAGCGACGCGGCCACGGAGGGGGACCCGGTGCTCCAGCCAGGCGTCGCCGACGGCGGCCTCGAGACCGACCGGATCGGCGAGCTGACCTCCTTCGTCCGGTTCCGGAGCCGGCCGGGGAACCTCGTCGACGCCGCGGTCGCCGCCCTGGACCCGGGGATGGCCGTCGATCCCGCCGGCTACCCCGGGGGCCCGCTCTCCGCCGTGGTCGCTGCCGCGGACGAGACCGACCCCGAGGAACTGGTGGAGAAGGTGGGGCGCACGACCGGCCACACCCACGGACGGATCACCGCCGTCGAGGTGGACGGCGTCGGGGTGCAGTTCGACGACGTCGTGCACACCTTCGACGACCAGGTCGAGATCGAGGGCCTCACCGGCGCCTTCAGCGCGGGCGGCGACAGCGGGTCGGTGATCTGGCGCAGCCGGGACCGCGCCCCGCTGGGGCTGCTGTTCGCCGGGTCCACCACCGGCGGCAGCGCCGGGGGTGGCGTCACGTTCGCCAACCCGCTGGCCACCGTGCTGCGCGAGCTCGACGTCGAGTGGTTCGCGGGCTGAGTCGAGGAGCCCGCGGGCCGGGGAGCCCCGGAGGGAGGGCACCGGCGGCCCTTGCCCTGTCCTGATCCTGCGGGGAAGGGCACCATGGGTGGCATGACCGACCGCGCCTCCGCCCGGGCTGCCAAGAACGCACTGGCCTCCCGCTTCGCCTCCGACCCCGGTGTCGCCGGGGTCGGGCTCGCGCGGCAGGCCGCCGACTACGTGGTGCGGGTCGACCTGACCGAGCCGGGCGCCGGCGCCCGCGTGCCGGCCGACGTCGACGGCGTACGGGTCGTCACCCACGTGATCGGCACCGTCCGCGCCCTCTGAGCCGCCCCGGGGCCCCGCTCCCCCGCCAGGCCGTTACCGTCGCGGCACGTGGCACCGACGAGGGTGCCGCGAACGCCGAGGAGGGCGCGTGCGCATCGGGATCCAGGCCAGCTACGCCGGTGACTTCAAGCAGACCGCGGAGGAGATCCGCGACCTGGAGTCCGCCGGGCTCGACGTCGCGATGTGCGCGGAGGTGTACACGTTCGACGCGGTCAGCCAGCTGGGCTACCTCGCGGCCGTGACCGACCGGGTCGAGCTGATGAGCGGCATCCTGCCCATCTACAGCCGCACGCCCGCGCTGATCGCGATGACCGCGGCCGGCCTGGACTTCGTGTCCGGCGGCCGGTTCACCCTCGGGCTCGGCGCCTCGGGCCCGCAGGTCATCGAAGGCTGGCACGGGCTGCCGTACGACGCCCCACTGCAGCGGACGCGCGAGATCGTGGAGATCTGCCGCCAGGTGTGGCGCCGCGAACGGCTGGAGCACGACGGCAAGAAGTACCAGGTGCCGCTCCCGGCCGACCAGGGCACCGGCCTCGGCAAGCCGCTGAAGCTGATCAACACCCCGGTGCGGCCGCAGATCCCGGTGCTGCTGGCCGCACTCGGGCCGAAGAACGTCGAGCTCGCCGCGGAGATCGCGGAGAAGTGGGAGCCGATCTTCTTCCACCCAGAGCGCGCTGCCGACGTCTGGGGCGCCTCGCTCGAGGCGGGCAAGGCCAAGCGGGACCCCTCGCTGGGCGAGCTCGACGTCGTCGTCGGCGTGCCGGTGGCGATCGGCGAGGACGTCGACCACCTGGTCGAGGCGGTACGGCCGGGGATCGCGCTGTACGTCGGCGGCATGGGCGCCAAGGGCAAGAACTTCTACAACGACCTGGCCCGCCGGTACGGCTACGAGGCCGAGGCCGAGGCCATCCAGGAGCTGTACCTGTCCGGACGGAAGGACGAGGCGGCCGCCGCCGTCCCGGAGGACCTGGTGCGGGCTACCTCCCTCATCGGGTCGGAGTCCTACGTGGCCGAGCGGATCGCCGCGTTCGCGGAGGCGGGGGTGACCACGATCAACCTGCAGCCCCTCGACGACAGCCGTGAGGGCCGACTCCGCACGGTCGAGACGATGCGCCGCCTGGCCGGCTGAACCCTGGCGAACCGGGGACACCCGGCTCCTTGCGTCACGTGACGCGGCAGGACGCAGAGAGGCCCCGCACGCCGGCTGGCGTGCGGGGCCTCTCTGTCACTCACTCAGCGCATCAGCGCCAGTCGTACTCCTCGAGCCGGACGGCCTCGCCCGTGCCCTGACCGAAGACGTCGGGGCTGTAGTACTGCCCGTCGTCGTAGCCGGCCATGGTGTAGACGGCGGCGCGCGCCTCCTCGGTCGGCTCGACCGTGATGTTCCGGTAGCGGCTGATGCCGGTACCGGCCGGGATCAGCTTCCCGATGATCACGTTCTCCTTGAGCCCGAGCAGGCTGTCGCTCTTGCCCTGGATGGCGGCGTCGGTGAGCACCTTGGTCGTCTCCTGGAAGGAGGCGGCCGACAGCCACGACTCCGTCGCCAGCGACGCCTTGGTGATCCCCATCAGCACCGGACGGGCCGAGGCCGGCTCGCCACCCTCGGCGACCACCCGACGGTTCTCCGTCTCGAACAGTGTCCGCTCGACCAGCGCACCGGGCAGGAACTCCGTCGCGCCCGAGTCGATGATGGTCACCCGCTTCAGCATCTGGCGGATGATCACCTCGATGTGCTTGTCGTGGATCGACACGCCCTGGCTGCGGTAGACCTCCTGGACCTCGCGCACCAGGTGCAGCTGCACCTCACGCGGGCCCATGATCCGCAGCACCTCGTGCGGGTCGACAGCACCCTCGGTCAGCTGCTCGCCGACCTCGACGTGCCCGCCGTCCTCGACCCGCAGCCGCGAACGACGCGACAGCTTGTCGTAGACGACCTCGTCCGAACCGTCGTCCGGGTTGATGGTGAGCTTGCGGAACTGGTCGCCGTCCTCGATCCGGACGGTGCCGGCCAGCTCGGCGATCGGGGCCTTGCCCTTGGGGACACGGGCCTCGAAGAGCTCGACCACACGCGGCAGACCGTGCGTGATGTCGGCACCGGCCACACCACCGGTGTGGAAGGTGCGCATGGTCAGCTGCGTACCCGGCTCACCGATCGACTGGGCGGCGATGATCCCGACCGCCTCGCCGACGTCCACGAGCTTGCCCGACGCCAGCGACCGGCCGTAGCAGGTGGCGCAGGTGCCCAGCAGCGACTCGCAGGTGAGCACGCAGCGCACCTTGACCTCGGAGACACCGGCGTCGACGAGCTGAGCGATCAGCACGTCGCCCAGGTCCGCCCCGGCCGGGGCGATCTGGGTGCCGTCGGCAGCGACCACGTCAGCGGCCAGTGCACGGGCGTAGACGCTCGTCTCCACGTGGGCGTCACGGATGACCGTGCCGTCCACCACGGTGCCGATCGGCATGATCACGCCACGCTCGGTGCCGCAGTCCTCCTCGCGGATGATGACGTCCTGCGAGACGTCCACCAGCCGGCGGGTGAGGTACCCGGAGTCGGCGGTCCGCAGCGCGGTGTCGGCCAGGCCCTTGCGAGCACCGTGCGTGGAGATGAAGTACTCCAGCACCGACAGACCCTCCCGGAAATTGGCCTTGATCGGCCGCGGGATGATCTCGCCCTTCGGGTTGGCCACCAGGCCACGCATGCCGGCGATCTGGCTGATCTGCATCATGTTGCCGCGCGCGCCGGAGTTGACCATGACCCAGACCGGGTTGGTGGTCGGGAAGTTGTCGACCATGGCCTGGCTGACCTCGGCCCGGGCCCGCGTCCAGATCTCGATGAGCTCGGAACGACGCTCGGCGTCGGTGATGACGCCGCGCTCGTACTGCCGCTCGATCTTGCGGGCCTCGTCCTCGTGCCGCTCCAGGATCGCGGCCTTCACCGGCGGGGTGACGACGTCGTCGATCGCGATCGTCACGCCCGACCGGGTCGCCCAGCGGAACCCGGCCGACTTGAGGGCGTCCAGCGTCGCCGCCACCTGCACCTTCGGGTAGCGCTCGGCGAGGTCGTTGACGATCGCGCCCAGCGCCTTCTTCGGCACCTGGTAGTTGACGAACCGGTAGTCCTCCGGCAGGGCCTCGTTGAAGAGGACCCGGCCCAGGCTGGTGGAGACGACGGCCGGCCGGCCGGGCTCCCAGCCCTCGGGGGCCTCCCACGGGTCGTTCGGGCCGCTGTCGACGCCGAAGACCTCGTCGAGGCGGATCAGGACCCGCTCCTGCAGCCCGAGCACGCCCTTGTCGAAGGCCATGACGGCCTCGGCGGTCGTGGAGTAGGACTTCGGCCGCTCGCCCTCCGGCACCTCGACCGTCCCGGAGAGGGAGGTCAGGTGGTAGAGGCCCAGCACCATGTCCTGGGTCGGCGCGGTGATCGGGCGACCATCGGCCGGGCTCAGGATGTTGTTGCTGGACAGCATGAGGATGCGGGCCTCGGCCTGCGCCTCGGCCGACAGCGGCAGGTGCACCGCCATCTGGTCACCGTCGAAGTCCGCGTTGAACGCGGTGCAGACCAGCGGGTGGATCTGGATGGCCTTGCCCTCGACCAGCTGGGGCTCGAAGGCCTGGATGCCCAGACGGTGCAGGGTCGGCGCCCGGTTCAGCAGCACCGGGTGCTCGGTGATGACCTCTTCGAGGACGTCCCACACGACCGGCCGCGCGCGCTCGACCATCCGCTTGGCGGACTTGATGTTCTGCGCGTGGTTGAGGTCGACCAGCCGCTTCATGACGAAGGGCTTGAACAGCTCCAGCGCCATCTGCTTGGGCAGGCCGCACTGGTGCAGCTTCAGCTGGGGGCCGACGACGATGACCGAACGGCCGGAGTAGTCGACACGCTTGCCCAGCAGGTTCTGGCGGAACCGGCCCTGCTTGCCCTTGAGCAGGTCGCTCAGGGACTTCAGCGGACGGTTGCCCGGACCGGTGACCGGCCGGCCACGACGACCGTTGTCGAACAGCGCGTCCACGGACTCCTGGAGCATCCGCTTCTCGTTGTTGACGATGATCTCCGGCGCGCCCAGGTCGAGCAGTCGCTTGAGCCGGTTGTTCCGGTTGATCACCCGGCGGTACAGGTCGTTCATGTCGCTGGTCGCGAAGCGGCCACCGTCCAGCTGCACCATCGGGCGCAGGTCCGGCGGGATCACCGGCACGCAGTCCAGCACCATGCCCATGGGCGAGTTCTGGGTCTGCTGGAACGCCGCGACGACCTTCAGCCGCTTGAGGGCCCGCAGCTTGCGCTGACCCTTGCCGCTGCGGATGGTCTCGCGCAGCGAGACGGCCTCGGCGTCGAGGTCGAAGCCGGCGAGCAGCTTCTGCAGCGCCGCAGCGCCCATGCCGCCCTCGAAGTACTCACCGAAGCGGTCGCGGAGCTCGCGGTAGAGGCCCTCGTCGGCGATGAGCTGCTTGACCTCGAGCTTGCGGAAGGTGTCCATCACCTCTTCGAGGCGGTCGATCTCCCGCTGGGCCCGGTCGCGCAGCTGGCGCATCTCGCGCTCGCCACCCTCGCGCACCTTGCGGCGCACGTCGGACTTCGCACCCTCGGCCTCCAGCTCGGCGAGGTCGGCCTCCAGCTTCTGCTGGCGGGCCTCCACGTCGGCGTCGCGGCGACCCTCGAGGTTGGACTTCTCGGCGCTGATCTCGGCCTCGACGGTCGGCAGGTCGCGGTGACGCGCCTCGTCGTCGACGGAGGTGATCATGTACGCAGCGAAGTAGATGATCTTCTCGAGGTCCTTGGGCGCCAGGTCGAGCAGGTAGCCCAGGCGCGAGGGGACGCCCTTGAAGAACCAGATGTGGGTGACCGGCGCGGCCAGCTCGATGTGGCCCATCCGCTCACGACGCACCTTGGCGCGAGTGACCTCGACGCCGCAGCGCTCGCAGATGATGCCCTTGAAGCGGACCCGCTTGTACTTCCCGCAGTAGCACTCCCAGTCCCGGGTGGGACCGAAGATCTTCTCGCAGAACAGACCGTCCTTCTCCGGACGGAGAGTGCGGTAGTTGATGGTCTCGGGCTTCTTCACCTCGCCGTGTGACCACTGGCGGATGTCGTCACCGCTGGCCAGACCGATGCGCAGTTCGTCGAAGAAGTTGACGTCGAGCACTCGATGTACCCCTTTCCGGGGCTAGTTCTTCGCTTCTAATCGATGAGGGTGTGGGGCCGGCCGGCCCGGACTCGGTCAGGGCCGGCCGGCGGCCGATCAGACGTCTTCGACGGACGACGGCTCGCGACGGCTGAGGTCGATGCCCAGCTCCTCCGCGGCCCGGAAGACCTCGTCGTCGGTGTCACGCAGCTCGATCGCGTTGCCGTCGCTGGAGAGGACCTCCACGTTCAGGCAGAGCGACTGGAGCTCCTTGAGCAACACCTTGAAGGACTCCGGGATGCCCGGCTCCGGGATGTTCTCGCCCTTGACGATCGCCTCGTACACCTTGACGCGGCCGAGGATGTCGTCGGACTTGATGGTGAGGAGCTCCTGCAGCGCGTAGGCGGCGCCGTAGGCCTGCATCGCCCAGCACTCCATCTCACCGAAGCGCTGACCACCGAACTGCGCCTTACCACCCAGCGGCTGCTGCGTGATCATCGAGTACGGGCCGGTCGAGCGGGCGTGGATCTTGTCGTCGACCAGGTGCAGCAGCTTCAGGATGTAGACGTAGCCCACCGAGATCGGCTCGGGGAAGGGCTCCCCGGAACGGCCGTCGAACAGCCGCGCCTTGCCGGTCTCCTTGACCATCCGGTTGCCGTCGCGGTTCGGGATCGTCGAGCCCAGCAGGCCGATGATCTCCTCCTCCTTGGCGCCGTCGAAGACGGGGGTCGCGGTGCGGGTGCCCGGGGCGGCCTGGCGCGCAGCACCAGGCAGCTTTGCCGCCCACTCCGGGGTGCCCTCGACCTCCCAGCCGGTCTTGGCGATCCACCCGAGGTGGGTCTCCAGCACCTGGCCGACGTTCATCCGGCCGGGCACGCCCAGCGGGTTGAGCACGATGTCGACCGGCGTGCCGTCCTCGAGGAACGGCATGTCCTCCTGCGGGAGGATCTTGGAGATGACGCCCTTGTTCCCGTGGCGGCCGGCCAGCTTGTCGCCGTCGCTGATCTTGCGCATCTGGGCCACGTAGACCCGGATGAGCTCGTTCACGCCGGCGGGGAGCTCATCGCCGTCCTCGCGGGAGAAGACCCGGACGCCGATGACCTTCCCGGACTCACCGTGCTTGACCTTGAGGCTGGTGTCGCGCACCTCGCGGGCCTTCTCACCGAAGATCGCCCGCAGCAGCCGCTCCTCGGGGGTCAGCTCGGTCTCGCCCTTGGGCGTGACCTTGCCGACGAGGATGTCGCCGGGGACGACCTCGGCACCGATCCGGATGATCCCGCGCTCGTCGAGGTCGGCGAGAACCTCCTCGGAGACGTTCGGGATGTCCCGGGTGATCTCCTCGGCACCGAGCTTGGTGTCGCGGGCGTCGACCTCGAACTCCTCGATGTGGATCGAGGACAGGACGTCGTCCTGCACGAGGCGCTGCGACAGGATGATCGCGTCCTCGTAGTTGTGGCCCTCCCAGGGCATGAAGGCGACGAGCAGGTTCTTGCCCAGCGCCATCTCGCCCTCGTCGGTGCACGGGCCGTCGGCGACGACCTGACCGACCTCGACCCGCTGGCCCTCTTCGACCACCGGGCTCTGGTTGATCGAGGTGCCCTGGTTCGAGCGCTGGAACTTCAGCAGCCGGTAGGTCTGCCGGGTCCCGTCGTCGGCCATCACGGTGACGTAGTCGGCGGTGGAGTCCTCGACCACACCGGCCTTCTCGGCCACCACGACGTCACCGGCGTCGACGGCGGCACGCAGCTCCATGCCGGTGCCGACCAGCGGGGCCTCGCTGCGCAGCAGCGGGACCGCCTGACGCTGCATGTTCGCGCCCATCAGGGCGCGGTTCGCGTCGTCGTGCTCGAGGAACGGGATCATCGCCGTCGCGACCGAGGTCATCTGCCGTGGCGAGACGTCCATGTAGTCGACGTTCTCCGGGGCGAGGTCGGTGGTCTCCCCGCCCTTGGTGCGGACGAGGACCAGGTCCTCGGCGAACCGGCCCGACGCGTCCAGCGGCGAGTTGGCCTGGGCGACGACGAAGCGGTCCTCCTCGTCGGCGGTGAGGTAGTCGATCTGGTCGCTGACGGTGCCGTTGACGACCTTGCGGTACGGCGTCTCGATGAAGCCGAAGGGGTTCACCCGGCCGAAGGAGGACAGCGAGCCGATCAGGCCGATGTTCGGGCCCTCAGGGGTCTCGATCGGGCACATCCGGCCGTAGTGGCTCGGGTGTACGTCGCGGACCTCCATGCCCGCACGCTCACGGGACAGACCACCCGGGCCCAGCGCCGACAGGCGGCGCTTGTGGGTCAGGCCCGCGAGCGGGTTCGTCTGGTCCATGAACTGCGAGAGCTGGCTGGTGCCGAAGAACTCCTTGATGGAGGCGACGACCGGCCGGATGTTGATCAGCGTCTGCGGCGTGATCGCCTCGACGTCCTGGGTGGTCATCCGCTCGCGGACCACGCGCTCCATGCGGGAGAGGCCGACCCGGATCTGGTTCTGGATCAGCTCACCGACCGTGCGCAGGCGACGGTTGCCGAAGTGGTCGATGTCGTCGACGCCGTGGTCGGGCTCGCCGGCGTGCAGACGCACGACGTACTCGATGGTGGCGACGATGTCGTCCTCGGTGAGCGTGGAGGTGCCCTTGGGCACCTCGACGCCGAGCTTCTTGTTCACCTTGTAGCGGCCGACCTTCGCCAGGTCGTAGCGCTTCGGGTTGAAGAAGAGGTTCTCCAGCAGCGCCTGCGCCGACTCACGCGTCGGCGGCTCGCCCGGACGCAGCTTGCGGTAGATGTCCAGCAGCGCCTCGTCCTGGCCGGCGAGGTGGTCCTTCTCCAGGGTGGCCAGCATCGTGGGCGACCACTGGAAGTGCTCGCGGATGCGGTCCTCGGTCCAGCCGAGGGCCTTGAGCAGGACGCTGACCGGCTGGCGGCGCTTGCGGTCGATCCGGACGCCGACGGTGTCGCGCTTGTCGACGTCGAACTCCAGCCACGCACCGCGGCTGGGGATGACCTTGGCGCTGTAGACGTCCTTGTCCGACGTCTTGTCCAGGCTCTTGTCGAAGTAGACGCCGGGGCTGCGGACCAGCTGGGAGACGACGACGCGCTCGGTCCCGTTGATGACGAACGTGCCCTTGCTCGTCATCACCGGGAAGTCGCCCATGAACACCGTCTGGCTCTTGATCTCGCCGGTGGTGTTGTTCATGAACTCGGCGGTGACGAACAGCGGCGCCGCGTAGGTCATGTCCTTGTCCTTGCACTCCTCGAGCGACGCCTTGACGTCCTCGAAGCGCGGGTTGGAGAAGGACAGCGACATCGAGCCGCTGAAGTCCTCGATCGGGGAGATCTCCTCGAGGATCTCCGCCAGCCCGCCCACCGCGCCGGCCTGGTCCTCGGGAGCGAGGGTGGCCCGCCACGCCGGGCTCCCGACCAGCCAGTCGAAGGAGGCGGTCTGGAGCGCGAGCAGGTCCGGGACCTCGAGCGGCTCGCGGATCTTGGCGAACGAGACGCGCAGCGGCGCGCCGGGGATCTTCTGGTGGTCGGTGCCGCCGGTGCGGGGACCGGGCTGCACGTCGACCGCGGTGGTCGGGGTGCTGCTGGACTCGGTGGTGCCGGGGGTGATGCTGGTGGGGCGAGAGCCTGCCAAGATGCGTCCTTTCGAGGACCTCACGACGTGCGGGCGGTGGGTGCAGTTCGTCCTGGGTCGTCGTCGTTGTCGGCGAGGCTGACCGCGGATGCCTGCCCCGTCGGTACGGTCAACACGGGGTTCCCCGGAGCCGTTCCCGGGCACCCCTCGTGACCCGTCTCGGCGGGCTGGCAGTCAGAGGGCAGCGCAACAGGAGACCCTACCCCTGCTCAGCGCCGGTGTCCACGTCGGGCCGCCGCAGCGGCCGGGGACCCACCCACGAGGGGTGGCCGGTGCCCACCCGGCCCGGGAGCACTGGGCTCCGGAGGCGGAGCGCAGCGCCGCGGGATCGGGGGCGAGCGAGGCGAGTGCGCTGCCGATGATGCCAGTGCGGCAGCCCAGCGGGAACTGCCACGCCGGGACCTGTGGGTGAACGACGCGCCTACGGACACCCGGCCGCAGGCGACCGGCCACCCCGCCAGGGCCGACCTGGACGCACGACAGGGGCCGACCCACCGGAGTGGATCGGCCCCTGTCGTCAGTGCGGGGTGGTGCTACCCGGCCGCCGCGGGGGCCGGGGTGGTGCTACCCGGCCGCCGCGGGGGCGGCGGCCGGGCGAGGGGTCACTTGACGGTGACGGTGGCGCCGGCGCCCTCGAGGGCGGCCTTGGCCTTCTCCGCAGCGTCCTTGGCGACCTTCTCCAGGACCGGCTTCGGCGCGTTGTCGACCAGGTCCTTGGCCTCCTTGAGGCCGAGCGAGGTCAGGCCGCGCACCTCCTTGATGACCTGGATCTTCTTGTCACCGGCGGACTCGAGGACGACGTCGAACTCGTCCTGCTCGACCGGGGCCTCGGCGGCAGCGCCGCCACCGGCGCCACCGGCAGGCGCAACGGCGACCGGGGCAGCGGCGGTGACGTCGAAGGTGGTCTCGAACTCCTTCACGAAGTCCGACAGCTCCAGGAGGGTCATCTCCTTGAAGGCGTCGAGCAGCTCGTCAGTGGAAAGCTTGGCCATGGTGTCTCCTTGGGGGGTCAGTCGGTGCTGGCCGCGGAGTCCGCGGCAGCACTCTCGTCGGTGGTGGCCGGGGCGGCCTGGGTGGTGTCAGCAGCAGAGTCGGCGGGAGCAGCGTCGTCCGAGGCGGGAGCGCCCTCGGCCGGCTTCTTCTCCTTGAGGGCCTCGGCCAGTCGGGCGACCTGCGACAGCGGGGCCTGGAACAGCCCGGCTGCCTTGGTGAGGTTGCCCTTCATGGCGCCGGCCAGCTTGGCCAGCAGGACCTCACGGGACTCGACGTCGGCGAGGCGGGTGACCTCGGCTGCGTCGACCGTGCGGCCCTCGACCACGCCGCCCTTGATGACCAGCAGCGGGTTGGCCCGCGCGAAGTCACGGATGGCCTTGGCGGCCTCGACCGGGTCGCCCTCGATGAAGGCGATCGCGGTGGGGCCGTTGAGCAGCGGGGCCAGGTCGGAGTGACCGACCGAGTCCGCTGCCCGCTTCGTCAGGGTGTTCTTGACGACGGCGTAGCTGCTGCCCGCACCGAGGGAACGACGCAGCTCGGTCAGCTGCGCCACGGTCAGCCCGCGGTACTCGGTGAGCACGGCCGCGCTGGACTTCTGGAACCGCTCGGTGATCTCTTCGATCACCGCGGCCTTCGCCTGCGTGGGCATGGGCCTCCTCTCGTCTGTCGGGCGACCACCGGCGACGAGCGCCCGGGGAGATCGGGCCCGGAGACGAGGAACGCCCCGGCGCAGAGCGCACGGGGCGAGGGACGATCACGCTGCAGGGGCCGTGAGCCCGTGCCGTGACACGTTCGTCGAACCGTCCACCTGCGCGGGTCGTCCGGTGATCTCCGGACCTTCGATCGCACGCGGACGTGCGACGACCAGCGGTCTTGGGGGGAACAGCGGCAAGAGTACACGCCACCGCGGGCCCGGACGCACGAGGGCCCCGCAGCGCCGTGCGCTGCGGGGCCCTCGTGGAGACGGGGTCCGTCGATCAGGCGGAGGGCTCGTCCACGGTGAGGTTGCGGGTGCGGTTCGGGTCGACCTGGATGCCCGGGCCCATGGTGGTGGAGACGGTGACCTTCTTCAGGTACCGACCCTTGGCCGCCGACGGCTTGGCCCGCAGCACCTCGTCGAGGGCGGCGGCGTAGTTCTCCACCAGCTTGGCCTGGTCGAAGGACGCCTTGCCGATCACCAGGTGCAGGTTGGCCTGCTTGTCGACGCGGAAGTTGATCTTCCCGCCCTTGATGTCGTTGACGGCCTTGGTGACGTCGGGGGTCACCGTGCCCGTCTTCGGGTTCGGCATCAGGCCACGGGGGCCGAGGATGCGGGCGATCCGACCGACCTTCGCCATCTGGTCCGGGGTGGCGATCGCGGCGTCGAAGTCCAGGAAGCCGCCCTGGATCTGCTCGATCAGGTCGTCGGAGCCCACGACGTCGGCGCCGGCGGCCTCGGCCTCGGCTGCCTTGTCGCCGGTCGCGAAGACGATGACGCGCGCGGTCTTGCCGGTGCCGTGCGGCAGGTTGACCGTGCCGCGGACCATCTGGTCGGCCTTGCGGGGGTCGACCCCGAGCCGGATGGCGACCTCGACGGTCGCGTCGTACTTGGTGGTCGAGGTCTGCTTGGCCAGACCGGCGGCCTGCAGCGGGCTGTACAGCGCGTCCGCGTCGACCAGCTCAGCGACCTTGCGGTAGTTCTTGCCGTGCTTTGCCATGGTGGTTCTCCTTCCCCCCGGATCGGGGGTCGCGTGGTGCGCGGGCCTGGCGAGGCCCTCCCACGAGTGCTGGCCGGGTCCGCGTGGACCCGGGTGGTGCAACGCCGCCGTCAGACGGCGGCGACCGTCACTTGACGGTGATGCCCATCGACCGGGCGGTACCGGCGATGATCTTCTCGGCCTGCTCGAGGTCGTTGGCGTTCAGATCGGCCATCTTCGTCTGCGCGATCTCGCGGACCTGGTCGCGGGTGACGGTCGCGACCTTGGTCTTGTGCGGCTCACCCGAGCCCTTCTCCACACCGGCGGCCTTCAGCAGCATGCGCGCTGCCGGGGGCGTCTTGGTGACGAAGGTGAACGACCGGTCCTCGAAGACCGAGATCTCGACGGGGATGACGCTGCCGCGCTGCGCCTCCGTCGCGGCGTTGTACGCCTTGCAGAACTCCATGATGTTGACGCCGTGCTGACCGAGGGCGGGGCCCACGGGCGGCGCGGGGGTGGCCGCACCGGCGTTGATCTGGAGCTTGATGACCGCGGTCAACCGCTTCCTGGGGGGCATGACTTCCTTCTTCGTAACGGGATGGAACGGCCCCGTCGCAGGGCCCCGAGGCGAGTTTACGAGCGACGGGGGGCGACGGGTCCTTGATCAGATCTTGGTGACCTGGGTGAACGACAGCTCGACCGGCGTCTCGCGGCCGAAGATGGAGACGAGCACCTGGAGCTTCTGCTGCTCCGGGTTGATCTCGTTGATGGTCGCCGGCAGCGTCGCGAACGGACCGTCCATGACGGTGACGGACTCGCCGACCTCGAACTCGACCTCCGGCGCGGGGCCGGCGCTGGGGGCGGCCTCGGTCGCGGAGACCGGCTTGGCGGTCGTCGCCGGGACCAGCAGGTTGACGACCTCGTCGATGCTCAGGGGCGAGGGCTTGGAGGTGGCCCCGACGAAGCCGGTGACGCCCGGGGTGTTCCGGACGGCACCCCAGGACTCGTCGTTGAGGTCCATCCGGACCAGCAGATAGCCCGGCAGCTTCTTGCGGTTGACCTGGGTCCGCTTGCCGTTCTTGATCTCGGTGACCTCCTCGGTGGGCACCTCGATCTGGAAGATGTAGTCCTCCATGTCCAGCGACGTGATCCGGGACTCGAGGTTGGTCTTCACCTTGTTCTCGTAGCCCGCGTAGGAGTGGATCACGTACCAGTCGCCGAACTGCCCGCGCAGCGTCGAGCGCAGGGCCTCCGCCGGGTCCTCGTCCTCTGCGGCCGCGGCCTCGAGGGCCTCGCTGACGGGCAGGTCGTGGTCGGGGGCCGGCTCGGGCGACGGGTCGGCGGCCAGGGTGGCCGGCTCCCCGGTCTCGACGTCGGGGACGACGTCGGCGGCGTCGGTGCTGGTGTCCTGGTCGGCGGTGTCGGTCGATCCCTCGGCGGACCCGGTCTCGCCGGCGCCCGTCTCGAGGTCGGCGCTGCCGCGCACGTCCGCACGCGCGTCGTCGAGGTCGGTGCCCTCGACGGCGCTGTCGGTCTCGAAGGGCTCGCGGGGGTCAGTCACAGGGTCTCTTCCTTGTCGGGTGCGGTGCAGGCGCGGACGGTCAGCCGAAGACGGCGAGCACGCCCTGGGCGAAGAGGAGGTCCAGGCCGGCGACGATCGCGACCATGACGGCCACGAAGATGATCACCACGGTGGTGTAGGTGATCAGCTCCTTGCGGCCGGGCCAGATGACCTTGCGCAGCTCGGCGACGACCTCGCGCAGGAACCGCCCCAGGTTCCGCTTCTCCTTCAGCTCCGCGGCGCGTGCCCGCTCGGCGTCGGCCCGGGTGCGGGTGCCCTCCCCCGCGGGTCCGGCGTCCGGCGTCCGGTCGGCCGGACGGCGGGAGGACCGGGACCGGCGCTGGGTGGGGGTGGCGACGACCTTGTCCTCGTCGGACTCCGCATCGTCGGCGACATCGGCCTCGGCGGCCTCGAGCGCAGCCGCGTCGTCCACGCCCGGCGTCTCGGCGTCGAGCTGCTCGGCGTCGACCTGCTCGCCGTCCGGCTCGCCGTCCTTCTCGCTCACAGCGCCTCGCTCACGTCGGTCCGGCTCACTTCGGTCGGCTCATCTCGGTCGGTCGTCAGGTCGTGGCAGGGGTGACAGGACTTGAACCTGCAGCCTGCGGTTTTGGAGACCGCTGCTCTGCCAATTGAGCTACACCCCTAGGGATCGCCGGGTCCGCGTCGCGGCGCGGCCCGAGTCTCGACGTGACCCCCCGAAGAGGGCCTCCGGGGCACGCCGGTGGCGGGGTCCCGCAGGCCCCAGGTCGTCGAGTGTACGGGACCCACCCGACCAGGAGCGAACACGGGAGGCGAGGCCCCACACGGGGCCCCCGCACGGGGGCGCTCGGACGGGGCCGGGCGCACCGCCGCGTCTGCCACGATCGGATCATGCTGACCGCCCCTGCGCCCGGGTCCGATCCCGCCGAGCCGGCGCCACCGGCGGAGCGGCGGGTCTCCCGGCGGGTCGGTGCCGTCACCTCCTCGACGACGATGGCCGCCGACGCCCGCGCCAAGGCGCTGCGGGCGGACGGGCGGCCGGTGGTCAACCTGGCCGCGGGAGAGCCGGACCACGCCACGGCCGACCACGTCGTCGCCGCGGCCGTCCGGGCGGCCCGGGATCCCGCGATGCACCGGTACACCCCGGTCGGGGGCCTCCCGGAACTCCGGCAGGCGATCGTCGCCAAGACGCTGCGCGACTCGGGACTGACCGCCCGGCCCACCGACGTCCTGGTCACCGCCGGGGGCAAGCAGGCGGTCGCCCAGGCGCTGGCGACGCTGCTGGACCCCGGCGACGAGGTCCTGCTGCCGACGCCGCACTGGACGACCTACCCGGAGGCGATCCGGCTGGCCGGCGGCGTCCCCGTACCCGTGGTCGCCGACGAGGCCAGCGGGTACCTCGTCTCCGTCGGGCAGCTGGAGGCGGCTCGCACCCCGCGCACCAAGCTGCTGCTGTTCAGCTCCCCGGCCAACCCGACGGGCGCCGTCCACCCGCCCGAGGAGGTCGCCGAGATCGGCCGGTGGGCGCTGGCGGCCGGCCTCTGGGTGGTCACCGACGAGATCTACGAGCACCTGACCTACGACGGGACGACGGCGGCGTCACTGCCCGCCCTGGTCCCGGAGATCCAGCCGCGGTGCGTCGTCGTCAACGGGGTGGCCAAGGCTTACGCGATGACCGGCTGGCGGGTGGGCTGGCTGATCGGTCCGGCCGACGTGGTGGCCGGTGCGACGGCCCTGCAGTCGCACTCGGCCGGACACGTCTCGAACATCGCCCAGGCCGCCGCGGTGGCCGCGCTGACCGGCGACCAGTCCAGCGTGGCGGAGCTGCGGGCCGCACTCGACCGGCGCCGCCGGACCGTGGTGGGGATGCTCCGGGAGATCCCGGGGATCGCCTGTCCCGAGCCCCTGGGCGCCTTCTACGTCTACCCCGCGGTGACCGCACTGCTCGGCCGGTCGATCGCCGGCCGCACCGTCACCACGAGCGCCGAGCTGGCCGAGCTGCTGCTGGAGCAGGCCCAGGTCGCCGTCGTCCCCGGCGAGGCCTTCGGGACGCCGGGGTACCTCCGGCTGTCCTACGCCCTGGGGGACGACGACCTGGTGGAGGGCGTCCGCCGGATGCAACAGCTCCTCAGCTCTGCCGACTGAGGCCCGGCGGGCGATCAGCCGAGCGCGACGACGGCGCGGGCCAGGGACAGGACCTTCTCGCCACCACTGGTCACGGTGAGGTCGATGCGCACCCGGTCGCCCTCGAGGAGCGCGGCGACCCGGCCGCGCACGGTGAGCTCGGCACCGAGCTCGTCGTCGGGGACCACCACCGGCCGGCTGAAGCGCACCTGGTAGTCGACGACGGCACCCGGGTCGCCGGCCCAGGCGGTGACCGCGCGGACGGCGAGCCCGGCGGTGAGCATCCCGTGCGCGATGACGCCGGGGAGGCCGACCTCGCGGGCGACCCGCTCGTTCCAGTGGATGACGTTGAAGTCACCCGAGGCGCCCGCGTAGCGCACCAGATCGGCGCGGGTGACGCGGGAGGTCTGCTCGGGCAGCTCGGTGCCGACCTCGACGTCGGCCGGGCGGGGGCTCACGCCGTGCCCCGGGCGACGAGCATGGAGCGGGTGGTGCAGACCGGTTCGCCGTCCTCGGTGGCCAGGTCGACCCGGGTGGTCAGCATGTCGTTGCCGGCCACCGTCTTCACCGCGTCGATCGTGGCGGTCGCGACCAGCCGGTCGCCGGCCCGGATCGGGCGGTGGTGGGTGAACCGCTGCTCGCCGTGGACCACCCGGCTGTAGTCGAGCCCGACGTCCGGGTCCTCGACCACGACGTCTGCCGCACCGAGGGAGAGCACGATGGCGAAGGTCGGCGGGGCGATGACGTCGGGGTGGCCGGCGGCGCGGGCGGCGGCCGGGTCGCGGTAGACCGGGTCGGGGTCGGCCAGCGCCGTGGCGAACTCCGCGATCTTCTCGCGCCCGACCTCGTACACGGCAGAGGGCGGGTAGCTGCGCCCGACCAGTCCTGCGTCCAGCGTCATGCTCCCCGCCCTCTCCTCGCGACCGCTGCGGTCAGCGCGTCTCGCGGTGGACCGTGTGCTTGCGGTCGGTGGGGCAGTACTTCTTCAGCTCGATCCGGTCGGGGTCGTTCCGCCGGTTCTTGCGGGTGATGTAGTTGCGGTTCTTGCACTCCTGGCAGGCCAGGGTGATCTTCGGACGAACGTCGGTGGCTGCCATGAGCGCATCCTCGCCTTGTCGGTGGTCGAGAGTTCCTCGACGCGTCGGGGTGGTGCCCGCGTCCGGCGGATGCCGAACACGACGACGGACCCCGTTCCCGGGGTCCGTCTGGGGTAGCGGTGACCGGACTTGAACCGGTGACACAGCGATTATGAGCCGCTTGCTCTACCAGGCTGAGCTACACCGCCAGGCGACCGTG
Source organism: Modestobacter sp. VKM Ac-2984 (assembly GCF_026967985.1). Taxonomy (GTDB): domain Bacteria; phylum Actinomycetota; class Actinomycetes; order Mycobacteriales; family Geodermatophilaceae; genus Modestobacter. The sequence continues at coordinate 167,783 of NZ_JAPVBJ010000005.1, read as the reverse complement.
CGGCCCGGTCTTCCGACTGGACCGGCGGTCAGGCATTCGATCGTACGAGCCCCTTTACGGAATCGAACCGTAGACCTTCTCCTTACCATGGAGACGCTCTGCCGACTGAGCTAAAGGGGCGTTGCTCCGAAGAGCCGTGCAGAACTGTACCTGATGCCCTTCGGCCTCCCTGCAGGGGCCCGCCGCGAGCCTGCGAGCGGTGGGGTACAGGGAGGTCCTTTCTCAGGTCCGGACGAACAGCCGCCGGTGGGTGGCCCCCGGCGCGGCGGCGCGGACGCCGGTGCGGGCCAGCAGCCAGCCCTCCAGCCGGTCCTCGGGCAGCGGCCGGCTGACCAGGAAGCCCTGCAGCTTGTCGCAGCCCATCTGGGTCAGCAGGTCCCGGGTCATCTCGTCCTCGACGCCCTCGGCGACCACGCGCAACCCCAGGTTGTGCGCCAGCTCCACGATCGACCGGGCGATGAAGGACTCGTTCGAGCTCGTCGACATGCCCAGCACGAAGGACTTGTCGATCTTCAGCTCGTCGATCGGCAGCAGCCGCAGCTGGGACAGCGAGGAGTAACCGGTGCCGAAGTCGTCCATGGACAGCCGCAGGCCCAACGCGTGCAGGTCGGCCAGCACCGTGCTGTTGCGCACCGTGTCGTCGACGACGCTGCCCTCGGTGAGCTCCAGGGTCAGCAGTTCACCCGGGACACCGTGGCGGCGCAGCGCGCGACGGACCCGGTCGACGATGTCCGGCTCTGCGAGGCAGTGGGCGGAGAGGTTGACCGCGACCGACAGCGCGATGTCCTGGTCCAACCACCGCCGGCAGCGGTCCAGCGCACGGTCCAGCACGTGGTCGGTGAGCAGGCCGATGCGGCCGATCTGCTCGGCCAGGCTGATGAAGTCGTCCGGCGAGATGTCCCCGTAGCGGGGGTGTGCCCAGCGCACGAGCGTCTCCACCGAGACGATGTCGGCGGTGCGGGTGTCCACGATCGGCTGGAAGACCACCGAGATCTGCCCGTCGGAGATCGCGGTCTCCAGCTCGGCGCCCAACTGGAGGCGGCGCAGGCTCTGCTGGTCCAGGACCGGGTGGTAGGTCGCCACTCCCCCGGAGCCCTGTGCCGCGAGCAGCGCGACGTCGGCCCGCTGGATCAGCGTGCCGGACTCCGACCCGTGGACCGGCGCCGCGGCCACCCCGATGGTCAGCCCGACCTCCAGGTCGAGCCCGGCGACCCGGGCGCGGGTGGAGGCGGCCTCCCGCAGCCGGCGGGCGGCCCGCTCGGTGGCGGCCAAGGACAGACCGGGCAGCAGGACGGCGAACTGGCCGCCCTCCATCCGGGCGACGACGGCCTGCGGCGGCGCGTGCTCGCGGAGCAGCCCGGCGGTGACCAGGAGCAGCTCGTCGCTGGCGGCGTGCCCGAGGGTGTCTGTGACGTCGGTGTAGCCCTCCAGGGCTGCGAGCACCAGCCCCGCGCGGGCGGTGGCGGGCTCGGCCAGCAGGAGCGCGTCGATCTCCCCGCCCAGGCGCTGCCGGTTGGGCAGCCCGGTCAGCCGGTCGTGGTCGCCGTCGTGCCGGATCTGACTGAGCAGCTGTTGCTGGCGGATCGCGGCGTTGACGTGGGTCAACATCGACTCCAGCGCACTGCGGTCCCCGTCGGCGAAGGTCACCACGTCGCTGCGCCGGTCACAGACCTCGAGGTACCCGGGCTCACCGGCTGCCGTGACCACCGGTGCGCCGAGCACCTCACGTGCACCGCGCCTGTTGAGTGCGACCAACTCCTGGGGGTCCGCCCGTACCGCCGACAGCAGGAGGGGGCCGCTGGCCTCGGCGGCGAGAGCGCGACGACGGATCAGGTCGTCTGGATCGCCCGGCCCGTCATACCAAGCGACGTCCCCATCGGCGGCGTCGACGACCAACTGGGGACCCTCGTCCAGGTACGGCGGTAGCCACAGCGCCACCCGGTTGGCGTTGAGCAGCTCCCGTACCGCTCGAACGATGTCTCGGGTGCCATCCTCGTCCGGGCTCACGAGTTCGACTCGCCGTGCGAAGTCGTAGACCTGCTGGACCGTCCGACGGTCGCGCTGCGCCCGGGTCCCCTGCCGGAAGATCGCCACCACACCCAGCACCAACGGCACGATCAGCGCCCACCCCCACGGGGTCTGCCGAGTCAGCAACAGCGCGACCACGCCGACGACGACGCTCAGCGGCGCCACGGCGAGCGCCGGCACCATGCCCAGCAAGAGCCCCCAGCCAGGAAAGCCGCCAGCCAGGGATATCGCCAGGCAGGTGAGCAGCATCCCGACGACCGTCGCACTCACCAGGGCGAACGCCAGGAACAGCCAGCTCAGTGGTTCATCGAGGTCCAACTGCGGCAGCAAGGAGAGCACCAACAACGCGGTGCAGACCTCCACCACAGCGAGGGAGAGGTTGAACCCGATCTTCGGCAACGGCAGGGACTGACGCGCCAGGACGACCGCCACGGCCCCGACCCGGGCGACGGCCGTCCAGACGCCGCCGACCTCGACCAAGCCCACGAGAAGGGCGACCTCCGAGGGGGACACCGAGAAGGTCTGCCGCCGGAACTCGATGTCCAGCTGAACCGACTCGGTGAGCAGGAAGGCAGCGAAGAGTGCCAGAACCGCCCACACCGGCGGAGTCGTCCAGGCATGCGGCAGCGTCAACGCACCCAGTGTGATCGCCGTTGCGCAAGCAACAGCGAAGATCATCTCCGGGCGTCGGAGTTGTGCGGGCCGCGTGATCTCCGCGGCCGGGCGTACCGAGGACTCGGCCAACGTGAGCCCGTCTGTCGGGAGGCGGTGTCGATCGAAGGTAACAGCGGCTCCCGACCCGGGGTAGCAGGCTCACCCGATGGAGCACGTCGTCCCGGGCGAGTCCCGGACCGGTCAGGTCACCCGCTCAGCGACTCCAGCGCCACCCGCGAGACCAACGCCAGCCGCGGTCGGCGGCGGCGGAACGGACGACAGCGGGCGTGGCGGTGCTGGACATGACGTCTCCTGAGGGCACGGAAGGACTCGGGGATCGCGGCAGCCGCCCACGCGGGGGCAGAGCGTCGTCCGGCACAGACCGCAATGAAGAGACTGCAGCCGGTCACCCACACGCGCAAGATGCAACACGACCGGGCTAATGATCTTCGTTGTGTCGCCACTTTGAGTGATGAACGATCTGCTCAGAGTCACATTTGGGTGGCCCCCGAACGGGTGTCAGCGTGGTGGACGGGGTTCCGGGAGCTCTGCGCGGGGCAGGTCGTCGAGCCGGTCCCACAGCGAGGGCTCCGGAGGCCCCGGCGAGCCGAGCACGGCGGCGACTCGTGAGAATCCGGTCCGCGCGGCCGCCCCGACTGCGCCGGGGGCCAGCGGCTCCTCCCCCAGCAGCCCGATGGCGTCCCGCTGCGCGCCCTCGGCCGTGCGGACCCGGCCGGTGTCCGGTCCCATCCGCACCTCGCCGTCCGCGCCGACCGCGATCGCTGCCAGGTCCAAGCCAGCACTGAGCGGGTCCCCCCGGGGCCCGCGGAGGAAGAAGCTGGGCACGGTCACCCCGAGCGTCCACAGCAGCTGCCGATCGATGGCCGCCTCGTGCTCCTGGCTGTACGCGAGCCCGTACCGGAGCCGCTGCGCGTGCTCCTGGACCGCCACGGTGGCACCGACGAGCTCCGCCGACGACGACACAGGTGCGTCCGCGGCCCTCAGCGCGGCGTGCACGGCGGCGACCACCGGCTCGCTCCGGGCCTCCTCCACGAGCAGGAGCGTCAGCCCGCGCAGCGCGGCGTCGGTCGACGCGTCCAGGTGCCCCTCCGGGCCGCCGTCGCGCACGGCCGCCTCCAGCACCGGCAGCACGACGCCGACCTGTCCGGCCACCAGTCCGCTCACCTCCGTGCCGATCCGGGCGAGCGTCTCCTGGTCGACGAGCACCTTGTCCGGTGAGTCCGGGGCCAGTCCCCGGCCCAGTGACTGCAGCGCCGCCCCGGCCGCCGTCGCCGCACCCGGGCCGGCCGCGGCGAGGGTGACGACCGCAGCCAGGTCCCCGGCCCCACCCGGCCAGGGCCGGCTCAGCAGCGTCGTCCAGGCGGCCGGGTCGGCGAGCAGCTCGCCGGCAGCAGCCCGGTCGCCGGCGTGGCGCAGCACGGTCAACGCCGCCGCCACGGGGTCGGCAGCTGACGCGCCGACCCGGGCCGCCGCGCCGGCCCCTTGCGCTGCCTCGCGGGCCAGGAGCTGGCGCCCCCAGGACGCGGCGAGGGCGGAGGCCCCGGCCGCACCCCGGCCCGCCAGGGCGCCCAGCACCGTGCCCATCCCGACCGCCAGCACGTCGACCGCACCGTCGGGGTCCGCCGGCGCCAGCCGCAGGTCGCCCAGGGCGCGACGGGCCGGGCTCCCTGCGGCCGCCCCACCGGCCACCGAGCTGAGCGTTCCCGCCAGCAGGTCGGCCAGCGCGTCGAGGGAGCCGTCCCGCGCGCCCAGCACGGTGAGCAGCCAGCGGAGGCCGTCGGCGCCGAGCCGCCCCACCACGGCAGCTGCGAAGGCAGGGCTCGCCGCGTGGCCGGACCAACCGGCGGCCACAGCGTCGAGCCGCTCGGCCGTGCCCGGCCGGAGGAGGTCCGCCGCTGCCTCCCTCCCCAGCGCGGCGAACGCGCCGTCCCCCCACCCCGGCATCCGCCCGGCGAGCCAGGCGGTGACCCCTGCGGCGTCCCCCAGGCGGGCGGGCCCACCCAGCGGCGCGGCGACCGCGGCGAGCACCGCGGCGACGGCCGTGGCGTCGGCGGCCAGGTCGTCCAGCAGTGCCCGGTGCTCGACGGCCCGGTCGGCGTCGTCGGCAGCGACCGCGGCGCTGAGGTCGGCGGCCTCGTCCCGGCCCGGACCGGGGACACCGCCGTCCCACGCCGGCCCCACCAGCACGGCGAGCCGGGACCCGGCCCTCGCGAACTGCTCGCGCTGATCGGTGCGCAGGACCGCGATCCGGGACAGCACGGTCAGCCAGAGCTCGCGGTGGTCACCGAGCCGGGCGGCCGCCGTCGCCAGCGCACCGTGCAGCTCCCCGGCCACCGCCCGCGCCGTGGCGACCTCAGCGGTCAGCGCCGCCGCATCGGCGCCCTGCCAGCCGGAGTCGACGGTGGCCGCACCCAGCAGGTGGACCGTCGTCCCCGCCGCGAAGCCGGCCGCGGCGAGCTGGTCGAGGGCGTCCCCCAGGGCAGCCGGGGAGCCCGGCGGGTCGGGGAGCCCCACCGGCGTGGGGAGCAGCCCACTCACCGGGGCACCGCCGTACCGAACCCGGGCAGCAGCCCGGCGTCCACCTGCTGCCAGGAAGCGGCGGCCGTCGTCACGGCGCTCCGCAGCCAGGCGAGCTCGCCCGCCAGGCAGCCACCGGCGACCGCCACCGTCTCGCCGAACCCGGCCACGACCGGGCCGAGCGGCCCACCCACCCCCGCACCGTCGCCGGCCGCACCGACCTGGGCCGCCCGGGCCGATGCGGCGTCCAGCACCCCGGCCAGCTCGTACAGCCGTGCCGGGACCACCTCGATGACCATGCCGGGCAGTCTCGCGGCCGGGCGGCGTCCGCAGCAGCCGTCGTCCACAGGGCCGGTGGCGTCGCAGGCCGGGTGGGGCACCGTCGTCCACACCGTCCACAGGCTCCGTCCACAACCGGTGGACGACGGCGGAGCACCGGTGCGGGCGACCTCTACGCTGCGCGCGTGCACACCGGCCGGCCCGACCCACGCGACCCCGAGGCCGGATCGACCCTGCCGTTCGTGCTGGTCTGCTGGCTGGTGGGCGCGCTGATGGTCTTCGGGGCGATCGCCGCCTCGGACGCCTTCCTGGAACAGCAGGAGGTCCAGTCGATCTGCGACGGCGCGGCGCTGGCGGCGGCGAACCAGGCCGACGAGGCCGCCGTCTACACCCGCGGCGTGGGCACCGAACTGCCGTTGACCCGCGCTGCGGCCGAGGCGGCAGTGGCCGACCAGCTCGGTGACGCCGGCGTCGCCCTCGACTCGTGGTCGGCGGCGACCGACGGGGCCGAGGTGACCGTGCGGTGCAGCCGCTCGGTGCCGATCGCCTTCGGCTGGCTGTTCCTGGCCGGCGAGCCGCTGGAGCGGACCGCGGTCGCCAGCGCCCGGGCGCCGACCGCGTGAACGAGGACGGCCCCCGACCGCGTGGTCGGGGGCCGTCGTACCAGGTGTGGCGGGTGAAGGATTCGAACCTTCGTAGGCTAAGCCGACGGATTTACAGTCCGCTCCCATTGGCCACTCGGGCAACCCGCCGTGGTGGTACCGGGAGAGCTTACAAGACGGGGGACGACGTCCTCGCCGGGTCCCCGGCGGCGCGTCGTCCCCACTGAGGAGGAACCGACATGGCCGATGCGTCCTTCGACGTGGTGAGCAAGGTCGACCGGCAGGAGGTCGACAACGCCCTGAACCAGGCGGGCAAGGAGCTGTCGCAGCGGTTCGACTTCCGCGGCGTCAACGCCACGATCGCCTGGGCCGGCGAGGAGGCGGTGGCCCTGCAGGCCGACACCGAGGAGCGGGTGGCCGCGGCGCTCGAGGTCTTCAAGGAGAAGCTGGTCAAGCGGGGCATCTCGATGAAGGCGCTGGACGCCGACGAGCCGCAGTCCTCGGGGAAGGTCTACAAGATCTCCGCCCGGATCCAGCAGGGGATCGCCTCGGACAAGGCCAAGGAGATCGCCAAGGCCATCCGTGACGAGGGCCCCAAGGGCGTGCAGGCGCAGATCCAGGGCGACCAGCTGCGGGTCAGCGGCAAGAAGCGCGACGACCTGCAGGCGGTCCAGCAGCTGCTGAAGAGCAAGGACTTCGAGATCGCCCTGCAGTTCGACAACTACCGGTGAGCTGAGGGACGGCCCCCGCGCCGCGGCGAGGGGGCCGTCAGCCCAGCTCTCGGGCCATCTGCTGCAGCCGGGCGATGCGCTCGGCCATCGGCGGGTGGGTGGCGAACATCGACGCCATGCCCTGGCCGCGGAACGGGTTGGCGATCATCAGGTGGCTCTGGGTGACCAGCCGGTCGTCCTGCGGCAGCGGCCGGGCGGCGACCCCGCGCTCGAGCTTGGACAGGGCGCTGGCCAGCGCCAGCGGGTCGGAGCTGAGCTGCGCGCCGGAGGCGTCGGCCTGGTACTCCCGGCTGCGGCTGACCGCCATCTGGACCAGGCCGGCGGCGACCGGGCCGAGGAAGACCAGCAGCAGGCCACCGAGCCCGCCGCCCTGGCGGTCCTCGGACCGGCCACCGAACAGCGAGGCGAACATCGCCATGTGCGCCAGGTAGGTGATCACGGTGGCCATCGCACCGGCGACCGAGCTGATCAGGATGTCGCGGTTGTAGACGTGGGACAGCTCGTGGGCGAGCACCCCGCGCAGCTCCCGGCGGTCCAGCAGTTCCAGGATCCCCTGGGTGCAGCAGACGGCGGCGTTGCGCGGGTTGCGACCGGTGGCGAAGGCGTTGGGCTGGTTCGTGGGGCTCACGTACAGCCGGGGCATGGGCTGGCGGGCCTCGGTCGCGAGCTCGCGCACGATCGCGTAGAGCTGCGGGGCCTGCGTCTCGGTCACCGGGAAGGCGCGCATGGCCCGCAGCGCCAGCTTGTCGGAGTTGAAGTACGCCCAGCCGTTGACGCCGAGCGCCACCACCAGGGCGATCAGCAGCCCCCCGCGGCCGAAGAAGCTGCCGACCAGCAGGATGACCCCGGCCATCAGGCCGAGGAGCACAGCCGTCTTCAGTCCGTTGTTCCAGCGTTGCACGAGCGGTAGAACGCCCCCGGCCCGATCCCCGTTCCCCCGGCACCCCGGGCGCAGCCGGTGAGGTGAGCCCACCCTGTGTGGCTTGCCTCACGTCGGCGTCCGAGCCGGTCCAGCGGCGCGCCGCGCACGTAGCCTGGCGGGTCGGAGGTACCTCACACATGACTGGCACCAACCCCGGAATCAGCCCCGCCGCCAACGGTGTTGCCCCTGGCATGCACCCCGCCGTGGACCCCGCCATCGACGCTGCCGCCCACAGCTCCGCCCCCGGCGGACTGGTGAAGAGCGTCGTCGAGCTCGATCGTGTCGTCATCCGGCTCGCCGGGGACTCCGGCGACGGGATGCAGCTCACCGGTGGGCGCTTCACCAGTGAGACGGCCTCGTTCGGCAACGACCTCTCGACGCTGCCGAACTTCCCCGCCGAGATCCGGGCGCCGACGGGCACCCTCCCCGGGGTCAGCAGCTTCCAGCTGCACTTCGCCGACCACGACATCATGACCCCGGGCGACGCGCCCGACGTGCTGGTCGTGATGAACCCGGCCGCGCTCAAGGCCAACCTGATGGACCTGCCGGGTGGCGGTCTGCTCATCGCCGACTCCGACGAGTTCACCCCGCGGAACCTGGCCAAGGTGGGTTACGCCAACAACCCGCTCGAGGACGGCTCGCTGGAGAAGTGGCAGCTGGTGAGCGTGCCGCTGACCTCGATGACCACCGATGCGCTCGCGGACTCCGGCCTGGGCAAGAAGGAGGCCGAGCGCAGCAAGAACATGTTCACCCTCGGCCTGCTCAGCTGGATGTACCACCGGCCCACCGAGGGCACGATCCGCTTCCTGGAGCGGCAGTTCCGGCGCAAGCCGCAGATCGCCGCGGCCAACATCGCCGCCTTCCGGGCGGGGTTCAACTACGGCGAGACCACCGAGGCCTTCGCGGTCTCCTACGAGGTCAAGCCGGCTCCGATGGCCCCGGGCAAGTACCGGCACATCTCCGGCAACCAGGCGCTCTCCTACGGCCTGGTCGCCGCCGGCCAGCGCTCGGGCCTGCCGGTGTTCCTCGGTGCGTACCCGATCACCCCGGCCAGCGACATCCTGCACGAGCTGTCCAAGCACAAGGCCTTCGGCGTGCGGACCTTCCAGGCCGAGGACGAGATCGCCGGCATCGGCGCAGCCCTGGGCGCCTCCTTCGGCGGGGCGCTGGGCGTCACGACGACGTCCGGCCCGGGTGTGGCGCTCAAGGCCGAGACCATCGGCCTGGCCGTGATGACCGAGCTGCCGCTGCTGATCATCGACGTGCAGCGCGGCGGCCCCTCCACCGGGCTGCCCACCAAGACCGAGCAGTCGGACCTGCTGCAGGCCCTCTACGGCCGCAACGGCGAGGCGCCGGTGCCGGTCATCGCGCCCCGGTCCCCCGGCGACTGCTTCGACGCCACGCTGGAGGCCGCGCGGATCGCGCTGACCTACCGGACGCCGGTGATCCTGCTGTCCGACGGCTACCTGGCCAACGGCGCCGAGCCGTGGTCCATCCCGGCCACCGACGAGCTCCCCGACCTGCGCACGGAGTTCGCCACCGAGCCCAATGGGCCGGACGGTGAGTTCCTGCCGTACCTGCGCGACCCGGAGACGCTGGCCCGGCCGTGGGCGGTCCCCGGGACGGCGGGGCTGCAGCACCGGATCGGTGGGCTGGAGAAGGCCGACAAGACCGGCAACATCTCCTACGACCCGGAGAACCACGACTTCATGACCCGCACCCGGCAGGCCAAGGTCGACGGCATCGCCGCCTCGATCCCGGCCACCGAGGTCGACGACCCGGCCGGCGACGCCCGGGTGGCCGTCATCGGCTGGGGCTCCACCTACGGCCCGATCGGCGCGGCCTGCCGACGGATCCGGGCCTCCGGCCGCTCGATCGCCCAGGTGCACCTGCGTCACCTCAACCCGCTGCCGGCCGACCTGGGTGAGATCCTCGCCCGGTACGACCGCGTCGTCTGCCCCGAGATGAACCTCGGTCAGCTGGCGATGGTGCTGCGGGCGAAGTACCTGGTCGACGTGCACAGCCACACCCAGGTGCGCGGGCTGCCGTTCCGCGCCGCCGAACTGGCCGCCGTGTTCCAGGACGTCATCGACGGGACCACCGGGACGGTCGCCACCCTCGACACCGGCTCCGACACCCCTGCACAGACGGGAGCGGCACTGTGACCGCCATCCACTCCGCCAACACCGAGTCCACCAACGCCCACGTGCACGACCTCGGCATGCCCGCCGGGGGGCCGGACGTCACCACGATCTCCGGCGCCATCGACGCCTCGATCGCCGCGAACGGTGAGAAGCAGACGGCGCTGAAGGCCAAGGACCTCAAGACCGACCAGGAGGTGCGCTGGTGCCCCGGGTGCGGTGACTACGTCATCCTCAACGCGGTCCAGAGCTTCCTGCCCAGCCTCGGCATCGCCCGCGAGGACATGGTCATCGTGTCCGGCATCGGGTGCTCCTCGCGCTTCCCGTACTACATGAACACCTACGGGATGCACTCGATCCACGGCCGCGCCCCGGCCATCGCGACCGGCCTGGCCGCCTCCCGCCCGGACCTCTCGGTCTGGGTCGTCACCGGCGACGGCGACGCGCTGTCCATCGGCGGCAACCACCTGATCCACACCCTGCGCCGCAACGTGAACCTGACGATCCTGCTGTTCAACAACCGGATCTACGGGCTCACCAAGGGCCAGTACTCGCCGACCTCGGAGGTCGGGAAGGTCACCAAGTCCACCCCGATGGGCTCGCTGGACCACCCGTTCAACCCGGTGAGCCTGGCGCTGGGCGCGGACGCGACCTTCGTCGGCCGCGCGATGGACTCCGACCGCAAGGGCCTCACCGACGTCCTGCGGCAGGCCGCCGAGCACCAGGGCACGTCGCTGGTGGAGATCTACCAGAACTGCAACATCTTCAACGACGGCGCGTTCGAGCTGCTCAAGGACCCGAACACCGGCCCGATGTGGACGATCCCGCTGGTGCACGGCGAGCCGCTGGTCTTCGGCCCCGGTGGTGCCTCCTGCGTCGTGCGGGACGACTTCGGGGGCCTGCGGATCGCCGAGACCAACCAGGTCGACGCCAGCCAGATCGTGGTGCACGACGCGCACCGCGACGACCCGTCGTACGCCTTCGCGCTGTCCCGGCTGTCCACCCAGGACCTGCGGTACAGCCCGATGGGCGTCTTCCGGTCGGTGGCCAAGCCCACCTACGACCGGATGATGGCCGACCAGCTCGAGGACGCCGCGGCCCAGGACCCCGCCGATCTCGACGCCCTGCTGGCCGGCGGCGACAGCTGGACCGTGCAGTGACGTCCTGATCCTGGAGGATCAGACCCACAGCGGACCCGTCCCCCACCCCGGGGGCGGGTCCGCCGTGGTTCACCCGCCGCGCAGCAGCTCGGTCAGCTCCGGCAGCGCGCGGGTGAGCTCGGCGCGGGTCGGCGCAGCCCAGCCCAGCACCAGGCCCGATCCGTTCTCCGCCGGGCCGAGCCAGTGCCGGGACAGCGGGTCCAGGGCGAGGCCGCGCGCCGCGGCGGCGGCGAGCACCGCCGCCTCGGTCGCCAGGTCCGGCAGCGGGACGACGACGTGCGCCCCCGCCGCATCGCCCAGGGCGCTCCGGCCCGCGGCGGTCACGGCCGCCAGCACCTCGTCACGACGGGCGTGCAGCTCCCGCCGAAGCCGACGCAGGTGCCGGGAGAGGTCACCGGAGGCGGCCAGCGCAGCCACCACCCGCTGCCCGGCCCGGGCGGGGCGGGTGCCGGTCGCCGTCCGGCGGGCGAGCAGGCCGTCCCGCAGCACAGGTGGGGCCACCAGCCAGCCGACGCCGAGGGTCGGGCTGAGCACCTTGCTGGTGGTGCCCAGGTGCACCACGACGTCCGGGGCGAGCGCGGCGAGCAGCGGCAGCGGCGCGACGTCGTAACGCAGCTCGCCGTCGTAGTCGTCCTCGATCACCCAGAAGCCCTCGGCGCGGGCCCGGGTCACCAGCGCCGTCCGCCGGGGAGCGGCCAGCCGGGCGCCCAGCGGCCACTGGTGGGCCGGCGTGCAGTAGACCGCGGCCAGGCCCCGGGGCACCGCGGCGACGACCAGGCCGTCCGCGTCCACCGGCAGCGGGACGACCTCCACCTGCGCGTCGCGGAGTGCGCCGACGGCGCGTTGGTAGCCCGGGTCCTCGACCCCGACGCGGGACCCGGCGGGCAGCAGCCGGGCCACCTCCCCGACGGCGGCGGAGGTGCCCGCGGTGGCCAGCACGTCCTCGGCCGCGGCCGGCAGCCCGCGGTGGCGGAGCAGGTGCTCGACCACCGCGGCCCGGTAGCCGGGCGCACCGGCCGGGTCGGGCCACCCGTCGGGCTCCTCGTCCCCGGCCGCCCGCCAGGCCCGGCGCCACGCGGCCCGGTCGAGCACCTCCAGGCAGGGCCGGCCCGCCCGCAGGTCGACCACCACCGGGGCAGGGCTGCGGACGGTCGCCGGGGTGGCCGCGGCCGGTGCGGGCGGGCTGGGCGCGCCGACCACGAAGGTGCCCGCCCCGCGCCGGCCCTGGACCCAGCCCTCGGCCAGCAGCTGGTCGTAGGCGGCGGCGGTGACGGTGCGGCTGACCGCCAGCACGGTCGCCAGCTCCCGGGTGGAGGGCAGCCGGTCCCCGGCACGCAGGCTGCCCTGCGCGGTGACCGCGCGCAGGGCGTCGGCCAGCTGCACCGACAACGGCACCCGGGAGGTGCGGTCCAGCGGCAGCGGCGGGATGTCGACCACGGGCACTCCCCTCGGGGCCATCTGGGAGTGGCCTGCCGAGATCGTAGGGGAATGGCCCTTCGGAGAGGCCACTTGGGCCCGCACGATGGTCCGGTGACCAGCGCACCCACCGACCAGCTCCCGCTCTCCCCCACCGCCCGCAGCACCGTCCGCCGGGGAGCCCGGCGGGCCCGCACCGACCGGGCCGAGCTCTACGCGGTGCTGGATGCCGGGCTCGTCGGTCACCTGGGCGTCGTGCTCGACGGCGCGCCGGTGGTGCTGCCCACCGGGTACGGCCGGGTCGGCGACACCCTGTACCTGCACGGCTCCACCGGGGCGGCCACGCTGCGCGCCGCCGCGACCGGCCAGCCGGTGGCCTTCACCGTCACCCACCTGGACGGCGTTGTCTACGCGCGCTCGTCGTTCCACCACTCGATGAACTACCGCTGCGCGGTGGTGCACGGCACCGCGCAGCTGGTCACCGACCCCGCGGAGCGGCTCCGTGCCCTCGCGGCGCTGACCGAGCAGCTGGCGCCGGGCTCCTGGACGGCGACGAGGCAGCCGGACCGCCGGGAGCTGGCCGCCACCGCCGTCCTGTCGCTGGACCTCACCGAGGCGAGCCTGAAGGTGCGCTCCGGCCCGCCCGGGGACGACGAGAGCGATCTCGCGGGCGACGCCGGACCGTCACCGGTGTGGGCCGGGGTGCTGCCGCTGCGCACCGTGCTCGGGGAGCCGGTGCCCGACCCGCTGCTCCCGGCCGGGGTGCCGGTGCCGGCGCGGGTGCGGGACCGGTCGCTCAGCTCGCCGGGGTGACCCGGAGCACCTGGTCCTCGCCGCCGCCGTTGTCGGTGGTCACGTACAGCGCGCCGTCCTGCCCCTGCTCGGGGGTGCGGATGCGGCCGTAGGTGTCCTCGAGCTCGGGCAGCCGGAAGGACTCGACCAGTTCGCCGTCCTCGGTCAGCCGCAGCGCGAGGACGCCGGTGTCCTTCTGCACGCCGATGAGCAGCAGCCCGTCGTAGTCACTCCACTCCGCGCCGTCGAGGAACGTCGCCCCGGACGGGGCGATGGTCGGCTCGCCGGAGGACCACACCGCGGGCACGTCGCCGGGGGCGGTCATCGGCACGCTCTCGTCGTAGACGCCCGCCCCGACCGGGTCCCAGCCGAAGTCGGCGCCCGGCTGGAGCAGGTTCACCTCGTCGTCCCGGTCGGGCCCGTGCTCCACCGAGTACACCTGGTCGGAGTCCGGCCGCACGGCCAGGCCCTGGACGTTGCGGTGCCCGTAGGTCCAGATCCGGTCGGCGGCGTCGGCGTCGTCGGCGAACGGGTTGCCGGGGAGGGCCTCCCCGGTCTCCGGGTCGATCCGGAGCACCTTGCCGGCGAGTGAGCCGAGGTCCTGGGGGGCGGTCCCGAGGGCGTTGTCCCCCGTCCCGACGAAGAGCGCGCCGTCGGGGCCGAACTCGACCCGGCAGCCGCCGTGCCGGCCGCTGTCGGCGTTGACCGGGATGCCGCCCAGCAGCGGGTCGGCGACCCGGGTGGCGGTGGTCCACGCCTCGTCCACGGTCCAGGCGATCACCTGGATCTCCGGTGCCTGGACCCCGGCACCGTCGGCGGACTGCACGCCCTGGCAGGTGTAGAAGCGCCGGTTGTCGGCGAAGGCCGGGTCCAGGGCCAGGCCCATCAGGCCGGTCTCCCCGTCGGCGAACAGGTCGTCGAGGTCCGCGTCCAGCCGGCGCACCTCGCCGTCGGGCAGCACCGCGGTCAGGCCGCCGGCGCGCTCGTCGACCAGCAGGGTGCCGTCCGGTGCCTGGGCGACGTCCCAGGGATGGTCCAGCCCGTCGGCGACCACCTCGACGTCCAGCTCGGGGGCACCGGCGGGTGCCGACACCGGCGCCGGACCGGCCGCGCCGGCGCCGCTGTCGGTGGCACCGCAGGCGACGAGCAGCAGGAGCGGTGGCAGGGCCACCCAGGAGCGTCGGGTCATCCTCCCCAGGATGCCCCCGATCCGGCCGTGCGGCTCAGGTGGTGGGGTTCAGCTGGTGCGGGTCACCACGTACGTGCACAGCCCGGACAGCGCCTCCCGCACCGGACCGTCGGGCACCGCGGACAACCGGCTCCGGGCCCGGTCGGCGTATTCACCGAGCACCGCGGTCGCGCGGGCGAGCGAGGTCGAGCTGCGCAGCAGGGCGAGCGCCTCGGCGTGCTCGGCGTCGTCGACGACCGGGCCGGCCACCAGCTCGCGCAGCCGGGCCTCGGCCGGGTCGTCGCCGGCCAGGGCGAACAGCACCGGCAGGGTGGCGATCCCCTCGCGCAGGTCGGTGCCGGGCAGCTTCCCCGACGTGCCCCCCTCGCTGACGATGTCGATCAGGTCGTCGGAGAGCTGGAAGGCCACCCCGACCTCCTCACCGAACGCGGTGAGCGCGGTGACCAGCTCGGGGGCGGCGCCGGCGAACGAGGCGCCGAAGCGGGCGGAGGTGGCGACCAGCGACCCGGTCTTGTCGGCCAGCACCCCGAGGTGGTGGGCGACGGCGTCCTCGCCCGGCCGGGCGCCCACGGTCTCCCGGAGCTGGCCGGTGACCAGCCGCTCGAAGGTCTGCGCCTGCACCCGGACCGCCTCCGGGCCGAGGTCGGCCAGCAGGTCCGAGGCCCGGGCGAAGAGGAAGTCGCCGGTCAGGATGGCGACGCTGTTGGTCCAGCGGCTGTTGGCGCTCGGGGCGCCCCGGCGGACGGAGGCCTCGTCCATCACGTCGTCGTGGTACAGCGTGGCCAGGTGGGTCAGCTCGCAGACGACGGCGGCGTCGACGACCTCGGGGGCGTCCGCGTCGCCGAGCTGGGCGGCGAGCAGGGCCAGCACCGGCCGGAACCTCTTCCCGCCGGCGGCCATGAGGTGCCCGGCGACCTCGTTCACGAACGCGTGCTCGCTGGCGACCGAGGAGGCCAGCCTGGCCTCCACCCGCGCGAGCCCGTCGGACAGGGCCACACCCAGCTCGCCGTCGGGCAGCCAGGGGCCGATCGTCGAGGCCGGGCGGGCGGGCCGGTGCCAGGTCGGGCCCGCGCGCTGGGGGTCGAGTCCGCCGCCCTGGGGGCTGGTGGTGCCGGCTCCGGTCATCAACCGACGAAGATAGCCGTCGTCCACAGGCCTCGGCCCACCGGCCCGCTCCACCCCAGCCGCCCGGTCCACCGGCCCCGATCAGCCGACGAAGACCGCCGCCGACTCGGCCAGGTCCAGCACCGACCCGGGCAGGACGCCGAGCACCAGCGTGGCCGCCGCGGTGATCGCCAGCACGATCGTCGTCGGCAGCCCGGGGACGCCGACCGTGGGGCCGTCGGGTGCCGGGTCGGAGAAGTACATGAGCACGACCACCCGCAGGTAGAAGAACGCCGCGATCGCACTGGCGACCAGGGCGGTGACGACCAGCGGCCAGGCCCCGACCTCGATCGCGGCCCGGAAGACGGCGAACTTGCCGGTGAACCCGCTGGTGAGCGGGATCCCGGCGAGGGCCAGCAGGAAGAAGGTCATCAGGGCGGCCACGAGCGGGGAGCGCTGGGCCAGGCCGGCCCACTGGGAGAGGTGGGTTGCCTCGCCGTCGCCGTCCCGGACGAGGGTGATCAGCCCGAACGCGCCGAGCGTGGTGAGGCCGTAGGCGAGCAGGTAGAACATCGTCGCGGCCAGCCCGTAGCCGGTGCCGTCCGGGCCGAGCCCGATGACCCCGGTGAGCAGGAAGCCGGCGTGGGCGATCGAGGAGTAGGCCAGCATCCGCTTGACGTCGGTCTGGGTCAGTCCGAGCACCGCGCCGACGACCATGGAGACGATCGCCAGGCCGTAGATCAGCGGCCGCCAGGTCCAGTCGGCGGTGCCGAAGGCGACGTAGAGCAGCCGCAGCACCGCCCCGAAGGCGGCGACCTTGGTGGCCGCGGCCATGAAGGCGGTCACCGCCGTGGGTGCGCCCTGGTAGACGTCGGGGGTCCAGCTGTGGAACGGCGCGACGCTGGCCTTGAACATCAGCCCGACGACGAGCAGCCCCAGCCCGAGCACCATGAGGGCGCTCCCGCCCTCGGTCACCACGGCCACCCGGACGTCGGACAGCCGCACGCTGCCGGTGGCCCCGTAGACGAGGGCGAGCCCGTACAGGAAGAACGCCGAGGCGAAGGCACCGAGCAGGAAGTACTTGACCGCCGCCTCCTGGGACAGCAGCCGCCGGCGGCGGGCGAGCCCGCACAGCAGGTACAGCGGCAGGCTGAGCACCTCCAGCGCCACGAACATGATCAGCAGGTCGTTGGCGGCGGTGAACAGCATCATGCCGCCGATGGCGAAGGTGGCCAGCGGGTAGACCTCGGTCTGCACGCGCTCGGAGGTGGCCAGCTCCCGGTCCCGGACGCTGCCGGCCGGCACCGCGGCGGCGGCGACGAACGCCGACCGGGCCGGGTCCAGGGCGCGCTCGCTGAACAGCAGCACCGACAGCGCCCCCAGGACGGCGATCGTCCCCTGCAGGAACAGGGCCGGTCCGTCGACGGCCAGCGCCCCGGCCGCGGTGACGTCCTGTGTGCCGGCCAGCAGCACCGTGGCGACGAGGGCCCCGATCGTGCCGACGAGGGCGATCGCCACCTGCACGGGGTGGCGCACCGCCCGGGGGGCGAACGCCTCGACCAGGACGCCCACCGCCGCGGCGCCGAAGACGAACAGCAGTGGCGCGAGCGCCGCGAACGACAGCTCCGGTGCCTCGATGGCGCCCATCAGTCGGTCCCCCCGGTCCCGGTGCTGCCCGGTGCAGCCGGCGTGCTGCCCCCGGGGTCGACACCGATGTCGATCATGGTCGCCTCGACCGCCGGGCTGATCAGCTCGATCAGCGGTTGCGGGTACACCCCGAGCACCAGGATCAGGGCCACCAGCGGCGTGACGACGGCGATCTCCCGGCGGGACAGGTCGCGGACCGCCAGCACCCGGGCCCGCACCGGCGCCTCCAGCACCGCGGTCGCGCCTGTCCCGCCGGAGGCCGGTCGCACGGTGTCGCCGTCCCCGGCGTCGTCCTCGTCGACCAGGAGCACGCCGCGCGGCGGTCCGTGCATCACCCGCTGGTACATCAGCAGCACGTAGAGGGCGGCCAGCACGATGCCGACGGTGGCGATGATCGTGAAGACCGGGCGGGTCGGGAACGCCCCGATGAGCACGAGGAACTCGCTGACGAAGCTGTTGGTGCCCGGCAGCGCCAGCGACGCCAGGCCGGCGAGCAGGAAGACGCCGGCCAGCAGCGGCGCCTTGGCCGCCAGCCCGCCGTAGTCGCGGATCTGCCGGGAGCCGCCGCGGGCGATGACCATGCCGACGACGATGAACAGCAGGCCGGTCGCGATGCCGTGGTTGAACATGTAGAGCACCGCACCGGTCGCCGCCTCGGTGGTGAAGGCGAAGATGCCCAGCGCGATGAAGCCGAAGTGGGCGATCGAGGTGTAGGACACCAGCCGCTTCATGTCGCTCTGCCCGACGGCCAGCAGCGCCGCGTAGATGATCCCGGCGACTGCGAGCACCAGCACCCAGGGAGCCAGGTCCCGGGAGGCGTCGGGGAACAGCGGCAGGCAGTAGCGGAGGAAGCCGAAGGTGCCGACCTTGTCGAGCACGCCCACCAGGAGCACGGCGCCGCCGATGGGCGCCTCGGCCCCGGAGTCGGGCAGCCAGGTGTGGAAGGGCACCAGCGGCGCCTTGATCGCGAAGGCGAGGAAGAAGCCGGCGAACAGCAGCTTCTGCACGTTCGGGTCGATCTCCAGCTGGCGCAGCGCATCGAAGGCGAAGGTGCCCTCCCCCAGCTGGGAGTTGCTGACCACGTACAGCCCGATCACCGAGGCGAGCATGACCAGCCCGCCGAGCAGGCTGTACAGGAAGAACTTCACCGCGGCGTACTGCCGGTTCGGGCCGCCGAAGCTGCCGATCAGGAAGTACATCGGGACGAGCATCGCCTCGAAGAAGACGTAGAACAGGAAGACGTCGGTGGCGGCGAAGACCCCGACCATCAGCGACTCGAGCAGCAGCAGCCAGGCCCAGAAGGCGGTCATCGACCGCGCCGGGCGGCCCGGCCGGGGCGGCGGGGTGTCCCGCCACGAGGCGCCGACGACGACCGGCACCAGCACGCCGATCAGCAGCAGCATCGACAGCGCGATGCCGTCGACGCCGAGGGCGAACTCGACCCCGAAGTCGGGGATCCAGGCCACCGAGGTGGTCAGCTGGAACCGCTCACCGCCGGGGTCGAAGGCGATCGTGGTGAGCACGGCGAGCAGCAGGACGAGCAGGCTCACCGCCAGGGCGAGCTGGCGGGCCAGCGCCTCCCGGGCGGCCGGCAGCGCCGCGACCACCGCCGCACCGACCGCCGGGACGGCGATCATCAGGACCAGCCAGGGGACGTCGCTCACGGCTGGGCCGCCTCTCCGCGGGTGGGGGTGTCAAGGGTGGTCATGCCGTCACCGCGAGCAGCGCGCCGGCGACCAGCACCGCGCCGCCGAGGATGCCGAGGGCGTAGCTGCGGACGAACCCGGTCTGCACCCGCCCCAGCCGGGCCGATCCGCCGCCCAGGGCCGCGGCCGCGCCGTTGACCGCGCCGTCCACCCCGCGGGCGTCCAGCCAGACCAGCGCACGGGTCAGCCACATCCCCGGGCGCATGACCAGCGACTCGTTGACCGTGTCGGCGTAGAGGCCGCGGCGGGCGGCGGTGACCACCGGTGAGACGCGGACCGGCGCCGTCGTCGGCACCTCGCGTCGACCGACGTACAGCCAGGCCGTGAGCGCCCCGAGGGCGACGACGACGGTGACGACGATGCTGACCACCAGCGGCGACACCAGGTGCGCGGCCTCCTCCGGTTCCCCGAACACCGGCTCCAGCCAGCCGCTGAGCGGGAAGACCGCCACCAGCAGGAAGCCCGCGGCGACCGACCCGACGGCGAGCAGCACCATCGGCGCCGTCATCGACGGTGGCGCCTCGTGCGGGTGCACCCCGTCCTCCCACCGGGGCGTGCCGAAGAAGGTCATCAGCATCAGCCGGGTCATGTAGAAGGCGGTGAGCCCGGCGCCGAGGACGGCGACCCCGCCGAGCACCCAGCCCGACCAACCGCCGCGGTCCAGCGCGACCTCGATGATCGCGTCCTTGGTCCACCAGCCGGAGAGGAACGGGAAGCCGATCAGCGCCAGGTACCCCAGCCCGAAGGTGACGAAGGTGATCGGCAGCCGCCTGGCCAGGCCGCCGAAGCGGCGCATGTCGACCGAGTCGTCCATCGCGTGCATCACCGAGCCGGCGCCGAGGAACAGCCCGGCCTTGAAGAACCCGTGGGCCAGCAGGTGCGCGATGGCGGCCGCGTAGCCGACCGGGCCCAGCCCCACGGCCAGGAACATGTAGCCGATCTGGCTGACCGTGGAGTAGGCCAGCACCTTCTTGATGTCGTCGTGGGCGCAGCCGGCGATCGCCCCGATCAGCAGGGTGACCGCCCCGACGGCCAGGACGACGGTGCGCGCGGTGGGCGTGGCGTCGTAGAGCGGGGCGCTGCGGGCGATCAGGTAGACCCCGGCGGTCACCATCGTGGCGGCGTGGATCAGCGCCGAGACCGGGGTCGGGCCCTCCATCGCGTCGGGCAGCCAGGCCTGCAGCGGGAACTGGCCGGACTTGCCGCAGGCGCCGAGCAGCAGGAGCAGCCCGATCGCGGTGACGGTGCCGCCGGCGAGCAGTCCGACCGAGCCGAAGACGCCGGCGTAGGACGTCGTCCCGAGCTGGGCGAACATCAGGAAGATCGCCAGCGCCAGGCCGACGTCCCCGACCCGGTTCATCAGGAAGGCCTTCTTGGCCGCCGTGGCCGCTGCCGGGCGGGTGTGCCAGAACGCGATGAGCAGGTAGGACGCCAGGCCGACGCCCTCCCAGCCGACGTAGAGGGCGACGTAGCTGTTGCCCAGCACCAGCAGCAGCATCGCCGCGACGAACAGGTTGAGGTAGGCGAAGAACCGGCGGCGGCCGGGGTCGTGCGCCATGTAGCCGATCGAGTAGACGTGGATCAGCGCGCCGACCCCGGTGATCAGCAGGACGAACACCGCTGACAGCGGGTCCAGCAGCAGCCCGGCGGTGACGTCGAGGCTGCCGGTCTCGATGAAGGTGAACAGGTCCAGGCTCACCGCGCGGCCGGCGCGCTCGGTCAGCGCGACGGTGCAGGCCACGGCGAGGGCGAAGGCGGCGACCACGGTGCCGGTGGCCAGCAGGTGACCCCACCGGTCGGTGCGCCGCCCACCCAGCAGCAGCAGCGCAGCGCCGGCCAGCGGCAGCACGATCACCAGCCACGTGACGGACAACAGCCCGTCGACCGGCACCGACGCAGGCACGACCTCGTTCACTCCTGGCTCCCCGTTCCGCTCAGTACTTCAGCAGGTTGACGTCATCGACGGAGGCCGAGCGGCGGGTGCGGTAGATCGACATGATGATGGCCAGGCCGACGACCACCTCCGCGGCGGCGACGACCATCACGAACAGGGCGATGACCTGCCCCTCGACCGTCCCGGTGCTCCGGGCGAAGGTGATCAGGGTGAGGTTCACCGAGTTGAGCATCAGCTCGATGCACATGAAGACCACGATCGCGTTGCGCCGCACCAGCACACCGACCGCGCCGATCGTGAACAGGATCGCGGCGAGCACCAGGTAGTTCGTGATGGTCATCGGGGAGCGCCCTCTCCGCTGCCGGGGACCGGGCCGGTGGTGCCGCCGCCGATCGTGCCGAGCGCCGCGTCGGTGCCCCCGGCGTGTGGCAGCCCCTCTCGCTCGGCGCCGACGCTGCCGGTGCGCGGCAGCTCGTCGACCTGCACGGGCTCGACCCCGGTGGCGAAGCTGCTCGGCGCGGGGCTGCCGTCGGGGAGCCGGCCGGGCGCGGCGATGGAGTTGGCCCGCGCGTAGACGCCGGGCCCGGGCAGCGTCTGCGGCCGGTCGGTGAGGAACCTGGCCCGGGAGCGCTCCTTCTGGCTGCGCGCAGTGCCGGGCTCCCGTTCGGCGTGGGTGAGCAGCAACGCCCCGACGGCGGCCACGATGAGCAGCGCGCCGGTGACCTCGAAGGCCAGCACGAACCGGCCGTAGAGCACGGCCGCGATCGCCTCGACGTTGCCGGCGGCCGGCCCGCCCACGGTGCCCTGCACCGCCGTGAGCCCGACCACGGGCAGGTCCTCGGTGGCCCGCGCGACGCCGGCGCCGACCAGCCCGGCGAAGCCGATGCCCAACAGGATCGCGGCCACCCGCTGCCCGCGCAGCGTCTCGACCACCGAGTCCGACGTCTCCCGGCCGACCAGCATCAGCACGAAGAGGAAGAGGATCATGATCGCGCCGGTGTAGACGATGATCTGCGCCGCACCCAGGAACGGCGCCTCCTGGACGACGTAGAAGACGCCCAGGCTGAGCATCGTGGCGACCAGCCACAGCGCGGAGTGCACGGCGTTGCGGGACAGCACCATGCCGAGCGCCCCGGCCAGGGCGACCGGGGCCAGCACCCAGAAGACGATGGTCTCCCCGGTGCCGATGACCACCCCGGTGTCCGCTGCGGCGGCCCCGATCTCCAAGGCCGCGACCTCCATGGCCAGCACACTCATGCCCGCTCCCCGATCACCGGCTCGGCGTCCGATCCGGGCTGCGGCGCCCGCACGTAGTAGTCCTGCTCGTTCTCGCCCAGCCGCATCGGGTGCGGGGGCTGCTCCATCCCGGGCAGCAGCGGGGCCATCAGCTGTTCCTTGGTGTAGATAAGCGCCTGGCGGTCGTCGTCGGCGAGCTCGAAGTCGTTGCTCATCGTCAGCGACCGGGTGGGGCAGGCCTCGATGCACAGCCCGCAGAAGATGCAGCGCAGGTAGTTGATCTGGTAGACGGCGCCGTAGCGCTCACCCGGGGAGAAGCGGGCGTCCTCGGTGTTGTCCCCGCCCTCGACGTAGATGGCGTCGGCCGGGCAGGCCCAGGCGCAGAGCTCGCAGCCCACGCACTTCTCCAGGCCGTCGGGGTGCCGGTTGAGCACGTGCCGGCCGTGGTAGCGCGGCTTGGTCTGCTTCGGGACCTCCGGGTACTCCTCGGTGGTCACCTTCTTGAACATGGTGGCGAAGGTGACGCCGAACCCCTGGGCGGGCCCGGGCAGCCAGCTGGACCGCTTGCCGGGGGCCGTGTTGGACTGCCCCTCGGAGGACTGCCGGGCGATGGCCGTGCCCTCCCGCCGGGCCGGGCTGGCGCCTGACGTCGGCTCGGTGGGGGGCGGCGGGGTGGGCTCAGACATCGTCGGTCTCCTCAGGCGTGGTCGAGCTGCTGCGCCGGCCGGTGCCGACCACGGTCCCGGCGCCGACGGCCTCCCGGCGGCGCAGCCGCGGGGAGGGCGGGACGACCAGGTCCATCGGGGGCACCGGGAACCCGCCGGAGGCCCGGTCCCGGTCCCGGGGGTCCAACACCTGCGGCTCGGCCGGCGCCGGCCCGCCGGCGGCGGCCTCGCGTGCGGCGACCCGGGTGTCCCGGTTGCGCATCCGGGAGGCCAGCAGCAGCCCGCCCAGCAGCACCAGCGCGATCGGCACCCCGACGAAGACGGCGACCTGACCGGCGTCCAGGTCGGACTCCCGGGCGACGGCGCGCAGCGTCGCCACGACGAGGATCCAGACCAGCCCGACCGGGACCAGCACCTTCCAGCCGAAGCGCATGAACTGGTCGTAGCGGAGCCGGGGCAGCGTGCCGCGGAGCCAGACGAAGAAGAACAGCGCGACGACGACCTTGGCGAAGAACCACAGCAGCGGCCACCAGCCGGTGTTGGCGCCGTCCCAGATCGAGATCGGCCAGGGCGCCCGCCAGCCGCCGAGGAACAGCGTGGCGGCCAGCGCGGAGACGGTGACGATGTTGATGTACTCGGCCAGGAAGAACAGCGCGAACTTCAGCGACGAGTACTCGGTGTGGAACCCGCCGACCAGCTCGCTCTCGGCCTCGGGGAGGTCGAAGGGCGCCCGGTTGGTCTCGCCCACCACGGCGATGACGTAGATGACGAAGGAGACCGGCAGCAGGACGGCGAACCAGCTGGGCCCGGTGAACTCCAGCCCGAAGAAGGACAGCTCGGTGCCGTCGGCCTGGGCGGCCACGATCTCCGAGGTCGACATCGAGCCGGCGTAGAGGAAGACCGCGACGATCGACAGGCCCATCGCGATCTCGTAGCTGATCATCTGCGCCGCGCTGCGCAGCGAGCCGAGCAGCGGGTAGGTCGACCCGGACGCCCAGCCACCGAGCACGATGCCGTAGACGCCCATCGCGGAGGCGGCCAGCACGATGAGCACCCCGATCGGGGAGTCGACGAGCTGCAGGGGTGTGCGTTCGCCGAAGATGCTGACCGTCGGGCCGAGCGGGATGACGGAGAAGGCCAGGAAGGCCGGGACGGTGGCGATGACCGGCGCCAGGAAGTACACCGGCTTGTCGGCCAGCGCCGGCATGATGTCCTCCTTGAACGCCAGCTTCAGGCCGTCGGCGAGGCTCTGCAGGTAGCCGCGCGGCCCGACCCGGTTGGGGCCGATCCGCTGCTGCATCCGGGCGACGACCTTCCGTTCGAAGACGATGGCGAACAGCGTCATCAGGACCAGCACCCCGAAGATGCCGACGATCTTGATGAGCACGATCCACCAGACGTCGTTCCCGAAGTCCTCCAGCGTCGGCTGGTCGGCGGCGGCGAAGACGGTCACTCCTGGGCTCCCCGCAGGCTCGAGAGGGACGTCGCGCCGGCCGGGGTCGGCGGCGGCCCGGCGAGCCGGACGACGGCACCGGGGCCGGCGCCGAGCTGGGCGCGGACCTCGCTGCCCGGGGAGCGCATCGGCAACCAGACCACCCCGTCGGGCATCTCGACCAGCCGCACCGGCAGGGTGACCGCCCCGGCCGGACCGGTGACGGTGAGCGGGTCGCCGTCGGCGAGGCCGAGCCGGCGGGCGGCGTCCTTGCCCAGCCGGGCGACCGGGGGCCGGGCGGTGCCGGCCAGTGCCGGCTCCTCCCGCTGCAGCGTCCCGGTGTCGACCAGCTGTCGCCAGGAGGCGAGCACCGCCTCGTCGTCGGCGAGCTCCGGCAGCGGTGCCGGGGCGACGTCGGCGCCGGTGCCGGCGGGTGCCTGCGCGGCGCCGCCGAGGGCGGTCAGCTGGGCGCGGACCTCGGTCACCGAGCCCACCCGCAGGTCGATGCCGAGGTGCTCGGCCAGGCCTTGGAGCACCCGGCCGTCGGTGAGCTGCCCGGTGCCGTGCAGGGTCGCGTCGAACGGGCGGACCCGGCCCTCCCAGTCCAGGTAGCTGCCGGCCTTCTCCGGGGCGGCGGCGACCGGGAGGACGACGTCGGCGTGCGCGGTGACCGCGGTCGGGAACAGCTCCAGGCTGACCACGAACCGGGCGCTCTGCAGCGCCTGCTCGGCGAGCAGCGGGTCGGGCAGGTCGGCGGGGTCGACGCCCCCGACCAGCAGCCCGGCGAGGGCGCCGTTGCGCACGGCGGTGAGGATGCCGGTGAGGTCGCGCCCCGGGGTCGCCGGGACGTCGGCGCCCCAGCGCTGGGCGACGGCGGCCCGGTCGGCGGCGTTGGCGACGGTGCGGCCGCCGGGGAGCAGGGTGGGCAGCGCGCCGGCCTCGACCGCGCCTCGCTCCCCTGCCCGGCGGGGCACCCAGCCGATCCGGGCGCCGGTCTCGGCGGCGAGGGCGCTGACCGCGGAGAACCCGCCGGGCAGCTCGGCCAGCCGCTCGCCGGCCAGGATGACGGCGCCCGGGCGGAACAGCGCGACGGCCGCGTCGGCCAGCACGCCGTCCACCGGGTTGGCGGCCAGGTCGCGGAGCAGCTGGGCCTCCTGGCCCGGGACGGTGGTCAGCACGGTGGCCTGCAGCTTCTCCGCGGCCCGGGTGCCGAAGGGGGCGACGTCGAACACCTGCATGCCCGCCGTCCGCACGGCCCGGCGCAGCCGCAGGAAGACGATCGGCGACTCCTCCTCCGGCTCGAAGCCGACCAGCAGCACGGCGGGGGCGGCGGTCAGGTCGTCGTAGCTGACCGCACCGGCCCCGGGCGCGGTGCCGGCGACGTGCGCGGCCAGGAAGTCCAGCTCCTCGGCGGAGTGCGCACGGGCCCGGGCGTCGACGTCGTTGGTGCCCAGCGCCACGCGGGCGAAGGCGGCGTAGGCGTAGGCGTCCTCGACGGTCAGCCGGCCACCGGGCAGCACCCCGACCCCGCCGGCCGCGCGCGCGGCCCGCAGCCCCTCGGCCGCGGCGGCCCAGGCCTCCGGCCACGAGGCCGGCTGCAGCTCACCGTCCCGGCGGACCAGCGGCGTCATCAGCCGCTCGTTGCTGCTGGCGTAGCGGAAGGCGTAGCGGCCCTTGTCGCAGTTCCACTCCTGGTTGACCGCCGGGTCCTCCCCGGCCAACCGCCGGGTCACCGTGCCGCGCCGGTAGTCGGTGCGCTGGGCACAGCCGCTGGCGCAGTGCTCGCAGACGCTGGGCTCGCTGCGCAGGTCGAACGGGCGGGCGCGGAACCGGTAGGTGGCGCTGGTCAGCGCGCCGACCGGGCAGATCTGGGTGGTGTTGCCGGAGAAGTAGGACTCGAACGGCTCGTCCTCGTAGATCGCCACCTGCTCCAGCGCGCCGCGCTCGAACAGCTCGATGAACGGGTCGCCGGCCACCTGCTGGCTGAACCGGGTGCAGCGCGCGCAGAGCACGCAGCGCTCGCGGTCCAGCAGCACCTGGGAGCTGATCGGCAGCGGCTTGGGGTAGGTGCGCTTCGTCTCGACGAACCGGGACTCGCTGCGCCCGTTGCTCATCGCCTGGTTCTGCAGCGGGCACTCCCCGCCCTTGTCGCAGACCGGGCAGTCCAGCGGGTGGTTGACCAGCAGCAGCTCCATCGTGCCCTGCTGGGCCTTGTCCGCGACCGGGCTGGTGAGCTGGGTCTGCACCACCATGTCCGGGGTCACCGGGGTGGTGCAGGAGGCCACCGGCTTGCGCTGCCCCTCCACCTCCACCAGGCACTGCCGGCAGGCGCCGATCGGGTCGAGCAGCGGGTGGTCGCAGAACCGCGGGATCTGCACGCCGATCTGCTCGGCGGCCCGGATGATCAGCGTGCCCTTCGGCACGGCGACCGGGAAACCGTCGATGGTGCAGTGCACGGCGTCGGGTGGGGTGTGCGGACCGGGCGCGCCCGGCGGCAGCGCCGGCGCGGGCTCGGGGGTGGCTGGGGTGAGGGTCATCAGGCTGCTCCAACCGGCTCGAGCCGCAGCGAACGACCGAGGCGGGCCTGCTCCTCGGCCGGCAGCAGCGCGACGTAGTCGTCCTTGAAGTACTTCAGCGAGCTGGCGATGCAGCTGGTCGCACCGTCGCCGAGGGCGCAGAACGAGCGGCCCAGGATGTTGTCGCAGGTGTCGGTGAGCAGGTCGAGGTCGGCGGCCCGGCCCTGCCCGTGCACCAGCCGCTCCAGGATCTGGACCAGCCAGTAGGTGCCCTCCCGGCAGGGGGTGCACTTGCCGCAGCTCTCGTGCGCGTAGAACTCGGTGAACCGCAGGGTCGCCTCGACGATCGAGTCGGTCTCGTCGAAGACCATCAGCGCGGTGGTGCCCAGCATCGAGCCGGCCTTGGCCACCGAGTCGAAGTCCAGCGGGACGTCGAGGTGCTCCGCGGTGAAGTACGGGGTCGAGGAGCCGCCCGGCGTCCAGAACTTCAGCTCGTGACCGGGCCGGACGCCGCCGGCCATGGCCAGCAGCTCGCGCATCGTCGTCCCCATCGGGGCCTCGTACTGGCCGGGGTGCACCACCCGCCCCGACAGCGAGTAGATCTTCGGGCCCGGCGACTTCTCCGGGCCCATGCTCTTGAACCACTCGGCGCCACCGCGGACCACGTACGGCACGCTGGCCAGCGTCTCCACGTTGTTGATCACCGTCGGGGAGCCGTAGAGGCCGGCGACGGCGGGGAACGGCGGCTTGAGCCGGGGCTGCCCGCGGTAGCCCTCCAGGGAGTCCAGCAGCGCCGTCTCCTCGCCACAGATGTAGGCGCCGGCGCCGGCGTGCACCACCAGCTCGAGGTCGTAGCCCGACCCCAGCACGTCGGTGCCGAGGTAGCCGGCGGCGTACGCCTCCTGCACGGCGGCCATCAGCCGGCGGTGGGCGTGCACCGCCTCACCGCGGACGTAGATGACGGCGAAGCGCGAGCGGATGGCGTAGGCGGTGATGATCACGCCCTCCACCAGCGAGTGCGGGTCGGCCATCATCAGCGGCAGGTCCTTGCAGGTGCCCGGCTCGCCCTCGTCGGCGTTGACCACCAGGTACTTCGGCGCCGCCGCCGGGCCGGTCGGGGTCTCCCCCGGCTTGGGCTGCGGGATGAAGCTCCACTTCATCCCGGTGGGGAAGCCGGCGCCGCCGCGGCCGCGCAGTCCGGAGTCCTTGACCAGCGCGACGACGTCGTCCGGCGCCATCTCCAGGGCCGAGCGGAGGGCGCGGTAGCCGTCCAGGCGTTCGTAGGTCTCCAGCGTCCAGGAGCGGGGCGCGTCGAAACGCGCGGTGAGGACGGGGGTCAGGGGCATCTCAGGCCTCCCGTTCGATCGAGCTGTTCTGCCCGGCGCCGGAGCGGGTGGGCGGGGTGTCGGTGCCCTCGCGGCCGCGCTCGGCCGGCTGTCGGCCGGCGGGCTCGGGGGTGTCCGGGTGGTGCTGCGCCGCGCCGGCCCGCTCGGCCGGGGTGTCGGCGGAGGCGACGGCGGTGTCGGCGGCCTGCTCGGACGGCGTCTCGCCCGGCGCTCCGGCGGGTTCGACGTCCGGCTCGGGTGCCTGCTCGGGCTGGGCGTCGCCCATCGGCGGCGCGGACTCACCGCGCTCGGCGGCCAGCCGCACCCCGACCAGCGTCGGTCCACCGGCCGACGGGCCGTCGATCGCCGCCCGCTCGGCCTCGAGGTCGGCGTGCTGGGAGAAGCCGGCCAGCTGGCGGGAGACACCGCGGAAGTCGGTCAGCGGCGCCCCGCGGGTGGGCGGCGGCTTCTCCCCCATCCGTAGTGCGGTGACCAGCGCCCGGGCCGACTCGACGTCCTGCTGGTCGTAGAACTCGTAGTCGACGGTGACCACCGGCGCGTAGTCGCAGGCGGCCAGACACTCGGCGTGCTCGAGGGTGACCGAGCCGTCGGGCGCGGTCTGGTCGTGGCCGACGCCGAGGTCGGCGGAGACGGCGTCGTAGATCCGCTGCCCGCCCAGGACGGCGCAGAGCGTGTTGGTGCAGACGCTGACCAGGTGCCGGCCGGTCGGATGCCGCTTGTACATCGTGTAGAAGGTCGCGACCGCGCCCACCTCGGCCTTGGTCAGCCCGAGCAGCCGGGCGCAGAAGCCGACGCCCTCGGGCGAGACGTAGCCCTGCACCGACTGGACCAGGTGCAGCATCGGCAGCAGCGCCGACCGCTCCTGCGGGTAGCGGGCCATCAGCTCGCGGGCCTCGGCCTCGGTCTGCTCGGTCAGCGGCGGCAGGTCCGGGGCGGCCGGCTCGACCGGGCTGGAGTCCAGCCCGGTGACCGCCGTCCCCTCCTCCGACCCCGGCAGTGCGCTCATCTGTCGACGCCCCCCATCACGGGGTCGATGGAGGCGATCGCGGCGATGACGTCGGCGATCATGCCGCCCTCGCTCATCGCCGCGGTGGCCTGCAGGTTGACGAAGCTGGGGTCACGGACGTGCACCCGGAACGGGCGGGTCCCGCCGTCGCTGACCACGTGGTAGCCGAGCTCCCCGCGGGGGGACTCGATGGCCGTGTAGACCTGGCCGGCCGGCACCCGGAAGCCCTCGGTGACCAGCTTGAAGTGGTGGATCAGGGCCTCCATCGACTGGCCCATGATGTGCCGGACGTGGTCCAGGGAGTTGCCCATCCCGTCGGCGCCGAGGGACAGCTGCGCCGGCCAGGCGATCTTCTTGTCCTCGACCATCACCGGCCCGGGCTCCAGCCGGTCCAGCGCCTGACCGATGATCTTGATGGACTCGGTGATCTCGCCCATCCGCACCAGGTAGCGGCCCCACGCGTCGCAGGTGTCGGCCGTCGGCACCTCGAAGTCGTAGGTCTCGTAGCCCAGGTACGGCTCGACCTTGCGCATGTCCCAGGGCAGCCCGGCCGCGCGGAGCACGGGCCCCGTGACGCCGAGGGCCACGCAGCCGGTGAGGTCCAGGTAGCCGACGTCCTTGAGCCGGCGCTGCCAGATCGGCTGACCGGTGAGCAGCCGGTGGGTGCCCGCGACCCGCTCGGGGAGGACGGCGAGCAGCTCCCGCACGGACTCGACGGCGCCCTCGGGGAGGTCCTGCGCCAGCCCGCCGGGGCGGACGTAGGCGTGGTTCATCCGCAGCCCGGTGATCTCCTCGAGCACGTCGAGGACCAGCTCCCGCTCCCGGAAGCCGTTGGTCATGCCGGTGAGCGCGCCCATCTCCATGCCGAAGGTGGCCAGCGCGACCAGGTGCGAGGCGATCCGGTTGAGCTCCATGACCAGCACCCGGATGGTCTGCGCCCGGGGCGGCGCCTCGATGCCGAGCAGCTTCTCCACGGCCAGGCAGTAGGCGGTCTCGTTGAACAGCGGGGCCAGGTAGTCCATCCGCGTGACCAGGGTCGTGCCCTGGGTCCAGGTGCGGTACTCCGTCGTCTTCTCGATGCCGGTGTGCAGGTAGCCGATGACGACGCGGGCCTGGGTGACGGTCTCGCCCTCGAGGTCGAGCACCAGCCGGAGCACCCCGTGGGTCGAGGGGTGCTGCGGGCCCATGTTGACCACGAGCCGCTCGTCGTCGTGGGTGTCGGCGCCGAAGGTCTGGTCCCAGTCGCCGCCGGTGACCGTGTAGACCCGGCCCTCGGTGGTCTCCCGGGAGCCGGCGTACGGGTCGCTCGTCGTCGTCATCGGTAGCTCCGGCGCTCGTCGGGCGGGGGGATCTGGGCGCCCTTGTACTCGACCGGGACGCCGCCGAGCGGGTAGTCCTTGCGCTGGGGGTGGCCCTCCCAGTCGTCGGGCATGAGGATCCGGGTCAGCGCCGGGTGGCCGTCGAAGACGATGCCGAACATGTCCCAGGCCTCCCGCTCGTGCCAGTCCGCCGTGGGGTAGACGGAGCTGACCGACGGGACGTGCGGGTCCTCGGCGGTGACGGCCACCTCGAGCCGGACCCGGCGGCGGTAGGTCATCGAGGTCAGGTGGTAGACGACGTGCAGCCGGGGCCGCTCGGGCGTCGCGGCCGGGCCGCCGCTGTCGGCGTAGTCGACGCCGGAGACGCTGCTGCACAGCTCGAAGCGCAGCGACTCGTCGTCCCGCAGCGCCTGGACCAGGGTGAGCAGGTGCTCGCGGGCGACGAAGTACGTGATCTCGCCCCGGTCGACCAGGACCCGGTGGACGGCGGCGGCGTACGTGGCCGCGCCGACGGCGTCGATCAGCGCGTCGGTGACCTCGTCGAACCAGCCGCCGTAGGGCCGGTCGGTGGTGTGCAGCGCGACGGCGCCGCCGGGCTCGACCCGGACGAGGCCGCCGAAGCCGGAGGTGTCGCCGCTGCCGGTGACGCCGAAGGCGCCCTTGCGGAAGCCCCCGCCGGGCTCGGTCGCGGCCCCGAAGCCGGCCTCGTCGCTCATCGGTCCGCTCCGGGCAGGGCGACGGCGTTGCCTCCGCGCTGCTCGATGGCGAACTGGCCGGTGCGGCCCTCGGCGGCGGCCTGCTCGTAGGCGCGCTTCGCCGCCGGGTCCGCCCGGACGCTGGAGGGCATCGCCAGGTGCAGCTCCGGTGCCGTGCCGTTGGCGCGGGCGGCGGCCTGCTCCCGGGCGCGCTTGGCGCCCAGCGGCTGGTGCTGGATCTTGTGGTGCAGCTTGAGGATGGCGTCGGTGAGCATCTCCGGCCGCGGCGGGCAGCCGGGCAGGTACATGTCCACCGGGACGATGTGGTCGACGCCCTGCACGATCGCGTAGTTGTTGAACATGCCGCCGGAGCTGGCGCAGACGCCCATGGCGAGCACGTACCGCGGCTCGGGCATCTGGTCGTAGATCTGCCGGAGGACCGGGGCCATCTTCTGGCTGACCCGCCCCGCCACGATCATCAGGTCGGCCTGGCGCGGGGAGGCGCGGAAGACCTCCATGCCGAAGCGGGCCAGGTCGTAGCGGCCGGCGCCGGACGCCATCATCTCGATCGCACAGCAGGCCAGGCCGAACGTGGCCGGCCAGAGCGAGGACTTGCGGGTCCAGTTGACGAGCTTCTCGACGCTGGTCAGCAGGACGCCGCTCGGGAGCTTCTCCTCCAGGCCCATCTCAGCGCCCCCCGTCCGTCGTCGGTCTCGTGTCCGTCGGTCCTGTGTCGGTCGGTCCTGTGTCGATCAGTCCCACTCCAGCCCCCCGCGGCGCCACTCGTAGACGAAGGCGATGAAGACGGTGCCGATGAAGACCGCCATCGCGCCGAGGCCCCACAGGCCCAGCGCGTCGTTGGCGACGGCCCACGGGTAGAGGAAGACGATCTCGATGTCGAAGACGATGAAGAGCATCGCGGTGAGGAAGTACTTGACCGGGATCCGTCCGCCGGTGAGCGGCTGGTCGACCGGTTCGATCCCGCACTCGTAGGCCTGCACCTTCGCGCTGTTGTAGCGGCGCGGGCCGATGAACGGTGCTGCGGTGACCGAGAAGAGCGCGAAGCCCGCGGCGAGCACGAAGAGCCCGACCAGGGGCACGTAGTTCGACAGCATCAGCAGCCCCCGTGACAGGCGTTCCGCGGGACGGTGGGGGGCGTGCACGACCTCGGGCGGACCACTGCGACGACCTCCGCTCACATCCGACGACCGGGCGACCCCTTGTGAACTGCTTCACCCTGTGCTTGTGAACTGGTTCACAAGGTCGAGTGGCCGAAGCCTATGCCGAAGGGGTGTCGGAACACCAGGACCCCCGGTGATCGAGTTCACACCGGGGGTCCTGACAGGCCGTGAGAGCGCAGGTCAGCGGCTCACAGCGGCCCGGGGGCCGGGGCGGGCGGCGGCGCGGTGGGGTCGGTCGGGTCCGGGCCCGGGACGGGCGCCGGGGCCGGCGGGGAGATCGGGTCGGTCGGCGACGGGGACGGCGAGGGCGGCTGGGGCTCGGGGGTGGGCGGGATCGTCATGCCCCGGAGCCTGCTCCTCCCGAGGCGGACAGGGAACGCCGTCCGCTCCGGGCGCAACACCTCGCCGGCCGGCCCGGGCGGCGCTCACCGGGTGACGAGCTGTGCACGTCTGGTCCGGGCACCAGGCGTCGACATCTCGACACTCGGCGTCCGGGTCAGCGCGTCCACGAGGCGTCCGGCCGTCTGTCGACCCACGAGACCACGGCGGCGGACACCAGCAGGAGCGCAGGTACCAGGAGGTACAGCCCACCACTCAGCAACGTGACCAGCCCCCACGCGGCGGACACCAGCCCGAGCGCAGCGACGACCGCAGGGGCCAGCACCGTCCCGCGGACGCGCTCGACCCGCAGGGCGAGCGCCGCGCAGGCCGCAGGTGGGCCGAAGACGAGGAAGAAGACGGCCGACCCGCTGATCTCCCACACCCGGGGACCCAGCCAGACCGCGAGGCCGAGGACGCCCAGGAGTGAGACGACGATCAGCGCCCGGGCTCCCGGAGACGGGACGGCTTGGCGAACCACATCACCACCTCCTCGTTCTCGGTCCGCGGCGAGGTCGCGTCCAGACGACGACGTCGCAGGTCAGTCGACCATGAGGCCCAGCTCGTCGACGCAGCCGCCAGCGCTCCCGTGGTCCAGCCGACCGGCGCAGGAGGACCCGTACCACTCGTAGACGTCCCCGACCGGGGAGGCGAAGTAGAGGGCGTCGCAGGCCGCCATGTCGCCGGCGTAGCAGCTGCGTGCATCGGCGTCCGCCGCGCGGAGGTACGGCTCGTCACCGGCGGACGGCGGGGCCAACGGCTCGCCGCCCCGGTAGAACTCCAGCCCCCACGGGCTGTCGCCCTGGTAGCTGGCGCCTGCGTCGACCTCGGCGTCGCCCAGCAGCCCGGGGGGCAGCGACCGGCCCAACAGGCCCAGCAGCACCGTCACCGCGGCGAGCGCGCCGATCGGCAGGAACACCGCCCAGCCGGCCCGTCCGGTGCTCCGGACGGGCGGGCTGGTCCGTCCTCCCTGCTCCGGCGACCAGTCCGGCCGCTGGCCAGTGATGCGCTCAGCGTGCAGCCAGCGGCCCACCGACGGCGCCAGGACCAGCCACACCCGCAGGACCAACCACCCGAGGTACAGCGCTACGGAGGCGATCAGCCACCCGCTGACCAGGTCGACGAGGTCGCCGGCGACGCCGGGCAGACCGGTCTCGACGTCCTCGGCCTCCGGCCACCGGACCAGGGCCCAGACGAGCCCACCCAGGACCAACACCAGCTCCGACAGGGTGCCCACCAGCA
Organism: Modestobacter sp. VKM Ac-2984; assembly: GCF_026967985.1. GTDB lineage: Bacteria > Actinomycetota > Actinomycetes > Mycobacteriales > Geodermatophilaceae > Modestobacter. Next base: position 133,964 of record NZ_JAPVBJ010000005.1, on the reverse strand, counting down.
CGAAGAGCCGCCCGACCCCACGGATCAGCTGCACGCCGCCGAAGAGCAGGAGGGCGGCGAGCGCACAGCTCAGCAGCTGCCCGGCGAGCCACCAGGCCCGGTCACCGCCCTCGGGCACGCCCAGCACCACGGCCACGGAGTCGGCGAGGAGCACCACCGACAGAGCTGCTGCAGCTGCCTGGAACCCGAACACCGCAGCCGCCACCGCCGCCGCCGGACGCCGCACGGGGATCCTGGGCGGCGGTGCCACCGGAGGCGGCCCGGACGGCGACCCTCCGATCGGCGCTGCACCGGACGCCGGCGTCCCGGTCCCCGGGGCCTGGTCACCCGACCGGTCCCGCGAAGGCTGGTCGCCCGCTCCACCGTCACCTGCTGGGCGGTACGCGTGACTCATCGGCGTGCGAACCCCGTTCCTCGTCGACGGCGCCACCGCCGTCCGGCTGATCAGGGTGGTCAGTGATCATCTGCGGGTCAAACCGGTGGGGCCCGAGGTCACCCGATCAGTTGATCCGGCGACCCGACAACGTCACACAGCCGCCCTCGACCTCCTCGGTGAGCCGGCCACCGCAGGTCGAGCCGTACTGCTCGTGGACGCCCCCCACGACGCTCTCCCAGTACAGGTCGTCGCAGGCAGCCATCGACCCGGCGAAGCAGGCCTCCGCGCCCGGGGCGAGATCCACCGCCCAGCCCGGCCAGCCGGGCTCCGGTGGCTCGGTCGGCAGGCGGAGGAGCTCACCCGAGGAACGCACGTCGACACCGGTCGCGTGGAGCCGGTCAGCGAGCGCCGCGGCGCCCGGGTCCCCGGCGACCGCGACCACGACGACCGTGGCCAGGGCGAGCGTGGCGACCGGGGCGAGCACGGCGATGAGCAGCCGGCCGCCGGTGCGACCGGCGGGGAAGACCCGTGGCGCCTCGGCGGAGCCCGCCAGCCACCGGCCGACCGACCGGTGGTGCGCCGACCCCGTCTGCACCAGCGCCAGTAGAAGGGCGAGCAGGAGGCCTGCTCCGGCGACCAGGGGCGAGGACTCCTCCGTCCAGCGGCCCTCGCCCGACCACCAGGCGATGGTGACCAGGGTGACGCCCACCTCCAGCCAGCTGCCCGCCAGCAGGAGCGTGCGCCCGGCGCCCCGCAGCAGGCAGACGGCGCCCAGCAGGAGCAGCGCGGTCAGCGCCGCGGTCAGGACGACGCCGACGATCGTCGACGACCGCTCGGCGGAGGCGGTCCCCAGCCCGGTGGCCGCCTCGGCCAGCACGGTCACCAGTGACAGCAGGAGCAGCCCGGCGGAGACGAGGGCCAGGACTGCGGCCGTCAGCGCAGCTCCGGGACGGCGACGCGCCGGTGCCTGGCCCCGCGGCTCCCCCATGGCGGCTGCGGGCCAGGCGACGGGGGCAGATCCACCTGCCCCCCAGAGGTGGCTCATCGATGCAGCACGCCTTCCCGGGAGGGGACGACGACCGTCGTCCGGCGGCTCAGCATCGTGATCGGACCCGGCTGGGTCAACGACCCTGCACCCGTGTCCACCCAGGTGGGTGGGGTGTTCCTGGTGGGGCGCGCGAGCCGGGCAGCGGGCTCCCGGAGGCGCCGTCCGGGCGGGGTCGGCCACCGACCCCGCCCGGCGCGGTCAGGCCCTGCCGCAGTCGATGTTGCTGATCCCCTGGTCGGCGCCACCGGCGTCGTTGTCGCAGCTGACCCGGTTGTTCTCCCGGATCGTCCGGGGACCGGCGACGTTGATCATGTAGCCGTCCCCGTCGACCGACCCGGTGTTGCCGGTGAAGACGTTGCCCCGGCCCCAGCCGTCGACCACCTCGTGCACCTGGAAGCCGTCCACCGGCGCCGCGGTGCCGGTGTTGTCCGCGACCGTCCAGTCGTTGCCCTTGACGTCGACCCAGGAGTCGGCCTCGACCATGTCCGAGCCGTCGAAGCTGTTGCCGCGGAGCATGCCGCCGGTCGTGCCCTCCTTGATGTCCACCGCCTCTGCGGTCGTCCCGGCGATGTCGTTGCCATCGACGACGTTGCGATCGCTGCGGTCCGGCTCGCAGTCACTGATCTGACACCAGTTGCTCTCGGCCGTGCCCACGTAGATGCCCTCGCCGAACTGGGGTTTGCGGAGCCCGGTGTCCCGGATGGTGTTGCCCACGACGACGTTGTCGGTGCTGTGGGTGCGCAGGTGGATCGCCTCGTCGCCCATCGAGGTCACCAGGAGGCCCTCGATCCGGTTGCCGACCCCCGCGTCGACCATCACGCCCTTCTGCCCACCGGTCACCGTCAGCCCCGTGACCCGCCAGTGGTCCGCACCGCTGAGGTGCAGGGTGTAGTTGCCGTCGATCTCACCGCCGTCGAGGACGGCGCCCCGGCTGCCGCACAGGTGGATCGGGGCGTCCACCGTGGCCTCCGCGGTCGCCACGAAGTTCCCCTCGTACCGGCCGTCGGCCAGCCGGATGACCTGCCCGGCCGTGGCGTCGTCCAGCGCGCGCTGCAGCTGCGCCCCGGTGCTGACGTCGACGACCTGGGCGCCCTCGCACCCGGCGACCGCTGCTGGAGGGGGCGTGGCCGGCGTGGACGCCCCCGACGGAGCGGGCGCGGCGGTGTCGGCGGGCGCCGGCGCCGCCTCCGGGTCGTCGCGGTCGGCGGAGGAGCAGGCGCCGAGCAGGACCAGGGCCCCGAGCAGCGGGACGAGTCGGCGCATCCGGCCACCGTAGGCCGTCGCCACGCCGCCACCCCCCGGCGCCCGCCGCCGGGTCAGGACCGGCCCCCGGCGGTGCGGCGGCCGACCTCGACCCGGGCCGGCGGCTGCCACTCCCGGCGGATGTCGTCCCCGTACGGCTTGGTGCCGGGCGCGACCGCTGAGCGCCGGGCCCGGATGCCGAGCAGCACGGGCACGCCCAGGACCAGGACCCAGAGGAGCAGCATCGGGTGGTTGGGGATGAACGTGGACCAGTACGTCCAGTTGTCCCGGTCCCGGGTCCAGCCCCCGACGTCGTTGGTGGCGAGGTCGATCGACACGCCCTCGGCCACCCGGTAGACGTCCAGCCCGCTGGGCCCCCGGCCGCCGATGGTGTTCTCCTCGACGGTGGAGCCGGCCGAGGCACCGACCACCGAGATGGCGTGCGAGGTCGCCTCACGGACGTTGTTGTCGACGACGTCCACGGCTGCGTCCCGCACGCGGATGGCGGTCTCGGAGCCGGACACCTTGTTGCCGGTCACGGCGGCCTCTCCCCCGCTCACGGTGATCCCGAACCGGTCGTTGCCGGAGACGGTGCTGCCCTGCACCGCCGTGGGCGCCGCCGTCCCCACCAGCACGATGCCGTCGGTGTTGTCGGCGACCCGGGTGCCGGTGATGGTCACGTCGTCGCCGTCGACCACGCGCAGCCCGGCCTTGCCGTTCTCCCGGAAGACCCCGCCGTCGACGTGGACCTCGCCGTAGGCGCGCAGCGAGGCGCCGCCGGCGGACCGGCCGTCCGACAGCGGGGTGCCGCTGAAGAAGATGCCGTAGGCGGCGTTCTTCTCCGCTGTCACGTCCGTGTAGGTCACCGACTCCGAGCCCTGGTCGGCGGAGAAGCCGTGCCGCCCGTTGCCGCGCGCCGTCGAGTCCTCGATCACCGTCTGCGCGGTGCTGCGGTGCAGGGACAGCCCGTCGACGGCGTTGTCGGAGAAGTCCGAGCCGATCACGGTCAGCTCCTCGGCCTTGGAGGCGAAGGCGCCGTAGTGGTTGTCACGGAACGTCGAGCCCATGATGGCGCCGGTCGCCTCCGTGCTGGAGCTGCCCGTCCACGCGACCCCGCTGGTGCGGCCGGACCAGAAGCCCAGGTCGCTGACGGTCACGTGGCGCAGCTCCATCGCACCGCTCGCGTCGCGCACGTAGGCGCGGCCGTCGACGGGGCTGGGGTCCGGGCCGCGCTTCCTGCTGCTCCAGCTGGTCACCGTGAGCGGCTGCCCGTCAGCACCGGCGAGGGTCATGTCGGCCTTCCAGGCGACCAGGGAGACGAAGCCCGAGATCCCGCTGCGCAGCCGGAGGGTCGTTCCCGGGGCATCGATGATCAGCCGCGCGCCGGGGGCCACGAACACGTGCTCGGTCAGCAACACGACCCCGTCCGGCTGGACCTCGGCGGCGCCCAGCTCGATGAGGTCCGACAGCCCGTACGCCAGGCCACCGGCGGTCAGCACGAGCGTCCGGGTGCCGTCGTGCTCCTGCACGTAGGGCGGCGAACCCGGCCGGATGGAGCCGACGATCGTCAGCAACCGCTCGTCCTCGGCGGTGAGGATGGCGCTCTGCCGCTCGGCCGCGACGCTGGACACCGGGGCCGCGGCGGCGGCCGGCGCCACGGTCGTCCCGGCCTGTGCCGACGGGTCGGTGCCCTCCAGCGGGCCCCAGACGACGGCCACGCCCAGCACGGCGGCGACCGCTGCGCTGACGGTGAGCAGCCGGGTCACCGTGCCCACCTCCCGCCCGCTCACGCGGTCACCGCCGCGACCGGGGCGGCCGAGGAGGTGCTGACGAGGCTGGCCTCGTCCTGGCCCTCGCCGCCGGTGAGGCCTGCATGCCGGGTGAGCCAGCCCTGCTTGTTCATGGTGAGCAGGGCGTAGGTCTTGATCGGCAGGGCCACCAGGACGATGACCAGGGCGACGAGCGGCAGGATCGCGATGTCGCTCGGCCGACGCCGCAGGTGGCTGATGCTGCGGATCGCACGGCCGACGAACACCCAGGTCAGCGACAGCGCCAGGGCGATCCAGCCGCGGTCGCTGAAGCTCGAGGCGACGACGTAGAAGACGGCCGCGAACATCGTCACCGGCGTGAACAGGATCTGCAGGACGGTGATCTGACTGACCAGCGGCACCCGCCACAGCCAGCCCTTCCACGCCGCGGTCAGGTAGCAGCGGTAGGAGTTGCGGCTCCAGCGGATCCGCTGCTTGCAGAAGGCACGGAACGTGCTGGGGAACATGGACAGCGCACGGGCGCTGTCCTGGTGCACCGTCTTGTAGCCGCTGGCCAGCACCAGCCAGGTGAGCCGGCCGTCGTCACCGGCGATGCACCGCCGCCCCAGGAAGAACTCGTGTTCGAGGTTCTCCAGGACCGGGAGCACGGCGGCGCGCCGGTAGGCCGCCGTCCGGCCCGAGACGCACACGACCGCGCCGGCCCGCGAGGTGGCCGGCACGTAGTCCAGGTAGCGGAGGTCGATGATCCAGTCCGCGACGCGACGCCAGATGTTCGAGGTGGGCAGGTGCACGTTCTGCCGGGTGCCCACCGCGCCGACCTCGGGGTCGACGAACGGCATCTGGACGGCCTCGAGCAGGCCCGACTGCCAGTTCGTGTCCGAGTCGCAGAGGACCACGACCTCACTGGTGGCTGCTCGGATGCCGACGCCGAGCGCCGACCGCTTGCCCTCGTGCGCGAACGAGATCACCGTCAGCCGCGGGTCCTCGCGGGCGGTGAGGCGGGCGAACGCCTCCGCGTCCTCGACGTCCAGGACGACGATGACCTCCGTCGGGTCCTGCCCGAGCCAGGTGTCCAGGCACCGGTCGAGCACGTCCGGGTCCTCCCGGAACGACGGGACGACCACGGAGGTCGTGGTTCGGAAGTCGTTCACCAACGACCGGTAGCCGGCGGACATGATCTTGCGGATCAGCCAGATCGACCAGGACAGGACGCCGACGACTCCGATCGGTAGCGCGGCGTACCAGTTCTCGGTGAGGAAGGTCAGGACGTCGACCACTCTCGGCAGCTCCCTGTGCTCAGGACTGTGGAGCACTCCCGACCAGCCGGCAGTCCACTCCAGCAGTGCCGATCAGGGCGCATGTCGGGCGGTCGGGTGCCCACTCCGCCGGAGGTCATGCAGAAGAGTGTGTTAACTCTCGGTGACGTCGCAGACCGTCGCTTTTCACTTGCAAGGGGTGATCAGCAGCGCGTCTGGGTGAGGATGCCCATGATCGCCCAAGTGGCGCAGTCACGCTGGGTAGCCCTAGCGTGCGTTCGGAGCCGGCGGCCGCAGCGTCCGTGCCGCCCAGCGGCAGGACACGTGTGCCGGCATCCGACGCCCCCTCGACACCAGGAGACCCATGAAGATCGCCGTCATCGGTTGTGGCTACTTGGGCGCCGTGCACGCGGCGTCGATGGCCGAGCTCGGGCACGACGTCGTCGGCGTCGACGTCGACCAGTCCAAGGTCCACGCACTGCAGCGGGCGAAGGCGCCGTTCTACGAGCCGGGGTTCGAGGAGCTGCTGAGCAGCTCGCTGGAGTCCGGGCGGCTGCGCTTCAGCTCCGACATGGCCGACGCCGCCGGGTCGGCGGTGTACTTCGTCTGCGTCGGGACGCCGCAGCGGCGCGGGGAGTACGCCGCGGACATGCGCTTCGTGGAGGCCGCGGTCGAGTCGCTGCTGGACGTGCTGGAGCCGGGGGAGCTGGTCGCCGGGAAGTCCACGGTCCCGGTGGGCACCGCAACGAGGCTGGCCGAGATGGTCGAGGGCAAGGTGCCGGGGGCGATGCTGGCCTGGAACCCGGAGTTCCTGCGGGAGGGCTTCGCGGTGCAGGACACGCTGCACCCGGACCGGCTGGTCTACGGCCTGCCGGCCGGCGCCGACGGTGAGACGGCGCGGGCGATGCTGGACGAGGTCTATGCCTCGATCGTGGCGGCCGGTACTCCGCAGGTGGTCACCGACTACGCGACGGCGGAGATGGTGAAGACGGCGGCGAACTCGTTCCTGGCCACGAAGATCTCCTTCATCAACGCGATGGCCGAGCTGTGCGAGGCCACCGGCGCCGATGTGAAGCAGTTGGCGGATGCGATCGGGCACGACGACCGGATCGGCCGCAAGTTCCTCAACGCCGGCCTCGGCTTCGGCGGTGGCTGTCTGCCCAAGGACATCCGGGCGTTCATGGCCCGCGCCGGTGAGCTCGGTGCCGACCAGGCGCTGACGTTCCTGCGCGAGGTCGACAACATCAACATGCGCCGCCGGATCCGGATGGTGGACCTGGCCCGTGAGGTCTGCGACGGGTCGCTGGTCGGCAAGCGGGTGGCGGTGCTGGGAGCGGCGTTCAAGCCCAACAGCGACGACATCCGCGACTCCCCGGCACTGAATGTCGCCGCGCAGCTGCAGCTGCAGGGTGCCGCGGTGCGCGTGACCGACCCGGCGGCCGGGGACAACATCCGCCGCAGCTGGCCCCAGCTGGATGCCGTGGACACCCCCGAGGAGGCCGCCGACCGCGCCGACGCGGTCCTCGTGCTCACCGAGTGGCAGCAGTACCGGGACCTGGACCCGGTGTCCTTCGGGAAGATCGTCGGGCAGAAGCGGATGCTGGACGGCCGCAACGCACTCGACCGTGACCGCTGGGTCGCCGCGGGCTGGACCTACCGCGCGCTGGGCCGCCGCGCCGGCTGACCGGGCCGGGGAGTCGACGGCCCGGGCAGGCCGGGACAGGCACGGTGATCCGATGAGCACTCCGCGCATCGACGTCCCGCTGGTGCGCCGGCTGGTCGAGAGCCAGTTCCCGGAGTGGGCGCACCTCCCGGTCGTCCCGGTGCGGCCGGGCGGCTGGGACAACCGCGCGTTCCGGCTCGGTGCGGAGATGCTCGTCCGGCTGCCGAGCGCGGCGGCCTACGCCGGCCAGGTGGACAAGGAACAGACCTGGCTCCCTCGCCTGGCGCCGCGGCTGCCGCTGCCGATCCCCGTGCCGCTCGGCCAGGGGGTTCCCGGGGCGGGCTTCCCGTGGCCGTGGTCGGTGTACCGCTGGCTGGAGGGGACCGACGCATCCGCTGCGCCGGTCGCTGACCTCAGCACGTTCGCCACCGACCTGGCCGGCTTCCTCGCCGCCCTCCAGCAGGTGGACCCGACCGACGGGCCACCGGCCGGGTCGCACAGCTGGTTCCGCGGCGCCCCGCTCAGCCACTACGCGACCGAGACGCACGCGGCGATCGAGGCGCTCGGCGACGCGATCGACGGCCGGGTGGCCACCGCCGTCTGGGCGGCTGCGACCGCGACCTCCTGGGACCGGCCGCCACGCTGGTTCCACGGCGACGTCGCGGCCGGCAACCTGCTCGTGCGGGACGGCCAGCTGGCCGCGGTGCTGGACTTCGGCACCTGCGGGGTGGGCGACCCGGCGTGCGACCTCGTCGTCGCCTGGACGCTCTTCTCCGACCGGAGCCGGGCCGCCTTCCGGGCCGGCCTTGACCTGGACGAGGGCACCTGGGCCCGCGGCCGCGCCTGGGCGCTGTGGAAGGCGGTGATCGTGTACGCCGGTGCAGCAGAGACCAACGCGGTCGAACGGCAGCGCGCCGGCGACGTGCTGGCGGCCGTGCTGGCCGACGGCTAGACCCGGGTGCAGCGGTGCAGCGCGACGACACCGCCACCGCCGGTCAGGTCGCTGGCCCCGTGGACGGTGGCACTCAGGCGAGGCGGCTCCTCCGGTCGCCGGTACATCCACCGATCCCGGGACCCGTCACCTGCCCGCGAAGACACGCTGAGCCGGTGGCGGCGCGCCCGTTGGCACCGCCCCCGGCCCGCGTCGATCGGTCCGCGCCTCGGCACGGACGGACGGTCGTCGAGACCTGTCAGGTCACTCCTCGGCCTGCTCCTGGAGCACCTCGACCTCGCTCGCCACGATGGCCGGCTGGCCCTCCGCGGTGCCGAAGAAGGCGTCCGGGTCCTCGAAGAGCTCGTCCTCAGCGATGCCGAAGTCCTGCTCGAAGGTGGCCCGGTCGATCATCGCGACCGTCCCGCTGATCTGCACGACGTCGTTCACGTCCAGCCCCTCCGGCGGCTGGGCGGCGAGCACGGCGATCGACGGCCCGCTCTCACCGGCGATCCGGAATGCGCTGCCGACATCGGTGGTCGTGAACAACTCGGAGACCTCGGCGCTGACGGTGACCTGCTGACCGACGATGCCTGCCTCTTCGCCAGCACCGGCACCGGCCCCGGCTCCGGCTCCGGCTCCGGCCCCGGCCCCGGCCCCGGCCCCGGCCCCGACGCTGTCCTCCAGCGCCCCGAGCCGCTCCTCGAACTCTCCCAGCTGGTCCTCGATGCCCGTCAGGTCGTCGGTCGTGACGGCCCCAGCCTCGGGGCCGGCCGAGTCATCGCTGCAGCCGGTCAGCGCGATCGCCGAGGCAGCGGCGATCGCGGTGGTCAGGCGCGCGGTACGGCCATGGGTGAAGGTGCGCATCGTCGTTCTCCTCAAGGAGGGTGTGTTCTGACGGATGTCGGCGGACTCTTCACGTCCACCGCGACTTCCGACGTACCCGCGGACCGGCGCAGGGAGCCTGGGGCCGTCGCCTCGTTACGGGATCGTCACCTCCAGGGACGGTCGGCTTCCGGATGCACCAGGACGTCGGGTTCTCCACCACCGTCCGTGCTCATCCCCCACCCGTGCTGCCGGCGCAAGCGCTCGACCTCCGCGGACCTCGACCTCCGCCTCGTCAGATGACAGGCGGAGGTCGAGGTCCGGCCGGTGAAGGGCGCGCCCTCGATCAGTCCCGTGACCGGGTGACGGGTCTCGGCTGCCTGGCGATCCACGAGACCACCGCAGCGACCAGCAGGAGGAGCGCCGGCGCCAGGAGGTGCAGCCCGCCGGCCAAGCCCGTGAACAACGCCCAGGCGACGGACACCACTCCGAGCCCAGCGACCGCCGCAGGGGCCAGCACCGTCCCGCGAACGCTCTCGACCCGCAGGGCGAGAGCCGCGCAGGCCGCAGGTGGGCAGAAGACGAGGACGAAGACGGACGGACCGCTGATCTCCCACACCAGCCGCCCCTGCCAGGCTGCGAGGCCGAACATGCCCAGGAGCGAGACGACGATCAGCACCTGGGCGCCACGCGAGGGAGCGCCCATGAGCAGCCGTCCCTAGACCCGGGTGCCGCGGTGCAGGGCGACGACGCCGCCGGTCAGGTCGCGCCACGCGACGTCGGCCCAGCCGGCGCCCTGCAGCCACCGGGCCAGTTCCGGCTGCGGGGGCCAGGCGCGGATCGACTCGGCCAGGTAGACGTAGGCCTCCGGGTTGCTGCTCACCGCCCGGGCGATCGCCGGCAGGGCCCGCATCAGGTACTCGGTGTAGACGGTGCGGAACGGGGCGAACGTGGGGCTGGAGAACTCGCAGACCACCAGCGTGCCGCCGGGCCTGGTCACCCGGGAGAACTCGCGCAGCGCGGCCTGCGGGTCGGCGACGTTGCGCAGGCCGAAGGAGATGACGACGCCGTCGACGCTCTCGTCGGCCAGCGGCAGCGCCATCGCGTCCCCGGCCACCTTCGGCACCGGCCGGGACGCCCCGGCGCGCAGCATGCCCTGGGAGAAGTCGCAGGCGATCGCGCGCACGCCCCCGGCGGCGAGCTCGACGGTGGAGACCCCTGTCCCTGCTGCGACATCGAGCACGGTGGCGCCCGGTCGCGCACCCAGCGCCTCGCGGGTGGCCCGACGCCAGCCGGCGTCCAGCCCGGCGGAGAGCACCGTGTTGGTCAGGTCGTACCGGCCGGCGACCCGGTCGAACATCGCCGCGACCTCCGCCGGCCGCTTGTCCAGCCCGGCTCGCGTCCCTGCTGCCCCAGCCCGTTCCCCGGTCGCCACGGCGGCGACGCTACCTGCGCGCCTCCTACCCTGGAGCGGTGACCACGGCAGCCGCACGCACCGCGACCAGCGCGGCGGCGGTCACCACCACCCCGCTGGGCACCCGGCGCACGCCGCTGCTGACCCTGCTCCCCCGCGACGGTGCGCTGGCCTGGGTGCGCCGCGGCGAGGGCCTGGTCGGCTGGGGCGAAGCCGACCGGTTGGAGGTCTCCGGCCCCGGTGCGCTCACCGAGGCCGCCGACTGGTGGGCCCGGCGCTGCGCGGACACCGAGGTCCACGACCCGGTCGGCGTCCCCGGCTCCGGGCCGGTCCTGTTCGCCTCCGTCGCCTTCGACCCGACGGTGGGGACGTCGGTGTTCGTCGTCCCCGAGGTCGTCGTGGGCCGGCGCGACGGGTGCACCTGGGTGACCGTCACCGGCGACGCGGACGACGAGGAGCTCACGGTCGTCGAGACCTCGACGCAGCACGCGGCCACCTCGATCGGCCGGCTCGCCTACGCCGACGGGGCCCTGGACCCGATGGCCTGGTGCGGCGCCGTCGCCGCCGCGGTCGCCCGGATCGACGCCGGTGAGCTGGACAAGGTGGTGCTGGCCCGTGACCTGCTGGTCACCGCCGACCGCCCGCTGGACCCCCGCCGCCTGCTGCTGCGCCTGGCCGAGCGGTTCCCGGACACCTGGACCTTCGCCGTCGACGGCCTGCTGGGCGCCACCCCCGAGCTGCTGCTGCGCCGGACCGGCCGGGAGCTGGACGCCCGCGTGCTGGCCGGCACGGCCCCGCGGGGCGCCGGGGCGGAGGACGACCGGCTGGCGGCGGGCCTGGAGACCTCGGTCAAGGACCACGCCGAGCACGCCTACGCCGTCGACTCCCTCGCCGACGCGCTCCGGCCGTTCGTCGACGAGCTCGTCGTCCCCGAGCAGCCGATCGTGCTGACCCTCCCCAACGTCCGGCACCTGGCCAGCGACGTCCGCGGTCGCCAGCGCGATGACGACGCGACCGGGCTGCTGGAGCTGGTGGGCGCCGTGCACCCCACCGCCGCGGTCTGTGGCAGCCCGACCGACACCGCCGCCCGGGTGATCGCCGAGCTCGAGGGGATGGACCGGGGCCGCTACGCCGGGCCCGTCGGCTGGCTGGACGCCCGCGGCGACGGCGAGTTCGGGCTGGCCCTGCGCTGCGCGGAGCTGACCGGTGCCGACGGCGGACGGCAGGCCCGGCTGTTCGCCGGCTGCGGCATCGTCGCCGACTCCGACCCGATCGCCGAGCTGGCCGAGACCCAGGCGAAGTTGGCCGCCTTCCAGGCCGCGCTCGAGGACTGAGGTCTCCCCCGGAGGAGGCAGCACCCCCGGCCGGGTGCCGCTCTGGGGTCAAGACGTCCCGCCTGCGGCCCGACAGTGTCCAGAACGGGACACCGACAGGGGGACGACGGGACATGGACAGCACGACGGCGAACGGTGGCGGCCGCACGGCGGCGGCCGCGTGGCTGTCGCTGGCCGCTGCCCTGGTCGTCCTGGTGGGCGCCACCGGCGGCGAGACCGTGTCCTCGGCCGTCTCCCTGGTCGTCAGCATCACCGCCGCGGTCGCCGCCTGGCTGGGCGTCCAGCGGTGCCGCCCGGGCCCGGCGGCCCGGTGGGTCGCGGTCGCCGTCTCGCTCAACGCCCTCGGTGACCTGCTCTGGCAGCTGCACGCGTGGCTGGCCGACTCCCCACCGGACGTCTCCGTCGCCGACGCCGCCTACCTGGCCTCCTACTGCGCCCTCGGGGCCGCCCTGGTGGTCTACGCCGGGGACGGCGACCCCCACCCGCGGGCCCGGTTCCACGCCCTGCTCGACGGCGCGGCCGTGCTGGTGGTCGCCCTGCTGGTGGTCTGGCAGAGCTCGGTGCACTCGACGCTGACCGACGCCAGCCTGCCGCTGGGCACCCGGGTCATCTGGGCGGCCTACCCGCTGCTGGACGCGGTGGTCCTCGGCCTGGTCGTGCGCGGCATGGTCGTGCAGTCACGGGTCGGGGTGCCGGCACTGCTGCTCGGACTCGGCGCCACCGCCTGGCTCGCCTCCGACCTGGCCTGGCTGTTGCTGGCCGCCCCGGACACGGTCAGCGGCTGGCTGGACGCCGGCTGGCTGATCGGTGCGGCCGCGTTCGCCACACTGCCCTGGAGGGACCGCTCGGACCTCCCAGCCGGCCCGACGGTCACACCCGCCACGGCCGGGACCGGACGCTGGCGGATGACCCTGGCCTTCCTGCCGCTGCTGGTGCCCGGTGGCTTCGAGCTCCGGGCCTGGCTGGCCGGCGAGAACATCGACCCGCTGCCCGGCCTGCTGGCCACCGCCACGCTGACCGTGCTGATCATCGTGCGCGCCCAGCGGCTGCTCACCGACCAGGACCGCGCCCGGGCCGAGGTCCACTCCCTGGCCCGGCGGTACGAGGCGCTGGCGGTGACCTCCTCCGACGCGGTCGCCGTCGTCGACCGAGACGGGCGGCTGACCTCGGACTCCCGGTCGCTGGCCGAGCTGCTCGGGCGCCCCGGCTGCACCGGGCGCTCGCTGCCCCAGCTGCTCGGTGGCATCGGCATCGACCCCGCCGACGTCATGACCGCCCTCGACCGGGCCCGGCTCACACCGGGTGAACCGGTCGAGCTGGACCTGCTCGGCGCCCACCCCACCGGCGGCACGGTGTGGCTGGGCGGTCGCGCCGTCGACCTGCGGCACGACCCGGACGTCGGCGGCATCGCCGTCAGCGTCTACGACATCACCCCGCGCAAGCTCGCCGAGCAGGAGCTGGCCCACCAGGCCTTCCACGACGGGCTGACCGGGCTGGCCAACCGTTCGCTCTTCCTCGACCACACCGAGCAGGCGCTGCGCCGGGCCGGCCGCACCGGCAGCCCGCCGATCGTGCTGTGCCTGGACCTGGACGGCTTCAAGGACGTCAACGACAGCCTCGGCCACCTGGCCGGCGACGACCTGCTGCGCACGGTGGCCACGCGGCTGCAGGGGGTCGTCCGGGCGGCGGACACCGTGGCCCGGCTGGGTGGCGACGAGTTCGCCGTCCTCCTCGACGACACCCGGGGTGGCCTGCCGGTCGCCGCCTCGCTGGCCGAGCGGCTGCTGCAGGTCCTCGGCGAGCCGGTGCTGCTGCACGGCCACCGGGTGACCGTGGCCGCCAGCATCGGGATCGTCGCCGCCGAGCCCGACGCGACCCCGCTGTCGCTGTTCCGCGACGCCGACATCGCGATGTACCGGGCCAAGGCCGCCGGCCGCGCCCAGTGGGTGGTGTTCGACCCGTCGATGCGCGCCGCGGCGCTGGAGCGGATCGAGCTCGAGCGGGAGCTGGGCGGGGCCCTGGCCGCCGGCCAGCTGCGACTGGTCTACCAGCCGGTCGTCGACCTGCAGACCGAGCAGGTGGTCGGCTTCGAGGCGCTGCTCCGCTGGCAGCACCCCACCCTCGGCGCGATCGGGCCGGACCGGTTCGTCCCGATCGCGGAGGACTCCGGGCACATCCTGCCGATCGGCCGCTGGGTGCTGGCCGAGGCCACCGCCACCGCCGCCCGCTGGCAGCGCGCCCACCCCCGGTCCACGCCGCTGTCGATGGCGGTCAACGTCTCCGCGCGGCAGCTGGCCGGCGGCACCCTGGTCGAGCACGTCGCCGAGGCGCTGACCTCCAGTGGCATCACGCCGTCGTCCCTGGTCCTGGAGGTCACCGAGACCGCGCTGGTCACCGACCCGGACGCCGTCGCCGAGCGGCTCTGCGAGCTGCGCGCGCTCGGCACCCGGCTGGCCCTGGACGACTTCGGCACCGGCTACTCGTCCCTGAGCTACCTGCGCCAGTTCGACGTCGACGTGCTCAAGATCGACCGCTCGTTCGTCAGCCTGCTCGACGGCTCCGCCGACGACGCGGCGATCGTGCACGGGTTGGTCCAGCTGGGCCGCACGCTGCGGCTGGAGGTCGTCGCCGAGGGCGTGGAGACCGAGGCCCAGCGCGACCGGCTGCGGGCCGAGCGCTGCGACCTGGCCCAGGGCTGGCTGTTCGCCAAGCCGCTGGAGGCCGAGGAGGCGGAGCTGTTGCTCCTCGCCCAGGCCTCGGCCGCACCGGCGCTCCCCCGACCGCGGCCCGCGACCACCGCCGGCGAGCTGCCCGTCGCCCAGGCCTGACCACTACCGTGAGGCATGACCGAGTGGCCGGAGCAGAGCGAGGGCATGGACACCCGCCTGATGTCCGGGGTCGCTGACCGCCGGCTGACCGTCTGGGGCTGGTTCGACAGCCACAGCGGCACTGCCCCGGAACCCGGTCCACACGTCGCACTGCACGGGATCCCGCAGCTCGGCGGTCCAGCCGCCAGCCTCGTCGTCCACCTCGACCAGCTGCCCGCACTCATCGCCGCGCTGACCGACGTCGGCACGCGGCTCGGTGCCGCCTGGGAGCGCGAAGGAGCCGAGCACCTCGCACAGGTCACCGATGCCCAGGAGTCCTAGCCGAGCGCGGTGACCGCGGCCGCGCGCACCCGGGTGGCCAGGGCCGCCTCGGCCGCGGCGTCGGTGCGGACGACGACCACCCGCGGCCCGCCCGCGCCGAGCGCGGCGACCAGCTGCGCCGGGTCGCTGACCGGGGTCGCCGCCCAGCCGAGCGAGCGCGCCACCGCCACCAGGTCCCGGCCGTGCGGGGTGCCGAACACCCGCCGGTAGCTGGCGGCGTACTGCGGCCGCCCGGGTTCCAGCTGGGCGAAGATGCCGCCTCCGTCGTTGTCCGGGACGACGACGGTCAGGTCCGGCCGGGGCTCCCCCGCCCCGGGCAGCAGCCCGGTCAGGTCGTGCAGGAACGTCAGGTCCCCCATCAGCGCGAACGCCGGCCCGCCGCCGGCGCCCTGGTGCGCGAGCGCGGCCCCGACCGCGGTGGAGATGGTGCCGTCGATGCCGGCGACCCCGCGGTTGGCCAGCACGGTCAGCCCCAGGCGCGGGACGGCGACCCGGTCGACGTCCCGCACCGGCGTGGAGGAACCGAGCACCAGCAGCGCACCGGCCGGCAGCGCCGCCACCAGGTCCCGGGCGAGCCGGGCCGCGGTCAGCCCGCCCGTGGGGGCGTCCAACTCGGCGTCGACCGCAGCCCCGACCTGCCGAGCGGCCTGCGCCCACTGCGCCGACCACTCCCCGCCGGCCTGCGGTCCGGGGTCGCGCAGCGCCAGGCCCGGGTCCAGCCGGGCGCTGCCGACGACGGTGCTGCCCCGGCCCGGGTCGGCCCAGCGCGGCGTGGGCCCGTAGGTCTCCACGGTGACCGCCGGGTCGCCCAGCAGCGCGTTGACCGGTCGGGAGAGCGTGGGCCGGCCGACGACGACCACCCGGTCGGGCCGGTGCGCGGCCAGCCAGTCCGCGGCCCCCAGCAGCAACGCCGACCCGCGCAGCGCCCCGCTCGCCCCCCAGGCACCGCTGCTGGGCTCGGCCAGCACCGGCCAGCCCCGCTGGTCGGCGACGACGGCGGCGGCCCGCCCGATCGCGGACGGGGCGTCCCCGGCGACCAGCAGGGTGCGACCGGCCGGCGCGCCGCCAGTCAGCGTCGCGGTCCGCACCCCGTCCTCGGCCGAGACCGCCCAGGGCGCACCGTCCGGGCGCCCGGCGAGGTCACCCGAGGGCAGCGCCGGCTGCTGGCCGGTGCCGCTGTCGTCGGGCATGAGCGGCTCGCGCAGCGCCAGGTTCAGGTGCACGGGGCCGGGGTCGTCGGACAGCGAGCCCCGGGCCACGAGCAGCGCCTTGGCGACGACCGACCGCCAGTACCGGTTCTGCGCCGCCTCCCGCCCCGGTTCGGGCACCCCGACGTCCAGTGCCCAGCGCACCGCGCCGCCGTAGAGGCCGACCTGGTCGATCGTCTGGTTCGCGCCGGTGGCCCGCAGCTCCGGCGGGCGGTCCGCGGTCAGCGCCAGCAGCGGCACCCCGCTCTCGTGCGCCTCCAGCACCGCCGCGTGCAGGTGCGCGGTCGCCGTCCCCGAGGTGGTGAGCACCGGCACCGGCCGGCCGCTGGCCTTGGCCAGCCCGAGGGCGAGGAAGGCCGCCGTCCGCTCGTCGATCCGCACGTGCAGCCGCAGCCGGCCCGCGGTCTCGGCGTCGGCCAGCGCGAGCGCCACCGGCGCGGAGCGGGACCCGGGGGCGAGCACCGCGTCGGTGACCCCGCCCCGGACCAGCTCGTCGACGAGCACCCGGGCGAAGGCGGTGGCCGGGTTCACGGCGCCGTCACCGCAGCCAGCCGGGCGCGCCAGCGCTGCTCGACCGCCGGGTCGGCCGCGGTCTCGGCCAGCCGGTCGGGCTCCGGACGGCGCACCGGCAGCGCCCCGTCGACCGGGAGGAGCGGCTCGCCGGTGACGTCGGCGGTGAACAGCGCGACGGTGGCCAGCCCGCACGCGAAGGGCAGCTCCGGCAGCGCGGCGGCCAGCGCGACCCCGGCGGCGATCCCGACCGAGCTCTCCAGCGCCGAGGAGACCACGCACGGCAGGCCGTGCGCCTCGGCGACCGCCAGGGCCGCCCGCACCCCGCCCAGCGGCTGCACCTTCAGCACCACGACGTCGGCCGCCTCGCGCAGGTCGACCGCCCGCGGGTCGGCGGCGCGGCGGACCACCTCGTCGGCGGCGACCCGGACGTCGACCCGCCGGCGCACGGCGGCCAGCTCGGCGATCGTGGCGCAGGGCTGCTCGGCGTACTCCAAGCCGACCCGGTCCAGCTCGCGCAGCCGGGCCACCGCGGTGTCGACGTCCCAGGCGGCGTTGGCGTCCACCCGGATCGCCCCGGCCGGGCCGAGCGCGTCGCGCACCGCCTCCACCCGGGCAAGGTCGTCGGCGGCGGACTGGCCGGGCTCGGCGACCTTCACCTTGGCGGTGGCGCACCCCGACGCCGTCACGATGGCGTGCGCCCGCTCCGGCCCCACCGCCGGCACCGTGACGTTGACCGGCACGCTGGCGCGCAGCGGCTCGGGCCAGCCGAGGACGGCGGCCTCGTGCGCCGCGGCCCACCAGCGGCGGCTCTCGGCGACGTCGTAGTCCCAGAACGGGGAGAACTCCCCCCAGCCGGCCGGGCCGCGCACCAGCACCCCGTCGCGGACGTCGATGCCGCGGAAGCGGGTGCGCATCGGCACCGACCAGACGTGCACCTCCAGCGCCGTCGCTGCGGCGTCGGGAGGGGCGGTGACCACGGCCGACAGCGTAGGCGGGCGGGCGGGACACCCGGGGGCGGTCCTGGTGCGCGGGCCAACCGACCCCTAGCGTGCAGTCGCAGCGCCGCCCTGCCGACCGGAGAGCCGGCGCACCCGAGACCCGGAGGTCCCCTCGTGGCCCACTCGACGGCTGCACGGACCGTCCCCGCCGACCGCAGCCCCCGCGGCCCCGGACTGCCGGTGCGGTGCGGCGTGCGCGGCTGTGCCTGCGAGGACCCGCGCCAGCTGCTCAACGCCGCGAACCTGGTCACCGTCGTCCGCACGCTGGCCTCCCTGGCCATGGTGACCACCGCCGCCGTCCAGGAGTCCTGGCCGTGGCTGCTGGCCGCCTACCTGACCTACTGGATCGGTGACTCCGCCGACGGCAACGTCGCCCGGTGGCGGGACCAGGAGACCCGCTTCGGTGCGGTGTTCGACGTGGTCTGCGACCGGGTCAACTGCATCAGCTGCGCCCTCGTGCTGCTGATGTTCATCGACGCACCGTGGCCGGTGGCCGTCTTCCTCTTCCAGTTCGTCGTGGTCGACCTGCCGCTCACCCTGCTGCCGATGCGCTGGCCGGTGCTCTCGCCGAACTACTTCTTCCTCGTCGACCGGCTGGCCTGGACGTTGAACTGGCACGTGGTCGCCAAGGTCACCAACACGACCCTGCTGGTGCTGCTGCTGGTGTTCGTGCCCGACCAGCGGGTGGCCCTCGTCGCCGCCTCGGTGGTGCTGGTGATCAAGGTCTGGTCGCTGGGCCGGGTGCTGCGGCTGCCCCGGCCGACCGACCTGGTGCACGTCGCGCAGCCGACCTCGGGCGCCGCCGCCCGTGCTTGACGCCGGCACGATCGGGCTGATCGCGCTCGGCCTGGTGGTCGGTGCGGTCTCGGCCGTCACGCCGTTCCTGCCGGTCGAAGCCTACGTGATCGGCCTGGCGGTGACCCACTCCCCCACCGTGGCCGTCGCCGGTGCGGTGGCCGCAGCGCTCGGCCAGACCGTGGGCAAGGTGCTGCTCTTCTCCGCGGCCCGCGGCGCGACCAGCTCCCGCTGGCTGGAGCGGCTCCGCGAGCGCGGGGCGGAGGAGGCGGCGGAGATCGCCGCCGCCGAACAGGCCGGGGAGCCACCGCCCGGCGGGCCGGTGAAGCAGGCGCTGCGGCCGGTGGGCCGCTGGCTGAAGCGGGTCAACGCCCGCGGCGTCGCGCTGCTGTCCGGCCGCTGGGGGCCGGGGGTGGTGCTGCTCAGCGGTTCGGTGGGCGTCCCGCCACTGCTGGCGATCGCCTTCTACGCCGGGACGTCGAAGATGAGCCTGCGGGCCTTCGTGGTCACCTGCCTGGTCGGCCGCGCGATCCGGTTCGTCGTCCTGGCGCTGGTGCCCGACCTGTTCTGAGCGCGGACCGCCGTAGCCTGACTCCTCGTGCACCGGCAGCTGACCCTCGTGGCCGCACCGCCGCCCGAGGCGGCCGCGGCGGTGCTCGACACCGTCTGGCCGGCGGTGCGGTCCAGCCTGGACGGCGACCGGCCGCTGGCCGTGCTGCCCGCCGGCACCGGCCCGGCCGACGCCGCGCGTGCCGTG
The DNA here is from genome assembly GCF_026967985.1 of Modestobacter sp. VKM Ac-2984. Taxonomy (GTDB): domain Bacteria; phylum Actinomycetota; class Actinomycetes; order Mycobacteriales; family Geodermatophilaceae; genus Modestobacter. The sequence continues at coordinate 114,686 of NZ_JAPVBJ010000005.1, read as the reverse complement.
CTCCGACCCGACGAGCCGCTGGAGCCCGGCACCGACCTGGTGGTCGTCACGTCCGGGTCGACCGGCGGCGGCAAGGGCGTGCTCCTCTCCGCGGCAGCGCTGCGGGCCTCTGCGGCCGCCACCGCCGACCGGCTCGGCGGCCCCGGCAGCTGGCTGCTGGCGCTGCCGACCTCGGCCATCGGCGGGCTGCAGGTGCTCGTCCGCACCGCGCTGGCCGGCCGGGAGCCCGTCGTCCTCAGCCGGGGCGAGTCACTCGCGGCAGCCACGACCCGGCTGCCGGCCGGTGACCGCCGCTACGTCGCGCTGGTGCCCACCCAGCTGCGCCGGTACCTGGCCGAGGAGCCGGCCGCCCTGGCCTCCTTCGACGGCGTGCTGATCGGCGGCGCCGCCACCGACCCCGCCCTGCTCGCCGCCGCCCGCGCCGCCGGCGTCCAGGTGCGCACCGCCTACGGCATGAGCGAGACGGCCAGCGGCTGCGTCTACGACGGGGTGCCGCTGGCCGGGGTGTCCGTGCGGGTCACCGACGGGATCGAGCTCGCCGGCCCGGTGTTGGCGTCGGGCTACCGGCTCGACCCGGCGGGCACGGCGGCCGCCTTCCGCGACGGCTGGTTCCGCACCCGGGACGCCGGCTCGCTGGACGGCGCCGGGCGGCTCACCGTGCACGGCCGACTGGACGACGTCGTGATCAGCGGCGGGGTCAACGTCGCCCCCCAGGGGGTCGAGGCGGCGCTGCGCGAGCACCCGTCGGTCACCGACGCCGTCGTCACCGGGCTGCCGGACCCGGAGTGGGGGCAGCGGGTGGTCGCCGCCGTCGTCGCCGCACCCGGCGCCACCCCCGACCTGGCCGAGCTGCGGTCCTGGGTCGCCGCCCGGCTGGGCGCGGCCGCCGCCCCCCGCGAGCTGAGGGTCGTCGACGCCGTGCCCACCCTGCACACCGGCAAGCCCGACCGCCGGGCCGTCGCACGCACGCTGATCACACGCACGCCGAGAGGAACCGACTGATGGCGACCCCCGCCCAGTGGCTGGAGGGCGCCCGCCCCCGCACCCTGCCCGCCGCCCTCGCCCCGGTGCTGGTCGGCTCCGGCGCCGCGGCCGCGCTCGACGGGTTCCGGCTGGTGCCGGCGCTGCTGGCCCTGGTCGTCGCGCTCGCCCTGCAGGTGGCGGTCAACTACGCCAACGACTACTCCGACGGCAAGCGCGGCACCGACGCCGACCGGGTCGGCCCGATGCGCCTGGTCGGCTCCGGCGCGGCCACCCCGCGCCAGGTGCTGACCGCCGCGATGGCGTCCTTCGCGGTCGCGGCGGTGGCCGGCCTGGCGCTCGCGGCGGTGTCCAGCTGGTGGCTGGTCGCCGTCGGCGCGGTGAGCATCCTCGCTGCCTGGACCTACACCGGCGGCCCGATCCCCTACGGCTACCGGGCGCTGGGCGAGGTCTTCGTCTTCGTCTTCTTCGGCCTGGTCGCCGTGGTGGGGACGACCTTCGCCCAGACCGAGTCGCTGGACGGCCTGGCGTTCGCCGCCGCGGTGCCGATCGGCCTGCTCTCGGTCGCGCTGCTGGTGGTCAACAACCTGCGGGACGTGCACGGGGACGCCGCCGTCGGCAAGCGGACCCTCGCGGTGCTGCTCGGCGAGGCCCGCACCCGGGTGTTCTACGCCGGCCTGCTGGGCGGCGCCTTCCTCGTCATCGCCGGCATCGGCGTCGTCCGGCCGTGGGCGCTGCTGGGCCTGTTGGCCGCCCCGCTGGCGGTCCCGCCGGTGCGCCTGGTGCTGGGCGGCGGCCGCGGACCGGCGCTGATCGGCGCGCTGAAGGCCACCGGGCAGCTCACCCTGGTCACCGGCGTCCTGCTCGGCCTCGGCCTCGCCCTCAGCTGACGAAGGGCCCTGCTGCCCCCCACCACTCGCAGGCTCGCGGCGGGCCCCTGCAGCAGGGCCGTCAGCCGTCGTCGGCGGCGGAGCCGCGGAGGTCGGCCCGCAGCTGCTCCTTGCGGGCGTTGCGGGCCACCAGGGCGCTGGTGAGCTGCTGACGCACCCCACCGAGCACCAGGTAGGACACCGGCATCGCCAGCAGCACCCCGAACAGGAAGCCCGGCGTGCCGGGCAGCCCGAGCACCCACAGCAACCCGATCAGCGCGGCGGCGATCGCCAGCCGCCCGAGGGTGTAGATCGCCAGCCACCGGGCGACCCCGCCCTGGCTCGGCACCCCCTCATCGGTGCCGCCGGGCACCGACGCCCCGCCGGTCCTCGTCTGTTCAGCCACGACGGCCCTCCCACTTGGTCGACAGCACCACGGTCGTCCGGGTGCGTGCGACGCCCCGGATCCTGTTCAACGCACTGATGGTGTCCTCGAGTGCCCGGATGTCGGGAACCCGCACCTTGAGGACGTACCCCTCGCTGCCGGCCACCCGCCAGCAGTCCTCCACCGACGCCAGCTCCGCCATCGCCTCTTCCAGGCCCGTGTCGTCGACCTGGTCGCTCTCGATCACCCCGACCAGGGCCGTGACGCCGAGCCCCACCGAGGCCGGGTCGACCACGGCCTGGTAGCCGGTGATGACGCCGGCGGCCTCCAGCTTGCCGACCCGCTCGTGCACCGAGGGGGCCGAGAGCCCCACCTGCCGGGCGAGCTCGGCGTAGCTGGCGCGGCCGTTGGCACGCAGCAGGCTGATCAGCTGCTCGTCGACTGCGTCGATGTCGCCCTCCGGCTCCTCAGGTGCACGCCCGCAGGGCGCTGGCGCAGGGCCCGCCCCGGTCGGGCAGGAGATCACCGGGTCCGAGTATCGCCGCGGTCGTACATTGGTGGTGATGAGGGGGGTGGCCCGATGGTCTTCCTGGTGATGTTGGTGATCGCGGTGGCCGTGGTCGTACTGGTGATGCGCGCTGCGTCGGCGCAGGACGGTGGCCGAGGAGGGTCCGGCGGCATCGGTCGTCCGGAGCGTCCGACCCGCGGGCCGCGCCCGCCCAAGGCACAGCGGCCCACCCGGCCGGTGGCCCCCGACGACGACCCGGAGTTCCTGCGCGAGCTCGAGCGGCGCGCCCAGCGGGCCCAGCGGGACGACGGGACGACGGCCGCCTGACCTGACCCGCGGGTCGCCTGGCCCGCACCCGGACAGACAACGAGTCGCCGGCCGTCCAGGGCCGGCGACTCGTTGCTCCAGGGGCGTCCTGCTCAGGCAGCGCGACTCAGGAGAAGCGGCTCAGGCGGCGTTGCTGCCCGACGGCGTGGGTGGCACTGCAGGGCCGCCACCGAACCACCGACGCCAGCTCAACCGCCGCCGTGCCAGCCGTCCGTGCCGGGCCGCCGGGGCCACGGGCAGCGCCGCCACCGTCGTGTCGGTCGCCGTGGTGCCGGCAGCCGTGACGTCGCTCGCCGCAGTGTCATCTGCCGTGGTGTCGTCCGGCCACCCGAGACCGGAGCCCTCGCCGGGCTCACCGGGCCATCCCAGGCCGCCGTCCTGCCGGCTCTCGGCCAGGTCGAGCGCGGGGCGCGGCTGGGGCGGCGCCACCGGCGCCGTCCGCTGCGACAGCGCGGCCGCGACGATCGGGTCGACGGGCGCACGACTCCCGGCCGAGTGCCTACCCACGGTGAGCTCCACCGCTCTCAGTCATGCGGTCAGGATGCCACGGCCCGCACCGCAGGGCGCGTCATCGCCCGCGCAGCCCACCTAGTCTCACTCGAAGGTGACGGTGGGTGATCGGCCAGCGGCTCAGCAGCGGCCCCCCAGGAACAGGGTCAGACGCCGCCGTAGCTGTGCAGGCCGGTCGACACCAGGTTGACGAAGAGCAGGTTGAAGATCATCACCACGAGGCCGACGATGTTGATCCACGCCGAGGGGCGCCCCCGCCAACCGGCCGTGGTGCGCGCGTGCAGGTAGGCCGCGTAGACGATCCAGGCGATGAACGCCCAGGTCTCCTTCGGGTCCCAGCCCCAGAACCGGCCCCAGGCGCTCTCCGCCCAGATCGCCCCGGCGATGACCGCGAAGGTCCAGATCGGGAAGCCGAAGACGGCGGTGCGGTGGGCGGTGCGGTCCAGCGCCGCCGCCGTGGGCAGCCGGTCCAGCAGGGACGGTGCGGCGGGGGCGGCCGTGCCGGCGCCGGCCGCGACCGTGGCGTCCCGCCGGGTGCGCACCAGGTAGAGCACGCTGGCGATGCCGCTGACGAAGAAGATGCCGAAGCCGATGGTGGCCGTGCTGACGTGGATCGCCAGCCAGCTCGACCGCAGGGCGGCGACCAGCGGGCCGGCCTCGGCGTAGAGGAACAGCCCGATCAGCACCATCGACAGCACCACCGGCGCCAGCAGGAAGACGCCGATGTGCCGCAGGGACGGCGCCCGCACGGCGAGCACCAGGTAGGCCACCACGGCCACCAGCACGACCGCGGTGGCGAACTCGTACATGTTGCCCCAGGGCAACCGGTCGGTGGCCATGCCGCGGGCGACGAGGACACCGGCGTGGGTGACCGCGCCCAGCCCGGTCAGCACCATCGCGACCAGGCCCAGCCGGCGGGCCCGCTCCGGCTCCGCGGCCGGGGTCGCGGCCGACGCCCCGACCGGCGGCACCGCAGGACCGCCGGCGGCCACGAGCTCCCGGGACTGCCGCGACCGGCCGAAGGCCAGCTCGGCGCAGAACGCGACCACGGCCAGGGAGTACAGCCCGACGCTGACGGAGAACAGGGTGTCGGACAGTGCGGCCAGCGACTCGTCGATCACGACGGCGGTGCCTCCTCATCGGGTACCGGCCCGTGTCCACGGGCCGGTGGGGTGTTCGCCGGGGCGTCGGTGCGGTCGGTCAGAGCCTCCTGCACGTCCTCGGTGAACGCGGTGAAGCGGGGACCGGTGTCAGCGCTGCCCCGGGTCAGCGAGCCGATCGACAGCACGGTACCCCCGCCGTCCGGCGCGGGGCCGGAGCGGGCGAACACGCGCTCCCGGCGCACCAGCAGCATGCCGAGCAGGCCGACCAGGACGGCGATCGACGCCCCCAGCACCCACACCTGGCCGGGGTCGTGCGAGACCTGGATGGCCGCGAACTCCTTCAGGCCGCTGAAGGTGACCACGGTGCCGTCGGGCAGGGTCGTCGACTCCCCCACGGCGAGGTTCGTCCGGGCCTCCCTGGTCAGCAGACCGCGGTCGATCTGGTCACGGTCCAGCGCGTAGACCGACTGGGGCACGCCGGAGTCCAGCCCCAGGTAGCCGGTGTAGACGTCGATGCCGACCTTCGGGTCCAGCGGCCGCGGGTCGACCGAGGTGAGGAAGCCGGCCTCCAGCCGACCGGTGGGGGCGAGGAACCCCTCGATCGCCAGCTGCTCGGTCGAGCCGGCGCCCAGGTCGGGCACCTTCAGCACGCCCTGGCTGAGCATCGTGCCCAGGTCGGCGGGGAGGAACGGCGCGGACAGGTCGGTGAACGTCTGACCGTCGGGCCGGGTGATGCTGAAGACGGGGCTGAAACCGTGCCCGGTGACGTAGACCCGGTCCCCGCCCACCCGCAGCGGGTCGTTGACCCCGATGGTGGTGCTCACCGCGTCGGCGCCGTCCAGCTCCCAGCTGATGTCGGCGGTGTAGGAGGCCGCGGTGAGGTTCTCCTCGTACTGGGCCTCGAAGTCGTCCAGGTCCACGCACAGCCGCGAGAGGTCCTCACCGTCGACCAGCGGCCCGGACCGGTGGGTGTCGTACTGCTGGAACGCGTTGCAGAAGCCCTGGCCCTCGGTCACCAGGATGCTGCCCTCGTAGCCCCACAGCTTGCCGCCGGCCAGGCCGAGCAGCAGCGCCAGCAGCGAGAGGTGGAACAGCACGTTGCCGGTCTCCCGGAGGTAGCCCTTCTCCGCCGACACCTCCGGACCGGACCGGCCCTCCCGGCGGATGACGCGGAACCGGCGGACCCGGAGCTCCTCCTCCACCACGTCCAGCGCGACCGGGCCGGCCAGCGGCGTGCTCAGCTCGGCCGACTCCGGCAGCCGCTGGAGGTGCCGGGGCGCCGTCGGCGGCGGGGTGAACAGGGAGCGGCCGTGCTCGATCGCCCGCGGGACGACGCAGCCGATCAACGAGATGAACAGCAGCAGGTAGATCGCGGCGAACCAGGGCGAGCTGAAGACGTCGAAGAGGTAGAGCCGGTCCAGCCAGGGTCCGATCGTGGGGTACTCGGCGAGGTAGCCGGCCACGTCGCTCCGGGAGAGGGAGCGCTGTGGCAGCAGCGAACCCGGGATCGCCGCCAGCGCGAGCAGGAACAGCAGCATCAGCGCGGTGCGCATGGCGGTCAGCTGCCGCCACCAGCGCAGCAGCCGGCCCAGCACCCGGCGGCCGGGCGAGGGCGGGGACGGCTGGCTGGCCGGCGCGGCCGGACGCGGCGGGGCGGTCGTCGTCACAGCGGGGCCGACTCAGCCAGCCCGGTGGCGGCGAGCCAGCCGCGCAGCCAGATCATCAGCTCGGTCCAGGCCCCGGTGACCAGCATCAGGCCGACCCCGATCAGCACGATCCCGCCGACCCGGGTGACCGTGCGCGCGTTGCGGCGCAGGAACGACATCGCGCCCACGGCCCAGCGGGCACCCAGCGCCACCAGCACGAAGGGCACGCCGAGCCCCAGGCAGTAGGCGAGCCCCAGGAACGCACCGCGCCCCACGGTCGCCTCGGTGAAGGCCAGGCTCTGCACCGCCTGGAGGGTCGGGCCCAGGCACGGGGTCCAGCCCAGGCCGAAGACCACACCGAGCAGCGGTGCGCCGGCCAGGCCCACCGCGGGGCGGGTGTTGATCCGGGCGGTGCGCTGCAGGAACGGCAGCCACCCCAGGAAGCCGAGCCCCACCACGATCGTGACCAGGCCCATCACCCGGGTGATCACGTCGTTGTACTCCAACAGCAGCCGGCCGAGCCCGCCGAAGGCGCTGCTGATCGCCACGAAGACCACCGTGAAGCCGAGCACGAACAGCACCGAGCCGAGCACCATCCGGCCGCGCGAGGCCCGCTCGTCGACCGGCCGGACGGCGGTGGCCACCGAGGCCCCGGAGGCCACGCCCGCCGAGGTCCCGTCCACCGAGGCCCCGCCCGCCGCCGGTCCGCCCACCGGGGGTGCGCCGGCCGGAGCCGCCGTCCGCTGGGCGCTGCCCACCAGGCCGGTGACGTAGGAGAGGTAGCCGGGGACCAGCGGCAGCACGCACGGCGAGGCGAAGCTGATCAGCCCGGCCAGCGCCGCCACCGCGGCGGCGACCAGCAGCGGCCCGTCACCGATCAGCTCCCTGATGGCCTCCACCATGGGTCAGGCCTCCCCGGTCAGCTGGGCGATCACGGTGCGCAGGTCGTCCTGGCGCACGGCACCGGTGTACACCGCTGCGACGCGACCGGCACGGTCCAGCACGATCGTCGAGGGGATGGCGCTGGCCGGGTAGTCGCGGAAGGCCAGCGCCACCTCACCGCGCGGGTCGTGCAGCGAGGGGAAGGTGATCCCCTTGCTCTCCACGAAGGCGGTGGCCAGCTGCTCCTCGTCCTTGACGTTGAGGCCCAGGAACTGGACGCCGTCGTCCCGGACCTCGGTGTAGACCTCCTGGAACTCGGGGCTCTCCACCCGGCAGGGCGCACACCACGAACCCCAGAAGTTGAGCACCGCGACGTCGCCGGCCAGCTCCGCGGAGTCGAACTCCCCACCCTCGAGCAGCGTGCCGGAGAACTCCGGGGCGCTGGCCCGCTCGGCCTCGGGGATGACCTCGGCGTCCGGCGTGGCCGCCTCGAAGCGGAACTCACCGCCGTTGGTCACGTCGACCGCCTCGCCCCCGGCGCTGCAGCCCGCGGTGAGCACGGCGGCCACCGCCAGCGCGGCGGCCAGTCGGCTACGCACCGGGCACCTCATCCGGGTCGGTGGGCCCGGCCGGCTCGGCGTACTCCAGCCGGACCAGCCGGTCGCCGTCGTAGGTGAGCGAGGTGACGCTGGCCAGCCCGCACTCCCGCCGCCGCGGGTCGTGCAGGTAGCGGCGGCCCTCCAGGTGCAGCCGCACCGTCCAGACCGGCAGCTGGTGGCTCACGCAGACGGCGGCGTGCCCGCGGGCGGCCTCCCGGGCGGAGTCGACCGCGCCGAGCATCCGCGCGGCGATCTCCTGGTACGGCTCGCCCCACGACGGGGTCCACGGGTTGCGCAGTCGCCACCAGTTGCCCGGGTGTCGCATCGCCCCGTCACCGACGCCGAACGTCTTGCCCTCGAACGAGTTGCCGGCCTCGATCAGCCGCTCGTCCGTGGCGATCTCCAGCCCCAGCGTGTCGGCGATCGGGCGCGCGGTCTGCTGCGCGCGCTCCAGCGGGCTGGCCACCAGGTGCGTGACGTCGCGGTCGGCGAACCAGGCGGCCGCGGTGCGGGCCATGCCCTCGCCGACCTCGCTCAGCAGGTAGCCCGGGAGCCGGCCGTAGAGCACGCCGGCCGGGTTGTGCACCTCGCCGTGCCGCATCAGGTGGACGACGGTCGTCTCGCTCACGAGCTCTCCTCGCTGGCGCTCGTCGTGCGCGTTCGCGCCGCTGCTGTGCACATTGGTTCGCTCGCACGCTCGCTCACGGCTGCAGCTCCAGGGTGTCCTTGGCCTCGGGCGAGGCGGCGCCGCCAGCGGCGGCCGCGGCGGCCGAGGCGGCGGCGGGCAGCGCGGCCAGCACGTGCTCCAGTGCTTCGTCGTCCAGGGCGGCGCTGACGAACCACGCCTCGAACGCCGAGGGCGGCAGGTAGACCCCGCGGGCGAGCATCGCGTGGAAGAAGGCGGTGTGCGCGGCGACGTCCTGGCTGCGGGCGTCGTCGTAGTCGCGCACCTGGCGCTCGTCGGGCACGAAGAAGACCGAGAACATCGAGCCGGCCTGCTGCACCCGGTGGTGCACCCCGGCGGCGAAGAGCGCCGCGCTGGCGGCACCCCGCAGCAGGGCGGCGACGGAGTCGCACCGCTCGTAGACCTCGTCGGTGCACAGCCGCAGGGTGGTCAGCCCGGCCGCCACCGCGACGGGGTTCCCGGCCAGCGTGCCTGCCTGGTACACCGGCCCGGACGGGGCCAGCTGCTCCATCACGTCGGCGCGGCCACCGAACGCCGCGGCCGGCATGCCGCCGCCCATGACCTTGCCGAAGGTGAACAGGTCGGCGTCCACCGGGTCCAGGCCGTACCAGCCGGCACCCGAGACGCGGAACCCGGTCATCACCTCGTCGACCAGCAGCAGCGCCCCCGAGGCCGCGGTGATCCGGCGGAGGTGGCCGTTGAAGCCGTCCAGCGGCGGGACGACGCCCATGTTCCCGGCGGCCGCCTCGGTGACCACACAGGCGATCTGGTCGCCACGCTCGGCGAAGACCGCCTCCACCGCGGCGACGTCGTTGTAGGGCAGCACGATCGTGTCGGCCGCCGCGCCGGTGGTGACGCCCGGGGTGTCCGGCAGGCCGAGGGTGGCGACGCCGGAACCGGCCGAGGCCAGCAGTGCGTCGACGTGCCCGTGGTAGCAGCCGGCGAACTTCACGACCAGCGGCCGGCCGGTGTACCCGCGGGCCAGCCGCACCGCGGAGAGGACCGCCTCCGTGCCGGAGTTCACCAGCCGCACCCGCTCGACCGGGGCCACCCGGGAGACGATCTCCTCGGCCAGCTCCGCCTCGGCGGCGGTGGGGGTGCCGAAGGTGAACCCGTTGCGGGCCGCGGCCGTGACGGCGGCGACCACCTCGGGGTGTGCGTGCCCCAGGATCATCGGGCCCCAGGAGGCCACCAGGTCCACGTAGCGGCGGCCGTCGACGTCGGTCAGCCACGGACCCGAGCCCGAGGCCATGAACCGCGGGGTGCCCCCGACGGCCCGGAACGCACGCACCGGCGAGTTGACGCCACCGGGCGTCACCCGGCCGGCCCGCTCGAACAGCTCTGCCGACACCGGGGCCTCGTACGGGTAGGGCTCAGTCACGGTCCCACTCTCCCAGGTTCGTCTGTGTGCACGGATCCGGTGATGGAACGGCCGCCCTTCAGGGGCCCGCGCCGAGCTTGCGAGGCGTGGGGGGAAGGGTGGTCCTTCAGCAGCGCAACCAGCGGGCGGCCTCGACCGCCCAGTAGGTGAGCACCGAGCCCGCGCCGGCCCGTCGGATCGCGGTGAGCGTCTCCAGGACCGCCCGCTCGCGGTCGATCCAGCCGTTCGCCGCAGCCGCCTCGACCATCGCGTACTCACCACTCACCTGGTAGGCGCTGACCGGCACGTCGACGGCGTCGGCCACCCGGGCGACGATGTCCAGGTAGGGCCCGGCCGGCTTGACCATGACCGCGTCGGCGCCCTCGGCGATGTCCTGCGCCACCTCGCGCAGCGCCTCGTCGGTGTTCGGCGGGTCCATCTGGTACGTCGAGCGGTCGCCGAACTGCGGTGCACCCTCGGCTGCCTCGCGGAAGGGCCCGTAGAAGCCCGAGGCGTACTTGGCGGCGTAGGCCAGGATCGGCGTCTCGGTGAACGCGGCGCTGTCCAGCCCGGCCCGGATCGCCGCGACCTGGCCGTCCATCATCCCGCTGGGGGCGATCACGTGCGCCCCGGCCTGGGCCTGGGCGATCGCCACGGCGGCGTACCGGTCCAGCGTGGGGTCGTTGTCCACGACCATCGCCCCGCCCTGCCCCCGGAGCCCACCCCGCGCCGGGGTCACCACACCGCAGTGCCCGTGGTCGGTGTACTCGCACAGGCACAGGTCGGCCATCAGCACCAGCTCGTCACCGAGGTCGGCCCGCAGCTGCTGCAGCGCCGCGTTGACCACGCCGTCGGCCGCGTCGGCCTGGGAGCCCACCGGGTCCTTGTCCGCGGGGATGCCGAACAGCATCAGCCCGCTGATCCCGACCTCGGCCGCCTCCGCGGCGGCCTTCCGCAGCGACTCGGGGGTGTGCTGGACGACGCCCGGCATGGAGCTGATCGGCACCGGCTCGCTGATGCCCTCCTTGACGAACACCGGCAGCACCAGGTCGGCCGGGGCCAGCCTGGTCTGCGCCGTCCACCGGCGCATCGCCGGGGTCGAGCGCAGCCGACGTCCCCGGGCGAACCCGGGGTTCGTGCCGCCCTGGCCGGAGGTCACGGGGTCTCCCCGGCCTCCGCCTCGGCCCGGCGGGCCTCGGCGAACGCGGCGAGCGCGTCGACGAGCGGACCGACGGCCGCGGTCTCCGGCTGCACGTCCACCCGCAGGCCGAACTCGGTGGCGCTGGCCGCGGTGGCCGGGCCGATCACCGAGACGACGGTGCGGGCGTGCGGCTTGCCGGCGATGCCGACCAGGTTGCGCACGGTCGAGGAGGAGGTGAAGCAGACCGCGTCGAACCCGCCGCCCTTGATCGCCTCACGCACCGCGGCCGGCGGCGGCGCCGCCCGCACGGTGCGGTAGGCGGTGACGTCGTCGATCTCCCAGCCGCGCTCCTTGAGCCCGGCCGCCAGGGTCTCGGTGGCGATGTCGGCCCGGGGCAGCAGCACCCGGTCGATCGGGTCGAAGACGTCGTCGTAGGGCGGGAAGTCGGCCAGCAGGCCCTCGCTGGACTGCTCGCCGCTGGGCACCAGCTCCGGGACGATGCCGAACTCGCGCACCGCGTCGGCGGTCTGCTGCCCGACGCAGGCGACCTTGACCCCGGCGAAGGCTCGGGCGTCCAGGCCCAGCTCGGTGAACTTCTCGCGCACCGCGCGGACCGCGTTGGTCGAGGTGAAGACGATCCAGCCGTAGCGGCCGGTGACCAGGCCCTTGACCGCACGGTCCATCTGCGCGGGGCTGCGGGGCGGCTCGACGGCGATCGTCGGCACCTCCACCGGCACGGCCCCGTAGGCGCGCAGCCGCTCGCTCATGTCGCCGGCCTGCTCCTTGGTGCGGGGCACCAGCACCCGCCAGCCGAACAGCGGGCGGCTCTCCCACCAGGAGAGCTTGGCGCGCTTGTCGACCACGGAGCCGACGGTGACGACGACCGGGCCGGCCAGGCTGTCCAGCCCGGCGGACTTCTCGGCGACGGCGGACAGCTTGGCGGCGATGCTCTTCTGCGCCGTCCCGGTGCCCTGGGTGGTGACGACGACCGGCGTGTTGCCGGACAGGCCGCCCTCGACCAGGCCGGCCGCCGCGGTGGCCACCTGGTCGGCGCTGGCCTGCAGCACCAGCGGGCTGCCGGTGCCGATCGCGGCGGCGGCGAGCGCCGCCAGGTCGACCGGGGCGTCGACGGAGCGGAGGTCGGCCTGCACCGAGCTGGCACCCAGCGGGACGCCGGCGTAGGCGGGCACGGCGGTGCCCACCGCGACGCCGGGGACGACGTCGAACGCGACGCTGGTGCGGGTGACCGCCAGCGCCTCCTTGACGACGGCGTCGCTGGTGAACGGGTCACCGGCGATCAGCCGGACGACGACGCTGCCGTTCTTGGCCGCGGCCACCGCGGACTTGGCCACCTCGGCCGGCTCGCCGCTGACCGTGGTCAGCTCGAGGTCCGGGTGCGCCTCCAGCAGCGCCTCACGGACGGCGGCGGAGACCTCGGGGTCGGCCAGCACCGTGTCGGCGCCGGCGATCGCGGCGCTGGCCCGGACGGTCAGCAGCTCCGGGTCACCGGGCCCGGCGCCCACGAAGACCACCGTGCCCTTGCCGTTGCCGTTCTGCTTGCGTGAGCGCGTCATCGCGTGCTCCTGTTCCTGCCCCCGGAGGGGGTCGCTGCGGGTGGTACGGGACGGATGGGGCGGGGGGCGTGGCCCCCGCGGGGGGAGGTCACCGGCTGGCTGCCATCAGGGCAGCCGCGCCGCGGTCCAACAGCTCGGCGGCCAGCTCGCGCCCGAGGGACTCGGCCGCGGCGGCCGGGCCGGTGATCGAGCCGCGGACGCCGTCGCTGCCGTCGAGCGCGGTGACCGACGCACGCAGGTAGAGCTCCGCGGCGCCGTCCTCGCCCTCGGCGAGCTCGGCGTGCGCGGCCACCGGCGCGCTGCAGCCGGCCTCGAGGGCGGCGAGCACCGCGCGCTCGGCGGCCACGCAGTCCCGGGTCGCGGGGTCGTCGAGCACGGCGAGCAGCTCCCGGACCCGGGTGTCGTCACTGCGGCACTCCACGGCGAGGGCGCCCTGCGCCGGGGCGGAGAGCACCTGGATGGGGTCGAGCACCTCGGTGACCGCCGACAGCCGGTCCAGCCGGGCCAGCCCGGCCCGGGCCAGGACGACGGCGTCCAGGTCCCCGGAGGTGACCCGGCCCATCCGGGTGTCGACGTTCCCACGGATCGGCACGACCTCCAGGCCGAGGCCGAGGGCGCGCAGCTGGGCCATCCGCCGGGGCGCACCGGTGCCGACGCGGGAGCCGGCGGGCAGCTCGCCGAGGGTGAGGTCGTCGCGGGCGACCAGCACGTCGCGCGGGTCCTCGCGCGGCGGGACGGCGGCCACGGTCAGGCCCGGGGCCGGCGCGGTCGGCAGGTCCTTGAAGCTGTGCACCGCGAGGTCGACGGTGCGCTGCAGCAGGGCGTCCCGCAGTGCGGTGACGAACACGCCGGTGCCGCCGAGCAGGGTGATCGCCTCGGTCGACCGGTCGCCGTAGGTGCTCACGTGCACCAGCTCCACCGGCACGCCGGTCGCGGCGGTGAGCGCGTCGGCGACGTGCTGGGACTGGGTGAGCGCGAGCTGGCTCGCCCGGGTTCCCAACCGCAGCGGCTGCTCCGCGGCGGTCATGCGGCACCGCCGGGGCGACCGTCGCTGGTGACGTCGATCCGCGGGTCCAGCGCGGACAGCGGGGTGCCGGCCGGCAGCTCCGGGTCGACGGTGACCGCATCGGAGAGGCTGGTGCGCTCCCCGTCGGTCGCGCCGGACAGCCCCAGGCCGAACAGCGCGCGCAGGGCGTCGGCGTAGTCGGTGCCGCCGGGGGCGCCGGCCAGCTCCTTCACCCGCACGGTGGGCTCGTGCAGCAGCTTGTCGACCACCCGGCGCACGGTGCGGGCGATCTCGCTGCGCGCCTTGGCGTCCAGGTCCGGCAGGCGGGTGGAGAGGCGGAGCAGCTCGGCGTCGACCACCTCGGCGGCCTGGCTGCGCAGCGCGGAGACGGTCGGGGCCACCGCGGCAGCCTGCCGCTCGGCGCGCAGCAGCGAGGTCTCCAGCTCCACCAGGGCGTGCGCGGCGGCGATGTCGTCGGCGGCGACGGAACCGGCCACCGGCTGGCCGGGGTGCGCAGCGCGCTCGCCCTGCAGCATCGCCAGGTCCACCACGTGCACGCCGGGCAGGGCGGCGACCGCGGCGTCGACGTCGCGCGGGAGGGCGAGGTCGACGATCACCAGCGGCCGGCCGTGCCGGCCGGTGAGCGCCTCCTCCACCAGGTCGGTCCCGATGACGGTGCCGGTCGCGCCCGTGCAGGTGACCAGGACGTCGGCCGCGGCCAGCTCGTCGGGCAGCCGCGCCAGGTCGGCCTGCCGGCCGCCGATCGTGTCGGCCAGCCGGGCAGCGCTGGCCGGCGTCCGGCTGCTGACCGTGACCGCCGCGCCCCGCCGGGCCAGGGTGGTCGCCGCCAGGGCGCCCATCGACCCGGCACCGACCACCAGCGCCGGCCGGCCGCTGAGCTCACCGAGGGCCTCGGAGACCCGGTCCAGGGCGACCGAGACCAGGGAGGCGCCGGCCCGGTCGATACCGGTCTCGGCGTGCACGCGCTTGCCCACGCGCAGCGCCCGCTGGGCGATCGGGTGGAGCTCGCGCCCGACCGTGCCCTCCTCCTGGGCCAGGGCGTAGGCGGCGCGCAGCTGCCCGAGCACCTGGGTCTCCCCGACCACCATCGAGTCCAGGCCCGCGGCGACGGTGCACAGGTGCCCGATCGCCTGGTCCTCGTAGTAGACGGTGACGTACGGGGAGAGCTCCTCCACCGTCGCGCCGGCGTGCCGGGCGAGCACCCGGCTGACGTCGGTGATCCCGCCGTGGAAGCGGTCGACCTCGGCGAACACCTCGATCCGGTTGCAGGTGGCCAGCACGATGGCCTCGGACACGTGGTCGCTCTCGACCAGCTCGTGGAGCGTCTTGACCTTGTCGTCGCCGGTCATGCTCACCTGCTCGAGCAGGGCGACCGGCGCGGTCTGGTGGCTGATGCCGACGGCGAGCAGGCTCATCGGGCACTCCCCTGGGCCGCCCGCAGCGGGGCCACCAGCGGCGGCGTGCCGTGGCGCTGCTGGTCCAGGAAGGCCAGCACCTGCAGCTCCACGGACAGGTCGACCTTGCGGACGTCGACACCCGCAGGCACCGTCAACGCCACCGGCGCGAAGTTCAAGATGCTCCTCACCCCGACCGAGACCAGTCGGTCGCAGACCGACTGGGCCACCTCGGCCGGTGTCGTGATGACCCCGATGGTCGCCTGGGTCTCGGCGACGACGGCCTCCAACTCCGCGACCGGGCGGACCGGGAGACCCCCGACCCGGCGCCCGACGGCCGCGGGGTCGGTGTCCAGCAGGCCGACGAACTCGAAGCCCCGGCTGGCGAACCCGGCGTAGTCGGCCAGCGCCGACCCCAGCCGGCCGATCCCGATCAGCACGCAGGGCCGGGAACGCTCCCCGCCCAGGGCGTCGGTGAGCCGGTCCCGCAGGCCCGCGACCGAGTAGCCGACCCCACGGACACCGCAGGGACCCAGGTAGGACAGGTCCTTGCGCAGACCGGCGGGGTTCACCCCGGCCGCCGAGGCCAGCTCCCCGGAGGAGACGTGACTGCGACCGCCGTCGGCGAGACCGGCCAGCACCCTCAGGTACACGGCCAGCCGGGCAACGGTGGCCTCCGGGATGATCCGGGGCCGCGACTGGGGCACGGGCAGACTCCACAGCGATCCGAACGCACTCCCGGCCGGGCCGGGGGACGATCGGGGGACTCAGACACTTCAGGGCAGACGGGCGCATCGGCACCCGGCAAACGCCACGGTAACCGCTTGTGAACGCCTGAACAAAGTCGTCGGGAGCATCCCCGCAGGTGGTGGCCCCCTGCTGTGGCGAGGACCACGCCCGCGCACACCCGGACGGGTGCCCGCCGCCGGCCGGCTGCGGGCGACGTCCCACCCGGTCGTGGGACCCCCCGGATCAGCTGGGCGCGGGGATCCCCAGGTCGCGGCGCAGCCGGGGGACGTCGACGGTGAAGTGGCTGTGCTCCCGGCCGTCCAGCAGCACCACCGGCACCCGGTCGCCGTACTCGATCCGCAGCTCCGGGTCGGTGTCGACGTCGACCAGCGTGACGCCCAGGCCCGCCTCCCCGCCGATCCGGGTGAGCGTCTCCGCGGCGATGACGCACAGGTGGCAGCCCTCGCGGGTCAGCAGCTGCAGCCGGGGCGCCGGCTCAGTCATCGGACGCCCCCGCCGCGGCCGACGGCTCGGCGTCCGGCGCCGCCGCGGCCGACGGCTCCGCGTCCGGCGCTGCCGCGGCCGACGGCTCGGCGTCCGCCGCTGCCGCGGCCGACGGCTCGGCGTCCGCCGCTGCCGCGGCCCGCTCGAGCCCGAGTTCGCGCAGCCGGGCCCGGCTGACCTTGCCGGCCAGGGAGTGCGGCAGCTCGGGGACGAAGTGCACGGCCACCGGGACCTTGAACCGGGCCAGCGAGCGGCCGGCGTGCTCGCGCAGCTGCTGCTCGGTCACCTCCGCGCCCGGGGTGCGGACGACGACGGCGTGCACGGCCTCGCCGCGGCGCTGGTCGGGCACGCCGATCACCGCGCTCTCGGCCACCTCCGGGTGCTCGCACAGCACCCGCTCCACCTCACCCGGGTAGACGTTGAACCCGCTGACCAGCACCAGGTCCCGGCGCCGGTCGACCAGCTTGAGGTCGCCCTGGACGTCGCGGTAGGCGATGTCGCCGGTGAGCAGCCAGCCGTCGGCGTCCGGGCCATCGGCCCCGTCGGGCCAGTAGCCACCGAAGAGGTTGGGGCCGCGGACGCAGATCTCCCCGGTCTCCCCGTCGGCGTCCTCGTCGCCGAACGGGTCACCGAACACGTCGGCCCGCACCCGGCTGCCCGGGTCCGGGCCCGCGGTCGGCCCGCCGGCGGTGTCGCGCAGCACGAGCTCCACGCCGGGCAGCGGACCGCCGATGCACTCCGGCTTGGGGCGCCCGGTCGCCAGCGTGCTGGCCAGCACCGGGGCGGCCTCGGTCAGCCCGTACCCCTCCCAGACGGTGACCGCGGCGCGGGTGCGCATCGCCTCGAACAGCGCGCCGGGCATCGGGGCGGCGCCGCAGCTGGCCGTGCGGACGGCGGCGAACCCGCGGCGGAGCACGGCGTCACTGCCGGCCGCGTCGGCCACCGCCAGCCAGGCGGCGTACATCGGCGGGGCACCCGGCACCGCCGACACCTCCTCGGCGGCCATCAGCGCCAGCGAGCCCGCGGGGTCGAACTCGTCCAGCAGCACCGCGCAGGCACCGGTGGCGGCCACCAGCCCCCAGCCGCTGTTGAAGCCGTAGACGTGGAACAGCGGGAGGGCCAGCAGCACCCGGTCACCGGCGCGCACCGGCGGCGGCTCCAGCGCCAGGCACTGCCGCTGGTTGGCCAGCAGCGCCGCGTGGGTCAGCATCGCGCCGCGCGGGCGGCCGGTGGTGCCGCTGGTGTAGGCCAGCAGGGCCAGCGCGCCCGGGTCGTCCGCCTCGGCCGGCGGCGGTCCGTCGGCCGACGGGGGCCCGACGCACACCGGGACGCCGGCCAGCTCCGACCGCTTCCCCGCCACGACGAGCAGCCGGGCGCCGGAGTCGGTGAGCAGGTGCGTGACCTCCGGATCGGTGTAGGCGGTGTTGACCGGGACGACGACCAGCCCGGTCCGCAGCGCGCCCATCACCGCGACCACCCAGTCGACCCCGTTGCGCAGCTGCACCGCGACCCGGTCGCCCGGGTGCAGCCCGCGCTCGACGTACCCCGCGGCCGCCCGGTCGACCAGTGCGTCGACCTCCGACCAGGTCAGCCGGCGCTCGCCGTGGACCAGCGCCGGGGCGTCGCCGTGGGACGCGGCCGCGCGGCGCACGAGCGCGTCGAGGGAGCGCACCTCGCCGTCCGGCTCGTGCGGTGCTGGGTCGACCGGCACGACGGACCTCCGCAGGGGCAGCCGCCGTCTCGGACGGCGGGGACGTGGACGCAGCGGCACGATGTTGTCACCATGGGCCGTGGACCGCACCGTCCGTGGCTGCGTGGCGGCCGAGCCGTCCGGCTCGGTCCCGGGATGGAGGAGGTCCGACCGCGACATGACCACCCTCCCGCCCGTCCCGGCCTGCGCGTCCCCCGCCGTCGGAGCCCCGGCCCAGCCGCGGCTCGTCCCGCAGCCGCGCCGGGGCGGTGAGCCGACCCCGGCCGAGTCCGAGGTCTGGGAGCTGGTGCGCCGGGCGCAGGCGGGTGACGCGGACGGGTTCGGGGAGCTCTACGACCGGTACGCCGACGTCGTCCACCGCTACCTGCGCCACCGGGTCGCCGACCCGGCCACGGCAGAGGACCTCACCAGCGAGACGTTCACCCGCGCCCTGCGCCGGATCGACTCGCTGACCTTCCAGGGCAGGGACGTCGGGGCCTGGCTGATCAGCATCGCCCGCAACATCGCGCTGGACCACGTGAAGAGCGGCCGGAACCGGCTGGAGGTGCTCACCGCCGACATGCGCGACGCCGACCGCGGCACCGCCGGGCCCGAGGACGCCGTGCTGCAGCGGCTGGCGAACGTGCAGCTGCTGGCCGGCGTCCGGCAGCTGTCCGCCGATCAGCGCGAGTGCGTGACCCTGCGGTTCTTCCAGGGGCTGTCGGTGGCGGAGACGGCCACGGTCATGGGCCGCAAGGACGGCGCGGTGAAGGCGCTGCAGCACCGGGCGGTGCGCCGGCTCGCCGCGCTGCTGCCCGACGGACCGGCCATCGGAGGGTGACCCGGCGCTAGGGTCGCAGTGACGGTCGGCGAGGCGGCGGCCAGGGCGTGCCGGTCGGAGCGACACCGGGAGGGTGGTGCGGGATGGTCCGAGTCCCCTTCCGGGGCCGTCACGCCCGCACCCCCGTGGAGCTGGAGGACGACGAGGCCCGCGCGCTGGTGGCGGGCGCCGCCTCGGCCGCCGCGGCGGAGACCGAGGCCACCGCCCCCACACCCGATCGCACGGCGGCGGCGTTCTTCGACGTCGACAACACGATGATGATGGGCGCCTCGCTCTTCTGGTTCGCCCGCGGCCTCGCCGCCCGCAAGTACTTCACCAGCCGCGACGTCGCCTCCTTCGTCTGGCAGCAGGCCAAGTTCCGGGTCGCCGGGAGCGAGAGCGCGACCGACATGCACACGGTCCGCGACAACGCCCTGGCGTTCGTGGCCGGTCGCGAGGTGCAGGAGATCGTGGCGGCGAGCGAGGAGATCTACGACGAGCTGATGGCCGACCGGATCTGGTCGGGCACCCGCAACCTCGCGCAGCAGCACCTCGACGCCGGCCAGCGGGTCTGGCTCGTCACCGCCACCCCGGTCGAGCTGGCGTCGATCATCGCCCACCGCCTGGGCCTCACCGGCGCGCTGGGCACCGTCTCCGAGATCATCGACGGCCGCTACACCGGCCGATTGGTCGGGGAGATGATGCACGGCGAGTCCAAGGCGCAGGCCGTGCGGGCGCTCGCCGAGCGGGAGGGCCTCGACCTGGCCCGCTGCACCGCCTACAGCGACTCGACCAACGACCTGCCCATGCTCACCCTGGTCGGCAGCGCGGTCGCGGTGAACCCGGACTCCGAACTGCGCGCCGTCGCACGCTCCCGCGGCTGGACGGTGAAGGACTACCGGACCGGTCGCAAGGCCGCCAAGATCGGCGTGCCGACGGTCGGCGCGGCCGCGCTCTCCGGCGGCGTCGTCGGCGGCCTGATCTCCCTGCGCCGCCGCAACCACTGGCCGTTCTGATCGTCATCCTCCGGATGACACCGCGGCCAATTGCCGTGCCCCACTCCGCTGAGCCGCTTGCCGGCTCACCTCGGGGGACCCTGCGGGCCCCCGCTCGGTGTGCCCGCGACTTCGTCGCGTCTCCTGCCCCGCCGGTCGGTGCCGTGCCCGGGCTGCTTTGAGCCGCTGCCTGCACTCCTCTGGGGGCCTCCGGCCCCCGTCGTCGTGCTCCCGGCTGCGCCGGGACTGCGAGTTCTGCTCTAGCTGAAGACGCTGCGGCGCTGGAGGAGGAGGCGGTAGAGGGAGTGCTGGATGGTCTCGCGGACCTGGTCGGTCAGGTTGAACACGACCATCGGGTCGTCGGCGGCGGCCGGGCCGTAGGACGCCGTCTCGATCGGCTCGCCGAAGGCGATGAACCACTTCGACGGCAGCGGGACCGCACCGAGCGGGCCCAGCAGCGGGAAGGTCGGGGTGATCGGGAAGTAGGGCAGCCCGAGCAGTCGGGCGGCGATGCGGGCGTTGCCGATCATCGGGTAGATCTCCTCGGCCCCGACGATCGCGCACGGCACGATCGGGGTGCCGGTGCGCAGCGCGGCGCTGACGAAGCCCCCGCGACCGAACCGCTGCAGGGTGTACCGCTCGTGGAACGGCTTGCCGACGCCCTTGAAGCCCTCGGGGAAGACCCCGACCAGCTCCCCGCTGGACAGCAGCCGCTCGGCGTCCTCGTTGCAGGCCAGCGTGACGCCGAGCTTGCGCGCCAGGGACCCGATGAAGGGCACCTGGAACACCAGGTCGGCGCCGAGCAGCCGCAACCGGCGGGCCGCCGGGTGCTCGTCGTGCAGCGCCACCGTGGCCATCAGGGCGTCGACCGGCACGGTGCCCGAGTGGTTGGCCACCACCAGGGCGCCGCCGACGTCGGGCACGTTCTCCAGCCCCTGGGTCTCCACCCGGAACCAGCGGTGGAACCAGGGCCGCAGGCCCGGCAGCAGGACGTGGTCGGTGAGGTCGGGGTCGAAGCCGAACTCGTCGGTGTCGTACTCCCCGGTCAGCCGGCGGCGCAGGAACTCCAGGCCACCGGCCAGCTGCTCGTCCCAGCCCGGCTCCGCCGCCGGCGGCGGCGGGGGCTGCTCGTCGTCGGGGCGCAGCGGGATCACCCGCGCCTCAGGCATCGCGCACCGCCCGCAGGCCCGGCACCGACGGCGCAGCACGGCGGCGTCCGGCGGTCACGCTGTCGAGGACACCCTGCACGGCGTGCGCGCCACCGGCGACGGTGCTGAGGACCGTCCGGGCGGAGGCGGCGACCTCCTCGACGAGCTCGGGGCGCACCACCGGGGGGAGGCTGCGCCCGTAGTCGGCGAGGGCCTCGGCGGTGCTGTGGCGCGGCACGTAGCCGAACTCCTCGCGGAGCACCCGGGTGTCGATGACCCGGCCGAAGTTCAGGAAGCGCATCTGCTCCGGCGACCAGTCGACCATCCGGGCCCAGCGGGTCGTCCGGCCCAGGGAGCCCATCGCGGGCTCCGGCAGGGGCAGCGGGACACGGCCCAGCCGACGGATCGCCTGGGAGAGCAGCACGGTCCCGTCGGCACCGGCGTTCACGGTGCCGACGAAGTCACCGGTGGCGGCGCGGGTGAGCACGGCCACGGCGTCGTCCTCGTGCAGGAGCTGCAGCCGGGCGTCGTACCCCAGGGCGGTCGGGACGACGGGCATCCGGAGGAAACCGGACAGCAGGGAGTCGATCCGCGGGCCGATGAGGTTGGTGAACCGCAGCACGGCCACGCCCACGTCGGGACGGCGGCGGGCGAAGGCCCGGACGTAGCCCTCGATGTCGAGGCTGTCCTTGGCGAAGCCACCCCCGGGCACCCGGCGGGCCTGCATCGTCTCGGTGAAGACCGCAGGGTCCCGGGAACTGGCGCCGTAGACCGCACTGGTGCTCTTGAGGACCAGTCGGCGCACCGCAGGAGACCGCTGGCACGCGGCCAGCAGCTGCATGGTGCCGATGACGTTGAGCTCCTTCATCGACACCCGCCCGCCGGCACCGGCCGGCGTGGCGCTGATGTTCATGTGGACGACGGTGTCCACCGACGCCGACTCGATCACCTTCCCGATCAACGGGCTGCGGATGTCGGCGCGGACGAACTCGACCCGCCCGAGGCGACGCAGCACCTCGGGACGCGGGGGGACGGTGTCCACCCCGATGACCCGGACGATCGCCGGGTCAGAAGCGAGCTCGGCCGCCAGCGCGCCGCCCAGCCACCGACTGACGCCGGTGACGAGGACGACCGCGGGCGGCACGAGCGTCAGCTCACTTCTTGTTGCGCCGCTGGACGCGGGTCTTCTTGAGCAGCTTGCGGTGCTTCTTCTTCGCCATCCGCTTGCGGCGCTTCTTGATGACCGAACCCATGTCCCGCTCCCGACGTCGTCTTCGCTCGGCGGCCGGGGGTGGTGACCGGGGTGGTCACGCGGATCCGTGGTCCGGGCGCCGGGCGAGGTGATCAGCTCGTGCGCAGCCCGCCTCCTGGGAGGCGGTACCGCTCAGCGCCCGAGAGTACCCGGCCCGACACGACGGGCGGGGACGCCCGCCCGTGACGTGCTGGAGCGGCCGCCTCGCAGGGGCCCGCCGCGAGCTCGCGAGCGGTGGGGGGCGAGGGGGTCCTTCTTCAGGCGATGTCGGTGTAGGCGTCGCGCAGGTACTCGTGCACGGCGCGCTCGGGCACCCGGAAGGACCGGCCGACGCGGACGGCGGCGAGCTCGCCGCCGTGGACGAGGCGGTAGACGGTCATCTTGGAGACCCGCATGAGGGCGGCGACCTCGGCGACGGTGAGGAACGAGACGGCGGCTCGGGGCGCGGGGACGGCGGCCGGGCGGCCGATCGGCATGGCGGCCGGGTGGGCCGCGGGGACCGGGCGGGCCATGGAGGCGGCCGAGATCGGCCGGCCCATCTGGCGGGGTGCCGGGACGCCCGGACGGACGGTCTGGACGGCGGCGCGCTGGGGCATGGTCATGTCGGTCATCTCCGGTCTCGCTCCATGTGCGGCCACCGGCTTCCCCACCGATGAACAGAACGCTCATGTGCTGGAACAGAGCGTAAGGGGACCGGAGTGACAGAAGCGATGGGTGAAACGAACAGGCGGACCGGTCCGTCCTGGGCACAAGTGGACAGAGACACCGCGTGACACACCGGTCACGGCGTGTTGTCCCCAAGTCGACTTGCTCCACCAGGCAGGTTCTCCACAGATTCCTGTGGAAAACCACATGCGTGTGATTCAGCCGAGTGCGGATGGGACGGACGGTGCTCCCGCCGGCGTCCCGGGGGTCAGGAGGTGCGGCCGAGCTCCACCGAACGCAGGTGTGCCGCCTCGATCGCGGCGATCAGGGCAGCCCGCACGCCGTGCCGCTCCAGCTCGCGGATCGCGGCGATCGTCGTCCCACCGGGGCTGGTGACCGCCTCGCGCAGCTGGACCGGGTGCTCCCCGGAGTCGCGCAGCATGACCGCCGCGCCGTAGGCGGTCTGCACGATCAGGTCGGCGGCGACCGAGCGGGGCAGGCCGAGCAGGATGCCGGCGTCGATCATCGCCTCGACGAGGAAGAAGAAGTACGCCGGCCCGCTGCCCGACAGCGCCGTCACGGCGTCCTGCTGGTTCTCCGGCACCCGGCGCACCTGGCCCACCGGCAGCAGCAGCGCCTCCGCCTCGTCCAGGTGCGCCTCGGTCGCGTGCGCCCCGGCCGAGAGCACGCTCATCCCGGCGTCGACGAGGGCGGGCGTGTTGGGCATGACCCGCACGACCGGGGTGCCGGCCGGCAGCGCCGCCTCGATCCGGCTGGTGGGCACCCCCGCCGCCACCGAGACCACCAGGTGCTCGGGGGTCACGTGCGGCCCCAGCGCCGCCAGCAGCACGTCGATGTCCTGCGGCTTCACGGCCAGCAGCAGCACCCGGGCCCGGGTGGCCGCCCCGGCGAGGTCGGTGGTGCCGACGCCGTACCGGGTCGTCAGCTCCGCGGCCCGCTCCGGGCTGCGCTCGACGACCAGGAGCTCCTGCCCGCCCCCGGCCTGACGGACCAGCCCGGCGAGCAGGGCCTCCCCGATCTTCCCGCCGCCGATGACGGCCAGCCGTGCGTCGGGACCTGCGTGCCCTGCATCGCTCATGTCCGCGACCGTAGCGCCCGGCCGGGCGCGCCCGGGCGTGTGTGCCCGGAGGGGCCGGGGTAGCGGCCTGTCATGTCCGGAGAACTGAACGGCAAGCGGGTGGCGGTGCTCGCCACCGACGGTGTGGAGCAGGTGGAGCTGGACCAGCCCTGGCAGGCACTGGTGGACGCCGGTGCCCGACCGGAGCTCGTCGGACTCGAGGCCGGCACCATCACCGCCTACCAGCACATCGACAAGGGCGACACCAAGGACGTCGACGTCGCGGTGGCCGACGCCGACCCGGGCAGCTACGCCGCGCTCGTGCTGCCCGGCGGCGTGATCAACGGCGACTTCGTGCGCGCCGACCAGGGGGCCGTCGCCTTCGTGAAGGCCTTCTTCGACGCCGGGAAGCCGGTGGCTGCGATCTGCCACGCCCCCTGGGTGCTCGCCGAGGCCGACGTCGTCCGTGGCCGCCGGATGACCTCGTGGCCCTCGCTGCAGACCGACCTGCGCAACGCCGGCGCGGAGTGGGTCGACCAGGAGGTCGTCGTCGACGGAAACCTGACCACCAGCCGCAACCCCGACGACCTGCCGGCCTTCGGTCGCACGCTCGTCGAGCAGTTCGCCGCGGCGGGCTGACCGGGCAGGTCAGCTGCTGGCGAGCAGCCCCGCGGCGGGGGCGATCACCAGCACCGTCCCGGCCAGCAGCAGCACCGCCAGCAGGCGGACCGGCAGCGCCCCCTGACCCCGGCGCTGCCGGTACGCCGCCACCCCCGCGACCAGGCCGGTCACCGTCGCCGGCGCCGCGACGAGGGCGACGTAGGGCAGCAGCTCCCACAGCACGGTGAAGGCGAAGTAGACGCCGATGCCGGCGGCCAGCGCGACCACCATCTCGCCGGCGAACCGCGCCCAGGCCAGCACGCTCTCCCGGCCGGTCAGCGGCTCCTCGTCGGCCTGGGCCGCCGATCCCCTGGCCGCGTCGGCCTGGGCCTGGGAGACGACCGGGATGGGGCCGGTGACCGGGTGGTCGGCGCCGCGCCGGGCCGCGCCGGTGGCGCCACGGGCCGTCGCGCCCGTGGAGCCCGTCGGCTTGGCGGTGCTGTGCGCGGCGGTGTGCGAGGTCGTCGGGCTCGCCGCCGGGATGGCGGCGGTCGAGGGCCCGGTACCGAACAGCGGCTCGCCGCCGGGACCGGTCGGGGTGGCGTCGGACTTCCGCCGGCCGGGACGTGCCCCCGGGGGCGCCGCCGCGTCGGCGCGCCCGGCCGGCGGCCGGGCCGCCGGTGCCGGGGTGGCGGCCGGTGGCTGCGGGCTCAGCAGGCCGGCTGCCGGCCGGGCCGTCGGTTCGGGCGCCGGCGTCCAGACCGGGACCGACGCAGCCCGCTCCGGGGCCCGCTCCGGGGCCCGCGCCGGGGAGCGCGGCGGGGTGGCGGCCCGGCCGTTCGACGCGGCCGAGGGTGAGCGTCCCGGCGGCTCTGCCTGGGACTGACCGGACCCGGTCTCCACCCGCGCCGAACGGCCGGTGGCCCCGGTGTCGTCCGAGGACTTGCGTCGCCGGCCGGGGCGGGTGCCGAGCTCGCTCTCCAGACCGTGCTCGCGCAGGATCTCCGCGAGCGAGCGGACGCTGTACTCCCCCGACGGGTTGGGCTGCGTCATCACGCTCCTTCCAGCTGGTCCAGGCGCCGCAGGATGACGCCCTCACGCAGCGCCCACGGGCAGATCCGCACGAACGGTACGTCCACGGCCCGCATCGCGGCCTGCGCCACGACGGCGCCGGCCGGGACCTGGTGCGCGCGTTGCGCGGACACGCCCTGCAGCTCGGCCAGCGCCGTGCACTCGATCCGGGAGACGAAGCCGATCACCTGGGACAGCCCGGTGGCGGTCAGCTCTCGGGGTGCGCGGAGCCCGGCGGCGGACGGCGCCGCGCCGGCCAGCCGGGCCAGTGTCCGGAAGGTCTTGGACGTGGCGGCCACCAGGTCGGGCGTTCCCGCGCCGCGCAGCTTCCTGCCGACCGGGCTGAGGACGTCGGTGGCATGCTCCGCCAGCTCGGCCAGCGCCGACAGGTCGGGTCGGCCCCCGGTCTCGGAGTCGGGCAGGAACCGCCGGGTCATCCGGCCCGCGCCCAGCGGGACCGAGAGCGCGACGTCGGGGTCCTCGTCGACACCGGTGGCCAGTTCGAGGGAGCCGCCGCCGATGTCGAGCACCAGCAGCCGGCCGGCGCTCCAGCCGAACCACCGCCGCACGGCCAGGAAGGTCAGCCGGGCCTCGTCCTCACCGGTGAGGACCTGCAGGTCGACGCCGGTCTGCTCGCGGACCCGGCGCAGCACCGCCGCCCCGTTCTCCGCCTCCCGGATCGCCGAGGTGACGAAGGCCAGCAGCTCGTCGCACCGCTGCTCGGCCGCCTGCTGCTTCGCCTTCTGCACCGCGTGCAGCAGGCCCTTCTCCCCCGCCTTGGACAGCTTGCCGTCCGGGCCGACGTGCTCGGCGAGCCGGAGGACGGAGCGGTCGTCGTGCATCGGGGTGGGGTGGGCACCGCGGTGTGCGTCGACCACCAGCAGGTGAACGGTGTTCGAGCCGACGTCCAGCACCCCGAGTCGCATGCCCGAGAGTGTGCCTGGCCCCCTCCAGAGGCTCGCACCGAGCGGAGCGAGGTGTGAGGGGGAGGGGGTCCTTTCACTAGGCTGCGCCGGTGGACCCGAGCACAACCGCCGACGCCCCTCCCGAGGTCGGCCTGGACTTCCCGCGCGAGTGGATCGAGTTCCTGGACCCGGCCGATCCCGAGCACCTCGTGCGGGCCGACCTGACTTGGCTGACCAGTGCCTGGACCTGCGTGTTCGGGCGCGGGTGCGCCGGTGTGGTGGCCGGTCGCGCCGAGGACGGCTGCTGCAACCACGGGGCCTTCTTCACCGACACCGACGACCTCACCCGGGTCGAGGAGTCCGTCGGCGAGCTGACGCCGGCGGACTGGCAGCGGCACCCCGGCACGCCCCCTGGCCGGGACGACTGGACCGAACCGGACACCCTGACCGAGCCAGCGCCGGGCGAGGCCGCCGAGGAGGCGCTGCGGACCCGGGTGGTCGAGGGGGCCTGCGTCTTCCTCAACCGGCCGGGGCACCCCGCCGGAGCCGGGTGCGCACTGCACGCCCTGGCGCTGCGGCAGGGCCGCCACCCCCTGGAGACCAAGCCCGACGTCTGCTGGCAGCTGCCGGTGCGCCGGGAGCAGGAGTGGGTCGACCGCCCCGACGACAGCCGGGTGCTGGTCTCCACGATCGGCGAGTTCGACCGGCGCGGGTGGGGTCCCGGTGGGCACGACCTGCACTGGTGGTGCACCGGCTCCCCGACCGCGCACGTCGCCGCCGAATCGCTGGTGGAGACCTACGGCCCGGAGCTCACCGCGCTGCTCGGCCCGGCCGCGTACGCCGAGCTACGCCGGCTGACCGAGGCCCGCCTGGACGCTGGGCTCGTCGCCCCGCACCCCGCCAGCCCCCGGCCGGTCCCGGTGGAGCTGCACCGGCGCCGTCCCGACTGAGGAGCCCGAGCGGACCCCGGCCCGGAAGGTCTGCCGGTAGGCCCGCGGGGAGACCCCGCGCCGCCGGGTGAACTGCTCCCGCAGGCCGGCCGCGGTGCCGAAGCCGACCAGCCGGGCGATCTCCTCGACCGGGGCGTCGCTGTCCTCCAGCAGCGCCTCGGCGGCGGCCAGCCGCTGACCGAGCAGCCAGGCGTGCGGCGTCGTCCCGGTGGTGGCCTTGAAGCGGCGGGCGAAGCTGCGCGGGCTCATCAGGGCGCGGCGGGCGAGCAGCTCGACGCTGATCTCCTCCGCCAGGTGCGCCCGGGCCCACTCCAGGACGACGCCCAGCAGGTCGTCCTCGCAGCGGGCGACCGGGGTGTCGATGTACTGCGCCTGCCCGCCGTCCCGGTGCGGGGGCACGACCATCTCCCGGGCCAGCGCGTTGGCGGCGGCGGCGCCCCACTCCCGGCGGACGAGGTGCAGCAGGGTGTCGACCCCGGCGGCGGTGCCCGCCCCGGTGATCACCTGGCCGTTGTCGACGTACAGGACGGCGGGGTCGACGCGGACCCGCGGGAACCGCGCGGCCAACTCGCCGGCGTACTTCCAGTGGGTGGACGCCCGCTGGCCGTCGAGCAGCCCGGCCCAGGCCAGCACGAAGGCCCCGGTGCAGTGGCTGACGACCATCGCCCCGCGGGCGTGGGCCGCGCGCATGCCGTCGAGCAGCTCCGCCGGCGGTTGCCGGTCGTGCTGCTCCCAGGCCGTGATCAGCACGATGTCGGAGACCGCCAGCCGGTCCAGCCCGTGCTCGATGAGCATCGCGAGCCCGGTGTCGGTCCGGAGAACGCCCGGTCGTTGCGAGACGAGCGCGAAGTCGAACCGCGGCAGGCCCATCGCGCGGCGGTCGTAGCCGAACACCTCGGCGGCCACGCCGATCCCGAAGCTGCCCACCATTCCGTCGGTGACCACGAGGCTGACGACCAGCGGGCGGTCCGATGTGCTCATGGGCACAGCATGGCAGGAACGGCGCGACCGTGGTCAGTCCTGCCACTCGTCCGTGTGCCCGTCGCCGAGCACGCTCGCCCCATGTTGCTGATCACCTGCCCCGTGACCCGGACCGACGAGCTGGTCGCCGACCGGCGGATCCGATCGGTCGCCAATCACCCCACGCACATCGCCGTCGCGGTCGACTGCCCGTCCTGCGGCGGCAGCCACGTCTTCCGGACCGGCCGACGGTGGGAGGACGACCGCGCCGAGCGTGCCGCCCGGGCCGCCACGGCTCGGGCTGCACGGGTCCGGGAGCCCGCGTAACTTCGAACACATGAGCGAAGCGAACACCACCGGTCCCGACAGCCCGCAGAGCACCGAGAAGGACCCCGACGACTGGGTGACCGGCGGCGAACCGGCCACCGGCGCACAGAAGAGCTACCTGAACACCCTGGCCCGCGAGGCCGGCGAGGACGTCCCCGACGAGGTCAGCAAGGCCGACGCCTCGAAGAAGATCGACGAACTCCAAGAAGAGACCGGCCGCGGCCAGTAGGTCCAGGCTGGCGAGCCGACCGGTGCGCCTGGACCAGCACGTGCGCCGGAGGCGGTGACGTCGGACGGCGGGCCCGCAGGGTCCACCTCCGACGTCACGGGCAACGGCTCACCGCAGGGCGAGCCCGCACCCGGCGCGGAGTCCGCGACGCCGGAGGCGGTCACGCCGGACGGCGGGCCCGCAGGGTCCACCTCCGGCGTGACGGGAAACGGCTCAGCACGAGGTGACCCGGCTCCTGGCCGCGGTGCGATCCGGAGGATCGCAATGTGTCAAGCCTCGAACTTGTACCCCAGCCCCCGGACGGTGACCAGGTAGCGCGGGTTGGCCGGGTCGGGCTCCAGCTTGGCGCGCAGCCGCTTGACGTGGACGTCGAGGGTCTTGGTGTCCCCGACGTAGTCGGCGCCCCAGACCCGGTCGATGAGCTGGCCGCGGGTGAGCACCCGGCCGGCGTTGCGCAGCAGCAGCTCCAGCAGGTCGAACTCCTTGAGCGGCAGTGACACCGTCTGGCCGTCGACGGCGACGACGTGCCGGTCGACGTCCAGCCGCACCGGCCCCGCGACGAGGGCGCCTTCGGCCGTCTGCTCGGTCTCGATGCCGCGGCGCAGCACCGCCCGCATCCGGGCGACGAGCTCGCGGGCCGAGTAGGGCTTGGTGACGTAGTCGTCGGCACCGAGCTCGAGTCCGACGACCTTGTCGATCTCGGCGTCCTTGGCGGTGAGCATGATGATCGGCACCGAGCTCTTGGCCCGCAGCGACCGGCAGACCTCCGTGCCCGACAGACCGGGCAGCATGAGGTCCAGCAGCACGATGTCGGCCCCGGCCCGGTCGAACTCGACGAGCGCGTCCGTCCCGGTGGAGGCCACGACGGTGTCGTAGCCCTCCCGCCGCAACATGTAGGACAGCGCGTCGGAGAAGGACTCCTCGTCCTCCACCACGAGCACTCGGGTCATGACCGTCCCTTCTGCAGGGCCCCGGAGGGTCCCTCGTCGGCTCCTGAGGAGCCCTGATCGGATGTCTGGCGGCTGTACAGCGGTGGGACCGGTGGCCGTTCGGGCGCACCGTCGTCGTCCATCGAGCCGTCGGCGTCGGTCGCCAGCGGGATGCGCAGGGTGAAGGTCGAGCCGAGCCCCTCCTCGCTCCAGACCGTCACCGAACCACCGTGGTTGGAGGCCACGTGCTTGACGATCGCCAGCCCCAGCCCGGTGCCGCCGGTGGCACTGGCCCGGGACTGGTCGACCCGGTAGAAGCGCTCGAACACCCGTGACCGGTCCGAGCGTGGGATGCCGATGCCCGAGTCGGTCACCGCCACCTCCGCGAAGCCCGACCGTGCCCGCGCGCCGACCGCGATCGTGGTGCCGCCCGGACTGTAGGCGACGGCGTTGGCCAGCAGGTTGGTCAGCGCGGTGGCCAGTTGCGCCTCGACCCCGCGGACCACGAGGCCGGGCTGGGCGGCGACGGCCAGCTGGATGTCCTTGGCGGCTGCGGCGGCGCGGGTCCGGTCCACGGCCTCGGAGACGACCGTGCCCACGGCGACCGGCACCAGCTCGGGCAGCGGTTCGGCACCCTGCAACCGCGAGAGGTCGATGAGCTCGCGGACCAGCCGGGCCAGTCGATCGGCCTCGTGGCTCATCCGCGCGGCGAAGCGCTGGACGGTCTCGGGGTCGTCGGCCGCACCCTGCACCGCCTCCGCCAGCAACGCGAGCGCGCCGACGGGCGTCTTCAGCTCGTGCCCGACGTTGGCCACGAAGTCCTTGCGGACCGCCTCGACCCGGCGCGCCTCGGTGACGTCCTGCAGCACGAGCGCGACCGGCCCGGCGGAGACGGCGGGGCCGGTCTCGAGCCGGATGCCGTGCACGGAGACCATCCGCGGCCCCGCGCCCACCAGGTCGCTGGACAGGGCGACGTCGGCCCGCTGGCTGCCGGTGACCTGTACGTCACGAGCCACCTCCACCAGCCCGGGGACCAGCAGCCGGTTGCCGCGGAGGATGCCCAGCGCCCGGGCGGAGGTGTTGGCCAGCAGGACCCCCTCGTCGGGTCCGAGCAGGACGACGGCCGGGTCCATCAGGTCGACCAGCCGCCGGCTCAGCGCGGCGTCGGCGGCCGTGCGCCGATCGGCGCGGTCGGCGGTCCCGCCGTCCTGGTCGTCCGCGGGCCGCCGCCGGGCGCGCGAGGACCGCACGACCAGTGCCGCCGACGTCGTCAGCAGCAGGCCGAGCACCAGGCCCACCAGCAGGGCGACCACCGGGTCCACGATGTCGATGCTAGACACGGCCACGGCCCGGACCAGCATCGACGATGATGATCACCCGGTCGGGGCGGAGGAGTTCACCACTGGGCCTCTGGCCGTTCACCTGGCGGCTTCCTCGGGCCGGGAAGCGGGTCTCTACCCTCGATGACACACGTGTCGCGACCGACGAATCCGCCGGCGGCGCGCACGCAGGGGGGCCGCGTCGTCCCGGGTCGCCGTCCCCCGGGTGCCGCTTGGACGCGGCGACGGGACGAGGAGGAACCGTGTTGCGAGAGAGCTACCGCGAGGAACTGGACGACATCAACGCCTGTCTGGTGGAGATGGCGAACTCGGTGGGCTCGGCCATGAGCACGGCGACGACCGCCCTGCTGGACGCCGACGTCGCCCTCGCCGACCTGGTGATCGCCGGCGACGATCGCATCGACGCCGTCCGGGAGAGCATCGAGGAGCGCTGCTTCACCCTGCTGGCCCGCCAGCAGCCGGTCGCCACCGACCTGCGGGCGATCACCACCGCCATGCGGATCGTCGGGGACCTGGAGCGGATGGGCGACCTCGCCGAGCACATCGCCAAGGTCGCCCGGATGCGCTTCCCGGAGCACGCGGTGCCGCAGGAGGTGCGGCCGGTCTTCCTGGAGGCCGGGCACATCGCGGAGAGCCTGGTGACCAAGGCGGGCACGGTCATCGCCAAGCGGGACATCGAGGCGGCCGTCGAGCTCGAGGCCGAGGACGACCAGATGGACAAGCTGCACAAGCAGCTCTTCCGTGAGCTGCTCGCCCCGACCTGGGGCCACGGCATGGAGTCGGCCATCGACGTCACGCTGCTGGGCCGCTACTACGAGCGCTTCGCCGACCACGCGGTCAGCGTCGCCCGCCGGGTGGTCTTCCTGGTCACCGGGGAGAAGCCGCTCCAGGCGGCGACCGACCCGGTCTGAGGTCCACCCGGACGAGAGACGGGGCCCGGGCGCGCACAGCGCCCGGGCC
>NZ_JAPVBJ010000005.1:44209-82553 GCF_026967985.1 Modestobacter sp. VKM Ac-2984 | reverse complement strand
CTTCGTGAGCGGATCTGCCGGCCCGGCCGACGCGCTCGTCTCGGCGGGGGCCTCCACAGCGCCCGGGCCCCGTCTCTCGTCCGCTACTTCTTGCCCTGGTTCTTGACCGCCTCGATCGCAGCGGCAGCGGCGTCGGGGTCGAGGTACTGCCCGCCGGTCGTGATCGGCCGCAGATCGGCGTCCAGGTCGTAGCGCAGCGGGACGCCGGTGGGGATGTTCAGCCCGACGACCTCGTCCTCGCCCATGTTGTCCAGGTGCTTCACCAGCGCCCGCAGGCTGTTGCCGTGTGCGGCCACCAGCACGGTCTGGCCGCTGCGCAGGTCCGGCACGATCGCGTCGTACCAGTACGGGAGCATCCGGACGACCACGTCGGCCAGGCACTCGGTGGCCGGGCGGGCCTCCGGGGGCAGGAACGAGTACCGCGGGTCGCCGTCCTGGCTGTACTGGCTGCCGGCCTCGATCGGCGGCGGCGGGGTGGCGTAGCTGCGTCGCCAGGTCATGAACTGCTCCTCGCCGTACTCGGCGAGCGTGGCGGCCTTGTCCTTGCCCTGCAGCGCCCCGTAGTGGCGCTCGTTGAGCCGCCAGGAGCGGCGGACCGGGATCCACTGCCGGTCGGCAGCGGCCAGGGTCAGCTCGGCGGTGGTGATGGCCCGCTTGAGCAGCGAGGTGTGCAGGACGTCGGGGAGCACGCCGTGCTCGGCGAGCAGCTCGCCACCACGGGCGGCCTCGGCGCGCCCCTTCTCCGACAGCTCGACGTCCACCCAGCCGGTGAACAGGTTGGCCTTGTTCCACTCGCTCTCGCCGTGGCGGAGCAGGATGAGGGTCCCGGTGCTCGTCGTGTCGCTCACGCGGTCATCCTGCCCGACTCCCATCCGGCCCGTGCACGGCAGCCCGGCGACCTCAGGCCATCGCGCCGGCCAGCTCCGGGGTGCGCACCCCGCGGACGGCGGCGGCCACCAGCTCCCCGGCCCGGTACAGCTGCTCCTCGGTGTGCGTGGCCATGACCGCCATGCGCAGCACGCCCTGCCCGCGCGGGACGGCCGGGTAGCTGACCGCGTTGGTGTAGACCCCGGCCTCGTGGGCCGCGGCCCACGCGCGGCGGGTCGCCTCGTCCTCCCCGGTGCGGACGGCGATGACGGCGCCCTTCCCGGGCAGCGGCGGTGCGCCGTGCTCGGTGAGCACGCGGCGCAGCAGGTCGCTGTTGTCCCGCAGGCGCTGCATCCGCTCCGGCTCCCGGCGCAGCACCCGGAGTGCGGCGAGCGCTGCGGCGACCGCCGTCGGGGCGTTCGCGGCGCTGAAGATGTAGGGCATCGCCGAGGCCCGGATGCCGTCGGCCACCGCGCGGGAGGTCAGCACCGCACCGCCGACGCTGGCCAGCGACTTGCTGAACGCCACGGTGACCGCGTCGACCCGGTCCAGGACGCCGGCGGCCTCGGCGGCGCCCCTGCCGTTCGCCCCGAGCACACCGAGGCCGTGTGCCTCGTCGACCACCAGCCGGGCGGAGAACCGCCCGCAGAGCCCGGCGATCGCCGCCAACGGCGCCGACTCCCCGCTCATCGAGTAGACGCCGTCGACGACCACGACGGCCCCGGCCTCGGGGTCCAGGCGCCCCAGCCGCCGCTCCAGCGACGCCACCGAGTTGTGCGTGAACCGCAGCACGGTGCCCCGGCTGGCCGCCGCGGCGGCGTGCAGGCTGGCGTGGGCGTGCGCGTCGACGAGCAGCACGTCGCCGGGAGCACCGATGGTGGACAGGATGGCGGCGTTGGCGTTGACCCCGGCGGAGGTCAGCACCGCGTCCTCGGTGCCGTGGTGCTCGGCGAGCTCCCGCTCCAGGGTCAGGTGCAGCCGGGTGGTGCCGTTGAGGATGCGGCTCCCGGCCGCGCTGGTGCCGTACTGCCGCAGCGCGTCGACCGCGGCCTCGACCACCTGCGGGTCGCCGGCCAGGCCGAGGTAGTTGTTGGTGCCCAGGTTGATCCGGGTCCGGCCGTCGTCGAAGACGGTGAGCGGCTGGGGTGCCCCGGCGGTGGGCACCGAGTGCGTGGCCATCCCCTCCCGGACGTGCCGCCGCATCATCTCCGCGCGGGTGCTCTCCAGCAGCGGGGCGAAGGGGTCGCGGCGGGTGGGGACGGACCGGGCAGCGTCGAACACGGCAGCTCCTCGCAGTGCGGCGCGGGGATCGCAGCCGTTCGCCCCTGACCCTGGCGGTCAACACGCTCCGTGGTCAACGGGTACCGCTCAGTCCGGTCGAGGGTCACCCGACCAGGCGTGGGAGAGGTCACTCCTCGACGGAGCGTGTCGGATACGGGCAGCCGGCCGTGCCCGGGCGGGTGACACCCGGTCGCGCGAGGAGGAGGGGCTCAGCCGGCCGGGCGACGGCCGGGGAGCCACAGCAGGACGACGACCGCGGCGATCACCGCGGCGGCCGCGGTGCCGACGGCGGTCAGGTGCATGGCACCCACGAACGCCTCCCGGGCCGGGTCCACGACGGCCGCGGCTGCTGCCGCGGTCTCCCCACCGGCCGCCTCGGCGTCCGCCACGGCGGACAGCGTCGCCACGATCGACTCACCGGCCTGGTCCCGTGCCCCGGCGGGCAGGGCCTGGACGTCGTCCCCGAGCCGGTTGGCGTAGGAGGTGGCCAGCACGGAGCCGAGGATCGCCACGCCCAGTGCGCCGCCGACCTGGCGCACCGCGTTGTTCACCGCGGCCCCGGCACCGGCCTTCTCCCGCGGGACGACGGACATGATCGACTCCGTCGCCGGGGCCATCACCGCGCCCATCCCGATGCCCTGCAGCGCCAGGTCGGCGAGCACCAGCCAGACCGGGGCGTCGGCGTCCAGCAGCTGGATGCCGGCGAAGGAGAGCGCGATCAGGGTGAAGCCGGTGGCACAGACGGCCTTGGCGCCGAACCGCTGGGCCAGCCCCGACGTGCGCGGCGCGGTCAGCGCGATGCCCAGGGCGACCGGCACCAGTGCGGCCCCGCTCTCCAGCGGCGAGTACCCGCGCACGCCCTGGAGGTAGTAGACGAGGTAGAACGTCGCCCCCTGGAGGGCGAAGAAGTTGAGCGCCAGCGCCCCCGCCGCCGCGGAGAACGCGGGGTTGCGGAACAGCGAGACGTCCAGCGCCGGGTGCGCGGTGCGCCGCTGCCACCAGATGAAGACGACGAGCAGGACGACGCCGGCGGCCAGCGGTCCCCAGGTCTGCAGCTCGCCCCAGCCCTCGCTGCCGCCGCGGATGATGCCGTAGACCACCCCGACCAGCGCGGCGATGGACAGCAGCACCCCGGGGACGTCGAGCCGGCCCGGGTCGGGGTCCCTGGACTCGGGGACGACGGTCAGCACTCCGACCGCGCCGAGAGCGGCCACCGGGACGCCGAGCAGGAAGACCGCGCCCCACCAGAAGTGCTCCAGCACCAGCCCACCGGCCAGCGGCCCACCGGCGACGGCGAGCCCGGAGGCCCCCGCCCACAGCCCGATCGCCCGGCCCCGCTCACCGGCGGGGAAGACGTTGGTGATCACGGCGAGGGTGGCCGGCTGGATCGCCGCGCCCCCGACGCCCATCAGCGCCCGCCAGCCGATCAGCTCGAGCGCCGAGTCGCTGGAGGCGGCCAGCACCGAGCCGAGCGCGAAGATCGTCAGCCCGGCCAGCAGCACCTTGCGCCGGCCGATCCGGTCACCGATGACGCCCCAGCTGAACAGCAGCCCGGCGAACACCAGGATGTAGGAGTCGATGGCCCACTGCAGCTCACCCTGGGTGGCGTCCAGCTCCCGCTGCAGGGTGGGCAGCGCGACGTTCAGGATCGTGTTGCCCATGATCACCATGAGCAGGCAGACGATCATCGTGCCGAGCACCCACCAGCGGCGCTCGTAGCCCTCCGGCTGCTCGGTCGTCTCCGGCAGCGGCCGCCGCGTGGTGCTCACGCCGCCCTGCTCACTCCTGGGGCCGGTGGGCGGGGTCGGCGAACGCGGCGAAGGCCTCCAGGTTGCGCAGCGACTCCCCGCGCTTGACCCGCCAGTCCCACTCGCGGCGGATCGAGGTGCCGAAGCCGATCTCCAGCAAGGTGTTGAAGTGGTCGTCGGCGTAGGTGAGCACCGAGCCGAGCAGCCGGTCGATCTCCTCCGGGGTGATCACCGCGTGCGGCAGCCGGCCGGTCAGGTAGACGTCACCGACGCCGTCGATCGACCAGCTGACCCCGTAGCTGCGCGCGTTGTGCTGCAGCAGCCAGGCCCACAGCTGCTCGCGGTTCTCGTCGGGCTGCCGGCAGACGAAGGCCTCGACGGTCAGGGCGTGCGCCCCGATGGTCAGCCCGACCACGGTCTTGAGCTTCTTCGTGCCGGGCAGCGTGACGACGAAGC
Source organism: Modestobacter sp. VKM Ac-2984 (assembly GCF_026967985.1). Lineage (GTDB taxonomy): Bacteria > Actinomycetota > Actinomycetes > Mycobacteriales > Geodermatophilaceae > Modestobacter. The sequence continues at coordinate 78,201 of NZ_JAPVBJ010000005.1, read as the reverse complement.
GGCCCACACCCGGGTGCTCGTGCTCCAGCTCGGCGGCGCGCAGCGTCTCCTCGACGACCGCGTCGAGCTCGGGGAGGCTGCGTTCGCTCATCGCCGGGCCCGACCGCCCAGGCTGCTCCCCCCGGTCAGCACCCGCACGGCCTCGGCGGCCCGGTGGGCGGGGCGCACCCGGCGCCGGCCCATCTCGGTCATCGCCGCGGCGTAGGCCTCGACGAGGGAGTCGGTGGTGCGGTCCCAGCTGAACGCGGCGGCGTGCCGGCGGGCACCGGCGGACAGCAGCTCCCGGCGGGCCAGCACCCGGCGGACGGCGCCGGCGTAGTCCTCCGGGTCGCGCCCGGCGACCAGCAGCCCGGAGACCCCGTCGTCCACGGCGGTGGGCAGCCCGCCGACCGCGGCGGCGACCACCGGCGTGCCGCAGGCCTGCGCCTCCAGCGCGACCAGGCCGAAGGACTCGTTGTGGCTGGGGACGACGGCGACGTCGGCGGCCCGGTAGTGGTCGGCGAGCTGCGCGGGGGCCTGCGGCGGCAGGAAGCGGACCACGTCGGCGACCCCGAGGGAGACGGCCAGCTCCTGCAGCCGTCGCGGTTCGGCCAGCCCGGACCCGCTGGGCGCGCCGACGACCAGCACCTCCAGCCGGTCCCGCAGGGCCGGGTCGGCAGCCAGCATCCGGGCCGCGGCGTGCAGCAGCATCTCCGGGGCCTTGAGCGGCTGGATGCGGCCGACGAACAGCAGGACGACGGCATCGGGGGCCACCCCGACCCGCGCCCGGGCGGCCTGGCGGTCGCCGGGCCGGAAGCACTCCAGGTCCACGCCTGGCGGGATCACCAGGGTGCGGCGGGGGTCGGCGTCGTAGAAGTCGACCAGCTGCCGGGCCTCCTCGGCGGTGTTGGCCACCAGCCGGTCGGCCTCGGCGACGACCTGCTGCTCACCGATCACCCGGGTGCGCGGCTCGGGCTCGTCGCCCTCGGCCAGCGCCGCGTTCTTCACCTTCGCCAGGGTGTGCGCCGAGTGCACCAGCGGCACGCCCCAGCGGTCGCGGGCCAGCCAGCCGACCTGGCCGGAGAGCCAGTAGTGGGAGTGGACGACGTCGAAGTGCCCCGGCTCGTGCTGGGCCTCCTCGCGCAGCACGGCGGCGGTGAAGGCGCACATCTGGGCGGGCAGCTCCTGCTTGCCCAGGCCCTCGAACGGTCCGGCGCTCACGTGCCGCACGGTCACGCCCGGGCTCATCTCGACCACGGGTGGTTGCTCGCTGGAGGTCGCCCGGGTGAACACGTCGACGGCGATCCCCCGGGCGGCCAGCCGACGGGAGACCTCGACCACGTAGACGTTCATGCCCCCGGCGTCACCGGCGCCCGGCTGCTCCAGCGGGCTGGTGTGCACCGACAGGGTCGCCACCCGGCGGGGCAGCACCGGCGCGGCCGGCTCGGGCGCGGCGCCGGCCCGCCACGGCGTGGGCTGGCGCGGGTGGCGGCGAGCGGGCACGGAGCTCCTCCCGCTCGGGCACCTGGGGCCGCTGTGGCCTGCCGTGGCTGCTGAGGCGGCCCGGTCGGGACACCCTGTCGTCGTCCCAGTCTGCAACAGCGCCAGGATGGGCACATGTCCAGCCCCGTCGCCTCGTCGTCCACCAGCACGCCCTTCGCCGGGTCGGGCCGCGTCGCAGTCGTCACCGGAGCCTCCAGCGGCATCGGCGCCGCCACCGCGGAGCGGCTGGCCGCCGAGGGCTTCTCCGTCGTGCTGGCCGCCCGCCGCATCGACCGGCTGACCGAGCTCGCGGAGCGGATCGGGGGCCGCGCGGTGCAGCTCGACGTGACCGACCCCACGTCCGTCGCATCGCTGGCCGCCGGGCTGGACCGGGTCGACGTGCTGGTCAACAACGCCGGCGGGGCGTTCGACACCAACCCGGTGGCCGACGCCGACCTGGAGTCCTGGCAGCGCACCTACGACGTCAACGTGCTCGGCACCGTGCGGGTGACCCAGGCTCTGCTGCCGGCGCTGCGGGCCTCGGGCGCCGGCGACCTGGTGTTCGTCGGTTCGACCGCCGGGCTGGTCAGCTACGAGGGCGGGGCGAGCTACACCGCGGCCAAGCACGGGGTGCACACGCTGGTCGAGACGCTGCGGCTGGAGCTCGTGGCCGAGCCGGTCCGGGTGGTCGAGATCGCACCGGGGATGGTCAAGACCGAGGAGTTCTCGCTCAACCGCACCAGGTCGCAGGAGAGGGCCGACGCCGTCTACCGCGGCGTGCGCGAGCCCCTGGTCGCCGCCGACGTCGCCGACTGCATCGCCTGGGCGGTCACCCGGCCGCACCACGTGAACGTCGACCTGCTCGTCGTCCGCCCCCGCGCCCAGGCCGCCCAGCACAAGGTCGCCCGCGACCCGGAGTGACCGCCTCCGGGGCGACTCGGCCGGCCTGACCTCCTGGGGATCGGTTCGCGTCGCAGGCCCCGGCGGGGAGACCGTGATGGTGGACGCTGGTGCTCTGCTCACCCCCGGTGAGCAGAGCACCAGCGTCCACCGACCACCTCCTGGCGCGGGCAGCCGGGAGTGATCGAGGCGTGCGATCGCCGCCCAGCTGAGCGGGCGGTGGTCACCGGGGGTCGACGGACGGACACCGTCCGGAGGAGCATCGCCGCATGCACGGGGACGGGCGCGAGACGAACCAGTACTCCCCGGCTGGCTCGGTCGGGAAGCTGGGCGACCTGACCGGGGGCTGGGTCACCAATCCCCGCGGTCGGCGGCGGGCGCTGCGCATGCTGCTGTGGCTGGCGGTCACCCTCGCCGTCCTCACCGGCCTGGCGGTCGCGCTCGCCCTGCTGCTGGCCTGACCACCGGTCAGGTGGCGTGGGCGGCGCGCCCAGGGGGAGGGACTCGTCCCAGGCGCACGGTCATGACCTGACGGCGGTGGGCTCGGGCACGAGGGTGACGCCGAACTGCTCGCGCACCGCGGCGACCACCCGGTCGGCGAAGGCCATCAGCTCCGCGGCGGTGGCCACCGGGCTCAGTGGTCAGCGCCAGGCTGTACTGCATCGCCTGGGCGGTCACCCGGCCGCGCCACGTGAACGTCGACCTGCTCGTCGTCCGCCCCCGCGCCCAGGCCGCCCAGACCGCCCATGCCGCGGACGACGTCGAGATCCGACTGAACGCTGCCTCCGGGCCCGCCGACCCAGCACCCAGCCGGATCTCGATGCCGCCAGCCGATCCCTTTTATCGAGACGTGTCCGTCCGACATGATCTGCCCGTGCCCGGTCTCCCTCTGACGATCCGCCCGGCCGTCCCCGGCGACCACGACGCGGTGCAGGCGCTGGCCGGCGAGCTGACCGCTGGGATGCCGCCGTGGCGACCCGCGGACGGTGCGGCCACCGCGGCGAAGAGCTGGGTGGTCGACGCCTGCCGGGCCGCCGACGACGACCACGTGCTGCTGGTCGCCACCAGCGCCGAGGAGGACGTGCTCGGTTTCGCCGGGGCGAGCGCGCGGCGGCACTTCAGCGGTGAGCGCGAGGCCTACCTGGGTGAGCTGGTGGTCGCGCCCGGCGCCCGTCGCCGCGGCGTCGGCACCCTGCTGGTGGCCGCGGTCGAGGCATGGGTGCGCTCCCGCGGACTCCACCGGGTCACCCTCGACACCGGTAGCGCCAACCACTGGGCGAGGGAGCTGTACGCCCGGCTCGGCTACGCCGAGGAGCAGGTCACGCTCTCCCGGGCACTGCCCTAGTCCGCGTTGCGGTGCAGGAGGTCGTAGGCGCTGGCCACCCGCGCGGGGTCGGCGGCGGTGCCGTTCTTCTCGAACAGCGTCTGCGCGTCGGTGACCTCGGCCGTGGTGGCGGTGCCGGAGTTCAGCACCCGGGAGATCAGCCCGGTCAGCGCCGCGTCCGCCTCCACGCGAGCCATCCAGCCGGTCAGCTGGGCGGGATCGGCCGGCATGGGGGCTGTCGTGCGCAGCGCATCGTAGAGGGCACCCAGCTGCAGGGACTCGGCCGGGTTCACGCGCGCACCGCGGTCGGCTCGGGCACGAGGGTGACGCCGAACTGCTCGCGCACCGCGACCACCACCCGGTCGGCGAAGGCCATCAGCTCCGTGGCGGTGGCGCCGGGCTCGGTGGTCAGCGCCAGGCTGTGCCGCGACGACGTCCCGACCTTCCCGTCGCGAGTGCCCCGGCCGTAGCCGGAGTGCTGCACCAGCCAGGCGGCGCTCAGCTTCACCTGCGCAGCCCCGTCGGCACCGATCCCGGCCGGCCAGGACGGGCACTCGGGCACCGCGGTGCCGACCGGCACGACCGGGTTGGTGAAGAACGACCCGGCGCTGCGCGAGTCGGGGTCGGCCGGGTCCCAGACCATCCCCTTGCCGCGGCGCAGCGCCAGGACGGCGTCCCGCACCGCGGCCAGCGGCGCGGTCTCGCCCAGCTCGACGCCGAGCGCCTTCGCCAGCTCGGCGTAGCTGACCGGGCTCGACTGCGCCGAGGCCCGCAGCGCGAAGGTCACCGCGAGGACGACGTACGCACCGGGCTGCTGCTTGAGCCGGCTGTCCCGGTAGGCGAACCCGAGCTCGGCGGGACCGAACACCCGCTCGGTGCCGGCCGCCCGGTCGTAGACCCGCACCGAGGTGATCAGCGCCGCGACCTCCTGGCCGTAGGCACCGACGTTCTGCACGGGGGTGGCGCCGGTCGAACCGGGGATGCCCGACAGCGCCTCCATCCCGGCCAGCTGCTGCGCCACGGTGTGCGCGACCAGGTCGTCCCAGGGCTCGCCGGCCTCGACCTCGAGCTCGACCCCGTCGGCGGTGTCCCGGCGCGCGATGCCCCGGGTGCGCACCAGCACCACGTCGCCGGGCCAGCCGGCGTCCGGGGCCACGATGTTCGAGCCGCCGCCGAGCACCAGCAGCGGGCGGCCGGCGTCGTCGGCGTCCCGGACGGCAGCGACCAGCTCGTCGCGGCCGGTGACCTCGACCAGTCGCTCGATCGGACCGCCGACCCCGAGGGTCGTCAGGTCCGCCAGCCGGGCGTCGTGGCGTACCTGCACGCGACCACCGTAATCGGCGCCACGGCTAACCTCGTGCACCGTGAGCGACCACACCCAGCGTGCGTCGCTGCCGCCCGTCCGTAAGGCACCCCGGCTGGCCGCCGGCCGCGCCCGCGCCCTCGGCCTGCCGACCCGCGGCACCACGAACGCCAATCGGCTGCGCCGGGTCGACCGCTGGCTGGTCGCCACGCAGGTCGCCCGGCTGCGCGACGCCGCCCGGCCGCTGGTGGTCGACCTGGGCTACGGGGCGTCGGCGGTGACCACCCTGGAGCTGGTGGACCGGCTCGCCCCGGAGGTCGACCGGCTGGAGGTGATCGGGCTCGAGATCGACCCCGAGCGGGTGGCCGCCGTGGCCGCCGACCGCGACCCGCCGCGGGTGGACTTCCGGGTGGGCGGCTTCGAGCTGGCCGGGCTGCGGCCGGTGGTCGTGCGGGCGTTCAACGTGCTGCGCCAGTACGACGAGGAGTCCGCCGGCCGGGCCTGGGACACCATGCGCGCCGCGCTGGCGCCCGGGGGGCTGCTGGTCGAGGGCACCTGCGACGAGTGGGGACGGCGGTCGACCTGGGTGGCCCTGGACGAGGACGGCCCGCTCACCCTCACCCTCGCCGCCCGGGTGTCGGACCTGGAGCGCCCCTCCGACCTGGCCGAGCGGCTGCCCAAGGCGCTGATCCACCACAACGTGCCCGGCCAGCCGGTGCACGCCTTCCTCACCGCCTTCGACCGCGCCTGGGCCTCGGCGGCCGGACTGTCGACGTTCGGCCCCCGGCAGCGCTGGGCCGCCGCGGTCGAGACGCTGGCCGACGACGGCTGGCCGCTGGTGGGTCCGACCCGGCGGTGGCGGCACGGCGAGGTCAGCGTGCGCTGGTCGGCGGTCGCCCCGACCTGACCCCGACGGCCGCAGGTGCTGCCGACGCGGCACCATGGCGGCGTGCCCGCTCCCCCGCTCACCCCCGACGAGCTGCACGACCGGTGCATCGCCGCCGTCGTGCAGGACGGCGAGCGGATCGGCGTGCTCGCCCAGGAACTGGACGCCGGGCGCACCTCGGTCGCCGGTGGCCTGCAGGCCGAGGTCCCCTGGGTGGCTGGCTGGACCGCCCGAGACCTGATCGCCCACCTCGGTGCGGTGCACCGCTGGGTCACCGGGATCCTGCGAGCCGGCCACACCCGCGCACCGGGCTCCTACAGCGGCATCACCCCGCCGCACGACGACCTGCACGGCTGGTACGCCCTGGGCCTGACCGAGCTGGTGGCCACGCTGCGCACCACCGACCCGGACGCACCCGCCTGGCACATGAGCCCGGCCGCCACCCACACCGCCCGCGACTGGGCCCGGCGGCAGGCGCACGAGCACACCGTCCACCGGCAGGACCTGGAGGCAGCCGCGTCCCTGGACCACGCCCGCGTCGACCCGCTGCTCGCCGGTGACGGGGTCGACGAGCTGCTGGCCGTCGTCCTCCCCCGCTGGCAGCACACCGCCCCGCTGGTCTCCGCCCGGGCGTCGGTCGGCGTCACCGCGACCGACCTGGACCGCGGCTGGACCGTCGAGGTGGCCGACGGCGCCGTCCGGTGCACCGACGGCGCCTCCGCGGACGCCGATGCCCAGCTGTCCGGCACGGCGGGCCAGCTGCTGCTGCGGCTGTGGGGCCGTCCGGCCGAGGTGACGGTGCACGGCGACCGGGCCGCCGAGGCCCTGCTGCGGGGGCGCTGACCGTGGGCCGGCGCGACCGCGGGCACCTCACCGCCCTGCCGGGTGCCACCGAGGTGGGCGGGGGGACGGCGGAGCTCCTCGCCGACGCCGACCGGGACGGCGCCTGGCAGCTGCTGGTCAACGGCACGCCGCAGTCGCACGTCGACCTCACCGACCCGACGTACCTGGAGTTCGAGTACGTGCGGCGGATGGGCCACGTGCTGGACCTGGTCGCCGACCCCGGCCGACCGCTGGACGTCGTGCACCTGGGCGGGGGTGCGCTGACGTTGCCCCGCTACGTGGCGGTGACCCGGCCGGGGTCCGCGCAGCGGGTGATGGAGCTCGACGAGACGCTCACCGAGCTGGTCCGCCGCGAGCTGCCGCTGCCCCGGAACGCCCGCGTCCGGGTCCGGGGGATCGACGCCCGGGCCGGGCTGGCCGCACTGCCCGACGCCAGCGCCGACGTCGTCCTGGTCGACGTCTTCGCCGGGGCCCGCACCCCGGCCCACCTGACCACGGTGGAGTTCGCCACCGACGTGGCCCGGGTGTTGCGCCCGGGCGGCACGACGGCCTGGAACGTCTCCGACGGCCCGCCGCTGCGCTTCGCCCGCGCCGAGGCGGCGACCCTGCGGGCCGTGTTCGGCCACGTCGCCCTGCTCGCCGAACCCGGCACGCTGCGCGGGCGCCGGTTCGGCAACACCGTGGCGGTCGCGTCGGCGGCCGAGCTGCCGATCGCCGGGCTCACCCGCCGGTGCGCCGGGGACCCGATGCCGTCCCGGGTGGTCAGCGACGCGGAGCTGGACCGCTTCGTCGGGCAGGCCGTGCCGGTGACCGACGCCGTCGCCGAGCCCTCGCCCCCGCCGCCGGACGGCATCTTCGGCTGATCAGCGCGGAGTGCACCGGCCGGGCCGTCGGCCTAGGGTCGGGCCATGACAGCTCCCGCATCCCGACGGCTCACCCGCGACAGCCGGCACAAGGTCATCGCCGGCGTGTGCGCCGGGCTGGCCCGCCGCTACGGACTCTCCCGCACCGGCCTGCGACTGGCGTTCGTCGTCTCCTGCGTGCTCCCGGGCCCGCAGTTCGTCGCCTACCTCGTGCTGTGGGTCGTCATGCCCCGCGACGACGGGCGCTGACCGCCGCCGGCGTCCCGGGGCGGCGGGCTCACCAGTTCGAGTTGCCCCGGGGCAGCTCGCGCACCGCAGGGCGGACGTCCACCAGGTAGACGACCGCAGCGATCACGGCCGGCAGGCCGAAGAAGCTCAGCGGCCCCTGCCAGAGGAGCAGCAGGGTCGCGATGCCGGTGATCGCCATCCAGCCGGGCTTGCTCAGCTTCCCCGCCGCGACGAACGCGGCCGCCGGTCGGATGATCGCGTCGACGAAGGCCCACACCGCGAGGGCGAGGGTCGCGTACACGACGACGAGGTTGATGAGCCCGTCGATGCCAGCCATGCCAGCAGGATAGGCGCGCAGAGCCCCGCAGGGGCGCCTCGCCCCGCGTGAGACCGGCGCCCTGCCCCCTCGGGGTGGGACGACAGCGCCCCGGCACCCGCGGTCACGGGCGCCGGGGCGCGGTCCTCAGAGCCCCGTCTCGGGGCCAGGGGCGTTCGTCAGCTGGCGTCGTCGGTGCTCTTCGCCGGGACGGCCAGCGGGTCGGGCAGCGGGTCGGCGGCCGACTCGACCGGGGTGACGGTCGCCGGGGTGGCCTTGGGGGTGCGCTTGGCGGTCGCCTTCTTGGCCGGGGCCTTCTTCGCCGGCGCGGTGCTCTCCCGGGCGCTGCGCTTGGCCTGCTCGGCGACCTCCTGGGTCTCCTGCTGCGCGGCGTCCACGGCCTTGCCGGTCCGGGCCTTCGCCTTCTGCGCGACCGAGGTCACCTCGTCGGAGGCCTTGCCGACGGTCTCGCCGGTCTCCTCCAGCGCGTCCTCGACGGTGTCCTCGACGGCGTCGACGGCCCGCTCGGTACGCGCGGCGACCCGGCGGAACGCCGGCTGGGTGCGCAGCTCGCCGACGACCTTCTCGCCGCGACCCGCCAGCTCCTCGATCGCCTCGAGCGCCTGGGCGCGGGCGCTGTCCACGAGCCCGGTGACGGTGCCGAGCACGGTCTCCGGGCGCACGGCGACGGCGGCCCCGCGGGCCTGCTCCGCCCGGACCCGGGCGTCGGCCGCCGCCTGTGCGGCGCGGGCACGGGCGGCCTCGACGCGGGTGCGCGCCTCCTTGCCGGCCAGGTCGGCCTGCACCTGGGCCTCGCCGGGCAGCGCCTCGGCGCGGGTGCGGAACGTGCCCACGACGGTGCGGGCGCGGTCGACCGCGACGTCGCCGGCGCCGAGGGCGGCCAGCAGGCCGGTGCGGACGAGGGTCTCGCCCTGGTGCTTCAAGGTGTCGGTGCGGCTCATGCCGTCTCCTCCTGGGGAGTGGGGGTGGGTGCGGTGGTGGTGGGGGCGGGTGCGGTGGACGCAGCCGCCTGTTCGCGGGCCAGCTGTGCGGCGTGCTCCCGGGCGTAGGTCTCGTACAGCTCCAGGAGCACGGCCTTGTGCCGCTCGGAGAGCGCCTCGTCGGCCCGTAGGGCGGCGACGGTGCTCGCCGTCCCCGACCGCCGGTCGAGGATCCCGGCCTGCTCGTAGAGCGTCTCCGCCGAGATCTTCAGGCCGCGGGCGATCTGCGCCAGGATCTCGGCGGAGGGCTTGCGGAGCCCGCGCTCGACCTGGGACAGGTAGGGGTTGCTCACGCCGGCCAGGCGGGAGAGCTCGCGCAGCGACACCTGGGCGGCGTTGCGCTGGTTGCGGATGAACTCACCGACCGAGGAGCTGACGGTCGTGTTCGCCGTCGACGCCTCGGCGGCCGCCGTCGCGACGCTCTCGCGGACGGCGGTCACCTGGTCCCGGACGAACTCCGTGGGTCGCTGCACAGCCCCACGGTAGCCCAGCGTGCTAGCTGTTGCAAGCGGGGTGCTAGCAGGGTGTCTCAGCCGAGGACGGCGGCCGCCCGCACCTCGCCCACCACGCCCTCGCCGCCGTTCACCGGTGTGACCAGCCACCGGGCCAGCGTCTGCGCCGGCACCCCCAGTCGCTGCAACCCGGCGGCCAGCGCCGGCGCCCGGCCACGGTCGCCACCGTCGTCCAGCTTCAGCGCCACCGCCCCGGCGCCCGGCAGCGCCGCCACGTGCACCCCGTCGGCTCCGCCCTTGACCAGCAGGCCGCCCACGGCCTGCATCAGCTCGGTGTCCTCCCGACCGGTGCCGGCCACCAGCCAGGGGTGTGCGCGCATCGCGTCGGCGACCCGGCGGCCCGGCGTCCCCGGCTCGTCCTGCACCAGCGAGAGCACGCCGCGGGCCAGTCCGGTCAGGGAGATCGCGTGCTGCGGTGCGCCACACCCGTCGACGACGACCGCCGCGACCGGCTCACCCGCGGCCTCGCCCAGCCGTGCCTCGATCGCCTGCTGCAGTGGGTGCCCCGGGTCCAGGTACCCGGCCGTCGGCCAGCCGGCCGCGACACAGGCGGCCAGCATCGCCGCGTGCTTGCCCGAACAGTTCATCGCCAGCCGCTCCGGCGACCGGCCGGCCACCAGCCACTCGGCGCGGGTGCGCTCGTGCTGCGGGAGCGCCGGTGGGCACCCCAGGTCGTCGGGGCCCAGCCCGGCGGCGGAGAGCAGCTCGCCGGCCAGCGCCCGGTGCTCGTCCTCACCGCTGTGCGAGGCGGCCGCGATCGCCAGCTCCCGGTCGTCCCGCGGCTGCCAGCCCGCCTGCAGGTAGGTGGTGGCCTGCACCGGCTTGTTCGACGAGCGCGGCAGAACCGGTCGGGTGACGTCCCCGACCTCCAGCAGCGGCGCACCGTCGGCGCCCAGCACGACCAGCGCGCCGCGGTGCACGGACTCGAGCACGTCCACGCCGAAGCCGGCGCGCCACACCTCGACGAGGACCGGCTCGTCCGCCCAGCGGCTCAGCTGGTCCGCCATCAGGCGCGGTGCCGGGACTCGTCGGCCAGCAGCTGCGCGACGTCGGCCAGGCCCTCGCGGTAGCGCCGGGCCAGCTCACCGGCGACGGCGTCCATCACCTGCTGCACCCCGCGGCGCCGCTCGGACAGCGTCCGCTCCCCCTCGCCCAGCGCCCGGGCAGCCTGCTCCAGCTGGTCGTCGGGCAGGGACGGCACGTCGGACAGGTCGACCCCCGGCGCCAGCCCGTTGACCCAGGTCTCGAACTGCTCCGGGGACGTCGGCTGGACGGTCTGGTGCCGACCGAGCCCGTGCGCGGGGCCGCGGCCCTTCTCCGAGAGGATCTCCGGGAGCAGGTCGACCAGCGACCGGCCGTCGTGCTCGGCCCGGCGCTGGAGCTCGCGGCGGACGATGTCCAGCCGGCCCTGCAGCAGCCGCCGGGTGTAGGAGAGGTTGACCTCCTCCTGCTCGGCCCGGTGCCGCAGCGCGCGGACCTCGGTCATCGGCAGCTCCTGGACGCCGTCCAGGAAGGCCGGGTCGAGCAGCTCGTCGACGCCGGCGCCGCCGGCGGGAGAGGTGGGGGCAGTCATCGGGAGACCTCCGCAGGGGTGGGGACGCGGGTGATGCCCAGCAGCTGCCGGGCCTCGCTCGGGGTGAGGGGCGGGCGTTGGGCGATCCGGGCGAGCCCGGCCGCCCGGGCGACCAGCTGGACGTTGTCGCGCACCGGCTCGCCGGGGGCGTAGGTCAGCGTGTCCTCCATGCCGACCCGCAGGTGACCGCCGGCCGACAGCGCCGCCAGCATCACCGGCAGCGAGGTGCGCCCCACCCCGGTCGCGGCGAAGGTGGCCCCGGGCGGGAGGAACGGCAGGCAGGCGGCCAGCGCCGCGGTCGTGCCGGGCATCCCGCCGGGCACGCCCATCACCAGGTCGACGTGCACGTGCCCACCGGCGGGCAGGCCGTGCCGGTCGAGCAACCGGGACAGCGTGGCCAGCTGGCCGAGGTCGAACACCTCGTACTCCGGGACGATCCCGCGCTGCTGCATCTGGGTGTGCAGCTCGACGATCAGGTCCCAGGGGTTGTAGAAGACGTCCCGGCCGAAGTTCACCGTGCCCAGCGAGAGCGAGGCGGCGTCCGGCTCGGCGTCCAGCACCGCCAGCCGGGCCTCGGCCGGGTCGGTGACGGCACCGCCGGTCGAGAGCTGCACGACCAGGTCGGTGGCCTCCCGGACCGCGGCGACGACCTCGCGGACCCGGGGCAGGTCCAGCGTCGGCCGGGTGTCGGTGCCGCGGACGTGCAGGTGCAGCACCGCCGCACCGAGGGTCTGGCAGTCGCGGGCGGTGGAGACCACCTCATCGACGGTCACCGGCAGCGCCGGGACGTCGGACTTGGCCGACTCCGCCCCGGTCGGTGCCAGGGTCAGCAGGGTGCCCTGGACGCCGACCGGAGTGCTCACCGGCCGATCGTCGCAGACCGGACGGCGCGCACGCGGTCGCGGGCCGCCGCCCGGGTGTCGTCCAGCGCCGCCGGGGCGTCGTCGGGGTCGATGACGGCGACGGCCTCACCGACCCGCAGGTCGGCATCGGGTGCCACGGACTGCTTGACCAGCGCCAGCCCGATCACGCCCAGCTCGTGGTGGCGCACCACGCTGCCCACCCGGCCGACCTCGCGCGTGCCGGCGGTGACCGGGCTGCCCGGCGCGGGGAGCACCTCGCTCATCCCGTCCAGGTGCAGCAGCACCTGGCGGCGCGGCGGGCGGCCGAGGTTGTGCACCCGGGCGACCGTCTCCTGGCCGCGGTAGCAGCCCTTGTCCAGGTGGACGGCGCTGTCCAGCCAGACCAGCTCGTTGGGGATGGTGCGCTGGTCGGAGTCGATCCCGGCGCGCGGGCGGCGGGCCTCGACCCGCAGCGCCTCGTAGGCGTCCAGGCCGGCGAGCACCGCACCGGCGGCCAGCAGCGCGTCGGCCCGCGCGGCCACCTCGGCCCGCGGCACCAGCAGGTCGACGACCGCCGCGGTCCCGTCGCCGATCGCCGGCATCCGGCGCACCCAGCCGCCGTCCGCCAACGGCGCCACTTCGTGCACCTCGGACGGCACCGGCCAGCCGGCTGCCGTGAGCACCGCGTCGCCCCGCGGCCCGACCAGGCTGAGCAGGGCCCAGCCCGCGGTGCGCAGCTCGGGCTCCACCCGGAGCATGAACTGCATCTTCTGCAGCCACCCGGTCAGCGCCGCACCGGTGCCCGGTTCGACGTCGGCCCAGGTGGTGCCGGCCAGCTCGGCCAGCACGGCGTGGTGCTCGACCCGGCCGTTCGGGTCCAGGAACAGCGCCTCGGTGCCGGTGCCGTCGGGCATCGCGCGCAGGTGCTGGGAGGTCAGGTCGTGCAGCCAGCTCAGCCGGTCGGGGCCGGGGACGGCGACGACGTCCCGGTCGCTGCGGTCGACCAGCCCGGCGCCCTCGGCGAGCCGGCGCTGCTCGGGCAGCGGCTCGCCGTAGTGGGCCGCGACCGAGCCGCCCCCCTCGAGGTCGAGGGCGACCGCGCCGGGGCGCTGCAGCAGGGGGGAGCTCATGCGTTCTCCTTCTCCGCGCAGGCTCGACAGGTGCCGGACAGCGCCACGTGACCCACGTCGAGGGTGAAACCCAGCTGGGCGCTCAGACGTTCCGCAGCGCTGTCGAGCAGCGCCGGGTCGACCGAGTGGATCTCACCGCAGGACTGGCAGACGACGTGCAGGTGCGGGTGCTGGGCGGCGTGGTAGATCGGTGCGCCCTTGCCCAGGTGGGTGTGCCAGACCAGGCCGAGCCGTTCGAGCAGCTCCAGGGTGCGGTAGACCGTCGAGGTGTCCGGGGCGGCGCCGTCCGGGCCGGCGTCGGCCCGCAGCCGGGCGCCGATCTCCTCAGGGGTGCCGTGCTCCAGCGCCGCGACGGCCGCCAGCACCCGCTGTCGCTGACTGGTCAGCCGCAGACCGCGGGCCCGCAGCTCGGCGGCCAACGGGGGCGCGCTCTCCGGTCCGGACACGGTGCCGAGCCTAGTTCGCCGATGCGGCAGGGTGGACGTCGTGACGAGCGCGCGGGTCGTGGTCTGGCGGAACGGGACGGCGACGGTGGTGGCGCCGGACGAGCCGGTGGTGACCGGGTTCGACCTGGGGCTCGGCCGGGGTGACGGCGTCTTCGAGTCGGTGCTGGTCACCGGCGGGACGACCCCGCACCTGGACGCCCACCTGACCCGGTTGCGCCGCTCGGCGTCGATCATGGAGCTCGCCCACCCCGGGGACGACGCCGTCCGGGCCGTGGTGGCGACCGGGGTGGCCGACTGGCCGGCCGAGGTCGAGGGCGCCTGCCGGGTGCTGCTCACCCGCGGCCTCGGGGACGACGGGCCGCCGACGCTGCTCGCCCTGCTGGCCCCGGTGCCGGCCGAGACCCTGCAGCAGCGGGAGCAGGGCATCGCCGTGGTCAGCCTCTCCCTCGGCGTGCCCGCCGACGTGCGGGCCACCGCCCCGTGGCTGCTGGGCGGGGCGAAGACGCTCTCCTACGCGGTGAACATGGCGGCCCTGCGGCACGCACACGCCGTCGGCGCCGACGACGTCGTGTTCACCTCGGTGGAGGGCCGGCTGCTGGAGGGCCCGACCTCCACCGTCGTCTGGGCCGCCGGCGGCCGGCTGCACACCCCGCCGGTGGACACCGGGATCCTGACCGGGACGACGCAGGCCCGGCTGTTCGACCGGGCCGAGGCCGCCGGGTGGCCGACCACCGTCACCCCTGGGTCGGTCGAGGACCTGCGGTCGGCCGACGCCGTCTGGCTGCTGTCGGGCATCCGGGGCGCCGCGACGGTCACCCGGCTGGACGACGTGCCCCACGGGGACGCCGGGCTGTCCCGACGGGTGCGCGAGCTGCTGGCCCGGTAGCCTCGATCGAGGTGCGCCGGGAAGTCTGGTCGGCAACTCTCTTCCCGACCCTGCACAACGGAGCCGCCACGTGACCACACCCACCCGCCTGTTCAGCCGGGGGTCCTACCCGGAGGCCACGCGCATCGCCGCGATCCTCCGCAAGGAGACCATCGGCGGGGCCCTGCTGCTGGTGGGCACGGTGATCGCCCTGGTCTGGGCGAACTCCCCCTGGGCGGAGTCCTACGAGTCGCTCCGCGACACCCGGGTCGGTCCGGAGTCCCTGCACCTGGACCTCACCCTCGGCACCTGGGCGGCCGACGGGCTGCTGGCGATCTTCTTCTTCGTGGTCGGGCTCGAGCTCAAGCGCGAGTTCGTCGCCGGCGACCTGCGCGACCCCCGGCGCGCGGCCCTCCCGGTCGCCGCGGCGGTCGGCGGCATGGTGGTCCCGGCCGTGCTCTTCGTGCTGGTGAACCTGGGCACCGGCGACGGCGCGCTGCGCGGCTGGGCCATCCCCACCGCCACCGACATCGCCTTCGCGCTCGCCGTCCTCGCAGTGATCAGCACGCACCTGCCCACCGCGCTGCGCACCTTCCTGCTGACCCTGGCCGTGGTCGACGACCTCCTGGCGATCACGGTCATCGCGATCTTCTACACCTCCGAGCTGGCGATCACGCCGCTGCTGCTCTCGCTGGTCCCGCTCGCCGTCTTCGGGTTCCTGGTGCAGAAGCGGATCCGCTTCTGGTGGCTGCTCATCCCGCTCGCCGTCATCACCTGGGTGCTGGTGCACGAGTCCGGGGTGCACGCCACCGTCGCCGGGGTGCTGCTGGCCTTCACCGTGCCGGTCGTCCGCAGCCAGGCCGCCGGCGGCCCGGACGCCGGCCCCGGCCTGGCCGAGCACTTCGAGCACCGGATCCGGCCCATCTCCGCGGGGTTCGCCGTCCCGGTGTTCGCCTTCTTCGCCGCCGGCGTCACGATCGGGGGCCTGTCCGGCCTGGCCGAGTCGCTGTCGGACCCGGTCGCCATCGGCATCGTCGTGGGCCTGGTGGCCGGCAAGACGATCGGCATCACCGGCGCCACCTGGCTGGTCTCCCGGTTCACCCGTGCCCAGCTCGACGAGTCGCTGGGCTGGCCCGACGTCATCGGCCTCGCCATGCTCGCCGGCATCGGGTTCACCGTCTCCCTGCTCATCGGAGCGCTCGCCTACGGCGAGGGCTCGCTGCGCGACGAGCACGTGAAGGTCGGCGTCCTGGTCGGCACCCTGACCGCGGCCCTGCTGGCCTCGATCCTGCTGAAGTCGCGCGACCGCCGCTACCGCCGGATCGCCGCGATCGAGACCGAGGACCGCAACCAGGACGGCGTGCCCGACGTCTACCAGACCGAGGACGGCCGGGAGATCCGCACCGTGGACGACAAGGCCACCCACGACCCGGACTGGGAGGGTGCACCGCCGCCCGGGCGCAAGCCCGGCTCCTCGTCCGACACCTGAGAAAAGGTCGTTGCCGAGCTCTTCTCCGCGTCGTACCGTCGTGGCACACGAGAGAGGAGGTGGTCCCGAAGTTGATGACTTACAGGACACGTGAGGTGGCTGTCCGCTAGCCGCCGTCCAGATGGGCCGCCCGTTCAGAGCCTGTGGAAGACCCACAGCACCTGAGCGACGGCACTCCCGCCCGTCCGTCGATGGCGGCGAGCGAGAACCGGACAGTCACCCGACCCCCGGGCTGCCGACGTTGTCCAGTCGGCCCGTGTGCCGCTCCCCACTACGGTGGGTACAGCGCCGCGGAGCAGCCCGGGGGTTGTCCGTTGTCCGGGGGAGGTGTCGGTCCTGCAGTTCACCGGCCGCTCCGTCGCCCTGGACACGTCAGCGGGCATCTGGCTCGCCGAGTCGGCCTCGGCCGCTGCACCGGCGACCGTCGCCGCACTGGTCCCCTCCTCGTTCGAGGCCGTGGCCCGGGTCTTCCACCCGGCCGTGCGCTACGTGGGGGACGACGACGTCGAGGTCCCCTGGGCCTCCGTCGCCGCCGCCAACGGCACCACCGTGCACCCGCTGATGCAGTGGGGCTCGGTCACCGGCGCGATGGAGTACTTCGAGAACGACGACCAGTCCCCGCTGTGGCACGGCGCCCCGGCCCGCGGGCACCTCCCCGCCCCGGTCGCCGAACGACTCGTCGCGGTGCTCTCCCGCTGGACGACGACCCCCGACGTCTGCTGGTTCGCCGTGGCCCAGGGCGGGGCCGTGATCACCGACCACCCCACGCTGAGCCTGCCCGACCGCGAGTACTGGCTGATCAACGGCCCGATCCAGCTGGCCGCGCAGAACATGGCCGCCGAGCCGTTCGAGCAGAGCGCCAACCTCTGGTGGCCGGCCGACCGCGCCTGGTGCGTGGTGACCGACATCGACCTGGTCAGCACCTACGTCGGCGGCAGCGCCGCCTGCATCGCCGAGCTGTTCGCCGTCGACGGCCTGGAGATCGCCCCGGCGGAGTTCGGCCAGCGCACGACCTGGGACGCCGACCGGGTCAACCCCACCCCACCCGACGCCCCCGACTGACGGCCCCGTCCAGAGGCTCGCCCCGAGCTTGCGAGGGGTGAGGAGGACGGGGCCCTTCCTCAGAGCTGGGCGAGTTCGGCGGCCAGGTCGTCGAGGCCCAGGCTGCCCTGCGAGAGCGCGGCCATGTGCCAGGCCTTCAGGTCGAAGTCGGCGCCCCGCGCCTGCTGGGCCGCTGCCCGGCCGGCCAGCCAGGCCCGCTCCCCCAGCTTGTAGCTGATCGCCTGCCCGGGCATGCCGAGGTACCGCACGAGCTCGCTGTCCAGGAAGTCGGCGTCCCGGCCGCAGTTCTCCCCGAAGAACGCGCGCGCCAGTTCCGGCGTCCACTGCTCGCCGCGGTGCGCGGCGACGGCGCCCTCGGCGTCGTCGGGGATCGGCAGCTCCAGGTGCATGCCGATGTCGACCACCACCCGGACGGCGCGCATCTGCTGCGCGTCCAGGTAGCCCAGCCGCGCGCCCGGGTCGGTCAGGAAGCCCAGCTCGTCCATCAGCCGCTCGGCGTAGAGCGCCCAGCCCTCGACGTTGGCCCCGACCGACCCCAGCGAGGTCTGGTAGGACGACAGCTCACCGGAGACGTACGCCCACTGGGCCAGCTGCAGGTGATGACCGGGGACGCCCTCGTGGTACCAGGTCGAGACCAGGTCCCAGAGCGGGAAGCGCTCCCGGCCCAGCGTCGGCAGCCAGGTCCGGCCCGGCCGGGAGAAGTCCTGGGTCGGCCGGGTGTAGTACGGCGCCGCGGCGCTGCCCGGCGGGGCGATCATCGCCTCCACCTGGCGCACCGGGCCGGCGATGTCGAAGTGCACCCCGTCGAGGGCCTCGATCGCGGAGTCCATCATCGCCTGCAGCCGCTGCCGGACGGGCTCCACGCCCGTCACGGCCTCGCCGTGCTCGGTCAGCCAGCGCATCGCCTCCATGGGCGTGGCACCGGGGAGCACCTTCTCCGCCTCGGTGCGCTGCTCGGTCAGGATCCGCTGGTGCTCGGCCCAGCCCCAGGCGTAGGCCTCCTCCAGGCCGGTGCCCGTGCCGAGGTCCGAGCCGTTCCACGAGCGGGCGAAACGGGCGTACCGCTCGCGGCCGACCGCGTCGGGCGTGCCCGCGGCCTGCGGGGCGTAGGTGTCGCGGAGGAAGTCGCGGACGGTGGCGACCGCGGCATCGGCAGCGGCCGCGGCGGCGTCCAGCTCGGCACGCACCTCGTCGGGGCCGGGGGCGACCAGCCCGGCGAAGTACGGGCCGGCCAGCCACTCGTCGAGCTGCCCGACCACGGTGTGCACCTGCCGGGGCGCGGCGAACAGGCCGCGTGCGGCCCCGGCGCTCAGCGACTCGCAGTACCCGCGGTAGGCCGCCGGCACCCGGGCGAGCCGGCGGGCCAGCACGGCCCAGTCCTCCGGCGTCCGGGTCGGCATCATCGAGAAGACCTGCCGGATGGCGTGCACCGGGGAGAAGAGGTTGGACACCGCGCGCAGGTCCTCGCCGGCCTCGTGTAGGTCCAGTGCCGCGGTGAGCCGCTCCCGCAGCAGCCGGGCGCAGCGGCGCTCGACCGGGTCGTCGTCCAGCGACGGGTCGGCGGCCAGCACCCGGTCCAGCTCGGCGAGCGTCGCCCGGATCAGCTCGGCCTCGGCGGCCAGCCCGGTGGGGCTGGTGTCGGGCAGCCGGTCGTCGCCGGGGCGGGTGCCCAGCTGGGTGGCGACGATCGGGTCCAGGTCGCAGACCGCGTCGACGTAGCGGTCGGCGACCTGGCGCGGGGTGGCGGGCGGTGTCACGGTGCTCAACGGATCCGCTCCAGGCGGGCGGACATGGTCGGGCGCAGCGGCTGGTCGCCCGCCGCGCGGTCGACCGCGTAGAGCAGCGCACCGTCGACGATGCCGTAGAGCCGCTTGGCCCGGCTCGTGTCGGGGTGGTCGGGGGTGCGCGCCAGGACGTCGCTGTCCAGCTCCCAGCTGGTCGTCGTCCGGGCCGTGCCGACGTAGATCTCGACCAGGCCGGCCGGGGAGCTGACCAGCAGCTCGACCTCGTCCTCGCCGCGGGGCCGCCAGAAGCCGGACTCCCGCTGGTCCGGACCGGCCACCTGGCCGTCGTCGGCCAGCCGCCAGGTGCGCGACTCGTAGCTGAGGAAGTCCCGGCCGTCGTGGGCGAACCGGACCCACTGCCCGAAGCGGTGGTCGCCACCGGCGCCGGCGGCCTGCCCCTCGCCGTGCCACTCACCGAGCAGCGGCAGCACCGACAGCAGCTCGTGGGCCACCTCGGGCCCCTCGCGCACGTCGACGGTGTCCGGGACGGGCAGTTCGGTCGGGCCGGCGACCGGCCCGTTCGGCAGGCCGGGCGGGACGGGGGCGCTCATCGGGCGCGCCCCGGACGCTCGGCGCGGGCGACCCGCCACGCCGAGGCGGCGAAGCCCAGCGCGACCAGCGTGACGAGGGTGATGAGCACCCAGGCGGAGAACAGACCCATGGCGTCACCGTAATCCGGGTGCCCTGCGCGCACCGGGAGCGGGGCAGCTGCGCGCTACTGCCCCAGCCGACCGTTCCCGGCCCCGGCGCTGCTCGCCGAGCCGGCGGACGCTCCCGGCTGGGCCGCCGCCACGGTGGCGCGGACGACGTCGTCCCACGGCGTCGCGGCCAGCCCGAACACCGCCGTCGTCTCGGCCGCGTCCAGGATGAACTCCTGGTCCCACTGGTGCCGGATCGCCACGATCTCCCGCATCAGCGGGACGGCGAGCCCTGCGGCGCGCAGCACCGGCCAAGGAGTGCCGCTGACCCGGGCCGGGGGTGCGCCCATCGCCCGGGCCAGGTCGCTCAGCGCCTGCCGCTGCGAGCGGGGCGCCGGGCTGGGCACGTGCCACGCCCGCCCCCAGGACCGGTCGTCGGTGCCGAGCGCGACCAGGGTGGCCGCGGCGTCGGGCACGTTGGTCCAGCTGTGCGGGACGTCGGGGTCACCGATCACCCACGCCCGCCGGCCGCGGCGCAGGGTGTCCAGCTGGCGGACCAAGTGCGACTGGGCGGCGGGGATGCCGGGGCCGACGAAGTCCGACGCCCGGGCCTCGGTGACCCGTACCCGGCCGGCCTGCTGCGCGGCGAGCGCGTCGGTCCACATCTGCGCGCGCAGCCGCCCCTTCACGTCCGTGGCGGCCAAGGGGCTCTGTGGCGTCAGCGGGCCCGACGGACGGCCGTAGCCGTAGAGGTTGCCCATGATCACCAGCCCGGCGCCGGAGCGCTCGGCCGCGGCCAGCAGCGCCGCCGCCATGGGCGGCCAGTCGCGGGTCCAGGTCGTGTAGTCCGCGGGGTTGACCGCGTTGTAGATCGCGTCGGCCCGGCCGACGGCGCTGGTCAGCGCCTCGGCGTCGGACGCGTCGACCGCCCGGTGCTCGACCCGGTCGGTGCTGACACCACCGCTGCGGGAGAGCACGAGCACCTCGTGCCCCTGCTCGGCCAGCAGCTGCGCCGTCGCCGACCCCACCGGGCCCTTGCCGACCACCACGTGACGTGCCATCTCGATCTCCTCGACCTCAGGGAGAGCACTGCTCTCGGATGTGCCGAGACTGCTGGTTGCCGACCGCACTGTCAAGAGCATTGATCTCTGTTGCGTGCACCGCTCTCGGATGACACGCTGCACCGGTGCCGCCCACCACCGCCCGGGCGCGGGCCCGCGCCGAGATCACTGCCGAGATCACCGCGCTCGCCAAGGAACAGCTGGCCACCGTAGGTGCCGCCGGCCTCTCGCTCCGGGCCGTCGCCCGGGAGCTGGGCATGGCCTCCTCCGCCGTGTACCGCTACTTCCCCAGCCGCGACGACCTGCTGACCCGGCTGATCATCGACGGGTACGACTCCCTGGGAGAGGCGGCCGAACGGGCCGACGACCCGGCAGCGCCGCCGGTGACCCGGTGGCTCGGGGTCTGCCGGGCCGTGCGTCGCTGGGCCCGGGAGCACCCGCACGAGTACGCGCTGCTCTACGGCTCACCGGTACCCGGCTACCGAGCCCCCCGGGACACCGTCCCGGCAGCCATCCGGGTCGGCGCCGTGCTGGGCCGGGTCCTCGGGGACGCCGCCCGGGCCGGGCTGCTGCCGCCCGCGACCGGCCGGGCGACCGGCGCCCTGAGCCCCGACGTCACGCCGGTGCTGGGCGGGGAGCACCCGGCGCTGGACGACGCCGTGCGGGCCCGGGCACTGCTGGCGTGGAGCAGCGTCTTCGGCACGATCAGCTTCGAGCTGTTCGGCCACTTCACCGGCGCCTCCGCCGACCCGGACGCCTTCTTCGACGACGCGATGCGCGACCTCGCCGGGCTCGTCGGCCTGCGGGACGCCTGAGCGTGCCCTTCACCGGCAGCCACCCCGCCGTCGTCCTGCGCCACGCCGTTGCCCACTTCGGCCCAGGTGGGTGGCCTGGTGGGCGTCCCGGTGGCGGAGACGACAGCGCCCGCCCCGGCCGGAGCCGGAGCGGGCGCTGGTGGACCCGTGACGGGGTCCGTCGTCAGTCGATCGCGAGGGTCGTCTCGTTCAGCCCGACCTCGGCGTCGACCGGGCGCTCGGCCCGGCCGACCGGCGCCAGGGTCCGCAGCGTCCAGCGACCCGGCGCGGCGAAGAACCGGAACTCACCCTCCGGGCTGGTCACCACCTCGGCGGTGAACTCGTCGGTGGCGTCCAGCAGCCGGACGTAGGCACCGGCCACCGGGGCGCCGTCGTGCCACACCGATCCCTGGATGACGGTCTGGGTGCTCAGGTCGACACCGGCCAGGCTGCCGCCCTGCTTCGGGGCTCCGCACATGTCAGCTCACTTCTCGATCGGGACGCCGACCAGCGAGCCGTACTCGACCCAGGAGCCGTCGTAGTTCTTGACGTCGGACTTGCCGAGCAGCTCGCGCAGCACGAACCAGGTGTGGCTGGAGCGCTCACCGATGCGGCAGTAGGCGATCGTCGGCTTGGCCTCGTCGTAGCCCTGCTCGGCGTAGAGCTTGGCCAGCTCCTCGTCGCTCTTGAACGTGCCGTCCTCGTTGGCCGCCTTGCTCCACGGGATGTTCATCGCCGTGGGGACGTGCCCGCCCTTCTGCGCCTGCTCCTGCGGCAGGTGCGCCGGGGCGAGGATCTTGCCGGAGAACTCGTCCGGCGAGCGCACGTCGATGATGTTCTTGCTGCCGATCGAAGCCACGACCTCGTCGCGGAAGGCGCGGATCGACAGGTCGGGCTCGCTGGCGCGGTAGGTGGTGGCCGGGCGCTCCACGACGTCCTTCGACAGCGGGCGGCCGTCGAGCTCCCACTTCTTGCGGCCACCGTCGATCAGCTTCACGTCGCGGTGCCCGTAGAGCTTGAAGTACCAGTAGGCGTAGGCGGCGAACCAGTTGTTGTTGCCGCCGTAGAGGACCACGGTGTCGTCGTTGCCGATGCCGCGCGAGGAGAGCAGCGCCTCGAACGCCTCGCGGCCGACGAAGTCACGGCGCAGCGGGTCCTGCAGGTCGGTCTTCCAGTCCAGCTTGACGGCACCTTCGAGGTGGCCGCCGTCGTAGGCGCTGGTGTCCTCGTCGACCTCGACGAAGACGATGCCCGGGTCACCCAGGTGCTCCTGGGCCCAGTCGGCGGTGACGAGCACGTCGCTACGGCTCATGAGTGTGGTTCCTCCATCAGTTCGGGCGGATGGTGCGGACGTCGTGCGGTGCAGCTCGGGCGCGGGTCCCGTGCGGGAACGCGGAGCCGGTGTCCACCGGAGCGGCACATCCGGCGGAGGTCGGCCAGGGCGTGCGGAGAGCGGCGCGGGACGGCGTCTCCGGCGCGGGGTGCGGCCTCAGCAGGCCGGACAGCGGGTGCTGCCGACGCGGCACAGGTCGACTGTGCGGCGCGAGGTCAGCAGGGGGCCCACGGCGCGAGGGTAGCGGATCACCGTCATGCCCCCAGGTGCGCGTCCACCAGGGCGGCCAGCTCGGCCGGCCCCGGCGCGCCGGTGCTGCGGGCCACCACCGCCCCCGCGGCGTCCAGCCAGATCAGCGTCGGGGTGACCTGGACGTCGAGTGCGCGCACCGCGTCCAGGTGGCTCTCGGCGTCCACGTGCACGTGGGCCAGCCCGGGCCGGGTGGCCTGCAACCGCTGCAGCCGGGCGCGGGTGGCCCGGCAGGGCCCGCAGAAGGCCGTCGAGAACTGGACCGCGGTCAGCTCCGCCTCCGCCGGGCGCACCCCGAGCCCCGCCAGGGCGGCCGTCGCCTCGGCCGTGGGGATCGTCGTGGTCACCTGAGGCTCAACGGGTGCACCTCCCGGGGCATTCCGGCCGATCAGCCGCTCAGCACGGTGTCGGTCGCCGACACCTGCACCAGGACGCCGTCGTCCCGGGGGTCGACCCCGGTCAGCTCGAGCCCGAACGGCAGCTCCGGCACCGGGTACCGGAAGTCGAGCACGTCCGCTGCCCCGTCGAGGACGAAGTCGGGGACGTCGACGCCCGCCGCCGCCGCGTCGTCGACCTCGACCACCAGGTCCTGCCCGTCCAGGGAGACGGTCCCCCGGGCGGTGACCGGGACCTCCAGGCCGAGGAGGTCGACCGTGCGGTCGATGCGCAACCGGTCGCCGTCGACCTGCAGCCGGGTGTCGCCGCCGAGCTGCTGGGCGAGCAGCTCGTAGGAGAGCGTCGCCGTCCCGTCGACCTGCTCCACCGGGATCTCCTGGACCGAGCCCGAGACCGCGTCGGACAAGGGCACCTGCACGCCGAACAGCGACACGTCGGCCCGGGTGCCGGCCGGCTCGCCGAGCTGCTCGGCGGTCAGGCTGATCCGCACCTCGTCGTAGCGGCCGGACAGCGCCTGGGTGAGGAAGGGGAACCCGGTGATGTCGACGTCCGGTGCACTGGCCAGCCCACCGCGTTCGGCCACCTGGTCGGCCACCTGCCCCTCCGCGACGGCCACGCCCACCCGGTCGACCAGGACCAGGAGGCCGAGCGTGAGCAACAGGACGATCAGCAGTGCCTTCACGCCTCGAGTCTCCCCTGCCGCTCAGCCGGTGCCGTACGAAGCGAGGGCGTAGGCCACGGGGGTGACGGCAGCCAGCGGGAGCACCGCCTGCACCACCGGCAGCGCCCAGCTCCGCTCACCGCGTTCGGCGGCGACGTAGGAGGCGCCCAGCGCCGCGAGCGCGGCCGCCCCGCCGAGGGCCGACCCGTAGATGGCCGCCGAGAGGACGTCGATCAGCGCGTCGCTCTCCCGGTCCAGCAGGGCGACCCCCGTGGCGGCCAGCACGGCGAGGACGACGCCGAGCAGGCCGCGGGGCACGCCGGGGGCGATCTCGGGGCGGGGCAGCACGACGTCGACCAGGTGCCCGACCAGGAGGGCGGCGCCGACCACCAGGACCGCCGTCTCCAGCGCCCGCGGCCCGGCTTCGAGCCGGGCCACCCCCAGCAGCACCGCCAGCGCACACACCGAGCACAGCAGCAGGACGACCCCGGCCAGCGACGCGACGAGGTAGCGCCGTGGTGCCGGGCGGGTCATCTGGTGGACGACGGCGGCCAGGAACCCCAGGCCGAGGACCGCCAGCAGCCAGTCCAGCTGCGGGCGGGCCGGGAGGAGCACCGCCGCGTCGGCCGCGACGGCCGCGGCACCCCCCAGGGCGAGGGAGCCCAGGGAGCCACGGATGCCGGTGGCGACCACCCACCCGACGACCAGGCCCAGCTGGAGCAACGCAACCGCGACGACCCGGCCCGTGTCGCCGACCGCGGCGGGCAGCCCCACGGCCACCGCGGTCACCACGACGACCATCCCGGCCGCCGGGAGGTGGTGGGCGACCGGGGACAGCTGGGCGTCCGGAGCGGCCTGCGTCACCCCGGGATCCTCGCAGAGGAGGCCCGCCCCGCAGGGCGTACCGGTGCGGTCGTGTCGCCGGGACGCGACCCGGTCGTGCCGTACCTCACCAGTTCATCCGGACGGTGGCGCACATCCGCTATCCTGCCCTCTCACCTCGACAGCGCGGTCGACGGCCTGGGTACGCCCAGTGAGGAGACGACATGCGACTCGTGCTCATGACCTCGGCCCGTCAGGCCACCACGGAGGTCCTCCCTGCGCTCGGGCTGCTGGCCCACCAGGTGCGCGTCGTGGCTCCCGAGCTGTCCAGCCTGCTCGACGGTGACGCCGGGGACGTCGTGCTGGTCGACGCCCGGCACGACCTCGTCTCCGCGCGGACCCTGTGCTCGCTGCTGGCCTCGACGGGCGTCGCCGCCTCACTGGTCGCGGTGCTGTCCGAGGGCGGGCTCGTCGCCCTGTCGGCCGACTGGGGCGTCGACGACGTCGTGCTCGAGACCGCGGGCCCGGCCGAGGTCGACGCGCGGCTGAAGTGGGCCACCGCCCGCCGGCTGGCCGCCACCGCCCCGGCCGACGGCTCGGAGGGTGGCGTGACCAAGGCCGGCGAGCTCGTGATCGACGAGCACAGCTACTCGGCGAAGCTCCGCGGCCGCCCGCTCGACCTCACCTACAAGGAGTTCGAGCTCCTCAAGTACCTCGCCCAGCACCCGGGCCGGGTCTTCTCCCGGGCCCAGCTGCTGCAGGAGATCTGGGGCTACGACTACTTCGGTGGCACCCGCACCGTCGACGTGCACGTCCGTCGGCTGCGCGCCAAGCTCGGCACCGAGCACGAGGCGCTGATCGGCACCGTCCGCAACGTCGGCTACAAGCTCGACCAGCAGGTCGCCGACGCGACCGCCGCGGCCAACGTGGCGGCCGTCGACACCGGTGTCCCGCTCTCCTGAGCGCGGTCCGCTGAGCCCGGTGCTGGTCGAGGTCACCGAACGGCTCCCCGCTGCGGTCGTGGAGGAGGTCCGGGCCCTGCTCGTGGCCGCGCTGGCCGCCGACGGGGTCCGGCCGGTCTCCGAGGAGTCCGAGCTGCGACTCCAGCACGGCGGCCCGGTCGGTGGCGTCGACCTCACCGCGCGGGACGACGCCGGCACGCTCCTCGGCTACGCCCGGCTGGAGCTCCCGCCCGGCGACCCGGAGGCCGAGGCCGAGCTGGTCGTGGCCCCGGGCAGCCGTCGTCGCGGCGTGGGCACCGCCCTGGTCACCCGGCTCGAGGAGCTCGCCGGCGACCGCCCGTTGCGGGTGTGGGCCCACGGCGAGCTGCCCGGGTCGGCCGAGCTCGCCCGCGGCCGCGGCTACGACCGGGCCCGCGTGCTGCTGCAGATGCGCCGCCCGCTGGACGGGGTCGACCCCGACCCCCAGCTCGAGCTGCCGACCGGCGTGTCCGTCACGACGTTCCGGCCGGGCACCGACGAGGACGCCTGGCTGCGGGTGAACGCCCGCGCCTTCGCCTCCCATCCGGAGCAGGGCCGGTGGACCCGCGGCGACCTCGCCCTGCGCGAGGCGGAGGCCTGGTTCGACCCGGCCGGGTTCTTCCTGGCCTGGCGGGACGAGCCGGACGGGCCCCGGCTGCTCGGCTTCCACTGGACCAAGGTGCACCCGGCCGGCGACGTCGGCGACGAGCCGATCGGCGAGGTCTACGTGCTCGGCATCGACCCGGACGCGCAGGGGATGCGGCTGGGCCGCGCACTGACCGACGCCGGGCTGGCACACCTGCGCGCCTCCGGCCTGTCCGCCGTCCTCCTCTACGTCGAGGAGGAGAACACCGCCGCCGTCGCCCTGTACGAGCGGAGCGGGTTCACCCGGCACGCCGTCGACGTCTCCTGGCGGCGCACGCCCTCACCCTGAGCGCCCTGCCGCACCGCGCCGCCGAGGGCCCTGAACCACCCGTAGGCACCTCGCCACGCAGCGGTTCACCCGTTGGACGTACACCGTCTGTCGATTCGTGGGCCAGGTCTCAGTCCACGTTCACCCGGCGTTCACCGAGCTACCCGGATCCGTCCATCTGCGCTGCTTAGCGTCCTGGTCGTTCGATCTTCCCTGCCGGGCTTCGACGTCCGGGCACACACCAGTCGAAAGGCCACTGAGTTGAAGCTCAGCACCACGACGCGCGCCGCAGCCGTGTCCGCAGCGCTCGCCGCCACCCTCGCTCTCGCCGCGTGTGGCGCCTCGAACGAGGAGACCGACCCGGCCACCGCTGCTGAGGGCGGTAGCGGCGAGGAGCTCAGCGGCACTCTCGTCGGCGCCGGCGCCAGCAGCCAGCAGGCGGCCATGCAGGGCTGGACTGCCGGTTACTCGAGCATCCAGCCCGACGTCACGGTCAACTACGACCCGATCGGCTCCGGCGGTGGCCGTGAGCAGTTCCTGGCCGGCGGCACCGACTTCGCCGGCTCGGACGCCGCGCTCGACGAGGAGGAGCTCGCGCAGGCCGAGGAGCGCTGCGGCGAGGCGGGCATCTTCGAGCTGGCCAACTACATCGCACCGATCGCCGTGGTCTACAACCTCGAGGGCGTCGACGAGCTGAACCTCTCCCCCGAGGTCCTCGCCGGGATCTTCAACCAGGAGATCACCAACTGGAACGACCCGGCGATCGCCGCGGACAACCCGGACGCCACCCTCCCGGACCTCCCGATCACCCCGGTCAACCGGAGCGACGAGTCGGGCACCACGGAGAACTTCACCGAGTACCTGGTCGCCGCAGCGGGCGACGCCTGGCCGCACGAGGCCAGTGGTGACTGGCCGGTCTCCGGTGGCGAGGCCGCCCAGGGCACCTCCGGCGTGGTCAGCGCGGTCAGCGCCGGCAACGGCAGCATCGGCTACGCCGACCTGAGCCAGGCCGGCGACCTGGGTGTCGCCAACATCGGCGTCGGCGAGGAGTTCGTCGAGCCCACCGCCGAGGCCGCCGCCGCCGTCGTGGAGAACTCGGAGACGCTGGAGGGTCGCGGCGAGTACGACTTCGCCATCGAGCTCGCCCGCGACACCACCGAGTCGGGCAACTACCCGATCGTGCTGATCAGCTACCACGTCGGCTGCGTCGAGTACGAGGACCAGGAGACCGCCGACCTGGTCGCGGACTTCATGAGCTATGCGGTCAGCGAGGAGGGCCAGCAGGCCGCGGCCGAGGCCGCGGGCAGCGCGCCGATCTCGGACAACCTGCGCGAGCAGGCGCAGGGCGCGATCGACGCCATCACGGCTGCCGGCTGATCGAGTCGGTCACCAGCGCGCTGCGGCGGCCCGGAGTGTCCACCCGGACACCCCGGGCCGCCGTGGCGCGTGATCAACTGCACGCCTCCCAGCATCCAGCGGTACGAGCCCCCCGGAGCGATCGGTGACCTCCACCACCAGCGCACCACCCGCCCAGCAGCCCAAGAGCCGGCCCGGTGACCGCATCTTCGCCGGCACCGCCAAGGGCGCGGGCATCCTGATCCTGATCATCCTCGCCGGGGTGGCCGTCTTCCTGATCAGCGAGTCGGTCCCGGCGCTGACGGCGCCGGCGGACGAGATCCCGGGCGACGGTGGCCTGGCCTCC
The DNA here is from genome assembly GCF_026967985.1 of Modestobacter sp. VKM Ac-2984. Lineage (GTDB taxonomy): Bacteria > Actinomycetota > Actinomycetes > Mycobacteriales > Geodermatophilaceae > Modestobacter. The sequence goes on along the minus strand of NZ_JAPVBJ010000005.1, from coordinate 49,824 downwards.
TACATCTGGCCGCTGATCTTCGGCACCCTGCTCTCTGCGACGATCGCTCTGCTGGTCGCCACGCCGCTGGCGGTGGCGATCGCGCTGTTCATCACCTTCTACGCGCCGCGCAAGCTGGCCGCGGGGCTGGGCTACGTGGTCGACCTGCTGGCCGCCATCCCGAGCATCGTCTACGGCTTCTGGGGCATCTTCTGGCTCGCCCCGCGGCTGGTGCCGTTCTACCGCTGGCTGGAGGAGAACCTCGGGTTCATCCCGTTCTTCGTCGGGCCGGTCTCCTCGAGCGGCCGCACCATGCTGACCATCGGCCTGGTGCTCGCGGTGATGATCCTGCCGATCGTCAGCGCCATCTCCCGTGAGGTGTTCAGCCAGGTGCCGACGTTGCACACCGAGGCCGCCCTCGCCCTGGGCGCCACCCGCTGGGAGATGATCAAGATGGCGGTCATCCCCTACGGCAAGTCCGGTGTCATCGGCGGCTCGATGCTCGGCCTGGGGCGCGCCCTCGGCGAGACGATGGCCGTGGCGATCATCCTGTCCGGCTCGGCCGCCGGGATCACCTGGGCGCTCATCACCAGCGCCAACCCGCAGACGATCGCGGCGAACATCGCGCTGGAGTTCCCGGAGTCGACCGGGCTCGCCGTCAACACCCTGATCGCCAGCGGTCTGGCACTGTTCCTGATCACCCTCCTGGTCAACATGCTCGCCCGGTGGGTCGTCAGCCGCCGAGCCGACTTCTCCGGAGCGAACTGATGAGCACCTCGACCCAGCAGTCCAGCGCTGCACCGGAGACCTCCGCGCCGTCCCAGGGCGCTCTGGGCGGCCACGAGAAGCAGGCGCCGTGGGTGCCGTGGGCGGTGTTCGGTGCCGCCGCCGTCCTCGCGCTGGGGTTCGGGCTGCTCACCAGCTGGAACATCGTGCTGTTCGTGATCTACACGGTGGTGCTCGGCACGCTGGGCACCTACGTGTTGTCCCGGGTGACCGAAGGCCCGCGCAAGGCGGTCGACCGTCTGGTCACCTGCCTGGTGATCAGCGCCTTCGGCATCGCCATGGTGCCGCTGGTCTCGCTGGTCTACGAGGTGGTCCGCCGCGGGGCGGCGCGCTTCGACGCCGAGTTCTTCACCGCCTCCCTGCAGGGCATCATCGGCCCGGGCGGGGGCGCCTACCACGCGCTCATGGGCACGCTGATCATCACGCTGCTCACCACGCTGATCTCGGTGCCGATCGGTCTGATGACCGCGATCTACCTGGTCGAGTACGGCACCGGCCGGCTCAAGAAGTCGATCACCTTCTTCATCGACGTGATGACCGGCATCCCCTCGATCGTCGCCGGTCTCTTCGCCTACGCGCTGTTCGTGCTCATCTTCGGCCCGGGCGTCCGGCTGGGGATCATGGGTGCGGTGGCGCTGTCGGTGCTGATGATCCCGGTGGTCGTGCGTTCCGCGGAGGAGGTGCTCAAGCTGGTCCCGAACGAGCTCCGCGAGGCCGCCTACGCCCTCGGCGTGCCCAAGTGGCGCACGATCCTCAAGGTGGTCATCCCGACCGCCATCGCCGGCCTGGCCACCGGCGTCACCCTGGCCATCGCCCGGGTGATCGGCGAGACCGCGCCGCTGCTGATCACGGTCGGCATCACCAACGCCCTGAACTTCAACCCGTTCGACGGGCGGATGGCGACCCTCCCGGTCTACGCCTACTACCAGCTCACCCAGCCGGGCGTGCCGCCACAGGACGCGATCGACCGGGCCTGGACAGCGGCCCTCGTCCTCATCATGCTGGTCATGGGCCTCAACGTGGTCGCCCGCCTGATCAGCCGCCTCTTCGCCCCCAAGACCAGTCGCTGACCCGGAACCCGGAGGAACACCACGTGGCCAAGCGCATCGACGTCTCGGACCTGGACATCTACTACGGCAACTTCAAGGCCGTGGAAGGCGTCAACCTGTCCATCGAGCCGCGCAGCATCACCGCTCTCATCGGGCCGTCAGGCTGCGGCAAGTCGACGTTCCTCCGCGCCCTCAACCGGATGCACGAGGTGATCCCCGGCGCGCGCGTCGAGGGCAAGGTCGTCATCGAGGGGCAGGACCTCTACGGCTCCGACGTCGACCCGGTCGACGTCCGCCGGCAGATCGGCATGGTGTTCCAGCGGCCGAACCCCTTCCCGACGATGTCGATCTACGACAACGTCGCGGCGGGCCTGCGGCTGAACGCCAAGAAGACGAGCAAGAGCGACATGGACGACCTGGTCGAGCGCTCCCTCAAAGGCGCGAACCTCTGGAACGAGGTGAAGGACCGGCTGAACCGCCCGGGGTCGGGGCTCTCCGGTGGTCAGCAGCAGCGGCTCTGCATCGCCCGGGCGATCGCCATCCAGCCGGAGGTGCTGCTGATGGACGAGCCGTGCTCCGCGCTCGACCCGATCTCCACGCTCGCCGTGGAGGACCTGATGATGGAGCTCAAGGAGCAGTTCACCATCGTCATCGTCACGCACAACATGCAGCAGGCCGCGCGGGTCAGCGAGACCACCGGGTTCTTCAACCTCAACGGGGTCGGCCAGCCCGGCCGGCTGATCGAGTACAACCCCACCGAGAAGATCTTCAGCAACCCCGACGAGAAGGCCACGGAGGACTACATCTCCGGCCGGTTCGGGTGATGCTCCGCTGAGCGGCTCTCCCGCCGCTCAGCTGCAGGACGATGCGGCCTCGGCCTCCGCGACAGCGGGGTCCGGGGCCGCTGTCGTCGGCACGGGGGTGCCGATCGCCACGGGAGCCAGGCCGGTGAAGTCCGGCCCGACGACCAGTTGCACCGCCGAGCCCACCAGCGGGGTCTCCACCAGCACGGCCCCGGGCACGGCGGCCGCCACCGTGCGCGCCGGCTCCAGCGCCGCCGGGCCGTACCGGACCACGGTGCGGTCCACGGTGGCCGGTTCGACGCCCCGGGCGCCGACCCGGAACCCCGCGGCGGCCAGTCCGTCGGCCACCTCGCCGGTTCGCCCGGCTCCGGAGCCGTCGAGCACGTCCACCGTCACACCGGCCGGCGCCACGGAGACGGTCGTCCCCGCGGGCACCGGCTCCACCACGGGTGCCGGCTCGGCGGGCGCAGGATCGGTCAGCGCGGGGTCGGTCGGCGCGGCGCCGGTCGGCGCGGCGCCGGCGACGTCACCCCCGGCCGGGACGGGCAGCGTGCCGGTCTCGATCACCGCGTCGAACAGCTGCCGGGTCGCAGTGGCGTCGACGACGACGACCGCCTGGTCGCTGCCGCTGGGCACGTGGCCCACCTCGGCGACCGGGAGCCCGGTGCGCTCGATCGCGCTGCCGGACAGCTCGCCCACGGTGGCCCCGAAGGTCCGGAGGTCGCCCAGCGTCGTCTCCGCGTCCACGGTGAACGCGTCTCCCGCCCGGGAGAGGAAGCGGGTCAGGGTGAGCGGGTCGGCCAGCGTGCTGTCCGCCAGGGCGGAGTCGAGGGCCGAGACCAGCACCCGCTGCTCGCGCTCGGCCGCCGCCGCCCCGGTGAAATCGGTCCCGGTGGCGATGGGCTGCAGGTACCCGGTCACCTCTGCGCCGGCCAGCTGGAGGCCACCCGTCCCCGGGCAGACCGGGACCCCGCCGAGCGCCTCGACCATCCCGGGCAGCCGGGCGAGGTCGACGGACACGTAGTGGTCGACCCGCAGCCCCGTCAGCTGCTGCACCGACCGGACCAGGCAGGACGGCCCGCCGTCGAGCAGCGCGGCGGCGAACGGCTCGGTCTGCGGCTGGCGCAGGTCACCGTTCGCCGTCCGACAGATGGGGGTGTCGGTCAGTGCCGTCGGGGGCACGCTGACCAGCACGGCCTGCTCGCCGTCGGCGGAGACGTGCGCCACCACGGTGTTCACGGCAGGCAGCCCACTGCGCCCGGGCAGGCCGGTGCCGACCACCAGGTACGTCGACGACGTCTCCTGGAGCTGCGGGGCCAACACCTCGGGGCCGTCGGTGACCAGTGCGTCGACCCGGTCGATCGACTGGTCGGCGTAGAAGTAGAGGCCGACGTAGTAGACGGCCACCAGGCCGAACAGCGCCACCAGCGCGAGCGCGACCCGGGTCACCCGACGGCGGAGCGGCCCGGCAGGTGGACGGGGCGTGGGCAGGTCGGCGACCGTCGCACCCCCGGGGACGACGGGCACGTCCCGGCCGGGGATGGGTGGCACGGGCAGGCTGCGCCGGACCCCGGGCACCGGCACCGAGTACTGCGGTGGCAGCGGCGGGCCCACCGGCCGTAGGGATGACGGCGGTGCCGGGGGTGGGGTCGGGGAGGCCACGGGCGCCGAAGACGGGACCGGACTCGAGGGCACGGGCACGGACGGTGCCGCGGCCGGAGGAGCTGCAGCCGGTCTGCCGCTGGCTGACGGCCTCGAGCTCTGCGGGGCGCCGGGGGGAGGCGACCCCGGTCCGCTCGGCGTGGCGGCGGGGACCGGAGGGCGACGGCCCGCCGTCGGCGTGGCCTGCTCGGCCGGCGGCAGGTGCCTGCGGGAGCCGGGTGGGGCGGCCGGCGGGCGGGCGACCCGGACGCCGGGCTCGTCGGTCGGGGTGGCGGGCTCCGGCTCGGAGGCCGGTGCGGGCATCGCCGGCTGCCAGCCGGTCGGCAGCACCTGCGGCGAGGGGACGGCGGCCGGCCGCGGGCGGTCCCGCCAGCCACCCCCGAGATCGGGTGCATCGGGAGAGGCCGAGCGCCCGGGATCGTCGTCCCGGGCCGATGCGGGCTGCCACAGCGGCGTCCCGGCGTCGTCGACCGGCTGCTGACGGCCGGTGACCTCACCGGCCTCCCGGCGGTCTGCCCGGCGCCGGCGGACCCCGGTGCCCGAGCGGGCGAGCAGCTCGGCGACGGTCAGCGGCGCGGCCGGGCCGTCCCCGGAGTGCCCGGGAGCTGGCGGGACGGCGCCGGATGACCGGTCGTCGCGTCGAGGACCGCCGTCGGCCCCGTCCCGCGTCGGCTGATCCGCCACCGGCGTCGACATCCCATCGTCGTTGTCCGCAGTCGCTCGCTGCCCGGTCGTCCCGCGCCCCGGGCGGCCGGAGACCGCCGCCGGTGCGACCGTTCCACGATACGGGCGGTCGAGCACCCGGCCGGCCGGACGCGCGGGCGATGAACGGATCGGTCAGAGCGAGCACGGCTTTCGACCGGCAGCCTGACCCGCAGGACCGTAGCCTCTGGCCGTGAAGTTGCCCTTCCCCGGCCCGTCGGACGTGCTGCACGCCGCCGAGGGCCTCCGTGACGGCGTCACCGAGGCCCTCGCCCTGCTGCCCCGGGTGGTCGGAGCCCTCGGCGAGGCCGAACAGCTGCTGAAGCGCGTCGGTGCGCTCGTCGACCGGATGGAACGGATCGCCGACCGGGCCGAGGTCGCGATCGCCGGCATCGACGTCATCCGCGCCGACGCCGACGTGGCCGTCGCGAGGATCGGGGTGACCAACGACGCAGCCGATGCTGCCGTCGCGAGGATCGGGGTGACCAACGACGCAGCCGACGCCGCCGTCGCGAGGATCGGCGTCACCAACGACGCAGCCGACGCCGCCGTCGCCCGGATCGGCGTCACCAACGACGCAGCCGACGCCGCCGTCGCCCGGATCGGCGTCACCAACGACGCAGCCGACGCCGCC
>NZ_JAPVBJ010000005.1:0-44109 GCF_026967985.1 Modestobacter sp. VKM Ac-2984 | reverse complement strand
GTCGCCCGGATCGGCGTCACCAACGACGCTGCTGACGCTGCGGTGGGCAGGATCGGCGTCACCAACGACGCGGCCGACGCCGCCGTCGCCAGGATCGGCGTCACCAACGACGCCGCCGACCGGTCCGTGGCCCGGATCGGGGTCACCAACGACGCGGCGGACCAGTCCGTCGCCCGCATCGGCCGGTCGACCGACGCCGCCGAGGAGCTCCTCGCGGCGGTCGGCGGCACGGCCGGCGCCGCCGACGGCACCCTGGCCCGCGCAGAGGCGCTGCTCGCCACGATCGCCCCGCTGCTGGACGCCTACCGCCCGGCGTTGACCACACTCGCTCCGTCGCTGACCCGGTTCGCCGAGGAGCTGCACACCGACGAGGTCACCGCGATCATCACCCTCGTCGACCGGCTCCCCGACCTGGTGGTGCACCTCGACGAGGACGTCCTGCCGGTGCTGCTGACCCTGAGCGACGTCGCACCGGACGTGCACACCCTGGTGGAGACCGTGCAGGACATGCGGCAGGTGGTGAAGGGCTTCCCCGGCTCACGGCTGCTCCGTCGCCGCGGCGCCGAGGAGATCGCCGAGGAAGAAGCCGAGGCGGAGAACTCCTCCTCCTGAACGCACCGACCGGCGCCGCCCCCGAGGGGACGACGCCGGTCGGTGGTCAGGTCGGCTCTCAGGTCTCCGTCGGGTAGCCGAGCGCCCGGACGACGTCCCCGATCCGCTCGTAGACCTGCCCCTCGGGCAGTCGGGACAGCTCGCTGGCCACCACGTCCGGGGCCCGGTGGTCGCGAGCGGCCTCGACCAGATCCGGGCCGGTGCTGGGGAAGTCCGCGCGGTCCAGCCAGCGGGACAGCTCGGCCCGGGCCACGACGGCGTCGGCGTCCATGCCCTCCGGGGTACCGCCGACCAGGGTGCCGGCCGGATCGGAGTCGATGTCGGGCTGGTCCTCGCCGACCGGCTCCACCTCGCGCCACTCCTCGGAGCGCGTGGCCCGCTCGGCCTTCATCATCCCCTGCACCTCGTGCTCGAGCTCCTCGTCCAGGCGCGGGTTGTGCTTGGTGCTCCGGCTCCCAGTGAAGCCGCCGTCGGTCTCGCTCACGATGTCCTCCTCCGTGCGGGCGTCGCCGCGCCGCTCAGTCCTTCTCCAGTGCGCTGGGCTTGTGCACGGCGGTGCCCCCGCTCTTCTCGCTCTTCACCTCGTACTGCGGGTCGTCCGGGCTGGCGCGCACCGTGCGTCCGGCCGCCTCGGTGTCCTCGGTGATCTCCCGCTGCACCGTGCCCTCGGCCGTGCCGCCGTGGCTCTTCCAGCTCACGTGGTCGCCCTTCGAGAACTCCTCCGCCATCCCGGCCTCCCTCTCGCACCGTCGGTCCGGTGTGCCTGCCCGTGGTGGCGGCCGCGCACACATCGGGCGCCGGTGCACGCCGGGCGGCCGTCGGCCACCCGACGGCGGTCACCCGTTCGGGGGGTGTCCAGGGGGATGGTGGTGACGACGGCGAGATCGTCACGTAGCGTGCTCATTCGACGGGGTGCACACAGCGTCTTCCCTGATCAGTGCGATGAACTGGTCACGGTGGGTGAGGCCCTCGTCCACGATCGCCGGCTCGGCTGGTCCCATTCCCCCGGGGCCGGCCGGGTCGGCCCCGTTAGGGTCGGTCCTCGTGCCACCGACCGAGGAACCCGCCCCCACGGCAGCCGCCCCCGGCGCCGGGGCAGCCGATCCCGCCGTCCGCCCGGTCGACGTGCTCACCGTGACCTCCGTGCGTGACGTGACGCCGGCGGTCCGCCGGGTGACCCTCACCGCACCCGCCACCGTGGTCACCGCCTGCGGGCCCACGATGTCACTGCTCGTCCCCCGCGCCGAGGACCCTTCCCCGCGCTGGCCGGAGGTGGCGCGGGACGGTCGCATCGTCTGGCCCCAGGGCAGCCACGGCGTCGCCCTGCGCAGCTACACCGCGCGCCGACAGGACCCCGACGCCGGCGAGGTCGACGTCGACTTCGTCCTGCACGGCGACGGCCCGGCCGCCTCCTGGGCCGCGGCCGCCGCGCCGGGCGCCGTGCTGGGGCTGGCCAGCGCCGCGCCACTGGGCTCCTCGCCCGCCGGCTGGCTGCTGCTGGCCGGCGACGAGACCGCACTCCCGGCGATCAGCCGGATCCTGGCGGCGGCCGCGCCGGACACCCGTGGCGTGGCCCTGCTCGAGGTGGCCGGCCCCCAGGAGGAACAGCCGCTGACCGCGCCGGCCGGCGTCGAGGTGCGCTGGTTGCACCGGGCCGGGGTGGCGCCGGGGGTGAGCACCCTGCTGGTCGACGCGGTGGCCGCCCTGTCCCGCCCGCCGGGTGAGGACCTGTTCGCCTGGGTGGGCGCCGAGTCGGCCGTCGTCCGCGCGGTGCGGGCCGACCTGCGGGGCCGCTGGGGGCTGCGCCGGGGTCAGCACCACGCCATCGGGTACTGGCGCGCCGGCCGCGCGATGTCCCCGGCCGGTTGATCGCCCCGACACCGGTCCCACGACCTGATCCCCAGGCTGCTCACAGGTAGCGTCCAGGCCAGCCGCAGCCACCAGCGGGACCCTGGAGCGATGACGACGTCGCCGCAGGGTCCATCGGGAGGGGACGTGTCCACCATCAGCTCCGGCTCACCGGCGCCCGGCGCCCGGCGGCCCGAGGCCCGGCTCCTCGTCGTCGACGACGAGCCGAACATCCGTGAGCTGCTGTCGGCCAGCCTCCGGTACGCCGGCTTCGAGGTCGCCACCGCCCCGGACGGGCAGCAGGCCCTGTCGATCGCCGACCAGTTCCAGCCGGACCTGCTGGTGCTGGACGTGATGATGCCCGGGCTGGACGGCTTCGGCGTCGTCCGGCGGTTGCGTCAGAACGGGACGAACACCCCGGTGCTCTTCCTGACCGCCCGGGACGCCGCCGAGGACAAGGTGACCGGCCTGACCCTGGGCGGGGACGACTACGTCACCAAGCCGTTCAGCCTCGACGAGGTCCTCGCCCGGATCCGTGCGGTGCTGCGCCGCACCCAGAGCGTGCAGCAGGCCACCGAGGCACCGCGGCTGACCTTCGCCGACATCGAGCTCGACGAGGAGTCGCACGAGGTCCTCAAGGCCGGCAAGCTGGTCAGCCTGTCGCCGACGGAGTTCAAGCTGCTCCGCTACCTGATGACCAACGCCGGCCGGGTGCTGTCGAAGGCGCAGATCCTCGACCACGTGTGGAACTACGACTTCAACGGCGAGGCCAACGTCGTGGAGTCCTACATCTCCTACCTCCGCCGCAAGATCGACACCACCGAGCCGCGACTGCTCCACACGCTGCGTGGCGTGGGCTACTCCCTCCGTCTCCCCCGCGGCTCGTGACCGCGACCGCCCGGAGCAGGGCGGTGGAGACCGCACCGGCCCCGCCACCACCGGGTGCGCCGGTGGAGCACCCGGTCCAGGGCCCCACGCCCCGGGTCCCGCTGCGGGTCACCCTGGTGGCCCTGATGGTCGCCCTGGTCGCGGCCGCGCTGGCCGCCACCGGCTTCGCCGCCACCTCCCTGCTGCGCGAGTACCTCGTCGAGCAGCAGGACCGGCAGTTGCTCGCGACGCTGGACCAGACCGCGGCGCGGCCGATCGACGTCGTCCAGGTCTGCTCCTGGGGGGACATGCGCTTCCCCAGCAGCCAGTACAACGCGTGCCTCGGCCTCGGCGCCGAGGACGACACCCTGACGGTGGCGGCGGGCCCCCGGGACGACGAGGACCTGCCCGACGTCAGCGGCCTGGACCCGGCGTCGGTGGACGGGACCCAGATCTTCACCGCCGCCTCGGAGGACCGGCGGACCAGCTGGCGGATGGGCGCGACCCGGGTGCCGGCCACCCCGTTCAGCGACGAGTTCGTCGTCCTGGTGGGGCTCGACCTGTCCGCCGACGAGGACCTCCTGAGCCGGCTGGTGCGGATCGAGCTCATCGTCGGCCTGCTGGTCCTCTCGGTGCTGGGCGTCGCCGGTTACCTGGTGGTCCGCAACAGCCTGCGGCCCCTGGTCGAGGTGGAGCACACGGCCCAGGCGATCGCCGCCGGCGACCTGTCCCGGCGCGTGCCCGAGGGCGACGACCGGACCGAGGTCGGCCGGTTGTCGCAGGCGCTCAACGGCATGCTGGGCCGGATCGAGAGCTCCTTCCGCGCGCAGCAGGCCTCCGAGGAGCAGGCCGTCGCCTCGGAGGCGCGGATGCGCCGGTTCGTCGCCGACGCCAGCCACGAGCTGCGCACCCCGCTGACGTCCATCCGCGGCTTCGCCGAGCTGCACCGCCAGGGCGCGGTCGACGGCCCGGAGGACACCGGCCGGCTGATGCAGCGGATCGAGTCCGAGGCCACCCGGATGGGCCTGCTCGTCGAGGACCTGTTGCAGCTGGCCCGGTTGGACCAGCAGCGGCCGCTGGCCCTGGCCCCCGTCGACCTGGCCGAGCTGGCCGGGGACGCCGTGCACGACGCCCGGGCCGTCGCCCCCGACCGCCCGGTCAGCCTGCAGCTGGACCCCTCGCTGACCGACGCCCCCGTCGTGCGCGGTGACGAGGCCCGGCTGCGTCAGGTGATCGGGAACCTGGTCGCCAACGCGCTCACCCACACCCCCGCCGGCACCCGGGTGACCCTGCGGGTGGCCGAGGACGAGACGGAGCCCGACGGGCTCGTCCTCGCGGTCAGCGACGAGGGTCCCGGCCTGGCGCCGGCCGACGCCGACCGGGTGTTCGAGCGGTTCTACCGGGCCGACGCCTCCCGCACCAGGGCCGCCGGGGGCACCGGACTCGGGCTGTCGATCGTCGCGGCACTGGTCGAGGCGCACGGCGGCCGGGTCGAGCTGCGCACCGCCCGCGGCGAGGGCGCCACCTTCGCCGTCCACCTGCCCCGCTCCGGTCCGCAGCCGCCCGGCCCCTCCTGACCCGGCCTGCGGGTCGGCTGGTCCAATCCACGGGTGACGATCGAGGGAACCGCGACCGAGGCCGAGCTGCTGGCGGCCGTCACCGACCTGGGCAGTGCCCTGCGTGAGCTGGTCGGTGCCACGGTGACGACGACGGTCCCGGCCGCGGAGCTGCGCTCCGCCGCCGTCGCCGTCCGGGAGGTGACCGCCCGGCTGTCGGCGGCCCGCCGCAGCCGCGACCAGCTGCCTGCGCTGGACGACCCGGCCCAGGCGCGGCGGGTGTTCAACCCGGTCAGCGGGGTCGGCAGTCCGTTGGCCCCACCGCTGGTCATCCGGCGCGAGGACGGCGGTGTCGTCAGCGAGGTGACGCTGGGGCTGGCGTACGAGGGCCCGCCCAGCTACGTGCACGGCGGGGTGAGCGCGCTGCTGATGGACCAGCTGCTCGGATCTGCGGCGATCGCGGCCGGGCTCTGGGGCATGACCGCGCGGCTCGAGCTCGACTACCGCCGTCCGGTCCCCCTGGAGACGGCGCTGGTGCTCCGCGCGGCGGTCGACCGGAACACCGGCCGCACGACCGTCATCACCGGGACCATCGCCCTGGCCACCGCCCCGGACCAGCCGCTCGTCCAGGCCCACGGCGTGTTCGTCACGCCGCGACCGGAGCAGGTCGCCGCCTACTTCTCCACGATCACCGACGCGGCCGGTCGGCCGACCGCGCCCGGCCGGCCCGGGGACGCGACCGCGGTGGCCGACCAGGCCGGCTGAGCGCACCGCCCACCCGGGCCGGGTGGGCCATGACGGACACTGGGGTCCGGGAATCCCCATCACGTCGATGCGGTTGCCCCACTGATCGTGTCGCCGGCCGGCGATGCGTGCCGCCGTCCTCGGGAGCTCGACAGCGTGTCCATCGCCGACCACCGGCTCACCCAGCTGCAGACGCTGGAGGCCGAGTCCATCCACGTGCTCCGCGAGGTGGCCGCCGAGTCCGAGCGGCCGGTGCTGCTGTTCTCCGGCGGCAAGGACTCGATCGTCATGCTCGAGCTCGCCCGCAAGGCGTTCGCACCGGCCCGCATCCCCTTCCCGGTGATGCACATCGACACCGGGCTGAACTTCCCCGAGGTCCTGGAGTTCCGGGACAAGCGGGTCGCGGAGCTCGGCGTGGAGCTGGTGGTCGCCTCGGTCCCCGACGCCATCGCCGCCGGCACGGTGCGCGAGGAGCCCAACGGGTCGCGCAACCGGATCCAGACCCCCGTGCTGCTGGACGCCGTCGAGCAGCACGGCTTCACCGCCCTGTTCGGGGGCGCGCGGCGCGACGAGGACAAGGCGCGGGCCAAGGAGCGGATGTTCTCCTTCCGCGACGAGTTCGGCCAGTGGGACCCGAAGAACCAGCGCCCCGAGCTCTGGGACCTCTACAACGGCCGCACTCACCTCGGTGAGTCGATCCGGGTGTTCCCGCTGTCCAACTGGACGGAGCTGGACATCTGGGGCTACATCGCCCAGGAGGAGATCGCCATCCCGCAGCTGTACCTGGCCCGCGAGCGGGACGTCGTGGACCGGCAGGGGATGCTCTACGCGGTCAACGACTTCATCACGCCCCGGGACGGCGAGCAGGTGCTGCGCGAGAGCGTCCGGTACCGCACCGTCGGCGACGCCAACCTGACCGCGGCCGTCCGCTCCACGGCCATCAACGTCGAGGAGGTCATCGCCGAGATCGCGGTGACCCGGCTGACCGAGCGTGGCGCCACCCGCGGCGACGACAAGGTCAGCGACGCCGCCATGGAGGACCGGAAGAAGGAGGGCTACTTCTGATGGCGCCGACCCTGACGGCGCCGGGCACGCGCGGCCAGCGCGGCCTCCAGCCGCTCGACCTCGGCCTGCTGCCCCTGCAGACGAGCCCTGCGCAGCGAGCGCCGCAGGCGCCGACGGCGGTCGACCAGCACCCGGACGACGACGCCCAGGAGCACCAGCCCGGTCAGCCAGCCGACCACCTCGGGCACGCCCGGGTCCAGCGGCGCACCGAACGCCGAGTCGAGCAGACCGCTGGCCCACTCGGTGAGGGCGTAGCCGACGACGTAGCCGAGCACCACGACCATCAGCGCGGGCACCGCGGCAGCGAAGACGAACACCGTCACCTCTCCGTGGACGTGGCCCCCAGCGTCCGCCACCGCCGCGCCACCCGCCAGCGAGACCTCCGACGAGACAGGGGAGAGGCCGCCCGATGACCTCCGCCGACGCACCCATCGACGTCCACTCCGCCGCTGCCGAGGCGGCCGCGGAGATCGCGCACGCCCGCAAGGACATCCTGCGGATCGCCACCGCCGGCTCGGTCGACGACGGCAAGAGCACGCTGATCGGCCGGCTGCTGTACGACAGCAAGGCCGTGTTCGAGGACCAGTACGCGGCGATCGCGCGCGCCAGCCGGGGTGACTACGTCGACCTGGCGCTGCTCACCGACGGCCTGCGCGCCGAGCGCGAGCAGGGCATCACGATCGACGTCGCCTACCGCTACTTCAGCACCCCGCGGCGCACGTTCATCCTCGCCGACACCCCCGGGCACGTGCAGTACACCCGGAACATGGTCACCGGCGCCTCGACCGCGGACCTGGCGATCGTGCTGGTCGACGCCCGCAAGGGCATGGTGGAGCAGAGCCGCCGGCACGCCTTCCTCGCCTCCCTGCTGCGGGTGCCGCACCTGGTGGTCGCGGTGAACAAGATGGACCTGGTCGACTGGTCGGAGGAGGTCTTCGAGGGCATCCGCGACGAGTTCACCGCGTTCGCCACCAAGCTGGAGGTCCCCGACCTCACCGTGATCCCGATCTCGGCGCTGCAGGGCGACAACGTGGTGACCAGGTCGGCGAAGACACCCTGGTACGAGGGCACCTCGCTGCTGCACCACCTCGAGCACGTGCACGTGGCCAGCGACCGGAACCTGGTCGACACCCGGTTCCCGGTCCAGTACGTGGTCCGGCCGCAGTCCGACGCCTTCCACGACTACCGGGGCTACGCCGGCCGGGTCGGCGCCGGCGTGCTGCGCCCCGGTGACGAGGTGCAGGTCCTGCCCAGCGGGCTGACCTCGACGATCTCCGCGATCGACGGGCCCGACGGACCGGTGGAGGCGGCGTTCCCCCCGATGTCGGTGACCGTGCGGCTGGCCGACGACCTGGACGTCTCCCGCGGCGACATGATCTGCCGCCCGCACAACGCCCCGCAGGTCACGCAGGACCTGGACGCGCTGGTCTGCTGGATGGCCGACACCCCGCTCACCCCGCGGATGCGGCTGGCCGTCAAGCACACCACCCGCACGGTGCGCGCGATGGTCAAGGAGCTGCAGTACCGGCTGGACGTGAACACCCTGCACCGGGAGACCGACGCCACCGAGCTGGGGCTCAACGACATCGGCCGGGTGCGGCTGCGCACCACCCAGCCGCTGTTCGTCGACGACTACCACCGCAACCGGGTCACCGGTCGGTTCATCCTGATCGACGAGGCGACCAACGCCACCGTCGGCGCTGGGATGCTCACCCCCGCCGGGTGAACCAGCCGGCCCCGCGGGCCGTTCGCTCGCGGGGCGCGGCGCTGCTGCTGGTCACCGCGATCGTCGTCGTCGCACTGAGCCAGCGGCCCGCCATCGTGGCGGTGGCCCCGCTGCTCGGCGAGCTCCGGGCCGACACCGGCCTGAGCAGCGCGCTGGCCGGTCTGCTGACCGCGCTCCCGGTGCTCTGCTTCGGCGCGTTCGCCCCGCTGGCCCCACGGCTGGCCCGCCGGGTCGGGCTGGAGACGGCGGTGGCCGCCTCGCTCGCGCTGCTGGCCGTCGGCATCGGCCTGCGGCTGCTGTCCCCGGTCGCGCTCCTCTACGCCGGCAGCCTGGTGGCCGGCGCGGCGATCGCGATCGCGAACGTGCTGCTGCCGGCCTACGTCAAACGGGAGTTCGCCCGCCCGGGCGCCGTGATGGGCGCCTACACCGCCTCGCTCAACATCGGGGCGGCTGCCGCCGCGGGGCTCACCGTGCCACTGGGCGTGGCGCTGGGCGTGGAGTGGCGGGTGGCGCTCGCCTCCTGGCTGGTGCTGGCCGTCGCCGGCCTGGCGCTCTGGCTGCCGGTGGCCGGGGGCCGTGGCACCCCACCGAGGACGGCGGAGGCCGGCGCCGGGGCGTGGTCGTTGCTGCGGCAGCCGCTGGCCCGGCAGGTGACCGCCTACCTCGGCCTGCAGAGCGTGCAGTTCTACTCCTTCGCCGCCTGGCTGCCCACCCTGCTCGCCGACGCCGGCGTCCCGGTGCGGGAGGGCGGGCTGCTGCTGGCCGCCTCCAACGTGGCCGGTGCGGTCGGGGCGCTGCTCGTGCCGGCCGCGGCCGGACGGATGGCCCACCAGCGGCCGCTCGTGGCCGGCGTGCTGGCCGCGTACGCCGTCGGGCTGGGCGGGCTGCTGCTCGCCCCGGCCAGCGGCACGCTGGTCTGGGTGGCAGTCTTCGGTGTGGCCCAGGGCGGCGGGTTCGCCCTGGCGCTGACCCTCATCGTGCTGCGCAGCCCGACCCCGCTGGTGGCCGCTCGGCTGGGGGGCGTCGCCCAGTGCCTGGGCTACCTGGTCGCCTCCACCGGCCCGGTGGTGCTGGGTGCCCTGCACGACGTCACGTCGGGGTGGACCTGGCCCCTGCTGCTGCTCCTCGCGCTCCTGGCGCCGATGCTCCGGGCCGGCTGGGGAGCCGCGCGCGACGCCGTCCTGGACCCCGGGGAGGCGAGGACGGCGTCGCAGCTGGGCTAGGGGTGCCTGGCTAGGCCGACGGGTCGGTCGCCGCGTCCGGCTGCGGGGCGTCCGCGGCCTCGCCGTTCCAGTCCTTGCCGGCCGTGTCGGCGTTCTCGGAGGCGCTGTCGGTCTGCCCGGCGACGGTCTCCACCATCTCCTCGTCGGACAGACCCTGCCCGGCGGGCTCGGTGTGGCTGGTGGGCTCACTCATGCGACGACTCCTTCGTCTGACGATCGCGGTCCCCTCGACCGTCCCCGTGACGCGGGGACGGCAAACCAGCGGCGGTCAGACCTCGATGGGCTCCCCCGCGCCGCCAGGCGAGAGCTCGAACCACACGCGCTTGCCATCGGGGTGCTCCTCGGCTCCCCAGCGGTCCGCGATGGCGGCGACCAGCCGCATCCCGCGCCCCCGTTCCTCGGTGAGCGACAACGCCCGGACCACCGGCATCACCGCCGAGCCGTCCACGACGCCGATCCGCAGCCAGGCGCCGGCCAGGCCGAGCTCCAGGGTCAGCACGTCCCCACCGGCGTGGTCGACGACGTTCGCGACCAGCTCGGTCACGAGCAGCTCGGCGTCCTCCCGGTCCTGCGGGGCGTGCCAGGTGTGCAGCACGTCGCGGACCAGCCGGCGGGCGAGCGGGACGCTGCTCGCCCGGGACGGCAGGTCGATGCTCGCGGTGAAGGAGGACATGTCGTCTCGTCTCGGCCGGAACGATCTTCGATTGTGTACAACTGACTGCCGCATGACTCTCTCACCGAGCGCCTGCCTGTGCAACACCCGTTGCGTGTCATGGCGGTTGCGTGTCATGGCCCTTGCATGCAAGGGCCGTTCACTCCGGTAGCGTGCAACCGAATCGCTGGCCTGGACGGTCGGCGGCCGACGCGCGGGGTGGAGTTCACGGCGTGACGAAGACCGGCGGACCACCCGAGGACGACGCCACCCGCGCCCTGCGCACCCTGCTCCACGAGCTGGAGACGTGCACCGCCGAGCTGGAGCAGGCCAGGACCCGGGCCGAGGCACTGCTCGCCGCCCGCGCCTCCGGCCGCGCTTGGCTCGAGGTCGTCAGCCATGAGGAGCGCCCGCTCATCGTGGAGCGGATCAGCACCGTCCTCGGCACGCTGTCCACCGCCGGGCACTCCTGGCGCCGCGAGCAGGCCGCCGCCCTCCAGGCCGAGGACGTGAGCATCAACCGGATCGCCGCGCTGTTCGGCGTGACGAGGCAGCGGATCTCCGCCCTGCTCCGGGAGACCACCGACCCGGCCTGAGGGCAGCCGGGTCCCTCCTTCAGGCGCTGATCGCGTCGATCGCCTTGTAGACCCGCTGCTCGGAGATCGGCCGCGGGGTGCCGACGGTCTGGGCGAACAGGCCCACCCGCAGCTCCTCGATCATCCAGCGCACCCGGGTGACCGGGTCGTCCGGCGCCCCGGTCGGCGGCGCGGCGGCACGCAGCTGCGCGTACTCCGCCGAGACCGCGGCGACCTGCGCCGTCCACAGCTGGTCGCGGGCGGCGTTGGCCGGCAGCTTCTCCAGCCGGTGGGCCATCGCGGTCAGGTACCGCACGAGGTCCGGCAGCCGGCGCCGCCCGGCGTCGGCGACGAAGCCGCGGTGCAGCAGCCCGCCCATCTGGGCGCGCAGGTCGGCGATCGCCGCCTCCGGCACCCGGCGTCCGGGCGCGGCACCGATGGCGATCGCCACCTCGCGAGCCTGGGTCAGCACCGCCTCCACCCGGCGGACGGCGTCGGAGGTCAGCGGCAGCAGCTGCTCCCGCGCCGAGGCGACCAGCGCGGTGAACGCCTCCTCGGTGCGCGGCGGACCGCCGCCCGCGGCGATGAGCTCGTCGGCCGCCGCGTCCACGCAGTCGGCCACCAGGTCGGGGATCTCGCCGTCCGGGTTGAACTGCAGCGCCAGCCGGCTGCGCGGACCCAGCCCCTTGACCACCTGCTTGACCGGTGCCCCGGCGACCAGCACCAGCAGCCGCCGCGCGCCGCGCCAGCCCAGCCGGGTCGCCTCCGCCTGGGTGGCCACCACCCGGACGCCGACCGTCGCGCCCTCGTCGACCAGCGCGGGGTATGCGGTGACCACGTGGCCGCCGCGCTGCACCTCCACGGTCGCCGGCAGGTCCCCGAAGGTCCAGCCGGTCTGGCCGGTGCGCTCGTAGGTGGAGGCCGCCCGCGCCAGGCTGGCCCGGGCGTGCGGTGCCACCTCGGCGCGCAGCGCGGTCAGGTCCTTGCCCTGGGCCAGCGGACGCTGCTGGTCATCGAGCACCCGGAAGGTCGCCCGCAGGTGGGCGGGCACCTCGGCCGGCTGCCAGGCGTCGGGCGGGATGACCACCGAGGTCGCCCGGCGCAGCTCGCGCTCCAGCGCCGGCAGCAGCGGCTCGGTCAGGTCGACGTGCGGCAGCACCTCGCGCACCCGGTCGGGGATCGGAACCAGGCCGCGGCGCAGCTGCTTGGGCAGCGAGCGCAGCAGCTCGGTGACCAGCTCGGCTCGCTGTCCGGGCACGGTGAACGCCAGCGACTCCCCCGAGGTCCGGGCGAGGGTGTCCAGCACACCCAGCGGGACGTCGACGGTGACGCCGTCCTCGGCCGCTCCCGGGGCGAACGCGTAGGACAGCGGCAGGGTCAGCCCCTGGGTCAGCCGCACCTCGTCCGGGTAGTCCTCGGCCTGCACCTGCCCGGCGGCCGCGGCGTTGGTGAGCATCTCCGGGGTGAAGGTCAGGAGGTCCGGCCGGGTCCGGCGGGCCTCCTTCCACCAGCGGTCGAAGTGCCGGGTGGAGACCACGTCGGCCGGGACGCAGGCGTCGTAGAGCTCGAACACCGTCTCGTCGTCCACCCGGATGTCCCGGCGGCGAGCCCGCTCCTCCAGCTCGGCAACCCGCTCGATCGCGGCCTGGTTCTCCGCCCAGAACCGGTGGTGCGTCGTCCACTCGCCCTGCACCAGGGCGTGCCGGATGAACAGCTCGCGGGACACCACCGGGTCGATCGAGCCGTACTGCACCCGCCGGCCCACCACCAGCGGCAGGCCGTAGAGGGTGACCCGCTCGGTGGCGACGGCCGAGCCGCGCTTGGCGTCCCAGCGCGGCTCGTTGTACTGGCGGTTCACCAGGTGGTCGGCCAGCCGCTCGACCACCTCGGGGTCGATCCGGGCGACGGTGCGGGCGAAGAGCCTGCTCGTCTCGACCAGCTCGGCGGCGACCACCCAGCGCGGCGGCTTCTTGGCCAGCGGGGTGCCCGGGGCGATCACGAAGCGGGTGTTGCGGGTGCCCAGGTACTCCCGGCCGGGCCGGCCGGGCTTGCCGCTGCGGTCCTTGACCGGCTCGGCCTGCATGCCGACCTGGGAGAGCAGCCCGGCCAGCAGCGATGCGGTGACGCCGCGCTCGTCGGGGGCCGGGGCCAGCGAGCCGGTGGTCATGCCCAGCCGGCGGGCGGTGCTGCGCAGCTGGCCGTGCAGGTCCTGCCACTCGCGGATGCGGAGGTAGTGCAGGAACTCCTTCTTCACCGTGCGCCGGAACTGGTTGCCCGACAGCTCCTCGGCCCGCTCCGCCAGGTACTGCCAGAGGTTGAGCAGGGCGAGGAAGTCGGAGTTCTCGTCGGCGAAACGCTTGTGCAGCTCGTCGGCGGCCTGCTGGTGCTCCGCCGGGCGCTCCCGCACGTCCTGCACGGTGAGCCCGGCGGCGATGACCAGCACCTCCTCCAGCACCCCGCGCCGGTCGGCCTCCACGACCATCCGGGCGATCCGGGGGTCCAGCGGCAGCGCGGCCAGCGCCCGCCCGGTCTCGGTGAGCTTCCCGTGCTCGTCGAGGGCGGCGAGCTCCTCCAGCAGCGCGAGGCCGTCGGCGACCGCGCGGCGGTCCGGCGGGTCGATGAACGGGAAGTCGGCGACGTCGCCCAGGTCGAGCGAGGCCATCTGCAGCAGCACCGAGGCGAGGTTGGTGCGCAGGATCTCCGGGTCGGTGTACTCCGGCCGGGCGTCGTAGTCGGCTTGCGTGTACAGCCGGATGGCGATGCCCTCGCTGGTGCGCCCGCACCGGCCGGAGCGCTGCCGGGCCGAGGCCTGGCTGACCGGCTCGATCGGCAGCCGCTGCACCTTGGTGCGATGGCTGTACCGGGAGATCCGTGCGGTGCCCGGGTCGACGACGTACTTGATGCCGGGCACCGTCAGTGACGTCTCGGCGACGTTGGTGGCGAGCACGATCCGGCGGCCGGTGTGCGCCTGGAAGACCTTGTGCTGGTCGGCGGCCGACAACCGGGAGTAGAGCGGCAGGACGTCGATGGGCGTGCCGTTGCGCTCCGTCGTCCCGGCCAGCGCCTCGGCGGTGTCCCGGATCTCGCGCTCCCCGGCCAGGAACACCAGGACGTCGCCCGGCCCCTCGGCGACCAGCTCGGCGCAGGCGTCGACGATCGCCGAGACCTGGTCCCGGTCGGGGTCGGCGTCGTCGTCGTCGGGGTCGATGACCGGGCGGTAGCGGACCTCGACCGGGTAGGTCCGCCCGCTGACCTCGACGACCGGCACCTCGTTGCCCTCGTACGAGAAGTGCTTGGCGATCCGGTCGACGTCGATGGTCGCGGAGGTGATGACCAGCTTCAGGTCCGGACGGCGGGGCAGCAGCCGGGCCAGGTAGCCCAGCAGGAAGTCGATGTTGAGGCTCCGCTCGTGGGCCTCGTCGATGATGATCGTGTCGTACTGGCGCAGCATCCGGTCGCGCTGCACCTCGGCCAGCAGGACGCCGTCGGTCATCAGCTTGACCAGCGTGCGGTCGCCGACCTCGTCGGTGAACCGGACCTTCCAGCCGACGACGTCGCCCAGCGGGGAGCCGATCTCCTCGGCGATCCGCTCGGCCACCGTGCGGGCGGCCAGCCGGCGCGGCTGGGTGTGCCCGATCCGGCCGCGCACCCCGCGGCCCAGCTCGAGCAGGATCTTCGGCAGCTGGGTCGTCTTCCCCGAGCCCGTCTCCCCCGCCACCACGACCACCTGGGAGTCGCGCAGCGCGGCCGCGATGTCCTCGCGGCGCTGGCTGACCGGCAGCTCCTCCGGATAGCCGACCACCGGGACCGCGGCGCGGCGGCGCGCGATCCGCTCCTCGGCGGCGGCGACGTCCGTGGCGATCTGCTCCTGCTGGCGGGCGCGGGCCGCCGGGTCCTTGGTGCGCCGGGTGCCGTCGAGCCGTCGGCGGAGCCGGTGCTCGTCGGCGAGGGTGAGTGCGGACAGCCGGGACCGGAGGTCGTCGTGCGGGGTGGTCACGGGGTGCTCGCAGTTCCTTCCGAGGTGGACGGCTCCCAGGGTCTCACTTCTGCGGCCGCAGCTGCAGGCAGCACATCCAGTGCAGAGCACAACTGGTTGCGTGTACTGCGCAACGGCTTGTACCGTGCAACTGTTCCTCCGGCGCACCGTCGCGCTGCGCAGACCCGCCGCGACCCCCGGAGCACCGATGACCGACCTCGCCCGCCACCCGGACCAGGGGGTGGCCCTGGGCGACGAGCTCGCCCGCCTGATGCGGGTGATGCACGCGCTCAAGTCCCTGGCCACCGACGAGTCCGGCCCCGACGCCCGGGAGCGGGCGGCGCACGTGCTGCTGTTCCCGCTGACCCGGCTGGGCCCGGTCCGCCAGGGCGCGCTCGCCGAGGTCGTGCACGTCGACCCCTCGACGGTCAGCCGGCACGTCACGCTGCTCGTCGACCAGGGTCTGGTCCGCCGGGTGGCCGACGAGCGGGACGGCCGGGCCAGCCGGCTCATCGTGACCCCGGCCGGCGAGGCCGCCATGGAGCGGCTGCGCGAGGAGCGCAACGCCCACCTGGCCAGGGCCACCGCCGGGTGGACCCCCGCCGAGCTGGACTCCTTCACCGCGGCGCTGCAGCGGTTCGTGCAGGACCTCACCGACCACCTCCCGACCCCGGGCGCCCCCGCTGGCAGCGCCGGGGACGACAGCGAGAAGAAGGACCGATGACCCAGACCAGCGACCGCGCGACGGGCGCCGAACGCCGGAACGCCCGGGCCGCCGCGGCGGCACCCGACGAGTCCGGTGCGTTCACCCACCGCCAGATCATGACGATCCTGGGCGGCCTCCTGCTCGGCATGTTCCTCGCCGCGCTGGACCAGACCGTGGTGTCCACGGCGATCCGCACGATCGCCGACGACCTGAACGGCTACGACCTGCAGGCGTGGGCGACCACGGCCTTCCTGATCACCTCGACGATCACCACGCCGCTCTACGGCAAGTTGAGCGACATGTACGGCCGCCGGCCGTTCTACCTGTTCGCGATCGCCGTCTTCGTCCTCGGCTCGATGCTGTGCGGCCTGGCCGACACGATGTACCAACTGGCCGTCTACCGGGCGATCCAGGGCATCGGGGCCGGTGGCCTGATGTCGCTGGCGCTGGCGATCATCGCCGACATCGTGCCGCCGCGGGAGCGCTCGAAGTACCAGGGCTACTTCATGGCCGTGTTCGGCACCTCCAGCGTCCTGGGCCCGGTCATCGGCGGGTTCCTCGCCGGCCAGTCCACGATCCTGGGCATCACCGGCTGGCGGTGGATCTTCTACGTCAACGTGCCGCTGGGCATCCTGGCGTTCGCCGTCGTCTTCAAGGTGCTGCACCTGCCGCACACCAAGCGCGAGCACCGGATCGACTTCCCCGGCGCACTGGCGCTGATCACCTTCCTGGTGCCGCTGCTGATCGTCGCCGAGCAGGGGCGCACGTGGGGCTGGGCCAGCACCGGCGCACTGGTCTGCTACGCCCTGTCCGCGCTCGGCTTCGCGCTCTTCGTGCTCGCCGAGCGGGTCTACAAGGACGACGCGCTGCTGCCGCTGCGGATGTTCGCCAACCGCACCTTCGCGGTGACCAGCCTGAGCAGCATCGTGCTGGGCGCGGGCATGTTCGGCGGCATCCTGCTGCTGCCCCAGTACCTGCAGATCGTGCAGGGCTCCAGCCCGACCGAGGCCGGGCTGCAGATGATCCCGCTGGTCCTGGGGATCATGGCCGGCTCGATCATCGCCGGTCAGGTCATCGCCCGGACGGGCAAGTACAAGGCGTTCCCGCTGGTCGGCGTGGTCTTCATCGTCACCGCACTGGTGTCCCTGTCCTTCATCGTCGGCGCGGACACCCCGGTGCCGCTGATGTTCCCCTTCATGACGCTGATGGGGCTGGGCCTGGGCTTCAACTTCCAGCCGGTCATCCTGGCGGTGCAGAACGCGGTGAGCCCGCGGGAGATCGGCGTCGCCACCTCGTCGGTGACGTTCTTCCGCCAGATGGGCGGCACCCTGGGGACGGCGGTCTTCCTCTCCGTGCTGTTCACCCGGCTGCCCACCGACATCGGCAGCGCGGTCTCCGAGGCCGCTGCGGCCGACCCGGCGCTGGCCCCGCAGCTGCAGGCGGCGGCGGGCAACGCGGCCGACCTGTCCGACACCTCCTTCATCCAGGAGCTGCCGAGCGCCGTGGCCCTGCCGTTCAAGACCGGGTTCGCCGACTCGATCGACATGGTGTTCCTGATCGCCGCCGGCGTGGTCGCGCTGGGCTTCTTCGTGCTGCTCTTCCTGCCCCAGCTGGCGCTGCGGACGCAGTCCGGCATCCAGGCCCAGCAGGCCGGCGCCCGGGACGTCACCGACGACCCGAACACAGCGGCGGCGCACGCGGCCGGTGTCGCGGCGCCGACGTCGGTGGAGCCGCCGGTCGACGACGCCGACCGCACCGACCGTCGGTTGCACGAGGACACAGCGGCTGCGCCTGCCGACGGCGCACCGGCAGGCCGGCACGAGGCGACCGGGGACCAGCCGACCGGGCTGGACAGCGTCCCGGCCGACCACCTGCCCGACGGGGTCCGCGGACAGCGCTGACCCCGGTGGCGCGGAGCGGCCCGGTGACCCGGGCCGCTCCGCGGTCAGTGGGTGAGCTTCAGCCCGACGACACACCCGACGATGCCGGCCAGCAGCAGCACCCGGACGACGGAGAACTGCTCCTCACCCGACCACATCGCCCAGCCCGCGGTCAGCGCCGCGCCGATGCCGACCCAGACGGCGTAGGCCGTGCCGATGGGCAGGCCGCGCATCGCGTAGGCCAGCCCGGCCATGCTCCCGGCGAGGCCGACCGCGAAGACGGCCGTCGGACCCAGGCGGGTGAAGCCCTCCGACCGGCCGAGCGCGGTCGCCCAGACGGCCTCGAGCACGCCGGACAGAACGAGGACGAGCCAGTACACCGGGCCTCCAGGTACACCGTCTTGTCGCTGTCCGGGTACGGCGTGCTCGTCCGGGGGCCCGGCGCCGGGCCCGCCCCCAGCCTCGCACGGCCGGGGGCGGGCTCCTCAGCTGCCGGGGGTGAAGACGGCCCGCACGCAGCCGTCCTCCTTCTCCTTGAACATCTGGTAGCCGCGGGGCGCCTCGCTCAGCGGCAGCACGTGGGTGGCCAGGTGCTCGGTGGTGAGCTCTCCCCGCTCCATCCGCTCGAGCAGCTCGGGGATGTAGCGCTGAGCGTGCACCTGTGCCCCGCGGAAGGTGAGGCCCTTGTTCATCAGCGCACCCAGCGGGAACTTGTCCACCATCGCGGCGAAGACCCCGAGGGTGAACAGGCTGCCGCCCTTGCGGCAGGCCATGACCGCCTCCCGGAGCGCGGTGGGCCGGTCGGTCTGCAGCCGCAGCTGCTGCTTGACCTGGTCGTAGACGCCTGCACTGCCGGAGCTGTGCGCCTCCATGCCGACCGCCTCGATGCAGACGTCGGGCCCACGGCCACCGGTCCGCTCGCGCAGTTCGGCGAGGACGTCGGTGCGGGAGTAGTCGATGGCCTCGGCACCCACGTGCTCCCGCACCTGCTGGAGCCGCTCGGGGATGCGGTCGACGACGAAGACCTGCTCGGCACCCAGGAGCATCGCCGCCCGCGCCGCCATCTGGCCCACGCCGCCGGCGCCCCAGACGGCCACGACGTCGCCGGGCTTCGTGCCGGCCAGGTCCGCGCCCATCCAGCCGGTCGAGGCCGCATCGGAGGCGAACAGCGCCCGGGTGTCGGAGACGCCCTCGGGGACGACGAAGGTGCCGACGTCGCCGTAGGGCACCCGGATGTACTCCGCGTGGCTGCCGGCGTAGCCGCCCATGGCGTGGGAGTAGCCGAGGCAACCGCCGGGGCTCTGGCCCCACAGCCCCTCGGTGATGCCGGGGGCGGCGTTGCCGTTGTCGCAGAGGGAGTACTGCTCCTGCTTGCAGTACCAGCAGTTCCCGCAGGCCGCGAACGGCGCACCGACGACGCGGTCGCCGACCTTGCGGTTCCGCACGGCGGGCCCGGCCTCGACGATCTCGCCGATGAACTCGTGGCCGAGCACGTCGCCGGCCCGCATGAAGGGGATGTAGCCGCCGAGCAGGTGCAGGTCCGACCCGCAGGTGACCGACTGCTTCACCTTGAGGATCACGTCGTGGTCGTTGAGCAGCTGCGGCTCGGGCACCTCCTCGACGGAGACCTCGTTGACGCCGGTCCAGGTCGCGGCCTTCACAGCACGCCCTCCTTCGCTGCTCGCTCGTCCATGCCGTCGAGGGCCTTGCCCTGCGGGGTCTGCGCGCGGTGGCCGTGCGGCTGCGGCTCGTTCCGGAGCACCTCGCCGGTCTCGATCCGCTGCTTGGCCTCCCGCAGCGCCGAGCGGAGCTCACCCAGCTCCTCCTCGGTGACCGGCGAGCGGAAGCGGGCGGCGAGTTCGGCGCCACGATCACCCGGGGCCGGGGTCACCCGGACCTCGAGCCGGTCGCCGAACCGCGCCAACGGTGCCGGCGTCTCCGTCCGCAGCTGCTCGGGGTCGGTGAGCACCGTGACGGCTCGCCAGCGCCGGGCGGCGGTGTCCGGGTCGTCGGTGACCGACGCCTGACCGACGCCGGGGAGCCGGAGGTGCTGGAGCTGCTGGAGCGCACCGCTGCCGGCCTCGGTGGCCAGCCCGGCTGCACGAGCCAGGATCTTCGGTAGGGGCATGCCGCGCCCCCTACCCGGGCCGACCGGGCGACCAACCTCGGACAGTGCGACACGCTGCACGCCGACCGCCCGACGCTGGTCACCGAGCACCTCCGGTGACCACCGCCGTGCGCTTAACCTGACAGGGGGTCGGTCGTCCGCCCCGCCGACACCGCCGTCGTCAAGGAGCTCCCGTGCGCTCGTCGCTCGTCCTGTCCCCCCGCGACCTCGAGTTCCTGCTGCACGAGTGGCTGCAGGTCGAGACCCTCACCAAGCGGGAGCCGTACGCCGAGCACTCGCGGGAGACGTTCGACGCCGTCCTCGAGCTGGCCGAGCAGATCGCCACCGAGCAGTTCGCCCCGCACAACCGCAAGGCCGACGAGAACGAGCCGCACGTCGTCGACGGCAAGGTCGTGCTGATCCCCGAGGTGGCGGCCGCGCTCCGGGTGTTCGCCGAGGCGGGGATGAACGCCGCCGCGCTGCCCGAGGAGCTCGGTGGGCTGCAGCTGCCGGCGGTGGTGAACCAGGCGGTGCACGTGTGGTTCCAGGCCGCCAACATCGGCACCTCGGCCTACCCGTTCCTGACGATGGCCAACGCGAACCTGCTGGTCGCCCACGCGACCCCGGAGCAGGTGCAGACCTACGTGCCGCCGATGGCCGAGGGGCGCTGGTTCGGCACGATGGCGCTGTCGGAGCCGCAGGCCGGGTCGTCGCTGGCCGACATCACCACCCGCGCCGTCCCCCAGGACGACGGCAGCTACCGGCTGACCGGCAACAAGATGTGGATCTCGGCCGGCGACCACGAGCTGACCGAGAACATCGTCCACCTCGTGCTGGCCAAGGTGCCCGGGGGCCCGGCGGGGGTGAAGGGCATCTCGCTGTTCATCGTGCCGAAGTTCCTGGTCGAGGAGGACGGGTCGCTCGGCGAGCGGAACGACGTCGTGCTGGCCGGCCTGAACCACAAGATGGGCTACCGCGGGACGACGAACACCCTGCTCAACTTCGGCGAGGGCGTGCACACCCCCAGCGGGCAGCCGGGCGCCGTCGGCTTCCTGGTCGGCGAGCAGCACCGCGGCCTGACCTACATGTTCCACATGATGAACGAGGCGCGGATCGGCGTCGGGATGGGCGCCACGGGGCTGGGCTACACCGGGTACCTGCACGCCGTCGACTACGCCCGCGACCGCACCCAGGGCCGGCCGCTGACCGGTAAGGACCCCGCGACGCCGCCGGTGCCGATCATCGAGCACCCGGACGTGCGGCGGATGCTGCTGGCCGGCAAGTCCTACGTCGAGGGCGGGCTGGCGCTGGGCCTGTACTGCGCGCGACTGGTCGACGAGGAGCGCACCGCCGAGGAGCAGGCAGACCGGCAGCGGGCGCACCTGCTGCTGGAGATGCTGACCCCGATCGCCAAGAGCTGGCCCTCGCAGTGGTGCCTGGCCGCCGACGACCTGGCCATCCAGGTCCACGGGGGCTACGGCTACACCCGCGACTACCCGGTCGAGCAGTTCTACCGGGACAACCGGCTCAACCCCATCCACGAGGGCACCCACGGCGTCCAGGCGCTGGACCTGCTCGGTCGCAAGGTCGTCATGTCCGGCGGGGCCGGCCTGGCGCTGCTCGGCGAGACGATCGCGGCGACCACCGCGCGGGCTGCCGGCACGCAGTGGGCCGACCTGGGCGAGCAGCTCGACGGCCTGGTCCAGCAGCTCGGGGCGGTCACCGCGACGCTGTGGGGGCAGGGCGACCCGCAGGTGGCACTGGCCAACGCCAGCGTCTACCTCGAGGCGGCCGGCCACGTCGTCGTCGGCTGGCTGTGGCTGGAGCAGGCCCTGGCGACCGAGGGCCGGGAGGGTGACTTCTACGCCGGGAAGCGCCAGGCAGCGCGGTACTTCCAGCGCTGGGAGCTGCCGAAGGTCGGCCCGCAGCTGGCACTGCTGGCCTCGCTGGACACCACGGTTCTGGAGATGCGCGGCGACTGGTTCTGAACGCGACGACGGCGGCCCTCCGGGAGGAGGACCGCCGTCGTGGGGCAGTGAGGACCGCCGTCGTGGGGCAGTGCAGCGGCGCCGGGGAGGTCAGGAGACGGCGTTCGCGGGGAGCGACGAGCGGTTGTCGGCCGCCACGTGCCGTGCGCGCGAACCCGATGCTGCGCGCTTCTCCGCCTCATACCGCGCGGTGGACTGCGTGCCCATCGCGATGACCAGGGCCGTCAGGACCAGGAACCCGATCAGGGTCAGCGCCGGCCAGAACACCATCTGTCGCTCTCCATGCTTCTCTCCGAGGCTCGCCGGGACGCGCCCGGCGACTTCCGTCCGGCGTCCACTGCCCGGTCCGGCGCGCGACGAACCGCAGGTCACCCGAAATTCACCCAAACGAGTTGTGACGCTCCTCGCACCCGTCCTGGGCGGGCGACCAGGCACGTCGGGGTCGCCCCGACCCTCACACCACCCGGGACCGCCCGGTGTCGGATTCTCTCCCGCCGGAGGAGTGCCAGGGGCCGGGGCGGGGCACCCACCGCTCGACAATGACGGCGCCACATCCCCGGAGGCCACGAATGGCCGGAGCCAGTGCGCGCGACCCCCACGAGGGGGCGCGCAGTGACACTGCGCAGGACAGCCGTGAGCGAGACATCGCTCCCGGCGACGACAACATCACGCACGAGCGGGCGGACTTCGCGCCCACCGGCGCGGACACCGACACGAGCGCCGGCGGGACGCTGAAGCGCACGGCCAAGGAGTTCAGCGAGGACGGGCTGACCGACTGGGCGGCCACGCTGACCTACTACGGCGTGCTGGCGCTCTTCCCGGCACTCACCGCCCTGGCGTCGATCGTCGGCCTGCTGACCAACCCGCAGCAGCTCACCGATGCGCTCACCGAGGTCGTGCCCGAGCAGGCGGCCGACACGCTGAACCCGGTCATCGACCAGATCGCCGGCAGCCCCACCGCAGCCGGCTTCGGCCTGGTCCTCGGTCTGCTGGGCGCCATCTGGACGGCCTCGGGCTACGTCGGTGCCTTCACCCGGGCGGCCAACGTGGTCTACGAGACCCGCGAGGGCCGCAAGATCTGGAAGCTCAAGCCGCTGCAGCTGCTGGTCACGCTGATCGGCATCCTGTTCGCCGCGCTGATCCTGGCCATGCTGGTGCTCAGCGGTCCGGTCGTCGACGCCATCGGTCAGGCCCTCGGCCTGGGCAGCACCGTGCTGACCATCTGGACGTGGGTGAAGTGGCCGGTCATCCTGGTGGTGCTGGCGCTGATGATCGCCGTCCTCTACTACGCCACCCCGAACGCCGAGCTCCGCGGCTTCAAGTTCATCAGCCCCGGTGCCGGCGTGGCCATCCTGGTGGCGGTCGTCGCCTCCGCGCTGTTCGCCTTCTACGTGGCGAACTTCGGCAGCTACAACGCCACCTACGGGGCGCTGGCCGGCGTGGTGATCTTCCTGATCTGGTTCTGGCTGATCAACCTCGCCCTGCTGTTCGGCATCGAGTTCGACGCCGAGATGGAGCGGAGCAAGGAGCTGAAGGCCGGCGTGCCGCGCGCGGAGAAGGAGATCCAGCTGGACGCCCGGGACGAGCCGAAGCGTCAGCAGACCACCTGATCGACCCCTGCACACACGCGACGGCCCCCGGTCCAGCTGGACCGGGGGCCGTCGCGTGTCAGGCCGTCGTGCGTCCTCAGTCGGTCGGCCGGCGCATCGACCACATCTGGGCGGGGCGCTCGAACTGGGTGGCGATCTCCCAGCTGACCCCGGGCGGCCCGGTCTCCTTGCGGAAGTTGCCGACCGCCAGCCGGGCCAGCGCCGGGTCCCGGGCCACCCGGGCGGCCAGCTCCCGGGCGCGGCCCTCGACGGCGTCGTCGTCGTGGGCCTCCCAGGCCAGGCCCAGCCGGACAGCGGCCTCGCCGTCGACCTCCTCACCGAAGAGCGCCATCGCCGCGGCGGCCTCCCGCCCGATCAGCCGGGAGAGCAGCACGAAGTGCCCGCCGCCGGGGTGGATGCCGCGCTTGAGGAAGCCGCAGATCAGCCGGGCGTCACGGGCGACGATCCGCAGGTCGGCGGCGAGCAGCATGTTCATCCCGGCGCCGACCGCCGAGCCGCGGACGGCGGCGATCGTCGGCACCCGGACCTGACCGAGCCGGTAGAAGGAGTCGTAGATGGCGCCCATGCCGGCGTAGGCCTCGGGTGCCGCCGGGTCGCGACCGGCGTCGGTCAGGGTCTGCACGTCGCCACCGGCGCAGAACGACTTCCCGACCGCCTGCACGACGAGCGCGCCCACGTCCTCGCGGGCGTCGACCTCGTCGAAGGTGGCGATCAGCTCGGCCGCCATCGCGGGGGTGAGTGCGTTGCGCCGCTGGGGCGCGTTGAGCGTGACGACGGCGACGCCGTCGGACACTTCGAGCTGGACCTCGCCTGAGCTCTGGCCTGGACTGCCGGACATGCGACTCCCTCGCGTCGTCGGCCGGCGACGGTGCCGACCGTGTCCCTGCGATCAGACCACGCGGCCGGGGACGCCGTTCGGTGGTGGCACCACGGCGGACGCGGACGTGAGGGAGAGTGGGTGCCATGGCGAACCTGATCGGTCGGGCCCGGCGGACGGCGCAGGACCCGGTGGGCGAGAAGCTGGCCGGGCCGCTGCACGCGGTCGACGCGGCCGTCGGGCGCCCTGCGCTGGAGTCGTACGAGGACGTGCCGGCGCTGTGCGGCACCTACGTGCAGGTGGTGCCGGTGGAGGACGTGCCCGATGACACCGGGCTCTGCCCGGCCTGCCAGTACGGCGGCTGACCGGCAACACCGATTGCGCCGTTCCCGTCGGGTGTCGTCCCCGTCGAGCAGACTGCCGCGGTGACCACGGGCAGGCCGACGCCGGAGGACGGCGTCCCTGACCGGGTGCTCCTGGTCCGCGCGGCACCCGGTCGGGTCGAGGCGCGCGAGCTCTCCGGCGGCGCCGCCGGCCCGCCGGTGCGGCTGCCGGAGGAGGAGCTGCCCGGGTTCGTGCGGCAGCGCGAGCGCACCCGCTGGGTCTGGGACGACACCACGCGCTGGTACCCGGCGCTGCTGGCGGCCGGGGTGCGGGTGGAGCGCTGCAGCGACCTGCGGCTGAGCCGGGCGCTGCTGCGCCACTCCCCCTTCGTCGACCAGACGACCCTCGCCGGGGACGACGCCGCGGCCTGGGACGCGCTCGCCCCGGTCGCCGCCGAGGAGCACGCCCTCTTCGCCCTCGACGACCTGGCCGAGCGGCTGGACCCGGCGGCCGAGCACAGCCGGCAGCAGGCGGCCCTCGCCGCGGCGCCCGAACGCGGGCGGCTGGCCCTGCTGCTGGCCGCGGAGTCCTCCGGCGCCCTGGTGGCCGCGGAGATGACGCACGCCGGGCTCCCCTGGCGCGCCGACGTCCACGACCGGCTGCTGACCGAGCTGATGGGCCCGCGCCCGCCACGGGGGCAGCGGCCGGCGCAGCTCGACGCGCTGGTCCCGGAGATCCGCGCCGCCCTGGGGGCGCCGCAGCTGAACCCGGACTCCCCCGTCGAGCTGCTGCGGGCCCTGCAGAACGCCGGGCTGCCGGTGAGCGACACCCGGTCCTGGACGCTGGAGCAGCTGGACCACCCCGGCGTCCCGCCGTTGCTGGAGTACAAGAAGCTGTCCCGGCTGCTCGCGGCGAACGGCTGGGCCTGGCTGGACAGCTGGGTGCGCGACGGCCGGTTCCGCCCCACGTACCTGCCCGGCGGGGTGGTGACCGGCCGGTGGGCGTCCTCCGGCGGCGGGGCGCTGTCGGTGCCGACCCAGATCCGCCCGGCGGCCGTCGCCGACGCCGGGTGGCAGTTCGTCGTCGCCGACGTCGCCCAGCTGGAGCCACGGGTGCTGGCCGGGATGAGCGGCGACACCGCCATGGCCGAGGCCGCGCGGGCGGCGGACCTGTACCAGGCGATGGTCGACAGTGGCGCCGTGCCGAGCCGCAGCGACGCCAAGCTCGGCATGCTCGGCGCGATGTACGGCGGCACCCGGGGCGAGAGCGGTCGGATGCTCCCCCGGCTGGCGCGCCGCTACCCGC
The DNA here is from genome assembly GCF_026967985.1 of Modestobacter sp. VKM Ac-2984. Taxonomy (GTDB): domain Bacteria; phylum Actinomycetota; class Actinomycetes; order Mycobacteriales; family Geodermatophilaceae; genus Modestobacter. Next base: position 18,528 of record NZ_JAPVBJ010000005.1, on the reverse strand, counting down.
AGGCCATCGGGCTGGTCGAGGAGGCCGCCCGGGCCGGCGAGCGGGGCGAGGTGGTGCACACCCTGCTCGGCCGCGGGTCCCCGCCGCCGACCGGCGCGTGGGCCGAGCGCTCCCTCGAGCCCGCGGACGACGGGGTGCCACCCGAGGAGCTCGCCCGCGACCGCCGCGCCTGGGGCCGGTTCACCCGCAACTTCGTCGTCCAGGGCACCGGTGCCGAGTGGGCGCTGTGCTGGCTGGCCGACCTGCGCAACCGGCTCTGGCGGCTCGGTGGCGCCGGCGAGCTCACCGACCGCCCGCACCTGGTCTTCTTCCTGCACGACGAGGTCGTGGTGCACACCCCCGCCCACCTCGCCGGAGAGGTGACGGCGGCGGTGCACCAGGCCGCGGCGCAGGCCGGCCGGCTGCTGTTCGGCGGCTTCCCGGTCGACTTCCCGCTCGACGTCTCCGTCGTCGACTCCTGGGCGGACGCGCACTGAGCCGACGGCCGGTTCAGTGCGGGTCGACCGCCACGAGCGAGCAGCCGGTGGTGCCGAACGGCTGGACGTCGAAGCCCAGCTGCAGCAGGCACTCGGCGATCGCGGCGTTCATCGTGCGCTGCACCGCCTCGTGCGCGTCGGCGCCGCGCATCTGGTGGCGGCTCATCCGGTCGTGCTGATGCCAGCTGACCAGCACACCCGGGTGCCCGGGCTCGGGCGTGAGGCAGACCCCGCCGGCCGGCCCCTCCCCTGCGCAGTCGTGCAGCTGCAGCCCTGCCTCGAGCAGTGCCGCGGCCACCTCGACCCCCAGCGAGACGAGGTCGTCCTCGTCCGCCAGCGGCCCGTCCCACTCCTCGGGCAGCCGGTCGAGCTGGTCCCCGAGGTCGCTGAGCCACTCCCGCTCCGCCGGCAGCTGCCGGCGGACCAACCGGCCGTCCGAGCGGAGCACGCCGTAGACGGCGCGACCGGCGCCCGCCGGTGCACCGGACATCGCCAGCCAGTCCGCCTCGATCGGGTCGACGAAGGGTCCTGCCAGCACCTGCTCGCGTGCGCCGTCCCCCGACTCCTCGACCAGCCACCAGGCCGGCGGGGTGCCCTGCGCGCCGCCCTGCCGGCCCGCCGGGTGCGCCGCCATGCCCGAGGTGGCCACCGGCGCCACGACGTTGGCCGGCTCAGCGGCCCGCGGCAGGGCCACCGCACCGCCGGAGACCGCTGCTGCCCCCACCGCCACCGGGGCCGCGACCGAGGCTTCGGCTTCGGCCGTGGCCTGCTGGCCCTGCACCTGGTTGCGCTCGAACTCGTACCGCGCGGTCGAGCTCTGCGCGAGGGCCACGACCAGCGCAGCCAGCACCACGAAACCGACCACCGCGACCACCGGCCAGAGCAGCATCACTGCCACCCGGCGGAGACGGCGCCCCAGCTGGCGGCCCGACGCGAGGAGCCCTGCGCCCACCGGAGGAGCGAGGTGGCGGACGACCGCAGGGAGGTGCGCACCGACGTCGGTTCGTCCTCCCCGGGCTCGAACAGCTGGAGCAGGGCGGCCAGGTCCAGCTCCTCCTCCGTCGGGATCACGGTGGACGACGGGCGGGGTGCGAGGTCGAGCGCGGTGTTCACAGAGGGCTCCTCGGTGCAGTCCGTCGCGGCTGGGGAAGTGCCGCGGACATGCCAAAAGCTAGGGCTCCCGCCGCGCCGGACGACGCGCTTTCACACCGTCATCACAGTCCCGTCACCGAATCGTTGTGCAAGCCACCCGAACGGTCGATGACCGGCCTCTGAACAGCCGCCTTGTCGACATCTTCCCTGCGCTGAGCTGGGCTTTCCCAGAATGAAGGCGCGGTCATCCAGATTCGGACCGGTGATTCGGCATGTTGCGCCCGCCATTCCGCAGACGGCCGCCCACATGTCGGAGTCGCGATTCGTGGAGGGTTGAAGACCCTTCCTCGGGCACCACCTGGTGCTGGAGCTGCACCGTCCGAGTGAGGACGGGGGACCCGACGGAGAGCGTCTGCGGTCCTGCCGGTCAGCCGCGACGCGACGCCCGCGCCACGGTGGGGGCCAGGAGGCCGGCGGCTGCCGCCGCCACGAGGGCCAGGGCCACCCGCAGCGGCATCGGCCATCGTCCGCGGTCGGGCTCGCCGGCGGACCGCACCTGCAGATCGGGCACGAGCGATGTCGCCAGTTGGAAGCGCCCGACCCCGTAGTTGCCGCCCGTGGGGACGACGCTGAGCCGCTCGATGGCGCCGTCGTCCAGGGACACCCGGTTCACCCAGAACTCGTCCGGGTCGCTGCCGTCGCCATCGGTGCGCGCGGAGAGGACGAGCACCTCACGCGGCGACGCCCAGCCCAGCACCCGGCGCGACTCGGCGACCGCCCCTTCCAGGGGCTCGGGGACCTCTGTGGGCCGGCCGGTCGCGGCGACGAAGGCGATGACGTCGGGGATCGACTCCCACTCTTCCTGGCACGCCGTCCACCGGGCTTCCTCGACCAGGTCCAGGCACGGGAACGGCACGCGGGAGGTGGCCAGCAGCGCGCCGTCCGGGGACCAGGCGTCCGCGCCGCCGAGCTGGTGCCCGGCGGGCAGGTCGAGGCTCCGCCGTCCTCCGCCCTCGAGGTCGAACACCTCCACGGTCCCGCCGGCGGTGGAGGAGCGCTGCACGGCGAGCTCGCTGCCATCCGGGGAGAACGCCGCCGTCGACACCTCCGTGGCCCCCGCCAGCGTGTGCACCTCACCGCTGGACACGTCGAGCAGGCCGACGTCCCCCTCGATCGGCATCCCGCTGTAGGGGTTGGTGGGCGTGGCGCCGGCCAGGTAGGCGACGAGCCGCCCGTCCGGGGACCAGGCCACGGGGACGGCGCTGTGCCCTTCAGGCAGGGCGTGCGTGGTGACCTCGCCGTCCCCGAGGTCCAGCACCGCCAGGTCGAGTCGGTCGCTGTCGTGATCGCCCACGACGACCCGGGTGCCCTCCGGGGACAGCAGCATCGGCGCCGGGTCGCCCTGGGTCTCCGGGCCGGCCCGGTCCTCGGCGAGGTCGACCCGCCGGTACACGTCGCCGTGGGCACCGACCGCGACCGCCTGCGGGAAGTCCATGAACTCCACGCCCCAGCCGTGCTGGAAGAGGGCGACCGCACGCCCGGGAGGGGAGTCGGACACGTCGCCGGTCAGGTAGGAGTAGCCGGCCATCCGGTCCGGGATCCCGGCTGCCACGCCGTGATCGGCAGCAGCCGGACCATCGCCGGGCAGCAGGGCCACGACCAGGGCGGGCAGCAGGGCCAGTCCGCCCACGGCCAGCGGGAGACGTCTCCGGGTGCCCACGGCCCCAGCATGGAGCCCGACCGGTCGGTGCGGCCACCTGCTGAGGCGGCCAGCACCTCAAGGGAGCAAGAAGAGACGGTGACCTTCACGCGTGATGCGAGATCGCCGGTCCGCAGGAGTGGGCCCTGTGGGGATCGAACCCACAACCCGCGGAGTAGCGGGTAGTTCATCATCGATGGGGCTCACTCGCCCACCTGACCCTCCGCGAGGTCAAGGTGGTCAGCATCGGGCGGTGGCTGCGAGGGATCGGGGAGACCAGCGGCCCCCACGCGATGAAGACGGCACGGTCGGTCCTGAGCGGAGTTCTACACCTCGCCGTCCGGCACGAGGCCATCCCCCACAACCCTGTGCGCGACGTGGGCAGCGTCCGCGTGCCGGCCAAGCAGACCAAGCGCGACCTCCAGCGGGCGTTCACGCGTGAGGAACGAGAAGCCCTCCTGACCTTCGCCGACGCCGACCCGACGGCTCAGCGCCGAGACCTCGGTGACCTGCTGGCGTTCATGGCCGGCACTGGGGCGCGAGTCGGAGAAGCCTGCGGCGTCCGCTGGTCTGACCTGGACCTGGAGGTGGGCACAGTCAAGCTGGGGTCTCTCCCTGTACGCGTGCCCGGCCAGGGACTGGTGCTGCAGCAGAAGGGCAAGACCAAAGGAAGCACCCGAACTCTGGTACTGCCCCCGTGGTTGGTCTCGCGTCTTCTGACTCGCAAGATCGACGCCATCCCCAACGAGTGGAACGTGGTGCTCTGCTCGCCGATGGGCATGTTGCGCGACACCTCCAACACCACCAAGCACGTGCGGGCACTGCTGGACGCCGCCGGGTTCGAGTGGGCCACCGGACACACGTTCCGCAAGACAGCAGCAACGTGGCTGGACGAGGACGGTGTCTCCGGGCGGCAGGTCGCCAACCAGCTCGGGCACGCCAAGCCGAGCATGACCATGGACCGCTACATGAGCCGTCGCGCCATCACCGAACGGGCTGCCGACGTCCTGTAGGGGGACACGGTCAAGCCGAGCCTGGCCGGTCAGCCGTGAAGCTGCGCACATGGGCTGGCCGTGGCAGAAGCGACGCCCAGCCCCCTCGTACCAGCCACTGCTACGGGAGGGCTTAGGCCACCTCCTCGCGGACTACGTCTGCGAGGTCAAGGAGAGTCCCGATCACGTCGCTGTCCGCGGAGAGGCCGCCCAGTGCCCGTTCGGGATCGACCTCGTCGAGAACCTGGCCATCCTCGATGCTGGCGCCGAGGCGGAGTTCGTGAGCGAGTGGCTGTTACGCGGGCCTGAGGACGTGACCGATCTGCTGCGCCTCATCGAACGCGTGCTGGGCGGTCAAGCCATCACCAAAAAGGAGAAGCTCGGCTTGGGCGAGCTGAAGTCTCATCAGCCGTACTCCCGTATCACCGGCGCGAGCTGACCGGGCCAGGCGGGACCATCGCCTGAGGCTTCGGCTCTCGACGCGTTGGAGCAGACGAAGCGACCACCGCGCAAAACGAGGGGTTTCCGAGGGATCAGGTCCTTGGGCTTCACCCCGAAACGACCGCGCACAGGTGAACTCACTGGTCAACGCCCATAACGCGTGGGCCCCGTGGGGATCGAACCCACAACCCGCGGATTAAAAGCTCGGACGATATAGTGCCGTGACCTGCACGTTCACTGACCAATAAAGGCATTGACCAGCGGATTCACCGTTGGAAGGACATGATCGCGAACGAGCGGTAAGGACCCTTCTGTGGGCGTCTTGTGGGCGCCGGTGTCGCTCAGCGCCTCGGGACGAACCTCAGTTCGCGCGCAACGGACGGGAACGTAGCGAGCACGGTCAAGGAGTTCATCGGTCCGTGCTGTTTCTGTATCTGAAACCGGGCAGGCGACGCTCCGCGCCGCCTGCGACCCGCCCAATCAGACCTCGCGATCCGCCAACGTCCTGACCGCAGCGTCATGGGAGTCGACTCCGCACCCGGCCAAGCTCCGGTCGACCAGGCGACCTACCCGGCGGTTGAGCCGGCTACGCCGGCGCTGAGGGAGCTCCGCTCCCCTCCCAGCAATCCGAGCCTGCGGGCGCGTCCGCTCCGGTCAAGGTCGTACGTCCTCGCTCCGCTCCGAGCGCTCCACCTTGACCTCTACGGCCTCTTGCGCCCGCTGACTTCTTCTTGCCGGAGGGGGCGGGGGGTGGTTGGCCGCCAGGACTGCGGTGGTGGAGCTGGCGGCCGGGGGTGGCAGTCGCATAGTGGGGTGGTGCCACTTCGTGATTCCGGCCCGCCACCGCAGCTGCTGCCGGTTCCCGACCACCTCCTCATCACCTCCTCCGACAACCTCGCCTTCGCACTCGAGGAGGCCGACCGACGCATGGACCCACCGGTCCCGGTGCGGGTCCGGTGGAACGGTGAGTGGCACGCCCCCTCTCTGCTGCACGGCTGGCAGCAGAGCGAGAACCGCGGCGATGGGTGGCTCGGCTGCGTCGAGTACCACCGCGAGATCGCGCCCGGTTTCGGCTTCGCTGTCGGCCGGTGAACGCCGGCCTGGAACATCGAACGCGCCGAGGAAGACGCACCCCCGTTGTGATCGGGCGCGCTAGCGTGCAGCCTCGGCCTGGCAGCCGCCCCCGTAGCTGCCAGGCCAACTCAGCACATGCCGGTTACGCCGACGCCTGGACCTCGTTTGCTCCGGCCGGCTCCGCCCGTCTCCACGGCGGCACGCTGTTGGGCGGCGGCTCGCCGACCCACTGCCCGGTGACCTTGTCCTTGGGAGCCGTTCCGAGCAGAGCTCGAAACCCCTCTTCTGTCGCGCACTTCTGAATCAGCTTCCGGACATAGGCGTCCTTATAGCCGTAGTCGTTGTGTCGCTCGTCGTAGGTGCAGTACTGCTCGAGGGTCCGTTCCGGGTTTGGGGAGTCGCTGGGGGGACGGACGTCCATCGCCTTCCAGGCCTTCGTGAAGTGCCCCATCGTGAAGTTGTAGGGAATCTGAGCCTGCACCGCCTTCACCACCTGGCTCGGCTTCTTCAAGCCAGAGCCGACGACCTCCCTCTTCCGTTCCTTGATGACGACGAGCCCCTTCTTGCCTGCCGCCTCGACAGCTGCCTTCTGCTCGTCGGTCATGTCGTCAAACCGGGTGTACTGCACCGACAGGGCGTCCGGGTCGCCCTTGGGAGCGAGCTCCTGAAAGACGCGCAGGCGAAGCTCGAACCGCGGGTCGTCCGTCACGGTCTGGTCGAGGTTGGCGCTGTACTCGGTGATGTACCTCCGCAGTGGTGCCGGCAGCGTCTTCCGGAGCCTCCGAAGGCTCCGCTCGCCCTCATCGGTGAAGGAGCCGATAAAGACCGGGAACCGCAGGCGGGTCGCCAGGGAGGCGCTACTGCCGAACTGGGCGACCAGCTCCTCCTCGTAGTTGAGGAGGAGCGCTTGTGCCTGGCCACCGACGACGGCTGACAGCGCCTGCTGCTGCTGCGCGAACCGGTGCTCAACCTTATTGCGCAGACCGATGAAGAACTCGATGTTGGCGCGGACGGGATCGCGATCGCTCGTCCACCGTTCGCGGACGCTCTTGGCCAGCTCCCACCGCTTCGGCTCGCCGTCGATCTTCTCCAGCAGACGCGGGTTGTCCTTCTGGTGGTAGCGGAAGTCGATGGCGTCCCTGGTGAACTCGGCGTGGAGGAGGTAGAGCCACGCGAGGTGCATGTGGACGACGAAGGCCTCGAAGGAACGGACCTCGGCGGGATCGTTGTACAGGCGAACAGCCAGGGATGCCTCGTCCCTTGAGGCCTCGACCATCGGCCAGTGCTTGCGTGGGCGGGGCACACGGACTCCCTCTGTGGGGGACGCCAACGTAGTTGCGCTGACGGGGGTTGCCCATCGGAAGCTGGACGGACCGGCCGAGGCTTGCCTCGGCGATCGACTGTGCGGCGTCTTCCTCCAGGCGTTGGCGGCCTGACCTCTTCGATCCCCGCGGGCTCTCGGCACCTCAACAGCAGGTGGGCAGCCAGCGATGACCGCGCCACCTGTTTAAGGGACGCGGCCATCGAGCACGACTGCCCACCGGATCTCGCCACGTGAGCAGCAGCGCAGCCGCTCGCAGAGTTAGAAGTTGTAGGCCGTTGAGGCCTCGCTTCATTCCTAAAGAATCAGCATGCGCTCCAGCTGTTCCCTGTCTGGGTCCTCGAGCAAAACCGATCCACCGCGCAGCTGCAGCTCCACGACATGCTTGTAGACCTGGAGTGCTCGGTTCACGATCGTCGTCTTGTTCGCCTCCTCAACGTCGACGAGCCACTGCAGGTCCTGGGCGGGCCGCTTGTTCAGCTCGACAACGAGGCGTCGAGGCGCCTCCCCACCTCCGTCGGTGCTGGGGGTGGGTCGCCTGCGACCCGGCTGCTGGGTCGTGTCCGGTTCGGTTGTTGCGGGTCGTTCGGTGTTCACGGTGTTCGTCATGGTGTCCTCCTGAGCCAGCCCGCTTGGCTGGCATATTTCCGCGCTCTCTGGCGGTGATAGCTGTTGCGCAGGGGTCATGCGGGCCAGCGCGGATCTTCCCGCGCAGCAACCCGCCGACGTGCGCACCGGCTGGGTGACCACAGCACCGTCAAGGTGCCTGGTCGAGCGTTGCGCTACCTGTGTGCTCTCTCCTGGGGACGACTCGTCCCCAGACCCCTCCATCGGGGCGTGCTGACCGAGTGGGCTCTTGCGATCACCCGTTGAGCTGTCGTGGCCTGCGACCGCTCCTCGATCGTCCGGACCTAGGCGGCGGTTCGCCGCCGCACAGTCCTCGCATCCTGCCGTGACACGCCCCTGGCGCGCTGAGCTGCAGGTTCACTGCAGTGCCCGGTCGATGTCATGACGATGACGGTACACCCGTCGCACTAGCAATACCAGTCTTACTGACATGACACCCCATCCAGCGATAACAACAGGGCGTGCAGAACTTGTCACACAGAGGACGTTCTTGTCGTACCCGCTGGTACTATGGGGCCACCACAAGCGCGACACGTGGACACCAGGAGGAACCAGTCATGTGCACCACCCACATGCACCAACCGCCCCGCCCGGGGCGGTACAGACACCGACACCGAGGAGACCCGCTATGCCCGAGCACGACGACGACGATGCGAGCAACCCTGACCTGACCCCGGCCCCCACGCCGGCCCCGCAGCCTGTCTCCAGCAGCGCTGGGTCCCCGCCCGAGTACGGCGGTCCGCCGCCGCCCCCCGAGGACGACGCCTTCATCACGGCGCCGGCCATCGAGCTCAAGGCCAGCCTCACCGGCGTCGAGGCGAAGGCCACCCTTCCGGTCGCCTCTCTCGTGGCCGCGCTCGTCCTGGTCATCTTCGGGGCGATCATCTGGGTGACCGCTGCGGCCCTGCCCGGCATCGTGGTGATGATCTTGGGGGTCATCATCCCGACCGTCTGGCAGCGCACGATCGGACGGACCATCAACAACCAGCGCAAGACCAAGTAGCCGGGGAAGGCGGCAGAGCGCGGCACGACGGGGTCGGCGTCCACACGGACGCCGCCCTTTTTTCTATCGCCCACCTGGCAGATAAAGGACGTTCTCGGCCACCTCCTCTCCCCGGAGCTGCGGGGCCGACCATGCTGGGCCGCCGATCGACGAGCTGTTCAGATCGGTTGCCGGACGTGGTGCTGTGATGGGACCCGTGACGAACCGTGAGCGCCCGGCCGGCGACTTCGACTACGAGCGGCATGGCCAGGACTACGCGGTCTTGCGTCAGACCGACCCACGGATCGAGGGGAAGGTGCACGCGGCCCTCGGCGTCAGCCGGACGGTGCTCAACGTCGGCGCCGGGGCCGGGTCCTACGAGCCGACCGACCGGTACGTGCTGGCGGTCGAGCCGTCGGCGGCGATGCGCGCGCAGCGTCCTGCCACGGCGGCGCCGGCGGTCGACGCGGCGGCCGAGCGGCTGCCCTTCGACGACGACAGCTTCGACGCGGCCATGGCCACGGTGACCGTCCACCAGTGGAGCGACATCGAGCAAGGCCTACGCGAGATGCGACGGGTCAGCCGTGGTCCGGTCGTCGTCCTCACCATCGACGCACCGGCGCTGCAGGACTTCTGGTTGAACGACTACTTCCCCGAGGTCATCGCCCTCGACCAAACGCGGTTCCCGACGATCGAGGAGCTGACCAGCACCCTCGCCCACGGCAGCGCCGGGGTGCGCGTCGAGGTGGTGCCGGTGCCTGCTGACTGCGTCGACGGGTTCGGGGAGGCGTTTTACGCCCGCCCGGAGGCATTCCTCCGCCCGGAAGTCCGTGCCGCCACCTCCGGCTTTAGTCTGACCGACCCAGCTGCCGTGCAGCGCGGCCTGGAGCGTCTTGCAGAAGACCTGGCCAGCGGGGCTTGGGACCAGGCGCATGGCCACGTGCGCGAGCTGGCCGAGTACGACGGCGCCCTGCGCCTCATCACCGCGAACACCTGAGCCCAGCTCGACCATGTCGGAAACGCCGGCGGTCTCAACGGGTCTGCGCAACGGCCTCGTTGAATGCTTCGGCGGGAGTCTTCCAGCCCAGGGTTCTTCGGGGTCGTCCGTTGAGGCGTGCGGCGATGGCGTCGAGGTCGTCTTGAGTGAATGCGCGCAGGTCAGCGCCCTTGGGCAGGTATTGGCGCAGGAGCCCGTTGGTGTTCTCGCTGCTGCCTCGCTGCCAAGGGCTCTTGGGGTCGCAGAAGTAGACGCTGACCCCGGTGGCGACGGTGAACTGGGCGTGTTCGGCCATCTCCTTACCCTGGTCCCAGGTCAGGGAACGGCGCAGCTGGGCCGGCACCCCCTGGATCGCAGCAGCTAGGGCAGGGTGAACCTGCTCGGCCTTCTTGCCCTCGGGCAAGGCCACCAGCGCTACCAATCGGCTGGTTCGCTCTACCAGGGTGGCGACCGCGCTGGGCAGCTTGCCCAGCACCAGGTCGCCTTCCCAGTGCCCGGGCACCGCCCGGTCCTCGACCTCGGGCGGGCGGGCGGAGATCGGAATGGTGTCCCGGAGTTGCCCGCGGCCGGTTGGTAGCTTGGCGCCGCGGGGGTGGCGGGTGGCCCGCCCGGTGCGCAGCGACCTGGTCAGCTCGCGCGCCAATTCGCCTCTGGCCTGCACGAACAAGGTCAGGTAGATGGTCTCGTGGGAGACGCGCATGTCCGGGTCGTCGGGAAAGTCCACGACCAAGCGTGCCGCGATCTGCTGCGGAGACCACTCCAGCCCTAACCCCCGCACGACCTCAGCGCGCAGCCGGCCATGGACGGCCAGCTTTGCCGGCTTCGGTCGCAGCGCCCGCACATCGGCGGCAGCGTCGGCCGCCGCGGCCCGGTAGGCCTCCCGCCCGCCGTTGCGGGCCAGCTCTCGGCTGATCGTGGGCGCCGGCCTGCCCAGGCCCCGGGCGATCGCCCGGCACGTGGCACCGGCGGCGATCCCGCGGCTGATCTCTTCCCGCTCGGCCGCGGTCAGCGCCAGTCGGCCCCGCCGACGGGCCGGTGGCCGCACCCCACCGCAAGCCTCCACGTATCTGCGCATCGGCCCGCGGGACACCCCCATCGACCGGGCCACCAGGCGCAGCGACTGACCCGACCGCCACTGCACCCACAGCTGCTCCTGCTGCTCCACCGACAACCCGAACGACTTCACGCCAACCGCCTCTCAGACCACGAGCCCGTGATCATCCACAGAGGCTGTTGCACGCACCCATTGAGACCGCCCCCGTTTCTGGGCCGCCTCCCGCACCCCTTCAGTCGTCGGGCGTTTGCGCAGGTCGGCCGATGGGTTCACCGGCCCAGAACTCGTGCCCGAAATCAACGGCCCGAATCCGGCGACCCCTGATGCTTGTGGGTCGCTCCGCTGGTCCGCCGATGTGACCCTCACCGACGCAGTGGTCGTGCTCCTGGTGACACTGCTCGGCGTCCTGTACGCCCGGACGGCGCCGTCATGGTGTGCCTTGCACGCTGCCCGTGCGCACTCAGAGGTAGCTGTCTTTCCTGTATCGCCCTTGCCGTGCCTGCTGAGCTGCATCGGCGATGCTCGCGCGGTGATCGTCCCTGTACTTGTCGAGGAAGGCGTCGACCTGGGGCCCCGACCAGCCAGCTGCGGCGATGAGCGCCCACACCCCCAGCTCGTCGTTCGGATGCTGCGGATCGCTTAGACGCCGATCCGCCTCGGCCGCGATCACCGCGATCGCGTCGGACGGAAGCACCAGTTGGAGGACGGCGACGGCACGTTGGGCGCCCTCGGCCAGTAAATCGACGTCTTGGCGGTGGCACCACAAAGCCGGCTCCGGGTCGTCCGGATGCTGACGTCCGAGACGGACGATGGCACCACCAAGGCCGTGGTTGACCATCGTGGCCTCGCGAGGATGACCCGCCAGGTCCTTCAACCAGTCCACGTCCTGGGGTGAACCGGTGACGGCGAGGGCCATCACCATCTGGTACCGCGTCTCCCAGGTCCGCTCGTCGCCCACTTCGCGCTCGAGAGCGGCACGAACAGCGGGACCCGTCGAGGCATCGGCCAGGCCGCGCAGCCGCTTGGCACCTCGGCGTCGTTGCGGGGAACGAGGGTGGTCAAGCAGCTCCAAGGCCTCAGCTCGGGTCAGCGCCATGCCCGCTGTCTACCAGCAGCGGCCGACCAGCCCACAGGTCATCACGCGTCTTCGACGCGGCTGCATGCCGACGTCCTCACCAGCTACCTGAGCGTCCGCGATCACCGTTAGATCAAGGACGTTCTCCATGGGTCAGCCGGCTGCGCACCACAACGCGGCTGTCCAGGGGGCACCGAACCGCTCGAGGACTGGCGCCCCCAGATGATGGCCGCATGAGCGACGCCCCCGACGCACAGGTGCCCCCGCAGGTCCTGCAGCTGGCCATCTCCGAGGAGGTCCCCGACAGGATGGAGGCAGGTCTACGCCTGGCCTCCTTCGCAGGGCAGTCGACCGTCGATGCGCTGCCCCATCGCCTGCTACTGGATGACGAGAACACCGCGGTCACCTACGAGACCGCCGAAGCACTCCTGGCCCGCAAGGACCTGGCCGGCGCCCGCGCCGTCGCCCGGGCCATTGCCGAAGCCGACCCACGAGACCTGACAACGGCATGGATCGGCGACGCAGTGCACAACGAGTGGCGGATGCGTCAAGAAGACCTCGATCTAGGCCATCGGCTGTGCGAGGCCCTGCTCAACTCCGACGAGGCACCTGTCCGCCAGGGAGCTGCTGCCCTCGCTGCCTACCTCGACCACGGGGCGTGGCCGGGCGGCCCTATCCCTTCCGTATCGCAGCCTCGGCGCCCTGGTCTGCTGGCTCGCCTCCGTGCTCACGCCCGGCCTCGACCGCACCGTTAGATAAAGGACATCACGTAACGGTCGGTGGTGTGGAGGCTGGCGAAGCGCGAACGGGCCACGGACTGTCAGACCAGCGGGATACAACTCAGGAGTGAGCGGAAAGCGCAAGCACAACACGAAACGACACAGGTCCCCCCGGCGCAAGGGCCGGACCAGCCACAGTCCTCGCCCCGGTCGCAGCAACGAGGCAGATGACCTGCTTCACCGCCGTCTGAGTGGCCACGTCGAGCGGATCGAAACGCTTTTGGCGGAGGCCGACGGCGACTGGTCGCTGGTGGCAGACCGTGCCGACGCGCAGGTCTCATCGCTCGTTGTACAGGCGCAACAGGCGCTCGCACTTTGGCATCCCTTGGATGCGCTCGCCTGGCTGCGGATGTCCAACGTCCCACTCAACCCCGAGACCTATCAGGAGAGCACCTTCCAGGGCTCCCTGGCCGTAGTCGAGCTGGCTGGCTTGCTCCTCCTCGCCCGCGACCCGGTCGATGCACGAGTCGGCTCGTTGCCCGCAATGGCATCCCTGACCCAAGATGGGCACGACCTAGCCGATCCCGGTCACGTCGCTCAAATGTGCCGTGACGTGATTGCAACGCTCCAAGAAGTCTTGGATGTCGCCACCGTGCGCGAGATTGCGGGGGCGATGGCGGCCGGGGAGGCCGCGCGCAACGAATACATCCCCATCCGCATGCGCAGCCGCGAGGTGGGACTGCGCAACATCGAGTATGAGCACAAGCATCGACGCGCCCTGGTCGAGCAGTTCTCTCGTCCTGGTATCGCCGAGCTGGTGCTGCAGCACTGCGGTTTCGAGATGACCGATGCCTTGGCTGTCCTTGACGTCTTCAACGCTCAACTCAACGATGCCTTCCACGCCTCGATCGGTCATGCTCGCACGGAGATTCGCGCCTTTCGAGAAGCGACCGACCTGGAAGTCGTGCGCCTCCGAGAGTCGCTCGGCGCGGAGACCCAGCGCATGGAACGCGCCTTTGCGATGACCGTGGGCACCGATCGACTGGGCCAGCGCGCCGCACGAAGTGCCGTAGCGCTGGCGGAGCTCGCCGGCCGTCCCCTCGACCGCGTGGAGGCGGTCCTCAGGGCCTTCTCACAGCGTCTGCGCGGCCCCGGCTTCTCGGCGCACGCTGCCGTGCTCGACTTTCTACACGGGCGGAACGAGTGGCGTCTACGACCCATCGTGCGCACCGACGACGACCTCTACTACGCCTTAGACATAGGCCTGATGCTCTTCGCACTGCGAGAGGTTGCGGAAGCCAGCCTGCCGCAGAACGCACGACCCAAGTACGCCAAACACACGGCGGACTGGATGGAAGACACATCCATCCAAGCGCTGGTCGACGTCCTGCGCCCGGACCGAGTCCTACGCAATCTCGAGTACATCGATCGTGACGGGGCAGCTCGGGAACTCGACGCGCTCATCATCTGTGACCGGGTAGCTATCGCCGTCGAAGCGAAGGGTGTCGGGCTCAGCGCCCGTGCCCGTACCGGTGATGCACTACGGCTACGACGGGACCTCGGACGGATGGTCGAGGACACACTGCACCAAGCAGACCGGGTTCGAGACGCCATCTTGTCCGAGGGCCTGATCCGGCAGCGAGGATCTGATAGCCCCATCGACCTCAAACACATCAAACGTGTCTTACCAATCGCGGTCACGCTTCACGACGTGACCACGATCGCAGGCACGGTCGACGAACTGATCCGTGAGAACGTCGTGGCTTTCGACGGAACGCCACCCTGGCTGGTGAGCCTTCATGACCTCCGCGTGATCACCGACATCACCGAAGGACCCGCTCAACTCCTGGCATACCTAGATCACCATGAGCGGCTCATCGACCTCAGCATGCTCAGCGTCGCCGAGGAACTCGACCTCTTCATGCTCTTCCTCTCGGAAGGGCTCTACATGGGTAACTTCCTGGACGAGGAAGGACGCCCACACACGCGCTTACTTCTTCCCTCCCAGACCGATGCCCTCGACGCGTACTACATGTTCGCCACCGGTCTGCGCCGGACGCCAGCACCCAAACCGCGCCAGACGTGGAATCCGCCCACCTTCGTCTCACTGCTGCAACGTCTAGAACGCGAACGGCCCGAAGGCTGGACGACTGCAGTCATCAACCTCCAGCAAGTCGATGATCAGGTGCGCAAGAAGTTGGGGGGCATGCCGCGCTGGCTCATCCGCCGAGCTCGCGAATCTCGCACGGCCCGCAACCTGACCATGTGCTTTCAAGGCCCTTTCACTTCCGCGTCAGGCATCAGCGGTCTAGCCGGTCCTCCAGGCAGTGATCGCGACGACGTCAAGCGCCTCCTCGACCAGCTGTGCAGAATGCGGAAGCACACACAACAAGCCGCAACGTGGACGGGAATCGGAGTCCAAGCTGATGCCCCCGACGCTCCCTTGCTGCTGGTCCAACTTGATGAGCACTGGAAGCCTGATGCCGAGCTCGATGCCCTGATCCACGAGTTGAACATTCGGCCGGCTCGGGAGGTCAGCGCACCTTGGGGGAGTTGAGGTAAGCCCTCATCGCGGGGCGGGGTGCTCGGCTCGCGTGTTCGGCCTGAGACCACGTCATACAGGTGCTGCGTGGTAGGCCGAGGCGTCCGCGGGCCGGTCGCCGGGCGCATGCCACAGACCGACATCGAGGTCGGACAACTCATCAGCGACCAGCCGCCCAGCTCCAGGGCTTCCCGGAGATGACCGCTCTCCACGGCCCCGATCAGCTCACGCAGCAACCGCGCCTGCCGTGCCAGCTACCTCGGCAGCGCATCAACCCAGCCGAGGCCGCCGGCCGGTGCAGGACCTGCCGGCAAGTCGAAGGCCCCGTCTCGTGCCCCCCGGGGCTATCTCCACGCCGGCGTGAACGAGAACCGGCTGACGCGCCGGATCATGCTGAACCGTCGTGGCCGGCGATGAGCCGGTCAGTGCGCTGCGTCGTAGGCCTCGACGACTGCGGTGGGGATCCGGCCGCGCTCGGATACCTCGTGGCCGTTCTCCCGGGCCCAGCTGCGGATCTCACCGGTGTCCTTACGACCCGCCGCTGCGAAGCTGCTCGCGGCCTTCCGACCTTGCGTCCCACCTCGTGACGCGCTGGTCTTCCGGGCGGCGTCGACGTAGCGGCTCAGGTCCGCCCGCAGCTGCACGGAGTTCCCCTCCGATAGGTCGATCTCATAGCTCTGACCATCGAGGGCGAAAGCGACGGTCTCCCCGCGCCCCTCTTCTAGCACCTGCCCGGTCAGGTCGTCCTCAAGCACAATCGTCGTCTTGCGAGCCACTGAACATTCCTTACACATTGAGCATCCGGTCAATCACAAGCTACTTCACCCGGTCCAGGAGCATGTGCGGTGAGCTGGCGGGCTTTCGAGTCCGCATCCGGCGCGACTTGTCGGTGGCTGGCTCCATCATCGGTGGTGGATTCGATCGGCGGGTCCACGATCCGAGGAGCAGCCATGCCCAAGGCCAACATCGAGACCTACAACGACGGCGGCGAGTGGAAGAGCCGGCGGGAAGGCAGCACCCGCGCCTTCGCGACCGGAGGCACTAAGGCCGAGCAGCAGGCGCAAGGGCGCGCGGCCGCCAAGCGTGACGGTGTCGAGCACGTCATCAAGAACCTGGATGGCAGGATCGGTCAGAAGAACAGCTACGGCAACGACGACTCCCCGCCGAGGGGCTGACTTTCTGCCAGCCGGCCGACGTCGCGGGGGTGATCATCCGCGCCGTCGGCTGGTGCCGTGGCCTAGCAACGCGCGCCCGACACTCTGAGGGCAGTCGAGTCCCTGAGTATATTCGCGTCCACTTAACAAGTTGTTAGCTCATGCAGCTCGATGCCTCTGCGTAAGTACCGTCAAGCTTCAGGATTAAGTGCGCGCCGGAGGTCCTCGACGGCCTGCGTGGGGTCAGGGGCGCCGCCATCGAGAACCATCTGCTCAATGGCCCCAACGACTAGATCAATAGTGGTCCGTTCCGTCAGCGAGCCAGTCACTTCGACGGACGTGCCCAGTGATCGGCCAAAATTTCGCGTCCTCTTACCCAGCGGCCCCCAGTCGACTCGGTGGTCAAGGTCGTTTGGGCGACTCTGATTCTGTCCGTCAGCGTTGTCGGCCAGCAGGTGCAACTCAACTCGGTTCACCGCTGCCTCAGGAGCAAACAGGCTGGCCAGCGCATGAGGCACGGTGACTGCGGCGCCGCTCAGCGCATCGCGCAGAACAGTTGCAAGCTCGACCAGGGACAATAGCGCTCGGACTGAGATTGCAACATCGACGGTTATCCGAACAAGGTCACCCCTGCCTATGCGCGGCATGGTGACAGTAATCAAGGACCCGACACCACTAGAAGCGTCTCCGCCCAGCCGATAGGTGGCGTCCGCGGTGGTCTGATGACCTCCCGGCGGTAAATGCCATTCTGCGGGGAGAGCTTGTGGCTCGGCGTCAAGGTAGCCCGATGCCGATGCTGGCCGATGTTGCCGGAAGAGGTTGCGAAGTCGCTCGCTCAAGGCCGCGTTGTCGAGGGCCGCGGTCAGCCGAGCGCGGTCTTCAGGTCGGATTCGCTCGACAGTATCGACGTTGGCCGGGGTGAGCACCGCAGTGGCGCGGAGCATAAGAAGCGGCACACTGGACCACCCCGCCGGGACGCCACCGCTGCCTGGCGGCCACGCATATTCGGAGCGGTATCGGAAAGCGTGTTGGCGCGGAACTAGGGGGTCGACTTGTGGCAGTTGCCTTGCCGCCGACGATTCGTGAATAAGAGACGGGGTGCGAGCTTGGTCGGATACGTCCAGCAGTTGATGGGCGCCGCCCCGAACGTAACCCGGACGGGGAGCTACCTCAAAGGCATTGACAAGACCTGTCGTGACCCTTTGTGCGAGCCCAGCAGAGTCGCGCCATTGGACGGTCGTATGCCGACTGCTGACTTTCTGGCGGAACGTCTGTAGTGCTATTGCCCGGCGCCCCGTGTCGACGAACTTGGCGGGGATGTCCTGCGGCGCCCCATGAGTAAACGCAAGAACTGGGATGCCGCGGGCATGTGCGTAGTCGTACTCACGCTCCGTGTAGCTGATATTTCCATCAGTCATAGAGCCGTACCGGCCTGCGAGCATCAACACGAAGTAGTCAGTGCTGTCAATGATCGGAGTGATGACGTCCCACGGCGGCAAGGCGCTGGCCTGGAACAGCTCCATCCCCGCTGGAATGCCACGCAAGTTCAAGATCGCTTGGGTGACGGCAAGGCGCTCGTCCTCTAGGTCGATGAAGGTTGAGCTGAGGAAAACCTGATAGCGCTTGCCGGTCACCCCCCAGCTCTACCACCTGACACTGCTGCGCCGCGACGGCTCACATGACCCGCGGGACAGACATCCGCCTCACCCGCTGATAAAGGAGGCTATTAGCGGGTCCCTGTCGGACCCCTGATCCAGCGTCCCGGGCATGGGGACCCGGCGTCAGCGCGACCGGCAAGGCCGCAGGTGGGCCAGCGGCGTGGGCCGACGTCGCCGCAGTCGACCACGGCGCGGTGGTCGTGCTCGAGAAGCTGCAACCCGCCGGCGCCAGGGCACTCGATCTGGTCGACGGTGCGCTGAGGCCCTCGGGCGTTGATCAGCTCGGTCTTGTCACCCCTCGAGGGTCGAAGGTCTCGTCACCCCTCGAGGGTCGCAGTACGTATGAACAGCTTTCGCTGCGTGGCTGATGCGCCCGGTGCGGCTCGTGCGGCTTGCAGTGGGGCACCGCGGGAACCAAGCCCTTCTCGTCAGGGCTCTCAGACCCACAGGCGGATGCGTTGACGCCACACCCGTGGACGGGCCGCTCGTCAGTGCCCCCCCTCCGCTGATGTCAGCCCACCAGGCGACGTCCCCAAGCAGAACGCAGCGTCCGACACACCTCTTGCACCTGCGGTACGAAGGGGCGTCCCGTCGCCGAGGCGGGGTGCTCGTGGGCGTCACCGGC
>NZ_JAPVBJ010000004.1 GCF_026967985.1 Modestobacter sp. VKM Ac-2984 | reverse complement strand
AAGACACCGAAGGGGGATTTGTTACTTGGCACTGACTTTCGGCACGCTGTTGAGTTCTCAAGGAGCGGACGCGCACGAAACCCGACCAATTGCTTGGCCCTCGTTCGAGGCGGCTTGTCCGACTGTACGCCGTGCACGGCTCGCTGTCACACCCGGGGGTCTGACCTCGCGGCTCCCGGCTCTTTCGACCCGGTCTCGCTCGGCGCAAAGAAGAACTTACGTGCCGTCCCCGGCTCCGTCAAACCGCCAGAGGGCCCCGGAGCGCCCTGACCGGCTCCCGAGGCCACTCGCCGGAGAGAAAGCCCAGGTCAGCGCCGATCACCCGACCGGAGATTGCGAGGCAGGTCACCTTCCGAGCGCCCTGGAACGACCCGTGGACCGCCCTGAGGGCCTCAGAGGCCGAGCAGGGACTCGATCCCGACGGTGAGGCCGGGCCGGCGGTGGATCTCCCGGACGGCGAGGAGCACCCCGGGCATGAACGACGCCCGGTCGTAGGAGTCGTGCCGCAGGGTCAACGTCTCTCCCGCGGCTCCCATCAAGACCTCCTGGTGGGCGACGAGGCCTGCGAGCCGGACCGCGTGCACGGGCACGCCCTCGACGTCGGCACCGCGCGCCCCGGGCAGGGAGTCGGACTCCCGGGTCGCGTCCGGGGCGGCCGGGACGCCCGCGGCCCGTCGGGCGGCGGCGACCAGCCGGGCCGTACGGGCTGCGGTGCCCGAGGGTGCATCGACCTTGTTCGGGTGGTGCAGCTCCACGATCTCCACGGACGGGAAGAAGCGGGCCGCCTCCTGGGCGAAGCGCATGAGGAGGACTGCCCCGATCCCGAAGTTCGGTGCGATGAGCACCCCGACGTCGGGCTTGGGCTCCAGCCACTCGGCGATCGTGGCCAGTCGCTGCTCGTCGAAGCCCGTCGTCCCGACGACGCAGTGGATGTTCTGGTCGATGCAGAAGCGGATGTTGTCCATGACCGAGTCGGGACGGGTGAAGTCGACGACCACCTGAGCACCGGCGTCGGCGACGTTGAACAGCCAGTCCCGCTCGTCGACCATGGCGACGAGCTCGAGGTCCTCGGCGGCGTCGACCGCCCGGCAGACCTCGGCGCCCATCCGGCCCCGAGCGCCGAGCACCCCCACCGAGACCAGCGGGGCCTCTCCGGAGGTGGCGGACGGGGGCTGGACGTCGGGGGCCGGTGGGGTGCTCATCCCGCGATGCTCACCAACGCGGGCGCCGCACGCAAGGCGGCACCCCACCCACCGGCACGGTCAGGCGGGGCGGGTGCCCCGGTGCCGGGCGAGGGCGTCCCCCACCAGGAGCCCGACGACGACCCCGGCGACGTCGGCGAGCAGGTCCACGACCGACGTCGACCGGTTGAGCACGGGCAGGGACTGGACCAGTTCGCTGACCGCGGCGTAGACCACGAGGACGATGGCGAGCACCGCCCGGCCGACGCCGGCCCATCGACCACTGACCGCCAGCACCGCGAACAGCAGCACGTGTACGACCTTGTCCACGCCTGCCGGAGCGGACGGGACACCCGAGGCCGGCGTGAACAGCACGGCCAGGGAGACCAGCACGACGACCGCGAACACGCCGCGCGCGAGCGGACCGTGGCCGGCGGACACCGCGGTCGGGCGGGAGGTCATCGGCGGCTCAGGCGGCGAGCAGCCGGTCGAGGTCGCGTTCGCGGTACGGGCCGACGACGGCCAGGCAGGTCGGCCGGGTGAACAGGTCTGCGGCCACCGCGCGCACCTGGTCCTCCTGCACGGCCTCGATCCGGTCGAGGACGGCCCGCACCGGCAGGTACTCGCCGTAGGACAGCTCGCTCTTGCCCAGCCGGCTCATCCGCGAGCCGGTGTCCTCCAGCCCCAGCACGAGACCGCCCTTGAGCTGGCCACGCGCCCGGGCGACCTCCTCGGCGGTCAGGCCGGTGGTCGCGACCTCCGCGAGTCCGGCCCGGATCAGCCGGAGCACCTCGGGCACCCGCTTGGGCGAGCACCCGGCGTACACGGAGAAGCTCCCGGTGCCGGCGTAGTGGGTGAGCGAGGAGCCCACGCTGTACACCAGGCCCCGCTTCTCCCGGATCTCCTGGAACAGCCGCGAGCTCATCCCGCCGCCCACCGCCGCGTCGAGCACGGCCCCGGCGTAGCGGCGCTCGTCCAGCCGGCCCATCCCGAGGCTGCCCAACAGCAGGTGGGTCTGCTCGGTGCGCCGGTGGATCAGCCCGGTGGGCTGCGCCGGTCCGGCGAGGACGACGTCGGTCCCCAGCCGCAGCGGATCGGGCCGTGCTCCCCCGGTCAGCCGGTCGCCGAAGGCGGCGGTGACCAGGTCCAGCACCTGCTGGTGGTCGACCCGCCCGGCCGCCGAGACGACGATCGAGGGGACGGCGTAGCGGTCGCGGTACCAGCCGTCGACGTCGTCCCGGCTCAGCGCCTCGATCGAGGCCACCGTGCCGAGCACCGAGCGCCCCAACGGGGTGTCGCCGAACAGTGTCTCCGCGTACAGGTCGTGCACCGCATCGGCGGGCTCGTCGTCGCGCATCGCGATCTCCTCGAGCACCACCGTGCGCTCGGACTCCAGGTCCGGTGCGGTGTTGAGGGCCTCGGTGACGAGGTCACCGAGGAGGGTCACCGCCAGCGGGAGGTCACTGGCGAGGACGTTCGCGTAGTAGCAGGTGTGCTCCTTGGCGGTGAAGGCGTTCATCTCACCGCCGACGGCGTCCATCGCGGTCGCGATCTCCAGCGCCGTGCGGCTCTGCGTGCCCTTGAACAGCAGGTGCTCGAGGAAGTGCGAGGAACCGCCCAGTTCCGGGCTCTCGTCCCGGGACCCGACGCCGACCCAGATGCCCAGCGTCGCCGACAGCACTCCGGGCATCGTCTCGGTGAGCACCCGCAGGCCGCCGGGCAGCTCGGTCCGCTCCACCCGGCCGCCGACCTCGTCGACGTCCAGCAGCTGCGTCACCCCGGGGGTGGTGACACCGACCGGGGCCGGGACGGACGCCGCAGCGCCCGCCCCGGCCCCGGTCAGGTCGGTACTCGTGTTCACGCCTCCGTGGGGGCGGCGGTCTCGTCGGCCGAGGCTGCGTCACCGGCAGCGCCGGCCTCGCCCTCGACGACCGGCACCAGGCTGATCTTGCCGCGGGCGTCGATGTCGGTGATCTCGACCTGCAGCTTGTCCCCGACGTTCGCGACGTCCTCGACCTTGGCGATCCGCTTGCCGTTGCCCAGCTTGCTGATGTGGACCAGGCCGTCGCGGCCGGGCAGCAGCGAGACGAAGGCGCCGAACGCCGTCGTCTTCACCACGGTGCCGAGGAACCGCTCGCCGACCTTCGGCAGCGTCGGGTTGGCGATGGCGTTGATCCGGTCGACCGCGGCCTGGGCCGAGGGGCCGTCGGAGGCGCCGACGTAGATCGTGCCGTCGTCCTCGATGGTGATGTCCGCGCCGGTCTCGTCCTGGATCGCGTTGATCATCTGGCCCTTGGGGCCGATGACCGCGCCGATCTTGTCGACCGGGATGCGCACCGTGGTCACCCGCGGGGCGTACGCGCTCATCTCGTCGGGGCCGTCGATCGCCTCGAGCATGACGTCGAGGATGTGCAGCCGGGCCGCGCGGGCCTGGGTCAGCGCACCGGCGAGGACGTCGGAGGGGATGCCGTCGAGCTTCGTGTCCAGCTGGAGGGCCGTCACGAAGTCCTTGGTGCCGGCGACCTTGAAGTCCATGTCACCGAAGGCGTCCTCGGCGCCGAGGATGTCGGTCAGCGCGACGTACTCGGTCGTGCCGTCGACCTCGTCGGAGACCAGGCCCATGGCGATGCCGGCGACCGCGGCCTTCAGCGGCACACCGGCGTTGAGCATGGACAGCGTCGAGGCGCAGACCGAGCCCATCGAGGTGGAGCCGTTGGAGCCGAGGGCCTCGGAGACCTGACGGATCGCGTAGGGGAACTCCTCGCGGTCCGGCAGCACCGGCAGCAGTGCCCGCTCGGCCAGCGCGCCGTGGCCGATCTCGCGGCGCTTGGGCGAGCCCACCCGGCCGGTCTCACCGGTGGAGTACGGCGGGAAGTTGTAGTTGTGCATGTACCGCTTGCGGGTGACCGGGTTCAGCGTGTCCAGCTGCTGCTCCATGCGGAGCATGTTCAGCGTGGTGACGCCCATGATCTGGGTCTCGCCACGCTCGAACAGCGCCGAGCCGTGCACCCGCGGGAGCACCTCGACCTCGGCCGACAGCGGCCGGATGTCGGTGAGCCCACGGCCGTCGATGCGGACCTTGTCGCGCAGGATGCGCTGCCGGACGACCTTCTTGGTCACGGCGCGGAAGGCTCCGGAGATCTCCTTCTCGCGGCCCTCGAACTGCCCGGACAGGGCGGCCTTGACCTCGTCCTTGAGCGCGTCGGTGGCCTCCTCGCGCTCCTGCTTGCCGGCGATGGCCTGGGCCGCGGCGAGCTTCTCGGCGGCCTGGGCCTCGACGGCGGCGTACACGTCGTCCTGGTAGTCCAGGAAGCGGGGGAAGTGCGCCTCCGGCTTGGCGGCCTTGCCGGCCAGCGCGGACTGCGCCTGGCACAGCGCCTTGATGAACGGCTTCGCCGCCTCGAGGCCCTGGGCCACGACCTCCTCGGTCGGGGCGGTGGCGCCACCGGCGATCAGCTCGATGGTCTTCTCGGTGGCCTCGGCCTCGACCATCATGATCGCGACGTCGCCGTCGGGCAGGAGCCGGCCGGCCACGACCATGTCGAAGACTGCGTCCTCGAGCTCGGCGTGGGTCGGGAAGCCCACCCACTGGCCGTTGATCGGCGCCACCCGGGTCGCGCCGATCGGGCCGGAGAACGGCAGGCCGGAGAGCTGGGTGGAGGCCGACGCGCCGTTGATCGCGAGCACGTCGTACAGGTGGTCGGGGTCCAGGGACAGGACCGTGATGACGACCTGGACCTCGTTGCGCAGGCCCTTGGCGAAGGTCGGCCGCAGCGGGCGGTCGATCAGCCGGCAGGTGAGGATCGCGTCCTCGGAGGGGCGGCCCTCGCGGCGGAAGAACGAACCGGGGATCTTCCCGATCGAGTACATCCGCTCCTCGACGTCCACCGTCAGCGGGAAGAAGTCGAACTGCTCCTTGGGCTGACGGCCGGCCGTGGTGGCCGACAGCAGCGTGGTGTCGCCCATGGTGGCGACGACGGAGCCGGCGGCCTGCTTGGCGAGGCGGCCGGTCTCGAAGGTGACGGTGCGGGAACCGAGGGCCCCGTTGTCGATCACCGCGGTGGCGGTGAACACGCCGTCCTCGGCGTCGAAGTCGGTGGGATCTGTGGTGGGTGCGGACATCGTGTCCTCTTCCTACGTCGCATACGGCGACGTCCTCTTCGCGGCGTCGCGCCGGCGGCGTCCGGGGCGACCGGTCTTCGATCGAAGCCCTCGGGGTCGCGCTCGCGGGTCCTGCACTCAGGGTCGCTGCGTCCCGGGGGCCACTACCGAGGACCGGCCCTCGCGGGGCGGCCGGCGTGGGGCCGGTGTTCCCGTGCGGCGGGTGCCGCACGAGTGAGGGGACCGTCCCGGCGTGGCCGGAGCGGTCCCCTCGGTGGTGCTAGCGGCGCAGGCCGAGCCGCTCGATGAGCGAGCGGTACCGGTTGATGTCGGTCTTGGCCAGGTAGTTCAGCAGCCGCCGGCGACGACCGACCAGCAGGAGCAGGCCCCGCCGGCTGTGGTGGTCGTGCTTGTGCAGCTTGAGGTGCTCGGTCAGGTCGCTGATCCGTCGGGTCAGCATCGCGACCTGCACCTCGGGGGAACCGGTGTCGTTCTCGACCGTCGCGTACTCGGTCATGATCTGCTTCTTCGTCGCGCTCTCCAGCGCCATGGTGCCTCCAGGGCAGGTCACGTGTGGCCCCCGGTCTGTGTCACGGGGGCAGCATGCACACACGTCGGTCACCCGACGTCGGTTCGAGGTTACACGGCCGCACCAGGGGCACGCCCCGCCGAGTGGGGCCGGAGGCTGGCCTGTGGGCGCGGGGACACGGCCCGGCCCGGGGAGGGATCGGCAGCCGACCGCGTCACGGCCCGGCGGGCTGCGGTCTCAGACCGCCAGGACGGCGCGGGTCCGGGCGACGTCCTCGCCCATGGCCACCAGCAGTTCCGGGACGCCGGAGAAGCTGAGCATCGGGCGCAGCCGCTCGACGAACTCCACGCCCACGTGCTCGCCGTAGAGGTCGCCCTCGAAGTCGAGCAGGTGCGCCTCGACGGTGCGCCGGGCGCCGGCGAAGGTGGGGTTGCTGCCCACCGAGATCGCGGCCGGGTGGGTGCTGCGGCTGGCCCCGCGGTGGTCGCGCAGCACCAGGCGCCCGGCGTACACCCCGTCGGCGGGGATCGCGGTGTGCGCGGGGCTCTCCACGTTGGCGGTCGGATAGCCGAGCTCCCGTCCCCGGCGGTCGCCCCGGACGACGATGCCGTCGACCCGGTGCGGGCGGCCCAGGGCCAGCGCGGCCGAGCTCATGTCACCGGCGGCCACACAGGCCCGGATGTAGGTGGAGGAGATGGTCACCTCGCCGTCGCCGGCCAGGGCGGGGGCCGAGCCGACGCTAGTCAGGTCGACGCCCTCGACGCTGAAGCCGAACCGCCGGCCCTCGGCGGCCAGCGTCTGGACCGTGCCGGCCGCCTTGTGCCCGTAGGTGAAGTTCCGGCCCACCACCACCTGGGCGGCGTGCAGGTGCTCGACCAGCACGGTGTGCGTGAACTCCCCCGGGGACAGCCGGCTGAACTCCGCGGTGAAGGGCAGCACGCACATCGCGTCCACGCCCAGTTCGGCGACCAGTTCCGCCTTGCGGTCGGCCGAGGTCAGGATCGCCGGATGGGACCCGGGCCGCACCACCTCGGAGGGGTGTGGGTCGAAGGTGAGCAGCAGCGCGGGCCGCCCGAGCGCCCGCGCCCGGGCCACCGCGGCACCGATCAGGTGCTGGTGGCCACGGTGCACCCCGTCGTACATGCCGACGGTGACCACGGTGCGCCCCAGGTCCTGCGGGGTCGAGTCCAGCCCACGCCAGCGCAGCACGCCGTTCCTCTCCCCCGGTGCCGAGTGGTCGACGTGCTCAGGAGGCCGCGGGCGCGACGCGGTGCAGCCAGCCGTGGGTGTCGGGCACCCGGCCGTGCTGCACGTCGAGCAGGTGCGCGCGCAGCTGCATGGTCAGCGGGCCGGGCTCCCCGGTGCCCACGGTGAAGTCGCCGGTGCGCGCCTTCACCTGGCCGACGGGGGTGATGACGGCGGCGGTGCCACAGGCGAACGTCTCGGTGATCGAGCCGTCGGCCACGCCCGCCCGCCACTCGTCCACGCTGAACTTCCGCTCGGTCACCGGGTGCCCGAGCTCCCGGGCGACGGTGATCAGCGACTCGCGTGTGATGCCGGGAAGCAGCGTGCCGGTGAGCTCGGGGGTGACGAGCTCCGCGTCGGCGCCGGAGCCGAGGACGAAGAACAGGTTCATCCCGCCCATCTCCTCGACGTAGCGCTTCTCCACCGCGTCGAGCCAGACCACCTGGTCACAGCCGGCGGCGATCGCCTGCTCCTGGGCCAGCAGGCTGGCGGCGTAGTTGCCGGCGCACTTGACGTCGCCGGTGCCGCCGGGGGCGGCCCGGATGTAGTCCTCGGAGAGGTAGACCGAGACCGGGTGCACGCCGCGCGGGAAGTACGCCCCGGCCGGGCTGGCGATGACGATGAACAGGTACTCGTGCGCCGGGCGGACGCCGAGGAACGGCTCCACGGCCAGCATGTACGGCCGGATGTAGAGGGTCTGGTCGGGGCCGGTGGGCACCCAGTCGCGGTCGGCGTCGACCAGGGCGTCGACAGCGGCGAGGAAGGACTCCGCGGGCACCTCGGGCATCGCCAGCCGGGCGGCGCTGCGGGCGAACCGGGCGGCGTTGGACTCCGGCCGGAAGGTCGCGACGCTGCCGTCGGGCTGGACGTAGGCCTTGAGGCCCTCGAAGATCGACTGCGCGTAGTGCAGGGCGGCGGCGCTCGGGTCCAGCTGGAGCGGGGCGTAGGCGGTCAGCCGGGCGTCGACCCAGCCCTGGCCGACGCGGTACCGGGCCACGACCATCGAGTCGGTGAAGTACCGGCCGAAGCCCGGGTCCTCCAGCTGACGAGTGCGCTCGGCGACCGAACGGCGGGGCACGTCCTCCACGACCAGCGGCACACCCGCGGCGAAGTCCCGGGGGGAGGTACGGCTGTCGGCGAGCGTGTCGGTCATGGCTCCCACCTGCTGGTGCTCGTGCTGGAGCGAGGCCCGGCGGTTGCCAGGCCCGCACGGTCACCCTAGCCCGGCAGCGCGGGCCCGCAGCACGTGCAGCGGGACGAACGCCGTCCAGGAGCTGGTGCGGCCGGACCGACCGGCGGGCCCGGCCGTCGTCACCGCGGCGGCGGCGACGACGGCACGGGCCGGCGGGTCAGCTGCTCTTCGGGGCCGCGGACTCGACGACCTCGTAGCTCCACACGTGCTGCTGCGAGCGCTCGGCGGCCGGGGCCAGGGTGTCGCCCCCGCCGTCGTGCGCCCGGTCGAAGTCCTGGCTGTTCTGCCAGGCCTCGTAGGCCTCCTGGCTCGTCCACCGCGTGTAGACGAGGTAGGAGTCGGTGCCCGCGACCGGGCGGAGCAGCTCGAACCACTCGAACCCGGGGGTGGTCTCCACCGCACCGGCCCGCCCCTTGAACCGCTCCTCGAAGCGGGCACGCTTGTCCTCGGGCATGGTCACGACGTTGATCTTGACGACGCTCATGCACGGCATCCTGCCCAGCGACGACCGGCTCGACACGGCGGGTGCGGACACACGGCCGCTCGTCACCGTCCGCTGGTGCGGGAGGGTGCGGTCACCCCGGCGGCGGGGGGAGGTAGACCCGGATCGACGGACGCGCTCCCGAGGGCGTCGTCCAGTCGGCCGACCGGCGGTCGACCAGCCGCCATCCCAGCCGCTCGTACAGCCGCACGGCACCGCTGCCCTCGACCACGTCGAGCACCACCTGCAGGCCACGCTCCGTGGCGCCCGTGGTCACCGCTCCCAGCAGACCGGCGCCGAGACCCCGCCCTCTCCCCTGCGGCGCGACGTACAGCCGGGAGACGGCACCCAACCCGTCGGCCGGCGCCCCGGTCAGTCGGCTCACCACCCCGTCCACGACGCCGCCAACCAAGCAGGCGTGCCCGACGACGACGCCGGTCACCTCGGCCACCCAGCAGTCGACGGTCCCGCTGGGCGTGAGCCACGCCGCTGGGTCCGCCGGCCACCGGGCCGGGTACCCGTCGGCCTCGTGCACCTCCCGCAGGGCGCGGACGCTGCCCGGGAGGTCGTGGCCCACCCGTCGCCGCACCAGCACCCGGACAGTGTGCCGAGCCGGTGGGCGACACTGGCGCGGTGACCGAGCAGCCACGTACCGCCGACATCGGCCTCGCCCGGCTCGACCCCGACCGGGCGGCCCGGACCGGCACCCCGGAGGTGGTCTTCGCCGGCGGCAAGACCCCGGCCGAGACGGTGGCCTGTCTGGCCGGGCTGCGCGACGCCGGCGTCCCGCTCGCCTGGGCCACCCGGGTCGACGAGCCCACGGCTGCGGCGGTGCGCGACCGCTGGCCGGAGGCCCACGTCGACCCGGTCGCCCGGGTGGCCTGGGTGGGCACTCCCCCGCCCCCGGTGGGCCAGGTGCTGGTGCTCACCGCCGGCACCTCCGACGGCGCGGTCGCCGCCGAGGTCGCCGCCACCCTGGCCGCCAGCGGGGTGGGGTGCCGGCGGGTGGACGACGTCGGGGTGGCCGGTGTGCACCGGGTGCTCGCCGTCGCCCCGGACCTGGCCGCGGCCGATGCGGTCGTCGTGGTCGCCGGGATGGACGGCGCGCTGCCCAGCGTGGTCGCGGGGCTCACCGACCGGCTCGTGGTCGCCGTCCCCACCTCGGTCGGCTACGGCGCCGCGTTCGAGGGCCTGGCCGCGCTGCTCACCATGCTCACCGCCTGCGCCCCCGGTGTGCTGGTGGTCAACATCGACAACGGCTTCGGCGCCGGCGTCGCGGCCGCGCGGATCGTCCGGTCAGCTCACCGGTAGCGCACCGGGTCCGGCAGCAGCTCGTTCATCGCCCCCGACCGGAAGCCCCGAGGGTCCAGCTCCACCCGGTCGAAGCCGGTCACCACGGCCAGCAGCTCCGGCCCGACCACCGGCACCAGCGCAGCATCGACCTCCACCCGCGCCACGTCGCCCCCCATGTCCCGCACCCGCAGGTCCCGCACCACGTGCCCCGCCCCGGTCAACGCCGCCCGCAGCGCCGCCTCCGCCGCCTCCACCCGGGCCAGCCCCACCGCCGACACCGGCACCCCGTAGGCGATCCGGCTGGCCAGGCACGCCGCCGCCGGCTTCTCCGCCAACGGCAGACCCCACAACCGGGCCGCCGCCCGCACGTCGTCCTTGCCCATCCCCGCCCGGGCCAGCGGCGCCCACGCCCCCCGCGCCGCCGCCGCCGCGATCCCCGGCCGGAACCCCGCCCGCAGGTCATCGGCGTTCGTACCGGTCACCACATCAGCGATCCCCAACTCCACGGCCAACGGCGTCAACACGTCCACCAGCTCGGACTTGCAGAACGCACACCGGTCCCCGGCGTTGGCCACGTACCCCGGCCGCGACAGCTCATCGGTGCCCGGCTGCTCGTGCCGCACCCCCAGACCCACCACGAACTCGTGCGCCGCCACCCGCTCCGCGGCCGGCAGGCTCGGCGACACCGCCGTCGCCGCCACCACCCGGTCCACCCCCAGCGCCCGCACCGCCGCCGCCAGCACCACCCCGGAGTCCACCCCACCGGAGAACGCCACCAGCACACCGGGCACGGCGCCGAGCTCGGCGTCCAGCAGGGCCAGCCGGTGCTCGAGTCCGCTCATCGTGGCCAGGGTGTCATCCGGGTCAGCCGGGCGGGAAGCCGACCGCGACCCGGGCGACCGATCCGGCGTCCTCCACCAGCGCGACCAGCCGCCCGTCGGGGGCGACCGCCGCGTGCAACCCGGGCGCACCGGTGGCCGGGACCCGCTGGCCGTACCCCAGGGCGACGGCCTCCTCCGCGGTGAGCTCGCGGGCCGGGAAGACCGCCCGGGCGGCGTCGGTCAGGCCCAGGACGCCCGGCCCGCTGCCCGGTCCGGCCAGCGCCCCGGCGGCGTCCTCGACGGGGCGGGCCGCGGTCGTGGCGAAGGGGCCGGAGGAGGTGCGGCGCAGCGCGGTGAGGTAGCCGCCGACCCCGAGGGCCGCGCCCACGTCCCGGGCGATCGCCCGGATGTAGGTGCCGGTGCTGCAGGAGACGGTCACGTCGACGTCGACCAGGTCGGGGGTCGGACGGCGGACGGCGTGGACGTCGATCCGGTGCACCGTCACCGACCGGGCCGCCAGCTCGAACTCCTCACCGGCCCGCACCCGGTCGTAGGAACGCCGGCCGTCGACCTTCACCGCACTGACCGACGACGGCACCTGCTGCAGCGGACCGACCTGGCCGGCCAGCGCGGCACGGACGGCGTCCTCGGTGACCGCGGCGGCCGACGCGGTGGCGGTCACCTCGCCCTCGCGGTCGTCGGTGACCGTGGTCTGGCCGAGCCGGACGGTGGCCTCGTAGGTCTTGTCCGAGCCGGCCAGGTGGCCGAGCAGCCGGGTGGCCGCCCCCACGCCGAGCACCAGCAGCCCGGTGGCCATCGGGTCCAGCGTGCCGGCGTGCCCCACCTTGCGCACCGACAGCACCCGCCGGGCGCGCGCGACGACGTCGTGGGAGGTCATGCCGCCGGCCTTGTCGACCAGCAGCAGGGACGGCGGGACGTCGGCGTCAGGCTTCTTCGGACTCACGCTGCCACGCTCTCACCCAGCCAGGCGGTGCCGCGCATCCGCCAGCCGACCGCGACCAGCCGCAGCACGATGAACAGGGTCAGGCCGGTCCAGACACCCGGCAGCCCCCAGTCCAGCCAGCCGGAGAGCAGCGACAGCGGGACGAACCCCACCAGGGCTGCGCCGACGGTGACCGTGCGCAGGTAGGCGACGTCGCCGGCACCCATGAGCACCCCGTCGAGGGCGAAGACGACGCCGGCCAGCGGCTGCATCAGCGCCAGGAACCACCACACGACGCCGGCCTCGGCGAGCACGGCCGGGTCGTCGGTGAACAACGGCGGCAGCACCGGGCGCAGGGCGAGCAGCAGGACGGCGACCAGGACGCCGGTGCCCAGGCCCCAGCCGACGACCCGACCGGCGGTGGCCCGGGCCTCGGCCGGACGGGCCGCGCCCAGTGCCGTACCGACGAGGGTCTGCGCGGCGATGGCGTACGCGTCGAGCACCAGGGCCAGGAACAGCCACAGCTGCAGGGCGATCTGGTGCGCACCGAGCTCGGCGGTGCTCGACCGGGCCACGACCGCAGCGGCCGCGGCGAAGGCGAGCTGGAGCACGGCTGCGCGCAGCAGCAGGTCCCGCCCGAGCACCAGCTGGGCCCGCAGCGCGGTCGCCCGGGGCCGCAGCGAGATGGCCGAACCGGCCAGCTCACGGGTCAGCGCGCGCACGAAGAGCGCCGCGGAGACCGCCTGGCCGATCACGTTCGCCACCGCGGAACCGACCAGGCCCATCCCGACCGTGTGCACCAGCAGCGGGCACAGCACGAGGCTGACCAGGCTGCCGGCCAGCACGTAGCCCATCGGCCGGCGCAGCTCCTGGACACCCCGCAGCCAGCCGTTGCCGGCCAGCGCGATCAGCAGCAGCGGCAACCCCAGGCTGCCGACCCGCAGCCACTCCTCGGCGGCGTCGGCGACCGGGCCGGCGCCGCCGGCCAGCAGCCGGGTCAGCGGCCCGGCCGCGACCTGGAAGACGGCGGCCAGCCCGACGCCCAGTCCGAGTGCCAGCCAGGTCGCCTGGACGCCCTCGGCGACGGCGCCGGCCCGGTCGCCGGCCCCGGCGCGACGAGCTGCGCGGGCGGTCGTGCCGTAGGCGAGGAAGTTCAGCAGCGCGGCCACGTAGGCCAGCAGACCGCCGCCGACCGCCAGGCCGCCGAGGCTCACGGTCCCGAGGTTGCCGACCACCGCGGTGTCGACGAGCAGGTACAGCGGCTCAGCGGCGAGCACCACCAGCGCCGGTGCCGCCAGGGACGGGATCGACCTGCTCAGCGGGCCAGCTCCTGCCGGAGCGCGGCGATCGTGTCCTCCCGGTCACTGGTCGACGTGTAGCCGGCGGCTGCGCGGTGACCACCGCCCCCGAGGGCCATGGCCACCCGGGACAGGTCGGTGGCCCCGCGCGAGCGGAGGGAGACCGACCAGCAGCCGTCGTCCTGGCCCTTGAGCACGCAGGCGACGTCGGCCTCCTCGGTCGCCCGGACGACGTCCACCAGGGCCTCGAGCTGGTCGGCGGCCAGGCCGTGCGCCACCGCCTCGGCTGCCGTCGACCAGGTCCAGACCAGGCCGGCACCGACGTCCCGCTCCAGCACCGCCCGGCCGGTGACGGCCGAGAGCAGCCCCAGCCAGCCGAAGGGGGCGGTGTCGAACAGTTGCTGGCTGATCGCCGCGTGGTCGATGCCGGTGCGCAGCAGCCGGGCGGCCAGCTCGTGGGTGCCCGGTGCGGTGTTGCCGAAGCGGAAGGAACCGGTGTCGGCCGTCAGCCCCGCGTAGAGGCAGGTGGCCAGCGACTCGTCGAGCTCGACGCCCAGCCCGTCCAGCAGTTCCGCGACGAGCACGACGGTGGCGGCGGCGTGCGGCTCGACCACCCGGATCTCGCCGAACCCCGGGTTGCTGGCGTGGTGGTCGACGACGACCGACCGCCGCGCGGTGGTCAACAGGGCGGCCAGGTCACCGAGGCGACCCGGTGAGGCGGCGTCCAGGCTGACGAACACGTCGACGTCGGCCGGGACGGTCCGCGGACCGACCAGCTGTCCTGCACCGGGCAGCCACCCCAGCGAGGCCGGCAGCGTGAACGGCTCGGGGAAGGTCGCGACCACCCGGGCGCCGCAGCGGCGCAGCCCCTCGGCCAGCGCCAGGGTGCTGCCCAGGGCGTCCGCGTCGGGCTGCACGTGCCCGGACAGCACGATCGTCTGCCCGGCGGCCGCCGCGGCGGCGAGCAGCTCCACGGCCGCGTCCGCGGGCGCGGAGACGGTGCTCATCGGTTCAGGTGCCGTCCGGGCCGGCGTGCGGTGGCTGCTGCGGCTCGGGGTCGATGTTGCCGCCACCCACCGCGTAGTGCGTGCCGTCGTCCGGCTCGTCCGCCGCGATGCTGTCGGTCGTCCCGACGTCACCGTGCTTGCCGCCGGCGGTGGGGTCGCCGGTGGCCGGCTCCTCCCGACCGCCGAACCCGGCCGTCTGCTGCTGCCCGGCCAGGTCGTCCGGGTCCGGGTCGACGGCCCCGGTCACGAGGCGTTCCGCTCGGCGGCGGAGGGACGGCCGTCGGCGTAGCCGTCGGTGCGCCCGGCAGCGGCGTCCGCCGGCTCGTCGGTCGCGACCTCGAGGTCGTCCGCGTCCTCGGCGTCCTCGTCCTCGTCGACCGCGGGCTTGCGGTACGGGTCGGGCTCGCCGGCGTACTGGGCGCCCTCACGTGCGCGTGCCAGCTCGGCGTCGGCCTCCCGGACTCGCGCCAGCGCCTCCTCCAGCTCCCGGGCGGTGTCCGGGACGATGTCGGCGATGAAGGTGAGCGTCGGGACGAACTTGATCCCGGTCTGCTTGCCCACGGTCGAGCGGAGCACACCGGTGGCGCTGGCGAGGGCCCGCGCGGAGTCCTCGATCTGCTGCGCGTCGCCGTAGACGGTGTAGAACACCGTCGCCTCGCGCAGGTCACTGGTGACCCGCGCGTCGGTGATGGTGACCATCCCGAGGCGGGGGTCCTTGATCTGCATCTCGATCGTGGCGGAGACGATCTGGCGGATGCGCACCGCCAGCCGTCGCGCCCGGGCCGGGTCGGCCATCTCGGATCTCCTGGTTCGTGGGATGGAGCGGCCCCTCGCCGGGCCCGCCGAGAGCGTTCCAGCGGCGGGGCGAGGGGTTCGTCCGTCAGTCGGTCTCGCTGAACAACTGCCGGTGCGTGGACAGCAGCGTCACCTCCGGCCGGTCTGCCAGCAACCGCTCGCAGGCGTCGAGGACGTCGGTCACCTGAGCGGGCTGGCCCGCCACGGTGGCGACCCCCACCTGCGCACGACGGTGCAGGTCGGGGTCGCCCACCTCGGCGGCGGCCACGGCGAAGTGGCGCCGCAGCTCGGCCACGATCGGCCGGACCACGGCGCGCTTCTCCTTGAGCGAGTGCACGTCGCCCAGCAACAGGTCGGCGGTGAGCGTGCCCGTGAACACGCTCACCGCCTCTCCGTTTCTCAGTGCGTCACGGCCCCGTTCTCCTCATGCCGAGCCTGCGAGGCGTGAGGAGAACGGGGTCACGTCAGGCGCGCGGCTTCTCGCGCAGCTCGAACGTCTGGATGACGTCCTCGGGCTTGATGTCGTTGAACGACCCCAGCCCGACACCGCACTCGTAGCCCTCCCGGACCTCGGTCGCGTCGTCCTTGAAGCGACGCAGCGACTCGACGGTCAGGTTGTCCGCGACCACGGCGCCGTCCCGGATGAGACGGGCCTTGGAGTTGCGGACGATCGTGCCGCTGCGCACCAGCGAGCCGGCGACGTTGCCGATCTTCGGGACCCGGAAGACCTCCCGGACCTCCGCGGTGCCCAGCTGGACCTCTTCGTACTCGGGCTTGAGCATGCCCTTGAGCGCGGACTCGATCTCCTCGATGGCCTGGTAGATGACCGTGTAGTACCGGACGTCCACGCCTTCGCGGGAGGCGAGCTCCGTGGCCTGGCCCTCGGCCCGGACGTTGAAGCCCAGGACGATGACGTCGTCGGCCAGCGCCAGGTCGATGTCGCTCTTGGTGATCCCGCCGACGCCGCGGTGGATGACCCGCAGCGTGAGGTCGTCGCTCACCTCGATCTTCATCAGCGCCTCTTCGAGCGCCTCGACGGTGCCCGAGTTGTCGCCCTTGATGATCAGGTTGAGCTGACGGGTCTCCTTGAGCGCCGCGTCGAGGTCCTCCAGGCTGATCCGCTTCCGCATGGACGCGTTCTGCGCGTTGCGGATGCGGGCCTGACGGCGATCGGCGATCTGCCGGGCGATCCGGTCCTCCTCGACGACGAGGAAGGTGTCACCGGCGCGCGGCACGGAGGTCAGACCGACGACCTGGACCGGACGGGCCGGCAGGGCCTCCTTGAGCTTGTTGCCGTGCTCGTCGAGCAGCGACCGGACGCGACCGTAGGCGTCGCCGGCCACGATCGAGTCGCCCTGGCGCAGGATGCCGCGCTGGACCAGCACCGTGGCGACGGGGCCACGGCCCTTGTCCAGCTTGCCCTCGATGACCACACCCTGGGGGTCCTGGCCCACGTTGGCGCGCAGGTCCAGCGAGGCGTCGGCGGTCAGCAGGATCGAGGTCAGCAGGTCGTCGAGGCCCTGACGGGTGGTCGCGGAGACGTCGACGAACATCGTGTCGCCGCCGTACTCCTCGGCCACCAGCCCGTACTCGGTGAGCTGCTGACGGATCTTGGCGGGGTTGGCCCCCTCCTTGTCGATCTTGTTGACCGCGACCACGATCGGCACCTGGGCGGCCTGGGCGTGGTTGAGCGCCTCGACCGTCTGCGGCATGACGCCGTCGTCGGCGGCCACGACCAGGACGACGATGTCGGTGACCTTCGCGCCGCGGGCACGCATCGCGGTGAACGACTCGTGACCCGGGGTGTCGATGAAGGTGACCGGGCGCTCGTTGCCCTCGAGCTCGGTGACGATCTGGTAGGCGCCGATGTGCTGGGTGATGCCACCGGCCTCCTTGCCCGCCACGTTGGCGTGCCGGAGCGCGTCCAGGAGCTTGGTCTTCCCGTGGTCGACGTGACCCATGACGGTCACGACCGGCGGGCGGATGCCCCAGTCGTCCTCGTCGTCGCTCTCCTCGTCACCGAAGGTGAGGTCGAAGGTGTCGAGGAGCTCGCGGTCCTCGTCCTCCGGGCTGACGACCTGGATGACCCAGCCGATCTCGGCACCCAGCAGCTGCAGGGTGTCGTCGTTGACCGACTGCGTCGCGGTGATCATCTCGCCCAGGTGGAACAGGGCGGTGACCAGCGCGGCCGGCTCGGCGTTGATCCGCTCGGCCAGGTCGGTCAGCGAGGCGCCACGCGGCAGGCGGACGGTCTGTCCGTTGCCACGGGGCAGCGAGACGCCGCCCATGCTGGGCGCCGCCATGGAGTCGAACTCCTGACGCCGCTGCTTCTTGCTCTTGCGCCCACGGACCGGACCGCGACCACCCGGACGCCCGAAGGCACCCGCGGTGCCGGCACCCGAGCCACCGCGACCACGACCACGGCCACCGCCGCCACCACCGGGACGGAAACCGCCACCGGCCGGCGCGCCACCGGGACCACCGGGGCCACCGCCACCGGGACGGAAGCCACCGCCAGCGCCGGGACCACCCGGACGGCCACGGCCACCGGCACCGCCGGGGCCACCAGGGCCACCGGCGCGACCGCCACCGGCCGGCCGCGGCGGCATCATGCCGGGGCTCGGACGCTGCGGCATCATGCCGGGGTTGGGACGGGGCCCACCCGGACCGGCGGCGGGACGGGGCCCGCCAGGACCGGACGCGGGGCGCGGGCCACCGGCGCCGGCACCAGGACGGGGCCCACCCGGAGCCGGACGCGGCCCACCGGGACCGGCCTGGCCGGGCGCACCGCCACCCGGACGCGGACCGGCGGCAGCCGGACGCGGGGCGCTGCTGAAGGGGTTGTTGCCCGGCCGGGGGGCCGGACGGGGGCCGGGCCGTGGCCCGGGAGCGGCCGGACGCGGAGCACCCGGAGTCGCTCCACCGGCGGCCGGGCCGCCGGCCGGTGCACCACCGGCGGGACGCGGGCCCGGGGCAGCCGGACGGGCGCCCGGCTCGGCCGGGGCGGCCGGAGCCTGCTGCTCCGGGGCGCTGGCAGCGGGCTGCTGCGCAGCCGGTGCCTCGGCCGCCGGCTGCGGCGCCGGCCGGGGGCCGGGACGCGGGCCCGGGGCAGCCGGACGGGCAGGCGAGGGAGCCGGCACGTCAGCCCGAGCGGCAGGGGCCTGCGGAGCCGGCGCCTGCGGCGCGGCGGGAGCAGGGGCCGGTGCTGCGGGGGCCGGAGCAGCCGGGGCGGCCGGAGCAGCCGCCACGGGCGGGGCCGGTCGAGGGCCGGGTGCGCCGGGACGGGGACCGGGGCGGGCGCCGGAGGCGTTGCCGCCGCCGGAGCTCGGGGCACCGTCGCCGGGGAAGGCCTCACGCAGCCGTCGGGCCACGGGGGCCTCGACGGTGGACGAGGCGGACTTCACGAACTCGCCCTGCTCCTTGAGCTTGGCGAGCACTGTCTTGCTGTCGATACCGAGCTCTTTCGCGAGCTCGTGTACGCGGGCCTTGCCTGGCACGGGTCTCCTCTGGTGAGGCCGGCGGCTGGCCCGCTCGACCTCTGATTCAGTGGTGCATGGTCATCGTGGCGACTTCACGGGTTGCTCATCCGAGGTCGTCCTGCTCTCGACTGTGGACCGGCCGGGTGCCGGTCCGACTGGATCGCGCTCAGTGCTGGGTGCTCACTGCCTGGTGCTCGGTGCTGTCCGCCCGGGACCGGCGCCGTGGCGGGTCAGCTGACCTGCCGGAGGACGTGGGCCTCGAGCGGACCGGTCTCCAGCGGCGTGCTGCTGCGCAGCGCGCGCGGGAAGGCCCGGCGCCGAACTGCTGCCTGCAGGCACTCCGCGGTGGGGTGCAGGGACGCACCCCGGCCGGGGAGCCGTCGCCGCGGGTCAGGGGTGAGCCCCCCGCCGCGGACGACGACACGCAACAGCTCGGTGGCCGGTGCGCGTCGCCGGCACCCCACACAGGTGCGGACCGGCGTCGACGAATCGGCCATCACGGAGTCTAGCGCGCCGTGGGCCCGGGATGTTCCGCGCGCCGCACGGGCGGCCGGTGACCGCCCTGCGGACCACGGGCACCGGGCCGACCGGCCTGCACTCCCGGACGCAGCGGAGCCCGCCCGACCCCCGGGGAGACCGGGGCACCGCCGTCGGTGGACTCGGCGTCACTGCGGATGTCGATGCGGCACCCGGTGAGCCGGGCGGCCAGCCGGGCGTTCTGCCCCTCCTTGCCGATCGCGAGCGACAGCTGGTAGTCGGGCACGACCACCTGGACGGCCCGGGCGGCCGCGTCGACCACCCGCGCGCTGGTGACCCGCGCTGGCGACAGCGCCGAGGCGACGAAGCTCGCCTCGTCGTCGGACCAGTCGACGATGTCGATCTTCTCGCCGTGCAGGTCGCTCATCACGTTGCGGACCCGCTGGCCCATCGGGCCGATGCAGGCGCCCTTGGCGTTGAGCCCGGGGACGCTGGTGCGGACGGCGATCTTCGACCGGTGCCCGGCCTCCCGGGCCACCGCGACGATCTCCACGCTGCCGTCGGCGACCTCGGGCACCTCCAACGCGAAGAGCTTGCGGACCAGGTTGGGGTGGGTGCGCGACAGCGTCACCTGCGGGCCGCGGAACGTGCGGGCGACCGAGACGACGTAGGCCTTGAGCCGGCTGCCGTGGCGGTAGTCCTCGCCGGGCACCTGCTCGGGCGCCGGCAGGGTGGCCTCCACCTTGCCGATGTCGACCAGCACCATGCCCTGGGTGTTGCGGCGGTCGTGCGCCTGCACGATGCCGCTGACGATGTCGCCCTCCTTGCCGGCGTACTCACCGAACGTCTGCTCGTGCTCGGCGTCCCGGAGCCGCTGGATGATCACCTGCTTGGCGGTGCTGGCCGCGATCCGGCCGAAGTCCGAGGGTGTGTCGTCCCACTCGTGCACGACCTCACCGTCCGGTCCCAGCTCCTGGGCCAGGACGGCGACCTCCCCGCTCTTGCGGTCGACCTGCACGCGCACGTGCTTGGCCGCCCCGTCCGCGTGCCGGTACGCGGTGACCAGGGCGGTCTCGATCGCCTGCAGCACCGTGTCCGCGGGGATGCCCTTCTCCCGCTCTACCGCCTTGAGAGCCGTCACGTCGATGTTCACTTGTTGCCTCCTCGTCGCGGCCGGGGATCCCGCGGCGCGCGGCGCGGGGCCGGTCGTCCGGTCCTCCCGCTCGCGTCGGTCGCATCGGCCCCGGCCGGGTCCTGCTCGTGGTCGTGCTCGGCGCCCGCGGGCACCTCGTCGTCGGTCTCGTCGTCGTCCTGGTGCGCCTCGTCGTCCTGGTGCTCGTCGCCGTGCTCGTCATCGTCGTGCTCGTCGTCGTCGTGCTCGTCGTCATCGTGCTCGTCGTCGTGCTCGTCACCGGTGCCGTCGGCGAGGTGGGCCAGCGCGGCGTCGCGGTGCCCGGCCGGACGGGTGAACTCGACCTGCACCCGGGCCTCGCCCAGCTCGGCCCAGCGCACGGCGCGCTCGCCGACCGCCTTGCGCACCTGACCCTTCTTGGTGCCGCCCTTCTCCACGGCCAGCACGACCCCGTCGTCGTCGACCCGGAGCACCCGTCCGGTCAGCTGCTCCCGGCCGGAGTCGGGGCCGACGGCGACGCTGACCAGCCGGCCGACGTTGCGGCGCCAGTGCCGCGGCAGGGTGAGCGGACGGTCGACGCCCGGGCTGGTGACCTCCAGGACGTACGGCGAGCGCCCCAGCGCCTCGTCCTGCGCGTCGAGCACCTCCGACAGCGCGCGGCTGACCTCGGCGACGTCGTCCAGGCTCACCCCGGCGTCCCGGTCGACCACGACCCGGACCACCGAACGCTGGCCGGCGGGACGGACGACGAGCTCCTCCAGGTCGTAGCCGGCGGCGGTGACCACGGGCTCGACCCAGCCGGTCAGCTTGGCGGTCACCACGTCCGCGGTGCCTGCACCTCGGGTGGACACCGACTGCCTCCTGTTGTCTGGGAACCGCGACGTCCGGAACGGCGACGCGCCCACCGGAGGTGGACCCGGTGGCCGGCCGGTCGGACCCGATGGGCCACCGGCGTGCTCCGCGTGAACCTTCAGGCTACCGCCCGCCCCGCCGGCACCACCGGTCCTGCAGGTGGCGACCGCCGCGCCGGTGCGTTCGGCGAGGAGAGCCCCCCGGGACTGTCAGGATGGACGGCGATGTCCGGACTCCTCCCCGCTCCCCCGGCCGCCGGCGCCTTCACCCGACGGAGCCTGCTGCTCGCCACGCTCGCCGGCAGCGCGCTGGTCGCCACCGGCTGCACCGGCACCCCCGGCGACGTGACCGACGCGGTCACGCCGGCGCAGGTCGACCAGCTGGCCGCCCAGGTCCGGGTGCAAGAGGCCGTGGTGACGGCCTACGACCAGGCGTTGAGCACCGCCCCGGAGCTCGCCGCGTCGCTGACCCCGCTCGCCGCACAGGCCCTCGCGCAGCTGGACCGGCTCCGGGCGGCCGCCCCGGGGGACCTCGGGACGACCGCCGCGGCGACCAGCGGCGTCGCCGCGCCGACCGACCCGACGGAGGCACGCGCCTGGCTGCGGGGCCTCGTCGGCACTGCGGCCGCCGCGCACGCCGCGGCCTGCCCGGAGTTCACCGGAGGCCGTGCGGCGCTGCTCGGCAGCATCGCAGCGGGCCTCCGGGGGCAGGAGACGGTGCTGGCATGACCGCTGCTCTGGAGCCCACCGCCGGGAGACGGGACGACGATGGCTGACGGGACGCGTTCACCTTCCGCGTCGCCGACCGCGACGGAGGACGCCGCACTGCAGGAGGCGCTGGCCGCGGCCCACGTGGCGATCTGGGGCTACGGGGTCGTCGGTGCGGCGCTCCCGCCGGAGTCCCGGGACCTCGTCGTCGCGTGCGAGCTGGCGTACCTGGACCTCCGCGACCAGCTGCTCGCCCTGCTCAGCGCCCGGCAGGTCGAGCCGGTCGACGACGAACCGGGGTACACGCTGCCCTTCCCGGTGTTGTCCCCGGTCGACGCCGCCGCACTGGCGGTGACGTTGGAGGAGGGGTCCTCCGCAGCCTGGACCTGGG
This sequence comes from Modestobacter sp. VKM Ac-2984, assembly GCF_026967985.1. Taxonomy (GTDB): domain Bacteria; phylum Actinomycetota; class Actinomycetes; order Mycobacteriales; family Geodermatophilaceae; genus Modestobacter. Next base: position 361,932 of record NZ_JAPVBJ010000004.1, on the reverse strand, counting down.
TGCTGGACCAGGCGACCGAGCGCAGCACCCGCCAGTTCGGCGTGGCGGCGTTGGGCGCCGCCGAGCTGCGGGCGGTCGGCTGGCGCATCCGGGCCGGGCGGACCCCACCCACCACCGCGTTCCCCGGCCTGCCGGAGGCCTAGCCGCCGAGGGCGGCGAGGAAGGCGTCGGCGACCTGGACGGCGACGCTGCTGGACTGCCCGGCCTCCACCAGGACGGCGAAGGCGATGTCGCCCTGCGGGCCGCCGAGCTGGTAACCCATGAACCACCCGTGCGCGTCCAGCGGGGTGTTGCTGCCGTACTCCGCGGTGCCGGTCTTCCCGTACACCTCGCCTCGGTCGGCCAGCTCGGCGGCCGTCCCGCCGACCACCACCTGGCGCATCATCGGCCGCAACGCGTCGAGGACGGCCGGGGCCGGCCCGGCGGGGGCCGCACCGGCCGGATCGCCGCCGACGACCTCCACGGGCACGGCCGGGGTGCCACTGGCGATCCCGGCGGCGACCAGCGCCAACTGCGCCGGGCTCATCAGCACCTGGCCCTGCCCGATCGCGTCGGCGGCCTCGGTGGTGCCGGTGCTGGCCGCGGGCACGTCCCCGCTGAAGACGTCGACCGGCAGCTGCCAGTCGGTGCCCACCCCGTAGGAGGCGGCCGCGTCGGCGAGCGCCCCGTCGGGGAGGGTGAGGGCCTGCTGGATGAAGGTGGTGTTGCAGGACCGGGCGAACGCCTCGGTCATCGGCACCGTCCCGAGGTCGAACTGGTCCTCGTTCTCGAACTCCCGGCCCTCCACCGTCCTCGTGGCCGGGCAGGGCACGAGCGTGTCCGGCGCGACCGTGCCGGCCGACAGCAGTGCCGTCGCCGTGATCGCCTTCATGGCCGAGCCGGGCGGGAACTGCCCGGCCAGGGCGTTGACCGGGTTGGCCGCCTCGTTGGAGCTGACCGCCAGGAGCTCACCTGTGCCCGGCCGGACCGCCACCAGGTGGGTGGCCAGCGGCTGGGTGGCCACGGCGGCGTCGGCGGCGTTCTGGACCGCCGGCAGCAGCGGGGTCTGGACCGGGGTGCCCGGCACGGGCTCGACGGTCCCCACCACCCGCCCGGGGTCCTCGAGGGCCTCGTCGGTGCTGACCACCCGGACGGTGAACCCGGGGGTGCCGGCCAGTTGCTCCTGGCGGGCCCGCTGCAGGCCGGACAGGCCCAGCCGGTCCCCGGCGGCGTAACGCTGCTCGCCGTCGGCGTCGACGGCACCCTCCAGCACCTCGGCGGTGGCCTCCCCGACCCGGCCCAGCAACGCGAGCCCGAACCGGGACGTGGGCGCCAGCAACCGGGTGCTGGTCGGGAAGACCGCGCCGGGCAGGTCGTAGATCTGGGCTCGGATCGCCTCGAAGTCCGGCCGGCGCAGGGTGATCACCGGGACGAACTGCCCGGCCGGCGCCGCCTGCACGTCGGCGGCGATCTCCTCCGCCGGGATGCCGGTCGCCGCGGCCAGCCCGGCGGCCAGCGCCGGCAGGTCGGTGACCTGACCGGGGTCCACCCCGACGTCGACCACCTCGGTCTCGGTGAACAGCGGCGCACCGGTGCCGTCGGTGATCGGCGCACGTTCCGGCAGCGACCGGGCGAGCTCCAGGTGCTGCCCCTCCGCCAGCTCCGGGTGGACGACGGCCGGGGAAGCGACGACCTCCCAGCGCTCCTCGCCGTCCTGCTCACCCTCCTGCAGCTCCAGGGTTGCGTCGTAGCCCCAGTCCGGTGCCGCGGCGAGGTCCCAGGTGGCCTGCCAGGCGACGGTCGCCACGCCGTCCTCGACCTGCACCTCGCCCAGCTCGGTGGTCAGGGTCGCGTCGGGCAGGTCCTCGGCGGTCTGCTCGAGCAGGGCACCGGTCACGACGGGGTCGGTGGTGCGGTCGGCGGCTGCGTCCGCCCGGCCGGCGGCCCAGTCGTCGAGGAACGCCTGGGCGGCGTCCCGGACGTCGTCGGAGGGGTCGCCGGAGCACCCGGCCAGCAACGGGGCGAGCACCAACACCGCGGTACCTCCGGCCATCGCCCCCCGGAGCGTCGCCCCGCGCCTGCTGCTGGATCCGTGTCGGCTGCTCACGGCCCCACCCTGGCAGAAGGCCGCAGCCGATCCGGAACTCCTCGCCGCACCAGCCCCAGGGCTCACACGACGTCTAGAACAGGACGGACGCGTACGTGCCGACCTGCTGGAAGCCGACCCGCTCGTAGGCGGCGCGGGCGGCCCCGTTGTAGTCGTTGACGTAGAGGCTCACCACCGGGGCGATCGCGGCACGGGCGTGCTCGACCACGGCCGCGGTGCCCCGCTGACCGATGCCCTGCCCGCGGTGCTGCGGGGAGACCCACACGCCCTGCACCTGGCACGCGTCCCGGGAGACGGCGCCGATGTCGGCCTTGAAGAGCACCTCACCGCGCTCGATCCAGGCGAACGAGTGGCCCGCGCGGACCATCTCCGCCACCCGGGCGCGGTAGCCGGCGCCGCCGTCGACGCGCGTGGGGCTGACCCCCACCTCCTCGGTGAACATGGCGACCGCGGCGGGCAGGAGGGTGTCCAGCTCCTCGGGGCGCACCGGGCGCACCTGCGGCTCCGCCGGGACCTCCGGAGGACCCGAGATGGCCAGCAGCGGCTGGCGGGCGCGCACCTCCCGCGCCGGGCCCCACCAGGGCGCCAGCAGCTCCCACAGCGGCAGCACGGCCGCCGCCGGGCCGACCACGGTCGAGCACCGTCGCCCGGCCCGCCGGGCCCGGTCGGCGAACGCGGCCGCCGCCGCCTGCTCGGCACCGGGCCGGGCCAGGGGGATCAGGTTGGCACCGGCGAGGCAGACCGCATCGAGCCGGCGACCGGCGTACAGGCCCCACAGCGGCGCCCCCAGGGACGCCGTGGCGGTGCCGTGGGTCTCGATCCGCCCGGCGAGCATGCAGGCGCCGACCGGGTCGGTGGCCAGCAGCTCCCGGACGGCGCCCTCGTCGCCGGCGTCCAGGACCCGGGCGGGGGACGTCGAGCGCAGCACGCGGACCACTGTCCTCGGTCGACCGGTGCGGGCCGGGTCAGGAGACGGAGACGACCGGCGGACCGGACGGGGTGCCGTCGGCCGTCTGCGCCTCGGCGATCCGCATGGCCTCCTCGATCAGGGTCTCCACGATCATCGACTCGGGCACGGTCTTGACGACCTCGCCCTTGACGAAGATCTGCCCCTTGCCGTTGCCGGAGGCGACGCCCAGGTCGGCCTCGCGGGCCTCCCCCGGGCCGTTCACCACGCAGCCCATGACGGCGACCCGCAGCGGCACCTCCATGCCCTCCAGGCCTGCGGTGACCTCGTCGGCGAGCTTGTAGACGTCGACCTGAGCCCGGCCGCACGAGGGGCAGCTCACGATCTCCAGCCCGCGCTGGCGCAGGTTCAGCGACTCCAGGATCTGGTTGCCGACCTTGACCTCCTCCGCCGGCGGGGCGGAGAGGGAGACCCGGATCGTGTCGCCGATGCCCTGGGACAGCAGCGCACCGAAGGCGACCGCGGACTTGATGGTCCCCTGGAAGGCGGGGCCGGCCTCGGTCACGCCGAGGTGCAGCGGGTAGTCGCACTGGGCAGCCAGCAGCTCGTAGGCGCGCACCATGACCACCGGGTCGTTGTGCTTCACCGAGATCTTGATGTCCCGGAAGTCGTGCTCCTCGAACAGCGAGCACTCCCACAGCGCGGACTCGACCAGCGCCTCCGGGGTGGCCTTGCCGTACTTGGCCAGCAGGCGCTTGTCGAGCGAGCCGGCGTTCACCCCGATCCGGATCGGGGTGCCGGCGTCCTTGGCCGCGCGGGCGATCTCACCGACCTTGTCGTCGAACTTCTTGATGTTGCCCGGGTTGACCCGCACGGCGGCGCACCCGGCGTCGATGGCGGCGAACACGTAGCGGGGCTGGAAGTGGATGTCCGCGATGACCGGGATCTGCGACTTCCTCGCGATGATCGGCAGCGCCTCGGCGTCGTCGGTGTCGGGCACCGCGACCCGCACGATCTGGCAGCCCGACGCCGTCAGCTCGGCGATCTGCTGCAGCGTCGCGTTGATGTCGGCGGTCTTGGTGGTGCACATCGACTGGACGCTGACCGGGGAGTCGCTGCCGACCCCGACTCCGCCCACGTCCAGCTGTCGCGTCTTGCGTCGGGGAGCGAGGACGGGAGGGGGCGCAGCCGGCATGCCGAGACTGACGGGGATCGCCATGACCTCAGTATCTACCGCCGGCGACGGCGCCGCCGGTGACCCCGCTGTGACGTCGGTGCGACCGGTCAGCTCAACGTGATCGGGTTGACCACGTCGGCGATGACCAGGAGCCCGGACAGCAGGATGAACAGCCCCGCCACGACGTAGGCGACCGGCATCAGCCGGGCGATGTCGAACGGGCCGGGGTCGGGCCGCCCGCGCAGCCGGGCCACGGTCGAGCGGGCCTTCTCGTACAGCGCGCCGGCGACGTGACCGCCGTCCAGCGGGTACAGCGGGACCAGGTTGAACAGGAACAGCACCAGGTTGACGCTGGCGAGCAGCGACACGAAGAAGCTGAGCTTGTCCACGTTGCTGAACTGCTCCAGGGCGAAGGCCTCCCCGGAGAGCCGGCTGACCCCGACCAGTCCGATCGGCCCCTCGCGGTCGCGTTCCTCCCCCATGAAGGTGGCCCGGAACAGCTGCGGGATGCGCTCGGGGATCTGCACCAGCCGCTGGACCGACTCGGTCACCACGGTGCCGAAGTAGCCCGGGAGCGTGCTCAGCGGTTGACCGACGTACTCCGTCGCGGACTGGACGCCGAGGTACCCGACCTCCTCGGTGCCGTCGGGCTCTCCGTCGGCGTCCGGGTCCGTGTAGACGGTGTTCTCGATCGGGGTGACCGTGAGGTCGAACTGCTCGGTGGCGCCCTCGGCGTCCTCGCGGGCGACGGTGAGCGTCAGCGGCGTGCCGGCGCTGGCCTGCACCGTCTCGACCAGCGCGTCCCAGCCGTCGCCCGGTTCCTGGGTGACCGGTTCGCCGTCGATGGCCAGCACGGTGTCCCCGGCCATCAGCCCGGCCTGGGCGGCCGGACCGGCCGGCGGCAGTGCACAGTCGGCCGCCCCTCCGGCGCACAGCGCACCGGCCGGGGTGATCGGCACCTCGCAGGGGTCGGCCGCGCCGGCGCTGGCCGCCCCGGCCGGCAGCACGCAGTCCGGCACGTCCGCGATCGTGGTGGTGGTCGTCGGCAGACCGATGCCCACCAGCAGGACGAGGAAGAGGAACACGGCCAGCACCAGGTTGTGGAAGGGGCCGGCGAACATCACGATCACCCGCTGCCACCAGGGCTTGGCGTAGAACACCCGGCCGCGGTCGGTGGGCAGGACGTCGTTGAGGGCCGCTCCGCGCACCTCGGCGATGAAGCTGCGCATCCGGGTGGCGCGCTTGCTCTCACCCTCCTCGGCCGGCGGGATCATGCCGACGATGCGGATGTAGCCGCCCAGCGGGATCGCCTTGATGCCGAACTCGGTCTCCCCGCGGCGGCGGGACCAGACCGTCGGCCCGAAGCCGACGAAGAACTGCGGCACCCGCATGCCGAACTTCCGGGCCCAGTAGAAGTGCCCGAACTCGTGGAAGCCGATGCTGAACAGCAGCCCGACGGCGAAGGCGACGATCCCGAGGACCGTCAGGAGGAACCCGCTCAGCTCAAGCTCCGTCTCGGGTTGTCCGCGTCGATGGCGCCGCGAGCGTGCTCCCGGGCCCACTTCTCAGCGGCCAGCACGTCCTCGACGCAGGTGGGTGCGCCGAGGTCCGGCGCGGCGTCGAGGGTACGCGCGATCACCTGCACGATCGCTGGGAACGAGAGGTGTCCGGCTGTGAACGCGGCGACCGCCTCCTCGTTGGCCGCGTTGTAGAGCGCCGGGACGACGCCGCCGGCCTCCCCCGCCTGCCGGGCGAGTCGGACCGCCGGGAACACCTCGCCGTCCAGGGGCAGGAACTCCCAGGTGCTCGCGGTCGACCAGTCCAGGGCCGGCTGGACGTCCGGCAGCCGGTCCGGCCAGGCCAGCGCCAGGGCGATCGGCAGCCGCATGTCCGGCGGGCTGGCCTGGGCGATCGTCGCGCCGTCGGCGAACGTCACCATCGAGTGCACGATCGACTGCGGGTGCACCACCACGTCGATGTCGGCGTACGGGACACCGAAGAGCAGGTGCGCCTCGATCAGCTCCAGCCCCTTGTTCACGAGGGTCGCGGAGTTGATGGTCACCACGGGGCCCATGTCCCAGGTGGGGTGGGCCAGCGCCTGCTCCCGGGTGACGCCGGCGAGCTCTGCGGCGGAGCGGCCCCGGAACGGCCCGCCGCTGGCGGTGAGCACCAGCCGGGCCACCTCGCCGCGCGCACCACCGCGGAGGCACTGGGCCAGTGCGGAGTGCTCGGAGTCGACCGGCACCAGCTGGCCGGGTGCGGCCGCCGCCGTCACCAGTGCGCCACCGGCGACCAGCGACTCCTTGTTGGCCAGGGCGACGGTGCGTCCGGCGGCGAGCGCCGAGAGCGTCGGCCGCAGCCCGATCGACCCGGTGATCCCGTTGAGCACGACGTCGGCCGGGCGTGCGGCCAGCTCCTCGGCCGCGCGCGGGCCGGCCAGGATCTCCGGGAGCGCGTAGCGCCCCTGCGCCCAGCCGCGCTGCTGTGCCGCGGCGTAGAAGGCGAGCTGCAGGTCCTGGGCGGCGGTGGCCCGGGCGATCGCGACGGTGCGCACGCCCAGCGAGAGGGCCTGCTCGGCCAGCAGTGCGACGTCACCCCCGCCGGCGGCCAGTCCGGTGACCCGCAACCGGTCCGGGTTCTGCCGGGCGACCGCGATCGCCTGGCGGCCGATCGACCCGGTCGAGCCCAGCACGGTGACCGTTCGCGGTTCGGTGGTGCGCGGCTCGCTCATGCACCTGATCCTGCCAAGCCCGCCAGCCTCCGGCCGACCGACCTGTAGAAATGCGAGCCCCTTGTCGTGATCTGTTCAGCATCACGGTGTTCATCACGAGCTCTGCCAGTCCAGATCTGGACGATTCCATCCACCTCTGGCAGAGGTTGTCCAAAAGATCGGCGCGTCGTCCGGTGTACGGGTCAAGGTCAGCCGTTCCCGTACCGATACTCCTCGTGACGGCTCGGACACCGGGCCACCGACCAACCGGAGAGACCTCATGTCCCGCGTGTCCACCCGCCGCGCCACCGTCGCCACCGGCCTCGCCCTCGGCACCGCCACCCTCAGCTTCGCGTTCGCCCCGGCCGCCCTCGCCGCCCCCGGCGAGCTCCCCGCCCTGCAGGGCCCGTCCACCGCGGTGATCGGTCAGACCTACGAGCTGTCCGGCACCGAGTGTGCGGCGACGTACCCGGACAAGCCGGCCACCGTCTACGTGGACGTCTTCGCTGCAGCAGACGCCACCGACCCCACAGCCGAGCCGCTGCTCAGCCTGACGGGCCCGGTGGAAGCGGGCGACTGGACCGCGACGCTGGCATTCTTGCCGGGTGCGACGCCGGGCGGCTACGTGGCCTTCGCCCTCTGCGAGCCCTACGACGGCGGGGAGACCGACACCGGTGCAGACTGGCTCGCCTACCCCGAGTTCTCGTTCACCCTGGCGGCAGCGCCGGTCACCCCGGGCCCGGTCACCCCGGGCCCGGTCACCCCGGAGCCGGTGGACTCGCCCCCGACCACCGTCGCCCCGACCGGCGAGCTGCGCGGCGAGTCCGCGAACAGCGCCGGCGTCGCCAGCACCAAGACCAGCTCCACCACCGGCGCCCAGGCCACCCAGGGCACGAAGATCGTCAAGGTCCTCACCGGCTTCAAGCCCGGGGAGAAGGTCACCGTCACCCTGCACTCGGACCCGCAGACCGTGGGCACCTACACCGCCGACGCCGACGGCACCGTGACCGTCAGCTTCACGCTGCCGGCCGGCACCCCGGCCGGTGAGCACGACCTGGTCTTCGAGGGCGACATGGGCACCTACTTCCAGGAGTCCCTGACGGTCACCGCGGCCAGCTCCTCGGACTCCGACAGCCTGGCCTACACCGGCGCGAGCGTCGCCCTGCCGCTGTCGCTGGGTGGCGGGCTGCTCGTCGCCGGCGCCGGCGCACTGTTCGCCCTGCGCCGCCGTCCGGCAGGTGCACAGGACGTCTGAGCATGACCTTTCCGCTCGAAGCAGACGCCGGCCAGGTACCTCCTGGCCGGCGTCCGCCGCGTTCCGGGAAGACGGTTCGCCGCTGGCGCATCGCCCTGGCCCTGCTCGCCGTCCTCCTGGTCGCGCTGGGCGCGGACGCAGCCGTACTGGCCGGCCGCATGGGCCAGATCGACGTCGACCTGTCCGGCGGACCCGGCGACACCGACGGGCGGACCTGGGTGCTGGTGGGACTGGACTCACGTGACCGGCTGCCCGACGGCGCCGACGCCACCGCCTTCGGCACTCCCGACCAGGTGCCCGGGGCCCGCACGGACGTCATCGTGGTCGTCCACCAGACCGACGCCGCCACCACCGTGTTCTCGGTCCCGCGCGACGTCGTGGTGCGCACCGACCGACGTCCTGGCCGGCTCGCGCTCACCTGGCTGAGCGGACCCCGAGCGACCGTCGACGGGCTGTGCCAGCTCGGCATCCCGACCGACCACCTCGTCTCCGTCGACCTCGCCGGCTTCGCCGCGGTGGTCGACGCCGCCGGTGGTCTGGACGTCGACGTCCCCGAGCCGGTCCGCGACCCGTCCGCCGGGCTACAGCTGACCGGGACCGGCCACCAGCAGGTGGACGGCGCGACCGCGCTGGCCCTCGTCCGTTCCCGGCATCCGGAGCACCTGGTCGACGGCGAGTGGGTGCCGGCACCGGTGGACCCCGACGGTCGGGCCACAGCCGCCGGCACCGTGCTCTCCGCCCTGATGACCCAGGTGCGATCGGCCTCGCTGCGCCCATGGCGGCTGCAGTCGGTCGCCTGGGCGGCCTCCGGAGCCCTCGCCACCGACCCGGGCACCTCGACCGGGGACCTCGCCTCCCTGGCTCGCGCGGAGCTGGACGACCTGCGGGTCCTGCCGGTCGGCGAACCGCTGGGCGGCACGATCGCGCGACTTCCGACGGCGGACACCAGGGCCGCGGTCGCGTCGGCCGGGCTCTCCTGCGACCGGTGAACGGACACCATCCCGCGCCACGACCGCGCCCAGCGGGTGCAGCGCACGGGGGTTTGGCAAGATGGACGCCGTGAGTGAGCACAGCGGTCGGGGACAGGGTCAGCAGACGAACGCCGGGGTGGTCGCACAGTCCCGACGCGAGGAGGGCATCGTCCGCCCGGGCGAGACACCCGTCCACGACGAGCACCCCGCGGACTGGGGCTGGCACGCCGAGTCCGGCCGTTTCGGACGGATCACCGGCTGGCTGATGGTGCTGGCCCTGCTGGCCCTGCTGTTCGGCAACCACGAGGGCCAGGTCGAGAACCTCTGGATCCTCGGCTTCGTGCTCACGCTGGTGGTCATGCTGCTGTGGGACGTCCGCCGGCGGAAGAACGCCTGGCGCTCCCGCTGAGCCACCCGCCGCTGCCCAGCGGCGCCCCCCTCCGACAGAGGCCGTCTCCCCCAGGGAGACGGCCTCTGTCGCGTCCGGCCCAGCCGCCGCAGGACGCCAACGATGCACGGCCCTGTACAGACGTGTTGGTGATCGATCAGTCGAGGTGCACATCTCGACAGCGAACCGAACACCGGCCGTGGACGGTTCTACCGACTGCTGTGCACTTTTGGCCGACCCAACCGCGTGTCGCACAGAAAACTGACAGGTCGGCGGGATGAAGGCACTAGACAGTGCCTCACAGGTCCGGACGCCCGGGCCGCCACCACACGGAGGAACCCGATGAGCCGCCTGACCCGTACCCGCGTCGCCGTTGCGACTGGTCTCACCCTGGGCACGGCCACCGCCGGCCTCATGCTCGCCCCGGTCGCGTTCGCCGCCCCGGCTGCCCCGACGGTCTCGCCGTCCAGCACCCTCTCCCCGGGCGCCGAGTACACGGTCGCCGGCGTCGGCTGCACCCAGGCCTCCGACACCGACGGGATGCCGTTCGTCTCGATGGTCCCCGACGTCGCGGAGCCCCAGTCCGGTGATGGCACCGAGCCCACCGCGGACGGCGCCTGGAGCTTCGACGTGACCGCGCCCATGGAGCTGGGGAGCTACACCTACCGGCTGACCTGCGACCAGTACACGAGCGAGTTCAGCTACGACAAGGTCACCATCACGGTCACCGCCGACGGCAAGCCGGTCCCGGCCCCCGCACCCGCCGCCTTCGTGCCGGGCGCGACGCCGAACACCCCGGGCATCGCCGCGACGTCCAGCACCGCCACCAGCAACGTCGCCGCCCCCGGCCAGGAGGTGACCAAGACCTACAAGGGCTTCAAGGCCTTCGAGAAGGTCACCCTGGTCCTGCACTCGGACCCGGTCGTCCTGGGCACCTACACCGCCGACGCCAACGGCGTCATCACCGCGACCTTCACGCTCCCCGCCGGCACCACGCTGGGCACCCACACCCTCGCCCTCGACGGCGACGCCGGCAGCCACTTCGAGGAGACCATCACGCTGACCGCCGACGGCAAGGCGCTGGCCTACACCGGGGCGAGCGTCGCCCTGCCGCTGGTCGCCGGCACCGTGCTCGTCGGCGCTGGCGCCGGCGCCCTGGTGCTCAGCCGCCGCCGCACCGCGGGGGCCAGCCAGGCCTGAGCATGACCCGCAGCACCACGACGAACGCCGGCCAGGCTCGCCCTGGCCGGCGTTCGCCGCGTTCCCGGGCCCGTCGGTGGGCGCTGGAGGACCTCGGAGCGGTGTCCGTGCTGCCGGTGGGTGACCCGGTGGCTGGCACGCTGCTCCGCTCCCCCTCGCCAGCGCCCGCCGCCGCGCTCACCTCGGCCGGGATGTCCTGCATCGCGTGACGCCGACCTGGCCCGCGCCTTCCCGGGTCAGTTGACCGCGACGCCGATCGCGCTGCCGATCAGGTAGGTCGCGCCGGCGGCCAGCGCCCCGAACAGCAGTTGGCGCAGCGCCGACCACCACCAGGGCCGGGGGGTGAAGCGCGAGGACAGCGCACCGGCCACCGCCAGTCCCACACCGCCGCAGACGAGCGCCACCCACAGGGTGCCCAGCCCGAACAGGTAGGGCAGCAGCGGCACCGCGGCCCCGACCGAGAAGGTCACGAACGAGGAGACCGCAGCCACCCTCGGCGACGGGGTGTCCTCCGGGCTCAACCCCATCTCTGCGACGACGTGCAGGCGCAGCGCCGTCTCCGGGTCCCGGGAAAGCTGCACCGACACCCGCTCGGCGAGGTCGTCGTCCACCCCACCGGCGCGCAGGAGTGCGACCAGCTCGTGACGCTCCCCCTCGGGGTTGCGTGCCAGCTCCCCGCGCTCCTTGGCGACCTCGAGTTCGAGCTGCTCGTTCTGGGTGGTCACCGACGTGTACTCACCCAGCGCCATCGAGATGGCCCCGGCGACGAGGCTGGCGACCCCGGAGAGGAGGACCGTCTGCGCCGCGGCGCCCCCGGCACCGACGCCGGCCACGAGGGCGGTGTTGGTCACCAGGCCGTCCATCGCGCCGAACACGGCAGCCCGCAGCCAGCCACCCGACACGTCGGCGTGGCTGTGCTCGTGCGCCTCCGCGTCGGGCAGCACGGTCAGCCCTGGTCCGACTCGGCCCCGAGGGGCACGCCCTCCTCGATGCCGGGCACCGGGACGGCGATGCTCGGCACCCCGTCGACCTGGTCGGCAGCGGCCAGCTGCCCGCAGGCGCCGTCGATGTCCGAGCCGCGCGTGTCGCGGACCGTGGTCGGCACCCCTGCGGCGCGCAGCCGGGCGACGAACTCCCGCTGGGCAGGCAACGGACTGGCGTCCCACTTGCTGCCCGGTGTCGGGTTGAGCGGGATCAGGTTCACGTGCGCCAGCCGCTTGGCCAGCAGCTTCCCGAGCAGGTCGGCCCGGAACGGCTGGTCGTTGATGTCCCGGATCAGGGCGTACTCGATGGAGTACCGGCGACCGGTGCGTCGGGCGAAGTCGTCAGCGGCGCCCAGCACCTCGTCGACCTTCCAGCGGGTGTTGATCGGCACCAGTTCGTCACGCAGTTCGTCGTCGGGGGCGTGCAGGCTGACCGCGAGGGTCACGTTGAGCCCTTCCTCGGTCAGCTTGCGGATGGCCGGGACGACGCCGACCGTCGAGACGGTCACCGCGCGCTGGGAGAGCCCCAGCCCGTGCGGCGCGGGGGTCAGCAGCGCGTCGAGCGTCTTGCGCACCCGGGCGTAGTTGGCCAGCGGCTCACCCATGCCCATGAAGACGACGTTGGACAGCCGGCCGGGGCCACCGGGGATCTCACCGTTGGCCATGGCGGCGGCAGCAGCGACCGCCTGGCCGATGATCTCGGCCGCCGAGAGGTTGCGGGTCAGGCCGCTCTGGCCGGTCGCGCAGAACGGGCAGGCCATCCCGCAGCCTGCCTGGCTGGAGATGCAGACGGTGGCGCGGTCGGGGTAGCGCATGAGGACGCTCTCGACCAGGGCCCCGTCGTGCAGGCGCCACAGCGTCTTGCGGGTGCGGCCGCCGTCGGCGGACTGGTGGCGCACCGGGGTCAGCAGCCCCGGCAGCAACGCACCGGTCAGCTCTGCACGGGAGGCGGCCGGCAGGTCGGTCATCTGGTCTGGGTCGGTCACCCCGGCGTAGAAGTGCCGGGCCAACTGGTCGGCGCGGAAGGCCGGCTGACCCAGCTCGACGATCGCCGCACGGGCCTCCGCACGGGTCAGGTCGGCGAGGTGCCGAGGCGGCTTGGTGCGGCGGGGGGCCTCGAAGACCAGGGGCAGGGCAGTCATAACGACGTCCATGCTCCCACCACCGGGCCGCTGGGGGTGGCTCGGTGGTAGGTGACATCGCTCCCTGGGAGGGGCCAGCGCAGGCTGCTCCCCCGTCAGCTCCGACCGAGGGCCTCGGCCAGCGTCACCGACGGGTCAGGTGCTCCGGACGTCGGGGAGGTCGTCGCAGTCGGCGGCGGTGGCGAGGTGACGGTCGGCGTCGGGGTCGGGGTCGGGGTCACCGTCGGGGTGGGGGTCGGGTCAGGACCGGCCGTCGGCGGCACGGGCCCGCCCCCGCCGGAGGACCCGTCCCCGGGTCCGCCGGGCACCTGCGGATCACCGGGGTCGGTCACCACCGGATCCGGGGCCGGCGGGTCGGTGCCCACCGGTCCGGGCTCCTGCGGATCGGTGGCGTCCGGACCGGGGCCCTGCTGGTCGGGGTCCACCGGCGCGCACGTCGCGGCCAGGACGTCGACGACCACGTCGACGGCAGGGCCGTCGGTGCTCTCGTCCGGGGTCTCGCTGTCCTCGGGCACGGCCACGGGCACGGGCACGGGCACGGAGCAGTCGCCGTCCGGCAGCGTCGGTTCGCCGACCGGGCCGGTGGCGGGCGGGCCGATGGGTGCGGGGTCGGTGACGACCTGAGCGGAGCCGTCCGGCGCCGGCGCGTTCGGGGCAGGCCGCATCGGCGGTGCCGGCCGCTGCACGACAGAGCCCGCGGTAACGCGGGGCTGCACGCGGGACCGAGGCGCCGCCATCACCTGCCGCACGCGGTCCCGGACCGCCGAGGTCGACTGGGTCGACGCGGTCCGCGGACGGGGTGCCGCCGCGGTGCCCGGCGACCCGGTCGGGGCCGTGGTGACGGGCGGGGCCACGAGGCCGTCGCCGGCGTCGGGTGCAGGCACCCCGCCCGGCCGCACCGCCGGTGGTCGGCTCGACGTCGTCGGCGCGGCCCGCTGGTCGGTGTCCCGCTGCACGGCCGCGACCGAGGACCCCGCACCGTCCGGCCCACCGGGCAGGGTGAAGCCGGCCACGACCCCGGCCAGGACGAGCACCGCCGCCGGGAGCAGCACGCGGTACCGCCGCCGCCGAACAGGGGCCGGCGGGGTCCGGACGGCGGGCGGCGCGTCGGCTGCGGCCGTGACGAGGGTGCCGGCAGCGGCGGCGGTCAGTGACTCCGCAGCCGCGATGTCGGTGGCCCAGGCAGCGAGCTGCGCCTGGTCGTCCTCGGCGGTGAGATCGGCCCCCGGCAGGTCCGTGACCAGTGCGGTGGACGTCCCCGGGGGCAGGTCCTCCCGGTCGACCGGCTCGGGGACCGGCCCCGGCCCGGGGAGGACGTCGGACTCCTCGGGCGGCAGCACGCCGTTCGTCAGCAGCCCGGCGTGGACCCACTGCGGCAGCCACGCCTCGTCCCAGGGGGCCTCGGCCCACGGCGACTCCTCGGCCGTCACCTGACCGTTCGGCGCATGGCCGGTGGCCGCGGGTTCCGCGGACTCGTCGGCGGCCGGGCGGGCCAGCTCCGCCACGTCGAGCTCTGCTGCCTCGATCTCGGGCGCCTCGACGTCCGCCACCCCGACGTCGGGCACCACGGCCTCGGGCACCACGGCCTCCGGGACCTCGGCCACCGCATCACCGGCCGCAGACCCGTCCGGTCCCGGGCGTACCGAGGCGGGCTGGTCCTGACCGTCCACCGGCGACGCCGTCTGGTCCTGAGGCGACTCGTCACCCCACGGTCGGCCCGACACCACGGCCACTCCTCCCCGGCCGGTCGCCGTCTCGGCCACCGTTCGTGGACGAGCCCGGACACCAGACCCGAACGGCCATGCTGCCGGAGAAGAGCCTGCCCATCCGGTAGGCGCGGCGTGATCGACCGGTCACACTGTGCTCACCTCACCGGTCGACCGGTCGATCAGCCGGGCTGGACCACGGCACTGGGGTCGGCGTGCTCCCGGATCCAGGCGTGCATCGCGATCCCCGCCGCGACCCCGGCGTTCAGCGACCGGGTCGAGCCGAACTGGGCGATCGACACGGTGAGCGCGGCGCCGTCCCGGGCCTCCGCCGTGAGACCGGGGCCCTCCTGGCCGAACAGCAGGACGCAGTGACGCGGCAACGAGACCGTCTCCAGCGGGACGGCCCCGGGACCGTTGTCCACCGCCACCACCGTCAGCCCCTCGGCCGCCGCGTGCTCGAGCAGCCCGCTCACGTCCGGGTGGTGACGCAGGTGCTGGTAGCGGTCGGTGACCATGGCGCCCCGCCGGTTCCACCGCCGGCGGCCGACCACGTGCACCTCCGCCGCCAGGAAGGCGTTGGCCGTGCGCACCACCGTGCCGATGTTCAGGTCGTGCTCGAAGTTCTCGATCGCGACGTGGAACGGGTGCCTCCGCGCGTCCAGGTCGGCGACCACCGCCTCCAGGCGCCAGTAGCGGTAGCGGTCCACCACGTTCCGCCGATCACCCTCGGCGAGCAGTTCGTGGTCGTACCGAGGATCAGTGGGCCAGGGACCGGCCCAGGGGCCGACGCCGACCGACCCACCCCACTCGGTCGGACCGGGCACCTGCCCGTCCGCCACCTGCCCGTCCGTCGTCTCGGTCACCGCCGGGATGCTGCCACGCCACGTCGACGGGCCACCCCGACCGGCTGGCCCGGCCCACCGCCGGGTCAGACCGGTGCGACCACCGACAGGATCAGCCACGCCACCGCAGCCGACGGCAGCAGCGAGTCCATCCGGTCCATCAGACCGCCGTGGCCGGGCAGCAGGTCGCCCATGTCCTTGATGCCCAGGTCCCGCTTGATCAGGGACTCCCCCAGGTCGCCCAGGGTGGCGGTGATGGCGATGGCGACGCCGTAGACCACGCCGCCCCACCACGGCCCGTCGAACACCAGCGTGACCAGCAGCGTGCCGATGAGCACGCAGGCCGCGACCGACCCGGCCAGCCCCTCCCAGGACTTCTTCGGACTGACCGTGCGGGCCAGCGGGTGCTTCCCGAAGAGGACGCCCGCAGCGAAGCCGCCCACGTCGCTGCAGACCACCGTGCCGATGAACGTCAGCACCCGGGCCGCGCCGTCGTCGGGCACCAGCAGCAGCACGGCGAACCCGGCCAGCAGCGGCACGTAGAGGGCGACGAAGACCGCAGCCGACGCATCACGCAGGTACCCGACCGGGCCGTCGCCCAGCCGCCAGAGCAGCACGGCGAAGACGGTCAGCAGGAAGGCGATGACCAGACCCGTGGGGCCGCGGGTCCAGGCCAGGGCTGCCATCACCACCGCCCCCACCAGCACGGGCGTGCGCGGCGGCCGATGACCACCCTTCTCCAGCGCCCCGCTCAGCTCGAAGACGCTGATCAGGACGGCTGCGGTGACGACGACGAGGAACGAGGGCCGCCAGAGCAACAGCGTCGCGAAGACGACCGCACCCATCGCCAGCCCGACACCGACCGCGGCGGCCATGTCCCGGCCGGCCCGGCCGACGGCCCGCGGTGCGCCACTCGGGGTGTCCTGCGGCGCCTCTCCGGTGACCTCGGTCCCCAGGGCGTCGGGCACCGCGGTGAGCGGAGCGTCCGCGGGATCCCGACCCAGCTCCTCGGCCGCCGGGCCGCTCGGCACCGGGGCGACGGGATCGGGGCGCTGGTCGTCCCAGCGCAGGCCCTCGGTCTGCGGACCCGTGACCGGTCCGGGCCGGGGCCCGGACGGTCGGGCCGCAGGCCGCGACGGCACCGGTGGCTGGTCGATCCTGACGAGCGGCCCGGTGTCGGGGTCCTGCCGACGGGCCGGGCTCCCCCCGGTACCGCCCGCCCCGTCGGCCGTCCCGGTCCGGGCGCGGGCAGGCTGGCGCCCCGAGCCGAGGGGCTCGGGGCGGTGCGGGTCGCGGGTCACGGCGGCGGCGGCGGGCGGTCGGCTCAGACGTCCAGGAGCTCGGTCTCCTTGTTCTTCATCGCCTCGTCGATGCTGGCGACGTGTGCGGCGGTGAGGTCGTCGAGCTCCTTCTCCGCGCGGCGCACGTCGTCCTCGCCGGCCTCGCCGTCCTTGTTGATGCGGTCCAGCTCCTCCTTGGCCCGACGGCGCACGTTGCGGATCGAGACCTTGGCGTCCTCGCCCTTGGACCGGGCCATCTTCACGAGGTCGCGACGGCGCTCCTCGGTCAGCTGGGGGAAGACCACCCGGATCAACGACCCGTCGTTCGTCGGGTTCACCCCCAGGTCGGAGTTGCGGATGGCCTTCTCGATGGCCTGCAGCTGGGTGGCGTCGTAGGGCTTGATGACCGCCATCCGCGCTTCGGGCACGGTGATCGAGGCCATCTGCGGCACCGGGGTCATTGCGCCGTAGTAGTCGACGAAGATCTTGTTGAACATGGACGGCGCGGCGCGGCCGGTGCGAACGGAACCGAGGTCCTCGCGAGCGACCGACAGGGCCTTGTCCATCCGCTCCTCGGCGTCGAGCAGGGTGTCGTCGATCACGGGTCTTCTCCTCCTGCGGCAGCTGCCGGGTCCTGTGCGGTGTGCGGGTGGGGCGGCACCCGGCGTGCGCCGCCCCGATCGACGTCCGGCCGGTCAGGCCTGGGCGCTGATCAGCGTGCCGATCCTCTCACCTGCCACCGCGCGGGCGATGTTGCCGTCGCGCAACAGGTTGAACACGACGATCGGCATCTGGTTGTCCATGCAGAGGCTGATGGCCGTGGCGTCGGCGACCTTGAGCTGCTTGGCCAGCACCGTGCCGTAGTCCAGGTCGGTGTACATGGTGGCCGCGGAGTTGGTGCGCGGGTCGTCGTCGTAGACGCCGTCCACGCCGTTCTTGGCCATCAGCAACACCTGGCACTCGATCTCCAGGGCGCGCTGCGCGGCCACCGTGTCGGTCGAGAAGTACGGCATGCCGGCGCCTGCCCCGAAGATGACCAGGCGGCCCTTCTCCATGTGGCGGATCGCCTTGCGCGGGATGTAGGGCTCGGCGACCTGCCCCATGGTGATCGCGGTCTGCACCCGGGTCTCGAGCCCGGCCTTCTCGCAGAAGTCCTGCAGGGCCAGGCAGTTCATCACCGTGCCGAGCATGCCCATGTAGTCGGCGTGGCCGCGGTCCATGCCGGCCTGCGAGAGCTCGGCACCGCGGAAGAAGTTGCCCCCGCCGACGACGACGGCGACCTGGGTGCCGGAGCCGACCACGGCGGCCAGCTGCTCGGCGATGGTGCGGATGATCACCGGGTCGACCCCGACCTTGCCGCCACCGAAGGCCTCACCGGAGAGCTTGAGCAGGACCCGGCTGTAGCCGGACCCGTCCAGCGGGGCGAAGGCGGTGGGCGCGGACTTCAGCACGGTCACGGGCGTTCCTCGGTTCGGTGTCGGGTGTGTCGATCCTGCCGCATCCGGCGCGCACCGGTGTCCCGGCGGCGGGTCCGGACAGGCCACCGGCCCCGTCCTGGAGAGAACGGGGCCGGTGGGTGTTCCGTGGCTGAGAGCTCTCAGGCCTCGGAGGTCGGGCTCAGGCCTGGCCGACCTCGAACCGGGCGAACCGGTCGACGGTCAGGCCGGCGTCGGCGATGACCTGCTTGACGGTGCGCTTCGGCTCGGTGATCGAGGGCTGCTCGAGCAGGACGAAGTCCTTGAAGTAGGCGTTGACCCGCCCCTCGACGATCTTGGTGATCGCCTGCTCGGGCTTGCCCTCCTCCTTCGCGGTCTGCTCGGCGACCCGGCGCTCGGTCTCCACGGCCTCCGCGGGGACCTCCTCGCGGGTCAGGTAGCGCGGACGCGCGGCGGCGATGTGCATCGCCAGCGAACGCGCCGCGTCCGCGTCGCCACCGGAGTACTGCACGGCGACGCCGATGGCCGGGGGCAGGTCGGTGGCCCGCTTGTGCAGGTAGACCGCCGTGGTGCCCTCGAAGACGGCGAACCGGGACAGCACCAGCTTCTCGCCGATGCGGGCCGACTCGGACTCGATGAGCTGGGCGACCGACTGGCCGTCGACCTGGGTGGCCATCAGCGCGTCGACGTCGGCCGGCTTCTCGACCACGACCAGGTCGAGCAGGCGCTCGGCGAGCTTGACGAAGTCGGCGTTCTTGGCGACGAAGTCGGTCTCGCAGTCGAGCTCGAGCAGGGCGCCGTCCCGGCTGACGACCACGCCGTTGGTGGTCGAGCGCTCCAGGCGCTTGCCGACGTCCTTGGCGCCCTTGACGCGCAGGAGCTCGATGGCCTTGTCGTAGTCGCCATCGGCCTCGGTCAGGGCCTTCTTGGAGTCCATCATGCCGGCGCCGGTGGCGTCACGGAGACGCTTCACGTCGGCTGCGGTGAAAGCAGGCATGTCACTTCCTCTGATCGGTGGTGGTGCGGGGCGCGGACCCCGCGAGTGGAGGTGCCGGCCGGCGGCCGGACAGACGGCGGCGCCGCCACTCCCCGCACTCAGGCGGGGAGCAGCGGCGCCGACCGGTCAGCCGTTCTCGGCGCCCTGGGTACCGGTGGACTGGTCACCGGTGGCGGGGACGCCCTCGACCGGGGCGACCTCGTTGGCCGTGACGGCCGGCGGGTCGGCCGGGGTCTCGGGCAGCTCAGTGGCCGCAGCCGGAGCGGCCTCGGTGGCCACGGCGTCGGTTGCCACGGCGTCGGTTGCCACGGCGTCGGTTGCCACGGCCGGGACGGCCTCGGCAGCCGGGGTGGCGGCGTCAGCGGCACCACCGGTCAGCAGCTCGCGCTCCCAGTCGGCCAGCGGCTCGCCGCCGCCCACGGCCGGGGCCTCGGCGCCGTCCTCGCCACGGCCGGCGTTGGCCTGCGCGGCCGAGCGGGCCATCAGGCCCTCGGCGACCGCGTCGGCGATGACGCGGGTCAGCAGCGCGGTGCTGCGGATGGCGTCGTCGTTGCCCGGGATCTTGTAGTCGACCTCGTCGGGGTCGCAGTTGGTGTCGAGGATCGCGACGACGGGGATGCCCAGCTTCCGGGCCTCACCGACGGCGATGTGCTCCTTCTTGGTGTCCACGATCCAGACGGCGCTGGGCACCTTCTGCATGTCGCGGATGCCGCCGAGGGAGCGCTCGAGCTTGGCCTTCTCGCGAGAGAGGACCAGCTGCTCCTTCTTGGAGAGGCTGACCAGCGCGCCGGTCTGCTCGAGGTCCTCGAGCTCCTTCAGGCGGGCCAGACGCTTGTAGACCGTCTGGAAGTTGGTGAGCATGCCGCCCAGCCAGCGCTGGTTCACGTAGGGCATGCCGACGCGGGTCGCCTGCTCGGCGATGACCTCCTGCGCCTGGCGCTTGGTCCCGATGAACATGATCGAACCGCCGTGGGCGACGGTCTGCTTCACGAACTCGTAGGCCTGGTCGATGTAGCCCAGCGTCTGCTGGATGTCGATGATGTAGATGCCGTTGCGCTCGGTGAAGATGAACCGCTTCATCTTCGGGTTCCAGCGACGGGTCTGGTGCCCGAAGTGGACTCCGCTGTCGAGCAGGTTCTTCATGCTGACGACTGCCACGTGGCGCCGCCTTCCTTCTCGTGCGCGGGCGGCCAGGGGCCACGCCGCGCTGCTCGGTTGTCGCGGACGCACCGGGAGGTGCGCCGCCCTGGTGTCCAGCCGCGCCACCGAACCCGCCGGAGGAGGCGGGACCGAGGTGACGACTGCCCCGCTGAGCTCGCCAGGTGCACGAACAGCGGGAAGAGGACACGCGAAGTCGATCCGCCGGAGGCGGACCGCATCGATCAGCATACGCCCTGGGCAACCGCCGTCCGACCGGGTCGTCCCCAGCGGCCCTCGGCCTCCACAGGCGCTGGCTCCCACCGGTCCGGGACGCGCTCCGGCGGCACCCTCCTGTGGGTGTCCACACCCCGCGCCGTCCTCGCCGCACTGGTCGTCGCCGGCCTCCTGACCGGCGTCCCCGCAGCGGCGGCTGCTCCGGGCCCGTCCCCCGCGGGGTCCGGGCCACCCGCCGCGCTCTGGACCTGGCCGCTGTTCGACGCGCCCACGGTCAGCCGGCCCTTCGACGCCCCCGACACGCCGTACGCGGCCGGACACCGGGGCGTGGACCTGGCGAGCACGGTCGGCGAGCAGGTGCTCGCTGCCGGCGACGGGGTGGTGGCCTTCGCCGGGACGGTCGCCGGCCGGCCGGTGGTCAGCGTCGACCACACCGACGGGCTGCGGACGACGTACGAGCCGGTCAGCCCGGGGGTGGCCGCGGGTCAGCCCGTGGCCCGCGGCTCACCGCTGGGCGTGCTGGTGGCCGGGCACGCCGGCTGCCCGGTGGACGCCTGCCTGCACTGGGGCCTGCGTCGCGGGGACACCTACCTGGACCCGCTCCTGCTCCTGCGCCCGCCACGGGTGCGGCTGCTCCCGTGGCACTGACCCCGCGACGGCTGGGACGGCGCTACCGTCCGGGCGTGCGTTGGCGACGGAAGAAGGCCCCCGAACAGCCCATCGAGCAGCCGGCACCGGACCAGCAGGCCGCGGAGCAGGACGCCGGCCAGGTGCTGGCGGACCTGCAGCGGGTGGTCGACCGGTTCGGCTGGGCGGTGCTGCACGGCGGCGGGGGCAGCCCCGGTGACCCGCGGTGGTCGCACACCGTGGGGTTGACCGCGCTCGGCCACCCCGAGGTGATCGTCGTGGGCCTGCCGTTCCCGGCCGGGGAGAAGTACCTGAACCTGGTGGGCGAGGCGGTGCGCGGCGGTGCCCGCTTCGGCCCCGGCGCGGCCACGACCGGGCTGACCGACGCGGACTCCCCGGTGGTCTTCCTGGCGGTCGAGGACACCGCACGGCTCGCGGTCGCCGAGCAGTTCTACGGCTCCATCGAGGTGCTCCAGCTCGTCTGGCCGGACTCGACCGGCCGGCTGCCCTGGCAGGAGGGCCACCGCAACCCGCCGGAGGCCCAGCCGCTGCTGGGCCCGCTGCCGGGCGCGGAGCCGACCGGCGACTGAGCCGGCTCCCCCGCCGTCCCCGGCCCGTGCCCTGGACCAGCGCACGGTCTGGGGACGAGCAGCAGGGTCCCGCGAGCGGGACCCGAGCTCGGTCAGGCGATGTCGGCGAGCTTGGTGCGCAGGTGCAGCACGGCCTTGGTGTGCAGCTGGCAGATCCGGCTCTCGGTCACCCCGAGCACCCGGCCGATGTCGGCCAGGGTCAGGCCCTCGAAGTAGTAGAGGCTGACGACGACCTTCTCCCGCTCGGGGAGCTGCTCGACCGCCCGGGCCAGCAGCTGCCGGGCCTCGCCGTGCTCGGCCATGGCCTGCGGGTCCAGGGCGCTGGTGTCCTTGAGCGTGTCACCCAGACGCGGCGCGGAGCCGTCGTCGTCCACGAGCAGCTCGTCGAGGGCGACGACGTTGACCAGGGACAGCTGGCCGAGGAACTTGCGGACCTCCTCGACGTCCATGTCCATCTCGTCGGCGACCTCTTCGTCGGTCGGGCTCCGCTGGAGCTTGGCCTCCAGAGCCGCGACCGTGCGCTCGTACTGCCGGGCCTTCATCCGGACCGAGCGGGGGATCCAGTCCGTGGACCGGAGCTCGTCGATGATCGCGCCGCGGATCCGGGCCATCGCATAGCTCTCGAACTTGATCTCCCGCTCGGGCTCGAACCGGGTGATCGCGTCGATCAGCCCGAACGTCCCGTAGGAGACCAGGTCGGCCTGCTCCACGTGCGCCGGCAGCCCGCTGCCCACCCGGCCGGCCACGTACTTGACCAGCGGCGCGTAGTGCAGGATCAGCCGGTCGCGCAGCCCGGTGTCCCGGTCCTGCACGTACCGCGACCACAGCTCGATCACGTGGGCGTCAGGGTCCTCACTCGCACCGACCTGCCGGACCGTCGCCTCAGACACCTGCACTCCCCCGCTCGAACTCTGTTGTCCATGCACCGACGCCGTCCTCATGCCCGGGGATGGGCGCGGGCGTGGACCGCCCGGAGCCGCTCGACGGTCACGTGCGTGTAGACCTGCGTCGTGGCGAGGCTAGCGTGGCCCAGCAGCTCCTGGACGCTGCGCAGGTCCGCGCCGCCCTCCAGCACGTGCGTTGCCGCCGAGTGGCGCAGCCCGTGCGGGCCGATGTCCGGGGTCCCCGGCGCGGCGGCGACGGCCACGTGCACCACCCGGCGCGCCTCCCGCGGGTCCAGCCGGCCGCCGCGCACGCCGAGGAGGAGCGCGGGGCCGCTGCTGCTCGTCGCCAGCACCGGGCGACCGCGGGCCAACCACGCCTCGAGGGCGTCGGACGCCGGGGCGCCGAAGGGCACACTGCGCTCCTTGCGGCCCTTCCCCAGCACCCGCAGCAGGCGGCGGCCGCGGTCCACGTCGTCGACGTCGAGCCCGACGAGCTCGCCGACGCGCATCCCGGTGGCGTAGAGCAGCTCGAGGACGAGGACGTTGCGCGACCGCAGCGCCGCCTCGGCCGGGGTCTCCTCCTCGGCAGACGGGCGCGCCGCCTCCTCGAGCACCGTCCGGGCCTGGTCGGCGCCGAGCACCCCGGGCAACGTGCGGTGCGCGCGCGGGCTGGCCAGTCGCAGCCCGACGTCCTCGGCCACCTGCCCGCTGCGGCGCAGGTGGGCGGTGAACGACCGCGCCGACGCGGCCCGGCGCGCAGTGGTGGACCGGCTGTCCCCCCGGGTCCGTCCGTGGGCCAGCCAGCTGCGCAGCGTGGCGAGGTCCAGGTCGGCGACCGTCCGGCCGCTGCGCCGGGCCAGGTGGTCCAGCAGCGAGACGACGTCGCCGACGTAGGCGCGGACGGTGTGCTCGGAGAGGTCCCGCTGGAGGCGCAGGTGCTCCTCCCAGCCCGCCAGGGACTCCTCGAGCGCCGGCGGCAGGGCAGCGCGCAGCTCTGCGGTCCCGGTGGCCATGGGCGCAGCGTCCGTCGGCGGAGCGGGCCGGTCAACCGGGCGCGCCGCAGACCGGGGGTCGCGATCTCCCGGCAGACGACGTCACCCGGCCGGCTCACCCTTCCTCGACTGCCGACGCACCCGCCAGCCGGTGCCGGTCCACTCGACGAGGTCGGCGAGCTCCAGCGCCGGCAGCACCCGCAGCACGTCGACCACCGAGCACCCCGCGACCGCGGCCAGCCGTTCCGGCGGCACACCGACCCGGACCGGGCAGGCGTCCAGCACCCGCCGGGCGACGTCGGACAGCGAGTCACCCGGTGCGCTCGCCCGCTCCACCGGTGGAGCCAGGTCCTCCCCCACCCGGCCCACCGCCTCCAGCACCTCGGCCGCCGAGGTCACCAGCGCCACGGGGCGCTCGACCTCCCGCAGGAGCTGGTGACACCCCACCGACATCGCGCTGGTCACCGGGCCGGGAACGGCCATCACCGCCTTGCCGAGCTCCCGCGCCCGGTTGGCGGTGGCCTGGGCGCCGGAGCGGGCGGCCGCCTCGACCACCACGGTGCCCCGGGTGAGGGCGGCGATCAGCCGGTTGCGCACCAGGAACCGGTGCCGCAGCGGCGCGCAGCCCGGCGGCCACTCGCTGACCAGCAGCCCCTCGTCGAGGACCCGGGCGAACAGCGCCGAGTGCGCACCGGGGTACACCCGGTCGACCCCACACGCCAGGACGGCGACGGTCGGCGCCTCAGCGGCCAGCGCACCTCGATGTGCCGCGGCGTCGATGCCGAACGCGCCACCGGAGACGGTCGTCCAACCCCGCTCCCCCAGCCCGTGCGCCAGCTCACCGGCCACGTGCTCCCCGTAGGCCGTCGAGGCGCGCGACCCCACCAGCGCGACCGACCGGTCGACCAGCCCGGTCAGCGACGCTGCGCCGCGCACCCACAACGCCAGCGGCGGCACCAGCGTGCGCGTGCGGTCCGGCTGCCGGCCGTCCACCAGCCCGCGCCCGTCCTCGGTGGCCAGCGTCAGGCAGTGCAGCGGCAGCGCCGGCCACTCCGGGTCCTCGGGCACGACCAGCCGGCCCCCGCACCGGTCCGCCCGGTGCAGGTCCTCCAGGCTGGTGTCCTCTCCCGCCCGGGCCCCGGCCACCGCCTGGACCTCGGACGGGGCCGCACCGGCCTGCAGCGCGGCGGCCGCGGCGACCGGACCCGACTGCTCGACGAACCGCCAGGCCGCCACCGAACCCGGCTCCACGGCCCGGGACAACCACGCCCGCGCCCGCCGGACCTCCGGGTCGACGTCCCCGCTCATGCCGCCGCCCGCTGCAGCCGCATGCCCAGCGCCTCGGCCACCTGGTCGGTGCCGGGCACGGCCAGGCCGGCGAGGTCGGCCAGCGTCCAGGCGACCCGCACCACCCGGTCGAAGCCGCGCACCGAGATCGACCCGCGCTCCAGCGCCCGCTCCGCCAGCGCGAGCGCCGCGCGCGGCACCGGCCAGCGCTCCCGGAGCAGCCGCCCCGGGACCTGGCTGTTGAGCGCCAGGCCGCTGCCGGCCAGCCGCTCGGCCGCCACCGCCCGTGCGCCCTGCACCCGCGCGGCGACGGCGGCGGTCGACTCCGGCGCGCCCAGGCCGTCCAGCCAGGCGGCCCGGGTCACCGGCGGCAGAGTCACGCGCAGGTCGATCCGGTCCAGCAGCGGCCCGGACAACCGCGACTGGTAGCGCCGCCGTTCCAGGGCACTGCAGGTGCAGGCCGTGTCACCGGCCGCGCTGGCACAGGGGCAGGGGTTGGCGGCCAGGACCAGCTGCGCCCGGCACGGGAACGTCGCCGAGCCGTTGGCCCGGTGGATGGTCACCGTCCCGCGTTCCAGCGGCTGGCGCAGCGTGTCCAGCACCGACCGGGGGAACTCCGGCGCCTCGTCCAGGAACAGCACGCCCCGATGGGCGCGGCACAGGGCACCCGGGCGGATCTGGCCGGAGCCGCCGCCGACCAGCGCGGCCATCGTCGCCGAGTGGTGCGGCGCCTCGAACGTCGGCCGGGTCACCAGCGGGGCGCCGGGCGGGAGGGTGCCGGCGATGGAGGCGATGGCGGTCACCTCGAGGGCGGCGTGCTCGTCCAGCGGGGGCAGCAGCCCGGGCAGCCGTTCGGCGAGCATGGTCTTGCCGGCGCCCGGCGGGCCGCTGAGGAACAGGTGGTGGCCACCGGCGGCGGCCACCTCGACCGCCCGGCGTCCTGCGGCCTGCCCCACCACGTCGGCCAGGTCGGGCCCCGGTGGCGCCGGGGACGCCGCTGCCCGGACGTGCGGCAGGAGGGGCGCCTTCCCGGCGAGGTGGGCGACCACCTGGCGCAGGCTGCCGGCCGCCAGGACGGCGATGCCCTCGACCAGGCCTGCCTCGTCGGCGTTCTCCTGCGGCACCACCACCTCGCGATGACCGGCGCGCGCGGCGGCCAGCACGGCCGGCAGCACCCCACGGACCGCGCGCAACGACCCGTCCAGCCCGAGCTCCCCCAGCAGCACCAGCTCCCGGACGGCGTCCGCGGGCACCACCCGCGCACCGGCGAGGACGGCGACGGCCAGGGCGAGGTCGAACCCGCTGCCCTGCTTGGGCATCGCCGCCGGCGACAGCCCGATGGTCACCCGGCGCAACGGGAACTCGTGCCCGCTGTTGAGCAGCGCGGCCCGCACCCGGTCCACCGACTGGCGCACGACGGCGTCGGGCAGCCCGACCAGCGCCACGGTCGGCACCCCCGGCGCCAGGTCGACCTCCACCTCGACCATCGCCCCCTGGACGCCGGCCAACCCCACCGACCAGGTCTGCGCGAGCGCCATCAGAACGCGTTCCGCAGGTGTGTCACCCGGGCCGGCCCGGAGGACGGGACGTGCACCCCGACGACGTCGAAGCGCAGGTCCGGGGCGTGCTGGTCGTGGGCCGCCAGCCAGGCACGGGCGAGCACCCGCAGCCGGCGGCGCTTGCCGGCGGTCACCGCCTCGGCCGGGTGCCCGAAGCCGGTGCCGGTGCGGGTCTTCACCTCGCAGAACACCAGCGCCTGACCGTCTCGGGCGACGACGTCGAGCTCGCCGTCGCGGCAGCGCCAGTTGCGGTCGAGGACCTGGAAGCCGGCGTCGATGAGCGCCCGGACGGCGACCCGTTCGCCGTAGGCGCCGAGGGCGGCGCGGTGGCCGGGCGGGGACTTCTGCGGATTCGGCACCCGTCGACCGTCGCCGCCGCGGGCCGGCCGGACCAGGGCCTGCCCCGGTCTGTGGACGGAGGACACCGCTGTGGACGGCGGCCGGCGCACCCGCCTCAGCGCCGGCCGGTGTCCCCGGGGAGGGGGAGGTGGATCAGGGCAGGCGCGGGTTGTCCGGGAGCTCCAGGTCCGGCTTGTCGAGTTCCTCCACGTTGACGTCCTTGAACGTCACCACCCGGACGTTCTTCACGAACCGGGCCGGGCGGTACATGTCCCACACCCAGGCGTCGGAGAGGGTGAGCTCGAAGAACACCTCTCCCCCGGCGTCACGCACCTGCAGGTCGACGCTGTTGGCCAGGTAGAAGCGCCGCTCGGTCTCCACGACGTAGGAGAACTGGCGGACGATGTCCTTGTACTCGCGATAGAGCTGCAGCTCCATCTCGGTCTCGTACTTCTCGAGGTCCTCGGTGCTCATCGCGCGTGCTCCATAGGTGCCGGGGACATCAGTGCCGCGGCCGGGGCTCCGGGCGGCACCGGTCCATCATCGTGCATGCCCCCCACCACCGGCAGGGGTGGCGTCCGGGCGGCGTGTGCGGCCCGGGCCCGCGCGACGTTGACGAAGCGCATCCGGTGCTCCGGGCAGGGCCCGTGGTCGTCGAGGGCGGCGCTGTGCGCATCGGTGATGTAGCCCTTGTGCTCGGCGAAGCCGTACTGCGGGAAGCGCCCGTCCAGCTCCAGCATCGTCCGGTCCCGGGTGACCTTGGCCAGCACGGAGGCGGCTGCCACGCAGGCCGCCACCCGATCCCCCTTCCACACCGCGAGCGACGGCTGGGACAGGCCGCTGACCGGGAAGCCGTCGGTGAGCACGTAGTCGGGGCAGGGCTCCAGCACCCGGACGGCGCGGCGCAACGCCTCGATGTTGGTCACGTGCATGCCGCGCGCGTCGAGCTCACCGACCGGGATGGCGACCACCGACCAGCAGACGGCGCGGTCGACGACCTCGGCGTAGACCTCCTCCCGCGTGGCGGCGTTGAGGAGCTTGGAGTCGGCCAGCCCGGGCACCCGCCCGCGGCGACCGGCGGGGAGCACGCACGCCGCGGCCACGAGCGGACCGGCGCAGGCGCCGCGGCCGGCCTCGTCCGCACCGGCGATGGCGGCGAACCCCCGGCGGCGGAGCGATCGCTCCATCGCCCAGAGGTCGTCGGTGGGGTCTGCAGCACCAGGTCGAGCGGCCATCGCCTGCCGACCCTACGTCGCCCCGCCGCCCCCTGGAGGACCCCCGGCGAGTCCGGGCCGGTCGGACCCTGGGAACGCACCACGAGCCGATCCCTGGGGGAACAGGGACCGGCTCGGGGCGGCTGGTCAGCGGCGCGGACGCCGGCCCGACCGGCCTTGCCGGAGCGGAGTCCGTTCCGGCGGTCCATCCGGCCCGGGCCCTCGGGGGCGCGGACCGTGGTCGTACCGGTGGAGGTCACACCTCGGCGGTGGCCTCGGTGAGCCGGTGGGCCCCGCAGGAGCAGCCCGGGTTGCGCGCCGAGAGCACCAGGGAGACCGCGTGCGCCCGGTCCCGGGCACCCAGCTTGCGCAGGATCGCCTTCACGTGGGACTTCACCGTGTCCTCGGAGATGAACAGGTTCTTCCCGATCGCCCGGTTCGACTGCCCCTGGATCAGCTCGTCCAGCACGTCGGACTCCCGGCGGGTCAACGGCACCTCCGGGGTCAGCTCCCGCGACACCTGCTCCGCCGCCCCCTCACCGCGACGGATCTGCGGGTCCACCACCGTGCGCCCGGCCCGCGCAGCCAGCACCGCCCAGCCCAGCAGCGTCGGGGAGGTGTTCATCAGCAGGTAGCTGCGCACCCCGGCCGCCAGCGCCTCGTTCACCACACCCGGGTCCTCCGAGGTCGCCAGCGCCACCACGGCCAGCTGCGGGAACCGGCGACGCAGGTCCCGGACGGCGTTCAGGGTGGCCGCCCGGCCGGTGCCCAGCTCCACCACCACCGCGTCCGGGCGGGCGGACTCGGCCAGGGTCAGCGCGCGACGCGGCTCCCCCGGGGTGCCCACCGCCTGCATGCCGGCGGTCTCGTTGATCATGCCGACCAGCCCACGGCGCAGGACCGGGGCGTCGGCGAGGATCAGGACGCGGGTGACGCCGCGGGGGGTGCTGGCCAGGGGGGTAGACACGGGTGACTCTCCGTTCGAAGTCCGGTGACTCTCTGCTTGTCCATCGGACGAGTGAACGGAGAGCTTGAGCAACTTCTCGAGAAGAGTGCCGAAACGCGCACAGATCATGCCGAACCCAGCGGGACAGCTGGGCGGTGCACCCACGGCGCGGCGGCTCGACGACCACCTCCCGTGAGCCCCCGGTTCAGTCGGTCTGCGACTCCCGGCCGGGCCGGGTCTGAGCCGGGCGCCGGACCCGGCGCCAGCCGGTGCGCGGCGGACGACGGGACGGCCCGGTCAGCCGGGCGCCGCGGGAACGGTGCCGCCGGCGCCAGGCGGTGAGCGGCAGAGCGCCACCGAGCCCCAGCAGGTAGGGGGCCGCCAGCGCTGCGGTGTCCTGGACCGGTGTCGGCTCCGGCCCGACGGCGCCCGCCGCTTCGACCTGGCCCGGCTGGATGTCGGGGCTGTCCAGCAGGGTGAAGCGGTCCAGCGGCCACACGACCAGGGCCGCCTTGCCGATGACGTCGTCGACGGCGATGGTGCCGGCGTACTGGTCGTCCATGTGCTGCTTGGAGTCGGCCGAGGCCGAGCGGTGGTCGCCCATCACCCAGAGCCGCCCCTCGGGCACGGTGACCGGCCGGAACTCCCGCCCACCTGATCCACCGGTGTTCAGCGGGGAGTCCTGGTAGATGTAGGGCTCGTCGAGCGGCTCACCGTCGACCAGGACCCGCCCCTGCGGGTCGCAGCACTCGACGGTCTGGCCCTCGGTGGCGATGACCCGCTTGACGTAGTCGTCCTCGCTGGGCGGGGCCACGCCGATCGCCCGGCCCAGGGTCAGGGCAGCACCGGTGAACCAGTTGGTGGGCTCCTCCACGGCGATCTCCGGGGACCAGGTGTCCGGCCCCTGGAACACCACGATGTCGCCCGGCTCGGGCTCGCCGAACCAGTAGGGCACCTTGTTGACCAGCACCCGGTCGCCGGTGCAGCCGGTGCAGCCGTGCAGCGTCTGCTCCATCGAGCCCGACGGGATGAAGAACGCCTGCACCAGGAAGGTCTTCACCAGCAGGGCGAGCACGAAGGCGATGACCAGCAGCACCGGCAGCTCGCGCAGCAGGGACCCCTTCGTGGCCTGCTCGCGGCGGCGGCCCCGGCCGGCGGCCGCCGACCCGGTCGGGGCCGTTGCGTCGGCGGCGGTGGTGTTCTGGTCGGCGGAGGGACGCCCGGCATCGCCGGCGTCAGCGGCTTCAGCGGGCCCGTGCGTGCTCATCGGCACCAGCGTACGGTCCGCCGTCCGGCGCGTCCGGTGAACCGCTCAGCGGCCGGGGCGGCGGTACGGACAGCCCCACGAACGCGACCGGGCCGGCTGCGAGTGCAGCCGGCCCGGTCGTGGAATCGCTGGAGGTCAGCGGTTGACGACCTCGCGCTTCTCCTTGATCTTGGCTGCCTTGCCGCGCAGCTCGCGGAGGTAGTACAGCTTGGCCCGGCGGACGTCACCGCGGGTGAGCACCTCGATCTTCTCCACGACCGGGGTGTGCACCGGGAAGGTGCGCTCCACGCCGACGCCGAAGCTGACCTTGCGGACGGTGAAGGTCTCGCGGATCCCGCCACCCTGGCGACGGATGATCACGCCCTGGAAGACCTGGACACGCGCGCGGGTGCCCTCGATGACCCGCACGTGCACCTTCACGGTGTCCCCGGGCCGGAAGGTGGGGATGTCGTCGCGCAGCGACGCGGCGTCGAGGGCGTCCAGGGTGTTCATCGCAGCAGTCCTCAGTCCTAGCGGGAAAGTCGTCGTGGTACGGGCAGCGGTGTCCCGGTGCATCCGTACCGGGTGGCTGCGCTCCACGACCCGGTCCGGGTGCGGAGCCACCGTCGGGGTGAACCGACGGCCTGCAGCAGCTCACTACTGTGCCACACCTTCAGTCGATGATGCGTGGCGGCCCTGTCCACAGGCCGTGGAGCACTCTCGGCAGCGCCGCCGCGAGGTCCCGGGGCGCGAACGTCTCCGTGCTGTCGGCGATCTCGTCCAACGACCACCACCGGTGCGGCTCGTCCAGCTGCCGTTCGAGCTCGGTGCGTCCGCTCACGTCGACGTCGTGGACCACGTCGCGCAGCACGAAGAAGGTCTCCCGGGAGTCCAGCAGGGTGTCGCCCCACCGGCCCTGCCAGCGGCGGAGCCACACCGGGCCCTCCAGCACGGCCGGGTCGACCAGCAGGGCGGTCTCCTCGGCCAGCTCCCGCACGGCCGCCGCCCGCAGGTCCTCGCCGTCCTCGACGCCACCGCCGGGGGTGAACCAGTACTCCACGTCGCCGGGTCCGCTGCGCGGCTGCAGCCCGCGCCCACCGAACAGCAGCACCCGCTGCCGGCGGTCGAGCACCAGCACCCGGGCCGACGGGCGGACCCAGACGCCGGGGGTCACGCCTGGGGGTCCGCGTCCAGCGCCGTCCGGTCCGCGGCGGTCAGCGCCCCGTCCGGCAGCCCGGCGAGCAGGTCGGGACGGCGGTCGGCGGTGCGGCGCAGCGACTCGGCGCGCCGCCAGCGGGCGATCGCCGCGTGGTCACCGGAGAGCAGCACCGGCGGCACCTCGTGCCCGCGCCAGCTCCCCGGGCGGGTGTAGGACGGGCCCTCCAGCAGCCCGTCGGCGTGCGAGTCGAACTCGACGGACTCGGCGTTGCCCACGACCCCCGGCAGCAGCCGGGTGACCGCCTCGACCATCACCAGCACCGCAGACTCCCCACCGGCGAGCACGTAGTCGCCGATCGAGACCTCGGAGACCGGGCCGCCCTCGGCGGCCCAGTCGGCGACCCGCTGGTCGATCCCCTCGTAGCGGCCGCAGGCGAAGACCAGCCCGGGCTCGGTGGCCCACTGGGCGGCGACCGCCTGGGTGAACGGGCGGCCGGCCGGCGTGGGGACGACGAGCCGGGTGCCGGGAGGACGCACGGCCTCCAGCGCCCTCCCCCAGGGCTCCGGGCGCATGACCATGCCCGGCCCCCCGCCGTAGGGCGAGTCGTCGACCGTGCGGTGGACGTCGTCGGTCCACTGCCGCAGGTCGTGGACGCCGACGGAGACCAGGCCCCTGGCCGCCGCCTTGCCCAGCAGCGACTGGCCCAGCGGGGCGAGGTACTCGGGGAAGATCGTCAGGACGTCGATCTGGAACGTCACAGGTCGAGCAGCCCCTCGGGCGGGTCGATGACCAGCCGACCGGCGGCGAGGTCGACGGTGGGGACGATCGCGGCCACGAACGGCACCAGGAGCTCGCCGCCCTCGGGACGGCGCAGCACGAGCAGCTCGGTGCCCTCGTGCCGGACGCCGGTCACCTCACCGACCGGGGAGCCGTCGGGCAGCACAGCGGCCAGCCCGACCAGCTGGTGGTCGTAGAACGAGTCGGGGTCCTCCAGCTCCGGCAGGGCCGCGACCGGCACCAGGAGCATCGTGTTCCGCAACGCGTCGGCCGCCTCGCGGTCGGCGACCACGGTGCCGTCCGGCATCAGCAGGGTGAGCAGCAGCGTGCCGCTGTGCCAGCGGGCTGCCTCGATGGTCAGCGGCCCGCGCGTGGCGGGCTCGGTGAGCAGCGTGGCACCCGGGGTGAACCGCAGGTCGGGGTCGTCGGTGCGCACCTCGACGGTCACCTGACCACGGACACCGTGGGGTCGGCCGATGCGGCCGACCACCACGGTGTCGGTGGACTGCGGGGTGGCGCCGGAGGCGCCGGGAGTGCTCAGCGCCCGTCGGTGTCGACGACGTCGACCCGCAGGCCGCGCCCACCGACACCGGTCATCACCTGGCGCAGCGCCTTGGCGGTGCGCCCGCCACGGCCGATGACCTTGCCGAGGTCGTCGGGGTGCACCCGGACCTCGAGGGTCTTGCCGCGCCGGCCGTTGACCAGGTCGACCACGACGTCGTCGGGGTTGTCGACGATGCCCTTGACCAGGTGTTCGAGCGCTTCTTCGAGCACGTCTTACTCGGCGGTCTTCTCGGCCGCGGCGGGCTCAGCCGCAGCCGGCTCGGCTGCCGGGGCCTCGGTTGCGGGCGCCGCCTCGGCGGCGGGCGCCTCCTGCTCTGCGGCAGCAGCCTGGGGGGCGTCAGCAGCCGCGGCCTTGGGAGCGGCCTTCTTCTTCGGCGTGGTGGCCTCGGCGGACGGCTCGTTCATGGCGGCCCGCGCGGCCTCCTCGTAGATGGCCTTCTTGTCGGCCTTGGGGGCCGCGACCTTCATGGGGGCCGGAGCCGGCTCGCCCTTGAACTTCTGCCAGTCGCCGGTCACCCGGAGGATGGCCCGCACGGCCTCGGTCGGCTGGGCGCCGACGCCGAGCCAGTAGGCGGCGCGCTCGCCGTCGACCTCGATGAAGGACGGGTCCTCCTTCGGGTGGTACTTGCCGATCGTCTCGATCGAACGACCGTCCCGCTTGGTGCGGGCGTCGGCGACGACGATGCGGTAGTACGGCGCGCGCATCTTGCCCAGGCGCATGAGCTTGATCTTGGTGGCCACGAGTGTGGTGTGCTCCTCGAACGTGTGTGGTTGCTCGCCGGACGGACGCGTGGGGGTACGCCGGGGCGGAGCGCTGGACACGGGCGGGGATGGTGAGAGGGCCGCCCACCGCCGTGTTCGACAGACCATGATGCCAGACGCCAGGAGGAACGCGATGCCCAGCACCGGACCGCTGCACCACGTGGAGCTGTGGGTGCCGGACCTGGGCCGCGCCGAGGCCTCCTGGGGGTGGCTGCTCACCGCACTCGGCGCCGTGCCGTTCCAGGAGTGGGATCGGGGGCGGTCGTGGCGCTGGGGCGAGGACGGCACGTACGTGGTGGTGGAACAGTCACCGGCGCTCACCGGTGACCAGCACGAGCGACGAGCCCCCGGCCTCAACCACCTGGCGTTCTGGGTGGACGGCGACCTGGACGCGCTGGTCGCCGAGGCGCCCGCGCACGGCTGGCGACTGCTCTTCCCCGACCGGCATCCCTTCGCCGGCGGCCCGGAGCACCGGGCCGCCTACCTGGAGGACGCCGACGGCTACGAGGTGGAGCTCGTCCCCTCGGCGCCCCCGGGGGGCACCAGGAAGCCGCCCCAGCCGTCGTAGCGGCCACCGTGCCGGTCGACGATGCCCACGACCTCCCGGGTGAAGGCGGCCGCCGTCCCGTGGTCGACCGCGGTCATCGCGCTGAACTCGAGCCAGACCGTGAACAGCCGGCGGTACAGCCCGTCGACCCGGTAGCCGGCGGCGGTGAGCTCCTCCCCGGCCGCGGTGGCCGCCGACCGGGACCGGAAGGCGGCCAGGTGGTCGATCGGCCGGGGCGCGTGCACCTGGTCGCCGTGGCCGAGGTTGGCCTCGACCGTTTCGGTCGTGCGCCGGAGCTGGGAACCCAGGTCGCTGCGCACGACGGGGTCAGCCGCGGACGGCGGCGAGCACGGCGCCGGCAGCCTCGGCGACCGGCACCTCGGTGCGCTCACCGGTGGCCCGGTCCCGCACCTCGATGACGCCCTCGGCCAGACCGCGCCCGACCGTCACGATCGTCGGCATGCCGAGCAGCTCGGCGTCCTTGAACTTGACCCCGGGCGAGACCTTCGGCCGGTCGTCGTAGAGCACGGTCAGCCCGGCGGCGACCAGCTCCTCGGCCAGCGACTGCGCCGCCTCGAACACTGCGGCGTCCTTGCCGGTGGCGACCAGGTGCACGTCGGCCGGCGCGATCTCCCGGGGCCACACCAGGCCCAGCTCGTCGTGCGTGGACTCGGCGATCGCGGCCACCGCACGGGAGACCCCGACGCCGTAGGAGCCCATGGTGACGGTCACCAGCTTGCCGTTCTCGTCGAGCACCTTGAGGTCGAGCGCCTCGGCGTACTTGCGGCCCAGCTGGAAGATGTGCCCCATCTCCACGCCGCGGGCGAGCTCGAGCGGCCCGGAGCCGTCGGGGGCGGGGTCACCGGGCAGCACCTCGGCGGCCTCGATGACGCCGTCCCAGCTGAAGTCACGGCCGGCGACGAGGTCGAACACGTGCTTGCCGGGCTCGTTGGCCCCGGTGATCCACCGGGAGCCGGGGACGACGCGGGGGTCGACCAGGAACCGGATGCCGGACTTCCCCTCCGCACCGAGGACCTGCGGCCCGATGTAGCCCTTGACCAGGTCGGGGTGGGCGGCGAAGTCGGTGAACGGCTCGACCTCGGCCGGGGCGAGCTGCGCCTCCAGGCGCTTGGTGTCGACCTCGCGGTCGCCGGGCAGGCCGATCACCAGCGGCTCGCGGGTGCCGTCGGGGTGCACCAGGGTGACGACGACGTTCTTCAGCGTCGAGGCGCCGGTGTGCCCGGCCTCGGGGAACAGCTCGTTCGCCGCCGCGACCAGCGTCTCGATGGTCGGGGTGTCGGGGGTGTCCTCGACGTGCGCCTCGGGCAGTCCGTCGAACGGGATCGACTCGGGGACGACGGTCGAGACGGCCTCGACGTTCGCCGCGTACCCGCCGGGTGAGCGGACGAAGGTGTCCTCGCCGATCGACGTCGGGTGCAGGAACTCCTCGCTCTTGGACCCGCCCATCGCACCGGACATCGCCGAGACGATCACGTAGTCCAGGCCCAGCCGGTCGAAGATCCGGATGTAGGCGGCGCGGTGCGCGGCGTAGGAGGCGTCCAGCCCGGCATCGTCCACGTCGAAGGAGTAGCTGTCCTTCATGGTGAACTCGCGGCCGCGGAACAGCCCGGCCCGGGGCCGCGCCTCGTCCCGGTACTTGGTCTGGATCTGGTAGAGCGAGACCGGCAGGTCCTTGTAGGACCCGTAGAGGTCCTTCACCAGGAGCGTGAACATCTCCTCGTGGGTGGGGCCGAGCAGGAAGTCGTTGCCCCGCCGGTCCTTGAGCCGGAAGAGGTTGGGCCCGTACTCGGTCCAGCGGCCGGTCGCCTCGTAGGGCTCCCGCGGCAGCAGCGCCGGGAAGTGCACCTCCTGGGCGCCCATCGCGTCCATCTCCTCGCGGACGACGCGCTCGACGTTCCGGAACACCCGCCAGCCCAGCGGCAGCCAGGTGAAGCCACCCGGCGCAGCCCGCCGGATGTAGCCGCCCCGAGCGAGCAGCCGGTGGCTGGGGACCTCGGCGTCGGCGGGGTCGTCACGCAGGGTGCGCAGGAACAGGGAGGACATCCGAAGGAGCACGGGAGGAGTCTCCCAGGCGTCCGCGGGACGCCGTCCATCGGTTTGGCTCAGGCGACGACGACGCCGCGGAGGACCATCCGCTGCGGTCGCTGCAACGTGTCGAGGTCGGCCCGTGGGTCGGCCTCGTAGACCACCAGGTCGGCCGGGGCCCCCTCGGCGATGCCCGGCAGGCCCAGCCACTCGCGTGCACCCCAGGAGCCGGCGGCCAGCGCGGCCTCGGCGGGGAGCCCGGCAGCGTGCAGCGCCCGGATCTCGTCGGCGATGACGCCGTGGTCGATCCCCCCGCCGGCGTCGGTGCCGGCTAACACGGGGACGCCGGCCTCGAACGCCGCGCGCACCACGGCTCCGGAGCTCGCGTACAGCCGCCGCATCGTGGAGGCGTAGGAGGGGAACTTGGCCTCCCCCGCGGCGGCGAAGCCGGGGAAGTTCTCCACGTTCACGAGCGTGGGGACGACGGCCGTGCCCCGGCGGGCCATCTCCCCCACCAGCTCCTCGGTCAGCCCGGTGCCGTGCTCGATGCAGTCGATCCCCGCACCGATCAGCCCGGGCAGCGCGTCGGTGCCGAAGGTGTGCGCGGTGACCCGGGCGCCCTCCTCGTGAGCGGCGGCGATCGCCGCGGCCAGCACGTCGTCCGGCCACTCCGGCGCGAGGTCACCGACGCCGCGGTCGATCCAGTCACCCACCAGCTTCACCCAGCCGTCGCCGCGCTGGGCCTGCACCCGCACCTCGGCCACGAGGTCGGCCGACTCCCGCTCCACCGCGAGCCCGGGGATGTAGCGGCGGGGTGCCGCGATGTGCCGGCCGGCGCGGATGACGCGGGGCAGGTCCGGGTGCTCGTCGAGCACCCGGGTGTCGACCGGGGACCCGCAGTCGCGCAACGCCAGGACCCCGGCGGCCCGCTCCTGGAGCGCCTGCTCGCGCAGGTCCTCGACCCCGGTCGCGTGCACCCCACCTCCGCCGATGCCGACGTGGCAGTGCGCGTCGACCAGGCCGGGCAGCAGGAAGCCACCGCGGCTGACCGTCTCGGCGCCGGAGACCGGCTGGAAGGTGATCCGCCCCTCGCTGACCCAGAGATCGCGGTGCTCGCCCTCGGGGAGGACGACGCCGGACAGGTGCAGGACAGGCGCGACAGCGGTGGTCACCGGCTCAGCGGCCCTGCTGGTCCTTGAACTGGCTGAAGTCCAGCTTGCTCAGGTCGGGCATCGCCTGACCGGGCGGCAGACCGGGCACCCCGCCCGGCATCCCGCCGGGCAGCTGACCGGGCGCCCCGCCCATGCCACCGGGGGCACCGATCGGCCGGCGGGCCGGGCCGCCCTTCTTGCCGCCCTTGCCCTTCTTGCCCTTGCCGCGTGCCTGCACCTGGTTCTGCCGGCCGCGCTGCTTCTTCGACATCGGGCCCATGCCCGGCAGGCCCATGCTGCCGGCCATCTGGCCCATCATCTTCTGCGCCTGGGCGAAGCGCTCCAGCAGGTGGTTGACGTCGGTGACGCTCATCCCCGAACCGTTCGCGATCCGCACCCGGCGCGAGGCGTTGATGATCTTCGGGGTGGCGCGCTCGGCCGGGGTCATCGACCGGATGATCGCCGCGGTGCGGTCCAGGTCCCGCTCGTCGACCTGCGCGAGCTGCTCCTTCATCTGCCCGGCGCCGGGCAGCATGCCGAGCAGGTTCGCGATCGGGCCCATCTTGCGGATGGCCATCATCTGCTCGAGGAAGTCCTCGAGGGTGAAGCCCTCGCGGCTGGCGAGCTTGCCGGCCATCTTCTCGGCCTGGTCGGCGTCGAAGGCCTGCTCGGCCTGCTCGATCAGGGTCAGCACGTCGCCCATGCCGAGGATGCGCGAGGCCATCCGCTCGGGGTGGAAGACGTCGAAGTCGGCCAGCTTCTCACCGGTCGAGGCGAACATGATCGGCTGGCCGGTCACGTGCCGGACCGACAGCGCAGCACCACCGCGGGCGTCACCGTCGAGCTTGGTGAGGACGACGCCGGAGAAGCCGACGCCCTCCTGGAACGCGGTCGCCGTGGTGACGGCGTCCTGCCCGATCATCGCGTCGACGACGAACAGCGTCTCGTCGGGCTGCACGGCGTCCCGGATGCCGGCGGCCTGGGCCATCAGCTCGGCGTCGATGCCCAGCCGGCCGGCGGTGTCGACGACGACGACGTCGTGCTGGGTGCGGCGGGCGTGGTCGATGGAGTCCCGCGCGACGGCGATCGGGTCGCCCACGCCGTTGCCCGGCTCCGGCGCGTAGACGTCGACGCCGGCCTGCCCGGCCACCACCGACAGCTGCTGCACCGCGTTGGGCCGCTGCAGGTCACACGCGACCAGCAGCGGGGTGTGCCCCTGGGCCTTGAGCCAGCGGCCGAGCTTGCCGGCCAGGGTCGTCTTACCGGCGCCCTGCAGGCCGGCCAGCATGATCACCGTGGGCGACTGCTTGGCGTAGCGGATCCGGCGGGTCTCCCCGCCGAGGATGCCGACCAGCTCCTCGTTGACGATCTTGATGATCTGCTGCGCCGGGTTCAGCGCGGAGGAGACCTCCGAGCCGCGGGCCCGTTCCTTGACCGCGGCGATGAACGAGCGGACGACGGGCAGCGCGACGTCGGCCTCGAGCAACGCGATGCGGATCTCCCGCGCGGTCGCGTCGATGTCCTCGTCGGAGAGCCGGCCCTTGCCGCGCAGACCGGTGAAGACCTTGTCCAGGCGGTCGGAGAGGGTCTCGAACACAACACGTCCTCAGGCAGTCTGGCGTGCAGCCACCGGCCGGCCCACCAGGGAGTTCAGCGGGCCGAGCGGCACGGCTCGGGCTCCCGGGGCCACCCCGGGGCCGTCACGCCACTGCTCCCAGCGTAATGGCCCCTCGGCTGTGGCCCGCTAGGAAGTCGTGCGGGGTGCGGCGGAGAGCCCTCCTCAGGCCGCACGGTGCCAGGTCACGGCCACCGGACGGTGCACGTCGCCGCTGACCAGGGCGGTGCCGCAGGCGGTGCACGCCCACTCCGGGCACGCCCCGCCGTCCTCGGTGTGGCCGTCGACGCAC
The DNA here is from genome assembly GCF_026967985.1 of Modestobacter sp. VKM Ac-2984. Lineage (GTDB taxonomy): Bacteria > Actinomycetota > Actinomycetes > Mycobacteriales > Geodermatophilaceae > Modestobacter. The sequence continues at coordinate 322,878 of NZ_JAPVBJ010000004.1, read as the reverse complement.
TCCGGCTGCTCGAAGTCGGTGACGTGCTCGCACGTGGGGCAGGGCCACTGCTGGAGATCGGTCACGATCGCATCCCCTCTCGTCTCGGCGCCGGTCGTCGGGAGCGGGCTCCCGTCCGGCACCTCGAACGTCTCACGGGGGTACGACAGATCTGCGGACCTCAGCCGGACGGCGTGTCCCGCTTGACGCCCGGCCCGCCGGCCGTCGGGGCCGGGCCCGCCGCCTCGGGCGCGAAGCCGCGGGCGGCGGACACCAGAGCTGCCTCGATCTGCCTGCGTCGGCCGGCGTCCATCGTGGCGCCGCCGGGGTCGCAGACGTAGAACGAGTCGAGGGCGTCGGCACCGAGGGTCTCGATCCGTGCGGACGTCACGTCCAGTCCCTGCTCGGCCAGCGCCGAGGTCAGCCGGTAGAGCAGGCCGGCCCGGTCCCCGGCACGGACCTCCACGATGCTCGAGGCAGCGCCGTCCACCTCGTTGTCGTACCAAGAGATCCGCGGCCCCGCGGCACGGTCGCCGTGCTGGCGGTAGTCGATCTCCCGCTGCCGCAGCCGGTCGTCCAGGGGCAGCGTCCCCTCCAGGGCGGCGCGGACGCCGTCGGCCAGGATCTCCGGCACCGGCGCCCGGCCGAACCGCGGCCGCACGGCGAACACCGACGTCGCCCGGCCGCCCTCGACCGTGATGCTGGCCGCCCGGACGTCGAGCTGGTTCAGCGCCAGCACACCGGCGCACCGGCTGAACACGCCGGGCCGGTCCGGCCCCAGGAACGTCACCTGCTGACCGTCGGCCACGTCCTGCACGCCCACCGAGATGCGCTCGCCCTCCCCCGCCGCTCCCGTGCCCGAGGAGCTCACCTGCGGGACGGTCGGCACCAGCACCGGCCCGGGCGCCGGGGCGGCCACCAGGTGCGCCCGCACCCGGGCCACCAGCGCGGCGACCAGGTGCGCCTTCCAGGGTGACCAGGCCGAGCTGCTGGTCGCCGCGCCGTCCGCCTGCGCCAGCGCGTGCAGCAGCTCCAGGAGGGCGGTGTCCCGGCCGATCGTCTCGGCGACCCGGTCGATGGTGGCGTGGTCGTCGATGTCCCGCCGGGTGGCGGTCGCCGGCAGCAGCAGGTGGTGGCGCACCATCGCGGCCAGCGTGGCGACGTCGGGCGGCGAGAAGCCCATCCGGGTCGCCACCGCCGCGGCGATCGGCTCCCCGACGACGCTGTGGTCACCGGGCCAGCCCTTGCCGATGTCGTGCAGCAGGGCGCCGACCAGCAGCAGGTCCGGCCGGTCGACGTCCCGGGTCAGCTCGGAGGCCGCGGCGGCCGCCTCCACCAGGTGCCGGTCGACGGTGAACCGGTGCCACGGGTGCCGCTGCGGCAGCGACCGCACCCGGTCCCACTCCGGCAGCATCCGGGCCAGCAGGCCCTCCTGGTCCAGCTGCTCGATGACCGGGACGGCGCTGCGACCGCTGGCCAGCAGCCGGAGGAAGGACCAGCGGACCTCCGCGGGCCAGGGCTCCGGCAGCGCCGGCGCGTGCACGGCCAGCACCTTGAGCGTGTAGGGCGACAGCAGGAGGTCCGCACGAGCGGCCGCGGCGGCACCGCGCAGCACCAGGCCCGGGTCCACGGCCGGCCGGGCGTCCCGGGCCAGCACGACCTCGTCGCCCTGCCGGACCAGCCCCTCGGCCAGCGGTTCGCGCCGGACCCGTCGGTACCGGGCCCGCGGACGCCGCACCAGGGAGGCGTCGACCCGCCGCCAGGTCTCGTCCGCGACGAAGGCGAGCCGGCGCCCGGCCAGGCTGACCCGGCGCAGCAGCACGTCGTCGTCGGCCAGCCCGAGCGCCTCGGCCACCGCCGCCTGCTCCTGGCGGACCAGGGCGTCGCCGGCGCGCCCGGTGCTGCGACGCAGGGCGTCCCGCACGTCGAGCAGGAAGTCGTAGGCCTCACCGGCGTCGGCCGGGGGCTCGTCGGCCAGCTGGGCCGCGGCCAGCGCCCGCAGCACCTGGCCCTCACGCAGCCCGCCGTAGGCCTCCTTCAGGTCGGGCTCCAGGAGGAACCCGAGCTCCCCGACCAGCCGGGCCCGCTCCCGGCGGAGGTCGCGCAGCTGGGGCAGCAGCCGGCCGGCGTGCTGCCGCCAGGAGCCGAGCGTCGCCGTCCGCAGGCCCCCGGTCACCTCCGGGTCGCCGGCGACGTGCCGTGCGTCGAGCAGGCCGAGGCCCGCCTTGACGTCCTCGGCGGCCACGGAGACGGCCTCGGACACCGTCCGCACGGAGTGGTCCAGCCGCACCCCGGCGTCCCAGATCGGGTACCAGAGGGCGTCGGCAAGCGCCGCGACCTCGGCCCGGCCGTCGTGCACGAGAACCAGGTCCAGGTCGCCGTGCGGGGGCAGCTCCCGGCGGCCGAGGCTGCCCACGGCCACCAGCGCGACGCCGTTCTCCGCCGGCTCGGCCGGCGGACCGCCCCGGCGTCGGGTGGCTCGCGGCGTCCCGGCGAGCGCCTCGGCCAGCAGGCCGGCCAGCCAGTCGTCGAACGCCTGCACCCGCTCTGCGCGGGGCAGTGCGGTCAGGGCGGCGAGGTCGAGCACGGGCACCTCTCGGTCGTCCTGCGGGGAGAGACGGCGTCGGCCGGGGCAGCGGGTCTCCCCGCCACCCCGGCCGACGTCAGGTCACCAGGCCGGCGTCAGAGCGCCACCGGTCAGAGCGCGTCGGCGCCGCGCTCACCGGTGCGGACCCGGACGATCTCGTCGATCGTGGTCACCCACACCTTGCCGTCACCGATCTGGCCGGTGGAGGCGGACTCGACGACCGCGTCGACGACCCGGGCCGCGTCGTGCTCGCTGACGACGACCTCGATCCGCACCTTCGGCACGAAGTCCACCTGGTACTCCGCACCGCGGTAGACCTCAGTGTGGCCGCGCTGGCGACCGAACCCCTGCACCTCGCTGACGGTCAGACCGGCGATGCCGATCAGCTCCAGGGCGTTCTTGACGTCGTCGAGCTTGAACGGCTTGACGATGGCGGTGACGAGCTTCATGCCTGGCTCCCTTCCGTGTTGCGCGCCTCGGCGCGTGCCTGTCCACCCAGGGGCGCAGTGCTGCCACCGCCGCCCAGGGAGGCGAAGTCGTACCCGGACTCAGCGTGCACCACGGTGTCGATGCCGGTCACCTCGTCCTCCTCGGTGAGCCGGAAGCCGATCGTCTTCTGGATGAGCCAGCCGATGACCAGGGTGAGGACGAAGGAGTACGCCAGCACCGCGAGGGCACCGACGACCTGGCGCCACAGCTGGTCGACGCCGCCGCCGTAGAAGAGGCCGTCCACGCCGGCCGGCGCGGCCGCCGTGCCGACGAAGCCGATCAGGATGGTGCCGACCAGGCCACCGACCAGGTGGACACCGACCACGTCGAGCGAGTCGTCGTAGCCGAACCGGAACTTCAGCCCGACGGCCAGGGCGCAGAGCGCACCGGCGACGGCGCCGACGGCGATCGCCCCGAGCGGCGAGACCGCCGAGCAGGCCGGGGTGATCGCGACCAGCCCGGCCACGACACCGGAGGCACCGCCCAGCGAGGTCGAGTGACCGTCGCGGATCTTCTCCACCAGCAGCCAGGCGAGCGTCGCGGCGCCGGTGGCGACCAGGGTGTTCACCCAGGCGACGGCGGCGGTGTTGTTGGCGGCGAGGGCGGAGCCGGCGTTGAAGCCGAACCAGCCGAACCACAGCAGCCCGGCGCCGATCATCACCAGCGGCAGGTTGTGCGGCCGCATGGCGTCCCGGCCGAAGCCGCGGCGCTTGCCCAGGACCAGGGCCAGCGCCAGACCGGCCGCACCGGCGTTGATGTGCACCGCCGTGCCGCCGGCGAAGTCGATCGCGGCCAGTTCGTTCGCGATCCAGCCACCGGTGTGGGTGACCACGCCGTCGTCGTCGGTGAGGGTGAAGTCGAAGACCCAGTGCGCGACCGGGAAGTAGACGACGGTGGCCCAGATGCCGGCGAAGACCATCCACGAACCGAACTTGGCCCGGTCGGCGATGGCACCGGAGATCAGCGCGACGGTGATGATGGCGAAGACGGCCTGGAAGCCGACGAACGCCATGGTGGGCAGGCCGCCCTCCTCGGTGGTCAGGTCCTCCATCAGGCCGGCCAGGCCGAAGAACTCGGTCGGGTCGCCGAGCAGCCCCAGTCCGACGTCGTCGCCGAAGGCGAAGGAGTACCCGTAGAGGACCCACAGCACGCTGATCAGGGCCAGCGCGCCGAAGCTCATCATCATCATGTTCAGCACGCTCTTGGCGCGGACCATGCCGCCGTAGAAGAGCGCGAGACCTGGCGTCATCAGCAGCACGAGTGCGGCGCTGGTGAGGATCCAGGCGGTGTCGCCGGTGTTGACCACGGCAACCTCCTGAGGGTGTCGTCGGCCATCGGCCGCAAGCGGGGGCCCCGAGGGGCCTCGGGCGAGCCACCGCCGGAGGAGGCGGTGCGGAGAAGACGGTGCCGACACCGTGTTTCCGACGACGGCGTGGACGTGTTTCGCCGCGGTGAACTCCCCAGCGCGTGTCGGCCGGTTGTGTTCCGGACGTGTTGCCGACGCACCGCCCGCCCCGGTGATGTGTCAGCGGGCGTGCGCTCGGTCACGTCACCGGCCGTTCACGTGGGCTTCTTGCGAGCAGTGTGCAGGTGCCAACAAGGTGCAATAAGCTCGCCGGGCGCCCGACCGCGGCACCCGTCACCGGCCGCGCAGCTCAGTAACCCGAGGTCCCGGAGGTCCGTGTGCACGTCCCCGATGGCTTTCTCGACGCCACGACCAGCACCGGTACCGCCGCGGTCGCGGCCGCCGGCGTCGCCCTGGCGCTCCGCGGTTCGCGCCACGAGCTCGACGAGCGCACCGCCCCGATGGCCGGGCTCACCGCGGTCTTCGTCTTCGCGGTGCAGATGATGAACTTCCCGGTCGCCTTCGGCACCAGCGGCCACCTCATGGGCGGTGCGCTGGCCGCGGTCCTGGTCGGCCCGTGGACGGCGGTCCTGTGCCTCACCGTCGTCCTCATGGTGCAGGCCCTGGTCTTCGCCGACGGCGGCCTCACCGCCCTCGGCACGAACGTCACCCTGCTCGGCCTGGTGGCGATCGGCGTCGGGTACGGCGTGTTCCGCGGGTTACGAGCCGTGCTGCCGGCCACCCGCACCGGACTGCTGGCCTCCGCCGGGGTGGGCGCCTTCCTGTCCGTGCCGGTGGCCGCCCTGGTGTTCGTCGGCCTGTTCGGCCTGGGCGGGGTCGCTGACGTCGCGCTCGGGCCGGTCACCGCGGCCATGGTCGGTGTGCACCTGCTGATCGGTCTGGGCGAGGCGGTCATCACCGTCGCCGTCCTCGGCGCAGTGCTCACCGTCCGCCCGGACCTGGTCCGCGGCGGCCGCCACCTCCTGCGGGCCAGGGAACTGGCCCCCCGCCCGGACCTGGCCGGCGCGACCGCGGTGGACGCCCGATGACCCGCACCCGCACGTTCGTGCTGATCGGGACGGTGCTCGCGCTGCTCATCGCCGGCGTGGGCAGCTGGTACGCCAGCTCCGCACCCGACGGGCTGGAGGCCACCGCCGAGGAGCAGGGCTTCGGTTCCACGGCCCGGGACAGCGCGGCCGCCGACTCGCCGCTGGCCGACTACACCGCTTCCTGGATCGGTGACGACCGACTCTCCGGCGGCCTGGCCGGGGTCATCGGCGTGCTGCTGGTGCTGGCGCTGACCAGCGTCCTGGTCCTGCTGGTGCGCCGACGCCCGGCCGCGGACGACGCGGCCCCGCGGGCCGACGCCCCCCGGCGCTGACGTGGGCGCAGGACACGGCGGGGCGCTGGCCGCGGCCTACGTGCCCGGCGACAGCCCGGTGCACCGGCTGGAGCCGCACACCAAGCTGGTCGCCGTCCTCGGCTTCGCCCTGGTGGTCGTGGCGACCCCGGTGCACGCCGGCTGGGCCCCGCTGGCGTACGCCGGTTTCCTGCTCCTGCTGCTGACCGTGGCGGGCGTGGCCCGGGTGCGGCCGGGCCGGCTGCTGCGGGGCCTGGTGGTGGAGGTGCCGTTCGTCCTGTTCGCCGTGCTCCTGCCGTTCGTCTCCCGAGGCCCGCGCACCGACGTCCTGGGCCTGTCGTTGTCGGAGAGCGGGCTGGCCGCCGGTGGCAGCATCCTGGCCAAGGCGACCCTGTCGGTGCTGGCCGCGACACTGCTGGCCGCGACGACCGACGCCCGGGCCCTGCTGCGCGGGCTGGAGCGGCTGCGGCTGCCCACCGTGCTGGTGCAGATCCTCAGCTTCATGATCCGGTACACCGACGTCGTCGGCGGTGAGCTGCGCCGGATGCAGGTGGCCCGGGAGTCCCGGGGGTTCCGCGGCCGGCACCTGGGTGCGCTCAAGGTGCTCGGCCCGGCGGCCGGCTCGCTGTTCATCCGCTCCTACGAGCGTGGTGAGCGGGTGCACCTGGCGATGCTGTCCCGGGGGTACACCGGGCGACTGCCCGCCGGACCGATCGCAGTGGCCGGCGGGCGCGCGTGGGCGACCGCGCTCAGCCTCCCCCTGGCCGCGGTCGCCGTGCTGGCCGGGGGTTCACTGCTCGGGTGAGCACCCCCCTCCCCTCGCTGCTCGTCGACGACCTGGCGTTCGCCTACCCCGACGGGCACCAGGCGCTCTACGGCGTCGACCTCCGGTTGGAGCCCGGTGAGCGGGTCGCGCTGCTCGGGCCCAACGGGGCGGGCAAGACGACGCTGGTGATGCACCTCAACGGCATCTTGCGCGGCGGCCGCGGCCGGGTGGAGGTCGCCGGGCTGCCGGTCGAGGACCGGAACCTGCAGGAGGTGCGGCGCCGGGTCGGCATCGTGTTCCAGGACCCGGACGACCAGCTGTTCATGCCCACGGTCGGCGAGGACGTCGCCTTCGGCCCCCGCAACCTCGGCCTGCTCGAGGCCGAGGTCGCCCGGCGGGTGGCCGACGCCCTGGCCGCGGTCGACATGGCCGACGCCGTCGACCGCCCGCCCCACCACCTCTCCTTCGGCCAGCGCCGGCGGGTCGCCGTCGCCACCGTGCTGTCGATGCAGCCGGAGGTCCTGGTGCTCGACGAGCCCAGCAGCAACCTCGACCCGGCCGGGCGGCGGGAGCTGGCCGAGGTGCTCCAGGCACTGTCGATCACGCTGCTGATGGTCACCCACGACCTGCCCTACGCCCTGCAGCTCTGCCCCCGGTCGGTCGTGCTGGACGGCGGGGTCGTGGTCGCCGACGGCACGACCCGGGAACTGCTCGCCGACCCGGAACTGCTCGCCGCGCACCGACTGGAGCTGCCCTTCGGCTTCGACCCCCGCGCCGTGGGCTGAGCAGCTCCGGTCAGGCGTTCCCGACGACCACATGGGTCGGGCTGCCGCCGCGGTCCGCTCCTCGGTCGCTGGCGCTCCCTGCGATGCTCCCCCGGCGTCAGGCGTTCCCGACGAGGGCCTCGGCGAAGGCCTCCGGCTCGAACGGCGCCAGGTCGTCGGGCCCCTCCCCCAGCCCGATCAACTTCACCGGGATGCCCAGCTCACGCTGGACGGCGACCACGATGCCGCCCTTGGCGGTGCCGTCGAGCTTCGTGAGGACGACGCCGGTGACCTCGACCGCCTCGGTGAACACCCGGGCCTGCACCACCCCGTTCTGACCGGTGGTGGCGTCGAGCACCAGCAGCACCTCGTCGACCGGCCCGTGCTTCTCCACGACCCGCTTGACCTTGCCGAGCTCGTCCATCAGGCCGGACTTGGTGTGCAGCCGCCCGGCGGTGTCGATCAGGACGGCGTCCACCTCGGCCTCGGTGCCGGTGCGGACCGCCTCGAAGGCGACCGACGCCGGGTCACCGCCCTCGCGACCGCGGACGGTGAGCACCCCGACCCGCTCGCCCCAGGTCTCCAGCTGGTCGGCGGCGGCGGCGCGGAAGGTGTCGGCGGCCCCGAGGACGACGCTCTTGCCGTCGCCCACCAGCACCCGGGCGATCTTGCCGACCGTCGTCGTCTTCCCAGCGCCGTTCACGCCGACGACCAGGACCACGGCGGGGCGCCCCTCGTGCCGGGAGGTCCGCAGCGTGCGGTCCAGGTCCGGGCCCAGGACGGCGGTGAGCTCCTGCACGACCAGGTCGCGCAGCTGCGTGCCCGAGGCGGTGGCCAGCACGAGGCTCTGGGTGCGCAGCCGGGACACGATCTCGGTGGTGGCGGCGACGCCGACGTCGGCGGCCAGGAGCGTCTCCTCGACCTCCTCCCAGTCGTCCTCGGTGAGCTTCTCCCGGGCCAGCACGGTGAGCAGGCCGCGGCCCAGCGAGGACTGCGAGCGGGCCAGCCGGGAGCGCAGCCGGACCAGCCGGCCGGCCGAGGGCGGTGGGGTCTCGAAGACCAGGCCGGGCTCCGGCTCCGCCGGCGGCAGCTCGACGACGACGTCCGGCTCGGGCCCGGTCGGCGCCGGAGGAGCCGGAGGCCCGGTGTACTGGTCGGCCGCGGTGGCGCCCGACGTCGGGTCCGGGGCGATCGGCGGGCGGGTGAGCGTGGTGCCCCGCCCGGCGTCGGAGTCCAGCCGGGTGGTGCGCCGGCCACGGCCGACGAGCAGACCGATCCCGGCGATCAGGGCGACGACGAGGATCGCGATCGCGATCAGCACGAACTCCATGCCCACAGTCTCCCAGGATCATGGGGCAGGCTGTGCCCCATGCCCGAGACCGCCGGCGACCGACCGCTCCTGCTGCTCGGGCCGCTCCTGCGCCACGTCGACCCGGTGTCGGCCACCGTCTGGGTGGAGACCGACCGCGCCTGTGACGTGACGGTGCTGGACCAGCGGACCCGCACGTTCTGCGTCAACGGCCACCACTACGCCCTCGTGGTCGTCGAGGGCCTGGAGCCGGGCAGCACCACCCCCTACGAGGTGCACCTGGACGGCCAGCAGGTCTGGCCACCGGCGCACGCCACCACCCCGCCGAGCCGGATCCGGACGGCCGGGCGCCCGGGCCCCTTCCGGCTGGCCTTCGGCTCGTGCCGTTACGCCACGCCCACCTCCGTCGACGTCCGTGACGCCATCCCGCCGGACGCGCTGGACAGCTACGCCCGCCGGCTGCTGGACCTGCCCGAGGACCAGTGGCCCGACGCCCTGGTCCTGCTGGGCGACCAGGTCTACGCCGACGAGGTGACCCCGGCGACGAAGGAGTGGATGGCCTCCCGCCGGGACCTGTCCCAGCCGCCGGGTGCCCAGGCCGCGGACTTCGAGGAGTACAGCCGGCTCTACGCCGAGTCCTGGGGCGATCCGCAGGTCCGGTGGCTGCTGGCGACGATCCCGTCCTCGATGGTCTTCGACGACCACGAGATGATCGACGACTGGAACACCTCGGCCGCGTGGCGCGCAGAGATCACCCCGACCGACTGGTGGCGGAAGCGGATCTGCGGCGGGCTGGTCAGCTACTGGATCTACCAGCACCTGGGCAACCTGTCGCCGAAGGAGCTGGCGGAGAACGAGACCTGGCAGGCGATCCAGCAGCGCGCCGACGGCTCGGACGACGCCGGGCCGATGCTCGACGAGATGGCCCGGGCCGCCGACACGGAGCCGGAGACGGTCCGCTGGAGCTACGTGCGGCACTGGGGGTCGACCCGGCTGATCATGGTCGACACCCGGGCGGGCCGCGGGCTGGAGGAGCACAACCGCAAGATTGTCGACGACTTCGAGTTCGACTGGGTCGACGCCGCGGTGCGCCGGTCGGTCGAGGACGGCGTCGAGCACCTGCTCATCGGCACCTCGCTGCCCTGGCTGCTGCCGCACTCGGTGCACGACATCGAGCGGTGGAACGAGACGCTGTCGGTCCGTCACCACGGCAACCCGCTGGGCCGGTTGATGGAGAAGCTGCGGCAGGCGGCGGACCTGGAGCACTGGGCGGCGTTCGGGCAGTCCTTCGAGCGGCTGGGCCGGACCCTGGTGGCCACGGCACGCGGCGAGCTGGGGCACCCGCCGGCCACGGCGCTGGTGCTGTCCGGCGACGTCCACCACGCCTACGCAGCCGAACTGGTCAACCCCGGCGACCTGGACACCCGGGTGCACCAGCTGACCGTGTCGCCGCTGCACAACCAGGCGCCGCACGCCATCGAGATCGGCTTCAAGGTGGGCTGGAGCCGGTGGGCCCGGGTGCTGACCGGTGGGCTGCGGGCGCTGGCCAGGGTGGAGACCAGCCCGCTGCGGTGGCGCAAGCAGGCCGGCCCCTTCTTCGGCAACGAACTGGGCGAACTGGTGCTGGAGGGCCGGGACGCCCGGTTCCTGCTCTGGGCCACCAGCCGCGACGACGACGGCACCGAGCACTTCACCCAGGTGCTGGACACCCGACTGTCGTGACCGGACCCGTGCCGGTGCGGTTGGTCAGCTTCAACGTCCACCACGGCGTGGGGGGCGACGGCCGGCACGACCTGCCCCGGCTCGCCCGGGTGCTGGCGGCTGCCGACGCCGACGTCATCTGCCTGCAGGAGGTCGACCGGCACTTCGGCGACCGCAGCGAGCACGTCGACCAGGCGCTGCTGCTGTCCCGTGGGCTGGGCATGGAGCTGGCGTGGGGGCCGTCGATCGACGAACCGGGCACCGGCAGCGGACGCCGCCAGTACGGCAACGCGGTGCTGTCCCGACTGCCGGTGCTGGGCTCGGAACTGCACCGGCTGCCCGGGCAGGGTGAGCCGCGCACTGCGTTGCGGGCGCAGGTGCAGCTGGCCGACGGGGTGCTGGCGGTGACGACGACGCACCTGTCCAGCCGGTCGGCGGACGACCGGGCCGCGCAGGCCGCCGCGGTCGCCGCGCTGCACACCGACCCGGGGACGGCGGCCGTGCTGGTCGGCGACCTGAACGCCGACGCCGACGCCCCGGAGCTGGCGGTGCTGCGCGAATACCTCAGCGACGCCTGGGAGCTGGCGGCCGACCGCAGCGACCAGGCCGGGCGCTTCTCCGGGCACGCCCGCCAGGGGCTGACCCACCCGGCCAGCCGCCCGCGGGTGCGGATCGACCAGGTGTGGGTGTCCGCGGGTGTGACGGTGCGCGGCGCCCGGGTGCTGGACAGCGCGGGGGCGTCGGACCACCACCCCCTGCTGGTCGACCTGGCCGTGCCGTCGACCAGCTGACCAGGCCCGCCCGCCGCCCAGGCCGGCCCGCCGACTACGCCGGCTCGAGCTCGCGCAGCCGCTGGCTGATCACACCGGTGATGCCGTCGCCGCGCATGCTCACCCCGTAGAGGGCGTCGGCGATCTCCATCGTCCGCTTCTGGTGGGTGATCACGATCAGCTGCGAGGTGGCGCGGAGCTGCTCGATCAAGGTGAGCAGCCGGCCCAGGTTGACGTCGTCCAGCGCCGCCTCGACCTCGTCGAGGACGTAGAACGGAGAGGGCCGGGCGCGGAAGATGGCGACCAGCAGCGCCACGGCGGTCAGCGACCGCTCGCCACCGGACAGCAGGGACAGCCGCTTGACCTTCTTGCCGGGCGGCCGGGCCTCCACCTCGACGCCGGTGGTCAGCAGGTTCTCCGGGTCGGTGAGGAAGATCCGCCCCTCCCCGCCGGGGAAGAGGGTGGCGAAGACCTGCTCGAACTCCCGCTGGGTGTCGGCGAAGGCCTCGGCGAAGACCTGGTGGATGCGCGCGTCGACCTCGCGGACCACGGTGAGCAGGTCGCGGCGGGTGGCCTTGAGGTCCTCGAGCTGGGTCGCCAGGAAGGTGTGCCGCTCCTCCAGGGCCGCGAACTCCTCCAGGGCCAGCGGGTTGACCTTGCCCAGCGCGGCGAGGTCCCGCTCGGCGCGGGCGGCCCGGCGTTCCTGGGTGCCGCGGTCGTAGGGCACCGGCTGGGGCTCCGGCTCCCCCGCCGCCTCCGCCGCGGCCAGCTGCGCCTGGGTCGGGGCGACCGGCGCGGCCGGCCCGTACTCGGCGAGCAGGGTCGGCAGGTCGACGCCGTACTCCTCGGCCGCCCGGGACTCCAGCGCCTCGATCCGCAGCCGCTGCTCGGCGCGGGCCACCTCGTCGCGGTGCACCTCGTCGGTGAGCCGGTCGAGCTCTGCGGTGTGCTCCCGCACGCGGGCCCGGACCACCAGCAGCTCGGCCTCCCGACCGGTGCGTGCCTCGGCCAGGGCGTCCCGCTCGGCGGCCGCGCGGGCGAGGGAGGTCGCCAGGTGGGTCAGCGCCTCCTCCGCACCGGCCCGCACCTCCGCAGCCACCCGGGCGCCCCGCTCGCGGGCCACCCGGGCGGCCGCGGCCCGCTCGCGCGCCGCCCGCTCCTGCCGTGCCTGCCGGCGCAGCGACTCGGCGCGGCCGGCCAGCGACCGGGCCCGCTCCTCGGCGGTGCGCACGGCCAGCCGGGCCTCGGTCTCCGCCTGCCGGGCGGCGTTCGCCTCGGCGCGCAGCTGGTCGCGCTCGTCGGTCGAGGGCTCCTCCTCCATCGGCGCGGTCTCGGCTGCCGCCAGCCGCTCCTCCAGCTCGACCAGCCCGGCCACGGCCTGCTCGCGCGCCTGCTCGGCCCGCACCCGGGCGGCGTCCAGCCGTTCGGCCTCGGCCACGGCGGAGCGCGCCGCGGCACCGAGCTCGGCCAGCTCGGCGGCGGCCGCGGACCGCGCCCGGTCGCCGGCCTGCCGGGCGGTGAGCGCGGCGTCGACGTCGGCCGAACGGGCCGCGGCGTCCTCGCGGGCCCGGGCCAGCTCCTCGGCCAGCCCGGCGGCGTGCGCGGTCGCCCGGTCCAGCTCGGCGGCGGCCTCGTCGACACGCGCACGCACCTCCAGCCCCGAGGGCGCGTTCGCCTGGCCCCCCACCGACCAGTCGGCGCCCAGCAGGTCACCGGTGTCGGTGACCGCCCGGACCCGGGGGTGGGTGCGCACGAGGGAGACGGCGGCCGGCAGGTCGGGGACGACGGCGACCCGCTCCAGCGCCCGGGCCAGCGCGGGGGCGAGCTCGGCGGGGGCCGCCACCAGGTCGAGGGCCCACCGGGCGCCGGCGGGCAGTTCGGGCCAGCCGTCCCGTGAGACGGCCGGGAGCCCACCGGTCACCAGCAGGCCCGCGCGGCCACCGTCGGTGCTCGCCAGGTGGGTGAGCACGGCGGCCGCCTGCTCGACCCCATCGACCACGACGGCGTCGGCCAGCCCACCCAGGGCAGCGGCCAGCGCGACCTCCGCCCCGGGCTGGACGGCCAGCCGGTCGGGCACCGGACCGAGCACCCCGGGCAGCCCCGCGGCGAGCACCGCGGCGGCGCCGTCGGCCGGGGCCAGGCCCAGGGCCAGGGCGTCGCGGCGGGCCCGCCAGCCGGCCCGGTCCCGTTCGGCGGCGCGTTCAGCCGCGGTCAGCTCGGTGACCGCCCGGGCGGCCGCGGCGTGTGCGGTGACGGCGGCGGCGTGCTCGGCAGCCAGCCCCTCGTCGCCGCCGGCGTCCGCGCTCAGCTCGTCGCGCCGGGCCTCCAGCCGGTCGGCGGCCACCTGGGCGCGGTCCGCGGCCTCGGTCGCGGCGGCAGCGAGCCGCTCGATCTCGGCCTCGCCGGCCGCGGCTCGGGACCGGCCCGCAGCCACCTGCCCGGAGAGCCGGGCCAGCTGCTCACGCCGGTCGGCCAGCGCGCGGGCGGCGGCGACCAGCGCACGCTCGGCCTCGGCCAGCGCCGTCTCGACCTCGCCGCGGACGGCGACGGCGGTGGCCAGCCGGGCCCGCTCGGCCTCCAGGGAGGCGGCCAGCTCCCGCTCGGTGGCATCGACCCGGTCGGCCTCGGCGTCCAGCTGGTCCGGGTCCCGGCCACCGGGCGCGGCGGCGGGGACGGCGGCCAGGTGCCGGTGCCGTTCGGCAGCGAGCTGGGCCACGCTGCGGAACCGCTCGGCGAGGGTGGACAGCCGGAACCAGCTGTCCTGGGCCGCGGCCAGCACCGGGGCGTCGGCGGCGAGCTGCCGCTCCAGCGCCGACTCGCTGCCGGCGGCCTCGCCCAGCGCCGCCTCCACGGTGGCCCGCCGAGCGCGGGCGGCGGTCTCGTCGGCGATGTCGGCGTCCAGTGCGTCGCGCAGGTCGACCAGGTCGTCGGCGAGCAGCCGGAGCCGGGCGTCGCGCAGATCGGCCTGGACCCCGGCGGCACGGCGGGCGACCTCGGCCTGGCGGCCCAGCGGCTTCAGCTGGCGGCGCAGCTCGGCGGTCAGGTCGCCGAGCCGGTCGAGGTTGGCCTGCATCGCGTCGAGCTTGCGGAGCGCCTTCTCCTTGCGCTTGCGGTGCTTCAGGACGCCGGCGGCCTCCTCGACGAAGGCCCGCCGGTCCTCCGGGCGGCCGGACAGCACGGCGTCCAACTGCCCCTGGCCGACGATCACGTGCATCTCCCGGCCGATGCCGGAGTCGCTGAGCAGCTCCTGGACGTCGAGCAGCCGCACCTTGTCGCCGTTGATCTCGTACTCGCTCTCCCCGGAGCGGTACATGCGGCGGGTGATCGAGACCTCGGTGTAGTCGATCGGGAGGGCGCCGTCGGCGTTGTCGATCGTGAGGGTGACCTCGGCCCGGCCCAGGGCCGGGCGGCCGGCGGTGCCGGCGAAGATGACGTCCTCCATCTTGCCGCCGCGCAGGCTCTTGGCACCCTGCTCGCCGAGGACCCAGGCGATGGCGTCGACGACGTTGGACTTGCCCGACCCGTTGGGGCCGACGACGGCGGTGATCCCCGGTTCCAGGCGCAGCGTCGTCGGCGACGCGAAGGACTTGAAGCCCTTGAGCGTCAGGCTGGACAGGTGCACGGTGGAGAGGCTCCCGGGGAGGTACGACAGTCCTGCTCAGCGCAGGGCGGCCCCATCCTCACCCACGACACGCCGATCGCCCCTCCCGCTGTGCACGGGAGAGGTCCCTGGGATCAATGGGGCTCTTCCGGCCTCGCTGCAGGGGCCCGCCGCGAGCTTGCGAGCGGTGGGGGCAGCGAGGTCCTTCTTCAGGCGAGGACGGCGTCGGCCGACTCGTGGGCCATGGTGAGCAGCTCGCGGGCGATCGCCGCGTCGCGCTCCTCGCGGAGGACGGCGAGCTGCGCCTCGAGCCGGCGCACCTTCGCCCGCAGGGCGGCGTTCTCCTCGGCTGCTCGCAGCTCGTGGGGAGCGACGACGGAACCGAACAGGGCCTTGGCCATGGCTCAGCGGCCTTTCACTGCAGGAGGAGGTCCCGTCGCACCGCCGGGGGGCGGTCTGCGCGGGCTGGTGTCCTCAGGGTGACACCAGCTCCGACGTGGGTCAACGGCAGTACGGCGACGCCACCGTGTCGGGGGGATGTCGTCTTCGTCACCTGACGGTGAAGTCCGGCACCGCCTGCACGTCGTCGTCCCGGTGCTCCACCGAGGTGACCGAACCCGGGGCCCGCGGCCCGGAGAGCTCGGCGAGCACGGCGCGCACGTCGTCGTCCGGGCCCTCGAGGACGACCTCCACCCGGCCGTCGGGGAGGTTCGTCGCCGACCCGGTCAGGCCACGCCCGGTCGCCGCCTGCCGCACGAACCAGCGGTACCCGACGCCCTGCACCTGCCCGTCGACCAGGGCGACCACCCGCCGGGGCGCGCTCATCGGGCCGGACGGGGACGCGGGCGGGGCTGGCACTGCGGGCAGCTGTAGCTGGAGCGGTTCATGAACGACTCCCGGCGGATCGGGGTGCCACAACGGGGGCACGGGCGGTCGACCTGGCCGTACACGGCCAGGTGCCGGGAGAAGTACCCGCTCTGCCCGTTGACGTCGACGTAGAGCGAGTCGAAGGAGGTGCCGCCCTGCGCCAGGCTCTCGCCGAGCACATCCCGGACGCCCTCCAGCAGGTCGCTGACCTGGGCGCGGGTGAGCTTGTCGGTCGGCCGGGCCCCGTGCAGCCGGGCCCGCCACAGCGACTCGTCGGCGTAGATGTTGCCGACCCCGCCGATCAACGTCTGGTCCAGCAGTGCCCGCTTGACGTCGGTGTGCCGGCGGCGGAGGGCCGCACTGAAGGCGTCGACGTCGAACCCGGGGTCCAGGGGGTCGGTGGCGATGTGCGCCAGCCGCGCCGGGAGGCCGTCGGCCGGGGCCTCCTCCACCGCGAGCCCGCCGAAGGTCCGCTGGTCGACGAAGCGCAGCTCGCGGCCGCCGTCGGTGAACCGGAACCGGGCCCGCAGGTGCACCTCGTCGGGCTCGTCGGGCTTCTCGACCAGCAGCTGCCCGCTCATGCCCAGGTGGGCGACGAGGGCCTGCCCGGACGGCGCACCGTCGGGCTCGGCCAGCGGCAGCCAGAGGTACTTGCCGCGGCGGTGGGCGGCGGTGAGCGTCCGGCCGGTGAGCGCGGCGACGAAGTGGTCGGCCCCCTCCAGGTGCCGGCGCACCGCGCGGGGGTGGTGCACCTCGACCTGGCGGATCGTCCGGCCGGCGACCCAGCGCTCCAGTCCGCGGCGGACGACCTCGACCTCGGGCAGCTCCGGCACGACTCAGTCCTGCGTCGGTCCGCCGTCGGCCGACAGGGCGTGCCAGGCCGTCTCGGCGGCCTCCTGCTCGGCGGCCTTCTTCGTCCGACCGGCACCCGAACCGCGCACCTCGCCGGCCAGCAGCACGGCGGCGGTGAAGGTCTTGGCGTGGTCGGGGCCGTCGTCCTCGACCTCGTAGACCGGTGCGCCCAGGCCCAGGGAGGCGCCGAGCTCCTGGAGGCTGGTCTTCCAGTCCAGGCCGGCCCCACGGGTGGCCGACTCGGCCAGCAACGGGTCGAAGAGCCGGTGCACGACCGCCGAGGCGGTCTCCAGCCCCAGCCCGAGGTGGACCGCACCGATCAGCGCCTCGAGCGCGTCGGCGAGGATCGAGTCCTTCTCTCGGCCGCCGGTGGCCTGCTCACCCCGGCCCAGCAGCAGGTGGGGGCCGATGCCCCCCTCGCCCAGGGACCGGGAGACGCGGGCCAGCGAGGTCATGTTGACCACCGAGGCGCGCAGCTTCGCCAGCTGACCCTCGGGCAGGTCGGGGTGGCTGCGGTAGAGCTCGTCGGTGACCACCAGCCCGAGCACCGAGTCGCCGAGGAACTCCAGGCGCTCGTTGGTGGGCAGCCCACCGTTCTCGTAGGCGTAGGACCGGTGGGTCAGCGCCAGCCCGAGCAGGTCGCCGGGCAGCTCGAGGTCCAGTGCCCCGAGCAGCCAGCGGGCCGCCCGTTCGGCGTGTGCGGCACCGCCGGCGGGCACACGACCACCGGCGTCCTCGGCCCTGGGCTCCCCGGGGTGGGAGCTCAGCACCGAGGACGCCGGTGTGCCGGTCGGCTGCGCCACGCTCGAGCCGCGCAGGTCAGACCGAGAGGACCTGGCGGCCGTCGTGCTGGCCGCAGGTGGGGCACGCCTGGTGCGGCGGCTTGAGCTCACGGCAGGCCGCGTTGGGGCAGGGCGCCAGGGTGGGGGCCGTGGCCTTCCACTGCGACCGGCGGGCGCGGGTGTTGCTCCGGGACATCTTCCGCTTCGGAACGGCCACGGTCAGTTCTCCTCTGGGTTGGTGCGGTTGGTGGACCCCGGCTGGGGTCCGGCCGCGCTGTCGGTCGGATCGGCACTGTCGGCCGTCTCGGTGAAACGGGCGGCGAGCCCGGCCCACCGGGGGTCGAGCGCCTCGTGGGAGTGGTCGGCAGGGAGGTCGTCGAGCCGCTCGCCGCAGTCGACGCACAGGCCGGCACAGTCGGGCTGGCAGGTGGGCGACAGCGGGAGGGTCAGGACGACGGTGTCACGGACCAGCGGCGCCAGGTCGAGCCGGTCGCCGTCGATGCGGCGCACCTCGTCCTCGCCGCTGGTGGCCTCGGTGGTGCTGCCCGCGTAGGCGTAGAGCTCCTGGACGTCGAGTTCGACGGTGTCCTCGACCGGGTCGAGGCAGCGGGCGCACTGGCCGGTGACCGGGAGCTCGACCTGGCCGGTGACCAGGACGCCCTCCATCACCGACTCCAGGCGGAGGTGGAGCTGGACCGGGGCACCCTCGGGGACGCCGATCATCTCCACGCCCCAGCCGGCCAGGGCCGGGAGGGTCTTCTCCCACTCACGCATCGAGCCGGCGCGGCGGCCGAGTTCCCGGAGGTCGATCTTCCAGGCCTTCTCGGCGGCCTTCTCGGCCGGCGTGGGGAGCGGCTTGTCGACGGGGTCGCCGACCGGGCGCCGGGCGTCGGTGGACGCAGCGCCGGAGGACGGCCCCGTGGAGCGCGCGGAGGAAGCAGGCATGTCGGTACTCGTCGTCGTCGAAGGTGGGGGTGCCCGGCGGGAGGCCCGCGCCGGACGAGCACGCAGGACGGCAGCAGCCGGACAGACGTCCAGCCTACCCGATCCCTCCGTCCACACCTCCCGGTCAGGGGTGGGGCGGACCGGTCACGGGCTGCGGAGGTTGTCCCGGGCCTTCTCCACCGAACGTGCCATGTGCGCCAGGGTGTTCCCGAAGTCGGCCAGCCGGCTGTCGACGTAGTCGTCCACCTCGGCCCGCATCCGGGCCACCTCGGCCGCCGTCTGGGCGCCGAGCTCGTCGGCCCGGTCGACGGCGGTCCGGTAGACCTCGGTCTCGGTGAGCAGCCGCTCGTGCTCGACCTGACCCGCGGCGATCAGCTCGGCCCGCTGCTCCTGCCCGTCCCGCACCAGCTGGTCCCGCAGCCGGCGGGCCTCGACGAGCAGCTGCTCGGCCTCCTCCTCCGCGCCGGCGATCAGCTCGTCGGCCTGGGCCTGCGCCTCGGTGAGGATCTCGTCCCGCTGGCGGCGGGCGGTGCCGACCAGCTCCTCCCGCTGCCGGCGGGCGGCGACGACCACCTGCTCGCTCTCGCTGCGGGTGCGGCCGGTGAGCCGCTCGGCCTCCGCCTGGGCCTGCTGCAGGATCTCGGCGCGCTGCTCGACGATCGCCCCGGCCTGCTGGACCTCCTCGGGCAGGTTCTCCCGGAGGTCGTCGAGCAGGTCGAGCAGGTGGTCGCGCGGCACCATGCAAGAGCTGGACATCGGCACGCTGCGGGCGTTCTCGATCACCGTCGTCAGCTCGTCGACGGTCTCGTAGAGCCGGTACACGACCTCCGTCACGACTGCCTCCCCTTCGACTGGGCCACCAGTCGGTCGTTGACCGCCTTGGGCACCAGGGACGACACGTCGCCACCGAAGCGGGCGATCTGCTTGACCAGGCTGGAGGACAGGTGCCCCACCTGGGGTGCGGTGGGCACGAACAGGGTCTCGACGGCGGCGAGCTCCCGGTTCATCTGGGCCATCTGCAGCTCGTACTCGAAGTCGCCGACCGCCCGCAGGCCCTTGACGATGACCGGGATCTGCTGGGCCAGGCAGTAGTCGACGAGCAGCCCTTCGAAGCTGTCGACCGTGACGTTGGGCAGGTCGACGACAGCCTCACGCAGCAGCGCCATCCGCTCGTCGACGTCGAAGAGGCCGGCCTTGCCGGGGTTGACCAGCACCGCGACGACCAGCTCGTCGTACAGGCCGGCGGCGCGCGCGATCACATCGACATGGCCGTTGGTGACCGGGTCGAACGAACCGGGACAGACCGCTCGCCTCACGACAAGCGACCGTACCGGAGCACCGCCTCTCCGTACCGCCGATCACGCAGTCCGTCGAAGGGTGTCGGCCACGGGAAGGTCTTCTCGCGGCTGGACCGCTCCACCACCACGACGGCGTCCGGGGCCAGCCAGCCGTTGCCGGCCAGCGCCTCGAGCACGCCGAGCACCTCCTCGACCGGGGCGGCATAGGGCGGGTCGGCGAACACCAGGTCGAACTCCGCCGGCGCCGGCGCGGCCACCACGGTCTGGACGCTGCCCTGCACCACGCGCGCCCCGCGCAGGCCCACGGTCTCGATGTTGCCGCGCAGCACCGGCAGCACGCCGGCACCGGACTCCACGAAGACCGCCTCGGCCGCGCCGCGGGACAGCGCCTCCAGCCCGAGCGCCCCGGAGCCGGCGTAGAGGTCCAGCACGCGGGCGCCGTCGAGGTCCAGCAGCGAGCCGAGGGAGTTGAACAGCCCCTCCCTGGCCCGGTCACCGGTGGGGCGCACCCCGGCCCGGGGCACCTTGAGCCGACGGCCGCCGGCCACGCCGGCGATCAGCCGGGTCATCGGGGGCTCACGCCGGTCGGCTCCGTTCCGGGGCCGGCCTCGGACGGGCTGAGCCAGGACTGCTGCGTCATGCCTTCTCCAGGTAGGTGGCGCGCTCGTCCAGCGCCAGGGCGGCGACGGCGGCGGCCAGCTCAGGGTGGTCGGCGAGCCCGCGGCCCTGCTCGACCAGCGTCGTGGCCTCGACCCGGGCCTCGGCGATCAGTGCCTCGTCGTCCAGCAGGGACAGCAGCTTCACGTTCGACCGGCGGCCGGACTGCGCCGCGCCCAGCACGTCGCCCTCCCGGCGGGTCTCCAGGTCGAGCCGGGCGAGGGCGAAGCCGTCGGTGGTCGCGGCGACCGCGGCCAGCCGCTGCCCGGTCGGGGAGGTGCTGGGCGCCTCGGTGACCAGCAGGCACAGCCCGGCGTGCTTCCCGCGGGCCACCCGGCCGCGCAGCTGGTGCAGCTGGCTGACGCCGAACCGGTCGGCGTCCATCACCACCATCACCGTGGCGTTGGGCACGTCGACCCCCACCTCGACGACGGTGGTGGCGACCAGGACGTCGACCTCCGCGGCGGCGAAGGCCCGCATCCGCGCCTCCTTCTCCTCCGGCGGCATCCGGCCGTGCAGCACCTCCACCCGCAGCGCCGACAGCGGACCGGCACGCAGCCCCTCGGCGACATCGAGGACCGCGAGCGGCGGGCGCTTGTCGCTGGTGCCGCCCTTCTCCTCCGGCGGCGGTGCGCCGTCCGCGTCGTCCGGCCCGTCGTCGCCCTTGCCGCCGTCCTCGAGGTCGCCGATCCGGGGGCAGACGACGTAGATTTGTCGGCCGGCCGCCACCTCCTCGCGCACCCGCGCCCAGGCACGGTCCAGCCAGGCCGGCTTCTCCCCCACCGGCACGACCGAGCTGGACACCCCGCCACGGCCGGCCGGCAGCTGGCGCAGCGTGGAGGTCTCCAGGTCGCCGTAGACGGTCATCGCCACGGTGCGCGGGATCGGGGTGGCCGTCATGACCAGCACATGCGGCGGCCGGGTGCCCTTGGCGCGCAGCGCGTCCCGCTGCTCCACCCCGAACCGGTGTTGCTCGTCGACGACGACCAGCCCGAGGTCGGCGAACTCCACGCCCTCCTGCAGCAGCGCGTGGGTGCCCACCACGATGCCCGCGCTGCCGTCGGCGACCGCAGCCCGCGCCTCGCGGCGGACGGCGGCCTTCTGCGAGCCGGTGAGCAGTGTCACCCGGGTGCCCTCCGGGTCGCCGTCGAGCTCGCCCGCGCGCCCCAGCGGACCCAGGATCGCGGCCAGGCTGCGGGCGTGCTGCGCGGCGAGCACCTCGGTGGGCGCGAGCAGCGCGGCCTGCCCGCCGGCGTCGACGACCTGGGCCATCGCCCGCAGGGCGACGACCGTCTTCCCGGAGCCGACCTCGCCCTGCAGCAGCCGGTTCATCGGCTGCTCGCGGGCCAGCTCGGCGGCCAGCTCCTCGCCGACCTCGCGCTGGCCGTCGGTCAGGGAGAACGGCAGGGCCGCGTCGACCGCGTCCAGCAGCCCGCCGCGGCGCCCCGGTCGGGCGATGCCGGGCTCCAGCGCGGCGGCCCGGCGACGGGCGGCCAGCGTCGCCTGCAGCACCAGCGCCTCGTCCCACTTGAGCCGCTCGTCGGCGGAGTCGACCTGCTCCTGGTTCTCCGGCCGGTGCTTCTGCCGGAGTGCGGTGGCCAGGTCGACCAGGCCGTGCCGCTCCCGGACCGTCGCCGGGATCGGGTCGTCGAGCAGCTGCTCCAGGGAGTGGGCGTCGTCCAGCAGGAGCTTGACCGACTTCTGGATGACCCAGCTGGAGACGTCCTTGCTCGCCGGGTAGAGGGGCACCAGCGCCCGAGCCCAGTCGTCGTCGTCCCCGGTGATGATGTGGCAGTCGGGGTGGCTGAACTGCTTGTCCCCCCGCCACAGACCCACGGTGCCGGCGAACAGCCCCCACTCGCCGACGTCGAGGTGCGCGTGCCGGTTGTTGAAGAAGACCAGCCGCATGCTGCCCGCGCCGTCGCCGACGGTCACCTCGGTGAGCGTGCCGCGGCGCTGCTGCATCCGCCGGGTGCTGACGCTCTTCACCTGCGCGAGCACGGTCACGCGGTCGCCGACCTCCAGGCCGTCCAGCCGGGTCATCTCCCCGCGCCGGGCGTAACGGCGGGGGTAGTGCCGCAGCAGGTCGCGCACCGTGTGCAGCGCCAGCTGCTCGGCCATCACCTTCGCCGTCTTCGGGCCGAGGACCCGGGTCAGCGGCGTGTCCATGGAGATCGCCACTACTCGACCCCGATCAGCAGGGGCACGGCCCCGGCGCCGCCGGCGTAGCGGACCACCTCGACCGTCGGGTGCACCGCGGAGAGGTGGGCGCAGACCGCGTCGCCGAGGGCGGGCTCCTCCCCCACGACGACGGTGGCCATCTCCCCGCCGGCCGACAGCAGCCGGTCCAGCAGGTCGCGGGCGACGGTGACCTGGTCGGCGCCGATGACCACGACGTCGCCCTCCGCGCTGCCCAGCACGTCCCCGGGGGCGCAGCGGCCGGCCGAGGTGAGCGCCTCCTGCTCGGCGACGGTCACCTCCGCCCACCGGGTCGCGGCCGCGGCCTCGGCCATGGCGATGACGTCGTCCCCGAAGCGGCGGGCCGGGTCGGCGACGGCGAGCGCCGCCAGGCCCTGCACGGCCGACCGGGTCGGGACGACCACGACGTCCCGCCCCTCCTCGCGCGCCCGGTCGGCGGCGCAGGCGGTCACCGCGGTGACCTCCCAGTGGTTGGGCAGCACGACGACCTGCTCGGCCCCGGTGTCCAGCACCGCCTGCAGGACGGCGTCCTCGTCGACCGCGTCGACCGGTGCGGTCAGCACGGTGACGCCCTCGGCTCCGAAGAGCTCGGCGAGCCCGGCGGAGCAGGCCAGCGCGAGCACGGCGCGCACGCCCGCCGCGGCGGCCGGCGCCCGCACCGGGGCCAGCGGGGTCACCGAGATCCGGTGCGGCCGCCCCGCCTCGATCCCCGCCTCTACCGCGGCGCCGACGTCGCTCACGTGGACGTGGACGTTCCACTCCCGGCCGCCCGGGGTGTCGACGCCGACGACGACCAGGCAGTCGCCCAGCTCGGCCAGCCGCGCCTGCAGCCGGGAGACGGCGGCCTCGTCGGAGTCGGCGAGCAGGAACTGCACCTCGCTGCCCGGCCCGGGGGCGGGCGCAGCCGGCACCGGCCACGGTGACCGGCGGGGCCGGGCGGGCCGCCCGTCCAGCGGCGCGCGGACCGGCGTCGTGCCGGTGACCGTGCCGACCAGCGCATCGAGCACCAGGCACCAGCCGGCTCCCCCGGCGTCGACCACGCCGGCGTCGCGCAGCGCGGCCAGCTGGCCGGTGGTCGCCCGCAGGGCGGTGAGCGCACCCTCCGCGGCTGCCCGGACGACGTCGGCCAGACCGGCCTGCCCGGCGGCGACGGCGGCGGTGGCCGCATCGGCGCCGGCCCGGGCCACGGTGAGGAAGGTGCCCTCCTCCGGATCGGCGACCGCGGCGTAGGCGGTGCCGGCGGCCGAGGCCAGCGCCTCGGCGAGCACCGGCCCGTGGACGTGCTCGACGTCGGCCAGCCCGTCCGCGAGCCCGCGCAGCAGCTGGGCCAGGATCGCCCCGGAGTTGCCGCGCGCGCCGAGCACGGCGCCACGGGCCAGCACGTCCCAGGCGGACTCGGTGCCGTCGGCGCCGGTCAGCGCCGCGTGCGCGGCCTGGGCGGTCATCAGCAGGTTGGTGCCGGTGTCACCGTCGGGGACGGGGAAGACGTTCAGCTCGTCGAGCCGGCCACGCGCCTGCGTCAGCGTGTCGACGACGGCGGAGCTCCATCGGCCGACCGCGGCCTCGTCCAGCGCCTCCAGCACGTGCGGCAGGGTACCGGGGGCCACCGACACGACCGGGTGCCCACGACCTTCCCGCCCCCGCCCGGCCCCGAGGGACGGGGCGGTCCGACACGGCTCGCGGGCACCGGCTACAGTGGTCTCCAGTTGTGCGTGGCAGGACCATGCCCTGGGCTCCCGCCCGGGTCTCCGCCGCGCACTGCGACCTGACTTCAGGACCTGACTTCAGCTGGACCAATTCTCTGGGAGTGATCGACCGTGGCTGCCGTGTGCGATGTGTGTGGCAAGGGCCCCGGTTTCGGCATGTCGGTGTCGCACTCGCACCGCCGCACGCCGCGCCGTTGGAACCCGAACATCCAGTCCGTCCGCGCCGCGCTGACCGGTGGCGGCCGCCAGCGCATGAACGTCTGCACCTCGTGCATCCGCGCGGGCAAGGTCGCTCGGGCCTGAGAAAGGACCCCGTACCCCCCACGGTTCGCAAGCTCACCGCGGGACCCTGCAGGGGGCCGAAAAGCCTGGCAGTGCTGAGCTGAGAAGACCCCGGAGGTCCTGAGGACCTCCGGGGTCTTCGGCGTTCCCGACCGGCTCAGTGGCCGATCCCCCGCGCGCGGGCCGCGGCGACCACCAGGTCCACAACGGTGGCGTACGGCAGCGCGGTGCTGTCGACGACGAGGTGGTAGTGCCGGGCCTCCGCCGGGTCGCAGCGGTAGAAGTGCCGCACGTAGGCCGTCCGTGCGGCGTCGGCGGCCTCCTGCTCCCGGCGCACCTCCTCGACGGGCCCGCCGAGGTGTTCGACCGCGGCCGCCAGCCGCCGCTCCGGCGGCCCGTCCAGCCGGACGTGCAGGACGTCGGGCCGGTCGCGCAGCACCATCGCCCCCGCGCGCCCGAGCACGACGCCCCCGGACCCCGCCGCGATCTCGGTCACCACCCACTCGGTCTGCTGCCGGTAGGCCCGCTCGTCGGGCAGCGAACCGGTGGGCAGCACCCCGCCCACCGGGTCGGGCATCGTGCCCAGCGAGCTGACCAGCCGCCACAGCCCGCGGGCGATGGTCTCGTCGTTGGCCTCGGCCTCGGCCACCGGGACCCCGAGCCGACCGGCCACCTGCGCCGGGATGACCCGGTCGTGGAAGGGCAGGCCGAGCCGTTCGGCCACGGCCGGGGCGATCTCGGCGCCGCCGGCCCCGAAGGACGCCGAGAACGTCACGACGCCCATGCGTCCTCCTCCGCCACCGGCCGGTCGGCGACGAGCTCCTTGCCGAGGAAGACCGCCTCCGGCGAGTCCGCGTAGATGCCGTAGCCGGCCACCGGGGTGTAGCCCGCCCGGTCGTAGAGCGCCAGGGCCTCGGGCTGCCGGTCACCGGAGTTCAGCAGCAGCCGCACGGCCCCGGCCGCGGCCGCGGTGCGCTCCAGCTCGGCCAGCACCTGCGCGGCCAACCCCCGGCGCCGGAAGCCCGGCTCCACGTACATCCGCTTGAGCTCGGCCACCCCGTGCCCGTGTGCCCGCCAGCCACCGCAGCCGGCCGGTACCCCGTCGACCTCGGCGACCAGGAACAGCCCCAGCGGCGGGGAGAACTCGCCCGGGTCGACCACCGCGTCGTCCCGGCCGCCGTACCGGACGACGTACTCCTGCTGCACCCGCTCGATCAGGTGCTGCGCCACCGGGTCCGCGTAGCCGACGACGCGCAGCTGCGCCGGCCCGGACGCGACCCCCGGGACCTCAGCCGAAGTGGACATGCCCCGCACCCTCCCCCAGCTCCTCGGCCACCCGGGCCGCGGGGACCCCGTCCACCTGCACGCCGGGCCCGTCGCCACCGCTGGCGTGCACCGCGCCGACCACCGTCCAGCCGGGCGGCAGGTCGGTGCCGGCCGGGAAGGTCGCCACCAGCGCATGGTCCTCACCGCCGGTCAGCACCCACGCCATCGGGTCCCCACCCAGCGCCGCCGCGACCTGCGGCAGCGGCCCGGCGGGGTCGACGAACGCCTCCTGGAGCGCGGCCCGGTCCAGGTCGATCAGCACCCCGCTGTCGGCGGCCAGGTGACCGGCGTCGGCGAGCAGCCCGTCGCTGGTGTCGCACATCGCGGTGGCCCCGGCGTCCGCGGCGGCGGGGCCGGCGGCGTAGGGCGGCGTCGGCCGGCGGTGCGCGCGCACGGCGGCGATCGGTGAGGAGAAGCCCCGGCGCAGCACGGCCAGCCCGCAGGCCGACCAGCCCAGTCGCCCGGCGACGGCGACGACGTCCCCCGGACGGGCGCCGCTGCGCAGCACCGGTGCCCGACCACCCAGGTCGCCCAGCGCCGTCACCGACAGCACGACCGCCTGGGAGTCCGGCGCACTGGCCGAGGTGTCCCCGCCGACGACGGCGGCACCGAAGGGGGCGCACTCGGCGGCCATCCCGACCGCGACGTCCTCCAGCCAGGCGGTCGGGGTGCCCGCCGGGCAGGCGAGCCCGACCAGCAACGCGGTCGGCACGGCGCCCATGGCGGCGATGTCGGCCAGGTTCGCGGCGGCCGCCTTGTGCCCGACGTCCTCGGCGGAGGACCAGTCGCGGCGGAAGTGCCGCCCCTCCACCAGGACGTCGGTGCAGGCGACCACCCGGCCGTCGGGGGTGCGCAGCACCGCGGCGTCGTCGCCGGGGCCCACGTCGGCCACCGTGGCGGCGCCGGAGCGGGCCACGACCCGGCCGATGACGGCGAACTCCCCGACCGCGCCGACGCTGTCGTCCGGGTCCGGCTGGAGGCCCAGGGGGCGGGGCCGAGTCATCGGTCACTCCCCCCGGCTGGGGTACGTTGCCGATCGGCCCGCTGCTCGGCAGGCCGGTCGCACCCCCCGCCGCTGCCGACGTGGCAGCCGGCGTCGAGGCACTGCCCGAGGAAGGTCAACCCGTGGTCCACGCCTACATCTTGATCCAGACCGAAGTCGGCAAGGCAGCCGCGGTCGCCGCGAGCATCAGCGAGATCGCCGGCGTGACCAAGGCCGAGGACGTCACCGGCCCCTACGACGTCATCGTGCGCGCCGAGGCGAACACGGTCGACGAGCTCGGCCGGCTGGTGGTGGCCCGGGTGCAGTCCGTCGACGGGATCACCCGCACGCTGACCTGCCCCGTCGTCAACCTCTGAGCCGCTTGAGCACCCCCGCGCCCGACCAGGCCACCCCGCCGCCCGCGGACCCGTTGCGGCGGGCGGCGCTGATCGCCACCGCCGTCCTGGTGCCGCTGGTCGTCGTGCTGCTCGTGCTGGTCAACGTGGTCGGCCGCAGCACCGAGGCCGAGGAGGAGCCGGACGCGGTCGCGGAGATCTCCGGCACCAGCTCGGCGCCCCGCGCCGAGCTGCCGGCGCTGCCCGTCGACACCCCGGACATCACCCCGGAGGCCGATCTCGCCTGCCCGGCGCTGATGAGCCAGCTGCCGCTCGAGCTGGCCGAGGAGACCTCGCGCCGGGTCGACTCCGACAGCCCCTTCGCCTACGCCTGGGGCGACCCGGCGACCGTGCTGATCTGCGGCGCCGAGCCGCCGGCCGGCTACGTCGTCGGCGGCCCGCAGACGCTGCTGGTCTCCGGCGTGGAGTGGTTCGTCGACACCACCGACCCCGACGTCTACGTGTGGACGACGGTCGACCGCAACGTCCCGGTGCAGGTGCGGGTGCCGGCCAGCTCCGACAGCGCCGCACCCACCGCGTTGAGCCCGCTCATCGCCGGCGCGATCCCCTACACCGCCCCGACCCCGGCCCCGCTGCCCGACTGAGGAAGGACCCCCGTGCCCCCCGCCACTCGCAAGCTCGCGGCGGGACCCTGCACGGGGGCCAGCTCGATCACTCGGGGAGCCGGTCGAGCTGAGCGGTGGTGACCGCCTCCAGCTCGCGGCGCGCCGCCTCGGGGGTATCGGCGACGGCTGCGACCGCGACGGTGAAGACCCCGGCCGAGCACCACGCGAAGACCGCCGGGCCGGACATCTTGGTCTCGGGCGCCGGGTCGTCCTGGGCGAGCAGCACACAGTCGTCCGGCAGCCCCCCGGGCGAGCGGTCCAGGTCGCCGCCGTAGTGCTCGGCGTCGTTGCGGGCGAGGTCGTCGGCGTAGGTGACCGCGCCGGCCGGGTCGGCGAACTGGTCGATGAAGACGCTGGTCAGCTCCTCGCCCGACCGCCAGAAGCGTTCCCAGCCGCGGGTGTACCCGTAGTCGGCGAGCACCTCCTGCTGGCGCTGCGCGTCCTCCCCGTACCGGGCGACGTCGTCGATCGTCTTCTCCCCCGCCGGCGGGTCCAGCTCGTCGTCGGACACCCGTGGCAGCCCGGAGGGCACCTCCTCGACCAGCAGCGCCTCCAGCTCGGCCGCGCTGGTCGGGGTCGCCACCGACGCCGCCGCCTCCGGTACCGGCTCGGCGTCGGAGGACGCGCAGCCGGTGCACACCGGGGAGACGAGCAGCACTGCGGCCGCGGCGCCCCGCCGCAGCCGGGAGGTCATCCGGCGCCCAGCACGGCGCCGTCCCGCAGGCTGCCGTCCGGGACCCGGCCGGCCAGGGCGCTGGCCACCAGCCGGTCGACCAGCTCCGGGTAGCTGACCCCGGAGGCGGCCCACATCCGCGGGAACATCGAGATCGGGGTGAAGCCGGGCATCGTGTTGACCTCGTTGACGACCCACCGGTCGGCACCGGTCGCCGGGTCGGTGGTCAGGAAGAAGTCGACCCGGGCCAGGCCGGCACAGTCCAGGGCCAGGTAGGCCCGGCGGGACGTCTCCTGCACCGCCCGGACCTGCTCGGGGGTGAGGTCGGCGGGCACGTCGAACTCGACGGCGTCCTCGAGGTACTTGGCGTCGAAGTCGTACCAGTCGGTGCCCGGCCGCAGCCGGATCTCCGCCGGCAGGCTGACGTCGGGCAGCCCCGCGCCGGGCGCGGCGAGCACCCCGCACTCGATCTCCCGGCCGGGCACCGCGGCCTCGACCACCACCTTCGGGTCGACCGCGGCCGCCGTCGCGACGGCGGCCGGGAACTGCGCCCAGTCGGTGACCTTGGTGATGCCGATGCTGGAGCCGGCGCGGGAGGGCTTGACGAAGACCGGCAGCCCGAGCCGGGCCCGGGCCGCCTCGTCCAGCAGCGCCGGGTCGGCGCAAAGCGCACCGGAGGCGTCGCGCAGCACCACGTGGTCACCCTGCGGGATGCCGGCGGCGGTGAGCAGCTTCTTGGTGAACTCCTTGTCCATCGACGCAGCGCTGGCGAAGACCCCGGAGCCGACGTAGGGCAGCCCGGACATCTCCAGCAGGCCCTGGATGGTGCCGTCCTCGCCGTAGGCGCCGTGCAACACGGGGAAGACGACGTCGACCTCGGTGAGCCGGCCGATCGCCTGCCCGGCGTCCAGCACCGCCAGCCCCCGGCCGGCCGGGTCGCCCACGAGCGACACCGCGGTGCCGTCGACGACCTCGGGCAGCTGCCCGTCGTCGATGGCCAGGGCCTTGCCGTCGTGCAGCAGCCAGCGGCCGTCCCGGGTGATGCCGACGGGCACCACCTCGTACCGCGCCGGGTCCAGCGCGGCCAGCACGCTCCCGGCCGACACGCAGGAGATCGCGTGTTCCGCGCTCCGCCCGCCGAAGACGACAGCGACCCTGGTCTTGCGCGCCTTCCCGGTCATCGCGCCGACCCTAGCCGAGGGTCCCGAGCGCGGAAGTCAGGTCGGCCACCAGGTCGGCGGTGTCCTCGATGCCGCAGGAGAACCGCACGAACCCGGCCGGGACGGCGTCCCCGCCCCACTGTGCCCGCCGGTCCACGGTGGTGTGGATGCCACCGAAGCTGGTCGCGGCCGCGATCAGCCGGCTGCCGCGCACCAGGCGGGCCACGGCGGCCTCGTCGGCGAGCTCGGCGGAGACCACGCCGTTGGGGCGCAGCATCTGCCGGGTCGCCAGCGCGTACGACGGGTCCTGCGGCCGCCAGGGCCACCGGACGCCGCTGACCGCCGGGTGCCCGGCCAGCAGCTCCGACAGCGCGGCCGCGTTGGCGGCCTGCCGGGCCAGCCGCAGGTCCAGGGTGCCCATCGACCGGTGCGCCAGCCACGCCTCGAACACCCCGGGGGTGTTGCCGGTGGTCTTGCGCCAGGCGGCGATCCGGGTGTGCAGCTCCCGGCCGCGCTCGGTGCGGGCCGTGCTGACGTGCCCGAGCAGGACGTCGCTGTGCCCGGTGAGGGCCTTGGTGTCCGAGCCCACGGTGACGTCGGCACCCAGCGACAGGGGGCGCTGCCCGATCGGGCTCGCCGTGGTGTTGTCCACCACCAGCACCGCGCCGGAGGCCTGGGTGGCCCGGGCGACGGCGGCGATGTCGCAGACGTCCAGCTGCGGGTTGCTGGGGGTCTCCAGCAGCACCAGCCGCGCCCCGTCGAGGTCCCCGCGGGCGGCGACGTCCTCGATCTCCAGGGTGGGCACGAGCTGCACCTGCACGCCGAAGCGGGCCAGCTCGTCGCGGGCGAGCACCCGGGTCGCGTAGTAGCCGTCCGCCGGCAGCACGACCCGGTCGCCGGGGCCGACCAGTGCCAGGACGGCGGAGCTGATCGCCGCCATGCCCGTGGCGAAGGACAGGCAGTCGCCGCCGTCCAGCTCGCCGACCGCACGTTCGAACACCCGCAGCGTCGGGTTGTCCGGGCGGGCGTAGCCGTCGGCGCCCTGCCAGCCGGGGGCCTCGTCCCCGAGGTGGTACGGCGCGGCGAAGACCGGCGACGGACGCAGGGGGGCGCCCGGCACCGCCGGGTCGTCACCGGCGTGGACCAGCCGGGTGCCGTCGCCGAGGTCGGCGGGCAGGTCAGGAGTGGTCACGGACGGTCCTCCACGGGTGTGCGACGGCGCCCCGGGGAGCTACTCCGGCTTGGCCTCTCGGGACATCATCTCGCGCACCATCTGGGCGGCGGACTCGCCCTCGTGGCAGACCCGGACCACCGCCTCGGTGATCGGCACGTCGACCCCGTGGGCGCGGGCCAGGTCCAGCACCGAGCGGCAGCTCTTCACGCCCTCGGCGGTCTGCTTGGTGATCTGCTCGGCCTCGGCGACCGACATCCCCTGGCCGAGGTGCTCACCGAAGGTGCGGTTGCGCGACAGCGGCGAGGAGCAGGTGGCCACCAGGTCGCCCAGCCCGGCCAGCCCCGCGAAGGTGGTGACGTCGGCACCGAGCGCGATGCCCAGCCGGGCGGTCTCGGCCAGACCGCGGGTGATCAACGAGGCCCGCGTGTTGTCACCGAAGCCGAGGCCGGCGGCGACCCCGCAGGCCAGCGCGATCACGTTCTTGACCGCACCGCCCAGCTCGCAGCCGACCAGGTCCGGGTTGGTGTACGGCCGGAAGTAGCGGGTGTGGCAGGCCGCCTGCAGCGCTGCGGCCCGGTCGGCGTCCACGCAGGCGATGACCGTGGCCGAGGGCTGCTCCTCGGCGATCTCCCGGGCCAGGTTGGGCCCGGACAGCGCCGCCACCCGGTCGGCGCCGGCGCCGGTGACCTCGCAGATCACCTCGCTCATCCGCTTGGTCGTGCCGAGCTCCACGCCCTTCATCAGCGACAGCAGCGAGGAGCCGGCGGGCAGCAGCGGCGCCCAGCCGGTGAGGTTGGCCCGCAGCGTCTGGCTGGGGACGGCCAGCACGACGACGTCGGCACCGTCGAGCGCCTCGGCCGCGTCGCCGGTGGCCCGCACCGCGTCGGGCAGCCGCACGCCCGGCAGGTAGTCGGCGTTCTCGCGGGTCGCGGTGATCGTCGCGACCAGCTCGGGACGGCGGGCGTGCAGGGTCACCGAGCACCCGGCGTCGGCGAGCACCTTGGCGAAGGTGGTGCCCCACGAGCCGGCGCCCAGCACGGCGGCGCGGGTCATGCGGCGGCCCCGGTACGTGGGGCGGGCACGGTGGCCGCGCGCGGTGACAGGTGCTCGGACACCGGGCCCCCTTCCGTCTCGTGGCCCGCCGGCGCTGCACCGACGACCCAGCCCATGATCGTGCCCCCCGGCCCGGATCGGCCGGCACGCGCCCCCGGGTGTCGGGCGGCGACCTCCCGCGCGCCCGTCAGCCGAGCCCGGGTGCGCGGTGGGTGAACCGGCCGCCGACCAGGGTGGCCAGCACCTGCGTCGCCCGGAGTCCGTCGGCACCGTCCCGGGCGAGGACGGTCGCGGGCGGCTCCGCCACGACCACCAGGTCGGCCACGTCCCCGACCCGGACGACGCGGCGTCCACCACTGGCCGCGGCCAGTGCGGTGTCCAGGTCCAGGTGCTGCTCGGGGTGCCAGGCCGGGCGGTCGTCCAGGGACCGGTGGACGGCGCTGGCGATGCCGTCCCAGGGGTCCAGCGGGGCCACCGGCGCGTCGGACCCCAGCACGATCTCTGCCCCGGCGTCGACCAATGACCGGTAGGGGAAGGCCCGCGCCGTCCCCTCGGCCCAGTGCTGGTCGGCGGCATCCCGGTCGTCGAGGGCGTGCCGGGGCTGGACGCTGGCGACCACACCGAGCTGGGCGAAGCGCGGCAGGTCCGCGTCGTGCACCTGCTGGGCGTGCTCGATCCGGCCGGTGCAGCCGGCGGCGGCGAACCCGTCCAGGGCGACCGCGGCGGCCCGGTCGCCGATGGCGTGCACGGCGAGGTCCAGCCCGGCCGCGGCCCCCCGGCGCAGCAGCCGCTCCAGCTCGGCCGGCGGGGTGCGCAGCACCCCGTGCGCGTCCTCCCCCGCCGCCCCCGGGTAGGGGTCGTGGCAGAAGGCGGTGCGGGTGCCGAGCGAGCCGTCGACGAACACCTTCAGCGGGCCCATCCGCACCCGGTCGGCGGCGACCGGGTCGCTCACCCCGGGCAGCGGGTCGCCGCTGCGCAGCCCGGCGGCGATCGCCTCCTCCAGCCGGTCGATCCAGACCCCGGCCCGCACGCGCAGCGCAGGACCGCCCTCCCGCAGCCCGGCCCGCCGGGCCCAGGAGCTGACCAGGTCCCCGTACTCGAGGTCGACGACGGAGGTGAGGCCACGCGCCGCCGCCACGACCATGGCGTCCAGCACCCAGCCGTCCAGGACGGCCGGGTCGACGCGGGCGGCCCGGGCCACGACGTCCATCGCCTCCTGCTCCAGCACCACCCCGGTCGGGTCGCTCAGGCCGAAGCGCCGCGTGGCGGCGGTGTTCGCCCAGGTGGTGTGCAGGTCGCCGCTGACCAGGACGACGCTGGTGTCCGGCGGCGCCACCCCGGCCAGGGCGTCGTCCAGGACGGCGGCGGTGGCCGGCTCGGCCCACAGCGCGTCCCGGAAGCCGTGGCCCAGCACCACCGCTGCCGGTGCGGGCGGCGCGGCCTGCAGCGCGGCGGCCATCAGGGCGGCGGCCTCCTTCGCCGACTGCGCCCCGGAGACGTCGACCCGCCGCTGGGTCGCGGCCCACTGCTCCAGGTGGGTGTGCGCGTCCTGCAGGCCGGGCAGCAGCACGGCGCCGGCCAGGTCCACCACCTCCAGCGGGACGGGGAGCCGGTCGAGCCCCGGGGCACCGGAGGACAGGTCGTCGGCGATCGCCCGCACCCGCCCCTCGGCGACCAGGACGTCGCGGGTCCGGCCGTCCAGCCACGCCGACCGCAACAGCAGGGCGGTCATCGGCCGGCCCCGCCGGCGCGGACCTGGGCGGCCCGCTGGGCCCGGAAGACCTCGGCCGGCCAGGCCGAGATGCCACCGAACCGCACCGCGGCGGCGGTGCCGTCGTCGGCCCAGGTGTACTCCACCGTCTCCCCGGCCGCACCGAACCCGGCGACCGCCTCCTGGCGCAGCGTGTCCGGGCCCTCCACCGTGAGCTCGAGGTGGTCCTCCGCCGGCTCGGGGGCGCCGGGGTGCAGCAGCACCAGCCGGCCGCCCAGCAGCGCGACGTCCGTGGCCCCCCAGAGGTTCACGAAGCGGCCGGCGTAGCGGGCCAGCTCCGCCGCCGGGCGCTGCGGCTCCCCGGCAGGCGCGGCCAGCGCCAGGTCGAGGAGGCCGAACAGGCCACGGGCCAGCACGTCGGCCGGCCCGTCCACGGCGTTGGTCAGCACGGTCACGACGACCTGGGCCTCCGGGTCGATCCAGGTGCGGGTGATGTGCCCCGGGAAGCCGCCGCTGTGCCCCACCAGCCGGCGTTCCCCGACCGTCCGCAGGTCCAGGCCCAGCCCGTAGTGCCGCGGCGGGGCGCCGTGCGCGCGGATCTCGGACTCCGGCCGGCGCATGAGCCGCTTGGTGTCCTCCCGCAGCAGCCGGGTGTCGCCGGTGGTCAGGGCCGTGCCGAAGACGGTGAGGTCGCGAGCGGTCGACCAGAAGCCGGTCGCGGCGGCCATCGCCCGGGTGTCCACGGCCGGGATGGTCAGCCGGGTGTCGTCCCCGTCCAGCAGGCCGGTGTGCCCGGTGGCGTGCTCGCCGGCCCG
Source organism: Modestobacter sp. VKM Ac-2984 (assembly GCF_026967985.1). Taxonomy (GTDB): domain Bacteria; phylum Actinomycetota; class Actinomycetes; order Mycobacteriales; family Geodermatophilaceae; genus Modestobacter. The sequence continues at coordinate 288,704 of NZ_JAPVBJ010000004.1, read as the reverse complement.
GGCCGGGTCCCACTCCGGGCCGGTGTCGGCCAGGCCCAGGGGGTCGATCACCGCACGCTGCACGTGCTCGGCGTAGGAGGTGCCGGTGACCGCCTCGATCGCCGACCCGAGCAGCGAGTAGCCGATGTTGGAGTACTTGAAGTGCTCGTTGCGCCCGAGGACCGCGCCCTCCTCGACCGCGATGCGCAGCAGCAGCTCCGCGTCCGGGAAGGGCCGGCCCAGCTGCCAGTGGTCGTTGTCCCGGCCGTCCCGGATGACCCCGCCCTGGTGACCGAGCAGTTCCCGCACGGTGACCACGGCGAGCGCCGACCCCTCGAGCGCCGGCACCCACTGCCCGATCGGGTCGTCCAGCCGCATCCGCCCGGCCTCGACCAGCTGCAGCACCGCGGTGGCGGTGAAGGTCTTGGAGTGCGAGGCGATCCGGAACAGGTGGCCGGGGGTCAGCGGCGCCCCGCTGTCGGAGTCGGCGACCCCCAGCGCGCTGTCCAGCACCAGCTCGCCACCGACCCGGACGGCGGCCTGCACGCCCGGCACCCGCAGCCGACGGCGCTGGTGCTCCAGCCACGACTCCAGGTGGCCCGCCGCGGCGGCGGCGACCTCGGCGGTGCGGTCGGGGGTGGTGCTCATCGACGCGGGCTCCTCGGGGCCGGAGGACTGTGGTGGGGGGAGCAGATCACCTTCCCCGGTGACCGGTGCAGCGGCCCCCCGCCACCGGCCGTGCACCTCACCCGGACCCGGTGTGTTGAGCTTGACCGGTGCAGCGGTGGTCGGTCGTCGTCCCGGCCAAGCGGCTCGCCGCGGCGAAGACCCGGCTGGCACCGCTGACCACCGGCACCCCGGCCGTGCACGAGGAGCTGGTGCTGGCCCTGCTGGGCGACACCGTGGCCGCGGCGCTGGCCAGCCCCGCCGTCGGCCTGGTGCTCGTGGTCACCGACGACCGGCAGGCCACGGCCGTGGTCACCGGCCTGGGCGCCCGCGCGGTCGAGGACCGGCCCGGCCGCGGCCTCAACGCCGCGGTGGAGCACGGTGCCCGCGTCGCCCGGGCCGCCGGCGCCGGCCCGCTGGCCGCGCTGCACTCCGACCTGCCCGCCCTGCGGACCGACGAGCTGTCCGGCGCGCTGGCCGAGGCGGCCGGCCGGCCACGCAGCTTCGTCTCCGACACCGCGGGCACCGGGACGACGCTGCTGGCCGTGTCCGCCGGGGAGCTCGACCCGCGCTTCGGGCCCGGGTCCGCCGCCGCCCACACCGGGAGCGGAGCGGTCTCCCTGACCGGGGCCTGGCCCGGGCTCCGTCAGGACGTCGACACCCCCGCCGACCTGGCGGCCGCCCGGCAGCTCGGGGTCGGGCCCCGGACGACGGGGTTCCTCTCCTCCACCGCCAGGTGAGGCAGGATCGACCCGTGCCCGCTGCCTCTCCACCGCTGCCCGCCGACCGCTTCCTCAATCGCGAGCTCTCGTGGCTGGACTTCAACTCCCGGGTCCTCGAGCTGGCCGAGGACGACGCGCTGCCGTTGCTCGAGCGGGTCAAGTTCCTGTCGATCTTCGCGAGCAACCTCGACGAGTTCTACATGGTCCGCATCGCGGGGATGAAGCGGCGGCAGAGCACCGGGCTGACCGTCCGCTCCCCCGACGGCCTGACCATCCGGGAGCAGCTGGCCCGGGTCACCGAGCGCACCCAGGACCTGGTGCACCGGCACGCCAGCGTCTTCGACAAGGACGTCGCCCCGCGGCTGGCCGAGCAGGGCATCCGGATCATCCACTGGTCGGACCTGGCCGAGGCCGACGCGATGCGGCTGCGGGAGTACTTCCGGGACCAGGTCTTCCCCGTGCTCACGCCCCTGGCGGTCGACCCCGCGCACCCCTTCCCCTACATCAGCGGGCTCTCGCTGAACCTCGCCGTCTCGGTGCGCGACCCGGACACCGGCGCCCCCCGCTTCGCCCGGATCAAGGTGCCCAACAACGTGCCGCGCTTCATCCCGATCGGGGCGAGCACGCACAGCACGGACGCCGAGGCGGTGTTCCTCCCGCTGGAGGACCTGATCGCGGCCCACCTCACCGCGCTGTTCCCCGGCCTGGACGTCATCGACCACCACCTGTTCCGGGTCACCCGCAACGCCGACCTGGAGGTCGAGGAGGACCGCGACGAGGACCTGCTGCAGGCCCTCGAGCGGGAGCTGGCCCGGCGCCGGTTCGGTCCGGCCGTGCGGCTGGAGGTCACCGAGACGATGGACCCGCAGATCCTCGACGTCCTGGTGCACGAGCTGGAGATCAGCCCGGCCGACGTCGTCTCGGTGCCCGGGCTGCTCGACCTCGGGTCGCTGATGGCGCTCTACGACCTGGACCGGCCCGAGCTCAAGGACGAGCCGTTCGTCCCGGCCACGCACCCCCGGCTCAGCGAGGGCGAGACCCCCAAGAGCGTGTTCGCCACGCTGCGGGAGGGGGACGTGCTGGTGCACCACCCCTACGACTCCTTCGCCACCAGCGTGCAGCGCTTCATCGAGCAGGCCGCCGCCGACCCGCACGTGCTGGCGATCAAGCAGACGCTGTACCGCACGTCGGGTGACTCCCCGATCGTCTCGGCGCTCATCGAGGCGGCGCAGGCGGGAAAGCAGGTCGTCGTCCTGGTCGAGATCAAGGCCAGGTTCGACGAGGAGGCCAACATCAGCTGGGCCCGCTCGCTGGAGCGCGCCGGCTGCCACGTCGTCTACGGGCTGGTCGGCCTGAAGACCCACTGCAAGACCGCGCTGGTCGTCCGGATGGAGCACGGCGTCATCCGCCGGTACTGCCACATCGGCACCGGCAACTACAACCCGAAGACCGCCCGGATCTACGAGGACCTCGGCATCCTCACCGCCGACCCCCGGGTGGGCGCGGACCTCACCGACCTGTTCAACACCCTCACCGGCTACTCCCGGCAGACCACCTACCGCTCGCTGATGGTCGCCCCGCACGGGATCCGCACCGGCCTGGTGGAGAAGATCCGCCGCGAGGCCCGGCACGCTGCGGAGGGCAAGCCCTCGGGCATCCGGATCAAGGTGAACTCGCTGGTCGACGAGCAGATCATCGACGCGCTGTACGAGGCGTCGCTGGCCGGAGTGCCGGTGGAGCTGGTCATCCGCGGCATCTGCGCCCTGCGCCCCGGCGTGCCCGGGCTGAGCGAGAACATCCGGGTCCGCTCGATCGTCGGCCGGTTCCTGGAGCACTCCCGGGTGGTCAACTTCGCCAACGACGGTTCACCGGAGTGGTGGCTGGGCAGCTCCGACCTGATGCACCGCAACCTGGACCGGCGGGTCGAGGTGCTGCTCCGGGTCAACGACCCGGCGGCCGCCCGCCAGCTGAAGCGCATGTTCGACGAGGCGATGGCCCCGGACGTGCGCAGCTGGCAGCTGGCCGGCGACGCGACCTGGACCCGCACCGGTGAGCGCGACAACCAGAAGGAGCTGCTGGCGCTACGGGGTGAGAACGCTGGCTGAGGACGACCGGTTGATCCCCGCCGCCGGCGGCGTGGTCTGGCGCACCGGGGACGGCGGCGCGGTCGAGACCGCGGTGGTGCACCGGCCCAAGTACGACGACTGGTCGCTGCCCAAGGGCAAGCTGGACGCCGGTGAGCACCCGCTGGTCGCCGCCGTCCGGGAGGTCGGCGAGGAGACCGGCCTGCAGGTGGCCGTCGGCCGGCGCAGCGTGCAGACCCGGTATGCGCACCGGCTGGGCCCCAAGCGGGTCGACTACTGGGTCATGGAGGCCGTCGGCGGGGCGTTCGCCCCCAACGACGAGGTCGACGAGCTGCGCTGGCTGCCGGTGGCCGAGGCCGTCGAGCTGGTCAGCCACAGCCACGACCGGGCGGTGCTCGAGGACCTCGCCCGCACCGACGCGCCCCGGTCGCCCCGGGTGCTGCTGGTGCGGCACGCCTCGGCCGGCGACCGGTCGGACTGGGAGGGCCCGGACGACCAGCGCCCGCTGGACCGGCGGGGCCGCGCGCAGGCCGCGACGCTGGCCGCCGTCCTGCCGGTCTTCGGGCCGACCCGGCTGCTGGCCGCCCCGCCGGTGCGCTGCGGGCAGACCCTCGCCCCGCTGGCCCGCGAGCTCGGGATGACCGTCGGGACGGTGCCCGAGCTGGGCGAGGAGGGGTTCGACGCCGACCCGCAGGCCGGCGTCGAGCTGGTGACCCGACTGCTGGCCGACGCCGACGCGGACGGCCCGGTGGTCATCTGCAGCCAGGGCGGCGCCATCCCCGCGGTGCTGCTCGCCCTCGGGGTGCGGTGGCACGGCACCGCTGGGGCGCTGTGGCCGCCGTCGGCCAAGGGCAGCGTGTGGGCGCTCGGCGGCCGGCCCGGTGCCCTCGTCGCCGACTACTACCGCGACTTCAGCGCCGACCCCGCGGCCCCGGCCGGCACGCTGACGCCGAGCGCCGCCGGCCGGAGCTGACCCAGGCCCCCTCTCAGGGGCCCGCCCCGAGCCTGCGAGGGGTGGGGGGAGAGGGGGTCCTTCGTCAGGCGGGGAGCGCCGGCAGCGAGCGGGGCAGCCAGGACGGGCGCTGCGCCTCGAACGTGGTGATGTCGTCGAGGTGCCGCTCGGTGAGGCCGACGTCGTCGAGCCCCTCGAGCAGCCGCCAGCGGGTGTAGTCGTCGGTCTCGAACGGCACCGTGACCGAGCCGTAGGTGACCTGCTCAGCCCGCAGGTCCACGGTCACCGGGGTGGCCGGGTCCGCCTCGATCGCGGCCCACAGCGCCTCGACGTCCGGCTCGGTCATCAGCACGGTGAGCAGCCCGGACTTGGTCGAGTTGTTCTTGAAGATGTCGGCGAACCGGGAGCTGATCACCACCCGGAAGCCGCCGTCCAGCAGGGCCCAGACCGCGTGCTCCCGGGAGGAACCGGTGCCGAAGTCCGGCCCGGCCACCAGGATCGAGGCGCCGGCGTACTGCGGCTGGTTGAGCACGAAGTCCGGCTCGTTGGTGCGCCAGGCGACGAACAGGCCGTCCTCGAACCCCGTGCGGGTGATCCGCTTGAGGTACTCGGCCGGGATGATCTGGTCGGTGTCGACGTTGCTGCGCCGCAGCGGGGCGGCGGTGCCGGTGTGCGTGGTGAAGGCGTCCATGTCGGTCAGACTCCCGCGGGGATCGAGGCGTCGGGCAGGTCGGCGGGCGCGGTGAGCCGGCCGGTGAGCGCGGTCGCCGCGGCGACGGCCGGGGAGACCAGGTGGGTGCGCCCGCCCTTGCCCTGCCGGCCCTGGAAGTTGCGGTTGCTGGTGGAGGCCGAGCGCTCACCCGGCTTCAGCTGGTCGGGGTTCATGCCCAGGCACATCGAGCAACCCGCGCCCCGCCACTCGGCGCCGGCGTCGAGGAACACCTGGTCCAGCCCCTCGGCCTCGGCCTGCAGCTTCACCTGCACCGAACCGGGGACGACCAGCATCCGGGTGCTGGCGTCGACGTGCTTGCCCTTCAGCAGGGCGGCGGCGACCCGGAGGTCCTCGATCCGGCCGTTGGTGCACGACCCCAGGAAGACGGTGTCGACGTCGATCTCGCGCAGCGGGGTGCCAGCGGTCAGGCCCATGTACGCCAGCGCCGACTCGGCGGCCAGCCGCTCGTTCTCGTCGGCGATCGTGGCCGGGTCGGGCACCGCGGCGTCGATCGGCAGCCCCTGGCCCGGGTTCGTGCCCCAGGTGACGTAGGGGGTGAGTGAGGCCGCGTCGATGTGCACCTCGTGGTCGAAGACGGCGTCGTCGTCGGTGGTGAGCGTCGACCAGTGCGCGACGGCGGCGTCCCAGTCAGCGCCCTGCGGGGCGTGCGGGCGGCCCCGCAGGAAGTCGAACGTCGTCTGGTCGGGGGCGATCAGCCCCGCGCGGGCGCCCGCCTCGATCGACATGTTGCAGATCGTCATCCGGGCCTCCATCGACAGCCCCCGGATCGCGCTGCCCCGGTACTCGATGACGTGCCCCTGGCCGCCGCCGGTGCCGATCTGGGCGATGACGGCGAGGATGACGTCCTTGGCCGAGACGCCCGGGGGCAGCTCGCCGTCGACGGTGACCGCCATCTGCTTGGCCGGCAGCTGCGGCAGCGTCTGGGTGGCCAGCACGTGCTCGACCTCGCTGGTGCCGATGCCGAAGGCCAGCGCGCCGAAGGCGCCGTGGGTGGAGGTGTGGCTGTCGCCGCAGACAATGGTCATGCCCGGCTGGGTGAGGCCCAGCTGCGGGCCGATGACGTGCACGATGCCCTGGTCGCGGTCGCCCATCGGGGCCAGCCGGATGCCGAACTCGGCGGCGTTGCGCCGCAGCGCGTCCACCTGGGCCCGGCTGATCGGGTCGGCGATCGGCGACAGGATGTCCAGCGTCGGGACGTTGTGGTCCTCGGTGGCCATGGTGAGGTCCGGCCGGCGCACGGTGCGCCCGGCGGCCCGCAGCCCGTCGAAGGCCTGCGGGCTGGTCACCTCGTGCACGAGGTGGAGGTCGATGTAGAGCAGATCGGGCTCTCCCGCCGTCCGCCGGACGACGTGCTGCTCGTACACCTTCTGCGCCAGGGTCCTGCCCACGGGGTCCTCCTCGTTGCCATCTCACATGTTGGGATGCGAGTATTGCTGCGTGGGACAGCCTAACCCCGTCGCGGTCCTGGACAAAGCCGTGGCCATCCTCCGCGCGGTCTCGGCCGAGCCGGCCAGCCTCGCGGAGCTGGTGGCCCGCACCGAGCTGCCGCGGGCGACCGCGCACCGGCTCGCCACGGCGCTGGAAGCACACCGGCTGCTGCGGCGGACCGACACCGGGACCTGGGCCCCCGGCCCGGCGCTGGCCGAGCTCGGGCGGGGCGGTGTCGACCTCGGCGACCTCGCTGGTCGACACCTGGCGGTGCTGCGCGACAGCACGGGTGAGAGCGCCCAGTTCTACGTCCGGGACGGCGGCAGCCGGGTGTGCATCGCCGTCGCCGAGCGCGCCAGCGGGCTCCGCGACACCGTGCCCCTGGGCGCACGCCTCCCCCTGACCGCCGGGTCCGCGGCGCACGTGCTCCTGGCCTTCTCCCCCGCCGAGGAGGTCACCGCCCTGCTGCCGGCGGCCAGCTTCACCGCCCGCACCCTGCTCGACGTCCGCCGCCGCGGCTGGGCGCACAGCGTCGCCGAGCGGGAGGCCGGGGTTGCCTCGCTGTCCGCCCCGGTGCGCGACAGCACCGGCGGCGTCCTGGGGGCCGTCTCGATCTCCGGGCCGGTCGAGCGGCTGGGCCGCCGCCCCAGCACCGAGGTGGTCGCCGCCGTCCTGGACGCCGCCGTGGCGATCTCCCGCGCCGCCCGCTGACTCGATTGTTCGTTGGTACGTAGTTACGTATCATCGGACGGGTGGACGACGCACGGCTGACCCGGATCGAGGAACGGCTCGCGGCGATCGAGGAACGGCTGGGCCACCCGCCGACCGACCGCCCACCCGGTCCCCCGACACCGGAGCGGTTCTGGTTGCTGCAGGCACTGGCCGCCGAGGCGGCCGAGCTGCCGGGCGGTGCGATCGCCTACGGCGGCCAGGTCCGCCTGCCCGGCGGCGAGGAGTACGCCTGGCAGCGGACGCACGACGCCGAGGAGCTGCGCACCGCGGGGCCCGACGACGAGACCCTCGCCGCCGCCCTGTCGGCGCTCGCCCACCCTGTCCGGCTCCGGCTGCTCCGGGAGGTGCTGGGCGGGCACACCACCACCGCCGCGCTGGCCGCACTCGACGGGCTGGGCACCACCGGCCAGCTGCACCACCACCTGCGCCAGCTGACCGCCACCGGCTGGCTGCGCACGGCCGGCCGGGGCAGCTACGGCGTGCCGGCGGAGCGGGTCGTCCCGCTGCTCGTCGTCCTGGCGGCGGTGGCCCCGTGACCGGCGCGACCGCCCGCCGGCTGGTGGCCCGCTCCCGCCCGCCGCTGCCCGCCCTGGGCGTGCTGCTGATCCTGGCCGACGTCGCCGGTCTCCTGCCCTGGAGTGCGCTGGCCGGCGTCGTCGTCCTGGTCGGGTCCGGCCTGCTCGACCGGGTGACGCCGCCCGCGGCCCCGGTGCGGGTCGTCGAGCCGCCGGTGTGCGGCCCCTGGCGAGCACTGAACTCCCCTGCCACGAAGGTCCCCTCGCACGGGGTCAACGGCCTCGGCCAGACCTACGCCGTCGACCTGGTGCTGGACCCGCCCGGCGGCGGCCGCCCGGAGTTCGGGTCCGGCGGGCAGTGGCGCCGGCCCGGCGAGTACGCGGCCTTCGGGCAGCCGGTGCTGAGCCCGGTCGAGGGCGTGGTGGTCCGCGTGCACCAGCGGCGACGCGACCACCGGGCCCGCAGCGGCTGGCTGTCGATCCTGTACCTGCTGGTCGTCGAGGGCTTCGTCCGACAGGTCGGCGGCACCCGTTGGCTGGCCGGCAACCACGTCGTCGTCCGCGCCGACGACGGTGCACACGCGGCCCTGGTCCACCTGCGACGGGGCTCGGCCCGGGTGCGCCCCGGCGACCGGGTGACCGCCGGGCAGCAGCTCGCCGAGTGCGGCAACTCGGGGAACAGCAGCGAACCGCACCTGCACGTCCAGCTCTGCGACTCCGCGGGGCTGGCCGGGGCCGTCGGCCTGCCGATGGCCTTCCGGGCCGGAGCCGCCGACGGGCGCGACGGCGTGCCGGCCGACGGCGAGCTGCTGTCCACCTGAGGCCAGCCTCAGGGCGGTGCCTCACCCTGGGATGACGAGAGCCCCCGACCCGGGTGGGTCGGGGGCTCCGCCAGGTGTAGCCCCGAAGGGATTCGAACCCTCGCTACCGCCGTGAGAGGGCGGCGTCCTGGGCCGCTAGACGACGGGGCCAGGTGCTGCGGCGCCGATTCTGCCAGACGGTCCGACCGCCCTCGCGAGACCCCTCCCGGTGGCGCCGCCGGGCCCAGGCCCCGGCCCGGGGAGTGCGCAGAGACGACGAGAGCCCCCGACCCGGGTGGGTCGGGGGCTCTGCCAGGTGTAGCCCCGAAGGGATTCGAACCCTCGCTACCGCCGTGAGAGGGCGGCGTCCTGGGCCGCTAGACGACGGGGCCAGGTGGTGCTGTGGTGCGGTCGTGCTGAGGAGCTGTGCTCCTCGCTGGGGTACCAGGACTCGAACCTAGACTAACGGAACCAGAAACCGTCGGGCTGCCAATTACCCCATACCCCAATGGCCGTTCAGCACCTTGCGGCGCCGGGAAGAAACAATACCCGATCCCGACGGAGCAGGCGCAGGCACCCCCTCCGTCGGCGGGTCAGCCCCCCGGCGGCCGACCCCAGCCGCCCGCCGGCGGACCCGCCGCCCACGGCGTCGGCGCTCCGCCGCCACCCCACGGCGGCGGACCTGACGAGCCACCCCACGGCGGCAGAGCCGGCGGCCCGCCCCACCGCGGCTGAGCTGGTCCGGCCGACGCCGTCAGCTGCAGCGCGGGGCTGAGCAGCTCCGGGCGCAGCCGCCGGCTGGCGACGGCCACCCAGACGACGAAGGCCACCATGCCCGTCATCCCGAGGACGGTCGTCGCCAGGCTCAGCGCGCCGCCGGGGTCGGCCGAGGCGAGCTCCTCCCCCAGCGCTCCGGCCATGATGAAGATCACCACGTTGTTGACCGAGTGCAGCGCGATGGCGGCCTCCAGCCCCCCGGTCAGCCAGACCGCTGCCGACAACACCAGGCCGATGACGAACCGGTAGAGGAACGACTCGACGTCCGGCGGCGCGTGCGCGGCAGAGAACAGCGCGGCCGTCAGCACCCCCGCGACCACCGCACCGGCCTGCGGACGGCCCACCCAGCCGGCGATCGCCTGACTCAGGTACCCGCGGAAGAAGTACTCCTCGGCCGCGCACTGCAGCGGCGTCGTCAGCAGGACGACGAGGAGCAGCCAACCGAAGGACGAGGTCGGCCCGGTGATCGACAGGTCGGTGGCCGCGATGGTGAGCAGCAGGCCGACGGCGACCGCGAGCCCGAGGGTCGCCAGGGCACGCCAGGTCCAGGGCAGCAGCATCCGCCAACGCAGCCGGCCCAGCACCGAGGACGACCAGCCGATCCGCAGCCCGTGCGGCACCAGCCAGCACACCCACACGATCGGGATGGCCACGATCAGCGAGGCGTTGGTGACCAGCAGCACCCTGATGTCGGTGAGGTCCTGCATGGCGAGGTCCGGCACCACCCCGGTCAGCACGACGACCAGCACCAGCACCACGGCGGCCACCCCGTAGAGCACGGTGAACAACAGCAGGCCCAGCACCGGACGCCACCACGCCCAGTCCCGCGTCCGCATCAGCAGGAAGTAGGGCTGGGGGGTGTCGTGCGGGGGTGCCCCGGGCGGGGCCACCGGTCGAGGCGGTCCCGACGGCGGCTGCGCGGGAGGCGGATGGGGGTGCTGCGCCGCAGGCGGGTACGGGCCGGACGCCGCAGGCGGGTACGGGCCGGACGCCGCAGGCGGGTACGGCGGCGCCCAGCCGGGACCGCCCGGCGGAGGGCCGAGGGGCACCCGGGGCGGGGCGCCGTACCGGCCGGTCGGCGGCGGGCCGGTGTACGGCGGCTCCGCCCGGGCCCAGGCGCCGTCGCCCCATCCGGTCATCCGGTCGCGATCCCGCGGCCCGCAGCCAGCCGGGCGAGGGTGCGCTCCCGGCCCAGCAGCTCCATCGACTCGTACAGCGGCGGGGAGACCGTGCGGCCGCTGACGGCCACCCGCACGGGACCGAACGCCTGCCGCGGCTTGCGTCCGAGCCCCTCGACGAGGGCCTCCTTGAGCGCCGTCTCGATCGCGGCGGTCGTCCACTCCGGGAGGGCCTGCAGCGCCGCGGTCGCGGCGTCCAGCACCTCACCGGCGCCGGCGCCCAGCTGCTTCTCCGCCGCCGCGGGGTCGATCTCGACGTCCTCGGTGAACAGGAAGCCGAGCAGCCCGACAGCGTCGGAGAGCACGATCATCCGCTCCTGGGCCAGCGGGGCGATCGCCGCGAGCGTGGCGGCCTGCTCGGCGGTGGGCGGGTCGCCGACCAGCCCGGCGCTCGCCAGGTACGGCGTCACCGCGGCGAGGAACTCCTCGACCGGCAGCGCCCGCAGGTGGGTGGCGTTGATCGCCTCGGCCTTCTTCAGGTCGAAGCGGGCGGGGTTGGCGCTGACGCTGTCCACGTCGAAGGCTGCGGCCAGCTCTGCCGGCGAGAAGATGTCCCGGTCCTCGGCGATCGACCAGCCGAGCAGGGCCAGGTAGTTGACCAGCCCGGCGGGCAGGAAGCCGCGGTCCCGGTAGACGTCGAAGTTCGACTGCGGGTCACGCTTGGACAGCTTCTTGTTGCCCTCCCCCATCACCAGGGGCAGGTGCCCGAAGCGCGGGGTGCCCGTGGCGACACCGATGTCGGTGAGCGCCCGGTACAGCGCGATCTGCCGCGGGGTCGAGGGGAGCAGGTCCTCTCCCCGCAGCACGTCGGTGATGCCCATCAGGGCGTCGTCGACCGGGTTCACCAGCGTGTACAGCGGGGTGCCGTTGCCGCGGACGAGCACGAAGTCGGGGACGGCGCCGGCGGCGAACCGGACCTCTCCGCGCACGTGGTCGGTCCAGGAGAGGTCCTCGTCCGGCATCCGGAGCCGGAGCACCGGCTCGCGGCCCTCGGCCCGGAACGCGGACTTCTGCTCGTCGGTCAGGAACCGGTCGGCGTTGTCGTAGCCGAGCTTGGGGTCCTGACCGGCAGCCCGGCGACGGGCGTCGACCTCCTCGTTGGTGGAGAACGACTCGTACGCGTGCCCGGAGGCGAGGAGCTTCGCTGCCACGTCCTGATAGAGCTCCGACCGCTCGGACTGCCGGTAGGGGCCGTGCGGACCGCCCACCTCCGGGCCCTCGTCCCAGTTCAGCCCGAGCCACCGCAGGCAGTCCAGCAGGTGCCGCTCGGACTCCAGGGTGTTGCGGGCCGGGTCGGTGTCCTCGATCCGGACGACGAACTGGCCACCGGTGTGGCGGGCGTAGGCCCAGTTGTAGAGCGCCGCCCGCATCACGCCCACGTGGACCGTGCCGGTCGGGGACGGGCAGAACCGGGTGCGGACCGGACCGGCCGGGGCGGTCATCGGACGCCGGCCGTGGAGGTCGGGTCGGCGCCGGCGACCGTGCTGGTCAGCGTGCCCAGGCCCTCGATCGTGCACTCGACGCGCTGCCCCGGCGCGATCGGGCCGACGCCGGCCGGGGTGCCGGTCAGCACCACGTCACCGGGCAGCAGGGTCATCACCTGGGAGATGTGCGAGATCAGCGTCGGCACGCCGAAGAGCAGCTGGCTGGTCCGGCCGGACTGGCGCAGCTCGCCGTCCACGCTGCAGGTGATCTCCAGGTCCGCCGGGTCCTTGCCGAGACCGGCCAGGTCGGTCTCGATCCACGGGCCGAGCGGGCAGAAGGAGTCGAAGCCCTTCGCCCGCGTCCACTGCCCGTCGTTGCGCTGCATGTCCCGCTCGGTCACGTCGTTGCCGATCGTGTAGCCGAAGACGCTGGACAGCGCCTGCTCCGGGCTGACCTGGCGGGCACCGCGCGCCCCGATGACGACGGCGAGCTCGACCTCGTGGTGCACGTTCGTGCTGCCGGCCGGGATGCGGATCGCGTCACCCGGGCCGATCACCGTGGTGGACGGCTTGAGGAAGACCAGCGGCTCCTTCGGCGCGTCCCCGGTCGCCATCTCCTGCACGTGGTCGGCGTAGTTCTTGCCGATGCCGACCACCTTGCTGGGGAGGATCGGTGAGAGCAGCCGGACGTCGGCCGCGGCGTACCGCTGACCGGTGAAGGAGATCTGACCGAACGGGTGGCCTTCGATCTGGGCGACCTGGCCGTCCCCGTCGAGGACCCCGAAGGACATGCCGGCTGGGTGGGCGAAGCGGACGATGCGCACCACCCGAGGTTAGCCGGGCCCACCGCCGGGCCCCCGGTCGCCACCGCATCCCGCCCCGGGCGGGCTGGCCGGCCGGCACGGTCCTGCCGCTCAGGGGGTGAACTCGGCCTCCGGTGCCACGTCGACGTCCAGCAGCAGCGGGGCATCGAGCTCCCGCAACCGGGGCAGCACGTCGTCCAGCACCTCCAGCAGCTCCTCGTGGCTGCTGATCCGCCGGGCCGGGCAGCCCAGCGCGGTGGCCAGGGCGGAGAGCCGGACCTCCGGGAAGCTCGGCCACGGCGCCGTGCCGGCCCCCTGCCGCTCGACCAGCTTGTCCATGATCGCGTAGCCGCCGTTGGCGAGGACGAGGAAGAGGACACCGACCCCGTAGCGGGCCGCCGTCCACAGCGACTGGACGGCGTACATCGACGAGCCGTCGCCGAGGACGGCGACCACCGGCCGGTCCGGGCGGGCCATCCGGACACCGATGGCGGCCGGCATGCCGAACCCCAGGCCGCCCATCGCCACGCCCAGGTAGCCCAGCGGCTGCCGGGACGGGACCATCTCCTCCAGCACCTGGCGGGTGGACGGCGACTCCTCCACCACCACCGTGTCCGGGTCGAGGCGCCGGGCGAGCTGGGCGTAGACGTGCGGCGCCCGCAGCGGCTCCCCCGGCGCCGGCGGCGGCACGGTGCGCGGCGTCCGCGGCGGGCCGGGCGGCAGGCCGCGGTCGGTCACCCGCTCGGCCAGGGCGGCGCAGAAGACGCCGGGGTCGGTCAGCACGGCCAGGTCGGCCGGGCTCCGGTGCACCTCGGCCGGGTCCTGGCTGACCTGCACGATCCGGGCATCGGGGTCCACGAAGGGCCCGGGCTCGTAGGGGTACTGCCGGAAGGCCGGGGCACCGACCACGAGCACGAGGTCGTGGCCGGCCAGCACCCGGCGCAGCCGCTCCCGGCCGGCGGGCAGCAGCCCCTGGTACTGCGGGTGGTCCTGCGGGAAGCCCGCCCGGGCGCCGAACGCCTCCTGGCGCACCGGCGCCGCGAGCCGTTCGGCCAGCTGCACCAGCGCAGCCCGGGTGACGACGGTGTCCGCACCGGCGCCGACCACGAGCACCGGCGACCTGGCACCGTCGAGCAGCTCGGCGACCTCGTCGACCGTCGCCTCGTCGACCCCGACCGGGCGCCGCACCACGGCCGCCGCGGCCAGCGGGCCGGGGTCGGACATCTCCTGCGCCCAGTCGTCCATCGGGACGACCACGATCGCCGGGCCCCGCCCGGTGACCGCCTCGTGGTGGGCCCGAGCGATCGACCCGGGCACGTCCTGGGCGCGCACCGGCTGGTCGACCCAGACCGGGTAGTCACCGGCCAGGCCGGCGAGCCGGCCGGCGAGGAAGGGCTCCAGCGCCAGGTGCCGCCGGTCCTGCTGACCGACCACGACCACCAGCGGCGCCCGGTTGACCCGGGCGGTGGCCAGCGCGCCGACGGCGTTGCCCAGCCCCGCCGTGGTGTGCAGGTTGACCAGGGCCGGCCGGTCGTGGGCGATGGCCCAGCCGGTGGCGATGCCGACCACCGACCCCTCGTGCAGCGCGAGCACGAACTCGATGTCGTCGGGCAGCCCGGCGAGGAAGGGCACCTCGGTCGAGCCCGGGTTGGCGAACATCGTGGTCAGGCCCAGCCGGCGCAGCACGTCGAAGGTGACGTCCCGGACGGTGCGCGCCGCAGGAGGGGTCGTGGGGTCGGGCACGGTCAGTCGGTCGCGAGCAGCGCGTCGACGTCGGCGGTCTCCTCGGTGATCCCGTACTCCGCCATCAGCTCCGCGATCGTCTCCATCGACTCCACGTCGATCTCCTCCGGGAAGGCCGGGAGGGCGATCTGCTCGGCGGTCTCCGGGGAGATGCTGGTGTAGGTGGTGATGATCCGGCGCAGCTCCTCCGGGTTGTCCTGGGCGTACTGCAGCGACTCGGCCATCGCTGCCTGGAAGTCGTCGACCAGGTCGGGGTTCTCGGCGAGCATCTGCTCGGTGGTGAAGTAGGTCGCCACGGTGAGGTCCTCGACCGGCTCGGCGAAGTTGCGCACCACGGCCCGGGCGCCCTGGCCGGTGGCGACGGTGACGAACGGCTCGACCACCCAGGCGGCGTCCACGTTGCCGTTGGCGATCGCGGCCGGCATGTCCGGGAAGGGCAGCTCGACGAACTCGACCGTCGAGGAGTCACCGCCGGCGTCCTCGACCGCCTTGCGGATCGTGACCTCACCGATGTTCTTGAAGTTGTTCACCGCCACGGTCTTGCCGGCCAGGTCGGCGGCGGTCTGCACCGGGCTGTCGGCGGGCACGACGACGGCGGAGAAGTCGGTCGCCGGGTCACCGGTGGAGGCGGTCCCGTTGGAGACGATCTGCAGCGGCAGCCCCTGGGTCTGGGCCAGCAGCAGGGACGTCACGTTGCCGAACGCGAAGTCGAAGTCCCCGGCGACCACGCCGGGCACCGCCGCGGCGCCGCCGGACCCGGGCACCAGCTCCAGCTCGATGCCCCGCTCCTCGAAGAAGCCCTGCTCCTGCCCGAGGTAGATGGGCGCGACGTCGATGATCGGGATGATGCCGACGGTCACCTGGGCCAAGCCGCCCTCGGTCTCGGTGGTCGGCTCGTCGGCGGAACCGCCGCAGGCGGTGGCGGTGGTCAGCAGCGTGAGGGCGGTGATCGGGGCGAGCAGGCGGCGCATGGGGGCTCCTTTGCCGACGTACGGAGATGGTGGGACGGAACCGGGCTCAGGAGTCGTGCTGGGCGGCGACCGTGGCGCCGTGGGCGGTGCGCGCAGGCGTCACCTCGTCGCGCTGGTGTTGGTCGCCCTTGCGGTGCTTGGCCAGCTGGATCTGCTCGTAGACGTGCCCGCGCAGCTCGGCGAACCGCGGCGAGGACCGGGTCTCCAGCTGGGTGCGCTCGTCGGGCAGGTCGATGGCGAGGTCCTCCATGATCACCGTGGGTGAGGAGGACAGCACGAGCACCCGCTGCCCCAGGTAGACCGACTCGTCGATGTCGTGGGTGACGAAGAGGATGGTCACCCCCAGCTTGTGCCACAGCGAGCGGATCAGGTCCTCGAGGTCGGCCCGGGTCTGGGCGTCGACGGCGGCGAACGGCTCGTCCATCAGCAGGACCTTGGGCTCGTAGGCCACCGCCCGGGCGATCGCCACGCGCTGCTGCATGCCGCCGGACAGCTGCCACGGGTAGGCGCTGTGCACGTCGGCCAGGCCGACGGCCTCCAGCGCGTCGCGCACCAGCTCCCGTCGGCGGGCCTTGTCCAGCTTCTTCTGCTTCAGCGGCAGCTCGACGTTGCCCTCGACGGTCATCCACGGGTACAGGCTGCGGCCGTACTCCTGGAAGACCACCGCCATCGCCTCCGGCGGCCCGTCGACGCGGGCGCCGGCGAGGGTGACCGTGCCGGCGGTGGGCTCCAGCAGCCCGGCGATGCACTTGAGCAGCGTCGTCTTGCCCGCACCCGAGGGGCCCACGATGCAGACCAGTTCGCCGTCCCCGACGGAGAAGGTCAGGTCGCGGACGGCCTCCACGGTGCGGCCCGAGCCGGTGTAGGTCTTCTGCACGCCGGCGACGTCGAGCAGCGGCTGGGTCATCAGTTCTCTCCTCGCTGAGATCGGCGCAGGCCGTGGTACCAGCGCAGGCTGCGCCGTTCGAAGAGCTGGAACAGCAGGGACAGGACGAACCCGAGCAGGCCGAGCAGCAGGATGCCGCTCCACATCTCCGGGATGGCGAAGCTGCGCTGGAACTGGATGACGCTGAACCCCAGCCCGTTGGTGGAGGCGAACATCTCGCTGATGACCATGAGGATGATCGAGATCGAGAGTGCCTGGCGCATGCCGGCGACGATCTGCGGGCTGGCCGCCGGCAGCACCAAATGGCGCAGCCGGGCCGCGCCGGTGACGCCGTAGGACCGCGAGGTGTCGGACAGGACGTCGTCGACCGCGCGCACGCCCTCGACGGTGTTCAGCAGCACCGGCCAGACCGCACCGGAGATGATCACGATGACCTTGGCGGTGTCCCCGATCCCGGCGAACAGGAACAGGATCGGGATCAGCGCCGGCGGTGGGATGGCCCGGAAGAACTCCAGCACCGGCTCGGTCACCCGCCGCAGCGTGCGGTTGGCCCCCAGCAGCACTCCCAGCCCGACCCCGACCACGACCGCCCCGGTGTAGCCGATCGCCAGCCGGGTGACGCTGGGCAGCACGTCGGCGCGCAGGCGCTCGGAGAACCAGACGTCACCGAACGTGGTGAGGATGGTCTGCAGCGGCGGCGCGTAGTAGTTCGTGCTGTCCGCCGACCACACCCACCACAGCGTGACCAGGATGACGGGCAGGGTGAGCGCGAAGCCCAGCGTCCTGCCCCAGCGCAGCACCGGGTTCACGTCAGCCCCCCACGTCCGCGCGCACCGACGAGTGCCACGCCAGGGTCCGGCGCTCCAGCGCGCGGGCGACCAGGTTGACCACCACGCCGAGCAGGCCGGTGAAGATGACCAGGCCGTACACCAGTGGGACGGCGTTGGACGACTGTGCCAGCGCGATCTCCGCACCGAGCCCGGTGCCGATGCCGACCAGGCCGGCGGTCACGGCCAGGATCAGGGCGACCGCGGCGCCCAGCCGGACGCCGGTCATCACGTAGGGCAGCGCGGTCGGCCAGATCAGGTACCGCACCCGGGCCCAGCGGCCCAGGTGGTAGGACCGCGCCGTCTCCCGGGCGACCGGGTCGACGTCCTGCACCCCGTAGACGACCTGGATCAGGATCTGCCAGAACGAGGCGTACACGACCAGCAGCAGCGTCGACTGCAGGCCCAGGCCCAGCAGCAGCACCGCCAGCGGGATCAGCGCGACCGACGGCACCGGCCGCAGGAACTCGATCGTCGAGGCGGTGAACCGGCGCAGCAGCTCGACGCTGCCGATCAGCAGCCCCAGCCCGATGCCGGCCACGAGCGCGATCCCCAGCCCGATCCCCCACGCCTGGACCGTCTCCGCGGTCGCGGCCCAGAAGCGGTCGGTGCCGGCCGCCTCCACCAGTGCCCGAACCATCTCGCTGAACGGCGGGAAGTAGTCCGCCGACACGATGCCGGTGCGGGGCAGCAGCTCGAGCAGCGCGGCGAACACGACCAGCCCGCCCAGGCCGAGGACCGCGGACGGGAGCTCGGGACGGCGCCGGCGGACCGGCTCGGCACCCGCGTGGGCGGGGCGCACCTCCGTCGTGCTCATGGCGCTGCCTGGATGAGCAGGTGCATCAGGTCCCTGTCCTCCACGGTGAGGGCGAGTGGTCGAACCTGTCCGCCGACGGGTGGCGGTCCACCCGGATCCCGCTACGGTGTGCGGCATCCGAACGTGCGTTCAGGTGACGAACGTAGGTCGTGAGGCCAGTCACGTCAACGCTCGTGCTGGAACCGTGATCGGGCGCCGAGGCAGCCGCCCAGGAGGAGTTCGATGGACGCGATGGCACCCGCCGGCGACGAGGGCGGCAGCGAGCGACCGGAGGCCTTCGTCCAGTCACTGGCGCGCGGACTCGCCGTCATCCGGGCCTTCGACGCCGAGCACACCCAGCTGACCCTCAGCGAGGTCGCCCGGGAGACCGGGCTCACCCGGGCGGCTGCCCGACGGTTCCTGCTCACCCTGGTCGAGCTGGGGTACGTCCGCTCCGCCGGCCGGCTGTTCGAGCTGCGTCCGCGGGTGCTGGAGCTCGGCTACGCCTACCTGTCCGGGCTCTCCCTGCCCGAGGTGGCCCGCCCGCACATGGAGCAGCTGGCCGCCGAGGTGCACGAGTCGTGCTCGCTGTCGGTGCTGGACGGCGACGAGATCGTCTACGTCGCCCGGGTGCCGACCAAGCGGATCATGACCGTCGCCATCAACGTCGGCACCCGGTTCCCCGCCCACGCGACGTCCATGGGCCGGGTGCTGCTGGCCACCCAGCCGGAGGCCGAGCGCGCGCGCTACCTGCAGACCGCGCAGCTGACCGCGCTGACCCGGTTCACCGTCACCGACCCCGACCGGCTCCGCCAGGCCCTGACCGAGACCCGGGACCAGGGCTGGGCACTGGTGGACCAGGAGCTCGAGGAGGGGCTGCGCTCGATCGCGGTGCCGGTACGGGACGGCGACGGCGCCGTGCTCGCGGCGATGAACATCTCCGCCTCCGCCCGACACAGCACCCCGGACGCGGTCCGCGACGACCTGTTGCCCGCGCTCCAGGCCGCCGCCCGGGAGATCGAGCTGGACCTGCGCCGCGGCCCCGGCTGACCGGGTCCCTCAGCGGCGCCGCACCGCGTAGGTGAAGGCGTCGACCAGGGCGTGCCAGGACGCCTCGACGATGTTGTCGTGCACCCCGACGGTGGTCCACTCCCCCACCCCGTCGGTGCTGTCGACGAGCACCCGGGTGGTGGCGCTGGTGCCGCCGTTCCAGCCCAGGATGCGCACCTTGTAGTCGGCCAGCGAGACGTCGGCCAGGTGCGGGTACCGGCTGACCAGGGCCTGCCGCAGCGCGTTGTCCAGCGCGTTGACCGGGCCGTTGCCCTCACCGGTGCTGATCACCCGCTCCGTCGTCCCGTCCTCCTTCGGCACGTGCACCTTGACGGTGGCCTCGCTGACGACCACCCCGTTCCCCCAGTGCTCGACGGAGGTCCGGTAGCTCTCCAGCTCGAACAGCGGCGCGGGGGCCCCGGGCAGCTCGGCGCGCAGCAGCAGCTCGAAGGAGGCGTCGGCGGCCTCGAAGGACCAGCCGTCGGCCTCCAGCACCTTGACCTGGTCGACCACCCGGCCGATGGCGTCGGCCTGCCCGGCCAGGTCCACCCCCAGCTCGCGCCCCTTGAGCTCGATCGAGGCCCGGCCGGCCATCTCGGTGACCAGGATGCGCATGTCGTTGCCGACGACGGCCGGGTCCAGGTGGTTGTACAGCTCCGGGCGCACCTTGATGGCGCTGGCGTGCAGGCCGGCCTTGTGCGCGAAGGCCGAGGCGCCGACGAACGGCTGGTGGTCGTCCGGGGCGATGTTGGCCAGCTCCGCGATGGCGTGGCTGACCCGCTTCAACTCGGGCAGGCACTCGGCCGGCACGACCGGCAGCCCCATCTTGGTGACCAGGTTGCCGATCAGCGAGAACGTGTCGGCGTTGCCGGCCCGCTCGCCGTAGCCGTTGGCGGTGCCCTGCACGTGGGTCACGCCGGCCTCGACGGCGGCCAGGCTGTTGGCGACCGCGCACCCGGTGTCGTCCTGGCAGTGGATGCCGAGCTTCCCGGTGGTCCGCGCGCGGACGTCAGCGACCACCCGGCCCACGCCCATCGGCAGCATCCCGCCGTTGGTGTCGCACAGCACGCCCACCTCGGCCCCGGCGGCGAAGGCGGCCTCCAGCACCGCGACGCCGTGCTCGGGGTCGGCGGCGTAGCCGTCGAAGAAGTGCTCGCAGTCGACGAACACCCGCCGTCCGTGCGCCACCAGGAAGGCGACGGTGTCGGCGACCATCGTCAGGTTCTCCTCCGGCGTGGTGCGCAGCGCCTCGCGCACGTGCCGCACGTCGGACTTGGCCACCAGGCACACCACCGGGGTCTGCGCGTCCAGCAGCGCGCGCACCTGGGGGTCGTCCTCGACCCGGACGCCGACCTTGCGGGTGGCGCCGAAGGCCACCAGCTGCGCGTGCCGGAGGTCCAGCTCGGTGCGGGCCCGGGCGAAGAACTCCGTGTCCTTGGGCAGTGCCCCCGGCCAGCCGCCCTCGATGAAGCCGACGCCGATCTCGTCGAGCAGCCGGGCGACGGCGAGCTTGTCCGCGACGGACCAGCTCACGCCCTCGCGCTGGGCGCCGTCGCGCAGGGTCGTGTCGAAGACGTGGAAGTCGGTCGGGTCGAGGTCGAGCTCGGTGGCGGGGTGCGTGGCCACGGTGTCTCCCGGGTCGGTTCGGTACTGGGCCCAGACACGAAAAAACCTCCCGGGGTACGGGAGGTTGCGCGCAGTCCGGGGAGGTGACTGCGCGCTAGCTGATGATGATCGTGCGGGTGGCGTCCATCACCACCAGTGAAGCACGGCGAGTCCGTTCTCGGAACGAGCCGTCCACTGTGCGGGACGGGTGCCCCTGTGGGGCGCGGCGGGCAGGCCGCGCCCCGCAGGGTCCTCAGCCGGACAGTGCGGCCAGCCGGTCGCCGATCTCGGTGGTGCGGATCGTCGCCTTCGGGTCCCGGGTGGAAAGGTCGAAGGCGACCGCCGCGTTGACCTTCTTGGCCAGCTCGGGCCGGCCCAGGTGCTCCAGCAGCAGCCCGACCGACAGCACGGTCGCCGTCGGGTCGGCGATGCCCTGCCCGGCGATGTCCGGCGCGGAGCCGTGCACCGGCTCGAACATGCTCGGGTTGGTCCCCGACACGTCGAGGTTGCCGCTGGCGGCCAGCCCGATCCCCCCGGTGACGGCGGCGGCCACGTCGGTGACGATGTCGCCGAAGAGGTTGTCGGTGACGATCACGTCGTAGCGCCCCGGGTCGGTGATGAAGAACATCGCCGCGGCGTCGACGTGCTGGTAGGCCACGCTGACCTCCGGGAACTCGGCGGAGAGCTCCTCGACGGTGCGCGACCACAGCGACCCGGCGTGGGTGAGCACGTTGGTCTTGTGGATGAGCGTGAGGTGCTTGCGCGGCCGGGCGACCGCCCGCTCGAAGGCGTACCGGACGACGCGCTCCACCCCGAAGGCGGTGTTCAGGCTGACCTCGGTGGCCACCTCGTGCGGGGTGTCCCGCCGCAGCACGCCGCCGTTGCCGACGTAGGGGCCCTCGGTGCCCTCGCGCACGCACAGCATGTCGATCTCACCGGGCTCGGCCAGCGGGCTGCGCACGCCGTCGAACAGCCGCGCCGGGCGGAGGTTGACGTGGTGGTCGAGCTCGAAGCGCAGCTTGAGCAGCAGCCCGCGCTCCAGGATGCCGCTGGGCACGCCCGGGTCACCGACGGCGCCGAGCAGGATCGCGTCGTGCTGGCGCAGCTCCTCCAGCACCGAGTCCGGCAGCAGCTCACCGGTGCGGTGCCAGCGGGCGGCCCCCAGGTCGTAGGGGGTGCTCTCGATGTCCGGGGCGACCGCGCCCAGGACCTTGAGGCCCTCGGCCACCACCTCGGGACCGATGCCGTCTCCAGGTACCACTGCCAGGCGCATGAGGCCAGAGGTTAGTGGGCGCCCGGCCCCGGCCTCACACCCGCACCCGCCACCTGCACCCGCCGGATCGACCCCGGGCACGACGAGGCCGCGCCGTCCCGGTGGGACGGCGCGGCCGGTGGTCGCGCTGGGTGCGGGTGGGTCAGCTCGGGTTGAGGTCGGCAGCCCGGACCTGCCGGGCGCCGATCCGCTGGCCGATGTCGGCCAGCAGCTCCCCGCTGACCGGGCTGTCGACGGTCACGGCCATCAGTGCCTCGCCGCCCTGGGTGGTGCGGCTGACCTGCGCCCCGGCGATGTTGACCCCGGCCTCCCCGAGGGCGGCTCCGACCGTGCCGACGACCCCGGGGCGGTCGGCGTAGACGAAGAACAGCAGGTAGCCGTCGGCGGCGAGGTCGATCTCGAAGCCACTGACCTCGGTCAGCTTGGGCACCTGGTTCTTGCCGTAGAGGGTGCCCGAGACGGTCACCTCGGCGCCGTCGGCCATCGCCCCCCGCACGGTGATCAGGTTGCGGTAGTGCGGGCTCTCCGTGCTGCTGGACAGCGTGACGTCCAGGCCCCGCTGGTCGGCCAGGAGCGGTGCGTTGACGTAGGTGACCGGCTCCTCGACGACGTCGGAGAAGACGCCGCGGAGCACCGCCAGCTGGACGACGGAGACGTCGAACTCGGCGATCTTGCCCTGCACCTCCACGTTCACCGACTGGGCGAGCCCGCCGGCGACCGCGGTGAACACCCGGCCGAGCTTCTCGGCCAGCGGCAGGCCGGGGCGGACGTCCTCGGCGACGATGCCGCCGGCCTGGACGTTCACCGCGTCGGGCACGAAGTCGCCCTGCAGCGCCAGGCGCACGCTGCGCGCCACGGCGGTGCCGGCCTTGTCCTGCGCCTCGGTGGTGGAGGCGCCCAGGTGCGGGGTCACGACCACGTTCGGCAGCCCGAACAGCGGGCTGTCGGTGCAGGGCTCCTTGGCGTAGACGTCGATGCCGGCGGCACCCACCTGGCCGGACTGCAGCGCCTCGGCGAGGGCGGCCTCGTCGACCAGCCCGCCGCGGGCGGCGTTGACGATGATCACGCCCCGCTTGGTGGCGGCGAGCTGGTCGGCACCGATGAGACCGAGGGTCTCGGGGGTCTTGGGCAGGTGGACGGTGATGAAGTCCGACTCGCGCAGCAACTCGTCCAGGGACACCAGGCGGACACCGAGCTGAGCGGCCCGGCCGGGCTGGATGTAGGGGTCGTAGGCGATCAGGGTGACACCGAAGGCGGCCAGCCGCTGGGCGACCAGCACCCCGATCCGGCCCAGCCCGACGACGCCGACGGTCTTCTCGGTGACCTCCACGCCGGTGAACTTCGACCGCGCCCACTTCCCCTCCCGCAGCGAGGCGTCGGCGGCCGGGATGTGCCGGGCCGCAGCCAGCAGCAGTGCGACGGCGTGCTCGGCAGCGCTGACGATGTTGGAGGTCGGCGCGTTGACGACCAGCACACCGCGCTCGGTGGCGGCGGGGACGTCGACGTTGTCCAGGCCGATCCCGGCCCGCGCGACGACCTTGAGCCGCGGCGCCGCCGCGAGCGCCTCGGCGTCGATCTGGGTGGCCGACCGGATCAGCACGGCAGACGCATCGGCCAGGGCGGGCAGGAGGGCGTCTCGGTCGGCGCCGTCGACGTGCCGGATCTCGACGTCGCCTCCGAGCACCTCCAACACGCTGGGCGCGAGCTCTTCGGCGATCAGGACGACGGGCGTGGTCGTGGTCACGGCTCCACAGCGTAGGGACGCCGTCGGCCCCGCGACGCGCCGGTGTCCGCTGGTCCCACTGGGTGGACACGGCGGGTGGACCCCCGTGCTTGCCCGGCCCTCCCGGCACCGCCAAGCTGGCGGCGAAGCGCCGGTGCCACCGGCCTCGTCGGAGGAGATCATGAGCAGCGACCGGGACGACGCCCAGGGCCGTCACGAGACGACCCCGTTCGGCCAGCAGCCGGAGGACGGAGCGCAGCCCCCGGCTCCCGGGTCCACCGGCTCGACCGCCTTCGGTCAGAGCTCCGAGCCCGGGGAGCAGCCGGCCCAGCTCCCCTACAGCCAGCCCTCGTACAGCCAGGAGCAGCAGGGGCAGGAGCAGTACGGCCAGCAGGCAGGGTCCGGTCAGCCCGCGTACGGCCAGGACCCGTACGGCCAACCGCAGTACGGCCAGCCCCAGTACGGGCAGCCGCAGTACGGGCAACCCCAGTACGGGCAACCCCAGTACGGGCAGAGCCAGTACGGCCAGCCCCAGTACGGGCAGCCCCAGTACGACCAACAGCAGTACGGACAGAGCCAGTACGGCCAGCCCCAGTACGGGCAGCCCCAGTACGGGCAGCCCCAGTACGGGCAGCAGGCGTACGGCCAGTACGGGCCCTACGGCCAGCAGCAGTACGGCCAGCCCGACCCGTACGGCCAGCAGGGGCAGTCCTACGGGCAGTACGGCTACGGGGAGTCCCCGGCGACCGCCCGCCCCGGCGGGGTGATCACCGCCGCCGTCCTGGGCTTCGTGCTGGCCGCGTTCGGCGTCCTGGTCGGCTTCTTCCTGATCGTCTTCGGCGCCGCGGCCCTCGCCGGCGCCGAGGGGTTCGAGGGCTTCGAGGAGGAGCTCGTCCCCGGCGTCGGCGGCGGGCTCGGCGCCGTGGGCGGGATCGCGCTGGCCTTCGGGTTGATCACGGTCCTGTGGACGGTGCTGATGATCTGGGGCTCGGTCTGGGCGCTGACCGGCCGCAGCCGGGTGCTGCTGATCATCGGGGGGTCGATCGCCATCGCGTTCACCGGCCTGACGCTCCTCGGCAGCCTCGGCGACGGCGCCCCGGGCGGCATCGTGTTCTCCCTGCTGCTGGTCGCCGCCGCCGTGTCGACGGTCCTGCTGGTCTGCCTCAAGCCGGCCAGCCGCTACTTCGCCGCCCGCCGGGCCCAGCGGGCAGCCACCCGCTGACCTCCCCCGCAACGCGACACGACCCCCGCAGCAGGCGCTGCGGGGGTCGTGTCGTCTCGCCTCAGCGGGCGGCGGTGCCGGTGTAGTCGTCGCTGGCGCTGACCCAGCTCATCAGGCCACGGAGCTTGCGGCCGGTCTCCTCGATCGGGTGCGCCTCGGCCGCGGCCCGCTTGGCCTTGAAGTCCGGCGCCCCGGCGTCCTGGTCGGCGATGAAGGCAGCGGCCCACGAGCCGTCCTTGATCGCGGCGAGGACCTCCTGCATCGACTCCTTGACGCGGGCGTCGACCACCTTCGGGCCGGAGGTGTAGTCGCCGTACTCGGCGGTGTCGCTGACCGACCAGCGCTGCTTGGCGATGCCGCCCTCGTACATCAGGTCGACGATCAGCTTCAGCTCGTGCAGGCACTCGAAGTAGGCGATCTCGGGCTGGTAGCCGGCCTCGGTGAGGGTCTCGAAGCCGGCGGCCACCAGCGCGGACATGCCGCCGCAGAGCACGGCCTGCTCGCCGAACAGGTCGGTCTCGGTCTCCTCGGCGAACGTCGTCTTGATGACGCCGGCGCGGGTGCCGCCGATGCCCTTGGCGTAGGAGAGCGCGAGGGCCTGCGCGCTGCCGCTGGCGTCCTGCTCGACGGCGATGAGGCAGGGCACGCCCTTGCCGTCGCTGAACTCGCGGCGGACCAGGTGCCCGGGGCCCTTGGGAGCGACCATGGCGACGTCGACGCCGGCCGGGGGCTTGATGTAGCCGAAGCGGATGTTGAAGCCGTGGCCGAAGAACAGCGCGTCGCCGTCCTGCAGGTTGGGCTCGACCGACTCGGCGTACAGCGTCCGCTGCACGTGGTCCGGGGCGAGGATCATGATCAGGTCGGCCTCGGCGGACGCCTCGGCGGGGGTGACCACGCGCAGGCCCTCGGCCTCGGCCTTGGCCCGGCTCTTGGAGCCCTCGGGCAGGCCGACCCGGACGTCGACGCCGGAGTCACGCAGCGACAGCGCGTGGGCGTGGCCCTGGCTGCCGTAGCCCAGGACGGCGACGGTGCGCCCCTGGATGATCGAGAGGTCGGCGTCGTCGTCGTAGAAGATCTCGGCGGCCATCTGGTGGTGCTCTCCTTTGTTCAGCGGAGGGCCAAAATCGCGACTTTGGCCCCTGATCTGGGGGTGCTCGTTCAGGCGGAGCGCTCGACCGGGCGCAAGGTACCGGCGCCGCTCATCGACCGCGGTCCGCGGCCCAGTGCGACGGTGCCGGACTGGGCCATCTCCTTGATGCCCAGCGGCGCGAGGACGGCCAGCAGCGCCTGCAGCTTGTCCGGCGTGCCGGTGGCCTCGAGGGTGACGGTGTCGGTGTTGACGTCGATCACCCGGGCCCGGAAGAGCTCCGCGGTCTGCAGCACCTGGGCGCGGTCGGCCAGCGGTGCACGCACCTTGACCAGCAGCAGCTCGCGCTGCACCGCGGCGGTGTCCAGCTCGACGATCTTGATCACCTCGATCAGCTTGTTCAGCTGCTTGGTGATCTGCTCCAGCGGCTGCGCCTCGGCGTCGGCCACGATCGTCATCCGGGACAGGTCCGGGTTCTCCGTCGGCCCCACGGCGAGGGACTCGATGTTGAAGCCGCGCCGGCTGAACAGTGCCGAGACCCGGGCCAGGACGCCGGACTTGTTCTCCACCAGGACCGAGAGCGTGTGACGCGTCATCCCTACACCTGTCCCTCTCCGAAGACCGGGCGCACGTCGCGCGCGGCCAGGATCTCGTCGTTGCTGGCCCCGGCCGCGACCATCGGCCACACCTGGGCGTCGGAGCCGACGATGAAGTCGATGACGACCGGGGCGTCGTTGATCGCCATGGCCTTCTCGATGACCGCGTCGACGTCGTCCTTGGACTCGCAACGCAGCCCCACGCAACCCAGCGCCTCGGCGAGGGTGACGAAGTCGGGGATGCGGACCTGCCGGGGCGCCCCCTCCTTGCCGCCGTGGGTGTTCAGGTGGGTGTTGGAGTAGCGGCCCTCGTAGAACAGGGTCTGCCACTGCCGGACCATGCCGAGGTTGCCGTTGTTGATGACGGCGACCTTGATCGGGATGCCCTCGATCGCGCAGGTGGCCAGCTCCTGGTTGGTCATCTGGAAGCAGCCGTCGCCGTCGATCGCCCACACCGTGGTGCCGGGCATGCCGTACTTGGCGCCCATGGCGGCCGGGACGGCGTAGCCCATCGTGCCGAGCCCGCCGCTGTTGAGCCAGGTGCCCGGCTTCTCGTAGGAGATGAACTGGGCGGCCCACATCTGGTGCTGCCCGACCCCGGAGGCGTAGATCGCGTCCGGGCCGGCGATCGCGCCCAGCCGCTCGATCACGTACTGCGGGGACAGCATCCCGTCCTCGGGCCAGTCGTAGCCCAGCGGGTAACGGGTGCGCCAGTCCTCCAGCTGCTCCCACCAGGCGTCCAGGTCCGGGGTCCGGCCGGCCTCGTGCTCGGCGCGCAGCGCGGTCAGCAGCTCGACGATCGTCGCCTTGGCGTCCCCCACGATCGGCACGTCGGCCTTGCGGTTCTTGCCGATCTCGGCCGGGTCGATGTCGGCGTGGACGACGGCGGCGTTCGGGGCGAAGCTCGACAGCTCGCCGGTCACCCGGTCGTCGAAGCGCGCGCCCAGGGCGACCAGCAGGTCGGCCTTCTGCAGCGCGGTGACCGCGGTGACGTTGCCGTGCATGCCCGGCATGCCCAGGTTCTGCCGGTGGCTGTCCGGGAAGGCGCCCCGGGCCATGAGGGTGGTGACCACCGGGGCGCCGGTCAGCTCGGCCAGCTCGGCCAGCTCCTCGGCGGCACCGGCCTTGAGGACGCCGCCGCCGACGTAGAGGACCGGCTGGCGGGCGGCGGCGATGAGCGCCGCGGCCTCGCGCACCTGCTTGCCGTGCGGGCGGGTGGTCGGCTTGTAGCCGGGCAGGTCGATCCGCGGCGGCCAGCTGAAGTCGGTGGTGGCCTGCAGGACGTCCTTGGGGATGTCGACCAGCACCGGCCCGGGGCGCCCGGTGCTCGCCAGGTGGAAGGCCTCGGCGATCTTCTGCGGGATCTCCGCCGCGTCGGTGACCAGGAAGTTGTGCTTGGTCACCGGCATGGTGATGCCGCGGATGTCGGCCTCCTGGAAGGCGTCGGTGCCGATGGCGGCGGTCGGCACCTGCCCGGTGATCGCGACCATGGGCACCGAGTCCATGTAGGCGTCGGCCAGCGGGGTGACCAGGTTCGTGGCGCCGGGTCCGGAGGTGGCCATGCAGACCCCCACCCGGCCGGTGGCCTGGGCGTACCCGGTCGCGGCGTGCCCGGCGCCCTGCTCGTGCCGGACCAGCACGTGCCGCAGCGCGGAGTCGAACAGCGGGTCGTAGGCCGGCAGGATCGCCCCGCCCGGGATGCCGAAGACCACCTCGACACCGACCGCCTCCAGCGACCGGACGAGGCTCTGCGCACCGGTGATCCCGGAGACCGGCTCGGCGGCTGCCTCGGCCATCGAGCGGGCGGTCGTCTCCACCCCGAGGGTGGCCTGGGCGGCGGCCTCGCTGGGGGCGACGGCCGTGGCCGGCGCGGGACCGGCGCCAGGGGCCGGGCCGGCCGAGGGGCCGGCTGCGGACGAGGGGTGGGCCGCGGCGGTGCGGCCGGTGTTGGTGGTGCTCATCTCGACGATCTCCCTGGGCGCGGGGTGGGGTGCTGCGGCGGACGCCTGTCGGTGGGCGGGGAGTCGGCCAGGCGGTGCCCGGCCAACAAAAAACCCCTCGTGCCGGCTGGCACGGAGGGGTGGCGCGTCGGTCGGGAGGGACCGGCGCGCTAGTGGATCGCTACGAGCAGACGAGTGCGTGGCACGAGGACACTGTGCGCCCCGCAGCACGACCCGTCAACCGCGTCGTCCCACGTCGTGGGAATCGGCTACACGGTTCCTGGGACGGCGACCGCCGAGGACGCCTGCCCGGACACGACGTCGAGCAGGTCCGGGTCGAACGCGTCGATGACCGCCGGCAGCTCCGCGGGGCTGGTCGGGCGGCCCAGCAGGAAGCCCTGCAGGTACCGGCAGCCCAGGTCGCGCAGCGCCGCCAGCTGCCCGGAGGTCTCCACGCCCTCGGCGACGACGTCGATGGACAGCCGCGCCCCGAGCTCGATCACGCTGTGCACGAGCGCCGCGCTGCGTGTGTCGTCGGCGATGCCGGCGAGGAACTCGCGGTCCATCTTCAGCACGTCGACCGGCAGCCGGGCCAGGTAGGCGAAGGTCGAGTACCCCCGGCCGAAGTCGTCGAGGGAGATGACGCAGCCCATGTCGTGCAACGTCTGCAGGTCACCGTCGGCCCGGTCCGGCTGACCGATGAACAACGACTCGGTCACCTCCAGCATGAGGCGCTGCGCCGGCAGCCCGGCGCGGGCCAGGGCGGCGGCGACGTCGGGCACGAGGCTGCCCGACTGCAGGTGCCGCACGCTGATGTTCACGCCCACACGCAGGTCACGCCCCTGGCGGACCAGCCCGGCGAGCTCGGCGGTGGCCTGTTCCAGCACCCACCGCTGCAGCGGGACGATCAGCCCGTCGTCCTCGGCCAGCGGCACGAACTCCTCCGGCGACACCTCGCCGAGCACCGGGTGGTCCCAGCGCACCAGCGCCTCGACGCCGAGCACCCGGCGTTCGGCGACGCCGACGACGGGCTGGTAGACCAGCCGCAGCTCCCCCCGGGACAGCGCGTCGGGCAGGTCCCGGGCCAGCCGGGTGCGCCGGACGGTGGCGCTGTCGGCGGTCTCGCCGTGGCGGCGGACGCACCCCTTGCCGGCCGCCTTCGCCGCGCGCAGCGCCAGGTCGGCGTTCCGGATCGCCACCGGGACCTCGTCGGCCGGGTTGAGCTCGGTCACCCCGATGCTGCAGGAGACGTCGAACACCAGGTCCGGGTCGGCGCCCGGGGTGGGCACCGAACGGTGGACGCCGGCCAGCTCGACGATGATCCGCTCGGCCAGCGCCGTGGCCTCGTCCAGGTCGGCCCGGACGACGACGGCGAACTCGTCGCCACCGAGCCGGCCGACCAGGTCACGGTCCCGGACCGAGGCGCGGAGCCGGTCGGCGACCTCGGTCAGCAGCAGGTCGCCGGCCTCGTGACCGGCGATGTCGTTGACCGCCTTGAAGCCGTCGAGGTCCAGCAGCAGCACGCAGGAGACCTCGCCCTCTGTGGCCCGGCTCCGGGCGCCGGCCAGGGCGGCCATCAGCCGGGCCCGGTTGGGCAGCCCGGTGAGGTAGTCGGTGTAGGCCATCCGTTCCAGCTCGCGCTCGCTGTGCCGGCGCGCGTCGACGTCGCGCAGGTGCAGCACCAGGCCCGCGGCGTCGTGGGCCCCCGGCGCCGCGCTCGGCAGCGCGTCGAGCGTCCTCGAGGGCACCACCCGCACGGTCTCGTACGGCCGCCAGCTGCCGTCCTTGCCCCGCAGCCGGAACACCCGCCCGCGGCCCTGCCCCAGGTCGCCCCCAGCGGCGAGGGCCGCCACCAGCTCCGCCCGGTCGTCGGCGTGGACGAACTCCACCAGCTGCCGGCCCTCGAGGTCCCGCGCCGTCCAGCCGTGCGGGTGGTGACCTGCGGTGGAGTCCCAGGTGATCCGACCGCGGTGGTCCAGCACGATGGCGATGTCGGCCGCGTTGTGGACCAGCGTCCGGAAGTAGGCCTCGGTGCGCAGCACCTGCCTGGTCAGCCGCGCGCCGTCCGCCGCCCACACCAGGGTGCGGGCGAAGGTGAGCAGCAGCAGCAGGGCTGCGGCGGCCGCCTCCACCGGCAGGATCGACCGCCCGGCGATCCGGCCGACCAGCAGGAGGAGGACCACGCCGAAGGCGGCGCAGTAACCGATCACGACGCCCAGCAGGGGCACCTCGGGGGGCTCGTCCGGGTCGGCGGACCGCCCCGGGTCGGCGGCGATGGCGAGGGTGCCGAAGGCCAGCATGGCCAGCCAGGCGGTGCCGCTGACCACGTCGCCGAGGACGGAGGGGACGGCCACGGCGATGGCGCCGCTGACGGCCACCACGGCCACCGAGGCGAAGCAGGCCAGCAACCACCCGGCGGCGGCCCGGCGAGCCTGGCCCACCCCCGCGAAGGTGACCAGCCCGACGGTGCACAGCACCACGCCGGCGGCGGGGTAGCCCCGCGCCATGAGGTCGTCGACGGAGTCGGCTGTGCGACCCAGCGCCGTGCCGATCACCACCTCGGCCAGCGCGGACAGGGCGACCAGGGCGACGGCGGCGTCCAGCGCCACCCGCGCACCGACCCCGACGGCGGCCGACCGGATCATCCGGGCGCAGCCGATCAGGGCGAAGGGGACCGCGGCCACCAACGGGACGTCCTGCGGCCCGGCGGTCACCGGGTTCACCCCGGCGCCGCGGACGGCGGCGATCGCCTCGCCCAGGGCCAGCAGGCCGGCGAGGACGGCGAACGCCCGCCAGGGCCCTGCCGACTCCCGGTCCAGCCGCTTCGCATGCCGCACCACGAGCACGCCGATGGCCAGCGACGCTGCGCTGAGCACCGCCGGCGCCGAGTGCGCCGAGGCCGCGGGCCACAGCGTCTCCACCACGGCGAGGCCGGCGGCGACCGCGACCAGCAGGGACAGCACCACGGCCCGGGGCCAGTGCGCCACCGCGGGCACGAGAGGCAGCGCCGGGACGGCGGACGACGGGGCGGCGGACGACGGGGCGGGCAGCGTGGTCACGATGCACCCACCCGGCCGGCCACCCCGGGCCACAGCCGCCCGGTGCCGGACTCCAGCAGCTGCACCAGCCCGGCCAGCCCGATCGGACGGGCGAGCAGGAAGCCCTGGGCGTACCCGCAGCCGAGGGTGCGCAGCGCCGTCAGCTGACTCGTCGTCTCCACGCCCTCCGCCACGACGTCGATGCCCAGGGTCGCGGCCAGCGAGACCACGGCCTGGCAGACGGCCCGGCTGTACGGGTCCCGGTCGACCCGGGACAGCAGGCTCCGGTCCAGCTTGATGATGTCGATCGGCAGTCCGCCGAGGGCGGGCAACGAGGAGCGCCCGCTGCCGAAGTCGTCCAGGGCCAGGCGCACGCCCATCAGCCGCAGCGCCGCCACGTCGTCGGCGAGCGCGCCGACCTCGAGGCTGGACTCGGCGATCTCCACGACCAGGCGCTCCGGCGGCAGGCCGCTGTCCCGCAGGGCAGCCGTCACGTCACCGACCAGCGTGCCGGCCGCGAGGTGGGCGGCCGAGACGTTGACCGCCAGCTTGAGGGCTACGCCGTCCCGGGGCAGGGTCACCGCGGCGGCGGTCGCCTCGCGCAGCACCCAGCGCTCCAGGTCGACCACCAGGCCGGCCCGCTCGGCGACCGGCAGGAACTCCTCCGGCGGCACCTCCCCGTACCCCGGGTGCTGCCAGCGCAGCAGCGCCTCGACGCCGGTGACCCGCTGGTCCCCCAGGTCGACGATCGGCTGCCAGGCGAGGGCGAGCTCGCCGCGCTCCCGGGCGCCGACCAGGTCCTCGCGCAGCTGCTCCCGTCGGTCGCGGGCTGCGGACAGCTCGGACCGGTACCGGCGCACCGAGCCGCTGCCGGCCGCCCGGGCGGCCACGACGGCGAGCTCGGCCCGGTCGACCGCCTGGCCCTCGGACAACCCCGGGTCCAGCGGGACGAGCCCGACCGCGCCGGACAGGTCCACGATCCCGGCGTCGGTCACGATCGGTGCCTCGATCGCCGCCAGGCAGCGGGCGGCGAGCCGATCGAGCTCGTCCCCGGTCCCGTGCGCCAGCACGCTGAACAACTCGGTGCCGATCCGGGCCACCTGGTCCTCGCCGCGCACCGTCGCGCGCAGCCGGCGGGCGACCTCGGTCAGCGTCGTCTCGGCGACCTCGCTGCCGGCGTTCTCCAGGGCCTCGCGCAGGCCGTGCAGCTCGACCAGCAGCAGCGCCGCGTCGGTCGGTCCGTCGTCCTCGCCGGCCAGCAGCTCGGCCAGGGCCAGCCGCTGGGCTGCCCGGTTCGGCAGCCCGGTGAGCGGGTCGACGAAGGCCAGCGAGCGCAGCTCGAGCTCCCGGTCGAGCCGGGCGGTCACGTCGCGGCAGTGCAGCACGAGCGCTGCCACGTCGGCGTCCCCGCGCAGGTCGGTGACCCCGGCCTCGAAGACCCGCCAGGTACCGGTGCGGTCGGCCAGCCGGAAGCTGCGCAGGCCGACGACGTCCCCGTCCGGCCCCTCGCCGGTGAGCCACGCGGCCACCTCGACCGCGTCCTCCGGGTGCACGACCTCCGGCAGGAACCGGCCCCGCAGGCCCGGCCCCCCGGCCGGCTCCACCGCGGGAGCCACCCAGCTGATCCGCAGGTCGCCGTCGAGGATGAGCACCGCGTCGCTGCTGGAGCGGACCAGGGAGCGGAAGTAGGCCTCGCTGCGCCGGAGCCGGGCGGCGACCCGGTGCTCGTCCCGGGCGGCGGCGGCGCGGTGGACGGCGGTGAGGGACAGGCAGCTGAGCAGGGCGACCGTGGCGGCCGGGGACGGGGCGGCGCCGAGCAGCGGCGCACCCAGGTAGGCCACCCCGGCGGCCACGGTCACCAGGTGCGGGAGCAGCTGGCCGACCACGTTGAGCCGGGCGCTGGCCCGGGTCGGGGGTGCCTCGTCGTGGGCGCCCGGGTCGCGCAGCGCCGCGAGGCAGAGCAGCAGCAGGCTGACGAGCTCACCGGCGGGTGCGGCGCCGCCCAAGGCGGCGAGCTGCAGGTCCTCCCCGGCGATCGCCAGGCCGTGCGTGGTGGCCCAGGTCGCGGCGGCGAGCAGCAACAGCGCCCCGGCGCCCCGCCGGGGTCCCGGGGACGCAGCGATCAGCAGCAGGACGGCGGACAGCACCGAGGCGGTCACCAGGCAGGCGACCTCCAGGACGACCCGGTCCGCACCCTCCAGCGGCTGGGTCCGCAGCGCCGGTCCGACCACGAGCACCTGGGCCAGCACGAGGGAGGCGCAGAAGAAGAGGGCGGTCTCGGTGGCCAGCCGAGCACCGCCGCGGCGCAGCCGCCCCGGGGACAGCAGGGTGAGCACCGCGACCAGCGCGAGCAGCCCGGCCGGCAGCTGGACCAGCTGACCGGTGGCGTCGAACAGGCCCTCGGGCGGCGGGTCGGTCAGCAGCCCGGCGAGCAGGCTGGTGCCCAGCCCGAGGAGCACGGCGAGGGAGAGCAGGCGCCAGCCGCGCATGCCGCCGGAGCCCCGGCCCCCGATGCGCCACAGCAGCCCGGCGGCGACCAGCGCGGCAGCGAACAGCACGAGGTCGGCAGCCAGCGGGGCGGCACCGCCCGCGGCCCCGGTGAGCACCGGGACGGCGAGCAGCCACCCACGGGTCCGCCACCGGCGCGTCTGCTGCACCTCAGGACTGTCGACGCAGGAGTGCGCCGGGAACAGGGCGGACGGCCCGGCCTCACCCGTTCGGGCGGGGCCGGGCCGGTGCGGACGTCAGCCGCAGACCGCGCCCTGGGCCGCGGAGCCGACCAGCTTGGCGTACTTGGCGAGCACCCCGCGGGTGTAGCGCGGCGCGGGCGGCGCCCAGCCCTCGCGGCGGCGGGCCAGCTCCGCGTCGTCCACCAGCAGCTCCAGCGTGCGGGCGGCCAGGTCCAGCCGGATCCGGTCACCCTCGCGGACGAAGGCGATCGGGCCGCCGTCGGCCGCCTCCGGCGCGATGTGCCCCACGCACAGGCCGGTGGTGCCGCCGGAGAACCGGCCGTCGGTGAGCAGCAGCACGTCCTTGCCCAGCCCGGCGCCCTTGATCGCACCGGTGACGGCGAGCATCTCCCGCATGCCGGGGCCACCGCGCGGGCCCTCGTAGCGGATCACCACGACGTCGTCCTTGCCCAGGGTGCCCTCGGTGACGGCGTCCATCGCACCCTGCTCGCCGTCGAAGACCCGGGCGGTCCCCTCGAAGACGTCGGCGTCGAAGCCGGCGGACTTCACCACCGCGCCCTCCGGTGCCAGCGACCCGCGCAGCACGGTGAGGCCGCCGGTCTTGTGGATCGGGTCGGACATCGCGCGGATGATCGCGCCGTCGGGGTCCGGCGGGCTGAGCTCGGCCAGGTTCTCGGCCAGCGTCCGGCCGGTCACGGTCAGCACGTCGCCGTGCAGCAGGCCGGCGTCCAACAGGGCGCGCATGACCACCGGGACGCCGCCGATCCGGTCGACGTCGGTCATCACGAACCGGCCGAACGGCTTCACGTCGGCCAGGTGCGGCGTGCGGTCACCGATCCGGTTGAAGTCGTCGAGGGTGAGGTCGACGTCGGCCTCGTGGGCGATCGCCATCAGGTGCAGGACGGCGTTGGTCGAGCCACCCAGCGCCATGGCCACGGTGATGGCGTTCTCGAACGCCTCCTTGGTCATGATCTGCCGGGCGGTGATGCCCTTGCGGAGCAGGTTCACCACGGCCTCGCCGGAGGCGATCGCGATGGCGTCCCGGCGGGCGTCGGGAGCGGGCGGCGCCGCACTGCCGGGCAGGGCCATGCCCAGCGCCTCGGCCACGCTGGCCATCGTGTTCGCGGTGTACATGCCGCCGCAGGAGCCCATCCCCGGGCAGGCGGCCTTCTCGATGGCGGTCAGCTCGTCGCGGGTGATCTTCCCGGCGGCGCAGGCGCCGACACCCTCGAAGACGTCGATCAGGGTGAGGTCCTTGTCCCCGAGCTTCCCCGGCAGAGTGGAGCCGGAGTAGACGAACACGCTGGCCAGGTCGAGCCGGGCGGCGGCCATCAGCATGCCGGGCAGCGACTTGTCGCAGCCCGCCAGCAGCACCGACCCGTCGAGCCGCTCGGCGAACATGACGGTCTCGACCGAGTCGGCGATGACCTCGCGGGAGACCAGCGAGGCCCGCATCCCCTCGTGGCCCATCGAGATGCCGTCGGAGACGGAGATCGTGCCGAACTCCAACGGGTAGCCGCCGGCGGCGAACACGCCCTCCTTGGCCCGCTTGGCCAGCCGGTCCAGCGACAGGTTGCAGGGGGTGATCTCGTTCCAGGACGAGGCGACGCCGATCTGCGGCTTGGCGAAGTCGTCGTCGCCCATGCCCACCGCGCGGAGCATGGCCCGGGCCGGGGCCTTGGCGTCCCCGTCGGTGACCTCGCGGCTGCGCGGCTTGACGTCGACGCTGCGGTCGTTGTTGGTGGGGCGGTCCTCGACGGTCGTCACGACCGGCGATGGTAGGCCGGTGGCCTGGGTGGTCGTCATGGCGTGCTCCTGATCAGGGACGGGGGCCGGGGGCACCGGCCGGGAGGGTGGGCTCGGACTCGGGCGCGGCGCTCCGGCGCGCCCAGTGGCCGGCCAGCAGCGAGCCCGAGACGTTGTGCCAGACCGAGAAGAGCGCCGCGGGCAGCGCCGCCGCGGCGGAGAAGTGCGCGGTGGCCAGCGCCGCGGCCAGGCCGGAGTTCTGCATGCCGACCTCGATGCTGACCGCCCGCCGGCCCTGCTCGTCGAAGCCGCAGGCCCGGGCCACCGCGTAGCCCAGCCCCAGGCCCAGCAGGTTGTGCGCGATGACCGCCACCACCACGAGGAGCCCCACCGACAGCAGGGTGTCCGCGCTCGCCGCGACGACGATCGCCACCACGGCGGCGATCCCGGCGACCGAGACCAGCGGGAGGAGGTCCAGCAGCCGCTCGATCAGCCGCGGGACGAGCCGGCGGAGCAGCAGCCCGAGCAGGACCGGCACCAGCACGATCTGCAGGATCGAGGTGAACAGCCCGGCGCCGTCGACCGGGAGGTACTGGCCGGCCAGCCACAGCACCAGCAGCGGGGTGAGCACCGGGGCCAGCAGGGTGGAGACCGACGTCATCGCCACCGACAACGCCGTGTCGCCGCGGGCCAGGTAGACGATCACGTTGGACGCGGTGCCGCCCGGCGCCGAGCCGACGAGCACCATGCCGGCCGACAGCGCCGGCGACAGGTCGAGCACCTGGGCGATCCCGAACGCCAGCCCGGGCATGACGACGAACTGGGTGGCCACCCCGGCCAGCAGCGCCCAGGGGCGGCGCGCCACGATCGCGAAGTCGACCGGCCGCAGGGTCATGCCCATCCCGAGCATGATCACCGCGAGCAGCCACGGGACCGCCGCCGTGCCCCCGGCGAACGCCCCGGGGACCGCCAGCGCCAGCGCGCCCGCGAGCACGACGATGACGGCGAACCAGCGCCCGACGAACGCGCTGACGACCCTGACCTGGTCCACTCCTGATCCCCCTTCGCGAGCAGCGGTGCGCCGGCCCAGCCTGCGGGCCGGTGGACGGGGGCACAAGAGAGCGTTGATGCTGGTACTGACACCACCACCCACCCGGACCGAGGAGGTCGGCGCATGACCGGTTCCCCGCGCACCGAGCTGGCGGCGTTCCTGCGGTCCCGGCGGCGGCAGGTGGCGCCGGCCTCGGTCGGGCTGCCCGGGCACGGCGCCCGGCGCGCCCCCGGGCTGCGCCGGGAGGAGGTCGCCCTGCTGTCCGGGGTCAGCCACACCTGGTACACGTGGCTCGAGCAGGGCCGTGACATCTCGCCGTCCCGGCAGGTGGTGGACGCCGTCGCCCGCACGCTGCAGCTCTCGCCGGCCGAGCACCAGTACGTGCTGCGGCTGACCGGGCACGCTGCGACGTCGCCGGCCGAACCCGGTCCGGCGGAGCTGCCGGCGCACGCCGTGCGGCTGCTGGACGCGCTGGGCCCCTCCCCCGCCTTCGTCCTCACCCACAGCTGGTCGATCCTCGGGTGGAACACCGCCTACGAGCGGCTGTACCCCGGGGTGGCCACGGCGCCGGAGGACGCGCGGAACCTGCTGTGGGTGGTCTTCACCGACCCCGCCGTGCGGAACCTGCTCGGCGACTGGGCCACCGACAGCCGGCGCTTCCTCACCCAGTTCCGCGCCGAGGTCGGCAGCCGGGTGCACGACCCGGCCGTCGTCGACCTGGTCACCCGGCTGCAGGAGGCCAGCGCGCACTTCCGGGCCGGCTGGGCGAGCCACGACGTCGAGTCGTTCAGCTCCAGCGAGCGCCGCTTCGAGCACCCCCGGGTGGGCAGCCTGCTGCTGGAGCACCACCAGCTCACCCTGGCCGACTCCCCCGACCTGCACCTGGTCGTCTACACGGCGGCCGCGGGCACCGACAGCGCCGCCCGGCTGGCCCGGCTGAGCCGCGGCTGAGGCGTCCCCGGCCGGCCGGGGTGCCGGATCTGGGAACATCGCCACGTGGCTGTCGCCCGGATGCGGATGAGCCGGATCTCGCTCGTCCCCGTCCTCTTCCTGACCATCTGCGTGCTGCCGGTGACCGTCGCCGGCCCGTGGGCGTTCCTGCTCCTGCTGGTGCCGTTGGCGTTGGCGGTCTGGGTCCTCCGGGTCGGCGTCGACGTCGGGGACGACGGGATCACCGTGCGGTCGCCGGTCGCCCGCCGCACGGTCGCCTGGGACGACCTGGCCGGCGTCCGGGTCGGCGAGCGCGCCGACCTGTGGCTGGTCACGACCGCCGGGACCCAGGTGCAGCTGCCCGTGCTCCGGGCCCGCGACCTGCCCCGGCTCGCCGCCCTCTCCGGCGGCCGCATCCCCGCCCCCTGACGGCCCCGTCCAGAGGCTCGCCCCGAGCCTGCGAGGGGTGAGGAGGACGGGGTCCTCTCAGTAGTCGGCGACGACGTTGCGCAGCGGCTCGCCGGCCAGCACGCGGGTCAGCTGCTCGGTGACGGCGGCGGTGGCGCGGGCGTTGGTGTCGGGCACCGCACCGGCCACGTGCGGGGTGAGCAGCAGGTTGGGCGCCGACCACAGCGGGTGCCCGGCGGGCAGCGGCTCGGGGTCGGTCACGTCCAGCGCGGCGCGCAGCCGGCCCGAGGTCAGCTCGGCCAGCAGCGCGTCGGTGTCCACGACCACCCCGCGGGCGGCGTTGACCAGGAGGGCGTCGTCCTTCATGGCGGCGAGGAAGGCGGCGTCGACGAGGCCGGTGGTCTGCGGGGTCACCGGCACGATGAGCACCACGACGTCGGCATCGGGCAGCAGCTGGGGCAGCTCCTCGAAGCCGCGCACGCCGTCGCGGGCGGTCCGGCCGACATAGGTGAGGTCGACGTCGAAGCCGGCCATCATCCGGCCGATCGTGCGGCCGATGTCGCCGGCGCCCACCATCAGCACCTTGGCGCCGATCAGCGAGTGCTCGGTGCGGAAGTCCCAGTGGCCGGCGTCCTGCGCGCGGGTGAAGTGCGGGATGCCCCGCTGCGCGGCCAGCGTCGCGGCGACCGTCCACTCCGCGGTCGAGGGGGTGTGCGCACCACGGGCGTTGCAGAGCGTGACCCGCTCGGGCAGCCGGCCGACGAACTTCTCCGCACCGGCGCTCATCAGCTGGACCAGCCGCAGCCGCGGCAGGGCGTCCAGCACCTCGGCGGGGATCTCCCCGCCACCGCGCGGCACGAGCACCTG
Source organism: Modestobacter sp. VKM Ac-2984 (assembly GCF_026967985.1). Lineage (GTDB taxonomy): Bacteria > Actinomycetota > Actinomycetes > Mycobacteriales > Geodermatophilaceae > Modestobacter. The sequence continues at coordinate 249,462 of NZ_JAPVBJ010000004.1, read as the reverse complement.
CGCCTGCGTCGCCTCCCCGGTGGGCAGCCCCTCGTCGGGGAGCCGGTGGGCACGGATGCGGGGCGAGACGGCCGCGACCGCCTCGGCGAGGGCCCGGGACGGGACGAGCACGTGCAGCGCCTCCTCCGGGCCCAGGGGCAGCGTGGGGGCGGTGTCGGGACCGGTGACGTCGGGCACGGGTCCCGACCCTAGGGGGGTCGGTCGGCGGCGGCGCGACGGGCAGCCGCCGTACTGTTGCCGGGGTGGGACGGCGGACGGCGGCACCCGGTGCCCGGCGACGGACGGCGCTGTTCCTGGGCGGGCTGCTGCTGGCCGGCTGCGGCGGCGGCTACGAGCCGGCCGGCCCCTTCCGCGACGTCCCGCAGGGGCAGCTACCGCAGGTCGCCCCGCCGCCGACGAGCCCCGCGATCCCGGCCCCCGGCCAGCCGTCCACCCCGGGCGCCGACGACGACCAGGCCGGTGACCCGAACGTGGTCGCCACCGACCTGGCCGTGCCCACCGGCCTGGTGCTGCTGCCCGACGGGACGGCGGTGGTCGGTGAGCGGGACACCGGGCGGCTGCTGCAGGTCTTCCCCGACGGCGCCGAGCCCCGGGAGCTGATGACCGTGCCCGGCGTCGACACCGGCGGGGACGGCGGGCTGCTCGGGCTGGCCCTGTCGCCGACGTTCCTCGAGGACGGGCTGTTCTATGCCTACGTCTCCACTGCGACCGACAACCGGGTGGTGCGCTTCCCGATCGGCGGCACCCCCAACCCGGTGCTGACCGGCATCCCACGCGGCGAGGTGCACAACGGCGGCGGGCTGCTGTTCGGACCGGACGGCGTGCTGTACGTGGGCACCGGCGACGTCGGGGACCCGGCGCTGGCAGCCGACCCGGCATCGCCGGCCGGCAAGGTGCTGGCCATCGACGTGTTCGGTCAGCCGGCCGGCGCCGGCCCGCTCGTCACCCGCGGGCACCGGGACGTCACCGCGCTGTGCCAGGGCGGGGACCAACAGCTCTACGCCACCGACGACGCGCTGCAGGGGCCCGACGAGTTCAACGCCCTCGTCGGCGGCGGCGACTTCGGCCCCGGCGGCATCCCACCGGTGCTCGAGGTGCCCGGGGAGGAGGGCGGGCTGGGCGGCTGCGCGGTCACCGGCCCCTACGTCTTCCTGGGTGCGCTCGACGGGCAGCAGGTGCACGTCGCCGAGCTCGACGGCGGGCGGGTCCCGGTCGAGGAGCCGACCGCGTTCCTGGACGAGGACTACGGGCGGCTGCGCTCGGTGGCCGTGGACGCCGAGGGCGCGCTGTGGATCACCACCTCCAACCGCGACGGGGTGGGCACCCCGACCGAGGACGACGACAAGGTGCTGCGGGTGCTCCCACCGACGTCCTCGGCGGGCTCCCCGCTCTGAGCTGCCCCGCCCCGCCGCCGCGGGGCTAGGAGCCCAGCACCCGCTCCTCCAGCATCCGCTTCACGGTGGGGGCATCGGCCTTGCCGCGGGTGGTCTTCATGACCGCCCCGACGAGCGCACCCAGCGCCTGCACCTTGCCGGCCTTGACCTTGGCGATGACGTCGGGGGCACCGGCGATCGCGGCCTCGACGGCGGCGACGAGCTCGTCGGACTCCCCCATCACGGCCAGCCCCTGCGCCTCGACGACCTGCGCCGGGTCGCCCTGGCCGGCCAGCACGCCGTCGAGCACCTGGCGGGCCAGCCCGTCGTTGATGGTGCCCTCGTTGACCAGCCGGACCAGCTCGGCCACCTGGGCCGGGGTGACCGCCAGCTCACCGAGCTCGGTGCCGGCCTCGTTGGCCCGGCGGGCCAGGTCGCCCAGCCACCACTTGCGGGCGTCACCGGGGCTGGCGCCGGCGGCGACGGTCTGCTCGACCAGGCCCAGGGCACCGGCGTTGGCCAGCCAGGTCATCTCCGTGCCGGAGATGCCCCACTCCTGCTGGAGCCGGGTGCGCCGGGCGGCCGGCAGCTCGGGGAGCTCGGCGCGCAGCTTCTCGATCCAGTCGGCGTCCGGCGCCAGCGGCACCAGGTCGGGCTCGGGGAAGTACCGGTAGTCGGTCGCCTCCTCCTTGCTGCGCCCGGAGGAGGTGGTGCCGGTGTCCTCGTGGAAGTGCCGGGTCTCCTGCACGATCCGGCCACCGGAGTCCAGGACGGCGGCCTGCCGACGCATCTCGAAGCGGACGGCGCGCTCGACCGACCGCAGCGAGTTCACGTTCTTGGTCTCGGTGCGGGTGCCCCACTCCAGGTCGCCGACCGGGTTGAGCGAGATGTTCACGTCGCAGCGCAGGCTGCCCTGCTCCATCCGGACGTCGGAGACGCCGAGGGCCTGGACGATCTCGCGCAGCTCGGTGACGTAGGCGCGGGCGACCTCGGGGGCCAGCCGGCCGGCGCCGGGCACCGGGCGGGTGACGATCTCCACCAGCGGGATGCCGGCCCGGTTGAAGTCGATCAGCGAGTGGTCGGCGCCGTGGATGCGCCCGGTGGCCCCACCGACGTGCAGGTTCTTGCCGGTGTCCTCCTCCAGGTGCACCCGCTCGATCTCCACGCGGTGCGTCGTCCCGTCGACCTCGACGTCCAGGTGGCCGGCGACGCACAGCGGCTCGTCGTACTGGCTGGTCTGGAAGCCCTTGGGGATGTCGGGGTAGAAGTAGTTCTTCCGGGCGAACCGCGACCAGTTCGCGATCCGGCAGCCCAGTGCCAGGCCGATCTTGATCGTCGCCTCGATGGCGGCGGCGTTGGCCACCGGCAGCGAGCCGGGCATGCCCAGGCACACCGGGCAGGTGTGGGTGTTGGGCTCGGCACCGAAGGTGGTGGCGCAGCCGCAGAACATCTTGGAGGCGGTGCCCAGCTCGACGTGGGTCTCCAGCCCGATGACCGGCTCGTAGCGGGTCAGGACCTCGTCGAACTCGACCAGCCGGTCGGCGGTGCTGGTCATGGCTTCTCCTCCGGGTGGTCGATCGGGCCGGACGTCGTGGTGCGGCCGGCGGTGGCGCTGCGGGTGGTGAACCAGGCGCCGATGGCGGTCAGCACGCCGAGGACGATGAAGACGGCGAAGATCGCCTGGCCGGTCACGGCCCACAGCACCGCGCCGGCGACGATCACGAAGACCGTCAGCCCCCAGGCTGCCTTCATGGGCCCGTTCACGCGGCACCCGCCGGGGTGCCCAGCTCGTCGAGCAGCCGGTGGCCACGGGCGGCGTCCTGCGCGGCCTCCAGCGCGGCGGCGACCCGGTAGCAGCGCTCGTCGGCCAGCGCCGGCGCCATGACCTGCAGGCCCACGGGCAGCCCGTCGGACAGGCCGCTCGGCACCGAGATCGCCGGGAGCCCGGCCAGGCTGGCCGGCAGCGTGCACAGGTCCGCGGCGTACATCGCGATCGGGTCGTCGACCCGGGTGCCGATCGGGAAGGCGACCGTCGGGGTGGTCGGGCTGACCAGCACGTCGACGTCGGCGAAGGCGGCACCGAAGTCGCGGGTGATGAGCGTCCGCACCTTCTGCGCCTGGCCGTAGTAGGCGTCGTAGTAGCCGCTGGAGAGCGCGTACGTGCCCAGGATGATCCGCCGCTTGACCTCCGGGCCGAAGCCCTGCTCCCGGGTGATGGCCATGACCTCGTCGAGGTCGCGGCTGCCGTCGTCACCGGCCCGCAGGCCGAACCGGACGCCCTCGTAGCGGGCCAGGTTGCTGGAGGCCTCGCTCGGCGCGATCAGGTAGTAGGCCGGCAGCGCCAGGTCGAAGGACGGGCAGGAGACCTCGGTGACCTCGGCGCCCAGGCTGGCCAGGACCTCGATCGCCTCGCGGGTGCGGACCAGGACGCCGGGCTCGTAGCCGTCGGTGTGGCCCTCGCCGCCGAGCTCGCGCACGACCCCGACCCGCACGCCGCGCAGGTCGCCGGCCGCACCCTCCCGGGCGGCGTCGGCCAGCCGGGCCAGCGGGGTGTCGATGCTGGTGGAGTCGCGCGGGTCGTGGCCGCCGATGACCTCGTGCATCACCGCGGCGTCCAGCACCGTGCGGGCCATCGGCCCGGCCTGGTCCAGGCTGGAGGAGAAGGCGATCAGGCCGTAGCGGGAGACCGAGCCGTAGGTCGGCTTGTGCCCGACGAGCCCGGTGACGGCGGCCGGCTGCCGGATGGAGCCGCCGGTGTCGGTGCCGATCGACCAGGGTGCGAGGTGCCCGGCGACCGCGGCGCTGGATCCACCGGAGGAGCCGCCGGGGATGCGGTCGGTGTCCCAGGGGTTGCGGGTCACCTGGTAGGCGGAGTTCTCGGTGGAGGAGCCCATCGCGAACTCGTCCATGTTGGTCTTGCCCAGCAGCACGGTGCCGGCCTCGGCGAGCCGGGTGGCGACCGTGGCGCTGTAGGGCGGGCGCCAGCCCTCGAGGATCTTCGAGCCGCTCGTGGTCGGCACACCCTCGGTGACCACCAGGTCCTTGAGGGCCACCGGGACGCCGGCCAGCGGACCGAGCTCGGCGCCGGTGGCGCGCGCCTGGTCGACCGCGGCGGCCGCGGCGAGCGCGGCGTCGTCCTCGACGTGCAGGTAGGCGCCGAGCCGGCCGTCGTCGGCGGCGATCCGGTCCAGGTGCGCGCGGGTCACCTCGACGGCGCTCACCTCCCCGGAGCTCAGCAGCCGGGAGAGCCCGGCGACGTCGACGCGGGTCAGGTCACTGCTGGTGCCGGTCACTCGGCGTCCCCCAGGATGCGCGGCACGCGGATGCGGCCGTCCTCGGCGGCGGGCGCACCGGCCAGCACGACGTCGCGGGACAGGCTCGGGGTCACCTCGTCGGGGCGGAGCACGTTGGTCAGCGGGACGGCGTGGGTCATCGGCGGCACGTCGGCCACCGCGGCCTCACCCACCCGGGCGACGGCGGCGAGCACCTGGTCGAGCTGCCCGGCGAACCGGTCCAGCTCCTCGTCGGTGACGGCCAGGCGCGACAGACGCGCCAGGTGTGCGACGTCCTCACGGGAGATGCTGCTCATGCTGCGCTGGGACCCCACTTCGGCGGCCGGACGGGCCCGGCCTCGACTCGCTCCACGACCCAGCCACTGTACGTGGGACGCCGTGGCCGCCCGACCGCGAGCCGGGGTTGGTCCGAGAGCCCTCCATGGTGGAGGCTGCCCCCTGTCCGCGATCGACGGCGATCGACCAGCTGCAGCACGCCGTCCGGGGGAATCCGTGTCCTACCTTCTGCGATTGGTCGTCCCCGACCGGCCCGGCACGCTCGGTGCCGTCGCCACGGCCCTCGGCCAGGCCGGCATCGACATCGTCTCCGTCGACGTCCTCGAGCGCGGGAACGGCGTGGCCGTCGACGACATCGTGGTGGAGCTCCCCGCCGACCGGGTCGCCGACAGCCTGATCACCGCGGCGACCGCCGTGCCGGGCGTGCAGGTCGAGTCGCTGCGCCCGTTCGCCGGTCCGATGGACACCCACCGGGAGCTGGAGCTGCTGGAGGCGCTCGCCCCGGCCGGGGACGGGACCGCCAAGGTGCTCGCCACGGAGCTCCCCCGGGTGTTCCGCAGCGGCTGGGCGGTAGTGCTCGCCGGTGGTGCCGACCAGCTGACCGTGCTGGCCGCTTCGGACGCCGCGCCGTCGCTGGAGGGCGTCCGCACCCCGTGGCTGCCGCTGACCACGCCCCTGCTGCTGCCCAGCGAGGGCGAGTGGGTGCCACGCCGCTGGCAGGAGATGGCGGTGGAGATGATGGCCGCGCCGCTGGACCCCGGCACCGCAGTGCTGCTGGGCCGGTCCGGCGGCCCGGTGTTCCGCCGCTCGGAGCTGCTGCGGCTGGCCCACCTGACCGGGCTCGCCGCGACGGTCACCCGGCTCCCACCGGCCGACTGAAGGAGCGCCCCGCTGCAGCGGGGCCGTCAGGCGCCGGCGGGATCGGCGGCCGCCGTGCCGTCGCCGATGGTGGCCACCTCGCGGGCGGCGTCCGGCCCCTGCTCGAGCAGCACCGTGAAGCCGTCGTCGTCCAGGACCGGCGCCTTCACCGCGATCGCCTTGTCGTACTTGCTGCCGGGGTCGGCGCCGACGACGACGAAGCCGGTCTTCTTCGACACCGAGCCGGTGACCTTGCCCCCGCGCTCCTGGATGGCGGCGATCGCCTGGTCCCGGCTGTGGTCACGCAGCGAGCCGGTGACGACGACCGTGATCCCGGTGAGCGGGCCGGGCCCGGAGTCGGACTCGGGGTCGGCCATCCGGACGCCGGCGGCCCGCCACTTCTCCACCACGTCCCGGTGCCAGTCGACGGTGAACCAGTCGCGCACCGCGGTGGCGATGGTCGGCCCGACGCCCTCGGCGGCGGCGAGCTCCTCCTCGGTCGCGTCCATCAGCCGGTCGATCGAGCGGAACTCCCGGGCGAGCGCCTGCGCCGCCGTGGGGCCGACGTGCCGGATGGACAGCGCCACGAGCACCCGCCACAGCGGGACGTCCTTGCGGGTCTGCAGGTTGGCCAGCAGCCGCTTCCCGTTGGCGGAGAGCGTGCCGTCCTTCCTGGTGAAGAAGTCGGTGCGGCACAGCGCCTCCTCGTCGAGGGTGAAGACGTCGCCCTCGTCGGTGAGCAGCCGGCTCTCCAGCAGTGCGGTCGCCGCCTCGTAGCCGAGCACCTCGATGTCGAAGGCGCCGCGGCCGGCGACGTGGAAGACCCGCTCCCGGAGCTGCGCCGGGCAGGACCGGGCGTTCGGGCAGCGGATGTCGGCGTCGCCCTCCTTCTCCGGCCGCAGCTCGGTGCCGCACTCGGGGCAGTGGGTGGGCATCACGAACTCGCGTTCGGAGCCGTCACGGGCCGCCACGACCGGACCGAGCACCTCCGGGATCACGTCGCCGGCCTTGCGGATCACGACGGTGTCGCCGATCAGCACGCCCTTGCGCTTGACCTCGCTGGCGTTGTGCAGCGTGGCCAGCTGGACGGTGGACCCGGCGACCTTCACCGGCTCCATGTAGGCGAAGGGGGTGACCCGCCCGGTGCGGCCCACGTTGACCCGGATGTCGTGCAGCGTGGTGGTCGCCTCCTCCGGGGGGTACTTGAAGGCGATGGCCCACCGGGGCGCCCGGCTGGTCGAGCCGAGCCGGCGCTGCAGGGCGACCTGGTCGACCTTGACGACGACGCCGTCGATCTCGTGCTCGACGGAGTGCCGTTGCTCCCCGTAGCGCTCGATGTAGGCCCAGACGCCGGTGAGGTCCTCGACCACCTCGTACCGGGCGCTGACCGGCAGCCCCCAGGCGCGCAGCTGCTCGTAGGCGTCGGACTGGCGGGCGGGCTCGAAGCCGCGGCGGGCGCCGATGCCGTGCACCACCATGCTGAGCGGGCGCTTCGCCGTCTCGCGGGCGTCCTTCTGCCGCAGCGAGCCGGCCGCGGCGTTGCGCGGGTTGGCGAACGGCGGCTTGCCCGCCTCCACCAGGCCGGCGTTGACCTCGGCGAACGCGGCGACCGGGAAGTAGACCTCCCCGCGGACCTCGAGGAACTCCGGCACGTCGTGCCCGGTCAGCTGCTGCGGGACGACGGCCATCGTGCGGACGTTGGCGGTGACGTCCTCCCCCGTCGTCCCGTCGCCGCGGGTGGCGGCCCGGACCAGCCGGCCGCGCTCGTAGACCAGGTCGATGGCCAGCCCGTCGACCTTCAGCTCGCAGAGGTAGCCGGCGCCGGCGGCACCGTCCCGCTCCGCGCGGGCGGCCCAGGCGGAGAGCTCGTCGGAGGAGAAGGCGTTGTCCAGGCTCTGCATGCGCTCCGGGTGGGTGACCGGGGCGAAGGTGGCACCGAAGCCGCCGTTGACCTTCTGGCTGGGCGACTCCGGGGTGACGAGCGCCGGATGAGCCGCCTCCAGCGCCTTCAGCTCGCCCATCAGCTCGTCGTACTGACCGTCGCTGACCAGCGGGGCGTCCTGCACGTAGTAGGCGAAGGCGTAGCGGTCGAGCTCCTCGGAGAGGTCGCGGTGCCGGGTGCGGGCCTCGTCGGGGACCTCGGTGACGTCCTGCCGGTCGACGGGCGCCTCGACCGTGGGCTGGTCCGCCGCGTCCACCGTGTCCCGCTCCACCTCAGCCTCGCTGCTCACGCACGAGACGGTATCCGCCGCGTCGGACGGGAAACGGCGGCCCAGGCAGCCCGATGCGCCGCAACAGCACTACAGCGGTGCGCCGATGCGGATCTCGGTGTCGTCGGGCCGGTAGGTGCGCCATCGACCGTCCGGTTGTCGCTCGACCCGGAAGCCGTGGTGGACCTTGGTGTGGTGCCGTTCGCACAACAACGCTGAGTTCTCGAGGTTGGTCTCGCCGCCATGCAGCCAGTGGATGAGGTGGTGGACGTCGCACCACCAGCTCGGGGCACCACAGCCGGCGAACACGCAGCTCTTGTCGCGGCGTTCCACCGCCTTGCGCAGCCCGGGGGTGACCACCCGGTGATCCCGCCCGAGGTCGAGGGGCACACCGTCGGGGCCCATCACGATCCGGGAGATGCTGCCGTCACAAGCGAGGTAGCGGGCCCGCGCCGCGGAGATCGTCGCCCCGAAGCCCATCTCCCCGGCACCGGCGCCGGTAGCGGGGTCGACCAGGTCGTCCAGGTCGATGCCGACGACGACGTGCGGCTTGACCGTGCGCAGGACCGGCAGGTTCCCCGACGCCAGTTGGTTGTCACACAGCTGCACCAACGCATCGGCGTTCTGCTGGGTGCGGGTCCGCTCATCACCCTTCGGGCGGTCGGCCTGCACGATCGACTCGAGCGCCGCCTGCACTTTCTCCCCACCCACGACATCGAGGTCGGCCCGAAGGCTGATCGACCCGTCGGCGTGCTTGACGATCGTCAACCGACGACCCTCCGTGGGATCCGGCTCCGCTCCATCGGGATCGAGGGCGTCTTTGAAGGCCTGCACCGCCGCGGCCAGCGACTCGTGCGGGGAATCCGCGGCCACCCGCGCCCACGCCTGGTCGAAGGCACCCAGGTCGATGCCCTGCTCCGCGACCCGGGCCACCTCACCGGCCCCGATCTTCTCCGCCACCACGTTCACCTGCGCCGCGGTCACCACACCCTGCGCGAACCCGGCCGCCAAGGCCGGGAAGTGCTCCAGCACCCGCCCCGACCGCACGACCCGGGACGCCTCCGTCTGCGACAACCGGACGTGCCCGATCAGCCACGACCGCATGCTCTTCAGCCCGTCGCGCTCGGCGGCCTGCGTGGTCTCCGCCCGGCGCACCGTGCGCGTCAACTCCGCCGACGCACGGTTGACCAGCTGCACCAGGAACGCCGTCCGGTCCAACACCTGCGCATCAGACAGCACGTAAAGGTCATCAGCCGCCAAGGAATCCAGAGCCGACTGCAACTCGCTCACAGACACCTCCCGACGCATTCGAACGTGTGTACGAATACTACTTGCACAGAAGGACCAGCACAACGCGAATCTCCAGCTCAGGAGCCTGTCCACAGTCGTCCAAAGCTCCTTGACAGCGACCGCCGAGACGACACCATGGCCGTGTGCACCCCGACCTCGAGCGCGCTCTCCAGCCGGTCTTCGACGACCTCCGCGCCACGTCGGGCCCACTCCCCCACCGGGTCGACGACGACTGGCCCGGCACCGGCCAGGACGCCGGCGGACCACCCACGGCCCGGGCGATCCTGTGGGGCCGCGCCAGCGGTCAAGGCGTCGTCGTGGAGCTCCACCTCCCGCTGCCGCACCAGGTCGCACAGGTGGCCGACGGCGTGCAGGAGTGGGTCGTCGAGGAGTTGTGGGGGTCAGCTCCGACCAACTGGCCGCGCTGCCCGCGGCACCCCGACACCCATCCCCTCGAGGCGCGGGTGCGGGACGCCGCCGCCTGGTGGACGTGCCTGCGTGACGACGTCCCGGTCAGCGAGGTCGGGAGCCTCCGCTGAACCGGGCCGTCACTCCGGCAGGAGGTACTTCGCGGCCTCGCGGACGTGCGTCATCGCCGTCCGGGCGTAGGCCTCGCTCGCCCCGGCCAGGCCGCAGGACGGCGTGAGCGTCACGGCGCCGGCCAGCTCCTCGGCCGGGAACCCCAGCTCCCGCCACCAGGCCTGCACGCGGCTGGCGGTCGCCTTCGGGCGGCCCAGGTCGGTGTCGGTGCCGGGGACGACGCCGACGAACAGGTGGGTTCCTGCCTCGATGGCGGTGCCGACGGCGTCGAGGTCCTGCACCAGCCCCAGGTCGAAGGACAGCCCCTGCGCGCCGGCGGCCCGGAACAGGTCCAGCGGAGCGCGCTGGGCACAGCAGTGCAGGACGACCGGCGCCGGCACCCGCTGGACGAGGCCGGTCAGCTGCTCCTCCACGACGTGGGACTCCACTGCCGACAGCTTCCCGAAGCCGCTGACGGTGGGCAGCCCGCCCTGCAGCACGGCGGGCACCGACGGCTCGTCGAACTGGACGAGGACCGAGGCACCCGGCACCCGTGCGGAGACGGCGGCGACGTGGGCAGCGATCCCCTCGGCGAGGGACTGCGCCAGGTCGCGGCGCGCCCCCGGGTCCACCACGGCGCGGTCGCCGCGGGTGCGCTCCAGCCCGGCGGCCAGGGTCCACGGTCCGGCCACCTGGATCTTGAACGGCCCCACGTACCGCTCGGCCACCTCGTAGAGGGCGTCCAGGTCGCGGGCCATCGCCTCCTGTGCCCGGCGCAGGTCGGCGCCGGGGCGGGGCACCAGCCGCCAGCCCGCCGGGGTCAGGTCGACGTAGAGGTCGACGAGCAGCGCGGCAGCGCGGCCGATCAGGTCCGAGCCGGGGCCACGGCCGGGCAGCTCGGGGAGGTGCGGGAGGTCCGGCAGCTCACCGACGACCAGCCGCATCGCCTCGACCGGGTCGCTGCCGGGCAGGGACCCGACGCCGGTGGCCGGCCCCCAGACGGGGAGCGCCGGTCGTACGTCGTCGCCGGTGCCGGACTCACGGCCGGCCCTGGTGCTGTCGTCCGGGAGATCCGTCGCCGAGGTCACGTGCCGACCGTAGCCCGCCGTCCCGCCGACACCGGGGACGGTCAGTTCAGCGCGGGCTCCGGTCGTTCCCGGGCGCCCAGCACCGTGCCCTGACCCAGCACCAGGTCACCACGCTCGGCGTCGGGGGCGTAGAGCACCGCCGACTGTCCCGGCGCGACCCCGCGCTGCCGTTCGCCGAGCACCAGGCACAGCCCGCCGTCCTCGGCGAGGGAGACCTCGCAGGCGACCGGCACGGCGTGGGCGCGCAGCTGGACCTGCGCCCGGAACGGCAGGTCGGGCACCGGCCCGGTCCACGTGGGGGCGCCGGTGCGCACCTCGTCGACCTCCGCCTGCTCCGCGGTGCCGATGGTCACGGTGCGGCTGACCGGCTCGATCCCCAGCACGTACCGCGGGCGCTGGTCACCGGCCGTCACCCCCAGCCCGCGACGCTGGCCGATGGTGAAGCCGTGCGCGCCGGCGTGCGTGCCGACGGTCTGACCGGTGGCGGCGTCGACGACCGGACCGGGCTGCTCGCCCAGCCGCCGGGCGAGGAAGCCGCGGGTGTCGCCGTCGGAGATGAAGCAGATGTCGTGCGAGTCGGGCTTGGTGGCCACCGCGTAGCCGCGCTCGGCGGCCAGCTCCCGCACCCGCTCCTTCGTCATCGAGCCGAGCGGGAAGACCGCACCGGCCAGCTGCTCGGCGGTGAGCACCCCGAGCACGTAGGACTGGTCCTTCGCCGGGTCGACCGAGCGGCGCAGCTCCCCGCCGGCCAGCCGCGCGTGGTGACCGGTGACGACGGCGTCGAAGCCGAGTGCCCGGGCCCGATCGAGCACGGCGGAGAACTTGATCTTCTCGTTGCAGCGCAGGCACGGGTTCGGCGTCCGCCCGGCGGCGTACTCGGCGACGAAGTCGTCGATGACGTCCTCGCGGAACCGGTCGGCCAGGTCCCAGACGTAGAACGGGATGCCCAGCTCGTCGGCGACCCGCCGGGCGTCGTGGGAGTCCTCGACGCTGCAGCAGCCCCGGGCGCCGCTGCGCAGCGTCTGCCGGTCGGGCGAGAGCGCCAGGTGCACGCCGGTGACGTCGTGCCCCGCCTCGACGGCCAGCGCGGCGGCCACCGCGGAGTCCACTCCCCCGCTCATGGCGGCGATCAGTCGCATCTCAGTGCCGCCCGGTCCCGGCCCGGCGGGCCCGCTCCACGACCGGGCCGATCACCTCGAGCAGCGCGTCGACGTCGGCGTCGGTCGAGGTGTGGCCCAGGCTGAACCGCAGCGAGCTGCGGGCCCGAGCAGGGTCGGCGCCGGCGGCCAGCAGCACGTGGCTGGGCCGGGCGACCCCCGCACTGCAGGCCGACCCGGTGGAGCACTCGATCCCCCGCGCGTCCAGCAGCATGAGCAGCGCGTCGCCCTCCGCACCGGGGAAGGACAGGTGGGCGTTGCCCGGGAGCCGCCCGGGACCCTCTGCCACCACCTCGTCCAGCGGCGGGCCGTTGAGCTGGGCGTCGGGCACCTCGGCGACCACCCCGGCGACCAAGCGGTCGCGCAACGCGGCCACCCGGGCGGTGCGCTCGGCCCGGTCGGCGACGGTGGCCTGGGTGGCCGCGGCCAGCCCGACGATCGCCGCGACGTCCAGGGTGCCGGACCGGACGTCGCGCTCCTGCCCGCCGCCGTGCAGCAGCGGGGTGCACTCGGCGTCCCGGCGCAGCAGCAGCGCGCCGGCCCCCATCGGGCCGCCCACCTTGTGCCCGGTCATGGTCAGCGCGTCGACACCGCTGGCGGCGAAGTCCAGGGGCAGCTGGCCGATCGCCTGCACCGCGTCGGTGTGCAGCGGCACGCCGGCCTCGTGCGTCAGCGCGGCGAGCGCGGTCAGGTCACTGACGGCGCCGATCTCGTTGTTGGCCCACATGACCGTGGCCAGGGCGACGTCCCGCCCGTCGCCGAGGGCCTCGGCCAGCGCCTCGGCGGTGACCCGGCCGGTCGGTTCGACGCGCAGCCAGGTGACCTCGGCGCCCTCGTGCTTCTCCAGCCACTCGACGCTGTCCAGGACGGCGTGGTGCTCCGCGGGACTGGCCACGATCCGCCGGCGGCCCTGGTCAGCCGTGCGGCGGGCCCAGTACAGCCCCTTGACGGCGAGGTTGTCGCCCTCCGTGCCACCGCCGGTGAACAGCACCTCCGACGGTCGCGCCCCCAGGGCTGCGGCCAGTCGCTCCCGTGACTCCTCGGCGACCCGCCGGGCCTCCCGGCCACTGGCGTGCAGGGAGGAGGCGTTGCCCACCCGGGCCAGCTGCTCGGTCATGGCCGCGAGCGCAACCGGCAGCATCGGGGTCGTCGCCGCGTGGTCGAGGTAGGTCATGGCAGAGCCAGCGTAGGCCTCGCCCGCCGAGGGCAACCCGATCGTGTCCGACAGGTGGAAGTGCGCACGGCCTCCCCGCCTCCTCGTGCCTGTGGCCGCGACGTGCGTCGAGCGCCGACCCGGAGGCCGGCGCCCGACGCGACGCGCTCGATCACCCCTCCTGCAGCCCACCGAGGGAGCGCAGGAGGGCCCTCGGTGCTACTTGCGTGCGCTGATCTGCTCGGTGGCCGCCGGGACGACGGTGAACAGGTCGCCCACCACGCCGAAGTCGGCGAGCTCGAAGATCGGCGCCTCGGGGTCCTTGTTGACCGCGACGATCGTCTTCGACGTCTGCATCCCGGCCCGGTGCTGGATCGCCCCGGAGATGCCCACCGCGATGTACAGCTGCGGCGAGACGGTCTTCCCGGTCTGCCCGACCTGGAAGGAGTGCGGGTAGAAGCCGGAGTCGACGGCGGCGCGTGAGGCACCGACGGCGCCACCGAGGGAGTCGGCGAGCCCCTCGATCACCGAGAAGTTCTCGGCACTGGCCACCCCGCGACCGCCGGAGACGACGATCGCGGCCTCGGTGAGCTCCGGCCGGTTGGACTTCTGCTCCACGACCCGGTCGAGCACCCGGGTCTGCTTGGCGGCCTCGGAAACGGCGACCTGCACCGCCTCCTCGGTGCCGGCGGCCGGGGCCGGCTCGGGGGTGACCGAGTTGCCGCGCAGGGTGTAGATCGGCGTGCCGACGGTGACCTGCGAGTGCACGATCGTCGCCCCGGCGAACGCCACCTGGGTGGCGGTGCCGTCGGCGGCGATCTCGGTGACGTCGGTCAGGAAGCCGCTGCCGGTCTTGATCGCCAGCCGGCCGGCGATCTCCTTGCCCTCCGGGGAGGACGGGATCACGACCGCGGCCGGGGACTTCTCGGCGACCAGCTGTGCCAGCACCTCGGCCTTGGGTGCCACCAGGTAGGCGTCGACGTCGTCGGACTCGGCGACGTAGACCTTCGCCGCGCCGTACTCGGCCAGCACGTCCTTGATGCCCGCGGCGGTGCCGGGGACACCGAGGACGACCGCGGAGGGCTCACCAAGCACACGCGCGGCGGTCAGCGCCTCCAGCGTCGACTTGCGGGGCCCACCGTCGGCGGGGTTGAGCTCGGCAAGGACCAGGACCTCTGCCATGTCTGTTCTCTCCTCAGCTCTGAGTGTTCAGCGGGGCCACAGCCGGTCAGACGATCTTCTGGGCGGCCAGGTAGCCGACCAGCTTGTCGGCACCGTCGCCCTCGTCGGCGACCTTCACGCCCTCGCCCTTGGGCGGGCGGCCGGCGAAGTCGACGACCTTGCTGGTGGCGGTGGCCAGGCCCACGGTCGACGCGTCGATGCCCAGGTCGGCGAGGGTCTTGGTCTCCACCGGCTTCTTCTTGGCGGCCATGATCCCCTTGAAGGAGGGGTAGCGCGGCTCGTTGATCGTGTCCCAGGTGGAGACGATCGCCGGCAGCGGCGCCTCGACCTCCCAGTAGCCGCCGTCGGTCTGCCGCTCGATCTTGGCCATCGAGCCCTCGATCGTGAGCTTGCGGGCGCCGGACAGCTGCGGGATGCCCAGCCGCTCCGACAGCAGCGCCGGCATCACCGAGACCTGACCGTCGGTGGACTCGGCGCCGCACAGCACCAGGTCGTACTCCAGCTGCGACAGCGCGGCCGCGATGACGGCGCTGGTCTGCACGGCACAGGAGCCGTGGATGGCCGGGTCGCTGACGTGCACGGCCTTGTCCGCACCCATCGACAGGGCCTTGCGGATGGCGTCGGTGGCGGTGTCGGGGCCGACGGTCAGCACCGTCACCTCACCGCCCTGCGCCTCCTTGACGGTGAGCGCCTCCTCGATGGCGTACTCGTCCATCTCGTTGATCACGTTGTCGGCGGTGGCCCGCGCGACGGTGTTGTCCGACGGGTCCAGCTTCCGCTCGCTGCCGGAGTCGGGGACCTGCTTGACCAGAACGACGATGTTCATCGTCAGACCAACCTCCGCGGTGGTTCGGGTGGGCGCGGGCGAAGCCCGCCTCGTGCCGATCATCGAGGCTACTTGCGGGTAACACCCGGCGCGCAGGGAGGGGCCGGGTGACCTGGCTCACTGGGCGGCGGTCCACTCCCCCGTGCGGGCGAAGTGCTCGAGGACGGCGGTGTGCGGAGCCAGGTCCAGGCCCTGCGCGCTCACCCAGGCGTCGTCGTAGTACGTGCAGGCGTAGCGCTCCCCGCCGTCGCACAGCAGCGTGACGACGCTGCCGGTGCGGCCGGCGGCGAGCATCTCGGCGATGAGCCCGAACGCGCCCCACAGGTTGGTGCCGGTGGACCCGCCGGCCCGGCGCCCGGTCACCTGCTCCAGGTGGCGCATCGCGGCCAGCGAGGCGGCGTCGGGCACGCAGACCATCCGGTCGACGATGGTCGGGACGAACGAGGGCTCCACCCGGGGGCGGCCGATGCCCTCGATCCGCGAACCCCGCCCGACGGTGGCCGGGTCGGCGTCGCGCCAGCCGGGGAAGAACGCCGATCCCTCCGGGTCGACGACGGCCAGCCGGGTGGGCAGCCGGCGGTACCGGACGTACCGGCCGATCGTGGCGCTGGTGCCACCGGTGCCGGCGCCGACGACGACCCACTCCGGCACCGGGTGCCGCTCCCGGCTCAGCTGCTCGAAGACCGACTCGGCGATGTTGTTGTTCCCGCGCCAGTCGGTGGCCCGCTCGGCGTTGGTGAACTGGTCGAGGTAGTGACCGCCCGTCTCGGCGGCGATCCGTCGCGCCTCGTCGTAGACGGTCCCCGCGTCGGCCACCAGGTGGCAGCGGCCACCGTGGAACTCGATCAGGGCGATCTTCTCCGCGCTCGTCGTCGCCGGCATCACCGCCACGAAGGGCAGCCCCAGCATCCGGGCGAAGTAGGCCTCGCTGACCGCCGTCGACCCGCTGGAGGACTCCACCACGGTGCTGCCCTCGTGCAGCTGCCCCGAGCACAGCGCGTAGAGGAACAGCGAGCGCGCCAGCCGGTGCTTGAGGCTGCCGGTGGGATGGGTCGACTCGTCCTTCAGGTACAGGTCGACGCCCCACTCGGGCGGCAGCGGGTAGACCAGCAGGTGGGTGTCGGCGGACCGGTGCGCGTCGGCCTCGACCAGCGCGACGGCCTGCTCGGCCCAGGCCCGCCCGCCGGGGTCGGAGCGGTCGAGGTCGGTGGGGCGCACGGCGGTCACCGGGGCATGCTCCCGCACCGCCGACGCCGGCACCCCGGGGTGGTCACCGACCGGTGAAGGTGGCCTTGCCGGGGCCGTGCTCCAGGAACGAGCGCATCCCGGTCGCCTGGTCCTCGGTGTCGAACAGCTCGGCGAACAACCGGCTCTCCAGCTCCAGCCCGGCGGCCAGCGTGCCGTCCAGCCCCTCGTCGATGGCCCGCTTCGCCGCGGCGAGCGCCAGCGGCGGGCCGGCCGCGAACTTGCGGGCCATCGCCACGGCGGTCGCGTGGACCTCCTCGTCCGGGACGACGGCGTCGGCCAGCCCCATCTCCAGGGCCTCCTCGGCGCCCACGTGCCGGCCGGTGAACACCAGGTCCTTGGCCTTGGCCGGGCCGACCAGGCGGGCCAGCCGCTGGGTGCCGCCGGCACCGGGGATGACGCCGAGCTGGATCTCCGGCTGCCCCACCTTCGCGCCGCGGCCCATGATCCGGAAGTCCGCGCACAGCGCCAGCTCGTAGCCGCCGCCGAGGGCGTAGCCGGTGATGGCGGCGATCACCGGCTTCGGGATGTGGGCGACCGTGGTGAACGAGGAGGTCAGCTCCCGGCCCCACGCCACCATGCTCGCGCCGGTCAGCTGCGACATGGCCTTGATGTCGGCCCCGGCGGCGAAGACCCGTTCGCCGCCGTAGAGGACGACGGCCCGCACGTCGGCGCGCTCCCCGGCCTCCAGCGCGGCGGCCCGCACCTCCCAGTGCAGCTGCTCGTCGATCGCGTTCATCTTCGGCCGGTCGAGCCGGATGGTGCCGACGCCGTCCTCGACCTGCAGCGTCACGAACTCTGGCTGAGTCATGACGGCACACTAGTGGCCCCGTCCCGGGTCCCGCCCTGAGCTCGCGAAGGGTGGGGAGGACGGGGTCCTTCTGCCTAGGTGGCGCGGCGCGCGCTGAACCGCCCGTTCTCGCGCTGCACCTCCAGCGGCAGGCCGAAGGCGTCCGACAGCAGCGGTGCGGTCAGCACCTCCTCCACCGGACCGGACCCGACCACCTCACCGCCACGCAGCAGCAGCGCGTGGGTGTAGCCCGGCGGGATCTCCTCGACGTGGTGGGTCACCAGCACCTGCGCCGGCGCGTTCCCGTCGCGGGCCAGGTCCGACAGCCGGGTGACCAGGTCCTCCCGACCGCCCAGGTCCAGCCCGGCGCCGGGCTCGTCCAGCAGCAGCAGCTCCGGGTCGGTCATCAGCGCGCGGGCGATCTGGGTGCGCTTGCGCTCGCCCTCCGACAGCGTGCCGAAGGGCCGGTGCGCCATCCGGGCCACGCCCCACTGCTGCATGAGCAGCGCCGCCCGGGTCAGGTCGTGCACGCCGTAGCGCTCCCGCCAGCGGCCGACGACGGCGTACCCGGCGCTGACCACGACGTCACCGACCCGCTCGCCCGGGTCGATCCGCTGCGCCAGCGCCGCGCTGGTCAGCCCGATCCGGGTGCGCAGCTCGAAGACGTCGACCGCGCCGAGGGTCTCCCCGAGGATCCCCACCTCCCCGCGGGTGGGGTGCAGCTGCGCGCCGGCCAGCTGCAGCAGCGTCGTCTTCCCCGCCCCGTTGGGGCCCAGGAGCACCCAGCGTTCGTCAGGTCGGACCGTCCAGTCGACCGCGCGCAACAAGTGCGCCTGGCCCCGGACGACGTCCACTCCGCGGATCTCGACGACCGGCTCAGTCCACACACCTGCCATCCAACCAACCCGCCGCGCGTCGTGGTCACCGGGCTGGGGGCCGTCGTCGGGCACGATGCCGGGGTGACCGCGTGGACGAGTGACCGACCGGTGGAGGTGTGGCCCGGCTCCCCGGCGCCGCTGGGGGCCCACTGGGACGGCACGGGCACCAACTTCGCCCTGTGGTCGGCCGGCGCGTCGGCGGTCGACCTGTGCCTGTTCGACCCCGACGGCACCGAGCACCGGCAGCGGCTGCGGGAGACCACCCACCAGGTGTGGCACGGCCGGCTGCCGGGCGTGGGCCCGGGGCAGCGCTACGGGTACCGGGTGCACGGCCCGCACGACCCCGCCTCCGGCGCCCGGTACAACCCGGCGAAGCTGCTGCTGGACCCCTACGCCCGTGCCGTGGACGGCGAGCTCGTGCTCGACGACGCGCTCTTCGGCTGGTCCCGGCACGACCCGTCCGCCGCCGACCCCACCGACTCGGCGCCGTTCGTGCCCCGCGGGGTGGTCATCCACGACTCGTTCCCGTGGGACGGCGACCGGGTGCTGCACACCCCGTGGACCGACACGGTCATCTACGAGGTGCACGTCAAGAGCGCCACGATGACGCACCCCGACGTCCCCCCGGCGCTGCGCGGCACCTACGCGGGCCTGGCGCACCCGGCGTTCGTCGAGCACCTGGTGTCCCTGGGCGTGACCGCGGTCGAGCTGCTGCCGGTGCACCACTTCGTCAGCGAGCCGCACCTGCTCCGCCGCGGGCTGACCAACCACTGGGGCTACAACACGCTGGGCTACTTCGCCCCGCACGCGGCGTACAGCTCGGCCGGCACCGGCGGTGAGCAGGTCACCGAGTTCAAGGCGATGGTCAAGGCGATGCACGCCGCGGGCATCGAGGTGATCCTCGACGTCGTCTACAACCACACCGCCGAGGGCGACCACATCGGCCCGACGCTGTCCCTCAAGGGCATCGACAACGCCGGGTACTACCGGCTCGACGGGGAGGACCGCTCCCGCTACACCGACTACACCGGCTGCGGGAACACCCTGGACGTCCGCCGGCCGGCGGTGCTCGGCCTGCTGATGGACTCGCTGCGCTACTGGGTCACCGAGATGCACGTCGACGGCTTCCGCTTCGACCTCGCCTCCGCGCTGGCGCGCTCGATGCACGACGTCGACCGACTGTCGGCGTTCTTCGACGTGGTCCACCAGGACCCGGTGGTCAGCACGGTGAAGCTGATCGCCGAGCCGTGGGACGTCGGCGAGGGCGGCTACCAGGTGGGCAACTTCCCGCCGCCGTGGACGGAGTGGAACGGCAAGTACCGGGACACCGTGCGCGACGTCTGGTCCGGCGCCCGGGTGGGCGTGCGCGACCTGGCCTACCGGCTCACCGGCTCCTCCGACCTCTACCGCTCCGACGGCCGCCGCCCCTTCGCCTCGGTCAACTTCGTGACCGCCCACGACGGCTTCACCCTGGCCGACCTGGTCAGCTACGAGCACAAGCGCAACGAGGCCAACGGCGAGGAGAACCGGGACGGCGAGAGCCACAACCGGAACTGGAACTGCGGCGTGGAGGGCGACACCTCCGACCCGGCGGTGCGCGAGCTACGGGCCCGGCAGGTGCGCAACCACCTGGCCACCCTGCTGCTGTCGACCGGGGTGCCGATGCTGACCGCCGGTGACGAGCTGGGCCGCACCCAGGGCGGCAACAACAACGCCTACTGCCAGGACAACGAGGTGTCCTGGCTCGACTGGGGTGCGATCGACCCGGACCTGTGGAGCTTCGTGGCCACCCTGGTCGGGCTGCGTCGCGACTCCCCGGTGCTGCGGCAGGAGGCGTTCTTCGAGGGCACCGAGATCGCCGGGACCGGCGGCACCCGGGACCTGGCCTGGTTCGCCCCCGGCGGGCACCAGCTCACCAGCAGCGACTGGTTCGACACCGGCCTGCAGACGCTCGGGATGTACCTGGACGGCCGGGGCATGCGGCACCGCGACCAGCGGGGGCGCCCGGTCATCGACGACTCGTGGCTGATCTGGTTCCACGCCGGCGCGGCACCGGTCGACGTCGTCCTCCCCGGCCCGCCGTGGGGGGACGGCTACGAGCTGGTGCTGGCCACCGAGTACCCGACCGGCACTCCCCCGCGGCCGACCGCGCTGCCCCCGGGCCCGGCACAGCTGCCCGGCCACTCCGTCTGGGCGATGCGGGTGGTCCGTACCCCGCGCCCCTGACGGCGCCGCACCGGCGCCGCATCGGGACCGCATTGCACGGGTTCCCTCTGCACTGCTCGTGCCGGAGCACGAGCAGTGCAGAGGGACGGCGTGCAATGCCGAGGCCCTCGTCGCCGGGACGACGCAGCCCGCCGCCGGCGGACCGGGGCGGGCTGCACGTCGAGCGTCGGGCTGCGGCTACTCCGCGGCCTGCTCGAAGGTGATGACGGTCCAGCCGAGCAGCAGCCGGTCGCCGTCGGCGAGCGGGTGCGGCACACCGGGCTCCAGCTGGGTCCACTCGGTGGCCTCCGGGCCGGCGACGTGGGTGCCGTTGAGCGACCCGAGGTCGGTCAGGGAGACCTCGCGGCCTGCGCGCTGGATGGCGGCGTGGGCCGAGGAGAGCACGTTCTGGGTGTCGGCGATCGGCACCGGCCGGGCGTTGCCGGCGGTCACCAGGTCGTGGCCGTCGGGACGGCGACCGAGCACCAGGTCCTCGTCGACGGTGACGACCAGACCGTCGTCGAAGCGCAGCACCGGCGCGGCCGGCGGCTCGGGCCGCCAGAAGGCGGTCTGCTCCCCGCCCTGCCCGACCGGGGCACTGGCGATCCGGCCGGAGCTGCCGAACCCGGCGTCGGAGGCCGCGGTGAAGGACTCCCCGGTGGGCAGCGAGGTGGCCGGCGGGACGGCGACGGACGGCGAGGCGGCCGCCGCGAGCTGCAACAGGGCGCCGGAACCGGGCACGGTGCCCTCGACGAGGTCCAGCGCGACCCCCGGGGGCATCGCCGCGGCGGGCTGGCCGGGGCCGACGTAGAGGGTCTGCCCGAGCGCGAACCCGGAGGCGAGCGTGCAGCCGTCGACCGCGGAACCGGAGACCGGGACGCCGTCCACGGCCGGCTGGCCCTTGCCCGACCAGAGCGCGACGCCGGCTCCGGTGCCACCGGAGGTGTCGGCGAGCACCAGGGCGAAGGACGCCGGTCCGTCGGCGAGCCGGGACACCTGGGCGGCGACCGCGCCGAGCACGCGTTCAGCCCCGGGGCCGGCGACCCCCAGACAGGCGTGCAGGGCCGCCACCAGCGCCGGCGACCCGGGGGCGTCGACCCACAGCAGGCCACCGCCACGGCGGGCGACGACAGAGTCTCCGGGGAGGACCTCACAGCGGTCGGGCATGACGGCCAGCCTAATGACCGGACCGGGATCCCGTGACCCACGGGCGCATGGCACGCCGCGACGTCGGTCCATCGCACACGACCCGCCCCAGTGGCCACGGCAGTCCCACCCGGATGGTCACCGACCGGGGCGGGCGACCAGCGCGTGCGCCCCGCTCAGGCGTTGACGACGACGCCGAGCTCCGCCGGCACCACGAGGTGCGCCGAGTGCGGGAGCACCCGCACGGTGTACCCGAACGCGCCGGTGCGCATCAGCGGCACGGTGCCGGTGAACCAGTGCCGGGAGCCGTCCACGCTCTCGTGCCGCAGCGCCAGCGTGGTGATCTCGTGCAGCCCGTCGGCGTCGTCCACCCGGCCGTAGGCCGCCTCGACCAGGACGTCGGACGGGGCCAGCCCGGGCAGCTCCACCTCGGCCCGCAGGTCGATGCCCCCGCCGATCTCCGGCGTCTCGCCCACCCCGGTCGCCTCGACGTGGGCCACGCGGACACCGGGCCAGTGCTCCAGCAGCTTCGCCCGCCAGGCCGCCTCGGCGCGGGCCGGCTCGTACCCGCCGGTGGCCATCGAGCGGGCGGCGCCGGCGGCCGGCACGTAGAGCCGCTGCACGTAGTCCCTGACCATCCGGGTGGCCAGCACCTTGGGTCCGGTCTCCCGCAGGGTGTCCCGGACCATCTCCACCCAGCGGGTGGGCAGGCCGTCGGCGTCCACCTCGTAGAAGCGCGGAACCACCTGCCGGTCGAGGAGGTCGTAGATGGCCTGCGCCTCGACGTCGTCCCGCCGCTCCGGGTCCTCGACGCCGTCGGCCGTCGGGATCGCCCAGCCGTTCTGGCCGTCGAACCACTCGTCCCACCACCCGTCGCGGATGGAGAGGTTGAGCCCGCCGTTGAGCGCGGACTTCATCCCCGAGGTGCCGCAGGCCTCCAGCGGCCGCAGCGGGTTGTTCAGCCAGACGTCGCAGCCCCAGTAGAGGTAGCGGGCCATGCCGATGTCGTAGTTGGGCAGGAAGGCGATCCGGTGCCGGATCTCCGGGTCGTCGGCGAACTTCACCATCTGCTGGATCAGCTGCTTGCCGCCGTCGTCGGCCGGGTGGCTCTTGCCGGCGATGACCAGCTGGACCGGACGCTCCTCGTCCAGCAGGAGCGCCTTGAGCCGATCGGGGTCGCGGAGCATCAGCGTCAGCCGCTTGTAGGAGGGCACCCGCCGGGCGAAGCCGATGGTCAGCACATCGGGGTCGAACGCGGTCTCGGTCCAGTCGAGCTCGGCCTCGGCCGCCCCACGGGACAGCGCCGTGGCCCGCACCCGGCGGCGCACCTCCTCGACCAGCCGGCCGCGCAGCAGCCGACGGGTGCGCCACAGCTCCGCGGCCGGGATCCGGTCGACGCCGTCGAAGTGCACCTCGCCGTCCACCTCGAGCGGATCGCCCTGGCTGGTCGTCTGGGTGCCGAGCTCCACCAGCTCGCGCGCGGTCCAGGTCGGGGCGTGCACCCCGTTGGTGATCGACCCGATCGGGACGTCGTCGGGGTCGAAGCCCGGCCACAGCGGGCCGAACATGTCGCGGCTGACGTGCCCGTGCAGCTGGCTGACCCCGTTGGCCCGCTGGCCGAGCCGCAGCCCCATGTGGGCCATGTTGAACTTGCTCGGGTCCTCCTCCGCGCCCAGCGGGAGGAGCTGGTCGACCGGGACGCCGAAGCCGGCGAAGTAGCGCTCGATCAGCGCCTTGGGGAAGCGGTCGATGCCCGCGGGGACCGGCGTGTGCGTGGTGAACACCGTGCCACCGCGCACGGCCTGCAGCGCCTCGGTGAAGGACAGGCCGTGGGACTCGGTGAGCTCCCGGATCCGCTCGACGCCCTGGAAGCCGGCGTGACCCTCGTTGGCGTGGAAGACCTCCGGCGCCGGGGTGCCGGTCAGCGAGCAGAAGGCCCGCAGGGCACGCACCCCACCGATGCCCAGGAGCATCTCCTGGCGGAGCCGGTGGTCCTCGCCGCCGCCGTAGAGCCGGTCGGTGACCCCGCGCTCGGCCGGGCTGTTCTCCTCGATGTCACTGTCGAGCAGGAGCAACGACACCCGGCCGACCTGGGCCCGGTAGACGTGCGCGTACAGCGTGCGCCCCTCGGGCAGCGGCACGGCGATCACCACGGCGTTGCGGTCGGCGTCGCGCACCAGCTTCAGCGGCAGGCCGTGCGGGTCCAGCGCCGGGTAGTGCTCCAGCTGCCACCCGTCGGCGGACAGGCCCTGGGAGAAGTAGCCCGACCGGTACAGCAGGCCCACGCCGATCAGCGGGACGCCGAGGTCCGAGGCGGCCTTGAGGTGGTCCCCGGCCAGGATGCCCAGCCCGCCGGAGTACTGCGGCAGCACCTCGGTGATGCCGAACTCGGCGGAGAAGTAGGCGATGGTGGCCGGCGCGTCGGTACCCAGGGACTGGTACCAGTGCGGTGCGTCGAGGTACTCGCGGAGGTCGGCGGCGACCGTCGTCAGCTGCTCCAGGAAGACCGGGTCGTCGGCCAGGGCGGCCAGCCGGTCGGCGCTGACCTCGCCGAGGACCTTGACCGGGTCGCCACCACAGCTGGCCCAGAGCTCGGGGTCCAGCGCCTCGAAGAGGTCGCGGGTCTCCGGGTGCCAGGACCAGCGCAGGTTGGTGACCAGCTGCGACAGCGGCATCAGTGCCTCGGGGAGGGAGGCGCGGACGGTGAGTCTGCGGAGGGCTCGCACCTCCATGACCCTAGCGTGACGACGCTCACGCACAGTGGGGGACGGCGATGGACCCGGGCCCCTCCGGGACCGCTCCGACCCCACCCGTCGCTCCCCCTCCCGGTTGAGCCCGTCCCCCGCCGACGTGTGCGCAGCTCATGATCTGGATAGCGTTGCCCCGATGACTGGCCGCGCTGACCTCCGCCTCGGCATCTCTGATGTCGCCCCCGTCGTGTCCTGCGGGTCGTTCTCGACCCGCGCCGTGGTCGGTGAACACCTGCCGATCACCGCCACCGTCTTCCGCGAGGGCCACGACGCCGTGGCCGCCAACGTCGTCTTCACGCCCCTGGGCGAGGAGCCGACGGCGGTGCCGCTGCTCCGGATGACGGAGTTCGGCCCCGAACCCGACCGCTGGACCGCCACCGTCGTGCCCGACCGCGAGGGGCTGTGGACGTACCAGGTCGAGGCCTGGGACGACCCGCTGAGCACCTGGCACCACGACGTCGAGGTCAAGGTCGAGGCCGGCCAGGGCCCCGAGGAGCTGGCCAACGACCTGGAGTCCGGCGCCCGACTGCTCGAGGAGGTGGCCGCCGCCGCACCCGAGGAGCACCGCGAGGCGCTCACCGGCGCGGCCGGCGCGCTGCGCGACGAGTCGCTGGAGCTGACCGCCCGGATCGCCCCGGCCCTCTCCCCCGCCCTGCAGCAGGTGCTGCACGACCACCCGGTGCGCCGGCTGGTCACCGGGTCGCAGCGGCACGAGCTGTGGGTCGACCGCTCCCGCGCCCTCTACGGCTCCTGGTACGAGTTCTTCCCCCGTTCGGAGGGCCCCGTCGTCGGTGGCACCCCGACGCACGGGACGTTCGCCCAGGCCGCCGAGCGGCTGCCGGCGATCGCCGAGATGGGCTTCGACGTGGTCTACCTGCCGCCGATCCACCCGATCGGCCAGGTCAACCGCAAGGGGAAGAACAACACCCTCGTGGCACAGCCCGACGACGTCGGCTCACCGTGGGCCATCGGCAGTGACGAGGGCGGCCACGACGCGGTCCACCCGCAGCTGGGCACCCTCGACGACTTCAAGGCCTTCGTCGGCCGCACCCGCGAGCTGGGCATGGAGGTCGCCCTGGACCTCGCGCTGCAGGCGGCGCCGGACCACCCCTGGGTGACGTCGCACCCCGAGTGGTTCACCACCAAGCCCGACGGCACGATCGCCTACGCGGAGAACCCGCCGAAGAAGTACCAGGACATCTACCCGATCAACTTCGACAACGACCCCGAGGGCATCTACGCCGAGGTGCTGCGGGTCGTGCGGCACTGGATGGACGCCGGGGTCCGGGTGTTCCGGGTGGACAACCCGCACACCAAGCCGCTGAACTTCTGGCACTGGCTGATCTGGGAGGTCAAGCGGACCGATCCGGACGTGCTCTTCCTCGCCGAGGCGTTCACCCGGCCGGCGATGATGCACCAGCTGGCGCGGATCGGCTTCACCCAGAGCTACACCTACTTCACCTGGCGCACCGAGCGCTGGGAGCTGGAGGAGTACGGCCGGGAGCTGGCCGAGAACGCGCACTACATGCGGCCGAACTTCTTCGTGAACACCCCGGACATCCTGCATGAGAGCCTGCAGGTGGGCGGCCCGCCGATGTTCAAGATCCGCGCGGTGCTGGCCTCGATGATGAGCCCGACCTGGGGCGTCTACTCCGGGTACGAGCTGTTCGAGCACGTCGGCCTGCGTCCGGGCAGCGAGGAGTACCTGGACACCGAGAAGTTCCAGCTGCGACCGCGTGACTGGGCCGCCGCGGACTCCTCCGGACGATCCCTGGCGCCCTACCTGCGCCGGCTGAACGAGATCCGGCGCGCACACCCGGCCCTCCAGCAGCTCCGCACCCTGCGGTTCCACGCGATCGACAACCCGAACGTGCTGTGCTTCTCCAAGACCGACCCCGGGTCCGACGACTGCGTGCTCGTGGTGGTGTCGCTCAACAGCACCTACACCCAGATCGGCACCACCGCGCTGGACATGCCGGCACTGGGCCTGGACTGGTCGGACCGCTTCTCGGTCACCGACAACATCACCGGGGCCCACTACGACTGGGGCCAGGCGAACTACGTCGAGCTGGACCCCTACCGGGAGCCCGCGCACGTCTTCACCGTCCACCGCAGCCTGTCCACCGCACCGTCGCCGCAGTGAAGAAGGGCCTGCCTGCAACCCACCGCTCGCCAGCTCGCGGCGGGCGCCTGCAGGCAGGCCGCACCCCGCCAGCCCAGCTCAACCTCTAGGACTCCCCCACATGACCCTCCCCGTCCCCGCACAGTCGACCCCCGGCACGGGCGAGCAGTCGGCCAACCAGTCAGCGCTGCCGCCCCCCGGGAGCGACCCCGAGTGGTTCAAGCGCGCCGTGTTCTACGAGGTGCTCGTCCGCGGTTTCGCCGACAGCAACGCCGACGGCATCGGCGACCTGCGCGGCATGCTGGGCAAGCTGGACTACCTGCAGTGGCTCGGTGTCGACTGCCTCTGGCTGCCCCCGTTCTTCGCCTCTCCGCTGCGCGACGGCGGTTACGACGTCAGCGACTACACCGCGGTGCTCCCCGAGTTCGGGGACATCGAGGACTTCAAGGAACTGATCGGGGCCTCCCACTCGCGTGGGATGCGGATGATCATCGACTTCGTCATGAACCACACCTCGGACCAGCACCCCTGGTTCCAGGCCAGCCGCAGCGACCCCGACGGGCCCTACGGCGACTTCTACGTCTGGGCCGACGACGACACCGGCTACGCCGACGCCCGGATCATCTTCGTGGACACCGAGAGCTCGAACTGGACCTTCGACCCAGTCCGCAAGCAGTACTTCTGGCACCGGTTCTTCAGCCACCAGCCCGACCTGAACTTCGAGAACCCGAAGGTGCAAGAGGCGATCATCGACGCCCTGCGCTTCTGGCTGGACCTGGGCATCGACGGCTTCCGGCTCGACGCCGTCCCCTACCTCTTCGAGGAGGAGGGGACCAACTGCGAAAACCTCCCTCGCACCCACGAGTTCCTCAAGAAGGTGCGGAAGATCGTCGACGCCGAGTACCCCGACCGGGTGCTGCTGTGCGAGGCGAACCAGTGGCCGGCCGACGTCGTCGAGTACTTCGGCGAGAACGGCGACGAGTGCCAGATGGCCTTCCACTTCCCCGTGATGCCGCGCCTGTTCATGGCCGTCCGCCGGGAGCAGCGCTTCCCGATCTCGGAGATCATGGCGCAGACGCCGGACATCCCGGACAACTGCCAGTGGGGCGTCTTCCTGCGCAACCACGACGAGCTGACCCTGGAGATGGTCACCGACGAGGAGCGCGACTACATGTGGGGGGAGTACGCCAAGGACCCCCGGATGAAGGCCAACATCGGCATCCGCCGGCGGCTGGCGCCCCTGCTCGACAACGACATCGACACCCTCGAGCTCTTCACCGCCCTGCTGCTGTCCCTGCCGGGCTCGCCGGTCATGTACTACGGCGACGAGATCGGCATGGGGGACAACATCTGGCTCGGTGACCGGGACGGCGTCCGCACCCCGATGCAGTGGACCCCGGACCGCAACGGCGGGTTCTCCACCGCCGACCCGCAGCGGATGCACCTGCCGCTGGTGGCCGACCCGGAGTACGGCTTCCAGGTCACCAACGTCGAGGCCCAGCTGCGGAACTCGAACTCGATGCTGAACTGGATCCGCACGATGATCTCGGTGCGCAAGCAGCACCCGACCTTCGGTGTCGGCAGCTACGCCGAGATCGGCTCGCGGAACCCGACGGTGCTCTCCTTCGTGCGCGAGTTCGGGGACGACGTGGTGCTCTGCGTCAACAACCTGTCCCGGTTCCCGCAGCCGGTGGAGCTCGACCTCCGCCGCTTCGAGGGCTACACCCCGGTCGAGCTGACCGGTCGGGTGCAGTTCCCGCAGATCGGCGTCCTGCCCTACATGCTCACGCTCGGCGGGCACGGCTTCTACTGGTTCGAGCTCTCCAAGCCCGCCGCCCCGGCGGTCGAGGAGGAGGAAGAGGACTGGGAGACCACCGCCAGCAGCAGCGTGGCGCAGTCGCTGCTCGAGGCCGGGGTGGTCGGCCCCGCCGACAGCTCCTCCGGCAGCGGCGGCCTCGGCGCCGAGGCCCCCACGAACCCGACCCACGGAGAGTCCTGATGAGCGCTCTGACCGACATGCTGGCCGACTGGATGCCCGGTCAGCGCTGGTTCGGCGGCAAGGGCCGCGAGTGGGCGGGGGTGACCGAGGAGGGCTTCTTCCTGGACCAGTCCGACCCGGCGCTCTCGGTGCACCGCGTCCGTGTCCAGTACACCGACGGGGCCAGTGACACCTACCTGGTGCCGCTGTCCTGGCGCAGCGCGCCGGCCGAGGAGCTCGCCGGCGCCTTCGTCGGCGCGGTCTCCGGCTCCCACGGCGAGAACTACGCCTACGACGCCATGCGGGACCGGGACGCGACCGTGCCGTGGCTGACCCACCTGGTGGCGGCCTCCACCGTCGGGCCCATGCGCTTCCACCCGGCCGGCGTCGCCTACATCCCCGAGGGGCTGCCCGGGGACGTCATCTCCACCGAGCAGAGCAACACCTCGCTGGTCTACGGCGAGAGCGCGATCCTCAAGCTGTTCCGCCGGCTGGAGCCCGGGCTCAACCCCGACGTGGAGATCCACGACGCGCTGCGGCAGGCGGAGAACCAGCACATCGCCGGGTTGCTCGGGTACATCGAGATCGACGACCCGAACGGGCTGGAGCCGGCCACCGTCGCGATGCTGCAGACCTTCCTGCCCAACGCCAGCGACGGGTGGCGGCTGGCCACCTCCAGCGTCCGCGACCTGTACGCCGAGGCCGACCTGCACGCCGACGAGGTCGGCGGCGACTTCGCCGGGGAGAGCGAGCGGCTGGGCGAGGCGACCGCTTCGGTGCACGCCGACCTGGCCAGCGTGCTCCCCACCGAACCGGCCGACCGAGACTGGTACGCCGCCGTCGCCGGGCAGATGACCGCCCGGCTGGAGGCGGCCCTGGCCATCGTCCCCGACCTCGCCGAGCACGCCGACGCACTGCGCAACCTGTACGCCGCGGTGGCCGAGACGACCGAGCCGGTGGTGCGCCAGCGGGTGCACGGCGACCTCCACCTGGGCCAGGTGCTGCGGACCACCACGGGCTGGATCGTGCTGGACTTCGAGGGTGAGCCGGCCCGCCCGCTGGCCGAGCGGCGCGAGCTGGACACCCCGCTGCGCGACATCGCGGGGATGCTGCGTTCCTTCGACTACGCCGCCCGGCACATGCTGGTCGAGCAGCCCGACGACCCGCAGCGGGTCTACCGGGCGCACGAGTGGGCCGAGCGCAACCGGCGCGCCTTCTGCGAGGGCTACTCCGCCGCAGGGGGCCTCACCCTGTCCAGCGACTCCGCGCTGCTGCGGGCCTTCGAGGCCGACAAGGCGGTGTACGAGTGTGTGTACGAAGCGCGCAACCGACCGCACTGGCTGATGATCCCGCTCAGTTCGCTGTCCCGGCTGACGGCCGGCCGATGACGACCCCCGGCCGGACGACCAGCACGACACCGATTCGGACCTGGAAGGACAACCGATGAGCACCGACGACGCCACTCCGCAGGGCACGGACACCACCCGCGAGCCCGCCGACAAGGCGGAGCTCATGCGCCGGGTCGAGGAGAAGACCGAGGAGGTCCGCGAGGCGAGCGCGACCGACGATGCGCCTGCACCCGCGAAGAAGGCCACCCGCAAGGCCGCTGCGAAGAAGGCGCCGGCGAAGAAGGCCGCCGCTGACGCTCCGGCCAAGAACGCTGACGCTCCGGCCAAGAAGACGACGGCCCGCAAGGCACCGGCGAAGACCGCGATCGCCGCCGAGGCGCCCGCCGATGGCCAGACGAGCATCGCCGACGACGGCGCGGAGGCCGCACCCGCGGCTCGCGCGACCGCCCAGCGCGCGGCGAAGAAGGCCGCGCCGGCCGAGGCCGGGGACGCCCCGGCCAGGCGGGCACCGCGCAAGGCGACCAAGAAGGTCACCGCCGCGCCGGTGATCGCACCGGCGCCGGTCGCCGAGCCGGGCGACCCCTCGGCTCCCTCCGCCCCCCAGCCGGAACCGCCGAGCCCCGACCCGGCCGAGCCGAACACCCCGCAGGCCCCCGAGGACGGCCAGCAGGGTGGCACCGGTGGCAGCTCCCCGGCGCAGACCTCTTCCGAGCCCGGCGCGGCGGCCACCACCACCGCCGACCTGGCCACCAACGTGGTCGCCGACCTGCCGCCGGCGCCGGACGAGGCGCCCGAGCCGGCTGCCGCCGGCCTCGTGGAGGCACTCCCCGAGGGCGAGGTCCCGGTCAGCACCTCGGTGCCCGCCGAGGCCACCCCGTCCGTTCAGGAGGTGAGCCAGGAGGAGCTGGCCGCGGTCGTCGACGGCTGGTCCTTCGACCCGCACGGCGTGCTCGGCGCGCACCGCCTGCCCGAGGGCTGGGCCGTGCGCACGCTGCGCCCGGACGCCGAGGCCGTCGCGGTCGTCGACCAGGACGGCAGCCGCCACGAGGCCCGCCAGATCTTCCGCGGCGGTGTCTACGAGGCCCGGCTCCCCCAGCAGCCCGGCGACTACCGGATCGAGGTCGTCTACCCCAACGGGCAGGGCGGCACCGACACCTTCACCGTCGACGACCCGTACCGCTGGCTGCCCACGCTGGGCCAGCTCGACCAGCACCTCATCCGGGAGGGCCGGCACGAGAAGCTGTGGACCGTCCTCGGTGCGCACGTGATCGGCTACGACACCCCCGGCGGCCGCGTGGACGGCGTCTCCTTCGCCGTCTGGGCGCCCAACGCCCGGGGCGTGAAGGTCACCGGCGACTTCGACTACTGGCAGGCCCGCGCCTACCCGATGCGGTCGCTCGGCTCCTCCGGCGTCTGGGAGATCTTCGTGCCCGGCGCCCAGGTCGGCACCCGGTACCGGTTCCACGTCCTCGGCGCCGACGGGCAGTGGCAGGTCAAGAGCGACCCGATGGCCTTCGCCACCGAGGTGCCGCCCGCCAACGCCTCCGTGGTGACGGCGTCCACCCACGAGTGGAACGACGCCGAGTGGTTGGCCCAGCGCGCCGAGACCAAGTGGCACGAGCAGCCGATGAGCGTCTACGAGGTGCACGCGGCCTCCTGGCGGCAGGGGCTCTCCTACCGCGAGATGGCCGACGAGCTGGTCGCCTACGTCAAGGACGCCGGGTTCACCCACCTGGAGTTCATGCCGCTGGCCGAGCACCCCTTCGGCGGCTCGTGGGGCTACCAGGTGACCTCGTACTACGCCCCCACGTCGCGCTTCGGCTCCCCCGACGACCTGCGGTACCTCATCGACGCCGCCCACCAGGCCGGCATCGGCGTCATCGTCGACTGGGTGCCCGCGCACTTCCCGAAGGACGACTGGGCGCTGGCCCGCTTCGACGGCACGCCGCTGTACGAGCACGCGGACCCCAAGCGCGGCGAGCAGCCCGACTGGGGCACCTACGTGTTCGACTTCGGCCGCCCCGAGGTGCGCAACTTCCTGGTCGCCAACGCGCTGTTCTGGGCGCAGGAGTTCCACATCGACGGCATCCGCGTCGACGCGGTCGCCTCGATGCTCTACCTGGACTACTCGCGCAACGACGGCGAGTGGACGCCCAACCAGTACGGCGGCCGGGAGAACCTCGACGCCGTGGCCTTCCTGCAGGAGATGAACGCCACCCTCTACCGCGAGGTGCCCGGCATCATCTCGATCGCCGAGGAGTCGACCGCGTGGCCGGGCGTCACCCGGCCCACGTACCTCGGCGGGCTGGGCTTCGGCTTCAAGTGGAACATGGGCTGGATGCACGACTCGCTGGGCTACATGGCCAACGAGCCGGTGTACCGCAGCTACCACCACGGCCAGTTGACGTTCTCCATGGTCTACGCGTACTCGGAGAACTACGTGCTGCCGATCAGCCACGACGAGGTCGTGTACGGCAAGGGCTCCATGCTCGGGAAGATGCCCGGCGACCGCTGGCAGCAGCTGGCCAACCTGCGCGCCTACCTGGGCTACATGTGGGCCCACCCGGGCAAGCAGCTGCTGTTCATGGGCTCGGAGTTCGGGCAGCTGTCGGAGTGGGCGGAGAGCCGGTCGCTGGACTGGTGGCACCTCGACGACCCGGCGCACCGGGGCGTGCTGGAGCTGGTGACCGACCTCAACACGGTCTACCGGGACAGCGAGGCGCTCTGGAGCCAGGACGTCGACCCGGCCGGGTTCCAGTGGATCGACGCCAACGACGCCGGTGGCAACGCCCTCACCTTCCTGCGCGTGGGCAAGGGCGGGCAGCTGCTGGCCTGCGTGGCGAACTTCTCCGGCCAGCCGCACGAGCAGTACCGGATCGGGCTGCCTCGCGGTGGACGCTGGCGCGAGGTGATCAACACCGACTTCGAGGGCTACGGCGGCTCCGGGGTGGGCAACCTCGGCGGCATCGACGCGGTCGCGCAGTCCTGGCACGGGCAGCCGTGGTCGGCGACGCTGACCGCACCGCCGCTGGGCACCGTGTGGTTCGTGCACGAGGGCCCGGAGCCCGAGCGCCCGGACGAGGGCGCACCGGCCGACCAGGCGGAGATCGCCGCGGCCGAGGCCTCCGGCGCGGCCGAGGGGCCGGGCAGCGGGCTGGAGCCGACCGAGCGTTGAGCTGATCGGCGGGGCTGATCGGCGGGGCTGATCAGCCCGGTGCGACCGGGAACGGGGCGGGGACCTGCGAGGGTTCCCGCCCCGTCGCCGTCCCGGCGGCCCGACCGGCGCTCACCACCGGGCTGCCCTGCCTGCCGGACCCGGCACGGTCCGGCAGGATGGGGCCGGTGCTGCCGCCGCGGGCGGCCTGAACGGATCGGAACACATGTCCTCCTCGCCCCGCCGGCTCCTCGCCGGTGCCGTCGCGAGCGCGCTCCTCGGGTCGGCCCTGCTCTCCGGCTGTGCGGTGACCGTGATCGAGGGGCGCGCCAGCCCCGCAGCCGGGCCGCTGGGCGACGTCACGCCCGAGGAGTTCCCGATCATCGGCGCGACCGACGACGAGGTCGACCGCCTCGCCCGGAACGCGCTCGCCGACCTCAGCACCTACTGGACCGCGCAGTTCACCCCGACCTTCGGCCAGGCCTTCACCCCGCTGGCCGGCGGCTACTACTCCGTCGACCCGGGCGACCCCGACCCCGCGCAGTACCCGAACGGGCAGGTGGGCTGCGGGGAGACGCCGGACTCCGTCCTGGACAACGCCTTCTACTGCCCGCCGGGGACCGAGTACGCCAACGGTGACGCGATCCAGTACGACCGCGCGTTCCTGGGCGCCCTGGCCTTCGGCTCGGTCGGCACTGAAGGGTACGGCCGGTTCATCCCCGCCCTGGTCATGGCCCACGAGTTCGGCCACGCCGTCCAGGGCCGGGTGGGCTACCCGCTGCCGGCGTCCATCGCGATCGAGACCCAGGCCGACTGCTTCGCCGGCGCCTGGACGGCCTGGGTCGCCGCAGGCAACGCCGCGCACAACTCCATCCGCCCGGCCGAGCTGGACGACGTGCTGCGCGGCTACCTGCTGTTGCGCGACCCGGTGGGCACCGGGCTCGACGAGGGCGAGGCGCACGGGTCCTACTTCGACCGGGTGTCGGCCTTCCAGCAGGGGTTCGACGACGGGCCGGAGGTCTGCCGCGACTCGTTCGGCGCCGACCGGCCCTACACCCAGGGTGCCTTCCAGAGCGACCTCGAGTTCGCCACCGGCGGGGACGCCCCCTACGACCAGACGGTCGGCGCCTTCCTGCCCGAGGGGCTGGGTGAGTTCTGGCAGCGGGCCTTCGACGAGCTGGGCGAGGAGTTCACGCCGCCGGACATCGAGCCGTTCTCCGGGGTGGCCCCCGACTGCGCGGGCGAGGACGTCGAGGTCGACCTGCTCTACTGCCCCGCCGACGCGACCGTGCGCTACGACGAGGTCGACCTGACGTTGCCGCTGTACGCCGCCGAGGAGGGCGGGGACTACGCCGTGCTGACCGCGGTGGCGATCCCCTACGCGCTCGCCGCCCGCGACCAGCTGGGCCTGTCCGTCGACGGCGAGGACGCGCTGCGGTCCGCCGTCTGCCTCTCCGGCGCGTTCACCGCAGCGGTGCTCGGCGAGGAGAGCACCGTGCTGAGCATCTCCCCCGGCGACGCCGACGAGAGCGTCTCCTTCCTGCTCGAGCACGCCACCGACCCGGCGGTGCTGCCCGGCGTCGAGCTGACCGGCTTCCAGCTGGTCGACGTCTTCCGCAGCGGGGTCGTCGAGGGCCTGGCCGCCTGCGACATCGGCGCCTGAAGCGCTCCGGCCGGGCCCCTCGACGAGGAGCCCGGCCGGAGGAGGGCTCAGAAGAGGGCGGTCATCAGCGCTCGGCGGGCCGGGCCGACGCGCGGGTCCTCGTCGCCCACGATCCCGAACAGCTCCACCAGGTGCTGCCGGGCTGCGTCGCGCTCCTCGCCCGCCGTCCGCCGGACGACGTCGAGCAGCCAGGAGAAGGCAGCGTCCACGTCACCGGTGCCGAGCAGGAAGTCCGCCGCCCGGGTCTGCGCAACGATGTCGTCCGGCGCGGCCTCGGCGGCGGCCA
This sequence comes from Modestobacter sp. VKM Ac-2984, assembly GCF_026967985.1. GTDB lineage: Bacteria > Actinomycetota > Actinomycetes > Mycobacteriales > Geodermatophilaceae > Modestobacter. The sequence goes on along the minus strand of NZ_JAPVBJ010000004.1, from coordinate 214,671 downwards.
GGGCGTTCGGCCCGGCCTCCTCGGCCCGGCGGAACAGCTGGACCTGGCGCAGGGCCAGCCCGGCCACCGGGTGCTCGGGCTCGGTGTCCAGGATCGACTGGTAGGCCGCCTCGGCGGCGGCGAGGTCACCCCGGTCGAGGGCGGCCTCGGCCGCGTCCAGCCGCGGGTCCTCCGGCTCCTGCGCCTCGTCCTCACCCTCACCCTCGGCGGCGCCGGGCACCGCACCGCCGCTGGTGGCGGCCACCAGCTCGGTCACGAACTGCCGGGCCTCCTGCTCGGGGATGGCGCCGGTGAACTCGGCGACCAGCTGGCCCTGCCAGACGGCCTTGACCGCCGGGATGCCCTGCACCCGCAGGCCCTGGGCGAGCGCCGGGTTGGCGTCGACGTCGACCTTGGCCAGCACCCAGGAACCGGCACCCTCGGCGGCGAGCCGCTCGAGCACCGGGGACAGCTGCTTGCACGGCCCGCACCACTCGGCCCACAGGTCCAGGACGACGGGGACCTGGAAGGAGCGGTCGAGGACCTCGCTCTGGAAGGTCGCCTCGGTGACGTCGACGACGGCGCTGCCGGGCGCACCGGCGGGCGCGCTGGCGCTCGGCGGCGGGGCGGCCTGGGCGCGGGCCGCGGCCTCGTTGCGGGCCTGGATCGCGGCGAGGTCGACCGCGCCGGCCAGCGAGGCCGCCATCTGGGCCTGCTGGGCAGCGGCTCGCGGGTCGACGCGCGGATCGGGTCGAGCGGGACGGTTCGGCTGCATGACCTCATTGTCGCCCCCGCGGGCCGGGCTCCGGGCAGCGGCCCGGCCAGCCGCCGCCCGGCCCTCCGCTCAGAACCGGGCGGTCTCGGTGTAGGTGCCCCACTCGGCGCGCAGGGCGTCGCAGATCTCGCCCAGCGTCGCCTCCGCCCGGGCGGCCTCCAGCATCGCCGGGACCATGTTCTCCTCGGTCCGGGCCACCTCGACCATCCGGGCGACGGCGGCGCGCGCCGCGGCGTCGTCCCGGCTCTGCCGCCGGCCGGCCAGCTCGGCCCGCTGGTCGGTCTCCACCTGGTGGCTCACCCGGAGGATCTCCAGGTCGTCGGCCGCGCTGCCGGCACCGGTGAGCGTGTTCACGCCGACGACCTTCTTCTCGCCCTTCTCCAGCGCCCGCTGGTACACGAACGCCGCCTCGGCGATCTCCCCGGTGAACCAGCCGTCCTCGATGCCACGCAGGATGCCGGCGGTCATCGTGCCGTCGCCGCCCATCTCCCGGACCCGGGTGAACACCTCCTCCGCCAGGCGTTCCAGCTCGTCGGTGAGCGCCTCGACGTACCAGGAGCCACCGAGCGGATCGGCCACGTTGAGCACCCCGGTCTCCTCGGCGATCACCTGCTGGGTGCGCAGCGCGATCTGCGCGGCCTTCGCACTCGGCAGGGCGAGCACCTCGTCCAGGGCGTTGGTGTGCAACGAGTTGGTGCCACCGAGCACCGCGGCCAGCGCCTCGACCGCCGTCCGCACGATGTTGTTGTCCGGCTGCTGGGCGGTGAGGGAGACGCCGGCGGTCTGGGTGTGGAAGCGCAGCTGCTGGGCCTTGTCGGTGCGGGCGCCGTAGACGTCGCGCAGCCAGCGGGCCCAGATCCGCCGGGCGGCCCGGAACTTGGCGATCTCCTCGAAGAAGTCGATGTGCGCGTCGAAGAAGAACGACAGGCCCGGGGCGAAGACGTCGACGTCCAGCCCGCGGGAGAGGCCCAACTCGACGTAGGCGAAGCCGTCGGCCAGCGTGTAGGCCAGTTCCTGCGCGGCGGTCGAGCCGGCCTCCCGGATGTGGTAACCGGACACCGAGATCGGCTTGTAGGCGGGGATCTCCTGCGCGCAGTACTCCATCAGGTCGCCGATCAGCCGCAGGTGCGGCTCGGGGGCGAACAGCCACTCCTTCTGCGCGATGTACTCCTTGAAGATGTCGGTCTGCAGCGTGCCGTCGAGTTGCGCGAGGTCCGCCCCCTGGCGCTCGGCAGCGACCAGGTACATGCAGAACACCGGGACGGCGGGGCCGCTGATCGTCATCGACGTCGTCGTCCGGTCCAGCGGGATGCCCTCGAAGAGCACGTCCATGTCCGCCGCGGAGTCGATCGCCACCCCGCAGTGCCCGACCTCGCCGAGCGCGAGGGGGTCGTCGGAGTCCCGCCCCATGAGGGTCGGCATGTCGAAGGCGACCGACAGCCCTCCCCCACCCTCGGCCAGCAGCGACCGGAACCGCTCGTTGGTCTGCCGGGCGTTGCCGAAGCCGGCGAACTGGCGGATCGTCCAGGCCCGCCCGCGGTAGCCGGTGGCGTGCAGCCCGCGGGTGAACGGGAACTCGCCGGGATAGCCGATCCGCTCGAACCCGGGGACGGCGGCCTCGTCGGCCGGGCCGTAGGCGGGCTGCACCTCCATCCCGGAGAGCGTGCTGAAGTCGGCGTCCCGCACCCGGCCGGCGGCCAGGGCCGCGTCGTAGCGCTGCTGCCACCGACTGCGGGCCTCGTTGCCCGGGGGATGCGTCATGCCCAGATGCTAGGACGTCCAACTACTTTGCGGCCACCCCTGCACGGGTCAGTCGCCGGCGACGTCCCCCGCGCCGAGGCGGACCTTCTTGAGCACGTCGAACAGCACGTCCAGCTCCGCCTCGGGCAGGTCGGCGAGCCCGAAGTCCTGGCTGGTCAGCGCCTCGGTCGCGCGCGGGACGACGTCCCGCCCGGCCGCGGTGATCGCGGCCAGCACCCCGCGGCCGTCGGCGGGGTTGGGCCGCCGCTCGACGTACCCGGCCGCCACCAGCCGCTCGATCGCGTTGGTGACGCTGGTCGGGTGCACCATCAGCCGGCTGCCGATCACCTTCAGCGGCAGCTGCCCGGTGCGGGAGAAGGTCAGCAGCACCAGCACCTCGTACCGGGCGAAGGTGAGCCCGTGTGGCTTGAGCGCCTCGTCGAAGCGGGCCAGCAGGATCTGCTGCACCCGGAACACGCTCGTCGCCGCCCGCATCGAGGCGGCCGGGCCGAAGTGCTGCGCCCAGCTCTCGGCGGCGCGCTCGATCGGGTCGAACGGCAGGCCCAGCGGTCGCACCATGACCGGGAGGCTAGTTCTCCGCCGGCGCACCCGGCCGCCACCGCCGAGATGCGCCCGATCGCGGCATCCGGTGAGACTGACACCGCGCCGGACCGCGTCTCGCCGGCCGCCTGTGGACGACGTCAGCGCGGGACCTCCACCGGGCGGCAGGCTGCGGCCGTGCCACCTCAGCCCACCCGACCGACCGCCCTGCGCGGGCGCCTGTTCCGCGGATCGGCGGCCGTGCGCGACGGCCACCTGACGCCCGCCCAGCTGCGCAGTCGCGCGTGGGTCCGGCTCTTCCCGGACGTCTATGCCTGCGCCTCCCTACTCGTCACCCACGACCTGCGGGCGAAGGCCGCGGCACGCCTGTTGCTGCCGGGATCCGTGGTCTGCGGACGCAGCGCAGCCACCTGGTGGGGCGTCCCCGTGGCCGAGACCGACGACGACGTCGAGCTCGTGCTGCCGGCCGCCTGCCGGGCCGGCGCGACCCACGGACTCCGGGTACGACGCGGTGCGGTCGACCCGTCGGAGGTGCGGCTGCTGCGTGAGGTGCCAGTGACGTCACCGGTCCGGACGACCCTCGACCTGGCCCGGACCCGCCCGGTCGCCGAGGCGGTGGCGCTGGTCGACCGGTTCGCCGCTGCCGGGATCGTCGACCTGGGAGCTGTCCGAGCGTCCGCCGCGACGGCGACCGGACGCGACTGCCGCACCGTCCGGGAGGTGCCGCGTCTGGCCGACGGACTCGCTGGGTCTCCCCAGGAGACGCGGGTGCGGCTGCTCATCGGCGGCTCGTCGCTCCCCCCGCCGGTCGCACAGTTCACGGTGCGTCACCGGGGTCGCTTCGTGGCCCGGGTCGACTTCGCCTGGCCGGCGCACCGGCTGGCCCTCGAGTACGACGGGATGTGGCACGCCGAGCCCGGCCAGTTCGCCGCCGACCGCCAGCGGCTCAACCGGCTGCTCGCCGCAGGCTGGCGGGTGCTGTTCGTGACCGCAGCCGACCTGCACCGACCGGACCAGCTGCTCGACCGCATTGCGGCGGCCCTCACCTGATGACGCCGAGGAACGCCTGGACGCGGTGTCACCGCGGGCGGACACCGCGGCCAGTCGCATCTCGCCGCCCGGGGGCGAGGAGCGGCCGCGGGTCAGGTGGGCGGGGCGGGGCGGAGCGCCGGGGCGTCACGGATGCCGAAGACCTCGCGCAGGGCGACCCGGGCGGCGTTGTCGCCGCAGTGGCCGTGCACCGCGGGCCCGGGCGGGGTCGCCGAGGACGCCAGGTAGGTGCCGCGGACCGGGGTCTTGTAGGTGTTCCACCGCGGCACCGGCCGGGCGAGCATCTGCCGCAGCGACGCCTCGCCGTTGGAGATGTCCCCGCCGACGTCGTTGGGGTTCCAGTGCTCCATCTCCCCGGCGTGCATGGTGCGCCGGGCCAGGATCGTGTCGCGGAACCCCGGGGCGAACCGCTCGACCTGCGCCTCGATCGCCTCGGTCATGTCGACGGTCGAGCCGTGCGGCACGTGCACGTAGGCCCAGAAGACGTGCCCGCCCTCGGGCGCACGGGAAGGGTCGACGACCGTGGGCTGGACGGCGAGCACGTAGGGCTGGTCGGAGATCCGCCCCGCGGCCGGCGCCGCCTCCCCGGCGATCGTCTCCTCCATCGTCCCGGCGACGTGCACCGTCCCGGCCCGGCGGACGTCGGGGTTGGTCCACGGCACCGGCTCGGACAGCGCCCAGTCGACCTTGAAGACCCCCGGCCCGTGCTTGTACCGCTTCACCCAGCGCCGGTAGCCGTCGGAGACCTGGTTGCCGGCCATCGCGACGAACGCGCTGGGCGAGGTGTCCAGCAGCACGGCCGGGACGCCGTCGAACTCGCGCAGGTCGGTGACCTCGTGGCCGGTGACCACCTCACCGCCCTGCTGCTCCAGCGCGGTGACCATCGCGTCGGCCAGCTGCTGCGAGCCGCCCTCGACCAGCGGCCAGCCGCGGTGGTGGCTCATCATCCCCAGGAACATGCCGAGCGCTGCGGTGAGCGGGCGGCTGAGGTCGAGCATCCCGTGGGCGGCCGCGCCGGCGATCAGCGCGCGGGCCGCATCGTCGTCGAAGTGCCGGCGGGCCAGCCAGCCGACGCTGGGCAGCCCCTGCAGCCCGAAGCCGGCGATCCCGGCGAACCCCTTGACCGGCGGCAGCCGCCGGAACGCCGACGTCAGGAAGAAGTCGGTGATCTCGTCCGCCTGGCGCAGCAGCGGACCGAAGAGCCGGCGGTAGCCGCGCCCGTCCCGGCCCAGCCCGGCCGCGGTCTGCTCCAGCGAGTGGTGGGAGAGGGCAGCGCGGCCGCCGTCCAGCGGGTGGGCGAAGTTGATCTCCGGCTGGAGCAGCCGGACCCCCCGGGAGGCGAGGTCGAACTCGCGGAAGAACGGTGCGGTCGCGGCCATCGGGTGCACCGAGGCGCAGATGTCGTGCCGGTACCCGGGCAGCGTCACCTCCTCGGTGCGCAGGCCACCACCGGCCCGCTCGCCGCGCTCCACCACCCGCACCGAGAGCCCGGCCGCGGCCAGCCGCAGCGCACCCGCCAGTCCGTTGGGTCCGGCTCCGACGACGACGGCATCCGGGGTCCCGTTCACGCCGCCATCCTGCCCGCCGCCTCCTACAGCTGCGCGATGAGCTCGTCGGCCGCGCGGTAGGGGTCGGTCTCCCCCGCCACCACCTGCTCGGCCAGCGCGCCGAGCGCCGCCGACCCGGAGACGTCGCCCATCCGCTCCCGCAGCCCGGCGACCGCGATCGCCTCGACCTCCCGGGCGGCGCGCTCGACCCGGCGCCGGCGCCCCTCGCCCGAGGAGGCCAGCCAGTCCGCGTGCTCGTCGAGCCGGGCCATGACGTCGGCGACCCCGTTGTCGGTCTCGCGGGAGGCGACCGTCTTCACGATCGGCGGGCGCCAGGCACCGGACTCGGTGTGCCGGCCGCCGAGGGAGAGCATCGCCCGCAGGTCGCGCACCGTGGTGTCCGCGCCGTCCCGGTCGGCCTTGTTGACGACGAAGACGTCGGCGACCTCGAGGATGCCGGCCTTGGCGGCCTGGATCCCGTCGCCCATCCCCGGCGCCAGCAGCACCAGCGTCGTGTCCGCGAGCGAGGCGACCTCCAGCTCCGACTGCCCGACCCCGACGGTCTCCACCAGGACGACGTCGCACCCGGCGGCGTCGAGCACCCGCAGCGCCTGGGGGGTCGCCCAGGCCAGCCCACCGAGGTGGCCGCGGGAGGCCATCGAGCGGATGAAGACGCCGCTGTCCCCGGCGTGGTCCTGCATCCGCACCCGGTCGCCCAGCAGTGCCCCGCCGGAGAACGGGGACGACGGGTCGACCGCCAGGACCCCGACCCGCTGGCCGGCGTCCCGGAAGGCGCGCACGAGGGCGGTGGTCGTCGTCGACTTGCCCACGCCGGGCGGCCCGGTGAGCCCCAGGACCCGGGCCCGCCCGGTGTGCGGCGCCAGCGCGGCGGCGACCTCACGCAGCAGCGGGCTGGCGTCCTCGACGAGCGAGATCAGCCGGGCCACCGAGCGGGCGTCCCCCTCGCGGGCCCGGGAGACCAGGGTGCCGACGTCGGCCGCCCGGCGACCCCGCCGCCCGGACGGGACCACGGCGGCCGGCGTCTGGACGGCGGTGCCCTCGGGCTGGGACGTCACGCCCGGGCGGGCACGTGCAGGATCAGCGCGTCGCCTTGGCCGCCGCCGCCGCACAGCGCCGCGGCACCGACCCCGCCACCGCGGCGGCCCAGCTCCAGCACCAGGTGCAGCACGAGCCGGGCACCGCTCATCCCGATCGGGTGGCCCAGCGCGATGGCGCCGCCGTTGGGGTTCACCTTCTCCTCGTCGACCGCCAGCTCGCGGGTGGAGACGATGCCCACGGCGGCGAACGCCTCGTTGAGCTCGACCAGGTCCAGGTCGGCGGGGTCGATCCCCTCCCGGGCGCAGGCCTTGGCGATCGCCCGCGCGGGCTGGCTCTGCAGCGTCGCGTCCGGCCCGGCGACCACGCCGTGCGCACCGATCTCGGCGAGCACGGTCAGCCCCAGCTCCTCGGCCTTCGCCGCGGACATGACCACGACCGCGCAGGCGCCGTCGGAGATCTGCGAGGAGGTGGCCGCGGTGATCGTGCCGTCCTTCGAGAAGGCGGGCTTCAGCCGGCCCAGGCTCTCCGCGGTGGTGTCCGGGCGGATGCCCTCGTCCTCGCGGAACTCGATCGGGTCGCCCTTGCGCTGCGGGATGAGCACCGGGGTGATCTCGTCGTCGAACAGGCCGTTCTTCTGGGCGGCGGCGGCCTTCTGGTGGCTGGCGGCGGCGAACGCGTCCTGCTCCTCGCGGGTCAGCCCGTAGCGGCTGTTGGCCTGCTCGGTGAGCGCCCCCATGGCCACCTGGTCGAAGGTGTCGGTGAGCCCGTCGTGCGCCATCGCGTCGACCAGCGTGGCGTCGCCGTACTTGGTGCCGGTGCGCGAGGTGGGCAGCAGGTGCGGCGCCTGGGTCATCGACTCCATGCCACCGGCCACCACGACCTCGAACTCACCGGCCCGGATCAGCTGGTCGGCCAGCGCGATCGCGTCCAGGCCGGACAGGCACACCTTGTTCAGGGTGAACGAGGGCACCGACATCGGGATGCCACCGGCGACGGCGGCGGGCCGGGCGGGGTTCTGGCCGGCCCCGGCCTGGATGACGTGGCCCATGATCACGTAGTCCACCTGGTCGCCGGTGACGCCGGCGCGCTCGAGCGCCGCCTTGATCGCCACCCCGCCCAGGTCGGCGGCGGAGAAGTCCTTCAACGAGCCGAGCAGGCGGCCCATCGGGGTGCGAGCACCCCCGACGATGACGGAACGGGTGGATGCGGGCTGGCTCATCGAGGCTCCAGTGACTCCCGGTCACCGCCGTTGGCGACCGTCTCGGCAGGACACCGCGTGGTCCCTCGGGGCGGGCCGTCGGGACACCACGGGCTGTGGTCAGGATAGGGCTCACGCCGCCCAACGGGTCCGGACCGGCGACCGAGGCCATCGACAGGACGTGAAGCCGGTCACAACCGACTGCCCCCGGGCGATCGGCAGCGGCAGGATGCGCGCATGACCTCCGCCGTGCCCGACGACGCGCACACCGGCCTGTTCACCACGATCGACCATGTCGGCATCGCCGTGCCCGACCTGGACGAGGCGATCGCCTTCTACGCGGCGACCTTCGGCATCCACTCGGTGCACGAGGAGACCAACGAGGAGCAGGGCGTGCGCGAGGCGATGCTCGCGGTCGGCGACGGCGAGACCCGGGTCCAGCTGCTCGCCCCACTGACCCCCGAGTCGACGATCGCGAAGTTCATCGGCCGTTCCGGCCCGGGCCTGCAGCAGCTGGCGTTCCGGGTCGCCGACGTCGAGGCGGCGAGCGCGACGCTGCGCGAGCGCGGCATGCGGCTGCTCTACGACGAGCCCCGGCGCGGCACGTCGGGCAGCCGGGTCAACTTCGTGCACCCGAAGGACGCCGGCGGGGTGCTCGTCGAGCTGGTCGAGCCCGCCGCGCAGGGATGAGTTGCGTGGGTCACACGACCTGGTCAGCCGGAGCTACCAGCCAGTAACCTCCGGCCACCGCACTGCCCCTCCGAGCCAATGACGACCCGGGAGCGCACGCATGGACCAGATCAGAGACGCCGTCCTCGCCGACCAGCTCGACGCGATCGGAGGACTCCCGACACCGGAGTCCTACCGTGCCGTGCTGGTCCGCCGCGACGAGCAGGACATGTTCGAGGGCCTGCCCACCAAGGACAAGGACCCCCGCAAGGCACTCCACGTGGAGGAGGTGCCGACCCCGGAGATCGGGCCGGGCGAGGCGCTGATCGCGGTGATGGCCTCCTCGGTGAACTACAACACCGTCTGGACGTCGATCTTCGAGCCGGTCTCCACCTTCGGGTTCCTCGCCCGGTACGGCCGGCTCAACGAGCTGACCAAGAAGCACGACCTGCCCTACCACGTGGTGGGCTCGGACCTCTCCGGCGTCGTGGTGCGGGTCGGCCCCGGCGTCAACAGGTGGAAGCCCGGCGACGAGGTCGTCGCCCACTGCCTGTCCGTCGAGCTCGAGGACCCGGCCGGCCACGACGACACGATGATGGACCCCCAGCAGCGGATCTGGGGCTTCGAGACCAACTTCGGCGGCCTGGCCGAGCTCTCGCTGGTGAAGAGCAACCAGCTCATGCCCAAGCCGGCGCACCTCACGTGGGAGGAGGCGGCCTGTCCCGGGCTGGTCAACTCCACCGCCTACCGTCAGTTGGTCAGCCACAACGGCGCCAACATGAAGCAGGGCGACGTCGTCCTCATCTGGGGCGCCTCCGGCGGGCTCGGCTCCTACGCCACCCAGATGGCGCTCAACGGCGGGGCCATCCCGGTGTGCGTGGTGAGCAGCCCGGAGAAGGCCGAGATCGTCCGCCGGATGGGCGCCGAGCTGGTCATCGACCGCTCCGCGGAGGGCTACCGGTTCTGGAAGGACGAGGAGACCCAGGACCCGAAGGAGTGGCAGCGGCTCGGCGCGAAGATCCGCGAGCTGACGGGCGGGGACGACTCCGACATCGTCTTCGAGCACCCCGGGCGGGAGACCTTCGGCGCCAGCGTCTACGTCGCCAAGAAGGGCGGCACGATCGTCACCTGCGCCTCGACCAGCGGCTTCCTGCACCAGTACGACAACCGCTACCTCTGGATGAACCTCAAGCGGATCGTCGGCTCGCACTTCGCCAACTACCGCGAGGCCTGGGAGGCCAACCGGCTGATCGACCGCGGGCTGATCCACCCGACGCTGTCCAAGACCTACGCCATGGACGACGTGGGCCAGGCCGCCTACGACGTCCACCGCAACCTGCACCAGGGCAAGGTGGGCGTGCTGACCCTCGCCCCGGAGGAGGGCCTGGGCGTCAAGGACCACGCCAAGCGGGAACGGCACCTCACCGCGATCAACCGCTTCCGGGACGTCTGACGAGGGGCTACCTGGGAGTTCGCTGGGTGCGGCCCTCGACACGCTGACCACACCTTCGATCAATGCGAGGATGACGCCATGAGCGACCCCCGCGACGACGAGTTCGGTTACCGCGACGGCGGCCCCACCTTCGACGTGGTGCGCAAGGGGTACGACCGCGACCAGGTCGCCGAGACGCTGGCCGGTCTCGACGCCGACCTGCACGTGGCGCTGGCCGACCGGGACGCCGCCGTGTCCCGGTCGGCCGACCTCGCCCGCCAGCTGCAGGCGCTGCACGGCGAGGTCGAGTCGCTGCGACGCCGGGCCGCCAGCGCGAGCGCCCCCACGTTCGAGAACATGGGCGAGCGCATCTCCAACATGCTGCAGCTCGCGCAGGACGAGGCGGCGGAGATCCGGCGTTCGGCCGAGGAGCAGGCCGCCCAGCTGCAGGCGGCCGTGGCCGCCGAGGCGGAGGCGATCCGCGAGCGGATCGCCGGTGAGGAGCGCGCGCTCGGGGAGCGCTCGGCCGCCAGCCGGGCCGAGGCCGAACGCCTGGTCGCCGAGGCACGGCAGCACGCCGAGCAGATCGCCGCGGTCGCCCAGGCCCGCGCCGACGACCTGGTCACCAAGGCCCAGGAGCGGGTGACCCGGCTCGACAACGACTCCCAGGCCCGCCGCGCCAAGGCCGAGCAGGACTTCGAGATCGCCCAGCGCGCCCGCCGGAGCGAGGCCGCCCGGCTGGAGCAGGAGCGCGAGCAGGCCTCGGTCGCCACCGCCCAGCAGCGGGTCGCCGAGGCCGACGAGCGGGCCCACCGCACGGTCGCCGAGGCCGAGGCCGCCGCGGCCGCGATCGGGAAGGTCCGGGACGACCTGACCCGCCGGCTGGCCGACGTCCGGACCCTGCTCGGCCGGCTGCCCGACCTGTCCGACCAGCCGCAGCCGGCCGAGGACGCCCAGCCGGCGGCTCCGGCCGAGCAGCGTGCGGCAGCCCGGTCGCCGCAGCCCGCCCCGGCGGAGTCCGCGCAGCAGGAGCAGCCGACCGAGGAGCAGTCGGGTGCGGACCAGCGCCCGGCGGCGCCGGCCACGCAGCCCACCCCGGAGCCGGCGGCCGCCCAGACCCAGGCGGTCCCGGTGCAGGCGGTCCGGACCGAGTCGGTACCGGCCCAGCCGGCACCCGCGGCCGGCGTGCAGCAGCCGGTCCGGACCCCGGCGCCGGCACACCCGACCCAGAGCACGCCGGCCCAGCAGGCTCCGGCCCAGCAGCCTCCGGTCGAGCAGGCTCCGGTCGAGGACCGGACGACGGCGGAGCAGCCGGCGGCCGAGCAGGCACCTCAGCAGCGACCCCAGCCCGGCGTGCGGCAGACGCCGCCGGTCCCTGCCCGCGGTCCGGCCACCCGGGTCCAGCCGACCCCGGCCGTGCCGGCCGGGCAGGGCGGTCCTCCCCCGGCGAACCGGGGCTGACCGCCGCCCTGTTCCTCGACGGACCCGTCCGGAGCACCGGGCCGGGCGTGGGTGATCGACCACCACCGGAGAGGACCACCGTGCCCGGGTCGTCTCGGACCGCGCTGATCGCCGTGCTCGGCGCCGCCCTGTGCGCCGTCGGGTTGCTGGCGGCCCCGGCGGCGTCCGCCGCACCCGCGGAGGACACCGGTCTGGTGCGGATGATGCACCTCTCCCCCGACACCCCGTCGGTCGACGCCTCCATCGACTCGGTCGCCGCCCCGGAGGCCCAGGTCCTGCTGCCCGCGGTCGGCTACGGCGACGTCTCGGCCTACCAGCGGGTCCCCGCCGGCAGCTACACCGTGAGCGTGCGGGCGGCCGGCGCCGACCAGGCCAGCCCCCCGGTGCTCGCCACCACCGTCACCGTGGCGCCGGGAACCGCGACCACGGTCGCCGGCGTCGGGCTGTTCGCCGACCTGGGCCTCGCCGTCGACACCGACGACCTCACCCTCCCGCCGGCCGGTGCCGCCCGGGTCCGGGTGGTCAACGCCGCGGCGACCGGCTCCCCACTGGACGTCGCTCTGGGCGGAGGCACCGTGCTCGCCTCCGACCTGGCGTTCGCCGACTCCACCGAGCCCGTCGACGTGCCCGGCGGCCCAGGGACGCTCGTCGTCACCGACTCCGGCGGCACCCCGGTCGAGCTCCCGGTCGACCTCGCCGCCGGATCGGTCCGCACCGTGCTCGTCCTGGACCGCCCGGACGGCGGGCTCACCGTGACCACCACCCTGGACGCCGCGGCCCCCGGCGTCGTGCCGGTCGGCGGCGTGGAGGCCGGCGCCGGCGGTACCGCCACGGACGACGGCCCCCCGGTCGGCCGCGCAGCTCTCGCCGCCCTGTCCCTCACCGCACTGCTGCTGGCCGTCGGCCTGCGCCGCCCCCGTCCCGGGTCCCCGACGTCCTGACCTGCCGACGATGACGACCTCGACCCTCTCCCGACCGGGCCGCCACCGGCTGACGGCGCTGCGGGCGGGGCTGCTCGCGGTGGCCGTCCTCGCCGGTGGGATGGCCCTGGTGGACCGCCCCGCCGACGCCGTCCACAGCACCGCGGTGGCGTCTCCGCCCGCCGCGGTGCCCCTCGGCCCCGCTGCGGCGGTGCGGGCGGAGCCGACCGTGGCGCCCCCGGTCGGGCTGCGCATCGCCGCGATCGGCGTGGACGCCGACCTCGTGCCGATCGGCGTGGACGACGCAGGCGCCCTCGTGCCCCCGACCGACGTCCAGCAGGCGGGCTGGTTCACCGCCGGCCCGGCGCCCGGCGAGGTGGGGCCGGCGGTGCTGGCCGGGCACGTCGACGACCACACCGGCCCCGGGGCGTTCGCCCGGCTGGAGGAGCTCGCCGCCGGGGACCAGGTGGTCGTCACCGGCGGGGACGGCCGGCCGGTGACGTTCACGGTGACCCGGGTGTCCGCCCACCCCAAGGGCGACTTCCCGGCCGAGGAGGTCTACGGGCCGACCACCGGCGCCGAGCTCCGGCTGATCACCTGCGGCGGGGCCTTCGACCGCAGCCGCCGCAGCTACACCGACAACGTCGTCGTCCACGCATCCGCAGGATGATGGAACGGCCCCGCTGCAGGGTCCCGCCGCGAGCTTGCGAGTGGTGGGGGGGCAGTGGGGTCCTTCACCTGCGGCGGTCGCGGGCCCGCCAGCAGGCGGTGTGCCAGTGCCGCCGCCAGTCGGAGGCGGAGTCGGTGTCCCACGGGTCCAGGTCGGAGTCCCGGGCGTAGGCCGGCCAGCTGACCACGTGCGGGGTCCGCGGCGGGATCATCTGGTCACAGCCCGGGCAGCGGTAGCTCTTGTCGCTGCCGGCCCCGGTGAGCGGCCGCACCACCCAGTCGCCGTCCGCGGCCTCCTCGACCGGCTGCCGGGCCGCCACCGGCCCACGCCCCGGCTGCGCGGACCGGGCGCGCCCAGGACCACGCCGTGAGCCACCTCGGCGGGGCACCGGCTACCGGTTCGCGTGGTCGCGGAAGCCGCGCCCGGCCTTGCGGCCCAGGTAGCCGGCGGTCACCAGGTGCTCGAGCAGCGGCGCCGGGGCGAAGCCGGGCTCGCGGAACTCGGTGTACAGCTCGCGCTCGATCGCCAGGGCGACGTCCAGACCGACGACGTCCAGCAGCTCGAAGGGGCCCATCGGGTAACCGCAGCCGACCTTCATCGCCGCGTCGATGTCGTCGGCGGTGGCGTAGTGCGCCTCGAGCATCTTGACCGCGTCGTTGAGGTAGGGGAACAGCAGCGCGTTGACGACGAACCCGGCCCGGTCGGTGCAGGAGACCGCGTGCTTGCCCACCTGCGCGCACAGCGCGTGCGCGGTGGCGGCGACGTCGGGCTCGGTGGCGATCGTCGAGACGACCTCGACCAGCTTCATCACCGGCGCGGGGTTGAAGAAGTGCAGGCCGACGACGTCACCGGGACGCTCGCTGGCCTTGGCGCACTCGATGACCGGCAGGCTGGACGTCGTGGTCGCGAGCACCGCGCCGGGCTTGGCGATCTCCCCGAGCGCGGCGAACAGCGCCTGCTTGACCCCCAGGTGCTCGACCACGGCCTCGATGACCAGGTCGGCCCCGGCGAGGTCGTCCAGCTGCGCGGAGCCGGTGACCCGGGCCAGGGCGGCGTCCCGTTCGGCCTCCTCCAGCCGGCCGCGGGCGACCTGCTTGTCCAGCGACCGGGTCAGCGCGTGCTGCACGGCCTCGACCTTGTCCAGCGTCCGGGCCACGAAGGTGACGTCGTACCCGCCCTTCGCGACGACCTCGATGATGCCGACGGCCATCGTCCCGGAGCCCACCACGCCGACGCTGCGGATCGGGCGGGCCCCCTCGGTGACCCCGCCGGTGGTCGGCGTCGCAGCGTCGGGCACGACCTCGGCGGAGTCGCGGCCGGCGTAGGTGTAGAAGCCGCGGCCGGTCTTCCGGCCCAGCAGCCCGGCGGTCATCATCTGCTTGATGATCGGCGCGGGCGCGTGCAGCCGGTCCCGGGACTGCTGGTACATCGTCACGAGGATCTCGTAGGCGGTGTCGATCCCGATGAGGTCCATCAGCGCGAGCGGGCCCATCGGCAGGCCGCAGCCCAGGCGCATCGCGGCGTCGATGTCCTCGCGGCTGGCGTAGCGGTTCTCGAACATCGAGACGGCGTGGTTGAGGTAGCCGAACAGCAGGGCGTTGGCGATGAACCCCGCCTTGTCGCCGATCGTCACGTCGATCTTGCCCAGCCGCGCGGCCAGCGCCTCGACGTCCTCGACCACCGACGGCTCGGTGACCACGGTGCGCACGATCTCGACCAGCTTCATCACCGGTGCGGGGTTGAAGAAGTGCATCCCGATGACCTTGCCGGGGCGGCCGGTGGTGACCGACAGCTCGGTGACCGACAGGCTGGAGGTGTTGGTCGCCAGGATGGTGTCCGGCGGGCAGATCGCGTCCAGCTTGGAGAACAGCTGGGCCTTGAGCTCCATCCGCTCCGGGATGGCCTCCACGACCAGCTCTGCGACGGCGAGGTCCTCCATCACCGTGGTGAACCGGATCCGGGACAGGATGACGTCGCGGTCACCGGCCTCGAGCTTCCCGCGGGCGACGGCCTTGCCGGTGGACTGCTCGACGTGCGCCCGGCCGCGCGCCAGCGCCTCGTCGGTCACCTCGACCGCCGTCACCGACAACCCGGCCCGGGCGAGCACCTCGGCGATGCCGGCACCCATCGTGCCCAGCCCCACCACGCCGACCTCGGTCAGTTCTCTGGCCACGTTGCCGTCCCTCCACCGTCGGTGATCCCGAGCAGTTTCGCACCACCCGGCCGCCAGGTCGCTACCGGCCGGTAGTCGGGCCCCGTCGCAGGGGCCCGCCGCGCGCGGAGCGGGTGGTGGGGGGCGACGGGGCCCTTCTAGAAGAGGCGCTGCGACGGGTCGTCGGTGCCCTTGAGGACGGCGTAGTCGACGGTCAGGCAGTCGATGCCCCGGTCGGCGGCCAGCACCCGGGCCTGCGGCTTGATCTCCTGCGCCGCGAACACGCCCTTGACCGGGGCCAGCCGCGAGTCGCGGTTGAGCAGCTCCAGGTAGCGGGTCAGCTGCTCGACCCCGTCGATCTCGCCGCGGCGCTTGATCTCCACGGCCACCGTCGTGCCACTGGCGTCCCGGCAGAGCAGGTCGACCGGGCCGATCGCGGTCGGGTACTCCCGGCGCACCAGCGACCACCCCTCGCCGAAGGTCTCCACGTGCAGCGCGAGCAGTCGCTGGAGGTCGGCCTCCACGCCGTCCTTCTGCAGGCCGGGGTCGACGCCGAGGTCGTGCCGGGAGTCGTGCTCGACCGACTCGATGGTGATGATCAGCTGCTCGCCGGCCTTGTTGGTGACCGTCCAGGTGCCCGCTGTGCCGCCGTCCGGAGAGTCCGTCAGCTCCTCCGTGACCGAGCACGGCGGGCTCATCCAGTTCAGCGGCTTGTAGGCCCGGTCGTCGGCGTGGATGGACACCGAGCCGTCGGCCTTGACCAGCAGCAGCCGGGTGGCCGGCGGGAGGTGGGCGGTGAGCCGCCCGATGTAGTCCACGGAACAGCGGGCAATGACCAGGCGCACGGACGACGACGCTACCGGCTGTCCGACCCGCGCTCCGCACCGGCGGGACCGCGCAGGACCCGGTGGAACCCCGTGGGCCGCCGAGCCGTGTACTCCCCGTGCGGAACTCACCTGTCCTCCGTCCCGCCGTCGGCCTGGCGCTGGCGACCCTGCTGCTGACCGCCTGCGCCGAACGGGGCGGCACCGGAGCCGCGCCACCCGGCCCGTCCGGCGAGACGCCGACGGAGTCGGAGACCGTCTCGCTGCCGGAGGGCGAGGACGCGCTGGTGCTCCAGGTCGCCGATGTCGGCGGCTTCACCACGCCGGAGATGCTGGCCGCGCGGCTGCCGATCGTGACCGTCTACGCCGACGGCCGGGTGATCACCCAGGGGCCGGTGCCGGACATCTACCCCGCGCCGGCCTGGCCCAACGTGCAGGTGCAGCAGGTCGACCAGGCCACCGTGCGGGAGCTCGCCGAGCGGGCGCTGGACGCCGGCATCGCCGAGACGGCCGACCTGGGCTCCCCGCCACTGGCCGATGCCACCTCCACCCGGTTCACCCTCAACACCGCGGAGCGCAGCCTGCAGCGAGAGGTCTACGCGCTCCGGGAGAGCACCGGGGGGCTCCCCGGGGAGCCGGACGCCGGTGGGATCACCGAGGAGCAGGAGGAGGCGCGGGCGCAGCTGCAGGACCTGCTCGACGACCTGACCGACCTCTCGCAGACCCTCTACAGCGAGGGTCAGACGCCGGAGTCGTACCGCCCGGAGGCGGTCGCCGCGCTGGCCAGGCCGTGGACGGAGCCGGGCGACGAGCTGTCCCACCCGGAGCTGCCCTGGCCGGGGCCGGCCCTGCCGGGCGAGCCGATCGCGCCCGGGGTGACCTGCGTGACGGCGACGGGCGACCAGGCGCAGGCCGTCGCCGACGCGGCCCGGGACGCCACCGCCCTGACCCCCTGGGTCGGTGCGGAGGGCGAGCGCTGGTCGATCACCTTCCGCCCGCTGCTGCCACACGAGTCCGGCTGCGCCGACCTCACCGGCTGAGGCGGTCCGGCGCCCGCCCGGAGACCCCGCCGGGAGAACCGGCATCCGCCCGGAGACGGGCCTGCGTCGGCCAGGAGACGTGCGGCCGTAGTCCTCTCGGGGGATGTGAGGGGGGACCTGAGGGGGATGTGCGCGACTCTCCGGCCGAGCAGGCTCGGGGCATGCCGTTCCCGGGGAGCCGACCGTGACCGACGCCGTGCTCGGCTGGGTGCAGGAGCTGATGGCCTCCCCGTGGGTGTACCTGGTCCTGTTCTCGCTGGCCGCCCTCGACGGCTTCCTGCCCGTCGTGCCCGGCGAGAGCGTGGTGATCACCGCCGGCGTCTTCGCCGCGACCGGGCAGCCCGACCTGGCGGCGGTCGTCGCCGTGGCCGCACTGGGCGCCTTCGCCGGTGACCACGCCTCCTACCTGATCGGGCACCGGGCCGGCCCCCGGCTGCGGGCCTGGGCCCGGCCGGGCGGCCGGCGCCGGGCGGCGCTCGACCGGGCGGCCCGGTTGCTGGCCGCCCGCGGCGGGGTCCTGCTGGTCACGGCCCGGTACGTGCCGGGCCTGCGGACGGCGGTGACGCTGACCGCCGGGGCGGTGGGCTGGCCACTGCGCCGGTTCACCCCCTTCGCCGCGCTGGCCGCCCTGACCTGGGCCGGCTGGTCCGCCGGGATCGGGTACGTGGGAGGACTGGCCTTCGAGCGCGACCCGCTGCGCGGCCTGCTGCTGGGCCTCGGCCTGGCCCTGGTCCTGGCCGCACTCGGCGAGGGCGTCCGCCTCCTCGTCCACCGCCGCCGGCCCCCCGTCGACGCGGTGGCCGAGCGCGCGCCGGCCGAGGTGGGGGCAGGCTGACCGGGTGAGCACCGTCGAGGACGTCACCCCCACCTCCCCGCGACCGGTGCGCCGCACCGTCTTCACCCAGGGCTGGCGGGACGCCACCTTCCTGCACTGGGCGGTCGACCCGGCCCTGGTCGCCCCGCTGCTGCCGGCCGGCGCCCTGCCCGACGTGCTGGACGGCGTGACCTACGTCGGCCTCATCCCCTTCCGGATGCGCCGGATCGGCCTGCTCGGGGCGCCGGGGCTGCCCTACCTCGGCTCGTTCGCCGAGACGAACGTGCGGCTCTACTCGGTCGACGAACAGGGGCGGCGCGGCGTGGTCTTCCGGTCGCTGGAGGCCGACCGGCTGCTGCCGGTGCTGGCCGCCCGCTGGGTCGCCCACCTGCCCTACCTGTGGTCCCGGATGCGCATCGCCCGCGACGGCGACCGGATCACCTATCAGGCAGCCCGCCGGTGGCCCGGCCCCCGCGGCGCCGGCGGGCGCATCACCGTCCGGGTGGGGGCCCGGCTGGCCGACCCCGGCCCGCTGCCGCGGTTCCTCACCAGCCGCTGGGGCCTGCACCAGACCACCCTGGGTCGGCTGGCCTACTGGCCGAACGAGCACCCGGAGTGGCCGCTGCACGCCGCCGAGCTGCTGGAGCTGGAGGACGACCTGGTCGCCGCCGCCGGCCTGCCCACGGTCGGCGGCGCCCCGGACAGCGTGCTGTTCTCCCCCGGCGTCGACGTCCGGTTCGGCCCGCGGGTGCCGTGACCCGGGCCGATCGGGCGACCCGCCGACGGATCGAGACGAGGTGGTTCCGCCGGCGCACGTCCTGGGCGAGACTGCCGGGGTGACCGGGAGCCCGACGTCGCCGACCCCGCCGTCCGTCGCGCTCTCCCCCGCCTGGCTGCACCGGGTGCTGGACGCGGCGCGCACCCGGCTGGGGATGGACGTCGCCTGGATGTCGACGTTCACCGAGAGCACCCAGCAGATCCGCGCCGCCACCGGCGCACTGGACGCCATGCACGTGCGTCCGGGGATGGAGCCCTCCCTGGAGGGGTCCTTCTGCGTACGGGTGCTCAGCGGGCAGCTCCCCCCGGTGGTCACCGGCGCCCGCCGGCACCCCGGCACCCGTGACCTGGCGGTCACTGCCGACCTGGGCATCGGCTCCTACGTGGGCGCCCCGGTCCGGGCGCCGGACGGCCGCCCGGTCGGGATGCTGTGCTGCGTGAGCCGGGACGACGGGGCACACCTGGACGGCGCGGCCGCCCGAACCCTGGAGCTGCTGGCCGACGTCATCGCCGACCGGTTGGCCGAGCCGCTGCCCGAACCGCCGACCGACCCCGCTGCCCGGGTGCGCGACGTGCTGAGCGAGGGGGCGGTCGTCACCCACGTCCAGCCGATCGTCGACCTGGCCACCGAGGAGGTCGTGGCCTACGAGGCGCTGGCCAGGTTCCCGGGCATCGCCGACGGGCCGGAACGGCTGTTCAGCGCCGCCGCGGCCGCGGGGCTCGGCACCCAGCTGGAGGAGCTGGCCGCGCGCGCCGCGCTCGCCGTGGCACCGCGGCTCCCCGCGGGGCGCCCGCTCGGGATCAACCTCTCCCCACCGGCGCTGCTGTGCGCGTCGGTCACCGACCTGCTGCTCGACCACCGGCACCTGGACGTCGCGGTCGAGGTCACCGAGCACAGCCCGGTGGACGACTACGACGCCCTGGACCGTGCCCTGACCTGCCTCCGCGACGCCGGCATCGGCCTGACCGTGGACGACGCCGGTGCCGGGTACGCCAGTTTCCGGCACGTGCTGCGACTGCGCCCCGACGCGATCAAGCTGGACCTCGCACTGGTCGCCGGCGTGCACACCGACCCGGCCAAGCAGGCGATGGTCACCGCGATGGTCAGCTTCGCCGGCGCGACGGGCGCCCGGCTGGTGGCCGAGGGGATCGAGGACCCCGCCGAGGTCCGCACGCTCCGCTCCCTGGGCGTGTGCCAGGGACAGGGGTACCTGTTCGGCCGTCCGGCGCCGCTGCTCTGACGCGCTGCGCCGGTCCCCCGCCGAGCCGCGCGATGCCGCCGACGGTGGGCAGGGGATGATCCGGCCACGCGTCGTCGAGGTGGGGAGCACCGTGGTGGAGCCCGTTCGGTTCGGACTGGTGGGGTACGGCTTCGGAGGGCGGTACTTCCACGCCCCGCTGCTCGCTGCCGCGGTGGAGTGCGACCTCGTCGCGGTGGCGACCTCCTCGACCGAGCGGCGCGAGCTGCTCCGCCAGGAGCACCCGGGCGCGACCGCCGTCGGGTCCCTGCCCGAGCTGGCGGCAGCCGGCGTCGAGGCCGTGGCGATCTCGACGCCCGCCGACACCCACAGCGCGCTCACCGACCAGGCGCTCGACCTCGGCCTGGCCGTCGTCTGCGACAAGCCGTTCGCGCTGGACGCCCCGGCCGCGCAGGCCAGCGTCGAGCGGGCCCGCCGGCTCGGCCTGCCGCTGGCGCCCTACCAGAACCGCCGCTGGGACTCCGACTTCCGCACCGTGCAGGCGCTCGCCGAGGCGGGGACGCTGGGCACGATCACCCGGTTCGAGTCCCGCTTCGAGCGGTTCACCCCCGACCCCGGCCCGGCGCCGTCCGGTGGTGGCACGCTGCTGGACTTCGGCAGCCACCTGGTCGACCAGGCGCTGGTGCTGCTCGGCCCGGTGTCCTCGGTCTACGCCGAGTGGCGGGTGCGCGCGAGCGGGCTGGACGACGACGTCTTCGTCGCCCTCACGCACGCCGGCGGCGCCCGGTCGCACCTGGCCGGCAGCTGGAGCGAGGGCGCACCGGGCAACCGGTTCCGGGTCACCGGCACGGCCGGCAGCTACGTCGTCGGCGGGCCGATGGACGGCCAGGAGGAGGCGCTGATCGCCGGGGAGAGCCCGGCGACCCGCGGTCCGGAGTGGGGCGCCGAGCCGGAGGCCCGCTGGGGCCGGGTCCGGCGGGGGGACCACGAGTACCGGGTGCCGACCCTGTCCGGCGCCTGGGACACGTTCTACCCGGCGTTCGCCGCCGCCGTCCGCGGCCTGGGCGCCGTGCCGGTCGAGCCGCAGGACGCGGTCGCCTCGCTCACCGTGCTCGACGCCGCCCGCCGCAGCGCGACCGAGGGCGTCGTCGTCCGGCTCGGGTGACGGCCGGGGCGACCCGGCCCGGTCACCGGTGGGCCGCCTGCACGGTGAGCGGCTCGGCGTGGTCGTCCTCGACCCACTCGAGGAGGTCGCCGGGCTGGCAGCCGAGCACCCGGCACATCGCCTCCAGGGTGCTGAAGCGGACGGCCTTGGCCCGGCCGTTCTTCAGCACTGCCACGTTGGCCGGGGTGAGCCCGACCCGTTCGGCGAACTCGCCGACGCTCATCTTCCGCTTGGCCAGCTCGACGTCGATGCGCACGACGATCGGCATCAGATGACCGCCTCCATGTCGCTGCGCAGCGTCGTGGCCTGCAGCAGCAGCGTGCGCATGACCGCCATCAGCAGCCCCACCACGGCCCCCACCAGCAGCAGCACCAGCAGGAGGGCCGGCGGCCCCGGGTCGTCACTGACCTCGTCGATGACGAAGTAGTACGAGCTGACGAAGGCGCCGAGCAGCATCAGCCAGCCGACGACCATCGCCACGACGATCGCGTCCACCCATGGCAGCGCGCTGGTGCTGAAGATGCAGTCCCGCCGGACCATGGTCAGGAGCTTCCAGGTGCAGACGACGACGACCTGCACGCATGCCAGCCCCACGATCGAGGCCACGAACATCGTCCCCCGCACCAGCGACTGCTCCAGCGACGGGTCGACCAGGTCCGGCAGCATCCCGGGCGCCACCCAGATCTGAGCGGCGACCAGGGCGGCGAACAGCAGTGCGAGCAGGAACCTGATCGGCAGCACCAGCGGACGTACGTGCGGCATGGATCGACGATCACCTGTCATCTATCGAGAGTCAACAGGTGAGGCTGTCGAACCACCCGCCGTCCCTCAGACGGGCACGGGAGCCTCTTCGGCGAGGCCGTTCGCCTCCCGGACGACGGCGACCACCTCGGCCATGATGTCGGTGATCCCGAAGTCCTTGGGCGTGAAGACCCGGGCCACCCCGAGGTCCCGCAACCGCCGGGCGTCGGCGTCGGGGACGATCCCGCCGACGACCACCGGGACGTCGTCCAGACCGGCCGCCCGCAGGCCGGCCAGCACCGCCGGCACGACCTGCAGGTGCGACCCGGAGAGGACCGACAGGCCGACCACGTGCACGTCCTCCTCGACGGCCGCGGAGACGATCTGTGCCGGGGTCAGCCGGATCCCCTGGTAGACCACCTCGAACCCGGCGTCCCGCGCCCGCACGGCGATCTGCTCGGCACCGTTGGAGTGCCCGTCCAGACCTGGCTTGCCGACCAGGAAGCGGAGCCGGCCACCCAGCTCCGCGCCGGTGCGCCGGACCAGCTCCCGCACCTCGGTCAGGGTGGCGTCGGCCGCACCGGCGCTGGCCCCACCGACGCCGGTCGGGGCCCGGTACTCGCCGAACACCGCACGCAGCGCGCCGGCCCACTCCCCCGTGGTCACGCCGACCCGCGCGCAGCGCAGCGTGGCGGCCATCAGGTTCTCGTCGGTGGCCGCGGCCGCGCGCAGGTCGTCGAGTGCCGCGGCCACCGCCCCGGGCTCGCGCTCCTCGCGCCACCGCTGCACCGCCGCCTGCGCCGCCGCCTCGACCGCCGGGTCGACGGTCTGGATCGCGGTCTCGAGGTCGGCCAGCAGGGGGTTGGGCTCGCTCGTCGTGTACCGGTTCACGCCGACGACGACGTCCTCGCCGCTCTCCATCCGCCGCCGGCGCTGGGCCAGCGAGGCCACCAGCTCGCTCTTCATGTAGCCGGACTCGACCGCGGCCACCGCGCCGCCCAGCTCCTGCACCCGGGCGATCTCCACCCGGGCCCCCTCGACC
Organism: Modestobacter sp. VKM Ac-2984; assembly: GCF_026967985.1. GTDB lineage: Bacteria > Actinomycetota > Actinomycetes > Mycobacteriales > Geodermatophilaceae > Modestobacter. Next base: position 191,856 of record NZ_JAPVBJ010000004.1, on the reverse strand, counting down.
AGCTCGGCGACCTTCCGCTCGACCACCACCGAGCCGGTGAACAGGTCCTCGTACTCCAGCAGGTCGGTCTCGAACGCCAGCACCTGCTGCAGCCGCAGCGACCACTGCTGGTCCCAGGGCCGCGGCAGGCCGAGCGCCTCGTTCCAGGCCGGCAGCTGCACCGCCCGCGCCCGGGCGTCCCGGGAGAGCGTGACCGCGAGCATCTCCAGCACGATCCGCTGGACGTTGTTCTCCGGCTGCGCCTCGGTCAGGCCGAGGGAGTTGACCTGCACCCCGTACCGGAAGCGCCGCTGCTTCGGGTCGGCGACGCCGTAGCGCTCCGCGGTCAGCTCGTCCCAGAGCTGGCCGAAGGCGCGCATCTTGCACATCTCCTCGACGAACCGGACCCCGGCGTTGACGAAGAAGGAGATCCGGGCGACGACGTCGCCGAAGCGCTCCGGCGGCACCTGCCCGGAGTCGCGCACCGAGTCCAGGACGGCGATCGCGGTGCTCATCGCGTAGGCGATCTCCTGCACCGGCGTGGCCCCGGCCTCCTGCAGGTGGTAGCTGCAGATGTTGATCGGGTTCCACCGCGGCATCGCTGTCACCGTGTAGGCGACCATGTCGGTGATCAGCCGCATGCTCTGCGCCGGCGGGAAGACGTAGGTCCCCCGCGACAGGTACTCCTTGATGATGTCGTTCTGCGTCGTCCCGGCCAGCTGCGCGACGTCGTGGCCGTGCTCCTCCGCGACCGCCTGGTAGAGCGCGAGCTGCCACATCGCGGTCGCGTTGATCGTCATCGACGTGTTCATCTCGTCCAGCGGGATCCCGTCGAACAGCGCACGCATGTCACCGATGTGCGTCACCGGCACCCCGACCTTGCCGACCTCCCCCACGGCCAGCTCGTCGTCGGGGTCGTACCCGGTCTGGGTGGGGAGGTCGAAGGCGACCGACAAGCCGGTCTGTCCCTTGGCGAGGTTCCGCCGGTAGAGGGCGTTGGACTCCGTGGGCGAGGAGTGACCGGCATAGGTGCGCATGACCCAGGGACGGTCGCGGTCCTTCGGCGCTGAAGGGAACGGCATGCCAGCGGAGTGTAGGGCGGTTACTGACCAGTAGCCACGGGCATCCCCCTGCGGTGGCACACTCGGGACCGGGCTCGCGACCGGACGGCCGCCCCCGCCGCAGGGAGGTCAGCGTGCCGATCGACGCCGGGAGCCTGCACTACGCCGTGGGGCCGGTCATCGCCTTCCTGATGCTGGTGCTGATCGGGCTGTTCCTCCGCTGGGCCTTCGCCTCGGACTCCTCCTCGGGCACGCCGGTGCAGCGCGAGGAGCTGCTGACCCCGGTGGCCACGCTCACCCGCCGGGAGTCGGCGCTGGCCCTGCGGGCCGTGCTGAGCGACGCCGGCATCCGGTCCACGATCCGCGAGCCGGCCGCGCACCGGGCCGACGTGCTCGTCTTCCCCGAGGACCTCCAGCGCGCCCGTGCGCTCGCGCTGTCCTTCGGGGGCCGCTGACTCAGCCCGGCCGCTGGGTCCGCTCGATCTGCACGCCCACACCGCGCAGCTGCTCGGTGAAGTCCGGGTAGCCGCGGTCGACGTGGTGCACGTCCTGCACCTCGGTGACGCCATCGGTCAGCAGCCCGGCGAGCACCAGCCCGGCGCCGGCGCGGATGTCGGTGGCCAGCACCGGGGCGCTGGAGAGCCGTTCCCGGCCCCGCACGACCGCGTGGTGGCCGTCGATGCGCACGTCGGCCCCGAGCCGGACCAGCTCGTTGACGAACATGAACCGGCCCTCGAACACGTTCTCGGTGATCAGCGCGGTGCCGCTGGAGACCGCAGCCAGCGCCACGGCCATCGGCTGCAGATCGGTCGGGAAGCCGGGGAACGGCAGCGTGACGATGTCCATGCCCCGCGGCCGGTCCGCCATCGCCACCCGGATGCCGTCGTCCAGGGACTCCACGGTCGCGCCGGCGTTGACGAGCTTCTCCAGCGGCACGCTCAGGTGCTCGGCCACCGCCCGCTCGATCACCAGGTCGCCCCGGGTCATCACCGCCCCGATCGCCCACGTGCCCGCGACGATGCGGTCCGGGACCGTCGAGTAGGCCACCGGCCGCAGCTCCCGGACGCCCTCCACGGTGATGGTGGAGGTGCCGGCGCCCTCGATCTGGGCGCCCATCGCGACCAACATCCGGCACAGGTCGACGATCTCCGGCTCGCGGGCGGCGTTGTCCACGATCGTCGTCCCCTGGGCGAGGGCGGCGGCCATCACCAGGTTCTCGGTGGCGCCCACGGAGGGGAAGTCGAGCCAGATCGAGGTGCCGACGAGCTTCGGGGCGGTCGCGATCAGGAAGCCGTGCTCGTTGACCACGGTCGCGCCGAGCCGCTCCAGGCCGGCGATGTGCATGTCCAGCCCGCGCGAACCGATGGCGTCGCCGCCGGGCAGGGCCACCTTGGCGGTGCCCAGCCTGGCCACCAGCGGGCCGAGCACGCTGATCGACGCGCGCATCCGGCGGACCAGGTCGTAGTCGGTCTCGCTGGAGGGCCGCTCGGGGACGTCGATCAGCACCCGACCGCCGCCGCTCGGGCTGCCGCCCGGATCCAGCGGGTAGCGCTCGAAGGTCACGCCGCAGCCCAGGCGACGCAGCACCTCGCTCATGATCGTGACGTCGAGGATGTCGGGCACCTCGTCCAGCGTCGTCCGGCCCGGGGCGAGCAGCGCTGCCGCCATGAGCTTCAGCGCGCTGTTCTTGGCGCCGGTGACCCGGACGCGGCCGCGCAGGGAGGCCCCGCCGGTCACCTCGAAGCAGTCCACCCGCCCAGCCTAGAGGCGCGTGCCGGCGTCGCCCGACCGGGCGCGGGAGTGGCGACGCGCTGCCCGGTCCGGCCTAGGCTCGGGACCATGACCGTCCGGCTGACCCGCATCTACACGCGCACCGGTGACGCCGGGCAGACCCACCTCGGGGACATGTCCCGGGTGGCCAAGACGGATGCGCGGCTGATCGCCTACGCCGACGTCGACGAGACGAACAGCGCGATCGGGGTCGCCATCGCGCTGGGCGGGCCGTCGGCCGAGGTCACCGAGCTGCTCCGCAGCGTGCAGAACGACCTCTTCGACGTGGGCGCCGACCTCTCCACCCCGATCCAGGAGGCGCCGGAGCACCCGCCGCTGCGGATCACCGCGGCGTACACGGAGCGACTGGAGGCGGCCTGCGACACGGCCAACGCCGAGCTCCCGGCGCTCACCTCGTTCGTCCTCCCGGGAGGCACCCCGCTGGCCGCGCTGCTCCACACGGCGCGCACGGTCGCCCGGCGGGCAGAGCGCAGCGTCTGGGCGTTGCTGGCGGACGACGCGGAGCGGACCAACACCGAGACCGCCCGGTACCTCAACCGGCTGTCGGACCTGCTCTTCATCCTCGCCCGCGGCGCCAACCCCGACGGTGACGTGCTCTGGGAGCCCGGCGCGCACAGCGGCGTGCACGCCCAGCGGGCCGCCCGCACCGCTCAGCCGGAGGCCTGAGCCGGACGACGGGCTGGACCGCTCAGCGGTCGATCGGCGGTGCGGACTCGATCCAGGACAGGAAGCCGGTCACCGTCGAGGAGTCCATCGCGAGCTCGTGGGGCCCGGCTCCGGTGCGCACGGTGAGGATCACGCTGTCGTCGGGCAGCGACAGGTCCTCAGCTGTGGGGCGACGCCGGGCGTCGACCTGGAACTGGGCGCGGCAGAGCCGCCGGTTCGGGCGGACCGACAGGGACAGCGCGCGGTACCAGAGCAGCATGTCGCCGGAGTACCAGGCGACGCCGACGGCCCAGCGGGACGTGCCGGGGGCGCGGAGCCACATGGTGACCGCCCCCAGGCCGGAGAGCAGGAACCGCCGGCGCAGCAGGAAGGCGGCGACCAGGGCGACCAGCAACAGCCCGACGAGGACCAGGACGGCGGTGGTCACCGGGCGGGGCTCGTCAGCCGAGGCGGGTCAGGAACGGACTCGGTCGGCGGTCAGGCGTCCTGGCCGGCGGCGCGGATCCGGGACTGGGCTCGCCGGGCCGCGGCGAGCGCCTCCGGGTCGTCCCCGGCCTGCTCTGCGCGGCGGAGCGCCTCGCGGGCCCGCTCCACGTCGATGTCGGTGGCGATCTCCGCCGTCTCGGCGAGGATCGAGACCCCGCGCTCGGTCACCGACAGGAAACCGCCGTGCGCGGCGACGACGAGGTCCTCGCCGGACTCGGTGCGGATGGTCACGACGCCCCCGGGGGCCAGCTCTCCCAGGAGGGGCGAGTGGCCGGGCAGGACACCGAGCTCACCCTCGGTGGTACGGGCGATGACCATGCTGGCCTCACCGGACCAGAGCATCTTCTCCACGGCCACGAGCTCGACCTGCAGGGTCGCCACGTATGTCCTCCTGGGTCATCGACCGCCCGAGCCAGGCCGGTGATGCGGGCCGCCGGTCCGGTCGGAGCGGCAGCGGGTCTCCCCCACTGTACCGGCGGCGTGGCCCCGGTCCCGCCACAGGTTGGCACTGGTCCCCCGGGCACACCCCGGAGGGGGAGGCTCCTGCCCAGCGCGCCGCCGCGAGCCGGTGAGCGGTGCGGGCAGGGGGCCGGTCAGCAGCCGGTGCGGCGGTAGACCACGGTCCAGCGCCCGAGCCTCAGCTGGGGGTGCCAGACCACCGACGGCGGCGCCCACTCGGTCGTGTCGAACGGTTCACCCTCGACGGCCACCGGTGCGTACGGCGGCCAGCTCCACTCCATCGCGTCGTCCGGTGCTGCGTCGTGCCGGGTCGTCCCGCTCATCGGGGTCGCCGTCATCGTCGTCCCGCTGCGCAGCGCCGCTGCCAGGTGCCAGGTGTGCACGAGTCGAACTCCTGTGCATGACGCCCGCCGCTCGGACGTTCCGATGGACATGTTCGTCACCCGGCCGCCCGAACTTGAGGTCCTCGCCTGCGGCCCACCCGATCGGATGGCGCGCCGCCAGCGCACGGGCGCCACCCGCGCGCGGACCGTCACCGGCCCTGCCCTGGATCGGCGCAGGACGCCGGAGAACGCCACGGCCGGGCACCCCCGAAGGGGTGCCCGGCCGTGGACGCGGTGCTGGGACGACCCCTCGCCGGGCCCCGTCGCGAGCGACGGGGGCGAGGGGTCCTCGATCAGCTCTTCTTGAGCTTGTCGTAGTTCCGCTCGAGGTCCTCGAGGCCACCGCACATGAAGAAGGCCTGCTCGGGGACGTGGTCGTACTCGCCGACGGTCAGCGCCTTGAAGGCCTGCAGGGTCTCGGTGAGCGGGACGTAGGACCCCGGCTGCCCGGTGAACGCCTCGGCGACGAACATGTTCTGCGAGAGGAACCGCTCGATGCGACGGGCCCGGTTGACGGTGAGCTTGTCCTCTTCGCCGAGCTCGTCGATGCCGAGGATCGCGATGATGTCCTGCAGCTCCTGGTAGCGCTGCAGGATCCGCTGGACCTCGCGGGCGATGTCGTAGTGCTCCTGCCCGATGTACTGCGCGTCGAGGATCCGACTGGTCGAGTCCAGCGGGTCGACGGCCGGGTAGATGCCCTTCTCCGAGATCGGCCGGGAGAGCACGGTCGTCGCGTCAAGGTGGGCGAAGGTGGTGTGCGGCGCCGGGTCGGTGATGTCGTCGGCGGGCACGTAGATGGCCTGCAGCGAGGTGATGGACCGGCCCCGCGTGGAGGTGATCCGCTCCTGCAGGGTGCCCATCTCGTCGGCCAGGGTCGGCTGGTAGCCGACCGCGGAGGGCATGCGCCCCAGCAGCGTGGAGACCTCGGAGCCGGCCTGGGTGAACCGGAAGATGTTGTCGATGAAGAGCAGCACGTCCTGGTCCTGCTCGTCGCGGAAGTACTCCGCCATCGTCAGGGCCGAGAGGGCCACCCGGAGCCGGGTGCCCGGCGGCTCGTCCATCTGGCCGAACACCAGGGCGGTCGAGTTGATGACGCCGGACTCGGTCATCTCGGTGATGAGGTCGTTGCCCTCACGGGTGCGCTCGCCGACGCCGGCGAACACCGACACGCCACCGAACTCCTGGGCGACGCGGCGGATCATCTCCTGGATGAGCACCGTCTTGCCCACGCCGGCACCGCCGAACAGGCCGATCTTCCCGCCGCGGACGTAGGGGGTCAGCAGGTCGATGACCTTGATCCCCGTCTCGAGCAGCTCGGTGCGGCCCTCGAGCTGGTCGAACTTGGGTGCGTTGCGGTGGATCGACCAGTGCAGGGCGTCTTCGGCGTAGCCCGGCGTGTCCAGGCACTCGCCCAGGGCGTTGAACACGTGCCCGGTCACCACGTCGCCGACGGGCACCATGATCGGGGAGCCGGTGTCGCTCACCGGGGCGCCGCGGACCAGACCGTCGGTCGGGGCCATCGAGATGGTGCGGACCACGTTGTCGCCCAGGTGCTGGGCGACCTCGAGGGTCAGCGTCTTGCCCAGGTCGGCGAGGGTGACCTCGACCTTGAGGGCGTTGAAGAGCTCGGGCATCGCGTCGCGGGGGAACTCGACGTCGACGACCGGGCCCGTGACCCGGACGACGCGGCCTGCGCCGACGGTCTCCTGGCTGGACGGACGTTCCTCGGTGACGGTCATCTGTGCTGCTCTCCTGCCCTCGGGCTCGGTGGTCTCGCGTGTTGAGTGTCCCCGTCCGCGGCGGTTGACGCCGCGGACGGGGCGGTTGGCTCAGTCGTCGGCGTTGGCCGACACGAGCGCGTCGGCGCCGCCGACGATCTCGCTGATCTCCTGGGTGATCTCTGCCTGACGGGCCGCGTTGGCCTGCCGGGAGAGGTTCTTGGCCAGCTCCTCGGCGTTGTCCGACGCCGACTTCATGGCCCGGCGGCGCGACGCCGACTCCGAGGCAGCTGCCTCGAGCAGCGCCGCGTAGATCCGGGTCGTCACGTACTTCGGCAACAACGCGTCCAGCAGCTGCTCGGCCGACGGCTCGAACTCGTAGGCCGGGGTGATGTCGCTGCTGCGGGACTCCTCGGCCTGGACGTCGCGATCGTCGCGCAGTTCGTCGACCTCCTCCACGACCAGCGGCGCCATCCGGTTGGCCACCGGCACCTGGGAGAGCAGGGAACGGAACTCGGTGTAGACGATGTGCAGTTCGTCCACGCCGAGCACGTCATCGGCACCCCCGCCGGTCTCGTCGTCGTCCTCACCGGCGGTGAAGGCGGTGATGAGAGTCCGACCGATCTCCTGGGCGTCCTCGTACCCCGGCTGCTCGGAGAACCCGGTCCAGGTCTCCTCGACGTCCCGGTCACGGAACCGGTAGTACGTCTCGCCCTTGCGGCCGACGACGTAGAGCAGCGGCTCCTTGCCCTCGTCGCGGAGCAGGGCGAGCAGCTCCTCTGTCCGCCGCAGCACGTTGACGTTGTAGGAGCCGGCGAACCCGCGGTCGGAGGTGACCACCAGCACGGCGACCCGCCGGGGGTTCTCCCGGTCGGTCAGCAGCGGGTGGTCCAGGCTCGCCGAGCCCGCCAGGGCCGACAACACGCGGGTGATCTCCCGGGCGTAGGGCTTGGAGGCCTCGACCCGGGCCTGGGCACGCACGATGCGCGCGGCCGCGATCAGCTCCTGAGCCGAGAAGATCTTCTTCGTCGACTGGGTGGAGCGGATCCGGCGGCGCAGCGCGCGGAGGGAACCAGCCATCGTCAGCCGGCCCGCTTGACCTGGACGGTCTCCTGGCCCCGCTCACGAGCGTCCATGGCTTCGACCTCGGGCTCGTTGCCCTGCAAGGACTCACCCTCGGAGGTGGTGAACTGGCCGTAGAACTGCTCGACCGAGGACTCCAGGCTGGAGACGGTGTCGTCCTCGAGCTTCTTCGACGTCCGGATCGAGTCGAAGGCGATGCTGTCGCCCCGGTCCAGGAAGTCCAGGAACTCGGCCTCGAAGCGACGCACGTCGGGCACCGGCACCCGGTCCAGCTTGCCGGTGGTGCCCAGCCACAGCGAGACGACCTCGCGCTCCACCGGGTACGGCGAGTACTGGCCCTGCTTGAGCAGCTCCACCAGACGCTGACCGCGCTCCAGGGTCGCCCGGCTGGAGGCGTCCAGGTCCGAGGAGAACGAGGCGAACGCCTCGAGCTCACGGAACTGGGCCAGGTCCAGCCGCAACCGGCCGGCGACCGACTTCATCGCCTTGATCTGTGCCGAGCCACCGACCCGGGACACCGAGACGCCGACGTTGATCGCCGGGCGCACACCGGAGTTGAAGAGCCCGGTCTCCAGGAAGATCTGACCGTCGGTGATCGAGATGACGTTGGTCGGGATGTACGCCGAGACGTCGTTGCCCTTGGTCTCGATCAGCGGCAGCCCGGTCATCGAGCCCGCGCCCAGCTCGTCGTTGAGCTTGGCGCAACGCTCCAGCAGCCGGGAGTGCAAGTAGAAGACGTCGCCGGGGTAGGCCTCGCGACCCGGCGGACGGCGCAGCAGAAGCGAGACGGCGCGGTAGGCCTCGGCCTGCTTGGACAGGTCGTCGAAGACGATCAGGACGTGCTTGCCCTCGTACATCCAGTGCTGGCCGATGGCCGAGCCGGTGTAGGGGGCGATGTACTTGAAGCCGGCGGCCTCCGAGGCAGGGGCGGCGACGATGGTCGTGTACTCCATCGCGCCGGCGTCCTCGAGCGCGGCCTTGGTCGCCGCGATGGTCGAGCCCTTCTGACCGACCGCCACGTAGATGCAGCGAACCTGCTGCGCCGGGTCACCGGTCGCCCAGGCCTGCTTCTGGTTGATGATCGTGTCCAGCGCGATCGCCGACTTGCCGGTCTGCCGGTCACCGATGATCAGCTGACGCTGGCCACGGCCGATCGGCGTCATGGCGTCGATGGCCTTGATGCCGGTCTGCATCGGCTCGTGCACCGACTGCCGCTGGACCACGCTGGGCGCCTGCAGCTCGAGGGCGCGCCGGGTGGTGCTCTCGATCGGGCTGCCACCGTCGATGGCGTTGCCCAGCGGGTCGACGACCCGGCCGAGGAAGCCGTCGCCGACCGGCGCCGAGAGGACCTCGCCGGTCCGGCGGACCGTCTGGCCCTCCTCGATCCCGGAGAAGTCACCCAGGATGACGACGCCGACCTCGCGCACGTCCAGGTTCAGCGCCAGTCCCCGCACGCCGCCCTCGAACTCGAGCAGCTCGTTGGTCATGACCGAGGGCAGGCCCTCGACCCGGGCGATGCCGTCGCCGGACTCGGTGACGACCCCGACCTCTTCCCGGGAGACGTCCGGGGTGTAGTCGGAGACGTAGTTCTGGATCGCACTGCGGATCTCGTCCGCGGAGATCGTCAGCTCGGCCATGGCTCTGCGTCCTCTTCCTGCTGGTGTCTGTGGTGGTGCGGTGCCGCGGTCGCGGTCGAGCTGGTTCAGCCGGCGAGTCGCCGGCCGCTGGCCTCGAGTCGCGCAGCGATGCTGCCGTTGATGATCTCGTCGTCCACCCGGACGACCAGGCCACCGAGCACGTCGGGGTCGACCTGGACCTGTAGGCCCATCGTCCGCCCGTAGAGCCGGCCGAGCACGTCGGTCAGCCGCTGTTCCTGCGCAGCCGTCAACGGGACGGCGGAGGTCACGTGGGCGACCGAGCGCCCCCGGCGCCGGGCGGCCATCGTGGAGAGCCGCTCGACCTCGTTCTCCGGGTTGTGGACGTGCGGGCTGGTCAGCGCGTTCCGCACCAGCCGCTCGGTCACCGGGCTGACCCGGCCCGCCAGCAGCCGGTCGAGGAGGGCCGTCTTGCCCTCCCGCGGTGCGGACCGGTCACCCAGGATGCGGGCGAGGTCGTCGTCCCCGGCCACGATGCGGCCGAACCGGAACAGCTCGTCCTCGACGCCCTCCAGCTCGCCACGCGCGTCGGCCGCGTCCAGTGCGGCTTCGGTGGCGAGGGTCTCGGTGGCCTCCACCAGGTCCCGCGGTCGCGACCAGCGCTGCCGCACGACCGTCTCGACCACCGACATGGTGTCGGCACCGAGCTGACCGGAGAGCAGCCGCCGAGCCAGCCCGGCGCGGTCGTCGGGTCGCACGGAGGCGTCCGACAGCGCCCGCCGGAGCGACGGCTGGCTCTGCAGGAGCTGCGCCACGGCGAAGAGCTCGTCGGCCAGGGTGAGCAGGACGTCACCGTGGTTGCGGCTGCGAGCTCCCTGCGACTTCTCCTGCAGGCTCGCCCGCGACTCCTCCATCGCAGCCCGACTGGACGCGTCCATCAGCGGTTGCCCTCAGGGACGTAGACCGTGCTCCCGGTCGTGGCGCCCGAGGTCGGCTGCGCCCCGCCGTTGCCGGCGGGGTTGCTCGCGGCCATCTCGTCCAGCTCGTCGAGGAACCGGTCGACGGTCCCGCTGCGGCGGGCGTCGTCGGCCAGCGACTCGCCGACCACGCGGCCGGCCAGCTCCACGGCGAGGGCGCCGATCTGGCCGCGCAGCTCGGCCACGACCTGCTGGCGGGAGGCAGCGAGCTGCTCCTCGCCACGGGCCACGATCCGGGCCGACTCCTCCTGGGCCTGGGCGCGCAGCTGCTCGATGATCTGCTGCCCCTCGGCTCGGGCGGAGTCCCGGATCTGGGCGGCTTCGTTCCGGGCCTCGGCGAGCTGGGCCCGGTACTGCTCCAGCGCGGCCTTGGCCTCGGCCTGCATGGCCTCGGCCCGCTCGATGCCGCCCTCGATGGCCGCACGGCGCGCCTGGAAGACCTGCTCGAACCGCGGGGCGACGAACTTGACCACCACGAAGAGCAGGACCGCGAAGGCGATCAGTCCGACGATGATCTCGCCGACGGGCGGGAGGAGCGGATTCGCGCTCTCCGCAGCCAGGATGCTCATGCTCTCAACGTCCTCGTCTGGGTGTCAGTGACCGAACTCGTCCGACGAGTGCGGATCAGGTGCCGTAGACGAGGGGAGCGACGAAGCCGATCAGTGCCAGCGCCTCGGCCAGGGCGAAGCCCAGGAAGGCGTAGGTACGGGTCAGGCCGGCCGACTCGGGCTGGCGCGCGGTGGCCTGGATGTAGGCGGCCCAGACGAGGCCCACACCGATGCCGGGGCCGATCGTGGCGATGCCGTAGCCGACCGAACCGATGCTGCCCTCGAGCTCTGCGAGTACCTCGATCATTGCGCGGTGTTCCTCCTGTGTCGTCGCCCGGTGGTCACCGGGCGGCTGGCGGGGTCGTACGGGTGGTGCAGTTCATGGGAGCGGCCCGGCGTGCGGGCCACCGTGGTGCGGCTCAGTGGGCCGCTTCGACGGAGCCGTTGAGGTAGGTGCCCATCAACATCGTGAAGACGTAGGCCTGCAGGAAGATGACCAGCAGCTCGAAGAACGTCATCACGATCGCCATCAGCGCCGAGATCGGCCCGAACACGGCCGAGAAGTTGCCGACCGTGAGCAGGTAGGTCGCGCCCAGCGCGAACGTCACCAGCAGCATGTGGCCGGCGAACATGTTCGCGAAGAGCCGGATCGCCAGCGTGAACGGGCGCACGATGAAGTTCTGCAGCAGCTCCAGCGGCGTGATCAGCAGGTACATCGGCTTGGGCACGCCGGGCAGGAACATGATGTCCCGGAAGTACGGCCACAGCCCCTGGTTCTTGATGCCGACCACGATGTAGACGACCCAGCAGATCAGGGCCAGCACCAGCGGGAAGGCGAACTTCGACATCGGCGAGATCTGGGCGAGCGGGATGATCGCCATCAGGTTGTTCGCCAGGATGAAGAAGAACAGCGAGGCGAGGAACGGGGCGAACGGCAGGCCCTTGGGGCCCACCACGTCGCGGGCGATCCCGTCGCGGATGAACGAGTAGCTGGTCTCGCCGATGAACTGCATCTTGCCGGGGACGATCTGCGGCTTGCGGACCGTGGCCACCAGGAAGGCGATCATGGCCAGCGTGGCCACCCAGGCGATGATCGTGATCCGGGTGATCTCGAAGCCGACACCGAGCACGGAGAAGCTGGTCAGAACCTCGGGGTAGAACTCACCGATGCCCGGGGGCGTGAAGCCGCCGCCGGGGTCGCTCTCCACAGCGAGCACGTCGCCGAGCGCGTGGGCGCTGGAGGTCACCGTTGTCCCTTCTGCGTCCTGGGCCGGCTCCGTCGTCCGCCCGGGGGGTGTCCGGCAGCCCGCCCGGGAGCCGGGTCGGGTTCGCCGTAGGTCTTGACCACCACGTAGATGGCCACTGCCACGCCGAGGATGATCCCGACCGGGAAGAACACTCGCGTGTCCAGCCACTGGTCGATCAGCCACCCGACCCCGCCCCACACAGCCATCCCGGACAGGAGCGTCCCGGTGACCGCCCAGCCCATGTCAGCCCCGCTGGGCTGACGAGCTGCGCGCGCAGGTCGTGGTCGTGCGCCCCCAGGTTCGGAGGTGTCCTCGGCCATCGGTTCGGACACTATCAGCCGGGTGGGGCCGGGTTTTCCGGGGAATGCCGCCGACCCCCCGGTGGGGTGGGTGGCGGGACGTAGAACAGCTGCCGCGTCCACACCCAGCGCAGCTGCACCCCACTCCACAGCAGCGCACCGGCGACGACGGTCCAGGCCAGCACCTGGCGGTCCGGCCACCCGTCGGCCGGCAGGCCGGTCAGCAGCGGGAACAGGACCAGTGCCTTGAGCCCGAACGTGCCCAGCGCCGCCGGCATCGTCCAGGTGTCGTCCACCTTGCCGGCCCAGGCCACGACCAGCCCCGAGACGCAGAAGAAGGCCGTGACGACGGCCGCGCCGATGAGCACGGTGAGCGCATCCGCCCAGGTCAGCGCCACCCCGACGACGAGGGCGGCGACCGCGGTCACCGCGCCGGTGGCGAGCAGACCGATCCGCAGGAACGACAGGTCCCAGGGGGCGTCCCCGGTCGTCCGGACGCCGCTCACCGGCGCACCCCGGCCGGGGTGGACGGTGCGGCAGCAGAGGGCGGACGCGGCGTCCCGGCGCCCTGCCGGACCGCCCGGCTGGCCGGGTGGGCGGCGCGGCTGCGGTCCTTCAGCGCCGCGAGCTCGGCCTCGCGCGCGGCGATCGCCGCGCGGCGGGCGCGGGGGCTCAGCACCACGACGACGCCCACCACGAGCAGCGCGCCGACGATGACCAGGACCTCGACGGTGCCACCGGTGATGGACAGGGCGACGGCGCCGAAGCTGAGCAGGGCGGCCCAGAAGTACATGATGAGCACCGCCCGGCGGTGCGAGTGGCCGATCGACAGCAGCCGGTGGTGCAGGTGCATCTTGTCCGGGCTGAACGGCGACCGACCGCGCCGGGTGCGGCGCACCACGGCCATCAGCAGGTCGATGAACGGGATGAAGAGCACCGCGATCGGCACGAGGAGCGGCAGGGTCAGCGGCAGCAGGCTGGCCGCCGAGCCGAGGGTCTGCGAGTCGGTCTGCCCGGTGGCCGAGACCGCCGCGGCCGAGAGCATGAGCCCGACCAGCATCGAGCCGGAGTCGCCCATGAAGATCCGGGCCGGGCTGAAGTTGTGCGGCAGGAAGCCCAGGCAGGCCCCGGCGAGCACGGCGGTGATCAGGGCGGGCGCGCTGGCCACGTCGTCGAAGCCGACCAGGCCCAGGTTGTAGCTGTAGGCGAAGAAGGCCAGCGCCGCGATCGCCGAGACCCCGGCGGCCAGCCCGTCCAGCCCGTCGATGAAGTTGAGCGCGTTGACCGTGAGGACGGTCAGCAGGATCGTCGCCGGCACCCCGACGTCCGGGCCCAGGGACAGGGTGCCGATGTCGGCGACCGGCAGGAACACGTACGCCAACTGCACGCCGAGCAGCACCATCACCCCGGCCGCGGCGATCTGGCCGGTGAGCTTGGTGAGCGCGTCGAGGCCGAAGCGGTCGTCCAGCACCCCGAGGGCGCAGATCAGCCCGCCGGCCACCAGGACGGCGATCGTCTGGGTGCTGAACTCGAAGCTCCGCTGCAGCGAGGGCAGCTGCGAGGCGACCAGGACGCCGGCCGCCACGCCGAGGTACATCGCCACTCCCCCGCCCCGCGGGGTCGGGATGACGTGCACGTCGCGGTCACGGACCGCCGCCATCACCCGGAACCGGACCGCCGCCACCCGCACCACCGGCGTGGCCAGGAAGGTGACCAGCGCGGCGGCGAGGAGGACGACGGCGTACTCGCGCACGGCTCAGCCGACGCGCGAGGGCTCGGGGTAGGCAGGGTGGGCGCCGACCAGCTCGCGCACCCCGGCCGCGACCTCGGTCGTCCGGGAGCCGTCGGCGTCCCGGATGGCGGTGCCGATGAGCGAGGCGATCGACTTCATGTCGCTCTCCACCATGCCCTGGGTGGTGACCGAGGGGCTGCCGACCCGGACGCCGGAGGCGACCGAGGCCGGCTGCGGGTCGAAGGGGATGGCGTTCTTGTTGAGCACGATGCCGGCCGCGTCGCAGCGGGCCTCGGCCACCTTCCCGGTGACCGGCTCGCCGGCGGTGTCGGTCACCTTGCGCAGGTCCAGCAGCGCCAGGTGGGTGTCGGTGCCGCCGGCGACGGGGCGCAGGCCCTCGGCGGCCAGGCCCTCGGTCAGCGCCTGGGCGTTGGTGATCACCTGGCGGGCGTAGGTCTGGTACTCAGGCTGCAGGCACTCCTTGAGGTTCACCGCCTTCGCCGCGATGGCGTGCATCAGCGGGCCGCCCTGCATCATCGGGAAGGCCGACTTGTCGATGGCCTTGGCGTGCTCGGCCTTGCAGACGATCGCCCCACCGCGGGGGCCGCGCAGCACCTTGTGCGTGGTGAAGGTGACGACGTCGGCGTAGGGCACCGGCGAGGGGATCGCCTTGCCGGCCACCAGGCCGATGAAGTGGGCCGCGTCGACCATGAAGATCGCGCCGACCTCGTCGGCGATCTCCCGGAAGGCGGCGAAGTCGATCAGCCGCGGGATCGCCGATCCACCGGCGACGATGAGCTTGGGCCGGTGCTCGCGGGCCAGGTCGCGGACCTGGTCGTAGTCGATGTGCTCGGTCTTCTCGTCGACGCCGTACTGCACGGCGTTGAACCACTTGCCGGAGAAGGAGACCTTGGTGCCGTGGGTCAGGTGCCCGCCGTGCGGCAGCGCCATGCCCAGCAGGGTGTCCCCGGGCTGCAGGAAGGCGCCGTAGGCCGCCAGGTTCGCGCTGGCACCGGAGTGCGGCTGCAGGTTGACGTGTTCGGCGCCGAACAGCTCCTTGCCGCGGGCGATGCCGATCTCCTCGGCCCGGTCGACGACCTCGCAGCCGCCGTAGTACCGCCGTCCCGGGTAGCCCTCGGCGTACTTGTTCGACAGCGTGCTCCCCAGCGCGGCCAGGACGGCGGGGCTGGTGAAGTTCTCGCTGGCGATCAGCTGCAGCCCACCTCGCAGCCGGTCGAGCTCGTCGAGGACGACGCCGGAGATCTCCGGGTCGAAGTCGGCCAGGGCGTCGAAGTCGGGGCCCCAGTAGGGGGTGGTGGCCGGGGTGCTCATCGCGGGTGCACTCCTGCTGCTCGGTGCGGTGCCCGCGTGCACTCGTCGAGGAGAGGCGCGCGGCTGTCGCACCACGGTATCGCTGCGCCGAGGCGATGCTGCGCATCGCACCGCTGTCCACCGTGCGATCCTGCCGGGCCGCAGCGCAGCCGGATGCCGTTCCCCAGCCCGATCGAGCCGTCTCGTGCCCCTTCACGACGCGCCGAGACCGGACCACCACGGCGTCGCCGGAGGGCGACTGTGGGAGGCCGGCGCGGGCCCGGAGGGTCCCGCCGGCATCGCACGAAGCGGCTCCGCACAGCCGGGGACGGCCGCTGGCCGCGGTGCGGCCCGTCAGGGTCGCGATCTAGTCCGTGATCTCCGGGACGACCTCGCGGAGCTGCTCCAGGCTGATCGCGCCCAGCCGCAACACCCGGGGGGTGGGAGCCGTGCAGTCGACGATGGTGCTGGGCGCCGACCCGGTGCGCGGTCCGCCGTCCAGGACCACCGCCGCGTGCTCGCCGAGCTGGTAGGCCGCCTCCGCCGCGGTCGTGCCGGCCGGCCGGCCGGAGCGGTTGGCACTGGAGACCGCCAGCGGGCCGGTGCGGCGCAGCAGGTCCCGGGTGACGTCGTCGTCCGGCAGCCGGACGGCGACCGTCCCCTCGGCATCGCCGAGGTCCCACGCCAGCGACGGCGCGTGCTCGACCACGAGGGTCAGCCCCCCGGGCCAGAAGGCCTCGGCGAGCTGGTGGGCGACCGGGGGCACGACGACGACCAGCCCGGCCAGCGTCGACGCCTCCCCCACCAGCACGGGGACCGGCATGTTCCGGCCCCGGTTCTTGGCCGCCAGCAGCCGGGTGACCGCGGCCGGGGTGAAGGCGTCGGCGGCCACGCCGTAGACGGTGTCGGTCGGGAGCAGGACCAGCTCACCGCGGGACAGCGCCATGGCGGCCTCGGTCAGCCCGGCCTCGCGCTGGTCGGGGTCACTGCAGTCGAACACGTCAGCCACGGGTCGGGAGTCTGTCACTGCCCCAGAGTCGACGACCGGGCGGTCGTGTAGCGCGGCCGGTCGGCCAGGTCGCGGTGGTCGGCGACCTCGGTCCAGCGGCCGTGGGCGCGCACCAACGCCGGCAGGGCGCTCCCCTGCTGGTCGGCGTGCTCGATGCCCAGCCAGCCGCCCGGGCGCAGCAGCCGGGCGGCCGTGCCCAGCAGCCCGCGGACGACGTCGAGCCCGTCCGGCCCACCCCACAGCGCCAGCGGCGGGTCGTGCTCGGTGACCTCGCGCGGCAACCGGGCACCGTCGGGCACGTAGGGCGGGTTGGAGACGACGACGTCCACGCTGCCGTCCAGCTCGGCCAGCAGCGCCGGGTCGGTCATGTCCCCGGCCAGCACCTCGACCGGGGTGTCACCGGCAGCCGCACGGGCGGCGGCGTTGTGCCGGGTCCACTCGATCGCCGCGGCGTCCCGCTCGACCGCCACGACCCGGGCCCCGGGGTGCTCGTTGGCCACCGCCAGCG
Source organism: Modestobacter sp. VKM Ac-2984 (assembly GCF_026967985.1). Taxonomy (GTDB): domain Bacteria; phylum Actinomycetota; class Actinomycetes; order Mycobacteriales; family Geodermatophilaceae; genus Modestobacter. Next base: position 175,004 of record NZ_JAPVBJ010000004.1, on the reverse strand, counting down.
CGATCGCGCCGGACCCCGCACCCAGGTCGACGACGGTGGGCGCGGTCAGCCCGGCGATCCGGGTCAGCACCCAGCCGGCGACGAGCTCGGTCTCCGGCCGCGGGACGAAGACCCCGGGACCGACCGACAGCTCGAGGTGGCGGAAGGGCGCCGAACCGGTCAGGTGCTGCAGCGGGACCCGGGCGGCGCGCTCGTCGACCAGCGCGGCGTACCGGGCCGCCTGCTCGGGGGGGACCTCGCCGAGGGTGAGCAGCGCCGTGCGCGTCACCCCGAGGACGGCGGCGAGCAGCAGCTCGGCGTCCACCCGCGGCGACTCCACCCCGGCCTCGGCGAGCCGCCGCGCGGCGTCGGCGAGCAGGGTGCGGGCGGCGGTCAGGAGCCGGCCGCCAGCAGCTCGGCCGTCGCGGCCGCGGTCAGCGCGTCGAGCACCGGGTCCAGGTCGCCGTCCAGCACCTGGTCGAGGTTGTGCGCCTTGAACCCGACCCGGTGGTCGGCGATGCGGTTCTCCGCGAAGTTGTAGGTGCGCACCCGCTCGCTGCGGTCGACCGTGCGCACCTGGCTGCGCCGCTGGTCCGACGCGGTGGCGGCGGCCTCCTCCCGGGCGGCGGCGAGCAGCCGGGAACGCAGCACCCGCAGCGCGGACTCGCGGTTCTGCAGCTGGCTCTTCTCGTTCTGCGAGCTCACCACGATCCCGGAGGGCAGGTGGGTGATCCGCACCGCGGAGTCGGTCGTGTTGACGCTCTGCCCGCCGGGTCCGGAGGAGCGGAAGACGTCGATGCGCAGGTCGTTCGGGTCGACGCTGACGTCGACCTCCTCGGCTTCGGGGAGCACGAGCACCCCGGCTGCCGAGGTGTGGATCCGCCCCTGGGACTCGGTGACCGGGACCCGCTGCACGCGGTGCACCCCGGCCTCGAACTTCAGCCGGGAGAAGATGCCCTCGTCGGTGCGTGACTTGATCGCCACGGCGACGTCCTTGTACCCGCCCAGCTCGGCCGGGACGGCATCGAGCACCTCGGTCGCCCAGCCGCGCCGCTCGGCGTAGCGCAGGTACATCCGCAACAGGTCGCCGGCGAACAACGCCGACTCCGCCCCGCCCTCCCCCGCCTTGATCTCGAGGATGACGTCCTTCTCGTCGTCGGGGTCCTTGGGCAGCAGCAGCTCGGTGAGCCGGCCGGTCAGCTCACCGACGCTGCCGGCCAGCTCCTCGGCCTCGGCGGCGAAGGAGGGGTCCTCCCCCGCGAGCTCCCGGGCGGCGGCGAGGTCGTCGGTCGCGGCGTCGAGGGCGCGTGCGGTCTCCACGACCGGCGCGAGCTGGGCGTACCGCCGCCCCAGCCGGCGCGCGCGTGCGGCGTCGGCGTGCACCGCCGGGTCGGCGAGTTCGGCCTCCAGCTCACGGTGCTCGGCGAGCAGGCCGGCGAGCCGGTCGCTGCCGGCTCCGGTGCTGCTGCTCACGGGCACTCCTCCTGGTCGTCGGTCCCGCTGGTGGTCGATCCCGCGGGCCCCGGCCGGGGTGCGGACACGACGACGGCGCCTGTGCCGCCCTGGTGCAGGGCGGCGCAGGCGCCGTCGGGGGTGCTACTTGTCGGCCGGGGTGCCGGCAGCGCGCTTGCCGAACCGCTTCTCGAAGCGGGCGACGCGGCCACCGGTGTCCAGGATCTTCTGCTTGCCGGTGTAGAAGGGGTGGCACGCCGAGCAGACCTCGACGGTCAGCTGACCGGTCGGCGAGGTGCTGCGGGTGGTGAACGTGTTACCGCAACCACAGGTCACCTCGGTGACGTTGTACTGCGGGTGGATGTCGGCCTTCATGCCGGTACACCCTCTCTCTGGTCTCGTGGTCTGCTGGTCAGTCTGCTGGTCTGTCGCCTGGTCGTGGCACCGCCGGGGAACTGGACGACCCCTGACGGCGGAGGCTCGATCGCCCAGTGTACGGCCCCCCTGCCGGCTCCTGTCGCGAGCTGGCACGCGACGGGGAGCAGGGGGCCTTCGTCAGTCTTTCTCGTTCACGCCCAGCGTCGTCTTCTGCACCTGCATCAGGAACTCGATGTTGTTGCGCGTCTTGCGCATCCGGTCGAGCAGCAGCTCCAGGGCCTGCTGGGGCTCCAGGGCCGACAGCACCCGGCGCAGCTTGATGATGATGGCCAGCTCGTCGGGCGAGAGGAGGATCTCCTCCTTGCGGGTGCCCGAGGCGTTCACGTCGACCGCCGGGAAGACCCGCTTGTCGGCCAGCCGCCGGTCCAGCTTGATCTCGGCGTTCCCGGTGCCCTTGAACTCCTCGAAGATGACCGTGTCCATCGTCGAGCCGGTCTCGACCAGCGCCGAGGCGATGATCGTCAGCGAGCCGCCGTTCTCGATGTTGCGGGCCGCACCGAGGAAGCGCTTCGGCGGGTAGAGCGCCGTGGAGTCGACACCTCCGGAGAGGATGCGCCCGCTGGCGGGGGCCGCCAGGTTGTAGGCGCGACCCAGCCGGGTGATCGAGTCGAGCAGGACGACGACGTCGTGGCCCATCTCGACCAGGCGCTTGGCCCGCTCGATCGACAGCTCCGCGACCGTGGTGTGGTCTGCCGGCGGCCGGTCGAAGGTCGAGGCGATGACCTCGCCCTTCACCGAGCGCTGCATGTCGGTGACCTCTTCGGGCCGCTCGTCGACCAGCACCACCATGAGGTGGACCTCGGGGTTGTTGGTCGTGATCGCGTTCGCGATCGACTGCAGGACCATCGTCTTGCCGGCCTTCGGCGGGCTGACGATCAGCGCCCGCTGGCCCTTGCCGATCGGCATGACCAGGTCGATGAGCCGGGTGGTCATCAGGTGCGACTCGGTCTCCAGCCGCAGGCGGTCCTGCGGGTAGAGCGGGGTCAGCTTGGTGAACTCGGGGCGGTTGCGCGCCTGCTCCGGGTCCAGCCCGTTGACCGAGTCCAGCCGGACGAGGGCGTTGTACTTGTCCTTCTTCTCGCCCTCCCGGGGCTGACGGACGGCCCCGGTGATGGCGTCGCCGCGACGCAGGCCGTAGCGCCGCACCTGGGACAGCGAGACGTAGACGTCGTTCGGGCCGGTCAGGTACCCCGACGTGCGGACGAACGCGTAGCTGTCCAGCACGTCCAGGATGCCCGCCACCGGCAGCAGGACGTCGTCCTCGCTGACGGTGGGCTCGCCCTGGTCGAAGCGCTCGCGCCCACCGGCGCTGCTGCCGCGCCGGTTGCGGTCGCGGTACCGGCGACCGCGGCGACCGCGGCCGCCCTCGAAGTCGTCGTCGTCCTCGTCGTTCCGGGCCTCACCGCGGGAGTCGCCACGGGTGTCGGCTCGCGTGTCGTTGCGGTTGGCGCCCGCATCGCCGCGGTTGCCGGGGGCGTCGGTGCGGTTGCCGTCCCGGTTGTTGCGGCCCGGTCGACCGGACTCGCCGTCGGTGCGGTTGCGCCCGCCGCGCGGCTCGCCGTCACGGTCGGCGCCGTCGCGGTTGCCCCGCTCGTCCCGGTTGGAGTCCCGGTTGCGGTCCTCACGGCCGGAGTCGCGGTTGCCCCGCTCGTCCCGGTCGGCGTCGCGGCTGCCGGTGTCCCGGGTCCGGTCCTCGCGGGGGCCGGCGTCGCGGCCGCCCCGCTCGTCACGGGTGCCGGCGTCCCGGTTGCGGTCCTCGCGCGGGCCGCGCTCCTCGCGCTCGCCACCCTCCCGGGGGCCGCGCTCGGCCCGGTCCCGGTTGCGGCTGCGCTGTGGCCGGTCGCCGCCGGTGCGGGTGTCGGCCGGCGGTGCCTGGTCGGTGTCCGCAGCAGTCCCCTCGGCGGGGGTCGGCTGGGCGACCTCGTCCGCAGCGGCCGCGGTCGCCGGTGCGTCGGGGGTGCTGGTCACGGCGTCGCCGGTGGGCGCACCCGCCGGACGGCTGGCCGCACGGCGGCGACGGCCCGTCGGGGCAGCGTCGGTGGGGGCGGCATCGGTGGGGGCGGCGTCGGTGCGGGCGGCGTCGGTGGGGGCGGCGTCGGTGCCGGTCACCGGGCCGCTGTTGGCGCCTCCGCTGACGGGGGCCTCCAGGGGTGCGGCCGGGGCAGCGGCACCACCGGTGACGGCCTCGTCGGCGCGGGGGGCCGGCACGTCCGGGGCGGTGGCCGGCGCGGTGGCCGGCGCCGCGGCGGCGGGAGCGCCGCCGACCTGGCGCTCGGAGATCGCGGCGACGAGGTCGCTCTTGCGCATCTTGCCGGTACCGGGGATGCCCAGTTCGCCGGCCAGGCGCTGCAGCTCGGGCAGCAGCATGCCGGACAGTCCGCTGCCACGGCGGCGCGAACGGGGAGCCGTCGCGCTCTCGGCAGCTGCCTCGTCGGACGGGCCGGCGTCGGGCGTGCCGTCGATGAGGTCGGTGCTCTCGCTCACGTACAGGTCCTTCCCTGCGGTGACCTGCGCCTACCAGCGCAGGAGGTGACCCGGCCCCGGAACGCGAGAGCCCAGTGGAGGACTCGTCGGATCGATCGGGAGTGCGCGGGTCTGTGGATGCGAGGGGTTCAGCGGTGACGGATCGACCGTCTGCAACGCCTCGCGTGAGGCTCGCCCGGGGGCGGCTACGTCATCAGCCTAGACACAGGCCGACAGTGCTCACAACACAGTCCGTCACGGGTGTGTTCCGAGCGCTGAGGACGATACCGCATCGTGATCACCGGGCCGCGGGGTGACGACCGCACCGGTGGGGTCGACGGCCATCGGGCGGCACTCCCAGCCGGCCGGCGTCAGCGCCTGCAGCGCGCTGACCTGCGCCGCAGCCGCCGGCGCGACCGCGTCCTCGCCCGGGCCCAGCACCGCCAGCGCCAGCACGCACGGGCCGGCGCCGGAGACGACGGCCGCGTGCCCGTCGCTCCGCAGCCGGGCCAGCAGCGTGGCGCTCTCCGGCATGGCGGGTGCCCGCTGCGTCTGGTGGAGCCGGTCCTCGGTCCCCTCCAGGAGCAGCGCCGGGTCGCGGGTGAGCGCGTGCACCAGGAGCGCGGAGCGGCCGGCGGCGTGGACGGCGTCGGCGTGCGGCACGGACTCCGGCAGCAGCCCCCGGGCCAGGTGGGTGGACAGCGTGGTGGCCGGCACGAACAGCACCGGGACGATCCGCGGGTCGACGGCCAGTCGTGCGGCGCGCGCACCCGCGGCCGTCGTCCAGGACAGCGTCGCCCCACCGAGCAGGCACGGGGCCACGTTGTCCGGGTGGCCCTCGAGCTCCGAGCACAGCCGCAGGACGGCGTCCTCGTCGACCTCGGCGACGTCGGGGCACAGCGCCCACGCCGCCAGCACCCCGGCGGTCACCGCGGCGGCGGAGGAGCCCATCCCCCGCCCTTGCGGGATGGTGTTGTGCGCGGACAGCCGCAGCCCCGGCGGCGTCCAGCCCAGCTCGGCCGAGGCGGCGCGGAACGCCCGCACCACCAGGTGCGACTCGTCGGTGGGCAGGTCACCGGCCCCGGCGCCCGCCACCTCGACGGTCAGCCCGCCGTCGGTGACGGCGACGTCGACGGAGTCCCAGCAGGACAGCGCCAGGCCGGCGCAGTCGAAGGCCGGGCCGAGGTTCGCGCTCGTCGCCGGGACGCGGACGCGGACCACGGGGAGCTGCGCCACTCAGAGCCCCAGCTGCGCCGCCGCGGCGGCGGCGTCGACCGGGACGGTGACCGGGACGGGGGCACCGGAGATCGCCCACTCCGGGTCCTTCAGGCCGTTGCCGGTGACCGTGCAGACGACCCGCTGGCCCGGCTCCAGCCCGCCGGCCTCGGCGACCTGCAGCAGCCCGGCCACCGATGCGGCCGACGCCGGCTCGACGAAGACGGCCTCGCTGCGGGCCAGCAGCCGGTAGGCGGCGAGGATCGCCCGGTCGGTGACCGCGTCGATCCGGCCACCGGAGGTGTCCCGGGCGTCCAGCGCCTTGGTCCAGGACGCCGGGTTGCCGATCCGGATGGCGGTGGCGATGGTGCTCGGCTGCTCGACGACCCTGCCGGTGACGATCGGCGCGGCACCGGCGGCCTGGAAGCCCCACATCCGGGGGGTGTGGGTGGCCGGGCCGTCGGCGGCGTACTCGCGGTAGCCCTGCCAGTAGGCGGTGATGTTGCCGGCGTTGCCGACCGGCAGGCAGTGCACGTCGGGGGCGTCGCCGAGCACGTCGACGATCTCGAACGACGCCGTCTTCTGGCCTTCGATGCGGTACTGGTTGACGCTGTTGACCAGGCTCACCGGGTAGTCGATCGCCAGCTTGCTGGCCAGCGTCAGGCAGTCGTCGAAGTTGCCCTCGACCTGCAGCAGCTTCGCCCCGTGCACCAGCGCCTGGGCCAGCTTGCCGGTGGCGATCTTGCCCTGCGGCACGAGCACCGCACAGACCAGACCGGCCCGGGCGGCATAGGCCGCGGCGCTGGCGCTGGTGTTGCCGGTGGAGGCGCAGATCACCGCCTGTGCGCCCTCCTCCACCGCCTTGGAGATGGCCATGGTCATGCCGCGGTCCTTGAACGACCCGGTGGGGTTGGCCCCCTCGACCTTCAGCCAGACCTCGCACCCGGTGCGGCGGGACAGCTCCGGCGCCGGCAGCAGCGGGGTGGCGCCCTCCTGCAGCGTCACCACCGGGGTCGCGGCGCTCACCGGCAGCCGGTGCCGGTAGGCCTCGATCAGACCCGGCCAGTACGGCGAGACCGGGGCGCGCAGCCCCGTCGGGAGTCCTGCACTCATGACCACATCACCCGTTCGCCTCCGCAGCACACCCCGGTCACAGCCCCTCCACCCGCAGCACGCTGGTCACGCCCCGGACGGCCGACATCTCCCGCAGCCGGGCGACCGTCGTGGCCAGCGCCGCGTCCGGGGCCCGGTGGGTCACGATCACGAGCGTGGCGGCGTCGCCGTGCCCGTCCTGGCGGACGGTGGCGATGCTCACGCCCTGCGCCGCGAACTCGTGCGCGACGGTCGCCAGCACGCCCGGCTTGTCCGCGACGTCGAGGCTGACGTGGTAGCGGGTGGGGGTGTCCGCCATCGGCCGCACGGTGAGACCGGCGTAGCCCGTCGTCCCCGGCCCGGCGACGCCGGCGACCCGGTTGCGGGCCACCGCGACCAGGTCGCCCAGCACTGCGCTGGCGGTGGGCTGCCCACCGGCGCCCTGGCCGTAGAACATCAGCTCACCGGCCGCCTCCGCCTCGACGAAGACGGCGTTGAACGCACCACCCACCGCGGCCAGCGGATGGGTGGTCGGGATCATCGCCGGGTGCACCCGGACGGCGACGGAGTCGTCGGCGCCGTCACTGCCCGCGACCCGCTCGCAGATCGCCAGCAGCTTGACCGTGCAGCCGATCTCGGCGGCCCGGGCGACGTCGGCCGCGGAGACCGCGGAGATGCCCTCGCGGTACACGTCGGCGGCGGTCACCGGGGAGTGGAAGGCCAGCGAGGCCAGGATCGCGGCCTTGGCGGCGGCGTCGAACCCGTCGACGTCCGCGGTCGGGTCGGCCTCGGCGAACCCGGCCTCCGTCGCCTCGGCCAGCGCCTCGCCGAAGCCGGCACCGGTCTCGACCATCCGGGACAGGATGTAGTTCGTCGTCCCGTTGACGATGCCGACCACCCGCCGGAGCTGGTCACCGGCCAGCGACTCGCGCAACGGACGCAGCAGCGGGATCGCCCCGGCGACCGCGGCCTCGTAGTAGAGGTCGACCCCGGCCTCGGCGGCCGCGGCGTGCAGCGCGACGCCGTCCTCGGCCAGCAGCGCCTTGTTGGCGCTGACCACCGACTTCCCGGCGCCGATCGCGGCCAGCAGCAGGGTCCGCGCGGGCTCGATGCCCCCGATCACCTCCACCACCAGGTCGACGTCGGGCCGGGTGACCAGCCCCTCGGCGTCGGTGGTCAGCAGCTCGGCGGGCACCTCGGGGTGCCGGTCGGGGCGGCGGACGGCCACCCCGACGACCTCGACCCGGCGGCCGATCCGGGCGGTCAGGTCGTCGGACTGCTCGGACAGCAGCCGCAGGACGGCGCCACCCACGGTGCCGCAGCCCAGCAGGGCCACCTTCAGGGAATCGCTCACGACTGGGCTCCTGCGGCGTGCTCGGGCGCCGGCTGGTCGATCGCCGGGCTGGGGGCGGGCACGTCGGCGAGGACGGCATCGAGGGCGAACACGTCGGACAGTGTCTGACGCCGCACGATCTCGGTCGCCACCCCGTCCCGCACGGCGACCACCGGCGGCTTCAACAGGTAGTTGTAGTTGCTCGCCATCGACCAGCAGTAGGCGCCGGTGGCGGCGACCGCCAGCAGGTCGCCGGGCTGCACGTCCGACGGCAGCCACAGGTCACGCACCAGCACGTCGCCGCTCTCGCAGTGCTTGCCGACCACCCGGCAGAGCGCCGGCGGGGCGTCGGAGCTGCGGTTGGCCAGCACGCAGGTGTAGCTGGCGTCGTAGAGGGCGGTGCGGATGTTGTCGCTCATCCCGCCGTCGACCGACACGTAGTTGCGCACCAACGGGGTGCCCGGTGCGCCGCTCGCCCCGAGCCGCACCGGCTTGATCGTGCCGATCTCGTACAGCGTCACGGTGCCCGGCCCGGCGATCGCCCGGCCCGGCTCGACGGCCAGCCGGGGCACCGGCAGCCCGAGGGCCGCGCACTCGGCGGCGATGACCGAGCGCAGCTTCACCGCGACGTCCTGGGGGCTGACCGGGTCGTCCTCGGCGAGGTAGGCGATGCCGAACCCCCCGCCGAGGTTGAGCTCGCCGAGCACCTCGCCGGTGGCCTGGTGCACCTGGCCGAGCAGTCCGACGACTCGGTGCGCGGCGGCCTCGAAGCCGGCCGTGTCGAAGATCTGCGAGCCGATGTGGCTGTGCAGGCCGGCCAGGTGCAGCCCCGGCTCCCGGATCACCCGGACGGCCGCGGTGAGCGCGTCGCCGGTGGCCAGCGAGAAGCCGAACTTCTGGTCCTCGTGGGCGGTGGCGATGAACTCGTGGGTGTGTGCCTCGATGCCCACCGTCGACCGGATCAGCACCGAGACCGGCGCGCCACCGGCGGCCACCCGGGCCTCCCCGAGCGGCACCAGCCGGTCGATCTCGTCGAAGGAGTCCAGCACCACGTGGCCGATCCCGGCCTCGACCGCGAGCTGCAGCTCGATCAGCGACTTGTTGTTGCCGTGCAGCGCGATCCGCTCGGCCGGGAAGCCGGCGGCCAGCGCGACCGCGAGCTCGTTGCCGCTGCAGGCGTCCAGGTGCAGCCCGTCGTCGGCGATCCAGCGGGCGACCTGCCCGCAGAGGAACGCCTTGGAGGCGTAGTGCACGTCGGCGTCGACGAAGGCGTCGGCGAAGTCGGCGGCCCGGCCGCGGAAGTCGCCCTCGTCCAGCACGAACAGCGGCGTGCCGTGCTCACGGGCCAGGTCGGTCACCCGGCGGCCACCCAGCTCCAGCTCGCCGTCGACCCGCCGGGCCGACCGCGGCCAGACCTGCGGGTCCAGCACGCCCAGGTCGGCCGGTGCCGGGCCGGCCGCCGGGGGCGGCGCGATGTTCCCGTGCAGCGGACCGGCCGGGTGCGCCCTCACATCCGCTCCGGGGCGGAGACGCCGAGCACGGCCAGGCCGTTGCGCAGCACCGTCGCGGTCGCCGCGCACAGCCACAGCCGGGCGGTGGTCACCGGCGTGGCCTCCTCGTCACCGCGGGGCAGCACGCGGCAGGAGTCGTAGAACCGGTGGTAGGTGCCGGCCAGCTCCTCCAGGTACCGGGCCACCCGGTGCGGGGCCCGCAGCTCCGCGGCCGAGGCGATCACCCGGGGGAACTCCCCCAGCGCCCGCAGCAGGTCGCCCTCCCGCTGGTGGGCCAGGGCCGCGGTGTCCACGTCGCCGGCCTCGCCCAGCGGCAGGCCGAGGTCGGCCGCGCCGCGCAGCAGCGAGGAGATCCGGGCGTGGGCGTACTGGACGTAGAAGACCGGGTTGTCGTTGGTCTGCCGGCTCCACAGGTCCAGGTCCAGGTCGATCTGCTGGTCGACCGAGGCCCGGGCCAGGGCGTACCGGGCCGCGTCGGCCCCGACGGCGGCCACCAGGTCCTCCAGCAGCACCACCGTGCCGGCGCGCTTGCTCATCCGCAGCGGCTCGCCGTCCCGGACCAGGTTCACCAGCTGGCCGATCAGGATCTCCAGGTTGGTGTCCGGGTCGTCGCCGAGTGCGGCGACCAGCGCCTTGTACCGGCCGATGTAGCCGTGGTGGTCGGCGCCGAGCATGATCACGACCTTGTCGAAGCCACGCTCGCGCTTGTCCAGGTAGTAGGCGCAGTCGGCGGCGAAGTAGGTCGTCTCGCCGTCGCTCTTGACCAGCACCCGGTCCTTGTCGTCCCCGAACGTCGTCGTCCGCAGCCAGACGGCGCCGTCGGCCTCGTAGACGTGCCCCTGCTCGCGCAGCCGGGCCACCGCCTTCTCCAGCGCACCGGTCTCGTGCAGCGTGCGCTCGCTGAAGTAGACGTCGAAGACGACGCCGAAGTCGGCCAGCGTGCGCTTGATCTCGGCGAACATCAGGTCGACGCCGAGCACCCGGAACCGCTCCTGCTGGTCGGCCTCGGGCAGCTCCAGCACGCCGGGCTCGGCGGCCACCACCTGGGCGGCGATCTCACCGATGTAGTCGCCGGCGTACCCGTCCTCCGGCACCGGCCGCCCGTGCGCCGCGGCCAGCAGGCTCAGCGCGAAGCGGTCGATCTGCGCGCCGGCGTCGTTGAAGTAGTACTCCCGGGTCACCTGCGCGCCGCTGGCGGTCAGCAGCCGGCCCAGGGCGTCACCGACGGCGGCCCACCGGGTGCCGCCGATGTGCACCGGCCCGGTCGGGTTGGCCGACACGAACTCCAGGTCCAGCCGCTGCCCGGCCAGCACCTCGGTGCGGCCGTAGGCCTCCCCTGCGACGACCACCCGAACGGCGATCTGCCCCAGCGCGTCCTTGGCCAGGGTGACGTTGAGGAAGCCGGGCCCGGCGACGTCGACGGCGGAGACGCCCTCGACGCCGCGCAGCTCACCGGCGAGCACCTCGGCGACCTCGCGCGGCGGGCGGCCGGCGGTCTTGGCGAGCCGGAGCGCCACGTTGGTGGCGTAGTCGCCGTGCTCGGGGTTCTTGGGGCGCTCGATCACCACCTCGTCGGGGACGGCGACCGAGAGCACGCCGCGCTCCACGGCCGCCGCGACTGCGGACCGGACGACGTCGCTGAGCTGCTCGGGTGTCACCGTTCGATCGTACGGAGCGGGGCATCCCCGTTCCGACCTGCCCGCCGACTGTGTGCCGGGACACCTCCGCGGCGACCGCCGACGGTCAGGGACCACACAGGTCCGCGACCTAGACTCGCAGCCGCCGGACGGGAGCAGCCCGGGACGGACGCGAGCGTGCGCGGCTCCCACGGGACGGCGCAGCTCACGACGCACAGCGAACGAGGAGCGGCAGTGGCCAAGGACCCCAAGCCCGAGAACAGCCGCGCGACCGGCGGCGCTTCCCGTGGAGGGTCCGGTGCCGCCAGCCAGCGGGTGCCCGGCAAGGGCTCCGGCGGCCGCGGGCGGACCCGTCCGCCGGCCACCGTGGTCACCAAGCAGAAGCCCTGGGGCCTGATCGCCGCGGCCCTCGCGGTGGTCGTCTTCGCCGCAGCCATCATCGGCTACGCCGTCGTCCAGGTGAACGAGTCGAACGCGAACCAGGTCACCGAGGCCAGTGAGATCACCGGCCTGGAGACCTTCGACTACGCCGCGGGCCAGGAGCACGTCACCACGCCGGTCAGCTACACCGAGAGCCCGCCGGTCGGTGGGCCGCACGACGGCGAGTGGGCCGACTGCACCGGCACCGTCTACGACGTGGACATCCGGCACGAGAACGCCGTCCACTCCATGGAGCACGGCGCCACCTGGATCACCTACGACCCCGAGCTGATCACCGACGGCGACCTCGCCACGCTGGAGGAGCTGGTCGAGGGCACGTCCGGGCTCATGCTCTCGCCCTACGTCGGCCTGGGCTCACCGATCAGCCTGCAGTCGTGGAACCACCAGCTGACCGTCGACTCCGCCGACGACATCCGGGTGCAGCAGTACGCCGACTTCATGACCTACAACGCCGACTTCTACCCCGAGGTCGGGGCGAGCTGCGAGAACCCGCTGTTCATCACCGACCCGGTCGTGGAAGACGGCAGCAGCCGGGGCACCGACGCGATGGTCACCGACGCGCCGACGACGTCGACCCCGGCGCCCGAGACGACCTCGGCGCCCTGACCGGCCGCCTGCCCGGCACGCCACCTGAGAGGACCCGATGACCGATCCCGCGACCGAGGACGACCGCGGTGCGACGAGCTCCGGCCGGCCCCGCAGCTGGCTGACCGGCGTCCTGGTGGCGGTGATCGCCCTGGGCCTGCTGGTGGCCGGTGGCGGGCTGGCCGTCGCACTGGGCGTCGGCCGGGACTCCCAGCCCACCACGGACTCGGTGGCCGCCGGGTTCTCCCGGGACATGTCCCGGCACCACCTGCAGGCCGTGGAGATGGCGAACCTCGCCCTCACGCAGACCGAGGACCCGGAGATCCGCCAGCTCGCGTTCGACATCTCGGCCACCCAGACCAACCAGCTGGGCCGGATGCAGGGCTGGCTGGCGCTGTGGGACCTGCCGTTCACCGGCGGGGAGACCATGGCCTGGATGTCCGAGGGCGCGATGTCGGACGGGGAGATGGCCGGGCACGACATGGCCGGCCACGACACCGCCGGCGGCGCGCTCATGCCGGGGATGGCGACCGAGGCCGAGCTCGCCGAGCTGCGCTCGCTGTCCGGGACGGCGTTCGACGCGATGTTCCTGCAGCTGATGATCCGCCACCACCAGGGCGGGCTGGCCATGGCCGAGTACGGCCGGGAGCACTCCGACGTGGACGTCGTGGAGCGCCTGGCCAGCTCGATCGCGGAGACCCAGGACGCCGAGACCACCACCATGGCGACGATGCTCCGAGCCCGTGGCGGGGAGCCTCTCCCGGCACCCTGACCCGCTCGGCGGGGTCGCCGGGGCCCCTGCCGGTGCGCCACCCGCGGGCTGGTAACGTGCCATGGGCGCCGAGCGGGAGCAGAGCGCAGCACGATCGCAGGACAGCACCACACGTGGACGAGCCCCCGTAGCTCAGGGGATAGAGCACTGCCCTCCGGAGGCAGGGGCGCAGGTTCGAATCCTGCCGGGGGCACACCAGCCCAGCTCGCACCACGACCCCCGCCCGCCCAGGACATCACGTCCGGGCGGGCGGCGTCGTCTCCGGGCCCGATCAGCTCTGCTGGACCCCGCCGTCGGCCACCGCGAACCGCCGGGTGGTGCGCACCGCCTCGAGCATCCGGCGGTCGTGGGTGACCAGCAGCAACGTGCCGGTGTAGTCGGCCAGCGCCTGCTCCAGCTGCTCGATCGCCGGCAGGTCCAGGTGGTTGGTCGGCTCGTCGAGCACCAGCACGTTGACCCCGCGGGCCTGCAGCAACGCCAGGGCCGCGCGGGTCCGCTCCCCCGGTGACAGGGTGCCGGCCGGACGCACCACGTGGTCGGCGCGCAGCCCGAACTTGGCCAGCAGCGTGCGCACCTCGGCATCGGGCAGGTCGGGCACCTCCGCGCCGAACGCCGCGGCCAGCGGCTCCGCGCCCAGGAAGCTGCCCCGCACCTGGTCGACCTCGCCCAGCCGCACCCCCGAGCCCAGCGACGCCGTCCCCTCGTCCAGCGGCAACCGGCCCAGCAGTGCGGCGAGCAGGGTGCTCTTCCCCGAGCCGTTGGACCCGGTGATCGCCACCCGGTCGCCCCAGTCGACCTGCAGGTCCACCGGCCCGAGGGTGAACCCGCCACGGCGCACGACCGCGCCGTGCAGCGTGGCGACCACGGCGCCGGCCCGCGGGGCCGCGGCGATCTCCATCCGCAGCTCCCACTCCTTGCGCGGCTCCTCCACCACCTCCAGCCGCTCGATCCGCCGCTCGGTCTGCTTCGCCTTCGCCGCCTGCTTCTCCGACGAGGACCGGTTGGCCGCCTTGATGTGCTTGTCGCCGTCCTTGGACTTCTTGATCGAGTCGCGGACGCCCTTGGCCATCCAGTTGCGCTGCATCCGCGCCCGCGACTCCAGCGAGGCCTTGGTGTCGGTGAACTCCTCGAACTCCTCGCGGGCGTGCCGGCGGGCCACCTCCCGCTCGACCAGGTAGGCCTCGTAGCCGCCGTCGTGGACCCGAACCAGCTGCTGGGCCAGGTCCAGCTCCACCACCCGGGTGACGGTGCGGGCGAGGAACTCCCGGTCGTGGCTGACCAGCACCACCCCGGTGCGGAGACCGGCGACGAAGCGCTCCAGCTGCTCCAGCCCGGCCAGGTCGAGGTCGTTGGTGGGCTCGTCGAGCAGCAGGACGTCGTACCGGCTCAGCAGCAGCGACGCCAGCCCGACCCGGGCGGCCTGCCCGCCGGAGAGCCCGATCGTCGCCGCGTCCAACGGGACACCGGGGGCCACCGAGTCGACCACCGCCTCGGCGCGCTCGGCCAGGTCGGCGCCACCGAGGGCCAGCCAGCGCTCCAGGGCGTCGCCGTACCGGTCGTCGGCGCCGGGGGCACCGGCGGTGAGCGCCTCCGTGGCCTCCTCCATCGCCCGCTCGGCGGCGGCGACCCCGGTGCGGCGGGCCAGCAGGTCCAGCACGGTCTCCCCCGGCCGCCGGTCGGTCTCCTGCGGGAGGTACCCGACCGTCGCCGACGGCGGGCTGAGGGCGATCTCCCCGGACTCGGCCGGCAGCACCCCGGCGAGGGTCTGCAACAGGGTGGACTTGCCGGCGCCGTTCACCCCGACCAGGCCGACGACGTCGCCGGGGGCGACGACCAGGTCGAGGTCGGCGAACAGGACCCGGGCGCCGTGACCGGCGGCCAGTCCTCGGGCGAGCAGCGTGGCGGACACCCGCTCATGGTGCCGCCCGGCGGCCGGGGGACCGGTGAGCGGCCCCGGCGCGGACCTGCTCAGTCGGCGAAGGGACCGGCTCCGCCGGGCAGCTCGTCCTCCTCGGGCGCCGCGAGCACGTCGTCGGCGATCTCGTCGAGCAGCTCCTCGAACGCCGCCACCCCCGGCGCCTCGTCACCCGTGGCGCTCCGCCGCACCAGCCACGGGCGCAGGTTGTCGTAGCCGCGCACCGACACCCGGCGCAGCGGCCGTACCCGGTACTCCCGGACGCCGCGCAGCTCGCGCGCCAGCTGCTGGTCGACCAGGACGGTCGAGGGCCGGGCGATCGAGGTGAGCCGGCTCGCCAGGTTGACCACCGGTGAGTACACGTCCCCGAGCCGGGTGAGCACCGGGCCGTAGGCGGCGCCCACCCGCAGCGGTGGACGGTCCGCGGCGGTCCACTCGTCGGGGAGCAGCAGGGCGATCTCCACGGCGTCCACGGGGTCGGCGCAGGTGAACAGCACGCCGTCGCCGACCGTCTTCACCACCCGGCCGCGGAACCGGGCGATGACGTCGGCGGCCAGCCCCTCGAAGTCCTCGACCATCGCGCCCAGCTCCCGGCCGCCCATGCCGCGGCTGCGCGAGGTGTAGCCGACGAGGTCGGCGAAGCCGACCGCCAGCTCCCGCCGGTCCCCGCCCCCCGGGGCGGCCAGGAACAGCCGCCCGGCGTTCGCGGCCAGGTGCCGCCGCCAGACGTAGTCCTGCAGCTCGCGCATGAGCGGCAGCAGCCGCTCGGTGGACCGGACTGCCTCGGTTTCCACCGCCGCACGGTCCGCCGACGCGGCGTCGGGGGCGGTGAGGAGGGTGGCCAGCATGTCGGTCTGCCAGTCGGCCAGCCGGGCCAGCGACTGCCCCATGGCGCGGGCGATGGACGCCTCGGCGCCGGGCGCGACGAAACCCGAGTCGATCAGCGCCGACAGCCGGGCCAGGGCGGTGACGTCGGCGTCGGTGAACGCAGGGTGGTCGTCGGGGACGTCGGCGAAGCCCAGTGCCCGCCACAGCCGCTGGGTGCGCTCGGGTGGCATACCGGCCAGCTCGGCCACCTGCCGGCGGGTGTACCGACGGGGCCCGCCGAGCAGCAACTGCTCGAGGTCGTCGCGCGGGTCGTGGCCGCTCTCCGACAGCGGTCAGTCCGTGGTGTGCACGACGAGCACGTCGACGGTCGCCCGCCGGGTGACGTCGGCCGGCACCGAGCCCAGGAGCCGCCCCCGGAGCCCGGAGAGCCCGCGGTTGCCCACCACCAGGAGGTCGGCGTCCTCCCGGCGGACGATGTCCAGCAGCGCCTCGACCGGGGCGCCGACGGCGGCCACGGTGTCCACGGAGCGCGCACCAGCCGCCCGCGCGCGGTCCCCCGCCCGGCGGACCGCGTCCTCACCTGGAGCCGCTCCGAGGGCGAGGTGCGCCTCGGAGCCGAGCGCGGCCCGGGCGTCGGCTGCGGTCCCCTCGTCGACCGTCCGCGGCTGGTGGGCCAACGCGACGACCAGCCTGGCCTGGCAGGCACCTGCCAGTTCGGCGGCCCGGTCGACGGCTCGCATCGAGGACTCCGAACCGTCGGTCCCCACGACGACACACCGGTACGCGCTCACACTTCCCCCTCGCCCGTGACTCGACCATCGAGCCCTCGGCCTGGGCGCAGTGCACCCGGGCCGAAACCTAGCGCGATGCCTGCGTCCCCGACCCCACGGGGCACGGCGTGCCGCCCGGCGACCGTTCCACGAGGGCCCGCGCGGGCGTCCACGGACCTGGCCACAGGGCAGGCCTGTGCGCTTGGATGGCCGCGGTGCCGGACCGGCCGGCGGAACGAGGAGGGCGAGATCAGCAGCGTCAGATCGGCCGCCGTCGACCCCGTCCGGGTCGAGGTGAACGGCCTCACGAAGACGTTCGGCAAGGTGCGCGCGGTCGACGACCTGAGCTTCACCGTCGAGCCGGGACAGGTGACCGGCTTCCTGGGCCCCAACGGCGCAGGGAAGACGACCACGCTGCGGATGGCCCTGGGCCTCATCACCCCCGACACCGGCACGACCACCTTCAACGGCGTCCGCTACGCGGGGCTGCCCGAGCCGATGCGCCAGGTCGGCGCGGTGCTGGAGACCGCGTTCCACCCCGCCCGGAGCGGCCGCGACCACCTGCGGGTCTACTGCCGCGCGACCGGCCTGCCGGTCCGCCGCGCCGACGAGGTGCTCGAGCAGGTCGGGCTCGGCACCGCCGGCGGACGCCGGGCCGGGGGCTACTCCCTGGGCATGCGCCAGCGCCTCGGCCTGGCCACGGCACTGCTGGGCGACCCGGCCGTGCTGGTGCTCGACGAACCGGCCAACGGCCTGGACCCGGAGGGCATCCAGTGGCTGCGCGGCTTCCTCCGCCACCTGGCCCACGCCCAGGGCCGCACCGTGCTGGTCTCCAGCCACCTGCTGGCCGAGGTCGAGCAGACCGCCGACCGGGTGGTGATCGTCGGCGCCGGGAAGCTCGTGCGGGAGGGGACGCTGGCCGAGCTGCGCTCGGGCAACGCCGGCAGCGTGCTGGTGCGCAGCCCGCAGAGCACCGCCCTGGCCGACCTGCTGCGCAGCACCGGGACGACGGTGGCCCCGACCGACACCATCCCCGACGGCCTGACCGTGACCGGGCTGAGCACCGACGAGATCGGCCGGCGGGCCTTCGCCGGCGGGATCGAGCTGCACGAGCTGCGGTCGCACACCAGCGGGCTGGAAGAGATCTACTTCCAGCTCACCGCCGGCCAGGAGCAGTACGCCGCCGCCCACGCCGAGCAGGGAGCTGCCTGATGGCCACGGTCGTCGCACGGCTGGTCCGTGCGGAGTGGACGAAGCTGTTCACCACCCGGGTGTGGATCGGGCTGCTGCTGGGAGCCTGCGTGCTCTCCGGTGCGTTCGCGGCGCTGTTCACCGCCTTCGCCGGCGACCAGGAGAGCGGACTGCCACCGCTGGACTCGCCCGAGTACGCGCGGCTGGCCTTCTCCATCGCCACGAACGCCACGGTGATCTCCGTCGTCCTCGGGATCATCGGGATCACCCAGGAGTACCGGCACCGCACCGCGACGCCCACCTTCCTGGCCACCCCGCAGCGTGGCCGGGTGGTGATCGCCAAGCTGCTGGCCTACGCCCTGGTGGCGATCCCTTACGCGGTCCTCGTCTGCGCGGTCACGGTGTCGGTGGTGCTGGTCTACGGCAACGCCCGCGGGAACACGCCCGAGCTGACCGGGGAGAACCTGGAGGTGCTCGCCTTCGCCGGTCTGGCGCTGGTCGTCTACACGGTGATCGGCGTGGGGCTCGGTGCCCTGCTGAAGAACCAGGTGGGGGCCATCGTCGCCGCCCTCGTCTACCTCTACGTCGTCGAGCCGCTGCTGCGGAGCATCCCGGCGACCTCGGGGGCCTACAAGTGGCTGCCCGGCGGCGCCCTGGAGGCGACGACCGCCACCTTCCAGGGCCCGGACCTCCTCGAGCAGTGGCAGGGCGTGCTCCTGCTGCTGGGCTACGGGCTGACCGCCGCCCTGCTCGGCACCCTGCTGGCCGTCCGCCGGGACGTGGTCTGAGTGCGCACACACCGGGACCCGACGACGCCGGGAGCCGCTGCGTGACCAGCCGGATGACCGCCCAGCGACTGGGCCGGCTGGTCACCGACGGCGACCTGGCCGCCGTCCGGACGGCGGTGCAGGAGCAGCCGCAGCTGCTCTCGGCCGCCATCGAGCGGGACGGCGCCGACGGCTGGACCCCCCTGCACCTGGCCGTGGCCGCCGGGCACGCACGGATGGTGACCGCGCTCGTGGCGGCCGGGGCCGACACCGGCGCCCGCACCGAGGACGGCCGCACCCCGCTGCACCTGGCGCTGGCGCACACCCCGCACCTGGTCGAGGTGCTCCGCGAGCTCGGGACACCCGTCGACGCAGCCTCGGCGGCGTTCCTGGGCGAGCTGGAGACGCTGTCCCGGGCACTGGACGAGGGCACGCCGCTCACCGACCCGGACACCGACGTCGACCTGCTGAGCTGGGCGGCGGCCGGCGGCCGGCCGGACGCCGTCGCGCTGTTGCTGCGGCGCGGCGCGGCACCCGGCCCCGCACTGCACCCCGCAGCCGCCGCCGGTGCACCGGCGGTCGTGCAGGCGCTGCTCGACGCCGGCGCGGACGTCGACCGCCGTGACCCGGCCACCGGCCGCACCGCCCTGCACGCCGCCGTCGCCGGCTCCGGGCACGCGGCCGTCGCCGGCCCCGGGCACGAGGCCCCGGCGGTGGTGCGGCTGCTGCTCGACGCCGGGGCCGACGTGGACGCCACCACCCACGACGGCGCCTCCGCACTGGACATCGCCCGGGTGGCGGCCGCACGGCAGCGGGCCGCGGCCACCGGGGACGCGCCGGAGGCCGATGCACTCGTCGAGCTGCTGGTCGCCGCCGGCGCCACCGGATGAGACCGACTCCGCGCCGCAGATCGGACCGCGCGGTGTCGGTTCTCCCCCGTCTCGAGGGGCCGGTGACCCGGGACACGTGCGGCAACTCACGGAGCATCACAGCACCGCCGGAGCCGGGGCGTAAAGTCGGCACCCGGTCCAACGACGTCCCTCGACGAAGAAGGCACTCGACCCCGTGTCAAGCGTGAGCTCATCCCAGCCGTCCCCCGCCCACTCCGCCAACCCGGTGGCGGGCTTCGGTACCAACGAGTGGCTGGTCGAGGAGATGTACCAGCAGTACCTCGCCGATCCACGGAGCGTGGACCAGGCCTGGCACGACTTCTTCGCCGACTACCGGCCCGGCAGCCCGGTCGCCGACGGACAGGACCGCACGACCGAGCCGGCCGAGCCGGCCGAGCCGGCCCCGTCGCCGGAGCCGTCCGAGTCCCGGAGCGCCCAGGCAGCGTCGACGCCGTCGGCCACCACCTACGCCTCCCCCGCGCCCAGCCGAGAGGTCGCACCGCAGATGACCCAGTCGGGTCCCGCCGCGCCGAAGCCGGCATCCGCCAGCACGAGCTCCTCCGACGAGAGCGCCCAGGGCGCCTCGGACAAGGACTCCTCCGACAAGAGCCCGGCCGACAAGGGCTCCTCCGACAAGAGCCCGGCCTCCCGCGCCGCCGAGAGCGACGCGCGGTCCGAGGGCACCGTCGTGGCCCGCCCCGCCGAGCGTGCCTCCCAGCAGAAGCCCGCGACGCCGGCCAAGCCGGTCGTCAAGCCGGGGCCCGGCCGCGCCGAGGACGACGACGCCGGCCCGAAGCGCACCCCGCTGCGCGGCGCCGCCGCGAGCGTCGTGAAGAACATGAACGCCTCGCTGACCGTGCCGACGGCGACCAGCGTGCGGGCCGTGCCGGCCAAGCTGATGGTCGACAACCGCATCGTCATCAACAACCACCTGGCCCGCGCCCGGGGCGGGAAGATCTCCTTCACCCACCTGATCGGCTACGCGTTGGTCCGGGCGCTGGACGACTTCCCGAACATGAACAGCGCCTTCGCCGAAGTCGACGGCAAGCCGGTCCACGTCCAGCCCGAGCACGTCAACTTCGGCCTGGCCATCGACCTCCCCAAGCCCGACGGGACGCGCTCGCTGGTGGTCGCCTCCATCAAGGCCGCCGAGGAGATGGACTTCGCCGCCTTCTGGGGCGCCTACGAGGAGATCATCCGGCGGGCCCGGGCGGGCAAGCTGACGATGGAGGACTTCTCCGGCACGACGATCAGCCTCACCAACCCCGGCACCATCGGCACCAACCACTCGGTGCCGCGGCTGACCACCAACCAGGGCACGATCGTCGGCGTCGGCGCGATGGACTACCCGGCCGAGTTCCAGGGGATGAGCCCCGAGGCGCTCGCCGAGATGGCCGTCTCCAAGATCATCACGCTGACCTCGACCTACGACCACCGGGTCATCCAGGGTGCGGAGTCCGGCGACTTCCTGCGCCGGATGCACGGGCTGCTGCTGGGCCAGGACGGCTTCTACGACGACGTCTTCCGCTCGCTGCGCATCCCGTACGAGCCGGTCCGCTGGGTGCCGGACAAGCGGGTCAGCCACGAGGGCCAGATCGACAAGGAAGCCCGGGTCATCGAGGTCATCGAGGCCTACCGGCGCAACGGCCACCTCATGGCCGACACCGACCCGCTGGAGTTCAAGGTCCGCACCCACCCCGACCTGGACATCGTCCAGCACGGGCTGACCCTGTGGGACCTCGACCGCCCCTTCCCGGTCGGTGGCTTCGCCGGCGAGCGGACGATGCTGCTGCGCGACATCCTCGGCGTGCTGCGCAACTCCTACTGCCGCACCGTCGGCATCGAGTACATGCACATCACCGACCCCGAGGAGCGCGGCTGGCTCCAGGAGCGCATCGAGGTCAAGCACGACCAGCCCGGCCGGGACAAGCAGAAGCGCGTGCTCGGCCGGCTCAACGCCGCCGAGGCGTTCGAGACCTTCCTGCAGACCAAGTACGTCGGTCAGAAGCGGTTCAGCCTCGAGGGCGGCGAGTCGGTCATCCCGCTGCTGGACGAGGTGCTGGTGAGCTCCTCGGAGCACGGGATCGAGGAGGTCGCGATCGGCATGGCCCACCGCGGCCGGCTGAACGTGCTGGCCAACGTGCTGGGCAAGAGCTACGCCAAGATCTTCGGCGAGTTCGAGGGCAACATCGACCCGGGCACCGTGCAGGGCTCCGGCGACGTGAAGTACCACCTCGGCGCCGAGGGCAGCTTCGAGCACGAAGGCCGTTCGGTGGCGGTGTCGCTGGCCAGCAACCCCAGCCACCTGGAGACGGTCAACCCGGTGCTCGAGGGCATCGTGCGGGCCAAGCAGGACATGATCGACAAGGGCGAGGGCGGCTTCACCGTGCTCCCCCTCCTGCTGCACGGCGACTCGGCGTTCGCCGGCCAGGGCGTGGTGCAGGAGACCCTGAACCTGTCCCAGCTGCGCGGCTACCGCACCGGCGGCACGGTGCACGTCGTCATCAACAACCAGGTCGGCTTCACCACGAGCCCGGCGGCCGCACGGTCGAGCCTCTACTCGACCGACGTCGCGCGGATGATCGGCGCCCCGGTCTTCCACGTGAACGGCGACGACCCCGAGGCCTGCGTCCGGGTGGCGAAGCTGGCGGTCGACTACCGCCAGGAGTTCAAGAAGGACGTCGTCATCGACTTGGTCTGCTACCGCCGCCGCGGGCACAACGAGGGCGACGACCCGTCGATGACCCAGCCGCTGATGTACGACATCATCGACCGCAAGCGCTCCGTCCGGAAGCTGTACACCGAGGCGCTCGTCGGCCGTGGCGACATCACGCTGGCCGAGGCAGAGGAGGCCCTGAAGGACTATCGCGGGCAGCTCGAGCGAGCCTTCGCCGAGACCCACGACGCTCGTGACTCCTCCGCGCCCGAGCCGGTCATGGACCCTCGCTCGCCGCAGGAGGCGACGGTCGACACGGCGATCACGCCCGAGGTGCTCAAGACCATCGGCGACGCACACGTCTCGCTGCCCACCGACTTCACCGTGCACCCGAAGCTGCAGCGGATGCTGGAGCGCCGGGCGGCGATGGCCAGCGAGGGCGGCGTCGACTGGGCGATGGGCGAGCTGCTGGCCTTCGGGTCACTGCTCATGCAGGGCGTGCCGGTGCGGCTGGCCGGGCAGGACTCCCGCCGTGGCACGTTCGTCCAGCGGCACTCGGTGCTCATCGACCGGGAGACCGCCAGCGAGCACACCCCGCTGCTGAACCTCACCGAGGACCAGGCGAAGTTCTTCGTCTACGACTCGCTGCTGTCGGAGTACGCCGCGCTCGGCTTCGAGTACGGGTACTCGGTGGCCAACCCCAAGGCCCTGGTGCTCTGGGAGGCCCAGTTCGGTGACTTCGTCGACGGCGCCCAGATGGTCATCGACGAGTTCATCAGCTCCGGCGAGGCGAAGTGGGGCCAGCGCTCCGGCGTCGTCCTGCTGCTCCCCCATGGGCTGGAGGGCCAGGGGCCCGACCACTCCAGCGGCCGGATCGAGCGGTTCCTGCAGCTGTCGGCCGAGAACAACATGACGGTCGCCAACTGCTCCACGCCGGCGAACTACTTCCACCTGCTGCGCCGCCAGGCGCTGTCGGAGGTGCACCGCCCGCTGGTCGTCTTCACGCCCAAGTCGCTGCTGCGCGCCAAGGCCGCGGTCAGCCCGGTCGGCGACTTCACCGAGCAGCGGTTCCGCCCGGTGCTGCCCGACCCGGGTGTGGGCGGGGAGGCCCTGGACGCCTCCGCGGTGCGCCGCGTCCTGCTGTGCAGCGGCAAGATCAGCTACGAGCTGCTCGCCCAGCGGGAGAAGGACGGCACCGCCGACACCGCGATCCTGCGCGTCGAGCAGCTGTACCCGCTGCCGGCCGAGGAGATCGCCGAGGCGCTGGCGGGCTACCCGGAGGCGAACGACGTCGTGTGGGTGCAGGAGGAGCCGGCCAACATGGGCGCAGCCCAGTTCATGGCCGTCAACCTGCCCGAGCACCTGCCGGCCGGGCGCACGCTGCGCCGGGTGTCCCGGAAGGCCTCGGCCAGCCCGGCCGTCGGTTCGGCCAAGGTGCACGAGGTCGAGCAGCGCCAGCTGGTCGCTCGGGCCTTCGCCGACTGACGCGACGGGGCCCGACGATGTACTTCACCGATCGCGGCATCGAGGAGCTGGCCGGCCGGCGGGGCGAGGAGCAGGTCTCGCTCTCCTGGCTGGCCGACCAGCTCCAGGCCTTCGTCGACCAGCACCCCGACTTCGAGGTGCCGGTCGAGCGGCTGGCCACCTGGCTGGCCAGGGGTGGCACGGACGACGTCGACGAGGACTGAGGAAGGGCGGCCAACCTCTCCTAGCGCGCCTCCTGGGCAGCGGGCCGCCGTGGCGGCACGCTGCGTAGGTGCTCGGTCACTCTCACGCCCTCTCCGGCCTGGCCGCCGGCGCCGCGACGCTCCCCTGGGTCCCGGTGCACGGCACGGTCGCCCAGGTCGCCTGGGTCTCCGCCGTCGGCGGGTTCGCCATGCTCCCGGACCTGGACCAGCGGGGCTCGACGATCTCCGGGATGTGGGGCCCGTTGACCGATCTCCCGTCCGGGCTCGTCAACACGATCGCCCGGGGACACCGCTGGGGCACCCACGACGCCGTCCTCGGCTCGCTGGCCTTCGGGCTCCTGGCCACCGCTGCGACGTGGCACCGCTGGTCCACCCTGCTGCTGCTGGCGCTCGCGATCGGGCTGGCGCTGCGGGCGCTGCACTTCGTCATCCCCGGCCGTGCGGAGAACACCGTGATCGGCAACCTGGCGCTCTCCTGGGGCGGCGCGTGGTTGCTGCTCGAGCACAGCCCGGCGCCCGGGTGGCTCCCGCTGGCCGTCGTCCTCGGCACGCTGACCCACATCGCCGGTGACTGGCTGACCAAGGAGGGGGTGCCCGTCCCGGTCTTCTGGCTCGTCCGGCGCAGCCGGCTGGCGCCCGTGCACCTGCGCACCGGTGCGATCGTGGAGAAGGCGGTGCTCGTCCCGCTGTTCCTGGTGGCCACCGTCGTCCTGCTGTACCTCAACACCGCGGCGCACGACCTCGTCGCGCCCTTGCTGGACCGCCTCGGCTGAGCCGGCCCGTCAGCCCGGCGGGGCCGGGTGCAGCCGCCCCGGCCGGGGCCACAGCCGGCCCACCGCCCTGCCCACGACGACGGCCGTGCCGAAGGCCCGGGAGTCGTCGGTGACCAGCGGGTTGTCCCCCTCCACCCAGTGCCCGCCGGGCACCGCGCGGCGCACCCTCTTGACCACCAGCAGCTCCGGCCGCGCCGGGAAGCGGGCGAGCACGACCGTGCCGTTCGGCACGGACGCCCCGACCGCCACCCGGCGCACCAGCAGCCGGTCGCCGTGGCGCACGGTCGGGGTCATCGAGGGCCCGGTCACCCGGGCCGAGACCCAACGGGTCGGCAGCCCGGGCAGGTCGTCCGGGCCGTGACTTCTCGACGTGTCCTCGTTGATCACCGCGGGTAGGGTCGCAGAAGACCCATCCCCGCGAACCCGGAGGCACACCCATGCGTCTGTTCCGCATGTTCTCCGCCGTGGAGGCCACCGCGCACTGCGACCTCCCCTGCGGCGTCTACGACCCGGCCCAGGCCCGTATCGAGGCCGAGAGCGTCAAGGGCATCCAGGAGAAGTACCAGGGCAACGAGGACCCGGTCTTCCGGACCCGCGCCATCCTGATCAAGGAGCAGCGGGCCGAGCTGGTCAAGCACCACCTGTGGGTGCTGTGGACCGACTACTTCAAGCCCCCGCACTTCGAGAAGTACCCGCAGCTGCACGAGCTGTTCAACAAGGCGACCAAGCAGGCCGGCGCCGCCGGCGGCAAGGGCAGCATGGACCCCGCCGAGGGTCAGAAGCTGCTCGACTACATCGCCGAGATCGACAAGATCTTCTGGGAGACCAAGGCCGCTTCCTGATCGAGGACCTCGTCCTGCTCACCCCTCGCAGGCTCGGGGTGAGCCTCGGGACGGGGCCGACTGCCGGGTCACCCCTCGCGGGTGGCCCGGCAGTGTCGTACCTGCCGCCGGTCCGGGGTGGCAGCACCCCCCAGCCAGGAGACCCCATCCCGTGAGCCCCCGTTTCGACCTGCGCTCGTTGCTCGAACGGGTGGAGGCAGCCGCGCCGATCGACGCCGTCACCGCGGTCACGGCCGAGCTCGCCACCCTGTCCGGGGCCACCGAGGTCTCGTTCCTGATTGCCGACTTCAGCGGGCAGGCCCTGGTCCGGCTCGGGACGGAGACCCGAGCGCCCGACGGCTCCCGGGTCCGCGGCCCCGAGCACGCCGCGACCCTCGCGCTGGCGGGCACGGTGCACGAGCAGGTCCTGCGCACCCAGCAGGCCGTCGTGCAGCCCGGGGACGAGGGTGCCTGCGTGATCGTCCCGGTCACCGACCGCGGGGACGCCATCGGCGTCCTGGAGCTGGTGCTGCCCGAGCTGCCCGACGAGCAGGAGATGGCCGACATCTCCGCGGCCGGCCACGCGCTCGCCTACGTGATCATCGCCAACCGGCGGCACACCGACCTCTTCGAGTGGGGCCAGCGCACGACGCCCTTCTCGCTGGCCGCGGAGATCCAGCGCCGACTGCTGCCCAGCGCCTTCACCTGCGAGGCCGGTCAGTTCACCCTGGCCGGGTGGCTGGAGCCGGCCGCCACCGTCGGCGGGGACACCTTCGACTACGCCCTGGACCGGGACTCCCTCCAGGTCTCGGTCAGCGACGCGGTCGGACACGAGGTCGGCGCCGCCCTGCTGGCCACCCTGCTGGTCGGCAGCCTGCGCAACGAACGGCGCCGCGGGCTCGGCCTCGGCGATCAGACCCGCAACGCCAACGACGCCGTGACCGCGCACTCGGCGCCCGGCGAGTTCGTCACCGGTCAGGTCATGCGGGTCGACCTGCACACCCAGGAGGCCCAGATCGTGAACGCCGGGCACCCCTTCCCGCTCCGGCTCCGCGACGGCCGCGTCGAGGAGGTCGAGCTGGCCATCGACCTGCCCTTCGGCGTCCAGGCCGGCACCGAGTACCGCCTGCAGCGCTTCCCCCTGGAGCCCGGCGACCGGGTCGTGTTCGTGACCGACGGGATGCAGGAGCGCAACGCGGCCTCCCTCGACGTGGCGGCCGCACTGGCCGCCACGGCGGCACTGCATCCGCGCGAGGTCGTGCACGAGCTCGGCCAGGCGGTCCTGCGCGCCACCGGTGGCGTGCTCCGGGACGACGCCTCCGTCGTCTGCCTCGACTGGTACGGAGGCCCGCCGAGGGAACGAGACAGCCGGTCCGGGGCCAGCGACCTGCTCGCCTCCGACTGAACCGCCTGGCGTCGTGCCCGCCGCGACGCGGCCGACGGCAGGCGTTCGGGCCCGGTCCCGGTAACCTCGGTCTGCGATGCGCATCGACCGGGCCGGCTGGCCCTTCCTCGCCGTTCCCCTGGCCTCTGCGGCGGTGTCCACCGCCCTGGGCCGGGGCAGCGGTCCCCGTGCGGCCCGTGCCCTGACGTGGCCCTTCCTCGCCCTGTCGGCGTACATGGCCGTCTTCTTCCGCGACCCCGACCGGCGGTGCGACTCGACCCCGCCCCCGGCCGACGACGTGCTCTCCCCGGCCGACGGCGTGGTCATGGTCGCCGGCGACCCCCAGCCGGGGGTGGCCCCCGAGGGCGACTGGCAGCAGGTGAGCGTCTTCCTGTCCGTCGTCGACGTGCACGTGAACCGGGCCCCCTACGGCGGCCGGATCACCTCCTCCACGTACACGCCGGGCAGCTTCCTGGCCGCCTACCGCGCGGAGAGCGCGCACCGCAACGAGCACAGCGAGCTGTGGGTGCGCGACGGCGACCGCACGGTCGTCTTCCGTCAGATCGTCGGCGTGCTGGCCCGCCGGATCGTCACCCGCGTGGTGCCGGGACAGCAGGTGTCCACCGGTGAGCGGGTCGGGCTGATGAAGTTCGGGTCCCGGATGGACGTCTTCGTCCCCCCGGAGTGCACCGTCACCGTCACGAAGGGGCAGCGGGTGCGGGGCGGGGAGACCGTCATCGCCCGCTGGTCCCACCCCAGCTGAGGAGCCGGCGGATGCCAGGCAGGCGCACCACCACCGTCGAGTTCGTCCGGGGGTCCGTGCGCGGCGGGCGGCGGCGGGCTCGCTCATGGCTGCCCAGCCTCTTCACCCTCGCCAACATGATGTGCGGCTTCGGCGCCATCCTGGTCGCGTTCCGCGGCGAGTACCGGCTGGCCTGCCTGCTGATCGCGTTGTCGGTCGTGTTCGACATCGCCGACGGCGCGGTGGCCCGGCTGGTCGGCGCCGTCTCACCGTTCGGCCTGCAGTTCGACTCGCTGGCCGACCTGGTCTCCTTCGGCCTGGCCCCGTCCCTGCTGGTCTTCGCCCTCTTCTCCGACGGCCGGGACGAGCTCGATGCCCTGGGCTGGGTGGCCTGCTTCCTCTGGGTGGCCTGCGCGGCCATCCGGCTCGCCCGCTTCAACACCACGATCGACCCGACGGCCGACAAGCGCTTCTTCACCGGCCTGCCCAGCCCCGGCGCGGCAGGGGTGGTGCTGGCCAGCGTGTACGCCTTTGCCGACCTGATGCAGGGCCGCGACCGGCTCTGGGTGCTGCTGGTCGTCGTCGTCCCCGGACTGCTGATGATCAGCAACATCCGCTACCGCTCGTTCCGGTCCCTGGTCAGCCCGAAGAGCGGCAAGCCCTACGGCCTGATCGCCTCGGTCGTCCTCGTCGTCGTCGGCCTGCTCACCGTCCCGACCGTGACCAGCCTCGTGGTCGCCTACAGCTACCTCGTCTCCCCGCTGGTCATGCCGGTGCTGACCCCGCTGGGCCGGCTGGTCCCCGACCGGGTGAAGGAGGCGTTGTCGTGAGCGTGCGCCGGGTCCGGCCCGACGACGTCCCGACGGTGCTGCGGCTGGTCCGTGAGCTCGCCGCCTACGAGGAGTCCGCGCACGAGGCCCAGATGACCGCCGACCAGCTGCACGCCGCGCTGTTCGGGGAGTCCCCGGCGCTGTTCGGGCACGTGGCCCTGACCGGTGCGGAGGACGACGCCGAGATCGCCGGGTTCGCCCTGTGGTTCCTCAACTTCTCCACCTGGCGTGGCACCCACGGGCTGTACCTCGAGGACCTCTACGTCTCCCCCGCGCACCGCGGCACGGGGCTCGGCCGGGAACTGCTCCGGACGCTGGCCGACGAGTGCGTGGCCCGCGGCTTCGCCCGGCTGGAGTGGTCCGTCCTGGACTGGAACACCCCGTCCATCGACTTCTACAGAGCCGCCGGTGCGGTGCCGATGGACGGGTGGACGGTCTTCCGGCTCACCGATGACGCCCTGACCCGGTTCGCGGCCGACCGTCGTTGACCCACCCGACCGACAGGAGAACGGCGTGACCACCGAACGCGGCGAGTCCGAGTGCTGGCTGACCGACATGGACGGCGTCCTCGTGCACGAGGGCAAGGCGCTGCCCGGCGCCGCCGACTTCCTGGCCCGGCTGGTCGAGCGCAACCGCCGGTTCCTGGTGCTGACCAACAACTCGATCTTCACCCCGCGCGACCTCTCCGCCCGGCTCTCCCGCAGCGGCCTGGAGGTGCCCGAACAGGCGATCTGGACCTCCGCGCTCGCCACGGCGGACTTCCTGGCCTCCCAGCTGCCCGGCGGATCGGCCTACGTCATCGGCGAGGCGGGCCTGACCACCGCGCTGCACGAGGCCGGGTACACCATGACCGACACCGACCCGGACTACGTCGTCCTCGGCGAGACCCGCACCTACTCGTTCGAGGCGATCACCCAGGCGGTCCGGCTGGTGGGCGCCGGCGCCCGGTTCATCGCGACCAACCCCGACGTCACCGGCCCCTCCCCCGAGGGCCCGCTGCCGGCGACCGGCTCGGTGGCGGCGATGATCACCAAGGCCACCGGCGCCGAGCCCTACTTCGTCGGCAAGCCCAACCCGATGATGTTCCGCAGCGCGATGAACCGGATCGAGGCGCACTCGGAGTCCACCACGATGATCGGCGACCGGATGGACACCGACGTCGTGGCCGGCATCGAAGCGGGCCTGGACACGATCCTGGTGCTCACCGGCTCGACCCGGGCCGAGGACGTCAGCCGGTTCCCGTTCCGGCCCAGCCGGGTGCTGCCCTCGATCGCCGAGGTCATCGAGCTGATCTGAGGGAGGAACCCCTCCCCCCACCACTCGCGGGCTCGCGGGGGGACGCAGCGAGGGGCCTAACGCTCGAGGAAGGCCAGCCGGGCCTCGGGGGTGGCCAGCAACCAGAGCTCGGTCGCCACCAGGGCCAGCACCGGCAGGCCGATCAGCGGCTGCTGCGCCGGGAACGCGGCGTTGTAGGCGAGCAGGCCCAGCAGCAGCTGCAGCACGATGACCGGGCCGCGCGCCCAGCCGGACACCCGCCACAGCCCGACCGCGGCGGCCGCCAGCAGCGCCGCCCCCAGCCCCACGTAGACCACCTCGGCCAGCGCCCGGCTGACGCTGTCCGGCGAGCCGGTCACCGTCAGCACGAGCAGCGTGAGCGCGAGCGCGGTCAGCGCGAGCGCCTCCACGGCGACCACCAGGGCAGCCCGCCGGACGGCGGTCGGGGCTCCCGCACGCGGCCGCGCAGGGCGCGGGGCGGTGGGCTCGGCCGCCCTCCCGAGCAGGCCCTCCGCCCGCGGCCGACGACGGCCCGGGGTCTGTCCGTCCTGACCTGACACGCCGCCGAGGTTACGCGCGGGCACCCCGCCTCCCGGTGCACCGGACGTGCCGCGCGGTCGCCGCGGGGCCGGTCGATATGTTGAGCGGCATGCGTGCGCTGCTGGTGGCGAACCCGGCGGCCACGACCACCACCCGCAAGGTGCGCGACGTGCTCGTCCGGGCGCTGTCCAGCGAACTGCGGGTCGAACTGGCCGAGACCGCGCACCGCGGTCACGCGCGCGAGCTCGCCGCCCAGGCCGCGGTGGACGGCGTCGACGTCGTCGTGACCCTCGGGGGCGACGGAACCGTCAACGAGGCCGCCAACGGGCTGCTGAGCGCCGGCCCGGGGCCCCGGGTGCCGATGCTCGCCGTCGTCCCGGGCGGGTCGACCAACGTCTTCGCCCGCGCCCTCGGCCGCTCCCGCGACCCGGTCGAGGCGACCGGGGAGATCCTCGACTCGCTGCGCGCCGGCCGCACCCGCCTGGTGTCCCTCGGCACCGCATCCGCCCGGACCGGCGAGGAGGGGACGACGGAGGGCTGGACCACGCCCCGCTGGTTCGTCTTCGCCGCAGGCATGGGCTACGACGCCGACGTGGTCTCCCGGGTCGAGGCCCAGCGCGCCCGGGGACGGCGGTCCACCGGCAGCCTCTACATCGGGGCCGGGGTCAACGCGTTCCTGTTGGGCCGCGACCGGCGTCGTCCGCCGATGACCCTGGACCTGCCCGGCGAGCCCCCCGTCGACGGGCTGTTCCTCGCCCTGGTCTCCAACGTCAGCCCGTGGACCTACCTGGGGGCCCGCCCCATCGACCCCAGCCCCGACGCGTCCTTCGACACCGGCGTGGACGTCTTCGCGATGGGCCGGGTCGGCGTCGTCCGGATGCTGCACCACCTGCGCCAGACCATGGCCGCCCGGCCGGACGCCCGGGGCCGCGGGGTGCACCGCTGGCACGACCTCGGGGAGCTCACCCTGACGTCCACCCGCCCCCAGGGCTGGCAGCTGGACGGTGACCACCTGGGCACGGCCACCGGGCTCCGCGTCCGGTCGGTCCCGAAGGCGCTGCGCGTCGTCGTGTGACCGAGCGCTCGGTCTCGGCCTCCGCTGGGTGATGCACGGACGCGCCGAGTGGGGTAGGACGGAGTGGCGAGGTCCTGCGGGGCGTGGTGAGGTTGCTCACGAGCGCCGCTGAACGCCCGGCGAACTGCTTGACAGTGCGTCCACTCGTGAAAGCATCACAAGCAAGCAACCTGCTGGTAACACAGCAGGCGGTCGTCGTTCTTCGTGCTGACACCAGCGCACGGACCTGCGGGGGCGGTCTTCGGACCGACGACCGGACACCCTGACGAGATCGAGGAGTACACCGCCATGGACTGGCGCCACCGCGCGCTCTGCCGGGACGAGGACCCGGAGCTCTTCTTCCCGATCGGGACGACGGGCCCGGCAGTCGTCCAGATCGAGCAGGCCAAGGCTGTGTGCCGCCGCTGCCCGGTCGTCGAGTCCTGCCTGGACTGGGCCCTGACCTCCGGTCAGGACTCCGGGGTCTGGGGCGGTCTGTCCGAGGACGAGCGCCGTGCCCTGAAGCGTCGGACCGCACGCACCCGGGTCCGCACCGCCTGACGAAGGACCCCGTCCTCCTCACCCCGTGCACGCGCGGGGCGAGCCTCTGGACGGGCCGAGTGCAGCAAGGGTCGCTCCGTACCGGAGCGGCCCTTGCTGCGTTCACCGGCTGCGTTCACCGGCTGCGTTCACCGGCGAGGGCGGCCGGCACCCGGGAGGCTGAGCACCGCCTCGGTCCCCGGGCCACCGTCCGCCGGCGGGCCCATCTCCAGCGTCCCGTGCAGCTCGCTGGTCACCAGCGTCCGGACGATCTGCAGCCCGAGCCCCGTGCTGGCCGCCGGGTCGAACCCCGGTGGCAGACCGCGGCCGTCGTCGCGGACCCGGACCACCAGGTCGTCACCCGTCCGCTCGGCGGCGAGCACGATCGTCCCCGGCTCGCCGTCCTCGAACGCGTGCTCGGCGGCGTTGTGCAGCAGCTCGGTCACCGCCATCACCAGCGGCGTCGCACACGCCGCGGGCAGCTCCCCGATCGCGCCGGCGCGGGTGATCCGCGCCGCCGGTCCCACCGAGGTCACGTCGCCGAGCATCGGCAGCACCTGGTCCAGGACGTCGTCGACCTCGACGACGTCCTCCCGGCTGCCCGCCAGGGTCTCGTGCACCACCGCGATCGAGGCGACCCGGCGCACCGACTCCTCCAGCGCCGCCCGGGCCGCCGGCTCGGTCATCCGCCGGGCCTGCAGCCGCAGCAGCGCCGCCACGGTCTGCAGGTTGTTCTTCACCCGGTGGTGGATCTCCCGGATGGTGGCGTCCTTCGTCATCAGCGCACGGTCCCGGCGGCGCACGTCGGTGACGTCCCGGACCAGCACCAGTGCCCCCGCCTCCCCGCCGGGGGCCTGCAGCGGCAGCGCGCGCACCAGCATGGTGGCGGCGTCGTTCTCCACGTCCATCGGCTCGGGGAACCGGCCGGCGACCGCGGCGGCGATGCTCGCGGCCACGGCCTCACCGGCGACCCGGTCCGCCGAGACCTGGCGCGTCACCTCCGCCAGGTCGGCGCCGACGACGTCCCCGGTCAGCCCCATCCGGCGGTAGGCCGACAGCGCGTTGGGGCTGGCGTAGACCGCGTGCCCGGTGCCGTCCAGCCGGACCAGCCCGTCCCCCACCCGCGGGCTCATCTCCGCGTCGTCCAGCATCCGCGGCGGGAAGGTGCCGGCCGCCACCATCAACGACAGGTCGGCGGCGATGTCGAGGTAGGTCAGCTCGAGGGTCGACGGGGACCGGGTCGCCGCGAGGTTGGTGTCCTTGGCCAGCACCGCCACCACCGCGCCGTCGTGCCGCACGGGGATGACCTCCCGGTGGCGGAGGCTGGTCCCCGACGGATCGGGCTCCCCGTCGGTGATCGGCTGGCCGCCCCGCTGGGCACGCAGCAGCGGCTCGGCGTCGGCCCCGGTGGCCTCGCTGCCCACCAGGTCCTCCGGCTGGCTGGTGGGCGCCGTCAGCGGGCGGACCTGGGCCACGCACCACCAGGCACCGCTCTGCAGCGGCACCCACAGGGTGAGGTCGGCGAAGGACAGGTCGGCCAGCAGCTGCCAGTCGGCCACCAGCCGGCGCGCGTGGTCGACCTGGGACGGGCTCGCCGAGCCGCGGGTGAGACGTTCGGACAGGCTGCTCATCGTGAGCCGGAGCCTACGGCCCTGTCCGGAGGCTCACCCGAGCCTGCGAGGGAGGAGTGGGACAGGGTCCTGTGTCTACCCTGCTCCGGTGGTCTCCCCCGCACCCGTCGTCGGTCCGGCCGGGCCCGGGGACTTCGCCCGCATCGCCGAGCTGACCGTGGCCGCCTACGCCGCCGACGACCTCGCGCCCGCCGAGTACCTGCCCCAGTTGGCCGACGTGGCGGGCCGGGCGGAGCGGGCGGAGCTCCTGGTGGCGCGCGACCAGGACGGGTCCATCGTCGGCAGCGTGGCGCTGGTCCTGTCCGGGGACTTCGGCGAGGTCGTCGAGTCCGCGGACGAGGCTGGGTTCCGGATGCTCGCCGTCGACACCGCGGCGCGCGGGCAGGGCATCGGGGCAGCGCTGGTGCGGGCCTGCCTGGACCGGGCCCGGGCGGCCGGCAAGCGGCGGATGGTGCTGTCCACCGGCGACCGGATGGCCGCGGCCCACCGGCTCTACGGGCAGCTGGGCTTCACCCGGCTGCCCGAGCGGGACTGGACGCCGGTGCCCGGTGTCGACCTGCGGGTCTACTCGCTCGACCTCTGAGCGACCGTCAGCCGGGGACGACGGTGGCGATCAGGTCGCCCTCCTGGAGGACCTCGCCCTCCACCACGTGCAGCTCGCCGACCGTGCCGGCGCGCTCACTGAGCACCGGGATCTCCATCTTCATCGACTCGAGGATGACCAGCGTGTCGCCGGCAGCGACCTCCGTGCCGGGTGCCACGAGCACCTTCCACACGCTGGAGACCATCTCGGCGTGGATCTCCTCGACCGCCACCGGCGCCCCCCCTGTTGCCTGACCTGCGCCGACCCACCTGAACCGACGGTGTGCACATGAAAGCAGACGGAGGGCCGACCACCGCATCGTGCCGAACGCCGGCTCAGCTGCAGTCGGGGACGAGCGCACCGGCGATCCGGCGCAGCACGCTGCAGACGGCCGCCCCGTCGTGCGGGACGCCGGTCTCCGGGAGACTGGTGAGCAGCTCCGTCGCCGCCTGTGCCGCACTCGCCGCGTCCGGGCCCGCAACGCTGACCGTGGCCAGCAGCGCGTCGTACCAGCCGTCCAGCCGGTCGCCTTCGTCGTAGCCGCTCACCGCGATCAGCTCGGTGTCCCCGACACCTCGCCCGCCGGGGCGCAGGACGTCGGGCAACCGGCCGGTGACGCGCCCCTCGGTCCCCGGCGGCAG
This sequence comes from Modestobacter sp. VKM Ac-2984, assembly GCF_026967985.1. Classification (GTDB taxonomy): domain Bacteria; phylum Actinomycetota; class Actinomycetes; order Mycobacteriales; family Geodermatophilaceae; genus Modestobacter. The sequence continues at coordinate 140,567 of NZ_JAPVBJ010000004.1, read as the reverse complement.
CGTCGACCGCAGCTGGACGGCCAGCCCGGCGTACGGCGGCCCCGCGGCGTCGTCCGGGCGCCCTGCCACCGGCGCACCGGACACACTGCCCAGCGCGAGGGCGACGGCGTCCAGCCCGTGCGCCCGCTCCAGCACGGCGATGTCGAGGGAGAAACCGGCCGCGACCTCGGCGAGCTCACCGCCGGGGTCGATGCCCACCGTGACCAGCCCCCGCCAGCCGAGCTCCGGGAGCCGCCGGGCGGCTGCGGGCAGCGACCCCAGCCCGTCAGGAGGCGTCCAGGAGACCCGTGGGGTGCCCCCCGCACGGTCACGCAGCACCGGGGTGACGTGGTGCAGCCCCTCGGCGCTGACCCAGGCCAGGAAGCCCCGCTCGCTGGCCGGCTCGACCCCGTCACCGCCGAGGCGCTCCAGCACCCCGGCCTCCGGGCCGACCCAGCCCAGTCCGGCGTCGGCGACCGCGGCGGCCAGCCGCGCGTTCCCGGCGAGGGCGGGGGGAACGGGGAGCACCGCGTCGACCCGGGTGCGCCGGGCGGCCTCGACCAACCGGCGGACGTCGAGGTAGGACTCGGCCGCCGGAGCCGGACCCAGCAGGACGGACTCGTCGGCCATCCGCACGTGCCGGGCGTTGCGCTCGGCCTCCGAGTGGACGGCCACGGCCTTCACGCCCAGCTGACCGCACGCCCGGATCACCGCGCAGGCCATCGGCCCGCGACCGGCCACGAGCACGCTGTCGACTGCCTGGACCACGTCGTCCTCCTCTTCCCGGCTGCGCCGGGGTCGTGCGGGCACCGGCGGTGCCGCCATCCTGCCGGTGGCCCGGCCCGCCACCGGCCACGACCGCGCACCAGCGCACGGTGCCCGGCCCACCCGTGAGAGCCTTGCAGGGTCAGCTTGGCCGGTGACGGGGTGCCCCGCAGCTCACGACAGGGCACCCCGTCACCGGGACCGGTCCGCACCCGGGCGTCCTGCCCGGGTGGAGCACAGAGAGGAGGGGCAGCGATGTCCAAGCGTGGACGCAAGCGGCGCGCCCGCAAGAAGAGCGGCGCCAACCACGGCAAGCGCCCCAACGCCTGAAGAAGGACCCCCTTGCCCCCCACCACTCGCAGGCTCGCGGTGGGTCCCTGCAAGGGGGCCGGAGAGCGCTCCGCCGCCGTCAGGCGGTGGGGCGCTCCCCCGGCGACTGCTCGCCGTACAGGTGCGTGGTCGTCGACTCGATGCTGGCCTTCTCCACGCGCACCTGGGTGCCGTCCTCCTCGAAGGAGACGGTGGTCAGCTGCACCTTGATCCGGTCCCGCAGGCCCATCGGCGTGGGGTCACCGCCACAGCGGCGGCGCACCAGCGCCTTGAACTCCTGCTCGATGCCGAACTGGCGCAGGCACGGCGAACAGTCCTCGAGGTGCTCGGCGATGACCGCCCGCCGGGCGTCGTCGGTCTCGTGGTCGAGGAACTCGAAGACGTGCGAGAGCACGTCGTCGCAGGACGCGACGTCGTCACCGTGGAGGTCGTGCCGGGCGCCGTCGTGAGCGTCGGTGCTCATGAGCGCGTCGCCTCCTCAGCAGCGCCGGCCGCGACGAAGCCGCGTTCCCGGGCGTAGTCGGCCAGCAGCTTCTGCAGGCCGCGCCGACCGCGGTGCAGGCGGGACATCACCGTGCCGATGGGCGTGCCCATTATCTCGGCGATCTCCTTGTAGGCGAACCCCTCGACGTCGGCGAGGTAGACCGCCAGCCGGAAGTCCTCCGGCAGCTGCTGCAGCGCGTCCTTGATGTCGGTGTCGGGGAGGTGGTCCAGCGCCTCCATCTCCGCGGAGCGCAGGCCGCTGGAGGTGTGCTCCTCGGCGGCGTAGAGCTGCCAGTCCTGCACCTGTTCGGTGGGGTACTGCTGCGGCTGCCGCTGCTTCTTGCGGTAGCTGTTGATGTAGGTGTTCGTCAGGATCCGGTACAGCCACGCCTTGAGGTTGGTGCCCTCGGCGAACTGGTGGAAGGCGGAGTACGCCTTGACGAACGTCTCCTGCACCAGGTCCTCGGCGTCGGCGGGGTTGCGGGTCATCCGCAGCGCCGCCGGGTACAGCTGGCCCAGGTAGGGCAGGGCGTCGCGCTCGAAGCGGGCGTCGCGCTGGGCCCGGGTCTCGGCGAGCTCGGCACGACTGCCGTCGGCGCGCGCCTCCGGCGTCTCATCGGGCTTCCCCGTCTCGACGACGGGGCTGTCGCTCGCGGGCTGCTCGGGCACCGACCGTCCTCTCTGCGGCGCCCGGGAACGGGCGACCACGTCGCTCGATCCTAGCCGGGTGCGGCCGGGGTGGCCGGGGGGACGGCGGGCGGGCGCGGAACCGCGCGCGATGCGCGCCGGGGCGCCCGGGACTGTGCTGCTCACGGTCGGTGCAACGGCTCGCACCCGGGCTCGATTCCCTGCGGGGGAAACCGCTCCCGACGCCGGTGGGTCCGGCCTAGGCTGCTGCGCCGTGGCGGCGACACCGGCGGTGCGGACCCTGGACCAGGCGCGGGCCGACTACTCCCTGCACGAGTACGACCCGGCCGACGGCGCGGACGGGCACGGCTACGGCGAGGTGGCGGTGGCCGCCCTGGGCGCCGATCCGGCCCAGGTGTTCAAGACCCTGGTCACCCGGGTCGACGGTGCGCTCACCGTCGCCGTCGTGCCGGTCAGCGGCCAGCTGGACCTCAAGGCGCTGGCCGCCGCCGCCGGCGGCCGGAAGGCCACCATGGCCGACCCGGCCGACGCCGAGCGGAGCAGCGGCTACGTGCGGGGCGGGATCAGCCCGCTGGGCCAGCGGAAGGCGCTGCCGACCGTGGTCGACGACAGCGCGCTGGCCTTCCCGACGGTGCTGGTCAGTGCAGGGCGGCGCGGGCTGCAGGTGGAGCTGTCACCGGCGGACCTGGTGCGGCTGACCCGGGCGCGGACCGCCGGGATCACCCGCAGCTGACGTTCAGCCGTAGGGCGTCAGCAGCTGGTCGACCGGCGCGAAGTCGTCGGTGAGGACGCCGGCGTCCCCGATGAACCGGTCGAGCTCGGGCCCCTCGGCCACCTGCCAGGCCAGCCCGCGCTCCTCCAGTGCGGCAGCGATCTCCGTCGCCGGCAGCGGGCGCTGCGAGGCGACCGCGACCACGTTCCCGCCGGCCTCGCCGGCCAGCACCGGCGCCCGGGCCAGCAGCAGCACGTGGTCGAAGACCTGCCGCATCGTCGCCAGCTCCGCGCGCACGAAGGACAGCGGCGGGTGGTCGATGAGGTTGACCGCGTAGACGCCGTCCTCGGTCAGGGCGTCGTCGACCAGGCGCAGCGCCTCCACGGTGGTCAGCTGCCACGGCACCGACAGCCCGCCGAAGGCGTCACCGACGACGAGGTCCCGCTCCCCGGCGGTCTCCGCCCCGAGCCCGACCCGGGCGTCGCCGACCTGGACCTCCAGCTCGTCGGAGGTCTCCAGCCCCAGCTCCTGCTCGTCGATCGCCACGACGCCGGGGTCGACCTCCAGGACGAGGCTCTGCGTGCCCGGCCGCACCTCGGCCAGGTAGCGGGGCAGGGTCAGCCCACCGCCCCCGACGTGCAGCGCGGACAGCGGTTCGCCCGCCGGTGCCAGCGCGTCGGTGACCGAGGCGATCGCCTGGACGTACTCGAACTCCAGGTACGTCGGGTCGGCCAGGTCGACGTAGGAGTGCCGCAGGGTGTCCAGCACCAGCACCCGGCCGGTGTCGCGCGCCGGGTCGGTGACCACCCGGGCGCAGTGGTAGGCGGTCTCCCGCTCGCAGGGCGTCGGCGCCACCGCGGCCAGCACCGGGGCGGCCACGGCCAGGGCCAGCAGCCCGACCGGGAGCCGGCCGGCCACCCCGGGGGTCCGGCGGCGCAGCAGCACGGCCAGCGCCACCCCGACGACGACGACGAGCAGCCCGGTGCCGACCAGGATCACGCTGCTGGGCAGGACCGCGACCAGCAGGAACCCGGTGGCGAACGTCGCCACGATGCCCCCGATCGTGCCGATGCCCGACAGCCGGCCGACGACCGAACCGGTCCGGGCCAGGTCGCCCAGCTGGAGCGCGACCACCATCGGCGGGACGGCGGAGAGCAACGCGGCCGGGACGACGACGGCGACCGCGGCCAGCAGCAGCACGTTCCCGGCTGCGGCGCCGGTGAGCAGCTCCCCGGCGAACCGGACCAGCGGCAGCACCGCCACCACCAGGGCCCCGCCGGCGACCATCAGCGGCGCGATCAGCCGCCGCGGGTCGGTGCGGTCGGCGGCGGCCCCACCGGCCCAGGCGCCGATCGCGATCGCCGCCAGCGCGAACCCGATGATCGCGGTGCTTGTCTGCAGCGTGATGCCGACGTAGGGGGCGATCAGCCGCAGGCCGACGACCTCCATCACGAGCACCGCCCCGGAGGACAGGAAGGTCACGCCCGCGGCGATCCAGTCGGGCAGCGCCCGGGAGGGGACCTGGACGTGCTCGGGGTCGGTCGACGCGGTGGTCGGGTGCGGGTCCAGCGGGCTCACCTCGGGGTTCGGGGGGGCGGTCAGAACAGGGCAGGTTGGTCGGCGGGCTCGCTGACCGACTCCACCCGCGCGGTGAGCTGCGCCCCGTTGTGGGCCACGTTGCCCACGGCCGCGCCGACCGGGCGGATCTCCAGTCGCTCGACGAGCTCCGGAGGCGTCGGGCCGGCGACCTCGGTGACGTCCTCGCGGGCCGGGTCCAGCCACTCCGCCCAGCGGTCGGGCGGCAGCACCAGCGGCATCCGGGGGTGCACCTCGGCGAGGGCACCGACGGCGGGTGCGGTGACCACGGTGCAGGTGTACAGCCGGTCCTCCCCCCGGCCCCACACCTCCCAGAGCCCGGCGAAGGCCAGCCCGGACCCGTCCTGCGGGGTCACGTAGTACGGCTGCTTGCCGGGGCGGTCCTGCCGGGGCGCCCACTCGTACCAGCCGTCGGCCGGGACGAGGCAGCGCCGGCTCGCCGCCGCGGTGCGGAACGCGGGCTTCTCGGCCAGCGACTCGACCCGGGCGTTCAGCATCCGGTTGCCGACGGAGACGTCCTTGGCCCAGGAGGGCACCAGGCCCCAGCGCACGACCCGGAGCTCGCGGTGCCCGCCGCCGGTGAGCGCCCCCTCGGCGTCCCGCTCCTTCTTGTGCCGCACCACGTACACGTCCTTGGTGGGGGCGACGTTGTGGTCGGCCGGCAGCGGGGCCTGCCCCTCGGCCGGGACCGCCTCGAACTCCAGCGCGAGGTCCTCAGGACGGCGGCTGGCGGCGTACCGACCACACATGACGGGCTCCTCCCGGACGACGACGTCCCCGAGCGTAGGTGCGGGCACCGACGACCCGCCGTGCGTCGCCGGCGCGGAGAGGGGTAGGACGGAGGACGCAGACCCGACGCACCGCGACGAAGCACGACGGAGGGCACAACACGTGACGACCACCCAGGCTCCCTCGACCGAGCAGCCGAAGACCGCCAGCGACGCAGGCGCACGCCCGTACGCGACGGTGAACCCCTACACCGGGAAGACGGAGAAGGAGTTCCCCTTCCTGGAGACCGACGCCATCGACGGCGTGGTCTCCCAGGCCCACACCGCCTTCGGTGAGTGGCGCCGCCGGTCGGTGGAGGAGCGCGCCGCCGTCGTCGGCCGGGCCGCCGAGCTGATGCGCGAGCGGCAGGACGAGCTCGCCGCCCTGATCACCCGGGAGATGGGCAAGCGGATCCAGGAGGCCGCCGGTGAGGTCCAGCTGGCCGCCAGCATCCTCGAGTACTACGCCACCAACGGCCCGCGGTTCCTGGAGCCGAAGCCGATCGACGTGATGGGCGGCGGCGAGGCCGAGGTGGTGAACGAGCCGATCGGCGTCCTGCTGGCGATCGAGCCGTGGAACTACCCGCTGTACCAGGTGGTGCGGGTGGCCGGCCCCAACCTGACCCTGGGCAACACCATCCTGCTCAAGCACGCGGAGAACAACCCGCAGTGCGCCCTCGCCCTGGAGCAGCTGTTCCGGGACGCCGGGGCCCCCGAGGGCGTCTACACCAACCTGTTCCTGCGGATCGCCGACGTCGAGCAGGTCATCGCCGACCGGCGGGTGCAGGGCGTGACGCTCACCGGCAGCGAGCGGGCCGGGGCGAGCGTGGCCCAGCTGGCCGGCAAGCACCTGAAGAAGTCGGTGCTGGAGCTGGGCGGCAGCGACCCGTTCATCGTGCTGGACGCCCCGGACCTCGGCCGCACGGTCAAGGCCGCGACCATGGCCCGGATGGCCAACACCGGCCAGGCCTGCATCGCCGCCAAGCGGATCATCGTGCTCGACGAGGTCTACGACGACGTCGTCGCCGGCCTGCAGCAGGCCTTCGGCAGCTTCGCCCCCGGCGACCCGGCCGACCCGGCCACGACGCTGGGCCCGTTGTCGACCGAGCGGGCCGCGCAGGACCTCGCCGCGCAGATCCAGGACGCCGTGGACAAGGGCGCCACCGTGCTCGCCGGCGGCAGCCGCCCCGAGCACGACGGTGCGTTCGTCCAGGCGACGCTGCTGGCCGACGTCACCCCGGAGATGCGGGCCTACCACGAGGAGCTCTTCGGGCCGGCCGCCGTCGTCTACCGGGCGAAGGACGCCGACGAGGCCGTCGCGCTGGCCAACGACAGCGACTTCGGGCTCTCCGCGGCCGTCTACAGCGGCGACACCGAGCGGGCCCGCGAGGTGGCCGACCGGCTGGAGTCCGGGATGGTCTGGATCAACCAGCCGTCGGGCTCCTCCCCCGAGCTGCCCTTCGGCGGGGTGAAGCGGTCCGGCTACGGGCGCGAGCTCTCCGAGCTGGGCATGTTCGAGTTCGCCAACCGCCGGCTGGTGCGCACGATGCCGCCGAAGAAGCAGGCGGCACCGGCCCAGCACGTCGGCGGCTGAACCCCCGCTCCGGGCACTGTCGCGGCAGTGCCCGGAGCTGCCATCCTCCTGGCCCATGAGGTTCACGACCACGGTCGAGCTGCACGGCAGGACGGCCACCGGCATGCCCGTGCCGCCGGAGGTGGTCGAGGCGCTCGGCGGCGGGCGGAAGCCGGCGGTGTCGGTCACCGTCGGCGGGCACAGCTACCGGACGTCGATCGCCAGCAGGGGTGGACGCTTCCTCATCCCGCTCAGCGCGGAGCGTCGCTCCGCGGCCGGGGTCGCCGCCGGCGACCAGGTCGAGGTGGACGTCGTGCTGGACACCGAGCCGCGCGAGGTCGACGTCCCGCTCGAACTGGCGGCAGCACTGGACGCCGAGCCGGCTGCCCGGCAGCGCTTCGAGTCCCTCTCCCACAGCGCCCGGCTCCGACACGTGCTCGCCGTCGAGGGCGCGAAGGCGGAGGCGACCCGGCAGCGTCGGGTCGCGGCCATCGTCTCGGCGCTGGCCGAGGAGGCCGGCAGGGCAGGATGAGCGGCATGACCGAGGTCTGGACGACGCCCGCCCGCCGCACCCCGGTGGACGCCGTGGTGACCCTGCCCGGGTCCAAGTCGATCACCGCCCGTGCCCTCGTGCTGGCCGCGATCGCCGACGGGCCCAGCCGGCTGGTGCGCCCGCTGCGCGCCCGCGACACCGACCTGATGGCCGCCGGGCTGCGGGCGATCGGCGTCGGCATCGACTCCGACGGTGCGGACTGGCTGGTCACGCCCGGGTCCCTGCGAGGGCCGGCCGAGGTGGACGCCGGGCTGGCCGGCACAGTGCTCCGCTTCCTGCCGCCGGTGGCCGCGCTGGCCGCCGGGCCGGTCCGGCTGGACGGCGACGCCCGGCTGCGCGACCGGCCCAACGCCGGCCTGATCGCCGGCCTCCGGGACCTCGGCGTCCGGGTCGACGACGACGGCCGCGGCCGGGCCCCGTTCACCGTGCACGGCACCGGCGCGGTGCGTGGCGGTGCGGTCACCGTCGACGCCAGTGAGTCCAGTCAGGTGGTGTCCGGGCTGTTGCTGGCCGCGGCCCGCTTCGACCGCGGCATCGAGCTGACCCTCGCCGGGAGCCTGCCGTCGCTGCCGCACGTGGAGATGACCGTCCGGACGCTCGCCGAGCACGGGGTGCAGGTGAGCCGGACCGACGGCGGGTGGCGCGTCGCCCCGGGCCCGGTCGCGGCGCTGGACCGCGTCGTCGAGCCCGACCTGTCCAACGCGGCGCCCTTCCTGGCCGCCGCCCTCGTCACCGGTGGCCGGGTGACCGTGCGCGACTGGCCGACCGACACCACCCAGCCCGGCGCCCAGCTCGACACGCTGTTCACCGCGATGGGCGCCGCGGTGACCCGCACCCCCGCCGGGCTCCAGGTGAGCGGGGGCGCCCGGATCGCCCCTCTCGAGGCCGACCTGGGTGAGGTGGGTGAGCTGACCCCGGTGCTGGCCGCACTGTGCGCCCTGGCCGACGGGCCCTCCCGGCTCACCGGCATCGCCCACCTGCGCGGCCACGAGACCGACCGGCTGCAGGCGCTGGACGAGGTGCTCAGCGCCGTCGGCGCCCGCGTGGAGCAGCTGCCCGACGGGCTGGTCATCACCCCCGGGCGACCCCGCCCGGCCCGGCTGGACTCCTACGCCGACCACCGGATGGTGCACGCGGCGGCGGTGCTCGGCCTGGCGGTCGACGGCATCGAGGTCACCGACCCGGGGGCGGTGACCAAGACGCTGCCGGACTTCCGGGAACGCTGGGCCGGTCTGCTCGGCGAGGACGCCGGGGTGCCCGCGTGAGCCGGAAGATGGACAGCCGGTCCGACGAGGACGACGTCCGCGTCCGGGCCTCACGGCACGGCTCCCGTCCGCGCACCCGCACCCGCCCCACGCACGAGGAGGCCGTGCCCGGGCTGGTGATCGCGGTGGACCGCGGCCGGATGACCGTCCGGGTCGAGGGCCCCGGGGGCACCCCCGTCGACGTCACCTCGATGCGCGCCCGCGAGCTCGGCAAGCACGGCGTCGTCGTCGGGGACCGGGTGCGGCTGGTGGGCGACACCTCCGGACGCACCGACAGCCTGGCCCGGATCGTGACGATCGCCGACCGGGTCACCTCGCTGCGCCGCACCGCCGACGACACCGACCCCACCGAGCGGATCGTGGTGGCCAACGCCGACCAGCTCGTCGTCGTCACCTCGATCGCCGACCCCGAGCCGGCGCTCGGCTTCCTGGACCGATGCCTGGTCGCCGCCTACGCCGGGGGGCTGTCGCCACTGCTGGTGCTGACCAAGTCCGACCTGGCCAGCCCGCAGCCACTGCTGGACCGGTACGCCGGACTGGAGGTCGACGCGGTCCCGATGTCCCGCGAGGCGCCGCTCGATGAGCTGGTGACCCGGCTGCGGGACCAGATGAGCGTGCTGGTCGGCCAGTCCGGGGTCGGCAAGTCGACGCTGTTCAACCGGCTGATCCCGGGCGCCTTCCGGGCCATCGGCGACGTGAGCAAGATCGGCAAGGGCAGGCACACGTCCTCCTCGGCGGTGCTGCTGGACCTGCCCGGGGGCGGCACCCTGATCGACACCCCGGGCATCCGCTCCTTCGGGCTGGCGCACGTGACCCCGCAGGACGTGCTGGCCGCCTTCGACGACCTCGCCGAGGCCGCGGTCGACTGCCCGCCCGGCTGCGGGCACACCGCCGAGGACCCGGAGTGCGCCCTGGACCCCTGGGCCGCCGGGGGCACCCCCGCCGCGCGGGAGCGGCTGGCCAGCTTCCGCCGGCTGATCACCGCCGTCGGCCACGTCACCCCCGGCCACTGAGGAAGGACCCCGTCCTCCTCATCCCTCGCGAGCTCGGGACGAGCCTCGGGACGGGGCCGTCGGGAAGGGGCGGGACCTCGCGGGTCAGATCTCGCGGGGGGTGATCGCGCGCTCGGTCCAGCCGCCGCGGTCGTCCGGGTCGACCCGCCACGCCCGGGCCCCGGGCCGCACCGTGACCGCCTCGGCGAGCTCGGAGCCCACGTAGTGCAGCCCCACGCCGTCCTCGGTCGCGTAGCCGGCGGGCAAGGTCCCGGCGGCGACCAGCCGGCGGTAGGTCTCCCGGCGCGGCTGGTCGGTCAGGTCGTCGTGCACGCCGTTGCTGTACGGCAGGAACCCGAGCCCCTCGGTGAACGGGTCGAGCCGGTCGGACCACGAGTCCGTGGGCCCGCCCACGTGCCAGCACAGGCTGCCCGCGCTCGGCCCGGCGAGCACCACCCCGGCCTCCCAGCACTCGCGCAGCACCGTGTGCAGCCCGTGCGCCCGCCAGACCGCCATCAGATTCACCACGCTGCCGCCCTCGACCAGCACGACGTCCTGGGTGAGCAGGTGGCTGCGCACGTCGGGGACGCTGGGCTGCGGGAACAGCCGCAGCACGCTCAGGACGACGTCGTCCCGGCCCCCGAACACCCGCTGGTAGGCCCCGACGGCGGCCGGGTCGTCGCCCACCGCGGTCGGGACGTAGCACAGCCGCACCGGCCCGCCGTCCGTGCGCCGGGCCGCACCCAGCGCCAGCACGTGCTCCAGGAGCGGCCGGTTGCCCCGCTCCCCCGGCCGCGGCTGGATCACTCCTGAGAACGCGAACACCTGCCGTCGCACCGTCACACCTCCACGTAACCGCCGCTGCGCCAGTAGACCCCTGACTCCCGGGTCAGCAGCGCCTCGTCCACCAGGTATCGGCGGAGCGCGGCCACATCCGGGTGCCAGGCGGCCAGCAGTGCGTTGACCTCCCGTTCCGGGTAGCGGACACCCGGCTCGAAGACGTGCACGAGGTGCTCGAGCACGACCCGGCGCTTGCTGTGCTGCGCGGGGACGGAGACCAGCCTGCCGTCCCGGACGAAGACGCGCAGCACGGCGTCCGCCCCGGGATCGGCGGACAGCTGCGGTGCCGGCGGAGCGGTGGCGGCCGCTGCCCGGGCCGCCTCCCCGAAACGCACGGTGTGCAGCGTGAGGGCGTGACCGTCGCGGTGCACCAGGCCGGCCCGGGCCAACCGCCGCGCGGCCAGGGCGACCTCCTTCAGGGACAGCCCCGACGTCCCGGCGACGTCCTCGATCGTGCCCGCACCGAGAGCCAGGGCGGCGACGACCTTCAGCCGCACCGGATCGGCCAACAGCCCGACGATGGTCCCGGCCTCCACACCACGACGGTATCCGTGCATCGCCGGCGGAGCTCCGGGTACCCAGCGGCCCATGGTGAGCCCGATCGACATCCAGAAGGCCCTGTCCGGCATGGACTACCCGGCGAAGAAGGACGACGTGGTGAAGCACGCGGAGTCCCAGGGAGGCAGCGAGGAGGTCCTCGACGCCCTCAAAGGGATCGACGACCAGGAGTACGACACCCCGGCGGCGGTCAGCAAGGCCGTCTTCAACTGAGCAGGACCCCCTCGCCCTCGGCGGGCGGGGCTCTGCGGACCCCGCCCGCTAGGTTCGGGCCATGACGGCTGGCCAGCGGGGATACAACGAGGACATGCGCCTGGCGCACGTACTGGCCGACCAGGCCGATGCGATCAGCCTGGACCGGTTCCGGGCGCAGGACCTGCGGGTCGACACCAAGCCCGACCTCACCCCGGTCACCGACGCCGACCACGCGGTCGAGGAGCAGCTGCGCAGCACGCTGGCCCGCGCCCGCACCCGGGACGCGGTGCTCGGCGAGGAGTTCGGCAGCACCGGCCGCGGTGACCGCCGGTGGGTGATCGACCCGATCGACGGCACCAAGAACTTCGTCCGTGGCGTCCCGGTGTGGGCCACCCTCGTCGCCCTGCTCGACGGCGACCTGCCGGTGGTCGGGCTGGTCTCGGCACCGGCACTGAACCGACGGTGGTGGGCCGCGGCGGGCACCGGCGCCTGGACCGGACGCCGGCTGGAGAACGCCACCCGCTGCACGGTCTCGCAGGTGGGCGCCCTGGCCGACGCGAGCCTGTCCTACTCCAGCCTCTCCGGCTGGGAGGAGCAGCGTCGGCTCGAGCCGTTCCTTGACCTGACACGTTCGGTATGGCGGACCCGTGCGTACGGCGACTTCTGGAGCTACATGATGGTCGCCGAGGGCGCCGTCGACGTCGCCTGCGAGCCCGAGGTGTCCCTGTGGGACCTCGCCGCCCTCGACGTCATCGTGCGCGAGGCCGGGGGCGCGTTCAGCGACCTGGCCGGCAACGCCGGGCCGGCCGGCGGCAGCGCGGTGGCCAGCAACGGCGTCCTGCACGCCGACGTGCTGACGGCGCTCGCCCCCCGGGGGGAGTGAGCGCCGCCGGCCTGGGTCGAACGGGTCAGTGCCTGCGGGTCAGTGTGTGGTGCCTGAGCCGGAGCCGCCGCGGCCGCCCTGCACCCGGCGCCGGACGTCCTCGATCTTCGCCCGGGTCTTCGGGTCGTTGGCCAGCTGCTGGGCCTTCTCCGTCGCCTGACGGACCACCTGCTTGCCCTTCGGGCTGTTCGCGAACTGCATGACCTTGTTCATCAGCGACGCCATGGTGCGCCCACCCCCTTGCACTCCTGCGGCTCCCGGTCGGGCCCGCTCGTCGACCACAACGGTGCCAGCAGCGCCGGCGTTCCGCGCGGGGCGACCGGGGGTCAGCGCCGGGCCGCGGCCCAGCGTTCGCGGACGGCGGCGAACGCCGCCGCCTCCCTCGGTCCGACGACCGGCCCGCCCGCCCGCCCGGGCTCCACGGCCAGGCCCACGCCGCGGGCGGCCAGCACCGCGGCACCGGCCGCCGATGCGCTCCGGACCTGCACGTGCTGCACCGGCCGGTCGAGCACGTCGGCGAGGAGCTGCTGCACCCCGGCGTCCCGCCCGCCCCCGCCGGTGAGCACGACCGGCCCACCGGCCTCCGGTCCGAGCAGGTCCAGCGCTGCCGCCACGGCGCACGCCACGCCCTCCAGCGCCGCGCGGGCGAGGTCGGCCCGGGTGGTGTCGGCCGACAGCCCCGTCCAGCCGCCGCGGTCGGCCGGCCCGGCCACGCCGCCCCGCTCACCGGTCAGGAACGGGGAGAACACCACGCCGCCCGCGCCCGGCCGGGTGGCGGCCAGGCTGGCGGTGAGGGCCGGCCAGTCCAGGCCCAGCACCTCGCGGACCCAGGTCCACGCGGTGCCGGCGTTCTGCAGCGCGGCCATGGCGTACCAGCCGCCCTCGACGTCGGCGTAGCAGTGCACGGCGGGGTCGGCAGCCGGCTGCGGCGACACCTGCGGCCGGATGACCTGGGCGCCCGAGCCGAGGTTGACCTGCACACCGGTGGTGGTGCCGGTGGCCAGCAGCGCGAGCGGGGTGTCGGCGCCACCGACCACCACCGGCACTCCCCCACCGAGCACGGGCGCGACCCCGACGACGGTCGTCCCCGGCAGGACGGCCGGGAGCAGGGCCGGGTCGGCGCTGGCGGCGGCGGTGGCCGCGGTCGACCAGCGGTCGCCGGGCACGTCCCACAGCAGCGTCGCCGACGCGTCGCTGCGGTCGGTGACGGCCGGGTCGGCGCCGGGCACGAGGGCGGCCCGGACGGCGTCCTTGGGCAGCAGCACCGTCGCCGCCCGGGCGACCAACTCCGGGTGCTGCACACCGAGCCAGGCCAGCAACGGCCCGGTCATCCCGGCGGCCAGGGGGTTGGCCAGCGCGGCGCGGTCGGGTCCGGAGAGCTCCCGCCAGCGCTGCAGCTCCCCGGTCGCACGCTGGTCCGGCCACAGCAGTGCCGGGGCCAGCGCCGCGCCGGCTCCGTCGACGAGCACAGCGCCGTGCATCTGGCCGGAGAACCCGAGGGCAGCCACCGGCCGGTCGCCGAGCGTCCCGGCCACCGCGGCGAGGGCGTCGTCCAGTGCCCGCAGCCAGACGGCGACATCCGTCTGCGCCCAGCCCGGCCGCGGGCGGTCGACCGCGTAGCCGACCTCGCTCTCCGCGACGACCGCGCCGTCGAGGTCCAGCGCGGCGAGCTTGAGCCCGCTGGTGCCGAGGTCGGCGCCGAGCACGACGGTCATCGGGCGCCCGGCACCGCGGCCGGCCGGGGCCGGGTCTGTCGCATGCCCTGATCCTGGCCCCGCCCCCGAGCAGGGCGCCAGCCGCCGGTCAGCTGCCGCGCAGCAGCCCGGTCGCGGCGAGCTCCTCGGCGATGTCGCGCAGCTTGACGTTGGTGCGCTGCGACGCGTGGGTGAGCAGCGTGAACGCCTGCTCGGGCGTGATCTTGTAGCGCTCCATCAGGATGCCCTTGGCCTGCTCGATCGCCGCGCGGGAGGCCATCGCCTGACGCATGTTGGCCACGTCGTTGGTGGCCCGGGCAGCGGCCTCGGCGTTGCCGACGGCGATCGCGACGAAGGCCGCCACCTCCTCGCCGATGGTCACGTCGGCCACGCCGAAGGCCCCGGGGTGGCGGGCGTAGTTGTTCAGCGCGCCGATGTTCGCGCCCTGGAAGGGCAGCGGGATCGACAGCGAGCTGAGCACCCCCAGCCCCGCGACCTGCTGTGCGTACTCGGGCCAGCGCTCCTCGTGGCGCATGTCCTCCACGAGGAAGACCTCCCCGGACCGCCCTGCGTCGACGCACGGGCCGTACCCGTACGCGTACTGCAGCTCGTCGGCGTCCATGGCGATCTGCCCGTCGAAGGCAGCGGTGAAGGGGCGGTCGTCACGGATGAGCGTGATCGAGGTGGCCTCGGCACCGGGGATCGCACGGTGGGAGATCTGGACGATCTCGGTCAACACCTCAGGCAGCTCCCGCCCCACGAGGACGACGCCCGCCAGCTCCTGGTGCAGTGCGCCCAGACTCTCGGTCATCGTCTCGGGGGTCCCTCTCCAGTGCGGCGGGTGAGCCGTGGGTTCGACGTCCGCCTGACCGGGGGGTGACGCCCCGGCGGACCGAGGGTATACGCCGTAAATCGACGGTCAGCGCGCCCGGGCAGAGGACCTGGTCGTCGTCGGTCACCGACGACGGGTTGGGTCCGGTGGTCGCCGGTGGACGGCTGCAGGACGTGCACCGCGGCCGGGACGCCGACCTCCACGAGGCGCTCTGCCGCCCGCTGCACGCGTACCACCTGCCGTACTGACGCGCGTTCGCGGCGTCTGGTGGGATGGTCGGGTACGCCGGTGCGCGTGATCCGCCGCCGGCCCACCCGCAGAGCAGGAGACCCCGTGCAGTACGCCGAGTCCGTCGTCGAGCTCATCGGCGACACCCCGCTGGTCCGGCTGAACTCCGTGACCTCCCACCTCGGCCCGGACGCACCGCTGGTGCTGGCCAAGGTCGAGTACGTCAACCCCGGCGGCTCGGTGAAGGACCGGATCGCGCTGCGGATGATCGAGGCAGCCGAGGCGGCCGGCGACCTCCGGCCGGGCGGCACCATCATCGAGCCCACCAGCGGCAACACCGGCATCGGGCTGGCGCTGGTGGCCCAGACCCGCGGCTACAAGTGCATCTTCGTCTGCCCGGACAAGGTGGGCCAGGAGAAGATCAACGTGCTGAGGGCCTACGGCGCCGAGGTGCACGTCTGCCCCACCGCCGTCGACCCGGCCGACCCGCGGTCCTACTACTCGGTCTCCGACCGGCTGGCCAAGGAGACCCCGGGCGGCTGGAAGGCCGACCAGTACGCCAACCCGAACAACCCGCGCTCGCACTACGAGACCACCGGGCCGGAGATCTGGACGCAGACCGAGGGGAAGATCACCCACTTCGTCACCGGGGCGGGCACCGGCGGCACCATCTCCGGCGTCGGCCGCTACCTCAAGGAGGCCAGCGAGGGCCGGGTCCAGGTCATCGGCGCCGACCCGGAGGGCTCGGTCTACTCCGGCGGCACCGGCCGGCCGTACCTGGTCGAGGGCGTCGGTGAGGACTTCTGGCCCGAGGCCTACGACAAGTCGATCGCCGACGAGATCGTCGCGGTCTCCGACGGCGACTCCTTCGCGATGACCCGGCGACTGGCCCGCGAGGAGGGCCTGCTGGTCGGCGGCTCCTGCGGGATGGCCGTGGTGGCGGCCCTGCGGGTGGCCGAGCGGCTGACGAAGGACGACGTCCTGGTGGTGCTGCTGCCCGACGGCGGCCGCGGCTACCTGAACAAGATCTTCAACGACGAGTGGATGGCCGACTACGGCTTCCTGGACGCCGGCGGCGGCGAGACCGTGGGCGAGCTGCTGGACGCGAAGTCCGGCAGCACCCCGACGCTGGTGCACACGCACCCGAACGAGACGGTGCGCGACGCGATCGACATCCTGCGCGAGTACGGGGTGAGCCAGCTGCCGGTCGTGAAGGCCGAACCGCCGGTGACCGCCGGTGAGGTGGTCGGCTCGGTCGCGGAGAAGACCCTGCTCGACGCGCTGTTCACCGGCCGGGCCACGCTGGCCGACCCGGTGGAGCGGCACATGTCCGCCCCGCTGCCGATCATCGGCTCCGGGGAGCCGGTCTCGGCCGCGGTCGGGGCCCTCGGCGACGCCGATGCGCTGCTGGTGCACGTGGACGGCAAGCCGGCCGGCGTCGTCACCCGGCAGGACGTGCTGGGCCACCTCGTCGGGCTCCCGGCTGCGGTCGCCCCTACGGTCGAGGCATGAGCAGCCCCGGCTTCAACACCCGCGCCATCCACGCCGGGCAGGAGCCCGACCCCGCCACCGGCGCGGTCATCCCGCCGCTGCACCTCACCACCACCTACAAGCAGGACGGCGTCGGCGGGCTCCGCGGCGGCTACGAGTACAGCCGCAGCGCCAACCCCACCCGGGACACCCTGCAGACGGCGCTGGCCGCGCTGGAGCAGGGCACCCGCGGACTGGCGTTCGCCTCCGGGCTCGCCGCGGAGGACACCCTGCTGCGCACCGTGTGCCGGCCGGGTGACTCGATCGTGCTCGGTGGCGACGCTTACGGCGGGACCTACCGGTTGATCTCGCGCGTGCTCGCCCCATGGGGCATCAGCCACCAGCCGGTCGACCTCAACGACCTGGACGCCGTCCGGGCCGCCGTCGCACCCGAGACCGCACGGGTGATCTGGTGCGAGACGCCGAGCAACCCGCTGCTCAACGTCTCCGACATCGCGGCGCTGGCCGAGATCGCGCACGCCTCGGGCACGCTGCTGGTCGTCGACAACACCTTCGCCAGCCCCTACCTGCAGCAGCCGCTGACGCTGGGCGCCGACGTCGTCGTGCACTCCACGACGAAGTACCTCGGCGGGCACTCCGACGTCGTCGGCGGGGCGCTGGTCGTCGCCGACACCGATCTCGGTGAGCGGCTGGCCTACCACCAGAACGCGATGGGCGGGGTGGCCGGCCCGTTCGACGCCTGGCTGGTGCTGCGCAGCCTGAAGACCCTCGGCGTCCGGATGGACCGGCACAGCGCCAACGCCGGCCGGATCGCCGAGTGGCTGCTCGCGCACCCGGCGGTCGGGGACGTGCTGTACCCGGGGCTGCCGCAGCACCGCAACCACGAGATCGCGGCGAAGCAGATGTCCGGCTTCGGCGGGATGGTCTCCTTCCGGCTGAAGGGCGGCGAGGAGGCCGCCCTGCGGGTCTGCGAGCGGACCACGCTGTTCACCCTGGCCGAGTCGCTGGGCGGCGTGGAGTCGCTGATCGAGCACCCGCACCGGATGACCCACGCCAGCGCCGCCGGCTCCCCGCTGGAGGTGCCCGCCGACCTGGTCCGCCTGTCGGTGGGCATCGAGGACCTCGACGACCTCCTCGCCGACCTGGACCACGCCCTCAGCTGAGGACGCTGCCGTTGGTCACCCAGCGTCGTCTCCCGCTCCGGGAGACCGCGCTGGGTGACCGACGACGCGCTCAGGCCGGGGCGGTCAGGATGCGGGGGCCGTCGGCGGTGACGGCCACGGTGTGCTCGACATGGGCGGCGCGGCTGCCGTCGGCGCTGCGCAGCGTCCAGCCGTCGGCGTCCACCCGGTAGTCGTCGCTGCCGCCGGCCAGGAACCACGGCTCGATCGCGATCACCAGGCCCGCCCGCAGCGGCAGCCCGCGCCCGGCCCGGCCCTCGTTGGGCACGTGCGGCGCCTCGTGCATGGTGCGCCCCACCCCGTGCCCGCCCTGGTCGGTGTTGATGCCGCAGCCACCGGCCCGGCCGACGGCGGCGATCGCCGCGGAGATGTCACCGACCCGGTTGCCGACCACCGCCGCGGCGATCCCGGCGGCCAGCGCCCGCTCGGTGGTCTCCACGAGCTCGAGGTCCTCCGGCCGGGGCCTGCCGATCGGGTAGGTGCGGGCCGCGTCGCCCACCCAGCCGTCGAGCGTGGCGCCGGCGTCGACGCTGAGCAGGTCGCCGTCCTCGAGCTGCTGGGCGGTGGGGATGCCGTGCAGCGCCACGTCGTTGACCGACAGGCAGACCACACCGGGGAACGGCGGGGTCTGTGGGCGAGGGCGCGTAGCCGAGGAACGGCGAGGTGGCGCCGGCGTCGGCGAGGACGTCGCGGGCGACCTGGTCGAGCTCGGTCAGCCGGACGCCGGGGGCCGCCGCAGCGTGGACGGCGGCGTGCATCTGCGCCACCACGGCTCCGGCTGCCCGCATCGCATCGATCTCGCCGGGGGTCCGTAGCTCGATCATGATGATCCTTCCGGTATTGGTATCCCGGTATTAGTATCACGGGCATGGTGCGCCCTCCGCTGACCCCCGCCGAGCGCGACCGCGGCCGCCGGCTGGGCGCCGTGCTGCGCGCCGCCCGCGGTACGCGCTCCCCCGGCGAGGTCGCCGCCGCCTCCGGCGTGAGCCTCGAGGCGCTGCGCAAGATCGAGTCCGGCCGGGTGCCCACCCCGGCGTTCTTCACCGTCGCCGCCCTCGCCCGCGCCGTCGACCTCCCGCTGGACGAGCTCGCCGGCGCGCTGGAGCACCCCAGCACCGCGCTCTCCGCCTGACCGCGGCCGGGTGACCCGCGCCTCAGCGCGACCAGCGGTGCGGGCGCCGCGCCGCGGGTAGGGGCCTCGTCGTGAGCGAGCTCCGGGTCAGCGTCGTCATCGCCACCAGGGACCGCCGGGCGTCCCTGCTGCGGTCCCTGGCCCGACTCGACGAGCCGGCCGGCCCGCCGGTGGTCGTGGTGGACAACGGCTCTGCGGACGGCACGGTGGCCGCGGTGCGCGCCACCCACCCACGGGTCGAGGTGCTGGCGCTGGCGGCCAACGCCGGCGCGGTCGCCCGCACCCACGGCGTACAGCGGGCCACCACCCCCTACGTGGCCTTCGCCGACGACGACTCGTGGTGGGAGCCGGGCGCGCTGGAGACGGCGGCCGACCTGCTGGACGCCCACCCGGACGTCGCCGTGGTCGTCGGCCGGGTGCGGATGGCCCGGGACGGCAGCGAGGACGCCGTCACCCGCAAGCACCGCGCCGCCGTCCTGGGCCGTTCCGCCGCCGGACCCGACGTGCTGAGCTTCCCGGCGTTCGCCGCCGTGGTCCGCCGAGACGCCCATCTGGCGGTGGGCGGCTTCTCCCCGCTGCTGTTCTTCGGCGGCGAGGAACACCTGCTGGCCCTGGACCTGGCGGCGGCCGGGTGGCAGCTGGTGTTCAGCGAGGACGTCGTCGCCTGGCACGACCCCGCCGGCCCGGACGCACCCAGCACGGCCCGGTGGGCGCTGCAGACCCGCAACGACGTGCTCGTCGACTGGCTGCGCCGCCCACTGCCGGTGGCGCTGGCCGCGACCGGCCGGCTGGCCCGGCGGGCGACGGCGGACGCAGCTGCCCGCCGGGCACTGGCCGGCGTGCTGCGCCGGCTGCCCGCGGCGGTGCGGCAGCGGCGGCCCGTGCCGGCCCGGCTGGAACAGCGGTTCGCCACCGCCCTGCGCCCGCTGGGGTGAGCAGTCAGTCCTCCTCGACCAGCGAGAGCGCCCCGGTCGGGCACGCGCGCACCGCGGTCTCCACCGCCGTGAGGTCGGTCGGCTCACCGACCTGCAGCCGGCCGGCGGTGTCCAGCTCGAAGACCTCCGGCGCCTCCAGCTCGCACACCCCCGCGCTCATGCAGACCTCGCGGTCGACCACCACCCGGGTCATCGCACCCCCGTCAGCCGCGCCGGCAGGCGCTTGAGCCCGTTGACGAACGAGGACTCCAGCCGGGCCGGTGGGCCGGTGACCTCCAGGTCGGGCAGCTGGTCGGCGAACGCCCGGAAGGCCACGCCGATCTCCCGCCGGGCCAGGTGCGCGCCCAGGCAGAAGTGCGGGCCGCGGGAGCCGAACCCGACGTGCGGGTTCGGGTCCCGGGAGAGGTCGAACCGGTGCGGGTCGGCGAAGACGGCGGGATCGCGGTTGGCCGCCCCGTAGAACAGCAGGAACTTCGACCCGGCCGGGAACGACTGCCCGGAGAGCTCGACGTCCTGGGTCGCCGTCCGCCGCATCCAGGTGATCGGGCTGGTCCAGCGCACGATCTCCTCCACCGCGGTGCGGGTGAGCCCGGGGTCGGCGGCCCACCGCTCCCGCTCCGCCGGGTGCTCCGAGAGGGCCAGCACGCCCTGGGAGATCGCGTTGCGGGTCGTCTCGTTGCCGGCGACCAGCAGCAGGATGAAGAACGAGGCGATCTCCTGGTGGGTCAGCCGCTCACCGTCGACCTCGGTGGTGACCAGGGCGGTGGTCAGGTCGTCGGCCGGGTGCGCGTGCCGCTCGGCGGCCAGCCGCGCCATCAGGCCGGCGAGCTCCTCCCCCGCCTTCAGGAAGGCGGTGACCATCTGTTCCTCGTCCTCGACGAGCTCCGGATCACCGCCGGAGAGGATGACGTTCGACTGCCGCAGCACCAGGGCCCGGTCGCCCTCCGGGACGCCCATCATGTCGCAGATGACCCGCAGCGGGATCGGTGCGGCCAGGTCGGCGACCACGTCGATGGTGCCGTCGCCGTCCTCGGCGGTGCGCCGGGCGCGGGCGACCACGTCGTCGGCCACGGCCTGCACGTTGCCCACGAGCTTCTCCAGCACCCGCGGCGTGAACGCCTTCGCCACGATCCGCCGGATCTTGCCGTGCCGGGGGTCGTCCATGCTGATCAGCGACCCGTAGAACTCGTTGAGGTCCGGGGGCATGTCGGCGATGGACACCGCCCCGGCCCCGGAGGAGAACAGCGCCGGCTGGCAGCTGATCGCCTCGACGTCGGCGTACCGGGTGACCGCGTGATACCCGGGCCCGGGCTCGATGTAGGGGACCACCGGCTCGGCGAAGAACGCGAACGGACGCTCGCGGCGCAGCTGGTCGTAGACCGCGTGTCGCTGCTCCGGCGGAGCACCCCAGAACCTCCGGTCGGACAGGTCGACGGCGTCCAGGTCCAGCGTCGGTGAGCTCACGGTCGGCCTCCAGGCGGACGGGGACAGCACCCCGACGCTAGCCCAGCCGTGACCGGAGTCACAGACCCGACCTCACCCGTCGGTGAGCTCCCGGAGGAACCACTCGCGCGCCGCCGCGTTGCCGGCCGCGCCCCGGCGCCGGGCCTCGGCGAGCTCCTCGGTCAGCGTGCCCGACAGGGCGTGCTCCAGCGCCGCGTCCAGGGCGTTGGCGGCCACCTGCTCGGCGGGCAGCACGACCGGCCAGCCGAGCACCGCGGCCTGCGCGGTGACCTTCGCCCCGCCGACGACGGCATCGCAGGCGACCACCGGGACGCCGTGCGCCAGACCGAGCACCAGGGCGTGCAGCCGCATGCTCACCACCACGTCCGCCCGGCGGACCAGCGCCTCCACCTGCAGCGGGAACCGCTCGTGCGGCTTCTCGTACAGGTCCATGGTCAGCTCGAACCAGGGGATCGCCCGGGCACCCAGCCAGCCCTCGATCGCGCCCCGCACCTGGGCGGCCCGGCTGCGGTCGCCGTACTCCTCCTGCGGCGGCGCGAAGGCGACGGCGACCACCGGGACGTCGGGGGTGGTGGTGCCGATCGCGAAGTCCGGCCGGGCGATGCCGGGGGCGTCCCGCTCCCAGACTCGGTGGAAGAGCCCACGCCCGGCCTCGGAGACCACCGAGACGTTCACCGCCCACCGCTGCGCGTCGGCGAAGGCCGCGGTCAGCTCCCGCAGCAACGGGGTGTCCGACAGTGGACCGCTGACGAAGACCAGGTGGGTGTAGTCGGCCGGGTCGACGTCGCGCCAGTTCGCGCCCCGCTGGAGGTAGGGCGCCCAGGCGACGTCGTGGTCGATGCCGGCCTCGGTGAGCCAGCCGACCACCGCATCGGCGCCCAGTTCGTCGCCGATGGTGGCGATCACCTCGTCGAAACTGAACCAACCGGTGACCAGGGCACGCATGTCCCCAGCCTCTCAGGCGCGCGCCGCGCGCCCGCAGCGGCCTCAGGCCTCGTCGGCGACCAGGTCCCGGTACTCGGGGTGGCGCTCGATCCAGCCCCGCACGAACGAGCACATCGGGACGACGGTGCCGCCCTTGCTCCGCACGTCGTCCAGGGCGGCGCGGACCAGGGTGCTGCCCAGCCCCGACTGCCCGGCGTCGCTGTCGACCTCGGTGTGGGTGAAGACCACCTGGTCGCCGCGGCGCTGGTAGGCGGCCTGGCCGAGCAGCTGGTCGCCGTCCCGGATCTCGTAGCGGCTGTCCTCGGGGGCGTCGGTGACGGTCGGCTCCATGCTCTGCGGAACCCCCGTCGCGGCCGGGGTGTTCCCCGGCCGCGACGGGTCAGGACAGCCGGCGGGCCGCCGGACCGGAGGTGACGGTGAGGATGCCGGGCAGCGTCAGGCCCCGGTCGCGGCAGGCGGCCGTGACCGCGTCCCCGACCGCCTGGGCGTCAGTGGACCGGATGAGGGCGATGGCCGAGCCCCCGAAGCCGCCGCCGACCATCCGAGCGCCGAGCGCGCCGGCTGCCCGGGCCGCCACCACGACCACGTCGAGCTCCACCGCCGAGACCTCGTAGTCGTCGCGCAGCGAGGTGTGCGAGCCGTCGAGCAGCGCTCCGATCTCGGCGACCCGGCCGGCCCGCACCAGCTCGACGACCTCGTCGACCCGCTGGTTCTCGGTGACCACGTGCCGGGTGCGCGCCTGCAGCCGCGGGTCGCCCAGCCGCGCCACGTCGGCCGGGGTGGCGTCGCTGAGCCACTCCAGGCCGAGCTGGCGGGCCGCCTCCTCGCAGTCGGCCCGGCGCTGGGCGTACTGGCCGTCGGCCAGGGTGTGGGAGACCCGGGTGTCGATGACCATCAGCTCCAGGCCGGCCTCGGCCAGCCCCAGCTGCACCGGCTCGGTGCGGGAGTCCCGGGTGTGGATGAGCAGGGCCGAGCCCCCCTCGGCCAGCAGCGCGACGGTCTGGTCCATCCCACCGGTGCCGGCGCCGACGACCTCGTTCTCCGCCCGGATCGCGGCCTGGATCAGCAGGTGCCGCAGCTCGCGGTCGTCGGCCCGACCGGCCAGTTCGGCCGCCGACAGCGCCACCGCCGCCTCCAGCGAGGCCGAGCTGGACAGCCCCGCGCCCAGCGGCACGTCGCTGCTCACCGCCACGTCCAGGCCGGGCACCTCGACGCCGGCCTGCTGCAGCGACCACAGCGTCCCGGCGGCGTAGGCGGCCCAGCCGGAGACCTGGCCGGGGCCAAGGTCGGCCAGGGTGCCCTCGAACGGTGCGGCGTCGGGGTCGGTGCTGCTGATCCGGACCCGGTCGTCGTCCCGCCGGCGGACGGCCGCGGCCGTCACCCGGGTCAGCGCCATCGGCAGACACCGCCCGCCGGTGTAGTCGACGTGCTCGCCGATCAGGTTGACCCGGCCCGGTGCGGTCCAGACGCCGTCCGGCTCGCTCCCCCAGGTGGTGCGCAGCTCGGCGACCGCGAGCTCGGCCTGGGCCCGCCCGCCGCTCACGACGCCACCTCGCGCAGCCGCTCGGCGATCCGCTCCGGCGTGGTGTCGTTGATCCAGGCGCCCATCCCGGACTCCGAGCCGGCCAGGTACTTCAGCTTCCCGGGGGCCCGCAGCAGCGAGAACAGCTGCAGGTGCAGGCGTCCGAGGTCGCGCTGCTCGCCGGTCGGTGCCTGGTGCCAGCCGGAGATGTAGGGCACCCGCTCGACGCCGGGGTGGAAGCGGTTCACCCGGCGCAGCAGCTCCTGGTAGAGCCCGGCCAGCTCGGCGCGCTCGGCGTCGTCCAGGGCGGCCAGGTCGGGCACGTCGCGGTGCGGTGCCAGGTGCACCTCCACCGGCCAGCGGGCGGCCCTCGGCACGTAGGCGGTGAAGTGCTCGCCGGCCAGCACGACGCGGGTGCCCTCGGCCTGCTCGGCGGCCAGCACGTCGGCCAGCAGGTTGCCGCCGGTCGCGTCCCGGTGCCGGCGGGCCTGCTCGAGCAGCTGGCCGGTGCGCGGCGCGACGACGGGATAGGCGTAGACCTGCCCGTGCGGGTGGGTCAGCGTGACCCCGATCTCCTGGCCGCTGTTCTCGAACACGAAGACCTCGGCGACACCGGGATCGGCCGAGTGCGCCGCCGTCCGCTGCGCCCAGGCCTCCACGATCGTGCGCATCCGGGCAGCCGGCAGGTCGACGACCGCGGCGTCGTGGTCACTGGAGAACACCACCACGTCGCAGTGGCCGTGGGCGGGGGCGTCGGGCGGGCCGAACGGGACGGCGGGCGCCCCCTCGGCCGGTCCCGCGGTCAGCGGCGCGAAGCTCGGGAAGCGGTTGGCGAAGACGGCGACGTCGTACTCGCTGTCGGGCACCTCGGTCGGCCGGGACGGGTCGCGGGTGGGGTCGAGCGGGCAGTCGGCCGCGCTGGGCAGGAACGTGCGGTTCATCCGGTGCCCGGCGATGGTCACCCATTCACCGGTGAGGACGTCGTAGCGGACCTCTCCCGCCCGCGGCGCCTCCAGCAGGGGACGGGCGTCGGCCGTGGCGTGCACCGGGCCGTCGGTCGCCTCGTCGTCGAAGTAGAGGATCGGCCGCCCGTCGGCCAACGTGCGCTCGGTGACCTGCCCCGGCCATCGCCGTGCCCGGTCGGCGATCGGTCCCGCGTCCATCTGGAGGTCCTCCTGTCGCACGGCGCTGCCGGGTCCTGCTGCAGCAGCCAGAGTCTGCACAACCGGCTGGGCGCACACAGACGGAGGGCCCGGTCACCATGACGGTGACCGGGCCCTCCGGTTGGTAGCGGGGACAGGATTTGAACCTGTGACCTCTGGGTTATGAGCCCAGCGAGCTACCGAGCTGCTCCACCCCGCGTCGCAAGGAGAACGTTACCCCACGCCGCGGACCACTTGCACCGGGGGGGTCAGAGGGTGATCTCAGCGGCGGGGACCGGCTCGGCCGCCGCCTCCAGCGCCTCGGTCAGCAGGGCGACCAACGCCTCGAGCTGCACGTCGGTCGAGGAGCCGACCTCCTCGTCCGACCCGTCCAGTGCACGGGCTGCGAGACCGGCCTTGCTGTCGATCAGCTCGGCGATCCGGGCGTCGATCGTCTGCGCGGCGATGATCCGCCAGGCGGTGACCGGCTCGGTCTGGCCGATCCGGTGGGCGCGGTCGATGGCCTGGGTCTGCTCGGCGTCGGTCCAGGAGAGCTCGGCGAGCACCAGGTTCGAGGCGACCTGGAGGTTGAGCCCGACGCCGGCCGACGTCAGGGAGCAGACCGCGACGGAGACGCCCGGGTCGTTGACGAACGCGTCGATGTTCCGCTGCCGCGCCCCCGGCGTCTGGTCGCCGCGGATCGAGGAGAAGCGGACCCCCTGCTTGGTGAAGACCTCCTCGGCGGTGTCCATGACGTCGATGTGCTTGGCGAAGAAGACGACCTTGCCGGCGCTGCGGGCGAGCTGCGCGGCGTAGTCGGCGGCGAGGCCGGCCTTCGCCTCGCCGATCCGCCGCATCATGCTGAAGACGTTCTCCCCGGCCTTGGTCGAGGTCGCGTCCTTCAGCTCCCAGCGGGCCACCTGGCGCACGAGGCCGGCGTCGATGCCCTCGACGACGGTGGCGGACTCGCGGGCCGCGAGCGCGGACTCGTACCGCTTCACCAGCCGGCGGGAGAGGTCGCGTTCCGCCGCCCGGATCGACCGGCCGGCCGCCCCGTCGAGCTCGACGGGCAGATCGGCGATCCGGCGTGCGGGGATGTCGGCGGCCACGTCGACCTTGCGACGCCGGACGATGCCCAGGTCGATGACGCACCGGCGGGCCGTGCCGTAGAACCCGGCGTCGGCGGGCGTGAGACCGGTCTCCTCGAGGGTGTCCATCAGCTCTGCGAGCGGCTTGGCGTCGTCGATCCAGCCGAGGAACTGCCAGATGGCCCGGAAGTCCTCGATGTCGTTGATCAACGGCGTCCCGGTGAGCGCCATGAGCAGGGGGCGGGGGTTGCGGGTGCGGATCCGCTCGGAGAGCTCCAGCACGTGCTGCGAGCGCTGGGAGGTCTTGTTCTTGATGAAGTGCGCCTCGTCGACGACCATCCCGCCGAAGCCGAAGTCGCCGAGCCAGCCCACGTGGCGGTCCAGGACCTCGTAGTTGACGACCACGATGTCCGCGAAGCCGTCGATCGTCTCCCCGTTGCCGTGGATCACGGTCGCCGTGCGGTGCGGCGTCCAGAGCCCGGCCTCGCGTGCCCAGTTGGTCTTGACGACGTTCGGCACGACGACGAGCAGCGGGTAGGCGTCCGCCGCCTCTGCGGCGAGCAGCGCCTGCGCCGTCTTCCCCAGCCCGGGCTCGTCGGCCAGCAGGAACGTCCGGTGGCCGGCGGCCGCCGCGGCGACCAGCTGCCCCTGGTGCGGCATCAGGTCCAGCCCGGCCGGCGTGAACCGGCTGGTCGGGAACGGGAGGTCCAGGCAGGCCGGGGCGCCACCGGACGCGCGCTCGAAGGAGTTCAGCAGCGGACCGATCAGCTCCCACCCGGCCAGCCGGCGTGGCCGGGGCGCGGCCGGCCGGACGGCCGAGAAGTCCGGGGCCAGGAACGGGTTGGCCAGCTGCCGGGACACGACCGACTGCGGCACCACCTGGCGCTCGGGGGCGACGGCAGCCGCAGCGGGCTCCGGCGCCGGCGCCTCGTCGGGGACCGGCTCGACGCCGACGGACTCCAGCAGCTGCCGCTTGAGCGACCTGGCCGCCTCGGACACGACCGCGTCCTCGGCGAGGAGCGCGAGCAGGCCGGAGTCCCGCACGGCGGTCTTCGCGAGGATCGTCCCGATCCCGTCGAGCCGCTTGAGCTGCTCGGCCCGGCGGCTGTCGGTGCCGGCCTCCTCCGCCCGGACCCGGGCGTGCTCCTCGCGCACCAGGAGCGCCACGACCTGGAACTTCGCGCGCACGGCGGGGGTCACGCGACCGCGCTGGGCGGCCGCCTCGACCTCCCGGACGGTGCGGGCGAGGACCGCGATGAGGTCGCCCTCGTCACGGTCCCGGGCGCGTCGCTGGGTGCGCGGGGCGCCACGGCGGGTGCCCGCCTGGGCCTGGCCTCGTCGAGCCAAGAATCCTCCTCTGGAACGCCCGGCCCGGTGGCCGCGGCGGGTGCCGCACACAGGTCCGCGATCGGGGTGACGGCTGTCGCGAGGAGGCAACCAGGACGGTCGCTCCCGATCACGACCCGGCCCCACGGATCTGCAGCAGATCGACGTGATCGGGGCCGGACAGCCCACCCACGGTGGGGACCTGCAGCCACCACTCGATGGCCGGGGCACCCACCGCACGGAAGACGTCGTCGCCGGATGAGCGACAGGCCCCTGAGGCAGGTGCTGGTCCCATGCTAACGGCCATCCGCTCGGCCATCTTCCCGGCCAGGGACACCGGCACGGCAGGACGACCCCGCACGGACGAGAACGGACCCCCGGTGACCGTGGTCCCCCGGCGTGACCTGCCCGGGCAGACCTCTCCGCCGACGGTCAGTTCGTGCTGGGCGGGGTGACGCCGCACTCGACCTGCGCGTGGTCCATGATCTCGTCCATGGGCGGTGCGCTCCGGGCCGAGTAGTCGTCGAAGGCCCCCTGCCACGCCGCCAGGTCCTCCGGCGAGACCGGGGCTGTCCCCTGGGTCTGCTCGATGGCGTCCCGTCCTGCGCCGACCACGACCGAGAACTGACCGTCGAGCTCCGCCGGCGGCTCCATCGCTGCCAGCTGGTCGGTCAACGCGCTGAGCACGTCGCGCACGGCACGGGGATCGCCGGCCTCCACGTCCTCGACCTCCGCCGACGCCTCCAGTCGTCTGAAGAGCTCGTCCATGTCGGAGCAGAAGGACGCGGCGTCGGCGGCAGACCTGGTGTCCTGCTCGGCCTCCGACGTGGCGCCGTCGGTGGTGACGGTCGTCTCGTCGGCCTCCCCGCCGCAGCCAGCGACCACCACCACCAGCGCGCTCGTGGACAAGACCGTGCGGATCGCGAGGCGGGCGCGCATGTCGAGCAGGCTGGCGAGGCGACGCCCTGATCTCCCCGGGAGCTGGATCGGGAGGTCGGCGAACTGGAGGCACGGGAGGTGGTCGTCAGCTGCCGCGTACTGCTGGAGGTGCAACTCCGGGACGAGCCGGCGCCGCACGGACACATGCGACAGGGCCCCTCACAGTCACTGTGAGGGGCCCTGTCTTCTGTAGCGGGGGCAGGATTTGAACCTGCGACCTCTGGGTTATGAGCCCAGCGAGCTACCGAGCTGCTCCACCCCGCGTCGGTGAAGACAACCCTACCAGCTCTGTGGGGAGGGGGCACTCAGGCCCCCTCCCCACCCCGAGCTCAGCCGCCCGGTGCCGCCTCGGCGGCCGCCTGCGCCGCCTGGTAGGCCTCGACCGCGACCTGCAGGTCCTCCAGCGCCGCGCCCTGGCCGGCGAAGTCGCCACCCTGCTGGGCGGTCCGGAGCGCCTCCAGCGCGGCGTTGATGTCCGAGACCGCGCCGGCCATCTCCGGGGTCGCCGCCTCGTCGCCCGGCCCGTCGCCCGTCGCGGGGCCCCCCACCGGCACCTCGGGGTCCGGGATCGGCTCGGGCACCACGTCGGGGGTGGCGTCCTCGTCGACGGTGTCGGCGATGTCGTTGCTGTCGGTGGCCGACTCCCCCGCTCCGGCGCCGAAGACCTGGTCCAGGGCCTCGGACAGGGTGTTGGCGTAGCCGATCCGGTCCCCGAAGTTGACCAGGACCTTCTGCAGCAGCGGGAACCCGCCCTCGCCGGAGGACCGGACGTACAGCGGCTCGACGTAGAGCAGCCCCTCGTCCCCGATGGGCAGGGTGAGCAGGTTGCCGAACACCGCCGTCGAACTGTCGCTGTTGAACAGGGTCAGGTCGGGCCGGATCAGGTTGTTGGTCTCGAAGGCGTTCTGCACCTGGCCCGGTCCACGGAACGGCGTGTTCCCGGGCAGCTGCAGGACCTGGATCTCCCCGTAGGTCTCCGGCGCGCTCGAGGCGGAGATGAACGCCGACAGGTTCTGCCGTTCGAAGGCGTTCATCGGGCTGGTCAGCTGGAAGCTGGCCTCCTCGTCACCCGGCCGCTGGGCCAGGATGTAGTACGGCGGCTGGTCCTGCGTGGTGTCCTGGGTCGGGTCGTCCGGGATCTGCCAGCGGTCGTTCTGGTTGTAGAAGTCGACCGGGTCGTCGACGTGGTAGCGGGTGAGGATCTCCCGCTGGACCTTGAACAGGTCCTCCGGGTACCGCATGTGGCTCTCCAGCTCGGCACTCATCGAGTCCCGCGGCTCGACGACGCCCGGGAACGCCTGCATGTAGGTCTGCAGGACGGGGTCGGACTCCCACTCGTACAGCGTCACCGAGCCGTCGTAGGCGTCGACCGTGGCCTTCACGGAGTTGCGGATGTAGTTGAACGTCTCGTTGGGCAGCGCGGTCGTGCCGGTGCCCGTGAGCGCGTCGGTCGCGGCCTCGCCCAGCTCCATCTGCTCGGCGTAGGGGTAGGAGTTCGAGGTGGTGTAGCCGTCGAGGATCCAGACGATCCGCCCGTCGATCACCGCCGGGTAGGGGTCGCCGTCGACCTCGAGGAACGGTGCGGCCTTCTGCACCCGGTCCCGCGGGTTGCGGATGTGCAGGACCTTGGACTCCTCGTTGACCGCCTCGGAGAGCAGGAAGTTCCGCTCGCGGTAGAAGATGGCGAAGGTCAGCTGGCGGAAGAAGCTGCCGGCCGAGATGCCGCCGTCACCGTCGTAGGTGTTGTTGATCTGCCCCTCGTCCGAGCCGCCCTCCGGCTGGTCGAACTCCCGCGGGGCGACCCCCTCGGGGGCACCGACCACCGAGTAGTCGCTCATCAGCTCGCCGTAGTAGACGCGGCTCTGGTCCACCGGGATGTTGCCGGTGGTGGGCAGGTTCCCGGTGGTGAAGTTGGGCTCGCCACCCTCTCGGCCGGCGGTCACCTGGTTGGCCGGGGCGGCCACGAAGCCGTTGCCGTGGGTGTAGACGGTGTGCCGGTTGATCCAGCTGTCCTGGTTCTCGCTCAGGCCCTCGCT
Organism: Modestobacter sp. VKM Ac-2984; assembly: GCF_026967985.1. Classification (GTDB taxonomy): domain Bacteria; phylum Actinomycetota; class Actinomycetes; order Mycobacteriales; family Geodermatophilaceae; genus Modestobacter. Next base: position 110,473 of record NZ_JAPVBJ010000004.1, on the reverse strand, counting down.
GTTGAGCTCCCGGACGGCGACCACGTAGTCCTGGGTCTGACCGTCGATGGTGTACCGGTCGATGTCCAGCTTCTCCGGGAAGCCGTAGACGTTCCGGATCTGCTGGCGCGCGGTGAACGTGTCACTGAGCACGTTGGGGTCCAGCAGGCGCGCGTTCGGGATGGTCTGGTCGTCGTTGCGCAGCTCGGACAGGACGGCACCGACGTTGGGATCGCCTGCGGTGTCCTGCGCGTAGTTGACGTACTCGACGTCGTCGAGGCCGTAGGCCTCGCGGGTGGCCGCGATGGCCTTCTCGATGTAGGGGGCCTCGCGCTGGTTGGCGCTGGGGTTGACGACGAACTGCTGCACGATGGCCGGGTAGGCCACGCCGATCACCAGGCTGGAGGCCAGCAGCAGCACCAGCGCCGCGGCCGGCAGCAGCGTGTTGCGCACCAGGATGTTGGCGAAGAAGGCGACGGCGCAGATCGCCGCGACGACGACCAAGATGTTCTTCGCCGGCAGCAGGGCGTTCAGGTCGGTGTAGGACGCACCGCTGAAGACCTCACCGCGGTTGGAGTAGACCAACTCGTAGCGGTCCAGCCAGTAGGCGATCGCCTTCAGGGCGACGAACGCCCCGACCAGGACCGACAGCTGGACGCGGGCGGCGCCGGTGAGCTTCTGGCCCGGCGTCTGCAGCCGCAGGCCGCCGAACACGTAGTGGGTCAGCACCGACCCGATCAGCGCCAGCAGGACGATGGCGAAGCCGAAGCCCAGCAGCAGCCGGTAGAACGGGTAGTCGAAGACGAAGAACGAGATGTCCAGCCCGAACTGCGGGTCGACCGTGCCGAAGTCGGTGGAGTTGCGGTAGGTCAGCCAGGTCTGCCAGCTGCCCTGCGCGGTGATGCCGGCGAACAGACCGAGGACGACGCCGATCCCGGCCAGCACCAGCTTGCGCCGCGGCTCGACCGACTGGCGGTAGCGCTCGAGGTTCTGTTGCTCCAGCGACATCGGCCGGAACGTCGGGCGGAACCGGTAGGCCAGGTACACCGCGAGGGCTACCAGCCCCCCGGTGGCCACCGCGGCCACGGCGAACAGGAGCGCACGGGTCTGGATCTCGGTCCAGAACACCTCGGTGAAGCCGGTCTCGTCGAACCAGAGGTAGTCGACGTAGGCGTTGGTCAGCGTGCCGATCACGGTGAAGAGCACCAGCAGCACGGCGACGACGCCGATGACCAACTTGGCGCGCCGGGACAGCGTCGGCACCGGCACGGGGGGCCGCATGGCCACGGTCGGTCTCCTGTCTTCTTGCTTCTTGCGACGTAGAGGCAGCGCGGACTCAGGGGCCCGGCCGGGGAACACGATCACAGGGGCCCGGGATACCGCCAGGGGCGGAGGGCGGGACCGCTGGGTTCCGCCCTCTCCAACTGTTGTCAGCGGCGCCGGGTTCCCAGCGGGGTCACGAGCAGGTCACGGATCGCTGACAGTCGGGTCGAGGAGGCGGTGCCGGCACGGGGAGGGGCCGACGTCAGCACGGCGTGGGAGTCCGCCCGGCCCGCAGGTCCTCCAGCGCGGTCAGCGCGTCGTCCAGCGTCGCGACCCGGGCCGTCGGCAGGCCCTCCTGGGGGTTCTGCAGCGCCTCGGCACAGTTCTCGGCGGGCACCAGGAAGACCTCGGCCCCGATCTCCCGGGCCGCGACGAGCTTGAGCGGGATGCCGCCGATCGGCCCCACCACGCCCTCGGTGTCGATCGTCCCGGTACCGGCGACCACCGCGCCTCCGGTGAGGTCGGTGTCGCCCACGAGGTCGACGATCCCCAAGGCGAGCATGAGGCCGGCGGACGGGCCGCCGACGTCCGCGACCTCGATCCCGACGTCGAACGGCGCGTACGGGGTCTGCAGCACCAGCACGCCGAGCGCCGAGCCCTCGCCCTCGGCTGCCGGGGACGTGGTCACCGTCGTCGTCCCCGGCTCGCCGCCGCGCCGGTAGTCGACGACCACCGAGGTGCCGGGTGGGGTGTCCGCCAGGACGGCCGACAGCGCATCCAGGTCCGGGGTGGGCGTGCCGTCCACCGCGTCGATCGCGTCGCCGGCCTCCAGGCGGCCCTCCGACGCCGAGTCCTCGGCGAGTTCCTGCAGGACGACCGCCTCGGGGTACCCCAGCTCGGCCAGGGCGGCGCCCCGGGCGGCCTGCTCCGAGGTGAGGAAGGCCTGCCGGTTCTCCGCCTGGGTCTCCTCCACCGACCGGTCCGGCGGGTAGATCTGCTCGCGCGGCACGACCACGACCTCGTCGTCCAACCAGCCCTGCACCGCGCCCACCAGCGTCAGCTGGTCCTGCGGGATGCCGACGGTGGTCAGGTTCAGGTTGCCTGAGACGTCGTTGGGCTCACGGCCCTCCACGCTGATGATCGGCGTGCCGTCGATGTCACCGAGGGTGTTGTAGGTCGGGCCGGGCACCTGCGCCACGAAGGGCACCGGGAGCAGCGTCCCCAGCACGCCGAAGAACAGCAGCAGCGCCGTCCCGGCCACCAGCACCGTGGTCCGCCGGGTCACCGGTGCACCGCACCGGCGGCGCCCGGCTCCCTCCGCGACGTCGCCGTCCCCACGCCTGCGCCCTCGACCACGACCCCTCCTCGTTGACGGTCGACCGCCCTCGTCGGGCCCCCACCGTCGTCGGGCCCGCGGCCCGGCGGGCGGGCCCGTCGAACGGCGAGCGTAGGTGACCAGCGCAGGTCGCCGGTCCGACGCAGGTCAGCGCCGAGCGGGGGCGGTACGGCCGGTGGCGGGTCCGGACGGCGGTCGGCCGGGGGCGCACGCGGTTACGGTGGTGTCATGAGCGATCTCCCCTTCGGCTTCGGGCCCCCTGACCGCGACCCCGAGCGCCGGGGCGAGCCCGGCGGGCAGGGCAGCGGCGGGCCGGGCGGCGACGGGCCGGGCAACGACCCCTTCGGCCTCGGCGCGCTGTTCGGCGCGGGCGGGGCAGGCGGCGGCAACCCGGCGGAACTGCTGGGCAAGATGCCGCTGTTCGCCGAGCTGCAGAAGCTGATGAACTGGTCGGGCGGCCCGGTGAACTGGGACCTCGCCCGGCAGGGCGCGATCAGCCAGCTCGCCCCTGGCCACCAGCCGACGTCCGCCGGTGAGCAGGCCGCCGTGACCGAGGCGCTGCGGCTGGCCGACCTCTGGCTGGACCAGGTCACCGACCTGCCCTCCGGCGTCGACCGGGGCCTCGCCTGGTCGCGGGTGGAGTGGGTCGAGCAGACGCTGCCGGCCTGGACCGCGCTGATCGACCCGCTGGCGGAGCGGGTGGTCGCCGCCATGACCAGCGCGCTGCCCGCCGAGGCGGCGTCCTTCGCCGGCCCGCTCGCCGGGATCATGGGCCAGATGGGTGGGGTCATGTTCGGCGCCCAGGTGGGTCAGGCGCTGGCCCGGCTCGCCGACGAGGTCACCACCAGCACCGACGTCGGCCTGCCGCTGGGCCCCCAGGGCGCCGGCGTCCTGGTGCCGCAGAACGTCGCCGCCTTCGGCGAGGGCCTGGACCGTCCTGAGGACGAGGTCCGCCTCTTCCTGGCGCTGCGCGAGGCCGCCCACCAGCGGCTGTACGCCCACGTGCCGTGGCTCCGCCAGCAGCTGACCGATGCCGTGCACGCCTACGCGCGGGGCATCCACGTCGACCGCGAGGCCATCGAGCGCGGCCTGAACGACGCGATGAGCGGCATGGAGGGCGGCCTGGACCCCAGCGACCCGGAGAGCATCCAGAAGCTGCTGGGCAGCGGGCTGCTCGAGCCGGAGGAGACCCCCGAGCAGCAGATGGCGCTGCGTCGGCTGGAGACGCTGCTGGCCCTGGTCGAGGGCTGGGTGGACAGCATCGTGTCCGCGGCCGCCGCCGAGCGGCTGCCCGGTCACTCGGCGCTGGCCGAGACGATGCGCCGGCGCCGCGCCTCCGGCGGGCCGGCCGAGCAGACCTTCGCCACCCTGGTCGGGCTGGAGCTGCGCCCGCGACGGCTGCGCGACGCCAGCACGGTCTGGGGCGCGATGGCGCAGCAGCACGGCCCGGCCGAGCGCGACCGGCTCTGGTCGCACCCGGACCTGCTGCCCACGTCGGACGACCTGGACGAGCCGCTGGACTTCGTCTCCCGCCAGGGAGCGGGCGACCCGTTCGCCGCGCTGACCGACGGTCTCCAGCAGCAGTCGGAGGGCACGTCGCCGGAGCAGGGCGAGAGCGCACCGGACGACGAGGACGGCGGAACCGAGCCCCGCGCCTGACCGACCGACCCCCGCCACGAACGCGTGGCGGGGGAACGGCCTGGCTGCAGGCTGGGGGCAGCGGGGCCGTCCCTCAGTCGACGGCGCCGGGCTCCAGCTCGTCGTCGCCGGCTGGCTGGTCGCCGGCGGAGCCGTGTTCGACGCCCTCGAGGAAGCCCAACGCGCGCTCGGCGCGCGGGTAGGCGTGCACCAGGGCCCAGAAGCGCTGGTCGTGGCTGGCCTCCAGCAGGTGCGCCAACTCGTGGACCAGCACGTAGTCGACGACGAACTCCGGCATGCCCCGCAGCCGGCTCGACAGCCGGATCGTGCGGTCGGCCGGGGTGCACGACCCCCAGCGCCGGTTCTGGTTGTCCACCCAGCGGACGCTGGCCGGCACGGCCCGCCCGTCCAGGTGTGCCCGGGACAGTTCCATCGCCCGCGTCATGAGGTCGTCGTCGGAGCCGAGGGTGCGGCGACGCCGCTCCTCGCGGGTCTGCAGCTTGGCGACCATCTGATCGACCCAGCGCCGCTCCTCGGCAGCGCTGAAGGCCGCCGGGATGAGCACCACGGTGCGCCCGTTCTCCCGGTAGGCCGTGACCGTCCGGCGGCGTCGGGCGCTGCGGCGGACCTCCACCTCCGGCACCGGACGGGGCGCCGTGCGGACGGCGGGGACCGCCGTCGACGCAGCCGGCGCGCGGCGGTCGGGTCGCTTCTCCACGCACGCACCGTATCGGGCCGGACGGCGCACCTCCCGGGTGAGGACACCCGGTCGTGGACAGGTGCACACGGACAGTGGACACGGGGCGGGCGGCTGTCCCCCGATCGATGGACGGGGCCCGCTCCCTCCACAGGCTCGACCGTGCGTTCCTGCAGGTGAGCGCGCCGGGCGACGACCTCGTCGGGCATCGTCCCCGCCCGCTCCCCCGGGTCGTGCACAGCGACACGCCTGGTGGTCAACATCGCGTCCACAGCACCGTCCACAGGTTGTGGGAGGACGCCGGCGGCCGCTCTCCCCGACCTGTGGACGACGACTGCGGGCGGGGCCGTCGCACTGGCACCCTCCCTGCGATGACCGAGAGCCCGCACCCGCTGCTGCCCGCTGCGACGCCGCTGCTCCGGCTCGACCCGGACCTGCTCCAGATCGGCGGTGTCGACGGGCGCGACGGGCTGCGCGTCCACCCGGCCGGGGACGAGGTCGCCGCCCGGCTGCGCAGGCTGGACGGCCGCCGCAGCGAGCGTGCGGTGCGCGCCGAGTGGGTGGCCGAGGGCGTGCCCGGCGGCGTGGTGGACGACCTCCTGGCCGGGCTGCGCGGCACCGGCCTGCTGCACGACCTGGCCGCCGCCGACCTGCTGGCCGCCGACCCGGGCCCGGCCGCGGTCGCCCGGGCCGGGCTGGAACTGCCCGCGGCGGTGCCCCGGGCGGGCACGGGCGGGCGATGGCGCGCTCGCCGGCAGAGCGCGGTCGTCGTCGACGGCGCCACCCGGGTGGGCGTCCCGCTCGCCGCGGTGCTGGCCGCCAGCGGGGTGGGGTGGGTGCACGTCCGGGACCGGGGCGCCACCCGCGCCGGGGACGCCGTCGTCGGCGGGGTGACGGCGGCCGACGAGGGGCGCCCCCGGGCGCTGGCTGCGGCCGACGCCGTCCGGCGGGCCAGTCCACTGACCGACCTCCGCCCGCTCCCGCCGGACCGTCCGCCGGACCTGGTGGTCCTGTGCCGGCCCTGGGCGGCCGCCGATCCCCTGTCGGCGGCCCTGCACCAGGCGAGCACCCCGCACCTGGTGGCCACGGTGCGCGAGGAGACCGGCGTCGTCGGCCCGCTCGTCCTGCCCGGCGGCGCCGACGGGTGCCTGCGCTGCGCCGACGCCTGGCGGCGGGACGACGACCCGGCGTGGCCCCGGCTGGCCGCCCAGCTCGCCGCCGTCGAGCCGGCCGCCAGCGGCGCGACCGTCACCTGCCTGCTCACCGCCCTGACCGCCGCCGTGCAGGTGCTGGCCCACCTGGACGGCGGCGACGACCCGGTGACCGTGGGGGCGGCCCTGGAGCTGCGCCCACCCGACCTCGTCCCCCGCCTCCGTCGCTGGCCGCCGCACCCGGGATGTGCCTGTCGCGGGGCCGGTCGAGGCGCGCCACCGCCGTAGAGGGGACACTGGTGTGGTGAGTGACACCGGACGGGACATCCCGCGGGGGGCGGTGTCCCGAACGGCACGGCTCGCCTCCCTGCCGCTCGGCGCCGCCGGGCGCGCCACCCTGGGCATCGGCAAGCGACTCTCCGGGGTCTCGTCCGAGGAGGTCAGCGCGGAGCTGCAGCAGCAGACGGCCGAGCAGCTGTTCGCCGTGCTGGGCCAGCTCAAGGGCGGTGCCATGAAGCTGGGGCAGCAGCTGTCGATCTTCGAGGCCGCGGTGCCCGAGGAGATGGCCGGGCCCTACCGCGAGGCGCTGGTCAAGCTGCAGGAGGCGGCTCCGCCGATGCCGGTGCGCACCGTGCACGCCGTGCTCGCTCAGCAGCTGGGCGGGAGCTGGCGCGAGCGGTTCCGCGACTTCGACGACACCCCCGCGGCGGCGGCCAGCATCGGGCAGGTGCACCGGGCGACGTGGCGGGACGGCCGGGACGTCGCGGTGAAGATCCAGTACCCCGGTGCCGGCACCGCGCTGATGGCCGACCTCAACCAGCTCGCCCGGTTCGCCCGCATGTTCGCGGTGCTCTTCCCGGGCATGGAGGTCAAGCCGCTCATCGCCGAGCTGAAGCTGCGCGCGGAGGAGGAGCTGGACTACGGACTGGAGGCCGACGCGCAGCGGGCGTTCGCCGCCGCGTACGCCGACGACGACCAGATCGTCGTCCCCCGGGTGGTGGCCAGCGCACCGAAGGTCATCGTCTCCGAGTGGCTCGAGGGCATCCCGCTGTCCCGGGTCATCGCCGACGGCACCCGGGAGCAGCGCAACCGGGCCGGGCTGCTGATGACGGTGCTGCACTTCTCCGGTCCGCAACGAGCCGGGCTGCTGCACGCCGACCCGCACCCGGGCAACTACCGACTGGTGCCCGACGGGCGGCTCGGGGTCATCGACTTCGGTGCCACGGCCCGGCTGCCCGGCGGCCATCCCGAGCCCATCGGCCGGCTGGTCCGCTGGGCCCTGGAGGGCCGCGCCGAGGACGTGCTGGCCGACCTCCGCGCCGAGGGCTTCATCCGCGAGTCCATCGAGGTCGACGCCCAGGGAGTGCTGAGCTTCCTGTTGCCCTTCCTCGCTCCGCTGTCGGCCCCCTCGTTCCAGTTCAACCGGGCGTGGATGCAGGAGCAGGCGAACCGGATCGGTGACCCGCGCAGCGACGCCAGCCGGCTGGGCCGCCAGCTCAACCTGCCACCGGCCTACCTGCTGATCCACCGGGTGACGATGGGGTCGATCGGGGTGCTGTGCCAGCTCGACGCGGAGGCTCCCTACCGCGGGGTCTGCGAGGAGTGGCTGCCCGGCTTCGCCGGCTGACCCGCCGTCCGCACGGACGACACCGGTGCCCGGTGCCGTCCCGGCGCGGGAGGGACCGTGCGGTCCGTTCCGACCGGGAGCCCGAGACCCCGCGGCCGGAACGGACAGCGGCTCCCGCCGCACGGTGCAGCCGCTGCGGTCCTCCCGCCACCTGCACCGTCACCAGACGGCGGAGCTGGCGCGAGCGGCCCGCTGAGAGGCCCGTTCGGCCTTGCGCGCCCAGCGCCGGGCGGTGATCAGCCGGCGGGCCCGGGCGGACTCCTCCGCCTCGGCCATCCGCCGGGTCATGTGCGATCTGGTCTGGTCCTGGTCGAACGAGTGCATCGTGGTCCCTCAGGGTGAGACGGCACCGCTGCGCGGTGGCCGGGTGGAGGTGCATGGAGTGGAGGTGCATCGGGTGACCGGTCGCCCCCGGTGGGGGCGCCGGACCGGCGCGAGCCAGGTGCGCGGGTGCGGTGGCCTCATGCCGCGGCCCCGGTCCGGACCTTGGGCGGGCGGCCACGGGGACGCTTGCGGGCGATGACGACCCCGTGGTCGAAGATCTCCCCGCCCCAGACCCCCCAGGGCTCGGCGCGGTCGAGCGCCCCGGCCAGGCAGGTGGCCCGGATCGGGCACTCGCCGCACAGGCTCTTGGCCTGCTCGAGCTGCGCCGGGCTCTCGGCGAACCACAGGTCGGGGTCCTGCACCCGGCAGGGCAGCCCCCGACGGGTGCCCTCCCGGACCGGCCGCTGGGTGGACACGTGCGTGCGGTCGAGCCCGGGTCGGCGATGGGACGTCGCGGGGTCGATCGTGATCGGCACGGCCGTTCCTCCTACCTTCGTCTGCGTGGCCGGTCGACGGGGACTCGCCGACCGGTGGTCGGGGTCCGCGGAGGCTCGTCGAGACGCTGGAGCAAGACGAAGGCCGCGGTACCCGGTGTCCGGGTTCCGCGGCCTCGAGGAGGACCTGCTGGGCTGTGCTAGCCCAGTGGGTCTTCCGGGGGCAGGTCACCCGGGGTGCTGCTGGTGTGCCGAGCAGGGGCGCCGATGACGGCGTACCCCTTCAGGGCGGTGGTCTGGACGGACGGGGTCTGGACGGACGACAGGGCATCGGTGCCGAGACGTGCGCCGTTCGTGGACAGGCCGGTCGTGCCGGCGGCGGCGGTCAGGCCGCGGAGGCGGACGGCAGTGGCCGACCCGGCGAAGGGCAGACCGGTGCCGTGCTGCGGAGCGGCGGCGGTCGCCATCGAGACGACCCACTCCGCCGGGACGGAGCAGCGCAGGCCGACGGCCGGCGAGGTCACGGTGCGCACGCCGGCGGTGGTGATGTCGGTGCTGTTCACGGGGCCCCTCCTTCCGGGGTCGGAGCCCGGCCTGTCGGCCGGTCTCCCTGCGGTCTGCTGCGGGATGGTGCGGTGGTGCGTCCTGGGTCACTCCCAGGTGGTGGCACGAAGGCTAGGGGAGCTGCCGGAGACGGGTCAAACGAATTAACCGAGATCCCTCAGGACGTGTGTTCGCCCTGGTCAGGGTCGCGTAGACCCTGGACGGTCGCGATGACCTCGGTGCCGTAGAGATCGAGCTTGCGAGCTCCCACACCGGGCAGCGTCGACAGCTCGCGCACCGTGGTGGGACGCGTCTCGGCGATGGCCTGGAGGGTGGCGTCGGTGAAGACGACGTAGGCCGGCACCGACGCCGCCCCGGCGGTGGTGCTGCGCCACGCCCGCAACCTGTCGAACAGCGCCCCCGCCTCGCCCTCGAGGACCACCTTCGGCCGCGTGGCCGGGCGGCGGGGGGCGGCAGCCGCGTCCGGCGTCAGGCCGTCGAGGAACCGGCTGCGCGGCCGGGAACGGCGGCCTCCGGGGTTGCGGGCCAGCGACCAGGACAGCGTGAGCTGCTCGCGGGCCCGGGTGACCGCCACGTACAGCAGCCGGCGCTCCTCCTCGACCGCCTCGGGACGGGACTGCGACTGGGCGATCGGCAGGACGCCGTCGACCAGCCCGACGACGAACACGGCGTCCCACTCCAGGCCCTTGGCCGCGTGCATCGAGGCCAGCGTCACCCCCTGCACCGTGGGGGCGTGCTGGGCGTTGGCCCGCTCGGCGAGGTGCGCCACGAAGCCGGCCAGGTCCAGCGTGGGCTGCTCCGCCACCAGGTCGACGGCGAGGTCGACCAGCGCAGCCAGGGACTGCCAGCGGTCTCGTGCGGTGCCACCGGGAGGTGGCCGGTGCTCCACCCAGCCGGTGGAGGCCAGCACGTCGCGGACGGCGGGCACCAGCGCGCCGGGGTCGTTGCCGCCGGCCGCGGCCCCGCGCAGCAGCAGCACCGCCTCACGGATCTCCGGCCGCTCGAAGAACCGCTCGCCGCCCTTGAGCACGTAGGGCACCCCGAGGTCGGCCAGTGCGGACTCGTACACCTGCGACTGGGCGTTGATCCGGAAGAGCACCGCGATCTCGCTGGCCGGCAGCCCACCGTCGACGAGCTCACGGCAGGCCCGTGCCACCGCTGCGGCCTCGGCGGGCTCGTCGGGGTGCTCGACGAACCGGGGAGCCGGCCCCTCGGCCCGCTGGCCCAGCAGCCGCAGCCCGGGCAGGCCCTTGCGTGGCGCAGCCTGGCCGATCAGCTTGTTCGCCAGCCCGACCACCTGCGGGGTCGAGCGGTAGTCGCGCTCGAGCTTGACCACCTCGGCGTCGCCGTAGCGGTCGGGGAAGCCCAGCAGGTACTCGGGGTCGGCGCCGGTGAAGGAGTAGATCGTCTGGTTCGGGTCGCCGACGACGCAGACCTCGGCCCGGCCGCCCAGCCAGGCGTCCAGCAGCCGCTGCTGCAGCGGGTTCACGTCCTGGTACTCGTCGACGACGAAGTGCCGGTACTGGGCCCGCACCTCGCGGGCGACGTCGCGGTGCTCCTCGATCGCGTAGGCGGTGACGAGCAGCAGGTCCTCGAAGTCCAGGGCTCCGTCGCGCTGCTTGGCCGACTCGTACTGCCGGTAGACCTCGGCGATGGCGGCGGCGTCGAAGGGAAGGTCACGGGCGGCGGCCGCGGCGCGCGCCGGGTAGTCCTCCGGGGTGGCCAGCGTCGTCTTGGCCCACTCGATCTCACTGGCCAGGTCCCGCAGGCTCGTCCGGTCGGTGGTCAGCCGGGCCCGGGTCGCCGCCCCGGCGACGACGCGCAGCTTGTTCTCGATCAGCTCGGGCATCGGCCCACCGAGCACGCGCGGGGCGAAGTACCGCAGCTGGCGCATCGCCGCGGCGTGGAAGGTGCGCGCCTGGACCCCGCCGACGCCCAGCGCCGACAGCCGACCCCGCAGCTCGCCGGCCGCGCGGGCGGTGAAGGTCACCGCGAGCACCTGCTCCGGGACGTACTCGCCCAGGTGCACGCCGTAGGCGATCCGGTGGGTGATGGTGCGGGTCTTGCCCGTCCCGGCGCCGGCGAGGATGCACACCGGCCCGCGCACGGCCTCGGCCGCTGCCCGCTGCTGCTCGTCCAGGCCCGCCAGCACGGCCTCCGGCCCGGTCGGCCCCTCGGCGACGCCCTGCTGCACCCGCTCGCCGTCGACCCGCTGCATCGCCACGACCCGATCCTCCCAGCCGCGTCCGGTGGCTTGGGGGAAGGTTCCCCCGGCCCGGTGCGTTCCGCCAGCGGCAGACCCCGGGTACGGGGCCACCCTCCCCGGGTGGCCTCCCGGGGGACACACGAGGGAGGATCCACCCGATGAGCACTCCGACGGCCGCGGTCACGATGTACACCACGAACTGGTGTGGCTACTGCATGCGCCTGAAGAAGCTGATGGACCGCGACGGGATCGACTACGCCGAGGTCAACATCGAGGTCGACGAGAGCGCCGCCGACCTGGTCATGCAGGCCAACGGGGGCAACCGCACCGTCCCGACGCTGGTGTTCGCCGACGGATCGGCGCTCACCAACCCCAGCATCGACCAGGTGAAGGCCCAGCTCGCGCAGCTCCCCGGCGCGTGATCTCTGGTCCGTGGCCCCCGGGGAGCGATGATCGTCCCCCCGGGAGCTGCGGCTCGTCTCCCGCCGACGGGGCCCCGGCACCGAGGGAGGCCGTGATGAAGCCGATGACCGGAACACCCCTGCCCGGGAGCTGGCCGGTGTCGGTCGCGCTGCCGACCGACGTCCTGGTGGGCCCCTCCGGCGGCCCGGCGGCCGTCGTGGTGCGCACGAGGCGCGGCTGGTCGGTGCTCAGCGCCCAGCACACCCTCGGCGACGTGCTGGAGGGCTCCGTCGGCGACTCGGGCGCGGGCTGGGGCGAGCGGGTCGACGGGCTGGCACTCGTCGAGGCGATGACGCTGGCCGACCTGGTGGCCGGTGAGCTGGGCACCACGCCCGAGCCCGACCGGCAGGCGCGTCGGGCGGCCCGCACGGCCGGTCCGTCCGCCCCGGTGGAGACCCGTGCGGCCGCGGGCGAGGACCCGCGCGCCGAGGAGATCGCCGTCCTGCGCCGGACCGTCTCCCAGCTCGAGCACGCGCTGGCCGCTCGCGTCTCCATCGAGCGGGCCCTCGGCGTCCTGGCCGAGCGGCACGGCACCAGCCCCCGCGCGGCGTTCGAGGAGCTGCGCCGGCAGGCCAGGTCCCAGGGTCGGCCCGCCGCCGAACTCGCCGCGGAGGTGCTCGACGCGCTCCCGACCCGCGACGTCGTCCCCGGGGCCCCCAGCTGACCGCTCCACTCCCGCTCTCCCCGGATGCGCTGGCCGCTCGGCTCGCCGAGCTGCTGTCGCAGCTGCCACCCGAACCCGGGGCCGCCTCCCTCCGGGTCGCCGTCGACGGACCGGAACTGCCCGGTGCACCCGGGGCAACCGGTCCACGAGCCCTCGCCGACGCCGTGGCCGACCGATTGCCCACGCTGAGCCGGCCGGCGGTCGTCGTCCCGGCGGAGGGTTTCTACCGACCCGCCTCGCTGCGGCTGGAGCACGGCCGCTCCGACCCCGACGCCCGGTACAGCGACTGGCTGGACGCCGGCGCGCTGGCCCGTGAGGTGCTGGACCGGTGCGGACCTCATGGCACCGGGGAGCACCTGCCCGCGTTGTGGGACCTCGAGCGGGACCGGGCGGCGCGAGCGGAGTACCGCCCGGCCCCGGCCGGCGGGGTGCTGCTCGTCCCCGGTTCGCTGTTGCAGGGGCTGGGGCTGGCGTTCGACGTCGTCGTCCACCTGCGGATCAGCCCGGCCGCCCGGCGGCGGCGAGCACCCGCCGACCGGGTCTGGGAGCTGCCGGCCTTCGACCGCTACGACGAGGAGGTGGACCCGGCGGCGCTGGCCGACGCGGTGGTCCTCGCCGACCACGCCGACCGGCCGGCCCTCGTCCTGCAGGGCCGCTGGTCGCTCAGCTGAACTCGCCGGCCACCCAGCGGTCGATGATGTGCCGGGCGATCGAGACCGTCGGCGGCAGCGCCTGCGGGCCGGTGCCCGAGCGCAGCTCCTCCCGGCTGAACCACCGGGCCTCCTCGATCTCGTCGTGGTCGATGCGCAGCTCCTCGCTCGTCGCGCGGGCGACGAAGCCGAGCATCAGCGACTGCGGGAACGGCCACGGCTGGCTGGAGACGTACCGGACGTCGGTGACGGCGATGCCGACCTCCTCGGCGACCTCGCGGACCACCGCGGACTCGGCGGACTCGCCGGGCTCGACGAAGCCGGCCAGGATCGAGAACCGACCGGGGGGCCAGACCGCCTGACGGCCCAGCACGCAGCAGTCGCCCCCGTCGTGGACCAGCATGATCACCGCCGGGTCGGTCCGCGGGAAGATCTCCCGGCCGCTGTCCGGGTCGCGCTGCACCCAGCCGGCCCGCTCGATCGTGGTCGCCGCACCCGTGATCGGGGAGAACCGGTTGCGCTCGTGCCACTCGATGATGCCGACCGCCTGGACCAGCAGACCCGCGTCCAGGTCGCCGAGGGCACCCCCGACGTCGCGCAGGCCGGACCAGGAGTCGACCGGTCGGCCGGCCACGCTCAGCGAGCGGGCGACGCGGAGCGCGCCGTAGGCGGTGCCCTCGGCCTCACCCAGGTAGATGGCGCCCTCGGGCCAGGTCGACTGCTCCTCGTAGACCAGCTCGGGACCGTCGGGCCCCTCGTGCACCGGCACCGTGCGTCGCTCGTCGACGCGCAGCAGGCGGACCGGCCGGCCCTGCGCCGGGTCGGTCAGTGCGCGGGCCAGGTGGCCGCGGTCGTGCGCGGTGCGGGAGAGCAGGGGGACGTCGGTGACGGCCCCGGCGTGCCGGTCCTCCGGCCAGTCGCCGCGGGCCGGCGGCGGGGGGTTGTCCGCCTGGGTGCTGCCGCCGGGCGGGACGCTCACGCGAGCGACTCGGGCACCGGCTCGACGGCCGGGGCGGTGACCTCGATCGGGCCGAGCACGCGCAGCTGGTCGGCGACCTCCTCGGCGTCCCCGACGACGACCGCGGTGAGCCCGGCCGGCGACAGCCACCGCCGGGACGCCTCGGCGACCTCCTCGAGGGTCACCGCGGCCAGCGCCTGCTGGTGCTCGGCGAGCCACTCGGCGGGCAGCCCGGCGCCGAACAGGGCCGACAGCGTGCTGGCCAGCCCGGCGTGCGTCGCCGTCCCGAGGGCCAGGGTGCCGAGCAGGTACCGGCGGGCGGAGTCGAGCTCGGCCTCGGTGACCGGCGTCAGCGCCATCCGGCCCAGCTCGTACACGGTCTCGAGCAGGGCGGGGCCGGTGACGCCGGTGGCGACGTCGGCCTCGACGGTGAACGACGAACCGGCCATCAGGTGCTCGACCGAGCTGCGCGGGCTGTACGTGTAGCCCCGGCGCTCGCGGATGTTCTCCACCAGCCGGGAGGAGAAGTAGCCACCGAACACCATGCTCGCCAGCCGGAGCGCAGGCAGCTGCGGGTCGGTGCGGCCCGGCGCCGGGCCGCCCAGCCGCACGTTGGACTGCACCGCATCGGGCCGGTGCACCAGCTCCAGCGGGCCGGGGACGAGCGTGGGCACCGGCGCAGCAGCGACCGCCCTGCCCTCGGCGACCCAGCCGGCCAACGCGGTGCCGACGACGTCGACCGCGGCCGCCGGGTCGACGTCACCGACCAGCACGAGCGTGCTGCCGGCGGGCAGGACCCGCTCCCGGTGCAGCTTGCGCAGGGCCGCCGGGGTGACCGCGGCGACCAGTTCGGCCTCGGGCAGCTGCTGGGCGTACGGGTGGGCACCGAACCGCCGGGCGGCCAGGGCCGAGCGGGCGATGACGCCGGGCTGGGACCGGGCGATGAGGATGCGCTCCCCCACCCGGGCCCGCTCGGCGTCGACCAGGCCCGCCGGGTAGGTCGGCGCGCCGAGCAGCTCGGCCAGCACACCCAGGACGGCGTCGAGCCCGTCGGGGAGCATCGTGGTGGAGAACAGCAGCCGGTCGGCGTCCGCGGAGACCGACAGCTCGGCGCCGTGCGCCTGTAGCAGCTGGGCGATCTCCAGCTGGTCGTGCCGGGCGGTGCCCAGCAGCACGGCGCTGGCCAGCAGGGCGGTCCGGGCCGCGTGGGTGGCCGCCGCCCGGGGCGCGGAGGCGGCGAAGGGGACGCGCAGGCGCAGCTCGACCAGCGGCACGCCCGGCCGCGGGACGACGACCAGCCGCAGCCCGTTGGGCAGCGTGGTCTGGTGCACCTCCGGCGCCACGGCGGGCCGCGGCTCGCCCAGCGGCGGGATCAACGAGAAGTCCAGCACGGGTGCACTCATCGGGCTGCCCCTCCGGTCGCGCGCAGTTCCAGGACGGCGGCGGTGTCCGGCGAGAGCCCGCGGGCCGCTGCCTGCACCTGGTCGGGGGTGACCGAGGCCAGCCGGGCGGCGAGCTCGCCGGCCAGCTCGGCCCGGCCGTGGATGAGCTCGGCGGAGGCGAAGCCGAGGGTGCGGCCGAGCACGGAGTCCGCCTGCTGGAGCAGCTGCGCCTCGGTGCGTGCGGTCACCCGGGCCAGCTCCTCGACGGGGACACCGTCGGTGGCGACCTTCTCGACCTCCTCGTGCACCGCCGCGAGCACCCGATCGACCGGGACGTCGGCCGGGTGGTGCACCTGGCTGACCAAGAGCGTGGCGTCGCGGACGTCGAACGGGTCACCGAACAGGCCGAGGTAGCTGCTCTGCGCCACCGCCAGCCGGTCCGTGTGCAGCAGTCGGCGCTCCAGGCGGGAGGCGTCGCCCTCGCTGAGCAGCTCGGCCAGCAGCACGGTGCCCAGGTAGGTGTCCAGGTCGCCGACCGGGTCGGGCACCCGCCAGCCGATCGCCACGGCCGGCGCCGGCGCCAACCGGTCCTCGACCACACCGCGGCGGGCCGTGGTGGGCGAGGGCTCGCCGACGGCCGGTGCCGGCGGGGCCGGACGGGCGGGCACCGCGTCGAACCAGCGGCGCACCAGCACCTCGGTCTCGGCCGGGTCCAGGTCACCGCCGATGCACAGCACCGCGTTGGAGGGGGCGTAGTACCGGGAGAAGAAGTCGGTCGCGTCCTCGACGGTGGAGGACTCGAGGTCGACGAAGGAGCCGTAGCCGTCGTGCGTGTTGGCGAAGCTCTCGAACGCGATCCCCGGCAGCTGCAGCCACGGGAAGGCGCCGTAGGGCCGGTTCAGCACGTTGACCCGGATCTCCTCCTTCACCACGTCGATCTGGTTGCGGAGGTTCTCCTCGGTGATCGCCGGGGCCGCCATCCGGTCGGCCTCCAGGAAGATCGCCCGCTCCAGCGCCTCGGCGGGCAGGGCCTGGAAGTAGTTCGTGTAGTCCTGGTGGGTCGACCCGTTGAAGGTGCCGCCGGCGGCCTGGACGAGACGGGCGTGCTCCATCTTCGGCACGTTCGCCGACCCCTGGAACATCATGTGCTCGAAGAGGTGCGCGAACCCGGTGCGGCCCGGGGGCTCGGAGCGCATGCCGACGTCGTAGAAGACGCTCACGGCGACGACGGGGACACTCCGGTCCGGCGCGAGCACCACCCGCAGCCCGTTGTCGAGCGTGAACCGCTCCACCGGGTGCCGCAGGGTCAGGTCGGGCCCAGCTGCTGTCACGTCGACGACCCTAACCGTGCGCGTCGCGGTCCTCCGGACCGACCTCGCTGCCGCGCGGGGATCCGTACGGCCACGGGGCAGCTCTGCTCACAACACCTCGACGTCGGCGAGGACGCGGTCGATGGCGCCGTACAGCTCGGCATGGGTGTTGGGGATGGAGAGGTAGAGCAGTGCGGGCGCGGGCCGGCCGACGTCGATGAGCAGCAGCGCGGCCCGTTCGCCGCTGGAGTCGTAGCCCGGCACGTCCCAGGTGAGGTCGAACTCCACGACCCAGGCCGCCGCCCCGTCGACGGTCACCGCCTCGTCCCGGCGGACCGTCCGCTCGTTGGGCTCCGGGTAGTACCGGGTCCGCACCGAGTCGGCCAGCGCGGTCGCGGTCGACTGCAGGGTCTCGGGGCCGGCCCAGCCGTAGGCGGGGACCAGCGGCCCGGAGGTGCACTGGGCGATGAAGACGCCGTTCTCCCCGGGCAGCTCCTCCTGGGTGACGAAGTACTGCCCGGCGACCTCGGTGGTCTCCAGCTGCACCCCGCGGTCCCACTCGAACCAGCCGTCGCCGAGGAAGGGGTAGGAGATGCCGGCGGCCTCGTCGATGATCCGCACCGTGCCCGGCGGGAACTCCTGGCCGGGCGCAGGGGCGGCCGCGGCCACGGGCGACTCGTCGTCCGGCTCGGGGTCGGTGCCCCCGGCGGCGTTGACCAGCAGCCCGGCCAGCACCAGCACGAGCACGAGCAGGAACCCGCCGAGGCCGATCAGCCGCGGGCTGCGACGCGGCGGGGACGACTCGGGGCCGCCCCAGGAGTCCCAGGACGACGCCTGGGTCGCCGGGAGCTGGGCCGGCGGGCTCTCGAACCCCCGGCCGACGGAGACCCCCGGGCCGGCCGGGGTGGTCACGTCGGACCAGGTGAGGCCGTTCCACCAGCGGACCAGCCCGGGGGCGCCGTCCGGGTCGGGGTACCAGCCGGGCACGGGCGCGCTGCCCTGACCGGTCGGCTGTCCCGTGACCCCGGGGCCGGGCCCGCTCATCCTCGGCGCTCCCCGTCCCTGCTCAGCGCGCCGGGAACGGAACGGTGGCCAGCTCGCGCCACAGGTGGGCAGCGGCCTCCGCACCGCGGTAGAGCATCGGCAGCAGCACCCGCTCGTTCGGCGAGTGGATCCGGTCGGTGGGCAGCCCGGCGCCGAGGAACAGCAGCGGGGCGCCGAGGATGCCGGCCAGGTCGGCCTCCGGGCCGCTGCCGCCCTCGCGGGTGAACAGCACCTGGTCGGCACCGGTGTCGAAGGCCTGCCCGATGGACCGCAGCAGGGCGTCCATCGCCGGGTGGTCGATGTCGCTGCGGCACGGGGCGACGCCGCCGGGCGGGACGTGCACGTCGGCCTCGATGCCCGCCGGGGTGTTCGCCTGCACCCAGGCACGCACCTGCTCGCCCAGGTCGGCGGGCACCTGGTCGGCGACGAGCCGGAAGGTCACCTTGGCGTGCGCCTCGGCGGGGACGATCGTCTTGTGGCCGGGGCCGGTGTAGCCACCCCACATGCCGTTGACCTCCGCAGTCGGGCGGGCGCCGATCCGCTCCAGGGTGCTGAAGCCCGCCTCGCCGGTGGCCACGCGGGAGGCGGCCGGGCCGGCCAGCCACGCCTGCTCGTCGAACGGCACGCGGCCCATCAGCTCACGCTCGCGCTCGGTGAGCGGCCGCACCTTGTCGTAGAAGCCGGGCAGGGTGACCCGCCCGGACTCGTCGTGCAGCGCGGCCAGCAGCTCGGCCATGGCGTGCAGCGGGTTCGGCACCGCACCACCGAAGGAGCCCGAGTGCAGGTCGACGGCGGGGCCGCGGAGGGTGATCTCGGCGTCGGCGAGCCCGCGCATCGCGGTGACGGCGCTGGGGACGTCGGGGGCGGCCATGCCGGTGTCGCTGACCACGATGACGTCGCAGGCCAGCCGGTCGGCGTGGGCACGCAGCAGGTCGGCGAAGTACGGCGAGCCCGACTCCTCCTCGCCCTCGATGACCAGCTTCACCGTCACGGCGGGGGTGTCCCGGCCGGTGGCGGCCAGGTGGGCGCGCATGCCGAGCAGGTGGAAGGCGACGTTGCCCTTGTCGTCGATGGCGCCGCGGGCATGCAGCTCCGGCCCGTCCGGGCCCTCCACCCGGGTCGGCTCGAACGGCGGGTGCTCCCACAGCTCCAGCGGGTCGACCGGCTGGACGTCGTGGTGCCCGTAGACCAGGGCGACCGGTGCCCCGGCATCGGCGGAGGGCCACTCGGCGAAGACGGCCGGCGCCCCGGCGGTCGGCCAGATCTCCACGGTCGGGAAGCCGGTGCGGCGCAGCGCCTCGGCCAGCCACTCGGCGCTGGCCGCGACGTCGCCGGCGTGCGCCGGATCGGCCGAGATCGACGGGATGCGCAACCACGCGTCGAGGTCGGCGTGCAGGTCGTCGAGGTGGGCGGTGACGAAGTCGCGTTCGGCGGAGCTGCTCACGCCGTGGACCGTATCCCGCCGCACCGACGCGACCGGCCGGGCGCCGGGCTAGGTTGCCTGCATGGCCGTGGGGATGTTGCAGGTGGACGTGGGCGACCTGACCTTCGACGTGCGGACGGACGGGCCGGAGGACGGCCCGCCGGTGCTGCTGCTGCACGGCTTCCCGGAGACGTCGCTGAGCTGGTCGGCGGTCACCCCGCTCCTGGCCGAGGCCGGGTTGCGCACCTACGCCCCCGACCAGCTGGGCTACTCCCCCGGCGCCCGGCCCGGCGAGGTCGATGCCTACGCGCTGACCAACCTGGTGCAGGTGACCGCGGACCTGATGACCGCGCTGGACGTGCCGGTCGCCGACGTCGTCGGGCACGACTGGGGCGCCAACGTGGCCTGGGGTCTGGCCGGCTGGCACCCCGACCGGGTCCGCACCCTGACCGCGGTGTCGGTGCCGCACCCGACGGCCTACACGCTGGCCTTCCGCGCCGACCCGGAGCAGAAGGAGCGCTCGGCCTACATCAAGCTCTTCTGGCAGGCCGGCAAGGCCGAGGAGGTGCTGCTGGCCGACGGCGCCCGGCGGCTGCGGCGGATGCTGGAGGCGCCCGGTGTGCCCGCCGAGGCGGTCGACGTCTACGTCGAGCAGCTGTCGGCGCCGGGCGCGCTGACCGCGGCGCTGAACTGGTACCGGGCGATGAGCTCGGCCACCCGGGTCGACCCGGTGGGGGTGCCGACGACGTACGTGTGGAGCGACGGCGACGTCGCGGTGGGCCGGATCGCGGCCGAGGCGTGCGCGGACCAGGTGACCGGGGACTACCGGTTCGTCGAGCTCCCCGGGGTCACCCACTGGGTCCCCGAGCAGGCGCCCGAGGACCTCGCCCGCGCGGTGCTGGACCGGATCGCCCGGGGCGCAGCGGCCGGCCGGGCGGCAGACACCGGGTTGGCACGGAGCGGGCAGGGGTAGTCGCGACCCCGTGACCGTGCCGCCGCGCTGCGCTCCTGCCGCGGCGACCCGCTGCCCCGGTGACGACTGACCGGTGCTCCTCGCCCTCGCCCTGCTGGGCATGCTCGCGCTCGCGGTGGCCGCGCCGCTGCTCGCCCGGCGCCTCGGCCGGAAGACCGGGTACCCGCTGGCGGCCGGCTACCTGGCGGTCGCGGCGCTGCTCGCCTCGGCCGCCCCGCGGGTGTGGGCCGGTGAGACCGAGACCGCGTCGTGGGAGTGGCTGCCGTCGCTGGGCGTCTCGCTCTCGCTGCGGCTGGACGGGGTCGCCGGGGTCTTCTGCCTCATCGTGCTGGGCGTCGGTGCCCTGGTCATGGCGTACTGCCCCGGCTACCTGGGCGACGAGGAGCCGCACGGGACCGTCTACCTGCTGCTGTCCCTCTTCGCGACCAGCATGCTCGGCCTCGTCCTGGCCGCCGACGTGGTGCTGCTGTACGTCTTCTGGGAGCTGACCACGGTCTGCTCCTTCTTCCTGATCTCCACCGCCGGGGCCGCCGCGGCCCGCCCGGCACGGCAGGCCCTGCTGGTCACCGCGGCCGGCGGGCTGGCGTTGCTCGCCGCCGTGGTGCTCCTCACCGTCGCCGCGGGGACGACGGACCTGGCGACGATCCTCGCCGACCCCGAGCGGGTGCTGGGCTCCGGGCTCGCCTGGCCGATCGGTGGGCTGCTCGTCCTGGCGGCGTGCACCAAGTCCGCGCAGCTGCCCTTCCACTTCTGGCTCCCCGGCGCGATGGTGGCCATGACGCCGGTGAGCGCCTACCTGCACTCGGCGACGATGGTCAAGGCCGGCATCTACCTGCTGCTCCGCTTCTCGCCGCTGTTCGCCGAGGAGTCCGCCTGGTCGACAGCCCTGATCTGCATCGGTCTGCTGACGGCGGTGACCGGCGCGTTCCTGGCCCTGCGCGAGAACGACCTGAAGGGGATCCTCGCCTACTCGACGGTGAGCCAGCTCGGCCTGCTGGTCGCGGTCATCGGGGTGGGGACGCCGGAGGCACTGGCGGCCGCCGTCCTGCACACCTTTGCCCACGCGCTGTTCAAGGCGACGCTGTTCATGCTCGCCGGGATCGTCGACGAGGAGACCGGGACCCGCGACATCCGCGAGCTCTCCGGCATGTGGCGGGCCATGCCGGTCACCGCGGCGACGACGGTGCTGGCTGCCCTCTCGCTGGCCGGGGTCATCCCGATGCTCGGCTTCGTCAGCAAGGAGTACCTGTTCCAGGGGCTGCTCGAGGCGGAGGGGCCTCCGTGGGCCGGGCCGGTGGCGCTGGCGCTGGGCGTGACCGCCTCGGTGCTGACGTTCGGGTACGCCGCCCGGATCGTGTACGGCGGGTTCGGCGGCGACGACCTGCACCCCGACGTCTCCGAGCCCCCGGCCGCCTTCCTGCTCCCCGGAGCCGTCGCCGCGGGGCTCGGCCTGGTGCTCGGCCCCGCGGTCAGCGTGCTGAGCCCGATGATCGACGCGGCCGCCAGCGACGTCGCCCCGACCGGGGAGCCCCCGGACGTGTACTTCTGGCACGGGCTGAGCCCTGAGCTGGCCATGTCCGCGCTGACGATCGTGCTCGGGCTGGTCCTGTTCGGGTTCCGCGCCCCCGTCGACCGGGCCCTGCAGCGCCTCCGCCTCCCCGATGCAGGTCGGCTGTTCGACCGGGTGCACGACGGGGTGATCGCGCTCGGACACGCGGTGGGCCGCCCCGAGCGCACCGGCTCCCCCGCCGCGCACCTGAGCCGCCCGCTGGTGGCGGTGGTCGCGCTGGGTGCGGTCGGGACCCTGGTCGTCGGTGGTCTGCCCGCGCGCGCGGACACCGACCGCCCCCTCGACTGGGTGGTCGCCGGGCTGCTGGCGGTGGTGGTGCCGGCCGCGGTGCTGACCGGCTCGACCCTGGCGGCGGTGGGGCTGGTCGGCATCACCGGCCTGCTCGTGGCGACGTGGTTCCTCCTCGCCGGGGCCCCCGACGTCGCGCTCACCCTGATGCTCGTGGAGGTGATGACGGCGGTGGTGGCGGTCCTGGTGCTGCGTGGCGTCCCGGGCCGGCTCGTGCGCAGCCCGCGGCGTGAGGCCGTGCCGGCCGCGGCGCTGGCGCTGGGGGCCGGCGTGGCCGCGACGCTGGCCACGCTCGCGTTCACCGGCCGCCGGGAGCTCTCGGCCGTCGGGGAGCACTTCCTCACCTCGACGGAGGAGCAGACCGGCGGGACGAACGTCGTCAACACGATCCTGGTCGACTACCGGGGGCTGGACACCCTCGGTGAGGCCGTCGTGCTGGGCACGACCGCGCTGGGCACGGCCCTGGTCCTCGGTCGCTCCGAGTGGCGGGGGGCCGCTGCGGGGACGCCGGCCGACCGGCGGGGTGACGCCGTGCTCGAGGTCAGCAGCCGGGTGCTCGTGCCCGGCATGTTCCTGCTCTCGGCCTACCTGCTCTGGCGGGGACACGACGAACCGGGCGGCGGTTTCATCGCCGCCCTGGTCGCCGGGGCCGCGATCGCGCTCAGCCGGCTGACCCACGGGCCCGGCACCCGGCTCAGCCGGCTGACCCGGCCCGACCGGCTCGCCGGCGCCGGCCTGGTGCTCGTCGTGGCCGTCGGGGCGCTGCCCACCGTGCAGGGCCAGGCGTTCCTGACCCCGGTCGAGCTCCCGTGGCTGCACGCCCTCGGGATCGGCTCCACGTTCCTGTTCGACCTGGGGGTCTACCTGTTGGTGCTCGGCCTCCTCGCGGCCGCCGTCACGCGACTCGAGCAGCCGGACCGCACGGCTGGGGACGAGCCGCCCGGCTCCCCGGTCACCGGGCCGCTGGTCACCAGCGGGGTCCCGGAGCGGGCGCCGTGACCGCCGCGCTCGTGGTGGGGCTCCTGGTGGCCGGTGGGGTGTTCCTGCTGCTGCGGCGGGGGCTCCTGCGCATCGTCCTGGGCTTCGTCCTGCTCGGACACGCGGTGAACGTCCTGCTGGTCTCCGCCGGCGGCATGCAGCGACGCGGCGCCCCGCTGCTCGGGGAGACCGAGGCGGACGTGGCCGCCGACCCGCTCCCCCAGGCCTTCGTGCTGACCGCCGTGGTGATCACCTTCGGGATCACCGTGTACATGCTCGCCCTGGCCCGGGCGGGCGACCCGGGTGCGACGACCGGCCATCCGCCCGCCCGCGCCGACGCGTCGTCCCCAGCGGACGGCTCAGACCGGGACGACCCGGATCGGGACGACGCGGATCGGGACGACGCGACCGCCGACCGCGGCCGGCGCACCGACGCACCCGAGGGCGGGACGTCGTGACCGGCGGCCTCCTCGTCCTGCCGGTGGCCGGGCCGCTGCTGCTGTCCGGGCTGCTGGCGCTCGTGCACCACCTGCGACCGCACACCACCCGCCTCGACCGGGTGGTCGGGCCGGCCGCCGCCGGCGGGGTGCTCGTCTTCGCCGGCTTCCTGCTGGCCGCGACGTCGGACGGGTCGGTGCCCGTGCTCCAGCTGGGCGGCTGGCAGCCGGGCATCGCGATCGTCTTCGCCGCCGACACCTTCAGTGCGGTGATGTTGGCGGTCACCTCGTTGCTGGTCCTGGTCAGCCTGCCGTTCGCCGCAGCCCTCGGCGAGGACGAGGACCCGGCCTTCGTCCCCCTCGTGCTGGTCCTGATGGCCGGGGTCTCCGGCGCCGTGCTCACCGCCGACCTGTTCAACCTGTTCGTCTTCATCGAGGTCATGCTCGTGCCGAGCTACCTGCTGTTCGCCGCGGGCGGCGGGGCCGAGCGCCTGGCCTCCGCCCGGCTGTACGTGAGCATCAGCCTGATGGCCTCGACCATCCTGCTCGCCGGGGTCGGTCTCGTCTACGGCGCCGCGGGCACGGTGAACCTGGGGGAGCTGGCCGGCGCCGGTGCGCAGTCGCCGGCCGTCGGGCTGGCCGCGGCGGTCGTGCTGCTCGCGCTGTGCGTGAAGTCGGCGGTCGTGCCGCTGCACGGATGGCTGCCCCAGACCTACTCACGCACCGGCCCGGCGGTCGCCGCGCTCTTCTCCGGGCTGCTCACGAAGGTCGGCGTCTACGCGGTGATCCGGCTGTACTCCGTCGTCTACGAGGGCGCACCGCGCTACCTCTGGGTGGTCATGGCCGCGGCCCTGCTGACCATGGTGATCGGGGTGCTCGGTGCGGTCGGGGAGCACGCGATGCGGCCGGTCCTCACCTTCCACATGGTGAGCCAGATCGGCTACGTCTTCGTGGGGCTGGCCCTCTCCACCGCTGCCGGGCTGAGCGCCACGGTCTTCTTCCTGGTCCAGTACGTGCTGGTCAAGACGGCACTGCTGATGTGCGCGGGGGTGGTGGAGCACCACTACGGGACCGGGGACCTCGACCGGCTCGGCGGCCTGGCCCGGCGGGAACCCCTGCTGGCCGGCACGTTCGCCGTCGCCGCGCTCACGCTGGCGGGCATCCCGCCGCTGTCGGGCTTCGTCGCCAAGCTGGGGCTGGCCTCGGCGGCGGCCTCGGCGGGGCAGCACCTGGCGGTGGCCCTCGTCGTCGGGGTGAGCCTGCTGACCCTGCTGTCGATGGTGAAGCTGTGGAACGGCGTCTTCTGGGAGCCGCCCGCCGAGGAGCAGGGCGCCGTGGAGCAGGGCGTGGACGGCGGTGCGCCGGCCGCCGTGACCAGCGTCCTCGGGAGCCGGGTGCGGCCGCTGGTCCTCGCCCCGCCGGTGTTCCTCGCTGCGGCCGCCGTCGTCCTCGGGCTCTGGGCCGAGCCGCTGCTCTCGATCAGCACCGCGGCCGGCGCCGGACTGGCCGACCCCTCCGCCTGGGTGGCGGCGGTGACCGGGCGATGACCACCGACCCCGGGGCCGGTCCGGCCTCGCTGCCGCAGCGCAGCGCCCGCCGCGCATGGCGGGTCACGGCCTTCGCCGCACGCTTCCTCGTCCGGTTCCTGCGCGCGAACGTCGCGGTCGCCCGCGAGGTCCTGACCCCCGGGCTGCAGGTGGCGCCGGCCGTGGTCGTCGTCGCGGTGCACAGCCGGACACCGTTCGAGGTGGCGACGTTCATGAGCCTGATCGCCCTGACCCCCGGCACGCTGCCGATCGAGCTGGACCGGGACCGTCGGCTGCTGACCGTGCACGGGATGCACGCCGGCGACCCGGACGCGTTCCGTGCCGAACTGCACGAACTGGAGGACCAGATGCTCACTGCCCTGCGGCCGGTGACCCCACGGCCCGACGACCGGGTCCCTGACGACGACCGCCGGAGCTGAGCGGTGGTCGTGCTGGACGTGGCGCTCGCCGTCCTGGCCCTGTCCCTCCTGGTCTCCGCCTGGCGGCTGGTGACCGGTCCCACCGACGCCGACCGGGCACTGGCCGTCGACTACGGCTTCGTGGTCGTCGTCGCCGGCATCGCCCTGCTGGCCGTGCGCCTGCGAACCCCGGCACTGCTCGACCTCGTCCTCGTCGCCACGCTGGTCGGCTTCCTCGCCACGGTGGCGTTCGCCCGGCTGGTCGCGGAGCGGTCCCGATGACCCTGCAGAGCGTGCTGGGCCAGGGCCTGGCGCTCCTCGGCGTCCTGCTGATCGGCGCCGCGGGGGTCGGCCTGGTCCGCCTGCCCGACGTCTACAACCGCGCCAACGCAGCCACCAAGGCGGCGAGCCTGGGCCTGGTCTGCGTCCTGCTCGGCGTCGTCGTGCTCGCACCCGGGGTCTCGGCGGTGGTGACCCTGCTGGTGGCCATCGTGCTGCAGCTGTTCACCGTGCCCATCGCGGGCTACAAGATCGCCGAGGCGGCGCACCGGTCCGGCGCACCGCTGGCCCCGGCGACCGTCCGCGACGAGCGGGACGTCCCCGGCCCGGAGGACGAGACCGGCCGCACGTGAGGCACCCCGGCCACGGCGGACGACACGCACCTCAGTCGGCCGGACCTCCGGTGACCAGGGCGAGCAGGCCGGCCTCGTCGAGCAGGTCGGCCGGCCGCAGGGTGACCCCGGCGGCGACGTGGTGGAAGCCGGCGCTGACCCGCTCCACCGGCACGCCGGTCAGCCGGGACCAGCCCAGCCGGTAGGCGGCCAGCTGGACGGCGGCAGCCGTGAGCTCGGCGGCCCCGGGCACCGGACCGGTCTTCCAGTCGATGACCTCGTAGCCACCGTCCGGGGTGGCGTAGACGGCGTCGATCCGGCCGCGCAGGGTCAGCGGACCCAACGGTGTCTCGAACGGCGCCTCGACGTCCACGGGCTGCCGGTCGGCCCACTCCCCGGCGAGGAAGGCCTGCTGCAGCGCGGTGAGCGCGGCGTCGGGGGCCGCGCCGGCGTCACCGCTGCCGGGCAGCTCGTCGAGGTCGATCAGCCGGGCGGCACCGAACCGCTCCTCCAGCCACGCGTGAAAGGCGGTGCCCCGCCGGGCCAGCGGCGCCGGTGCAGCCGGCATCGGCCGGCGCAGCCGACGGGCCAGCTCACCGGGGTCACGGCGCAGCGCGACCAGCGCGGAGACCGACAGGTGGGTGGGCAGCGGGACGTCGACGGTGCCGCGGGAGTGCTCGGCCCGCTCGCGCAGCAGCAGGTCGGCGTCGCGGAGCCAGTCGGCGACCAGCGGGTCGTCGGTCGCGCCCAGGGCCTCGGTGGTCAGCGGGTGCGGCCGGGTCGCGGCGACCAGGTCGGCGGCAGCGGTCAGCGAGCGGCGGCGGCCGGCCGACAGCGGGTCGGCCGGCCAGACGCCCACCGGCCACTCGGCCAGGGCCGGGTTCTCGGCGTCGTCCGCCGGGGGCTCCGCCCACGAGTCGACGACGCCGGCGCCGTCCTCGCAGGCGCCCTTGACCGCCAGCAGCAGGGACGACGGGCCGCAGACGGTCTTCCCGTCGCGCCACCAGCTGCCCGAGCACAGCAGCAGGTGCTTGGCCCGGGTCACCGCGACGTAGCCGAGCCGGATCTCCTCGGCCAGGCCGAAGTCCTTCCACTCCTCGACGTAGTCCTCCAGGGCGTCGCGGACCGCGGCCTGGTCACCGGAGCCGGGGACCGGCAGGTGCAGCCGCGGCAGCTCGGCGCGGTCGGTGACCCGCAGGTCGACCGGGACGGCGCCCGGGTCACGGATCCAGGAGTCCGAGGCGTCGCCCTTGGCCGGGAACTGGCCCACGGTCATCCCCGGCACCGCGACGACGTCCCACTCCAGCCCCTTGGCCGAGTGCCCGGTGAGCAGCTGGACCGCCTCCGGGTTGACCGCCACCTCGCCGGGCTCCAGGCCCCGCTCGCGCACCTCGGCGTCGGCCAGGTAGCCGAGGAACGCCGGCAGCGAGGGCAGCTCGGCGAGCTCGGAGAACTCGGCGGCGACCTCGTGCAGCGCGTCCAGGTGGGTGCGGGCGCCGCCGGGGGTGACGTCCGGGTGGCTGGCCAGCTCGGTCTCCAGGCCGAGACTGCGGACCACCTCGTCGACCAGGTCGGGCAGCGACTCACCCAGCCGGGACCGCAGCCCGGACAGCTCGTTCGCCAGCCGCCGGAGCCGCCGGTGCCCCTCCGCCGAGTACGCGTCGGGGCGGCCGAGGTCGTCCAGCGCCTCCACGATGCTGCCGCGCTCCCGCGGCAGGACGGGGCTCGCCGGGGCACCGGCCTGCGGCGGGGTGCCGTCCTCGACCGGTTCCGGCGACGGCGTGCTGCGCTCCCGGACCAGCGCCCGCGACCGCGCCTCCAGCGCGGCCAGGTCGCGCGGCCCGATCCGCCAGCGGGCGCCGGTGAGCAGCCGGCCCAGCGCGTCCCCGGCGCTCGGGTCGACCAGCACCCGCAGGGTGGCGACGACGTCGGAGACCTCGGGGACGTCCAGCAGCCCGCCCAGTCCGACGACCTCCACCGGCAGGCCGCGGGCGCGCAGCGCGGCGGCGATGCCGGGCAGCTGGGCCCGGCGCCGGGCGAGCACCGCGATGGTCGGCCGGGGCACGCTGCCGCCGACGGTGTCCCCGCCGTCCGGACCGGTCGCCGGGGGTGTCCCCTTCCAGCACTGCTCGAGCCGGTCGGCCAGCGCCTCGGTCTCCTCGGCGACCGTCTCGTACAGCCCGCAGTGCACCGCCCCGGCGCCGGCGACCGGCGAGGACTGCAGGTCCGGCAGCGGCTGCTCGGGCTCGGGCAGCGCGGCGGCCACCGTGTTGGCCACCGCCAGCACCGCCCGGTCGTTGCGCCAGCTGGTGGACAGGGTGAGCCGCTCGGCCGGGCGCTCCGGGGTGCCGGGGAAGGTGCGGGCGAAGCGCTCGATCGTCCCGGCGGAGGCGCCCCGCCAGCCGTAGATGGACTGCCGGGGGTCACCGACCGCCAGCACCGGGTGCCCGCCCGGTCCGCCGAAGAGCGCCTCCAGCATCCGCAGCTGGCCGACGCTGGTGTCCTGGTACTCGTCGAGCAGGACGACCCGCCAGCGGGCGCGCTCCCGCCGGCCCACCTCGGCGGAGCTGACCGCGACCCGGGCGGCCAGCGAGACCTGGTCGGCGTAGTCGATCGCCCCGGCCGCCCGCTTGCGCGCCTGGAACGCCTCGACCATGGGCAGCAGGGCGACCCGGGCCCGCTGCCGGGCCAGCAGCTTGAGCACCTCGGCGTACGGGCCCTTCTTCCGGCCGGCGTCGGGGTAGCCGTGCAGCTGGGACTCCAGGCGCGCCGTCCAGGCCCGCAGCGCCTCCGGGGTGATGTCGTGCTCCCCCAGCTCGCCGGCGAGCTGCAGCACGTCCTCGGTGGTGGTGACCAGGCCCAGGGCGACGTCGCTCATGTCGCCGGTGTGCGCGGCGACGGCGGTGGCCGCCTGGCCCCAGCACATGGCCGGTCCGAGCACGCCCGAGCCGGGCTCCACCCCGATCCGCAGCCCGTGCTCGGCCACGATGCTGGCCGCGTAGCCGTGGTAGGTCGCGACCGTCGGCGCCGCCACGGCGAGCCGTTCCCGCAGCCCCGGATCGGTGTCCGGGTGCTCGGCCAGGGCGCCGAGCCGCTTGCGCACCCGGGCGTTGAGCTCGCTGGCCGCCTTGCGGGTGAACGTCAGGCCGAGCACCGCCTCGGGGGCGACGAGCTGGTTGGCGACCAGCCAGGCGACCCGGGCGGCCATCGTCTCGGTCTTGCCCGACCCGGCGCCGGCGACCACGACCAGCGGCCGGTCGACCGGAGCCGCGACCACGCCCGCCTGCTCCGGCGACGGCGAGTGGCCGACGCCGCTGCGGACCGCGGTCTCGGCCGGGGTGAGCAGGCGCGGCGGCTCCGGGGCGACCACCGGCACCATCCCCGGCAGGTCGAAGCTCAGCTGTTGAAGGACCCCGTCCTCCCCTCCGCTCGCGAGCTCGCGAGGGAACCCGGGACGGGGCCGGGACGAACCGGCAGAAGGCGTCATCGGGTCACCTGCCGGCCGGACTCCTGCATCGGGCAGCTGCGGCGGAAGGCGCACCGCTCGCAGTCGGTGTCGGTGCGTGCCACGAACTCCCCCGCCCCCATCCCCTCGCCGACCTCGGCGATCAGCTCGCCCGCCCAGCTCTCCCGCGGGTCGACGTCGGCGGGCAGCGGCGACTGCACGTGCTCCTTGGCCGCCTTCTGCGCGCCGCCGACCTGCAGCAGCGCCGCACCGCCGGTGGCGGTGCCGTGCTCGGCGAAGGCGCCCTCGGTGACGGCGAGCTGGTAGGCCGCCAGCTGCCCGTGCTCCTCCACCGCCCGCGGGGCGGTCTTGCCGGTCTTCAGGTCCACGACGACCAGCCGCCCCTCGGCGTCCCGCTCGAGGCGGTCGACCTGCCCGCGCAGCCGCGCCCGGCCGACGGTGACGTCGAAGTCCTCCTCCGCCGCGACCAGTTCCCGGTCGGCGCGGGCGTGCCAGGCCAGGAACTTGGTCAGCATCTCCTGGGCCCGGTCCCGCTGACGCTGGTCGAACCAGCCCGGCCCCAGGTCCAGGCCGTCCAGCTCGGTGTCCAGCGCGGCGGGGGCGTCTGCGGGCGGCAGCCCCTCGGCCACCTGCTGGGCGACGTCGTGCACCGCGGAACCCACGGTGCGGGTCGCCTCGGGGGCCGCCTCGGCGCCGACCGCGCCGAGCACCCAGCGCAGCGGGCACCGCTGGAAGGTGTCGATCGCCGAGGGCCGGACGGGCACCACCTCGGCCGGGTCGACCAGCGGCGCGTCGTCGGACAGCGGGGCCAGCCCCCACCAGACCGACGGGTCGGCCCCGGGCACCCGCTCCTCGGCCAGCCGGCGCAGCACCGCTGCGGCGCTGGCCCGGCGGGCCGGTGGCGTGTGCGGGTCGGTGAGGTGCCGGCGCAGTTCGGCGACGAGCGCGGGGAGGGTCAGCTGCCGGGGCAACGGGGTGTGCGGCCGGGCGCCGTCCCCCTCGGCGGGGGGCGGCACCACGAGGTCCAGGAAGCGCGAGGCGGTCGCCCCGGCGTCGCCGCCGTCCAGCGCGCCGTCGACGGCGGTGACCAGCAGGCGGCGACGGGCCCGCGTGCAGGCCACGTAGAACAGCCGCCGCTCCTCGGCCATCGCCTGGGTGCGCCGGTCCAGCGTGGCCGGGTCGGTGCCGCCGGCGGCGTCGACCAGGTCCTCGGCGCCGAGCAGGCTGACGCGGCTGCGCAGGTCGGGCCAGACCCCCTCCTGGACCCCGGCGACGCAGACCAGGTCCCACTCCAGGCCCTTGGCGGCATGGGCGGTGAGCAGCCGCACCGTCTCCCCCATCGGTGCCCGCGCGGCGCCGCTGTCACCGGGCAGCTGCTGGGCGCCCAGGTGCTGGACGAACGCGGCCACGGTGGCGTGCGGGAGCCGGTCGACGAAGCCGGCGGCGGCGTCGAACAGCGAGACGACGGCGTCCAGGTCACGGTCGGCCACCGCACCCGGTGGCCCCCCGGCTGCGCTCGCCCGTGCCCAGCGGGTGGCCAGCCCGCTGGCCTGCCACATCGCCCACAGGACGTCCTCGGCGCTGCCGTCGGCCGCCAGCGCGAGCCGGCCGGCCGACAGCACCCGGGCCACCCGCAGGGCCGGTCGGGCCAGGTGCTCGGGCAGCGCGTCGAGCAGGGTGGCGTCGGCCAGCACCGCCGCCAGCGGCGCCCCACGGACCGCCGGGTCCTCGCCCCGGATGGCCGTCTCCCGGCGGACGGCGCGGCGCAGCCGCCGCAGGTCCAGCACCGTCGCCCCACCCAGCGGGGAGGCGAGCAGCGCCTCGGCGCCGGGCTCGTCCAGCCCCGTCTCCGGCGGCGGCTCGCCCTCGGCAGCCGGTGCACCGGTGGCCGGCAGCAGCGCGGTCAGCGCGGCCAGGAACGGCTGGACGGCGGGCTGCCCGGCGAGCGCGACGTCGTCCGCGGAGACGGCCACCGGCACCCCGGCCTGGCTCAGCGCCCGGCGGACCGGGCCGAGGCCGGCGGTGGCCGACCGGACCACCACCGCCATCTGCGACCACGGCACGCCGTCCAGGAGGTGCGCGCGGCGCATGGTGTCGGCGAGGAAGGCGGCCTCCATGGACGGGGAGTCGAAGACGTGCACCTCCGCGGCGCCGGGGTCGGTGTGCTCGCCGGCCTCCAGCCGGCGGTGCTCCCACGGCCCGGGCAGCCCCTCGGCGACCCGCCGGCTGACGGTGAGCAGCTCGGTGCCCGAGCGGCGGCAGACGCCCAGGGACAGCCGGTCGGCCGGCCGGCCGTCGCGGTGCCGGAAGCGGCTCGGGAAGTCGATGATCCCGCGCGGCTCGGCCCCGCGGAACGCGTAGATCGCCTGGTCGGGGTCGCCGACGACGACCAGGTCGCCGCCGCCCCCGGCGAGCAGCTCGACCAGCTCGACCTGCGCCGGGTCGGTGTCCTGGTACTCGTCGACGAACAGCCAGCCCGCCCGCTCGCGCTCGGTGCGCAGCAGCTCCGGGTCGCCGTGGAGCTCGTCGATGGCGGTGCGGACCAGCTCGGCCGGGTCGTACCCGGAGGCCCCGCCGCGGGCGACCGTGGCGAACCAGGAGACGTCCTGGTACTGGCGGAGGAAGTCCGCGGCCGCCTCCCAGTGCGGCAGCCCGCGCTCACGGCCCCAGGCGGACAGCCGGCGGCTGTCGATGCCGCGCTCGGTGGCCCGCAGCAGCAGCTCGCGCAGCTCGTCCCGGAAGCCGTCGGTGCCCAGCGCGGCGGCGAGCTCGGCGGGCCAGCGGACGGCGCCCTCCTCGTCGGCGTCCCCGCGCAGCAGCTCGGCCAGCACGGCGTCCTGCTCGGCGGAGGTCAGCAACCGCGGCGCGGGCTCACCGCGGAGCACCGCGGCCCGGCGCAGCACCCCGAAGGCGTAGGAGTGGAACGTGCGGGCCACCGGCTCCCGGATGGTGCGCCCGACCCGGGCGGTGATCCGGGTGCGCAGCTCGGCGGCGGCCTTGCGGCTGAAGGTGAGCACCAGCAGCCGCTCGGGGTCGGCGCCGGCGTCGATCCGCGCGGCGACCGCCTCGACGATCGTGGTGGTCTTCCCGGTGCCGGGGCCGGCCAGGACCAGCAGCGGCCCACCCCGGTGGTCGACCACCGCCTGCTGCGTCGGGTCGAGCTGCGGGCGGACCACCGGCTCCGGCTCCGGCTGCACCAGCCGGTACACCGGCCCAGCCGACGAAGACCCAGCCGACGAAGACCCAGCCGACGAAGACCCGACCGACGACGGCCCGACCGACGACTCCGCCGTGACCACCGCTGCACTCCCCGTCTCCCCCCGCACGTCCCGATGAGACCACGGGGGTACGACAGTCCGGCTCAGGCGTCGTCCGGCCAGCCCACGGCGGCGAGGTCGACCCGGGCACCGCGCAGCGGCACGCCCTCGCCGGCCAGCAGCTCCAGCTGCCGCACCCGGACCGGTTCGGCCGCCGTCCCGTCCGCGCGCACGACCCGGTGCCAGGGCACCGCCGCCCCACCGGCGGACAGCGCCCGGGCGACCCGGCGCGGCCCGACCCCGACCAGCCGCCCGATCGCGCCGTAGGTGCTCACCCGCCCCGGCGGGATCGACTCGACGACGTCGTAGACGGCCTCGTCGACGTCCTCCGCCGAGCGCGACCCGGTGCCTCGCACGGTGCCGACCTCAGCCGGTGAAGTAGCTGTTGACCGTCCACCACTCGTACAGCGCGGCGACGTCGTCCTGCGTCGTGCCCGGTGCGTGGACGGCGCCCTCGATCAAGTGCTCGTCGTCGGTCCACACGATCACCACGTCGCCGTCGGGCAGCAGGGCGCAGGCCACCAGACCACCGGTGACGCCACTGGGATACGTCCACTCGCCGTAGCCGGTGGTGGTCGAGCAGTCGTCGCCCTCGGGCAGCTCGTCGAGCCGCAGTTCCGCGGCGTCGTCGGCGAACACCGAGCTCAGGGTGGCCACGTCCGGGTACGCGTAGTACACGGCACCGGCCGGGCCGGGCTGGGTGACCGCGGGCCCGCAGGCGGCGGCCGCGAGGTCCCCGTCGCCCTCGAGCTGCCCCTCCTGACAGTCGGTGAAGTCGCTGGGCAGCCGCGCCAGCAGGTCCGCCGGGGCGGGGGGCGGCGCGGGCGACGACGGGGCGGACGACGAGGACGACGGCGCAGACGACGGCGCAGACGACGAGCTGCCGGCACCGGCCGTCGGTACGGGGTCGTCCTCGTCGTCCCCGGTCAGGGTCAGGGTCAGCACCACCGCGACGATGACGAGCAGCACGATCGCGGCGATGATGGCGAGGACCGTCACCCGCTTCGTGCGCTCGTCGTCACCGTCACCGGAGGCGCTCGCCCCGCCCTGGTCGGGCCCACCCGGGTACGGCGGCTGGCCGGGGACGCCGTACCCGCCCGGCGGCTGACCGGGACCGGGCGGCCCCCAGGGGGCGGGCTGACCGGGACCGGGCTGCCCCCAGGGCGCGGGCTGACCGGGCGGCTGACCCCAGCCGCCCCCGGACTGCCCCGGTGCCGGCTGACCCCAGCCACCGGGCTGGCCCGGCGGCTGACCCCAGCCACCGCCCTGCGGCGGCTGTCCACCCGACGGCGACGGCCCGTCCGGGCCGGGCGGGGGCGGACCCTGGGGTGGCTGGCTCATCGTGCGACCTCCGGCCGTCGGCTGTGTCGGGACGGCAGCCTAGGCCGCGCAGGTCCCGCCGGGTCCGGGTGTCGACGGCGCGTTGCCGATGGCCCGGGAGCCGGTCAGACCCGGCGGCCGAACCGGGCCAGCATCCGGGTCTGCAGGTCCGCACCCGGCGGCACCTCGACCGGGGCGTCGAACACGCCGGCCACGCCGTCCTCGCCCAGGTGCTCCTCGGCGTGGCGGAACGCCTCGGCCACGAGCTCGGGGTCCAGGGCGGTGTCCCCGCCGACCGCCCGGGCGAGGTCCCAGGCGTGCACGGTCAGGTCGACGGTCATCTCGGTCAGGTGGTCACTGGCCGGTGCCGGTCCGGCGGGCAGCCGCACGGTCCGGGACAGCGCGTCGTCGGCGGCCCAGGCCGTCAGTGCGGCGTCGGCCGCGGCCTCCCACGCCGACAGCGGGTCCCCGCCCAGCAGCTCGGCCGGGTCGGTCGGGACCTGCGGGCCGATGGCGCCCGGGGACTCCCCGGCGAGCAGCAGCGGGACCCACAGCTGCTCGCCCGTCAGGTGGGCCACCAGGTCCGCGACGCTCCACTCCGGCAGCGCCGGAGCATCCCACTCGCCGGGCTCCACTGCGTCCACCCGATCGGTGAACTGCGCCTGAGCACGCTGGAACCGCATCAGCAGGTCGGCACGACGGGGATCGGGCATGCCCCCAGTAGAACGCAGGCGGGGCCCGGGACGCCGATCGGCGTCCCGGGCCCCGCCAGCAACCCGGTGGAACGGCCCCTCCCGGGGGCCTCCGTCAGTAGGTGGGGAGCGCCTTGTCGATGCGCGTGGCCCACGCCGTCACGCCGCCCTGGACGTGCACGGCGTCCTTGAACCCGGCGTTCTTGACCGCGGCGAGCGCCTCGGCCGAGCGGACACCGGTCTTGCAGTGCAGCACGATCGGCTTGTCGTTCGGCAACTGCGCCAGCGCCCGGCCGGAGAGGATCTCGTCCTTCGGGATCAGCGTGGCGCCCGGGATGGAGACGATCTCGTACTCGTTGGGCTCCCGGACGTCGATCAGCGCGAAGTCCTTGCCGGCGTCCATCATGTCCTTGAGCTCGTCGACGGTGATCGTCGAACCCGCGGCGGCCTCCTGGGCCTCCTCGGACACGACGCCGCAGAACGCCTCGTAGTCGATGAGGCCGGTGATCGGCTCGCCCTCCGGGTCCTTGCGGACCTTGATCTCGCGGAAGGTCATCTCCAGGGCGTCGTAGACCATCAGCCGGCCCAGCAGCGTCTCGCCGATGCCGGTGATGAGCTTGACCGCCTCGGTGGCCTGGATGGCGCCGACGGTCGCGCAGAGCACGCCGAGGACACCGCCCTCGGCGCAGGAGGGGACCATCCCGGGCGGCGGCGGCACCGGGTAGAGGTCGCGGTAGTTCGGCCCGTGCTCGTTCCAGAAGACCGACACCTGGCCGTCGAACCGGTAGATCGACCCCCAGACGTAGGGCTTGCCGAGCAGCACGCAGGCGTCGTTCACCAGGTAGCGGGTGGCGAAGTTGTCGGTGCCGTCGACGATCAGGTCGTACTGGCTGAAGATCTCCTCGACGTTCTCGGAGTCCAGCCGGGTCTCGTGCAGCCGCACGTCGATCAAGGGGTTGATCTCCTTGATCGAGTCACGGGCGCTCTCGGCCTTGGAGCGGCCGACGTCGGACTGCCCGTGGATGATCTGGCGCTGCAGGTTCGACTCGTCGACGGTGTCGAACTCGACGATGCCGAGCGTGCCGACACCGGCGGCGGCCAGGTACATGAGGACCGGCGAGCCGAGGCCACCGGCACCGACGGCCAGCACCTTGGCGTTCTTGAGCCGCTTCTGCCCGTCCATCCCGACGTCAGGGATGATCAGGTGGCGGCTGTAGCGGCGGACCTCGTCGATCGACAGGTCGGTGGCGGGCTCCACCAGGGGTGGCAAGGACACTGTTGCTCCTCTGCATCATCGGCACCGCGGCGCCGCCTTCGAGGCGGCAACCGGCGTGTTCGTGCGGACAACAGCGTGGCACGCGGTCCTCTTCCCGGGCGCCGCCCGGGGTCAACCGCGCAGGTCCCGCCGCCGGTACCCCGCGAGGCCCGCGGCGGTCAGCGCCGCGGCGACCACCAGCAGTCCGACCAGGCCGGGCACGTCCACCTGTTCGGCCGGCACCGCCCCCACGTGGGCGAAGGGCGACAGCCCGCGGACCCAGCCCGGCCAGGCCAGGGTGTCGGCGAGCACCAGCAGCAGGTAGCCGCCGGCGGCCGGCAGCACCCCCAGCGGCAGGACGGCGGCCGGTGCCCACGCCAGTGCCGCGACCGCCGCGCCCAGGCACACCGCCACGATCGGCAGCACGTTCAGCACCCCCGCCAGCGCCGCACCGGCGGACAGGTCCGCGCCCACCCAGGTGGCACCCAGCCAGGTCGCCAGCCCGGCCGCACCGGCGAGCAGGACGGCGCCGGCGGCCACGCCGGTCAGCTCGGTGGCCAGCCAGCGGACCCGGCGCACCGGCAGCGAGTAGAGCAGCGTGAGGCGGCCGGCGACCTCGTCGGCCGCCGTGGCCGCGACCCGGCTGGCGACGAACCCGCCGACGGGCACGGCCAGCACGGTGAACAGCGACGCGACGTAGCCGCGCACGGTCCCCAGCTCGGCGAAGCCGGCCTGGGCGGCCAGCTCGGCGAAGCGCGGGTTCTCGGTCAGGAAGTCGGTCATCGTCGTGGCCAACAGCCCGATGAGCAGGAAGTAGGCGAACACGGCCGCCCCCCAGCCCACCACCGGCCGGCCGGTGTGCCGGGCCGCCAGCGCGGGCAGCGACCGCAGCTCCCGGGTGCCGGGCCGGACGGCGCCGGGGCGGCGCCACGGCCCGCTGCCTACGTCCCGGCGGGCGGCGACCGTCGCCGCCACCGCGACCAGCACGGCGACGGTGCCGGCCAGCACGACCAGCGGCAGCACCCGGTCGGCGGCGAACGGGGCGCTCCGGCCCAGCAGGCCGAACGGGCTCAGCCAGTGCAGCCACCCGAGCGCCGGTACCCCGTCGGCGACCATCCGGGTCAGCAGACCGGCCAGCAGCACCCCCACCGCCAGACCGGCGGCGGCCCGGCGCTCGGCCAGCAGCTGCGCGGCGAGCGCGCCCAGCGCCGCCCCCACCATGCCGGTGCCACCGATGAGCGCACCGAACAGCACGGCGCCGGTCGCCGCGGTGCCGGCCAGCACCAGGCCGGCGGCCGTGCCGACGCCGACGAGCGCGGCCGCACCGAGGAGCACGACGAGGTGCCGCAGCAGCACGGCCGGAAACCGCAGCCGGCCGGCCAGCAGGAGGTCCCAGCGGCCGGCCTCCTCCTCACCGCGGGTGACCCGGGTCGCGGCGAGCGCCGCCCAGACACCGACGAGCACCGCGATCGCCGTCCCGGTGCGCCACACGGTGAAACCGCCCGGGTCGTCGAGGGCGACCGGCGGGCCGAACAGGGTGCGGATGGCCGGGTTCTCGGCCAGCGCCGCCAGCGACGCCCCGGCCAGCTCCTGGTCCAGCTGCCGGTGCTGGACGGCGACCAGCGCCGGCATGCCGGCGGCGACCACGGTGACGAGGACGGCGCCACGACGGACCGACCGCACCGCCAGCGCGGTCACCACCCGGCCGGCGGCGCCCGGCTCCGGCGCCCTCCCCGCAGCGGACGTCGTGGGCGCGGGCGCGGTGCCGGCGGTCATGCCCGCAGCTCCCCGCGCGTGGTCCGGTGGTCGCCGTCGCCGTAGAAGTCGAGGAACAGCTCCTCCAGGGAGGGCTCGCGCACGTCGAGGGCGACGACGTCCAGACCGGCCAGCGCGCGCAGCACCGGGGCGGGCGGCCCGGCCAGCGTCATCGTCAGCTCGACCGGCGAACGCCACTGCAGGTCGGCGACGCCGTCGACCCCCGCCAGCCCGGCTCCCGCGGCGACCGGGGTGGCCAGGGTGACGCTGATCTCCGACCGGCGCAGCCGCCGCAGCTCCCGCAGCCCGGCGACCTCCACCAGCCGGCCCTGCCGCAG
The DNA here is from genome assembly GCF_026967985.1 of Modestobacter sp. VKM Ac-2984. Lineage (GTDB taxonomy): Bacteria > Actinomycetota > Actinomycetes > Mycobacteriales > Geodermatophilaceae > Modestobacter. The sequence goes on along the minus strand of NZ_JAPVBJ010000004.1, from coordinate 72,416 downwards.
GATGCCCACGCGGGCGCAGACCGCCTCGACCTCGGCCAGCTGGTGCGAGCTCAGGAAGACCGTCTGGCCCCGGTCTGCGGCCTCGGTCACGCAGCGGCGGAACTCCCGCTCCATCAACGGGTCCAGCCCACTGGTCGGCTCGTCCAGGACCAGCAGCGGCGCGCGGGTGGCGAACGCGGCGACCAGCGCCACCTTCTGCCGGTTGCCGGTCGAGTAGGTGCGCGACCGCCGGTCCGGGTCCAGGGCGAACCGCTCGACGAGCTCGGCCCGGTAGTCCAGGTCGGTGCCCGGGCCGACGCCGGCGAGCAGGTCCAGACACTCCCGCCCGGTCAGCGCCGGCCAGAGCGCGACGTCCGCGGGGACGTACGCCAGGTGGCGGTGGGCCCGGCCGACGTCGTGCGCGGGGACGCCGAACACCTCGACGTGACCGCCGGAGGGGCGCAGCAGCCCCAGGACCATCCGGATCGTCGTGGACTTGCCGGCTCCGTTCGGGCCCAGGAAGCCGAACACCTCGCCCGGGGAGACCGACAGGGAGAGGTCGTCGACGGCGACCGTCCGGGAGAACCGCTTGCTCAGGTGCTCCGCGCGCAGCGCGGGCACGGCGGGGGCAGAGACGGGCACCGGGGCCCTCCGATCGCAGCCGGGAACACGACTGCCGACCAGGCTTCCCGGCGCACCACCGGGGACCCTAGACCCGCTGCGCGCCGGTCGGGAGCCCTTCTGGAACGGCACCCGGCCGCCGTGTGGTCCGGAGGGTCACGACGGGAACGGCCAGGCGTTCTTCACGCAGGTCTGCAGGCCGAGGGTCTGCTGCTGCATCACCGGGGCCAGCTGCCCGGCGCCGGGGCACGGCTCGTGGCCCTGGCCGAGGGCGTGCCCGACCTCGTGGTTCACCACGTACTGCCGGTAGGTGGCGATGTCCCCGCCGTAGTCGGGGACGGCGGTCTCCCAGCGGGCCAGGTTGATGACCGCCCGCTCGCCGTAGCGGCAGGACGTGTACCCGCCGGTGCCGACCCCGGGGCAGTAGACCTCCATGCTGCCGGGGCTGACCAGGCTGACCCGGAACTCGTAGGCGCCGGCTGCGGCCTCGGCAGCGCCCACCCGCTGGAAGGACAGCCGGCCACCGTTCCCCCACCCCCGGGGATCCCCGAGGGTGGCCTCGACGGCGGCCGCGAAGGCAGCGCCGTCGACGCCGATGCCGTCCTCGACCTCCACGACGAAGCGCTCCAGCGGCCCGGTGCCGTACACCGCCGACGTGCCGTCGACCACGCTCACGCTCCCGGCGCCCTGCTCGACGTAGGTCGGTGCGGCGGGGACGGCCTCCTCCGGGGCCGACGTCGGTGTGCTGGACGCCGCGGCCGGCATCCCCTCCCCCTCGGCCTCGGTGACCTGCGGGGCGATCGGCGCGGACGCGTCGGCCGCGGCCTCGGCCGTCGACGCCGGCGCGGGGCCCGCCCCGCCGCCCGGCCGGACGACGTCGACCAGGGTGACCAGGGTGGCGATGGCCAGCAACGGCACGGCGTAGGCCCGCCAGCCGTACCGGCGGACGAACCGGCGGAACCGCCCGCGCGGCAGCACGACGGGGCGCACGGAGCGGGCCGGGTCGCGGCGGGCGACCAGCGGCTCGGCTCCCCGCCGTCGTCCGGACGGGCGGCGTCCCGAGCTCGTCACGGCGGCCAGGATCTCACGCCGCAACGGCGCCCCGGGAGACGCAGACCCGGTGCGCCGTCGTCCGGGGTGGGTCGGTCACACCTGTCCGGTGGAGAGGTCGGCACCGTCGGTGCGGTCCGGCTCGCCCTCCCGGGCGGCGTCCTCGGCCAGGCCGAGCACCGCCCGCGCGGTGGGCTCCGGGGCCTCCAGCATCGCCAGGTGCCCGATGCCCGCCTGCACCTGCAACCGGGCATCGGGGAGCACCTCGGCCAGTCGCGGCGCGAGCTGGGGGTCGACCAGCTTGTCCCGGTCGCCCCAGACCACCAGGGACGGTGCCCGCACCGACCGGGCCATCCGCCAGGCGTTGGCCCGCCCCACCCGCAGGTAGGAGCTCATCAGGCCGCGCAGGCTGCGGGTGAGCGCCTGACCCGCCCAGGGCTGCTCGTCCCGGCGCCGGGTCTCCTCCACCGCCTCGGCGACCCGCTCCGGCGGCACCCGGCTCGGGTCGCCGAAGCACATCTGCAGCAGCCCGCGGACGCGCTGCTCGGGGCTGGCGCCGGCGAGCCGCCGTTCGGCCAGCGCCGGCACGCCGGGCAGCAGCACCAGCGCGATCGCCCGGTCGAACGCCGCCGGGACCCGGTAGACCGGCATGGCGGCGGAGATCAGGGTGAGGGTCGCGACGAGGTCCGGGCGGCGGGCGGCGACCCACACGCTGACCAGACCGCCGAGCGAGTTGCCCACCAGGTGCACGGGGCGGCCCTGCCCGGGGCCGGGCCGGGCGACGATCCACTCCAGGACGTCGACGACCGCCTGGACGTGCCGGTGGATGGAGTAGCGGGGCGGCGGCGCCGACTGGCCGAACCCGGGCAGGTCCAGTGCCCAGCCGTCGAACCGGACGGCGAGCAACGCCGCCAGGTCGGTCCAGTTGGTCGAGGCGCCACCCAGCCCGTGGACGTAGAGCGCCCGCTCGTGCGGCGCCTCCCCCTCGACCGGGTCGCCGCCCGGCAGCGGGCCGCACCAGGGCGTGTGCCGGACGAAGACCTCACCGCCGGTGATCGGCACCATCGCACCGGGCCAGGGCGGGAGGAGGGCACCGGGCCGCGGCAGCGGCACCGAGGACAGCCGGGCGTCGGTCACCTACCCGACGGTAGAACACCGCGCTGTGGCTGCACGGCGGACGGGCCGGGGCCGGGCGCCGTCCGCGCGCCGCGCCGGTAACATCGCCGGGCCATGCGACCCAGCCGACCCGTACCCGTGCCGCCGGCCGCCCGCCGCACCGCCCGCCTGCCGCGCGGTGCCCGGCGCCTGCAGCTGCTGCGCGCCGCGCAGGACGTCTTCGTCGCCCAGGGGTACCACGCCGCGGCGATGGACGACATCGCCGACCGGGCCGGGGTCAGCAAGCCGGTGCTCTACCAGCACTTCCCGGGCAAGCGAGAGCTCTACCTGGCGCTGCTGGAACAGCAGGTCGACGAGCTCACCGACCGGGTGCGCGAGGCGATGGCCGGCACCGAGGACAACCGCGAGCGGGTCGAGGGTGCGGTCGGCGCCTACTTCGACTTCGTGGACGCCGACGGCGAGGCGTTCCGGCTGGTGTTCGAGTCCGACCTGCGCAACGACGCCGACGTCCGGCGGATCGCCGACCGCGGCGCCCGGCAGTGCATCGAGGCCATCGCCGAGGTCATCGCGATGGAGACCGGTGCGGACACCGAACGGGCGCTGCTGCTGTCCGCGGGGTTGACCGGGCTGGCCGAGACGAGCGCCCGGTGGTGGCTGGCCCGCAAGGGCACCGTGTCCCGGGACGAGGCCGTGGCGCTCGCGTCGTCCCTGGGCTGGCGCGGCATGTCGGGCTTCCCGCTGCGTGAGGACGCCGACGGACCGGCCACGTTCGCTGACGGCTGACCGGTTGGACCGGATGCCACCCGCCGGGCTGGACTAGCGTGGGTGGTCAGTAGCCGGACCTGAGGAGGCATCCCCGCGTGGAAGTAAAGATCGGTGTCCAACACTCCCCCCGCGAGCTGGTCATCGACAGCCCCAAGAGCCCGGACGAGATCGCGGCCGAGGTGTCCAAGGCCATGACCGGCTCCAAGGACGGCCTGCTCACGCTGGTGGACGAGCGCGGTCGGCGCATCGTCGTCCCGACCGACCGGATCGCCTACGTCGAGATCGCCGAGGCCGACCAGCGCCGGGTGGGCTTCATCAGCAGCTGAACGACCGCACCACGACGACAGGGCGCCACCGCACCACGGTGGCGCCCTGTCGCGCGTCCCGGCCCCGGCGCAGGGTCCCGCGCCGAGCTTGCGAGGGGTGGGGGGCGCCGGGGTCCTTCAGGGGTTCAGGCCGAGGGCCTGCATGCGGACCGAATGAGCGGTGGTGAGGCGCTGGAGCAGCCGGCCCACCCCGGTCAGGTCCCCGGTGCCGGCGATGAGCAGGTGGGCCAGTTGCTCGTGCTCGGCGATGACCGCCTGGGACTGGGTCAGCGCCTCGCCGACCAACCGACGCGCCCACAGCGCCAGCCGGCCGGTGAGGGTGGGGTCGGCGGCGAGGGCGGCCCGGACCTCCCGGAGAGCGAAGTCGGCGTGCCCGGTGTCGGCGAGGACCTCCTCGACCAGCGCCCGGTCCGGCTGCGGCAGGAAGGCCGCGACCTCGCGGTAGAAGTCGGTGGCCAGCCCGTCACCGACATAGGCCTTGACCAGCCCCTCCAACCAGGTGCTGGCCCGGGTGCCGTCGTGGAAGGCGTCCAGCGCAGCGACGAACGGGGTCATCGCCCGGGTCACGTCCACGCCGAGCTCGCGCAGTCGCTGGGTCAGCCGGTCGTGGTGCCCGATCTCGGCCGCCGCCATCCGGGCCAGGGCGGCGCGGCCTTCGAGCGTCGGCGCCAAGCGGGCGTCCTCGGCGAGCCGGTCGAACGCGGTCAGCTCGGCGTAGGCCAGCACGCCCAGCAGGTCGATGACCGCCGGCTCAGCGGCCGGTCGGCCGGGGCTCTCCTCGACGCTGGTCACGGTCCTCCCCCTCGATGCGCACATGCGCCGACGCGTCGCCGGCGGCCGACGCGACGTCGTCCCACCCGTGTCGCACGGCAGCCCAGCGAGGCTAACGGGCTGGTCACGCTAGGATGGAATCGGCGGGCCGCCAGGCTCGTTGTTCCTGCGCAACCTCCGTGTGCGCTGATGACCGCCGGATCACCTCCTCGAGGCCGGCCCTCCGAGGGCCGTCTCCCGGGCAGTCTGCACTCGACGCCCGGTCTGCTGGCCGCGTCGGCGCTTGGATCGAACATCCCGGAACCGACCCCGGGACCGGCGAGCGAGTCGGGCAACGCTGGAGCTCGAGACCGAGCTCGGGCACCGACGACGCACCGCGGTCCCCCACCAGACCGAGGCGAGAGAACTGACCTCCACCGAGAACACATCCACCGCCAGCAGCACCACCGCCGCTCCGGAGCTGGAGCACGCCGAGACCGGCGCGCCCGCTCCCGAGGAGCTCGAACAGCAGGTCGAGGAGCTGGGCGGCGCCCCCGTCGCCCCCGACAGCCCGCTGTTCAGCGACTTCGACGTGCACCCCGACATCGTGGCCGCGCTGGCCGAGGTCGGGATCACCCGCACCTTCGCCATCCAGGAGCTGACGCTCCCGCTCGCCCTGGCCGGCAACGACCTCATCGGGCAGGCCCGCACCGGCACCGGCAAGACGTTGGGCTTCGGCGTCCCGCTGCTGCAGCGCGTCCTCCCCGCGGCCGAGGGCGGCGACGGCGTCCCGCAGGCGCTGGTCGTCGTCCCGACCCGTGAGCTGTGCGTCCAGGTCTCCCGGGACCTGGCCGCCGCCGGCGCCAAGCGCGGCATCCGGGTGCAGGCCATCTACGGCGGCCGCGCCTTCGAGCCGCAGGTGGCCGCACTCCAGGCCGGCGTCGAGGTCGTCGTCGGCACCCCCGGCCGGCTGCTCGACCTCGCCCAGCAGGGCCACCTGATCCTGGGCAAGGTCCGCGGCCTGGTCCTCGACGAGGCCGACGAGATGCTCGACCTGGGCTTCCTGCCCGACATCGAGCGCATCCTGGCGATGGTCCCGGACAAGCGGCAGACGATGCTGTTCTCCGCGACGATGCCCGGCCCGATCGTCACGCTCTCCCGGTCGTTCATGACCCAGCCCACGCACATCCGGGCGCACGGCAACGACGAGGGCTCGACGGTCCCGCTGACCACGCAGTTCATCTACCGGGCGCACAACCTGGACAAGCCCGAGCTGCTGTCCCGGGTGCTGCAGTCCCGGGACCGCGGCCTGGTGATGGTCTTCTGCCGCACCAAGCGCACCGCACAGAAGGTCGCCGACGAGCTCGTCGACCGCGGGTTCGCCGCGGCCGCCGTGCACGGTGACCTCGGCCAGGGCGCCCGCGAGCAGGCGCTGCGCGCCTTCCGGGCCGGCAAGGTCGACGTGCTGGTCGCCACCGACGTCGCCGCCCGCGGCATCGATGTCACCGGGGTCAGCCACGTCGTCAACTACCAGTGCCCCGAGGACGAGAAGACCTACGTGCACCGGATCGGCCGCACCGGCCGGGCCGGCAGCACCGGCGTCGCCGTCACCCTGGTCGACTGGGACGACATCCCGCGCTGGCAGCTGATCAACAAGGCGCTGGACCTGGACTTCGCCGACCCGCCGGAGACCTACTCCACCTCGCCGTGGGTCTACACCGACCTCGACGTCCCGACGACGGCGACCGGGCGGCTCCCCCGCGCCCAGCGCACCCGCGAGGGCCTGGGCGCCGAGAGCCTCGAGGACCTCGGGGAGACCGGCAAGCGCCAGCGCGCCGGCGGGACCTCCTCCGGCCCCGGCCGCACCAGCTCCCCCGCCGAGGACGACCAGCCCACGGTCGGGCCGCCCAAGAGCCGTCCGCGGCAGCGCACCCGGGGCAGCGGCGCCGCCGCCGCGGGGGCCGCTGCGGCGGTCGACGGTCCGAGCGCCGAGGGCGGTTCTCCCGCCATGGCCGCGTCCACGGACGGCGGCGAGGCCAGCGGCCCGCCCCGGCGCCGCCGTCGTCGCGGTGGCCGTGGCGGCAGTGGCGGCACCGGCGGCTCCGAGCCCGCCGCCTGATCCACCACCACCGCATGACCCTGGTACGTCGCCTGCCGCTGCGCGTGTGGGCATGGACGGCGGTCACCCTCGTGGTGGCCGCCGTTGCCGTCCTGCTGTGGCGCACCTCCGACGTCGCAGCGACCTCCCGGACGACGGCCGCGCCGGCCGCCGTCCCCGACGAGTCGCCGGCCGCTGAGCTCGCACTGGCCTGGTCGGCGGCCACCGGCCCGGCACCGCGGCACGCGGTCGAGAGCGGCCGGGTGCTGGTCACCGACGAGCACGGCGTCGCCATGCTGGACGCCGCGACCGGGGACGAGGCCTGGCACTACCGGCGGGCCAACGCCACCCTCTGCGACGCGACGGCGGTCGACGGGATCGTGGTGGTCGCCTTCCGCACCACCGGGCGCTGCAACGAGCTGACCGGGCTGGACGCCTCGACCGGCGCCCGGGAGTGGTACCGCAACGTCCGGTTCCGCACCGACGTCGACCTGTCCAGCGCCGACCAGATCCTGCTGGCCAGCAGCCCGACCGGGATCGTCACGATCGACCCGGCGGGCGACAACACCCGGTGGCGGTACGCGCCGCCGGAGGGCTGCCGGATCGTCGGGTCCGACGTCGGCAGCTCCGGGGTGGTCGTGCTGGAGCGGTGCAGCGACCCGGAGGCGGTACAGGTGCGGCTGCTGGACGGGTTCGCCGGCGACGTCCTCTGGACCCGGGACCTGGAGGTCGGCGGTGCCGCCCCGCGACTGGCCGGGGTCGACCGGCTGGTCGACGTCGTGGTCGGCGACCGGGTGCACGTCCTGTCCCCGGTCGACGGGACGCCGCTGAGCGAGGTCCCGCTCCCGGCCCTGCCCGCCGACCAGGACGCCGCGACCGAGCCGCTGCAGCAGGTCGGCATCGCCGACGTGGCCCTGGTCTGGGCACGTGGTCAGCTGCTGGCCCTGGACCAGGCGACCGGGCTGCCGCGCTGGCAGGTGCCCGCCCTCGGGCTGCCCGCGAGCGGGGACGGGGAGGCCGTCACCGTGCCCGAGGAGGGCGCGTTCGTGCAGCGCAGCCTCGCCGACGGGACCGAGCTGGCGCGCTGGTCGACCGCCGACGCCGTCCCCGCCGGGGGACGCACGTCGCTGGTCGGTCCGGTCGTCGTCTACGTCACCCCTGAGCAGGTGTCCGCACACCGGTAGTCACCCGTGGCGGCGCGTGGCCGGACAGCGAGGCACACTCGGGTCATGGTCCTGCCTGGTGGCTCCGAGCACACCGCCCCCGACGACCTCCGCCAGCTGGCGGTGCACGACGCAGCCCGGGTGACCTTCCCCGGCTGGGGCGGCCCGATCGCCGCCCTGGACACCGGCGCCGGCGACGGCCCGACGGTGCTGCTGGTGGCCGGCTACACCGGCAGCAAGGAGGACTTCGCGCCGTTGCTCTCCCCGCTCGGGGAGGCCGGGGTGCGGACGGTGGCGATGGACCAGCGCGGGCAGTACGAGTCGCCCGGTCCGGACGACCCGGCGCAGTACTCGGTGGCCGACCTCGCGGCCGACGTGGTCGTCGTCGCCCGCCGGCTGCAGGAGGAGACCGGCAGTCCGGTGCACCTGCTCGGGCACAGCTTCGGTGGCCTCGTCGCCCGGGCAGCAGTGCTCGCCGAGCCGGCGCTGTTCGACTCGCTCACCCTGCTGGGGAGCGGCCCGGCCGCACTGACCGGCCCCCGGACCGAGCTGCTGGACCACCTGGCCCCGCTGCTGGAGGCCGGTGGCGTCCAGCTGGTCAGCGACACCCTGGACCAGCTGGCGATGACCGATCCGCAGGCCCAGGCGGTCCCGGCGCCGACCCGGGAGTTCCTCACCCGCCGGTTCCTGGCCAACACCGCTGCGGGGCTGCTCGGGATGGCCGACGCGATGCTCGCCGAGCCCGACCGGGTGGCCGAGCTGGCCGCGACCGGTGTGCCGGTACTGGTCGCCCACGGCGTCGCCGACGACGCGTGGAGCCCGGCGGTCCAGGCAGAGATGGCCGCCCGGCTGCGCGCCCGGCACGAGGTCATCCCCCAGGCGGTGCACTCCCCCGCGATCGAGAACCCCGCCCGCACCCTGCAGGTGCTGGTCTCCTTCTGGAGCGACCCACGCGGCTCGCTGGCCGCCGCCGCCGACGAGACCGCCGGCGCCGTGCGATGAAGCCGACCCCGTCCATCAAGGACTTCACCGAGCAGGAGGACCTGCTCGGCTTCTTCGGGCCGGACAGCGTCACCTGGCGGGTGCACAGCGACCCGGCGTTCTCGGTGGGCGGCATCCGGGCTCTCCTGCTGCAGGCGCTGCACCCGGTGGCGATGGGCGGCGTCCACCAGTTCTCCACGGCCTTCGCCGAGGACCCCTGGGCGCGGCTGACCCGCACGGCCGAGTACGTCGCGACGCTGACGTTCGGCACCCGGCGGGACGCGCTCCGCCAGGTCCGCCGGGTGCGCGGGCTGCACCGCGGGAAGTCCGGCGTCGAGGAGACCACCGGCCGGCACTTCAACGTCGACGACGCCGACCTGCTGCTGTGGGTGCACAACTGCGAGGTCGACTCCCTGCTGTCCACCGCGCGCCGGGCCGGGGTGCCACTGACCGACGCCGACGCCGACCGGTACGTCGAGGAGCAGGTGGTCGCCGCCGTCCTCGTGGGTGCCGAGGAGGCCGACGTGCCGCGCACGGTCGCCGACCTCGAGGCCTACTTCGACCGGATCCGGGCCCAGCTGGCCGTCACGCCCGCGGCGCGCACCGCCTCCCGGTTCATCCTGCTGCCGCCGATGCCGGGCTGGGTGCAGCTGCTCACCCCGGCCCGGCCGGCGTGGAGCACGCTGGCCTCCCTCGGCGCCGCGACGCTGCCCGGCTGGGCGCGCCGGCTCTACGGTCTCCCGGGGTTCGGGGTCACCGACACCGCGGCGACCGCCGGGCTCAAGGCCTTCCGGCAGACGACGCTGGCGGTGCCGGCGCGGGTGCGCGAGTCGCCGATCGTGCGTGCCGCCCGCGAGCGCGTGGCCGCGCTCGAGCCGCTCAGCGCCTGAGCGGGCGGCTCCGCGCCGAGTCGTGCCGTGCTGCCGCGGCCGCCAGCAGGAACGCCACCGGCAGGAAGAACAGTCCGACTCCCAGGCCCAGCACCAGCGACCAGCCGAGCACGACCGCCGCGGCACCCCAGGTGACCGCCCGGGCGTACCGGCTGCCCGACGCGAGCACCGCGACCAGACAGACGAGGACCGGCAGACCCAGCAGCACGAGCGCGAACACGCCCGTGTCGCTCCAGACGTCGGCGATCAGCCACCCGGCGACGACCACCGCCAGACCCAACGCCGACCAGCGCAGCACCACCGACCTCCTCGCCCCGTCTCCACCAAGGTCACCGAGTCTGGTCACCCCGCGGGACCCGGGCAAGCCGGTCCACCTGCTGCCGGTCATCCGCCGCCGGTCATCCGGTGCCGGGGAGCAGCACCCGACGCGCGGCCGCGAGGACGGCGTCGGCCACCCGGTCCAGCGACGGCGACCGCAGCCGCCACTGCTGCCAGTACAGGACGACGTCCACCGCACCGGCCGGGTGGAGCACCACCAGGTCGTCCTCGGTGTCCTGCAGGTCCGGGACCATCCCCCAGCCCATGCCCAGCCGCACCGCGGTCAGGAAGTCGGCCGAGGAGGGCACGAAGTGCATCGGCGGCTGCGCCGGGTCGACCCCGCGGGCCCGCAGGTGGGCGTGCTGCAGGTCGTCGCTGCGGTCGAAGACGACGACCGGCGCCCGGGCCAGGGACTCGGCCGTCCCCCCGTCGGAGAACCAGCGACGGACGAAGTCGGGCGCAGCCTGCGGCCGGTACCGCATGCCGCCCAGCCGGGTAGAGCTGCACCCGGGGACGGGGTCGGCGTCGCCGGTGACGGCGGCCATCACCGTCCCGGACCGCAGCAGCGCGCTGGTGTGCGCCTGGTCGGCGCGGTGCAGGTCGAGGACGAGCTCACCGGCCAGCGGCGCCAGCGCAGGCAGCACCCAGGTGGCCAGCGAGTCGGCGTTGACCGCGATCGGCAGGCTGACCCGGCCGTGCGCGGTGCCGTCCAGCTCGCGGGTGGCGTCGGCGGTGAGCAGGTCGATCTGCCGGGCCAGCCGGAGCAGCGCCTGACCGGACTCGGTGGGCTGCACCGGCCTGCTCCGCACCAGCAGCACCCGCCCGGTCGTGGTCTCCAGTGCCTTGATCCGCTGGCTGATCGCCGAGGGCGTCACGTGCAGTGCGCGTGCGGCGGCGTCCAGCGTGCCCGTGGTGACGGTCGCCTCCAGGGCCCGCAGCTGTGCCAGGTCGAGGTCCACGCCGCCATCAGACACGCTTCAGGTGCATCAGGAAAGTGAGCTGGTCTGTCGAACAGGGTCGACCTAGCGTGCTCGACATGTCCTCCGCCCTCCTCGCCGCTGCCGCCGGACTGGGGCTCGGGCTGTCGCTGATCGTGGCGATCGGGGCGCAGAACGCCCTGGTGCTGCGGCAGGGGCTGCGCAGCGAGCACGTCGCAGCGGTGGTCGCCGTCTGCCTGCTCTCCGACGTCGTGCTGATCACCGCCGGAGTCGGTGGCGCCGGTGCACTGGTCACCCGGGCGCCGGGCGTGGTGACCGTCGTGTGCTTCGCGGGGGCGGCGTTCCTGCTGGTCTACGGCCTGCTGGCCGCCCGGCGGGCGTGGCGCCCGGCCGCCCTGCTCCCCGACTCCAGCGGCGCCCGCGCCGGGCTGGCCGCGACCGTCTCCACCGCCCTGGCGCTGACCTGGCTCAACCCGCACGTCTACCTGGACACCGTCGTGCTGCTCGGTTCGCTGGCCAGCACCTACGACGACCGCCGCTGGTGGTTCGGCGCCGGGGCGGCCCTGGGGAGTGCGGTCTGGTTCCTCGGGCTGGGCTACGGCGCACGGCTGCTGCGACCGGTGTTCGCCCGCCCGCGCTCCTGGCAGGTGCTCGACGCGGGCATCGCCGTGGTCATGGTCGCCCTCGCGGCGTCCCTGGCGGTCCGGGGCGCGACCGGCGGATGAGCGTTGTGCGCCGGCCGGTTCCGGCGCTACGGTCGCCGGCATGACTGCCGGGTCGGCCTCGAGCCGTGAGCGAGTCGGGTACCCGGCCCGCACGTGACCCCGGGGCGGCCCCGCGGGCCGCCTCCCCCAGCACCGCCCCGCGCACCGTGCCCGCACCGGTGGCGCCGCGCCCGCACCACGTCCTGCTCCCGGCCTGAGCCGGTTCCCCTGCGCACTCCCCGGCCCCTCGTGCGGCCGGTCCCCCACCCTCTGGAGCCCTTGTGCCCACTGCTGCCCTGCACCACATGATCGTCCCGGTCACCGACCGGGACACCGCCGTCGACTGGTTCGTCGACCTGCTCGAACTGCGCGAGCCCTACACGGACGGCTTCTTCCGGTCCGTGCAACTCGACGACACGATCGTGCTGAACTTCGCCGCCGTCCCGGCCGTGGAGCCGCTGCACTTGGCCTTCCTGATCGGCGAGGAGCACTTCGACCGGGTCCGCACCCGGTTCGACGGCGACGGGACGCCGTACACGGCCGACCCGCCCGGGCGCCGCCCTGGCGAGGTGGGCGAGGTCAACCCCGATGGCAGCGGACGCCGGTTGTACTTCCGCGGCCCGGACGGCCACCTGCTGGAGGTGCTGACGGCCCGCTACACCGACGTGCCGGCCGGCTCGGCAGCCGGCTGACTCACTCGGCCGGCGCCGTCACCGGCTCGGTGGGCAGGAAGCTCCACGTCTCCCGGGCCGGGGCGGCCGCCTGACCGGTCGGGCAGCTGGAGCGGAAGTCGCACCAGCTGCACTGCTGGCCGGGCACCGGCGGGAACGCCTCGTCGGCGTCCGCGCCGGCCGCGAGCGCCTCGGTGGCGGTGCCGATGTCGGCGGCGATGTCCTCGGCCCGGCGCACGTGGTTGGCCAGCGACCGGTCGGTGTGCTCGAAGGCGGCCACGGTGCCCGAGGGCAGGTGGTGCAGCTCGACCCGGGTGCACGGCCGGCGCAGCGTGCGCCGGACACCCAGCACGTAGAGCGCCAGCGCCGGTGACCCGCGGGCCTCGTCCTCGGTGCTGGGCACGCGACCGGTCTTGTAGTCCACGACCACCAGCTCGTCGCCGCGGCGGTCGATCCGGTCGACCCGACCGGACAGGGCGAGCGCCTCGGTGGTGGCGCCGACCGTGCGCTCGGTGCCGGCCGGCTCGTCGGTCGGGTCGAGCTCGGCCACGTAGTCGGTGATCCAGGCCGCGGCCCTGGCCCGCCACTGCGCGGCCTGCTCGTCGTCCCGGAAACCGGCTCGCGACCAGCCGCTGTACAGCAGCTGCCGGGCCGCGGCCGGGGTGCGCTTCTCCACCGGCAGCTCCCACCACGAGCGCAGCGCCGCGTGCACCGCCGAACCCACGGTGTTGTGTGCCCACGGCGGGCCCTTCGGCGGGCTCGGCCGGGTGAGGTAGGCGAACCGGTACCGGCGCGGGCAGTCGGCGAAGGTGGCCAGCTTGCTCGGCGTGCAGGAGAACAGCCGCTTCGGCATCCCGGGCATCTCGAGCTGGTCGCTCACCGCGTTCCCCCCGTCGTCACGCCGCCACGGTAGCCGCGGCCACCGACGGGATCAGTCGGCGAGCACGACGCTGCCGGTGCCGGCGGCCAGCAGCGCCTCGAACTGCTCCGGGTCGGTGGTGCACGCGCCGATCGGGGTCCGCTTGTTGGTGCCGTGGTAGTCGCTGGACCCGGTCTGGATCAGCCCCAGCCCGGTGGCCAGGGCACGCAGGTACGCCCGCTGGTCGGGCGTGTGGTCCGGGTGCTCGACCTCCAGGCCGAGCAGCCCGGCGGCGGCCATCTCGGCGATCGCGTCGTCCCCGACCACCCGCCCCCGCGACGTCGCCAGGCCGTGCGCGAACACCGGCACCCCGCCGGCAGCGCGCACGAACCGGATGCCGTCGAGCACGTCGGTGTCGGCCTTGGCCGCGTAGTAGGGGCTGCCGTGGTGCAGCAGCGTGGCGAAGGCGTGGTCGACCGAGTCGACCACGCCGGCGTCGACCAGCGCCCGGGCCACGTGCGGACGCCCGACCACCCCGCCCTCGCTGCGCGCGACGATCTCCGCCCAGACGATCGGGTACCCGTCGGCGGCGAGCGCGGTGACGATCCACTCCCCCCGGCTGAGCCGCTCCTCGCGCAGCCGCACCCGCTCGGCGGCGAAGGCCGGGTGCAGCGGGTCGAACAGGTACGCCAGCAGGTGCACGCTGATCGGTGACTCACCGGCCGGGAAGTACCGGCAGGACAGCTCCATCCCCGGCACCAGCGTCAGCCCGGACGGGCGCGCCTGCTCGGCCAGGGCCCAGCCGGCGGTCGTGTCGTGGTCGGTGAGGGCGACGACGTCGAGCCCGGCCGCGGCCGCGGTGGCGACCAGTGCGGCGGGGCTGTCGGTGCCGTCGGAGACCGAGGAGTGGGTGTGCAGGTCGATGCGCACGCCCCCAGCCTGCCGCACCGGCCGCCTACGCGTCGCGGCGCGGTCGCGAGGACCGGTCAGGACGGTGGGCGGGTGCGCCGGATCGGGGCGGTGTCGTGCCGGCGCCCCGACTGCAGCGGCGGCGGCATGTGCTGTTCGGGGGCTGCCTCGGCCCCCCGGTCATCGGCGTTCATCGACCCCTCGGCGTCCTCGTCGGAGCTCACCGGGTTGGTGGAGAAGTCGGTGCCGAACATCAGCTCCGACAGCCGCTTGTACAGCGCGTTGGCGTGCGGCAGGTAGGTGATCTCGTCCAGGCCCTGTGCCTGGCCGGCGGACTCGAAGCGGAAGGTGCCGTAGCCGAGGACCTGCCCCCAGCCGGTCTCCTTCCAGGTGAGGTCGGTGATCCGGCGCAGCGGCATGACGGCGACGGTCCGGATGAACACCCCGGAGGTCATCAGCACCCGCCGCCGGGTGATCAGGAAGTGCCGGACCCACCACTCCCCGACGTGCAGGCCGAGGTAGAGCAGCGAGCCGAGGACCACGACCAGACCGAGCACGGTCGAGAACCCGTCGTCCGGGTCGAGCTGGAGGAACCACACCCCGACCGCGAACGCCGGGACACCCCGGAGCGCCGGGCGCGCCAGCACCGCCGGGTGGCGGCGGGTGGCGATGACCGGCGGTTCGTCCGGGAGCAGGTACTTCTCGGCGTCCTTGCCCCAGCGGGGCCGTCTCGAGCGGGGGCCGGACACGGCCGCGCTCAGACCAGTGATTCCACGAAGGCCGACAGCGAGTCGGCCGCGTCACTGAGCGCGCCACCGGCACTGCGCACGATGCCGGCTGCGTCCTCCGGCCGCTGGATCACGTAGAAGACCACGAAGGCGATCGCCAGCCAGATGAGCACCTTCTTCAGCACGGTCGCACCGTTCCTTCCTCAGGTGGCCAGGCGGACCCGACAGCGACCAGGCGAGCGGGCCGACGGCGGTACACCTCGACGGCCGTCCGGACCGCGCCCCATGGGTAACAGCAGTCCCACTCGGAACACCACTCGCCACGCCGAGGGCGTGTCGAACGGATCCACTCCGGCCGGTTCGCCTCTGTCCGCTCAGCGGCCGGGCAGCAGCCGATCGGTCATCGGGCCGAGCGGCAGGTCGGGGTAGACCCGGTCCCGCAGGTCCAGCAGCGCGAGGTCCTCGGCCAGCAACCAGGCGGCCGACGCCGGCCAGGTGACCAGCCACAGCCAGACGCCGTGCGCCTCCCCGACGTAGGCGGCGCGGTCGTCGCCCACCGGCACGAGCCACAGCGGCACCCGCTGCCCGGCGGCCTCGACCGCGACGGTGGAGGGCCCGGCACCGACGAGCTCTCCCGGGTCGACGCCGGGCAGCCCGGCGTAGCCGCAGCCCAGGCCGGTGCCGGGCTCCTCGGCCACGAGCACCAGTTCGGCGGAGCCACCGAGCGGCGCCGGACCGGCGCAGGCGACGACGATCGCCCGGGCCCCGGGCTCACCGCCCCAGGCCAGCCCGGTGACCGCCCAGCCGCCGGGCATCGGGTCGGGGACCCAGGCCGGCACGCGGGCATCGGCGCACACCGCGCTGATCGCGTCGTGGGCGACCACGGCGGTGTGGTGCAGCGGGGTGACGGCTGCGTGCAGGTGACACCAGCCCTCATCGGCCGAGCCGGGGCGGACGACCAGCACCTCGCCGCAGCGCGGGCACACCGGGGAGACACTCATCGCCGCTCACCGTCCTGTTCTGCCGTGGGTTCGTCAAGCATCGCCTCAGCGTCCCGCCGTCCTGGGCACCGGGTCCCCGCCCGCCCGTACCCTTCCCGAGGTGGACGACCCGCGGCCGGAGGTGGCGTGCGTCGGCGCCGTGGTGCACGACGAGCGGGGTCGCTTGCTGCTGATCCGCCGGGGCCACGCGCCGAGCGCGGGCCTGTGGTCGGTGCCGGGCGGGCGGGTGGAGCTGGGCGAGTCCGAGGCCGACGCCGTCGTCCGGGAGACCGTCGAGGAGACCGGGCTGGCGGTGCGCCCGGTCCGCGTGCTGGGCCGGGTGCGGGTCGACGGCGACGGCGTCGTCTTCACCGTCACCGACTGGCTGTGCACGGTGACCGAGCCCGGGCGGCAGCCGGTGGCCGGGGACGACGCCGACGACGCCGCCTTCGTGGACGCCGTCGGGCTGACGGCGCTGGAGATGGCCCCCGGCGTGGTCACCGCGCTGTCCGGCTGGGGCGTGCTCCCCCGCTGAGCGGCCGGGCACCCCGATCGTGCCGGGGCGCCCAGGACGGTCACCGCCGGACGGGTTCAGGACGCCCGGGCTGCTCCCCGCCGCGGGCCTCGCCGTAGGACCGCTTGGGCACCATCACCTTGCGGCGGAAGACGCAGACCACGGTGCCGTCCTGCTTGTAGCCGATCGTCTCCACGTGGACGACGCCGCGGTCGTCCTTGGAGCGGGACTCGGTCTTGTCCAGCACGGTGGTCTCGCCGTAGATCGTGTCGCCGTGGAAGGTCGGGGCGACGTGCTTGAGCGAGGAGACCTCGAGGTTGGCGATCGCCTTGCCGGAGACGTCGGGGACGCTCATGCCGAGCAGCAGCGAGTAGACGTAGTTGCCGACGACGACGTTCTTGCCGAAGTCGGTGGTCTCCGCGGCGTAGTGGGCGTCCAGGTGCAGCGGGTGGTGGTTCATGGTGAGCAGGCAGAACAGGTGGTCGTCGTACTCGGTGACGGTCTTGCCGGGCCAGTGCTTGTAGGTGGCACCGACCTCGAACTCCTCGTAGTACCGGCCGAACTGCATCTGGCTGCTCCCGCTGGTCGACATCGGACGACGGACGACGCAGGTGGGACTGCCGGGGCCCCGGGTGCACGCGTGCGCCCCGGCTGCCCGCCACGGAGCGACGATGACCCGTCTGGACGGTCGCCGATCCTACGATGGCCCGGTGCACCTGCAGTCCGCCCCTGACCTGCCGGCCGAGGCCGAGGTCGAGCGCCTGACCCCCGGCGGGCGGCGCGCCCGGCTGGCTGCGGCCGCGACCGTGCTGGCCCTGCTGCTGGGCGGCACGGTGTGGGGGGACGACGACACCTTCCCCTTCGGTCCGTTCCGGATGTACTCCACCCGCGCGAACCCCGACACCCCGGTCGTCTCGACCCGGGTGGTCGGGCTGACCGCCGCCGGCGAGGAGGTCCGCCTCTCCGGTGGCGAGGTGGGGCTGCGCCGGGCCGAGTTCGAGGGCCAACTGCCACGGATCCACGAGGACCCTGCGCTGCTCGGCCTCCTCGCCGCCTCCTACGCCGAGCGCAACCCCGACGCCGAGGAGCTGGTCGAGGTGCAGGTCGTGCAGCGCCGCGTCGAGCTCGAAGACGGCCAGCGGACCGGCGCCTCCAGCGACCGGGTGCTGATCGAGCACGAGCTGGAGGACGGCGAGTGAGCACCTCGGTCACCACCCCGCCCACCGCCGCACCGGTGCGCCCGGATGAGGCCCCGGCCGCCCCCGGCACCCCTCGCTGGTGGTTCCGCCCGGTGCCGCTGGCCCGGATCGCGGTCTTCCGGGCGATCGCCTACCTGTTCATCCCGGTCGACGTCTTCCTCACCACGGCGTGGGTGCGTGCCCACGCCGACGTGCCCACCGACTGGTACGCACCGCTGCTGATCGGCCGGCTGCTGAACCTGCCGGCCCCGACGCACACCCTCGTGCTGGTCGTCCAGTGGGCACTGGTGATCGCCGCGGTGGCCGCCGCCACCGGCCGTGCCCCACGACTGCTCGGCCTCGCCGTCTTCCTCCTCTACTCGGACTGGATGGTGATCGCGATGAGCTACGGGAAGGTCGACCACGACCGGATCGCCTTCCTGGTCGCGCTCGCGGTGCTCCCCACGATCGGGCGGGCGCGACTGCGGGACCGGCGTTCCTCGGAGGCCGCCGGGTTCGCCATGGCCGCCGTGCTGGTCACCGTGACGCTCACCTACTTCCTCGCCGCCTGGGCGAAGATCCGGTTCGGCGGCTGGGACTGGGCGACCGGTGCCACGCTGACCCGCGCGGTGGTCCGCCGGGGCACCGACCTGTCGATGTGGACGCTGGACGTGGCCTGGCTGCTGCCGACCGCGCAGTGGGTGATGATCATCCTGGAGCTGGCCGCACCGCTGATCCTGCTGGTGCGCACCGACCGGGCCCGGATCGGGCTGGTGCTCTTCCTGCTCGGCTTCCACGTGATGGTCTACGCCGGCGTCGGGATCATCTTCCTGCCGCACTGCATCGCGATCCTGTCGATCCTGCCGTGGGAGCGGCTCTCGGTGCTCCAGCGCCGGGACACCCTGGGCGGCCTCCCCGCCGCGCCCGGGAGCCCCGCCCCAGGCTGACGGCGCCCGGCCGAGCGGCAGCTCCCCGCCGGCGTCGGCCCCGGCCGACGTCGGCGTCCGGCCGGCCGGCGTCAGAGCATCGCGCCGATCCGGGCGGCCATCTCGGCCTCGTGCTGCTGGTACGCGGAGGCGACGCTGGTCAGCAACTGGCCCATGCCGGTCAGCGCCTCGCTCACGCCCTGACTGGACAGTCGCCACTTCTCGTACAGCTCGCTGAACTGCACCGCGGCCTGGCTGTCGGTCCACCCCTCCAGCACCGAGCTGTTGATCCCGGCGGACAGCGTGGCGTGCCGGGCCGAGGTGTCGGCGGCCTCCGCCCGGCACTGTCCGGCCATCGTGTTCAGCGTCGCGATGTTGACCTTCATGGCTCCTCCTCACCTGCCGGGCACCTCCCGGCGGCTTCCGAACCTAGGTCCGCCCGGGCAGGCCGGACCGCAGCTGTCCACAGCCGGCCCGGCCGTCCACAGATGTTCGTCGGGGCCCCCGCGGCGCCAGTGGCCAACCGCACCATGACCGGGTGTCCAGCTCCCCGGTGCGGTGTCCTGCATGACGACGGCGCCCGGCGAGCACACCGTCCGCTGTTGGACACTGCAGGCCCCCGACGGCGCTCTCGACGTCGAGGTGCGAGCACCGGACGGGGCCGTGCTCGGCGACGTCCTGGCCGGGTTGTCCGACCAGCTCCACCTCCCGCCGGCCCAGCTCTGGTCCGGGTCGAGTGCGCTGCCGGCCAGCACCCCGCTGACGTCGGAGGCCCTGCGCCACGGCGCCCTCCTGGGGTGGGGCCGCCCGGGACCCCGGGAGCCGGCCGAGGGCGGTGCGCTCGAGCTGCACGTGGTGGCCGGGGCGGACGCCGGTCGCACGGTCGCGCTGAGCCAGGGTGCACTCGTCGTCGGCCGCGGCGCGGCGTGCGGGCTGACCCTCGAGGACCCGGACGTCTCGCGCCGCCACGTCGTCGTCTCGGTGGCCGAGGGGCGGGTCACGGCCGCCGACCTCGGTTCCTCCAACGGCACCACGCTGACCGACCGCACCGGTGTGGCCTCCGCGGTGGGCACCGCTGAGCAGGAGTGGCCGGTGGACGCGACGCTCCGGCTGGGTGCCAGCGCCCTCCGGCTGACCGGCCCGCGCGGCGCCGGCCTGGAGTCCGCTGCTGCGCCGGCAGGACGGGTGCACGTCCGCCCGCTCCCCTGGTCACCGCCGGCGCCGGTGAGCACGACGGTGCTCCGGCCGGCGGCCCCGCCGGAGCCGGCACGGCGACGGCTGGGCTGGGTCGCCGTCGCACTCCCGGCGGTCGGCGGGGTGCTGATGGCCTGGCTCCTCGCCACGCCGCACTTCCTCTTCTTCGCCCTGCTGAGCCCGGTCGTCGCCGTGGTGAGCTGGTCGTCGGACCGGCTGTCCGGCCGCCGCGGCCACCGCCGGGAGGTGGCTGCGCACGCCGTGGCGCTCGCCCGGGCCGACGCCGAGCTCGGCCGGGCGGTCGCCGCCCACCGGACGGCGCAGGAGGCCGCCCACCCCGACCTCGCCCTGCTGGCCGCCGCCGCGCGTCGACGCAGCAGCCCGCTGTGGTCCCGGACCGGCCCGGCCGCCGCCGCGCTCAGCGTGCGGCTGGGCACCGGCCCGGGCCTCACGTCGGTGACCAGCGCAGAGCCCGGTGGGGACCGTGCCGCCGTCCCGGCCGAGCACCTGCCGGTGGCGCTGCCGCTCCAGGACGGCACCGGTCTGGGCATCGTCGGACCGCGGGCAGCGGTCCTCGGCGTGGCCCGTGCACTGGTCTGCCAGCTGGCCGTGCTGGTCCCTCCCGCAGGCCTGCGGTTGGTGCTGGTGAGCAGCCGGGGCCAGCTCGCGGACTGGCGGTGGTGTCGTTGGCTGCCCCAGCTGCAGGGGGTGGTCGTCCCGGGCGAGCCGGTCCCCGACCGGCTGCTGGCTGCGCTGTCCGGCGCCCCGACCGCGGGAACCGGCGCCCCACCCCGGACGGTGGTCGTGCTGGACGGCCCGGTCGACCCGGCGACCGCCGCCCTGGTCGCGGGAGCCGCCGCCCAGGCCGTACGACTGGACCTGGCCGGGACCGAGGCCGCCCTCGCGTTGCCGGCGCTGGCCCGGCTGCAGGTCGCCGGGGAGACCGGCACCGGAGGTCGGCTGCGGCTGCCCGGCGCCGACCAGGAGAGGTTCGTCGACCTGGATGCGGTCGGCGCGGGGACGGCCGACCGGATCGCCCGGGACCTGGCCCGGCTCGCCGTGCCCGCCTCCGCCGGTGAGCTGCCCGACGCGGCCCGGCTGCTCGACCTGCCGACCGCCGGGCTTCGCCTGGATCCGCGGGGCAGCCAGGCGTCCGGCAGCTGGGACCGGGAGCGCGACCGCCTCCTGGCCACGCTGGGGGCCACCGGCGAGGGGCCGGCCCGGATCGACCTGGTCGCGGACGGTCCGCACACGCTCGTCGCCGGCACGACCGGTTCGGGCAAGTCCGAGCTGCTGCAGACCCTCGTCGCCAGCCTGGCTCAGCACCACCCACCGGACCGGTGCAGCTTCCTGCTCATCGACTACAAGGGCGGAGCCGCCTTCGGCGAGGCGGCAGCGCTCCCGCACACGGTGGGCATGCTGACCGACCTGGACCCCCAGTCCACGGCGCGGGCGCTGCGGTCCCTCTCCGCGGAGCTGACCCGCCGGGAACGCCTGCTGGCCGAGCACGGCGTGCGCGACCTCGCGGCCCTGCCGGCACCGGTCGCCGCCAGCCGCCTGGTGATCGTGGTGGACGAGTTCGCCACCCTGGCCGATGAGCTCCCGGGCTTCGTCAGCGGCCTGGTCGGCATCGCCCAGCGCGGCCGGTCGCTGGGCGTGCACCTGGTGCTGGCCACCCAGCGTCCGGCCGGCGTGGTGAGCCCGGAGATCCGGGCCAACTGCTCGCTGCGGATTTGCCTGCGGACCACCGACGAGGGCGACGCCCGCGACGTGCTCGGCAGCACGCTGCCCGCACACCTGCCCCCCGACCGCCCGGGGCGGGCGTACCTGCGGACCGGCAACGGGCCGGCCGTGCTGCTGCAGGTGGCGCGGGTCTCCGGCCGCTCTTCGCCGGCCGGCGCGCCGCTGGCCGTCGCGCGCCGCCACTGGCCGCCGCGACTGGGGCCGGCGCAGCCCGCGCCGCCCGGCAGCGAGGCCAGTGAGCTGCAGCGTCTGGTCACGGCGCTCGGGGCGCGGGCACGGGCGGACGCCGTCGACCCACCGCACCGGCCTTGGCTCCCCCCGCTGCCCGACGAGCTCCCCGCCGCGGCGCTCGACCGCTGGGCGTCGGAGGCACCGGCGTCCCGACTCCGGGTCGGCCTGCGCGACTCCCCCGACGCGCAGCTCCAGGCACCGCTGGAGCTGGACCTGGACGCCGGCGGCGGGTGGCTGGTGGTGGGCGGTCCCCGCAGCGGACGGACCACCGCCCTGCGCACCGTGCTGGGTGAGGCGGTCCACCACCTGCCGCCCGGTGGCCTGCAGGTGCACGTGCTCGACCACGGTGGCGGTGGCCTCGCGGCCCTGGCGGCGGGCCTGCCGCACACCGGCACGACCGTCGGGCGGGACGACGCACACCGCACCGTGCGGCTGCTGGCCCGGTTGACCGAGGAGGTGGACCGGCGCCGTGGCGGTGGTGGCGGACCCGCACCGCTCCTGCTGCTGCTGGTCGACGGCTACGAGAGCGTGGCCGCGCAGCTGGAGGCGGCCGACCCCGCCACCGGGGCGGCGGCGCTGCTGCGGCTGGCGCGGGAGGGTGCCGCCGTCGGCCTGACGGTCGCCCTGACCGCCGAACGCGCCGTCCCCGGTGGCCGGCTGGCGGGCTCCGTCCGGGAACGGCTGGTGCTGCCGTTGCCCGATCGGGCCGACTACGCGGTGGCCGGCGTGCCCGGTCGTGCGGTGCCCGGCCACCGGCCGCCGGGGCGGGCGCTGGTCGGCGAGGACGCCGCCGAGTGCCAGCTGGCGCTGCCCCGCACGCCTGTCGTGCCCGCGGCCGACCCGCCGGGGGCGTCGGGGGCCGAGCCGCCGGTCCGGGTGGTCGAGCTGCCCGCGGACCCAGGTCTGCCACTGCCCGGTCCGGCACCCGCCGGCGACGGACCGGCGACGTGGTGGTTGCCCGTCGGCCCCGGCGGCGACGGCGGTGAGGCGGTCGGCGTGGACCTGGCCCGCACCGGCGGCCTGCTGGTGGTCGGCCCCCCGGGCAGCGGCCGGTCCAGCGCCCTCCGGGCCTTCGGCCGGCACGTTCGGTCGGCCGGTGCGGCCGTGCTCGAGCTGGTCACCGCACCCGCACCGGTCACCGGTGAGGGCGGCGGCGGGCCCTCGCACCTGCCCGTCCAGCTGTCCGGGACGGACGCTGCCGGGGTGCACAGCTGGCTGGCCGGGCACGACGGGCGCCGGGTGCTCGTGCTCGCCGACGACCTGAGCTCGCTCTCCGACGAGGTCGGTGACCTGCTGGCCTCGCTGAGCTCACCGACCGGCCGGGTGACGGTCGTCGGCGCCGGGACCGCCGCCGAGGTGGCCGGGGCCTTCCGCGGTCCGGCGGCAGCGCTGCGCCGCAGCCGCACGGCCGTGCTGTTGCGGCCGGCCCCCGGCGACGCCGAGCTGCTCGGCCTCCGGGTGCCCCGGACGCCGTTGCCCCCGCGGCCCGGCTCGGGCTGGCTGGTGACCCCGCACGAGGTCATCCGGCTGCAGGTCGCCCGGCACCGTCCTGCACCGGGCACCCGGTGACCGACCGATCAGAGGAGCTCGAGCGCCGGGCCGATCTCCTGGGTCGCGTACCAGGCGAGCTCGTGCCCCTCCGCCTGGTCGACGACGAACTGGGCTTCCTCGCTGCCGAGGTCGGCCTCCAGCACGACGGCGACCGCCGCGCGGACGTCCGCCTCCGCCTCGGCCCCGTCGACGTGCGCGCTGGCGATGTCGCCGGTGGCCAGATCAGCGGTGGTCCGCGCGGCGCCGGCGTCGGCGCCCTCGTCCTGGATGGGGGTGACGGTGGTCTCCGGCACGTCGGCGGCGAGCACCACCCGGCGGCGGGCGGCCAGCGGGTCGACGTCCATCAACCGCAGGCTCGCCCGCGCCGCGGCGAGCAGTGCGGCGTACTCGAGCTCCTCGTCGTCATCGCTCAGCTCGTAGAAGTCCCGCAGCTGCGGGGTGACCGTGAAGACCGTGTGCGGCCCCTCGAGTCGGCCCTCGTCGAGCAACCGCTGCAGCACGGTCGTCGTGGCCGGCAGGTACACGCGCACCGGTTCGCCTCCTCCTGGTCGACAGTTCCCAGCGACACCAACGCCGCCGGCCCGACGATCTTCCCAGGCGCCGCTGTACAGGCCCCCGGCGCGCGCCCGGACCGGGGATCAGCCGGCCTCCGTCAGCTCGACGCCTCCACCAGATAGGCGATCTCCTGCTCGATGAGGTCGGCCAGGTCGTCGACGTCGCTCACGCTGTCCCGGTCCGCGTTCAGCCCGAAGTAGACGGTGCCGTCGTAGCTGGTCAGCCCGATCGCCAGCCCCTGCCCCCGGACCAGGGGGACCACCGGGTAGACCTCGACCATCCGCGCCGGGCCGGCGTAGAGCGGCACCTGCGGGCCGGGCACGTTGGTGACGACCAGGTTGAACAGCCGGCGGGAGAGCCCGCTGGCGGCGCGGGCACCGAGGGCGTGCAACGTCGGCGGGGCGAACCCCGAGAGGGCGCTGAGCGTGTCCGCCCCGACCGACTGCCCGCTGGGTGCCAGGCCGCGCATCGCGAAGCTGATCCGCGCCAGCCGCACCCGCGGGTTCGGCTCCCCCACCGGGAGGTCGACCAGGAAGGACCGGACCTCGTTGGCGCCGCCGTCCTCCTCGGCCCGCACCGACACCGGCACCAGCGCGCGGACCGAGGAGCTGCCCACCACCGGCTCACCCCGGGACAGGAGCCACTCCCGCAGCGCGCCGGTCACGGAGGTCAGCAGCACGTCGTTGACCGTGCCGCCGTGCGCCTTGCGCACCAGCCGCAGGTCGGCGAGGTCGGCGCGGGCGACGGCCACCCGGCGCTGCCGGCCGATGGGGGCGTTCAGCGGGCTGACCGGCGCCGGGGACACCGCGGTGCGCGCCACCGCGGTCACCAGCCCACCGGCCACCCCGGCGAACCGGGTCGCGGTGGCGCGCAGGTCGCCCGCCGCCGTGCGGGCGGTCTCGAGCACCGCCGAGGGGCGCTGCAGGTACTCCTCCACCGCCTCCCAGACCAGCGCGGCCGACCCCGGCGGGCGGCGCGGTCGCCACTCGCCCGATGCGGCCGGTGCGGGGTCTGCCTCCGGGTCCGGGTCGAGGATCACCTGCCCGATGTCGATCGCCCCGAGACCGTCGACGAGCGCCGGGTGGGTCTTGGTCACCACCGCCGTGCGGTCACCGGCCAGCCCCTCGACGAGGTACATCTCCCAGAGCGGCCGGCTGAGGTCCAGCGGCCGGGCGGTCAGCCGGGCGACCAGGTCCAGCAACTGCTCCTCGGTGCCGGGCCGGGGCAGCGCCGAGCGTCGCACGTGGTAGGTCACGTCGAAGTCGGGGTCGTCGACCCATGCGGGGTTCGCCAGGTGGCCGGGCACCTCGAGCACCTTCTGCCGGTACCGGGGCACCAACGGCAGCCGGGCGCGCACCAGTTCGATCAGGGCGTCGTGGTCCAGCGTCCCGGACGAGCACTCCAGGACCAGCACCGCACCGACGTGCATGGGCGTGCCCGGTTCCTCCAGGTACAGGAAGGACGCGTCCAACGCGGTGAGCCGTTCGACCAACGTGACCTCCCTCACTGGTACCGGGTCCACGCTACGGCCCGGGCATCACGACCGGTCAGCCCACCCCCTGCCCGGCCCGGCGGGCGCCCCGGCCGGGCCGGCACGGCTCAGCGGGAACGCCGGCGCCGCCCAGCCGGCTCGGCGACCCCGCCGAGCTGAGCGGCCAGCGTGCGGAGCCCGGTGCGCAGCGGGGACGCGGGAGCCACCTCGGCCAGGGTCCGTCCGGCCGCCAGGGCCGCGTCGGTGGCCCGCCGGTCGGCCGGGAGGAAGGCACGGACCTCGTGGCCGGTGAAGCGGCTCAGCGCACCGGCGATCTCCTGCCGCGCGTCGCCGGGCACCGGACCCCGGCGCAGCTGGTTGACCACCACGACCGGCTCCACGTCCGGGAGCGCCTCGCGCAGCTCGGCCAGTGCCCGGACGGCGCGCTGCAGGGCGACCGGGTCAGCTCCGCAGACGCAGAGGACCACGTCGGCCTCCTCGAGCACGGTGAGGGTGGCTCCGTTCCGGCGTGGCGCGGCGGTGTCGAAGGAGAGCTCCTCGTCCTCCTCCAGGGAGAACCCGCAGTCGACCACGGTCAGCGAGGCCAGCCGCCGAGCCTCCTCGAGCACCACCGCGACCGCCTGCGGCCGCAGCTCGGGCCACCGGTCGGCCCGGGCCAGCCCGGTCAGCACCCGCAGGTGCGGGTGAACCACCCAGGCGAGCCTCGCCAGGGCCGCGACGTCGAGCGTCCCGGCCGCCGCCTGCCGGGCAGCCGCCGCCACGCCGGGGGACTCGTCCAGCAGGCCGAGGACCTGCGCGACCACACCGCCGTACACGTCCCCGTCCACCAGCAGCGTGGAGACCTCCAGCCGGGCCGCCTCGTCGGCGAGCCCGACGGCCACGGTGCTGCGACCGGGCGCGCCCGTCGGCCCCCAGACCGCCACGACCCGGCCCCGGCCGGCCGGGCGCGCCGACTCCTCGGGCGGCAGCCCCAGGGCGGGCAGCGCCGACCGTGGGTCGCCGACGTCGTGGCCACCCACCGGTCCGCCGCGCACGGCGTCCCGGAGCTCGCGGGCGATCTCCTCGGCCGGCGCGTCGGCAGGCAGCACCCGGACGACGCCGAGCTGGTGGAGCCGGTCGGTCGCCCGGGTGTCCCCGGGTTCGACCAGCCCGACGACCGCGATGCCCGCGGCGGTCAGCCGGGCCACCGCCGCGCCGTCCAGCCGGCGCAGCTCGGCCGAGAGCAGTGCCGCCTGGCCGGTGCCGGTCGTCGCGGCGGCCAGCAGGTCGGCGACGTCGACGCAGCGCCGGACGACGGTGACCCCGTGGTCCTCGCGGTCCAGCGCCCCGACGAGCTCGGACTCCCAGGACGCGCCGGTGACTGCGGTGAAGACCTGCAGGGCCATCAGTCCACCGGCCCGGCCGGGACAGCTGCGACCGGTGCGCCGCTGCGGTCGGCCGTGGCCCCACCCGTGTCGGACGGAGCCTCGACGGAGTTCCGGACGACGACCACCAGCCCGCGCCCCCGGATCGAGGCGAGCACGTCGGCAGCGTCCTCGGCCGGCACGGCGACGACCACCTGCACGGTCGAGGTGGCCGTGGAGAGGACGCCGTCCCCACGCCCGGTGACCGCCTGCACCGGTGCACCGGCGACGACGACGTCCACCCCGCCGCCGGTCGGCGCGGACCCGCCCACCACCGGGTCGGCCACGGCGTAGACGTCGACCACCTGCCCGCGGTCCAGCCCGGGCGGGACGTAACCGGCCTGCACCGGGAGCGCGAGCTGCACCAGGTCACCCGGCTCCTCGAGCACCGATCGCGGCAGCAGCTCCCCGTCTCGCACCGCACGGGCGAGCACCCGCCCCGCCGGGCGGGTGCTGGTGGCCAGGTAGGCCTCGGCGACGTCGTCCAGCCGGACGGAGACCGGGACCAGGTCGGCCTCGGACAGCACCGTGCCGGCCGCCAGGTCACCGGCGGCGGACCAGACGGGCACGGTCGCGTCCGCGGCCGTCACCACCCGGGCGCCGACCAGGACCGAGCCCAGCACGAGCAGGACTCCGAGCACCAGCCGCAGGTCCAGCCAGCGCGGCGGGCGGACCCGACGCGCCGCCGGGCCGGGTGGAGCCGTGTCGGCGCGCACGGTGGACGGCGCCGCGGTGGGCGCGCTCATCGGTCGGATCATCCCTCGCCCTGTCTGCCCGTCTCGGGCCGGTCACCCGGCTGACCTCGCCGTACGCGGTCGCGGAGGCAGATCATGACCGAGGGACGAGCCGGTGCGCAGCGGTCGTCCACACCTTCGGGTGGACCGTCCGGGCCGCTGTCACCCGGCTGACACACTGGCGGGCACCTTCGACGGGAGAACACCGACCCCATGGCCACCCAGCGCTTCCTGACCCTCGACGACGTCGCGGAGATCCTCAACGTCTCCTGGTCACAGGCCTACGCGCTGGTGCGCCGCAAGGAGCTGATCGCCATCCAGATCGGCGGGCGGGGCCAGTGGCGGGTCGAGAAGGACGAGCTGGAGCGCTTCATCCAGCAGAAGTACGCCGAGGCGCGCTCGTCCTCCGTCGCCGAGGAACCGGCCCCCGACGACGCCGAGGTCGACTCCACCCGCTGAGCGAGCCGCTCAGCCGGCCGCCGGCCCCGCCGTCCGGAGCGCGACGAGCGCGTCCAGCGGCACCGCCCGGACCCCGGTGACCGCCCCACGGCGCCGGGGCTGGTCGATCGGGTGCTCGGCCACCTCCAGGAAGTCCGCGCCGACCCGGTCGACGGTGCCGGCCAGGACGGCGCCGTCCACCAGCAGGCAGTGCAGAGCGGCCCGGTCCCGGGCCAGCGCCCGAGCCGCCCGGCGGAGGTCCAGGGCCCGGTCGACGAGACCGGCCGTCCCGGCCACGGCGGTCACGGCCGTGAGCCCGGACACCGCGGTCACCGCGCCCAGCGCGACCAGCACCTCGCGGCGCTGGTGATCGACCAGCAGCACCCAGTCCACGCCGACGTCGACGAGCCGGCCGGCGAGCTCTCCGGCACCGCGGGAGCTCAGCGAGACCTCCTGTCCGGCCGAGCCCCGTAGCCGGTCGGCCAGCCGGACCCGTCCGTGCTCGGCGCGCGCCCGGGACGCCTCGTCGCCCTGCTCGACGGCGGCCTCCTGCTCGGCCAGCTGGCCCTCGAGGTCGGCGAACAACTGCTCCCAGCGCATGACCGGCAGGTTAGCCCGTCCACAGATCCTTTCGTTTGGTTGCATTTGCTTCGCATGGTGGTGTTTGGTCCTCGTTGTGAGTGGAGTGGGCATGTCGGCAGGGCGCTGGACGGGTACGGCCGCGGCGTTCGCCCTGGTCGCCGGTGGCCTGCGCCGGCTGGGGGCGGAGCCGGGGACGGTCCGCGCCGCGCTGGCCGATCCCCAACGGCTGGTCGACACCGCCGGGGCGGACGCCCTCGTGCTGGTGGCGGTGACCGCGCTGGCCTGGCTGTGCTGGGCCTGGGGTGCCCTCGGTCTGCTGCTGACCGCTGCCACCGCGGCGCCGGGCCTGGCCGGCCGGACGGCCGGGGTGCTGCTGCGCGGGGTGCTCCCAGCCGGTGCGCGGCGGGCCGCGGCGATCGCCATCGGGGTCGGCCTCAGCACCGCGGCGCCCATCGCGCTGCCCAGCGGTCCCGGCCCCCTCGCCGTCGCCTCGGCCGAGACGAGCCCCACCGCCGACGCCTGGCCGTCGGGTCCTGCGACGCCCGTCGTGCAGCCCGACTGGCCGAGTGCACCGGCGACCGCGGCGGAGGACACAGCTCGCACGGAGGGCACAGCCGCCGCGGAGGACACAGCCGCCGTGGAGGACACCGCCCCGGCGCCCGACTGGCCGGGGCCGGCGACCGGCGACCACGTCGTCCTGCGCGGCGACTGCCTGTGGGACGTCGCCCGCGACTGGCTCACCGGCCGCCGTCCCGGGCAGCCGGTCACCGACGCCGAGGTGGCCGCCGCCGTGCAGGCGTGGTGGGAGGCCAACGCCACCGTCATCGGCCCCGACCCGGACCTGCTGCTGCCCGGTCAGGTGCTGCGACCCCCGACCTGACCCACCCTCCCGATCCGCCTCCCCCATCGTCCCGAGGAGACACCGATGACCGCCGCGCCGCAGCTCTCTCCGGCACCACCTGCTCCCCCGTCGTCCGGGCCGCTGGCCGCTGCGCCGGCGCCGGACCCCCGGCGGCTGCAGCTCGTCGTCGTCCGCACACCCGGACCTCCCCTGCAGGAGGAGGGCCTGCCGGTGCGGCTGCTGGTCCCGGGCCGGCGCACACCACGGCCGGCCCCTCCGCCCGGCCCGCGGCCCCGGTTGGACCGGCCGGCCCGGCCGGCCGGTGATGCGGCGGACTTCGGGCCGGCCTGGACGCGTCGGGCCGAGCTGCCCGACCCCCAGGCCGCCGGACGGCGACTGGTCACCCTGACCTTGGAGGCGTTCGCCGGCCGCCGGCCGATCAGCCAGCTGCAGTCCCTGGTGAGCCCGGCGCTGTTCCAGGCCCTCAGCGGGCGTCGCCGGCCGCGCTGGTGCACCGAGGGGACCGCACCGCTGCTGCTGAGCACGGTCCGGGTCTGCGAACCGGTGGACGGGGTGGCCGAGATCAGCGCCGTGGCCCGGCGCGGCGGCTGGGCACATGCGGTCGCCGCCCGGCTGGAAGGGGTGGACGGGCGCTGGCGGTGCACGGCGCTGCAGGTGGGCTGAGCGGCTCCCCACCCGGTGGCGCAGGTCGGGACCGCACGACGACGATGCCCCGCCGACCAGGTGGTCGGCGGGGCATCGGGGAGCTCAGCGCGTCAGCCGGCGACGCCGTGGCACTGCTTGTACTTCTTGCCCGACCCACACGGGCAGGGCGCGTTGCGCGGGGTCTCCTTGGTGCCGGTGACGGTCGCCGTCTTCGCCGCCTTGGCCCGGCCACCGTCCTTGGCGGAGGAGTCCAGGCTGGGCGCGCTGTAGCTCAGCTCCGTCTGGTCCGGGGCCTCCAGGCCCTTCACGTCCAGCTCCGGCCCGGTGCCCGTGGACACCGGCTCCGCGGGCGCCGGCGCGGCAGCCGCCGCGGGGGCGGCCTTGCGGGTGCGCCGAGCCGAGCTCGTCGTCCCGCCGCCGTTGGACGTCGGCGCAGCAACCGGCACGGCCGGGGCCGTGCCGTTGCCGTCCGCTGCCGGGGCGACCGGCTCGGCGGCCGGTGCGGCCGACTCGGCCGGCGGGGTGGGCGCGGCCGGCTCGGCGGGAGCGACCGGGGCAGCGGCCTCCGCCGGAGCAGCGGCTGCCGCCGGAGCAGCGGCTGCCGCCTGGGCTGCGGCCGCGGCCTGCCGGGCCAGCACCCGCTGGGTCCCGGCCTGCGCCCGGGAGAGCGCCTCCGCCTCGGCGGCCGCCTGCTTCTGCGCGGCCTCCGCGGCCTGCTGGTCCTTCGTCTTGACCTCGAGGTTGAAGAGGAAGCCGAGGGACTCCTCCTTGATCCCGTCGAGCATCGCGTTGAACATGTCGTAGCCCTCGCGCTGGTACTCCACGACCGGGTCGCGGTTGGCCATCGCGCGCAGGTGGATCCCGGCCCGCAGGTAGTCCATCTCGTAGAGGTGCTCACGCCACTTGCGGTCCAGCACGGTGAGCAGCACCCGCCGCTCGAGCTCGCGCATCACGTCGGAGCCGAGCGCCTCCTCGCGGGCGGCGTAGGCGGTGTGCACGTCGGTGAGCAGCTCCTCCTTCAGCACGTCCGCGGTCAGCGCCGCCTGGTCGCCGTCGGCGACCCGGTCGAGCAGCTCCTGCCGGTCCAGGCCGACCGGGTACAGCGCCTTGAGCCCGTCCCACAGCTGCTCGAGGTCCCAGTCCTCGGCATAGCCGGTCTCGGTCGCCCCGCTCACGTAGGCGATGACGACGTCGTCGACCATCGTCTGCACCTGCACGTGCAGGTCCTCCCCGTCGAGCACCTTGCGGCGCTCGTCGTAGATGACCGTGCGCTGCCGGTTGAGCACCTCGTCGTACTTGAGGACGTCCTTGCGGACCTCGTGGTTCTGCTGCTCCACCTGGGTCTGCGCGGACAGGATCGCCCGGCTGACCATCTTGGACTCGATCGGCTGGTCGTCGGGGACGCGCAGCGTGGTCATCATCGACTCGAGCATCGGCCCGTTGAACCGGCGCATCAGGTCATCGCCCAGGGACAGGTAGAACCGCGACTCACCCGGGTCGCCCTGACGCCCGGACCGGCCGCGCAGCTGGTTGTCGATCCGCCGGCTCTCGTGCCGCTCGGTGCCCAGCACGTACAGCCCACCGGCCTCGGCGACCTGGTCGTGCTCGGCCTTGACCTGTTCCTTCGCCGACGCGAGCGCCTCGTCCCAGGCGGCCTCGTACTCCTCCGGGGTCTCCGCCGGGGACAGGCCCTTGGCACGCAGCTCCTCGTCGGCGATGAACTCGGCGTTGCCGCCGAGCTGGATGTCGGTGCCTCGGCCGGCCATGTTGGTGGCGACGGTGACGGCGCCGAGCCGCCCGGCCATCGCGATGATCGACGCCTCCCGGGCATGGTTCTTCGCGTTGAGGACCTCGTGCGGGATGCCGCGCTTGAGCAGGTACTTGCTCAGCAGCTCGGACTTCTCCACGCTCGCGGTGCCGACCAGCACCGGCTGGCCCGCCTCGTGCCGCTCGGCGATGTCCTCGACGACGGAGTCGAACTTGGCCTTCTCCGTCTTGTAGATGACGTCGGCGCGGTCGGCGCGGACCATCGGCCGGTTCGTCGGGATCGGCACGACGCCGAGGGAGTAGGTCTGGTTGAGCTCGGCGGCCTCGGTCTGGGCCGTGCCGGTCATCCCGGAGAGCTTCTCGTAGAGCCGGAAGTAGTTCTGCAGGGTGATCGTGGCGAGGGTCTGGTTCTCGTCCTTGATCTTCACCCGCTCCTTCGCCTCGATGGCCTGGTGCATGCCCTCGTTGTAGCGCCGGCCCGAGAGCACGCGGCCGGTGAACTCGTCGACGATGAGGACCTCGCCGTCGGTGACGATGTACTGCTGGTCCTTCTTGTAGAGCTCCTTGGCCTTCAGCGCGTTGTTCAGGTAGCTGATCAGCGGGGTGTTGGCGGCCTCGTAGAGGTTCTCGATGCCGAGCTGGTCCTCGACGAACTCCACGCCCTCCTCGGTGATGGCGACCGTCCGCTTGGCCTCCTCGACCTCGTAGTGCCGGTCGCGCTTCATCAACGGGGCGATGCGGGCGAACTCGCCGTACCACTTGGCGCTGGTCTCGGCCGGGCCGCTGATGATCAGCGGGGTGCGCGCCTCGTCGATGAGGATCGAGTCGACCTCGTCGACGATGGCGAAGGCGTGGCCGCGCTGGACCAGGTCGCCCTTGCTCCAGGCCATGTTGTCGCGCAGGTAGTCGAAGCCGAACTCGTTGTTCGTGCCGTGCGTGATGTCGGCGGTGTACTGCTGCCGGCGCAGCTCGGGCTTCTGGCCGGAGACGATCGTGCCGACCGACAGGCCCAGGAAGCGCTGCACCCGGCCCATCCACTCGGCGTCGCGCTGGGCCAGGTAGTCGTTGGTCGTGATCACGTGCACGCCGTCGCCGCTGAGCGCGTTCAGGTAGGCCGGCAGCACACCGGTCAGGGTCTTGCCCTCACCGGTCTTCATCTCGG
This sequence comes from Modestobacter sp. VKM Ac-2984, assembly GCF_026967985.1. GTDB lineage: Bacteria > Actinomycetota > Actinomycetes > Mycobacteriales > Geodermatophilaceae > Modestobacter. Next base: position 39,593 of record NZ_JAPVBJ010000004.1, on the reverse strand, counting down.
CGATGTTGCCCAGGTGCAGCGCGGCACCGCCCATCAGCTGCACCCGGTAGTGCCGCTGGCCCAGCGTGCGGGTGGCCGCCTCACGGACCACGGCGAACGCCTCGGGGAGCAGGTGGTCCAGGGACTCCCCGTCGCCGTAGCGCGCCTTGAACTCGTCGGTCTTCGCGCGCAGCTCGGCGTCGGTCAGATCGGTGACGTCGGGCTCCAGGGCCTCGACTGCGTCGGCGATCTTCGTCAGCCGTCGGACGATCTTGCCCTCACCGGCACGCAGGATCTTGTTGAACACCACGACCCCAGCGTAGGCGGCGCGGCTGTGAACCGGTCCCGGCGCGGCCGAGCGTCCTGCCCGGAGCCCCGGACTCGTACCCTCCGCGACGTGTCCTCCGCCGCAGACTCCCCACCTCCCCCGCTGCTCGGACCCGGGCTGGTGGCCTTCTTCACCGAGCGGCACCTGGCCACGCTGACCACCCTGCGCGCCGACGGCACCCCGCACGTCGTGCCGGTCGGCGTCACCCTCGACGCCGCCACCGGCACCGCCCGGGTGATCACCTCCGGCACCTCGGCGAAGGTCCGCCACGTGCGACGCGGGCAGGTGCAGGGCGGGCAGGTGCAGGGCGGGCAGGAACAGGGCGGGCCGGCCCGGGTGGCGGTCTGCCAGGTCGACGGCAAGGTGTGGACGACGCTGGAGGGAACGGCGGTGGTGCGTGAGGACGCCGGTTCCGTCGCCGACGCCGAGGCCCGGTACGCCGTCCGCTACCAGCAGCCGCGGGTCAACCCGGCCCGGGTCGTGCTGGAGATCTCGATCGACCGGGTGCTGGGCAACGCCGAACGCTGGCGGGGTCCCGAGGAGCTGCAGTGACCGGGATGGACCTCGGCGGCATCGACCTGACCACCGAGGTGGTGCGCACCGACCGCCTGCTGCTGCGCCCCTTCCGCGAGGACGACGTCGAGGCGGTGCTCGCCGGTTGCCAGGACCCCGACGTCCAACGCTGGATCAACATCCCCGTGCCGTACACGCGCGCCGACGCCCTGGCGTACGTCCTCGAGGACTCCCCGGCCGAACGCCGGGCAGGCGCCGGCACCAACCTGGCGATCGAGGTGGACGGCACCGTCGTCGGGTCCACCGGGGTACACCGGATCGGCCAGCACCCGATGGGCCCGGAGATCGGCTACTGGCTCGCGCCATCGGCCCGCGGCAGGGGCTACGCCGCGGAGACCACGCACGCACTCGCCGAGTGGGCGCTCGGTCTGGGCGCCCACCGGGTGTACCTGGTCGCCGACGTGCGCAACACCGGCTCCCAGGCCGTCGCCCGCCGGGCCGGGTTCACCCAGGAGGGCGTGCTGCGCTCCTACCTGGCCTACCGGGACGGCAGCCGGGGCGACGCCGCGGTCTTCTCCCGGCTGCCCACCGACTGACCCCGGACAGGCGACGAGCCGCCCTCCACGGATGCGGAGGGCGGCTCGCCGGGGCAGCGGGTCAGGCGTGCGCGGGCTGGAGGTCCCCCGCCGCCGCGGATGCCGCGACGGCGGCGGCCGGAGCCGCGCCGTCCTCGGCGTCGGCCGGGGCGCCGAGCCGGATCAGCCCGTAGTCGAACGCGTGCCGCCGGTAGACGACCGAGGGCACGCCGGTGTCGGCGCAGAGGAAGAGGAAGAAGTCGTGGCCGACGAGCTCCATCTCGTAGAGGGCCTGGTCGATGTGCATCGGGGTGGCCGGGTGCACCTTCTCCCGGACGACCTGGCCGGGCAGGTGCTCGTCCAGGTCGGTCACCAAGGGGCCGTCGGCCAGCGCGGCCTCGACGTCGGCGGTCGTCCCGTCCGGCTCCCGCACGGGGGCGCTGCCCACCCCGTCGAGCACCGGCTCCTCGACCGTGGGGACGCCGTCGATCCGCACGCTCGGTGGCGTTCGCCGGCCGTGGTGCACGCGGCGACGGTCGTTGGCTCGTCGCATGTGGTTCTCGAGCTTGCCGGCCGCGAGCTCCAGCGCGGCGTAGAAGTCGGGGGCAGACGCCTCGGCGCGGGCGACCGGACCCTTGCCCCTGAGCGTGATCTCCACGCGTTGGGCGTTGGCTGCCTGCCGAGGGTTCTTCTCGTGCAGCAGCTCGACGTCGATGCGGATGACCTTGCCGTCGAACCGTTCCAGCTGGCCGACCTTGTCCTCCACCTTCTGGCGGAAGTGCTCGGGCACCTCGACGTTACGACCACGGACCACGATCTCCATGGGACCTCCCGGTTGAGCGGGGTGTGATCAACCCGACGCTAGACGCTGTACCCCGGTCCCGACAGTGGAAGCAGGGTCCGGTCCTGCCCCAGCTCGACCACGCACCGTGAACGACCCAGGTGGCGGCGCGGCGAACGGTCGGTGCACTCGTCGTGGAGTCGCCGCGACGACTGCGGCCACCACCGGCGTGTCCCGCCACGGCGTGTCCCCGGCCGTGGCGAGCGCCCGGGCCCCTTCGGTCAGGGTCGCTCCGCTGGTGACGACGTCGTCCACGAGCACCAGCCGGCTGCCCGCGGGCACCCCGGCCCACGCCCGGTGCCCGGCGGGCAGCACGCGGAACCGGCCGGCCAGGTTGGCCCGCCGCGCGGCCGCGTCCAGGCCGGCGGAGTCCCGGGTGCGCCCGGCCCGCCCCCGCAGCCTGCCCAGCACCGGCGCCGTCCGGGCGGGCACGCCGGCCGCCCGCAGCTCGGCGACGGCGCGGTCGGCCAGTTCCCGCACGTGGTCCCGACCCCGCTGGCGCACCGCCGCCGCCGAGCTCGGCACCGGGACGAGCACGACGGGCGCGGTCGCCGGCCCGGCCGCACCGGCCAGCACGACGCCGACGGCCAGCGCCAGCGCCGCACCCAGCGGACCGGCCAGCTCGGCCCGGCCGTGCTCCTTGAAGGCCAGCACCGTGGGGCGCACCGGCCCGGCGTAGGCGCCGGCCGCCACGGTCGGCGGGAAGCCGGGCGGGTGCCGGCGCGGCTCGGCCAGCCGGGGCCGGGTGAGCCGACACCGGCAGGCCGGGCAGAGGACGTCGCCGGGCCGGGCGCAGCCGGCGCAGCTGCGGGGCAGGACCAGGTCGGCCAGCGCCCGGCTCCCGGCCCGCAGCACCCCGGCCACCCCGCCGTCCCCGTCCATGCCGCCCGCGCCGACCATGCCGGCAGCCTGCCGGTCCCCAACCGCACCCCGGTCCCGCAGCGCGGCGCTGGGGGCCCGGGGCGGGCGTGGGGACGACGGCCGGCGCCGTCCGGTCACATCGGGTAGAAGGGTGCCCCTCCCGGCAGCGGCTCGGCACCACGTACGGCGGTGACCCAGTTGCCCCCGGGCAGTTGCCAGAGCGTGCCGCCGGCGCTGACCAGGGGCTGACGCCCCGGCGCGGCCGCGACACCGGTCGGCTGTGCGGGCAGCCCCGAGGTGGTCAGCTCACTGAGCCCCCAGCCGTCCACGCTCACCTCGTAGGGCACGGTGCGCCCGGTGCTCGGGTCACCGGCCAGCAGGAGCAGCGACCCGGCGTTCCGCCAGGCGACGTCGACGACCTGCCGGATCGCGGGGGTGACCGACCGCAGGTCCCGGACACTGACCGCGTCATCAGCCCGGACCACCGTCCCGACGTAGAGCTGCCCGCCCTCGGGACCGTCGATCACCACGGCGGCCCGCAGCCCGTCCGGGGACAGCTGGAACGTGGTCGCCCGGCCGAGTCCGGGCAACGTGGGGGCGCTGACCGTCTGCGACGCCCCGCCCTCGGGCAGCCGGATCACCTCGGCGCCGTCCCGCACGGTCCACACCTCGGCCCGGGTGCCGGCCGTCGTCGGCTCCGTGAAGCTGCTGCCGGTCAGCGCGGGCGCCAGTTCCTCGCCGTACTGACCGGCGTACAGCGTGGCCGGCGCCCCCGACGGCGAGACCGAGGTCGACACCCCGGCGGTGAGCCCCAGGGCCCCGGTCCGGCCGTCCACCGAGACCGCCGCAGACTCCAGGCCGTACACCCCCTCCCCCGCGGGCCCGGGTGCGGCGCTGCCGTCGGAGGCACGACGCAGCGCACCGTCGGCCACGTAGTGGCCGACCGCATCGGCCGGGACGACGTCGGGGTCGTACTGCTGCCAGTCGTCGACCCGCTGCTCCTCAGGGACGTCCGGCAGGCCGAGCTCCTGCCCGTCGCGCAGCACCCTCACCGAGGTCACGTCCAGTTGGTCCAGGGACCAGACGAGCTGCGCGGAGGCCGCCTGCAGGGTCGCGTCGTCGACGTCGGCGGGGAAGGTCAGGTCGACCGTCGCCGTCCGACCGGAGGTGCTCACCGTGCTGCGCAGCTCCGCGTCGGCCAGCGGGTTGAGCACGCCGGCGGCGATCTGCGGGGACGGTCCGTCGATCAGGCGCTCGACGAGCGTGTTCGGCTGGGCACCACCGTCGACCAGGTAGCGGGGGTCGGGGACCACCCGGGTGCCGGACTGGTCCAGGAAGTAGGCGTCGACGGGTTCGTAGGTGCGGGCGAAGTCCGGCTCGAGCATCAGCAGCCCGTCGGGCGGGTCGCTGATCCGCCACTCCCCCGACTCCTCGGTGAGCGTGAAGGTGTGGTCGTAGACCTCCCCGGTGCCGACCGTGAAGCTGCCGCGTTGGTCGACGGTGCCCACCTCGGCAGCGGTGACCTCGACGACGCCGGGCGCGGTGCGCACCGGTGCGTAGTCGCCGCTGATGACGGTCAGCCCGTCCGTGTCGCGCCAGGCCGCCGCGGCCTCCTCGGTCAGGTACTGGCGGGCCACGGGGTGGTTGCGGACGGTGCTGGCGTTGGCGTCGATGAACCCGCGGACGACCTCCTCCGGCGTCGCACCCGGTACCGGGGCCGGCGGCTCGATGCCGACGGCGCCGGCCGGCGGGGCGGCCGCCTGGGTGATCCGCACCGTCGGGGAACTGCTGGGCACGGTGCTGCAGCCGGCGAGCGCGCAGGCGGCGAACAACGCGACGAGCGAGGCCAGCCGTGCGGAGCGGTGCCCGGTCACGACGCGCCCCCGACGGAGCGCGTGGGCGCCGGACGCAGTGGCAGCGGTGAACTGGCCAGGTCGGCGCCGGCGGTCAGCGGCAGGGTGAGCCGGAACTGCGCCCCCTGCCCGGGCTGGCCCCACACCTGCAGCCAGCCACCGTGCAGCCGGGCGTCCTCCAGGCTGATGGACAGGCCGAGGCCGCTGCCGCCCACGGTGCGCATCCGGGAGGGGTCGGCGCGCCAGAACCGGTCGAACACGTGCTGGGCCGCCACCGGGTCCAGGCCGACACCGTGGTCGCGCACCGTGATCGCCGTCGCCGCACGGTTCGCGGCCAGGGTGATCTCCACGGGCTGACCCTGCCCGTGCTCGATCGCGTTGCCGATCAGGTTGCGCAGCACCCGCTCCACCCGTCTCCCGTCCACCTCCGCGATGACCGCCGACGTCGGGACGTCGACCTCCAGCGTGCAGCCGTGCCGTTCCGCGAGCACGGTCATCCCGGCGGCGACCCGCTCGACCAGCGGGCCGAGGTCCTGCGCCTCCGCCTCGAGCGTCGCCGCGCCGGCGTCGTACCGGCTGATCTCCAGCAGGTCCGTCAGCAGCCCCTCGAAACGGTCCAGCTCCGCCCGCAGCAGCTCCGCGGAGCGGGCGACGGCCGGGTCGAAGTCCGCGCGCGCCTCGTGCAACACGTCCGCCGCCATCTGCACCGTGGTCAGCGGCGTGCGCAGCTCGTGCGAGACGTCGGAGGTGAACCGCTGCTGCAGGTGCGACAGCGCCTCCAGCTGGGTGATCTGCTTCTGCAGGCTCTCGGCCATCGCGTTGAAGCTGGTGGCCAGCCGGGCCAGGTCGTCCTCGCCGCGCACGGCCAGCCGCTCCTCCAGGTGCCCGGCCGCCAGCCGCTGCGCACCTCCGGCGGCGCGGCGCACCGGGCCGACGACCAGCCGCGTCACCAGGACGCCGATGCCCACGACGAACAACACGAGCGCCGTGCCGCTGATCACCACGGTGCTGCGGATCAGCCCCAGGCTCTCCTGCTCCTGGTCCAGCGGGAAGGCGAAGTAGACCTCCACCCGGTCGCCGCTGCGGGCGTCGGTGGGCACGGGGGCCCCGACCACCAGGGTGGGCACGGCTTCACCCTGCGCACCGGGCACCTCTGCGTACCGGTAGGCCGGCGACCCGTCGGCCACCTCCGCACGCAGGTCGGCCGGGAGGGCGGGGTAGATCTCCAGCCGGCTCCACGCCGGGCGTTCCTGGTCGCCGGATCCGTAGACCATCACGACGTCGAAGTCGCCGGCGGCGCCACCCCGCGACGTCAGGCCGGTGACCGTACGAGCCAGCGTGGAACGCACGCTGGCCGAGTCGCCGGTGGCGATGCCGCTGACCTCGGTCTGCGCGTACGCCACCCCGTTCAGCACCTGGTCGATGGCCGCGTCGCGCTTGACCCGGAGCAGCTGGTCGCTGATCTGGCTGAACAGCACCAGGCTCACGATCACCACGACGGTGCTGGCGACCAGCATGGTGATGGCGCCGATCCGCAGCTGCAGCGAGGACCGCCAGGCGTGCAGCGCGCGGCGCAGGGCACGCCCGCCGGCCACCAGTGCGCGCCGCCGCATGCGGCGCACCCGGCGGCGGACCCGCGCCGACGGCGGACGACGGGCAGGCCGGGCCGAGGGCGTGCCCGGAGCGGCGGTACCCGGAGCGGCGGTGCCCGGTGCAGCCACGCCGGTCCGGTCGACAGCCGGCTCCCCGGTGGCGGTGCTCACGACCGGCGGGGGGCCCGGGTCACGGCGGGCCGGCCTTGTAGCCCACCCCGCGGACGGTGAGGACCACCTCGGGCTTCTCGGGGTCGCGCTCCACCTTCGCGCGCAACCGCTGGACGTGCACGTTCACCAGCCGGGTGTCGGCGGCGTGCCGGTAGCCCCAGACCTGTTCGAGCAGCAGCTCACGGGTGAAGACCTGACGGGGCTTGCGGGCGAGGGCCACCAGCAGGTCGAACTCCAGCGGGGTGAGTGCGATCGGCTCGCCGTCCCGGGTGACCTGGTGCGCCGGGACGTCGATCTGCACGTCTCCGATGGCCAGGCTCTCCGCCTGACCGCTCTCCCCGCGGCGCAGCTGTGCCCGCACCCGCGCGACCAGCTCGACCGGCTTGAACGGCTTGGTCACGTAGTCGTCGGCCCCGGCCTCCAGGCCCTGGACGACGTCGATCGTGTCGCCCTTGGCGGTCAGCATCACGATCGGCACCGTGGACTGGGTGCGGATGTCGGCGCAGATCTGCAGGCCGTTGCGGCCCGGCAGCATCAGGTCCAGCAGGACCAGGTCCGGGCGGATCTGCTGGAAGGTCGCCACGGCTCGTGCCCCGTCGGAGACGAACGCCGGATCGTAGCCCTCCCGGCGCAGCACGATGCCCAGCATCTCGGCGAGGGCGGCGTCGTCGTCGACGACGAGGACGCGGCCGCGGCTGGTCCCGGCAGTGGGAGCGGAAGGGGGCACGCACCCATTCTGCGCGACGACGTCCACCCAGCGGTCCGCCCCGCCCGGGGAACTCCCCGGGCGGGGCGGGACGTGCAGCTCAGAGCCGTGCGGTGCGCTCCTGGCGCGGGGTCCGATCAGTAGCGGTAGTGGTCGCTCTTGTACGGGCCCTCGACCGGGACGCCGAGGTAGTCGGCCTGCACCTTGGACAGCGTGGTCAGCTTCACCCCGAGGGCGTCGAGGTGGAGGCGGGCGACGTGCTCGTCGAGCTTCTTGGGGAGCACGGTGACGCCGGGGGTCTTGCCCTCGTAGGCGGCGCGGTTGCCCCACAGCTCGATCTGGGCCAGCGTCTGGTTGGAGAACGACGCGCTCATCACGAAGCTCGGGTGCCCGGTGGCGTTGCCCAGGTTCAGCAGCCGCCCCTCGGAGAGCACGATGATCGTGTGGCCGTCGGCGAACCGCCACTCGTCGACCTGCGGCTTGATCGTCGTCCGCACGACGCCGGGCGTGCGGGCCAGGCCGGCCATGTCGATCTCGTTGTCGAAGTGACCGATGTTGCCGATGATCGCCTGGTGCTTGGTCGAGGCCAGCTGCTCGGCGGAGATGATGTCCTTGTTGCCGGTCGTGGTGATGATGATGTCGGCCTTGCCGATGACCTCGTCCAGCGTGGTCACCTCGTAGCCGTGCATCGCCGCCTGCAGGGCGTTGATCGGGTCGATCTCGGTGACGATGACCCGGGCGCCCTGGCCGCGCAGCGACTCCGCGCAGCCCTTGCCGACGTCGCCGTATCCGCAGACGACGGCGACCTTGCCGCCGATCATCACGTCGGTGGCACGGTTCAGACCGTCGATCAGCGAGTGCCGGCAGCCGTAGAGGTTGTCGAACTTGCTCTTGGTGACCGAGTCGTTGACGTTGATCGCCGGGAAGAGCAGCCGGCCCTCCCGGGCGAGCTCGTACAGCCGCAGCACACCGGTGGTGGTCTCCTCGGTGACGCCCTTGATGGCCGCACCGATGCGGGTCCAGCGCTGGTCGTCCTCGGTCAGGCTGGTGCGCAGCGCGTCCAGGATGACGCCGTACTCCTCGGAGTCGGCCTCGGTGGTGTCCGGGACGACGCCGTCGGCCTCGAAGCGGGTGCCCAGGTGCACCAGCAGCGTGGCGTCGCCGCCGTCGTCCAGCAGCATGTTCGGCCCGATGATCGTGCCGTCGGCGTCGGTGAACTCGAAGAGCCGCTGGGTGCACCACCAGTACTCCGGCAGCGTCTCGCCCTTCCAGGCGAAGACCGGCACGCCGGTGGGCTCCTCGGGGGTGCCCTCGCCGACGACGATCGCCGCGGCCGCGTGGTCCTGGGTGGAGAAGATGTTGCAGCTCACCCAGCGGACGTCGGCGCCGAGGGCGGTCAGCGTCTCGATCAGCACGGCGGTCTGGATGGTCATGTGCAGCGAGCCGGCGATGCGGGCCCCGGCCAGCGGCTGGGCGTCCCCGTACTCGGCGCGCAGCGCCATCAGGCCGGGCATCTCGTGCTCGGCGAGGCTGATCTCCTTGCGGCCGAAGCCGTGCAGGGAGAGGTCGGCGACCTTGAAGTCGCCGTCGGTCAGGGTGCGGGTGCCAGTGCTGGCGGTCATGTCGCTCCAGTGTCCGGCCCTGCCCAGGGTGGGCGGGCTCTGTCGGTCGCTGTGGTCCCCGCAGCTGCGGGGCGAGCGAGCATGCCGAGGCTTCGGCGGGGCTCGTGCCACGGTGGAGCCTACCCGCCGGGGCGGTCGACCCGGCGTCCCCGCGGCCGCGTCAGCGCAGCGCGGTCGTGGCGCGGTACAGCACCGCGGGACCGCGGGCGGTGACCGCCTGCCCGGCCGGCACGAACGCCGACTGCCCCTGCCGCAGCGTCAGGTCGCCGTCCGCGCCGGTGAGCACCGCGACGCCCTCTGCGCAGAGGACCACCTGCGGCCCGGGCGTGGTGAGCACACCGGGGTCGACGTCGACCTGGCACCGGGTGAGGTCGAAGTCGTCGACCGGGACGGGGTAGCGCAGCCCGCCGCGGCCGAGCACCGGGTGGATGACCGGCACCTTGCCGTCGGTGAAGTCGAGGACCTCGATCAGCGCCGCCAGGTCGACGTGCTTGCTGGTCAGCCCGCCGCGCAGCACGTTGTCCGAGCTGGCCATCACCTCCACCCCGGCACCGCTGAGGTAGGCGTGCAGGTTGCCGGCGGGCAGGAAGACCGCCTCACCCGGCGCCAGCGTGAGGTGGTTGCACAGCAGCGAGATGACCACGCCAGGGTCGCCCGGGTACGCCTCGGCGAGGTTCTCCGCCCAGCGGTAGGTGTTGATGAACTCGGGATCGTGCTTGGCGACGAAGCTCGCCGCCTTGTCCGCGACCGCACTGACCAGCGATTCCCGGCGCCGCTCGGACAGCGCGAGCAGCTGGGGGATCGCCGTCCGCAGGCCCCCGTGGGCGAGCGCGGCGACGGTGGGCAGCAGCTCGGTCAGCTGGAGCTTCGCCAGGCAGTGCAGCGACTCCACCAGCGGACGGAAGCCGCAGAGCGCCTCGACCGGCGTGATCGCCAGCAGGATCTCCGGCTTGTGGAAGGGGTCCTTGAAGGTCCGCGTCGGGTCGTCGAGCGGGACGCCGGCGGCCTCCTCCGCCGCGAACCCGACCTCTGCCTGAGCGGTGGTCGGGTGGGCCTGGAGGGAGAGCGGCTGATCCGCCGCGAGGACCTTCATCAGGAAGGGGAGCCGATCACCGAAGCGGTGCCGGGCGTCTGCACCCAGCATCGTCTCCGGCTCCATGGCGATCGCCTTGTCCAGCGGTCGGCCGTCGGAGAGCACGCTCGGCTCCCCCGGGTGCGCGCCCATCCACAGCTCCGCGTGCGGCTGGTCAGCCGGCGACGGCTGCCCGAGCAGGTCCGGGATGACCGTGCGGGATCCCCAGGGGTAATGGCGCACGGCGTTCGTCATCTGCCACATCGCGCCGGACCATACCTCCGGCTGGGCGGTGTCCACGGCCGAACCGCCGACCACGTCCACCGCGTCGTGCACCAGGTCAGGGGTGGAGCGCCCGCTCGTGGTCCAGCGCCAGCGCCAGGTAGACGGCGCTGAAGTCGGCGACGGAGAGCTGCCGGGCGAGCCGGGCCAGCCGGGGCTGCCGCTCCGGCTCGGCGTGCTCGGCCAGCGCGCTGACCGGGACGTTGTGTGCCGCCGCAGTGCGCAGCACCTCCTGCATCGCCTCCTCCGCCGACCGCGGGTCGCGCTCCCCGGCGTCGTGCTCGCCGGCGTCCGCGTCGCGGATGGTGATCAGCCGCAGCCGGCGGCCGGCGTCGTCGGTCCGGTCCCGGAAGAAGTCGTCCTGCCCCTCTTCCGGGGCCAGCAGGCCGCCGAGGACGGTGCACGCAGCGACCCGCTGGTCGGGCAGCCGGAAGCCGGTCACCGGCAGCCCGGCCAGGGTGGCCAGCTGATCGGCGACCCGGCCGGCCGCGGCCCCGGCCAGCGGACCCTCGGCGGCGATGACCGGCAGCGCGTCCAGCAGCTCCAGCGCCAGGGTCTTCGCCGGGTTCACGAAGGACTCACGGGCCGGGCCGCACTCCGCCGCCACCTCGTCCAGCGCCGCGGCCACCAGCTCGGTGTCGGCGGCGTCCTCCGCGACGAGTCCCAGCTCGGCAGCGAGGAGGAGCATGGGCGTGAGCAGCGACCACAGCGCGGTGTGCTGCACCCGGGAGGCCGGGAGCGGCACGTAGGGCGCCCGGGCGCTGGCGCACGCACCGTGCAGCGGGGCGCCCTCGGCGCCGATGCCGACCAGCACGACGCCACGGCGCGCGGCCTCGTAGGCCGGGGTGACGGCGTACCGGCCGGCGCCGGTCCGGGTGGCCACCACCGCGATGTCCGAGGGGCCCATCCAGACCGGCAGGTCCGGGCCCGGGACGACGTCCACGGTCACCGGGCTGGCCGGCCCGAGCAGCGCCCGCAGCACCGCCGCGGCGACCGCCCCCTCGCGCCGCCCGACGATCACGAGCCCACGCGGACGGCCACCCGAGGTCGCCCGCTGCAGCCCGGCCTCCCGCGTCAGCTGCGTCGTCTCCCGGACCTGGGCCCCGGCACCCGCGACCGCCGGCAACAGCCCCCGGGGGTCGCGGGCACGCAGCAGCTCGAGGTCGTCGAGGACCTCCTCGGCGAGCTCGGGCGAGGTCATGAGCTGCGCTGCCGGGCCTCGTCGAGCAGCAGCACCGGGATGCCGTCGCGCACCGGGAAGGCCCGGGAGCAGGTCGGGCAGACCAGCTCGCTCGCCTCGACGTCGACGGTGAGCGGCGTGTGGTGCGTGTCCGGGCAGGCGAGGATCGCGAGCAGCTCCGGGTCGATGCCCAGCGTCCCGCCGCCGGCGGCCGGGCCGCTCATGCGCGGACCACCTCGAGCACCTCGTCGCGCACCTGCGCCATGCGGGCTGCGTCGGGGGCCTCGACGTTCAACCGGAGCAGGGGCTCGGTGTTGCTGGCCCGCAGGTTGAACCACGCGCCGTCGGGCAGGGAGACGGTCAGGCCGTCGAGCTCGTCGAAGGTCACCCCGTCCTGCTCGCCGTAGACCTCGCGGACGGCGGCCACCCGGCCGGCCTGGTCGGCGACCGTGGAGTTGATCTCGCCCGAGGCCACGTAGCGCTCGTACTCGGCGGTCAGCTCCGACAGCGGGCGGGACTGCTCGCCGAGCGCGGCCAGCACGTGCATCGCGGCGAGCATGCCGGTGTCGGCCCGCCAGAAGTCGCGGAAGTAGTAGTGCGCGGAGTGCTCACCGCCGAAGACGGCGTCGGTGCGGGCCATCTCCGCCTTGATGAAGGAGTGCCCGACCCTGGTGCGCACCGGCTCCCCGCCGTGCTCGCGGACGATCTCCGGCACCGCCCGGGAGGTGATCAGGTTGTGGATGATCACCGTCCCGGTGCCCTTGGCGAGCTCCCGGACGGCGACCAGCCCGGTGATCGCCGAGGGGCTCACCGGCTCACCGCGCTCGTCGATGATGAAGCAGCGGTCGGCGTCCCCGTCGAAGGCCAGGCCGATGTCGGCGCCGTGCTCGCGCACCCCCGCCTGCAGGTCGACCAGGTTCGCCGGGTCCAGCGGGTTCGCCTCGTGGTTGGGGAAGGACCCGTCGAGCTCGAAGTACATCGGCACGATCTCCAGCGGCAGGCCGGAGAGCACCACCGGGACGGTGTGCCCGCCCATCCCGTTGCCGGCGTCGACGACGACCTTCAGCGGCCGGATGCCGGAGAGGTCGACCAGGCCCCGCAGGTAGGCGGCGTACTCGACGGCGACGTCCCGAGCACTGACCGTGCCCGGGCCGCCCGGGTCGCGGTCGAACACGGTCGCCCCGTCCAGCAGCTGCTCGGCCCACTCGCGGATCTGGACCAGCCCGGACTCCTGGCCGATCGGCGCGGCGCCGGACCGGCACAGCTTGATGCCGTTGTACTGCGCCGGGTTGTGGCTGGCGGTGAACATCGCACCCGGCATCTCCAGTGAGCCGGCGGCGAAGTACAGCATGTCCGTGGAGCCCAGCCCGGCCTCGACGACGTCGAGCCCGCGGGACAGCACGCCCTCGGCGAAGGCCCGGGACAGCGGGATCGAGGAGTCGCGCATGTCGTGGGCGGTGACGACCGCGGTCGCCCCCGTCTCCTGGTGCACGAACTCGGCGAAGGCGGTCCCGATGGCGCGGGCGACGGTCTCGTCCCACTGGTCAGGGACGACCCCGCGCACGTCGTAGGCCTTGATGATCGATGTCAGGTCCGGCAACGCAGCTCATCCTCGCAGTCGGTGACCGCGGCCCGAGTGACCGACGGCGGGTCGACCCTAACGGCGCAGTGGGCGCCGGGCGCCCCAGCGTCTCAGGGGAGGTTGGGGAGGACGCGCAGGTGGCCGCGGCGGGTGCCGCTGCCGTCGTCGGCCGGGTCGCGCGGCGGCTCCGGGCGGGCTGCCTCGCGCACCGCATCGGCCAGCGCCAGCAGGTCGTCACCGGTCGGGCCGAGGTCGTCGGCGTCGATCTCGTGCCGGACGACCTCCCAGCCCCGGGGCACCGTGAGCCGCTCGGCGTGGAACTCGCACAGGTCGTAGCTGTGCGGCTCGGAGTAGGTCGCCAACGGGCCGACGACGGCCGTGGACTCCGCGTACACGTAGGTCAGCGTGGCCGCCGCCGGTTGTGCGCAGCCGCTGCGCGAACAGCGACGTGACTGCCTCACCACCGGTTCCTCACGCCGGGCACACTATCCGGGCCGACGCCGTCTGGGGAGGAGGCACACCGGATCACGCACGTCCACCCCCACCTCTCCGTCCTGGCCCACCCGACCCAGCCGTCCCTGGCCGGGCGTCCCCGGCCGATCGCTGGCACCGCCGCGGTCCGGTGAGGCCGTAGGCTCCTGCCGCGATGGACCGCCTCCCTTCCCGCGCCCGGCGCGACCGCCATGGCCGCGGCCTGCGCGGTCGTCTCGTGCCGCCGACGGTGCCGCTGTCCCGCAGCCGCGCCGAGCAGTTCGACGACCTGGTCCTGGACGCGGTCGAGGACCTCGAGCGCCGCTGGGAACGTGAGCTGGCCGGCGTCGAGTTCGCCGTCGAGGACGTGCCCTGGGTGGACCACACCAGCCCCGACGACGTGGTGCTGGACGCCGACGTGCTGGAGGACGGCAGCGTCCCGCTGGCTCGCGTGCTGCCCGCGCACCGGGAGGGCGGGCACGAGCACCCGGCCCGGATCGTGGTCTACCGCCGTCCGCTGGAGATCCGGGCCGCCGACCGCGACGACCTCGCCGACCTGGTGCGGGACGTCGTCGTCGACCAGGTGGCGGTGCTGCTGGGACGGGACCCCGAGGAGATCGACCCCGCCGGTTGAACGGGTCGCAGCCGACCCCTTTGCCATGCTGGGCGCCGAGATGAGCACAGCTGACCAGAGCCGGCCCGGACGGCGGGCAGCCGTGACCGGGCTGGTCGCCTTCCTCGCCGTCCTCGCCGCCGGCCTGGTGCTGCTGGCCTTCCAGCCCCGGACGACGACGGCCACCGCGACCCTGACCGTGACCCCCCGCACCGAGGCCGGCGCCGGTGCCGCCCTGCTGCTGGCCGACCGGTACGCCGCGCTCGCCGGGTCGGCCGAGGTCCTGGCTGCGGCGCAGGCCGACGCGCCGGCGCTGGCCGAGGTGCCGCTGGCCGAGCTCGCGGAGGGCACCGCTGCCGACCGCGCCCCCGGCACCGCCACCGTCGCGGTCCGGGTGACGCTGCCCGACCGGGACGCGGCGGTGGCCGCCGCCGACGCCGTGGTGGACCGGCTGGTCGCGGTCGGCGCCGCCGAGGACCTCGTGGACGTCGACCCCGGCCGGGAGGCCTCGCCGACCGGCGCATCCGGGTCGCCGGCCGGGGCCCGGTGGGTGGTCGTCGCGGTGCTGCTGGCCCTGGCCGCCGGGCTGTGCGCCGGGCTGGCGTCGACCCTCCTGACCGGGAGGCGCGCTGCCGGTCCGGCGGCCCGCGACGCCGGTCACCGCGGGACCGACGTCGAGGAGCTCGACGACCTGCCCGGCTTCCGGGACACCCCGCCCGGCACTGCCACCGCCCGGCCGGCGGCAGTGCAGCCACGGACCACCGGCGCGGGCGCCACGGCGACCGCGGTCCGGACACCCGGCGGCACGCTGTCGCGCACGGTCCTGTCCGCCACCACCCTGACGGCGGCGTCCCTGCTGGTCCTCGCCGCCGTGGCCGTGGGTGCACCCACGAACCGGCCCGGGGACGTCGGCCTGGACGCCACCGCGGCGGACGGCGCCGTCACCGGGACGACGGCAGCTGCACCCGCCCCGCCCGCTCCCGCCACACCGACCCCGGAGAGCGAGTCAACCGATGCCGCAGTCCAGCCCGAGGCGGGCGCCCTGGCGCTGTCCTCCGTCCCGCTGGGCACCGACGGCGTCGCGGCGACGGCGACCTTCGGCGGGGTGGTGCTGGAGGAGCGGGCCGTGGGGCTGACCGTCACCTACCCCAGCGTCAGCCTCACCACCGACGGCCGACGCGCCCTGGCGCACGTCCGGCTGCCCACGTACAACTGCCTGACCGCCGAGCCGCCTGCCGACCCGGTGGCCGCCGGCTGCGCCCGGTCGATCACCGAGTACGCCGACCTGGCCAGCCCGGCGCTCCAGGTCACCCGCGACGGCGACCGCATCGAGCTGAGCGGCCTCTTCCCGACCTACACGCGCCCGAACGGCAGCGCGCCCAGCTACACCGGCAGGGCCTACCAGCTGGCCGCCTCGATCGCGCCCGACGGCCCGCGCCGGGAGGGCACCACCCCGGCGGCCGGCGTCGTCCGGATCGGGCTGGACAGCGCGGCCACCGCACCCGACCGCGGGGTCACCCGGCTGCAGCACCCCGGCTGACCGCGCCCCGGCGGCCCAGCTGGGCGAGGCCGGCGACGGCGGTGAGCGTGCCCGCAGGGGCGCCGAGCTCGCGGCGGAGCCCGCCGACGTCACTCGTCCCCCACCACGGCCAGCGCTCCTCCCCGGCGGTGCCGCGGTCGAGCAGGGTGAGCAGCAGGGCGCTCGGCCCGTCGTCCGCCGGGACGACGGCGACCTCCAGCTCACCGGTCGCGGCGTGCAGCCGGGCCGCGGCACGCACGAAGTCCCGCTGCGCGGCGGGGAGCTGCGCCAGCACGGCCGGCAGCCAGCGCTCGACCTCGGCCGGGTCCCGGCTGCGGACGACGTCGGCGACGGTGTCCAGCTCGTCGACCAGGCGCCGGCTGCGCGCGGTGGCCAGCTGGGCGTCGGGCAGCCCGGCAGCGAGGTACCGCACCGTCGGGTCACCGAGCGGGAGCCCGGTCAGCCGGAGGGTCCACGGGCCCCGGACCCGGTCCAGCAGGCCGATCACCCCGGCGGCGAGCCGTGCGGCGACCTCGTCGTCCCGGGCCGGCAGCCGGGACTGGGGTCGTCCCGGGGGCAGCGGGCCGGGTTCGGCACCCAGCAGGGTGACCACGGTGCCGACGCCGCGACGCCGGAAGGACAGCAGGGCCACCCCGACAGGAGGGCTCTCCGCGTCCTGCCCGACCAGCACCGCCCGAGGACGGACCCGACCCAGCGGGCGGCCGGCCTGCGTGTTCAGCGCAGCGGTGAGCCACGGTGGGCGGGCGGGGAGGGGGGCGGCGACCCCGGTCAGGAGGGGTGCGGCGGCGCGGACCTCACGGACGACGGCGGCGCGGCCGTCGGCGACCCGGGTGTGCACGGGCCCAGTCGACCACACGGGTCGACCACACGGGCGAGGGTCCGTGGGGACGGAGCGTGGAGCACTCGGTGACGAGCATCGTCGGCGCGTCGTTGCGCCGACCGTGCGGGAGGGGTGTGGGGAGGTGCGGGGTCGTCGTCAGCCGGCCTGGCGACGCAGGCGGCGGCGCTCACGCTCGGAGAGCCCGCCCCAGATGCCGAAGCGCTCGTCCATGGTGAGGGCGTACTCCAGGCACTCGGCGCGGACCTCGCAGCCGGTGCAGATCTTCTTCGCCTCGCGGGTGGAGCCGCCCTTCTCCGGGAAGAACGCCTCCGGGTCGGTCTCGGCGCACAGCGCGCGCTCCTGCCAGCTCTGCTCCTCGGCGTCCACGCCCGGGAGCCCGGCGTCGAAGACGTCCGCCCTCCCCAGCACGTCCCGCCCGGAGGAGGCCGGGGTGGGGCCTGCCGCAGAGCTCTCGTGCTCGATCAACCACGACACCTCGACTATCACGTTGCGTCCCCTCTCGCTGCGTCCCGGTGCGTGCTGCTGGGCGGATCCCAGTCGCCAGCACCTGATGACGACATCGGAATTACACGCGTGTCGTTGAGTCGAGGTCAAGTCGGGCCGGTGTAACGCAGCACCACACGGACCACACAGGTCACACCTCGTTCGGGAGTGGTCACAGCCCACCCGGACACGCCGGGGTCTGCCACACCATCTGCCAGCGAGACCGGGCGGTTTCGTGTAGATCGTCTGGGGCGGACCCGGGTCCGCCGTGGAGTTCTGCCGATCAGGCACGATGGTCGGGTGCACATCGTCGTACTCGCCGGCGGCGTCGGCGGCGCCCGCTTCCTCCGCGGCCTCCTCGCGGCGGCTCCCGACGCCGAGGTGACCGCCGTGGTCAACACCGGCGACGACGTGACCCTGCACGGGCTGCGGATCTGCCCCGATCTGGACACCGTGATGTACACGCTGGGTGACGGGATCGACGAGGACCGTGGTTGGGGTCGCCGGGGCGAGAGCTGGACGGTGAAGGACGAACTGGCCGCCTACGGTGCGGAACCGACCTGGTTCGGCCTCGGCGACCGGGACATCGCGACCCACCTGGTCCGCACCCGCATGCTCGACGCCGGTTACCCGCTCTCCGACGTCACCGCCGCGCTCGCGCAGCGCTGGCAGCCGGGGGTGCGGCTGCTGCCGATGAGCGACCAGCGGGTCGAGACGCACGTCGTGGTGGACGACCCCGAGACCGGCCGCCCGCGCGCCATCCACTTCCAGGAATGGTGGATCCGGCACCGGGCCGCCCTGGCCGCCAGCAGCTTCGTCCAGGTCGGGGTGGACGACGCCCGTCCCGGCCCCGGCGTCGTCGAGGCCCTCCGCACCGCCGACGCGGTGGTCTTCGCGCCGTCCAACCCGGTCGTCTCGATCGGCACCGTGCTCGGGGTGCCCGGCATCCGCGACGCGGTCCGCGCCGCCACCGGCCGGGTGGTCGGCATCTCCCCCATCGTCGACGGCGCCGCGCTGCGCGGCATGGCCGACCGCTGCCTGCCCGTGGTCGGCGTCGAGGTCAGCGCGGAGGGCGTCGGCCGGCACTACGGCGCCCGGTCCGCCGGCGGCCTGCTGGACGCCTGGCTGGTGCACACCGGCGACCAGGCCACCGTGCCCGGCGTCGACGTGCGCGCCGTCCCGTTGCTGATGAGCTCACCGGAGGCGACACAGGCGCTGGCCCAGGCCGCGCTGGACGCAGCCGGAGCAGGGCCCCGGTGACCGCACCACCGGCGGGCATCTCGGTGCTGCCGGTGGCCGGGCTGCCCGAGTTCTGCCCCGGCGACGACCTCGCCGGCGCCGTGGCCGCCGCTGCCCCCTGGCTGAGCGACGACGACGTCCTGGTGGTCACCTCGAAGGTCGTGTCCAAGGTCGAGGGCAATCTGGTGTCGGTCCCGCCGGGCACCGACCGGGAGAGCGCCCGCCAGCAGGCCATCACCGCCGAGACGGTGCGGGTGGTCGCCCGCCGAGGGCCGCTGAAGATCGTCGAGACCCGGCACGGCTGGGTGGTGGCCGCCGCCGGCATCGACGCCTCCAACGTCGCCTCCGACGCCCTGGTGCTGCTGCCGGAGGACGCCGACGCCTCGGCCGGGCGGCTGCGTGACCGGCTGCACGAGCTGCTCGGGGTGACCGTGGCCGTCGTGGTCAGCGACACCTTCGGCCGGCCCTGGCGGGACGGGGTCACCGACGTGGCGATCGGGGCGGCGGGGCTGCCCGCCCTGGTCGACCACCGCGGGGCCGTCGACTCGCACGGCAACCGACTGGAGACCACCCAGGTCGCGGTGGTCGACGAGCTGGCCGCCGCCGGTGACCTGGTCAAGGGCAAGCTCGGCGGCGTCCCGGTGGCGGTGGTCCGCGGCCTCCGGTTCCGGCCGCCGACGCCGGACGAGGGCACCCGTCCGCTGGTCCGGCTCGGCGCCGGCGACCTGTTCCCCACGGGCACCCGGGACCTGGTCGGCAGCCGCGCCAGCTCCGCCTCCCTCGCCCACCGGGACGGCGCCCTGCTCGCGGTCACCGAGGCGTTCCGGACCGCCGTGGCGGCGCTCCCGGAGTTCCCGGTGGTCTTCCGCTACGGCAGCGAGGAGGGGGACGACGGCGACGTCGTCGACGTCCACCTGGCCGACCCGATCACCCCGGTCACCTCGCTGGCCCTCGGCGCGGTCGTCGGCGCGGCGCTGGTCCAGCTGCAGGCCGAGGGCTGGGCGACCCGGTGGGAGCCGGCCGCGACCTTCGGCGGTGCGTCGCTGGCCGGCCGGATGTGGCTGGGGGGAACTCCCACCTGAGGGGGAGACCCGGTGCCCGCCTGTGACGGCGGTCGTTAGCGTCGACCCGTGCAGATCCGTGAACTCGCCGTCCCCGACGCCTACGCGCTGGACCTGGTCCCACACGGCGACGCCCGCGGCCGGTTCACCGAGTGGTTCCGCGCCGACGTGCTCGCCGAGGCGATCGGCCCGGGCTTCCGGATCGCCCAGGCCAACCACAGCGTCTCCGCCCGCGGCGCGCTGCGGGGCGTGCACTTCGCCTCGGTGCCGCCCGGCCAGGCCAAGTACGTCTACTGCCCGGCCGGGAAGGTGCTCGACATCGTGGTCGACCTGCGGGTCGGCTCGCCGACCTTCGGCGTGCACGACTCGGTGCTGCTGGACAGCGAGCAGCCGCGCGCGGTCTACCTGGCCGAGGGCCTGGGGCACGCGTTCGTCTCCCTCGCCGACGCCAGCTCGGTCACCTACCTGGTGTCCACCGGCTACTCCCCCGGCCGGGAGTTCGGCGTGCACCCGATGGACCCCGAGCTGGACCTGCCCTGGCCGACCGACGTCGACTTCGAGCTGTCGGCCAAGGACCTCGCCGCCCCCACCCTCGCCGCAGCCCGTGAGCAGGGTCTGCTGCCCACCATGGCCCAGTGCGAGGCTCGGTACGCGGAGCTGCGCGGCAGCTGACCCCTCGGGGCCGGGGGCGTGGCTCCGACCCCACCCGGGTCAGCTGCGGAGGGCGCCGAGCCGGTCGACGCAGGAGCGCACGGAGGTCGCCCAGGGCGGCAGCGGCGTCAGCCCGGCCGCCACCCAGGCGGCGGGGTCCAGCACGCTGTAGGCAGGGCGCACCGCCCGGCTGGGGAACGCGTCGGTCGTGGTCGGCTGCACCCGCCCCGGATCCGCGCCGGCGAGCTCGAAGACCAACCGGGCGAGCCCGAACCAGGTGGTCGCGCCGCCGTTCGTGGCGTGCAGCAGGCCGCGGGCCGGCGCCAGCGCCACCTCGACCAGCCCGCGGGCGAGGTCGGCCGACCAGGTCGGGCTGCCGGTCTGGTCGTCGACGACGGACACGGTGTCCCGCTCGCGTTCGAGCCGGAGCATGGTGCGCACGAAGTTGCTGCCGTGCGCGGCGTGCACCCAGGAGGTCCGGACGACGACGGCGTCGTCGTCCACCGCCGCGATCGCCCGCTCCCCGGCCAGCTTCGTCCGGCCGTAGGCGGTCCGCGGTGCGGGCTCGTCGTCGACCCGGTAAGGCGTGCTGGCCGTGCCGGCGAAGACGTAGTCGGTGGAGACGTGCACCAGCCGGCCCGCTCCAGCCAGCTCCTCGGCCAGCCAGCCGGGGGCGGCCCCGTTGACCAGCAGCGCGGTCGCCTCGTCGTCCTCGGCCGCGTCCACCGCCGTGTAGGCGGCGGCGTTGACCACCACCGGCCGCGCACCGGCCGTCCGGGCCAGGTCCAGCCACCCGCGGACCCGCGCGCGCACCTGGGCCTCGTCGGTGAGGTCCAGCTCGGCCCGGCCGAGCGCGGTCACGGTGTCGTCCGGACGGTCCGCCGCCAGCACCGCCTGCAGGTCGGTGCCCAGCTGCCCACCCGCGCCGGTGACCAGCCAGGAGGTCGGAGCGGTCACGAGCGGGCGGTCGCCGCGGCGGCCTTGAGCGGCTCCCACCACGCCCGGTTGTCCCGGTACCACTGGACGGTCAGTGCGAGACCGTCCTCGAAGCTCATGCGCGGGGCGTAGCCGAGCGCAGCGGTCTTGGAGTGGTCGACGGAGTACCGCAGGTCGTGACCGCCGCCGCGCGGGTCGACGATGTTCTCCACGTGGCTCCAGTCGCGGCCGGTGGCCGCCAGCAGCTGCTCGGTGAGCTCCTTGTTGGACAGCTCCCGCCCACCGCCGATGTTGTAGAACTCCCCCGGCCGGCCCTTCTCCAGCACCAGCTGGATCCCCCGGCAGTGGTCGTCGACGAACAGCCAGTCGCGCACGTTGGCGCCCTCCCCGTAGAGCGGCACCGTGAGCCCGTCCAGCAGGTTGGTGACGAACAGCGGGATGACCTTCTCCGGGAAGTGGTAAGGCCCGTAGTTGTTGCTGCACCGGGTGATCGAGACGTCCAGCCCGTAGGTCTTGGCGTAGGCCCGGGCGATCAGGTCGCTGCCCGCCTTCGCCGCCGAGTACGGCGAGTTGGGCTCGAGCAGGTGGTCCTCGGTCCACGAGCCCTCGTCGATCGAGCCGTAGACCTCGTCGGTGGAGACGTGCACGATCCGGCGGACGCCGTGCCGGAGCGCGGCGTCGAACACCTGCTGGGCGCCCAGCACGTTGGTCAGCACGAAGCCGGCGGCACCGGTGATCGAGCGGTCGACGTGGGACTCCGCGGCGAAGTGGACCACCATGTCGTGCCCGGGCAGGGCGGCGTCCAGGTCCGCGGCGAGGCAGATGTCGCCCCGCACGAACCGGTAGCGCGGGCTGTCGGAGACCGGGGCGAGGTTGGCCAGGTTGCCGGCGTAGGTGAGCTTGTCGAAGACCGTGACCTCGGCGTCCTCGAAGCCCGGGTACCCGCCGGAGAGCATGGTGCGCACGTAGTGCGAACCGATGAAGCCGGCACCGCCGGTGACGAAGACGCGCATGCCCGAGACGCTAGGCGACGCCGGCGGACGGTGGGGCGTGCCACGGCGCACCTCATCCACCGGGGTGAGCGGCACTCCCACTCCACGGCGCCCGACACCTAAGGTCGCCGGGTGCGCGGGATCATCCTCGCCGGTGGAACCGGCAGCCGACTGTGGCCCATCACCCTCGGCGTGAGCAAGCAGCTCATGCCCGTCTACGACAAGCCGATGATCTACTACCCGCTCTCCACGCTGATGATGGCCGGGATCCGCGAGGTCCTGGTCATCACCACCCCGGAGGACCGCGACTCCTTCGCCCGGTTGCTCGGTGACGGCACCCGGCTGGGCATGCGGATCGAGTACGCGGTGCAGCCCCGGCCCGAGGGGCTCGCGCAGGCGTTCCTCATCGGCGCGGAGTTCCTCGACGGCCAGGCGGCCGCCCTGGTGCTGGGCGACAACATCTTCTACGGCGCCGGCCTGGGCACCGCCCTGTCCCGGCTGCCTGAGCCCGACGGTGGGCACGTCTTCGCGTACCACGTCGCCGAGCCGGCGGCCTACGGCGTCGTGGAGTTCGACGACGCCGGCCGAGTGCTCTCCATCGAGGAGAAGCCGGCGGTGCCCAAGAGCTCCTACGCCGTCCCGGGGCTGTACTTCTTCGGCCCGGACGTCGTCGAGGTCGCCCGCGGCATCACCCCGAGCGCCCGGGGCGAGCTGGAGATCACCGCCGTCAACGAGCACTACCTGCGGCAGGGCCGGCTCACCGTCACCGTGCTGGACCGTGGGACCGCCTGGCTGGACACCGGCACCTTCGCCTCGCTGCGTCAGGCGACCGAGTTCGTCTCGGTGGTCGAGGAGCGGCAGGGGCTGAAGATCGGCTGCATCGAGGAGGTCGCCTGGCGCAACGGCTGGCTGGAGGACGCGGGGCTCCGCGCCGCGGCCGAGCCGCTGGCCAAGAGCGGCTACGGCGACTACCTGCTGGGCCTGCTCGGCGGCTGACCGGACTCAGATCGAGCGGTACTGGGTGGGGGCCATCCGGGGGCCCCGCTTGGGAGGCATGCTGCCGCCGATCTCCAGCAGCCGGACGACGCGCTGCCGGTGCCCGCGCCAGGGCTCCAGCAGCTCGAGCATCCCGGCGTCGTCGGTCTTCCGGCCGGCCAGCGACCAGCCCACCAGGTTCTTCAGGTGGTAGTCACCGACGCTGACCGAGTCCGGGCAGCCCACGGCGCGCTGGGCCACCTCGGCCGCGGTCCAGCCGCCGATGCCCGGCACCGACTGCAACCGGCGGCGCAGGTCCTCGCAGTCGTCGTGGACGCTGGCCTCCAGCCGGGACGCGACCGAGGCGACCGCCCGCAGCGACCGGCGGCGGGCGCCGTCCAGCCCGCAGCCGTGCCACTGCCAGTCGGTGACCGCGAGCACCCGCTCGGCCGAGGGCACCACCCGCATCCCCGCCGGCGCCGGGCCGGGCGCCGGCTCACCGGCCAGCCGCAGCAGCTCCCGCCAGGTGCGGTGCGCCTCGATGCCGGTCACCTTCTGCTCCAGGACGGCGGGCACCAGGGCGTCCCACACCCGCCCGGTGCTGCCCAGCCGCAGCCACGGCGCCCCGTGGTGCAACCGGGTGACGAGCGGGTGCCGGGTCGGGTCGAAGTCCTCCGGCCGGTCGTCGGCACCCAGCCAGCGGGGCGCGCGCCGACCCGCCCACGCTGCGCCTGGTCCCCAGGCCTGCACCCGGATGGCCGACGCCCCTCCGGTCAGCCGCACGGTGGCCGGGCCGTCGGGGGTGGTCGTCGTCCGCCAGACGCCGTCCTCGGCGTAGCGCAGCGTCGGGTCGCCGGTGCCCCGGCGGTCCCGGGACAGCGTCCGGCGCACGTCCAGCGGCCAGTCCGGCGTCCAGACCTGGTCGTGCGCCGGTGCCTCGACGACCGACAGCTCCCCCACTGCGTCCCCTCCGGCACGTGCTGCCGTCAGCGGGGTGCCATCCGCAGCGCACCGTCCATCCGGACGACCTCACCGTTCAGGTAGCCGTGCCGCACGATGTCCAGCGCCAGCTCGGCGAAGTCCTCGGGGCGGCCCAGCCGCTTGGGGAACGGGATGCCGGCGGCCAGCGCCGTCCGGGCCTCCTCGGGCAGCGAGGCGAGCAGCGGGGTGTCGACCAGGCCGGGGGCGATCGTGCAGACCCGCACGCCGACGGAGGAGAGGTCGCGCGCCGCCGGCAGGGTCAGCCCGACGATGCCGCCCTTGGACGCGGCGTAGGCGATCTGCCCGATCTGGCCGTCGTACGCGGCGATCGAGGCGGTGTTGACGACGACACCCCGCTCGCCGTCCTCGTCGGGCTCGGTGCGGGCCATCGCGGCGGCGGCCAACCGGAGCACGTTGAAGGTGCCGATCAGGTTGACCGTCACGGTGCGGGTGAACGGCGCCAGGTCGTGCGGGGCGCCGTCGCGGCCGAGCACCCGCTGGGCCCAGCCGATGCCGGCGCAGTTGACCGCGATCCGCAGCGGCCGGTCCTTCCCCGTCGCGTCCTCGATCGCCGCCTGCACCGACGCCTCGTCGGTGACGTCGGTGCGCATGAAGGTCGTGTGGCCCCCCAGCTCGGAGGCCAGCGCGTGCCCGCGGTCCTCCTGCAGGTCCAGGACGGTGACCGCCACCCCGGCGGCGGTCAGCGCTCGGGTGGTGGCCTCACCGAGGCCAGAGGCCCCTCCGGTGACGACAGCGGCGACGTCGAGGTTCTTCATGCCGCCGAGGTTAACCAGCCAGCGCGAGCCGGCCGAGGGGTCAGCTGAACCTCGCCCCGAAGCGCTCCTGGGCCGCCCCGAGCAGCGCCTTGACCCGCTCGGCGTCGGAGACCGGGCAGACCATGGTGACGTCCGCGGTGTGCACCACGACGCTGTCGCGCACACCGACCAGCGCGACGAGGTGCTCCGGGTCGTCGCTCAGCACGACGTTGCCAGAGCTGTCCAGCAGGACGGTCAGCCCGCGGGTGGCGTTGCCCGCGTCGTCCGCGGTCAGCGTGTTCGCCAGCGCCGGCCACGAGCCGACGTCCAGCCAGTCGACGTCCAGGTCGACCACGGCCACCCGGCCCGGCTCCGCGGCGGCCGGCTCCAGCACGGCGTAGTCGACGCTGATCTTCGGCAGGGTCGGGAAGACCTCGACCAGCACCGCGTCCCTCTCAGGACCCGCCGGCGCGGCGACGATGCGCCCCAGGCCGGCGGCCGACTCCGGCAGGTGGTCGGCGAGTGCGTCCAGGACGGTCTGCGCCCGCCAGACGAACATCCCCGAGTTCCAGACGTACTCACCACTGGCCAGGTACTGCTCGGCGGTGGCCAGGTCCGGCTTCTCCCGGAACGAGACCGCCTCGCTCGCACCGGCCACCTCGGTCGGCGCGCCCTTCTGCACGTAGCCGAACCCGGTGGCCGGCGACGTCGGGGTGACGCCCAGCGTCACCAGCGCCCGCGGCCGGACGGCGAGCAGGTCGTAGGCGGTGCGCAGCGCATCGGCGAACCGCTCGACCGGCCGGATCACGTGGTCGGCGCTGACCACGGCCAGCTCGGCGTCGGGGTCGACGTCGGCGACGAGTGCGGCGGCCAGCCCGACCGCGTTCGCGGTGTCCCGGGCGACCGGCTCCAGCACCAGCCGGTCGGCACGCAGCTCGGGCAGCGCGGCCCGCACCTGGTCGCCGTACCGGGCCGCGGTGCACACCCAGATCTGCTCCGTGGGCAGCACCGCCTGCAGCCGGGTGAACGCCTCGGCCAGCAGGCTGTGCGCGGAGCCGTCCTCGGCGGCCACCACGTCGAGCAGCTGCTTCGGGCGCTCGGCCCGGGACAGCGGCCAGAGCCGGGTGCCGGATCCGCCCGCCATGATCACCGCGTGTCGCATGGTCGTCCGTCCTCAGTCGTCATCGTGTCGTGGTGCAGGGCTCGGGTCAGCCGCGGCGGAGGCGCCGACGGCTCCGCTGGGCCGGGAGTTCATCGACCGTCTGCTGCGGCTGCGCACCCTCGTCCACCCGGCTGCTGACGTAGGAGACCAGCATCCGGCCGCCCAGTCCGGCCCGCAGCACCGTCCGCAGCGGGGCGTGCCGGCGTCGCGGGTAGTCAGCCGACAGGTACCGCAGCGCGCTGGTGTGGTGCACCCGCTGCATCTGGTGGGCCGAGCGCTTCGTCGCGTGCCCGCCCTCGTGCGTCACCACAGCGGTGGGCACGTACACCTGCAGCCACCCTCGCTGACCCAGGCGGCGGGCCAGGTCGACGTCCTCGAAGTACATGAAGTAGCCAGGGTCGAAGCCACCCACCGAGGCGAAGGCGCCCACGTCCACCAGGAAGCAGCTGCCCGAGAGCCAGCCCGCCGGACGCTCGACGATCTCCTCGTGCTCCCGGCGGTACCGGGCCGTCCACGGGTTGGCCGGCCACGCCCAGCCGAGCAGGGCGTGCCCGACACCGGTCGACAGTGAGGGGAGCTCGCGGGCAGAGGGGTAGATGGTCCCCTCCGGCGTCCGGATGGCCGGGCCGAGCGTCGCCGCCCGGGGCCACCGCACGGCCGCGGCCAGCAGCTCGTCGACCGCCCCGGGCTCGAAGCGGACGTCGGGATTGGCGATCAACGCATGGCCGGAGGTGAGGTGGGCCAGCCCGGCGTTGGCCGCGGCGCCGTACCCGACGTTGCCGCCGGTCCGCAGGAGCCGGACCTCCGGGCGCTCCCGGGCCGTCTGCTCGGGCACCCCGTCGGTGGAGCCGTTGTCGGCCAGCACCACCTCGTACCGGCGGGTGGTCGCCAGTGCCAGGGAGTCCAGGAACGCAGCCAGCGTCCCACCGGGCGAGTAGGTGACCACGACGACGGTCAGCAGCTCGTCGTCGGGGACGGTGGGCACGGCGCTCTCTGGAGGGGTCATCGAACGGCCCGCTGGTAGCTGGCCAGGTGCGCCCGGGCGGTCGCCGCCCAGGTGAACTCCGCTGCCCGCGCCTGGCCTGCCGCGGCCAGCCCGGTCCGCCGGGCCGGGTCGTCCAGCAGCGCCCGCAGGCCCGCTTCGATGCTGGCCACGTCGGGTTCGCAGTAGGCCACGGCGTCGCCACCCACCTCGGGCAGCGCGAGCCGCCGGGTGGTGAGCACCGGGGCACCGCAGGCCATCGCCTCCAGCACCGGCAGGCCGAACCCCTCGCCCAGGCTGGGGTAGGCGACCAGCTCGGCACCGCCGAGCAGGCCGGCCAGATCATCCAGCGGCAGGTACCCGGTGCGCAGCAGCCGGAGGCCGGCGGGCACCTCGGCGGCGACCCGGTCGACCTCCTCGTCCCACCCCCGCCCGCCGGCCAGCACCAGGGCAGGCGGCGTGGTGCGACCGGCGCTGGCCCGCACCCAGGCCCGGACCAGGGCCGGCACGTTCTTGCGCGGCTCCAGCGTGCCGAGGAAGGCGACGTAGGGGACGTCCGCCAGGTCCAGCGTCGCCCGAACCCGGCTCACCTCGGCCTCGGTCGGCCGGTGGAACCGGGCGCCGTCGACGCCCAGGTGCGCGACGTCCACCCGGTCCCGGCGTGCGCCCGCGACACGCACCAGCTCGTCGCGGGTGGCCGCCGACGGGGTGACCGCGCGCCGGGCGCGGCGCAGGCTGACGCGGGTCCAGGTGCGGAAGAACCGCCGCTTGACCGGCACGTGGACGGCAGGGTCGGTGAAGAACGTGGCGTCGTGCAGGGTGGTCACCACCGGCAGCCGGGCGGCCAGCGGCATCGTGTAGTGCGGGCAGTGCAGCACCCTCGCCCCAGCGGCCCGGCCCGCGGCAGGCAGCCGCAGCTGCTCCCACACCAGACGGCCAGGCACCGATGCCGCCCAGGAGGGTGCCGTGCTCACGCGCTCGGCGCCCACCAGCCCGGTGTAGAACACCCGGTCCCGCTCCTGGCAGACGACCGCGACGTCACCACCCGCAGCGACCAGGGCCGGGAGCAGCTCGTCGACGTAGCGGCCGACGCCGCCGCGGTCGGCAGGCACCGCCGTGGCGTCCACGAGCACACGCGGCATGACCTCGGACACGCGGTCCTTCCTGGGGGCGGGGCGGCGGTCGGGTGTGGGCGGGACGGCACGCTCGCGACAGGCGCCGACCGGTACGGACCGGTTCCAGCCGGTCACGGACGACCGGGGGAGCCTAACCTGCCCCCGTCGGCACCAGCTCGCGGTACAGCTCCCACAGTCGGGTGGCCGCGCCGGTCCACGAGAAGTCCGCTGCCCGGGTCCGGCCGCGGCGCACCAGGTCGCGGCGGAGTTGCTCGTCACCGGCCACCCGACCCAGCGCGGCGGCGAGCGCGACCCGGTCACCGACCGGGGTGACCACGGTGCTCCCGCCACCCACCTCGACCAGCGCGGGGTCGTCGGAGGTGACCACCGGGACGCCGGCGGCCATGCCCTCGAGCACCGGCAGGCCGAAGCCCTCGGCCCGGCTGGGCACCACCAGGGCCGTCGCCCCGCCGAGCAGGGCCGCGAGGTCCTCGTCCGGCACCCGACCGAGTGTCCGCACTCGGCCGGCGGGCAGCCCGGCGGCAGCGACCAGCGCCGGGACGTCGACGTCGCCCCACCCGGGCTGGCCCACGACGACCAGCGGCAGGTCCGGCGCACCGGCCCCGGCCAGGGCGCCCACCAGCACGTCGAGCCCCTTCCGCGGCTCCAGCGTCGCGGTGGTCAGCAGGTACCCGCCGGGCGTGAGCCCCAGCGCGGCCTGCCGCGCCAGCGCGTCGGAGGGCAGGGTCAGCCGGCCGGAGACGCCCTCGCCGACGACCACGAGCGGGCAGCGCAGCGTCAGGTGTCGCCGCAGCTCGCGGGCCACCGCCTCGGTCGGGACGACCACCGCCGCCGCCGAGGACGCGGCGCGCCCGATCATCCGCCGGTGCCACCGCACGCCGCGGGGGGTCAGCGTCTCGGGATGGGTCCAGGGCACGGCGTCGTGCACGGTGACCACCACCGGCCGCCGGCCGCCGAGCGGGGCCAGCGGAGTCGGGGCGTGCACCAGGTCGACCCCGCGGGGCGCGGGCAACGGCCCGCGCTCCCAGGCCGCCACCAGCGGACGCCGGGGCAACGGCAGGCGGTGCGGCCCGCCGACCCCGGGCACGACGGCGCCCGCGACGCGACGGTGCCACGCCGTCCAGCCGGTCACCTCGGTGCCCGGTCCCCCGGTCGCCGCCAGCGCCCCGGCGACCTCGACCGCGTAGCGGCCGGTGCCGCCGGGCACCGGGGAGAGCACCTGCTCCAGGAGCAGCCCGACCCGCATGCGCGTCAGCTGGTCAGCGCCGCGACGTCCCGCGTCCCGGCGGCGACCTGGTCGTAGAGCGGCCACAGCTCCGCACCCAGCGTCTCGCGTGGAGGGAGCTGGCTCTTGCCCTTCTCCACCGGCTCACGGGTGCCCGTGGACAGCGCGTGCGCGGCCCACAGCAGCGACACCAGGTCACCGTCGTCGTCGACCGGGCCGGCGTCGGCGTAGTCGATCAGCGTCGCCCGGCTGCCGTCCCACAGCACGTTCCAGCTGCGCACGTCGTTGTGGAACAGTCCGCGCTCCCGCAGCGCCCGCAGTGCGGCCACGACGTGGTCGACGACCTGGCGGACGACCTCGGGCGACTGTCCCGTCCCGGGCTCGAAGAGGTCGCCCGCGGCCCGGGCGTACACCAGGGTGGCCTGCCCGCCAGAGACCTCGAAGTCCAGCAGCTGCGGCACCTCGGGCAGGTCGCGCAGGGACAGCAGCGTGGCGATCTCCCGGGCGATGAGCCGGGCGTTGTCCGACTCCGGCCCGGAGAAGGCGTAGCGCTTGATGATGAAGTCGTCGCCCCAGTAGTAGCGGCGGTCCTCGTGGTCGTGCACCGCCCACGAGTTGGCGTAGGCCTCGGCCCGGTCGTGCGAGTAGGCGTAGACCCGGTTGTTCACCGTCACGGTGTCCTTGCGGCTGACCACGTAGAGCGGTCGCGACCGGTCGGACAGGTGGGTGCCGAACTGGCCCAGCGGGACCACCTCGACCTGGTCGCGCACCAGCTCCAGGACGTCCAGCTCGTCCTCGGGGAGGGAGGCGTCCCAGAACAGGTCCGGGTCCTCCCCCTTGACGGCCAGCTCGAGCACCAGGGTCGGCACCCGGTCCAGCAGCTCCTTGACCAGCGCCTTGGTCTCGTCGAGGCCCTGGTGGTGCACCACGTGGTGGAGCACGCTGAGCAGGGTCACCACGTCGAACTGACCGGGCGCGATGGCCATGACGCTGTCCCGGTTGAACTCGCGCGCCCGGATCGTGGTCGGCACGCCGTTGAGCTCACCGATCAGCGTGGACACCTCGACGTTGCCCGGGTTGAACTCCCAGCCCTCGGTCGTCACGCCCCGGTCGGCGAACCAGTAGCAGACGAAGCCCAGGGAGGAGCCGACGTCCAGCAGACGCTTGCCGCGCAGCGTGCCGGCGAAGTGGTTCTCGATGGCCCGGCAGCGGTCGATGCTGCCGCGGGCCGGGTCGGCGATGACCCCCGGGAGCCCGTAGGCCGGCTGATAAGGCTCCACCTGGGCGGCGAGTGCGCGCAGCTTCTGCAGCCGGAAGTCGAACTGCTGGAAGTGGTTCACCCGCCCGTCCACCTGGTGCACCAGTTCGGTCAGGTCCAGGAGCGCCTGCCGGACGTCCTGCTGGAGCTCCTGCCGGAGCTCCTGCCGGAACTCCTGCCGGAGCTCCTCGAGCTGCGGCCCGACCTTCCGGACGTCGGCGGACAGGTCGCGCAGGATCGTGCGGTCCTCGACCAATCCGGGAGCCATCCGACCCAGAGCCTGCTTGAGCTTGCGCTTGACCATCACTCGGTCCCCTCACCGTTTACCAGGCCGTCCGTCACCGGCAGCCTCCGTCCCGTCGCTGAGTGTCCGGCATGCCGTGTCCCGCACGGCAGCCGCCCTCCGGTGCGCCGACGCCGCGCACGGCGTCAGAGCCGAGCCGGAAATGGACGCACGTGAACCGTGCCCGCCGTGTTCTCATCCACGTCCGAGCCGATCCGCGAGGCAGGCCGAGACCTGCCCGAAGGCGGTCGGCACCGCGCGCGGAGGACGGCGGGTCACCGCACCGTGACGTCGGGCGCCTCGATCGGCTGCACGGAGACACGCGCGGGCATCCGGACCAGACCGGCCTGCCACTCCGTGTCGATGACCTTGAAGTTCTTGATCCGGGCCACCCGGGTGTAGTGCGGGCCGTTGACGCCGTGCGTGGCCAGGGTCACGTGGTAACCGCCGTCGACCAGCGGGATCGACTCGTAGCTGAAGCTCACTCGGCGGGAGCCCTCGATCGGGTCGAGCTGCAGGTCCATCAGGTGCGTGTTGGAGGCGTAGCAGTTCTGGTCCATGTGGTTCTCGATCTTGATGCCCACCGCCCAGTCGGTGACCAGCTTGCTCGACGTCACCGTGCACTCCACGCCGAACGGGTCCCCCGGGGAGAAGGTGTCCTTCGGCTCTCCCCGGCCGTTGGTGATGACGACGTCGGAGATGCGCATGGGCGTGTAGGTCGGCGCATCCACCGCGCCGGCGGCCTCCGCCACGTCCGCCTCCTCCGCCGCCGCCTCCGCCGCTGCCTCAGCCTCCGCCTCCGCCTCCTCGTCCCAGGTGTCCCGGATCATCCGGATCGCCTGGGTCGGGGCACCGTCGTACTGCATGACCCCGTGGTCGAGGAGCACGGCGCGGTCGCACAGGTCGCGCACCAGATCGAGCCCGTGGGTGACGAAGATGATCGTGCGCCCCTCGCGCATGAACTCCCGGATCTTGTCCAGGCACTTGCGCTGGAAGGCTTCGTCACCGACGGCGAGCACCTCGTCGATCAGCAGGATCTCCGGGTCGACGTGCACCGCGACCGAGAAGGCGAGCCGGACGTACATGCCGGACGAGTAGAACTTCACCTGCGTGTCGAGGAACTCCTCGATGCCCGAGAAGTCGACGATCTCGTCGAAGTACCGGTCGGTGTCGGCTCTGCTGAGCCCCAGGATGGACGCATTGAGGTAGACGTTCTCCCGGCCGGTCAGGTCGCCGTGGAACCCGGCGCCGAGCTCGAGCAGTGCGGCCAGCCGGCCGCGGCGCTCGACGAAGCCCGACGACGGGCTGAGGATCCCGCCGATGACCTTGAGCAGAGTCGACTTCCCTGACCCGTTGTGCCCGATCAGGCCGATGGAGGTCCCGGCGTCGATGGACAGGTCGATGTCCCGCAGTGCCCAGAACTCCTGCCGCTTCTCCTTGGTCTGCCGGGAGTTGACCAGCCGTTCCTTGAGCGACTTGTTGACGTTGATCGAGAACTTCTTGCTGACGTCGTTGACGCGGATCACGGTGGTCATGTCACAGCTCCTGGGCGAAGTCGCCTTGGGTGCGGGCGAAGTAGCGCTGGGCCAGCCACAGCAGACCGAGACCGACCAGCAGAAGGACACCCAGCCGGCCCCACAAGTTCCCGGCGAAGGTGTACTCGGGACCCATCGTGTAGAAGGCCCGCTGGAAGGCGGCCACCACGTTCACCATGGGATTGGCGAGATAGAGGTCGAGCAGGACGCTGTTCCCGTTCTCAGAGAAGTTGTTGATGGGGAGCACGATCGGGTAGACGATCGGCACCATCCAGAAGAGCGCCAGCGTGATGATCTCGATCAGGTGCTGGAGGTCCCGGAAGTAGACGGTGGCCGCAGCCAGGAAGAGCCCCAGCGCCAGCCCCCAGGTCAGGCAGACGACCAGCGCGAGCGGGACCAGCGCGAGGTCCCAGGTCGGCACCACCTGGAAACCGGTCAGCGCGGCCAAGCCCAGCGCGGCGAAGAGGACCAACAGCTGCAGACCGAAGTTCACCAGAGCCGCGCCGACCACCGACAGTGGGAAGATCTCGCGCGGGAAGTAGGTCTTCTTCAAGAGGCCGCCGTTGCCCACGATCGACCCGGTGCAGCCACCGAGGATGTCGGTGAACAGCCCCCAGACCACCAGCCCGGAGAAGATGAAGATGGCATAGGCCGGCTGCTGGTTGCCCAGGAAGATGGTGAACGCCACGTAGTAGATGACCAGCTGGGTCATCGGGCGGACCAGCGTCCAGAAGAACCCCAGGACGCTGTCCTTGTACTTGACCTTGAGTTCCTTGCGGACCAGCTGCGAGAGCAGTTCCCGGTACCTGAAGATGTCCGCCAGGTCCTTCAGCGACCCCCGAAAGAACGTGCGCGGCGGGTTGACCCGCTCCATCGGCAGGGCCTCCACCGCGTCCACGCGAGGGGTCGTCGGGGCCTCGTCCAGCGAGTGCGCCGACGCACCGCGGGGGGCCGGGGCGTCGAAGTCCGTGGTTGTCATTGACCTTCCATCCTCCAACGCTGAGTCTGCCGAGAATACGAGTGGCGATCCATCACTGCTCCCCTCCGACCGACCGCTGGGCTGCTCGCGGTCCGGCGGCGGGCGGCAGACGCCCTCGAGGGCAGTCCGTCGTCCCGAGCGACCATCGGCACCGAGCCTCTAGGGTGGTCGCGACATGGACGTGATCCTGGACGGAACGCCCCTTCTCGGGCCGCGCACCGGTATCGGACAGTACGTTGCGCACCTCTACCAGGCACTGAGGACACGTCCCGACGTCGTCCCACGGCTCTACGCCTTCACCATCCGCCACGGGAGTCGCCCGGTGGACGTGCAGCCCGGCGACTGGGTGAGGCGGACCGCTCCCGCCCGGATCCTGCAGCGCACCTGGGCCGCGACGGCCTGGCCGCCGGCCGAGCTGCTGCTCCCGAGCGGGGACGTGTTGCATGCCACCAACTTCACAGGCCCCCCGGCGCGTCGCACGCCGCGGGTGGTCACCGTGCACGACCTGGCGTTCAGCCGCCTCCCCGGGACCGTGCACCAGCGCACCCGCCGGCTGAGCGGGTTGATCGAGGATCAGGCAGCCACCGCCGCGGCCGTGCTCACGCCGACACACGCGGTGCGCGACGAGGTCGTCGAACACCTGGCTCTCGACCCCGGCCGGGTGCACGTCACCCCGCTGGGGGTCGACCCGTCCTGGTCCCGGGCGAGGCCGCCGACCCAGGCGTGGCGGGCTGAGAACGGGGTGCCGGCCGACTACCTGCTCGCGGTCGGCACACAGGAGCCGCGCAAGAACCTGACCGCTCTGGTGCAGGCGCACGCTGCCGCCGGCCGATCGCGGGTGCTCCCGCTGGTCGTGGTCGGCCCGGCGGGCTGGGGCGACGTCGTGCGCCCGAGCCAGGACGTGGTGGTGCTGCCCTACCAGCCGGCCGAGACACTGCGGTCCCTGGTCGCCGGCGCCGCAGCACTCGTGTTCCCCTCTCTCTACGAGGGCTTCGGGTTGCCGGTGCTCGAAGCGCTGGCCGCCGGGACGCGAGTCCTCGCCAACGACATCCCACCCCTGCGCGAGGTGCTCGGACCGTGCGCGGACCTCGTCGACGCCACGGACATCGAGGCGCTGAGCGCGGCGCTGGTCGCGGTCAGCGCCGCGGGGAAGGACGAGGAGGCCCGCCAGCGCGGCCGCGAGCGGGCGGCCACCTTCACCTGGGGAGCCTGCGCCGAGGCGACCGTCCAGGCCTATCGCAGAGCACTCGTGGGCTGACCTCGGAGCCGCTGGAGTGCCTCTGGCACCTCTGGCCACACCCGTCTCCCGCGGTCGTTCCGGGGGCATTCCGGCAGGTACTGTCCCGGGAGAGCCGGCCGGCCCCGATGGGTCCAGCGTGCCCACCTCCGCCCACCTCAGAGCCACCCCTGTCCCCTGCCGGGCGGGTCCGGTCGCTCTTCCCGGACGACCGTCCAGCACGAGAGGAATGAGGACGCTTGACCACCGTCGAGAACGTCGCCCTCGCGACGTACCCCGGCGCCCGGATGCGCAACGGCCACTTCTTGCCCGACGAGCCAGGCACCTCTGGGGCCGGGGTCCCCTCGACCGGCCGCACCACCGACCGGGTGAACGGGCTCGACAGCCGTCTCACCAGCCAGCGGCTCGATCCGGTCCAGGGCGATCGGCCGGCGCGCTCCCACGTGCCCGCCCTGGCCTCGGGCGAGGGGCGCCACGTCACTCTGGCCGTCCACGGTCTCGAGGGCACGGAGCTCGCCCCGGAGCACCGCCTGGCCAACTGCTCCGACCGGGAACAGGTCGGACCGGTCTTCCTCGAGCCAACCCTGGAGATCCGATGAGCGGCATCACCCCTGACCAGCGAACCGGCCGGCTGGGCATCGTCCCGGCCCGGTTCGGGCCCAAGATCGTCGGCGGCGCAGAGATCGTCCTCCGGCACATCGCCGAGGGACTGCAAGAGCGTGGGTGGGACGTCGAGATCCTCACGACGGCCGCCACCGACTACTTCTCCTGGGAGAACGACCGGCCGGTCGGCACCGCGGTGGAGGACGGGCTGACCGTCCGGCGCTTCGAGGCGGTCAAGTCCACACCCGGCACCGAGCGCTCGGTGCTGGGACACCGGATGCTCGCCGGCGACCGGCTCTCTCTCTCCGAGCAGGAGCGGTGGATGAACGACGACGTCCGCGTGCCGGATCTCTACCACCACCTGCTGCTGCACGCCGACGAGTACCGCGCACTGGTCTTCGGCCCGTATCTCTTCTGGCCCTCCTACGCCTGCTCGCAGGTGGCTCCGGGCAAGTCGCTGCTGTGGACCTGCCTGCACGACGAGGCCGCCGCCTACCAGGACATCTACAAGCCACTGCTCTCCGGGGTGGCCGGACTGTTCCTGCAGACCGAGCCCGAGCACGAGTTGGCGCACACCATCCACCCACAACTCGCTCCTCACGCCGTCGTGGGCTGTGGGGTCGAGGTGCCGGAGTCCTACGACCCGGACCGCTTCCGTGCGAAGTACGGGATCACCGGCCCCTTCGTCCTCTACGCCGGCCGCCGTGAGGGGGCCAAGGGATGGGACGAACTGCTCACCCACTTCAGCCAGGCCGTGCTGAAGCGTGGATTGGACCTCCGCTTGGTCACCATGGGCGCCGGCGAGGTACGTCCGCCGGCCGGGCTGGAGGACCGCGTCATAGACGTCGGCTTCCTGCCCGACGAGGACCGCAACGACGCCTACGCCGGCGCACTGGCCTACGTGCAGCCCTCCCGGTACGAAGCGTTCTCCCGGACGATCATGGAGTCCTGGTTGGCAGGCCGGCCGGTCGTGGGGATCGCCGAGGGGGGCGTCGTCCGCCACCACGTGCAGACCAGTCAGGGCGGGCTCGTCTACGACGATGCGGAAGAGTTCGCCGAGGCGCTCGCCGTGCTGGTGGAGCACCCGCACCTGGCCGAGCAGATGGGCGTGCGCGGCCGGGAGTACGTGCTCGCGCGCTACCAGTGGGACACCGTCCTCGACGGCATCGAGAGCAACATCGTCGAATGGACACCGGCACCGGCCGGGACCGTGGCCGAGCTCGCGCCGGCCGGCAGCCCCGAGACGGGTGGAGGGCTCTGATGCGCATCCTCATGGTCAGCCCCTATCCGCCCCAGCGGGACGGGATCGCCAACTACACCGCCCAGTCGGTGGCCGCGCTCATGCGTGAGGGGCACGACGTGGTGGTGCTCTCGCCGCAGCCCTCGGCCGCCCACCAGCACCTGGACTTCATGGCCGGTCCGCGCGCGTGGGCGGCGATGAGCCGTCGAGTGCGGGGATTCGACAAGCTGGTCATCCAGTGGCACCCGGCGTTCTTCTACCGGAACAGCTCGATCAGTGACCGGTCCGCCGTGGACCTGGCGATGGCCGCCGTCTTCAAGCTCGTCCCCCAGGTGGAGATCTGGGTGCACGAGTACGAGTACGCCGAGGTGGATGCCTCGGCCGTGCGCCGCCGGGCCGCCAGGACCACGTTCTCCCAGGTCGACCGGATCGTCTTCCACTCCGAGTCCGAACGGGACATGTTCCTGAAGACGGTCCCCGTGGACCGTTCCCGGACCGTGCTGTCCGAACACGGGCACGCCTTCCTCCCGCGGACGTCGATGACCCGTGAGCAGGCCCGGGAGTCGCTGGGCATCGCCGCCGACGCGTTCTCGTTCCTGTGCATCGGCTTCATCCAGCGACACAAGGGCTTCGACCGGGCAGTCCATGCGTTCGCCCGGCTGGGCTCCGCACCGCACGCTCGGCTGGACGTCGTGGGCTCCACCCGGCTGGAGGAGCCGGAGTTCCTGGCCTACCTCAACGAGCTCGAGTGGCTGACCGACAGCGACCCGCGGACGACGCTGCACGCCGGCTACGTCTCGGACGAGCTGTTCGACCGCTGGATCCTCGCCTCGGACGTCGTCGTCCTCCCCTACCGCGAGATCTGGTCCTCGGGCGTGCTGGAACGGGCTGCACTGTTCGACCGTGAGGTGATCGCCACCCGCGTGGGCGGCCTGGAGGAACAGGCGGCGCAGCGACGGGTGACCTTCGTCGACGACGACCACGCCCTCGGCCAGGCGATGGCCGACGCGGCCGGCCTCCCGCTGGACCCCCCGGACACCGCTGCTGACGCCACCGAGCTGGAGGAGCTGCCCTGGAGCGACCTGCAGCAGGTGATCGTCCGCCGAGCTGCGGTGCTGCGGGGCGGTGCGCCCCGCAGCAAGGCTTCCTCAGCGACGACCGCCACGACGGCAAGGCGCCGGGACGACGACCTCGATCGCGCGGCGGTGCTCGTCCGCCGGGTCCCGCCGTACGTCACCCCGCCGCCGACCTCCACCCGGCCCGGCGTGCCGGCGGTCAAGCGACTGGTGCAACGACTCACCGCATGGCAGATCGCCCCGCTGATCAGTCGGGTCGACCACCTGCAGGCCGCGACGGCGAACAGCGTGGCGCTCATGGCCGAGCAGGTCCGAGACCTCCGGGACGTCGTTGACGCGCTGCCGACGACGAGCGATCGCGCGTCGGCTGACCCGCTGCCGGTCGACGGTCCCCGTGCTGGCTCGCCAGCCGACTGACCCCGGACCACGAGAGGAGGGGCGGCCTGTGCAGGCCGCCCCTCCTCTCGCATCCGGGGCCTGTCCGTCACGATCTGGACCGTCCCGTCACATCCGTCCACACTGACTCAGTGGTCCCGCGTCGGCCCCGTGCGGGAGGTAGCGTCGGGACGTCCCGCTGAGGCGCGGCGCATGTGACCAGGAAGGTCCAGCGCTTCAAGTCAGCCAGCCCAGCGCGGGCGGACCGTCGCGGTCACCGCTTGGAGGAACGAGGAGCCTGTGTCCTTCGTCGAGTCCGTCGCCCCCACCACCGGTAGCGGCGCAAAGGTCCATGCGTCGCGGATGCGCAACGGCCGCCTCGAGTTCCTCGACGCACTCCGTGGCGTCGCGGCACTCACGGTCGCCGTCCAGCACCTGGCGGAGGTGATCTGGCCCGGCGTGCTCGAGTTCTCGCACATCTGGTGGCGGCCGGGTGAGTTCGGCGTGCTGGTGTTCTTCATCTGCAGCGGGTTCATCATCCCCGCGTCGATGGAGCGCCGCGGCGATCTCAAGGAGTTCTGGATCGGTCGGGCCTTCCGCCTCTTCCCGCTCTACCTCGCCGTGCTGGGGATCGGCCTGCTCCTCTATGCCACCCCGTGGGCCGCGCCGGCCCCGGGCTACCGGGTGGTGTCGGACACACTGCTCAACACCACGATGCTCCAGGTCTTCGCCAACCGGCCGTTGGTGATCGGCGCATCCTGGACGCTCGGGTACGAGATGGTCTTCTACCTGACGATGACGGTGCTGTTCATGCTGGGCTGGCACCGTCGTTCGGCCGGGATCTCGATGGGCCTCATGGTCTCCGCCCTGGTGCTCGGCAGCACCCTCGTGCCGGCATACCTGCAGCAGACGCAGATCCGCAGCTGGCCAGCTGTGGTCTTCGGCCTCATCGCGCTTGCCGTCGTGGTGATCGCGCCACGGCTGAAGAGCGGGGCCGAGCGCAGTGTCGGGCTGACCATCACCGTGGCCGTGCTGCTGCTCATGCTCAACCGACCGCACGATCTGTGGTTCGCGATGCTGCTGCTGGGCTCCATGTTCGTCGGCACAGCGCTGTACCGGTACGACATCGGTCAGTTGAGCGGCCGGACGGCTGCGGGTGTGTTCTCCTTCGCCTTCGTCAGCATCATCGTGGTCCAGTTCTGCTACCACGTGGGCGCGGCGGAGCCGATCACCGGTGCCGTCCCCCGCTGGTGGACCGAGGCACTGACCTTCTGCTCGGCATACGCGGTCTTCGGTGTGCTCTTCCTGCTCCGGCGGTTCTCCTACCCGCGGGTCTTCGTCTACCTGGGCACGATCAGCTACTCGGTGTACCTGGGCCACGCCCTGGTGCTCATGCTGCCCCTGCCCTCGGTCGCCCCGCTCCTGCTCTTCGCCGGCATGGTCGGGTTCACGCTCCTCCTGGCCGCGGTGACTTACCACGGCATCGAGAAGCCCGGGCAGCTGGTCGGCCGGAAGGTGATCAGCCGCTACCGTGCGCGTTCCGGAGGGACGGCAACCGTCCCCCCTGGGGCCACCCCGGGTGGTCCGGTGATCAGCGAGGCTGCAGCAGCGCCCACCCTGCGCACGGACGCCCTGGGCGTTGCCCCGGTGGACGAACGGACCAGCGAGCTGAGTCACCCGGTCAGTCGGATCTGATCCACCCAGCCCACCACAGAGGGGCGTCGTCGGACCTCCCCGCCCCGGACCAGTGGCCGGATCAGCTCGCGGTCGTGTTCCCGGGTGGTGACCGGTGCCGCGCTGACCACCT
>NZ_JAPVBJ010000003.1:247100-583710 GCF_026967985.1 Modestobacter sp. VKM Ac-2984 | reverse complement strand
CGGAAGCTAAGCCTTTCAGCGCCGATGGTACTGCCCGGGGGACCGGGTGGGAGAGTAGGACGCCGCCGGACATAACTTCACGAAACGGGGGTCGGAGCATTGCGCTCCGGCCCCCGTTTTGTGCGTTTGTCCGCTTTCGTCGACCGACCGGATCCAGCCGCTACCGCGGGGAACCGGGTGGATGCGATGCCGTTCAGGTGCCCCCACCGGGCGTGCGCCGTTCATCAGTGAGGTACGTAGAACACCATGACTTCTCCGCGACGAGGGCCGTCAGGGTCAGATCGAGGTCGTAGCGCCGGCGGCAGTGGCGGCGCAGCCCGTCAGGGTGGCGCCGGCCGTCCGCAGCGGCCAGCCGGACACCGCGGGTCCCGACCGACCGAGGGCAATCGGGGGGCCCGGCCTGCCGATGGCAGCCGTGGTGCCGCCAGCGGCCGCGGGTCGTCACGTGACGATCGTCCGAGCGCACCCGGTGGTCCTGGCGGCGAGTGGCGCGATCGGCGCCCCGCTGGCGAGCGTTCTTCTGGCGGTCGGTCCGGCGGCGGTCGGCCGCAGGGCTCTGGGCGTCCGCAGGGTGGTGGGCGTCCGCAGGGTGACCGGCCCTCCTGGCAGGACCGTCGTCCCAGCGGGGATCGTCCGCAGGGGCAGGGCCGTCCGCAGGGTGACCGTCCCGCGTGGCAGGACCGTCGGCCGGGTGGAGACCGTCCGCAGGAGCAGGGCCGTCCGCAGGGTGACCGTCCTTCCTGGCAGGACCGTCGGCCGAGTGGTGACCGTCCCCAGAGCCAGGGGCGTCCGCAGGGTGACCGTCCCGCGTGGCAGGACCGTCGTCCCAGCGGGGATCGTCCGCAGGGTGGTGGGCGTCCGCAGGGTGACCGGCCCTCCTGGCAGGACCGTCGTCCCAGTGGCGATCGTCCGCAGGGGCAGGGCCGTCCGCAGGGTGACCGTCCGCAGGGTGGTGGGCGTCCGCAGGGTGACCGGCCTTCTTGGCAGGACCGCCGTCCGGGTGGAGACCGTCCGCAGGGGCAGGGCCGTCCGCAGGGTGACCGTCCGCAGGGTGGTGGGCGTCCGCAGGGTGACCGGCCTTCTTGGCAGGACCGTCGCCCGAGTGGTGACCGTCCGCAGGGGCAGGGCCGCCCCCAGGGTGACCGGCCCGCGTGGCAGGACCGTCGTCCCAGCGGTGACCGTCCGCAGGGGCAGGACCGTCGTCCCAGCGGGGATCGTCCGCAGGGGCAGGGGCGTCCGCAGGGTGACCGGCCCGCGTGGCAGGACCGTCGTCCCAGTGGTGACCGCCCGCAGGGTGATCGCCCGGCGTGGCAGGACCGTCGTCCGGGTGGTGACCGTCCGCAGGGTGGCCGCCCTGCCGGGGAGGATCGGCGGCCCAATGCTGAGGCCGCGGTACGTCGTCCCGCCGGGCCGGCTCTGCCGGAGTGGGTGGACCCGCGCGACCTGGACCAGTCGGTCCGGTCGGCGCTGCGCGGGCTCGACTCCCGCAATGCCGACACCGTGGCCCGACACCTCGTGGCCGCGGGCGGACTGCTCGACGACGAGCCGGAGCTGGCCCTCGAGCACGCACGCGCTGCGCGGGACCGGGCGTCCCGGATCGCTGCCGTCCGCGAGGCCGTCGGCGTTGCCGCCTACCACGCAGGCGACTACGCCGAGGCTGCTCGTGAGCTGCGGGCCTACGCACGGATGAGCGGGGACGACAGCTACCGCGCAGTGCTGGCCGATTGTGAGCGTGCCCTCGGCCGGCCGGAGAACGCCCTGCGACTGGTCCAGGAGGCGCTGACCACCGAGCCCGGCGAGGAGGAGCTCGTGGAGCTGCACCTCGTGGAGGCCGGGGCGCGGCAGGACCTGGGTGAGACAGCAGCCGCTGCACTCGTGCTGGAGGCTGCCCTCGGCGGACGCCCGACCCCGGCCACGCTGGGCCACCCGGATCTCGGCCAGCTCCGACTCGCCACCGCGTACGCCGAGCTGCTCGACGCCCGCGGTGAGGAGGAACTGGCCGGCGACTGGTTCGCCGCCATCGCCGCAGCCGACCCGGACGACCTCACCGGCGTCGCAGCCCTCTTCGCGGACGAGGACGAGGAGGCCGACGAGAGCGAGGCCACCGGCGACCCGGATGTCGACGGGGCGATCGCCGACGAGCCGGTCGTCGACGAGCAGATCGCCCAGGAAGAGGCCGTCGCGCAGGAGGACCCGCCGGCAGGTCCGACCGAGGGCGACCAATCGGGTGCGGACGACGCTGTGCAGCTTCCCACCGCCGAGATCGGCGGCGTGGAGTTCGCGGACGTCGACTTCGGGGACGTCTCGGCCGATGACATCGAGGCCGAGGTGGCCGAGCTCCTGGGCGAGACCCCGCCCCCCGTGGAGCGGGACCACACGCGCCTGTTCCAGGAGGCGCCCGGGCACGACGTCCCGGAGCAGGAGGCACCGACGGACTGACCCCCGTCGTCCACACCGGCCAGGTACGTCCACAGACCGTGGGCGCACCTGGCCGGTGTGCGTTCCGGGCAGCGAGGCTGCCTGCATGAGCCTCGCTGTCATCGACCGGAACGACGTCGTCCTGCGCGGTCGGCTGTCCGCCGCACCCGAGCTGCGCCCGCTGCCCAGCGGCGACACCCTGCTGGTGTTCAAGCTCGTCGTCCGCCGGGACAGCCCGCGGCCTCGGGGGCCGAAGTCCGACGTCATCACCTGCGTCAGCCTGCTGCCGGCGCTCCAGCGCTACGCGGCCGCCTGGACGACCGACGACGTGGTGGAGGTGGAGGGGGCGCTGCAGCGTCGGTTCTGGCGGACCCCGACCGGCACGGCGGTCGCCTACGAGGTGACCTGCCGGCGCGGCCGCAAGGTCTCCCGGGCAGCGCCACGGCCATCCGCCGAGTCGGGATGAGCCGGGTGCGGCCGCCGGTCAGTCCCCGTGCGGGCGCAGCACCAGTCCGGTGCGGGGCTTGGGCACGAAGAGCGTCGACTTCCGGGGCATCCGTGCCCCGGCCCGGGCGACCGCGGCGACATCGGTCGGCGAGGGAGACCGCAGCAGCAGGGCCACCCCGGCCCGCTCCTCGGCCAGCCGCAGCGCCTCCTCGACGTCGTGGGCGACCAGCACCGACGACGGGTCGTCCGGGCGCCCCCAGAGACCGGCCAGCAGCGCGGAGTGGGCGAGGACGACGTCCAGCCGGCGCCAGGCCGTGGGCGCCTCAGCCGGTACGGCCGCCCGCATCGCCGGCGACGGTTCGGACAGTTCGGCGACCCGGTTGCCGTCGGTGAGCAGGAACGTGCCGTCTGCGCCGGTGTCCAGCCAGTCCGCGACCGCTGCCCGGACGCCGCCGGACGGTACGACGTCGCGGACGGTGAACCCGGCAGCCGCCGACCCCAGCGCGGTCGACATCGAGAGGTCGGGCACCACGCGGTGGATGGCCCGGACGCGGAGCCCGCCGGCCCCCATCGGCGTGACCAGCGCCAGCACGCTGCCGTGCCCGGCATGACCGTGGTGGTGGTCGCGGGCGGCGGCGAAGCGGTGGTGCCCGTCGGCGATCACCGCGGCGGTCCCGGCCAGCGCGCGGGTCAGCCGGTCCAGGAGCACGGGGTCGGTGACCCGCCACAGCCGGTGCACCACCCCGTCGGGGTCGGCGACCTCGAGCGTGGGTGCGAGCTCTCCGGTCTGCCGGGTCAGCGCCGCCACCTCCGGGTCGGGATCGTGCGCGAGGACGATGGGCTCCAGGTCGGTGTCGGTCCCTGCCAGCAGCGCGGCCCGACCGGCCACCGCCGGGGGGAAGGTGTCCTCGTGCGGGAGCACGGCCACCGACCCGGGAGCGGGCAGGGTGACCGCGCCCAGCCAGCCGACCGTGGGCTCGGCCCCCGGCGTGGCCATCTCGTACCGCCACAGCGCGGGGACCCGGTCGCGGACCAGCACGTTTGCGGCCAGCCAGTCCCGCAGCGTCTCCCCGGCGACGGCCGCGGACCGGCGGTCGCGCTCGGCGCGGGACACCTCCGGTCCCGGCAACGGCTCGACGTCGGGCAGGATCAGGCGGACGATGTTGTGCGGATCGGCGGCGGCCAGACGGTCCCGCCCTGCCGGGTTCACCAGGTCGTAGGCCGGTGAGCTCACCCGCGCCAGGTGGTCGGCGTCGTGCTCTCGATAGGTGAGGGCGCGGAACGGCCGGACGTCGAGGCCCGTCACGTCGGGAGGCGGGGCATCCGCCGACGTCGTGGGCAGGGAGTCGTCGAGGGCACGGAGTCGATCGTAGGAGCGCCCGCACCGGGGACCGGAGGGGTACCTGCCGACACGGCA
The DNA here is from genome assembly GCF_026967985.1 of Modestobacter sp. VKM Ac-2984. Classification (GTDB taxonomy): domain Bacteria; phylum Actinomycetota; class Actinomycetes; order Mycobacteriales; family Geodermatophilaceae; genus Modestobacter. Next base: position 579,428 of record NZ_JAPVBJ010000003.1, on the reverse strand, counting down.
GGGTGTGCAGCGCCGGGGAGGCGCGGGGGAGGAGCTGCGATGGCGGACCTGGGACAGCCGGACGGTGGCGTCTACGACTGGTACCAGCGGGGGCTCCACCTGCTGGGCGACGGCAACCCCGATGCGGCCGCGACCCTGCTCGGCCGTGCACTGGCCGCCGAACCCGGTTCGCGGAGCGTCCGGGAGGCGCTCGCCCGGGCCCAGTACGACGCCGGCCGGTACCGCGAGGCGATCGAGAACTTCGGCGCGCTGATCGCGGCCGACCCGGCCGACGACTACGCCCAGTTCGGCCTCGGGCTCGCCGCCAGCCGGGCCGGCGACCTCGAGCTCGCCGCCGAGCACCTCGCGCTGGCCGTGGCGATGCGTCCGGACCAGGGTCACTACGCCCGGGCGTTGCGCGGTGTCCGGGCCCGGCGGGGGATGGCGACGGAGCTGCCCTGAGGACAGGCTCCCGGGCCGCTGCGACAGGATGACGGCGTGAGCTCCGACGCTGGGTCCAGCCCGCGCACCACCGACGTCCGCACGCTGCTGGCCGCAGGCACCGACACCCCACCCACCCGGGCGTACGACGTGGCCCTCCTCGACCTCGACGGGGTCGTCTACGTCGGCCCCGTCGCCGTGCCCGGCGTACCCGCGGCCCTGGAGACCGCCCGGGACCATGGCATGCGGCTGGGCTTCGTCACCAACAACGCCGCCCGCACGCCGGAGCAGGTGGCCACCCACCTCACCGAGCTCGGCATCCCAGCCGCGCCCGACGACGTCATCACCAGCTCGCAGGCCGCCGCCTCGGTCGTGGCCGGGCTGGTCGGGCCGGGCGCCCGGGTGCTGCCGGTCGGCGGTCCCGGCGTCGCGGCCGCCCTGTCGGCAGCCGGTCTGACGGTGGTCGAGCGGGCCGAGGACGAACCGGCCGCCGTCGTCCAGGGCTACGGGCCGCAGGTCGGGTGGGCCCAGCTGGCCGAGGCGGTGGTGGCGGTGCGGCAGGGAGCCCGGCACGTCGCCACGAACACCGACGCGACCATCCCCTCACCGCGGGGCGTGCTGCCCGGCAACGGAGCGCTGGTCGGCGTCGTCAGCACGGTCACCGGGCAGCAGCCGCTGGTCACCGGCAAGCCCGACCCGGCCATGCACGCCGAGTGCGTCCGCCGGACCGGCGCCCGCCGGCCACTGGTGGTCGGCGACCGGCTGGACACCGACATCGAGGGCGCCCGGCGGGCCGACGCGGCCAGCCTGCTGGTGTTCTCCGGGGTGGCCTCTCCCGCCGACCTGCTCGCCGCCGGCCCGGTGCACCGGCCGGACCTCATCTCCGCCGATGCCGCCGGGCTGCTCGTCGCGCACCCGGTCGTGACCCCGGTCGAGGCCCCGGGCGTCTGGCGGTGCGGCGGCTGGGAGGCCCGCACCGACGGGGAGCAGCTCACGCTGCGCGCCGTCGGGCCGGAGCGCCAGGGGGCCGACGGGCTGGACGGCCTCCGCGCGCTCGCCGTCGCGCACTGGGCGCAGCACCCCGGAGACGGACGGACGGCGGTGCCGCACGCCGGTGACGACGCAGCCGCCGAGGTGCTCGCCCGTTGGGGCCTGACCGGCAGGTGAGGACAGGCCAGCGGGACCAGCGGGTCAGAGGAGCGAGCGCAGCCGCAACATGTCGCGGAGACCTGCCTCGAGCTTGATCCGGCCCGACGCCCACGCGGGCCCGAAGGACAGCTGCCCCGACGTCAGGGCCAGCAGGTCGTCGCTGGTCATCGTCAGCCGAATGTCGGCCTTGGGCACCGACGGCCCGTCCGGCACGGCGGCCATGTCGTGCACCGAGCCGCGGGCCAGCCGGCCGGCGACAACGTGGTCGAGGTCGGTCAGCCGGCAGGAGACGCTGCGGTCCAGGTCCCGCGCGCCCTCCTTGGCGGCCAGTTTCCCGACGAAGTCGTCCAGGGCGATCATGCACTCGTCGAGCGTCGCCACGTGTGGTGCCTCCTCCAGCCGAGGACCGGGCTCGTCCCGGCCGGTCGGTCGGAGCGGGACGCTACCGGCGGGGACGTCACGCCGGCCGGGCGGTCCGCGGGGCAGGCCGTCGCCGTGGGGCGAGGACGGGTCCACCGACTCCTCCGGTGCGCCGTCGCCGGTCGGTGGCGGCCGGTAGCCTGCCAGGTGGTCGCCGAGTCCTCGGTGCCCCGGGACCGGCAGCTGCCGACTCCGGTGAGAACCGTCGGTGGAGGAGGAGCCCGTGAGCGTGCCCGGCCAGCCACGCCCGGTCCCGCGCCCCCCCGGCGGCGCGCGGCCCGGTCCGGTCCCACCGACCGGCCCCGCCCCGGTCCCGGCGGCGACAGCTGAGCCGGTGGAGTCGACGGCCACGGCGGGGTCGACGGCGCCCGGCGGCCCCGGGGCACCCCCGTTCGCCGACCTGGCCGGGCGACCGGTGGCCGAGCACGTCGCGGTGTTCGAGGCCGAGCACGCGCGGCTGCAGCGCGAACTGTCCACCATCGACCAGCTCTGATGGCCCGCCGCAGCCGGCTCGACGCCGAGCTCGTGCGCCGCGGGCTGGCCCGCTCCCGCGAGGACGCCGTCGCCCTGATCGCCGAGGGGCGGGTCACCGTCGGCGGGCAGGCCGCCACCAAGCCGGCCACCGGCGTGGAGGCGGGCACGCCCGTCGTCGTCCGCACCGACCCCGACGAGCCCCGGTGGGTCTCCCGCGGCGCGCACAAGCTGATCGGCGCCCTCGACGCGTTCGGTGTCCCCGTCGAAGGGCGGCGCGCCCTGGACGCCGGCGCCTCGACCGGGGGCTTCACCGAGGTGCTGCTGAGCCGCGGGGCCCGGGAGGTCGTCGCGGTCGACGTCGGGTACGGCGAGCTCGCCTGGTCCCTGCGCACCGACGAGCGGGTCGCCGTCCACGAGCGCACGAACGTCCGCGAGCTGACCCCGGAGGCGATCGGCGGCGCCACCGACCTGGTCGTGGCCGACCTGTCCTTCATCTCCCTGCGCCTGGTGCTCCCGGCGCTGACCGGCTGCGCCGGGCCCGACGCCGACCTGCTGCCGATGGTCAAGCCACAGTTCGAGGTCGGCCGGCACCGGCTCGGCTCGGGCGGCGTCGTCCGCGACCCCGACCACCGCGCCGACGCGGTCGCCACCGTGGCGGCGGTCGCCGCCGAGCTCGGCTGGGGCACCGCGGGGGTGGTGGCCAGCCCGTTGCCCGGCCCGGCCGGCAACGTGGAGTTCTTCCTCTGGCTCCGCCGGGACGCACCCCCACCGGACCAGGCAGACATCACCCGAGCAGTTCAGGAAGGACCACAGTGACCGAGCCCCAGCCAGGCGCACCGGCGGGCAGCCCCGACGAGGCCTGTCCGGCTCCTCGGCGGGTGCTGCTGGCCGTGCACACCGGGCGCGCCGACATCGTCGGTCTCGCCCGGTCCGCCGCGGCCCGGCTCGCCGAGGCGGGCATCGTGGTCCGGCTGCTCGACGACGAGGCCGAGGCGATGGCCGTCCCCGGCGCGGAGGTCTGCCCCTTCGGGCCCGAAGCGGCCGAGGGCGTGGAGATCGTGCTGGTGTTCGGGGGTGACGGCACCTTCCTGCGCGCGGCCGAGCTGGCGCGCAGCACCGACGCGGCGATCACCGGGGTGAACCTCGGCCGGGTCGGCTTCCTGGCCGAGACCGAGCCCGAGGCGGTCGAGGAGATGATCGCCGCCGTGCAGCGCTGCGAGTACGACGTGGAGGAGCGGCTCACCCTGGAGGCGACCGTGCTGGACGCCGAGGGCCGGCCCACGGGCGAGGGCACCTGGGCGCTCAACGAGGTCTCGGTGGAGAAGGTGGAACGGGCCCGGGTGCTCGACGTCGTCCTCGAGGTCGACGGGCACCCGCTGACCAGCTTCGGCTGCGACGGCATCCTCTGCGCGACGCCGACCGGGTCGACCGCCTACGCGTTCTCCGCCGGTGGCCCGGTCGTCTGGCCCGACGTGGAGGCGCTGCTGCTCGTGCCGACCAACGCCCACGCCCTGTTCGCCCGGCCGCTGGTCACCTCACCGACGTCGGTGCTGACCATCGCCGTCCCGCCCGACGGCACCCGGGCCCGGGTGTCCGCCGACGGCCGGCGATTGGTCGACGTGCCCGACGGCGGCCGGGTCGAGGTCCGGCGCTCCGAGCGGCCGGTGCGGATCGCCCGGATGAACCCGACGGCGTTCGGGGACCGGCTGGTCGCCAAGTTCGGGCTGCCGGTGCGCGGCTTCCGGGACGCCCGGTCCCACGGGCCGGGTCACGAGGCGCCCGTCGGGCGCACCAACGTGCTCGCCGGCGACGTCAACACCAGCGACGGCGTCCTGCGGACCCCGGAGGAGGTGGGCGGTGGCCACCCGGACGGCGAAGCGTGAGCGACCGGCTCCGCAGCCGGGGCCCGCGCGGCCGCAGAACGGTGCCCTGTCGGAGCTGCACATCCACGGGCTGGGCTCCATCGACGACGTCACCCTGGAGCTCGGCCCCGGCCTGACCGTGGTCACCGGGGAGACCGGCGCCGGCAAGACGATGGTCGTGACCGGCCTGAGCCTGCTCTTCGGCGGACGGGCGGACCAGGGGCGGATCCGGGCCGGGGTGCGGGCCGGCGTCGAGGGCCGGTTGGTGCTGCCGCCGGAGTCGCCGGTGTGGGCCCGCGCCGCCGACGCCGGCGCCGAGCCCGACGAGGACGGCAGCCTGATCCTGGCCCGCACGTTCAGCGCCGAGGGGCGCTCCCGGGCGCACCTGGGAGGCCGCAGCGTGCCGGTCGGCGTGGTCGCCGAGCTGGCCGAGGACGTGCTCGCGGTGCACGGGCAGACCGATCAGCTGCGGCTGACCCGCCCGGCCGAGCAGCGGCGGGCGCTGGACCGGTACGCAGGTGCGGCGCACCTGGCCCTGGTCGAGGAGCACCGCACGGCCCACGCCACCTGGCGAGGGCTGGCCGAGGACCTGGACCGCCGTCGCGGCCAGGCGAGGGAGCTGGCCCAGGCCGCCGACGTGCTGCGGCACGGCCTGGAGGAGATCGCCGCCGTCGCACCGGAGCCGGGTGAGGACGTCGACCTCGACACCCTGGCCAAGCGGCTCGGGGACGCCGACGCGCTGCGGGACGTCGCCGACACGGCCCGGCTGGCCCTGGTCGGCGACGTCACCGGCGACCTCGGTGGGGACGGCGACCTCCCGCAGGACGCCACCAACGCGCTGGCCACCGCCGAGCGGGCGCTGGCCTCCTCCGACGACCCCACCCTGGTGCTGCTCGCCCAGGACCTCGCCGACGCCGTGGCCGTGGTCTCCGACGTCGGCGTGCAGCTGGCCAGCTACGTCGCCGACCTGGACGCCGACCCGGCGCGGCTGGCCGAGGTGCTGGACCGTCGGGCGGCGCTCACCGCGCTGGTGCGCAAGTACGCCGACGCGGGGGAGGGTCTGGCCGGGGTGCTGGCCTGGTCCGCCGACGCGGCGGACCGGTTGTCCCAGCTCGACGTCTCCGACGAGGCGCTGGCGACCCTGGAGGCCGAGCGGGACGCCGCCCGCGCCGAGCTGGCCGGCCTGTCCGCCCGGGTCACCGCCGGCCGCCAGGCCGCGGCGGAGGGCTTCGCCGCCGAGGTGGGGGAGGAGCTGGCCGGGCTGGCGATGAAGAACGCGCAGGTCTCCTTCCGGATCGACACCGACCCGGACCAGCCCGGGCCCGAGGGCGCCGACGAGGTCGTCCTGCTGCTGTCACCGCACCCGGGCGCCCCAGCCCGGCCGGTGCACAAGGGCGCCTCCGGCGGTGAGCTGTCCCGGGTCATGCTGGCCATCGAGGTGGTCTTCGCCGGCGCCGACCCGGTGCCGGTGATGGTCTTCGACGAGGTCGACGCGGGGGTGGGCGGTCAGGCGGCCGGCGAGATCGGCCGGCGGCTGGCCCGACTGGCCCGGGAGCACCAGGTCGTCGTCGTCACCCACCTGGCGCAGGTCGCCGCGTTCGCCGACACCCACCTGGTGGTGGACAAGTCGCCGGACACCGCCCTGGGGGTCACCGCCACCGACATCCGTGCGGTGCGGGACGAGGACCGGGTCCGGGAGCTGGCCCGGATGCTGTCCGGCCTGGCCGACAGCGACACCGGCCAGGCGCACGCCCGCGAGCTCCTCGCCGTGGCAGCCGAGCGAGGCCGCTGACGCTCGGCCCCCGCCGCGCGCGGTGGGGGCGAGGCGGTTCCGCCTTCAGGGGCGCTTGGCGTACCCGGCCAGGCCGAACTGCAGCAGCGCGAGCCCGCGCCGGCCGCGGGCGCGGAGATCGGCCACCAGCTCCGGGCCCGATGCGCCGGCCAGCACCCGGTCCCGGGCCAGTTCCAGCAGCGCCGAGTACAGCCCCATGACGGCGTTCGCGGCCAGCCACGGCTCCAGCTCCCCGGCGGAGGCGCGGGTCTCCAGGGTGATCTGCTCGGCCAGCGTGTCGGTCAGCGCACCGAGGATCTCCCGTTCCCGGGCCTGCAGCGTCCGGCTGGCGCGGATGATGCGGGCCATCTCCGCGACGCCCTCGGCTGCCGCGGGGGAGCCCAGCTGGCTGACGGCGGCGACGACGAAGCTGCCGGCCGCGGCTGCCGCGGACTCCCCGGCGGGGCGCCGGCGGACGGCGTCCAGCAGCGCGGCGCGCATCGGCGGGTCGGCCTCGAAGACCAGCCCCTCCTTGACCGGGAAGTGGTTGAAGACGGTCTTCTCCACGACGCCGGCGCGCTGGGCGATCTCCAGCACGCTGACGTGGTCGAAGCCGCGGGCGGCGAAGAGCTCGGCCGCTGCGTCGATGATGGCCTCGCGGGTGCGCAGGCGTCGCTGCTCCCGCAGGTCGGGGCCCCGCCGTTCCCGGCGACGGGCCCGGCGGCCGGGGCCGGAGGCATCCGCGGGATCGGCTGCCTGGGGGTCGGCTGCCTGGGCGTCACGGCCGGCCTGGACGTCGGCCGCGGGCTCGGCCGGCAGCCGCTCGGTCGTGTTCGGGGCCACCGGTGAGCTGGGCGCGGTGACAGGGGTGGGCAGGACGGCGGCGGGCACCGGGGGCCGGGACGGCAAGGGCACCACCCGGGCGGACGGCGGTTCCGCGCCCCGCGGAGGTGCGCCCGCCGGCTCGCGGGCGACGGTGTTCGTGGGCTCGACGTCCGGCGCGGCGGCGGCGTCGTCGGCGAGCAGGTCGGTCGCTGTACTCCGGCGCGCGGAGGCCCCTGCAGTCACAGCAGTCACGCTAGTGACGAGCCGGTCCCGTCCCGGGGCAGCGACGCGCGGTCACCTGCACGGCGAGTCGCCGTGCACCTGGTGTCGCTCACTGAGCGTGACTGGTCGACCCCGCTCGCGCGTCGGGGGGCCGGGCATCTGTTGGCCCGTGGGACGATGGACGCCATGCGCATCGGCACCCTGCGGCGCGGACGGTCGTCGGACACGGCTCCCGGCGTCACCGGAACAGTCCGCGTCGACCGGCGGACCAAGAACCTGACCAAGCGGCTGCGGCCGGGCGAGATCGCCGTGATCGACCACCTGGACATCGACCGGGTGAGCGCCGACTCGCTCGTGGCGGGCAAGGTCGCGGCGGTCGTCAACGCCTCGCCGAGCATCTCCGGCCGGTACCCCAACCTGGGCCCCGGGATCCTCGTCGAGGCGGGGATCCCGCTGGTCGACGGGGTGGGCAAGGAGGTCCTCACCCAGCTCAAGGAGGGCACCGAGGTCCGGCTGGAGGGCAACCGGCTCTACGCCGGCGAGACGGTCGTGGCCGAGGGCGTGGAGCAGACCCCGGAGACGATCGCCACGGCGATGGCGGAGGCGCGGGCCGGCCTCTCGGCGCAGTTGGAGGCCTTCGCCACCAACACCATGGAGTACATGAAGCGCGAACGCGCGCTGCTGCTCGACGGGGTGGGCGTCCCCGACGTCACGACCCGGATCGAGGGCCGGCACGTGCTGGTCGTCGTCCGGGGGTACGACTACAAGGAGGACCTCCAGGCGCTGCGCCCCTACATCCGGGACTACCGCCCGGTGCTGATCGGCGTGGACGGCGGCGCCGACGCGCTCAAGGAGGCCGGCTACCAGCCGGACATGATCATCGGCGACATGGACTCGGTCAGCGACTCCGTGCTCCGGTGCGGCGCCGAGGTGGTCGTGCACGCCTACCCCGACGGTCGGGCTCCGGGTCTCGAGCGGGTCACCGACCTCGGTGTCGAGGCCATCACCTTCCCGGCGGCGGCCACCAGCGAGGACATCGCGATGCTGCTGGCCGACGAGAAGGGCGCCACGCTGATCGTCGCGGTGGGCACCCACGCCACGCTCGTCGAGTTCCTGGACAAGGGCCGTGGCGGCATGGCCTCCACCTTCCTCACCCGGCTGCGGCTGGGCGGGAAGCTCGTCGACGCCAAGGGGGTCAGTCGGCTGTACCGCAGCCGGATCTCCACCCTCGCGCTCGTCCTGCTCGTGCTCGCCGCCCTGCTGTCGATCACCGCCGCGCTCGCCGTGTCCACCGCCGGCCGTGTCTACCTCGACCTGCTCATCGACCAATGGGACAGCTTCGTGTTCTGGTTGGAGAACCTCTTCTCGTGATCGACTTCCGTTACCACCTGGTCTCCCTGATCGCGGTCTTCCTGGCCGTGGCCCTGGGGATCGTCATCGGCACCACCCAGCTGAACGGGCCGGTGCTGACGAACCTGCAGAACCAGGTGGCCGCCCTCCAGGAGGACAAGCGGATGCTGGAGGACGAGACCCAGCAGCTGCAGATCGCCCTGGACCAGGTCGGCGGCTTCGAGGAGGCGGTCGGCCCGGCCCTGGTCGCCGAGACCCTCGCCGAGCGCAGCGTGCTGCTCGTCGTCGGCAGCGAGGAGGTCCCGACCGAGGTCGTCGAGGGGGTCACCGCGCTGCTGGCCGACGCCGGGGCCACCGTCACCGGCGTCCTGCGGCTCCCGGAGGGGTTCGGCGACCCGGCCAACGAGGCCGGTCTGCGCAGTTACCTGACCGGCCCGGGCCTGCCGCCGGGGATCACCCCGGCCGAGACCGACGACACCGGTGAGCTCCTGGCCGACGTGCTGGCCGACGTCCTGGTCGTCCCCGACGGCGAGGGTGACGAGGCCGGGGTCGCCCCCGACCCCGCCGCGACGGCCTCGGTGCTGGCCGGGCTGGAAGAGCTCGAGGTGCTCAGCCGGGACACGTCCTCGGTGGCCGCCGCCGACTTCGCCGTGCTGCTGACCGCGGGCACCGCCTCCGGTGACGAGGCCGAGGAGCGCACCACCGCGCTGGTCCAGCTGGCCACCGCCCTGGACGCCCGGGGCTCCGGCGCCGTGATCGCCGGCGACCTCGCCGCGGTGGAGGACGGCGGCCTGGTCGGTGCGGTGCGTGCCGACCGCCCGGTCTCCGACGGCCTGTCGACGATCGACAACGTGGACACCCCGGCCGGCCGGATCAGCACCGTGCTCGCGCTGGTCGCCGAGGCGTTGGACACCTCCGGCCGGTACGGGGTCGGGGAGGGCACCCAGCCGGTGCCCACACCCGTCTCGTGAGCAGCGCCCGTCTCGGGAGCAGCTCCCGTCCTGTGGGCAGCGCAGCCGGTCGGCGCGCCGCCGTGGCCGCCGGGGCCGCCGTGGCCGCCTGGGCCGGGCTGGCCGCGGCGGGCGCGCTGACGGCCCGACCGGCCGGGGCGCCGTGGCGGCGCACCAACTACGCCGGGCGCCCGGTGACCCTGCTCGGTGGTCCGGTGCTGGCCGCCGCCGCGACCGGGTCGGCGGTGCTCGGCGCCCCCGCGGGCCAGCGGGCGGCGGCCGCCGTCGTCGGTGCCGTCGCCGGGGTGGTCGGCGGCTACGACGACCTGGCGGGCGCCCGGCCGGAGCAGGCCCGGGACAAGGGACTGGCCGGTCACCTGGCCGCGCTCCGCGCGGGGCGGGTGTCGGCGGGGGCGGTCAAGGTCGCCGGCATCGGTGCCGCCGCGGCGGTCGCCGCCGTGCTGACCCGCCGGGGGTCCGGCGCCGCTGCCGTCGTCGACGGCGTGCTGGCCACCGGCCTGGTCGCCGGGACGGCGAACCTGGTCAACCTGCTGGACCTGCGTCCCGGCCGGGCCGCGAAGGCCGCCGTGCTGCTGTCCGCGGCCACCGTGGGCGGGCCCGCCGGTGGGCTGGTCGCCGGCCCGCTGGGCGCCGGGCTGGCCGTGCTGCCCGCAGACCTCGGCGAGCGGGTCATGCTCGGCGACTGCGGGGCCAACGCCGTCGGCGCGCTGCTCGGCCTGCGCCTGGCCGCACTGGAGAGCCGGGGTGCCCGCGCCGGCCTGCTCGGGGTGGTCACCGCGCTCACCCTGGCCAGCGAGAAGGTCAGCTTCACCCGGGTCATCGAGTCGACCCCCGGCCTGCGGGAGCTCGACCGGCTCGGCCGCCGCCGCGCGTGACCGCCGTGGGGCACCCCGGGGGGCGTCCTCCCGGGCGGGCCCGGCGATGACCAGCACCACTCGCCGCCGGGCCGTGCGGGGCGTGGCCGGGGCGGCGCTGCTGATCTCGGTGCTCACCCTGCTGGCGCGGCTGGCCGGCTTCGGGCGCACCGTCGTCTTCACCAACGCCGTCGGCGCCGACAGCACCGCGGACACCTACGTCGCGGCCAACACCGTGCCGAACATCGTCTTCGAGGTGGTCGCCGGCGGCGCGCTGGCAAGCCTCGTCGTCCCGATGCTCGCCGGTGGGATCGCCGCCGGGGACCGGGAGCAGGTGCGCCGCACCGCCAACGCCCTGCTGGGCTGGTCACTGCTGGTGCTGGTGCCGCTGGCCGGGCTGCTCGCGCTGTTCGCCCGGCCGATCGCCGAGGCGCTGCTCGGGGGCGATGCGGCGGAGGTCGAGCTGGCCGCCCGCTTCCTGCTCGTCTTCGCCCCGCAGGTGGTGCTCTACGGCGTCGCGGTGGTGCTGACCGGCGTGCTGCAGGCACACCGCCGCTTCGCCGGGCCCGCGCTGGCGCCGCTGCTGTCGACCCTCGTGGTGGCTTCCGCTTACCTGCTGTTCGCCGGCCTCGACGGCAGCCGCACGGTGAGCGGGCTGTCCACCACGGCCGAGTTGGTGCTCGGGGTGGGGACGACGTTGGGCGTCGTGGCGCTCGCGGCGTCCCTGCTGGTGCCGCTGCGCGGGTTGCGGCTGGGGCTGCGGCCCTCGCTCCGCTTCCCGGTCGGGGCGGCGCCCCGGGTGCGCCGGCTGGCGATGGCCGGGGTGCTCACCCTCGCCGGGCAGCAGCTGGTCGCCCTGGTCGCGATCCGGCTCGCCGCCGACGGGCCCGACGGCACCCAGGTCGCCTACTTCGCCGGGATGACCGTCTTCCTGCTGCCGTGGGCGGCCCTCGCGGTGCCGCTGGCCACCTCGGTCTACCCGGGCCTCACCGAGCGGTCCGCCGTCGGGGACGAGGAGGGGTACCGGCGGACGCTGGCGCCGGCCGTCGTCCTCACCGTGGTGACCAGCGCGGTCGCGGCGGCCGGGCTGGTCGCGGTCTCCGGTCCGATGGCCCGGGTGTTCCTGGCCGCCCCGGAGAACGCCGGCGCGGCGGACGCACTCCAGTCGAGCATCGCCGCCTTCGCCCCCGGCCTGGTGGGCTACGGGTTGGTCGCGCTGCTCACGCGCGCCCTGTACGCCCGGGGAGCGTGGCGCGCACCGACGATCTGCGTGGTCGGTGGCTGGCTGGTGGCCGTGGCGGCGGACCTGGTGCTGGCTGCGGTGCTGCCGTCGGCCGACCGCGCGTTCGCGCTGGCCGCCGGGCACAGCATCGGGGTCACCGTGGCCGGGGCCGCGCTGCTGGTCGTGGTGGCCCGGGAGGCCGGGGCCGGCGCACTGGCCGGCGCCGCCCGCACCGGCGGGCCGGCGCTGCTGGCCGGCGGGCTGGCGGGCGCGGCCGGCCTGCTCACCGTCCGGGCACTGGGTGCCGACCCGGTGCCCGAGGACGGCGTGCTCGCCGCGGTCGGCATCGGGCTGGCGGCCGGCGGGGTCGTGCTCGTGGTCGCCGCGGCGGTCATGATGGGGACCTCCCGGCGGCCGTTGACCGCGGCCGTGCAGGGCCTGCGGGGGGCCGACGCCCGAGGAGGGGACGGATGACCGACGAGCCTCTCCTGACCGGACGCCGGATCGCGCAGGTGCTGGCCACCAGCACCGGCGGCGTCGGGACCCACCTGCGCTCGGTGCTGTCCGCGCTGGCCCGTTCCGGCGCGGCCGTGCGGGTCTGCGGCCCGCAGGCCACCGAGGAGCTGTTCGGCTTCACCGCCGCCGGCGCCGACTTCCACCCGGTGGGCATCTCCGCGGGGCTGGACCCGGTCGCCGACCTGCGCGCCGTCCTCGCCCTGCGCCGGGCCACCGCGGGGGCGGACCTGGTCCACGCCCACGGGCTGCGGGCCGGGCTGGTCGCCGCGGCGGCCCGTGCGCCGGCCGGGCAGCGTCGTCGGCCGCTGGTGCTGACGCTGCACAACGCGCTGCCCGAGGGCGGCGGGCTCCGCCGCCGCGTGCTGCAGGCCGCCGAGCGGGCCACCGTCCGCGGCGCCGACGTGGTCCTGGCCGCCTCCGGCGACCTGGCCGAGAACGCCCGCCGGCTCGGCGCCCGGGACGTGCGGGTCGCCCCGGTGTCCGCGCCGCCGCTGGGGCCCGCCCGACGAGACCGCCGCGAGGTGCGCCGCGAGCTGGGGCTGGACGACGACCGCCGGCCGCTGGTCGTGGCGATCGGACGGCTGCACCCGCAGAAGGGGTACGACGTGCTGCTGGACGCCGTCGCCCGGTGGTCGGCGGACCCACGGCTGCACCCGGAGCCGCTGGTGGCCATCGCCGGGGACGGTCCGCTGGCCGACGAGCTGTCCCGGCGGATCGCCGCCGAGGGGCTGCCGGTGACCCTGCTGGGCCGGCGCACCGACGTCGCCGACCTGCTGGGCGCCGCAGATGCGTGCGTGCTGCCCTCGGTCTGGGAGGCGCGCTCGCTGACCGCCCAGGAGGCGCTGCGGGCCGGGACGCCGCTGGTCGCCACCGCCGTGGGGGGGATCCCGGAGCTGGTCGGGGACGCGGCGGAGCTGGTCCCCGCCGGGGACGTGGCGGCGCTGGCCGAGACCGTCGCCCGGGTGCTCACCGACCCGGCCGAGATCGCCCGGCTGGGAGCGGCCGGCCCGCGTCAGGCAGCCACCTGGCCCGACGAGGCGGCGACCGCGGCCGCCCTGGTCGACCTCTACCGGGAGCTGCTCGGACCCTCTGGGGTGCGGTGATGAGCCGACCGGGCGCCCTCCTGCGCCTCTCGCTGTCGCTGGTCGTGCTCACTCTGCTCGGCGGGCTGCTGGTGGGCTCAGCCGGCCCGGCGGCGGCCGCCTCCGCGGAGCCGTGGTCGGCCACCCGGGTGGTGGACGTCGGTGTCGCCGGGCTGACCTGGTCGGACCTGGACCCCGAGCGCACCCCCGAGCTCTGGGCGCTGGCCGAGGAGTCGGCCATCGGCGCGCTGTCGGTGCGGGCCGCCCGGCCCACCACCTGCCTGCTGGACGGCTGGGCCACGTTGGGGGCGGGGAACCGGGCCCGCTACCCGGGCCCGGTCGAGCCGGTGCCCCCGGTGTCCCTGCCCAGCGTCCCGATCCCGGACGAGGACGTCGCACTCCCGGGCGGCGCGGGAGCCGAGGAGGGCCCGGCCGCGGTGCAGCTGGACACCCGGCTGTCCTGGTGCGGTCTGGAGGAGCAGGTCGCCGACGTCGGCCTCGCCGAGCCGCGGCAGACCGTCGCGCGGGTGGCCGCCGACGAGGCCACCGCCCGGTTCGGCGCCGAACCCGGTGCGCTCGGGGAGGCGGTCGGGTGCAGCACGGTCGTCGGCCGCGCCGGCTCGCTGGCGGTGGCGGGGGAGAGCAGCGAGTTCACCGTCCGCGACCGGCTGCCGACCGACCCGGCCGAGGTCGCCGCGCTGCTGGCCGAGTGCCCGCTCACCGTCGTCTCGCTGGACCAGTTCACCGATGCCGGGGCGCCGGCCGCGGAGGAGACCGACACCGGCACCCAGCCCTCCCGCCGCGAGGCGGCACTGGCGGTCATCGACCAGACGATCGGCCGGCTGCGCGACGCGGTGGCCGAGCTCCCCGGGGACACGCTGTTCCTGCTGCAGGGCATCTCGGAGGTCAACGGCGGCCGGCCGCAGCTGCACGTGGGCCTGGCCAACGGGCCGGGGGTGCCGCCGGGCTGGCTGACCAGCGCGAGCACCGGCCGGGTGCCCTTCGTGCAGCTGATCGACGTCGCGCCCACGATCCTGCGGGCGCTGGACCTGGATCCGGTCGCCTCGATGAACGGGCAGCCCTTCCGGGTGGCCGGCGACCGCCCGGACCTGGCGACCGCGATCGCCGAGCTGGAGCAGATCAACACCAGCGCCGTCGTGCACTACCGCAGCACCAGCACGACCTTCTGGGCGCTGGTTCTGCTCAACGGCGCGCTGGTCGTGCTGGGCGTGCTCGGCCTGGGCGGCTGGGCGACCGGCTGGCTGCCCGGCCGGGCCCGGGGGCGGGTGCGTGGCTGGCTGCAGCGGCGCACCCGGGGACGACGGCGGACGGCGGCGCTGCGGGTCGCCGCGCTCACCGTCGCCGCCGTCCCGATCTCGACCTACCTGGCGAACCTGGTGCCCTGGGAGCTGAGCTCGGTCCCCCGGGCGGCGCTGGCCGGTTCGGTGCTCGGCTGCACCCTCGTGGTGACCGCCGTCGCCGCGCTGGGGCCGTGGCGGCGGACCCGGCTGGGCCCGGCGATCGCCGTCCTGGCCATCACCCTGGCCACCCTGGTGGCGGACGTGCTCACCGGCTCCCACCTCGAGCTCGACGGCCTGCTGGGCTACGACGCCATCGTGGCGGGTCGCTTCACCGGGTACGGCAACCTCAGCTTCGGGCTGCTGGCGGTCAGCTCCCTGCTGCTCACCGCCGCGGCGGCTGCGCTGGTGGCCCGCCGGGTGCCGATGCCCGGCCGCCGGCACTGGCTGCTGCCGGTGCTGGTGGCCGGGGTGGGGACCGTGGTGGTGATCGGCGCGCCGTCGCTGGGCCGGGACTTCGGGGGAGTGCTGGCCGCCGTCCCCGGCTTCCTGGTGCTGGGCATGCTGCTGGGCCGGATCCGGGTCACCGTCGTCCGGCTCGTGGCGGTGCTCGCCGTCGCCGTGCTGGCCGTCGGCGCCGTCGCGGTGTTCGACTGGCTCGGCCCGGCCGAGGAGCGCAGCCACCTGGGCCGCTTCGTCGGGCAGGTGCTGGACGGCCAGGCCTGGACGGTGGTGAGCCGCAAGGCCCAGGCCAACCTCAACATCCTGCTGGGGAGCCCGCTGGCCTGGATGCTGCTGGTCGCGCTGGTCGCCGGGGTGTGGCTGCTGCGCCCCGGGGGGCTGCTGCGCAGCCGCCCCGGCCGGCCGGCCGCCGGGCTGCCCGCCGCCGACGTGCGGGTGCTGCGGGCCGGGCTCACCGCGGTGGCGCTGAGCCTGACCCTGGGCGCCCTGGTCAACGACAGCGGCGTCGCCCTCCCGGCGACCGCCGCCACCGTCCTGGTGCCCCTGCTGGTCTGGCTGGTCGCCGGTGCACCGGGTGGCGCGGAGGCCGGGCGGCCGTCCCCGGAGGGGGCGTCGGCCTCGGCGCCGGAGGCCCCCGAGGCCCGTGTTAACGTGGGCGTCCGTGGGTCGACTGGCAGAACCTCGTGACCGCGGACCTCTTCTCCCCAACTCCCAGCCGACGAAGTTCGTCTTCGTCACCGGCGGCGTCGTGTCGTCACTGGGCAAGGGACTGACAGCAAGTTCTCTGGGGGCGTTGCTCTCCAGCCGTGGCCTGCGGGTCACGATGCAGAAGCTGGACCCGTACCTCAACGTGGACCCGGGGACGATGAACCCCTTCCAGCACGGCGAGGTGTTCGTCACCGAGGACGGCGCCGAGACCGACCTGGACATCGGGCACTACGAGCGGTTCCTGGACACCGACCTCACCGGCCGGGCCAACGTGACCACCGGCCAGGTGTACTCCGACGTGATCGCCAAGGAGCGGCGCGGGGAGTACCTGGGCGACACGGTGCAGGTGATCCCGCACATCACCAACGAGATCAAGGCGCGGATCCTGGCCGGGGCCGACGGCCCCGAGCGGGTCGACGTGGTGATCACCGAGGTGGGCGGCACGGTGGGCGACATCGAGTCGCTGCCGTTCCTGGAGGCCGCCCGGCAGGTGCGGCACGAGATCGGCCGGGACAACTGCTTCTTCCTGCACATCTCGCTGATCCCCTACATCGCGCCCTCCGGTGAGCTGAAGACCAAGCCCACCCAGCACTCCGTCGCCCAGCTGCGCAGCATCGGCATCCAGCCCGACGCGCTGGTCTGCCGGTCGGACCGGGAGATCACCGAGGGCATCAAGCGCAAGATCGGCCTGATGTGCGACGTGGAGGCCGAGGGGGTCACCTCCTGCCCGGACGCCCCGTCGATCTACGACATCCCCCGGGTGCTGCACCGCGAGGGCCTGGACGCCTACGTCGTCCGCCGGCTCGGGCTGCCGTTCCGGGACGTCGACTGGACGGTGTGGGGCGACCTGCTGGACCGGGTGCACGACCCGAAGCAGACCGTCACCGTGGCGCTGGTCGGCAAGTACATCGACCTCCCGGACGCCTACCTGTCGGTCACCGAGGCGCTGCGGGCCGGTGGCTTCGCGCACCGCTCGCGGGTGCAGATCCGCTGGGTGCCCTCCGACGACTGCGAGACCCCCGAGGGCGCGGCGGCCGCGCTGGCCGGCGTGGACGGCGTCTGCATCCCCGGCGGGTTCGGGGTCCGCGGCATCGAGGGCAAGCTGGGCGCGATCCGGCACACCCGGGTCAACGGCATCCCGACCCTGGGCCTGTGCCTGGGCCTGCAGTGCATGGTCATCGAGGTGGCCCGGGACCTGGCCGGGATCACCGGCGCCAACTCCACCGAGTTCGACCCGGAGACGCCCGACGCGGTCATCTCCACCATGGCCACCCAGCTCGACGTGGTGGCCGGCCGGGGCGACATGGGCGGCACGATGCGGCTGGGCAGCTACCCGGCTGTCCTGCAGAAGGGCTCGGTCGTGGCCGCGGCCTACGGCTCGAACGAGATCACCGAGCGGCACCGGCACCGCTACGAGGTGGCCAACGCCTACCGCGACCGGCTGACCGAGGCCGGGCTGGTGTTCTCCGGCACCTCGCCCGACGGCACGCTGGTGGAGTTCGCCGAGCTGCCCGCCGACGTCCACCCGTTCTTCGTCGGCACCCAGGCGCACCCGGAGCTGAAGAGCCGGCCCACCCGGCCGCACCCGCTGTTCGCCGCCTTCGTCCAGGCCGCTGCCGGCTACCAGGACGCCGCCCGGCTGCCGGTGCCCGAGGGCGAGCAGGTCGGGATCTGATGGCGCACGAGTACGAGGTGCTGGCCTCCGAGGAGCTCTACGCCGGCCGGATCATCTCGCTGCGCAAGGACACCGTCGCCATGCCCGGCGGCGGGGAGAGCGGCCGCGAGGTCGTGCACCACCCCGGCGCGGTCGGCATCGTGGCCCTGGACGACCAGGACCGGGTGGTGATGCTGCGCCAGTACCGGCACCCGGTCGGGGAGCACCTGTGGGAGGTGCCGGCCGGTCTGCGCGACGTCGACGGCGAGCCGCCGGTGGAGACCGCCCGCCGGGAGCTGGCCGAGGAGGTGCAGCTGTCGGCCGAGCGCTGGTCGCTGCTGACCACCCAGCACCCGTCGCCCGGCTTCTGCGACGAGCTCGTGGTGCTCTACCTGGCCGAGGGGCTCAGCGACGTCGCCCGCCCCGACGGCTTCACCGTCGAGCACGAGGAGCTGGACATGACGGTGGAGCGGGTGCCGCTGGCCGAGGCCGTCCAGTGGGTGTTCGACGGGAAGATCCGCAACTCCCTCGCCGTCATCGGGGTGCTGGCCGCCGCGCAGGTGCGGGTCACCGCGCCGCAGCTCCGCCCGCTCGACGCGGTGTGACGGGTGGGTCCGGGTTGCCCCCGGACCCACCCGCGGGCGAAGGTGGCCCGGTGCTGACACATGACCAGGCCCTGACCCTGCTCCAGGCCGCGCGGGAGGAGTCCGCGAAGCTCGGCGTCCCGATGTCCTTCGCCGTGATGGACCCCAGCGGCCACCTCGTCGCCTTCGTCCGGATGGACGGCGCGCCGTGGATCTCCGCCGACGTCGCCCAGGGCAAGGCGTGGACGGCGGCCGCCTACGGCGCTCCGAGTGCGGCGCAGAAGGCGAAGATGGAGCCGATGCCCAACTTCGCCTCGGCGATCACCACGATGACCAACGGGAAGTTCACCCCGCAGACCGGCGCCGTGCCGGTGTACTCCGACGGGACGCTGGTCGGCGCCCTGGGCGCCAGCGGCGGCACCGGCCAGCAGGACGAGGACGTCTGCGCCGCCGCCGTGGCTGGCTGCGGCTACTCCACGGACTGACCGCCGGGCGGGCGGAGGCCCAGCCGCTGCAGCTCCAGCCCGGCCAGCGCGTGCAGCGCGGCCGGGTCGCCCGCCCGCCAGCCGGCCCCGGTGCCGGCCGGCAGGCGGGCCAGCTGGGGCAGCGGCGCGGTGGCCATCGCCCGGGCGGCCAGCAGCTCGAGCTCCGGCGCCCGGCCCGGCCCGCCGCCCAGCAGCCGGTCGGTGGCCCGCGCCTCCCGCAGCCAGCCCAGCCGCCAGGGCAGCCAGCGCAGCAGCAGCCAGCCCACCGGCAGCAGCACCAGCACGACGGCGAGCACCACGGCCAGGGTGTGCACGGCGTCCGAGGCGCCCTCGCCGGCGCCGGTCACCGAGTGCCCGGCGTCGCTCAGCGCACCGAACGGGGCCGCGAGCTCGTCACCGACCACGGGCATCCCGTCGGCCGCGCCGGCCGCCGTCCCCATCGAGTCCGAGATCGACCGGCCGAGGTCGGCCACCGCCAGGCCCGGCTCGGCCAGCACCAGCACCGCCCCGTGCACCGACCGGGCGACCAGCACCCACAGCACCGCCCACGCCACCAGCCCCAGGTCGGCGACGAGCTGCCGGGTGCGGTGGTCGGGGCGGTCGGCGTACAGGCGCATCGGGCAGCTCCGGGTCTTCGCGGCGCGGGGGTCCCCGGGATGGTGCGTCACTGCGGCCGGGACGGCGATCCGAGCAAGAACGGTCGGGCGCCGTCCCCGCGGTGACGGACAGACTCCTGCCATGACGTCGGACCAGGCCCCCGCCGGGCGCGACCGGCTCCGCGAGCTGCTGGACGCCGTGCTCGACGAGGACAACCACACGCTGACCGAGATGGCCGGGGACGCATTCGCCTCGCCCTGGCACTTCGCCCGGCAGGTGACCCGCGGCGCGGGGGAGTCGCCGGTGGCGCTGCGCCGCCGGGTGCAGTTGGAGCGCGCGGCCTGGCAGCTGGCCGGCGGTGCGAGCGTGACCGAGGTGGCGTTCGCCGCCGGGTACGAGTCGGTCGAGGGGTTCAGCCGGGCGTTCCGGCGGGCCTACGGCCGGACCCCGGGTCAGCCGTGCGCCGCGCACACCCGCGACGGTCACTGGCTGCCCGCGCCCAACGGCGTCCACTTCCACCCACCCACCTCGCTGTGGGTGACCGGCGAGCAGGGGCCCCGCGGGGGCGACGAGGTCACCGCCCTGCTGGTGCACCACGCCCTGGAGGACACCCGCGCGCTGCTCGACCTCGCGACGAGGCTGCCCGAGGAGGAGTACCGGCGGCCCCGGGTGCCCGGCCTGGAGGTGCTGCCCTGGGACGGCCCGGAGGAGTCGCTGGCCGCGGTGCTGGACCACCTGGTCTGGACGACGGAGGTGTGGCTGGCCTCGGTCGAGGGCGCCGACCACCCCGATCGGGCCGCAGACGACCCGGTCGCCCTGCTGGCCCGGCACGACGCGGCCGCGCCCCGGTGGCTGGCCTCCGTCCGCGACGTCTCCCGGCGGGGCGCCTGGGGCGACCGGCTCGTCGACGCGCTCTGCGACCCGCCGGAGACCTTCGTCCTGGGCAGCGTGGTCGCCCACGTGCTGACCTTCGGCGCGCACCGGCGGCAGCTGGCCCGGCACTGGTTCCGCGCGGCCGGCGTCGCAGTGGACGCCGGCGACCCGATCGACTGGCTGACCAGGAGGACGCCATGACCAGGAGGATGCCGTGACCCGGAGGATCCAGTGACCCGCACCGTCTACTACACCGCCACCTCGCTGGACGGCTTCATCGCCACCGTCGACCACTCGCTGGACTGGCTGCTCAGCCGGGAGAACGACGCCGCCGGACCGATGGGCTACGACGGCTTCATCACCGGGATCGGTGCGGTGGCCATGGGCGCGACGACCTACCTGTGGGTCCGTGAGCACGACCCCGACTGGCTGCCGGAGAAGCCCACCTGGGTGTTCACCCACCGCAAGCTCACGGCACCGCCGGGGGCCGACCTCCGGTTCACCGCCGAGGACCCGGCCCGGGTGCACGCAGCGATGGTCGAGGCGGCCGCCGGCGGGGACGTCTGGGTCGTCGGCGGCGGGGACCTGGCCGGCCAGTTCGCCGACCGCGGGCTGTTGGACGAGGTGGTGGTCGCCATCGCCCCGGTGACCCTGGGCAGCGGAGCGCCGTTGCTGCCGCGCCGGGTCGAGCTGGTGGTCCGGGAGAGCGCCCGCAACGGCGAGTTCGTCTGCGTGCGCTTCGACGTCGTGCGGCCGGCCGATCCGGGGCAGGCCGCCGTCCGGACGCCGTCCCCGGCCTGAGCCGGTCCACCGCACCGGGCCGGACCGGCGCGGCGGGTCAGCGGCCGATCCACCGGCCTGAGCCCAGCTGCACCGGACCGCGGTGCTCGCCCAGCGGGCGGAGTACGACGCCCGAGTCGGCTGACCGGCGACCGGCCGGACGTGTCCGTTGCCACACCCGGGACGCCGTCCGTGCCTACACTCCGCGCGAGGCGCGCCCGGACCGGGCCGCCCAGACGCGGTGGCACCACCGACACCCCGGTGGCCGGCTGCCGAGACCGGGAGTCAGAGCAGATGCGGGTCGGAGTCGTCCGAGAGGTCAAGAACCACGAGTACCGGGTCGCGCTCACCCCCTCCGGGGTGACCGAGCTGGTCGCCGCCGGGCACGAGGTGCTCGTCGAGGCCGACGCCGGGGTCGGGTCGTCGATCCCCGACGCCGACTTCACCGCGGCCGGCGCGAAGATCCTGCCCACCGCCGACGACGTGTGGGGGGCTGCGGACCTGCTGCTGAAGGTCAAGGAGCCGATCGCCGAGGAGTTCGGCCGGATGCGCGCCGGCCAGACCCTCTTCACCTACCTGCACCTGGCTGCGTCGCGGGAGTGCACCGACGCGCTGCTGGCCGCCGGCACCACCGCGATCGCCTACGAGACGGTGCAGACCGACGGGGGCGCGCTGCCGCTGCTCGCCCCGATGTCGGAGGTCGCCGGCCGGATGGCCCCGCAGGTGGGCGCCCACACGCTGGAGCGGGCCTCCGGTGGCCGAGGGATGCTGTTGGGCGGCGTCTCCGGGGTGCACGCGGCCAAGGTCGTCGTCCTGGGCGCCGGGGTGTCGGGGATGAACGCGGCCACCATCGCGCTGGGCATGCAGGCCCAGGTCACCGTCCTGGACCGCGACCTGGAGAAGCTGCGCGCCGCCGACCGGATCTACCGCGGGCACCTGCAGACCGTCTCCTCCAACGCCCTGGAGGTCGAGCGCGCGGTGCTGGAGGCCGACCTGGTGATCGGCGCCGTCCTGGTGCCCGGGGCCAAGGCGCCCACCCTGGTCAGCAACGAGCTGGTCTCCCGGATGAAGCCCGGCTCGGTGCTGGTCGACATCGCCGTCGACCAGGGGGGCTGCTTCGCCGACACCCGGCCGACCACGCACGACGACCCGACGTTCGGCGTGCACGACTCGGTGTTCTACTGCGTCGCCAACATGCCCGGCGCGGTGCCGCACACCTCGACGTACGCGCTGACCAACGTCACGCTGCCCTACGTGCTGGCGCTGGCCGCCCAGGGCACGGCCGCCGCGCTGGCCGCCGACCCGGTGCTGGCCCGCGGGGCGAACGTCGCCGGCGGGCAGCTGGTGCACGCCGGCGTCGCAGACGCCCACGCGCTGCCCAGCGTGCCGTGGCAGGAGGTGCTGTCCTGACGGTCGTCACCAGTGCCGGGCCCGCCGTCGAGCGCACCGTCACCGGCTACCTCGACCACCTGACCGTCGAGCGCGGGCTGGCCGCCAACACCATCGCCTCCTACCGCCGCGACCTGCGCCGCTACGCGGAGTTCCTCGCCGCGGGCGGCGTCCGTGGGCTGGGCGAGGTGGGGGAGTCCGACGTCGCGGCGTTCCTGGTCGCCCTGCGGTCCGGGGACGACGACCACCCGCCGCTGTCGGCGACCTCGGCGGCCCGCGCGGTGGTCGCCGTCCGCGGGCTGCACCGGTTCGCCCTGCTCGACGGGCTGGTCAGCGACGACGTCGCGGCGGAGGTCCGGCCACCGGCCCCGGCCCGGCGGCTGCCCAAGGCGATCCCGGTGCAGGACGTCGAGGCGCTGCTGAGCGCGGCGGCGTCGGTGGAGGGGCCGCGGGGGCTGCGCGACCGGGCGCTGCTGGAGCTGCTGTACGGCACCGGCGCCCGGATCTCCGAGGCGGTCGGGCTCGCCGTCGACGACGTCGACCTCTCCTCGGCGGCGGTGCGGCTGGCCGGCAAGGGCGGCAAGGAGCGCATCGTCCCGGTCGGCAGCTACGCGGTGACGGCGGTGCAGGACTACCTGGTCCGGGCCCGCCCGGCGCTGGCCGAGAAGGCCCGGTCCGGGGTCCGCGGGGGAGCGTTGTTCCTCAACGCCCGCGGTGGACCGCTGTCCCGGCAGAGCGCCTGGTCGATCCTGCGGGACGCCGCCGAGCGGGCCGGGATCTCCGTCGAGCTCTCCCCGCACACGCTGCGGCACTCCTTCGCCACCCACCTGCTCGACGGCGGCGCCGACGTCCGCGTCGTGCAGGAGCTGCTCGGACACGCCTCGGTGACGACGACGCAGGTCTACACGCTGGTCACCGTGGAACGGCTGCGCGAGGTCTACGCCACCAGCCACCCCCGCGCCCTGCGCTGACCCCGCCCGCGGGGGGCGGTCGAGCCCGGGCTGAGGGCTGCCTCCGAGGCGCCGAGGCAGCCCTCAGCCCGGTCTCGGCGCACGGATGTCGACATGTTGCCCCGGGGTGGTCATGGTCGGGGACGGGGCTGCCGAGAAGAAGGGTGGGAGAACGGATCGGCGGCTTCCCCCCTGCCGGCAGTGCGCGTTCCCCGCCGTGCCCCCGACCGGGAGCCGCGGTCCGCACAGTCCAGGGAAGAGGCAGAAGCGATGTCGTCGAGACGAGCCGAGGCGGCGGCCTCCGCCGTCGCGCTCCCGCGCGGAGGGGCCCCGGCGGGCGACGCCGAGATGGGCGTCCCGACGAGCCGCGTCGACCCCGCCAAGGCCCGGCAGCGGAAGCTGCCCGACCCGAAGCCGATCACCTCCCACGGGCCGGCGCAGATCATCGCGATGTGCAACCAGAAGGGCGGGGTCGGCAAGACGACGTCGACCATCAACCTCGGTGCCGCACTCGTGGAGCAGGGCCGCCGCGTGCTGCTGGTCGACCTGGACCCGCAGGGTGCGCTGTCGGTGGGGCTCGGCGTCCCGGCGCAGGGGCTGGACCGCACCATCTACAACGCGCTGATGGAGCCGGCGACCACGCTGGCCGACGTCCGGGTGGCCACCCACATCCCCGGGCTGGACCTGGTGCCGAGCAACATCGACCTGTCCGCCGCGGAGGTGCAGCTGGTCAGCGAGGTCGCCCGCGAGCAGACCCTGATGCGGGTGCTCGCCGCGGTGCGCCAGGACTACGACTACGTGCTCATCGACTGCCAGCCGTCCCTCGGGCTGCTGACGGTCAACGCGCTCACCGCCGCGCAGGGTGTGATCATCCCGCTGGAGTGCGAGTTCTTCTCGCTGCGCGGGGTCGCGCTGCTCGTCGACACGATCGACAAGGTCAAGGAGCGGCTGAACCCGTCCCTGGAGATCTCCGGGATCCTCGCCACCATGTACGACACCCGGACCGTGCACTGCCGCGAGGTGTTCAGCCGGGTCGTCGAGGCCTTCGGCGACACCGTCTTCCAGACCGTCATCTCCCGCACGGTCCGCTTCCCGGAGACCACCGTCGCCGGTCAGCCGATCACCCAGTGGGCCCCCACCTCGTCGGGCGCCGCGGCGTACCGCGACCTGGCCAAGGAGGTCCTGGCCCTGTGACGCGCCGGCCCGTGCTCCCGGGTGCCTCGGAGCTGTTCCGGATGACCGACACGGCGCCGCAGCCGGCGCCGGTCACCGAGCTGTCGACCCTGGCCGCCGCCCAGTCCTCGCCCGCGCTGCGCTCCAACGGCTCCCGGGCCGACGGGGACTCCCCGGCCACGGCGTCGGGCCCGGCGGAGGTCCCGCCGCTGGCGCTGGTGCCCGACGTGGCCGGTGGCGCACCGCGCATCGTCGTCGACGAGCTGGCCTCGCACCGCGCCACGATGCCGGCGGCCGCGCCGCTCCGGCCGCAGCAGACCCGGGCGCGTACCGAGAAGGGGCGCACCCGGCACGAGGAGAAGATCACCGTCTACTGCTCGGCCGACGAGCTGCTCGCCCTGGAGACCGCCCGGCTGACCCTGCGCGGCCAGCACGGCGTGGCCACCGACCGTGGCCGGATCGTCCGGGAGGCGATCGCCGTCCTGCTGGACGACCTCGAGGTGCACGGCGAGAACTCCGTCCTCGTCCGCCGCCTCCGCAAGCACTGAAGGACGGCGCCGTTGATCATCGGCGAGTGGCTGCCCCGCCCGACGTGTCGGTCAGCCGATCGCCGATGATCAACACCCGGACGCGGCCGTAGGCTGGTCCGGTGATGACGGGGGAGGCCGGCGACGGACGGTTCACCGTCCGGCTGACCAACTTCGAGGGCCCGTTCGACCTGCTGCTGCAGCTGATCGGCAAGCACAAGCTCGACGTCACCGAGATCGCGCTCTCCACGGTCACCGACGAGTTCATCGCCCACCTGCGGGCCCTCGGCGACGAGCTGGACCTGGACCAGGCCAGTGAGTTCCTGGTCGTCGCCGCCACGCTGCTGGACCTGAAGGCCGCCCGGCTGCTGCCCGCCGCCGACGTGGAGGACGAGGACGACCTCGCCGTCCTGGAGGCCCGGGACCTGCTGTTCGCCCGGTTGCTGCAGTACCGGGCCTACAAGCGGGCGGCGGAGTTCCTCCGCGGCCGCGAGGCCGAGGCGGCCCGCCGCTTCCCCCGCAACGCGGACCTGGAACAACGCTTCGCCGACCTGCTGCCCGAGGTGCTGCTGGGCGTGACGCCCGAGCAGTTCGCGGCGATCGCGCACCAGGCGCTGGTGCCCAAGCCGCCCCCGACGGTGAGCGTCTCCCACCTGCACGCCCCCGCGGTCAGCGTCACCGAGCAGCTGCTGCTGGTCCGCGGCCGGATCGCCACCGCCGGGACGGCGACGTTCCGGGCGCTGAGCAGCGACTGCGCACACACCCTGGAGGTCGTCGCCCGGTTCCTGGCGCTGCTGGAGCTGTACCGCCAGCAGCTGGTCACCTTCGACCAGGTGGCGCCGCTGGGGGAGCTGCACGTCCGCTGGACCGGGCCGGCGCTGGTGGGCGGCCGGCTGCCCGAGGAGATCGACGCGGACACCATCGACCTGGACACCATCGACCTGGACACCATCGACGCGGACACCGCCGAGCACCTGGAGGAGTACGGATGAGCGACCAGCCGGACGACGACCGGCCGGACGGCGTCGACCCCGACGGTGTCGAGGCGGCGGGCGGTGGAGGAGCGACGGACGGTGGAGAGGCGACGGAGCAGGCGGTGCCGCCGCCGTTCTCCTGGGACGCCGTCGCCGCCGAGCTCGCCGCGACCCTGGAGGAGCACGACGAGGAGGCCGTGGTCGCCGGCTGGGAGCAGGTGGCCGCCCAGCTGGCCGCCGACCTCGGTGCCCCGGCCGCGCCGCCGCCCGGCGACGTCCCCGGCCGGGAGCCGGACCCGGCCCCGCTGGGCCGGGCACCGGCGGCGCCCCCGGTCCAGCTCGAGGAGGTCCCCGAGCGGGAGGCCCCGGTCGAGGAGGCCGTGACCGCGGGCCCGGTCACCGACGAGCCGATGGCCGAGGAGCTGGAGCCGGCGGCGGTGCGGGGCGGGCTGGAGGCGCTGCTGTTCGTCATCGACTCCCCGATCGACGAGGGCTCACTGGCCGCGGCGCTGCGCTGCCCGGTCGCCCGCGTGCGGGCGGAGCTGACCGCGCTGGCCGCCGACTACGACCACCGGCGGGCCGGCATCGCCCTGCGCCGGGTGGGGGAGGGGTGGCGGCTCTACACCCGGGAGGAGCACGCCCCGGTCGTGGAGCGGCACCTCCTGGAGGGTCAGCGCAGCCGGCTCACCCAGGCCGCGTTGGAGACCCTCGCCGTCATCGCCTACCGGCAGCCGGTGACCCGGGCCCGGGTGTCGGCGATCCGCGGGGTCGGGGTGGACGCCGTCGTCCGCACGCTGGTCTCCCGCGGCCTGATCCGCGAGGCAGGCTCCGACCCGGACACCGGGGGAGGCCTGTACGTGACGACGCCGCTGTTCCTCGAGCGGCTGGGGCTCACCGGCCTGGACGAGCTGCCCGAGCTGGCCCCGCTGCTGCCCGACACCGCCGCGATGGTGGACGAGCACCCCGACGCGTGAGCGGTCAGTTCGCGCCGGTCTTCTCCTGCTCGTACCGCT
Source organism: Modestobacter sp. VKM Ac-2984 (assembly GCF_026967985.1). Lineage (GTDB taxonomy): Bacteria > Actinomycetota > Actinomycetes > Mycobacteriales > Geodermatophilaceae > Modestobacter. Next base: position 552,823 of record NZ_JAPVBJ010000003.1, on the reverse strand, counting down.
CGGTCATGGTGGCGACCGCCTGCAGCTGGGCCGCCGCGTAGTCCTCGCGCTTGCCGGTGGCGCGGGCCTTCGCGTCGAGCGTCTGCTGGGCGTGGGAGACGGCGCCGCCCTGGAAGTGCGGCATGACGTGCTGGGCGATGAGCTCCCAGGAGCGCTTCGTCGCCTCCGGGTCGGCCCACTCGTGGCCGAGCAGCAGCATGCAGCCGAAGCCGCCGGACTGGTCCCACAGCCGCTGCACCTGGGCCCGGGCGTCCTCGACGGTGCCGATGGCGCCGATGCCGGCCTCGTTGATGAAGTCGATCATCTCCTTGGCGTCCCCGCCTTCGACCGCCATCTGCGGGAAGGCTGCGGTCTTCTGGAAGTAGCGGAACCACGTCTCGATGCCGAACTGGACGTCGCGGTAGGCCTGCTCGCGGGTCTCGGCGACGTGCATGAGCCCGACGAGCCGCCAGTCCTGCCGGGACGCCGTCTGCCCGTGCGCCGCTGCCCGCTCCTCCACGACGCTCCAGTGGTGGGCGAGGGCGTCGAATCCGTCCTTGGACAGGGTGGCGCCGATGGAGAGCAGGCCGATGCCGTGCCGGCCGGCCATCCGGGGCCCGGTGGGGGAGGCGACCGCGGCGACGGCGATGTCGAAGCACGGCTGGGTGTAGGGGCGCAGGTGCAGCCGGGCGTCGACCAGTTCGTGGGTCCGGGTCGTCGCCGTGACGGTCTCCCCGCGCAGCAGCCGCATGATGATGTCGAGGTCGACCTCCATCAGCTCACGGGTGTCGGTGGGGTTCAGCCCCAGCATCATCGAGTCGGTGGGCAGCGAGCCCGGTCCGCAGCCGAGCATCGCGCGGCCCCGGGTGAGGTGGTCGAGCAGCACCATCCGCTCGGCCACCCACAGCGGGTTGTGGTACGCGATCGAGGTCACGCCGGTGCCCAGCTTGATCCGCCGCGTGCGTTCGGCCGCCGCGGCGATGAAGATCTCGGGCGAGGCGATGATCTCGGTGCCCGCGGAGTGGTGCTCGCCGATCCAGGCCTCGTCGTAGCCGCATCGGTCCAGGTGCTCGATCAGCTCCAGGTCGCGCTGGAGGGCCAGCGTCGGGTTCTCGCCGGCCGGGTGGAACGGGGCCAGGAACGTGCCGAACCGCATGCGGTCCATGGGATCCTCCTCGACGGGGCGCACTGACGTGAGCTGGCTCACACCCTCGGCAGTCTGCTGCTCGCCGGGGACGCTGTCGAGGGCCACGGTGGGCACACCGGGCCAGTTCGGCAGCCCCGGCCTGGCGCCCCGTCGCAGGTGGCGATCGGGGTGGCACGGAGATGGGAGACTGGTGGGGATGGACACGACTGCAGACGACACGCCCACCACCTCCGGCGGCGAGGGCTGGTCCGAGGACATGGAGCTCGCCCCGGCGCACCCCCGGGACGCCGAGCCGACCGAGCCCGACGACGACGCCCCCGGCGAACGACTGCAGAAGGTCCTCGCCCGGGCCGGCGTCGGCTCCCGCCGGGTGTGCGAGGACATGATCGACCAGGGCCGCATCTCGGTGGACGGCCAGGTCGTCCGGGTCCAGGGCAAGCGGGTCGACCCGGACACCGTCGTCATCGCCGTCGACGGCCGGCGGATCGACATCCGCAACGACAAGGTCACCTACGCGATGAACAAGCCCTTCGGCGTCATCACGTCGATGAGCGACGACCGCGGGCGACCCACCGTCGGCGACATGATGGGCGACCTGGCCACCGGGCTGGTGCACGTCGGCCGGCTGGACCAGGACACCGAGGGCCTGCTGCTGCTCACCACCGACGGCGAGCTGGCCCACCGGCTGGCGCACCCCTCCTACGAGGTGAAGAAGACCTACCTGGCGCAGGTCAGCGGCTCGGTGTCGCGGGACGTGACCCGCCGGCTGCGCAAGGGCGTGGAGCTGGAGGACGGCCCCGTCGTCGTCGACTCCTTCCAGGTCGTGGACACCCACGCCGGCCAGTCGGTGGTCGAGGTCGTGCTGCACGAGGGCCGCAAGCACGTCGTGCGCCGGCTGCTGGACGAGGTCGGGCTGCCGGTCAACCGGCTCACCCGCACCGCCATCGGGCCGATCGAGCTGGCCCGGATGCGCAGCGGCACGATCCGCAAGCTCACCCGTACCGAGGTCGGCGCCCTGCACGAGCTCGTCGGCCTCTGACCGAACGCCCTCCTGCCCGCGCGCGGCAGGAGGGCCGACCACACACGACTGCGGCCGCCGACCCACTCGGGTCGGCGGCCGCAGTCGTCGTCACTGGCTCGGTGTCCGCGCGGGGTCGGCCGCCACCGGGGTGGACGCGGACCGGTCAGAGAACCTGCCCGGGCGGAGCGGTGGACGAGCGCAGCACCAGCGAGGTGTCCAGGGTCCGGTCGAGGTCGTGCACGTCCTCCCCGGCGATCAGGGCGAGGAGCATCTCGGCGGCCTCCTGGCCCATCCGGCGGATCGGCTGCTGCACCGTGGTCAACGAGGGCTCGGCGAGCACGGACTCCGGGATGTTGTCGAAGCCGACGACCGACAGCTGACCGGGCACGTCGATGCCGAGTTCCTGCGCGACCTCCAGCACTGCCAGCGCAGAGAGGTCGTTCGCCGCGAACACCGCGGTCGGTCGATCGGTGCCGGACAGCAGCTCACGAGCCGCCACGCGCGAGAGGTCCGGCTCGAACCCGCCGGACTGCACGAGCGCCTGGTCGACGCCCAGTCCCGCGGCGGCCATCGCCTCGCGGTAGCCCTGCTCCCGCTGCTGCGCGGACATCAGGTCCGAGCGACCGGTGATCATGCCGATCCGGGTGTGCCCGAGCTCGATCAGGTGCTCGACCCCGAGCCGGGCGCCCTGGAGGTTGTGCGCGGCCACGGCAGGCAGCGCCGACGGCCCGGCCTGCGGGTCGACCGCCACCACCGGACCGTCGGCCTGCACGTCGGTGACCGTCGGCGTGACGAGCACGGCACCGTCGACCAGGGTCGCCATCAACCGGGTGAGCGAGCGCCTCTCCCAGCCCTCCCGGGCTTCCTCATGACCACCGGCGGAGTAGGCGATCAACTCGTACCCGGTGCCGTGGACGGCGTCGGCCACGCCCTTGAGGACCTCGGTGCTGAAGGGCTCGAAGTCCATGACGAGCACGCCGACGACGTTGGTCCGACGGTTGCGCAGGCTGCGCGCGACGAGGCTCGCCTCGTAGCCGAGCCGGTCGATCACCCGGGTGACGTGGTCGACGGTCTCCGCCGAGACGCCGTACCGCCCGTTGATCACCTTCGACACGGTGGAGATCGAGACGCCGGCCTCCGAGGCGACCTGCTGCATCGTCACCCTGCCGCGCAACGGGGGCGTGGGAGGGCGCGTGCTGGAGCTCGCACACCCGTCCACGAGCAAGGTCGGGACGACGTCGTCCGGCGTGGAGTCGAGCTTCACCGACCACCCTCTCCTGGTCCGGGATCGACCCCGGGTGTCCGGATCATCCCTTGACCGCGCCCTGGAGCCCACTGACGATGCGCCCCTGCATCGCGAGGAACAGGACGAGCGCCGGGATCATCGCGATGGTGGTGAACGCGAGCACCCCCGCGGTGTCGGCAGAGTACTGGGTCGAGAAGTCGGCCACGCCCAGCGGCAGGGTGCGCGTCTCGCCCCGCAGCAGGAGCAGCGGGAGGAGGTAGGCGTTCCAGGAGGTGACGAAGGCCAGCACGCCGACCGTGACCAGGGCCGGCATCGACAGCGGGACCGCGATCCGCCAGAAGACGCCCACGCGGGTGGCGCCGTCGAGCATGGCCGCCTCTTCGAGCTCCTTGGGCAGCGCCGCCAGGAACGGCCGCAGGATCACGACCGTGACCGGCAGTGCGAACGCCGCCTGCGGCAGCGCGACGCCCCACCAGGTGTCGCCGAGCCCCAGGTCCTGGGTCACGAGGATGAACAGCGGGATGATCGCCACCGCGGCCGGGAAGAGCAGGCCCAGCACGAAGACCAGGAACAGCGGCTCCCGGAGCTTGAACTGGTAGCGCGCCAGGGGGTAGGCGGCCATCACGCCGGCGAGCACCGCCACCACCGTGGTGATGAGGGCGATGGCGGTCGAGTTGAGCGTGTACTGCCAGAACGCCGAACTGCTGAGGACGCTGGTGTAGTTGCTGAACACCCACGGGTCGGGGAGTCCGGCGGGGTCGCGTGCCAGCTGGGCGTTGCTGCGGAAGCCGCCGAGGGCGCCGTAGAGCACCGGCCCCAGCGTGACCGCCACGACCACCAGGGCCACCAGGTAGACCAACGGGCCGCCCCGCCCGTACGCGGTTGCTCGCCGTGCCATCAGCGCTGTCCTCCTCGTCGCTCGTGCTGCACCCGGTTCATGCGTCGGCCTTCGTGTCTCGGCGCAGCACCAGGTACTGGTAGGCCAGCGCCATGGCGAAGCCGATGAGGAAGAGCACGACGGATGCCGCGCCCGCGATCCCGTAGTTGCTGCGCTGGGTGCCCATGCTGATCAGGTAGGTGACCATCGTGGTCGTGGCGTTCGCCGGCCCACCGCCGGTGAGGATCCAGACCATGTCGAACAGCTGCAGCGAGCCGATCATCGACAGGAAGACCCAGGTGCGGATGGTGGGCGCGATGAGCGGGACCGCGATCCGGCGCTGGACCTGCCACCACGAGGCGCCGTCGAGTTGCGCGGCCTCGTGGAGCTCGTCGGGGACGCCCTGCAGCCCGGCGAGGAAGAGCAGCACGGCCAGGCCGAGGTACTTCCACGTCAGGACGACGAAGACGGTGGTCAGCGCCAGGTCGGGAGTGCCCAGGAACCCCTGCTCGGGGACCGGGATCCCGACCGACGACACGGCCTGCTCGAGGAGCCCGGTGCGGGGCTGCAGCAGCTGGAACCACACGACGCCGGCGATGACCTCGGCCAGCACGTAGGGGACGAAGACGATCGTCCGCAGCAGCCCGCGACCCTTGATGCGGCGGTTGAGCAGCAGCGCGAGCGCCAGGCCCAGCGGCAGCTGCACCGCGATCGACGCGAAGACGATGATGAAGTTGTGCATGACCGCGTCGGTGAAGACCTCGTCGGTGAGCACGCGCAGGTAGTTCTCCAGGCCGATGAAGTCGTCCATCGGGCCGAAGCCCTGCCAGCTGTAGAGCGACATCCGGGCTGCGGAGAAGACCGGGTAGAGGACGAAGACGGCCATCAGCGCCAGGGCTGGCGTCACGAACAGGAGGATCTCGAGGCGCTGCCGACGCATCCCGCCTCGGCGACGGCCGGTCACCCGGGGGGCGTCTGCGCCGCCCCGGGTGACCGCTGCGCCGGAGGACGTCGCCGCCGGCGCAGCGGTCACTCTGGTCATCGGTGGATCACTTCTCCAGTTCGGCGGCCTGCATGGTGGCGTCCACGATCTCCTGCGGCGTCGCCTCGCCGGCGAACATCAGGGCGATCGAGTCGTTCATCGCGCCACCGATCGACTGCCCGAAGGCGGTGTCGAAGTAGAGCTGGATGTACGGGGCCGCGTCGCGGACCTCGAGCAGCTGGGCGAGCGCCGGGTCGGAGACGGCGCTCGTGGCGGCCGGGTTGGTCGGGAGGCCCATGTCGTTCTCCGCGAACCCGGTCTGCACCTCGTCGGAGAGCAGATAGTTGACGAGGTCGACCGATGCGTCGGGGGCGTCGGTCGAGACGGCCCACGCGTCACCACCGCCGAGCTGTGCCGCGGGGTCGCCCTCGCCACCCTCGATCTCCGGGAAGGCGAACCAGCCGGTGTTCTCGCCGAGGCCCGCGCCGTCGTCGGTCAGGCCCTGCATGACGCCGGGCTCCCAGTGGCCGGCCAGCTCCATCGCGACCTGGTCGGTGGCGAGCAGGCCGGAGGCCGAGGTGGCCCCCTCCTGTGCCGGGGTCGTGAGGAAGCCGGGGTTGAACGGCTCGGTGGCCAGCAGCTCCTCCAGGACCTCGCCGGCCTCGACGAAGCACTCGTCGGTGAAGTCGAGGCTGGTGACGGCGTCCTCGAGGACGTCCTGGCCGCAGGCGCGCAGCGCCGTGTAGTACCAGTAGTGAGCGGCGGGCCACTTGTCGCCCGCGCCGACCGAGAGGGGCGTGATGCCCGCGGCCTTCAGCTTCTCGATGGCCGCGTAGAGCTCCTCCATCGTCTGCGGGGCCTCGGTGATCCCGGCCTGCTCGAAGAGCTCGGTGTTGTACCAGAAGCCGACGACGCCGAGGGAGAACGGCAGTGCGTAGGTCTGGCCGTCGACCTGCCACCCGGACACGTTGCCGCCGAGCTTCTCGATCGCCTCGTCGGACTCCTGGGTGAGATCGCGGACCAGGCCGGCCTCCACGTGGTCGGCGAGCTCGCCGCCGCCGCGCTCCATGTACACGTCCGGCAGGTCGCCGCTCTGGAAGGCCGCCGCCAGTCGGTCGACCATGTCCTCGTGGGCCATGGCCTCGACCTCGACCTCGACCCCCGGGTTCGCCTCCTCGAACTCCGCGGCCACCTGCTCGTAGTAGCCCCGGCCGGGCTCGTTGTTGGAGTTGTGCCACCAGGTGATCGTGTTGTCGTCACCCCCGGCTGCACTGGTTTCCTCACCGCCACCACAGGCAGTGGCCGTCAGCAGCACCGCGCTGCCGCACAGCACCGAGAGAGCTGTTCGCCCCGAACGCCGCATGTCTGACCCCTTCGTCACTTCGCACGCCGTCGTGGCGTGCAACACGTTTATGAAGGTCGCAGCGGACACTTGCGTTGTCAATCGATGTCGATAACGATTTCGCACCATGACCCCTGCTGCTGCCGCCGATGCGGCCCGCGTGATCGACGCCACGCTCACGGTACGACGCGCGGACGGTTCACCCTGTGCGGACAGCGAGGTGCTGGTCGAGCAGGTCCGGCACCGATTCGCGTTCGGCAACATCGGGTTCGACTTCGTCGGGCTGGCCAACCAGGAGCAGGGGGCGGGCCGGGACAACGTGTTCGGCGGCGCGGATCCAGCCGCCGCCGGACGGCTCGAGGAGCTGTTCCTCGACGTCTTCAACACCGCGACGCTGCCCTTCTACTGGGCCGGCTTCGAACGCGCGGAGGGCCGGCCGGACACCGCGCGGCTGCAGGCTGCGGCCCGGTGGTTCCGCGACCGGGGCGTGGCCGTCAAGGGCCACCCGCTGGTCTGGCACACGCTGGCCCCGGACTGGCTGCGGGAGCACACCGACGCCGAGGTCGAGGAGATCGTGCGCGCACGGGTGCGGCGGGAAGTCGGCTCCTTCGCCGGCCTGGTCGACACCTGGGACGCGATCAACGAGGTCGTGATCATGCCGGTGTTCACCAACGAGGAGCGGCAGAACGCGATCACCCGGCTGTGCCGGCGCATCGGACGGATCCCCACCATCCGGCTCGCCTTCGAGGAGGCGCACGGCACGAACCCGGCCACGACGCTGGTCCTCAACGACTTCAACCTGGGCACCGCCTACGAGTGCCTGATCGAGGGCGTCCTGAAAGCCGGGGTGCAGGTGGACGCGATCGGCCTGCAGAGCCACATGCACCAGGGCTACTGGGGCGAGGAGCGGACGCAGGAGGTCTGCGACCGGTTCGCCCGCTACGGGCTGCCGCTGCACTGGACCGAGACCACCCTGGTCTCCGGCGACCTCATGCCGCCGGAGATCGTGGACCTCAACGACCACCAGGTCGACGCATGGCCCTCCACGCCGGCCGGCGAGGAGCGGCAGGCCGAGGACGTCGTCCGCCACTACCGGACCCTGCTGGCCCACCCCGCGGTGCAGGCCGTGACCTACTGGGGGATCACCGACCGGGGCGCCTGGCTGGGTGCACCCGCGGGGCTGGTCCGTGCCGACGGCACACCGAAGCCGGCCTACGACGCCCTCCGCGGCCTGGTCAAGGAGGACTGGTGGCTGGCCCCGACCGAGCTGCGGACGGACGGCGAGGGCCGGGTGGCCGTGCGCGGCTGGGCCGGGGACTACGCGGTCTCAGCAGCGGGCGGCACGGCCTCCTGGCAGCTCCGAGCCGACGCGCCGACGCCGGTGGTCACTCTCCCCTGACGGCACACCACCTCGGGGCCGGGGCAGGATGGTGCGGGCGCAGCACCTGCCGCAGCCGGCCACGGCACAGGCGGCTCATCGGATCGCCGCACCAGCACACACCACACAGGACGGACTCTCTTGAGCATGGTCATGAACGCCGACAACGGTCCTGCCCTCTGGCGCGACGCGGACGCCCGGGCCGAGGACAGGGTGGCGGACCTCCTCCGCCGCATGACGCTGGAGGAGAAGGTCGCCCAGCTCTACGGCGTGTGGGTGGGCATCGACGCGACCGAGGGTGAGGTCGCCCCGCACCAGCACGAGATGGCCGCGGCGCCGGTGGACTGGGAGGAGCTCATCCGCAGCGGGCTCGGGCAGCTGACCAGGCCGTTCGGCACGGCACCGGTGGACCCGCTGGTGGGGGCCAAGGGGCTGGCGGAGAGCCAGCGGCAGATCATGGCCGCCGGCCGCTTCGGCATCCCCGCGCTGGTGCACGAGGAGTGCCTCACCGGGCTGGCCGCGTGGACGGCGACCGTCTTCCCCTCACCGCTGTGCTGGGCGGCCAGCTTCGACCCCGAGCTCGTGCAGCGCATGGGTGCCCTCATCGGGGAGAACATGCGCCGGCTCGGCGTCCACCAGGGGCTGGCCCCGGTGTTCGACGTCGCCCGCGACCTGCGCTGGGGCCGGGTCGAGGAGACGATGGGCGAGGACCCGCACCTGGTCGGCACGATCGGCAGCGCCTACGTCCGCGGCCTGGAGTCCACCGGCGTCGTCGCGACGCTCAAGCACTTCGTCGGCTACTCCGCCTCCCGGGCCGGCCGCAACCTCGCCCCGGTCTCCGCCGGGCCGCGGGAGATCGCCGACGTGTTCCTCCCGCCCTTCGAGATGGCCCTGAAGGCCGGCGCGCGGTCGGTGATGAACTCCTACACCGACATCGACGGGGTGCCCTCGGCCGGGGACCCGGCGCTGCTGACGTCGCTGCTCCGGGAGACCTACGGGTTCACCGGCACGGTCGTCGCCGACTACTTCTCGATCGCCTTCCTGCAGGCCCTGCACGGTGTCGCCGGCTCGCCCGGCGAGGCCGCCGCGCTCGCCCTCGAGGCCGGAATCGACGTGGAGCTGCCGACGGTGGCCTGCTACGGCCAGCCCCTGGTCGAGGCGGTCCGCGGCGGTGCGGTGGACGAGGCGCTGGTCGACCGGGCGCTGCGCCGGGTGCTGCTGCAGAAGTGCGAGCTCGGCCTGCTCGACGCGGACTGGTCGCCCGACTCGCCGGCGGTCCTGGACGGCGCCGTCGCGCTGGACTCCGCGGAGTCCCGGGCGGTGGCCGGCGAGCTCGCCCGCCGCTCGGCCGTGCTGCTGGCCAACGACGGGACGCTGCCCCTGCGACCCGGGGCGCGCCTGGCTGTGGTGGGTCCCCGCGCCGACACCGCCCAGGCGATGCTCGGCTGCTACTCCTTCCCGATGCACGTGGGCGTGCACCACCCGGAGGTGCCGGTGGGCGTCGACATCCCGACGCTCGCCGAGGCGCTGAAGGCTGCGCCGGAGGCCTTCGACGTCGCCGTCGCGGAGGGCTGTCCGGTGGTGGGCGGTGACGACGACGCGATCGCGGCCGCCGTGCGCGCTGCGGCCGAGGCCGACGTGTGCGTCGCCGTCCTCGGCGACCAGGCAGGCCTGTTCGGCAACGGCACCTCCGGTGAGGGCTGCGACGCCGTGGACCTCCGGCTCCCGGGTCGCCAGGAGGAGCTGCTGGAGGCCCTGCTGGCGACCGGCACCCCGGTGGTCCTCGTCCTGCTGGTCGGCCGTCCCTACGAGCTGTCCCGCCAGATCGACCGGCTCGCCGCGGTGGTGTGCGGGTTCTTCCCCGGTGAGGAGGGGGGCCCCGCCCTCGCCGACGTCCTCAGCGGCCGGGTCTCCCCGTCGGGCCGGCTGCCGGTCAGCTTCCCCCGCGCCGGCAGCAGCCAGCCCGGGACCTACCTCGCCGCGGCCCTCGGCCGGGTCACCGACGTGAGCAGTGTCGACCCGACGCCGCTGTTCCCGTTCGGGCACGGCCTGGGGTACGGCTCCGCGACCTGGGGCGACGTCCGGCTGGGCACCGGCTCGGACTGGGACACCGCCGGGACCAGCGAGGTGGAGGTCGAGCTCCGCAACGACACCGACCGGGAGGTCACCGAGGTGGTGCAGGTCTACCTGCACGACCCCGCTGCCGAGGTGGTCCGGCCCGTGCAGGCCCTCATGGCCGCTCAGCGGGTCGACCTCGCGGCGGGCGGCGCGGCGACCGTGCGCCTCCGGCTGCACGCCGACCTCACCTCCTTCACCGGGCGCGAGGGCGCGCGGATCGTCGAGCCGGGCGAGGTGGAGCTCCGGGTGGGCGCGTCGAGCGCTGACGTGCGGCAGGTCCTCCGGTGCACCCTCACCGGCAGCCGCCGCACCGTCGGGTTCGAGCGGCAACTGCACCCCGAGACGGTCGTCGAGCACCGGCACGACGGCTGATGCCGCACACCGACCTGCCCCTGGAGGAGCTCCGGCGCTACACCCCGCACCTGCCCGCGCCGGAGGACCTCCAGGAGTTCTGGGACGCCACCCTGGAGGAGGCGGGGCGGTGGCCACTGGACGCGTCCTGGACTCCGGTCGACTCCGGGCTCGTGACCGTCGAGACCCTCGACGTGTCCTTCGCCGGCGCGGGCGGCTCGCCGGTGCGCGCCTGGCTGCACCTGCCCGCCCGTGCACTGCGGGGGGACGGGCCACTGCCCGGGGTCGTCCAGTACCAGGGCTACAACGGCGGCCGCGGGCTGGCGCACGAGCACGTCTTCTGGGCGTCGGCGGGGTTCGCCCAGCTGGTGGTCGACACCCGTGGGCAGGGCAGTGGCTGGACGGTCGGTGACACCGGCGACCCGGTGGGCTCGGCGGCCGCGCAACCGGGGTTCCTGACCCGGGGCGTGCTGTCGCCGCAGGAGTACTACTACCGGCGCGTCTACACCGACGCCGTCCGGGCCGTGGCGGTGCTGCGCGGTCACCCGGACGTCGACGACGACCGGGTCGCGGTGGCCGGCATCAGCCAGGGCGGCGGGATCGCGCTGGCCGTCTCGGCGCTCGCGCCGGGGGTGCGGGCGGTCATGCCCGACGTGCCGTTCCTGTGCGACTTCCCGCGCGCCACGCGGATCGCCCCGGGCGACCCGTACGGGGAGGTCGTCCGGTACCTCAAGGCCCACCGCGACCAGGTGGACCGCGTCTTCGCGACGTTGAGCTACTTCGACGCCGCGGTGCTCGCCCGCCGGGCCTCGGCTCCAGCGCTGTTCTCCGTGGCCCTGATGGACCAGATCTGCCCGCCGTCCACGGTGTTCGCGGCCTACCACGCCTACGGCGGTCCGAAGGACATCCGGGTCTACCCGTACAACGACCACGAGGGCGGCGAGGTCCACCAGCAGCGCGAGCAGCTCACCTGGCTGCGCAGCCAGCTCGGGGCGCCCGCCGCATCCGGCCCGTCGGTGGCCGAGCGGGCCACCACGTCGTCGAGGGGGACCTGATGTTGCGTGCACGTCTCGCGCTGGACCCGGCCCGATCGGTGGGTCCGGTGTCCCGACGGCTCTTCGGTGCGTTCGTCGAGCACATGGGTCGCGGGGTGTACGGCGGCATCCACGAGCCGGAGCACCCGACGGCGGACGAGGACGGCTTCCGCCGCGATGTGATCGACCTGGTCGAGGAGCTGGGGGTGACGACGGTCCGGTACCCCGGGGGCAACTTCGTCTCCGGGTTCCGGTGGGAGGACAGCGTCGGACCGCGCAGCCAGCGCCCGGTGCGGCTCAACCTGGCCTGGCACAGCACCGAGATCAACGAGGTCGGCCTGCACGAGTTCGCGTCGTGGCTGGAGAAGGTCGGCGCCGAGCTCATGCTCGCCGTGAACCTCGGCACCCGCGGCACCCTCGAGGCGCTCGACCTGCTGGAGTACGCCAACGTGCCCGCCGGCACGGAGCTCGCCGAGCAGCGGATCCGCAACGGGCGCACCGAGCCGTTCGACGTGCGGATGTGGTGCCTGGGCAACGAGATGGACGGCCCCTGGCAGCTCGGCCAGCTCTCCGCCGAGGACTACGGCAAGCTCGCCTCCCGGACCGCCAAGGCCATGCGCCAGGTGGACCCGGACCTGGAGCTCGTCGCCTGCGGTTCGTCGGGCGCGGGCATGCCCACCTTCGGGGAGTGGGAGCGGGTCGTGCTCACCCACGCCTACGACGACGTGGACTTCATCTCCTGCCACGCCTACTACGAGGAGAAGGACGGCGACCTGGACTCCTTCCTGGCGTCGGCGACCGACACCGACCACTTCATCGAGACGGTCATCGCCACCGCCGACCACGTGCAGTCGCTGCGCCGCAGCCCGAAGCGGATGTCGATCTCCTTCGACGAGTGGAACGTCTGGTACGCCTCGCGGGTGCAGTCGGGCCTGCCGAAGCGCATCGACGACTGGCCGGTCGCGCCGGCCATCAGCGAGGAGCCCTACAGCGTGGCCGACGCCGTCGTCGTCGGCAACGTCCTGATGTCGCTGATCCGCCACGCGGACCGCGTGACCAGCGCCTCGATGGCCCAGCTGGTCAACGTGATCGCCCCCATCGCCGCCGAGCCGCAGGGGCCGGCGTGGCGCAAGACGACGTTCTTCCCCTTCGCGACCACCTCCCGGCTGGCGCGTGGCGTCGCCCTCCAGGCGGACGTCGACGGTCCGAGCCACGTCACCGCCGAGCACGGTGAGGTGCCCCTGGTCGACGCTGCGGCCACCGCCGACGTCGACGCGGGTGTGGCGGCGCTGTTCCTGGTGAACCGGTCGCAGACGGAGGACGCCGAGGTCTCCGTGGACGTGTCGGCGCTCGGCGTCAGCACCGTCGAGGAGGCGCTGACGCTGTCCGACCCGGACCCGCACGCCGCCAACACCAGCGAGCAGCCGGCGCGGGTCGGGTTGCGGCCGAACCTGCGGGCGACGGTGGCGGACGGCACGCTGCGCGTCACGCTGCCGCCGGTCTCGTGGACGGCGCTGTCCCTGCGCTGAGCACGGCCGCCGGGACATGCGAGGAACAGCAGTCCCGGCGGCCGGCCTCCCGGGGGAGTCAGGAGGGGCGGGCGGTGGAGGCCCGGACGACCAGGTGCGTGGCCAGTTCGACCCGCTGGGTCTCGAGCCGGGCGCCGGTGATGAGGTCGTGGAGCATGCGCCCGGCCATGCGCCCCATGTCGGCCAGGGGCTGCCGGACGGTGGTCAGCGGCGGTGAGGACCAGCGGGCCATCGGCAGGTCGTCGAAGCCGACCACGCTCACGTCGCCGGGCACGGACAGGCCGGCCTTGCGCGCGGCCTCCAGCACGCCGAAGGCCTGCTCGTCACTGCCGGCGAAGACGGCGGTGGGGCGATCGGCCAGCTCCAGCACCGCCCGCGCCTGCTCGTACCCGCCTGCGTGGTGGAAGTTGCCGTGGCGCACCAGCGCCGGGTCGAAGGGGATGCCGGCCCGATCGAGGGCCGCCCGGTAGCCGTCGATGCGTGCCCGGCTGCAGAGGTGGTCCTGCTGCCCGCCGATCACGGCGATCCGCCGGTGCCCGAGCTCGATGAGGTGCTCGGTCGCGGCGAGGCCGCCGGACCAGTTGGTGGCACCGACGCTGGGCACCTCCTGACCGGGCATGTCGATCGGGTCGATGACGACGACCGGCAGCTTGCAGCCGCCCAGCCGCCGCTGGTCGGCCGTGGTCAGGCGGGAGGTGACCACGATGGCGCCCTGACGACCGCCGGTGATCAGCTCCTGGACCCAGTCCCCGGCGGAGGACCGGGACGTGACCACCACCTCGAGGTCGGCCTCGGTCACCCCGCGCAGGATCTCCATCGCCCAGGGGCTGTCCAGCGCGGTGAAGACCACGTCGACGAGCGGGCGCGCCGGCGGCCTGGGGGTCAGGGGGACGTAGTCGTACTGCTGCAGGACGTGCTGGACGTGCGCCCGGGTGGCGGCTGCGACGTCCTGCTTTCCGTTGAGCACCTTGGACACCGTCGGCAACGACACCCCCGCCGCAGCGGCGATCACCGCCAGGGTGGGTCGGTTCGGCTGCTGTGTCACGGGGCCTCCTGGGTCGTGCCGCGATGCCTGGCCCGGATGGACGCCGGGTGTCGGCCCGCGTGATCGTAACTTCGTCCCGCTTCTCTCGAAAGACTTTCGGAGACGGTGCCCCCGCATGGGTGTCCGGAGCCTCTCCCGGCCGCGACCGAGACGGTCGATCGGCGAGGTGGAAGGGGCTCTGTCGTGGCGGTGTCCTTGCTTTGACGTGTTCCGGTGATGCCGTTGACACCGGACTCACCGCGTCTTACGTTGTCGAAAACCGCCCGCAACTTTCGGGCCGCATGACTGGAACGATGAGTCGATCGGGGTCGCTGGCCCCCGACCGACGGGCGGGGTGACACTGTCGGTGTCGTCCACGTCGGCGAGCACCTGATCGCCCGTCGCAGCACCCGCCGGCTCCGGTCCCACGCCGTCCGGCGGGGACGCCCTCCTCCTGTTCCCGAGTCCTTGAGAGGAACCGCCCGATGTCCGATCTCACGCCCACCCGCGAGGACAAGTTCACCTTCGGCCTGTGGACCGTCGGCTGGCCGGCCGCGGACCCGTTCGGCACCGCCACCCGTGAGCCGGTGGACGTCGTCGAGTCGGTGCACCGCCTCGCCGAGATCGGTGCCTACGGCGTCACCTTCCACGACGACGACGTCATCCCCTTCGGCAGCGACACCAGCGCCCGGGACGCCCACATCAAGCGCTTCCGCGCCGCGATCGACGAGACCGGCCTGGTCGTGCCGATGGTCACGACCAACCTGTTCACCCACCCGGTGTTCAAGGAGGGCGGGCTCACCGCCAACGACCGCGAGGTGCGTCGCTACGCGATGCGCAAGGTCATGCGGAACATGGACCTGGCCGCCGAGCTGGGCGCGCAGACCTACGTGCTGTGGGGCGGCCGCGAGGGCGCCGAGGTCGACATGGCCAAGGACCTGATCGCCGCGCTGGACCGCTACGCCGAGTCGATCGACACCCTGGCCGCCTACTCGGAGGCCCGCGGCTACGGCCTGAAGTTCGCCCTGGAGCCCAAGCCCAACGAGCCCCGCGGCGACATCTTCCTGCCCACGATCGGGCACGCGCTGGGCTTCATCGCCAAGCTCGAGCACTCGCACCTGGTGGGCCTGAACCCGGAGACCGGGCACGAGCAGATGGCCAACCTGAACTTCACCCACGGCATCGCCGAGGCGCTGTGGGCCGGCAAGCTGTTCCACATCGACCTGAACGGCCAGCACGGCCCGAAGTTCGACCAGGACCTGGTCTTCGGTCACGGTGACCTGCTGCAGGCCTTCTCCACCGTCGACCTGCTGGAGAACGGCGGCGTCGACGGCGCCCCGGCCTACGACGGCCCGCGGCACTTCGACTACAAGCCGCTGCGCACCGAGGACATGGACGGAGTGTGGCGCTCGGCCGCGGCCAACATCCGCACCTACCTGCTGCTCAAGGAGCGGGCCGCGGCGTTCCGGGCCGATCCGGAGGTGCAGGAGGCGCTGGCCGCTGCGCGGGTGCCCGAGCTGCGCCAGCCCACCCTCGCCGCCGGTGAGACCTTCGAGGACCTGCTGGCCGACCGCTCCGCGTTCGAGGACTTCGACGCCGACGCCGTGGCCAAGCGCGGTGCCGGCGTCGTCCGGGTCGACCAGCTGATGATCGAGCACCTGCTCGGCGCCCGCTGAGCTGACCCCGACCGCAGAGAGCAGCAGGAGCAGGTCATGACGCTGGTGGCGGGGGTCGACTCGTCGACCCAGTCGTGCAAGGTCGTCGTCCGGGACGCCGAGACCGGCCGCCTGGTCCGGGAGGGCCGGGCGAGCCACCCGGAGGGCACCGAGGTCGACCCCGCCGCCTGGGAGGCGGCGCTGCGGACGGCGATCGAGGAGGCCGGCGGCCTCGCCGACGTCGCCGCGGTCGCCGTCGGCGGGCAGCAGCACGGGATGGTGTGCCTGGACTCCGACGGCGAGGTGGTCCGTCCGGCGCTGCTGTGGAACGACACCCGTTCCGCCCAGGCCGCCACCGACCTCACTGCCGAGCTCGGCGGCGGGCAGGCCTGGGCCGACGCCGTCGGACTCGTGCCGGTCGCGTCGTTCACCGTCACCAAGCTGCGCTGGCTGGCCGAGCACGAGCCGGAGAACGCGGACCGGACGGCGGCGGTCTGCTTGCCGCACGACTGGCTCACGTGGCGACTGGCCGGGGGCCGCCGGGGTGGGTCGGAGGGTGGCCAACAGAGCCTGGACGGCCTGGTCACCGACCGGGGCGATGCCAGCGGCACGGGCTACTGGTCGCCGTTCACCGGGGACTACCGGACCGACCTGCTGGAGCGGGCGTTCGGCGGCCGCGCCCCGGTGCTGCCCCGCGTCCTCGGTCCGGCCGAGCGGGCCGGCGCCGTTTCGGCGGGCGCGGTCGCCGCGGACGGCGGCGCCGTCCTCGGTCCGGGGACCGGCGACAACGCCGCCGCTGCGCTCGGCATCAACGCCGAGCCCGGCGACGTCGTCCTCTCCATCGGCACCTCCGGCGTCGTCTCCACCGTCTCCACCACCCCGTCGGCCGACCCGACCGGCACCGTCGCCGGGTTCGCCGACGCCACCGGCAACTTCCTGCCCCTGGTCGTCACGCTCAACGCCGCCCGGGTGCTGGACGCGACGGCCCGTCTCCTCGGGGTGGACCACGACGAGCTGTCCCGGCTGGCGCTGACCGCGCCCGCCGGTTCCGGCGGCCTGGTCCTGGTCCCCTACCTGGAGGGGGAGCGGACGCCGGACAAGCCCCACGCCACCGGCGCGCTGCACGGGCTGACCCTGTCGACCGCCGACCCCGCGCACCTGGCGCGCGCCGCGGTGGAGGGGCTGCTGTGCGGCCTGGCCGACGGGCTCGAGGCGATCGCCGCCCAGGGCAACCCGGTGCGCCGGGTGCTCCTGGTCGGTGGCGGCGCGCGCTCCGAGGCAGTGCGCCGGCTGGCCCCTGCGGTGCTCGGGGTGCCGGTGCTGGTGCCGCCGCCGGGGGAGTACGTCGCCGACGGCGCCGCCCGCCAGGCCGCGTGGGTGCTGGCCGGTGGGGATGCCCCGCCGGTCTGGCCCGCGACCAGCACGCAGACCTACCAGGCGGACCCGGTCCCGTTCGTGCGCGAGCGGTACGCGGAGGTCCGGGAGATGACCGCCGACCGGGTCTGAAAGCCCGGCCCCGCCGCAGGGCGGTAGAACTTGCACGGCACCACGACGTCCACGGCACCACCCACTCGGATCGTCCGGCACGTTCCTGCCGGTAGGAGGACACCATGGCCACCGTTACCTTCGACTCCGCGACCCGGATCTACCAAGCGGGTCAGCGCCCTGCGGTCGACTCGCTGGACCTGGAGGTCCAGGACGGGGAGTTCCTCGTCCTGGTCGGTCCGTCGGGCTGCGGGAAGTCCACGTCCCTGCGGATGCTCGCCGGGCTGGAGGACGTCGACGGGGGGCGGATCCTCATCGGGGACCAGGACGTCACCGACGTCGCCCCCAAGGACCGGGACATCGCGATGGTGTTCCAGAACTACGCCCTCTACCCGCACATGACGGTCGCGGACAACATGGGCTTCGCGCTGAAGATCGCCGGGATGAGCAAGGAGGAGCGCCGCACCCGGGTGGAGGAGGCGGCCAGGCTGCTGGACCTGGAGCCCTACCTGGACCGCAAGCCCAAGGCGCTCTCCGGTGGTCAGCGGCAGCGGGTGGCGATGGGGCGGGCGATCGTGCGCAAGCCGCAGGTGTTCCTGATGGACGAGCCGCTGTCGAACCTGGACGCCAAGCTGCGGGTGCAGACGCGTACGCAGATCGCCTCGCTGCAGCGCCGGCTGGGCATCACCACCGTCTACGTCACCCACGACCAGGTCGAGGCGATGACCATGGGGGACCGGGTCGCGGTGCTGAAGGACGGCCTGCTCATGCAGGTCGGCGCCCCTCGTGAGCTCTACGACCGCCCGGCGAACGCCTTCGTGGCCGGTTTCATCGGCTCGCCGGCGATGAACCTGTTCGAGGTGCCGGTCGTCGACGGCGGTGTCCGGTTCGGCACGGCGCTGCAGCCGGTGGCGCGCGACGTGCTGGGTTCCGAGCCCAGGCTCACGCTCGGCGTGCGGCCCGAGGACCTCGACCTCTCCGCCGAGGGCCTGCCGGTGGAGATCGACGTGGTCGAGGAGCTCGGCGCAGACGCGTACCTGTACGGCCGGGCCCTGTTCGAGGACGTGGAGCAGCCGATCATCGCCCGGGTCGACGGCCGTCGTCCCCCGCGCTCGGGGGACGTCGTCCACGTGACGGCCCGCCCGGACCACGTGCACCTGTTCTCCCTCGAGTCCGGGGCGCGTCTGGGATGACGGTCCTGCCCACTGGAGAGCAGTTCACCCTCCGCTGCGCCGGGGCCGAGGCGACCGTGGTCGAGGTGGGCGGCGGGCTGCGGTCCTACCACGTCGCGGGCCGAGCGCTCGTGGACGGCTACGGCGAGGACGAGATGGCCGGCACCGTCCGGGGACAGGTGCTCGTCCCCTGGCCGAACCGGCTCGCCGACGGCTGCTACACCTGGGACGGCGAGGAGCACCGCACGCCGCTGAGCGAGCCGGAGCAGGCCAACGCGATCCACGGCCTGGTGCGCTTCGTGGCCTGGCGCGTGGTCGACCGGAGCAGCGACGGCGTCACGCTGGAGCACCTGCTGCACCCGCAGCCCGGCTACCCGTTCGCCCTGCGCCTCCAGGTGGCCTACGAGCTGTCGACCGAGGGGCTGCGGGTCACCACGACCGCCGTCAACGAGGGGTCGGTCGCCCTGCCCTACGGCGAGGGGCACCACCCCTACCTGGCCGCCGGGCCAGGGCTGCGGGTGGACGACTGCGTGCTGGATGCACCGGGGCGGACCCGGCTGGAGACCGACGGGCGGGGGATCCCCACCGGCTCGGTGCCGGTGGCCGGCACTCCCTACGACCTGCGCGGCGGCCGGGCCGTCGGGGACCTGGTCATCGACCACGCCTTCACCGACCTCGAGCGGGACGCCGACGGGCTGGCCTGGGTGCGGTTCACCGGCCCGGACGGGCGTGGCGCTGCGCTCTGGCTGGACCCGGCCTACAGCCACCTGCAGCTGTTCACCGGCGACGTGGTGCCCGAGCCGCGCCGCCGGCAGGGGCTGGCGGTCGAGCCGATGACCTGCCCGCCGAACGCCTTCGCCACCGGGGAGTCGGTGATCCGCCTGGAGCCGGGGGAGTCCACCACGGCGACCTGGGGCCTCACGCCCCTGGGGTGAGCCGATCCACCACCTCTCCCGCCGTCCGGCGGGAGAGGTGGCACGGGCTCCGTAGACTCGATCGAGGTGCACGGCGACCCGTGCACCGCATCGATCGAGGAGAGTGCTGTGGCCGTCCGAGCCATCCGCGGTGCGACCCAGGTGGCCGCCGACGACCGGGACGAGGTGCTGGACGCCACCCGGGAGCTGGTGAGCACCGTCCTGGCGCGCAACGAGCTGGACCCCGCTGATCTGATCAGCATCCTGTTCACCGCCACGCCCGACCTGGTGTCGGAGTTCCCGGCCCTGGCCGCGCGGGAGCTGGGGCTCGGCGACGTCCCCCTGATGTGCGCCACCGAGATCGCCGTGCCGCACGCCCTGCCGCGGGTGCTGCGGCTGATGGCGCACGTGGAGACGGAGCGGAGCCGCGCCGACGTGCAGCACGTGTACCTGCGCGGAGCGGTCGCGCTGCGCCGGGACATCGCACAGTGAGCGGGTTCCGTGGCCAGGTGACCCTGGACGGGCCGTCGGGCACGGGGAAGTCCAGCGTCGCCCGGGACGTCGCCTCCCGGCTGGGTGCGGCCTACCTGGACACCGGCGCCATGTACCGGGCGGCGACCGTCGCGGTGCTCGACGCCGGGGTCGACCTGACCGACCCCGACGCCGTGACCCGCGCCGTCGCCTCCGCCGACATCCAGGTGGGGACGACGGCCGGTGCGGAGCTGGTGCTGGTCGACGGCGTCGACGTCGCCGCGCGGATCCGGGGTGCTGAGGTGACCCGCACGGTGTCGCCGGTCTCCGCCGTCCCCGCGGTGCGCCGGATGCTGGTGGACCGGCAGCGCGCGCTGGTCGCCGAGGCCGACGCAGTCGTCGTCGAGGGCCGGGACATCGGCACCGTCGTCCTGCCCGACGCCACCGTGAAGATCTACCTGACCGCCGCGCCCGAGGCCCGCGCCCAGCGGCGGGCCGGTCAGCTCGGGGTCACGGACCCCACCAAGATCGCCGAGATCGCCGCCGACCTGCGGCGCCGAGACGAGTACGACAGCAGCCGGGCAGACAGCCCGCTGCGCCCAGCTGTCGACGCCGTGGTCGTCGACAGCACCGGGCTGGACCGTGATGCCGTGGTCGAGCGTGTGCTCGACCTGGCTCGCACAGCAGTAGGAGCAGCATGAGCATGGACAACGACCTCGACGTACCCGGTGGTGACGAGCCCACCGGCCCGCTCCCCGTGGTGGCCATCGTGGGGCGGCCGAACGTCGGCAAGTCGACCCTGGTCAACCGGTTCCTGGGCCGCCGCGCCGCCGTCGTCCAGGACATCCCGGGCGTCACCCGGGACCGCATCCCGTACCAGGCGCTGTGGAACGGCAAGAACTTCACGGTCGTCGACACCGGCGGCTGGGAGCCGAAGGCGACCGGCATGGCCGCCTCCATCGCCCGGCAGGCCGAGTACGCGATGAAGACCGCCGACGTGATCGTCCTGGTCGTGGACGCCGCGGTCGGGGTGACCGAGACCGACCTGGCCGCCGCCCGGGTGCTGCGCCGCAGCACGACGCCGGTGATCCTGGTGGCCAACAAGGTGGACGACGAGCGGGGCGAGTCGAACGCCGCCGAGCTCTGGTCGCTGGGCCTGGGGGAGCCGTTCTCGGTCAGTGCACTGCACGGCCGGGGGAGCGGTGACCTGCTCGACCTGGTGCTGGACGCGATGCCGGAGGCGCCCCGGGAGCAGGAGAACCTGGGCGGCCCGCGCCGGGTGGCGCTGGTCGGCCGGCCGAACGTCGGCAAGTCCAGCCTGATCAACCGGCTGTCCAAGGAGGAGCGCTCGGTCGTGGACTCGGTGGCCGGCACCACGGTCGACCCGGTCGACTCCCTGGTCGCCCTCGGCGATGAGCAGTGGCGGTTCGTCGACACCGCCGGGCTGCGCCGCAAGGTCAACACCGCCAGCGGCACCGAGTACTACGCCAGCCTGCGCACCGAGGCCGCCATCGAGGCCGCCGAGGTCGCCGTCGTGCTGCTGGCCGCCGACGAGGTGATCAGCGAGCAGGACCAGCGGGTGATCACCCAGGTGATCGAGGCCGGGCGGGCGCTGGTCATCGCCTTCAACAAGTGGGACAACGTCGACGAGGACCGGCACGCCCAGCTGGAGAAGGAGATCGACCGCGACCTGGCCCGGATCACGTGGGCCAGCCGGGTCAACATCTCGGCGACCACCGGTCGCGGGGTGAACAAGCTGGCCGGTCACCTGAAGACGGCGCTGGCCGGCTGGGAGACCCGGGTGCCCACGGCGGAGCTCAACACGTTCATCCGGGCGCTGGTGCAGGAGACCCCGCCGCCGGCCCGCGGAGGCCGCGCCCCGAAGATCAAGTACGTCACCCAGGCCGACATCCGGCCGCCCCGGTTCGTGGTCTTCTCCACCGGTTTCCTGGAGGCGGGCTACCGGCGCTTCCTGGAGCGCAAGCTGCGCGAGCAGTTCGGCTTCCACGGCACGCCGATCGACGTGTCGATCAAGGTCCGCGAGAGCAAGGCGCGGGACCGCAAGGGCTGACCCGGCGCGCAGAGCGGGGGACCGGGTGCGGTAACCTGCTCGGGCAGCGATCGGGGCCGCAAGGCACCCGGAGCTCGGGCTGTAGCGCAGCTTGGTAGCGCACTTGACTGGGGGTCAAGGGGTCGCAGGTTCAAATCCTGTCAGCCCGACAGAAGGAGTGACAGATCAGAGGCCGTTCCCGGGAGACCGGGGACGGCCTCTGCTGTTGGCGAGGCAGTCGACCGCCCCGTGCGGCAACTCCTGGCAACCGGTGTCACCACCTCGCCGCGGTCGCCACCATGATCGCCATGGCCCTCCTCGTTCCCGCCGTGCCCGTTCGTGGCCGCTGGGGCGGGTCCGGGTCCGTCCGGTGGTGCCCTGCGCGTGACCCACGGGACCGTGGTCGACCGGGCCCGTGTGCCCGCGAGCAGGACCGGGAGGTGGCCGCCAGCGCGTCGTCGTGCCACCCGGAGTGACCGACGCCGGGAGCTCGGCCGCGGTGGCCGGGCACGACCCCGACGCCCGCCCCGGACCGCTCGACCCAGCTGGCGGGCTCCATCGGCGGCTGCCCTCGATGCCCGGACCAGCGGGCCCGGCAGGTTCTGATCCATGCTCGACCGGGCACGTCCTGCTCGAGGAGCGGATCCTGCACCAGCACACCGACCAGCGGGGCCTCGGTCCCGGGATGACGGAGAGACGGAGATGTCGAACGTGAGCGATGGAACGGGAACCGGTGGCCTACAGGTCGACCCGGTGCTGCGGGAGTTCGTGGCCGAGGAGCTGCTCGCCGGCCTGGACCTGGAGCCGGCGTGGTTCTGGGGGACGGTCGCGGACCTCCAGCAGCGCTTCGGTGGGCGGGTCGCGGGGCTGCTGAGCCGCCGGGACGACCTCCAGGAGCAGATCGACGCCTGGCACCGCGAGCACGGTGCCGGCGACGTGGCGGCACTGGAGGCGTTCCTCACCGAGATCGGCTACCTGCTGCCGCAGGAAGAGCCGACCCTTCGGGTCGAGCGCGTCGACCGGGAGATCGCCGAGGTCGCCGGGCCGCAGCTCGTCGTCCCGGCGACCGTGCCGCGGTACGCGCTCAACGCCGCGAACGCGCGCTGGGGATCGCTGTTCGACGCCCTCTACGGGACCGATGCGCTGCCGCTGGAGCACGAGCTCGCACGCGGCTACGACGAACGTCGCGGTGCTCAGGTCATCGCCGAGGCCGACCGGCTGCTCGACCAGCACTTCCCGCTCGCCGCGGGCAGCCACGCCGCCGTCACCGCCTACCGGGTGACCGCGCCGGGGGAGCTCGTCGTCGACACCGACGCAGGCACGACCGGGCTGGCCGAGCCCGGGCAGTTCGCCGGCCACCGGGCGGGGGAGGGCGACCGGGCCGCGGCGGTCCTGCTGCGCCGCAACGGGCTGCACCTCGAGCTCACCGTCGACCCGTCGACGAAGGTCGGCGGCCAACACCACGCCGGCGTCTCCGACGCCGTGCTGGAGTCCGCGGTCAGCACCATCGTGGACCTGGAGGACTCGGTCGCCACGGTCGACGGCCCCGACAAGGTCGGTGCGTACCGGACCTGGCTCGGGCTGCGCACCGGCGAGCTCACCGCGACCTTCGGCAAGGAGGGGCGCAGCGTGACGCGCACTCTCCACGGCGACCGGAGCTACGTCGGCGCCGACGGCGAGGAGCTGGTCCTCCCCGGCCGGTCGCTGCTGCTGGTCCGCAACGTCGGGCACCACATGCGCCTGGACGCCGTCCGCACCCCCGACGGTGAGCCGGTGCTGGAGGAGGTCCTGGACGTCCTGGTCTCCGCCGTGGCCGCCCTGTACGACCTGCGCGGCCTGGCCCGGTACACCCACACCCGGGCCGGCAGCGTCTACATCGTCAAGCCGAAGATGCACGGCCCGGACGAGGTCTCGCTCTCGGTGGAGCTGTTCGCCGCGGTGGAGGAGGCGCTCGGCCTGGAGCCACGGACCCTCAAGATCGGCATCATGGACGAGGAGAAGCGGACCTCGGTCAACCTCGAGGCCTGCATCGCCCGCGCCGCCGACCGGGTCATCTTCGTCAACACCGGCTTCCTGGACCGCACCGGGGACGAGATCCACACCGACTTCGAGGCCGGACCGGTGGTGCCCAAGGGCGACCAGAAGACCTCGACCTGGTTGACGACGTACGAGGACCGCAACGTCGACGTGGCGCTGCGCGCCGGGTTCGCCGGGCAGGCGCAGATCGGCAAGGGCATGTGGGCCAAGCCCGCCGCCATGCGGGAGATGCTCGACACCAAGGGCGGCCACCCGCGGGCCGGGGCGAACACCGCCTGGGTGCCCTCGCCCACGGCGGCGACCCTGCACGCGCTGCACTACCTGGAGACCGACGTCCGCGCGGTGCAGCAGGAGCTGGGCGGGCGCCCGCTCGCCGACCGCCGCGACCTGCTGGTGCCACCGGTGCTGGCCGACCGCGCCGACCTGTCGCCGGACCAGCGGGACCACGAGCTGGAGACCAACGCGCAGTCCATCCTCGGCTACGTGGTGCGCTGGGTCGGTCTGGGGATCGGCTGCTCCACCGTGCCCGACCTGGAGGGCGCCGGCCTGATGGAGGACCGCGCCACGCTGCGGATCTCCAGCCAGCAGATCGCGAACTGGCTGCACCACGGCGTCGTCGACGAGGCTCAGGTCCGGGCCACCTTCGCCCGGATGGCGGGCCTGGTGGACGAGCAGAACGCCGGTGAGCCGGGCTACCAGCCGATGAGCGCCGACCTGGACGCCAGTCCGTCGTTCCAGGCGGCCCTGGACCTGGTCTTCTCCGGGCGCCGGGAGCCCAACGGCTACACCGAGCGCGCGCTGACCGTCTGGCGGCAGCGGGCCAAGCAGGCCGACCCCGGCCAGGAGTCGGCGACCCGCAGCGCGGTGCTCGACGACGAAGCACCGAGCCCGGCGCCCTGACCAGCGGCCCGCCGGTCCCCGCGGGGACCGGCGGGCTCCGCACCCAGCCGGACCGACGACGGGGCCGGGCACGGACACCAGTCCGTGCCCGGCCCCGTCCGTCAGCTGTGGGTGCTGCCGTCCTGCCCGTTCAGCTCCATTCCGTTCAGCTCCTGGGCGAGCTTGAGCAGCGCCGAGTGGTCCAGCTCGCCGTCGCCCCGCGCGACGAGCGCACGCACGAGCTGCGTCACGGCGGCGGTCAGCGGGAGTGCCAGCCCCTCGGCGGCGGCGCTGTTCTGCACGATCCCCAGGTCCTTGGCGTGCAGGGCGAGGCGGAAGCCCGGCGCGAACGAGCCGTCGAGGAACGCCTGGCGCTTGCGCTCCAGGACGGTGCTCCCGGCCAGCCCACCGCCGATCACCTGCAACGCGGACGTCAGGTCGGCCCCCTGGGCGCGCAGGAAGACGACGGCCTCCGCGACCATCTGGATGTTCCCCGCGACGATCAGCTGGTTCGCCGCCTTCACCACCTGCCCGGACCCCAGCGGGCCCACGTGCACGATGGTCGTGCCCATCACCTCGAACAGGGGGCGGGCCCGCTCCACGTCGGCCGCGTCCCCGCCGACCATGATCGACAGGACCCCGTCGATCGCGCCCGCCTCGCCACCGCTCACCGGGGCGTCGAGCATCGCGACGGAGCCGGGCAGCGCCTCGGCGCGGATGTCGCGGGTCGCGACGGGGTCGATCGTGCTCATGTCGATCAGCAGCGCCCCCTCCCGGAGGTGCGGACCGATCGCGCTGACGACCGAGCGGACGTCGGGCGAGTCCGGCAGCATCGTGATGACGACGTCGGCGTTCTGCGCCGCCTCGACGGCGTCGTCGGTGGCCGCCAGACCTGCCTCGGCGGCGCGGGCCCGCCCACGGTCGGAGCGCACCACCCCGGTCACGTCGTGCCCGGACCGGGCCAGGTTGCGGGCCATGGGGAGACCCATGATGCCCAGGCCGATGAAGGTGATCGAGCTCAACGCTCGGCTCCTCTCCCGCGCTGGTTGCCCTGCGGGCGCGGGTGGTGGTGGGACGGGCCGCCCGGACGGCGACCCGGGTTGGCAACCGGTTGTCAGCTACGCTAGCCGGGCGCACCGGAACCCGCCAGGTCCCGGGCGGCGCGCCTTCCGTGGCGCCGGCGGCCGGATCCCGCGCGCCCCGGAGACCAGTGACGGCAGGTGCCCGCAGCGGGCGCCGGAGGAGGCAGCGGGATGAGCAGCGGCTACACCGGGGTCCTGGTGACCCCGACGAGCGACCCCTCCGGGGCGGCCGGCACCGTGGTCCTGGTCAACTCCCTGGCCACCACCACGGCGATGTGGGACGGCGTCGTCCCGACGCTCGCCGAGCGCTTCGGCGTCGTCCGGTTCGACCAGCGGGACCGTGGTGGTCCGGCGGCCCGCGAACCGTTCTCCCTCGACGACCTCGTCGACGACGTCGTCGGCGTGCTCGACGAGGTCGGGACGCAGCGGGTGCACCTCGCCGGCATCTCCCTCGGTGGGCTCGTCGCCCTGCGTACCGCCGCCCGGCGACCTGAGCGGCTGCTGTCCGTCACCGCGATGTGCTGCGCCGCCCGGTTCTCCCGGGAGGTCTGGGTCGACCGGTGCCGGCTCGTGCGGGAACAAGGCATCGCCCCGATCGTGCCGATGGTCATGGACCGCTGGTTCACCCCGGAGTTCCAGGCGAGCCGGCCGGACGTGCTCGCCCGCTACCGGGAGATGCTCGCGACCACGGACGCGGCGGGGTACGCGCACGCCGGCGACGTCCTGGCCGATGCCGACGTGCGGGACGACCTGCCCCGCATCACGGTGCCCACGCTCGTGGTCAGCGGCGAGGCGGACACCGCCAACCCGGTCGCCGACCAGGAGCTGATCGCCCGTGCCGTGCCCGGAGCGCGGCTGGAGGTCGTCCGGGGGGCGGCGCACCTGGCCCCGGTGGCCGAGCCCGCCGAGGTCGCGCGGCTGATCGCCGGTCACGCGACCGCGCACCCCGCCTGACGGGGGAGGGGGTCAGCCGCGCGGGGGCGCGGTCGAGCCGCGGAGCACGAACTCGGTGGCCAGCGGTGTCCGGCGGCCCTCCTCGCCCTTCTCGACGGCCGCGATGAGCCGGCGGGCGGCCTCGTCGCCGACCAGGCCGAGCGGGGTGCGGATCGTGGTGAGCGGGGGAGAGGTGAAGTCGGAGCCGAAGATGTCGTCGAAGCCGATCACGCTGAGCTCCTCGGGCACCCGGACGCCGCCGTCCCGGCAGGCCTTGAGCAGCCCGGTGGCCATGAGGTCGTTGTAGGCGAGCACGGCCGTCGCACCGGAGTCGCGGACGCCCTGCAGCGCGGCCTGCCCGCCGTGCAGCGTGGGCTCGCCCGGGCCGATCTCCACGATCGTCATGCCCCGCTCACCGGCAGTCAGGTCGAGCGTGCGGCCGCGCAGCCGGCTCATCCACGAACCCGAGGGGCCGGCCAGGTAGGCGATCGAGCGGTGTCCCTGCTCGGCGAGGTGGTCGAGCGCCGCGCGGATGCCCGGGACGACGTCCGGGACCACACCCGGGATGCCACGGACCTTGCGGTTCACCACGAACAGCGGCTTGCGCTCGGCCAGGGCCCGGATGTCGGCGTTGTCCAGCCGGGTGGCGACGAGGATGAGGCCGTCGACGGAGGCCAGGAGGCGCTGTGCCGTCTCGTTCTCGAGGTCGGCCGACTCCTGGGACTCGGCGAGGATGAGGATGTAGCCGCGACCGGCTGCCACTCGTTCGACCCCGCGCACCAGGTCGAAGTACACCGGGTTGGTGATGTCGGACAGGATCAGGCCGACCGTGTGCGTCCGGCCTGTCGGCAGCGCCCGCGCCATCGGGTTGAGGCGGTAGCCGACCGCATCGGCGACCTCCCGGATCCGCTTCTCGGTGTCGGCGCTCAGTCGTCCGGGGTTGTTCAGCGCGCGGGAGACGGTCGAGGGGCTGACCCCGCTCAGCCGGGCGACGTCGTAGATCGTGACGGGTCCGCGCGCGCGGCCGGCCGAGGTCCCGGTGCCGTTCTGTCTCTCCGTCACACCCGTCCGTCCTGGCCGCTCGGGACCCGCACGACACGGGACGCCGGCGGCATGCGCACTCGGAGGTCGGCCCGATCGTCGGGCCGAGGCGAGCATACCGATCTGGCATCCGGTTGCTGATCCGCAGTCGGTCCGCCCCACCCGGCACAGCGGGCGCTCAGCGCGGTTTGGTCACAGTTTGGCAACCGGTTGACACGGTCCTGTGACAGTTGCCACACTCGGTCCCAGACATCCCGCTCCGGTCTGCTGGGCCGGTGGGGAACCCGAGCCAGAGGAGTCGTCCCCGTTGGATGCCGGTCAAGAGCCTCGCGACATCCGCACCGTCCTCGCGACGGTCTTCTTCCAGCCCGACGAGGTGGAGCAACTGCGTCGCGCCTTCGAGCCGGCGGAGTTCCTCCACCTCAGCCCGGGCGACACCGAGGGCATCGCCCGAGCGCTGGAGAAGGCCGACGTGGCGGTGCTCTGGGGAGACCTCGACGAGCGTCACCTGGCGGCGCCCGAGCTCCGCTGGGTCCACTGCGACCACGCCGGCCTCACCCGGTCTGCCCGCCCCGAGGTGTTCGAGAAGGGCCTGCTCGTCACCGGGTCGGCCGGTCGCTCCGCCCCGGCGCTGGCCCAGCACGCCTTCTACTTCGCCCTGGCGCTCACCTTCGACGCGAAGGGGCTCCTGGAGATGCAGGCCGCCCGCCAGTGGCGCGGCCCCGTCGGCTACGAGAACCGCCTGGCGCTGCACGGCAAGACGCTGGGCATCGTCGGGTTCGGCAAGACCGGCCGGGAGATGGCGCTGCTGGGCAAGGCCTTCGGGATGCGGGTGATCGCCTACCGCCGGCGGGCCGACGAGGGCGCCCCCGGCGTGGACCGACTGCTCGCCGCGGATGCCGGCGACACCCTGGACCCGTTGATCGAGGAGGCCGACGTCATCATGCTCGCCGCCCACCTGAGCGACGAGACGTACCACCTCTTCTCCACCGACCAGTTCGCGCGGATGAAGTCGAGCGCCTACCTCATCAACCTGGCGCGCGGCGGCCTCGTCGACCAGGACGCGCTCGTCGAGGCCCTCCACAGCGGCGCGATCGCCGGCGCCGGACTCGACGTCGCCGACCCGGAGCCGCTGCCGTCGGAGTCCCCGCTGTGGGATGCGCCCAACGTCCTGCTCACCCCGCACATGACGCCGAAGCTGCCCGACCGCACCGCCCGGTCGATCGAGGTCATCGTGGAGAACGTCCGGCGGTACCGCAGCGGCGAGCCGCTGCTGAACGCGCTCACCCCCCGCGACATCTACACCCCCCGCTAGCCGGCCGCGCCGCAACGGCGGCGCGGCCGTACCCCGACACAGCTCGTGTGCGTCAAAGGAGACCTCATGTCCGTGCTTCCTCCCCGCAAGCTCTCGCTCGGGGTCCCCGCCGTGGCAGCGCTGCTCGCGCTGTCTGCCTGCGGCGGCGGGGACTCGCCGTCCGGCGAGTCCCCGGAACCCGGCTCCGGGGGTGCCGGCGACATCTCGCTCGCCGTCCAGGCCGCGCCGAACTCGCTGGACCCCGCCCAGCTCAACGATGGTCAGCAGCGCTACATCTGGGGCAGTGTCTACGACACGCTGCTGTACCCGGGCGAGGATGGGGCCCTGCAGCCGAACGCGGCCGAGAGCTGGGAGTACTCCGAGGACGCCCGGACGCTGACGCTCGACCTGCGCGACGGCATGACCTTCAGTGACGGCGACCCGGTCACGGCCGAGGCCGTGAAGACCACCCTGGAGCGGACCCGCACCACGGTCGGCCCGCAGCAGGGGAACCTCGCCGCCGTCGAGTCGATCGACACCCCGGACGAGGACACGGTCGTGCTGAACCTCAGCAGCCCCGACCCGAACCTCCTCGGCTCCCTGGCCCAGGGCGCTGGTGTGATCGGCGACCCGGACACGATCGACTCGCCCGACACGGCGCTCGATCCCGTCGGCTCCGGCGCCTATGTGCTGGACCAGGACGCCACGGTCGCCGGTTCGAGCTACGTGCTCGAGCGGCGGGACGACCACTGGAACGCCGACGCCTACCCCTTCGAGACGGTGACCGTCCGGGTGATCGCCGACCGCACGGCGGCGGTCAACGCACTCCTGGCGGGCGAGGTGGACGCCGGCGGCGTCGACGCAGCCCAGGCCAAGCAGGCCGAGGCAGCCGGTCTGGGGGTCACGGTGGTCGAGGGCCAGGGCGTCGGCGGGCTCGTCCTCGCCGACCGCGGTGGGCAGGTGGCGCCCGAGCTCGCGGACGTGCGCGTCCGGCAGGCGATCAACCTGGCCCTCGACCGACAGGGGTTCGTGGACGCGATCCTCCAGGGGCTCGGCACGCCGACCACGCAGATCTTCAACCCGGCGTCGCAGGCGTACGTGGAGGCGCTCGACGAGGAGTACCCCCACGATCCGGAGCGGGCGCGGGAGCTCCTCGCCGAGGCGGGCTACGCCGACGGCTTCACGTTGGAGCTCCCGGCCAACCTCATCGTGCAGAACTTCCAGCCCTCCATCACCCAGGCCCTCGAGGACGTCGGCATCACGGTCGAGTGGCAGCCCGTGACGATGCAGACCAACGTGCAGACGACGGACTGGGCCGGGTACTTCAACATCGGCAGCGTGGCCCCGCCGGCCCGGACCGCGGCGCTCTACTACGCGCCCGGTGGCTCGCACAACCCGTTCGGCTACCAGGACCCCGAGCTCGACGCCCTGCTGGAGGAGGCGGCGAACACGGTGGACCCGGACGAGGCCGCCGAGATCTACCAGGAGATCAACGAGTTCGGGGTCGACAACGCGCTCTTCGCACCGATCTTCGCGCTGAGCCAGGGGTGGGCGCTCGCCCCCGGGGTGACCTTCGAGGGCACGGCCAACTCCCCGCAGGACATCCGCTCCTTCGGCGCCGAGTAACAGCGGCGGACCTCGAGTCAGGAGGCCGGTCCGGGTGCGCCCGACGCATCCGGACCGGTCTCCCCGGGGCGCCGACCGACGTGCACCGTGCACGCCGCGGTCGGGCCCTCCCGGCACGCATTGCAACGGGTTGCCGTGGCCACCTGCATCACCGCATGCGCAGGTCGAACGAGAAGCCGCACACTTCGCGGCAACTGGTTGGCAACTGGTTGTCGCCCCGGTCACACCGGTGTTTCACTTCACAGCAACGGGCGCTCGGTCCTCCTGTGGTGCGCTGACGAGGCGTTCCAGGGCCGTGATCCGGGGGCCAGCTGCCCAGCCGGGAACGGCTCCGGCACCTCCCACCGCCCCTGATCGTCACCGACCTGACCGTCAGCAGGAGGGCCCTTCAGGCCAGCCGCCGTCCTGACCGCCCCTCGACACCGACAAGGGCCCGCATGCTCCAGTACATCCTCCGCAGACTCGCCACCGCGCTGGTCCTCGCGCTCCTGGTCACGTTCTTCGTCTTCTGGTTGCTGAGCTCCTCCTTCGACGGGGTGGCGGCCAGCATCCTCGGGCCGGCCGCGACCCCTGAGTCGATCGAGGCCCTCCAGGTACAGCTCGGACTCGACCGGTCGGTCGTCGTGCAGTACTTCGACTGGCTCGGTGGCGTGCTCACCGGCGACTTCGGGAACTCCTACTTCACCAGCGAGCCGGTGGCGCAGGCCGTGGGATCACGGCTGGGCGTCACGCTCTCCCTGGTGCTCGTCGCGCTGGCGATCAGCGTGGTCATCAGCGTCGCGCTGGGCGTCCTGGCGGCCTCGCGCGCCGGAGCGGTCGACCGGCTCTCCCAGGCGGTCTCGCTGACCGGGCACCTGTTCCCGAACCTGCTCATCGCGATCGTGCTCGTCGTCGTCTTCGCCGTGAACCTGGGCTGGTTCCCGGCAACCGGGTACACGCCGCTGACCGAGAACCCGGGCCGGTGGGCGCTGGCGATCACGCTCCCGGTCATCGTGCTCGTCATCAACGGCATCGCGAACATGGCCGCCCAGGTGCGCGGGACCATGATCGGTGAGCTGCAGAAGGACTACGTCCGGACCCTGCGGTCGCGGGGCGTGGCGACCCGGTCCATCGTCTACCGGCACGCGCTGCGGAACGCCGCCTCGCCCGCGCTGGTGGTCATGTCGCTGGAGTTCCTGTCGATGTTCGGTGGCGCACTGATCATCGAGAACGTCTTCGCGCTGCCGGGCTTCGGGTCGTTCGCCTTCAACTCCGCGCTGCGGGGCGACGTCCCGGTGATCCTGGGCATCACGCTCTTCAGCGTGCTGCTCGTCGTCTCCATCAACCTGCTGACCGACCTCATCAACGGCTGGCTCAACCCGAAGGCGAGGCTCTTTTGAGCGAGGCGCAGGCCACTGAGACGGAGACCGAGACGGAGGCCGCGGACACCACGCCGCGCCGATCGGCGTTCGGCCGGCTGATCCGGGACCCGCAGGCGGTCATCACGGCGACGATCCTCGTCGTCATCGTCCTGCTCGGGCTCCTGGCGCCGCTCATCGCCCAGCACGACCCGAACGAATCGGCGCTCAGCGCGGTGAACGTCGACCCAGGGACCCCGGGCTACCTGCTCGGCGGAGACCAGAGCGGCCGGGACATCTTCGCCCGGCTGCTGTACTCGATCAACACCAGCGTGCTCTCCGGGCTCATCGGCATGAGCGTCGCCGTCGCCGTCGGGCTGACCTTCGGGCTGATCGGTGGCTACTTCGGGGGACGGACCCGGTTCGCCACCGAGTGGCTGTTCAACCTGATCATGACGTTCCCCGGTCTGCTGCTGCTGATCGTGCTGCTGCCGGTGACCGGTGGCGACTTCCGGGCGACGATGCTCATCTTCGGCGTGCTGCTGGCACCGGGCGTCTACCGCATCGTCCGGAACCTGACCGTCGGCGCACGGAACGAGCTCTACGTCGACGCAGCGCGGGTGTCGGGCCTGTCGAGCCCGCGCATCCTGCGTCGGCAGGTGATGCCGACCGTGCGGGGGCCCGTGATCATCTCGGCCGCGTTCCTCACCGGCTCGGCGATCGGGGTCCAGGCCGGGCTGGCGTTCCTCGGTCTGGGGTCGACGGAGGTCCCGAGCTTCGGCGCGATGATCTCCGACGGTTTCCGCAACTACTACGTCGACCCGCTCCAGTTCGTCTGGCCGGCCGCCTTCCTGGGCGTGCTGACCTCGGCCCTGGTGCTCTTCGGCAACTCGCTGCGCGACGCCCTGGAGGGGGCGCGGCCCAAGGCCCAGAAGATCGCGACGCCCCGCGTCGAGGCCGGCTCTCCGGCGTCGAGAGGGGAAGCGGGGGAGGCCCTCGTGCAGATCGAGGGCCTCAGCCTTTCGTACCCGACGCCGTCGGGTGGGGTGAAGGACGTCCTCAAGGGCGTCTCGCTGGAGATCCGGCCCGGGGAGACCCTGGGGCTCGTCGGCGAGTCCGGCTCGGGGAAGAGCCAGACGGCCTTCTCCGTCCTGGGCCTCCTGCCGCCCGACGCCGTCGTGACCAGCGGGTCCATCCGGCTCGAGGGACGGGAGCTCCTCGGGCTGCGCGAGCGTGAGCTGATCCAGGTGCGTGGCCGGGCGATCGCCTACGTGCCGCAGGAGCCGATGTCCAACCTCGACCCGTCGTTCACGATCGGTGCCCAGCTGGTGGAGGGCATCCGGGCCACCTCGGGACTGCCCCGGGCCGCCGCCGGGAAGCGGGCGATGGAGCTGCTCGACCACGTCGGCATCCCGGACCCGAAGCGGGTCTTCTCCTCCTACCCGCACCAGATCTCCGGCGGCATGGCGCAACGCGTCCTGATCGCCGGGGCGGTGGCCAGCCGGCCCCGCCTGCTGATCGCCGACGAGCCGACGACGGCGCTCGACGTGACGATCCAGGCCGAGATCCTCGACCTCCTGCGCGACCTGCAGGCGGAGATGGGCATGGCGATCCTGATGGTCACGCACAACTTCGGCGTCGTCGCGGACATCTGCGACCGGATCGCCGTGATGCAGCAGGGCCGCATCGTGGAGACCGGCGAGGTCGAGGCCGTGTTCCGCGAACCCCAGCACCCCTACACACGGATGCTGCTCGACTCCATCCTCGACGAGAGCCACGTCCGCACGGACTCCCCGGTGCTGGTCGCACCGGGGGCGGAGGGACCCCGATGACCGCGACCGCACCGCTCCTCGAGATCGACGACCTCCGCGTCGCCTTCCCCGGCCGTGGGTTCCGGGCCCGGCCGATCGAGGTCCTGCACGGCGTCTCGCTCACCCTCGGCGAGGGGGAGGTCCTGGGGCTCGTCGGGGAGTCCGGCTCGGGCAAGACGACCATCGGGCGCGCGACGCTCGGTCTCGTCGAGGCGAGCGGGGGGACCATCCGGTTCCAGGACGAGGACATCACCCATGCCGGGACGGCGCAGCGTCGCGCGCTCGCGCGGGACATCCAGGTGGTCTTCCAGGACCCGTACTCGTCGCTGAACCCGGCGCTGACCATCGAGGACATCCTCAGCGAGCCGTTGATCGTCCAGGGCGTCACCGCACGTGATGCACGGGCCCGGGTGCTGGGCCTGCTGGACAAGGTGGAGCTGCCCAAGGACGCGGGGCAGCGGCTGCCCCGGGAGTTCAGCGGCGGCCAACGCCAGCGCGTCGCCATCGCCCGCGCGTTGGCGCCGGGGCCGAAGCTCATCATCTGCGACGAGCCCGTGTCGGCGCTGGACCTCTCCACGCAGGCTCTCGTCCTCGAGCTCCTGATGGACATCCAGCGCGAGACCGGCGTCTCGTACCTGTTCATCTCCCACGACCTCGGCGTGGTGCGCCATGTCAGCCACCGGGTCGCGGTGATCTACCAGGGCGACATCGTCGAGACCGGACCCGCAGCCGCGGTGACGTCCACCCCTGACCACCCGTACACCCGGCGGTTGCTGCTCGCCTCGCCCGTCGCGGACCCGGTGGAGCAGCGCCGGCGCCGGGAGGAGCGGCACCGCATGGCCCGGCTGGAAGCCGGTGGAGGAACACCCGCCGACCAGCAGGGCGACCCGGCCGGTGAGCAGGACGACCCGAACCAGGTGTCGGGTGCGGTCGCCGGGTGGCCCGGCCCCGCCATCCGGCCGGAGGCCTGAGCAGCCCGACCGTGCCCGCCGGGTCCCTGGCCCCGCAGGTCCGTCCCGTCCGCCCCCGAGCGTCGTCCGTCCCGCCCAGTTCGGGACGAACGACGTCCCCGCCCGCCTCGAGAGGTGCAGATGCCCGACAACTCCGGCCCCACCCAGCGCGATCTCCCTGCGGGGAGCCGCTGGCGCGAGCCGTTCACCGTCCTCCAGACCAACCTCCAGCAGGTCGACGCGGACGTCGATGTCGAGGTCGCGCTCGACGCGGTCGAGGACCACGGCGCGGACACCTGGCTGCTGAACGCCGGCGGGATCTCGTCGTTCTACCCGACCGACCTGCCCTTCCAGACCCGGAACCCGCTCCTGGCCGGCCGCGCGTCCGGGGACCTGTTCGGTGACGCGGTCGCCGCCGCGAAGCGCCGGGCCGTCCGGGTCATCGCCAGGCTCGACATGTCCAAGGTCTCGTCCGAGATCGCCGAGGAGCACCCCGACTGGCTGTACCGCTCCCCGGACGGCGAGCCGCAGCTCTACAACACGCTGTACAGCACCTGCCCCTCGGCGGAGTACTACCAGGAGCGCACCCTCGACGTCGTGGACGAGGTCCTCGACCGGTACGACGTCGACGGACTGTTCTTCAACTGGTTCAACTTCAACGAGCGCGACTACGACGAGGTGAACCACCCGCCGTGCCACTGCGCCGCGTGCCGGGCGGGGTTCGCGGAGTTCAGCGGCGGCAAGCAGCTGCCGACCACGCTGGGCGGTGAGAACTTCGGCCTGTGGCGGCAGTACACCAGCGCGACGCTCGCCCGCCTCACGGCGACGATCGTCGACCACGTCGCGGCGCGCGACCGGGACATCGGCGTCCTGCTCCGACGCGGGGCGCCCATCGTGTACCTGGAGGGCAACAACGCCTACCGCGCGATGCCCGGCAAGGAGTTCTGGCCGCACGCCACCGCCGAGGCGGTGAGCGCCCACGTGTCCTCGCAGCCGGGCTCGGCCGTCATGGTCAACTGCGTCGCCTTCATCGACCACGCCTACCGCATGGGCGCCGAGCAGCCGGAGCACTTCGCCCAGTACCTCGTGCAGACGGTCGCCCGCGGCGGCAACCCGTCGGCGTTCTTCTTCGGTGCACCCGGGCGGCTGCCGATGCAGCGGGCGCTGTCGCTCGGTCGCGAGGTGATGCGGTTCCGGCGGGACCACGTCGACCTCTACCGGCAGCTGGAGCCGGCGGCACCGGTCGCCCTGGTCCGTCCCGACTACGGCTCGGTGACCACCGGCACCTACTGGGAGGTCATCGACGAGTTCCGCGGTGTCTACGAGGCGCTGCTCGAGCAGCACGTGCCGTTCGACGTCGTGCCGGTCGGTGACCTGGCGGCGGTCGCGGCGGCGGGCGCGCTGGACCGGTACTCCCTCGTGGTGCTGCCCGACGTCGGGACCCTCGGCCGCGGTGCCGCCGGGGTCGACGACTACGTCTCCCGGGGCGGGAAGCTGCTCATCACCGGTGCGGCCGGGGTGAGCCGCGACGGCGCGGTGGAGCTGGAGTGCAGCCCGGCGCTGCGCCCGGTGACACCCGCGCTGGCCGGCGCCGACCTCTGGTCGACGTACGTCACCGACCGGGAGCAGCCACGGATGGCCGAGCACCACTACGACGCGCCGATCCTCCCGGTCATGGGCCGCTACCAGCGCTTCGAGTGGCGACCGGACGTCCGCACGGTGGGCTTCGTGCTGCCCCGAGCACCGCACGGACCGCCGGAGCTCGCCTACGGGCACACCGCGAGCGACGACCCGGACCGGGTGCAGCGCCGGTTCGGCAGCGGGGAGGTCGTGCTGGTGCCCTGGACCGTGGGGCGGACCTACCGCGAGTACGGCAAGACCGACGTGCGGGACCACCTCGGCAGCGTGGTCCGGTCGCTGGTCGACCCGGCGGTCACCGCGGAGCTGCACGACCGCGTCGAGGTGGTCGTGGGGGAGAGCGGTGGCAGCACGGTCGTGCACCTGCTCAACCACAGCGGCGCACGTCGCCGGTCCTACGGCGCGCACGTCCCGGTCGCGGGGGGCTCGCTGCGCCTCCGTGGGCGGGGCGCGGAGGACCTCCGGGTCGACGCCCTCGTGGCCGGCGTCCCCCTGCAGACCCGCGCCGACGGTGCGGACCGGGTCGTCGACCTGCCGACCGTCGGGCTCTTCGAGGTCGTCCGGATCACCGCGGCGAGCTGAACCGGCCGCCGTCCCCAGTCGTGCCAGGAGCCCGGGCAGATCGCCATCTGCCCGGGCTCCTGGCACGGGCGCGCTGCCCAGCGGGTAGGTGGGCGAGGCCGACTCGGCGGGACGGGTCGACGTCCGGGCCCGTCGACCACCCGTCGTGGTCGGCCTCGTCGACGGTGGCGCGACTGCTCCGGACGCCGGGCACGCACCCCGCCCTCGGCCGGGTGGCCGAGGGCGGGGTGGGACTCAGTCCTGCGTGCTCGTCGTCCCGCTCGTCGCCGGTGCCGCGGTGCTGTGCACCACGACGTAGGGCTGGTCGGACAGTGATGCACCGAGCCCCGGGATCAGCACCGGGTGCTCGCCGTCGACCTGCACCTCGGCGAAGAAGAGCAGGGGGAACGGTGCCGTGGTGTAGTCGGCCGGGACGGCGGCCTCGAAGTGCTCGCCGACGCGGCTCATCTCGACCGACTGCACCGCCTCGGCCTGGTTCAGGTGTCGGTAGCGCAGGACGGCGCCGGACACCGGCGCGTCCACGACGAGCCGGACGGCGAACGGCTCCCCGTGGGCGTACCGCTCGGCCGTCTCGAAGCGGCCGGGGACGACCGTGCGGCTCTCCCGCTGGGCGAGGGCCGGGGAGGGGGAGACGGGCTCCACCGCTCGGGCCCGCTGGAGCTCGATGCGGAGCAGGTAGGCGTCCTCCCGCATCGCCATGAGCCGGTCCTTCCACGTCCCGCGTTCCATCGCGCCCGATCCGAAGGCCAGGTCGTCCTGGTACACCCCGGCCACGAGGGCCGGGATCTCGCCGTAGGCCTTGTGCGACTGCTCGAGCAGGCGCGCGGACTCCTCCAGGTGCGCCACGTCCCTCGTGCGGGCGAACAGGGCGTAGGCCACCGCGGCACGGAACTTGCCGGCGAAGAAGCGCGTGAGCTGGACGAGCACCCGCAGGTCGATCAGCGTCCGCTGGGTCTGCGGGTCGGCGGGATCGCCGACCTCGACGGCGCGGTCGGTCGCGGCGCTCCCCTCCGCTGCCATCGTCTCCAGCCACGCCGCGACCTCCAGCGGCGTGTATCGGGCGTCGAGGGACCCGCCCAGCGCGTCGTCGCAGTACTGGGCGACGGAGTAGAAGAGCGTGGGGTCGAACGGGCTGACCCCCTCCCAGGTCCGCGGCTCCGGGGTGTCGTACACGTAGTGCGTCATCTGCCGCCAGAACGACACCGCCAGGTCGGTGTACATCTCCGGCCAGTAGTGGTTGTTGGCGCCGCTGACCCCGTGCACGACGGTCACCAGCGGCAGCACCCGGCTGAGCAGGGCGAGGGCCTCCTCGAGGTCGGCAGCCGCCGCGCCGTAGTCGTCCCGGAGGAAGCGACGCCACACCTCGGGGTCGGTGCTGGGGTCGTACAGCAGCCGCCCCCACAGCAGGTAGGTGTACCGGTACTTGCGCCAGTCGTGGACGCCCAGCCGGAGGTCGTCGCGGACGTAGGGGTCGCGCCGGCCGGGCTCGCCGGTTCCCCGCCGGCCCTTGAAGTACAGCGGCTCGCACAGGTCGACGCCGCGCGAGCCGCCGATCGTCGCCATCCGCCCGAAGCCGGCCGCCATCGCGGGGTCGCCCCACAGCAGCAGCTTCTGCGTGCCGGGCCACATCCGGAACATGAAGTCGATGGGCTGGTCCTCGGCGAGGAAGTCGGCGTAGCCGTAGCGGGTGAAGCGCCGCTCGACGTCGGTGACGCCGGTCATCTTCCGGTTCATCCCGGGCCAGGCGAACGGCGTGAGCTCCTGGGGGCGGATGGACGTCTGGTGGTAGGGCAGCCCCATGTGCTCGGCCCAGTACTTGCCGGAGATGACCGGCCGGATGTTCGGCTTGACGACGCTGTCGCGCAGCGCCTGGTCGACCCCCTTGGCGTGCATGTCGACCTCGATCGGCCGACCCACGCCGGAGATGGCCTCGAAGACCACGTCCCAGAACGTCTCGTGGCCCTCTTCGTGGATGCCGCCCTCGTGGTGGACCCGGAACGTCAGCCCGTCGATCTCGGGGATGCGCTCGAGCAGCTGGCCGAGCCCGGCGGCGGAGTACTCGGCGTGCGACTCCGGGCCGATCCCCAGGATCGGGTACCAGTGGGGGGAGTCGTAGCCGTAGTCGTAGGCGTGGTTCCACAGCCCGAGCTGGAAGGACATCCCGCGGCGCTTCGTCTCCTGGGCGATGTACGCCAACGCGTCGAAGTTGCGGTCCCGTTCCCCGTCGGTCACCCCCTGCGCGCGCACGGAGTGACCCGGGACGTCGAGCAGGAAGGGGTAGGGGAAGCAGAGGTAGTTGTCGGTGGCGGTGCGGCTCTCGAACCCCGTGCCGTAGTTGTACTGCATCCCGAAGGCCAGGTGGAACCGGTTGAACCGCTGCATCGCCAGGTGGTCCAGGTACTCGGTCCAGAAGGCCCGGTCGTGGAACCACGGGGAGTCCTCGTGGACGCTGGAGAACGCGCGCTGGATGCCGCGGACCGGGACGTGCGGACGCTGGACCTCGGACTCCCCGACCTCGAAGGAGGCCACGCCGCCCGCGGCCAACCGCTGGGCGACCTCCGTGAGGGCGTAGGTGAACCCGCGGTCGTCGGTCGCTGCGATGGACAGCCGGCGACCGTCTCCGGCGGCCGCCTCCACCGACATGGCGTAGGACTCGGCCTCCTCGGGGCAGGCCGGGCCACCGGTGCGGCGGAGGTCGTCCGGGCTCCCGAGCCTGATCGACAGGCCGCTCGCGGCCTCCGTCTCCGTGCCGCTCGCCGTTCCGACGTGCAGGCCCGTCGACCGGGCGTCGGCGGCCTCGCGGAGCTTGCTCAGCGCCCAGTCGACGGCCGGTCGTTCGGTGAGCCCCGGTGGGGCGGTCACCAGGATGGACGTCGGGTGGGGCATGGGGGCACACCTCTCCGTGCTCGGGGGCCACAGCTGGTCCGCGCGGGACGACGCCGTCGGCGCGTGGAGCTCGTCGCGTCGGCACCGGTCACCGGCACTGTGGACGGCGAACCTATGCACGGTGCGCGAGGCAGGTCAACCTCTTTGGCATCCGGTTGCCAATGAGTCGGGGGCGTCGATCGGGGCCGGCGCACCCCTCTGGCCGCCTTGTGCGCCCTGGCGCGGGACGTGACCGTCCTGTGATCTGTGCGACAGGTTGTGGCAACAAGTGGCAATCGGTTCACCGTGAGCTGCGCCACTGCTTGGCTGAGGTCAGCCAGAGGGCTCCGGTGTGCGGATCAACACCCGCGGCACCACGGGTCCTCCCGTGTCCGGCCCGTTCGCGCCGGTAGGTGCGCATCACAAGGGAGTGACCATGCTCGCCCAGTTCACCCGTCCGCGGCCTGTGCCGCGGCGTCTCGTTGCGGCCCTCGGGGCCACGGCGCTCCTCTCGACGGCCGCCTGTTCGGGCGGGTCGGAATCGTCCGGCGAGGGGGGAGGCGCGTCCGGTGCCGGCGATGCAACCCTCGCGCTGCCGATCCAGGCCCAGCCCAACTCGCTGGACCCGGCGCAGTTGCAGGAGGGTCAGCAGGCGTTCATCTGGACCGCGCTCTTCGACTCGTTGTTCGTCCTGGACGAGAACGGCGAACCGCAGCCGTACGCGGCCGAGAGCTACGAGTACTCCGACGACCTGCAGACCCTCACGCTGACGCTGCGCGAGGGCATGACGTTCAGCAACGGCGACCCGGTGACCGCCGAGGACGTGGCGGCCACGCTCGAGCGCACCCGCACCACGCCCGGGCCGCAGCAGCCCAAGCTCGCCAGCGTGGAGTCGGTCGAGGCGCCCGACGAGCGCACGGTCGTCCTCGACCTCTCGGAGCCGGACCCCACCCTGCTGTCCAACCTCGCGCTGGCCGCCGGCGTCATCGGGGACGCCGAGACGCTCGACGACGACTCCACGGCGCTCGACCCGGTCGGCTCGGGGCCGTACGAGCTCGACACCGAGGCCACGGTGACCGGTGCCACCTACGTGCTCAACCGCCGGGACGACTACTGGAACGTCGAGGACTACCCCTTCGAGACCTTCCGGGTGCGGGTGATCCAGGACCAGACGGCGGCGTTCAACGCCCTGCAGTCCGGGGAGATCAACGCCGGTTCGGTGCAGCCGGCCCAGGCCCAGCAGCTCCAGGGGGCTGACTTCACCATCTCCGAGCTGTCGCCGAACGCCACCGCGAGCATCAAGATCCTGGACCGGGAGGGGACCATGGTCCCCGCGCTCGCCGACGTCCGGGTGCGCCAGGCGATCAACATGGCCTTCGACCGCGAGGGGATCGTCGAGGGAATCCTGCAGGGCAACGGTGAGCCCACCGAGACCCTCTTCGCCCCGGGCACGCCCGGGTACGTCGAGCCGACCGTGTACGACTACGACCCCGAGGCCGCCCGCGCGCTGCTCGCCGAGGCCGGGTACGCCGACGGCTTCGAGCTGACCCTGCCCGCCACGTTGGTGTCGACGAACTTCCAGCCGACGGTCACCCAGGCCCTGGGTGAGGTCGGGATCGACGTCACGTGGGAACCGCTGCCCCCGACGGACACCGGTTCGGCCATCCAGTCCGGGGCGTACCCGGCGGCGTTCTGGATCGAGAGCCTCGACGTGCCGTCGCGGGTGTTGCAGGACCACTACAGCGCGACGGGCTCGGTCAACCCGTTCGACGTCACCAACCCGGAGATCGCGTCGCTGTACGACGAGATCGCGACCACGACCGACGTGGACGCGCGCACCGAGCTGTACGAGGAGGCCGGCACGGTCGT
The DNA here is from genome assembly GCF_026967985.1 of Modestobacter sp. VKM Ac-2984. GTDB lineage: Bacteria > Actinomycetota > Actinomycetes > Mycobacteriales > Geodermatophilaceae > Modestobacter. The sequence continues at coordinate 511,104 of NZ_JAPVBJ010000003.1, read as the reverse complement.
GGTGGACCAGGCGCTCGACGCGCCGATCGGTGTCATCGGGACGCGATGGGCCACCACGGACGGGATCGAGTTCGTCGGTACCGGCGCCCGGCCGCTCAGCACCATCCGGGCGTTCGACGTCGCCGAGTAGGTCCAGCCGCACCCGCTCGCACACGGGTCCCGAGTGGCGTCCGCCGCTCGGGACCCGTGCGCGTGTCGGCGCCGAGACCGGGGCTCAGTCCTCCAGGTCTGGGACGAGGGAGCTGAGGAAGGCCCGGATGACGGTGGGCACGCTCACCGTTTCGCGGTCGAGCAGCCACTGGGCCTGGAGGCCCCTCACCAGGGACACGGTCATGGTGGCGAGGGTCTCCGGGTCGAGGGGGGAGTGCAGTCGTCCCTGCGTGGCCAGGGTGGCGAAGGCCAGGCGGTAGAAGTCGCGCAGGGCGCGTGACTGTTCCGCGTAGTACGAGTGCGCGGGGTGGTGCGGCGACGTCGCCTCGGCCGACAGCACCACGTGGAGCTCGATGATCCCCGGCCGCTGCTCGTTGTCGACGAGCACGGCGAGCATGCCCCGGAGGGCTTCCAACGGGTGGGTGGCGGGGTCGAGCGCCTGGGCGGAGTGCAGGTACTCGGTGCTCTCGTCCGCGCGCAACCGGAGGACTGCGGCCAGCAGGTCCTCCTTCCGGCTGTAGTGGTGGAGCAGGGTCGTGTAGCCGAGGTCGGCCCGTCGGGCGACGTCCTTCATCGTCACCCCGTGGAAGCCGGTCTCGGCGAGGGCGTCGACGCACGCCTCGACGATCCGGTGCCGGATGTCGGCGGACTTGGCGTACGGCCCGCGGGTCGATGGCGTCGGCACGAGTTCTCAGCTCCAAAGTCGTATTCGGATCCAACATTGATGGTAGCGTGACGGCCACCACGCTCCCCGCGGACGTTTCCATGACCGACGGTGCTCCGGGCCTCGCCTGCACCCCGGCGCCGGGCTTGGCGTGGCCGCCGACGGCGCTCGCCGTGGCGTGCCGACGGAGGACTGACATGACCAGCGATCTGACCACCATGCCGTGGGACCCGACCGGCTTCTCCGCCCCCGGGCGGTTGCCGATGACCGCCCTGCGCCGGACCCCGGAGGTCCCGCTGGACGGTGACTGGCAGTTCCAGCTGCTGCCCGCCCCCACCGCCGCGCTCGGCAGCGAGTGGAAGACCGTGCGCGTACCGAGCCTGTGGACCATGTCCGAGGACGCCGACCGGCCGCACTACACGAACGTCCCCATGCCCTTCGACGAGGTGCCGCCGCAGATCCCGGCGGCCAACCCCACGGGTGTGTACCGGCGGACCGTGGAGTTCGTCCCGCCCGAGGGGCGGCGGGTGGTGCTGCACGTCGGCGCCGCCGAGGGGCTGCTGCGCGTGGCGGTCAACGGCCGGCCGATCGGGGCCAGCAGCGACTCGCACCTGGCGGCCGAGTTCGACGTCACCGATGCCGTGGTCGCCGGGACCAACACGATCGAGCTGGTCGTGGTGAAGTGGTCGGCGGTCAGCTACCTGGAGGACCAGGACCACTGGTGGCAGTCCGGGCTGGCCCGCTCGGTGTTCCTCTACACCGTTCCCGAGGTCCGGCTGGCCGACGTCGTCGCGGTCGCCGACTTCGACGCGGCGACCGGTCGCGGCTCGCTGCAGCTCACCGTGGAGACCGACGGGCTGGCCCACCTCCGCGACAACGACTTCTCGGTGGAGCTGTCCGTGTTCGGCCGGAGAGAGACGCTGCCGGTGTCCCCGCGGATGACGGCGCCCACCCTGCCCAAGGCCGGCCGGGAGCGCACCAGCCGCCCCGAGCCCCGGCTGCCGGCCGACTTCATGGACATGGTCAGCCTGACTGCGGCGCAGGCGCCGATCCCGCCGGAGCTGCGGGCCATCCCCGGCATGCTGGGGCAGGGCATGAAGCTCACCGCGGCGCCGGCGGGTCGGGCGGTGTTCTCCCTCGCCGAGCTCGAGGTGGAGCCGTGGTCGGCCGAACGGCCGCAGCTCACCGACGTCGCCGTCCGGCTGCTGGCCGCCGACGGCCGGGTCGTCGACGAGACGCAGCTGCGGGTCGGGTTCCGGCGGGTCGAGATCGTCGGGCGCGACCTGCTCGTCAACGGCCGCCGCATCCTCGTCCAGGGCGTCAACCGGCACGACGTGCACCCGCGCACGGGCCGGGTGATCACCCGGGACGACATGCTGGCCGAGCTGTCGCTGCTCAAGCGGTGCAACGTGAACTCGATCCGCACCGCGCACTACCCGAACGACCCGGTGTTCCTCGACCTCTGCGACGAGATCGGCTTCTACGTGGTCGACGAGGCCGACGTGGAGGGGCACGCGTTCGCCTCGACGATCCCCGACGACCCGCGGTACCTGACCCCGATCGTGGAGCGGATCACGCGGATGGTGCTGCGCGACCGGAACCACCCCTGCGTGATCTCCTGGTCGCTGGGCAACGAGACCGGGTACGGGGCCGCGCACGACGCCGCCGCCGCGTGGATCCGGCGCTTCGACCCGACCCGTTTCGTGCACTACGAGGCCGCGGTGGCCACCGACTGGTACGGCGGCCACGCCGCCACCGACGTCGTCGCCCCGATGTACCCCTCGTTCGACGCGCTGGCGGCGTACTCCGCCGACGCCCGGGCCGACCGGCCGTTGATCACCTGCGAGTACGCCTATTCGCAGGGCAACTCGACCGGTGGCCTGGCGGAGTACTGGCAGCTGTTCGAGACCCTGCCGGGGCTCCAGGGCGGCTTCCTGTGGGGCTTCAAGGACCAGGCGCTGGACCCGGACGGCGACGGCCGGTACCGCTACGGCGGCGACTTCGGTGACGAGCCGAACAACGGGCCCACCCTGCTGTACGGCATCGCGTTCGCCGACCTCACGCCGAAGCCGGCCCTGCTCGAGCTGCGCGGGATCTTCAGCCCCGTGCGGATCGTCTCCGGCCCCGAGGAGGTCGCGGCCGGCCGGCTGCGGCTGCTCAACCGGCAGACCTTCGCCGACCTGGGCGGCGCCGAGCTCGCACTGCGGATCGAGACCCGGACCGGGCCCGTGGGCGAGGTCGTCCTCTCCTGCCCCGACGTCCCGGCCGGCGCCGAGGTCGACGTGCCGCTGCCCACCTCGATCCGGGAGCTGCTCACCTCGGTGTCCCCGCTGGCCCTCACGCTGAGCGTCGCGACGCGGGAGGACGCCCTCTGGGCGCCGGCGGGGACCGTCGTCGCCGAGCAGCAGGTGGTGCTGCCGCGCCGCCCGGAGCCGGAGCCGGACACCGGGACCACGGTGCCGCCGGTCGACGGCTCCGGGACGCTGCGGCACCCGCTGCTGCGCCGGGCCCCGCAGCTGTCCCTGTGGCGGGCGCTGACCGACAACGACGGCTCCTTCAGCCTGGACCAGCGCTTCGTCCGCAGCGGCTTCTTCCGGCTGACCGCGCAGGAGGTCACCACCGAGGAGAGCGCAGCCGGCCTGGTGGTGCTGACCCGGTACGCCGCCGCCTGGGGGGACGAGGTCGTCCACCGCCGCACCATCCGCGGTGTGGGCGAGGGCGACGTCGTCCTCACCGAGCAGGTGACGCTGCCCGAGGGCACCACCGACGGGCTCCGGGTCGGGATGGAGTTCGAGCTGCCCGACGGCTTCGACCAGGCCGAGTGGGTCGGCCTCGGGCCGTGGGAGAACTACCCGGACCGGGCCGCCTCCGCGCTGCTCGGCGCGTGGTCGAGCCCGATCGACGACCTCGCGGTGCCCTACGTCCTCCCGCAGGAGAACGGCACCCGTGGCGGGGTCACCGAGCTGCGGCTGTCAGGCCCGGCCGGTGAGGTCCGGGCCACCTCGACGACCCCGCTGCACATGAACGTCAGCCGGTACACCGTCGACCAGCTCGAGGACGCCGCGCACTGGTGGGAGCTGCCCTCGAGCGCGACCACGGTGGTCCACCTCGACGTCGCCCACCGCGGCGTGGGCACGGCGCTGCTCGGCCCGGACACCCGCAAGCCGTACCGGCTGTCGGCTCGCGAGCACGCCTGGGAGTGGCGGCTCACCCTCGCCGGCCCCCGCTGAAGCACCCGGCGCCGGGTCCCCGGCGCCGCCGAACCAGGAGGAGATCGATGCTCAAGCCCCGCGCCACCCCGACCCGTGAACTGGTGAACCTCGACGGCCTGTGGCGCTTCGGCATCGCCGGCCGCGTGCAGGACGAGCCGTGGACCGGCCGCCTGGAGACCACGCTGGAGGCGGCGGTGCCAGCCAGCTACAACGACCTGTTCGCCGACCGGGAGATCCGTGACCACGTCGGGTGGGTCTGGTACCAGCGCTCGGTGCGGGTGCCCCGCGGGTGGGCCGGCGAGCGGGTGCTGCTGCGGTTCGACTCGGCCACCCACGAGGGCCGGGTGTACGTCGACGGCCACCTCGTCGCCGAGCACGTCGGCGGGTACACCCCGTTCGAGGCCGACATCACCGACGTCGTCCGGGCGGGGGAGGAGTTCCGCCTCACCGTCGGGGTCAACAACGAGCTGACCAACGTGACGCTCCCGCCGGGCACGCTCACCGTGGAGCAGTCCGGCCGGCGCAAGCAGACCTACCTGCACGACTTCTTCAACTACGCGGGGCTCGCGCGGTCGGTGTGGCTGTACAGCCGCCCCGCCACGCACGTCGAGGACGTCACGGTCGTCACCGGTGTGGACGGGGCGGCGGGCACCGTCGACTACGCCGTGCGCACCAGCGCCCCGGCCGACGTCCGGGTGCGCGCGCTGGACGTCACGGGCGCCGAGGTCGCCGCCGGCACCGGCGCGGAGGGCAGCCTGCGGATCGAGGACGTCACGCTGTGGCAGCCCGGCGCGGCCCACCTCTACGACCTCGTGGTCGAGGTGGTCGACGGTGACACGGTCGTCGACAGCTACACCGAGGCCTTCGGCGTCCGCACCGTCGAGGTCCGCGGCACCCAGTTCCTGATCAACGGCGAGCCGTTCTACTTCACCGGCTTCGGCAAGCACGAGGACACCCCCATCCGCGGCAAGGGCCACGACGACGCCTACCTGGTGCACGACTTCCAGCTGATGGAGTGGATCGGCGCCAACTCCTTCCGCACCTCGCACTACCCCTACGCCGAGGAGGTGCTGGAGTTCGCCGACCGGCACGGCATCGTCGTCATCGACGAGACCTCGGCCGTCGGCCTCAACCTCGCCGTCACCGGCGGGATCACCGGCGCGGTCACCACGCCGACCTTCTCCGCGGAGACCTTCAACGACCAGACGCAGGCGGTGCACGCCCAGCACCTCCGCGAGCTGATCGCCCGGGACAAGAACCACCCCAGCGTGGTGATGTGGTGCATCACCAACGAGCCCTCCTCCAACGAGGAGGGCGCCCGGGAGTACTTCGAACCGCTCGTGCAGCTCACCCGCGAGCTGGACCCGACCCGCCCGGTCACCTACGCCGTGGTCATGTTCGCCAACCCCGGCAACGACCGCATCGCCGACCTGTTCGACGTGATCTCGCTGAACCGCTACTACGGCTGGTACGTCGCCAACGGGGACCTCGTCACGGCCGAGGACTACCTGGAGCGGGACCTGCGCGGCTGGGCGGCGAAGTACGACAAGCCCATCCTCATGACCGAGTACGGCGCGGACACGATGCAGGGGCTGCACTCCCTGTGGGACATCCCGTGGACGGAGGAGTACCAGCGGGACTTCCTGGAGATGCACCACCGGGTGTTCGACCGGGTGGCGGCGTTCGCCGGCGAGCAGATCTGGAACTTCGCCGACTTCCAGACCACCCGGGCGATCCACCGGGTCGACGGCAACAAGAAGGGCGTGTTCACCCGCGACCGGCGCCCCAAGGCCGCCGCGCACGAGCTGCGGCGCCGGTGGCTCGGTCTGCAGAACCGCAAGCCGGGCACCCAGCGGTGACCGTCCCCGCCGGCGGGGACCCGGTCGTGCCGGTGGCCGGCGGTTCGCCGCAGATCACCGCCGTCCCGGCCACCCCGCCGGCGGGGCCCCGGCAGCCGGCCGGCCTGGCCCGGGCACGCCTGGTGCTGCTGGTGCTGGCCGGCTTCGGCTCCTCGATGGCCCTGCTCGCGCCGATGGCCTACTCCCTGGCCGTCCGGGTGCAGCAGCTGGCCCCAGGGCAGCCCGAGGTGCTGGGGTTCGTCCTCGGCGGTGGCTCGGTCGTCTCGCTGCTCGCCGCCCCGGTGCTCGGGACGCTCAGCGACCGAACCCGCACACGGCTGGGCCGGCGCCGTCCCTGGCTGCTCGCCGGGACCACGGTCGGCCTGGCCGGCATCGTGACCATGTCCGTGGCGGACGGCCTGGCGGTGCTGACCGCGGGCTGGGTGATGACCAGCCTCGGCTGGAGCACGGCGAACGGCGCCCTGACCAACATGCAGGCCGACCACCTCCTGCCCCGCCAGCGCGGCAAGCTCGCCGGGTACACCGGGTTCACCTCCCAGCTCGCCGCGGTCGTCGGCATCCTCCTCGCCGGCACGGTGTCGATCGACGGCCCGCTGCTGTTCCTGCTGCCCGGGCTGACCGGCGCGGCGTTCGTGCTGCCGTTCCTGGTGTTGCGGAGGGAGGAGGACTCCCGGGAGCTCCCGCTGCCCGGCAGCCTGACCCTCGGCGGGCTGCTGCGCTCCTTCACGTTCAGTCCCCGGGCGCATCCGGACTTCGCGTGGAACTGGCTCGGCCGCTTCTCGGTGTTCCTGGGCGTCTCGCTGACCACCACGTTCAGCACCTACTTCTACGCCGCACGGCTGGACGTGGGCCTCGCGGAGGTGGCCGGGTTCGTCGCGGTGACCGCGTCGGTGGGCATCGTGGGCAGCTTCGTGGGATCCCTCGGCGCGGGCTGGCTGTCCGATCGGCTGGGCCGCCGCCGGCCCTTCGTCGTCGGCGCCACCGTGATCCTGGCCTCCGGTGCGACCGTGCTGGCCTTCGCCTCCTCCTTCGCCACCCTGCTCACCGGCACCGCCCTCACCTCCACGGGCATCGCCGTGTTCGCCGCAGTGAACCAGGCGATCGTGCTCGACGTGCTCCCCGAGCGGGACACCGCCGCCGGGCGGTACATGGCGATCTTCACCTTCAGCCAGCGGGTGCCCAGCAGCCTGGCGCCGTTCCTCTCGCCGGTCGTCATCACCATCGGCGCCACGGCCGGCGGGGCCAACTACACCCTGCTCTACCTGCTGGCCGCCGGGCTGGCTCTGATCGGCGGACTGGTCATCGGGCTCCGGGTGCGCGGCGTCCGCTGAGCCCGGGTGACCCTCAGCGCGGGCCCGCGGCCGAGGCCGCGGCCACCCGGCCGAGGCCCTCGACCAGTGCGGGGAGGCGGGTGCGCAGGTCGGCGAGGACGGCGACGTGGTCGGCCGTGGCCTCCACCGGCGGTGGCTCGTCCTCCGGAGGGGCGAGGAGGGCGGGCGCGTCCTCGAGGTGGGCACTCTGGCCCAGGGCGTACAGCGCCAGCGCGGCCGCGCCGAGCGCACCGCCGCCGGCATCGGACCCGACGTGGACCGGACGTCCCAGGGCGGCGGCGACCGTGCTGCGCCACAGCGGCGAGCGGAAGGCGCCGCCGGTCACCCGGACCGTGGTGATCGGGGCGACCGCGTCCAGGACGTCCAGCACCACCGCCAGCTGGGTGGCCACGCCCTCCACGGCGGCGCGGACCAGGTGGGCCCGGCTGTGCCCCCGGCGCAGCCCCAGGTAGGCGCCGGGGATGTCCGGGTCCCACAGCGGCGCCCGCTCGGCGACCAGGTAGGGGATCATGACGAGCCCGTCGCTGCCGGCCGGTGCCTGCGCGGCCAGCTCGAGCAGGGCCTCGTCGTCCCCGTCCGGGCCGGTGAGGTCCGGCGCCAGCGCCGAGCCCGCCCACCGGACCACGTGCGCGCCGTTGCTGAGGGCGCCGCCGGTCACCCAGTGGTCGGCGGTCAGGGCGTAGCAGAACAGGCGGCCCGCCGGATCGGTCGTCGGCCGGTCGACGACGGTGCGCACGGCACCGCTGGTGCCGAGGTTCAGACCCGCGGTGCCCGGCCGCATCGCGCCGGTGCCGAGGTTGCCCAGCGGCCCGTCCGCGGCCCCGACGACGACCGGGGTCCCGGGGCGCAGGCCGGTGCGGTCGGCGGCAGCGGGGGAGGAGCTGAGGATGGCGGTGGTGGGCAGCACCTCGGCCAGCTGCTCCGCGCCCACCGACGCCAGCCCCAGGGCGTCGGGGTGCCAGTCACCGGCAGCCAGGTCGAGCAGCCCCGTGCCCGAGGCCGAGGACAGCTCGGTCACCAGGCAGTCGGTCAGCGCCAGCAGCACGTACTCCTTGAGCCCCACCCACCAGCGGGCGGCCGCGCAGGTCCCCGGGTCGTGCTCGGCGAACCACATGAGCTTGGTCAGCGGGGACATGGGGTGCACCGGCGTGCCGGTGACCCGCTGCAGCTCCGTCGCGCGGCCGGACTCCCGGAGCGCCTGCGCCTGGGCGGTCGCCCGCGCGTCCGCCCAGGTCACCAGCGGTGTGAGCGGGCGGTGGTGCCGGTCCAGCGCGATCAGCCCGTGCATCGCCGTGCCGACCGACACGGCGGTCACCGGAGCCCCCGCCGTGGCGGCGATGCACTCCTTCAGCGCCCCGAGCACGCCGGCCACGATGGCGTCGGGGTCCTGCACCTGCCAGCCGGCCCGCGGCTCGGAGAGCGGGTACTCGCGCAGCGCCGTGGCCTGCCAGCCGCTGCCGGGGGAGAAGGCCACGGCCTTGGCCGCCGTCGTGCCGACGTCCAGGCCGATGATGACGTCACCCGGAGGGCCGCTGGCACCGCCTGGGGTGCCTGGCGTCACCGCCGGCCCGACAGCTCGGCCGCCCGGTCCCGCACCGCACGGACCAGTTCCTGGTCATCGGCCAGCGCGGGATCGAGCGCGGACAGCACCCGGGGCGCGACCTCCGCGGGCTCGCCTGCGGCCAGGGCGCGGAGCTCGTCGGCGCGGACGTCCTTGACCGGCGCCCCGGCGCCCTGCAGGTGCAGCAGCCACGCTGCCAGCACCGTCACGGCAGGCTCGGGAAGGCGCCCGGCGGTCCGTTCCCACCGGAGGACCGGCAGGAACCGGACCGGCAGCTTCTGCGAGCCGTCCGTGGCGATCTGGGCGAGCGAGTGCCGGATCCGCGGGTTGGCGAACCGCTGGACGAGCGCGGCGCAGTAGGCCGCGACCTCATCGGGAGAGACGCTCAGGTGGGGCGTGCACACGTCCCACCAGCCGTGCAGCAGCGCGAGGCACCGGTGGTCGGCGACCGCCTCGGCCACCGTGGCGTGCCCGCGCACGGAGCCCACGTACGCGAGCAGCGAGTGCGCACCGTTGAGCAGCCACAGCTTGCGCTGCTCGAACGGGGCGACGTCGTCGGTCAGCACGGCCCCCGCGTCCTCCCAGGCCGGCCGCCCGCCGGGGAACCGGCCGGAGACGACCCACTCGCTGAAGGGCTCGGTGACCACCGGCGCGAGGTCCTCGGTGCCGGTGGCCGCGCGGACCGTGTCCCGGTCGGCGGCGGTGGGCTCGGGGGTGATCCGGTCGACCATGGTGGTCGCCGTCGTCACCTGGGCACCGATCCAGTCGGGCAGGGTCGGGTCCACGGCCGCGGCGAGGGCGAGCACGACCTCGGAGAGGGCGGCGCCGTTGTCGGGGAGGTTGTCACAGGGGACGAGAGCCAGCGGCCCCGCGTCGGCAGCCCGTCGGGCCAGCAGGCCGGCGACGATCCGCGCGGGCACCGAGCCCACCGGGGCCCGGGGGTCCCGGCGCAGCGCGGCGAGGTCGGCGGCGACCTGCGGGTGGTCGGTGTCCAGGCCGCCGGCCGGCCGCCGGTGGTAGCCGGCCTCGGTGACCGTGGTGGTGAGCACCCGGACCGCCGGGTCGGCGAGCAGCGTCAGCCACGCGTCGGAGTCCGCGGCGGCGTGGGCGCGGACCACCGACCGCACGACGTCGAACCGGTCGCCGTCCGGGCCGCGGGTGACGAGCGTGTAGAGCCCGTCCTGCGTGGTGAGCGCCGTGGCCAGGTCGGGCCGCCGACCGGTGAAGGCCGCGATGCCCCACGGCTCGGCGGCGCGGTCGGTGTACCAGGCCTGATGGGCGCGGAAGAAGCTGCCCAGTCCGAGGTGGACGGCGCGCACCGGGGGCGGCGCGCCGGGTCCACGGCGCAGCGGGGTGGCCGTCACAGCTTGAAGACCTCCCGTGGGCGCCGGTCGACGAGGTCGACGGCGATCTCCCGAGCCTCGTCCTCCGGCAGTCGGTGCTCGGCGACGAGCCGGGCCAGGTAGCCGCAGTCCAGGCGCCGGGACATGTCGTGCCGGGCCGGGATCGAGCAGAAGGCGCGGGTGTCGTCGATGAAGCCCGACGTCCGCCGGAAGCCGGCGGACTCGGTCACCGCCCCCCGGAACCGGCGGACGGCGTCCGGCGCGTCGAGGAACCACCAGGGCGCGCCGACGTAGACCGACGGGTAGAAGCCGGCCAGCGGACCCAGCTCGCGGGAGAACGCCGTCTCGTCGAGCGTGAAGAGGACGAGGTGGAAGCCCGGGTGGACGCCGAAGCGCTCCAGCAGCGGCCGCAGCGGGTCGGTGAAGTCGGCGCGCAGCGGGATGTCGTGGCCGGTGTCCGGGCCGAAGTCGGAGAGGGTGGGGCCGTGGTGGTTGCGGCGCACCCCCGGGTGGATGGTCATCACCAGGCCGTCGTCGCAGGACATCCGGGCCATCTCGAACAGCATGTGCCGGCGCAGCGCGACGCCCTCGCCGGGTGACGCCGTCCCGGCCAGGGCCGCCCGGTAGACCCGCTCCGCCTCGGCTGCGGACAGCGGCTCGGTGCCGACGTCCTCGTGGCTGTGGTCGGCCGAGGTCGCGCCGTGCACACGGAAGTGTGCCCGGCGCTGCTCCATGGCCTCGACCCAGCCGGCGTAGCTGCCGGTGTCGATGCCGCTGACCGCGCCCAGCCGGGCCACCGCGTCGGCCCAGCCGGGGGCCGCCGCCTCCAGGTACCGGTCGGGTCGGAAGGTCGGGACGACCCGGCCCGCGAACGCCGGGTCGGCGGCCAGCTCGGCGTGGGCGGACAGGTCGTCGCAGGGGTCGTCGGTGGTCGCCAGCACCTCGATGCCGAAGCGCTCGAACAGCGCCCGCGGACGGTAGGCGTCCTTGGTCAGCCGCTCGGCCACCTGGTCGTAGATCGAGTCCGCCGTCGCCACGGAGGGACGGACGGTCACGTCGAACACCTCGGCGAGCTCCGACTCCAGCCAGTAGCGGGTCGGGGTGCCCGCCAGGGCCGGCCAGTGCTCGCAGAGCAGCCGCCACACCTGCCGGGCCTCCGCCTCTGGCAGCGTCCCGCGGCCGATCCCGAGCGCGGACAGCGGGACGCCGCCGGCGTGCAGCAGGCGGGTGACGTAGTGGTCCGGGGTGACGAAGAGCGCGGCCGGGTCCGTGAAGGGGACGTCGTCGGCCAGCGCGCGGGGGTCCACGTGGCCGTGCGGCGAGAGGATCGGCAGGTCGCGGACCGCCTCGTACAAGGTCCGGGCGATCGCCCGGGTGCCGGGGTCTGCGGGGAAGAGCCGGTCCGGGTGCCGGTCGAGGGCGGGGGCGGACATGTGCTCATGGTGTGCAACGGATCACTGTCTGGGAACCGGTTGCCACGTGTTGCCGTCCGGAACCCGGCCAGCGGCGGTGGGCCGCGCGGGACGCTTGCCACCGCCGTCGCAGGCGGCGCATGGTGCCGTCATGACGCAGGTGTCCTCCCCCGAGTCCCAGGCAGCCGGCCGCGCCGCGACGATGGGCGGTGCGGACCAGGCGCTCGAGGCCGACCAGGTGACCGGCTTCCTCACCGACTGCCTGGCGGCCGAGGACCTGGACGGGCGCAGTGTGTGCGTGATCGTCCCGGACGCCACCCGCAGCTGCCCGCTGCCGATGCTGCTGTCGGCGGTGCACGGGGCGCTCGTCGGGCGGGTGAGCCGGCTGACCGTGCTCATCGCCCTCGGGACCCACGCGGCCATGACCGAGGCCCAGCTGGCCCGGCACCTCGGCCACCCCGCCGGTGACCTGGCCGCCCGCTATCCGGGCATGACCGTGCTGAACCACGAGTGGGCCGACCCCGGCACGTTCGTCTCGCTGGGCACCATCCCGGCCGAGCGGGTCGCCGAGCTGTCGGAGGGACGGCTGCGCGAGAGCGTGGACGTGCGGCTCAACCGCGCCGTCGTCGAGCACGACGTCGCGCTGGTGCTCGGGCCGGTGTTCCCGCACGAGGTGGTGGGCTTCTCCGGCGGCAACAAGTACTTCTTCCCGGGGGTCGCCGGCCAGGAGATCATCGACCTCTCCCACTGGTTGGGTGCGCTGATCAGCAGCGCGGAGATCATCGGCACCCGCGGCACCACGCCGGTGCGCGCGCTCATCGACGAGGCCGCGGCTCTCGTCCCCGCGCAGCGGCTGGCGATCTGCGTGGTGGCCCAGTCCGGGACGGGCGCGCTGCACTCGGTGGCCTTCGGTGACCCGCAGGCCGCCTGGGCAGCTGCGGCGGAGGTCTCCGCCCAGGTGCACGTCCGCTACCTCGACGCCCCGGTGCGCCGGGTGGTGTCGGTCGTCCCGGAGAAGTACGACGACATGTGGACGGCGGCGAAGGGCTTCTACAAGGTCGAGCCGATCGTCGCCGACGGCGGCGAGGTCGTGATCGTCGCCCCGCACATCACGACGATCTCCGCCATGCACCCGGAGATCGAGGAGATCGGCTACCACTGCCGGGACTACTTCGTGCAGCAGTGGGAGCGCTTCGCCCACCTGCACTGGGGAGTGCTGGCGCACTCCACCCACCTGCGCGGGACGGGCACCTACGACGCCGCGACCGGGGTCGAGCGGCCCCGCGTGCGGGTCACGCTCGCCACCGGGATCCCCGAGGACGTCGTCCGGAGGGCCAACCTGGAGCACCTGGACCCGGCGGAGGTCGACCTCGCCGCCGCCGCGGCCGACCCGGACACCCTGCTGGTGCCCGAGGCCGGAGAGGTGCTGTTCCGGCTGCGCTGACCGTGCGCACCGGCGACGGCAACAAGCGGCAAGGGGGTCGCCTCGTCCGCCGCCGCTGGTGGGATGGCCGGAGCCGACGACGTCCGCAGCGGCGTCCGGGAGCCAGCCGACAGGAGACACCCGATGACCGCGTCCACCGGTGACCCGTTGAGCCCCGAGGAGGCCGCTGCCCTGGGCAGCGGTGCGTCGTTCTGGACGACGGAGGAGACCGGTGGTGCCGCCTCGTTCTGGCTGGCCGACGGGCCGCACGGGGTGCGCAAGCAGGTCGGTTCCCCCGACCACCTGGGCCTGAGCGCCAGCGAGCCGGCGACCTGCTTCCCGCCCGCGGTGGGGCTGGCCCAGTCGTGGGACCCCGAGCTGGCCGCGGAGGTCGGCGCAGCGCTGGGACGCGAGGCCCACGCCCAGGGGGTCGGGGTGCTGCTGGGGCCCGGGGTGAACATCAAGCGTGACCCGCGTGGCGGGCGGAACTTCGAGTACTGGTCCGAGGACCCGGTGCTGACCGGCACCCTGGCCGCGGCCTGGGTGCGGGGCGTCCAGGGAGCGGGCGTCGGCACGTCGCTGAAGCACTTCGCCGGCAACGAGGCCGAGCACGACCGGATGCGGGCCAGCTCCGACGTCGACGAACGACCGCTGCGCGAGGTCTACCTGCGGGCCTTCCAGCGCGTCGTGGAGGAGGCGCAGCCGTGGACCGTGATGGCCGGCTACAACAAGGTCAACGGCGAGTACGTCAGCGCGAACAGCTGGTTGCTCACCGACGTCCTGCGTGGTGAGTGGGGGTTCACCGGCGCCGTGGTCAGCGACTGGGGTGCGGTGGCCGACCGGGTCGCGGCGGTCGCGGCCGGCCTGGACCTGCAGATGCCCGGTCCCGACCCGGACGGGGACGCCGCCCTGGTCGCTGCGGTCGGTGCGGGCCGGCTGGACGCCGATGCGCTGCAGCGTGGCGGCCGGAAGGTGCGGGAACTGGCCGACCGGGTCGTCGCCGGCCGCCGCGGTGCCGCGACCGTGGACGTCGACGGGCACCACGAGCTGGCCCGACGCGCGGCTGCTCGGTGCGTCGTCCTCCTGCGCAACGACCTCGTCGGGGGTGCTCCGGTCCTCCCGCTGGCGCCCGGGGCGTCGATCGCGGTGATCGGCGAGTTCGCCGAGCTGCCGCGCTTCCAGGGCGGAGGCAGCTCGCACGTCACCCCGACGCAGGTGGACGTCCCGGTGGAGCAGCTCCGCGACCGGCACACCGGCGACGTCTCCTTCGTCCGCGGGTTCACCACCGACGGCTCCGGGGACGCCGATGCCCTGCGTGCCGAGGCCGTCGCGGCGGCCGGCGCCGCCCAGGTGGCCGTGGTCTTCGTCGGGCTGGCCGCACGGCAGGAGTCCGAGGGCTTCGACCGCGTGCACATCGAGCTCCCGGCCGACCAGGTCCACCTGGTCCGCGAAGTCGCGGCCGTGCAGCCGCGGACGGTCCTGGTGCTGTCGCACGGCGGGGTGGTCCGGCTGGCGCCGGTCGCCGACGTCGTGCCGGCGATGCTCGACGGCGCGCTGCTGGGCCAGGGAGCGGGAGCGGCGCTGGCCGACGTGCTGGTCGGTGCGGTGAACCCGGCGGGCAAGCTGGCCGAGACGGTGCCGCTGCAGCTGCAGGACGTGCCCGCCTACCTGGACTTCCCGGGCGAGTTCTCCCGCCACCGCTACAGCGAGGGGCTGCACGTCGGGCACCGCTGGTACGACGCCCGCAACCTCGGCGTGACCTTCCCCTTCGGCCACGGTCTGTCCTACACCACCTTCGACGTGACCGGCCTGGAGGTCACCGCCGGCGAGGAGGGGATCACCGCGACGGTGACCGTCACCAACACCGGGGACCGGGCCGGCCGGGAGGTCGTGCAGTGCTACGTCGGCGTCCCCGGGTCGGCGGTGCAGCGGCCGGTGCGTGAGCTCACGGGCTTCGTCGGAGTGACCCTCGAGCCGGGGGAGCGCCGCCCGGTGAGTGTGCTGCTGGGCCGGGGCGACCTCTCCTACTGGCACCCCGTGCTGCAGCGCTGGGTCCTGGAGCCCGGCGAGTACGAGGTGCACGTCGGCGTCTCCAGCCGCGACCTCCGCGCCACCGCGCTCGTCGAGGTCCGGGGCGAGGAGGTCCGGTTGCCGGTGTCGGAGGAGACGACGCTCGGCGAGCTCATGGCCGACCCGGAGGCCGCGGCGGCGGTCGCGCCGATGCTCGGCGCCCTCGGCAGCGGGGACGCCGGCGCGGGGCTCGGCACGGACATGGTCCGGATGATGGCGTCCATCCCCATCGGGCGGCTCCGCGCGTTCGGCGCCGGCCGGACGGCGGCGGAGGACTCCTGAGCGCTCAGTCCGGGGCGTCGGTGGTCGGCGGCACCGGGGGCACGGGGATGCTGCGGCGACGTCCGCGGCGCCCGGTGGACCCGCGGACGATGAGGCGGACGGGGAGCACCGCCGACAGGATCGTCCCCCGCTGCCCGCTGGCCACCAGCGTCATCAGGTGACGGGTCGCCGTCGCGCCCTCCGTGTGCAGCGGTGCCGCGACCGTGGTGAGGCCGGGCGTGATCAGGCCGGAGAGGGAGATGTTGTCGAAGCCGACCACGCTGACGTCCCGCGGGACCCGGACGCCGTGGGCCGTGAGGCCACGGATGAGGCCGATCGCCAGCTGGTCGTTGAAGGCGATGACCGCGGAGGGCAGCCGCACGGAGAGCTCCTCCGCCGCGTGTGTGCCACCGGTCAGGTCCGGGGCGAACGGTCCGACCCGGCGGGCCCGCAACGACAGCGCGGTCGCCGACTCGAGCACGGCGCGCCATCGCGAGCCATCGGCCCAGGACGCCTCCGGGCCCGAGAGGTAGGTGACCGACTGGTGCCCGAGGTCGGCGAGGTGTTGCACGGCGAGCCGGATGCCGCGGGCGTTGTCCGGGACGACCGAGGGCACGTCGACGATGGTCCGGTTGAGCACGATCACCGGCTTCTGCTTGGAGAGCATGCGGATCGCCGAGTCGGACAACCGCGTACCAGCGAGCAGGACCCCGTCGACCAACGGCAACGTGCGTTCCAGCGTCGACCGCTCGAGCCGCTCGGACTCGTGCGCGTCGATGAGCAGCAGGGCGTAGCCCTCCGCGGTGGCCGCTGCCTGGGCGCCGTGGATGATCTCCGCGTAGAAGGGGTTCGCCACGTCCGACACCACCAGCGCCAGCAACCGTGTCCGGGAGATCGCCCGCGCACGAGTCGGGGGCGCGGTCCGGTAGCCGAGCTCGTCGGCGATCCGGCGGATGCGTGCCGCGGTCTCGGAGTTGACCCGGCCGGGGCGGGAGAAGGCCCGGGAGACGGTCGACGGTGCCACCCCCGCTGCCCGTGCAACGTCGTAGATGGTGACGGGCTGGCGGCCGTCGTCGACAGTGCCCGTCATGGCCGGACCCCGGGGGAGTGCGGTCGTGAGAAGGTCTGGCAACCGGTGGCCACGCCGCTATGCTAAGCCCCCGGCCCCGGCTGACCGCGCTCGCGCGTGGGCTGACCGAGGCTCTCCCCGAGCCCCCCGACGTCTGTCGGACCGGCCTTGTGCCGACCCGGGCCGGAGCTCCCCGACACCGGTCCCATCCCGGCCGGTTCCACCCGCGACAGGCAGGACGACGATGAGCGACGCAGCAGCGCCGGACGGCGGACGAGAGACCGGCGGCCGGGCCAACATCGGAGTGGTGGGTCTGGCCGTCATGGGCTCGAACCTGGCCCGCAACCTCGCCAGCCGGGCGGGCAACACGGTGGCGGTGTGGAACCGCTCCCCGGAGCGGACGCAGCTCCTGGTGGCCGAACACCCGGAGGCGGGGTTCGTCGCGGCGGAGTCGATCGACGACTTCGTCGCGTCCCTGGCGCGGCCACGGACCGCGATCATCATGGTGCAGGCCGGGGCCGGGACCGATGCGGTCATCGCGCAGCTCGCCGCGCGGTTCGAGCCGGGCGACATCATCGTCGACGGCGGCAACGCCAACTTCGTCGACACCATCCGCCGCGAGCGCGAACTGCGGGAGCGCGGGCTGGACTTCGTCGGTGCCGGGATCTCCGGCGGCGAGGAGGGGGCGCTGCGGGGGCCGTCGATCATGCCGGGCGGGTCGGCCGAGGCCTACCGCACGCTCGGGCCCATCCTGGCCTCGATCGCGGCGGTCGCCGAGGGAGAGCCCTGCGTCACCCACGTGGGCACCGACGGCGCCGGCCACTTCGTCAAGATGATCCACAACGGCATCGAGTACGCCGACATGCAGCTCATCGCCGAGTCCTTCGACCTGCTGCGCCGGGTGGGCGGGCACGACGTGAAGGCCATCGCCGACGTCTTCGCCGCCTGGAACCGGGGGGACCTCGAGTCCTACCTCATCGAGATCACCGCCGAGGTGCTCCGTCAGACCGACGACCGCACCGGTCTCCCGCTCGTGGACGTCATCGTGGACGAGGCCGGCTCCAAGGGCACCGGCGTCTGGACGGTGCAGAACGCGGTCGGGCTCGGCGTCCCGGTCTCGGGCATCGGCGAGGCCGTCTTCGCCCGCGCGGTGTCGAGCAAGTCCGCGCAGCGGGCGGCGGTCCGCCGGGTCGTGCACAGCCGACCGGCGGTGCAGCAGGCACCCGAGAGCTTCGAGGACGACGTGCGCGCCGCTCTCTACGCCTCCAAGGTGGTCGCCTACGCGCAGGGCTTCGACGCCATCGTCGCCGGCGCACGGCAGTACGGCTGGGACATCGACCTGGGCGCGGTCGCCACCATCTGGCGGGGCGGCTGCATCATCCGGGCCCGCTTCCTGAACCGCATCGTGGAGGCCTACGCCCGCAACCCCGACCTGGAGACCCTGCTCGCGGACGACTACTTCGCCGAGGCCGTCGCCCGGGGCGAGGACGCGTGGCGCCGCATCGTCTCGACCGCGGCGCTGTCCGGTGTGCCGGCGCCCGGCTTCTCGTCCGCGCTGGCCTACTACGACGCGCTCTGCTCCGAGCGTCTGCCGGCCGCCCTCATCCAGGGCCAGCGGGACTTCTTCGGGGCGCACACCTACCGGCGGATCGACGCCGAGGGCGTCTTCCACACGCTGTGGTCCGCCGACCGCAGCGAGATCGCCACGGAGCCGTCCAGCCACTGACGCCGGACGAGATCCTCCGTCCCGGCTCCCCGGCGGGGTGGCCCCCGCCGGACGTCGGCACGGTGGATCTCGTCCTCGGTCCCCGGTGCCGATGGCGCCGCGGCTCGCTGCGCCGTGCGCGACCCGCGAGGAGCGCACCGTGCGGCGGGGGTCTAGGGGTGTTGGGGTGCCAGCGTGCGCTGCAGGGCTTCGCCGTACCGCGCGATGATGCTCTCGGCCGGTGCCGTCTGGAGGTACTCGTCGTCGTAGACCGAGAGCGCCACCATCAGTCCGATGAACTGCGCGCAGAAGAGGTGGGCGCGCAGCGCAGCGTCGGGGCCGGGGAGGGCTGCTTCCAGCGGCTCGGACAGCTGCCTGGTGATGGAGTTCTTGAGCGTGGCGTGGATGTCGGGCCGACCCGAGGCGCGCACGATCGCGCCGAAGGCGCGATGGCCGTGCCGGTGCCCGTCGAGGATGGCCCGCACGGCGCGGGCGCCGATCTGGTCGAGCGGGCCGTCCAGCACGTCGCCCCAGCTCGCGTCGGCGCCCACCGTCTCGATGAAGAGGTGTTCCTTGCTCCGGAAGTGCCGGATCACCAGGGCGGGGTTGACGCCGGCATCCGCGGCGATGTCGCGGATGCCGGTCGCCTCGAAGCCGTCCCGGTTGAACCGCTCCCGGGCCGACCCGCGGATCCGGGCCTTCACGGCGGCGGAACGGTCCGGCCGGCCCGGCTCCGGCGGGACCGTCGGCGGCGCAGTCATCTGCACGACTCCGATCGTCGGTGGCGCGCCACGGTACCGGGGTGCACGCGCCCGTCCACCGGAGCAGCTCAGACCAGGTATCGGCCGCCGTTCACGCTGATCGTCTGCCCGGTGACGTAGCCGGCCTCGTCCGACGCCAGGTAGGCGACCGCGAAGGCGATGTCCTCCGGCTTGCCCGCTCGGCGCATGGGAGTGGTCACCGCGTGGTCGTCGACGTCGACCGGCGACTCGCGCAGCATCGGGGTGTCCACGAAGCCCGGGGGCACGTTGTTGACGGTGATGCCCGCTGGGGCGTACTCCATCGCCAGCGCCTTGGTGAACCCGATGACGCCACCCTTGGACGCGGCGTAGTGGCCCATCGCGGGTGCGCCGGTCTGCGCCGACGAGGACGAGATGTTGATGATGCGCCCCCACTTCTCGGCCAGCATGTCGGGCACGAGTTCCTGGGTGCAGAGGAAGGGGCCCTTGAGGTTGATCGTCATCATGCGGTCCCAGGAGTCCTCGGTGATGTCGAGGAACGGCACGAACCCGCTGATGCCCGCGTTGTTCACCAGGATCGCGACCTGACCGAGCTCCGCTCGCGTGCGGGCCGCGGATGCGGCGACCGTTGCCCGATCGGACGCGTCCCCCGCGCATGCGATCGCCGTCCCGCCGGCGGCCCGGATAGCCGCGACCGTCTCCTCGGCACCCTCGGCGTTGAGGTCCCACACGGCGACCGCAGCTCCCTGGGCAGCGAGGACCGTGGCGATCGCGCGACCGATTCCCCGGCTCCCGCCGGTGACGACTGCGACTCTTCCGTTCAACGACATGGCTGCTCCTCTGCTCGGCGGTCGGGCAGGTCAGGACCCGCCCGTGTCACGACCATGAGTAAACGCCGTTTACAAACGCTGTCAAGGCGGGTCGACCCGACTCGGAGCGACCCGACCGGGATCCCGCCCCGATGCCGCCGGCGCCCCGACCGCGATCCGGGTCACGACGAGTGGCGCGTCCTCCGTCGCGTCCGCGTGGCGGCCCGGGCGCGGGCGGCCAGGAGGACCACCGCGGCGGCCAGCACGGAACCGGCACGACGGCGGCGGCTGCGCCTGCCGGCTCCCGCCGCGCCGTCCGCCGGTCTGCCGGTGGCGCTGACGGAGGGGTGCGGCGGGGCCGGATCGTCCTCGACGCCCGCGGTGCTCACCGCAACGGACCCGGCCGTCGTGTGGTGCTGCGTGGTCACCGGCTCGTAGACCAGGCCGGCATCGTCCTTGCGGGCCTGGGTGATGGCGTCGGCCGCCGTCGCGTCGAGTCGTTCTCCCTGCATGGCGAGCTCTGCTTCGACGGTGGGGACCGGGCCGGTGACGACCCAGGCGGCGGCGTACATCACCACGCGGCAGACCAGGTTGATCCACACCAGCACGGTGACCACCGCCGTGAAGGCGCCGTAGACCGGGTTGTTGCTGGTGCCGGACAGGAACACGGTGGCGAGCTGCTTGAGGACCTCGATGCCGACGGCACCCAGGAGGGCGCCGGTCCAGGTGTTGCGCCAGGGCATCCGGTGACCGGGCAGGCGGGCGAAGACCACCAGGAGCACCGCGGTGTCGACCAGCACGGCCAGGCTGATCGCCAGGAGTTGCACACCGACGGCGGCCGCGGTGCTGGTGGCCACGCCGAGGAGCTCCAGGACCTGGTCGGTGAAGGCGGTGGTCAGGCTGGAGGTGGCCGTGGCCAGCAGCAGCGTGGTGCCCAGCAGGAGGAGCCCGAGCAGGTCGGAGGTCTTCTTGACGACGATGTTGGCGTCCCTGGGGGCCACCGCCCACATCCGCCGCAGCGAGGTGCGCAACGCGCTCAGCACCCCGAGCCCGGAGTACACCAGGCCCGCGGCCCCGGCCAGGCTCGCCGCCAGGCGGTCCGATCCGCCGGCAGCGACCGCCGCCAGGTCCAGGCCGCCGGGGCCGGTCAGCCCGGGCAGGTTCCCCGCCAGCCAGGAGGTGAAAAGCTCCCGCACCTCGGGGAAGAAGTCGAGGGCGGCGTAGGGGATGGCGATGAGCGGGAAGAGGGAGAGGAAGCCGAAGTAGGAGACCGCTCCGGCCAGGTCCTTCCCCAGCATCCCGTTGTAGTGCTCCACCATGCCCACCAGGTGGTCCAACCAGCGACGCCGGGAGCGCTGCTCGGCGAACGCCGTCTTGGCGCGCTCGAGGACGTCAGGCACGGGCGCCGCCCCGGGCCCGCGGGCCGGCGGTGCACGTCAGGGGCACGCGATCACGCAGGCTGTCACAGCAGCAGGGCGGCCGGGTGGTCGGTCACGCCCAGCGGGACGCCGGACCGGTGGGTGACCGGGGCCGACAGCATCCCGGCGATCGCGTCGGCGAGGAAGTCGCCCACCGCCTGCCAGGAGGGCGCCGTGCCGTCCCGCTCGGACAGGGCCTCGACGTCGGCGCACGTCGTCGAGACGATCCGGGTCATCAGCCTGGCTCTCCCCATGGTGACGTCCCGGTCCAGGTGGTGCAGACGCGCGACCACGGAGTGGGTGATCGCCGAGGCGGACGGTGCCAGGTCGGCCGATTCGCGCAGCAGGCCCGCGGCCGTCGGGTCGTGCAGCGCCTGGACCAGGAACCGGGCCCGGCTGCTGGGCTGCGGCAGTGCGGCCAGCGCGTCGGTGAACGGGACCACCAGGCTGCGGACGTCGCCCAGGACGGAGTCGGAACGGGCGGACATCGCCTGCCGCGGCCCCTCGAGGGGGGTGAGGTGGCGGGTGATCAGCGCGTGGAGCAGCCCCACCCGGCCGTCGAAGTAGTACCGCACGGCGGAGTGGTTGGTGTTGCCCGCGCCCTCGGCGACCTTGCGGTCGGAGACCTGGGCGATGCCGGACTCGGCGAACAGGCGCTCGGCCGCGTCCAGCAGAGCCGTGCGCGCAGCATCGGACCGTGCCACCCGAGTACCTCCTCCGTCGACCGCATCCGGCGGGACCCGGGTCACGCTGGCTGGACGCTGACTGTATGAGCCGCGTGGCTCACGTCCACATCGTCTCGTGTTCGGGTGCACGCGTCCGTCGTCGAGGATCAAGCGGAGCTCGTCGGGGAGACGTCGTCCGGCGGTGTGTGGACCCGTCGGTGCAGGTGCTCCATCAGGGAGTCCAGGTGGTGGGCGGTCTCGGCGGCCTCGCGCAGGTGCTGCCGCACGTCTGCGGGCACGGCGGCGTCGTACTTGTAGTGGATCTTGTGTTCGAGGCTGGCCCAGAAGTCCATGGCCGTGGTCCGCAGCTGGATCTCCACCGGTACGTGGACCACCGAGGTGGACAGGAAGACCGGGACGGTGACCTGGAGGTGCAGGCTCCGGTAGCCGTTGGCCTTGGGGGTGGCGATGTAGTCCTTGACCCGCACCACGGTGAGATCGGGCTGTTGCGTCAGCGTCTCGGCCAAGCCGTGCACGTCGGAGACGAAGCTGCACGTGACCCGCACGCCCGCGATGTCGGTGATGCCGGCGCGGATGGCCGGCAGTGACAGGGGCAGGTCCTTGCGCGCTGCCTTGGCGATGATCGACTCGGGGGTCTTGAGCCGGGAACCCACGTGCTCGATGGGGTTGTGGTCGTGCAGGGTGAGGAACTCCTGCTGCAGGATCGTGATCTTCGTCCGGACCGCCTCGATGCCGGACCGGTACTCCAGCAGGAACCGGTTCACCTCCGCCCGGGCGGGCCCGAGGCGTTCGAGGATGCTCAGGTCCGGGGCGGGGTCGTCGGAGAGGACACCGGTGGCGGTCCTCGGTGCCGGCTCCTGGTCCGGTGATCCGGTGGCCGGCACGCTCACCACAGCGAGGGGCCAGTAGCCGACGTTGGGGACCCAGTGACCGTCGTGCGCGAGCGCACTCACCGGGTGCCTCCGCGCGGGGCCACGGTCGTGGTCCGTTGCCCGCCAGGCTCGTAGGGCGTGCGAGGTGCGGCGTCGGACCGGGTCATCGACCGAGCTCTCTGTCCGGGGCGGCGGATGTGACGGGCCTCATCCGCCGCCCTTCTTGGTGCCCATAAGTCATGTGACTTACTGTAGCCCCGTCCCGTACATGGGGAGTCACCTCGCCCCGGGACCCCGCGTGCGTGCCCCGCACCGCCGCCTGACCCTCACCTGGAGCACTCGCATGGAGCCGTTCGCCGCCTCGACCGCAGCGAGTCCCGCCGCAGCCGGTCCCGCCACCGGTGGCCCCGCCGCGGTCGTCCCGCCGGAGGAGGACCGGAAGACCCGCATCGCGCGCTACGTCTTCCTGTTCCTCATCCCCTTCCTCATGGTCACGATGATGTACGCGACGTACGTCGGGACCATGCACTCGCCGCAGCCGCGGGACATGCCGGTCGCCGTGGTCGGGGTCGGAGCCGAGGCCGAGAGGGTCGTCGACTCGCTCGCCGCCGTCCCGGACGACGCCGTGGACCCGCGTCTGGTCCGGTCGGCCGACGAGGCGGTCGCGCTGCTGGAGAGCCGGGAGGTCGTCGGCGCGCTGGAGGTCCCGCGGCCGGGGGCCGACGCAGCGACGGTCTACACCGCGAGCGCGGCAGGGCCCTCGCAGGCCCAGACGGTCCAGCAGCTGCTCGCACCGGTCGCCGTGCAGCAGGGCTGGACCATCGAGCCCCGGGACGTCGCCCCGCTGCCTGCGGGTGACTCGTCGGGCACGGCGGTGCTCTTCGCCGCGATGGGCATGATGCTGGCCGGGTACGTGCCGCTCAGCGTGATCCTGCTGGGCGTGCCACACCTGCTGGCGGTCCGGCGGTTCGTGCCCGTCCTCCTCGGCTGGGCGGCCGGGACCAGCGCGCTCATCTGGCTCATCCTGGGGCCGATCGTCGGGGCCGTGGACGGGCACTTCCTCGGCTTCTTCGGCGTCGGCATGCTGGCCGTCGCCGCGGTCGGGGCGGCCCAGCTGCTGTTCACCAAGCTGATGGGTCCCCTCGCCGTCCTCATCGGCATGCTGCTCTACGTCGTGCTGGGCATGCCGGCCTCGGGCCTGGCGCTGTCGGTCGACGTCATGCCGGGCTTCTTCTCCTTCCTGCACGGCGTGCTGCCGCTCCCGGCAGCGGGGGAGGCCCTGCGCGCGCTGGTGTACTTCGACGGCGACGGGATCGGCAGGCACCTGCTCACGCTGACCCTCTGGGTGGTGGTCTCGCTGGGGCTGTCGCTGCTCAAGGAGCGCGCGAGCGGCCTGGCGGTCCCCGGTGCCCCGCCGGTCACCGACCCGGACGCGCCGCTCCCCGCGCTGGCCGGCGGCCCGCTGCGGTCCTTGCGCTTCCGCTACGTGACCGCGGCGGTGTTCCCGCTGTCCATCCTGGTCATGGTGGTCGGCCTGATGAGCTTCTCCATGCACGAACCGACGGTGCGTGACCTCCCGGTCGCGGTGGTCGCGTCGACGGAGCAGCAGGCGGCGCAGGTCGCCGACGGTCTCCAGTCGAGCCTGGGGTCGATGGTCGACGTCCAGGTGGCCGGCTCGGTGGACGAGGCCACCGACGCCGTCCTCGACGGGGAGGTCGTCGCCGCCTACGTGCTCCCGTCGAGCGCGGGTGGTGAGGCCACCCTCTACACCTCCGCGGGCGCCGGCGTCAGCCAGCAGAACGTGGTGCGTGCGGTGTTCGGCCAGGTCGCTGCCGGGCAGCAGGTCCCGCTCACGGAGACCGACCTGACGCCGCTGCGCGACTCCGACTCCATGGGCAGCAACAGCATGTACGTCGGCATGGCCTGGATCATGGCCGGCTTCCTGATCATGGCCGTGTTCCGCGGGGGTGCTCCCGAGCTGACCAGGTCGCGCCAGTTCCTGCCGCACCTCGCCGGCTGGTCGCTCGGGATGGCCTTCTGGCTGTGGTTCCTCTTCGACGTGATCATCGGCGCGGTCAACGGGAACGCCTGGCAGATGATCGGTTTCGGGGCGGCGACCATCTTCGCCATGGCGGCGGTGACCGGCGTCTTCACCCGGACCCTCGGGCTGGCCGCGATCGTCCCGGTGATGGTCGTGCTGATGCTGGCCGGGGTGCCGGCCTCGGGGGGTGGCCTGTCGCTGTACATGGTCCCCGAGGTCTTCCGGGGCCTGTCGGGCGTGCTGCCCCTGCCCGCGGCGGTGGACGCGGCGAGGTCGCTGGTCTACTTCGACGACGCCGGGGTCGGCCGGGACCTCCTGGTCATCGCGATCTGGGGCGTCGTCGGCGTGCTGCTGAACCTCGTCGTGGACCGGTGGCTGCGGCGCCGGGAAGACGGGGTCGGCATCCCCGGGCCGGACGGCCGTCCCTCGCCCTCCGGGACGGCGGCCGAGGACACGGATCAGGGACGGCATCGACCGGGACGGCACCGATCGGCACGACCCCGACCGGGACGACGCCGACAGCTGGAAGGCGCCGGGTCTCGCTGAAGAGGCGGGCTGGACGGCCACTCGCCGTCCAGCCCGGGCCACGCCCGGGTCGGGGCCGGGCGGGTGGAGGCAACTCCTGGCATCCGCTGCGCTCGCCCGGCCGCGGCCGCGCACCATGGTCGGGGCGTCGGTCCGGGCCGCCCGGCCCGGCCACGTCGCCGGGTGAGGAGTGATCGTGGCGCAGCTGCCGGACGTCGACACCGACTCTCTCGGGCCCGGCCGCTCACGCCGGGACGAGCGGGCGCTGGCGCGCCGGCTGGCCCTGCTGGACGCCGAGCTGGCCGCCGTGCCGGGGGTGCTGGTGGCGTTCTCCGGTGGGGTGGACTCCGGGGTGGTGCTGGCTGCGGCGGTGCGGGCGCTGGGGGTGGAGCGGGTGGTGGCGGCGACGGCGGTGTCGCCGAGCCTGCCGGCGGCGGAGCGGGTGGCGGCGCACGAGTTCGTGGTGGGTCTGGGGGTGCGGCACGAGCAGCCGGGCACCGATGAGCTGTCGCGGCCGGGGTACGTGGCCAATGCCGGGGACCGGTGTGCGTTCTGCAAGTCCGAGCTGGTGGACGTGTTGACGCCGTTGGCCGTGGAGTTGGGGATCGCTGATGTGGTGACGGGGACGAACGCCGATGACCTGCGGGCGGGGTTCCGGCCGGGGATCGCGGCGGCGGCGGCGCGGGGGGCGTGGGCGCCGCTGGCCCGGGCGGGGATGGGCAAGGACGACGTGCGGGCGGCGGCCCGGTTGTGGGGTCTGCCGTTGGCGGAGAAGCCGGCGGCGGCGTGCCTGGCCAGCCGGATCGCCTACGGGGTGCCGGTGTCGGCGGTGGGGCTGGCCCGGGTGGAGGCGGCGGAGGCGGCGCTGCGGGCGGCGTTGACCGGGGCGGGGCACGTGGTGCGGGACCTGCGGGTGCGGGACATGGGGGGCGACGTGGCGCGGGTGGAGGTCGATGCCGCGCTGGTGCCGGTGGTCGGGCCGGAGCTGCTGGCCGTGGTGACCGGCTTCGACCGGGTGGAGCTGGACCCGCGTGGCTTCCGGTCGGGGGCGATGAACGAGCTGCTGCCGGACCCGGTGCGCTACCGCTGAGCCGACCGGACGGCCCGGTGCGCTCAGGCGCAGCGCGGGGTCCGGGCACCGAAGGCCCAACGCAGGGCGACGAACCGGCCCAGGCCGATCACACCGGTGACCAGGGCCACGGTGGCGAGCTGGGTGACCGCACCGCTGCCGGGAGCCACCGTGTCGACCCATCCCAGGGCCACCGAGGTCGCCACCATCCCGCCGAGCGCCAGGCCGCCCCCCTCCCACTGGGCGGCGTGCCAGCTCACCCGCCCACCGGCCCGGAAGGTGCGCCGGCGGTGGAGCTCGTTGGCCACGACCGAGGAGACGAACGCCCCCACGAGATTGGCCACCTGCGCACCGGCCTCCGCGGTGAGCAGGAAGGCCAGGGCGTACAGGACGTTCGCCAGCCCGCCGACGGCCAGGAACCGGAGGAACTGGCCGGCGCCGTCGTCCCGCCCGGCACGATGCACCAGCCGCTCCACGGCACGGCGGGCCGGCGACCCGTTCCCGCGAGTGGTCGTCCGCTGGTCGCTCGTGTCGGTCACCGTGTGGGCCTGCCTCCGGGTGGACCGGCGTCTGTCGCCGGTCGGACACCGCTGAGCCTGCCCGGCCCGGTGACGCCGCACGTCGTCCTGCGGGACCGTGCTGGGCTGCTGCGTCCGCAGTAGCCGGCTACCGCGGGGTGATGCCCGCCCGGATGGCGAAGGCGACCAGCTGCGCCCGGTCCCGGGCCCCCACCTTGGTCATCGCCCGGTTGGCATGGGTCTTGACGGTGAACGGGGAGAGGAAGAACCGCTCGGCGATCTCGGCGGCGTCGAAGCCGGCGGCGATCGCGGCGACGACCTCCCGTTCCCGCGGCGTGAGTGCGGCGAACCGGGCGGCCAGCGCCGGGTCGACGTCGACCGCCCGCTGCTGCACGACGTGGTCGACCACGGCGCTGACCGCGCTGGGGGAGAGCGCCCGGCCGCCGGCGGCCACGGACACGATGGCGTCGGTCAGCTCGGTCGGGCCGGCGCCCTTGCTGAGGAAGCCGTCGGCGCCGGCCCGCAGCGCCTGCAGCACGTTCTCGTCCTGGTCGAAGGTGGTCAGCACCAGGATCCGCAGCTGCTCGGCGGACCGGGTGAACCGGATCCGCCGGGTGGCCTCCACCCCGTCGATGCCGGGCATGCGGATGTCCATCAGGACGACGTCGGGACGCGCCTCGTCCAGCTGCCGCAGCACGGCGAGCCCGTCACCGGCCTCCGCCACCACCTCGAGCTCGGGATGGGCGCTGATGATGGCGCGCAGCCCGGCCCGGATCATCTCCTGGTCGTCGACCAGCATCACCCGGATCACCGCAGCACCCCGTCGACGACGGGCAGCTCGGCCCGGACCCGGAAGTGCCCGCTCTGCACGGCCACGTCGAGCCGGCCACCCGCGGCGGACGCCCGCTCCCGCATCCCGATCAGCCCCTGCCCGGCCCTGTCGACATCGGCCTGCGGGCCGACCTCGTTCACCGACTCCACGGTGACCGCGGCACCGGAGACGTCGACGGTCAGCCGTACCCGTCCGCGGCCGTGCCGCTGGGCGTTGGTCAGTGCCTCCTGGGTGATCCGGTAGGCGGCCGCGCTGATCTGCGGCGGCAACTCGCGGGACAGGTCGCCGAGCACGGCATCCACCTCCAGGCCCGCCGCCCGGACCTTCTCCACCAGGTCGGGGACGTCCCGGTGGCTGGCGACCGGACTCGGCATCGCGCCGTCGTCACCGGTGTGCAGCACCCGGAGGATCTCCTGGGTCTCGGCCAGCAGCGACTTCACACTGCACCGGGCGGCGCCGAGGTGCTCCCGGGCGGGAGCGGCCGATGCGGGCAGCTGCACCTCGGCCGCACCCAGGTGCATGCTCACCACGGCGATCTCGTGGCCGAGGGTGTCGTGCAGGTCCCGGGCGATCCGCAGCCGCTCCTCCACGACGCTGCGCTGCACGGCGGCGTCCCGACCGGCGACCGCCTCGTGGGTCCGCTCCTGCAGCGCCCCCCAGTACTCCCGCTGCCCCCGGATCGCGCTCCCGGTGGCCGCCGCGGCGAGGGCGGTCCCCCCGGCGATCCAGGCGAGCGGGTCGGTGGAGCCGAACGTGCCTGCAGCAAGCCCGACGGCGAGGAGGTTCGCGGCACCGACCACCGGCCCGCTGAGCAGACCGGACACGCCACGCAGGGTGAACAGGAACGTCCCGAACACCGCGACCTGCCACATCACGAGCGGCTCGGCCCCGGTGGCGTGGGCGGCCAGGGGACCGAGGGCGAGCAGGCCGATGCCGAGCAGCGGCCAGCGGTGGCCCAGGACGACGCCGGCGGTGCTGATCAGCAGGGCCGCCAGGCCGCCGGCGCCGTGGTCGTCGAACGGCACGGTGGCGAAGCCGGCCGCGATCGTCGCCCCGATGACGATCGGGGTGCTCACCTCGAGCAGCCGGGGGCGGCGCATCCACACCGGGGGCCGTGGCATGTCCCTCGCACGCGAGGACGACCCGGTCACCGGTCGATCCTCGCACCGGCCGGGTCACGCCTTCGTCCGACAGGCGGCAGCGCATCCCGCCCATCTCCAGCGGGGAGGGTCGCGACGACCACGAACCCGCCGGCCGACGGGGTGTCCACCCGCAACGCCCCGTCCGCCGCCAGGACCTGGTCGCGGGTGCGGCGGAAGCACCGGTCGGGGGAGACCGCCGGTCGGGGCCCGGGGCCGCCGTCGGGGACCCCGACCACCACGAGCACGTCCAGGTGCTGCGCGGACCAGGTGAGCGACAGCGAGAGAGCAGCACCGGGGGAGCGGGCAGTCACGGTGGTCAGCGTCTCCTGCGCCAGCTGCTGGATCGCCAGCTCGCCGGCGGCGGAGAGCGGTCGCCCTTGGCCCACCACCGAGATGCGAAGCGCCGCGCCGCCCGCGCGGAACCGGGTCAGCAGCCCGCCGAGCCACCCGGCGCCGGGGTCCTCGGACGGAAGCGGTTCCGGCAGCACGTCGGTCCTCTCAGCAGGGGCACGTCATCGGCGGGCCGGCCCGGTCGCAGGGCGCGACCGGGCCGGTGGTCGGGAGGTGTTCGAGGTCAGCGCCGACCGGTGGTCTCGAGCTCCGGGACCGCCGGGTCCTCGGCCGGCGTGTCCTCGGTCGGTGCGGCCGGCTCCCCTTCGACGGACACCCGGGGGGTGATCCGCTCGGCCCAGCGCGGGTACCACCAGGTGCGTGCGCCGATGCGGTGCATCACCGCGGGCACCAGCACCAGCCGGACGAGGAAGGCGTCGACCAGGACGGCGGCCCCCATGCCCACGCCCAGCTCGGCGATGATCCGCTCGCCGGTGAACCCGAAGGAGGCGAACACGCAGGCCATGATGGCGGCCGCGGTGGCGATCACCCGGCCCGTCTCGGCCATGCCGACCCGGACGGCGCGGCGGTTGTCGCGGGTGTGCGCCCACTCCTCGTGCATCCGGCTGACCAGGAAGACCTGGTAGTCCATCGACAGCCCGAACACGATCCCGACCACCATCACCGACACGAACGGCTCCACCGGTGCCGCCGAGCCCACCCCGAACAGGGCGGAGCCCCAGCCGAACTGGAAGACCGCGGTGACGATGCCCAGGCCCGCGGCGATGGACAGCAGGTTGGTGACCGCGCCGATCAGCGGCACCAGCACGCTGCGGAACGCCAGCGCCAGCAGCACGAAGCCCAGCACGGCGATGATCGCCAGGTAGACCGGCAGTTTCGAGGTCAGCGCCTGGGCGAAGTCGATGCCGCTGGCGGTGCTGCCGCCGACGTACACCTGCAGGTCGGTGCCGCCCTCGGCGGCCGGGACCACGTTCCCGCGCAGCGCGGTGACCAGGTCGGCGGTCTCCTCGGCCTGCGCGGTGGACGCCGGGGTCACGGTGATCACGCCGATCTCCTGCCCGGCGGCCGGCGGTGCGGTGCTCACCGCGGCCACGTCGTCGACGGCGGAGAGCTCCCCGGCCAGGGCGGTGAAGGCGGCGCGCGAGGCGTCGTCGGGGGTCTGACCGACCAGCAGCAGCTGGGCGTCGAACCCGGGACCGAAGCCCTCGGTCATCACCTGGTGGTACTGCTGGGTCACCGAGTCCGCCGGGTCGCTGCTGGCGTCGGCGGAGCCCAGCCGCATGCTGAGCGCCGGCGCGGCGAGCAGGACGACCAAGGCGGCCGCGACGATGCCCAGCACGCCGGGACGGCGCTGGACGGCGGTGGCCCAGCGGCTCCACAGCCCCCCGCCGGGCTCGGTGACCGGCCCACCGGCGGCCAGGGCGCGGCGCTGGCTGCGGCCCAGCACGCGGTTGCCCAGCACGGCGAGCAGCGCGGGCAGCAGGGTCAGGGCGGACACCACGGTCAGCAGCACGGTGACCGCCGCACCCAGCGCCATGCCGGTGAGGATCCCGATGTCCAGCACGGTCATGCCCAGCAGCGCCACCACGACCGTGGCCCCGGCGAAGACGACGGCCCGTCCGGAGGTGTTCACGGCCTGGGCGATGGAGTCCCGCAGCGGCAACCCGGACAGCAGCGCCTTGCGGTGCCGGTTGACGATGAACAGCGCGTAGTCGATGCCCACGCCGAGGCCGACGAGCGAGCCCATGGCCATCGAGTAGCTGGGCAGGTCGATCACGTTGGAGCCGAGCAGGATCACCAGCGCCGCGACGCCGACCCCGGCGACGCCGGTGATGATCGGCAGCACGGCGGCCCACAGCGACCGGAACACCAGCAGCAGGATCACCAGCGCGCAGAGCACCCCGATGACCTCGGTCACCCCGCCGCCGGTGCTGAAGCCGGGGTCGAAGGCGGACCCACCGGTCACGGCCAGCAGGGTCGCGCTGTCGAGGGAGTCGGCGAGCGCGGTGATCTGTGCGGTGTCGGCGTCCTCGGTCAGCGCCAGTGACGCGTAGGCCACGTCGCCTCCGGCGGAGACCTGTGCGGCGCCGGCGGCGTCGTACGGGCTGACCACGGACTCGACCCCAGGGAGGGCAGCGATCTGGGCCAGCACGTCGGAGACCCGGGCGACCACGGTGGGATCGGTGACCGGGACGCCGTCGGTCTGCCAGACCAGGTCGCCGGTGCTGGTGGCGCCCTCGCCGGGGTCCACCCCGGCCTGGGCGAGCAGGTCGTAGGCGGTGCTGGACTCGCTGTCGGGCAGGTCGGTGGAGTCGGTGAACGTGGACCCGATCCCACCCACCGCCCCGCCGAGACCGACGAGCGCGACCAACCACAGGGCGAGCACGACGAACCGTCCTCGCGCACACCATCGAGCAACAGCAGACACAGCGGGTCCTCCGGGTTCGGTCGGGCAACTGCGATCAGCCTCGGCCGCTCGACCCGTCCGGACGTCGTCCACGGGGACCGATCACGGCTACTGCGATCGCAGCAGCGACCCGCGCGGACGGTGCTGGTCCACACCGTTGCGGCAGTTGCCATGAGTTGTCGCGGCGTTGGACGTGAGACCCACCACGCCTCGCCGATGACCAGGTGAACGGCTCGCACGGGCGGGCCGTCGACCCTGGGAGCAGGCATGGACACCAGCACGGAGAGCGGACCGGACATCGGCGTCGAGGCAGGAGACGGGCGCCGGTCTCTCGCGCGACGTGTCGGGCTCCGCGGGCGGCTGCTGACGGCCATCCTGCTCGTGGCGGTGACCACGCTGACCGTCGGAGGTGTCGGCATCCAGCGGATGGCCGTGCTGAACGACAAGGCGCACGAGGTCTACGACGAGGGCGCCGTCCCGCTCGACGCACTCCGCACCCTGCAGGCGCAGTGGTGGCAGCTGCAGAGCAACATCAACATGCTCAGCATCCCCCGCATCCCGCAGAGCATGGTGGACGAAGCCACCGCGAACGTCGCGGACGTGACCGCGGGTCTGCAGGAGGGGAGCGCCGACCTGCGCGATGCCGATCTCCCCCCGGAGGTCAGCGCGCCGTTCGACACGTTCGAGTCGGCGACCGGGGAGTACCTGGACACGCGGGCCCAGCTCGTCGCGGTCCAGGACAACGCGGCCAAGTTGGCGCTCGTGGGTCAGCTGTCGGACCTGCAGCAGGTCATCTCGTCCTCCATCGAGGAGGCCACCGCCGCGGCGAGCGCATCTGCGGCGGCGACCGCGGGCGAAGCCGAGGACGCATACACCTCGGCGCGCGCCATCACGCTGGCGATCATCGCCCTCGGGCTGCTCGTCTCCGTGGTACTCGCAGTGCTCATCCTGCGGTCGGTCATGACCCCCGTGCGGCGGGTCCGGGAGGTGCTGGCGCAGGTCGCCGCCGGTGACCTGAGCGTCCGGGCGGGGGAGACCGGCGGTGCGGAGCTGGGGGACGTCGCCCGGTCGCTGGACGCCACCCTGGACTCGCTGACCGGCGTCCTCGCCCTGGTCAGTGGTTCCGCCGGCCGGCTGGCCGACGCCTCGCAGGCGCTGAACGCCGGTGCGGCCGGCATGGCCGCCAGTGCGCGGACCGCCACCGGGCAGGCCGACGTGGTGGTGGCCTCGGCCGGTGAGGTGGCCGCCAGCGTGGACACGGTGGCGACGGGGTCGCAGCAGATGGAGGCGGCGATCCGGGAGATCAGCCGGAACGCCAGCGAGGCCAGCCGGGTGGCGGGCCAGGCGGTGAACGTCGCGGAGAACACGACGCGCACGGTGGGGAAGCTGGGTGACTCCTCGCAGGAGATCGCCACGGTGGTGAAGCTGATCAACGGGATCGCCGAGCAGACGAACCTGCTGGCGCTGAACGCCACGATCGAGGCGGCCCGCGCGGGTGAGGCGGGCAAGGGCTTCGCGGTGGTGGCCAGCGAGGTGAAGGAGCTGGCGCAGGAGACGGCGCGGGCGACCGAGGACATCTCCCGCCGCGTGGAAGCGATCCAGGCCGACACCGCCGGGGCGGTCTCGGCGATCGGGGAGATCAGCTCGGTGATCGGCGAGATCAACGACTACCAGGCGACCATCGCCGCGGCGGTGGAGGAGCAGACTGCGACCACGAACGAGATGAACCGCAACGTCGCCGAGGCGGCGGGCAGCTCGCGGAGCATCGCCATCGCGATCACCGGGCTGGCCGCGGGCACCCAGCAGACCAACGAGGGCGTGGCGGAGGCGCAGCGCTCGGCGGCGGACCTGGCCCGGATGAGCGACGAGCTCCAGGACGCCGTCCGCCGCTTCACCATCTGACGGACGGGTCGCACCGGCGCCGCCCCAGCACCCCCCGGGGTGCCGGCGGCGCCGGTGTCAGGGCAGGGGCAGCAGGGCGCGCACGCGCTCGACGGCCGGCGCGACCTCGCGGGGATCGGTGGTGGTGACCACCACGCCGAAGACCATCCGCCACGCCAGCAGGACGTCGTCCGGGGTGAGTCCGGCGTCCACGGAGCCCGACTCCTGCGCCCGCGGCAGGGTGGCCTGGACCAGCTCCAGGAGCCGGACGTTGCCGCGGTACCCCGGTAGGTCCTCCCGCGCGTCCAGTGCCATCTCCACGAACGCGGACGACTCGACCGTCAGCTCCACCAACCGGGTCCACAACCGGGCGAAGGCGTCCGGCCCGGGATCGGCGGCCACGGCCGCCAGCTCGGTGAAGTTGTCCTCGAAGACGGCGAGGGCCAGGTGCAGCCGGGTGGGGAAGTGGCGGTACAGCACGCCCTGGCTCACCCCTGCCTCGCGCACGATCGTGCTCAGCGGGACCCGGTAGCCGCGTTCGGCCATCACCCGGCGTGCCGCCACGAGGATCGCCCGGCGGTTGTCGACAGCCGCCGCGGGACCGCGGTTGACGGCGCCAGGACGTATGACCATGCTCACACCCTAAGCATCCGGACAACATTGTCCGGTGGGAGGGAGTGACTGCATGGCCATGACCGACGGAGCGACGCAGGACGAGACCTTCGACGTCGTGGTGGTGGGCAGCGGTGCTGCCGCGTTCGCCACCGCGCTCGGGGCGGTCGACGAGGGGCTCAGCGTGGTGCTGCTCGAGAGCACCGACAAGTGGGGCGGCAGCACCGCGATGTCCGGGGGTGGCATGTGGCTGCCGGACAACCCGCTCATGGCGCGTGACGGCGTGGGGGACTCCCGGGAGGAAGCACTGACCTACCTCGCGGCGACGGTCGGCGAGGAGGGCGCGGCCGCCTCCTGGGCGCGGCAGGAGGCCTTCGTGGACGGGGTGGCGGACTTCGTCACGACGGCCGAGCGGCACGGCATGCGCTTCGCCCGCGCCACCGACTACCCCGACTACTACCCGGAGCGCCCGGGCGGCAAGGTCGGGCGCTCGATGGAGGTCGAGCCGCTGGACTCCAAGGTCATCGGGGAGTGGTGGCGCACCCTGCGCAACGCGGTGCCCCTGCCGGCGAAGACCGACGACGTGTGGCTGCTCGGCCGGGCCTGGTCCACGCCGGGTGGGTTCGTCCGTGGGGCGCAGTTCGTGTTCCGGGCGCTCGGCGGGGTGCTGCGCGGCCAGCGGCTGGCCGGCATCGGCGTCGGCCTGGCCACCTCGTTCTGCAAGGCCGTGGTGGTGGACCAGGGGGTGCCGTTGCGGCTCAACTCGCCGCTGGAGGACCTGGTCGTCGAGGACGACCGCGTGGTGGGCGTCCGGGTCCGCCGCGACGGCCGACAGGTGACCGTCCGCGCCCGGCGGGGCGTGATGCTGGCCGGTGGGGGCTTCGAGCACAACGTGGACTGGCGGCAGAAGCACCACGGCATCGACGGGGCGCCGTCCGGCAACCCGGGCAACGTCGGGGGCCCCATCGCGGTCGCCCAGCGTGCCGGGGCAGCCGTCGAGCTCATGGACGAGGCGTGGTGGGGAGGGTCGATCGCACCCCTCCCCGGGGCTGCGCCGGCCTTCATCGTGGGCGAGCGCTCGATGCCGTACTCGGTCTTGCTCGACGCGAACGGGGACCGGTTCACCAACGAGTCCGAGTCCTACGTCGACCTGGGTCACCACATGCTCGCCCATGACAAGGACGGCCCGTACTGGCTCGTGGCCGAGACCCGGCACGCCCGCCGGTACCTGCGCACGTACGCCCTGGACCCGCGGGCCAACAAGGCGATGCGCAAGGCCGGCATCATGGTCAAGGCGGACAGCGTGGACGAGCTCGCCAGCGGGCTGGGTGTGCAGCCGGCTCGGCTGCGCGCCACCCTCGAACGGTTCAACGGCTACGCCCGCGCCGGCAAGGACGGCGACTTCGGTCGAGGTGACTCCGCCTACGACCGGTACTACGGCGACCCGACCGTCCGGCCCAACCCGTGTCTCGGCCCGCTGGAGAAGCCGCCGTTCACGGCGTTCCGGGTCGTGATCGGCGACCTGGGCACCAAGGGCGGGGTGGTCACCGACGGCGACGGCCGGGCCCTGCGTGAGGACGGCTCGGTCATCGAGGGCCTGTACTCGGCGGGCAACAACTCCGCGTCCGTGATGGGCCGCACCTACCCCGGACCCGGCTCGACCATCGGTCCGGCTGCGGTGTTCGGCGTGCGCGCCGCCCGGCACATGGCCCGCCTGGCCGGCTGAGCCGGTCCGGGTCCGACCGCCCTGCCGGCGCACGTCCGTGCGCCGGTCCCGCTGCACGACAGGAGCTCGCATGAGGGCAGCAGCTGCCTCCGACGGCGGGGGAGGCGGCCGTCCTGTCGTGCCGCGGGGGCCGGCCGACCAGCCGCAGGGGAGGACCACGCCCGGTCGTCCCCGCAGCACCGAGGACGTGGCGGCCTTCGCGGCACTGGAGTGGGAGCTGACGCTCCTCATCCGCCGGTCGCGCACGGTGCAGGGCCGGTTGGGCGGTCAGCTCCACGATGGCCTGGACGGCGCCGTCCACGCCCTGATGCTGTTGCTGGACGACGCCGGACCCCTGCGCGCCGGTGACCTGGTCGCCCGGCTCGGCATGGACAAGAGCACGGTCAGCCGGCAGGTCACGTCGTTGGTGGACCTGGGGCTCGTCGAGCGGGCGCCGGACCAGGACGACGGTCGGGCGCAGCTCCTCTCCATCTCGGCGGAGGGTCACCGTCGGGTGAGCGGGTCGCGAGCGGCCCGGCGGTCGCGCTGGGAGGCCGACCTGAGCGACTGGGACGCCGAGGAGGTGGCCGCGCTGGCCACGCTGCTGGAGCGGTTGAACCAGGTCGGAGCGGTGCACGAGCAGGAGTTCTCCGCACGCTGAGCTCGCAGCACCACGGTCGCACCCGGCCGTGGTGCCCGGTCGGTCAACCGGTGGCCGCTCCGGCCGGGGCCGTCCCGGGCGGACGACGGGCCACGGCGAGCGCGGTCCAGCCGATGACCGCGTTCAGGCCCATCGTGAGCCCCCGGTGGACGAGGGTCAGTGCGGTCGCGGTGGCCAGGTCGACGCCGCCGGCGCTGAGGACGGCGATCAGCGCGGTGTCGGTGACCCCGAGTCCGCCCGGCGTGACCTGGACGAGCGAGGTGGCGCGGACGGTCAGGTAGGCCGCGAGCAGCAGCGTGGGTCCGAGCTCGGCGCCCACCGCCTGGCTGCAGCCCCACAGCGTGAGCAGGCCGCCGAGGACGGTGGCGACCGTCCATGCCGCCGCCTGCGCCCCGGCGACCGGGGACAGCCGCTGTGCCAGCAGCTGGTCGAGCATCCGCCGCCAGCCGCCCCGGGCTGCGTCCGCGGCGCGGGAGGCGCGGCCGGGGAGCCGCTGGAACGCGCCGATGCCGCGCGTGACGCCGGCACCCAGGACGCTCAACGTCGCCGCGGGCCTGGCGAGCGCGGTCACGGCCAGCAGGGCGACCCCGCCGGTCAGCACGGTGCCGGCGGATCCCTCTCCGGTGCTGAGGAGGCCGACCAGGCCCGCTGCGGCGAGGACCACGCCGCTGAGCAGGGCGGTCATGGAGGTGATCCAGAGCGCCTCGCCCGTGCTGGCTCCCCAGGAGCGCAGCCGCGAGACCGCGTAGGCGGCGCCGACGACGCTGCCTCCGGGCAGGGCCTGGGTCATGGCGGTGCTGCTGTAGCTGACCGCGAGCAGCTTCCGGTGGGTGACCCGCGCGTGCGCCGGCTGGAGGGGGCGGGTGGCGACGGCCCAGCTCGCTGCCGACTGGTGCGTCCCTGCGGCCGCCACGAGCAGCCAGGGCCACTGGGCTCGGGAGACGACGCGCCAGGTGTCCGTCCACGGCACCGAGGTCAGGGCCCAGACCGCCAGCGCCAGACAGGTGAGGACGATCGCGAACCGGCCGAGCCGACGCCTCGGCGAGGCGGTGGCGGCCGCCCGCGCCGTCGGGCGGCCACCACCGGGCTGGGAGGTGTCGCCGTCAGTCGGGTCGGTGGGACCCGGCCGTTGCCGGTCGTCGCCCGGCGCGCCCTGCTGGTCGGCTGTCATCAGCTGCGCGCCGGTCGGCTCAGGCCGCATGGGCGTGCGCCGGAGCACGTTCCGCGTCCTGCGGGGCGGTGGGGATGACCAGTGCGATCAGGGCACCGAGCAGGGCGGCGCCGGCGCACATGCCGAAGAGCAGTCGGTAGGAGCTCAGCGAGGGCAGCTCGAACGCGCCGAGGGTGAGGGTGGAGGCGGCGAGGACCGTGCCGCCGATGGCGCTGGCCAGCGAACTGCCGAAACTGCGGGCCAGGGCGTTGAGCCCGTTGGCCGCGGCGAGCTCGGACCGGGGGGCGGCGCGCAGGACGAGCGCGGGCATGGCGGCGTAGGCGATGCCGGTCCCGGCTCCGACGACGGTCGTCCCGATCACGATCTGGGTGAACGAGCCGGTGAACACGATGCGGCAGAGGAAACCCAGGGCGACGACCGTGGCCCCGAGGGCGAGGGTGGTCTTGGGGCCGAACCGCTCGGACAGCTTGGCCGACACCGGCGACAGCAGCAGCATCGCGACACCGCTGGGCAGCATCGCCAGCCCACTGGCCAGCACCGAGGAGCCGAAGCCGTAGCCGGTGGCCTCGGGGGCCTGCACGTAGGAGGCGGTGCCGATCAGCATGGCGAACAGGGCGAACCCGACGCACACCGAGGCGATGTTGGTCAGCAGCAGGGACGGCCGGGCGTTGACCACCATGTCCACCAGCGGCGAGGCCACCCTCCGCTCGACGAGCACGAACACCACCAGCAGGACGGCGGCGGCCATCAGCAGGCCGACCGTCCTGGGGTCGTCCCAGCCCCACGTCGTGGCCTGGGCCAGGGGGTAGAGCAGGCAGACGAGCGCCGCGGCGAGCAGGACGGCACCGAGGTGGTCCATCCGGCCGGTGGCGATCCGTGGGGGTTCCTTCACCGCGAGCAGGACGCCGACCATGGCGATCACGCCGCCGACGACGCAGATCCAGAACAGGGCGTGGTAGTCGGCGTTCTCGGCGACCAGCGCGGCCAGTGGCAGGCCGAGGGCGCCACCGATGCCCAGCGTGGCGCTGACCAGGGCGATGCCCGCGCCCGCCCGGTGGGCGGGGAGGACGGAGCCGATCAGGCTGATGCCCAGCGGGATGGCCGCGGCGGACATGCCGGTGACGGCCCGGCCGGCGATGAGCCAGCCGAGGGAGTCGCTGAACGCACAGATCAGCGAGCCGACGGTGAGGGCGGCGGCGGCGACGGTGAGCATCAGCCGCTTGCCGTAGAGGTCGCCCAGCCGCCCGAAGACCGGGACGGCGACGGCGGCGACCAGCAGCGTGGAGGTCAGCAGCCACTGGGTTCCGCTGGTCGAGCTCCCCAGGCTGGCCTGGATCTGCGGCAGCACCGGCACCAGCAGCGTCTGGGTCAACGACACCAGGACGCCGCAGGTCGCGACGATGGCGACCGCGGTGACCTGGCGGGCGTCCCATCCGGTGTCCGGGGCAGCTGCGGCGTCGGGGGACGAGGCCCGGGCGGCCGTGGTGGGTGGGGGTGCCATGGGTTCTCCGTCGCGGAGGAGGGGTGCAGGAGCCCGGTGGCGACGGCAGTGGCGTCCGGGAAGGCGATGGCAGTTTGTGCCACCAGGCAGACTAGGCGCTGAGATGGTGGTGGCGAGCCGCTCCGGCGGCGGTCACCCGACTTGCGGGGTGTGGTTGGTCACTGCAACCGCATCGCGGCGGCGGGACGGTGGCGAGGTGGAGGGCGGGGAGGATGGCAGCCGAGAACGACGACGCCGGCATCGTGGGCGTCCGAGAGCGCAAGCGGGCGCACAGTCGCGCGACGACGGTCGACGCGGCGTTGACCCTGTTCGCCGAGCGCGGCTACGACGAGGTGACCGTGGCCGACATCTGCGAGGCGGCCCAGATCGCGCCCCGCACCTTCTTCCGGTACTTCCCCAGCCGGGAGGACGTCCTCGCCGAGCCCGCACGGCAGATGGCTGCCCGACTGACCTCGGCGATCACCGCCGCCCCGCAGCAGCTGGACGACGCCGCGGCGCTCGACCACGCGTTGCGCACGTTGGCCGGCTACGTCGTCGACCACCGGGAGCGACTGGCTCTCTTCCTGCGGGTGGCGGAGGAGTCCGCGGCCTCCCGGCCGAGCCCGTTCCTGCAGCTGGCCGACCGGGAGCGTGACGTGGCCGTGCGGCTGCTGGCTCGGCGCGGGGCGTTGCCCCCGGTGGGCTGGCGCACCCGGCTGGTCGTCGCCCGTGCGGTCGCCACGTTCCGGGTGTGGCTCGACGACGTGGTCACCGGCGAGCTGCCCGATCCGCTCGGGCACCTCGACGAGGTGCTCGCCGCCCGCTGAGCCGACCGGCCACCGGTCGGCTCAGCGGGTGTGCAGGTCCCGGGGTCAGACGCCGGTCGACCGGCGTCGTCGCGAGGGGGTGCTCTCCACCGGGGCGTCGGCCGTCGTGTCGTCGCCGAGGTGTCGTTCGAAGTGCGGTGGGACGACGAGGTCGGCCGGGCTGAGCTGGTCGACCGAGCGGTGGCCCAGGCCGACCAGGGCCGACCCGAGGCCGTCGCGGAGCAGGTCGAGGACGTTGCCCACCCCGGCCTCGCCGTTGGCGGCCAGGCCCCACAGGTAGGCCCGGCCGATCATGACCGCCCGGGCGCCCAGGGCGAGGGCCTTGGCGACGTCGCCGCCACGGCGGATGCCGCCGTCCATCAGCACCTCGACCTGGTCACCGACCGCCGCGACGACCGCGGGCAGCGCCCGGATCGCGGCCGGGGTGCCGTCGAGGTTGTTGCCCCCGTGGTTGGACACCGAGATCGCGGTGACCCCGGCGTCCACGGCGCGCTTGGCGTCATCGATCCGCATCACGCCCTTGAGCATGAACGGCCCGTCCCACTGCGAGCGCAGCCACGCGACGTCCTCCCAGGAGGGCATCGGGGAGGCGCTCCACTGCCCGTAGGCCCCGAAGAACGTCGGGGGCTCATCTCCCGGCTTGGCCACCATGTTCGGCACCGTGAGGTCGGGGAGCTTGCGGGTGCGGGCGAAGTCGAGCAGCCACCGCGGCCGGGCCAGCACCTGAGGCGCGTACTTCCGAGCAGCCTCGAAGTCGATCTTCTCCGGGATGAACGGGCTGCCCCAGTCCCGGCCGTAGGCGAACGACCAGTCCAGGGTGGCGATCATGCCGACCGCACCGGCGTCCTTCGCCCGCTGCATCCGGCCCAGCATCTCCTCCCGGGAGCCGACCCAGTACATCTGGAAGAAGGTCTGCGGGTTGGCCGCCACGACCTCCTCGATCGGCTTGCTGGCGAAGGAGGACAACCCCATCGCCACCCCGCGCGAGGCGGCCGCGCGCGCCACCGCGACCTCACCGTCGGGGTCGACCGCCTGCACCCCGGTGGGGCTGATCATGATCGGCATGGAGACCTGCTGGCCCATGATCGTGGTGGCCAGCTGCCGCTCGTTGCTCAACCCCGCCGTGTGCGGGGCGAACCCCAGCTCGGCGAACGCAGCCGTGTTGTCGTCCACGGTCAGCCCACGCTCCGAGCCGGCCACCAGGGCGCCGTACACCCCCTTGGGCAGGCGCTTCTTCGCTCGACGCTGCGCTTCTGCCACCGACTCGAACCACGCGTTCGCCATCTGACTCCTCCGTCGTCCCGAGGTCATGGCACTGAGTGCCAAGACAATTCGTGGCACAGGCTGCCACAACTGGTGGCACTCCGTGCCACGATGGCCCGACGCGCGTCAGGGCCGGGGCAGGAGACCGGCGCACGCCTGCGCTCACCGCTTCACCGACCGAAGGAGACGAGGACGTTGGCAGGACGGCTGGTTGGGAAGGTCGCGTTCATCACCGGCGCAGCGCGCGGGCAGGGACGCGCGCACGCAGTACGGCTGGCCGAGGAGGGGGCCGACATCCTGGCCCTGGACCTCGCCGGCGCCATGCCGCACGTCCCCTACGAGTCGGCGACGCCCGATGAGCTGGCCGAGACGGCCACTGCCGTCGAGGCCCTCGGTCGGCGGGTGCTCACCCACCAGGGCGACGTGCGCGACCTGGAGGGCATGAAGGCGTTCGTGGCGCGTGGGGTGGCGGAGTTCGGCCGGCTGGACGTGGCCGTCGCCAACGCGGGCATCTGCGTGCCGGCCGCGTGGGACGAGGCAACGCCGGAGATCTTCCGCGACACGATGGACATCAACGTCACCGGCGTGTGGAACACCGTGATGGCGAGCGCGCCGCACATGGTGTCCGCCGGCAACGGCGGGTCGATCATCCTGATCAGCTCCGCGGCGGGCAAGAAGATGCAGCCGTTCATGGTCCACTACACGACCAGCAAGCACGCCGTGACCGGCATGACCCGCGGGTTCGCGGCCGAGCTCGGCGCGCACGGCATCCGGGTCAACTCGGTCCATCCCGGCGGCGTGGCCACGCCGATGGGCGGCGGGGACATGATGGGTGCCATCCGGCGCACCTGGGAGACGTACCCGCGGCTCGCCCCCATGGGGACGACGTTCACCGACCCGCCGTACACGACCCCGGACCAGATCGCCAACGCCGTGGCGTTCCTGGCCTCCGACGAGGCCAGCTTCATCACCTCCGAGCACCTCTCGGTCGACGGCGGCACCCAGCACTTCTGACCGGTCCGGTGCTGCGGTGCGTGCTGGACGGTCTGGCCAGCACGCACCGCGGGGCCACGGGTCGTCGCCGCTCGGGATCTCCGTCAGGTGGGGACCGCCGTGACCGGCAGGCGTGGCTCAGGGGGCGGTGACCCGGGCCGTCCTCGCCGCATGGGCGCCGGCCCGGCGACCGGAGAAGATGCAGTCCGCCAGCGCAAGCCCGCTGATGTAGCTGTTCGAGCAGACCCCCACCGCATTGCGCCCGGCCGCGTAGACCCCGTCGACGAGGCCGCCGTCCTCGCGCACCACCAGGCCGGTCTCACCGTCGACCACCAGCCCGCCCAGCGTGAGTCCCGGGACCGGGAAGAACGGCGCGTTCTCGACGGAGATGTCGACGGCGTAGAACGGCGGGTTCAGCACCGGGGTGGAGTACTCGGGGTCCTTGTGCGCCGGGTCGCCGGTCCCGCTGGCGATGCCGGCGTTGTACGCGTCCACCGTCGCCTGCAGCCCGCGGGCGTCGACGCCGGTCTTCCGCGCCAGCTCGGACAAGGTCTGGGCCTTCTTGTGTCCGGCGCTGAACAGGTACATCAGCTGCAGCTTCTGGAAGATCTGGGCCTGCGACCTGACCTGCCCCCGGGCCTTCTTCCAGGTGGTGGAGTCGTAGACGGCCCATCCCTTGCCGGCGAACTCCCGCACCATCACGTTGCCGTGGGTCGCGCCGTAGAGGTCCTCGTTGGCGATCCGGGAGCCGTCCATGCCGACCGTCACGCCTTCGAGGAAGGCGCTGGGCGGGGAGAGGAAGCGCCAGGCGGTGACGTTGCCCATCTTGGCCACCGTGCCGCCGACGTCGAGGCCCAGCTGGATGCCGCTGCCGTCGTCGCCGGGGGTGCCCAGGGGGGAGATCCTGTCGAACTCCGGCGCGTAGCGGGCCATCCACTCGGGGTTGTAGACGAAGCCGCCGGCCGCCAGGACCACCGCGCTTCCGTGGGCCTCCTCGTCGACCGCACCCTCGTCCCAGATCGCATCGGCCTTGCCGTTGAAGAACTCGCCCAGCGGAGGTGACCAGTTGCCGAGCTTGCCGCCGCGCTTGACGTGCTTGGCGTGCCCGGCCCGCGCGGCCACGTCGGCGGGGAGGACGCGGTACTTCACGACGACCTTGCCGTCCACGACCTGGAGGTCGTGGACCCGGGCCAGCGGCAGGAAGGTGACGCCCTTGCGCGTGGCCGACGCGCTGAGGTGCTGCCACAACACCTTGCCCGAGGCCAGCCCCGAGGCGACGGTCCGGTGCCCCCGCGGCGCCGGCTCGGCGCTCAGCTTGTACGGGTGGGCCTTCTCGTTCCCGGAGAAGTAGAGGTAGTAGTCGTCGGTCGGGTAGGAGGTCTTGTACGGGACCAGGGAGCTGGCGAAGCTCGCCCCCTGCGCCTCCAGCCACGGGATCGTCCCAGGGCTCTCCTCGCAGAACCGCCGCAGGGTGGCCTCGTCGACGGCGTCGCCGGCCTCGAGCGCGAGGTAGTCGAACAGGTTCTCCGGGGTGTCGGAGTACCCGTTGGCCTGCTGCTGGGGCGTCCCGCCGCCGGCGTAGACGACGCCACCGGACAGGGCGCTGGCACCGCCGCCGTAG
Source organism: Modestobacter sp. VKM Ac-2984 (assembly GCF_026967985.1). Lineage (GTDB taxonomy): Bacteria > Actinomycetota > Actinomycetes > Mycobacteriales > Geodermatophilaceae > Modestobacter. The sequence goes on along the minus strand of NZ_JAPVBJ010000003.1, from coordinate 467,420 downwards.
CTCCGGTCCAGGACCAGCACCCGAGCGCCGTTGTCGGCTGCCTCGATCGCTGCTGCCGCGCCGGCGTCGCCGAATCCCACCACGATCACATCGAACGTACGGACGGTGCTCATGTTGTCGACCTCGCTGTCATCGATGTACTCGGGAAGTCCCGCCGTCCTGAGCGCACCCGGGACAGCGGGGCCGCCCCGCCGGTCGGCGGGGCGGCCTTGCCTCAGTGCTGCCGACGGGTGCCGGCTGCGGTCGGTGCCGGTGTCACGCCCGCTGGGGCAGACCGATGGCCTTGAGCTCCATGTACTCGCGGAAGCCCTCGTCCCCGTTGCGCCGCCCCAAGCCGCTCTGCCCGTAGCCGCCCAGCGGCGTGGTGACCGAGAAGTAGTTCCCGCCGTTGACGGCGATGCTGCCCGCCCGCAGCCGCCGGGCCACCTCCAGCGCGCCCTCGTCGGTACCGCCGCTGACCTCCCCGGCGAGGCCGTAGATGGTCGAGTTGGCGATCTCCACCGCCTCGTCCACGGTGTCGTAGGGGATCACGCAGAGCACCGGGCCGAAGATCTCCTCCTGCGCGACTGCCGACGACGGGTCCACGTCGACCAGGACCGTCGGTTCGACGTGGTACCCCGGTCGATCGGTGACAGCGTGGCCACCGGTGAGCAGCCGAGCGCCCGCGGCCACCGCAGCGTCGATGGCCGCCACGATGTTGTCCCGCTGCCGGGCGCTGACCTGCGGCCCGTGGATGACCGCCGGGTCCCAGACGTCGCCGACGGGCACCCGCTCGAACACGGCCTGCAGGATGCGCAGCGCCTCGTCGTACCGGCTGCGGGGGAGCAGCAGCCGGGTCGAGAGCGTGCACCCCTGCCCGGCGTGCGAGCAGACGGCTGCGGTGTTCGGCAGCACCTGCATCAGGTCCGCGTCCTCGAGCACGACGTGGGCGGACTTGCCACCCAACTCGAGGAAGGTCTTCTTGATGGTGGCGGCGCCGGCGGCCAGCACCCGGCGGCCGGTCGCCGTCGAGCCGGTCAACGTCACCATGTCGACCCGCGGATCGGTCGTGAGCATCTCGATGACGTCGGTCGAGTCGGTGGTGACGACGTTGAACACCCCCGCTGGGATGTCGGTCTTCTCCGCGACGATGCGACCGAGCTCCAGCCCGCTCCACGGCGTGAGCGAGGCCGGCTTGAGGATGACGGTGTTCCCCGCGGCCAGGGCGGGCAGCGACTCGGCCACGTTGAGGTAGAGCGGGTAGTTCCACGGCGTGATCGCCGCGACGACCCCGGTGGGCTCGTACCGGATGCGGCGCCGGTGCATCTGCCCCCTCGACTCGTGCGCCGGCCACTCCTCCTCGTACTCGAACGACACCGCCTTCTCCGACCAGTACAGGGCCTCGTCGATCGGCTGCTGCAGCTGGACGCCGTGGGTGAGCGCGATGGGGCTGCCGGCTTCGGTGACGACGATCCGGCGCAGCCGCTCCCGCTCCTCCAGGAGCGCCTCGTGCAGCTGCCGGAGGCAGTGGCTGCGGAACCCGGGGTCACCGGACCAGCGGCCGTCGTCGAAGGCCCGCCGTGCCGCGGCGATGGCCCGCTCCATGTCCGCCGCGGTCGCAGATGCGGCGTGGCCGGCGACCTCACCGGTGCTCGGGTCGATGTTCTCGATCAACCCGCCGTCGGAGGCGAGCACGAGCTCGCCGTCGATGAACAGCCGTCGCTCGCCGGCCAGCGGGCCGGAGCCGGTGTCGGTCTCGGGGAGGGTGGTGGTCATGCGGATGCTCCTCGCTCGTGGGTGTCCTCGTCCTGGGTGTCTGCGTCGTCCTGGGCGTGTGAGTCCGTCGGCGGCGCCTCGGCCGACACATCGGCGATCGCCGCCCTGATCCCGGCCGCCAGGGCCGTGGCGTTGCCCCAGCCGACGTAGTAGGCCAGCTGCAGCAGCACCTCCTGGAGGCCGTCGGCGTCGAACTCCCCGCCCCGCAGGCCGCCGCGCACCTGCACCCGGAGCAGGTCCTCCCGCCCGAGCGCCGCCGTCGCGCCGATCACCAGCAGCCGGCGGTCCCGGATCGAGAGCCCCGGCCGTGCCCAGACCTCGCCGAAGAGGTGCTCGACGGTGTCGGTCAGCCAGGGGTCGGCCTCGGTGGGGGAGAGCCGGGCGGAGAAGCCGGGACCGTAGACGGCGTCCATCACCTCACCGCCGGCGCTCCAGCGGTCGGTCGCCGCGGGCCGGTCCGGCGTCTCAGAGGTCATCGCGGATCAACTCCGCGGCCCGCCAGGCCATCGCCATGGCAGGGGCGTTCAGGTTGCCGGAGAGCATCGCGGGCATCACCGACACGTCGACGACCCGCAGGCCGTCCACACCGCGCACCCGCAACCGGGAGTCGACCGGTGACGCGTCGTCCGGGCCCATCGCGACAGCTCCACTGGAGTGGTAGCCGGTGCCGCCGTAGAGGAAGCCGGCATTCAGGACCGACTCGTCGTCCTCGACCGCGCGGCCCGGCTGGATCTCGGAGTCGACCAGGTCGGCGATCGGCGACTGCGCGACCAGGGCGCGCATCTTCCGGAACATGGCGATCGACACGGAGCGGTCGTGCTCGGTGGAGAGGTAGTTCGGCACGATGCGGGGCGGCACGGTCGGGTCCGCCGACCGGATGTGCACGCTGCCGGTGCTGGTGGGCCGGAGGGTGAAGCCGAGCAGGGAGAAACCGGGACGGTTCTCCACGCCGACGCTCGCGGCACCCAGGCCCATCGAGTACGGGGTGAGCAGCACCTGGGCGTTCGGCCGGTCCACCTCGGGGGAGGTCCGGAAGAAGGAGAGCATGTCGTACGCCGGCGTCCCGATCGGGCCGCGCCGGGTGAGCATCCAGCGGGCGCCGCTGAGTCCCTGGCGCGGCCGGCTGGAGAGCAGCCGGTTGTAGCCGGTGTCCTTCTTCAGGCGCACCTGCAGCGGGAAGCAGCGGTGCTCACGCAGCCCCTCGCCGATGCGTTCGTGCTCGACCTTGACGTCGATGCCGGCCGCGCCCAGCACCTCGGGGGAACCGATGCCGGAGAGCTCCAGCAGCTGCGGGCTGGCGATCGCCCCGGCCGCCAGGATCACCTCTCGTCGGGCCCGGATGGTGACGGTCGAACCGTCGGACACCGCTTCGACGCCGACGGCCCGGCCGTTCTCGATCAGCAGCCTGGTGACCCGGGTGTCGGTGTGCAGCGTGACGTTCGGGCGCTTGAGCGCCGGTCGCAGGAACGCTCGCGCTGCGCTCACCCGGAGCCCGTTGCGGATCGTCGCAGGGGTGTACCCGATCCGCTCCTCGTCGCTGGCGTTCAGGTCCGCGACCTTCTTGATGCCCAGGTGTCCCGCGGACTCCATGAGCAGCTCGCCGACCTCCTCGGTGTCCGGTCGGACCCCCACCTGCAGCGGGCCGCCCGCACCCCGGGTGTCCGAGCCGCCCAGCGAGTGGTCCTCCATCGACCGGTACACCCGCAGCATCTCGGCCCACCCCCAGCCCGGGTTGCCCGCGGCCTCCAGGCCGTCGAAGTCCGCCTGCGAGCCGCGGTTGTAGACCATCCCGTTCACCGAGCTGGAGCCGCCGACCATCTTGCCGCGCAGCCAGTACTCCGTCTGGCCGAACGGGCCGAACGGCTCGGTCGGGTAGTACCACGCGTACTTGGGGTTCTTCAGCGTGAAGGCGATGCCCTTGGGGATCGAGACCATCGGATGTCGATCGGGACCCCCCGCCTCGAGGACGAGCACCTCCAACCCCGGGTCCTCGCTCAGTCGGTTCGCCAGCACGCAACCGGACGAGCCGGCTCCGATGATCAGGACGTCGCAGGACTGTTCGCTCACACTCAACTCCATCGTCGGTGGCACCACTTGCACTCAGTGCAATCCATCGGAGGTTACCCCGGTCACACGTAATGTCGAGGGGTGTCCTCGGCCCCCGTCGTCCCAGCCGCGCCCACTGACGGCGCCAAGACCGATCGGTGGCGCCGGCTGAGATCCGCTGCCATCGACCTGTTCGCCGAGCGGGGCTTCGCCGAGGTGTCGATCGACGACATCGCCGGGCGCGCCGGGGTCTCACGCCGCACCTTCTTCAACCACTTCGACTCCAAGGCCGCCGCGCTCTTCGACCCTGACCCGACCGAACAGGCAGTGCTGGCCTCTCGCCTGGCCGAGCACGCCGGCGGCGGGGCATGGACCGGGCTCACGACGGCGCTGGAGGAGCACCTCGTCGCGGAGCACCGGGTCGTCGCGGCCCGGCGGCAGATCCTGGCCAACGAACCGGAGCTGGACCGGCACCACGTCGTCGCGAACGCGAAGTTCGAGGTGGTGTTGCACCAGTGGCTGCGGGAGCAGGGGCTCGCCCCCTTCCCTGCGCGGGTCGTCGCCGGCATCGCCCTCGCCTGTGTGCGGGAGACGTTCATGTCGTGGGACGCCGCGGCAGGGCCGGAGGAGTTCACCTCGTCCTTGCGAGACGCGTTCGCGCTGGCTGCGGCAGGCACTGCAACAGGGATCTCGGTGTCCGGGGGAGCGAGCGTCGGTCTCTGACCCACCAGGCCCCGCCGTGAGTCGGATCAGGTGACGCGCGTTGCTGACCTGGCGTCGCGGCCGCGGTCCGCTGCTGCTGCCGGTGGTGCCGCAGGAGGGGTGGTGACCAGTTCGAGGAAGTGGCCGAGGATGTCGACGACCGGCAGGTCGCGGTCGTGCAGCCACTGCAGTTGCAGGCCGTCGAGCACGGCGGCCAGGAGAGCTGCGAGGCGTTCGGAGTCGATGTCGTCGGGCACCGCGCCGGCGACGAGGCGGGACCGCAGGTGCGCGGCCATGGCGCTGCGGGCCCCGGCATAGCGCTCGGCGAAGTAGTCGTGGGCCGGATGGGCGGGGCGTGCAGCGGCAGCGGTCATCTCCAGCCACAGCCGGACGAGCTCGGGTGCGGCTTGGCGCTCGGTGAGCAGTTCGGCGAGCAGCGGTGCCAGCGCGTCCTCCTCGCCCGCGGCCGGTCGTCGAGCCCGGTCGCGCGCGACCTCTTCGGCATCGCGCTGTTGCAGCAGCGCCACGACCAGTTCGTCCTTGCTCCGGTAGTGGTGGAGCAGTCCGGCGTGGGTCATCCCGGCGCGAGCGGCGATGTCGCGGAGGGACGCTGCGTCGACGCCGTGTTCGACGAAGCTGTCGCGAGCCGCGCGCAGGATGGCCTGTCGTCGCTCGGGGGTGCGCACGTTGGGCCCCCGCTGCCGTCCCACGGTGACTCCTCGCGTCGCGCTGCGCCCACCGGACCCGGTCGGCGAACAGCAGGGTAGTGGCAGGGCCTCGCTCCGGATCCGGACCGACCGCCGAGGTCACGACGGCGACGACTCGACACCACATGTGACCCGCGCGACACTGCTAGTGCTGACCACGTGGTTAGCTCTGACCCGGTCAGCGCGCGCGAGCACGTGGTCGCCCGTCGAGGCCTCAGCCGTCGACTCACACCCTGAGGAAGAACACGCTCATGACACAGACGTCCACCGGCCGGGCACGGAGGTCTGCCGCTGTGCTGACCGCCACGGGGCTCGCCCTCGGCCTGGCGGCCACTCCCGCCGCAGCCGCCCCCAGCGACGAGGGCGGGACGGTGGCGAAGGCGGTCTCCGACGAGGGCATCGTCCTGCTGGCGAACGACGCTGCGCTGCCGTTGAGCCGGGGGACCCAGCTGTCGGTCTTCGGTTCCACCCAGGTCGCGCCCTTCCTCGGCGGCGGCGGTTCCGGTTCGGTCATCGACGCCGGCGGCGTGGGGCTGCTCGACGCTCTGCGCGGCGAGGGCTTCCAGGTCAACGAGCCACTCGCACAGCGCTACGAGACGTGGTGGAACGAAGGGCTCGACGGCGGCGTGCCGGGCAAGGAGCAGGACTACCGGCCCGTCAGCGACACCGGCGGCACGTTCGACGAGTTCGGGATCAACTCCGTCGCGCGAGCGGAGATGGACCTCCCCAGCGACGTCCTGGCGCAGGCCGGCGACTTCTCCGGGACGGCCGTCGTCATGATCGGTCGCAACGGCAGCGAGGTCCACGACCCGGGCCTGGGTGACCTCGAGCTCTACCCGGACGAGCGGGAGATGATCGACGCCGTCGCGTCGAACTTCGACGAGGTCGTCGTGCTGTTCAACACCGGTGTCGCACTGGAGATGGGCTTCCTCGAGGAGCACGAGTCCATCAAGGCCGCCGCGGTCGTCTGGACCCCGGGGCAGGCCGGCATGCTGTCCGTCGCCGACATGCTCTCCGGTGACGTGAACCCGTCGGGCAAGCTGCCGCACACGATCGCCCACCGGACCGAGGACCACCCCTCGACGGTGAACTTCGGCGACTTCGTCAAGCCCGGGAGCGAGCCGGGACTGGACGAGTACTACGTCCAGTACGAGGAGGGCATCTACGTCGGCTACCGCTACTTCGAGACCTTCGACGTGCCGGTGCAGTTCCCCTTCGGGCACGGCCTGTCCTACACCGACTTCGAGCACGACGTCCTCGACGTCGAGCACGGTCCCGACGGGCTGTCCGTGGCGACCCGGGTCACCAACACCGGCGACGTGCCGGGCAAGGAGGTCGTCCAGGTCTACGTCGAGGCTCCCGCCGGTGAGCTGGAGAAGCCGGCCAAGGAGCTGCGGGCCTTCGGCAAGACCGACCTGCTCGAGCCCGGCCAGTCACAGGTCGTCACCACGACCGTCGACGCCTACGGTCTGAGTTCCTGGAGCGAGGAGCGGGGCGCCTACCTGCTCGACGCCGGCGAGTACACGGTCCACTCCGGTGCCTCCGTGCAGGACGTCGAGGTCACCGGGAGCTTCCGGCTGAGCGAGCCGGTCGTCATCGAGGAGGACCCGACGACGGGCGCTCCGTTGGAGAACCGCTTCGCCGAGGCAGGGGAGGGCCTGACGGTCCTGTCCCAGACGGACCCCGAGGCGACCGCCCCGACCGCGCCGGCCACCGGCACGCGGACGGTCCCGAACACCAGCCCGCGCGGCTCCGGCTTCAACGCCCAGGGCTCCGGGAACCCGCCCGGCTTCCTCAACGAACCCGACGCCATGCCGGCGCTGGTCGACGGGAACCGGATCGCGCTGGCCCCGGGGCAGAGCCCGGCGGAGGTCCAGCTCACCGACGTCCACGCGGACCCGACGCGCATGGACGCCTTCCTCGCCCAGTTCACCGACGCCGAGCTCGTGGCGATGCAGCTGCAGGGCGGGTTCAAGACCATCGGTCTGGACCGCCTCGGCATCCCCGCGACCGCCGCGACGGACGGACCCGCGCAGGTGAAGGCGCCCGCGGGCAGCGGCCAGCCGAACGGAACCGGGTTCCCGGCGGCCTCGATGCTCGCGGCGACGTGGAACACCGAGCTCGCCCATCGCTACGGCGCCGCCGCCGCCGCGGAGGCCCGCGCCCTCGGGGTCGACGCCTGGTACGCCCCCGGCGCCAACACCCACCGCAACCCGATGGGCGGCCGGAACTTCGAGTACTACTCGGAGGACCCGCTGCTGGGCGCCGGGATGATGGCCAACGTCGTCGTCGGAGCCGGCCAGCAGGGCGTCACCACGGTCGTCAAGCACTTCGTGGGCAACGAGCAGGAGCAGAACCGGCAGGGTGTGGAGACCTACATCTCCGAGCGTGCCCTGCGGGAGATCTACCTCAAGCCGTTCGAGTACGGCGTCAAGGCCGGCTCACTGGGGATCATGGCGTCGTTCAACCGACTCGGTGAGACGTGGGTCGGTGCGACTCCCGAACTCCTCCAGGGCGTCGCCCGCGGCGAGTGGGGCTTCGACGGGTTCGTGGTCTCCGACATCTGGATCTCGCCCTACATGAACGCCGTGAGCGCCTCCGCGGCCGGGACGGACCTCATGCTCAACATCCCGGTCCCGGGCTACGACCGGCAGGGGCTCGCCGACTTCTCCCGTGCACTCACCGAGGACCACGAGAGCACGCGAGCCGCGCTGGAGGCCAACGCCCGACGGGTCCTGACCTTCGTCATGACCACCCCCGCGTTCTCGGCGGTCCTCGGCTCGACGGAGAACACCACCCGGGCCCTCGACCCCGCCGCCCTGCCGTTCTCCGCCTCCACCGAGCTGAGCGGTGACGTGGTCGACCTGGACGGTCTCCGCCAGACCTTCCAGCGGTACCTCGACCGGGAGCACGTGTCGGGGCCGCTGGCCAGGCAGCTGGCCGCGGCGCTCGATGCCGCCGCCCGGCATGCGGAGCAGGGGCGTCCCGACCAGGCCGTCCGGCAGCTCGAGCGGTTCATCGTCCGGCTCGACAGCCCGGCCCGGCAGCTCACGGTCAGCGCCGAGGCCAAGGAGCGGCTGGGCAGCGGGGCCGCGGCCGTGGTGCAGACGTTGGCCGAGGACTGAGCCGGGAGGCAGTCAGCGGCGGGGACCACGCGCGTCCTCGCCGCTGACTGCCTGACCGAGGTGGACGACCGCGGACCCCGCGCGGGAAGCTGGGGCGGGGCGGGGTCGGCTGGACTTCGGGCCGTGCCTGCCGATGTGCCTGGTGTCCCCTGCGGGACGTACACCGACGAGGGGATGTGGGATGGAGTACTTGCGCCGTCTGCAGGTCGAGCGGCCTGTGGTCTTCTTCGCTGTCGTGCTGGTCGGCTTCTTCGTGGCCTTCCAGCTGCTGCTGTTCGTGGCGTCACTGCTGCTGGGCCCGTTCGGGCTGCCGCCCTGGCTGCCCATCGCGGTGGTGCTCGGCGGTCTGGTCGTCGTCGCCCGCCGGCAGCAGCGGCGCTGACGCTGCCGCCGCCTCGACGTCGGGGGAGCGGTCAGGTCGGCGTCGGGACGAGGACGACCGCCTCCGACGGCAGCAGGGTCCCCGACCACGCTGCGCCCTCGTCCCGGCCCGTCGAGGCGACCTGCACCGTCGCCGGCTCGGCCAGCGGCAGGTCGGCGGGTGCGTCCCGGAAGTTGACCGCGACGACCCGGCGATCGCCGTCCGCGCGCCGCTCGTAGGCCAGGACGCCGTCCGGGGCGGGCACCGCCGTCCACGAACCCCGGTGCAGCGCCGGTGAGCCGCGGCGGGCCGACAGCAGCCGCCGGTAGAGGTGGAGCACCGACGTCGGGTCCGCGCGCTGGGTCGCTGCGTTGCGGGCCGCGGCGTCCGGGGGGAAGGGCAGCCACGGCTGCGTCGGCCAGCCGTGGCCGGCGTCCGGCGTCCACGGCACCGGTGCCCGGCACCCGTCCCGGCCGCCCGGGTCCACCCGCTGTTCCGGGCTGACGACGGCGTCCTCCAGGCCCAGCTCCTCGCCCGCGTACAGGAACGGGGTCCCCGGGAGGGTGAGGAGCAGCACCGCGGCGGCGCGCGCCCGCTCCTCCGACCCGCCGTACCGGGTGCGGTGCCGGGGGTTGTCGTGGTTGGACAGCACCCAGGTCGGCCAGGCCTCGACGGCGCTCAGCGCGGCGAGGGTGTCGGAGATGGTGGACCGCCAGAAGTCCGCGTCCCAGGGCCCGAGCATGGGCAGGAAGTTGAACGCGAGGTGCAGCTCGTCGCCGACCCCGTGGTAGGGGGCGACCAGGGCCGGCGACCGCAGGTTGACCTCGCCGACCATCGCGCGGTCCCCGGGGAACTCGTCGAGCACCGCGCGGATCCCGCGGAGCAGCTCGTGGGTCACCGGCAGGTCGTGGCTGTGCACGATGTTCGTGCCGACCAGCTCCGGCGGGTGGTCGGGCAGGGCGGGGTCCTTGCCGATGAGGTGGACGACGTCAGCGCGGAAGCCGTCCACCCCGCGGCGCAACCAGAACCGCAGCACCTCGTGCATCGCCTCCCGCACCGCCGGCTCGCTCCAGTCCAGGTCCGGCTGCTCGGGCAGGAACAGGTGCAGGTACCACTGGCCGGTGCGCTCGTCCCAGGTCCAGGCCGGGCCGCCGGTGAACTGGGCCAGCCAGTTGTTCGGCGGCGCGTCCGGCGTGCCGTTGCGCCACAGGTACCAGCTCCGGCGCGGGGAGTCCCGGGAGCTGCGGGAGTCCAGGAACCACGGGTGCTGGTCGCTGGTGTGGTTCGGCACCCAGTCCAGCATCAGCCGCATCCCCCGGGCGTGGACCTCGGCGAGCAGCCGGTCGAAGGTCTCCAGGTCGCCGAACACCGGGTCGACGTCGCGGTGATCGCTCACGTCGTAACCGGCGTCGGCCATGGGGGAGGGGTAGATCGGGGACAGCCACAGCGCGTCGACGCCGAGCCAGCTGAGGTGGTCCAGGTGTGCCCGGATCCCCTCCAGGTCCCCGACGCCGTCGCCGGAGGCGTCGGCGAAGGACCGCGGGTAGAGCTGGTAGACGACGTCGGTGCGCCACCACGGCGGCGTCCCCGGGTTGGCTGCTCCCGGCTCGCCGGGGTGAGGGCCGGTCACAGCGCCACCTCGCTGCCGGCCACCCGGCCGCGCAGCCACCGGTAGCCGTAGGGGGAGAGCCGGAACACCGGCTCCGCCGGGTCGAGCGGGTCGAAGCGGTCGTTGCCGAAGACGTCGGCGAACTGGTCGAACTGCTGGAGCTCCTGCGGGTCCAGCCGGACCTCGACCTCGTCGCCGGACAGGTTGTGCACCGCCAGCGCCGCGCCCTCGAGCCATTGGCACCGGTGGGCGAGCACCCGGTGGTCGCCGGTCTCCAGGACGGCAGGGGAGCCCCAGCCGAACTCGGGTGACTCCTTGCGCACCCGGATCGCCCGTTCCACGCGGTTGAGCAGGGAGTCCTCATGCCGGCGCTGCTCGGCGACGTTCACCTCGCGGTAGCCGAAGGGCCCGCCGTCCACCAGCGGTGCAGTGAGGTCGTCGGCGGAGGTGGAGAAGCCGCCGTTGGGGCCGTCGTTCCACTGCATGATCGTCCGGACGCTGAGGCGGCCCGGCGCGGACAGGTCGTCGCCCATCCCGATCTCCTCGCCGTAGAGCAGCACCGGCGTGCCGGGCAGCGTCAGCAGCAGGCTGATCGACAGCTCGACCTGCCGACGGTCGCCGCCGACCATCGGCGGCAGCCGGCGGCGGATGCCCCGGCCGTAGATCCGCATCTCCTCCTCCGGCGCGAAGCTCGCCATGACGTCGACCTTCTGGTCCTCGGGGACGCGGGAGAGGTTCAGCTCGTCGTGGTTGCGCAGGAAGTTCAGCCACTGCGACGTCCGCGGCGGGGTGGGGGTCCGGCGGAGCTGCTCGGCCAACGGGCCGGCCTCGCCACGGGCCAGCGCCGCGAAGACCGCGCCGGACATGATGAAGTCGAACAGGCACGTCAGCTCGTCGCCGTCCGCGCCGAAGAACGTCTCGCGCTCGCCGGGGTCCAGGTTCACCTCGCCCAGGAGGACGGCGTCGCCGCGGCGCCGGGAGAGGAAGCCGCGCATGCCCTGCAGGATGACGTGCGGGTCCTGGGGCATCGCGTTCTCGATACCGGTGCCGCCGATGAGGTAGGGCGCCGCATCGATCCGGAAGCCGGAGACGCCGAGCTCCAGCCAGAACCCCATGATCCGGTTGATCTCGTCCCGGACGTCGGGGTTGGCGATGTTGAGGTCGGGCTCGGCGGAGTAGAAGCGGTGCAGGTAGTACTGGCCGGCCTCCCCGTCCCAGGCCCAGTTGCTGTCCTCCTGGTCGGGGAAGATGACCTTCCCCTGCTCTGCGGGCTCCTCGTCGGACCAGACGTACCAGTCGCGGTACCGGGAGTCGCGGCTGCGGCGTGCGTCGCGGAACCACGGGTGGTCGCTGGAGGTGTGGTTGACCACCAGGTCGGTGACCACCCGGATGCCGAGGTCGCGGGCGGTCCGGACGAACTCCACGAACTCCCCGAGGCTGCCCAGCCGGGGGTCGACGGAGTAGTAGTCGGCCACGTCGTACCCGTCGTCCCGCCCGGGGGAGGGGTAGAACGGCAGCAGCCAGAGGCAGGTCACCCCCAGGCCGCTGAGGTAGGGCAATCGCCGGGTCAGGCCGCGGAAGTCCCCGACCCCGTCGCCGTCGGAGTCCATGAACCGCTCGACGTCCACGCAGTAGACGACGGCGTTCCTCCACCACTGGTCACTGACCGCAGGATCGAACATGGGGCCTCGCTACCCCGGTCGACCGGCTCCGACGCGGGCAGGTCCCAGACTCCCCAGCGCCGGCGTCCGGGAGGCGGTCAGAAGGTGACCGGCAGCTGCTCGACGCCGTACACGAAGGACAGCCCGCGCCAGGGGAGCTGCTCCTCCGGGACGGCGACGGCGAGGTCGGGGAACCGGCGGAACAGGGCGGGGAGCACGATCCGCAGCTCCATCCGGGCGAGCTCGGCACCGACGCAGCGGTGCATCCCGTGGCCGAACGCCAGGTGCCCCCCGTCGGTCGACCGCCCCGGCTGGAACCGGTCGGGCTCGGAGCCCGCCCAGGCGGGGTCGCGGTCGGCCCCGCTGAGCGAGACGGCGACGAGGTCGCCCTGCCGGACCGGGCAGCCGGACAGCTCCAGGTCCTGCTTGGCGAACCGCGGGAAGGCCACCTGGACCACCGACAGGTGGCGCAGCAGCTCCTCCACCAGGCCGTCGACGTCGGCCGGTGACCCGTCCCGGACGAGCGCGGCGTGCGCGGGGTCCCGCAGCAGCACCATGGTGCCCAGGGAGATGGAGCTGGCGGTGGTCTCGTACCCGCCGGTGACGATCCCGTCGACCAGGCCCGCGAGGTCGTCGTCGGAGATGCCGTCGCCCTCGGCCTGCAGGATGCGCCCGATCAGGCCGTCTCCCGGTGCGAGCCGCTGCCGGGCCACCACGTCCAGGAGGATCCGCTTCTGTTCGGAGACCGCGCCGAGGGCCGCTGCGGCGCCGCCGGTCGCGTCGAACCGTTGGGTGCCCAGCCGGACGAAGGCCTCGTGGTCGGCGTCGTCCAGCCCGAGCAGCCCGCAGATCACGTCCATGGGGACCCGCCAGGAGACGTGCTCGGCCAGGTCCGCCGGTGATCCGGCGGCCGCGAGCTCGTCCAGCCGGCGGTCGACGATCGCCTGGACCGTGGGCTCCAGTCGGTCCAGCCGGCGCCGGGTGAACTCCGGGGCCACGAGCTTGCGCAGCCGGGTGTGCACCGGCGGGTCGGTGAAGCCGAGGCCGCCGACGTCGGCCGTCGAGCCCGGTCCGGCGTCGCGGAACAGATGCCGGATGTCGTTGCTGTAGGAGTCCCGGTCGGTGAGGACGGCGCGGGCCTGCTCGTAGCCGGTCACGAGGTGCACGGCGAGCCCCATGGGCAGGTCGAGCCGCGCCACCGGACACCGGGCGCGCTGCTCGGCGAGCTCCGGGACGGGGTCCACGCCGTTCCGCAGCAGGGGCAGCCGGGCGCTCTCCGGGAAGAACGTCAGCTCGGTGAGGTCGATGCCCTTCCGGCGGACCCGCCGCTCCACGAGGCGTCCCAGCCAGGCCTGGGCCAGGGCTCGGGCGCTGCGCTGGCGGCGCGGCCGCCGGCGCGACCCGCGGGTCGCCGGGCGGTCGGTGAGCGCAACGGGCCGACGCAGGCGGCGACGCCCGGGCCTGGGTGGTGAGAAGTCGGTCGTGGACATGATCCCTCGTCGTCGTCGGGGCACCGGCGCGGCGACGGGCCTCATCGGGCCCACCGGCCGGCGATGCCCTGGGCCGGCGCCGAGTGCTGACTGCGCTGCACCTCCCGCGCACCGGGTCCGGGGACCTCGTTCGGCTCACGGGCCGCAGGCGGTCGACCTCGACGGTGCCCGCGCCGGGGCGCGCCGTCCCGCAACAGCTGGTTGCCACCGACCCTCCCACGTCTGGGACCGGAGGTGGTCGGCGGGCCTCCGGCGCCGCCGACGGGACGTGCCGGGGGAGACGGGACGTGCCCCCTGCCCGCGGCGCGGACAGGGGGCACGGTCTGGACCCTCGTGGCTGGACCCGGGCGGGTCAGCCCGCCTGGTAGTTCACGTGCGGGTGGTCGAAGTGGTTCGCCGTGACGCTGCCGCGGTCGGCCATGGGGCTCCAGGAGCCGTTCGGTGAGGTGAGCATCCGCTGCTGCCAGATGATGTAGTCCACCCCGAGCTCGTCCCAGTGGGCGATGTGGTAGGCGACGATCGCGTCCCCGAGAGCGGCGTCGGACATCACCATGTAGTCCAGGGCGAGCCCCGAGGGGTGGCCGTTCGGGTCCGCGGCGCTGGCCCGCGTCCCACCGATGGTGATGCGAGCGGCACCCGGCACGTCGGTCACGACGGCGTCCGCAGCGGCCTGCGCCTGCGGCTGCACCGGACCGGAGCTGTTGGTGATGCGGGCGACCGCGGACGACGAGGCAGCGGTCACCGCCACTGCCGGAGCCGGAGCCGGAGCCGGAGCCGGAGCCGGAGCCGGGGCGGGAGCCGGAGCGGGCGCCGGGGCCGGGGCCGGGGCGGGTGCCGGAGCGGGTGCCGGAGCGGGTGCCGGGGCCGGGGCGACTGCCGGAGCCGGAGCCGGAGCCGCCTCGGGAGCGGGGACAGCAGCCACCTCGAGCGCCGGTGCTGCTGCCGGCGCCGGGGCCGGAGCCGGTGCCGCTTCGGGGGCCGGTGCGTCGTCCCTCATGCCGAGGGCGAACCGCAGCTGCCGGGGGGTGAGCGCGTCGGCACGCCCGTCGCGGAGGTCGGGGTTGCGCGCGTAGAGCTCCCGCCAGGACCCGCCGTGAGCGGCCGCGAGCGCGTCGAACGCAGCGCGACGCTCGACGGCCTGCTGGTCTGCCGGGGTGGCAGCGGCTGCTGCGGGTGGCGGGGTGGTGGTGTGGGCCTGCGCCGGGAAGGCCAGCAGCCCGAGCGTGACGGCGGAGACGCCGGCCACGACGGGGAGGCCGACGAGGAGCCCCCGGGTGCGGGCGAACAGGGGTGCAGAGTGCTTGGGCATGGTGATCTCCGATCACCGCCTGAGGGGTTAGCTGTCGGGTTCGGGCGATCGGTGCCCGGCCGGCGATGCCGGCTTCACCCCGAGACGAGCCGACTGGTCGTCGGCGCGTCGTGTGCGGTGGTTCCCCCACCCCTGCCTTGACGAGTTGCGGATGACGGTCGGCAGGCAGGGTTGGGCGGGCCGGCGCCACGCCCACTGAGTCGGCGCGACGGGCACGTTATGGAAAAGAGACCGGGCTGTCCTCGTGACGCATCTCACGCCGTCGGCGCGCCGCCGGCGGCACGCCGACCCGGGGCCGGAACTGGGGTCCCAGGCGGCCGAGGGGCGGCCCGGATGCGGCCGCGCGGGCGACGGCAGCTGCACCGTCGCCCGCGCGGGGATCGATCCTGTCCACCGGCTCCGGCGTGTGGGCACCGGAGCCGGTCCGGGTCAGCGACCCAGTGCGCGGGTCACGTCGCCGATCTCTGCGAAGGTCGTGTCTCCCAGGCGTCGCTCCAGCTCGGCGACGACGGCCTCCGGGGCTCCGCGGTCGCGCACCGCCTGCACCAGGTCGGACCCTGCGACGGGGAAGTCGACGCGGTCGAGCCAGCGCATCACCTGGTCACGGGAGACGACCGGGCTGGGGTGCGCACCACCGTCGACCTCACCCGAGAACAGCGACTCCTGGATGACCTGGTGCACGAAGGTGTTCTCGTAGTAGCCCGAGAGCCGCTCGGCGCCCGGTCCCATCGCGGTCAGCGGGACGTCGACGTTCGTGTGCCCGCTCGTCGTCCAGTCGACGACGAACTGGAACTCGGAGTCGGCGACGTCGAAGGGCCCGTCCTCGGTCGACGGCGGGATGCCGCTCTCGTCCTCGGTGCCGACGTCCTCGACCGCCATGCCGCCGGTCTCGTGATCGGCGGTGGTGACCAGCAGCGTGTCGCCGTCCTGCTCGGCGAACTCCTCGGCGACCGCCACGGCCTGGTCCATCAGGGCGACGGCCTCGATCGTCTTCTCGGCGTTGTTGGCGTGACCCTGCTCGTCGACCGCCTCCTCCTCCACGATCAGGAGGAAGCCCTTCTCGTTCTGCGACAGGACGTCGATGGCCTTCTGGGTCATCTCCTCCAGCGAGACGATGCGGTCGTTGGTGCCGACCGGCTCGGGCTCGGAGACGAACATCGTGCGGTTGGCGAAGAGGCCCAGCAGCTGGTCGCTCTCGGCGGTGGCGAGGCCCTCGGCGTCGCTCACGTACTGGTAGCCGAGCTCCTCCGCCCGCTCCACCAGGTTGCCCTGGTCGCTCAGGCCCTCGCCGCCCTCGATCGCGCCCTCGTTCCCAGCGGGATACCAGAAGTCCTCCCCGCCGCCGAGGAGCACGTCGACACCGGTCTCCTCGATGTACTGGCGGGCGATCTCCGTCTGCATGTCCCGGTCCTCGACATGGGCACCGAAGGCAGCGGTGGAGGCGTCGGTGATCTCACCGGTGGTGACCAGGCCGGTGGACAGCCCGGCCGCCTCGGCCTGCTCGATGAGGGTCTCGACCTCGTTGCCGGCGGCGTCCAGGCCGATCGCCCCGTTGTAGGTCTTCACGCCGGTGGCGTAGGAGGTCGCCGAGGCGGCGGAGTCGGTGACGAAGCCCTCCGGGTCGGCGGAGTCGGTCTTCACCAGGCCGGCGTAGGGCAGACTGTCCATGACCAGCGAGCCCTCGAGGCCGACGGTTGCGAGCGCCCCGGCGTTGCGCGCGGCCGCGCCCATGCCGTCGCCGATGAACAGGATGGCGTTCCGTGCCTCGTCCTGGTCGCGTGGTCCCTGGCCACGGTCGTCGTCGCCGGCGGCCGCGGTGCTGACCCCGCTGGCCGTGAACGCGACGGTCGCTGACAGTGCACCGACGGCGATGGCCAGCGGCCAGCGGCGCGCTCCGGACGGATCTGTCTGCTGCATGACTCTCCCAGTGAGCGGTGGGCCTGTCCGCCGGGACCGGCGGCGCTCCTCGACGCTAGGGAGCCCGAGTGAATCGGACGGATCCGTCCGGTAAACGGAGCCGGTACGGCCGGTCGACGGACGCTCGGTCGGTGTGCGCGCGTCGGTTCGTACGGTGAGGAAGGGCCCGTGCGCTGGCCGGCGGCGGTGACCCGGGAGCTGTGTGGGCAAGGCCACGAGCCGCCCCGTCATCAGCGGCGGTGCACGCCGCCCGTGATCCGTAGCCTGGCGGAGTGCCCTCCTCGACCCGCGGCCGCAGGCAGCTCTTCTCCCGCCTGCCGGACCGCGCGAGGAAGGCGATCTCGGGATCCGGGCCGCCGACGGCGCCCTTCGCGCTGCGCGCCCGGCCCAGCCCGGTCGACTCGGGCACCGCCCGGTCGGCGCTGGGTCTGGCCCTCCGCATCGGGGAGTCGATGATGGCGGTCGGGGCCTCGGCGGCCGACGTGACCGCCACGGTCCTGCGCGTGGCGGCGGCCTACGGGTTGACCGACTGCCAGGTCGACATCACCTTCACGTCGCTGACCATCAGCTGGGACCCGGACGACGTCCCGCCGCTGATGCTGATGCGCATCGTCCGACCTCGGGGGCTGGACTACACCCGGCTGCAGGGGGTCACGGACCTGGCGGCAGCGATCAAGGCGAAGGGGCTCGCGCTGGAGGACGCGCACCGCCAGCTGGACGAGGTCCTGGCTGCGCCGCACCCCTACCGCCGGTCCATCCACGCACTCGGCTGGTCGGGCGTGGCGGGCTGCGTCGCCTTCCTGCTCGGTGGTGGCTGGCTGGTGGCCCTGGTGGCATCGGTGACCACGGCCGCGATCGAGCAGACGATCCGCGCGCTCGACCGGCGCGGGCTGCCGATGTTCTTCCAGCAGGTCGCCGGTGCGGCGGTGGCCACGGCGACGGCCGTCCTGCTCGTCGTCTGGGAGGTCCAGGTCCGCACCTCGCTGGTCGTCGCCGCCGGGATCGTGGTGCTCCTGGCAGGCCTCTCCTTCGTGGGCGCCGCCGAGGACGCGATCAGCGGCTTCCCGGTCACCGCTGCGGCGCGGGGATTCGAGGTGCTCACCCTGACCACCGGGATCGTCGTCGGCATCGCCGCGGTCCTGGACCTGGCGCAGCGGGCTGCGGTCCCGTTGGCCGTGCTCGACCCGTCGGCGTACGGCGTGCCGTTCGCCGTGACGCTGGCCGCGGCCGCCGGGATGGCCGGGGCGTGGGCACTGGCCTCCTACGCGCGCCCGGCGGCCATCGCCGTCGCCACGATGGCCGGTGCGCTGGCGTGGGCGACCGCGTCGGCGACCGCCGCGTTCGGTGCCGGCCCCGCGGTGGCGAGTGCGGCCGCGGCCATCGTCGCCGGGTTCTGCGGGGAGTCGCTGACCGAACGGCTCCGGATCCCGCCGCTGCTCGTCGCGATCTGCGGCATCGTCCCGCTGCTGCCCGGCCTGACCATCTACCGCGGGCTGTTCGCGGTCGTCGTCGAGGGAGACGTCGGCGGTGGGGTGAACGGGCTCGTCGGCGCCGCGGCGATCGGGCTGGCGCTCGCCGCCGGCGTCGTGCTGGGCAGGTTCTTCGGCCGGCCGCTGGGCGCCCGGGGCGACCGTTTCGACCGGCGGGTGCGCCGGCAGGCGACCACGACCCACTGAGCAGCCCGGGACGGTCCACGCGTCCCTCGGCCGAGCCGGGACGTGCCGGGACAGCACGCTCACCGGACCCGTCCCCGTGCGGCTGGCTGTGGCGTGCGCGCCGCCGGGCGGAGCGGCCCACGGTGCGCGAAAGGGCGAGATCGGGTGCGCGCGATGGTCGTCGACGGGTGCGGTCCGGCCCGAGGGTCTACCGGACAGCGCACAGCCGCCGGGTGGTGCCGGGCGGAGCAGTTCGGCCCGGTCACCACTCGGCGGACCCGGCTCGCCCGTCGAGACCGGGGCCCGCCCCCGTCCCGCGCTGGAGAGAACGAGGCCCTCATGTCCGCACGCCGTCATCGAGCCACCGCCGCCGTCGTCGCGCCGCTCGCGGTGACCCTGGCCCTCACCGGTTGCAGCACCACGACCGAGAGCGGCAGCGCCGCGCCCGCTCCCGACGGTGGCGACACCGAGGTCGACACGATCCTCTTCGACTTCCCCTTCACGTCCCTGCCGATCTACGCG
The DNA here is from genome assembly GCF_026967985.1 of Modestobacter sp. VKM Ac-2984. Lineage (GTDB taxonomy): Bacteria > Actinomycetota > Actinomycetes > Mycobacteriales > Geodermatophilaceae > Modestobacter. The sequence goes on along the minus strand of NZ_JAPVBJ010000003.1, from coordinate 448,561 downwards.
GTGCTGAGCCAGCAGATGCAGGACTACGCCGCGGAACAGGGCGTGACCGTCGAGTTCACCAACGACAACAGCGACCTGTCGACGCAGGTGTCGAACCTGACCACCTACCTCAACAGCGACGTGGACGCGGTGGTGTCCTTCCCGATGGACCCGGCCAGCGTCGACTCCCTCGCGCAGCAGTACATGGACGCCGGCAAGTACTGGGTCACCTACGGCGGCGACCTGGAGAACCAGAGCAGCACGCTGCAGTTCAGCTTCACCGAGTCCGGGCGGATGCTCGGCGAGGACGCCGGCCAGTGGGCGCAGGAGAACCTCGGCGAGGCCCCCACGGTGCTGGTGCTGGAGGACCAGCTGACCCAGATCGGGCAGGAGCGGACCAACGGGATCCTCGAGGGTCTGCGCGCCGCCGCCCCGGACGCCGAGATCGTCGCCCAGCAGCAGGCCGTCACCCCGCAGGAGGCGCTCACGGTCACCAACTCGGTGCTGGCCTCGAACCCCGACGTGGACATCGTGCTGGCCGCCGTCGGTGACGCCGCCCAGGGCGCCTACCAGGCCCTGCTGTCCGCCGGCCGGGCCGCGGACGACCCGGAGACCTACGTCGGGGGGCTGGACGGCAACCTCTCGCTGTTCCAGGAGATGCAGCAGGGGAACTTCGTGCGCGGCGTCGTCACCGTCAAGTCCGAGGACATCGTGAAGGCGACCATCGACATCCCGCTGGCCCTGGGCCGCGGGGAGGAGCCGGAGACCGATGTCCCGGTGTACCTGGTCACCCCGGACAGCCCCGACCTGCAGGAGTACATCACCGCCTTCGGCGGCTGAGCCGCCGGGAGCGGCGGCCGGCCCCCTGGCCGCCGTTCCCGGTCCCTGCCCCGTGCGTGACCGACCCGCGCGACTGCACCCCTGCACCCCGGATGACAGGACCCCGCATGACCGTCTCCATCCGTGGCCTCACCAAGAGGTACGGCCCGACCCTGGCGCTCGACGACGTCGACCTGGACATCGCCGCCGGTGAGGTGCACGCCCTGCTCGGCCACAACGGCGCCGGCAAGTCCACGGTGATCAAGTGCCTCGGCGGTGGGACCGCACCCAGCGCCGGCTCCATCACGATCGGCGGGACGACGTACGACGCACTGGACCCCCGGTCCTCCATCGCCGCGGGGATCGCGGTGATCTACCAGCACCTGAGCCTCATCGACCGGCTCGACGTCACCGAGAACCTCTTCCTCGGCCAGGAGACGACGACGGCGGGGGTCTTCCTGCGCCGGGCCGACCAGCGGTCGCGGGCGGTGCGCCTGCTGGAGCGGGTGGGCCTGGACGTCTCCCCGGACACCCCGGTCCGGCAGCTGACCATCGGCCAGCGGCAGCTGGTGGAGATCGCGAAGGCGCTGAGCCGGGACGCGCGGCTGCTCGTCCTGGACGAGCCGAGCGCCGCGCTGTCCCCGGTGGAGTCACGCCGGCTGGCCGACCTGGTGCGACTGCTCAAGGCCGAGGGGATCGCCGTCCTGTACGTGACCCACCTGCTCAACGAGGTCGTCGAGCTCGCCGATCGCACCACCGTGATGCGGGACGGGCGGGTCGTGTGGTCCCAGCCGATGGCGGGGGTCAGCAAGACCGACCTGGTGACCGCGGTGAGCGGCCGTGCGCACGGGGCGGCCGTGGCGCCGCGGCCGGTGGACCCGGACACGCCCCCGGCGCTGGCCGTCGACCACCTGGAGGCACCGGGCCTGCACGACGTCTCCCTGGTGGTGCGCCCGGGCGAGATCGTCGGCCTCTACGGGCTCGTCGGGTCAGGCCGGTCGCGGCTGCTGGAGACGCTCTTCGGTCGCCGGCCGGTCACCTCCGGCACGGTCGCCGTGGACGGGCGCACGGTGCGGGTCCGCCGTCCCGACGACGCGCTCCGCGCCGGGCTCGCGCTGGTCCCCGGTGACCGGCTCCGGCAGGGGCTCTTCGGCTCCCTGTCCTCCGGGGAGAACACCGTGCTGCGGGTCATGTCGCTCACCGCGCGCGCCGGGTGGCGCCGCCCCCGGGCCGAGCAGGAGGTCTTCCGGAACACCGCCGCCGCGTTCGGCCTGCGCCCGGCGGACCCGGAGGTGCCGGTGTCCCGGCTGTCCGGCGGCAACCAGCAGAAGGTGCTCATCGCCCGCTGGGTCAACGACCGGGCCGGCACCCGGGTGCTCCTGCTGGACGACCCGACCCAGGGCGTCGACGTCGGCGCCCGGGCCGAGATCTACGAGGTGCTGCGGCAGGTGGCCGCAGAGCGCGGCCTGGCGGTGCTGTTCGCCAGCAACGACCCCGACGAGGTGGTCGCGCTGGCCCAGCGCTGCCTGGTGATGCGCCGGGGCCGGGTCGTCGACGACCTCGACATGCGCCACACCGGCGAAGAGCAGCTGCTCGACCTCATCCACACCGAGCTGGAGCCCTCCTGATGACGACCGCCTCACCTCCCACCGTCGACGGTGCCGACCGTCGTCCCCCGTCCACCGGGCGCGCTGCCGCGGCACCCTCCCCGGTGGCCGCCGCCGCGGGCTGGCTGGTGAAGAACCCGCTGCTCGTGCTGCTGGTGGTGATGGTGGCCGGCGTCCAGCTGGCCACCGGGTCACAGCTGGGTTGGGGCAACCTGCGCGGGGTCTTCCTGGACGCGGCGGTCATCGCGATCGTCGCCGCCCCGGTCGCGATGCTGGTGATCGCCGGCTACATCGACCTGTCGGTCGGGTCGACCCTCGCCCTGGGCGGCGTGGTGGCCGGCAAGGTGGTGCAGTCCGGCGCATCCCCGCTGGTCGCCGTCGGGTGTGCGCTGCTGGCCGGTGCCGCGGTCGGGGTGGTCAACGCCGTGCTGGCCACCGTGTTCGGGCTCTCCTCCTTCATCGTGACCCTGGGCATGCTCACCGCAGTCCGCGGCGTCGCCCAGCTGGTCAGCCCGTTGCCGCTGAGCAACTTCGGGGAGGCCTTCGGCTTCCTGGGCATCGGCAACGTCGCCGGGATCCCGCTGCCGGCGCTGCTGGCGGTGGCCGTGCTCCTGGCCGCCGGGGTGTTCCTCACCCGCACGCCGGCCGGGCGGCACGTCTACGCGATCGGGGTGAACCGGGAGGCCGCCTACCTGTCGGGGGTCGACGTGCGGCGCATCCCGTTCCTGCTGTTCGTCACCAGCGGGGCCGCGGCCGGACTGGCCGGCGCCATCACCGTCGCCCGGCTCAACAGCGCCCCGGCCGGCCAGCTGGGCGCCGGTTTCGAGCTGTCGGTGATCACCGCCGTGCTGCTCGGCGGCATCGCGCTCACCGGCGGCGAGGGCAGCATGGTCGACGTCCTGGTCGGGGTGCTGTTCATGGGGCTGCTGCGCAACGGCCTCACGCTGCTGGGCGTCACCACCTTCTGGCAGAACGTCGCCAGCGGCCTCGCGCTGGTCGCGGCGATCGCCATCGCCGCCGGCACCCACGTCGTCCGCGGGAAGATGCAGGCCCGGGAGGCCCATCGGCCCGACGAGGCGGCCGCGACCGGCTGAGCCGGCGACCCCGGCCGGGGGCTGGTGCCCCGGCCGGGACCTCGGCTGGCGGGCGGGCCGGGGGCGGGTCAGGACCGGTCGACGGAGACCCGCGGGTCGAAGGGCACCGTGCCCACGTCCACGGCCACCTGCCCGCCGTCGACCGGGATGACCGCCGCGTTGACGTAGCGCGCCTGCTCCGACAGCAGCCAGGCGATGCACGCGGCGACCTCGTCGGCGCCGGCCGGCCGGCGCGCGGGGACCAGTGAGGTCACGAGTGCGTAGGCGGCGTCGCCGTCGAGGCCGCGGGGACCGCCGAACTCCGCCATCTCCGCGTCCGCCATCTCGGTCGCCGTCCAGCCGGGGCAGACCACGTTCGCCCGCAGCCCCTGGGGGCCGTAGTCGACGGCCAGGGACTGGGTGAGCGCGGTGGCGGCCGCCTTCGAGGCGGCGTAGACCGACATCTCCGCGCTGGCGCGCAGGCCGGCCACCGAGGCCACGGTGACCACCGCCCCCCGGGCCGCCAGCAGGTGCGGCAGCGCTGCCCGGAGCACGTGGTACAGACCGCCGACGTTGACCCGCAGCGTCGCCTCGAACGCCTCGGGGGAGACGTCCAGCAGCGCCCCGGGGTGCATCACCCCGGCGTTGAGCACCAGGCCGTCGAGCCGGCCGAAGTGCTCGACGGTGCGCTCGACGACCCGGGCGGCGTCGACCGGGTCGGCGACGTCGCCGGTCACGGCGAACCCGCCGGTCTCCTGCGCCGTCCGCTGCAGCGGCTCGGGGCGGCGACCGCAGACGGCGACGCGGGACCCGGCGCTCACCAGCGTGCGAGCAGTCGCCGCGCCGATGCCGGCGCCGCCGCCGGTGACGAGCGTGACCCGGTCGGAGCTCACGGGGTGCTGACCGGTGGCTGCGCCTCCGGGGTCGTCGCGCGGGTCATGCCTGCGCAGCCGGGGCGTCGGCGGTGTGCACCAGGCGGCCGGCGAACCAGGTGCGCAGCACCTGGGTGGCGTGCACCTGCGCCGGGGCCACGGTGAAGACGTCGCGGTCCAGGACGATGAAGTCCGCCGACCGGCCCGGGGTGAGCCGCCCGGCCACCTCGCCGAGGCCCATCGCCTCGGCCGGGTGCGTGGTGAAGGCGGTGACCGCCTCCTGCACGGTCAGCGCCTGCCCCGGGTTGAGCGCACCGGGCACCGCGGGATCGGGGTTGCGCCGGGTGACCATCGCCTCCAGCCCGGTCCACGGGTCCGGGGTGGGTGCGGCGCACGGCCAGTCCGACCCCGCGGCCACCAGCGCCCCCGAGTCGATGAAGTCGCGGAACGGCCAGGAGGCGGCGACGACGTCCTCGGGCACGTGGGCGGCGATGCTGTCCTGGATCACCCCGGGGAACCAGATGTACGGGGAGGCGTCGGCGACCACGTCGAGCGCGGCGAAGCGGCGCAGGTCGTCGGGGTGCACGTACTCGGCGTGCGCGATCTGGAACCGCGGGCCGGGCCCCCGGCGGGAGCGCACCTGCTCGACGGCGTCCAGCACGAGCCGCACGGAGGCGTCCCCGGTCGCGTGGAACTTCGCGCCCAGGCCGAGGTCGTGGCACCGCTCGACCTCCGCGACCAGGTCGGGCAGGTCGTAGTAGAGGTCGCCGGTCGTGGCCGGCTCGCCGTGCCGGCACAGGTAGGGCTCCAGCAGCGCCGTCGTCCGGGTCATCGGGACCCCGTCCAGCACGATCTTCACGAAGTCCGGCCGGACCAGGTCGCTGCGCTGCGCCCGCGCCTCGGCGATCAGCTCCCCGCCCACCGGGCCGTCCTCGAGGAAGGGCCGCACCGGGAGGGAGGCGACCACGCGCAGCGTCAGCCCGCCCTGCGCCTCGAGCTCGCGGAGCGCGGCCAGGGGCGCGCCCATGGTGGCGGCCTCCTGCACGCTGGTGATGCCGTAGGAGTTCAGCACGCGGACCGCAGTGGCGACCGCCTCCCGGATGCGGGCCTGCGGGTCGGCGACCGAGGCGGCGAAGGCCGACTCAGCCCGCGCGGAGGCCAGCTCGTGCAGCACGCCGGTGAGCCGGCCGGCGTCGTCCCGGACGTAGCGGCCGCCCTCGACGTCCGGGGTGTCCGGACCCACGCCCATCAGCTCGAGCGCCCGGGAGCTGACCCAGCGGTTGTGCATCGTGTCGTCGCGCAGCAGCACCGGTCGCCCGCCGCTGGCCTCGTCGAGGGCGAGCCGGTGACGTTCCTCGGCCAGTTGCCCGACCAGCGTGCTGCCGAGGATCCCGCCGACGACCCAGGCGTCCGGCTCCAGCCGGTCGGCCCAGGCACGCACCTTCGCCAGCACCTCCTCCAGCGAGTCGCTCGGCAGCAGCGGCAACTCGAACGCCGCCTGGGCCCCGGCCAGGTTCAGGTGCACGTGCCCGTCGACCAGCCCCGGCAGCACCAGCGACCCGGCCAGGTCGTGCACCTCGGTGTCCGGACCGCGGTGCCGTGCGACCTCCTCGACCGTCCCGACCGCCAGCAGCACCCCGTCGCGGGCCGCCAGCGCCTCGGCCCACGGGCGCGCCGGGTCCGACGTCCAGATGCGGCCTCCGGTGACGAGGAGGTCAGCGGCGAGCGGGGTGGGGGACATCAGGCCTCCGAGCGGCGTGGGCGGATGGGGACACGCAACGCCCGGGGCCACGGGTTGGACGGCCTGCCGAACGCGTGTGGACCGGTCGACCGGCGACCGGCCGTTGCCGACACCGGCCAGTCCACGACGGCGCAGCGGGAAGGGGTGACCATCGCGCGCACGCCCTGCCGCCATTTCGTGCACGGCGCCGGCCGGAGCGCGGCGCGGCCGGAGCGCGGCGGGTCAGGCCGCGGTCGTCTGCCGGCGGCGGAGCTCGGCGGGGGGCTCGCCGAAGGCCGAGCGGAACTGCCGGGCGAGATGGGTGACGTCGAGGATCCCCCAGCGGGCGGCGATCGACGCGGTGCTGCGGCCGGCGAGCGTCGGGTCGAGCAGGTCGCGGCGGATCCGCTCGAGGCGGCGGCGCCGGATCCACGCGGCGGCGGTGAACCCCTCCTGGGCGCACATCTTGTGCACCTGGCGCACCGAGACGCCGAGCGCCACCGCGATCGACTCGACACCGAGGTCGGGATCGCCGAGGTGTGCCAGCGCGTACGTGCGCACCCGGTCGGCGAGGGTCGGTCCGCTGCCGCCGGGGAGCTCGGGGAGGCCGGCGTAGACCGCGAGCACCATCGACACCAGGGCATCACCGAGGTGGCAGGCCGCGGGGGAGTCGCCCACCCCGGCGTCCTCGCACCGGGCCAGTTCCGCCAGCATCAACGCCAGCGCCCGTGCCGGTCCGCCCGTCGCGGGCACCGGCACCGCGGTGCGCTCGCTGAAGGGCCGGAGGTGCGGCTGGAGCCGGGCCCGCGGGACGGCGACGACGACCGCCGCCCAGTCCGGGCCCGCGCTGTCCAGCTGGTATGCCCGGGTCGTCTCGTAGACCACCAGGTCGTTGGGTCGCACTTCGCCCCGGCGGCCGTCCTGGCTGAGCCGGCTGACGCCCTGGCGCTGCCAGATCAGCTTGACGAACTCGGGATCGGTGGAGCTGAGCAGGCGGCCGGTGCGGGACACCGAGTTGGGGCTGGTCCGCAGTGCGGTGACCAGCAGCCCGTCGGCGGCGGCACTGCGCAGCCGGCCGCGGAAGGCGACGCCCTCCACCGGCCGGACCCGGACCGGTGCGCACGCGGAGGACACCGCCGCCTCGAAGCACCCGAGGGCTGCCTCGGCGTCCACCGGGGCGGGACCGGCCCGGTCGGCCGGGTCGCTCACCGCGTCGGGCCAGCCGGCTGCGGACGCCGGGGCGGCCGCGGGGGTGCAGGGCGTTGTGACCATGAGCTCCCTCGTCCCGCTCGATAAACGAACGACATGTCCGGTAAGAGGGGAACGCTAGGCCATGTGTGACCCGCCGCACAACGACGAGAGGTGTGCCGGGAGTGTTCTCCTCCCGGTCGACCGTCAGCTGTGGCGAGTCGGGGCCTGGACGACCGTGCCGGCGGCCAGCAGCGCGTCGACGTCGGTGATGCCCCAGTCCGACAGCGCCGCCCGGGTGTGCTCACCGGCGCGGGACGGCGGCCGGCCGAGGGTGGCCGGCGTCCGGGAGAACCGCGGCGCGGGCGCCGGCTGGACGACGCCGTCCCGCTCGACGTAGGTCTGCCGGGTCGCCAGCTGGGGGTGGTCGCGGGCCTCGGCGAAGGACAGCACCGGGGCCACGCAGGCGTCGCTGCCGGCGAACACCTCGACCCACTCGTCCCGCGTGCGCCGGCGGATCGTGTCGGCGAACAAGCCGCGCAGCACCTCGGGGTCTGCGTCGGCCCGGTCGGGTGCGCGATCGGTCAGGCCGAGCCGGTCGACCAGTTCGGCGTAGAACTGCGGCTCCAGCGCCGCGACGGCCAGGTGCCGGCCGTCGGCGGTCTCGTGGACGTCGTACCAGGGGACGCCGGAGTCCAGCAGGTTCACGCCCCGGGCGTCCTGCCAGACCCCGCCGGCCAGCATGCCGAGGACCATCGTCGCCAGGTGCGCGGTGCCGTCGACGATCGCGGCGTCCACCACCTGGCCCCGGCCGCTCGTGCGGGCCTCCAGCAGCGCGGCGAGCACCCCGACCACCAGGTACATCGCCCCGCCGCCGAAGTCGCCGACCAGGTTCAGCGGGACCTGCGGGGGCCCGCCCGCCCGGCCGATGGCGTGCAGGACGCCGGTGACCGCGATGTAGCCGAGGTCGTGCCCGGCCGTCGCCGCCAGCGGGCCGTCCTGGCCCCACCCGGTCATCCGGCCGTACACCAGGCGCGGGTTGCGGGCGAGGCACTCCTGCGGTCCGATGCCCAGCCGCTCGGCGACCCCGGGCCGGAAGCCCTCGAGCAGCACGTCGGCACGCTCGGCGAGGCGCCGGACCAGCTCCGCGCCGTCCGGGTCCTTGAGGTCGACGGCCACCGACCGCCGGCCCCGGGCCAGCAGGTCGTGCTCGGCGGCCGGCGTGGGGGGCCGGGCGCCGGGGCGGTCGACCCGCAGCACGTCGGCGCCCAGGTCGGCCAGCAGCATCGCCGCGAACGGTGCCGGGCCGAGGCCGGTGAGCTCCACGACGCGCAGCCCGGCGAGGGGTCCGGTGGTCATCCCCGAACCTGACGGCACCGGGGCGCCCGTCGTCAAGGGCCGGCCTCCTGCTGACGGTGCGCCAGGCGACCGGCCGGTCGCCGGGGGCACCATGGACGTCGGGCACTAGCCTGACCCGCGGTGGACGGCGAGGTGGAGCTGCGATGACGACGGCGGACGACCGGGCGGCCGGCATCCCGGCCGACGGTGCGGCCGACGGTCCGACGCGGCGCCGCCGTGCGCTGCCGAACCGGGACGAGCTCGGCGACCGCGTGTTCACGCTGCCCAACCTGCTGTCGGTCGTCCGGCTGCTGGGCGTGCCGCTGTTCCTGTGGCTGCTGCTGGGCCCGCACGCCGACGGCTGGGCGATCGTGGTGCTCGCCGTCTCCGGCGCCACCGACTGGCTCGACGGCAAGCTCGCCCGGGCGCTGGGGCAGTCCAGCCGGCTCGGCGCGCTGCTGGACCCGGCCGCCGACCGGCTCTACATCGTCGCGACGCTGATCGCCTTCGTGATCCGCGACGTGGTGCCGCTGTGGATGGTCGTCGTCCTGCTGCTGCGCGAGGTGGTGCTGGCCGGGACCCTGCTGGTGCTCCGGCGCGCGGGGTGGCCACCGCTGCAGGTGCACTACCTGGGCAAGGCGGCCACCTTCCTGTTGCTCTACGCCTTCCCCCTCCTGCTGCTGGCCGACGGCGCAGGGCCGGCGGCCGCGGTGGTCCAGCCGGTCGCCTACGCGCTCACGGTCTGGGGGGCGGCGCTCTACCTGCTCGCGGGGGTCCTCTACGTGGTCCAGGCCGTCCAGCTGCTGTCCGGGAGCCACCGGGCCGGAGTGGAGGCGTGAGCGCGCCCCTGCCCAGCCGGCCACGATCGCTGGGTGCCTCACTGCTGGACCAGGTGCTGGCCGACACCCTGGACCCGGCCTACGCCCAGGTGTCCGCGGCGAGGGCGGCCCGGGCCGCGGAGGAGGCGGCCGCGGGCACCGGTCCGGACGCCCGGCCCTCCTGGTTGCAGCGCAACCGGGGCGAGCTGCTCGTGGCCGCCGCGCTGCTGCTGGGCGGGCTGCTGGCCGCGGTGACCTACCAGGAGGCGGCGGCCGGTGCGCAGGGGCGCGAGGCGGCCCGGGAAGCGCTGCGCGAGGACATCGTCCGGGAGTCCTCGGTCGGCGACGAGCTGGCCGCCCAGCTGGAGGCGCTGACCGCGGAGGTCGCGCAGACCCGGCAGCAGGCGCTGGACACCAGCGTGGTCGGGCAGCGCGCGCTGAACCAGCTCGCACAAGCCCAGCACGGCGCGGCAGCGGTCGCGGTGGCCGGGCCGGGGCTGCGCGTGACGCTCGGCAACGCCCCGCCGGCCGCCGACAGCGACCCGGTCGGCGGGTCCGACCAGATCGCGCTGGCCGGGCGGGTCCAGGACGGCGACCTGCAGCTGGCGGTCAACGCGCTGTGGGCCTCCGGGGCCGAGGCGGTCAGCATCAACGGCCAGCGGGTGGGCCCGACCACCGCCATCCGCCAGGCCGGTGACGCCATCCTGGTCGACTTCCGCCCGGTGATGAACCCCTACGAGATCTCCGCCGTCGGTGACCCCGACGACCTGGCCCGGGCCTTCCTGAACACCCCCGAGGCCACCGCCCTGGCCGAGCTGACCAACGACTTCGGCGTGGTCTTCGACTTCGCCCGGGCCGATGAGCTCGAACTGCCGGCCGGCAGCAACGCGGAGCTGCTGTTCGCCGAGCCGCTGGCCGCCACCGACGAGCAGGGCGAGGCGCTGCCACCCGCCGCCGCCGAACCACCCATCGATGGAGGCTGACGCGTGATCCCGATCATCGGACTGGCGATCGGTGTGGTGCTGGGGCTGCTGCTGGACCCCAACGTCCCGCTCTGGCTGCAGCCCTACCTGCCGATCGCGGTGGTCGCCGCGCTGGACGCGGTGTTCGGCGGGGTCCGGGCGCGCTTCGACCGGATCTTCGACGCCAAGGTCTTCGTGGTCTCCTTCGTCTCCAACGTCGTCGTCGCCGCGCTGATCGTCTTCCTCGGTGACCAGCTCGGGGTCGGCGCGCAGCTGTCGACCGCGGTCGTGGTGGTGCTCGGCATCCGCATCTTCGGCAACGCCGCGGCGATCCGCCGGCACCTGTTCCGCGCATGAGCGAGGACCCGACCGTGGGTCCCCGGTCCGGCGCGGAGCCACCCGAGGGGGACAGCCCGGACACCCACACCCCAGACGCCCACACCGCCCAGGCCGACCCCGCCGGGGCGGACGGCGTGGGGGAGCCGGAGGCGGGCCCACCGGCCGCCGGGGACGGCGGCGGGGCGATGGCGGCGGGCGGACGACGGCGGCGTGATCCGCTGGCGGCGGTGCTCATCGGCGTGCTCACCCTGCTGCTGGGCTTCGCCTTCGCGGTGCAGGTGCGCAGCACCGACACCGACGCCCAGCTGGCCGGCCTGCGCGAGGAGGACCTCGTCCGCATCCTCGACGACCTCTCCGCCCGGGAGGACCGGCTCCGCCAGGAGATCAGCGACCAGCGGACGGCGCTGTCCCAGCTGGGCAGCTCCGACAGCGCCGCGGCCGCTGCCCTCGCGGAGGCCGAGCAGCGGGCCGAGGCGCTGGGCATCCTCAACGGCACCGTGGCCGCCCGCGGTCCCGGGCTCGAGGTGGTCGTCCGCGACCCTGCCGACCGGGTCACCGCCGGTGTCGTGCTGAACGCCATCCAGGAGCTGCGGGGGGCGGGAGCGGAGACGATGCAGATCGACGACGTCCGGATCGGCGTCAGCAGCGCCATCACCGGCGAGCCGGGCGCCCTGGAGATCGACGGGGAGCCCGTGGAGGCCCCCTACGTCATCCGGGTCATCGGCTCGCCCCAGGACATGGCCACCGCCCTGGACATCCCCGGCGGGTTCTCTGCGACGGTCAACCAGCGCCGGGGCGACGTGGAGATCACGCCCTCCCAGGACGTCGTCGTGGACGCGTTGCGGCCACTGGACACGCCTCAATACGCTGAGCCGGACGACGGGGACTGAGGAAGGGCCTCGGTGCCCCCCAGACCTCGCCGGCGCTCGGCCCGGGCCCCTGTACCGAGGCCGCGGCCACCACTGCAGCCACCGAACCGACCCCGATCTCTGGAGATGCCGCATGGCCACGCCCGATGACCGCCGTTACACCGACCAGCACGAGTGGGCGCTGGTCCAGGGCACCGAGGGTGCCGCGTCGGTGGTCCGGATCGGGATCACCGACCACGCCCAGGACGCCCTGGGGGACATCGTGTTCGTCCAGCTGCCCGAGGTGGGTGCGCAGGTGGCCCCCGGGAACCCGATCGGTGAGGTCGAGTCCACCAAGTCCGTCTCCGACGTCTACTCGCCGGTGGCCGGTGTCGTCACGGCCGTGAACGAGGCCCTGACCGACGCGCCGGAGACGGTCAACAGCGACCCCTACGGCGCCGGCTGGCTGGTCGAGGTCCAGGTGACCGGGCAGGACGGGGACCCCACCGGGGCGCTGCTGGACGCCGCGGCCTACGAGGCGATCGTCCAGGCGTCCTGAGCCGATCGTCCAGGCGTCCTGAGCCGATCGTCCAGCGTCCTGAGTCGACCGGGACCGGGTCGGCGGATCCCGCGTCGCGGGACCTGCCCCCCACCGTCCCGCCGGGGTGGTCGACGATCACTATCATCACTGCGACGGTCGGGCCGTGAGCTCCACGGCGGCGTCCGACCCTCACCCTGTACGTGCGGTTGACCCTCGGGTCGGCCGCTGGTTCCATGACCCCCGGCCCGACCGTGATCCTGCGGCGGCCGACCTACGACGGGCCGACCGGTCCGTCGTCCGCCGGCCGACCGCGGCCCGTACCACCAGGCCCGCGGCGGTGCCGCCTGCACCGGAGGAGACCGACGTGCTCTGCACTCGATGTGGCCACCAGAACCCAGAGGGCAGCCGCTTCTGCGCGCAGTGCGGGGCGGCGCTGAGCCCCGAGCGGGTCGGTGAGTCGACCAGCATCATCCCCAAGGTCGGCGGTGAGGACTCCGGCGAGCAGGCCGAGGTCGCCGAGTCGACCGCGGACGCGCACGCCGGCGCCGTCGAGTCGCTGCCGGCCGGGTCGGCCCTGCTGGTCGTGAAGCGCGGCCCCAACGCGGGCAGTCGCTTCCTGCTCGACCAGGAGGTGACCACCGCCGGTCGGCACCCCGACAGCGACATCTTCCTCGACGACGTGACGGTCAGCCGCCGGCACGTGGAGTTCCACCGCGAGGGCGGCGGGTTCACCGTGCACGACGTGGGCAGCCTCAACGGCACCTACGTCAACCGCGAGCCGGTCGACGTGGCCTCCCTCGCCGGTGGCGACGAGGTCCAGATCGGCAAGTTCCGCCTGGTCTACCTGACCGGGCCGCGGACGGGCGAGCCGGCCGGCGCATGAACGCCGCGTCGGGCACCGAGGAGCGGGCCGAGAGCGGACGCCGGTCATGACGGCGGTGCCCCAGCCCAGCCCCAGCGCTGACCGGGACACCCCTGAGACCACGCCCCGGTTCACCATCGGTGAGGTGCTGTCCGCCCTGCGCGGCGACTTCCCGGACGTGACGATCAGCAAGATCCGCTACCTCGAGTCCGAGGAGCTGGTCCACCCGCAGCGGACGCCGTCGGGCTACCGGAAGTTCTCCGTGGCCGACGTCGACCGGCTGCGGTACGTGCTGGCCGCCCAGCGGGACCAGTACCTGCCGTTGCGGGTCATCAAGGAGCACCTGGACGCCCTCGACCGGGGCGAGCTGCCTCCCACCGGCCACCCCGCCGGCGGGGTGGCCGGTGGGCCGGTCCCGAGCGCGCCCCTGCCGGCCGCCGAGTTCGCCGAGGCCGCCGGCCTGTCGGCGGCCCAGCTCGCCGACTGCGTGCAGTTCGGGCTGCTCAACGCCGACTCCCAGGGCCGGCACCGGGTCACCGACCTGCCGGTGGGCCGGGCCGTGGCGGGGCTGGCCCGGCACGGCATCGAACCGCGGCACCTGCGGGTGTACCGGACGGCGGTGGAGCGGGAGGCCGCCCTGCTGGAGCAGCTGGTGGCCCCGGTCCTGCTGGCCCGCTCCGAGGAGGCGCGCGCCCGGGCCGGTGAGCAGCTCCAGGAGCTGGCCGAGCTCTCCGCGCAGTTGCACGGTGGGCTGTTGGAGACGCGGCTGCGCGAGGTCCTCGGCGGCTGACCGCTGGCGTACCGTTGCGGGGGTGCGGGCGCCCCGGCACACCGGTCGGCTGCCTCGCGGTGGGCGGTTCGGGACCAGCGGGGCGGCCACGGGGAACTCAGCGGAGGGGAGCCAGACGTGCAGGAGCTCAGAGTCGTCGGCGTCCGGGTGGAGCTGCCCGGCAACCAGCCCATCCTGCTGCTCAAGGAGACCCAGGGGGAGCGGTACCTGCCCATCTGGATCGGTGCGACCGAGGCCGCGGCGATCGCCTTCGAGCAGCAGGGCGTCCGGCCGGCCCGGCCGATGACGCACGACCTGCTGCGTGAGGTCGTGACCGCCCTGGGGGCCACCCTGGAGGCGGTGCACATCACCGAGATGCGCGACGGCATCTACCTCGCCGAGCTGCAGTTCGGCGACGAGCGCACGGTGAGCGCCCGCCCGTCCGACGCCGTCGCCCTCGCCGTCCGCACCGGCGCCCCCATCTACGGCGCCGAGGCCCTGCTCGACGAGGTCGGGATCGAGATCCCCGACGAGCAGGAGGACGAGGTGGAGAAGTTCCGCGAGTTCCTGGACAACATCAGCCCCGAGGACTTCGGCGCCGGCTCCGGCTCCGGCGGCAGCTGAGCCACCGGCTCTGCGCGGCACCGGGACCACCACCCGCACGGGTGAGCGCAGCGACACGCCGCGCCCCTCGGTTGACCCCGTCCCGGCCCCGGCCTACCGTCAGCGAATCACGTGCGTGGAAGTCCCTGAGCCGCGCCCGTGACCGCTCCCGGCGACAGTGCGGGAACGGCCCAGGTGCTGGGTGTCGGAGTCGAGGAGGCGCTGGAGTGAGCGGGCCCGCGACCGACGGCACGAACCCAGCAGCGCCGCGACCGCGGCAGACCAGTGCCAGCGAGGAGTGCCCGTGAGCGACCAGGACAACGGTTCACAGGGTCAGCTGTTCAGCGACGCAGCGGTGGGGGCTCCGTCCTACGACGAGGTCGACACCGACGTCGTCGGCTACCGCGGCCCCACGGCGTGCGCCGCCGCCGGCATCACCTACCGCCAGCTGGACTACTGGGCACGCACCGGGCTGGTCGCACCCTCGGTGCGGACCGCCACGGGATCAGGCACGCAGCGGCTCTACTCCTTCCGCGACATCCTGGTGCTCAAGGTCGTGAAGCGGCTGCTGGACACCGGCGTCTCGCTGCAGAACATCCGCAAGGCCGTCGACCACCTGCGCACCCGCGGGGTCAAGGAGCTCTCGAACATCACCCTGCTCTCCGACGGCGCCACCGTGTACGAGTGCACCTCGGCCGAGGAGGTCGTCGACCTGCTCGCCGGCGGGCAGGGGGTCTTCGGGATCGCGGTCTCCGGCGCCCTCCGCGAGCTCTCCGGTGAGCTGGCGGAGCTGCCGGCCGAGCGGCTGGACGGGAGCGGTTCCGCCGCTGACGACGAGCTGTCCGCCCGCCGCCGTCGCCGCGCCGCCTCGGCCTAGGACACCCCCGGCTCCCGCCCTGCCTCGAGGACCGAACCGGTGAGGACGCGCTGGTACCGTCCCAGCAGTGGCCGACCGGACTCCTGGTTCTGATCCCGCACCCCTGACCGGGTCGCTCCCCGCACTCTCCGCGTTGTCGACGAGCGGGGCGTTCGCGGCCCGGCACATCGGCCCCCGCGCCGCGGACACCGCGGCGATGCTCGAGGTGGTCGGGCACTCCTCGTTGGCCTCGCTGGCCGACGCCTGCGTGCCCGAGGGCGTGCGCGACCGCACCCCGCTGGACCTCCCGGCGGCGGCCGACGAGGCCACCGTGCTGGCGCAGCTGCGCGAGCGGGCCTCGGCCAACGAGGTGTTCACCTCGATGATCGGGCTGGGTTACAGCGACACGATCACCCCCGCGGTCATCCAGCGGAACATCCTGGAGAACCCCGCCTGGTACACCGCCTACACGCCGTACCAACCGGAGATCAGCCAGGGCCGGCTCGAGGCGCTGATCAACTTCCAGACGATGGTCGCCGACCTCACCGGCCTGCCGGTCGCCGGCGCCTCGATGCTGGACGAGGCGACCGCCGCCGCGGAGGGGATGACGCTGGTCCGCCGGGCCGGGCGGGCGAAGGCCGATGCGGTCTTCGTCGTCGACGCCGACACCCTGCCGCAGACCCTCGCCGTGCTCCGCACCCGGGCCGAGCCGCTCGGCATCGGCCTGCACGTCGCCGACCTCTCGGCCGGCTGGCCCACCGACCTCCCCGAGGCCGGCGCCTTCGGCGTGCTGCTGGCCTACCCGGGTGCCAGCGGGGCCGTCCGGGACCACCGGGCGCTGGCCGCGGCCGCGCACGAGGCCGGCGCCGCCGTCGTGGTCGCCGCCGACCTGCTCGCCCTGACCCTGCTGGAGGCGCCGGGGGAGTGGGGCGCCGACGTCGCCTGCGGCACCACCCAGCGCTTCGGCGTCCCGATGGGCTACGGCGGCCCGCACGCCGGTTACCTGGCGGTGCGCGAGGGCCTGGCCCGCCAGCTCCCGGGCCGGTTGGTGGGGGTCTCGGTCGACGCCGACGGCGACGTGGCCTACCGGCTGGCGCTGCAGACCCGGGAGCAGCACATCCGCCGGGAGAAGGCGACCAGCAACATCTGCACCGCGCAGGTGCTGCTCGCGGTCATGGCCGGCGCCTACGCCGTCTACCACGGGCCGGAGGGGCTCACCGCGATCGCCGCCCGGGTGCACCGCAGCGCCCAGCTGCTGGCCGGCTGGCTGCGGGCCGGTGGGCTCACCGTCGTGCACGAGCACTTCTTCGACACCGTGACCGTCGCCGTCCCCGGCCGGGCCGCCGAGGTGGTGGCCGCCGCGGCCACGCGCCGGGTGAACCTGCGGCTGGTCGACGCCGACACCGTGGCGGTCGCCTGTGACGAGACGACGACGCCCGCCGTCCTGCGGCTGGTCGCCGAGGCCTTCGGCATCGGCGCGGACGACACCGCCCTGGACCCCGCGGCGCTCGACTTCGGCGGGGCCGACGCGCTCCCGGCGGAGCTGCGCCGGCGCACCCCGTTCCTCACCCACCCGGTCTTCTCCGCGCACCGCTCGGAGACGGCGATGCTGCGATACCTGCGCCGGCTGTCGGACAAGGACCTGGCGCTGGACCGCACGATGATCCCGCTGGGCTCCTGCACGATGAAGCTCAACGCCGCCACCGAGATGGCCGCGATCACCTGGCCGGAGTTCGCCGGCCTGCACCCCTTCGCGCCGCCTCAGCAGGCCCGCGGGTACGCCCGGCTGATCCAGGAGCTGTGCGACGGGCTGGCCGAGATCACCGGGTACGCCGCGGTCAGCGTGCAGCCCAACGCCGGGTCGCAGGGCGAGTTCGCCGGCCTGATGGCGATCCGCGCCTACCACCACAGCCGGGGCGACGCCCAGCGCGACGTCTGCCTCATCCCGTCCTCGGCGCACGGCACCAACGCGGCCAGCGCGGTCATGGCCGGCATGCGGGTGGTCGTGGTGGCCTGCGACGAGGCCGGCAACGTCGACCTCGCCGACCTGCGTGCCAAGGTCGACGCCCACGCCGACCGGCTCGCCGCGATCATGATCACCTACCCCTCGACCCACGGGGTCTTCGAGGTCGAGGTGCAGGAGATCTGCGCGGCGGTGCACGACGCCGGCGGCCAGGTCTACGTCGACGGCGCGAACCTCAACGCCCTGGTCGGGCTGGCGAAGCCGGGTCGGTTCGGTTCCGACGTCAGCCACCTCAACCTGCACAAGACCTTCTGCATCCCGCACGGCGGCGGTGGGCCGGGCGTCGGGCCGATCGGCGTCCGGGAGCACCTGGTGCCCTTCCTGCCCGGCCACCCCCTGGTGGAGACCGGCGGCACCGGTGCGCCGGTGTCCGGTGCACCGTGGGGCTCGGCAGGCATCCTGCCGATCTCCTGGGCCTACCTGCGGCTGATGGGCCCCGACGGGCTGCTCCAGGCCACCGAGCAGGCGATCCTGGCGGCCAACTACGTCGCCGAGCGGCTGCGGCCGCACTACCCGGTGCTCTATACCGGAGCGACCGGCCTGGTGGCGCACGAGTGCATCCTGGACATCCGGCCGCTGACCAAGGCCACCGGCGTGACCAACGACGACATCGCCAAGCGGCTGATCGACCTGGGCTTCCACGCGCCGACGATGAGCTTCCCGGTGGCCGGCACGCTGATGGTCGAGCCGACCGAGAGCGAGGACAAGGCCGAACTGGACCGGTTCGTCGAGGCGATGGTGCACATCCGCGGGGAGATCGAGAAGGTCGCCACCGGTGAGTACGACCGGACGGACAACCCGCTGCGCAACGCCCCGCACACGCTGAAGATGCTGGCGGGGGAGTGGGACCGCCCCTACTCCCGGGAGGTGGCCGTGTACCCCGTGCCGGGGCTGGTCGGGCGCGGCTACCTGGCGCCGGTGCGGCGCATCGACGGTGCCTACGGCGACCGGAACCTGGTCTGCTCCTGCCCGTCGCCGGAGGCGTTCGAGGAGCCCGCCGTGCCGCACGCACCGGTCGCGACCGAGCCCAGCCGCGCCGAGGGGGCCCCCGACGACCTGGGGACGACGAAGGACGTGGTGGGCGCCCGGTCCTGACACGCCGGGCAGGGGTCGACGGCGCGGTGTGGAGGGTGGACCATCGCGTCATGGGGACCCCGCTGCGTCGTTCGTCGGTCGGTGTGGTAGTGCTCGTCGGGGCGGCCGTGCTGAGCTCCTGCGCCAGCCAGTCCGGTGCCGCTGGCCCGACTGCGGTGAGCGAGGCGGCCGCCACGGACGCCGTGGACGAGGCCGCGGTGGACGAGACCGCAGCGGAGGACCTGGCCGGCGCGCTGCTGCCGGAGTCCGCGTTCGGGCCCGACGCCATGGTCCACCAGCTCCCGTCGGAGTGGATCGGCCCCTGGTCGGGATGGTGGGCGGGGGAGGAGTCGTGGGGTGACCACCACGGCTGGGCCGGGCACCGCGGGTGGGGCGACCACGGCGGGTGGGGCGGACACCACTGGTGGACCGGCGAGGACGGCACCGACGAGGACGGCACGGCAGCGGAACCGTCGGTCGAGCCGGCCGCCTGCGCCGACGCGCTGGCCGCCCTGCCGACGCGCGAGGACGAGGAGATGCCGGCGGTCGCGGCCCAGGTGGCCGCCACCGACCAGGTGCGCACCTTCCAGGTGGTCGCCGAGGGGCCGGCCGTCGAGGACCTGGAGCTCCCGGTCGACCAGCTCGTCGAGGCGTGCGCCGAGGCCACCGTCGACGCGCCCTGGGGCATGGAGGTCGGCTTCGGGGTGTCGGCGCTGGACGTGCCGGACCGCGGGGACTCCGCCGCCGGCCTGGCGGTCACGATGACCCACCCGGCCGGCACCGTGTCGATGCTGGTCGGCGTGGTCACCGACGGCCCGCGCGCGGTGATGCTGTCCCAGACCGGCACCGACGACGCCGCGCTGGACCAGGCGGCGTTCACCGCCCTGCTGACCCAGGCCGCCGACACAGCCGGTCTCGGCTGAGGGAGCCGCCCGGTCCGCCGGCAGGGCGGGCCGGTCAGGTGCCGGCGACGACCGCCTGCGCCACGCTGTCCAGGGCCGCCCGGGCCTCGCTCCAGCTGGTGCCGGTCGGGAAGTCACCGAGCAGCACCGCCACCCGGCCGTCGGCCAGGACCCCGACCGAGTGCAGCTGGCGCCGGGAGTCCACGCAGCACATCCAGCCCTGCTTCGCCGCGACCGGGTCCGCCGCCCCGGCGGTGCGGGACAGCAGCCCGAAGTCCTGGGCGAAGCCGTCCGCGGCGCGGTCGGTGGCCCCCTGGAGCCAGGAGGTCATCGTGGCCAGCTGCTGGGGCTCTAGCTGTGACCCCAGGTCGGTGAGGAAGGTCGCCTGGTCCCGGGCGGTCGTGACCGCCTCGCCCCACTGGCCGGGTTCGCTGGGGAGCCGGGTGCCGGTCAGCCCGAACTGGGCGGCGGCCGTCGTCACCAGCTCCGCGCCGCCCCAGCGGTCCCACAGCAGGCTCATGGCGCGGTCGTCGGAGACGGTGAGCGCCCGCCGCATCAGGTCGCGGTCGTTCGCGGAGAGGCTGATCTCGCCATCGGCGTCCCGGGCGAGCAGTTGCTGGACGACGAGCAGCTTGACCAGCGAGGCCGTGTAGCGCGGCTCGTCCGCGTCCGGGGTCACGACCAGCTCTTCCCCGGTGTCGTCCAGCACGACAGCGGCGATCGTGCCGTCGGCGATGGAGGCGGCGGCGTCCAGGGTGGCGAGCACGGCAGCGCTGTCGACGGCCGGGGACGTCGCCGCGGCCTCCGCGGTGTCGTCCGACGGGGGCTGGCCGGCGGTGGTCTGCGGTGCCGCCTCCGCGGGTCCGTCCGACGGCGGCGCGTCGGAGGTGGCCGCCGGTGCGGCGTCCGCGGTTGTGTCCGGAGGTGGCTCGCCGCCGGCGGTCCGTCGCGCCGTGTCCGGGACCTGGTCCGGGGGAGGCCCGCTGGACGTGGTCGGCGGTGCGGCGTCGGCACGGGCCTCCGGCAGGCCGTCCACGGTCGTGTCCGGCACCTGCCTGCCCGCGGTGGTCTCCGGTGCGGCGTCCGCGCTGGGCTCCGTCGGGTCGTCCGTCGTCCCGAGGGAGGAGGTGGTGCCTGCGGCGGCGGCCATCGGGTCCGCCGGCCGTGCCGGGTCGGCCCCACCGCCCGCCGCGCAGCCGGCGGTGACCGCCAGGGCGGCCAGCACGGCGGGCAGGCCGCGCAGGGGCACCCGGACGGACGGGGGGCGGGCCTGGGCCATGTGATCCAGGGTGCGCCACTCAGCTGTGCGTCACATGTCGGTCGTGTGACCGAGGTGTCAACGACCGCGCGGGCGCCGGGTCAGCCGGCGGCAGCCAGTGACCACGGGCGGGTCAGCACGACCCGGCCGTCGGGGAGCAGCTCGCCGTCGTCGTCGAACACGACGACGCCGTTGCACAGCAGCGTCCACCCCTGCTCGGGACGGCGGCTGATCGGCACCGCCAGCACGTGGTCGTCCGCGGTGGCCGGGGGACAGAGCGAGGGACGCGAGCACATCCGGTCCACTCCAGGGAGCCGGGCGAGGGTGCGGCCGCGGCGCTGCGGTGCCTGCGAGTGTCCGTCGCGTCACTTCCCGCGGAGGGCGGCGGGACCTCATGACGTCGGCGGCGGCCCCCGGCACGTCCTGACAGCGTGTGGTGGGTCAGAGCTTGCGCAGCAGCACCCGGCGCACGGAGTGGTCAGCGGCCTTCTGGAGCACCAGGCGTGCGCGGGACCGGGTCGGGGCGATGTTGAGCCGCAGGTTGGGCTCGTTGACCGCCCCCCAGATCCCGCGGGCCGTCGACGTGGCCTGCTCGTCGGTGAGGTCGGCGAAGCGGTGGAAGTAGGCGCCGGAGTCCTGGAAGGCCGTACGGCGCAGGGCCAGGAAGCGCTCCACGTACCACTGGGAGATGTCGTGCTCGGTGGCGTCGACGTAGACGGAGAAGTCGAAGAAGTCCGAGAGGAAGACCTCCGGGACCCGGCCGTCGTTCCGGGCGCCGGCCTGGAGCACGTTGAGCCCCTCCAGCACCAGCACGTCGGGGGAGTCGACGACCTGCCGCTCGTCGGGCAGCACGTCGTAGGACTGGTGGGAGTACAGCGGGGCGCTGACCGCCGGCTTGCCGGACTTGACGTCGGCCAGGAAGCGCAGCAGCGCCCGCCGGTCGTAGCTCTCCGGGAACCCCTTGCGGCCGAGCAGGCCGCGGGACTCCAGGACCGCGTTGGGCAGCAGGAAGCCGTCGGTGGTGACCAGGTCGACCCGCGGGGTGTCCGGTGCGGCGGCCAGCAGCGCCTGCAGCAGCCGGGCGGTGGTGCTCTTGCCGACGGCGACGCTGCCGGCCACGGCGATGACGAAGGGCACCTTCTCGGTGCGGGCACCGAGGAACTGGGTCTGGGCGGCCCAGAGCCGCCGGCTGGCGGTGACGTGCAGGTGCAGCAGCCGGGCCAGCGGCAGGTAGACGGTGGAGACCTCGTCCAGGTCGATCCGGTCGCCGAGGGTGGCCAGCTGCCGGACGTCGGCGTCGTCCAGCGGCAGCTCACCGCCCGCGGCCAACGCCCGCCACGACTGGCGGTCGAACGCGGTGAAGGGCGAGACCTGCGCTCGCTGACCGGCCGTCACGGCGCCCATGGTGCCGTCTGCCCGCCGCGCGCCCCCCGGCCGGGTGGGTGCGCGCACCCCAGCCGAGGGGTCCCGGACGGCTGCCGGCCCGTCCGCCACCCGCCGGCCGTTAGGGTCCGGGGGTGTCGTCGCCCGGGCTGCTCGACCGGATCGAGCGCTACTTCGCCCTTGCCCCGCTGGCTGATGCCCGGGTGCACTCCATCGGTGCGCTGCAGGTGCCCATCGGTCCACCGGAGTGGCCCTACCCGGCCCGGCCGCGGCCGGGGCACGAAGGGCACGTAGCGGTGGACGACGTCCGGGCTGCGATCGCGCTGCAGGAGAAGGCCGGGCTGCCGGCGTCGCTGGAGTGGCTGTCGGACCGCTGCCGCGGGCTGGCCACCGCGGCGCGGACGGCCGGGCTGGTGGTGGACGAGCTGCCGCTGCTGGTGGCCGACGACCCGGTCGCGGTGCTGCTGCCCAGCGAGGTCCGGCTCTACCTGGTGGGCGCCGACGACCCCCGGCTGGGCCTGTACCAGCGGCTGGCCGCTCTCGCGTTCGCCTCGCCCGGTCGGGCACCCGCCGACCAGGGGTCCCACAGCGGCCCGGAGGTGGCCCAGGACGACCCCGGTCCCGCCGAGGTGCCGCCGACCGAGGTGCTGCGCGACCGGGTCGCCTCGGGCTCGACGGTGATGATGGTGGCCGTCGACGACGGCGAGCCGGTCGCGATTGGGTCGCACCAGCCGCTGCAGGTCGACGGCACCGAGATCAGCGAGGTCGTGGGCGTCGCCACGCTGCCCCGGTTCCGCGGGCGTGGCCTGGGAGCCGGGCTCACCTCGGCCCTGGTCGAGCACGCCCGGCAGACGGCCGACCTGGTGTTCCTCTCCGCGGGCGACGACGACGTCGCCCGGGTCTACGAGCGCGCCGGCTTCGCCCGGGTGGCCACCAGCTGCGTCGCCGAGCGTCCTCCCGGCTGACGGACCGAGCGGCCGTCCGGCCGAGGCGGGCGGGGACCCGCCGCCTCCGCCGGACGACAGGTCAGTGCACCTCGTACGTCGCGACCAGCGTGGCCCGGGCGAGGGTGTGGCTGAACAGGTTGAAGCCGAGGTACGCCGGGGACGCCTCGGCCGGGACGCCGAGGTCGTCGGTGTCCAGCGCGTGGACCACGACGAAGTAGCGGTGCGGGCCGTGCCCGGCCGGCGGTGCCGCACCCACGTAGCCGGCGAACCCCGCGTCGTTGCGCAGCTGCACCGCGCCGGCGGGCAGCCCGCCGTCGGCGGCGCCGGTGGGCAGCTCGGTCACCGAGGCCGGCAGACCGGCGACCGCCCAGTGCCAGAAACCGCTGGCCGTCGGGGCGTCGGGGTCGTAGACGGTGACGGCGAACCCGCGGGTCCCGTCCGGGAACCCGGACCAGCTGAGCTGCGGTGAGCGGTCCTCGCCCCCCGGGACGCCCATCTTCCCGCTCACCTGCGGCTGGGGCATCGGTCCACCTGCGGTGAGGTCGGTGCTGGTCACCTGGAACGCGGGGACGGGGGGCAGGAAGTCGTAGGGGTCGGGCGGGGTGGGTCGAGCGGCCATGCGGGTCCTCCTCGGGTCGTGGGGCCTCGGCTGTGGCGCCGGGACGGCGTGCCCGCCGCCGACCCTAGGCAGGCGCGCGCCCGGGCGCCCGACCACGTGGGCACCGGACGACCTGTCCGATCGACCGTTATCCCTAACACAGCACTTGACGACCCGCCCGCGTAGTCACCGACCGCACCCTGCGGGTGCGGATCAGCAAGGGGAGGAGGTCCCGAGAGGTCCCGGCGGTGGTCTCGCCGTAGCGTGTCGGACGTGCTGGGACTCCCCGAAGACATCCGGGCCTGCCTGTTCGACCTCGACGGGGTCCTGACGCAGACGGCCAAGGTGCACCAGGCTGCCTGGAAACGCACCTTCGACGAGTTCCTGCGGAACCGGGACCCCGGGGCCGCGGAGTTCAGCCTCGCCGACTACAACGAGTTCGTCGACGGCAAGCCGCGCAAGGACGGCGTCCGGGACTTCCTGGCCAGCCGGGGGATCACCCTGGACGAGGGCAGCGACGACGACCTCGCCGACGCGCTCACCGTCGCCGGCGTCGCGACCCGGAAAAACGAGCTGATCATGGCCGAGCTGGACGAGCACGGCGTGCAGGTCTACGAGGGCTCGATGCGGTACCTGCGGGCGGCACGGGACGCCGGCCTGGCCACCGCCGTCGTCACGGCGTCGGCGAACGGTGAGCACGTCGTCGCCGTCGCCGGTTTCGCCGACCTGATCGACACCCGGATCGACGGGGTGGTCGCCGCCGCCCAGGGGCTGCGCGGCAAGCCGGCCCCGGACACCTTCCTGGCCGGTGCGCGGGCCCTCGGCGTCGAGCCGGCCGAGTGCGCCGTCTTCGAGGACGCGCTGTCCGGGGTCGCCGCCGGACGGGCCGGTGACTTCGGGTACGTCGTGGGGGTCGACCGGGTGGGCCAGGCCGACGGGCTGCGCGAGCGCGGCGCGGACGTCGTCGTCACCGACCTGGACCAGCTGCTGGGGGAGACCCCGTGACCGAGGGGCGCGCGCACTTCCTGGTCGAGCCCTGGTCGCTGACCGAGGTCGGCGTCGACCTGGCCTCCCTGGCGGTCAACGAGTCGGTCTTCGCCCTGGCCAACGGGCACATCGGGATGCGCGGCACGCTCGACGAGGGGGAGCCGGTCGTCGTCCCCGGCACCTACCTGAACGGCTTCTTCGAGGAGCGGCCGATGCCCTACGCGGAGGCCGGGTACGGCTTCCCGGAGCAGGGGCAGACCGTGGTCAACGTGACCGACGGCAAGCTGATCCGGCTGCTGGTCGGAGACACCCCGCTGGACCTGCAGTACGGCGACGTCGTCGACCACCGCCGCACCCTGGACCTGCGCAACGGGGTGCTGCGCCGCGCCACCGAGTGGCGGGGGCCCAGCGGGCGTCAGGTCCGGGTCACCAGCACCCGGCTGGTCTCGCTGACCCGGCGGTCGATCGCCGCGATCGAGTACACCGTGGAGTGCACCGACGACCAGGGCGACCTCTACATCGCGCTGCAGTCGGACCTGCTGGCCAACGAGTTCGTGACCACGACGCAGTCCGACGACCCGCGCGCGGCCTCGGCGATGACCCGGCCGCTGCAGTCGGAGCTGCACGTCGGCCGCGGCCGGCACGCCGTCCTGGTGCACCAGACCCCCGGCAGCCGGCTGCGGATGGCCGCCGGGATGGACCACGAGGTCGACGTCCCGGACTCGGCCACCGAGGACCTGGAGGTCTCCCCGGACCTGGGCCGCTACACCCTGGCCGCCCGGCTGCCGGCCGGTTCGAAGTTGCGGCTGGTGAAGTACCTGGCCTACGGCTGGTCCAGCCGCCGTTCCTCGGCCGCCGTCCGGGACCAGGTGGAGGGCGCGCTGGCCACCGCGAAGCTGGCCGGCTGGAACCGGCTGGTCCGGGAGCAGCGTGAGCTGCTGGACCGGCACTGGGAGGAGGCCGACGTCGAGGTCGAGGGCGACGACGAGCTGCAGCAGGCCGTGCGCGTCGGCATGTTCCACGTCCTGCAGGCCGGCCTGCGCGCCGAGCGGCAGCCGATCCCGGCCAAGGGCCTGACCGGTGACGGCTACGACGGCCACACCTTCTGGGACACCGAGACCTACGTGCTGCCGGTGCTCACCTACACCGCACCCGGCGCCGTGCGGGACGCCCTGCTGTGGCGGCACTCGACCTTGGACCTCGCCCGTGAGCGGGCCCGGGTGCTGGGCCACACCGGCGCGGCGTTCCCGTGGCGGACGATCCGCGGGGAGGAGACGTCGGGCTACTGGCCGGCCGGGACGGCCGCCTTCCACATCAACGCCGACATCGCCGACGCCGTCGCCCGGTACACCGCGGCCACCCTGGACGAGGAGTTCGACCGCGACCACGGCACCGAGCTGCTCGTGGAGACGGCCCGGCTCTGGGCCTCGCTCGGCCACTTCGACGACGGCCGGGGTTTCCGGATCGACGGCGTCACCGGACCCGACGAGTACACCGCCGTGGTGGACAACAACGTCTACACGAACCTGATGGCGCAGCGGAACCTGCGCGAGGCGGTCGCGGCCGCCCGCCGCCAGCCCGACACCGCGGCGCGGCTCCAGGTGGGCGAGGACGAGCTGGAGCTGTGGTCCCGCGCCGCGGACGCCATGCGGGTGCCGTTCAACGCCGAGCTCGGGGTGCACGAGCAGTCCGAGGGCTTCACCCACCACGAGGAGTGGGACTTCGAGGGCACCCGGCCCGACCAGTACCCGCTGCTGCTGCACTTCCCCTACTTCGACATCTACCGCAAGCAGGTCATCAAGCAGGCCGACCTGGTGATGGCCCTGCACCTGCGGGGGGACGCCTTCACCCTCGAGGAGAAGATCGCCGACTTCGCCTACTACGAGGCCCGGACGGTGCGGGACTCCTCCCTGTCGGCGTCGGTGCAGGCGGTCATGGCAGCCGAGACCGGGCACCTGGACCTCGCGCACGACTACTGGGCCGAGGCCGCGCTGACCGACCTGCAGAACCTGCACGGCAACAGCGGGCACGGGCTGCACATCGCCTCGCTCGCCGGGGGCTGGACGGTCGCGGTCGCCGGCTTCGGCGGGATGCGGGACCACGGTGGCCGGCTGACCTTCGCCCCGCGGCTGCCCGGCCGGATCCGCCGGCTGCGCTTCCGGGTGGTGTTCCAGGGGAAGTGCCTGTCGGTCACGGTGACCCCGGAGAAGGCCAGCTACCGGCTGGTCTACGGCGAGGGGTCGTTGGAGACCGCGCACCACGGGAAGCCGATCGTGGTCACCGGCGAGACGGTGGAGTACGAGATCCCGCCCGCCCCCGAGGTGGACCCGGTGCGCCAGCCGCCGCACGCCGCCCCCCGCCGCCGCAACCGCCCCGGCTCCGACTGACGAAGGGGGCCGTCACAGCAGGAGCCACCAGCCGCCGAGGAGCAGGGCACCGCCGTCGACCAGCAGGAAGACGCCCACCCACACCAGGCCGGGCAGGCCGGTCAGGCGGGCCAGCTGGTCGGCGTCGGAGTCCCGGGCCGAGCCGGACCGGCGCTTGGCCTGCAGCTCCAGGACGGTCTTGGGTGCCGCCAGCAGCAGGAACCAGGTCACCCCGTGGGCGAAGACCGACTGGCCCTCGGCAGGCAGCCACCAGGTGGCCGCGAAGACCAGTGCGCCGGTGACGAGCACCGACCACAGGCCGTACCAGTTGCGGATCTGCACGAGGAGCAGGGCGAGCAGCAGCAGCAGCGCCCACAGCAGCCCGATGGCGTACCCGGTGGCCAGCAGCGCCGCCGCACCCAGCCCGAACAGGCCCGGGCCGGTGTAGCCCGCGGCGGCGGTGAGCACCATGCCGGGGCCGCGGGGCCGGCCGGCCGAGACGGTGACCCCGGAGGTGTCCGAGTGCAGGCGGATGCCGGCCAGCCGCCGCCCGGTGACCAGCGCGGCCAGGCCGTGCGCGCCCTCGTGCGCGATCGTCACCGAGTGCCGGGCCCGCTGCCACAGGGTGGGGGAGAGGACGAGGCAGGCGGCGAGCGCCGCGGTCAGCGCGAGCAGCCAGCCCGGCAGCGGGGGAGAGGTCGCCGAGACCTGTTCCCAGAGCGAGCTGACGACGTCCACCCGGGCATGGTCGCCAGCGGACCTGTGCACCAGGTCAGCGCCACGCCGCAGCCGGCAGGGTGACCGATCCGACATCTCCGCGTCATCCGCAACGGCGATGCTGGGGACATGGAGCGCACTGTCCCGGTGCCGGCGCCGGCGGAGACCCCGCAGTTGCCGGTGACCGTCTCGTTCACGCGGCGGGCCGACCCGGCCCACGCGGTGGAGATGACCGCCTGGATCCGGGCGGGACTGACGATGGCCGAGGCCTTCCCCGGGTTCCTCGGCGGTGGCTGGGTCCGCCCACGCCACGGTGCCGAGGAGTGGCACATGCTGTGCCGCTTCGACTCACCGGCCACGCTGACGGCCTGGGAGGCCAGTCCGGAGCGGCGCTGGTGGCTGGGGTCCGCCCAGGGGCTGGCCGAGGTCACCCGAACCGAGCGGCGCACCGGCATCGAGGGCTGGTTCGACGCCCCGGCCGACGCGTCGACCGAGCTGCCCGTGGCCGCTGCACCCCCGCGGTGGAAGCAGGCGGTGACCATCTGGCTGGTCTTCTTCCCGCTCAACCTGCTCGCCACGCTCACCCTGGGCGCGGTGCTGGCCGAGGCCCACGTCGTCCTGCGGGTGGCCGCGATGACGCTGGCCCTCACCCCGGTGATGACCTACCTGCTGCTGCCCTGGGTGACCCGGCAGCTGGGGTGGTGGTTGGCCGGACGCCGCTGGCGCGACCGCTGACCGGCGTCACACCAGGTCGGCGTCGTGGGTGAGCAGCGCGATCTGGACCCGGTTGGCGACCTCCAGCTTCACCAGCAGCCGGGAGACGTGCGCCTTCACGGTGGCCACGCTGAGGTACAGCTCCGCACCGATCTGGGCGTTCGACAGCCCGCGCCCGACGGCGAGCGCCACCTCCCGCTCCCGGTCGCTGAGCAGGGCGAGCCGCGTCCGGGCGCGGGTCTGCCGGTCGTCGCCCGGGCCGGCGGGTCGCACGGCCGAGACATGCGCGATGAGCTGACGGGTCACGGTGGGGGAGAGCATCGGCTCCCCGGCCGCCACCCGGCGCACGGCCTCCAGGATCGTCGCCGGCGGGGTGTCCTTGAGCAGGAAGCCGCTGGCCCCCGCCCGCAGGGCACGGAGCACCTGGTCGTCGGCGTCGAAGGTGGTCAACACGATCACCTCCGGTGGGTCCGGCCGGGCCTGCAGCAGCTCGGTGGCGGTCAGCCCGTCGGTGCACGGCATCCGGATGTCCATCAGGACGACGTCCGGCGCGCTGGCCGCGACGGCGGCCGGCACCTCGGCACCGTCGGTGGCCTCGCCGACGAGCTCCAGGTCATCGGCGCCACCGAGGACCATGGCCAGCGCCGCGCGCACCAGCGGATCGTCGTCCACGACGAGGACCCGGACCGGCTCCCTCACGCCGTCGCCGGCCAGGGCAGCTCGGCGCGCAGCCGGAACTCCCCGTCGGTGGTCCACCCGTGCTCCAGGTGGCCGCCGCCCAGGCTGACCCGCTCCAGCAGCCCGACCAGGCCCGTCCCGGCGCTGGGCAGCGGCGTGGCGTGCTCGCCACCCGCCGGCGTGGGGTTGCGCACCTCCACGGTCAGGCCCGTGCCGGGGCCCCCGGAGACGAGCACGGCGGCGACGGTGCCCGGCGCGTGCTTGCGCACGTTGGTCAGGCCCTCCTGGACGACGCGGTAGGCGTTGCGCCCGGTGGCTGTCGGGGCGGAGCCGAGCTCGGGCACCCGGTACTCCGCCCGCACCCGGACCCCGGCCCGCCGGCACTCCTCGATCAGTGCGGGCAGGTCGGCCAGGGTCGGCTGGGGGCGGGTGCTCGGGTCGCCGTCGCCACCGTCGCGGAGCACTCCGATCACCTCCCGGAGGTCCTCCAGCGCCTGTCGGGCACTGGCCCGGACGACGCCGGCGGCCTGGGCCACCTCGGCCGCGGGGGCGTCGGGGCGGAACTCCAGGGCGCCGGCGTGCATGCTCAGCAGGGACAGCCGGTGGGCGAGCACGTCGTGCATCTCCCGGGCGATCCGGGTGCGCTCGAGGTGCCGGGCCTGCTCGACCCGGCGCTGCTGCTCGTCCTCCGCGCGCACCGCGCGCTCCCGCAGCGACACCACCAGCTGGCGGCGGGCACGCACGAACAGACCCCAGGCCACGACGGCGGCGATGAGCACGACGCCGAACCCGACGAACAGCGGCACCGGCATGTCCTCGGTCGGACGCAGCAGGCAGTAGGCGAGGAAGGACACCAGGTTCAGCCCCGCCACGGCCAGCACCGGTGGGAGCCGGCGGTGCACCGCGACCGTGAACAGCGCGATCAGCACCGCTGCGCCGCTCATGTCGGAGAAGATGCCGATCGCCGCCAGCACCACGGCGACGCCGACCGGCCACCGGCGCCGCCACCACAGCAGCAGGCAGCCGATCGTCCCGGCCGCGATGTCGGCGGCGATGAGCGCGTCCGGGTGCGGCCCGGGTTCGCTCAGCGTGCTGCCCACCACGACCAGGCCGAAGGCGATCGCGAACACGAACGCCGCGACGTCGACCGCCCAGTCCCGGACCGAGCGGCGGACGCGGCGGGGTCGGCCGGTGCCGGACCCGGTGTCCGGGCTGCGCTCGGGCGCGGCACCGGGGTCGCCCAGCAGCTGGGCGGGCACCAGGGAGGGGTGCTCCACACCGGAGGGAGGTCCCGACCGCATCGCCACGCTCACAGGGGGAGGCTACGGACCCCCGTCGGCGCCTGGAACAGACCAAGGTCTACGTCTGGGCCGCCGTGAGCCGGGTTCGGCCCAAGATCACCTACTTCTGGCCGATGCGCGGGACCGCCTGGTCGGGGCAGGGTCTGCACCATGATCACGATCGAGCACCTGACGAAGAGGTACGGCGCACAGGTCGCCGTCTCCGACGTCTCCTTCTCCTGCGCACCGGGCACCGTCACCGGCTTCCTCGGCCCCAACGGCGCCGGCAAGTCCACCACGATGCGCGCCCTGGTCGGGCTGGCCGAGCCGAGCAGCGGCACGGCGACCGTGGGTGGACGCCGGTACCGCGACCTGCCCAACGCCGGGCGGTCGGTGGGCGTGCTGCTCGACGCGGGTGCACAGCACAGCGGGCGCACCGGTCGGGAGGTGCTCACCCTGACGTCCCAGGTCCTCGGCGTCGAGCGGCACCGGGTCGACGAGGCGCTGGAGCGGGTCGGGCTCGCCGGCCGGCCGGCCGGCAAGCGCGTCGGGAAGTACTCCCTCGGGATGCGGCAGCGGCTGGGGCTGGCGACGGCGCTGATCGGTGACCCCCAGGTGCTGGTCCTCGACGAGCCGGCCAACGGGCTGGACCCCGAGGGCATCTTCTGGATGCGCGGGCTGCTGCGGGACTTCGCCGACCGCGGCGGCACGGTGCTGCTCTCCTCGCACCTGCTGCACGAGGTGGAGGCGGTCGCCGACCAGCTGGTGGTCATCGCCGGCGGGCGGATCGTCGCGCAGGGCAGCAAGAACGAGCTGCTGGCCGGCACCGGCGGCACCCTGGTGCGCGGCCCGGACCGGGCCCTGCTGGCCAAGGCCCTGGAGGCCGCCGGGATCGGCGTGTCCGCCGGCCCGGACGACGCGCTGGTGGCCGATGCCGAGGCCCTCGCCGTCGGGCAGGCGGTGGCGGCGGCGGGCGTCGTCCTCACCGAGCTCCGCGCTGCCGGGGGAGCGGGGCTGGAAGACCTCTTCCGCTCCCTCACCGGTTCCTCGCACGAGGTCCAGGAGGTGCAGGCATGAGCACCGCGACCCTCACCGATCAGCCGCGGACGCTGGTCGACCACCCGGCGCCGTCCCTGCTCCAGCTGGTCCGGGTGGAGCTGCGCAAGTCCGCGGACACCCGCGCCGGCCGCTGGCTGCTCATCGTCATCGGCCTGGCCGTGCTCGGCGTCGTCGCGATCTCCGTCTTCGTCGAGGACGCGCCCAAGACGTTCACCGACCACTTCGGCATCACCCAGCTGCCGATCAGCATCCTGCTGCCGGTCCTGGGCATCCTGCTGGTCACCAGCGAGTGGTCGCAGCGCACCGCGATGACGACGTTCACCCTGGTGCCCCGGCGGTCCCGGGTGCTCGTCGCCAAGGTGCTCGCGGCCACCGTGCTGGCGGTGCTCGGAGTCGTCGTCGCGGCCCTGGCCTCCGTGCTGGCGACGGCGTTGACCCCGGTCTTCTCCGACGCGGAGCGGGACTGGGGGATCTCTGCCGCGCTGGTGGGTCAGGTGCTCGTCGTCCAGGTGGTGACCGTGCTGGCCGGTGTCGCGTTCGGCATGCTGCTGCTCAGCTCGCCGCTGGCGATCGTCCTGTACTTCGTGCTGCCGACGGTGTTCAACATCGTCGTCAACCTGATCGCCGCCCTGGACTGGGTGCGGGACTGGCTGGACCTGTCGACCACCTCGATGCCGCTGTTCCAGGACGGGCTGGACGGCCAGGGCTGGGCGCAGTTCGGCACCTCGGTCGGGCTGTGGGTGGTGCTGCCCATGGTGATCGGCTGGCTGCGCATCCAGCGGTCCGAGGTCGCCTGACCCGACGGTCGGCGGCGGGGAGGGCTCCCGCCGCCGACCGGATCAGGCGTGCTCGCCCGGGACCCGCAGCGCCCCGCTGAGGTGCCGGGCGGTGTTGACCAGCCCGACGTGGCTGAACGCCTGCGGCGTGTTGCCCAGGTGCCGGCCGGTGCGCGGGTCGTACTCCTCGCTCATCAGGCCCAGGTCGTTGCCCAGGCCGAGGAGCCGCTCGAACAGCTCCCGGGCCTCGGCGGTGCGGCCGATGCCGTTGAGGGCGTCGGCGAGCCAGAAGCTGCACAGCAGGAACGGCGCCTCGTCGCCCGGCAGTCCGTCGACCCGACCGTCGGCGGAGGTGTGGTACCGGAGCAGGAAGCCGTCGGAGGTCAGTTCGCGCTGCACGGCCTCCACGGTGCCGATGACCCGTTCGTCGTCCCAGGGCAGGAAGCCGACCTGGGGGATGAGCAGGAGTGCGGCGTCCAGCCCCTCCGAGCCGTAGAACTGCGTGAAGGTGCGGCGCTCGGGGTCGTAGCCGCGGGCGCACACGTCGTCGTGGATCCGCTGCCGCAGCTCCCGCCAGCGCTCGACCGGTCCGTCCAGCCCGTGCCGCTCCACCGCCTCGATCGCGCCGTTGACGCCGGCCCAGGCCAGCACCTTGGAGTGCACGAAGTGCCGGGGCTTGCCGCGCACCTCCCAGAGGCTGCTGTCCGGGGTCTCCCAGATGTCCTCCAGGTAGGCCAGCAGCTCCTTCTGCACCGCCCAGGCGTCCGCGGTGGGGCTGAGGCCGGACTCGCGGGCCAGGTGCAGCCCGTCCAGCAGCTCGCCCCAGACGTCGAGCTGGAACTGCCCGGCGGCGGCGTTGCCCACCCGCACCGGGGCCGAGCCCTCGTACCCGGGCAGCCACGGCAGCTCGTACTCCGGGATCCGCCGGGACCCGTCCAGCGCGTACATGATCCGCAGGTCGGCCGGGTCACCGGCGACGGCGCGCAGCAGCCACTCCCGCCAGGCGCGCGCCTCCTCGAGGTACCCCGTGCCCAGCAGCGCCTGCAGGGTGAAGGCGGCGTCGCGCAGCCAGCAGTACCGGTAGTCCCAGTTCCGGCTGCCGCCGAGCTCCTCGGGCAGGGAGGTGGTCGCCGCGGCGACGATGCCGCCGGTGGGCCGGTAGGTCAGCGCCTTCAGCGTGATCAGCGAACGGCGGACCGCCGGCCCCCACTCGCCGTCGTAGGTGCAGTGGCCGATCCACTCGGCCCAGAACGCCTCCGTGCTGACCAGCGCCTCCTCGGCGTCGACCGGGTCGGGCCGGGGGAGGTGCGAGGCGTGGTGGGTGAGCACGAACGGGATGCGCTCGCCGGCGGTGACCTCGAACTCGGCCGAGGTGGTGTGGTCCTCCCCGTGCAGTTCCACCGGTGTGGCCAGTGAGACCGCGTCCGGGCCGGCGACGGCGACCAGGTCGCCGTCCACCGAGCGCACCCAGGGCACGAGGTGGCCGTAGTCGAACCGGAGCACCAGGTCCAGCCGCATCGGCACCCGGCCCGACACGCCCTCCACGATCCGGACGACGTCCGGGCTCTCACCTCGTGGTGGCATGAAGTCGATGACCCGGACGGTGCCGGTCGGGGTCTCCCACTCGGTCTCCAGCACCAGTGAGTCACCCCGGTAGCGCCGGCTGGTGCAGCTGCTCCCGTCGGCCGGGGCCAGCCGCCACCGACCGTTGCGCTCGTCGCCGAGCAGGGCGGCGAAACAGGCAGCGGAGTCGAAGGACGGCAGGCACAGCCAGTCGATCGAGCCGTCCTTGCCGACCAGCGCAGCGGTCTGCAGGTCCCCGATCAGTCCGTAGTCTTCGATCCTGCTGGGCACGGGCGGTTCCTCTCGAGTGGGTCGGCCGGGGCTGGGCCGCGTCATGGCACGAAGGCGCCCAGCAGGCCCTACCGTCCTGCACCGCCCGGCAAACCCCCGCGACTGGGTGATGATCATCCGTTATCCCCAACAAACCACACTGATCAAAGAGAAGAAGAACAGAACAACAGCGCAAGTGACGGGGGACAAGGGCCCGGCTGGCCGTGGACGGTGCTAGGAACGACCGGTGGCTCCACGCCGCTCGGCGCGTCCGAAAGGGAGACGGTCCGTGGCCTACGACGCCGAACTCGCCGACCGCGTCCGCAGGGCTGTCCCGGGGGAGAGGACCGTTCGCGAGGTGCGGATGTTCGGTGGCCTCGCGTTCATGGTCGACGACGAGATGATCGCCTGCGTCTCGGCCGGTGGGGGAGCCCTGCTCGTGCGGGTGTCGCGAAGCCGAGACGCCGAGTACCTCTCGGTGACCGGGGCCCGCCGGGCGGAGATGGGCACGGGCCGCTCCATGGGCGAGGGTTGGATCGCCGTCGAGGAGGCAGCGCTCACGGACGACGGGGACCTGCAGTTCTGGATGCACGCCGTCCTGGAGCACAACGCCGAGCGGACAGCCGCGAAGGCGGCGAGGAGCTGATCGTCGTGGGTTTCCTGTCGGGGCTCCGGTCCAGCGTCCCCGCTGTCGCACCAGCCGCTGACCGCAGGAGACCGCCATGAGCACGCTGCCTGACCGACCGAACACCGCGCTCGTCGTCATCGACGTACAGCAGGGCGTGGTGGCCGAGGCGCCCCGCCGGGACGAGGTGGTGGGCCACATCAACGAGCTGGTCGAGCAGGCCCGGGACGACGGGGTGCCGGTGGTCTGGGTGCAGCACTCCGACGAGGAGCTGGCGCGGGGGAGCGACGCCTGGCAGTACGTCCCCGAACTGGTGCGAGCCGAGTCCGAGCCGCTGGTGCACAAGTCCTACGGCGACTCGTTCGAGGGCACCGACCTCGCGGACGTGCTGGCCGACCTCGCCGTGGGCCGCGTGGTGGTGGCCGGTGCCGAGTCAGATGCCTGCATCCGGTCGACCATCCACGGTGCATTCACCCGGGGCTACGACGTGACGCTGGTCGGCGACGCACACACCGCCGGCGACAAGACGGCCTGGGGTGCACCGCCGGCCGAGCAGGTCATCGCGCACACGAACCTCTACTGGCAGTTCCAGTCCGCGCCCGGGCGCACGGCCGCGGTGGTCGACACGAAGGACGTGACGTTCACCGGCTGAGCGGCCCAGTGGACATGGAGCGGCGTGAGCACCGTCCACGTGGGGGAGTCAGGTCACGACACGACTGTCGGTGAGTGGCTGCCCCACACGCGCACGGCGTGGTGCACGTCGTCTCCGGTCGTGACGTACAGCCGTGTCGGCGCACCCGGGAGCTCCTCGGCCGGGTAGCTCACCGAGGCACCTCCGCCGGAGCCGGCACACGGGACGGTGAACTGCATCTGCCACACGGATCGGTCGTCACCGATTCCGATCGTCACGGACTGTCCCGCATGCTCCTCACCGCAGTCACCTCCGACGTGCAGCACCGGGTGGTCGCCGGCGACGGGCAGTTCGACGACGTGCGAGCCGGTGTGCTCCTGCTCCAGCAGAGTGGTGGCGCCGGCATCGTCGGTCGCAGCCACGTAGGGGGCCTCGGTGTCAACAGCCATCGGCGTGGAGGGCTCCGGCGGGGACTCGGAGAGCCAGGAGCACCCTGACGTGCCGAGCAGGGAGATGGTGGCGACCAGGAGTGCCATCGACGGTCGTTGCATCGTCGCTCCTGTTCGGTGGCTGCCGCGTCAGCCTACGCACGCGAGCCTCTTCAGAACGAGCGTGCCGAGGGGGCTGCCGCCGAGAGCAGTGCACCGGTCTCTCCACTACTTGACATAATGTCGATTATCGGCGAACAGGATGAGGCTGATCAGAGCCCCTTCCGGCCGGCGACGGACCGCCGCTCGGCGCCGTGCACGTCGACCGTCGCATGTCCGTCCGTGACAGCTCGATGCGTCCGCAGTGACGTCCTGGTGTTCATCGAGTCACTGCGCCCGGCAACCACTCAGCGCGCTGCGCCCGGCACGCGCCCCAGTGCGTTGTGTCGCCGGTGCTGCCCACGACGACCGGCGGCGATCGTCTCGGCCGTCTCAGGAGACGATCTTGATGGCCCGTCGTGGTGACCGATCAGCACCGGCGGCCACCTCTCGCCGCAGGTCAGGGTCGCCCGCAGTCCTCGAGTGATCACCGGACCCGACTCCCCCTGGTCTCGCTGCACCGACCCAGAAACGTCACGTTGACGAAAAGGCACCTGTGCGCGGGGCTCGGACACTCACGGTCACCGGTTCGCGAGCTCGTTGTCGTGCGCGACTGGCGCCAGGCCGGCGCGACCACCCTCGTGGGCGACCATCGTGCGTCGGAGCTGAACGAGCTGAGCGCCGGACGCGACACAAGCCGGCGACCCCTTCGACCGCTCCCCGGAGGCCCACTTGCCCTGGTGAGATGCGTCACAGTGACGCATCCTCGGCCAGCATCGGGTGTCGGCCGCCCGTGGATCAGCCGGCGGTCTTGCCGGTCAGCCAGAGCCGGTCGAGCCGGCCGGTCGACCGGACCAGGTCGGCCAGGGACCGCTCGAGCTCGGCCTTGGTGGGCTTCTCGGTCAGCAGTGTCTGGACGTCCTCGATGGCGCAGCGCAGTTGGTACAGCCGGTCCTGCAGGCCGTCCAGCTCCGCCCGGGTCACCAGGACGACGTCCGCGGACAGACCCGCCTTGGCCGTCGCCGAGCGCTGCTCGTACGCCCGCTGCCGGCAGGCCTGGCCGCAGTAGAGCCGGGGCCGGCCCACCGACTCCTGCACCGGCAGGACGTTGCGGCACCAACCACACCGTCGCTCTTCACCCTCGGCCCGGCGTGTCCGAGGGGCCGGACGGGCCTCGACGCCCTGCTCTACAGCCACGGCAGGGACGGTAGACGCCCGGTCCGGCCGCCCGCCGCGGACACGCCCGAGCCGGTCCGCGAGAGCGGCTGCCCCGTGACCAGGACCTCCTCGGACGGGCCGTGGCGCACCGCACTAGCGTGGGGGCGTGCCGGGCTCGCGTTACGCCTTCCTCGATGGGCCGACCCCGGTGGCGATGGCCCACCGGGGTGGGGCCATCGAGCATCTCGAGAACACCCAGCCGGCCTTCGAGGCGTGCGTGGCGCTGGGCTACCGCTACCTCGAGACCGACGTCCGGGTGACCTACGACGGCGAGCTGGTGGTCTTCCACGACCCGACGCTGGACCGGGTCACCGACCAGACCGGTCGGGTCGACACCATGCACTGGCGGGACGTGCGCACGGCGCTGATCGGTGGCCGCGAACCGATCATGCGGCTGGAGGACCTGCTGGGCGCCTGGCCCGACGTCCGGTTCAACCTCGACATCAAGGCCGCCGGTGTGCTGGCGCCCCTGGCGCGCTCGATCCGCCGGCTGAACGTCGAGGACCGGATCTGCCTCGGCTCGTTCTCCGACGCCCGGATCGCTGCGGCGCGGCGCATCTTCGGCCCCGACGTCTGCACCTCCCTGGGGCCCAAGGGCGTCGCCGCGCTCCGGCTCTCCTCCTACTCACCGCGCGCCGCGGGGCTGGTGCGGATCCAGGCCGGCTGCGCGCAGGTGCCGTTGGCCCTGGGGGGCCGCCCGCTGGTCGACGAGCGGTTCATCGCCGCCGCGCACGCCCGCAGCCTGCAGGTGCACGTCTGGACCGTCGACAGCGAGGTGGAGGCCACCGAGATGCTCGACCTGGGCGTCGACGGCGTGATGACCGACCGGCCGTCGATGCTCCGCGACCTGCTGGTCTCCCGGGGGCAGTGGACCGGCGCGTGAGCGCGCTCGCCACGTGGCTCCACCCGGGCCGGCGGTGAACGGCACGGACGGCCAGCCGGACCGGTGCTGGACCGCCGCCCCCGGGACTGGCACCCTGCGCCGGTGAGCGCCGCCCCTCAGGTCGACCCCGCACCGCCGCCGCCCGACCGGGCGCTGCGCCGGGAGCGCGCCGGTTGGTACTCCTACGACTGGGCGATGTCGGTCTTCAACACCTCGGTGACGACCGTCTTCCTGGCTCCGTACCTGACGTCGATCGCCGAGGCGGCCGCCGACGCCGACGGCCGGATCCACCCGCTGGGCATCAGCGTCCCGCCCGGCAGCTGGTTCGGGTACGTGCTGTCGCTGTCGGTCGTGCTGCAGGTGCTGGTGCTGCCGATCACCGGGGCCATCGCCGATCGCAGCGGCGCCAAGCGGCAGCTGCTGGCCACCTTCGCCGGCCTCGGCTCGCTGTGCACCATGTCGCTGTTCTTCGTCGCCGGCGAGCGCTACCTGCTGGGCGCCGCGCTGTTCATCGCGGCGAACCTCTCCTTCGGTGCAGCGACCGTCGTCTACTACTCCTGGCTGCCCGACCTGGCCGGCCCGAACGAGCGGGACGCGGTGTCCAGTCGCGGCTGGGCCTTCGGCTACCTGGGCGGGGCGGTGCTGCTGGCCGGCAACCTGGCGCTGTTCTCCCAGTACGAGTCGCTCGGCCTGACCGAGGGCGAGGCGGTGCGGATCTGCCTCGCCTCGGCCGGCATCTGGTGGGCCGGGTTCACCGTGGTCAGCGTCTCGCTGCTGCGCAACCGGCGGCCGCGGGAGTCCGCCGTGGCGGTCTCCCCGGGGCAGGGGGCGCTCGCCGGGGGGTTCCGTCAGCTCGCCGCGACGTTGCGCGACCTGCGGCGGTACCGGCTGACCCTGTGGTTCCTCGGCGCCTACCTGCTGTTCAACGACGGCGTGCAGACCATCATCGGGGTGTCGGCGCAGTACGGCGCCGAGGAGCTGGACCTGGACCAGTCGACGCTGATCTCGGCGATCCTGCTGGTGCAGGTCGTCGCCTTCTTCGGCGCGATCGCGATGGGCCGGATCGCCATGGTGATCGGGGCCAAGCGGACGGTGCTGGGCAGCCTGGTGCTGTGGGTCGGCGTCCTGGTGGCCGCCTACTTCGTGCAGTCGGGCGCCGTCGTCCAGTTCTACCTGCTGGCCGTCTGCATCGGCTTCGTGCTCGGTGGCACCCAGGCGCTGTCCCGTTCGCTGTTCAGCCAGCTGATCCCGCCGGGCAAGGAGGCCGAGTACTTCGGCTTCTACGAGATCAGCGACCGTGGGACCAGCTGGCTCGGCCCGTTCCTGTTCGCCCTGACCTACCAGCTCACCGAGTCCTACCGGTACGCGATCTTCAGCCTCGTCTTCTTCTTCGTCGCCGGCGGCTGGCTGCTGGCCCGGCTGGACATGCGCCGCGCGATCGTCGAAGCCGGCAACACACCCCCGGAGCGTCTGTGACCCCCACTCCCCCCGTCGACCAGCTCGCCGCCCTCGACGCCTCGCTGGGCGTCGTCCCGGCCGCCGGTGACCGACGCCGGCATCCGGCCCCGGCCCACCTGGTCTTCTTCCACGGCCCGATGGACTGCGGGAAGTCCACCCTCGCCCTCCAGGTCGACCACAACCAGAGCCGGCAGGGCCGCCACGGGTTGCTGCTGACCCAGGGCGATCGGTCCGGCACCCCGCAGATCAG
This sequence comes from Modestobacter sp. VKM Ac-2984, assembly GCF_026967985.1. Taxonomy (GTDB): domain Bacteria; phylum Actinomycetota; class Actinomycetes; order Mycobacteriales; family Geodermatophilaceae; genus Modestobacter. Next base: position 409,180 of record NZ_JAPVBJ010000003.1, on the reverse strand, counting down.
CTCCCGGGTCGGACTGCAGCGGGCGGCGGTCGAGCTGGACGCCGACACCGACGTCCGGCTGCTGGTGCGCGACCGCTGGGCCGCCGGGCACCGGGTCGACTACCTGATCGTCGACGAGGCGCAGTTCCTCACCGGCGAGCAGGCCGAGCAGCTGGCCGAGCTGGTCGACGAGTCGCACGTCGACGTCTACGCGTTCGGGCTGACCACCGACTTCCGCACCCGGCTGTTCCCCGGCACCCAGCGGCTGTTCGAGCTGGCCGACGACGTGCAGCGGGTGCAGGTCGAGGTGCTCTGCTGGTGCGGCCTGCCCGGTCTGCTCAACGCCCGGGTCGTCGGCGACGCAGTGGTCCGGGAGGGGGCCACCGTGGTCGTCGCCGACACTGCGCCGGCGCTGGAGCCCGCGGCGGCCGTGCCCCCTGCCGGGGAGGCCGCCGTCCGGTACCAGGTGCTGTGCCGGCGGCACTTCTCCCGCGGTCAGCTGGGGCCGACGCCGACCGGGCCGGGGCAGCTGGCCCTGCGCTGAACAGGCCGCCGGGCTCACCCGTCAGGGTGGTTGAGCGCTGATACATCACCCCGTGCGATGATGTGTTGCTGACGACGTGGAATCCATTTCCTTCATCTGTCGTTGACGTCTACGACACCCCGCACCGGATGCGTGAGCATGCGGCTGCCCGGGAAGTCCAGATCTGACCGACATCAGCACGAGAGGACGGTGTGCCATGGGCGAGCGTTCGCTACGCGGAAGCCGACTGGGCAGCGTGAGCTATGAGACCGAGCGCAACACCGCGCCCATCGAGCGGCAGTACGCCGAGTACCGGTGTGCCCAGGGGCACCTCGTCACGGTGCCCTTCGCCGATGACGCCGAGCTCCCCGACACCTGGGAGTGCAAGTACGACGGTTCGGCCGCCAAGCTGGTCGGGGGCGCGGAGCCGGCCCCCAAGAAGGTCAAGCCCCCGCGCACGCACTGGGACATGCTGCTGGAGCGTCGTTCGGTCGACGACCTCGAGGAGGTCCTCGCCGAGCGCCTCGAGGTGCTCCGCGGTCGCCGCACCCGCGCATCCTGAGCTGCTCTTCCAGCTGAGACGCCTCAGCTGAACGTGAACGGCCCCGGTGGGGATCCCCCACCGGGGCCGTTCCGTGTCCTGGGAGGGTCCCGGACCAGCTGATCAGGGGTCCGTGCGCTCCGCGGCGACCTCGCCCTCGATCACCGGGTGCTCCCCGCGGGTGGCCGGCCCGGCCCGGAACGGCTGGTCGGGGCCGGTGACCGGCTCGGTGCGCGTCGAGCGCACGTGCACCGGCCCGCGCAGCCGGTCCGGCAGTCGCCGGAGCAGCCCGCGGGTGATCAGGGCGCGGGGCAGCGCGCGGGTGACCGGCAGCAGGCAGAGCAACCCGAGCAGGTCGCCCAGGAAGCCGGGCAGCACCATCAGCAGCCCGCCCAGGGCGACCAGTCCGGCGTCGCCCAGGGCGCGGCCAGGTGCCCGGTGCTCCTCGGCGCGCATCCGGAGCTCCCCGAGGGCCTTGGTGCCCTGGCGGGCCAGCAGCGCCCCGCCCAGGACGGTGGTGGCCAGGGTGGCGAGGATCGTCCAGCCCAGCCCGATCCAGGAGACGACCAGGACGTAGACGACGACCTCGGCCAGCGCCCCCAGCCCGATCGCCATCCGCAGCTTCGACGTGCCTCGTGGCGCAGTGTGGCTGGTGGCCATGCGTTCTCCCTCCGCCCGCGGGGCGGTGGGTCCTCCCTACCGGAGGACCCTGGGCCGCCGCCCGTCCCGGGCTCGTGCTGGCACGGGACGGACCACCTGCCCCGGCAGCCGATCGGCCAGCCGGTCCAGGATGCCCCACCAGCTCACCCGTACCAGTGCTTCTCCAACGATCGAACCGCTCATCTTGCTCCGCCCGGTCGTGCGTTCGCTGAAGGCGATCGGCACCTCGACCACCTGGGCACCGGATCGGACCGCCCGCCAGGCCCAGTCGACCTGGAAGCAGTAGCCCTGGCTGGCGACCGCGTCGAACGGCAGCCGGGTGACGAGCTCCATCCGCGCCGCCCGGAAGCCGCCCGTGGCGTCGGCCAGCGGCAGCCGCAGCGCCCACCGGGTGTAGAGGTTGCCCAGCCGCGACAACGCCAGCCGGTGCGGCGGCCAGTCGAGCACCTCTCCCCCGGGCACGTACCGGGAGCCCAGCACCAGGTCGGCGTCGGCGAGGGCGGCCAGCAGCGCCGGGAGCCGTTCGGGTGGGTGCGAGCCGTCGGCGTCCATCTCGACCACCACGCCGTAGCCGTGCTCCTCGGCCCAGCGGAAACCGGCGACGTAGGCCGGCCCCAGCCCCGCCTTGGCGGTGCGGTGCAGCACGTGCACGCGTTCGTCGGCCGCGGCCCGGGCGTCGGCGAGCTCCCCGGTGCCGTCGGGCGAGGCGTCGTCGACGACCAGGGCGTGCGCCGTCGGCACCGCCGCGTGCAGCCGGTCCAGCACCGCAGCCAGGTTGCCGACCTCCTCGTAGGTCGGGATGACCACCAGGACCGGCCCGGGGACCTCCGGGCCGGTCACCGGCCGACGGCCCGTCGCCGGGCCAGCGCCAGGGACGCCGCGGCGAGGACGGCGCCCACGCCCAGCGCCGTCAGCACCCACTCCGGCGCCGCGCCCAGCCGCTCGGCGACGGTCGAGGAGTCCCGCTGGGCGATCTCCTCGACGAAGGTGTCGGCGGTGAACAGCTCGGAGCGCTGCACCAGCGAGCCGTCCGGGGCGACGACGGCGCTGATCCCGCTGGTCGCTGCGACCACGACGGTGCGGCCGTACTCCACGGCCCGCAGTCGGCTCATCGCCAGCTGCTGCGCGCTCTCGTCGGTGTACCCGAACGTCGCGTTGTTGGTCTGCACCACGATCATGCCGGCGCCGGCGTCGACCACGTCGGCGACCAGCCCGTCGTAGGCCACCTCGAAGCAGATGACGTCCCCGACGCGCGCCCCGCCGACGTCCAGGACGCCGACCTCGGTGCCGTGGACGAAGTCGGTGACCCGGTCGACCAGCGGGCTGAAGAAGCGGAAGAAGGCGCGGGCCGGCACGTACTCCGCCAGCGGCACGGGGTGCCGCTTGACGTAGGTGTCGCCGGGGCCGGTCACCGGGTCCCAGACGATGGCCGTGTTCGCCACGTACTCCCCCGGCAGCTGCACCACCGCGCCCACCAGAATCGGCGCGTCGATGGCGACCGCGGCGCGGGTGATCACCCGGGCGGCGTCGGCGTTGGTGTACGGGTCGATGTCGGAGCTGTTCTCCGGCCAGATGACCAGGTCGGGCTGCGCGGCCTCACCGCGCGCGACGGCGGCGGCCAACTCGAGCGTCTGGTCCGCGTGGTTGTCCAGCACCGCCCGCCGCTGGGCGTTGAAGTCCAGCCCGGCCCGGGGCACGTTGCCCTGGATGACCGCCACCGTGCGGGTGGGGCCGCCCTCGGTCAGCGACGCCCCGGCCAGCGGCAGCTCCGCCAGCACGCCCACCAGGGGGACGGCGAGCGCACCCACGAGCGCCAGGGCGGCCGCACGCCGTCCGTCCCGCCCGCGCCGAGCCCGGTGCAGGCCGACGACGGCGGCGGCCAGCAGGGTGCCGGTCAGCGCGACGGCGAAGCTCACCAGCGGGACGCCACCGTAGGCGGCCAGCGACGTGAACGGCCCGTCGGCCTGGCTGAACCCCAGCCGGCCCCAGGGGAACCCGCCCAGTGGCCAGCGGCCGCGCAGCGCCTCGGCGCCCACCCAGAGCGCGGCGGACCACAGCGGCCAGCCGGGCAGTCGCGAGGTGGCGGCCAGGGCACCGCCGAGGATCGCGAAGTACAGCGCCTCGACCACGGCCAGCGCCAGCCAGGGGAAGGAACCGACGTAGATCCCGGTCCAGGACAGCAGGGGCAGCAGGAAGACCAGGCCCAGCACCAGCCCCAGCCAGATGCCGCCGCGGACCCGCTCGCCGCGGACCGCGAGCGCGAGCGCCGCCGGGCCCAGCACGGCGAGCACGGACAGGTCGTGCCCGGGGAAGGCGAGGTACAGCGCCAGGCCCCCGGCTGCCGCCAGGACGGTGCGCCAGGGCCAGCGGCGCCGCGGGCCCGGGCGCTCCGCCGGGGTGCTCGGGGTGGCTGACTCCACCGTGCCGGTCGCCACCACTGCCGGCACCGCCGCCTTCCGCGCTGGCCCGGGTCGCTGCCCGGGACACCCTGGGCCCGGCGTGCTGCTCGGACCCGGTCGTGGCGCTGATGCCGTGACCACCTCCCAGCATCCCACTTCTGGCTGGGCGACCGCCGCAGCTGCATCCGAGCGGCGTCCGCACCGGGGCACCCCGCGCCTTCGGGCCGGGACACCGGCCGCTGGGTGCGGTCGCCGTTCCGTTGTCTGGTGACGCGGGGCCCCGCCGGAGCGGACGTCGGGAGTGGGACGTGCACCCTCGGGTCCGCGGTCCCCCCTCGGCCTGGCGGTGTGCGCAGGCAGCGACGCGAGGTGCGTCACCGGACTGCGTCACCGAGGGACGAGCGCGCGACTGTGCCGAGGGGGAAGCACACCCCGGTCTCCCGGGATGGGGCGACCCCGACCCTAGGCACCGATCGGACGCCGGGGAAGCCCTCGGGACCAGTGGTTTGCAAGCGTCACCGGAGCGGAACACCCGGTGGCGGGGCTGTGGCGGAGAGGCGACCTGCCGGGGTCAGCCCGGGGCGTCGGGGCCGGGGACGACGAGCGTCGCCATCGCCTCGACCACCCGCAGCGGCGGGTCGAGCAGCTGGGCGGCCGACGCGCCGCGGGAGGGGTCGGCGCGGGCCACGACGTCGGCCCAGCAGCGCAGCTCCCGGCTGCGGCGGCCGACCCGGACCACCTCGCAGGAGGCCTCCAGGACGTCGCCGGCCTGCACCGGGGCGAGGAAGGAGACCGCCGAGTACCCGGCGAGCAGCCCCTCGTCACCGTCGGTGCGGATCGCCACCTCGGTTGCGACGTCGCCGAACAGGCCGAGCGTGTACGCCCCGTCGACGAGCGCGCCGCCGTAGTGGGCGTGGGCGTAGGGCACGTAGCGGCGGTGGGTGACGATCAGTCCCAGGCGCGGGTCGGTCATGCGGGCTCCTCCTCGGGGACGAGTGCGTGCACCAGGTAGCTGGCGACCTCGCCGGGCGTCGTCCCCCGGCCGAAGACCTTGTCCACCCCGAGGTCGGCGGCCATCGCCGGGTCGAAGCGGGGGCCGCCGACCACCAGCAGCGGGCGGGACTCCCCCATCGCCTCGCGGAAGGCGGCGGCCAGCTCGCGGGTGTTGCGCAGGTGGGCGTCCTTCTGCGTCACCACCTGGGACACCAGGACGGCGTCGGCCTTGCGGTTGCGGGCGGCGTGCACCAGCTCCGGCACGCTGACCTGGGCGCCGAGGTTGGCCACCTGCAGCTCCCGGTAGTACTCCAGGCCCTTCTCCCCCGCGAACCCCTTGAGGTTGAGGATCGCGTCGATGCCCACGGTGTGCGCGTCGGTGCCGATGCAGGCCCCCAGGACGACGAGGCTGCGCCGGAGCCGGGTCTTCACCGCCGCGTTGACCTCACCCGGCGACAGCAGTGGGTACGCGCGCTCCTCGACCTGCACGGCGTCCAGGTCGACCAGGTGCCGCACGCTGCCGTAGACCACGAAGAAGGTGAATCCCTCCCCGATCGCGGCGCTGTGCACCACCATCGCCGGCTCGATGCCCATCTTCTGCGCCAGCTGCAGCGCCGCGCCCTCGGCCTTGGGCCCGGGCGGGACGGGCAACGTGAACGACGTCTGCACCATCCCGTCACCGGTGGTGTCCCCGTACGGCCGCACCACACTCCCAGCCCCCGAGGGGCCAAGATCGCGACTTTGGCCCTGCTCAGGCATGGGTTCGCTCCAGGAGCTCGGTGGCCGGGTCGAAGTGGTCGGCGGCCTTGACGACGACGCCGTCCAGGCCCTTGCCGCCGTCCGGGGCCCGCTTGGTGATGCCGAAGGTGCCGTCGGCGACCGCCTGGATCAGCCCCTGCGGGTGGGCCGCGATCCGCTCCAGCAGGTCGACGGCCTCGGTCAGCACGGTGTGCGCCCGGCGGTCGATGAACCCACCGGGCTGGGGCGCGAAGTCCTCGTGCAGGTTCCCGGCGGCCTCGAGCACGTAGCGGACGTTGCGCAGCGCCAGGTCGCGGTCGGAGAGCCACGGCGTGACCACGGCCTCGGTCATCATCCCGACCAGCAGGATCCCCTGGCCGGTGAGCGCCCCGGCCAGGTTGAAGAAGCCGTCGAGCAGGTAGCCGCGGAACACGTCGCCGGTCATGTGCTTGGTGGGTGGCATCCACTTCAGCGGCGCGTCCGGGAACAGCCCGCGGGCCAGCAGCGCGTGCGCCAGCTCCAGCCGGAAGGACTCCGGGACGGCCGGGTCGATCTCGAAGGCGTGCCCCAGGCCCAGCTGCCAGTCCGCGAGCCCGGCCTCGTGCGCCAGCCGCTCGTTGAGCAGCTGGCTGACGGTGACGGTGTGCGCCTCGTCGACGGCGTCGGCGGTGGTGAGGTAGTTGTCCTCGCCGGTGTTGATGATGATCCCGGCGCGGGCGTGCACCATCCGGCTGAACCGCTGGTCGACGAAGGTCCGGACCGGGTTGATGTCGCGGAAGAGGATCCCGTACATCGCGTCGTTGAGCATCATGTCCAGCCGCTCCAGCCCGGCCAGGACGGCGATCTCGGGCATGCACAGCCCGGAGGCGTAGTTGGTCAGCCGGACGTAGCGCCCGAGTTCGGCGCTGACGTCGTCCAGCGCGGCGCGCATCAGCCGGAAGTTCTCCTGCGTGGCGTACGTGCCGGCGTAGCCGGTGCGGGTGGCGCCCTCGGGCACGTAGTCCAGCAGCGACTGCCCGGTGGAGCGGATGACGGCGATGACGTCGGCGCCGGCGCGGGCGGCGGCCTGGGCCTGCGGGATGTCCTCGTGGATGTCGCCGGTGGCCACGATCAGGTAGATCCACGGACGGCGGGGCGGGTTGCCGTGCGTGGCGACCAGCTCCTCCCGGCGGGCCCGGTTGGTGTCGATCCGGGCGATCCCGGCGCCGACGGCGGCGCGGGCGGCCTCCCGGGCCCGGTCGGCGGCGCTCCCCTCGGGCACGGTGAACCGGGCGGTGCCGGCGCCGACCTGCTCGGCGAGCTCCTGCAACGTGCCGCCGGAGCCCAGCGCGTGCCAGACCGGCAACGCGACGCCGTGCTCCAGGCCCACCTGGTCGCGGACGGCGTCCACCACCCGGTTGACCCAGGGCACCTCACCATCGCCGAGGACCGGGTCGGTGCCGGTCAGCCCGGCCAGCCGCAGCTGAGCCCGCTCCACCGAGATCGTGGTGTGCGTGGCGGCCAGGTCGACCACCGGCGCCGCCGCCCGGGCGGCGAGCTCCCGTGCCCGCGCCACCAGTGCCTGGTCCAGCTGCAGCCTGCTCATCAGCCAACTCCTCCGTCCCGTGCCGGCGCCGGTGCCGACCGTCTCCCGCAGGTGCCACGGCTCCGCGGTCTCGCCCGGCGGCTGCTGGTCAGCACGGCCGGCCGGCGACGATCAGCTGGCGGCAGGCGGGGCGGGCGCGCCCGGCCAGGACGGCGGAGAGCGTCAACTCGGTCGCCCACAGCGCGAGGTCCGCCGGCGCGCCCACGGCCAGCGGCCCCTCCGGGTGCTCGGCTCGGGCCGCCACCCAGCCGCCGTGCGTGGCGGCGTCGAAGGCGTCGAAGGGTCGCATGCCGGATCCGGGGGTGGTGTGGTCGATCGCGGCGTGCACGCCGCCCCACGGGTCCAGCGGGGTGACCGGGGCGTCGCTGCCGATGGCCACGGTCACGTCGGCGTCGACGAGGTCGGCCAGCGGGTTGCAGCCGGCGGCCCGCTCGACGCCCAGCCGCTCGGCGTACATGCCGGCCGGTCCGCCCCAGGCGGCGTCGAAGGCAGGCTGGACGCTGGCGACCATCCCCCACCGGCGCAGCTGGGCGATCGCGGCGTCGCTGACCATCTCGACGTGCTCCAGCCGGTGCCGGCAGGCCCGGACGGCGTCCCGGCCGAGCTCGGCCACGACGATGCCGACCGCGGTGAGCACCTGGTCGACGGCGGCGTCCCCGATGCAGTGGAACCCGGCCTGCAGCCCGGCGGCAGTGCACGCGCGCACGTGCTCGACCAGGGCCGCGGTGTCGAAGCGCAGTGCCCCGGTGGTCTCCGGCCGGTCGGCGTAGGGGCTGCTCAGCGCGGCGGTGTGCGAGCCGAACGCGCCGTCGCAGAACAGGTCGCCGCCGGCGCCGGCCAGCCGCAGCTCCCGGACGACGTCCAGTCCGCCGCGCTCGGAGAGCTCGCCCCAGTAGCCGACCACCCGCGGCCCGGGCGCCTCGGCGGCCAGCGTGAGCAGCCCGGCGAGGTCCTCGGGGCTGGACACCTCCGGGCCGGCCATCTCGTGCACGCTGCCGATGCCCAGCGCGATCGCGGCGTCCAGCGTGGCCCGCTGCGCGCTGCGGCGCTGGCCCGGCGGCACCGACCCGTAGGCGGCCTGCCGGGCGGCGTGGTGGGCGTCGAGCCGGAGCCGGCCGTCGGGGCTGTACCCGGGGAGCGCGGTGATCCCGGGCACCCGGTCCAGCAGCGCGGTGGAGACGGTGGCCGAGTGCACGTCGACCCGGGCCAGGTAGGCCGGCCGCTCCCCCACCACCGCGTCCAGGTCGTGCCGGGTGAGCCCGCGGCCCTCGGGCCAGCCGGTCTCGTCCCACCCGGTGCCGAGCACCGTGCCGGTGGGGGCGGCGGTGGTCTGCGCGGTGACGTCGGTCAGCGCCGCCCGCAGGCTGTCGGCGCCGTGCAGGTCCAAACCGGTCAGCGCCAGCCCGGTGGCGGTGGCGTGCACGTGGGCGTCGACGAACGCGGGGGTCAGCAGCGCTCCCCCGCCGTCCAGCACCCGGCCGGCCGCCGGTGCGTCGGCCGCTGCACCCAGCCAGGCGATCCGCCCGTCGACGACGTGCACCGCCCGGCCGGGCCGGTCCCCGACCGTCACGTCCCGGATGAGCAGCTCGCTCATCAGGCGCGGACCCGCGGCTCGATCAGCGACCGCACCCCCGGCGAGTGCCGGTAGAGGTCCATCGCCAGGGCCGCATGCCCCGGCGTGTAGCCGTTGCCCACGAGCATCGTCACGTCCGCCGCCATCCCCTCAGCTCCCAGGGCCGCCGCCGAGAAGGACGTGGCCATGGAGAAGAAGACCACGGTGCCGCCGTCGGCCGTCGCGAGGACCGCCCCGTGCTCGGCGCCGGGGGTGTCGACACACACGACGGTGACGTCGACCGGCTGGCCGACCGCGGTCGCGACGGCGAGCGGGTCGGTGGCGTCGGCCACCACCACCTCGTCGGCCAGCCGGGCCGCCCGCAGTGCCGTGGCCTCTCCCTCGTCCCGGACCACGCCCACGAGACGGCCCGCCCGGGCATCGCGGGCGGCGGCCAGGCTCAGGCAGCCGGACTTGCCGGCCGCGCCCAGGACGGCGACCGAGGGCCGGTGGCCCGACCGGTGCACGACCCGCTCGGTGGTCGCCGGGGCCCCACAGACGTCCAGCACCGCCAGCGCCACCTCCTGGGGCAGGTCGTCGGGCAGGACGGCGGCGATGGAGCGGGCGAAGAGGACAGCCGTCCCGGCGGCCGGCACCTGCTCGCTGCGGCCGTCCCACTGCGCCAGCCCGTCGGTGATCCGCAGCGGGGTGAGGGTGAGGGAGACCAGGGTGGCCACCCGCTGGCCGGGTTCCAGGCCGAGCGGGGAGTCGTCGCCCACCTCGTCGACGACGCCGATGAGCATCCCGCCCGAGCCGGTGACCGGGTTGTGCATCTTGCCCCGGCGCTCGACGATCCCGAGGACGGCGGCGCGCACCCGGTCGCCGTCCCCGCCGTGCTCCTCGGCCAGCTGTCGGTAGGAGGCGGCGTCGAGGTTGAGCCGGTGCACGGCGATGCAGACCTCGTCCGGGCCTATCCGGGGATCCGCGTCCAGCCGGAGGGCGGCCTGGGGCAGCACGCCGGCCGGCTCGAGCACCCGGTGCACGCCGAGGCTGCGGTGCAGTACGTCCATCACCACCGTCGTCCCTTCGTCGTCCCCGGCTCGACACCGGAGAATCTATCGCCAATCCGCTCTAAGACCGAACTTCTTCCCGTAGGGTCGCGGTGTCGGAGTTGGAGACACCGCGCGGACAGGAGTTCCGGTGCTGGAGCAGCCCTACGAGTACACCGCCCGTGAGCTCGTCGAGCCCGACTGGCGTCGCCTGCCCGGCTTCGCCGGGGTCACCGAGCAGGACTGGCGGAGCGCCCAGTGGCAGCGTGCGCACTGCGTGAAGAACCTGCGCCAGCTGCGCGGGGTCTACGGCGATCTGCTGGACGAGTCCTTCTACGCCGACGTCGAGACCGACCAGGCCGGCCGGGCCACGATGTCGCTGCTGCTGCCGCCGCAGATGCTGAACACGATGGTCCCCGGCAGCGTCCCCGACGCCGCCGCGATGCTCGCCGACCCGGTGCGCCGCTACATGCTCCCGGTCGCCTCCGACCGGCTGCCCGGCGACGAGGCCAGCCACCCGCACGCGGCCCGGGACTCCCTCCACGAGCACGAGATGTGGGCGGTCGAGGGCCTCACCCACCGCTACCCCACCAAGGTGCTGGCCGAGCTGCTGTCCACCTGCCCGCAGTACTGCGGGCACTGCACCCGGATGGACCTGGTCGGCAACTCCACCCCGGCGGTGGACAAGCTGCGGTTCGACCTCAAGCCGATCGACCGGCAGGCCGAGATGCTGGCCTACCTGCGGCGCACCCCCGGGGTGCGGGACGTCGTCGTCTCCGGCGGGGACGTGGCCAACCTGCCGTTCAAGAACCTCGCCGCCTTTGTCGAGGGGCTGCTGGAGATCGACTCGATCCGCGACGTCCGGCTCGCCTCCAAGGCGCTGATGGGCCTCCCCCAGCACTGGCTGCAGCCGGAGGTCGTCGACGGGATGGGCCGGCTGGCCGCCGTCGCGCGGGAACGCGGCGTCTCGCTGGCCGTGCACACCCACGTCAACGCCGCCCAGTCGGTGACCCCGCTGGTCGCCGAGGCCACCCGGGCGCTGCTGGCCGCCGGGGTGCGCGACGTGCGCAACCAGGGCGTGCTGCTGGCCGGCGTGAACGCCACCGCGGGGCAGCTGCTGGACCTGTGCTTCGCGCTGCTCGACGGTGCCTCGATCACGCCCTACTACTTCTACATGTGCGACATGATCCCCAGCGCCGAGCACTGGCGGGTCCCGCTGGCCACCGCGCAGACCCTGCAGCACGACGTCATGGGCTACCTGCCCGGGTTCGCCACCCCGCGGATCGTCTGCGACGTGCCCTACGTCGGCAAGCGCTGGGTGCACCAGGTCGCCGAGTACGACCGCGAGCGCGGCATCTCCTACTGGACGAAGAACTACCGCACCGGCATCGAGCGCACCGACGCCGACGCCCTCGACCGGCGGTACGCCTACTACGACCCGATCGCCAGCCTCCCCGCCGAGGGCCGCGCCTGGTGGGCCGCCCACCGCGACCGCCAGCTCACCCCCGTCGGCTGAGGGAGGACCCCGCTGCCCGCGAGCCACACGTCTCGGGTGCCGACCTCACGCCCCAGCGTGAGGTCGGCACCCGGACCGCGAGGACGGCGACCCCGTGGAGGCGTTTCCCTCGCGGCGGACGGCGGTAGCTCCCCGTGGGTGGAACTGCTGTGCACCGACCGGCTGCGGCTGCGGGCCTGGACGGCGGGCGACGCCGACCTCGCCCGTCTCGCCGACCTGTACAGCCGGGACGAGGTCACCCGCTGGCTGGGCGGGGGCCCGACGGTGCCACCCGCCGAGCTGGTCGAGCGCTGGCGGCTGGTGCACGAGCTGAACCCGGCCCACGGGTGCTGGGCCATCGAGCCCCGGGGCGGGGGGCCACCGGCGGGCACGGTGCTGCTCAAGCCGCTCCCCCACGGGGTCGGTGAGGTGGAGGTCGGCTGGCACCTGCACCCGGACAGCTGGCGGCGGGGGTACGCCACCGAGGCGGCCCGGGGGGTCGTCGACCGGGCCTTCGACGACGGGCTGCTGGAGGTCTACGCCGTCGTCCGGCCGGGCAACGAGGCCTCGCTGCGGGTCTGCGAGAAGCTGGGGATGCAGCCGCTGGGGCGCACCACCCGCTGGTACGGCACCGAGCTGGAGGCCTTCCGGCTCGAGGCCCCGGCGGAGTGAGCCGAGGAGGGGCGTGGACTGGTTCGCCGACCCCGGTACCTGGGCGGGCCGCTGGGTCTTCACCCGGGGCCTCGCGCTGGTCTACCTGATCGCGTTCGTCGCCGCGCTGCGCCAGGGGCGGGCGCTGCTGGGCACCGACGGCCTGACCCCGGTCCCCCGGTACCTGGAGTGGGCCTCCTGGAAGCGGGCACCGAGCCTGTTCCACCTGCACTGGTCCGACCGGTTCTTCGCCGGCTGCTGCTGGACCGGCATCGGACTGTCGCTCGCCGCACTCGGTGGGCTGGCCGACCGCCTGCCCCTGGCGGGCTGGATGGCGCTGTGGGCGGTGCTCTGGGCGCTCTACCTGTCGATCGTGAACGTCGGCCAGATCTGGTACGGCTTCGGCTGGGAGTCACTGCTGCTGGAGGCCGGGTTCCTCGCCGTCTTCCTGGGTCCGGCGCACGTCGCCCCACCCACGCTGGGCATGTGGCTGCTGCGCTGGCTGCTCTTCCGGCTGGAGTTCGGGGCCGGGCTGATCAAGATGCGCGGCGACCGGTGCTGGCGCGACCTCACCTGCCTGTCCTGGCACCACGAGACCCAGCCGATGCCCAACCCGCTGAGCTGGTCGTTCCACCGGCTGAGCCCGCGACTGCACCGGGTGGAGACGCTGGCCAACCACGTCACCCAGCTGGTCGTCGTCTTCGGCCTGCTCGCGCCGCAGCCGATCGCCGGGGTGGCGGCGCTGGTCATCGTGGTCACCCAGGGGTACCTGCTGATCAGCGGCAACTTCGCCTGGCTCAACGCGCTCACCCTGGTGCTGGCGCTGTCGGTGGTCGACGGGCGCTGGCTGGCCGCCGTCCTGCCGCTCGACCGTCCCGACCAGCTCTCCTCCCCCACCTGGTTCGTGGCGGTCGTGATCGGGCTGACGGTGCTGGTCGCCGCGCTCAGCGTGGCGCCGGTGCGCAACCTGCTGTCGCCCGCGCAGCGGATGAACACCAGCTTCGACCCGCTCCGGTTGGTGAACAGCTACGGCGCCTTCGGCTCGGTGACCAAGGTGCGCCGGGAGCTGGTCGTGGAGGCCACCGACGCCCCGGGGCCGGATGCGGTGTGGCGGGAGTACGAGTTCCGCGGCAAGCCCGGCGACGTCCACCGCCGTCCACCCCAGTGGGCGCCGTACCACCTGCGCCTGGACTGGCTGATGTGGTTCGTGGCCCTCTCCCCCGCCTACGGCCGGGCCTGGCTGCTGCCGTTCCTGGGCAAGCTGCTGGCCGCTGACCCGGCCACGCTGCGGCTGCTGCGCTCGGTGCCCTTCGGCACCGACCGCCCGGCCGCGGTGCGCGTGCTGGTCTACCGCTACCGGTTCACCACCCGGCAGGAACGGCGGGAGACCCGTGCGTGGTGGCACCGCACGTACGAACGGGAGATGGTCGCCCCGCTCACCGCGGACGACGTCAGGACGCGGGTGCGCTGAGGGTCAGCGGCGGGCGCGGGCCAGCAGCCGCTTGGCCCGGGCCAGCGGGTGCGGTGCCTTGACCTTCGTCCGGTTGCCCGCGGCGTAGTCCGCGTCGTTGACGGCGGCGACCTCCGGGGTCGGCGCGGTGCCACCCAGGTGGGCCGGCTGCCACCAGCGGTCGTCGTCCCCGGCCGGCTGGTCCGGGTAGGTGCGCTGCGCCTCGTCCAGCAGCTCCACCATCGCCGCCTTGATCCGGCGCAGCAGGGCCTGCGGCTTCTCCCCCGGCTCCGGGAACAGCGGCTCGCCGATGATCACCGTCACCGGCACGTCGCGGCGCAGCACGAACTTGTGCGCCTTCGTGGCGACACGGTGTCCGCCCCACACCGCGGCGGGGAGGACCGGCACCCCGGCCTCGACCGCCATCCGGGCCGCGCCCGCCTTGACGTCCTTGACGGTGAACGACGTGCTGATCGTCGCCTCGGGGAAGATCCCGACGACGTTGCCGTCCTTCAGCGCCAGGACGGCGGCGTCGAACGCCGAGGCCCCGGCCTTGCGGTCGACCGGGATGTGGTGCATCGCGCGCATGAACGGCCCGGCGAACCAGTGGCCGAAGATGGCGGCCTTCGCCATGAACCGCACCAGCCGGTGCTGCGGCAGCGCCGCGAGCCCCAGGTAGGTGAAGTCGAAGTAGGAGACGTGGTTGCTGCAGATGACCGCCCCACCGGTGGCCGGGACGTGCTCCTGCCCGCGGAGGTCGAAGCGGAAGCGGAACAGCCGGAAGACGATGAGGACGACCCGGATGACCAACCGGTACGGGCGGTCCCGAGGGTCCGGCTTCGACCCGAACAGGTCCCGGCGGGCGACGTCGCCCCAGCTGGCCGTGTACATGAGCGGACCCTAACCAACCCGGATCCGAGAGCGGCGATCCGGTCTCAGTCGCCGTGGGTGGCGGCGACTGCGGCCCGGACGACGGCGGCCGGGTCGCCGGTCTCGCCGAAGACCGCGCGCTGCAGGGTCGCCCCGGTGCCACGGCGCAGGACGGCGGCCACGCCCTCCTCCACCCGTTCGGCGTCCCCACTGTCGCGCAGGGCCGGGCGGACGTGCTCGACCAGGGCGGTCACCACCTCGGCCGCCGGGGCCGGCTGGCCGGTCCGCGGGTCGACCAGGTCCCCGGTCAGGCCGGAGCGGCCGGCCCGCCAGCCGGCCACGCGGAGCACCTCGGTGCGGACCTCCGGGGCGGCGACGCCGGCCCGCCACTCCCGGGCCGCGGTCTCCACCAGACCGCGCACCAGCCCGGCCAGCAGGACGGCGTCCTCGACCCGCAGGGCGACGTCGGACACCCGGACCTCCACGGTCGGCCAGGTGGCCGAGAGGCGGGCGTCGAAGTAGACCATCCCCTCGTCGAGCACGGTGTCCGTGGCGACCAGGTCGGCGACCAGCTGGTGGTAGCGCGCCGGGGTGCCGAACACCGCGTTCGGGCCGGCCGAGGGCCACCGGTTCCAGACCTGGGAACGGAAGCTGGCGTAGCCGGTCTCGCGCCCGGACCAGAACGGCGAGTTGGTGGTCAGCGCGGTGAGCACGGGCAGCCACACCCGGATGCGGTCGAGGACGGCGACCCCCTCCTCGTCGCCGTCCACGGAGACGTGCACGTGGCAGCCGCAGGTGAGCACCTCCGCGGCGGTCAGGCCGAACACCTCGACCATCTGCGCGTACCGCTCCCCCGACGTCGTCTCCGGCTCCACCGCCACCGGCGAGCTGGCCAGGGCCGCCACCCGGGCGCCCACGGTGGAGGCGGCGGCATCGGCCCGGGAACGCCAGTGCCGGAGCTCGGCAGCCACCTCGTCGAGCCCCCGGCAGACCCGGGTCCCCAGCTCGATCTGCTGCTCTTTCAACTCGGGGACCAACCGTGGGCCCGCCGAGGCGCCGTCGGCGTCGGGCGGCTCGTCCGACTGTTCGGCCCGGTCGTGCTCCTGGACGGTCTCCCCCT
This sequence comes from Modestobacter sp. VKM Ac-2984, assembly GCF_026967985.1. Classification (GTDB taxonomy): domain Bacteria; phylum Actinomycetota; class Actinomycetes; order Mycobacteriales; family Geodermatophilaceae; genus Modestobacter. Next base: position 393,575 of record NZ_JAPVBJ010000003.1, on the reverse strand, counting down.
CACCGCGGCGGGCGGCCACCTCGAGGGCCTCCGGAGCCAGTGGCACGGGCGTACCCGCCGGGTCCACGACGAGCAGCTCTTCCTCGACTCCCACGGTGCGCACCGACCCATGGTCACCGGGACCGAGGTGACCCTGCTGGCTGGGCCGGGCGGATTGCAGTTCAGATCACCCTGGTTGCGGATGCGCACCCGTAGGGTGCGTCTGCTGTCCAGGGCAGGTGACGACGACGATGAATCGCAACATCGTTGGGGATAACGGTAGTATCTCGTCATGTCAGGTGCATGGCAGCCACCGCTGCCGGAGATGCCGGCGCCACCCCCGGCCCGAGCGTGGGCCCGGTTGCCCGGGCCGCCGGGGTACGAGCCGCAGTGGCGGCGGCTGGTCGAGGCGGCCCTCGAACTGGGGCTGGGGCCCGAGGCCCTGGCCGAGACCGGGCTCGAGCCGCTGGCCGCGGCTCGCGAGTGGAAGCCGGCCACCATCGCCCTGTACAGCAAGGTCGCCCGCTACGGCGGGCTCGGGGTCCCCCGGGCCACCACCCCTGAGCCCGACCCGGTCACGCTCGACCTGCGGGAGCTGACCCGGGTGCGCAGCGAGGCACCGGAGCACCTGCGCTCGGTCGCCTGGTGTGCGCTCGCCCTGGGCTGGCCGGGGACGGTGGGGCAGTTCCGGGCGCTGCGCCGGGACCAGGTTCACGCGACCACCCGCCGTCTCCACGTGTCCACCGAGGACGGTGAGTGGGCCGTACCCGGAGCGCTCACCGCCTGGCACGCCTGGGAAGCCGTCCGCAGCCGGTTCCCCGGTCTGGCCGCGAGCCCCTGGGTGCTGCCGGCGCTGCGGCGGGGGCCGGGCCCGAGCTCGCACGTCGGCGGGCAGCTGTCCACCCAGGCCCTGCAGGTGACGTTCGCCAAGCACGCCGTCCGCACCGCCACGGCCATGCGCGCCACGGCTCCGCCGAGCCGCCGCGAGCAGGTCGAAGAGCTGGCAGCCGACTACCTCACGCTCTCCTACGACTCCTACCGTCGGCTGGCACTGGCCGGCGGGGCGCCGCCGGTGGGCCCGCGCGGGGCCGTGCGGGCACTGCGGACCGTCGGCCGTCGCGCCCGGCTGGCCGGCTGAGCGACACCCGGCTCCCGCTCAGCACAGCGAGAGCTGCTCGGGGGTCTCCTCGACCGCCGTCGGCGCCGGCCGACGGGTGGGCAGGCTGCCGGCGGGGAAGCCCGCCGACTCGTCCCCGGGCAGGCCGAGGCCGCTGCCGGTGTCGACGCCCCGTGCCACTCCCCCGCCCTGCCGGTCCAGGCCGTAGCGGGCGAGCACCGGGGCCACCCGGCCGGCGAGCCACGTGCGGTACTCGGCCGGCACGTAGGCGCCGCGGCCGTAGAGCTGGCGGTACCGGCCGACCAGCCCGGGGTGCTCCCGGGACAGCCAGGCGGTGAACCACTCCCGGGCACCCGGGCGCAGGTGCAGCGGCAACACGGTCACCCCGGTGGCCCCGGCCGCGGCGATGGCACCGATCGCCGCCTCCAGGTGGTCCATCCGGTCGGTGAGGCCGGGCAGTACGGGGGCCAGGAAGACCCCGCAGGGCAGCCCGGCGTCGGTGATCGCCCGCACCAGGTCCAGCCGCGCCCGGGGCGTGGGGGCGCCGGGTTCCAGGGCGGCGTGCAGGTCGTCGTCCCAGATCGCCATGGACACGCCCATCCCCACCGGGACGTCGCGCGCTGCGGCAGCGAGCCGGGGGACGTCGCGGCGGGCCAGCGTGCCCTTGGTCAGCACCGAGAACGGCGTGCCGGACCGGGCCAGCGCGTCGATGATCCCGGGCATCAGCCGGTAGCGGCCCTCGGCCCGCTGGTACGGGTCGGTGTTGGTGCCCAGCGCGACGTGCTCCCGCTGCCAGGACGGCCTGGCCAGCTCTCGCCGCAGCACGTCGACGACGTTGGTCTTGACCACGATCTGCTGGTCGAAGTCGGCTCCGCTGTCCAGCTCCAGCCACTCGTGCGTGCCCCGGGCGAAGCAGTTGTGGCTCACGACGCCGTTCGCGATGAAGTCGCCGGTGCCGGTGGTGATGTCGTACATCGGCATCTCCAGGCCCAGGTCCTCGATCATGGTCACCCGCAGATCAGCCGTGCTCTTGATGGCCGTGCCCTGGACCTGGCACTTCCGCCGGATGGCCGGGTCGACGAGGTGGATGAACCGTAGGTGCTCCTTCAGGCCGCCGCGCAGGCGGATGGTCCGAACCCGGTTGGCCAGCGACCGATCCTCCAGGACGCTGTCGAAGCCCAGCGCGGCGAAGGCGGCGCTCGTCCGCTCAAGCATCTCGTCATCGGCATTGGAGATCCGCAGGACGTGCTGGCTCCGGCTGCCCTCGGCGTCGAAGACGCCGGCCAGAAAGCCGCGCTGCCAGGCATCCGAAGGGTCATCCGGCCAGGCGACGACCTCTGAGATCCGGGCAACGGAGGCGGCTGACGACGTCCTGATGGCGCTCATCGCCCGGCGCTCCGGAGTGGCAGCGGAGAACTCGAACCAATCGGTCGAGATGCCCGCTTGCGTGAGGTACGCCTGTGATCGCCGGAGGCCGTCCAGGTCGGCCAACGCGAGTCGGAAACGGTGCACGTCACCGTGGAGCCGCCCGGCTCGTTGGTAGCGGTACACCTTGAAGTGCGCGTCTCCGCGAACCATGCCGGTCAGGTATCCCCGCCGGTAGTCCTCGCAGACGTCGACCGTCAGAGCTGACCGGCCGAAGCCGAGCAGTTCGTCGTTGGTCGTCAGGTGCGGGCGCTGACCCGCTCCGCGGCTCGCGCCGGTGACGTGCTTCCAGCCACGCCCGGTCAGGAACCGATGGTCACCGCTCGCGACGATCCTCGTGCCATCGGCGAGGGTCACCCGGTGGGCGGGCTTGACCGTCGACCAGTGCGCCAGCACCTCCGTCTCGACGTACCGGCGGTAGCGGTCTCTCTTCTCCGTCCCGATGATGCGGTCCCCCACCGTCAGGTCGGCGATGCCCCGCTGGGAGCCATCCGCCATCAGGACCTGGGTGTCGCCCGACAGGCAGTAAACGCACGCATGCGAGCAGCCCCGGTAGGGGTTGATCGTGTGGCCGAATGGCATCGCCGAGCCCTTGGGCACCGCGTTCAGCACGCTCTTGGCCCGCACCTCGTGGAAGGTCAGGCCCGGGAACTCCGGCACTTGCACGCTGCGCAGCAGGCCCCGGACGTCGGGCAGCCCGGGCAGGGTGGTGGGTTCGTCGAAGTCCAGCCGCTGGGCGTCCCACCGCATGCCGACCATCCGAACACATGTTCGATCCCCTGTCCATCGGCCCCCTCGCAGGGGCCCGCCGTGAGCCTGGCGAGTGGAGGGGGCGAGGGGGTCTTCCCTCAGACCGGCGGGCGGTCCTCGTAGAAGGTGGAGAGGACGACGGTGGTCCGGGTGGTGACGTTGGCCGCCGACCGGATCTCGTGCAGCAGCGCCTCGAGCGCATCGGGTGAGGCCACCCGGACCTTGAGGATGTAGCTCTCCACCCCGGCCACCGAGTGGCAGGCCTCGATGGCCGACAGGTGCGCCAGCCGGGTCGGTGCGTCGTCGGGCTGCGCGGCCTCGATCGGGGTGATGGAGACGAACGCGGTCAGCGGCAGCCCGAGCCCCTTGGCGTCCAACTGCGCCGCGTAGCCGGTGATCAGCCCGCGCTGTTCCAGTCGGCGGACCCGCTGGTGCACCGCGGACACCGACAGCCCGACCCGCTCGGCCAGGTCGGTGAAGCTGGCCCGTCCGTCGCGGGCCAGGGCGCTCAGCAGTTCCCGGTCGACGTCCTGGGCCGCCGGTGGCCCGCCCGGCTCAGCCGGGGAGTTCGACGAGTTCACGGGGACCGTTGTTGAGGTTGCGGACCCCGTCGTCGGTGCAGACGACGATGTCCTCGATCCGGGCGCCGTAGCGGCCGGGCAGGTAGATGCCGGGCTCGACCGAGAAGGCCATCCCCGGCTCCAGCGGCAGGTCGTTGCCGGCGACGACGTAGGGCGCCTCGTGGGTGTCCAGCCCGATGCCGTGCCCGGTGCGGTGGATGAAGTGCTCACCGAAGCCGGCCTTGGTGATGACGTCGCGTGCCACGGCGTCGACCTGGGCGCAGGTGACGCCGGGGCGCACCGCGGCGACGGCCGCCGCCTGAGCCCGCTGGAGGACGGAGAACCACTCGATCAGGCCGCGGGCGGCGTGCCCACCGACCAGGTAGGTGCGGGTGCAGTCGGAGCGGTAGCCGGTCGCCGTCTCCCCGCCGATGTCCACGACGACCATGTCCCCGGCCTCGACCACCCGGTCGGAGACCTCGTGGTGCGGGCTGGCCCCGTTGGGGCCCGAGCCGATGATGGTGAAGTCGACCCCGACGTGGCCCTCGGCCAGGATCCCCGCCGCGACGTCGGCCCCGACCTCGGCCTCCGTCCGCCCGACCCGCAACCACTCCCCCATCCGGGCGTGCACCCGGTCGATCGCCGCACCGGCGATGGCCAGCTCCTCGATCTCGGCCGGCGTCTTCACCATCCGCAGCCGGTCGATGACCGGGCTGGCCAGCTCCAGCGCGGAACCGGGCAGCGCCCGCTGGATGCCCAGCGCGTGCTCGGCCCAGGTGCGCGAGCCGACGGCCACCCGGGCCGGCGCGCTGCCCAGCCGGGCGGTGACCGCCTCGGCCAGCCGGGCGAAGGAGTCGTCGGTCTCGTCCCAGGCCAGCACCTCCAGCCCCAACGAACCGGTCGGGGAGGCGGCGACCATCGGCGCCTCCAGCCGAGGCACGACCAGCAGCGGCTCGCCCCGGCGAGGCACGGCCAGGGCGGTCAGCCGCTCCATGGCGTGCGCGTCGTAGCCGCACAGGTAGCGCAGGTCGGAGCCGGGCGTGACGACGACGACGTCGATGCCCAGCTCGTCGGCGACGGCGCGGGCCGCGTGCACCCGGTCGATGGACACCAGCGGGGAGGAGGGAGGAGGAGAGACGGCGACCACGTGCGCAGACTATCCACGGAGCACGACAGGTCCGACCGTCGTCATCGCACCGTTACCGTGCCCGGCGTGACGACGATGCTGCTGGACGCGGCGAGCCTGTACTTCCGCGCCTTCTACGGGGTGCCGACCAGCGTGACCGGGCCGCACGGCCGGCCGGTCAACGCCGTCCGCGGGTTCCTGGACATGACCGCCCGGCTGGTCGTCGCCCACTCCCCCGCCCGGCTGGTCGCCTGCTGGGACGACGACTGGCGCCCGGCGTTCCGGGTCGCGGCGCTGCCCAGCTACAAGGCGCACCGGGTCGCGCCGGCGGGCGGTGAGGAGGTGCCCGACGAGCTCGGGCCGCAGGTGCCGGTGCTGGTCGAGGTGCTCGCCGCCGCCGGGCTGACCCGGGTGGGCGCGCCGGGCTACGAGGCCGACGACGTGATCGGGACGCTCGCCACCCGGGCCCGCGGGCCGGTCGACGTGGTCACCGGCGACCGGGACCTCTTCCAGCTGGTCGACGACGCCCGGGACGTGCGGGTGCTCTACACCAACCGCGGCATCAACGACCTGGAGTTCGTCGACGAGGCGGCGGTCGCGGCCAAGTACGGCATCCCCGGCCGCTCCTACGCCGACTTCGCGGTCCTCCGCGGCGACCCCAGCGACGGGCTCCCCGGGGTGTCCGGCGTCGGGGCGAAGACGGCCGCTGCGCTGATCAACGAGTTCGGGTCCCTGGCCGGCATCCGGGAGGCGGCCGCCCGCACCACCGTCCCGAGGGCACCACTGACCGCCGCGGTGCTGAAGAAGCTGCACGCGGCTGCCGACTACCTCGACGCCGCCCCCGAGGTGGTCGCCGTCGTCACCACCATCGACCTGCCACCGGTGGACGGCGCACTCCCCCGCGAGCCGGCCGACGCCGAGGCGCTCGCGGCGCTGGCCGAGGCGCACGGACTGGAGTCCTCCGTCCGCCGGCTGGGGTCGGCGCTGGGGTGGGACCAGGGCTGAACCGCCCGGTCAGCCCTCGTCCCAGGTGTAGTCGCCCGCTTCGCCGCGCAGCGTGATCGTGACGGTGACCGGTTCGCCGTCGGCGGTGCGGCCGGCGCACGAGTAGGTGGCGCCGTCGACGACCGGGAGCTCCTCCGCGCAGCTGAGGTCCAGGGCGACGCCCTCCCGCTCCTGGAACTGGCCGGCGACGGCGCGCTCGACCGCCGCCGGGTCGAGCCGGGTGGAGCCGAACGGGGACGGCAGGGTGAGCGCGGCCGCCACCAGCAGGACCGCCAGGAGGCCCAGGCCCAGCAACCGCGGCCGCCGGGAGCGGGTCCGGGCCGGGGGCGCGGGCGGACCCCAGCCGCCGGGGAACCCCTGCTGCTCGGGGAACTGCCCCGACGGCGGACCCCAGCCACCCGACCGACCGGGACCCCCCGGCGGCGGACCCCAGTCGCCGGACTGCCCGTACCGGGGTGGCTGCCCGTACGGGGACGGTGACCCGTACTGAGGCGCGGGTCCGTACTGAGGCGCGGGTCCGTACTGAGGCGCGGGCCCGTACTGCGGTGGCTGCCCGTGGGAGTCCGGCTGGCCGTGCCGGGGAGGCGTGCCCCAGCCCGGGTGCTCCGCGGGCCGTCCGGAAGTGGCCGAGGGCGGCCCCCAGCCACTCCCTCCCGGTGCCGCCGTGCGGGAGTCGGGCGCAGCACCCGTCGACGGGTCCGGGCGAGCCCACGGGGACTGCGGGTCCTCGCCCTGCGGCGGCTGGCTCATCGTGGCTCCTCGATCAGGCCCGGCACCCCGGGGCGGGCCGATTGTGGCCCACCGGCCGCAGACCCCGGCTCAGTCGGTGACGGCGACCGCCACCACCCCGCGGCGGACCCGGCCCACGGCGGCGCGCGCCACCCCGGCCAGCGGGTCGTCGGCGACCTTGGCGAGCTGGTCGAGCAGGTCGACCAGCTGCCGGGCCCAGCGGACGAAGTCGCCGCCGGAGAGCTCGGTCCCGGCCTGCTCCGCCCCGGCCAGCACGCGGTCCAGGCTCTGCCCGTCGGCCCACCGGTAGGCGGCCCAGACGAAGCCCAGGTCCAGCTCGCGGGTGACCGGCACGGTGTGCTCCCGCTCCACGTCGGACAGCGCCGTGTGCACCCTGCGCATCTCGGCGAGGGCCCCGGCGACCTTCCCGGCGGGCACGGAGGGCTGGGCGGCGCTGTCCCGGCGGGCCTCGAACACCAGGGCGGAGACGCAGCCGGCGAGCTCGGCCGGGGTGAGCCCGCGGAAGGCCCCGGCCCGCAGGCACTCCGCGGTGAGCAGGTCGGTCTCCGACCAGATCCGGCTCAGCCGGCGGCCGGCCTCGGTGACCACGGTCGAGCCCGGTGCGGCGCCTTCGGCGTCCAGCGCCGTCACCGGCTGCAGGTAGCCCAGTTCGGTCAGGACGTCGCAGGTGCGGTCGAACTGCTGGGTCAGCGAGTTGGTGCGGTCGGCGATCTGCCGGCGCAGCCGCTCGGCGTCGCGCAGCTCGCGCAGCCAGCGGTCGGCGGCGCGCACCCGGTCCTCCCGGTCGGGCAGCCCGTGCACCGGGTGGACGCGCAGGGCGTGCCGGAGGTCGGCGAGCACCGGGTCGTCGTCGGCCGCGGACCTGCCCTTGGTGCGCCGGGCGCCCAGGCCGTTCTCGGCGCGGGCGTTGCGCAGCGTCGAGGCGAGGTCCCGGCGGGCGTGCGGGCTGCGGTGGTTGAAGTTCTTCGGCACCTTGACCCGGGCCAGGGCGCTCACCGGGGACGGGAAGTCGCCGGAGGCCAGCCGACCGGCCCACTTGTCCTCGGTCAGCACCAGGGGGCGGGGGTCGGTGAGCTCGGTGACCCCGGGGTCGAGCACCACGGCCAGCCCTTGGCGTCGTCCGCTCGGCACCCGGATGACGTCCCCGGCGCGTAGCGCGGCCAGGGACTCGGTGGCCTCCAGCCGGCGCTTGGCCTGCGTGTCCCGGGACAGCGCCTTCTCCCGCTCGGAGATCTCCATCCGCAGCCGGGCGTACCCGGCGACGTCCAGCACGGCCGCGCTGAGCCCGGCGTTCATCTCCTTGAGCAGCCGGGCGGCGTCCTCCTCGTGCCGGGCCGCCGAGCGGGCCAGGCCGACCACCGACCGGTCGGCCTGGAACTGCGCGAACGAGGCGGCGAGCAGCTCGCGGGCGCGATCCCGGCCGAAGGCCCCGACCAGGTTGACGGCCATGTTGTAGCTGGGCCGGAAGGAGGACCGCAGCGGGTAGGTGCGGGTGCTGGCCAGCCCGGCGACCGCCGCCGGGTCGACGCCCGGCGCCCACACGACGACGGCGTGGCCCTCGATGTCGATGCCGCGACGGCCGGCCCGGCCGGTCAGCTGGGTGTACTCCCCCGGGGTCACGTCGGCGTGGGCCTCGCCGTTCCACTTCACCAGCCGCTCGAGGACGACGGTGCGCGCCGGCATGTTGATGCCCAGCGCGAGGGTCTCGGTGGCGAACACCGCCTTGACCAGGCCGCGGACGAAGCACTCCTCGACGGTCTCCTTGAACGCCGGCACCAGCCCGGCGTGGTGGGCGGCGAAGCCGGCGAGCAGGCCCTCCCGCCACTCCCAGAACCCCAGGACGTGCAGGTCCTCCTCGGGCAGCGAACCGGTGCGCCGGTCGATGATCTCGGCGATCGCCCGGCGCTCGGTCTCGTCGGTCAGCCGCATCCCGGAGCCCAGGCACTGGTGCACCGCGGCGTCGCACCCGTTGCGGCTGAACACGAAGGTGATCGCCGGGAGCAGCCCGGCGCGGTCCAACCGTTCGATGACCTCCGGCCGGGACGGCGGCCGGTAGCGGGGTTTGTGGCTGAACCCGCCCCGGGTGCCGCCGCCTCCGCCGGACCAGCTGTCGAAGCGCCGCTCCTGCTCGTGCACGTAGCGCACCAGCTCCGGGTCGACGACCGCGCGGCCGCGCTCGCGGGTCGACAGCCCGCGCGGGGTCTGCTCCCACTCCGCCGCGTGCGCCGCGGGCCGCAGCGCGAACAGGTCGAACACCCGCCCGCCCACGAGCATGTGCTGCCACAGCGGGATCGGCCGCACCTCGCTGACCACCACCCGGGTGTCCCCGCGGACGGTGACCAGCCAGTCGGCGAACTCCTCGGCGTTGCTGACCGTGGCCGAGAGCGAGACCAGCCGGACGTGCTCGGGGAGGTGGATGATCACCTCTTCCCAGACCGCCCCGCGGAAGCGGTCGGCCAGGTAGTGCACCTCGTCCATCACGACGTAGCCGAGGTCGGTGAGCGCCGGGGAGTCGACGTAGAGCATGTTGCGCAGCACCTCGGTGGTCATCACGACCACCGGTGCGTCGCCGTTGATGGCGTTGTCCCCGGTCAGCAGCCCGACCTTCGCCGACCCGTACCGGTCGCAGAGGTCGCGGTACTTCTGGTTGCTCAGCGCCTTGATCGGCGTCGTGTAGAAGGCCTTGCGGCCCTCCTGCAGCGCCTTGTGGACGGCGAACTCCCCCACCACCGTCTTGCCGGCGCCGGTCGGGGCGCAGACCAGCACGCCGGAGCCCTCCTCCAGCGCCTCGCACGCCTCCACCTGGAACGGGTCCAGGGAGAAGCCGAGGTCGGCGGTGAAGTCCGAGAGGGTGGGGTGTGCGTTCCGCCGACGGGCAGCCGCGTAACGCTCAGCCGGGCTGGACATGCCCCCACGTTAGGCGCTCCCCCACCGCACCACCGGTCGTCCCCGCCGTACCACCAAAATGGCCATTATGGTGGGGTGGAGCCGCGCCGAGGACGGTGAGGGCGCCGGGGACACAGACCGTCGTGGCCGGGAGTGCGCCGATCGGCTCGCCGTCGGCCCAGGTGGTCAGGCCGGCACCGGCAAGGCCGATCTCCCGGCCACGCAGCACGGTGACGGCGGGGTGGCCGACGTGGCTGCCGTCGGCCAGCCGCGGGCGCGTGCGCACCAGCTCGCGGCGGCTGACCGGGCCGATGACGACGACCTCCAGCAGCCCGTCGGCCGGGTCGGCGCCGGGCGCGATCTTCAGCCCGCCGCCGTACCAGGGGGTGTTGCCGACCGCGACCAGGGTGACCTCCCGTTCACGGACGTCTCCGTCGACGGTGAGCGTCACCGCCCGGGGCCGCAGCCGGGCCAGCTCCAGCAGGATCGCCAGGTCGTAGCGGCGGGGGCCACGCGGCCAGCGCAGCCGGTTCGCCCGGTCGGTGACCGCCGAGTCGAAGCCGCAGCACAGCACGGTGCCCCACCACCGCTCCCCGGTGCGGGCGACGTCGATCCGCCTGCTGCGGCCGGCGTGCAGGTCCGCGGTGAGCGCGGAGGCGGCCCGCACCGGGTCGGCCGGTACGCCGAGGGCGGTGGCCAGGTCGTTGCCGCTGCCGGCGGGCAGCAGCGCCAGCGGGGTCGCGGTGCCGGCCACCGCCTGGAGGGCGGCGTGCGCCGCGCCGTCGCCACCGAGGGCGGCGACCGCGGCGACCCCGTCGGCCACCGCGGCCGCGGCCTGCTGTTCCGCCGCGGTCCGGGTGGCGGCCGCCAGGACCCGCGGACGCACGCCGCCGGCGGTCAGTGCCGCGAGGACCGCCGTCGTCGCCCGGGCGGCGCGGCCCCGCCCGGCGGCGGCGTTGACCAGGACGGCCACCTCGGGCCGCGTCACGCCGCGGTCGACCGGCTCAGCGCCGGAGGTGTTCCGGCTCGTCGATCGGGCTCGGGGTGGTGTCCAGCGGACTGGCCGCCTCGATCTCCGGCGAGGCCTCGTCGTCGTCCAGCCCGGCCAGGCCCTCCGCAGCCTCCCGCTTGGCCCGCCGCTTGTCCACGAACCGGGCGATCTGGATCGCGATCTCGAACAGCACGCACATCGGCGCGGCCATCAGCAACATGGTGAACGGGTCCTGCGTGGGGGTGATGAACGCGGCGAAGACGATGGTGAGGAAGTAGATCCACCGCCGGCTCTTGGACAGCGTCTTGTAGGAGAGGACGCCGATCAGGTTCAGCACGACCGCGATCAGCGGCAGTTCGAAGCTCACCCCGAAGGCGACCAGCAACGAGATGACGAAGCCGACGTACTCCTGGGCGGTCAGCGCGACGGTGACGCCGTCGCCGGCCAGGCCGATCAGCAGCTCGAGGCCCTTGGCCAGTGCGATGTAGGCCAGTGCCGCGCCGAGGGCGAACAGGCTGCTGGACGCCGCCACGAACGCGACGCCGTAGCGCTTCTCGCTCTTCTTCAGCCCCGGGGTGAGGAAGGCCCACACCTGGTACAGCCAGAACGGCGCGGACAGCACCACACCGACGATGAAGCTGATCTTCAGCCGGATCAGCGCACCGCCGAGGACGTCGATGACGAGCAGGTCGCAGTCGCCGTCGGCCTGGGTGGGCAGTCCGCGGTCGTCCGCCGCCAAACCGCAGTAGGGCGCCCGGATGAACTCCCCCAGGCCCTGCTCGTACCACCAGAACGCCACCGCCGTACCGATCAGCACGAAGAACAGCGCGATGCCCACGCGGTTGCGGAACTCACGGAGGTGGCCGATGAGGCTCATCGTCGCCGCGGCGTCCCGTTCGGGACGCCGCGGTCGGCGGTCACGCACTCGCCCTGCCAGGGTCACGGGCGGCAGCAGTCGGTGGTGCGGGTCAGCGCGTGCCGTCGGCGGATGCCGACGAACGCACCTGCTCCGCGCGCGCCCGCATCTCGGCGGCGCGGGTCTCGGCGGCGGCGGCCTCGGCCTCGTAGTCGACGGCGCCCGGGTTCACCGCGGGGGCCACGATCTCGCCGGTGACCGGGGAGGTGCGGGCCTCGTCCTTGGCGCGCACGTCGTCGTCCTTCATGCCCTTCATCTCGCTCTTGAAGATGCGCATCGAACGGCCCATCGAGCGGGAGGCGTCGGGCAGCTTCTTGTAACCGAAGAGCAGCAGGACGGCCAGGATGATGAGGCCGATCTCCATGGGGCCGAGGTTCATCGGACTCCTCCGAGTCGTGGGGGGCGTGCCAAGCTGACTCTACGCCCGGAACTCCGTGGGTCCAGGGCTGCGGACGGCTGTACCCACGCCGTCCACCTCCGGTTCAGTCGTCGGTCTCCGACCGGTCCGCGCGCTGGGCGGCGGCCTTCTCCGCGGCGGCCTGGACCTCGGCCAGCACGGGGCGGACGTCGCGCTCCAGCGCCCGCAGCTCGCCGTCCAGCCGCCCGGCGGCACCGAACAACCCGTACCCGAGCACGCCGAGCACCAGCAGGGCCAGCACCGGGACGACGATCCACACGGTCAGCAGCACGGGGCGGAGCCTAACCGGCGCGGCCCTCCCGGGCGCTGGGTGAGCTGCCGGTCAGTCCGCGTACCGGGCCAGTGCGGCGCGGGCCGCCTCGGCGACCTGGGTGGCGAGCTCGACCGGCTCGTCGACCGTGGCCGCCCCGCCCAGCGAGGCCACCAGGCGGCGGGCCCAGGACAGGTCCGACGTCCGGACCGTGACCGCCAGCCCACCCGGCGGGTCGGTCACCTCGGTCTGCTCCTCCACCGGGTAGTAGTCGGCGACCCAGCGGGCGGTGCGGGCCAGCCGCAGCCGGACCAGCGGCTCCGCCGCGCCGGGCTGGTAGAGCCCCTCGGCCAGGTCGCGCTCGTGCGCCTGGGGCGGCGGCGCGGCCGGCTCGTCGAGCACGGCGACGTCGTCGATCCGGTCCAGCCGGAACAGCCGGACGCCCTCGGCGTTCCGGCACCACGCCTCCAGGTACCAGTGGCCGTCGACCAGCAGCAGCCGCATCGGGTCGACGGTGCGCTCGGTGCGCTCGTCCCGGCTGGGCACGTAGTAGTGCAGGTGCAGGGCGCGGTGCCGCTCCACCCCCTCGCGGACGACGGCGAGGGACTGCGCGCGGGCGTCGACGCTGACCGCCACCGGCGCCCGCGCCTCCGCCGGGTGCCCGGCCGCGGCCGAGACCTTGGCCAGCGCCCGACTCACCGCCTCTCCCTCGGCCAGCCCGGGCAGCTCCAGCAGGGTGCGCAGCGCGACGATCAGCGCGACCGCCTCGTCGGTGGACAACCGCAGCGGGCGGACCATCCCGGCGGTGAAGGTGATCCGGACCCGGTCGCCCTCGAAGGCCAGGTCGATGAGGTCGCCCGGGCCGTGCCCGGGGAGGCCGCAGACCCAGAGCAGGTCCAGGTCCCGGCGCAGCTGGGCTTCGGTGACCCCGAAGTCGGCGGCCGCGTCGGCCAGCCGGACCCCGTCGGGGCGGGCGGTCAGGTAGGGCACCAGGGCGAGCAGCCGGGTCATCCGCTCGGCCGTGCTGGGGGCCGTCATGCCCGCTCCCCCACGGCGGCGAGCCGGCTGAGCCGTTCGACAACCGCCTCGCGCATCCCTTGCGGGGCCTCCACCAGCACGTCCGGCCCGTAGGCGGCCAGCTGGTCGGCCAGCGCCCAGGGCGTGGTGGTGCGCAGCTCCAGCCGGTCGTCCCCGTCGTCCGCGGGCCCCAGCGGCGTGGCGTGCCGGCGCAGGCCGATCGCGGTGCCCGGCCGGGCCCGGACGACGACGAGCTGCTCCTCCCGCCGCTCCGAGCCGGCCACCACCGAGGCGAGGTCGAGGTCGGCCGGCGGCTCGAACGCACCGGTCGGGCCGCTGGCCCGCGGCGTCCCGGTGACCCGGGACAGCCGGAACACCCGGGTCGCCTGCCGGTCCAGGTCGTGGCCGACCAGGTACCAGCGGCCGTGCCAGGCCACGAGCCCCCACGGCTGCACCCGGCGGCGGCTGGCGGTGTCCTCGTCGGGACGGCGGTAGTCGAAGGCGAGCGCCCGGCGGTCACGCGCCGCCGCGTAGCAGGGCTCGAAGGCCGGTTCACCGGCGTCCAGGCGCGGCTGGATGGACAGGCCGCGGGACTGGTCGACCTCGACCCCGGCGGCACGCAGCTTCACCAGGGCGCTCTGCGCGGCGCCGGCGAGCTGCGCGGACTGCCACAGCCGCAGCGCCAGCCCCACGGCAGCCGCCTCTTCCCCGGTCAGGGTGATCTCGGGCAGCTCGTAGTCGGCCCGGGCGATGCGGTAGCCGTCCTCGGTGTCGAAGGCGCTGGTGCGCCCGGTCTCCAGGGGCACGCCGATCTCCCGCAGCTCGGCCTTGTCCCGCTCGAACATCCGCTTGAACGCCTCGTCGGCGCGGTCGGTGCCGTCGTCGGGCTCGTAGCCGGGGACGATCGAGCGGATCTTCGCCGCCGAGACGTACTGCCTGGTCCCGAGCAGGGCGATGACCAGGTTGACCAGTCGTTCTGCCCGCTTGGCTGCCACGGGGACAGGCTAGTGCTCAGCGGCCAGGGGCCTCAGTGCACAGCGGCCGGCGCCCTCGCTGGTTAGCCTCCCCCGGTGACTGATGCACCGTCTCCCGCCCCCGGCTCCCGGATCCGCTGGCGCCGCGGCCGGGTCACCGCACTCGGCCGGTCGTGGCGGGACGCGCAGGAGCTGACCGTCGAGGTCCCCGAGGACGGCACGCTGAAGGCGCTGGCGCACCCCTCCCTGGTCGGGCTGCCCCAGGTGGACGACGAGGTGCTGCTGAACACCACCGCCTGGGCGCAGCGGCTGGGCACCGGCGGGTACGCGCTCGTCGTCGCCGTCCCCGACCGGCTGCCGCCGGACCCGACCGGCCCCGGGCACCTGGTGAAGGGCCGCTACTCGCCGCTGCAGGTGACCGTGCAAGGCGTCGACGAGCAGGAGACGCCGCACCACGAGACGATCGCCGGCGCCGAGGACCTCGACGGCATGCCGGTGGTCGTCGCCGACCTGCACTCCGCGCTGCCCGCGGTGCTGGCCGGCGTGCACGTCACCGACCCGGCGCTGCGCGTGGCCTACGTGATGACCGACGGGGGTGCGCTGCCCGCCGCGTTCTCCCGGACCCTGGACACCCTGGCCGGCTCGCTGGCCGGGGTGGTCACCGTCGGGCAGGCGTTCGGCGGCGACGTGGAGGCGGTCACGGTGCACACCGGGCTGCTGGCCGCCCGGCACGTGCTGCGGGCCGACGTCACGATCGTCACCCAGGGCCCCGGCAACCTGGGCACCGGGACGCCGTGGGGCTTCTCCGGGGTCGCCGCCGGCGAGGCCTGCAACGCGGTGCACGTGCTCGGCGGGCGGGCCGTCGGTGCGCTGCGCATCTCCGACGCCGACCCCCGCCCCCGGCACCGCGGCGTCTCCCACCACTCGCTGACCGCCTTCGGCCGGGTCGCGATGGGCGGGGTCACCCTCGTCGCACCCCGCGGGCTGGGCTCGGACCTGGGCACCCAGGTCGAGGAGGACCTGGCCGGGCAGCCGGAGCGCAACCCGGTGGAGTGGGTGGACTCGGTCGGCCTGGAAGACGCCCTGGCCGCCTCGCCGGTGCGGCTGTCGACGATGGGCCGCGGCCTGGCCGAGGACCGCGCCTACTTCCTGGCCGCAGCCGCGGCCGGACGGTTCGCCGCCCAGCTGCTCCTGTTCGGCCCGCCCCTCCCCTGAGAACGCACGCGTGGAGAGACCGCGCCCTTGGCGCGGGCAGTGGCCGTTGACCAGCGTGGTAGGCGCGTAGTTGGGGATAACGGTCACAAGACGGCGGTGACCCACCTGGTCACCGCCGGCGGTGACCGGCTCAGCCCGAGCGGCGGAACCCGCCCTCTGCGTCGATGGTCTGGCCGGTGACCGAGCGAGCGTCCGGGCCGGTGAGCCAGGCGACGACGGCGGCCGCCTCCGCTGCGGTGTTCCAGCGGCCCCGCGGCATCAGCCGGGTCACGGTCTCCTGCTCGCCCGGGTCGGCCCAGCCGGTGTCGGTCGGGCCCGGGTTCAGGCAGTTGACGGTGATGTCGACGTCGATCAGCTCGTCGGCCAGGGACAGCGTCATCTGCTGGATCGCGCCCTTGCTGATCGCGTACGGCAGCTCACGGGACATCGGTCCCCGGTGCTGGCCGGAGGTGAACAGGACGACGGCGCCCGGGCCGGCGGCGGGTTCGTGCTGGGCGGCGAAGGCCTGGGTGAGCAGCAGGCTGCCCCGGGTGTTCACCGCGAAGCAGAGGTCGACCTCGGCGGCGGTGACCTCGGCCAGCCGGCCGTTGGCGCTGCGGGCGTGCGCGGCGACCAGGGTGGTCAGCGGCCCGACGGCGTCCCGGGCGGCCGCGACCAGCTGCGCCGGGGCAGCCGGGTCGGCCAGGTCCGCGACCACGTTCGGCGGGTCCCCCAGCTCGGCCAGGACGGCGGCCAGGTCGTCGCCGCCCCAGGGCTGGTCGGCGTCGTGCGGCGCCCACGACTGGACGACGACCCGGTCGCCGCGGTCCAGCAGCCGCCGGGCGATCGCGAAGCCGATGGAGCTGCGGCGGCTGACGCCGGTGACGAGTGCGGTGCCCACCGCGGCAGTCTGGTCGCCGCGCTCAGAGCGGGCGACCGTCTTGTCGGTCCGGCGGTGCGCAGAGCTGTCCTGTGACGGCGGACCTGGTCGCTGGTGCTGTATTTCGTCTTTCTGTGATCGGCGCGCCCCAGTTGGGGATAACGGTCTGAGACGGCCCATGGGTGGCGGCGCGCCGGACCGTGTGGGAGCTACGGCGCCACCGACGTGGCTCCCGGTCAGGGACCCGCGCTGTGTGTCGCCTGGCCGTTCACCTGCAGGGTTGCCGCAGTGACACCGCTCGTCGAGCGCGTGCGCCGCTCCGGACCCGGCCGGGAGCGGGCATGACCGACCCCGCCCCGGCGGGTGGCCGAGGCGGGGTGGCCTGCCGCCTACATGGAGGCGATGAGCTTCTCGACCCGTTCGTCGACGGACTTGAACGGGTCCTTGCACAGCACCGTGCGCTGCGCCTGGTCGTTGAGCTTGAGGTGCACCCAGTCGACGGTGAAGTCCCGGCGCTTGTCCTGGGCGCGGCGGATGAACTCACCGCGCAGCTTGGCCCGGGTGGTCTGCGGGGGGACGTTCTTGGCCTCGAAGATCGCCGGGTCGTGGGCGACCCGCTCGACCTGGCCGGCCTTCTCCAGCAGGTAGTACAGGCCGCGGTTGCGGCGGATGTCGTGGTAGGCGAGGTCCATCTGGGCGACCCGGGAGCTGGACAGCGTCAGGTCGCGCTTGGCCATGTACCGGTGGAGCAGCTGGTGCTTGATGGCCCAGTCGATCTCCCGGTCGATCAGCGAGAGGTCACCGCTGTCGACGGCCTTGAGGGTGCGCCCCCACAGCTCGAGCATCTGCCGGTGCACCGGGCCGTAGCCCTCGCGGTCGACGAACTCGGCGGCGCGGTCGTGGTACTCCTGCTGGATCTCCAGGGCCGACATCTCCCGGCCGTTGGCCAGCCGGACCTTGCGCCGTCCGGTCAGGTCGTGGCTGATCTCCCGGATGGCCCGGATCGGGTTCTCCAGGGTCATGTCCCGCAGCACCACGCCCTGCTCGATCATCCGCAGCACCAGGTCGGTGATGGTGACCTTGAGCAGCGTCGTCGTCTCGCTCATGTTCGAGTCGCCGACGATGACGTGCAGCCGGCGGTACTTCTCGGCGTCGGCGTGCGGCTCGTCGCGGGTGTTGATGATCGGCCGCGACCGGGTGGTGGCGCTGGAGACGCCCTCCCAGATGTGCTCGGCCCGCTGGCTGACGCAGTAGACCGCGCCGCGCGGGGTCTGCAGCACCTTCCCTGCGCCGACCACCATCTGCCGGCTGACCAGGAACGGGATCAGCACGTCGGCCATCCGGCTGAACTCACCGTGCCGGCCGACCAGGTAGTTCTCGTGACAGCCGTAGCTGTTGCCGGCCGAGTCGGTGTTGTTCTTGAACAGGTAGATGTCGCCGGTGACGCCCTCTTCGTTCAGGCGCTGCTCCGCGTCGATCAGCAGCCCCTCGAGGATCCGCTCCCCCGCCTTGTCGTGGACGACGAGCTCGGTGACGTCGTCGCACTCGGCGGTGGCGTACTCGGGGTGGCTGCCCACGTCCAGGTACAGCCGGGAGCCGTTGCGCAGGAAGACGTTCGAGCTGCGGCCCCACGAGACCACCCGGCGGAACAGGTAGCGGGCGACCTCGTCAGGTGAGAGGCGGCGCTGCCCCTTGAAGGTGCACGTGACGCCGTACTCGGTCTCGATGCCGAAGATCCGTCGCTCCACCTCGCCGAGCGTAGGCGTCCGCGGCGCACTCGGCTCGTGTCCCGAGTGCGCCGCGCCGCTCACTGCTCGCGGTCCGGGGTCTCGCCGTCGGTGCCGCCGCCGACGCCGTCCTGCGTGCGGGGCTGTGCGGAGGCCTGCTCGGTGCCGCCGGCGGTGTCGACGGCCGCCGGGTCGCCCAGACCGGCGGGGGTGCCCGGCGCCGGCACGGTGGGAGCGTGGGTGGCGGCCGCCTCGGCCGGGCTCTCGGTGGGCTCGGTCGCCGTCTGCTGGTCCGACAGCAGGTTGGTCAGCGCGGCACCGACGACGCGACGGAACGCCCGCTTGGGACGCCGCCGGTCCAGGACCGCCACCTCGAGTTGCTCGGCGGGCAGCTGGTCGTGCGCCCCGCCGTTGGCCGCGGTGACCGGGCTGACCGCGGACAGCGCGCGGACGCCGACCCGCAGGGCCTGCTCCAGGCTCATGCCGGCGGTGTAGTGCTCGCGCAGGTGGTTGCTGACCGCCTCGGCCTGCCCGCCCATGACCACGAAAGACGCCTCGTCGACGATCGACCCGTCGAAGGTGAGCCGGTAGAGCTGGTCGGAGCTGGAGTCCTCCCCCACCTCGGCCACGCAGAGCTCGACCTCGAAGGGCTTCATCTGCTCGGTGAAGACCGCCCCGAGGGTCTGCGCGTAGGCGTTGGCGATGACCCGGCCGGTGACGTCCCGCCGGTTGTAGGAGTAGCCACGGACGTCGGCCAACCGGATGCCGGCCACCCGCAGGCTCTCGAACTCGGAGTAGCGGCCGACCGCGGCGAACCCGATCCGGTCGTAGAGCTCGCTGACCTTGTGCAGCGTGGCGCTGGGGTTCTCGGCGATGAACAGCACGCCGTCGGCATAGGTGAGGACGGCGACGCTGCGACCGCGGGAGATGCCCTTGCGGGCGTACTCCGAGCGGTCGCGCATGACCTGCTCGGCCGAGGCGTAGTACGGCATGGTCATGGCTCAGCCCTGCCCGTCTACGGCCGAGCGCTCGGCGACGATGGTGGTGGCGATGGCGGCGACCTCGTCGTCCGGGAGCCGGACGGCGCCCTCGGCGTCGACCCGGTAGACGATCGGGTACAGCCGGCGCACGGTGTCGGGGCCGCCGGTGGCGGAGTCGTCGTCGGCGGCGTCGTAGAGGGCTTCGACGAGCGTGCGGGTGGCGGCGTCGGCGGCGAGGCCGGGGCGCCAGGTCTTCTTCAGCGAGTTGCGGGCGAACAGCGAGCCGGAGCCGACCGAGGCGTAGCCGCGCTCCTCGTAGTTCCCGCCGGTGACGTCGTAGCTGAAGATCCGGCCGGGGCTGACCCCCTCGGCTGCGTCGAGGTCGTAGCCGGCGAACAGCGGGACGACGGCGAGGCCCTGCATGGCGGCGCCGAGGTTGCCCCGGATCATCGCGGCGAGGCGGTTGGCCTTGCCGTCGAGGGACATCGTCATCCCCTCGATCTTCTCGTAGTGCTCGAGCTCGACCTGGTAGAGCCGGACCATCTCGATCGCGATGCCCGCGGCGCCGGCGATGCCGATCACCGACCAGGAGTCGGCGGCGTAGACCTTCTCGATGTCCCGGCTGGAGATCAGGTTGCCCATGGTCGCCCGGCGGTCGCCGCCCATCAGCACCCCGCCGTCGAAGGTGGCGGCGACGATCGTGGTGGCGTGCGGGGCCAGGTCAGCCACGGACACCGTCGGGACGGTGCGCCGGCCGGGCAGCAGGTCGGGGGCGGTGGTGCCCAGGAAGTCGGTGAACGAGGAGCCCACCCGGTCCAGGTACGCGGGCGGGAACCCGCTCCGACCAGCTGACGTCTCGGTCACCCATCCGCCTCTCCTGCCGTCGTCCGACGGCGGTCCGTGCTGCTGTCTCTGCTGCGCCGGGCGGCCGCGGAGCTGCCGGGCCGACGCCCCGCCGACCCTACCGGCGGGCCGGTCAGTCGGTCGGCCACCACTGCTGGCCCGGCGGCGGGCCGACCAGCTGGCCGGCGTGATCCGACTCGACGTATCGGGCCGCCACCCGGAGCAGCGCGGGGTCGTCCTTGAACTGCCCCAGCCCGCCGTTGCAGTTGAAACACAGGAGGGACCGGACAGCGCCGCTGTCGTGGTCGTGGTCGACGTGCGCCGCCGGCGCCTTGGCGCAGATGGCGCAGAGGCCGCCCTGGTCGGCCAGCATGGCGTCCGCCTCGACGGCCGTGATGCCGTACCGCCGCTGGAGATGGTATGTCCGCGATCCGCCGACCTTCTCCTTCGAGGCCTTGCCCCGGGCGTTGTGACACGGCTTGCAGTAGGCCGAACGGCCGGAAGATTGGCTGGAATTGCGGACGAAGTCACTGATCGGCTTCACCAGTGAGCAGTCCGGACACCACTTCTCCCCCTCGCCGACCACCGTCTCGCGCCGGTGTCTGGAGCGTGGCGGTCCTCGTCGAGCGTCCTTGGCGGCGAGGTGGCGTCGGCGAGCATGGACCTTGCAGTAGAAGCTCAAGCCGTCAGCCCTCCGGCGGTCGGACGTGAACTCTCCTGCTGGTCGGACCTCACCACAGTCCTTACAGTATTTCGAGTCAACCATTCTTTAATGGCCAATAGAATGGCTATTGGCCTCCTTTTTGTACATAGCTCCTAACAAATTCCTCAGCATTCTCCTCGAGGACGCCGTCGATTTCGTCGAGAATCGAGTCGACGTCGTCGGTCATCTCCTGGCGCCGCTCGGCGGCCTCGGTGTCGACCGACGCCTCGACCTCCTCGGTCTCCTCCCGCGTGCGCGTGGCCTTCTGCTGCCCGCCGGTGTCCCTCGTGGCCATCTCGCCCTCCAGAGCTCGCTGCTGGGTCGTGCTGAGGCAGAAGCTACCCGCGCCGTGTGACAGTCCGCCGCTCGCGCGGCCGCGCCGTCGCAGGGCGGCCGCGGGTCAGCGGGCGGTGAGCCGGTCGACCAGCTCGGCGGCGGTGGAGGTGGCGTCGAACAGCGCGCCGACGTGCTCCCGGGTGCCCCGCAGCGGCTCCATGGTCGGGATGCGCACCAGGTTCTCCCGGCCGACGTCGAAGACCACCGAGTCCCACGACGCCGCAGCGACCTGACCCGGGTAGCGGCGCAGGCACTCGCCGCGGAAGTAGGCCCGGGTGTCCGACGGGGGGTGGGTCATCGCCTCGGTCACCTCGGCGTCGGTGAGCAGCCGCTGCATCGAGCCGCGGGCCACCAGCCGGTGGTAGAGCCCCTTGTCCGGGCGGACGTCGGAGTACTGCAGGTCGACCAACTTGAGCCGGGCGTCGCCCCAGCTGAGGCCGTCGCGCTGCCGGTACCCCTCCAGCAGCCGGAGCTTGGCCGGCCAGTCCAGCCGGTCGGCCAGCCGCATCGGGTCGACGGCCAGCTCGTCGAGCACCTCGGCCCACCGGGCCAGCACGTCGGCGGTCTGCTCGTCGTCGTCCCCGTTGTCGGCCACGAACTTCTGCGCCTGGGCCAGGTACTCCCGCTGCACCTCGATCGCGGTCAGCCGGCGGCCGTCGCGCAGCCGCACCCGGTGGGTCAGCGAGGGGTCGTGGCTGATCGCCTGCAACGCCTCGACCGGCTCCTCGATGGTGAGGTCCTGGCTGAGCGCCTTCGCCTCGATCATGGCGAGGACCAGCGAGGTCGTCCCGACCTTGAGGTAGGTCGACAGCTCGGCGAGGTTCGCGTCGCCGATGATCACGTGCAGCCGGCGGTAGTCGTCGGGGTTGGCGTGCGGCTCGTCCCGGGTGTTGATGATCGGCCGCTTGAGCGTCGTCTCCAGGCCCACCTCGACCTCGAAGAAGTCGGCGCGCTGGGACAGCTGGAAGCCGTCGGTGCGGCCCTCGGGGCCGATCCCGACCCGGCCGGCGCCGGCGAACACCTGGCGGGTCACGAAGAACGGGATCAAGCCGCGGATGATGTCGATGAACGGCGTCGACCGGCTCATCAGGTAGTTCTCGTGCGCCCCGTAGGAGGCACCCTTGCCGTCGGTGTTGTTCTTGTAGAGCTGGATTGGCTGGGTGCCGGGCACGCGGGCGGCGCGGCGGGCCGCCTCGGCCATCACCTGCTCCCCCGCCTTGTCCCACAGCACGATGTCGCGCGGGCTGGTGACCTCCGGCGTGGAGTACTCCGGGTGGGCGTGGTCGACGTAGAGCCGGGCCCCGTTGGTGAGGATGACGTTCGCCATCCCCGAGTCGTCGTCCAGGTCGTTGTGGTCCAGCGCCTGCGCCGGGGACAGGTCGAAGCCGCGGGCGTCCCGCAGTGGCGACTCCTCCTCGAAGTCCCAGCGCGGCCGGCGCGGCGTCGGCGCCTCGGCCACCGCCCAGGCGTTCACCACCTGGCTCGACAGCGTCGTCGGGTTCGCCCCTGGCTGCCCCGGCACCGAGATGCCGTACTCGAGCTCCGTGCCCATGACCCGACGCACGCTCATGCCCCAACCCTAGGCCGCGGCCGCTCGTCGGCAGGATGGGCCGGTGAGCACGCCACCGCTGGGACTCCTGCTGGACGTCGACGGCCCCCTCGCCAGTCCGGAGACGCGCGCCGTCGACCCGTTCCTGCTGGCGGACCTGCGGCGGCTGCTGGCCGCCGGCGTCCCCGTCGTGCTGAACACCGGCCGGTCGGTGGACTTCGTCGGCGAGCGGCTGCTGGACCCGCTCGTCGCCGCAGGGCTGCCGGACGACGCCCGCCTGCACGCCGTCTGCGAGAAGGGCGGCCTGTGGACCACGGCCGGCGTCGGGGAGGTCCACGTCGACCCGGGGCTCGCCGTCCCCGAGGTCTGCCACGCCGTCCTGGCCGAGCTGGTCGGCGGCGAGTACGGCGAGGCGATGTTCGTCGACACGAGCAAGCGGACGATGGCAACCGTCGAGGCCCGGACAGACGTCTCCGCCGCCTGCTTCGCCGAGTGGCAGCAGCGCTTCGACGCCGAACTCGCCGCACGGCTGTCGGCGGCCGGGTTGGGCATCCGGCTGGGCGACCAGCTCCGACCCGACGCGGACGGCCGGACGCCGTGGCGGATCGACCCCTCGGTGATCGCCACCGACGTGGAGTCGGTCCGGGCGGGCAAGGCGCTCGGCGCCAGCCGCGCCCTGGACCTGCTCCGGGAGGACGGCCCGCTGCCCGCCGGCTGGCACACCGTCGGGGACTCCCGCTCCGACTACGCGATGGCCGACCACCTTCACGGGCTCGGCGCCGACGTCACGCACGTCGACGTCGGCCCACGGGCGCCACTCGACCGCCCCTACCCGGTGCGCACCGTCCCCGGGGCCAGCTACGCGGCCGCGGGCGGCGCGCACCTGCGCGGACTCGTCGCGCGCCTGACCTGACGCCGGCGGACCGGGCCCGTCTCCGGGTCCGGTCCGCCGGTGCAGCGTCGTTACAGGTACTGGCCGGTGTTGGTCGCCGTGTCGATCGCGCGGCCGCTGTCGGCGCCCTTGCCGCTGATGAGCGTGCGGATGTAGACGATCCGCTCGCCCTTCTTGCCCGAGATCCGCGCCCAGTCGTCGGGGTTGGTCGTGTTGGGCAGGTCCTCGTTCTCCTTGAACTCGTCGACGCAGGCGTTCATCAGGTGCCCGACCCGCAGGCCGCCGACGCCGGTCTCCAGGCGGTCCTTGATCGCCATCTTCTTCGCCCGGTCGACGATGTTCTGCAGCATCGCCCCGGAGTTGAAGTCCTTGAAGTACAGGACCTCCTTGTCACCGTTGGCGTAGGTGACCTCCAGGAAGCGGTTCTCCTCCGTCTCGGTGTACATCCGCTCGACGGTGCTCTGGATCATCCCGGCGATGGTCGCCTCGCGGCTGCCGCCGTGCTCGGCCAGGTCGTCGGCGTGGATGGGCAGCGTCGTCGTCAGGTACTTGGTGAAGATGTCCCGCGCGGCCTCGGCGTCCGGCCGCTCGATCTTGATCTTCACGTCCAGACGGCCCGGGCGGAGGATCGCCGGGTCGATCATGTCCTCGCGGTTGGAGGCGCCGATGACGATGACGTTCTCCAGGCCCTCGACGCCGTCGATCTCGCTGAGCAGCTGGGGCACGATCGTGCTCTCCACGTCGGAGGAGACCCCCGACCCGCGGGTGCGGAAGATCGAGTCCATCTCGTCGAAGAAGACGATGACCGGCGTGCCCTCGCTGGCCTTCTCCCGGGCCCGCTGGAACACCAGGCGGATGTGCCGCTCGGTCTCCCCCACGTACTTGTTCAGCAGCTCGGGGCCCTTGATGTTGAGGAAGAAGGACTTCCCCTGGCTCCGGTCGGAGTCGCCGTTGAGCTCGGCGACCTTCTTGGCCAGCGAGTTGGCCACCGCCTTGGCGATGAGCGTCTTCCCGCAGCCGGGCGGGCCGTAGAGCAGGATGCCCTTCGGCGGGCGCAGCTCGTACTCCCGGAACAGGTCGGCGTGCAGGAAGGGCAGCTCGACGGCGTCCCGGATCTGCTCGATCTGCCGGGAGAGCCCACCGATGTCGGAGTAGTCGATGTCGGGGACCTCTTCGAGGATGAGCTCCTCGACCTCGCTCTTCGGGATGCGCTCGTAGACGTAGCCCGAGCGGGACTCCAGCAGCAGGGAGTCACCGCTGCGCAGCGGCTGCCCCTCCAGGGAGTCGGCGAGGTGGACGACCCGCTCCTCGTCGGTGTGCCCGATGACCAGGGCACGGCGCGGCATGCCGGGCAGCGGCTCCAGCAGCTCCTTGAGCATCACCACGTCACCGGCCCGCTCGAACCCGCGGGCGGCGACGACGTTCATCGCCTCGTTGAGCATGACCTCCTGGCCGTGCATCAACTCGGTGACCTCGACGGCCGGCGACACCGACACCCGCAGCTTGCGGCCGCTGGTGAACACGTCGAC
The DNA here is from genome assembly GCF_026967985.1 of Modestobacter sp. VKM Ac-2984. Classification (GTDB taxonomy): domain Bacteria; phylum Actinomycetota; class Actinomycetes; order Mycobacteriales; family Geodermatophilaceae; genus Modestobacter. Next base: position 368,778 of record NZ_JAPVBJ010000003.1, on the reverse strand, counting down.
GGTGCCGTCCTCGAACCGCTCCAGGAAGACGCCGTAGCCGGACGGGGGCTGCCCCAGCCGCTCGACCTCCTCCTTGAGCGTGACCAGCTGCTCGCGCGCGTCGCGCAGCGTGCCGGCCAGCTTGTCGTTGCGCTCGGAGAGGAAGGCCGCACGGCCCTCCGCCTCGGCGAGCCGTTCCTCCAGCGCGCGCACCTGGCGCGGGCTGTCGGTGACCTTGCGTCGAAGGAGGCTGATCTCCTCCTCGAGGTAGGAGATCTGACTGACCAGGGAGGCGACGTCACGCTCACGCCGCGCTCGGAACTCGTCGGGGCCAGTGCCAGTACCGGGGCCCATCGCGCACCTCCACACACATCGGGGGGAGCCAGGACGCCAATCTATACACGCGGGAGGTGACGGCGCCGCACGCTCGGAACGGGTGCGCGGCGTGGGCCCGGACGTCATCCCCCCGACACGTACCGGCCGCGTCGGCCGAGGTGTCAGGTGGGGTGTCAGGTGGGGCGTCAGGCGAGCTTCTTGCGCCGCTGCCGCATCGGCGCGACGGCCCCCTCGGCCAGCCGGCGGGCGGTGACCAGGAAGGCGGTGTGGGCGACCATCCGGTGCTCCGGGCGGACCGCCAGGCCCTCGGCGTGCCAGGGCCGCAGCATGGTCTCCCAGGCGTAGGGCTCGGTCCACACGCCCTGGGCGCGCAGCGCCTCCACGTAGGTCGACAGCTGGGTGGTGGTGGCCACGTAGCCGATCAGCACGCCGCCGGGGCGCAGTGCGGCGGCGACGGTGGGCAGCACGGCCCACGGCTCGAGCATGTCCAGGACGACGCGGTCCACGACCTCCGCGGCCGGGTGGTCGGCCAGGTCGCCCAGCCGCAGCGACCAGTTCTCGGGCACCTCGCCGAAGAACGCGCCCACGTTGCCGCGGGCGACGTCGGCGAAGTCCTCGCGCCGCTCGTAGCTGGTGAGGCTGCCGGTCGACCCGACGGCGCGCAGCAGCGAGCAGCTCAGCGCACCGGAGCCGGCGCCGGCCTCCAGCACGCGCATGCCGGGGCCGACGTCGCCGAAGCCGACGATCTGGGCGGCGTCCTTGGGGTAGATCACCTGTGCGCCGCGCGGCATGGAGAGGACGAAGTCGGCCAGCAGCGGGCGCAGCGCCAGGTAGCCGGTGTTCGCCGAGGAGTGGACGACGGAGCCCTCGGGAGCACCGATCAGCTCGTCGTGGCTGATCGCGCCGCGGTGGGTGTGGAACTCCTTGCCCGGCTCGAGGACGACGGTGTGGTGCCGGCCCTTGGGGTCGGTCAGCTGCACCCGGTCCCCGACCCGGAAGGCGCCGTCGACCGGCTCGGGGCTCTCGGTCGGGGCCGGCTCGCCCTCGACCACCACGGGCTCGAGCGGCACGTCGGCGAGCACCTCGGTCGCGGTCGGAGTCTCGTCGGCGGGTTGCTGCTGCTGTACGTCCACGTGGGACGAGGGTACGGACGGCGGCGTGCGCCCTCGGCGCGCGCACTCGGAACTGTCGGGGGCACGACCTAACCTCGGGGCCATGTCACTGACGGCCGAGACGGCAGCGCCCGGGACGGACGGGTCCGCCGAGGCCACCCCGGGTGCCGCACCAGCACGGACGACGGCCGCGGACTCCGCCCCCCGGCGGCCGTCCCTGTCGCCCTCCCGGGCCGCGGACTTCAAGTCCTGCCCGCTGCTGTACCGCTTCCGCACCATCGACCGGCTGCCGGAGAAGAAGTCCCGGGCCGCGGTCCGGGGCACCCTCGTGCACTCGGTGCTGGAGAAGCTCTACGACCTGCCGGCCGCCGAACGCACCGTCGCGGCCGCCCAGACGCTGGTGGCGCCGGCCTGGGACGAGCTGCGCGAGGAGCCGGGTGTCGCCGAGCTGTTCGAGGTCGCCGCGGAGGGGCAGCCGGCGGAGAAGGAGAGCCTGGAGGCGTGGCTCGCGTCGGCCGGTGAGCTGGTGGAGACCTACTTCCGGCTCGAGGACCCGACCCGCATCCAGCCGCACGGCCGCGAGGAGCTAGTCGAGGTCACGTTGCCCGACGGGCTGCTGCTGCGCGGCTACGTCGACCGGCTCGACGTGGCCCCCACCGGTGCACTGCGGGTGGTCGACTACAAGACCGGCGGGATGCCGCGGGAGGCCTTCGAGGCCAAGGCGCTGTTCCAGATGAAGTTCTACGCGCTGGTCCTCTGGCGCACCCGGGGCGTGGTGGCCGCACAGCTCAAGCTGCTGTACCTGAAGGACGGCGACGCGCTCACCTACGCCCCCGACGAGGCGGAGCTGCTGCGCTTCGAGCGCACCCTGCAGGCGATCTGGGCCGCCATCGAGCGCGCGGTCGCGACCGGTGACTTCCGGGCGAACAAGAGCCGGCTGTGCAGCTGGTGCGACCACCAGGCGCTCTGTCCGGCCTTCGGTGGCACTCCCCCGCCCTTCCCGGCCGACGCTGCGGCCGCCGCAGGCTGGCGCACGGCCCTGCCGCTCGCCGCCAGCGACTGACCGAGCGTCCCGGGCCTGGTTCGATGCGGTCGCTGTAATGACCGGCATCGAGCCAGTCAGGCCGTCGTGGGCGCCAGGTCCCGCAGCTCGACCAGTCGACGCAGCTCGGCGACGGTCAGGTCGACGAGAGACGACCGCAGGGTCAGTCCCGGCAGTGGTTCCAGTGACTGCAACGAGGGCACGCCGAGCACCGTGGCACCCGAGGCCAGCCCGGCGGTGACCCCGACCTGGGAGTCCTCGATGACGACCGAACCAGCCGGGTCCACGCCCAGTGACCGCATCGCCTGCAGGTAGGGCGCGGGGTCGGGCTTGCGGGCGGGCGCCTCGTCCCCGCAGACGGTCAGGTCGAACGGCGAGCTCCCCAGGTCCCCGGCGATCTGGTCGATCACCAGGGTGGCGATCCGGCGCGGCGTCGTCGTGACCAGTGCGGTGGCCAGGCCGGCGTCCCGCACCGCGACGAGCAGGTCCCGGGCGCCGGGGCGCCACGGCATCCCGCGGCTGGTCATCAGCACGGCGGTCTGCTCCTCGACCCAGCCGGCGTCGGTGCGGCGCTGCTCCTCGCTGCGCTCGATGCCCAGGTCGGCGTAGAGCACGCCCATGGCCACCCGCATCGACGTGCCGACGGTCTGCTCCCGCGCGGCGGCGGAGAACACGCCGCCCAGCTGGACGGCGAGGGCGGCCATCGCCTCGCCCCACAGCTCCTCGGTCTCCACCAGCGTGCCGTCCATGTCGAACAGCACCGCCTGCAGTGACTGCATCGATCCGGACGGGTCGTGCTCCGAGGTCACCGACACCCCTCGAGTCTAGGGAGGAGGGGGTGTCGGGACCGATCAGGCCGGCTCGGTGCGGACCAGGGTCGCGAAGGCGATGACGTTGTCCTCGTAGCTGCGGGCCGAGGAGTCGAAGTCGCCACCGCAGGTGATCAGCCGCAGCTGCGCGTCGGGGGTGTTCCCGTAGGCGGCGATGGTCGGGAAGTCGTCCTTGGGGTGGCGCTCCACCCGGTCGACGGCGAACACGGCGACCGTGCCGTCGGCGCGGGCCACCTCCACCTCGTCGCCGGGCTGCAGCGCACCGAGGTCGAAGAAGACCCCGGGCCCGTGTTCGGCCGAGTCGACGTGCCCGAGGAGGACCGCCGGGCCGGTGGCGCCGGGAGCCGGGCCACGCTCGTACCAGCCGGCCTGGTCGTCCGGGCCCAGCGGCGGCACCTCGACGGTGCCGTCGTCGTTGAGGCCCAGGCGCAGCAGGTCGCTGCTCACCTCGATGCTCGGGATGCTGACCGACACCGGCTGGGCCACCTGCTCGTCGGAGGCCGGGACCGCGGGCTCAGCAGGTGCAGCCACCGAATCGGACGTCGACGGGGCGGGGGTCCCCGTGGCCGTCGAGCTCTCCCCCTGGCTGGGAGCGGCAGCCGGCTGCGGGGCCTGCTGCTGTCCGCTCACCGCCACCACGACGGCGACGACGGCGACCACGACGAGCGCGACGGCCAGCGCCGTCCACGTCCGTGGGCCGGGCCGACGGCTGCTCTGCTCGCTCACCGGGGGTCCTTCCGAGTGGGTGGGTGGGGGCCGGGTCGCGCGGGGAGGTCAGCCCTCCCCGCGCGACCCGGAGCCGGATCAGGCCTGCTCGGCCTGACGACGGCGGTAGGCGATCGCACCGGCACCCGCGGCACCGGCGGCGGCCAGGACGCCGACGCCGATCACGGCGGTGTTCTCGGTACCGGAGGTGCTGCCGGCACCGGTCTCGGCGCCACCGGCCGGCGTGGCACCCATCTGCGCCACCTCGAGCGCGCCACAGGCGGCGGGGGCGGTGGCCTCCATCGGCAGCGACGGGTCGAGGTCGCTCATGACGTCACCGTCGTAGGCACCCGAGCCGTCCTTGTCGATGCCGTGCACGACCAGGACGGCCGTGCCCGCCTCGAACGCCGCGTGGACGTCGTCGGTGACCTCGAAGGTCCGCTCGTAGCTGATCGTGCCGTCGTCCGCGGTCGGGAAGCGGTCGATGGCCAGGCCGCTGTCCGGGCTGGTGTCGCCGGTGGTGGTCAGCGAGGTGCCGATGGCGCCGTAGTACTTGGCGGCCTCGGTGACGCTCACGAAGCCGTCGCCGTCCGCGTCGTCCGCCAGGTCGTTGGTCGGGCACTCGCCCAGGGCGCCGATGTGGAAGTGCTGGGCGTGCGGCGAACCGGCGAGCAGCCCGGATGCCTCGACCATCACCGTGGCCGTGTTGCCGTCCAGCGTGACCATGCCGGTGCCGCTGACGCCGGACTGGTTCACCGCGCCGAGGTCGGCCTGGTAGCTGGTGGCCCCCTCGTGGGCGAAGGCGGTGCTCATGGTGAGCAGCGGGAACGCTGCGGCGGCGATGGCGATGGCCGGGAATGCGTGTGCCTTGCGCAAGGTGTGCTCCTCGTGATCGGAGTGCCGCACCCACCGTGAGGTGGAGCAGCGGACGGCGGCTGACACCGCTCGTCCGGTCTGTCGGCGGGCGCATCGTCGCCCCCGCCGCGGAACAGGTCTGTCGACCCCGGACAGCCGGCGGATCCCCCAGCGGGGATCACCCCGCTGTCGCGCTGACCACCCTGCATTCGGAGGGTGGTGCCGGATCGGTTCACTGCGCCCCGAGAAACTTCCTGAGGCCGGGCTCTGCAGCGGGTGGGAGTCCGGGCCTCGTCCGCGCGGGGACAGGGCCGGACCAACCGGAAGAGCGGTCGCGGACGAAGTACGGGCATGACTGTTCTGCGCGCCCTCCCGATCGCCGGTCCGCGTCCCGGGCCGGTGCTGCTGGTGGGGGTGCTGACCGTGCTGCTCCTGGGCGTCGGGGCGCCTCCCGCCCGGGCACACGACGCGCTCGTGCGCAGCAGCCCGTCGGCCGGCGCCGCCGTGCCCACGGCCCCGTCCTCGGTGGAGCTGGAGTTCAGCGGGACGCCGCTGCCGCTGGGCACCGAGGTGCTGGTGCTCGGCCCGGACCGCGCCGTGGTGTCCACCGGCGCCGCCGGGATCCAGGACACGACCGTCACTCAGTCGCTGACCGCCGAGCTTCCCGCGGGGGGCTACACCGTGCAGTGGCGCAGCACCTCCTCCGACGGGCACCCGCTCACCGGCACCTGGGACTTCACCGTCGCCGCGGGGAGCACGCCCGCGCCGGGACCCGTACCCGCAGCGGTGGCAGCCGCGCCGGCCGACCCCGCGCTCCCGGTCGGCTGGCTGGTCGGTGGCGTGCTGGCCCTCGGGGCGGCGGCTGCGCTGGTCCTCGGTCGGCTGCGCAGCCGGCGGTGACCAGCACCGTGGTCCGCCCGGACCAGGAACTGAGCGCGCCGGAGCGGCCTCGGTCGCGGGTGCCGGCGGCCACGGCTGCGGTGGTCGGCCTGGTCGCGGTCCTGGGCTGGGCGATCGTCGTGGGCAGCGGCCCGGCGGCTCCGGCTGCCTCCGGGCTGCGCGAGGCAGGGCTGCTGGTGGAGTGGGGTGGGCCGGTGGTCACGCTGGCCGGCCGGATCGCCGCGGTCGGCACGGTGGGCACCCTGCTGTTCGCCGCCGTCCTGCTGCCCGCGGGGGCCGGTCACCCGACCCCACAGGCGGGGCGCGCCGTGGCGTCGGCATCGGCGTGGGCACTGGCCTGGGCGGTGGCGACCCTGCTCGGCGGCCTGCTCACCGTCAGCCGGCTGGTGGGCGTGGCCCCGACCGCGCTGGACGGTTCCTCGGTCCGGGTGTTCCTCCTCGACACCGGCGCCGGCCGTGCCGTGCTGCTGGTCACCGGGATCACCGGAGTGCTCGCGGTGGCGGCCCGGACCGGCACCGGCCGCGGGGGTGCGCGGCTGCTGCTGGCCGGTGCGCTGGCCGCGCTGGTCGTCCCGGTGGTGCTCAGCGGGCACTCCTCCGCCGCCGAGGACCACCTGGTCGCGGTGACCACGCTGGCCGTGCACGTGGTCGCGGCGAGCCTGTGGGTCGGCGGGCTGGGCGCCCTGCTGCGGTACGGCCGGGGCGCGCCGGCGGCCGCCGGGCGGTACAGCGCGGTCGCGCTGGGGTGCTTCGGGGCCACCGCGGTCTCCGGGGTGCTGGCGGCCGGCGTCGTCCTGGGCGGAGCCGGGGCCGTGGTCGCCGCCCTGGGCACCGGTTACGGCGTGCTGTTGCTCGGCAAGACGCTGGGGCTGACCGTCGTGGGCCTGCTGGGCTGGCAGCACCGGCGGCGCACCCTGCCGCAGCTGCGGGCGGGGCGGCCGGGCGCCTTCCGGCGGCTGGCCGTCGTGGAGACGGCCGTGCTGCTGGCGACCGTCGCGCTGGCGGTCGCGCTCGCGGCGTCCCCTCCCCCGGTCGCCGCTGCGGTGCCGTCAGCCACTGCGGCACCGGCGGCCGCGGACCCGATGGCCGGGCACGACCACGGCGAGCTCTCCGTCGGCGTCCTGGTCGACGAGGACCGCTTCCACGTGGCCGGCCCGGTCGCCGCCGGGTCGCGGGTGACCGTGCACAACGCCAGCGGTCAGCCGGTGACGATCACCGCGGACGACGGCTCGTTCGACGTCGCCGTCCCCGCCGGCACGCTGCTCACCTTCCCCGCACCCGACCAGCCGGGCGAGTACCGGTTCACCAGTGCCCACGCAATGACGTACACCGACGTCCTCGTCGTCGAGTGACCCCGGCCCCGGCGCCAGCACCGGGGCCGGGGTCCTTCACTCGTCCTCGGTGCGGTAGCCGAGGTTGGGCGAGAGCCACCGCTCCGCCTCGGCCACGGTCCAGCCCTTGCGCCGGGCGTAGTCCTCGACCTGGTCGCGGCCGATCCGACCGAGCACGAAGTACCGGGACTCCGGGTGGGCGAAGTACAGGCCGCTGACCGCCGCCCCCGGCCACATCGCCATGCTCTCGGTGAGCTGGATGCCGGTGGCGGCCTCGACGTCGAGCAGCTCCCAGATCGTCTGCTTCTCGGTGTGCTCGGGGCAGGCCGGGTAGCCCGGCGCGGGGCGGATGCCGGCGTACTTCTCCGCGATCAGCCCGTCGGCGTCCAGGTGCTCGTCGGGGGCGTAGGCCCAGAACTCGGTGCGCACCCGCTCGTGCAGCCGCTCGGCGAACGCCTCGGCCAGCCGGTCGGCCAGCGACTCCAGCAAGATCGCGTTGTAGTCGTCGTTGGCCTTCTTGAACTCGGCCACCTTCTCGGCCGACCCCAGGCCGGCGGTGACGGCGAAGGCGCCCACGTGGTCGCGCAGCCCGGTCGCCCGGGGCGCGACGAAGTCGGCCAGCGACTTGCGCGGCGACCCGTCCCGGCCCTCGGTCTGCTGCCGCAGCTGGTGCAGGGTCGCCCGGACGGCGGTGCGCGACTCGTCGGTGTAGATCTCGATGGAGTCGCCGTCCACCTGGCTGGCCGGGAACAGCCCGAACACACCGCTGGCGCGCAGCCAGCGCTCGGCGACGACCTGGTCGAGCATCGCCTGGGCGTCCTCGTACAGCCGGCGCGCCGCCTCACCGGTGGTCGGGTTGTGCAGGATGTCGGGGAACCGGCCGCGCATCTCCCAGGCGTTGAAGAACGGCTGCCAGTCGATGTACTCGCGCAGCTCGGCGAGCGGGTAGTCGGCGAAGCTCCGCACGAACTGGGTGGCCACCCCGTGCCGGTGGTCGCAGCTCGGCCCGGCGCAGACGTCCTTGGTCTGCTGCAGCAGCATCCGGGGCCGCGGCGGGTGGTGGGCGCTCCAGTCGATCGGGGTCGCCGCCGCGCGGGCGGTGGCCAGCGGGAGCAGCTTCCGGGTGTCCTGCCGGGCCGCGTGCCGTTCCCGCAGCGCGGCGTAGTCGGCGTCGGTCTGGGCGAGCAGCGCCGGGCGCTGCTCGTGCGACAGCAGCGCGGCGACCACCGGCACCGACCGGGAGGCGTCCTTCACCCAGATCACCGGGCCGGAGTACTTCTGCGCGACCTTCACCGCGGTGTGCGCGCGGGAGGTGGTGGCCCCGCCGATCAGCAGCGGGATGGTGAAGCCCTGCCGCTCCATCTCGGTGGCCAGGTTCACCATCTCGTCCAGCGACGGGGTGATCAGCCCGGAGAGCCCGATGACGTCGGCGCCCTCGGCCTTGGCGGCGTCCAGGATCCGCTGGCCCGGCACCATGACGCCCAGGTCGACGACGTCGTAGTTGTTGCACTGCAGGACGACGCCGACGATGTTCTTCCCGATGTCGTGGACGTCGCCCTTCACGGTGGCCATCACGACCTTGCCGTTGCTGCGCTCGACGTCGCCGGGCTGCTTCTCCGCCTCGATGAACGGGATCAGGTAGGCCACGGCCTTCTTCATCACCCGCGCGGACTTCACGACCTGGGGCAGGAACATCTTCCCCTGCCCGAACAGGTCGCCGACGACGTTCATGCCGGCCATCAGCGGCCCCTCGATCACCTCGATGGGCCGGCCACCGCGGGCGCTGATCTCAGCGCGCAGCTCCTCGGTGTCGCCCTCGACGAACTCGTCCATCCCCTTCACCAGGGCGTGGGTGATCCGCTCCCCCACTGGCAGGGACCGCCACTCCTCGGTGGCGACCTCCTTGGCCGCCCCGTCGCCGGCGAAGTCGGCCGCGATCTCCAGCAACCGCTCGGTGCTGTCCGGGCGGCGGTTGAGGACGACGTCCTCGATCCGCTCGCGCAGCAGCTCCGGCACCTCGTCGTAGACCTCCAGGGCGCCGGCGTTGACGATCCCCATGTCCATGCCGGCGGCGATGGCGTGGAACAGGAAGACCGCGTGGATCGCCTCGCGGACGGGGTTGTTGCCGCGGAAGGAGAAGGAGACGTTCGAGACGCCACCGGAGACCAGCGCGCCGGGCAGGTCCTGCTTGATCCACCGGGTGGCCTCGATGAAGTCCTGCCCGTAGGTGGCGTGCTCCTCGATGCCGGTGGCCACGGCGAAGACGTTCGGGTCGAAGATGATGTCCTCGGCCGGGAACCCGACCTCGTTCGTCAGGACGTCGTAGGCCCGCCGGCAGATCTCCTTGCGGCGCTGCAGGCTGTCGGCCTGGCCGTCCTCGTCGAAGGCCATCACCACGACTGCGGCGCCGTACTTGCGGCACAGCCGGGCCTGGGTGACGAACTCCTCCTCGCCGTTCTTCAGCGAGATGGAGTTGACGATCGCCTTGCCCTGGACGCACTTGAGCCCGGCCTCGATGACCTCCCACTTCGAGGAGTCGATCATCGTCGGCACCCGGCAGATGTCCGGCTCGGTGGCGACCAGCTTCAGGAAGCGGTCCATCGCCGCGACCCCGTCGATCATCCCCTCGTCCATGTTGACGTCGATGACCTGCGCACCGGCCTCGACCTGCTGGCGGGCGACGGCGAGCGCGGCCGGGTAGTCGCCGGCCTTGATGAGGTTGCGGAAGCGGGCCGAGCCGGTGATGTTGGTCCGCTCGCCGACGTTGACGAACAGGCTGTCCTCGGTGACGGTCAGCGGCTCCAGTCCGGACAGCCGCAGCGCCGGGGCGACCTCGACCGGCGTCCGCGGCGCCCGGCCGGCGACCGCACCGGCGATGGTGGCGATGTGCGCGGGCGTGGTGCCGCAGCAGCCGCCGACCACGTTGACGAAGCCGCTCTCGGCGAACTCCCCGACGACCGCCGCGGTCTCCTCCGGCGACTCGTCGTACTCCCCGAAGGCGTTGGGCAGCCCGGCGTTGGGATAGCAGGAGACGAAGGTGTCCGCGATCCGGGAGATCTCGGCGATGTAGGGCCGCATCTCCGCCGCGCCCAGCGCGCAGTTCAGCCCCACCAGCAGCGGCTTGACGTGCCGGACGGAGTGCCAGAAGGCCTCGGTGACCTGCCCGGAGAGGGTCCGCCCGGAGGCGTCGGTGATCGTGCCGGAGATCATCACCGGCCAGCGGCGGCCGCGCTCCTCGAACAGCGTCTCCAGCGCGAAGACCGCCGCCTTGGCGTTCAGCGTGTCGAAGATCGTCTCGATCAGCAGCACGTCCGACCCGCCGTCGACCAGCCCGTTGGCCTGCTCCAGGTAGGCCTCGACCAGCTCGTCGTAGCTGACGTTGCGGGCGCCGGGGTCGTTGACGTCGGGTGAGATGGACGCCGTCCGGCTGGTGGGGCCGAGCGCACCGACGACGTAGCGCGGCTTCTCCGGTGTGCTGACCGCGTCGCAGGCGGCGCGGGCGAGCCGGGCGGAGGCGACGTTCAGCTCGTAGGCGAGGTCGGACATCCCGTAGTCGAGCAGCGAGATCCGGGTCGCGTTGAAGGTGTTGGTCTCTATCAGGTCGGCGCCGGCCTCGAGGTACTCCCGGTGGATGCCGCTGATGAGCTCCGGGGCGGTGATGCTGAGCAGGTCGTTGTTGCCCTGGACGTCGGTGGGCCAGTCGGCGAACCGCTCGCCCCGGTACCCGGCCTCGTCCGGCCGGTCCCGCTGGATGGCCGTGCCCATCGCCCCGTCGAGCACCAGGATCCGCTGCTCGAGCAGGGTGGTCAGCGCAGACGAGGCGTCGGGGCGGACGTGCGGGGAGACAGGCACAGGCAGTCCTCGGTCGTCGATCGGGCACGGTCACGGAGGCGTCCGGCGCCAGGGCCCTGGCAACTCCGACGGGCAAGCGACCTCGTCGTCCTCGAACAGCGCCCCCATCGTCTCACTTCCCTCCTCCGCCCGGATGCACCTCGGGGGCCCGGGCCGCCGCACACACCCCCGCGCGGCCGGGCCGGCGGCCGGGATCGACGTAGGCTCGAAGGGTGATCGATCCCAAGTCCGACGCTGACGACCTGCCCGAGCTGGACGACCCCGTGGTCGTGGTCGCGTTCGAGGGATGGAACGACGCCGGGGACGCCGCCACCGGCGCCGTGGAGCACCTGGAGCTGATCTGGGATGCCACCCCGCTCGCCGCGCTGGACCCCGAGGACTACTACGACTTCCAGGTCAACCGGCCGACCGTCAACCTGATCGACGGCGTCAGCCGCCGGATCGAATGGCCCACCACCCGCCTCTCGGTGGCCAAGCCGCCGGGCAGTGCCCGGCACGTCGTCCTCATCCGTGGCATCGAGCCGAACATGCGGTGGCGCAGCTTCTGCGATGAGCTGATCGAGCTGTGCCAGGAGCTCGGCGCGCAGACGGTGGTCGCGCTCGGGGCCCTGCTGGCCGACACGCCGCACACCCGCCCCACCCCGGTGACCGGATCGGCCTACGACGCGGAGTCGGCGCGGCAGTGGGGGGTGGAGACGTCCACCTACCAGGGCCCGACCGGCATCCTGGGCGTCTTCGCCGATGCCTGCGTGCAGGCCGGCCTGCCGGCGGTGAGCTTCTGGGCGGCCGTGCCGCACTACGTCTCCCAGCCCCCCGCCCCCCGGGCGACGATGGCGCTGCTGACCCGGGTCGAGGAGGTCCTCGAGGTCACCGTCCCGCTCGGCACCCTGCCCGAGCAGGCCGACGAGTGGGTGAAGACCGTCGACGAGATGGCCCAGGAGGACGAGGAGGTCGTGGAGTACGTGCGCTCGCTGGAGGAGCGGCAGACCGCGACCGACCTGTCCCAGGCCAACGGCGACCAGATCGCCCGCGAGTTCGAGCGATATCTGCGCCGCCGCGGCGGCACGAGCTGAGCTCGGCCGCTTCATGATCAGCACGGGCTGAGGGTCGTCATCTCCGCGTGATGACGACCCTCAGCCCGTTCTCGTCGCCGACCCCCTCAGGGTGTGACGAGCAGCGGGCGCATCCGGATGGTGGCGGTGTCGTCGAAGAGGCGGTCGTAGGTGGCGAGGGCGAACCGGTCGGTCATCCCGGTCACGTAGTCGACGACCTGGGTGACCAGGTCGGCCTCGGTGTCCCGGTAGCTGGCCGGCATGAGCTCGGGATGGTCCAGGTGGTGGTCGACCAGCCGGCGGATCACCTCGATCGCCACGTGCTTCTGCCCGGCGGCGATCTCGGACCCGTAGACCCGCTCGAACATGAAGGCCCGCAGCTCGTTCATCGCCTCGAGGGCGTCCGGCGCCATCCGCACGGCCGGGGTCGGCGGGCCGCCGGGGACGGCGTGCCGGGCCTCCTCGCGCGCCGAGGCGTACGTCCCGTCGACGACCGCCTCGATCATCGCCCCGACCATCGCCCCGCCGGGCGGGCCGAAGGTGGCCAGCGTGCGGGCCGGCAGGTCACCGGCGCGCAGCACCCCGGCCCGGACGGCGTCCAGCGCGTCGTGGGAGAGGTAGCCGATCCGGTCGGCGAACTTCACGCACTCCGCCTCCCGGGTGGCCGGCGGCGGGGTGATCTTCCAGCTGTGTGCCCGGACGCCGTCGCGCACCTCCCAGGTGAGGTTGAGGTCCTCGAGCACCTCGACGATCCGCACCCCCTGGGCGGCGTGGTGCCAGCCACCAGCGACGTAGGGCTCCAGGGCCTCCTCGCCGATGTGCCCGAACGGCGAGTGGCCGACGTCGTGGGCCAGTGCGATCGCCTCGGCCAGGGTCTCGTGCAGGCCCAGCGCCCGGGCCAGTGACCGGGCGACCTGGGTGACCTGGAGGGTGTGGGTGAGCCGGGTGACGAAGTGGTCGCCGTCGGGGTGCAGGAAGACCTGGGTCTTGTGCTTGAGCCGGCGGAAGGCCTTGGCGTGCAGCACCCGGTCGCGGTCGAGCTCCCAGCAGGTGCGGAGTCCGTCGTCGGGCTCAGGGCGCGCCCGTCCCCGGCTCCGGGCGGACCGGGCGGCCGCCGGGGCGAGAGCCGTCTCCGCGTCCTCCCGCGCCTGTCGGTCGATCCGGGTGAAGGCAGGCGGGTACGCCAGCCACTCGAACCCCGTCCCGCCCTCGCTCACGGCGTGAGTGCCACGCCGAGCAGTGCGTCGACGAGGTCGCGGACGACGGCCGGGGACTCCTCGTCCCAGTCGTCGCTGGACTGCGCGGCGGGCAGGCCCGGGCCGGAGGCGGCCTCGGCGAGGCTCGCGGCAGCCCAGCGGTCGACGGCGGCGATCGCGCCGGGGGTGTCGAGGTCGTCGGCCAGCCGCTCCCGGACGGCGGCCAGCACCGGGCCGGCCGGCGCACCCAGCGGCAGCTCGACGGCGCGCCGCCAGGTGTCCAGCCGCCGCTGCGCCTGGGCCAGCAGGTCGGGGGTCCAGGCCCGGTCGGTGCGGTAGTGCCCGGACAGCAGGGCCAGCCGGATCGCCATCGGGTCGGTGCGGTCGCCGCGGAGCCGGGAGACGAAGACCAGGTTGCCCCGGCTCTTGCTCATCTTCTCCCCGTCCAGCCCGATCATCGCGGCGTGCACGTAGGCCCGGGCGAAGGGCTTGGTGCCGGTGAGCGCCTCGGCGTGGACGGCGGAGTACTCGTGGTGCGGGAAGACCAGGTCACTGCCGCCGCCCTGGACGTCGAAGCCCATGCCGATCTTGTCGAGAGCGATCGTGGCGCACTCGACGTGCCAGCCCGGGCGGCCCGCGACGCCCCGCGGACCGGGCCAGGACGGCTCGCCCTCGCGGGCCCCCCGCCACAGCAGCGGGTCGAGCGCGTGCCGCTTGCCCGCCCGGTCGGGGTCGCCGCCCCGCTCGGCGGACAGCCGGAGCATGGTGGCCTCGTCGTAGCCGGACTCGGAGCCGAACCCGGGCGCCTGGGCGACGTCGTGGTAGACGTCCCCGGTGCCGTCGTCCAGCTGGTAGGCCAGTCCGGCGTCCCACAGGGTCTCCACGTGGGCGGCGATCCGCGGGATCGACTCGACGGCGCCGACGAAGTCCTCCGGCGGCAGCACCCGCAGCGCGGTCATGTCCTCGCGGAAGAGCGCCGTCTCGCGCATGCCCAGGACGATCCAGTCCTCGCCGTCGCGGTCGGCCCGCTCGAACAGCGGGTCGTCGACGTCGGTGACGTTCTGCACGTAGTGCACGGCGTGCCGGGCATCGCGCCAGACCCGGTTGACCAGGTCGAAGGCCAGGTAGGTGGCGGCGTGGCCGAGGTGCGTGGCGTCGTAGGGCGTGATGCCGCAGACGTACATGCGGGCCGTGCGGCCCGGTGAGGTCTCGACCACCTCGCCGCGGGCGGTGTCGTACAGCCGCAGGGCGGGGCCGGACCCGGGCAGGGTGGGGAGCAGCGGGGCAGGCCAGGAGAGCACGGCAGGAGCCTAGATCCGGCCGGTGACAGGTCGGCACGCCACCCGGTCGACACCCGCCGTTCCCCCGCCGGCCGGACCGGCAGCCCGTCAGGCCCGGAGAGGTGACGCCGTCACGGCCAGGTGGTGGCGTGCCGCTCGAACTCCTCCCCGGTCTGGACGCCGACCACGCAGAACAGCAGCCCGGCCGGGTCCTTCATCTGCCAGAACCCGCCCATGTCGACCATCCGGACCGCCCCGAGGGCCTCCAGCCGGGCCACCTCGGCGTGCACGTCGTCGGTCTCGATGTCCACGTGCCAGCGCGGCGGGGTGCCCACCCCGGTGCGCTGGACCTCCAGGTGGAACCCGTCGGCGAAGGAACCGAGCGAGGACCACGCGTCGTCGATGGTGTCGGGTTCCACGGGATGGCCCGTCGCGGCGGACCAGAACGCCTGCCCCCGGTCGTGCAGCTGCGGCGGCAGGTCGATCAGCAGGACCGCGAGTCGGCTCCGGTGAGGCACTCCCCCACCCTGGCAGGGACGGCGGCGGGAGAGCAACGCCGGGCCGACGGCGCTCAGCTCAGAACGGCGGCCAGGGCAGCGCGGGCCACTCCCCGCTCGGCTGGGGGTGCACGCCGGTGCGCAGCATCTCGGCCACCCGTTGCTGGGTGCGCCGCACCTCGCGCCGGGTGAGGTGCTCGTGCAGCTGCTCGCCCAGCTCGCCGCGCAGCTGGTCGTCCAGCTCGCGCAGGACGGTGACCGCCTCGGCGGTGAGCGGCTTGCCGGCCCAGCGCCACAGCAGGGTGCGCAGCTTGGGCTCAGCGGAGAAGCAGATGCCGTGGTCGACGCCGTACACGTGCCCGCCGCGCATCGGGATGATGTGGCCGCCCTTGCGGTCGGCGTTGTTCACCACGGCGTCGAAGACGGCCATCCGGCGGAGCTCGGGGACGTCGAGCCGGACGAACTCGGTGAGCTCGACGGTGGGGTCGGCGTCCATCCAGAGCTGCACCATGCCGGGGCCGAACGGGCCCTCGCGCAGCACGGTGGGCGGCACGATCGACCAGCCGGTGGCCTCCGACACCAGGTGCGCGCTGATCTCCCGGCCGGCGAGCGTGCCGTCGGGGAAGTCCCACAGCGGCCGCTCCCCCGCCACCGGCTTGTACACGCAGGTGGCGGCCAGCTGGTCGGTCCGGATCGCCCCGACGAGGGTGACGTTGCTGGCGTCCAGCAGCCGGCCCTCCATGTCCAGCGCACCCTCGCGGAGCAGGGTGGCGACCTCGTCGGCGCCGCTGGGCGGCCGACGGTCGCCGTGGTCGAAGCCGGCGAGGTCCAGCTCGACGACGTCGCCGTCCAGCTCGTCGTCGTCGAGCTCGTCGTCCAGCTCGAGGGGCTCGTCGGTCAGCGGGTGCTCCAGCCGGTCGTCGCGGGGATCAGGCGCCGTCATCGCTCCGCCGGCTCAGCGGCGGTAGCCGTTCTGCCGGGGGCAGACGTGACCGGCCGGGTCCAGCGGCAGCGAGCACAGCGGGCAGGAGGGCCGGCCGGCGGCGATCACCCGGCGGGCGCGGGCGACGAACGCGCGGGCCGCGACCGGGGTGATCGTGACGCGCAGGGCGTCGGGGCCCTCGTCGCTGTCGGAGAGGATCGCGTCCTCCTCGATCGGCTCCTCGCCGGCGGCGACGGCCTCGACGACGACGGCGTCCTCCTCACCGTCCCAGGCCAGGCCCATCGCGGCGACGCGGAACTCCTCGTCGACGGGGGCGGTGAGCGGTTCGAGGTCGTCGACGTCGGCGTCGGGCGGGACGACGACGGCGGCGCGGTTGGCCACCTCGTCGAGCAGCTCGCTCATGCGGTCGGCCAGCACCTGGACCTGCGTCTTCTCCAGCGCCACGCTGATCGTGCGGCCGGCCTCGTCGGAGGCCTGCAGGTAGAAGGTGCGGTCGCCGGGCTGGCCCACCGTGCCGGCGACGAACCGGGAGGGACGGTCGAAGAGGAAGACCTGACGAGGCACGGCGATCAGGTTACGCGGCGCCGGAGCCCGCGCCGCCGCCGACGACCGCATCGGAGGAGGGTGTGCGCCGGCCGCGCTTCTTCTTCGGCGGGATCAGGGCGGACACGTCGCCGCCGGTGTCGTTGACCCGGACCAGGAAGGGCCGGGTGTCGGTGTAGGTGACGACCGACAGGGACGCCGGGTCGACGACGATCCGCTGGAAGGAGTCCAGGTGCAGCCCCAGGGCGTCGGCCAGGATCGACTTGATCACGTCGCCGTGGCTGCAGACCAGCCAGACGGCGTCCGGGCCGAGCTTCGCGTTCCACTCCCGGACGGCGGCCACCGCCCGCGCCTGGGTCTGGGCGAGCCCCTCGCCCTCGGGGCCGGGGAAGACCGCGGCGGAGGGGTGCTGCTGCACGACCTTCCAGAGCGGCTCCTTGACCAGTTCCTTGATCGGGCGCCCGGTCCAGTCGCCGTACCGGGCCTCGCCGAACCGGTCGTCGGTCTGCACGTCCAGGGCCCGGCCCTCGGCGACCGCGCCGGCGGTCTGCTGGCAGCGCTCCAGTGGGCTGCTCACCACTGCGGCCAGCGGGACGGCGGACAGCCGCTGCGCGACCGCCTGGACCTGCGCCTGACCGGCGTCGTCCAGCTGGACCCCGGGGGTCCAGCCGGCGAGCACGCCTGCGGTGTTGGCCGTCGTCCGGCCGTGTCGGAGCAGCACGACGGTGGTCACTCCACCGACTCTAGTGAGCGGCTCTCCGTCAGGTCGGCTCGAGGACGCCGGTGCCGACCAGCGCCAGCACCAGCACGCCGAGTGCGATCCGGTAGACCACGAACGGGGCGAAGCTGCCGCGCTCCAGGTAGCGCAGCAGCCAGGCGATGACCGCGTACCCCATCCCGAAGGCGATGACCGTGGACAGGACCGTCGGACCCCAGGAGAGCGCCTCGCCCTCGGTCTCGCCGGTCAGGGACTCGTAGGCCTGGAAGAACCCGGCGCCGAGCACGGCGGGGACGGCGAGCAGGAACGAGTACCGCGCGGCTGCGGCCCGGTTGTAGCCGAGGAACCGGCCGGCGGTGATGGTGCCGCCGGAGCGGGAGACCCCGGGGATGAGCGCCATCGCCTGGGCGAACCCGAAGGTCAGGCCGTGCTTGACGGTCAGGTCGGGCAGGTCCCGCTCGGTGCTGCCCACCCGGTCGGCCCAGTACAGGACCAGCGAGAAGACGATCAGGGCGACGGCGATGATCCGCAGGTCGCGGAAGGTCGTCTCGATCGAGTCCTGGAACAGCAGCCCGAGGACGACGATCGGCAGACTGCCGATGATGATCAGCCAGCCCATCCGGGCGTCGGGGTCACTGCGGGCCGAGCGGTCGGACAGCCCCCGGACCCAGGCGGTGATGATCCGCCAGATGTCGTGCCGGAAGTAGATGAGCACGGCGAGCTCCGTGCCGATCTGGGTGATCGCGGTGAACGCCGCGCCGGGGTCACCCCAGCCGAACGCCTCGCCGACCACCCGCAGGTGGGCGCTGGAGGAGATCGGCAGGAACTCGGTGAGCCCCTGGACGAGGCCGAGGACGACGGCTTCCCACCAGCCCACGGTCAGCGCCCCCGCTGCTCGGCCGGGCGGTGGTCAGGGCAGGTCGAGGGCTCGCGCACGACAGGCACCCTAGGTGGCCGGGACCCCGGGGCCCGGCAGCCCGGCACGAGACGTTCGTCGCTGCCGGGGGACGTCGGTGGGCAACGGTAGGTTGACCCGTCGTGGAACAGCGGGCGCTCGGGCGCAGTGGGCTCGTCGTCTCCCGGCTGGGGCTGGGCACCCTCACGTGGGGCCGTGACACCGACGAGGACGAGGCCGCGATGCAGCTGACGGCGTTCGTCGACGCCGGCGGCACGCTGGTCGACACCGCCGACGTGTACGCCGACGGGGAGAGCGAGCGGACCCTCGGGCGGCTGCTGGCCGACGTCGTCCCGCGGGACGACGTGCTGGTCGCCACCAAGGCGGCGGGCCGCACCGGCCCCGGGCCGATGGGCCGCGGCGCCTCCCGCGGGCACCTGCTCTCGGCGCTGGACGCGTCCCTGGAGCGGCTGGGGATCGACCACGTCGACCTGTGGCAGCTGCACGCCTGGGACGACGCCACGCCCCTGGAGGAGACGCTGGCCGCCTGCGACCTGGCCGTCTCCTCCGGCCGGGCCCGCTACGTCGGGGTGAGCAACTTCTCCGGCTGGCAGACCGCCCAGGCGGCCACCTGGCAGCGTGCCTGGCCCGGGCGCACCCCGATCGTGAGCACCCAGGTCGAGTACTCGTTGCTGCAGCGCGGCGTCGAGCGCGAGGTGCAGCCGGCCGCGGAGGCGCTGGGGCTGGGCATCCTGCCGTGGTCGCCGCTGGGCCGGGGGCTGCTCACCGGCAAGTACCGGCACAGCACGCCCGCCGACTCCCGCGGCGCGTCGGCGCAGTGGCAGGGGTTCATCGACGGGCTGCGCTCGGCGACCGCGGACCGGGTGGTGGAGGCGGTGATCACCGCGGCCGAGGGGCTGGGCACCACGCCGCTGGGGGTGGCGCTGGCCTGGCTGCGCGACCGGCCGTGCGTGGTGGCCCCGATCGTGGGCGCCCGGACCGCCCAGCAGCTGCAGGCCGCCCTCGACGCCGAGGGCGTCCGGCTGCCGCCGGCGATCACCACCGCCCTGGACGACGTGTCCGCACCGCACTTCTCCTATCCCGAGCAGCGTCGGGAGCACTGAGGTCATGAGCACACCCGCTGGCGACCCCGTCTTCGCCGCCTTCTGCACCGCGGGCCTGTGGCCGGGCCTGGGCAAGCGGACGGCGGCCGACCTGCCGACCGCCGGCATCACCGGCCCGGACGACGTCACCGCCGACCGACTGCTCAAGCTGCCCCGGGTGGGCCGGCAGCGCGCCGAGCGGCTGTTCAGCTCCTTCCTCGCCGCGCGGTCGACCTACGAGGTGGTCGAGCTGCTCGTCGGCGCCGGCCTGAACGCCCGGCTGGCCGTGAACTCCGCCGACGCGCTCGGCCCGGACGCCGCCCGCCGGCTCCGGGACGACCCCTGGGCACTGCTCGGCCTGACCGGGGTGACGCTGGCCGACGCCGACCGGCTGGCGATCGCCGTCCTCTCCGGCGCCGACCGGCAGGACACCCGCCGCGGCCGGGCCATCGTGGCGCTGACGCTGCGGACCGCCACCCGGGACGGGCACACCGTGCTCCCCGCCGACCTGGTGGTGGCGGCGCTGCGGGCCGAGGGGATCGCCGACCCGGCCGCCGCCGTGGTGGCCGCGGTGGAGTCCGGCGAGGTGCTTGAGCACGAACCACCGATGGTCGAGCCGGCCGACGACGCCGACGAGCTGCCCGAGCCCGACCCGGCGCTGCGCACCCTGTCGCTGGCCCGGTACGGGATGGCGGAGGAGGCGGTGGCGGAGAACGTGCACCGGCTGGCCGCCACGAGCGGGCGGATCGCAGACCCGGCGTCGGTGCGGTCGGTGGCCAAGGGCCTGGACCCGGCACAGCAGGCGGCGGTGGCCCAGGTGCTCGGCGCCGGCGTCTCGCTGCTGACCGGCGGGCCGGGCACCGGGAAGAGCCGGACCGTGGCCTCGCTGGTGAAGCTGCTGCAGGCCAAGGGCACCGAGGTCGCCCTGGCGGCGCCGACCGGCCGGGCGGCGAAGCGGCTGGAGGAGCTGACCGACCACCCGGCGGTGACCGTGCACCGGCTGCTGGGCGCCCAGGGCATGACGGGTGGGTTCGCCCGCAACGAGGAGTGGCCGCTGGACGCCGACGTCGTCGTGGTCGACGAGGCCTCGATGCTGGACGTCGAGCTGGCCGCGGCGCTGCTGGAGGCCTGCCCCGACGGGACCCACCTGCTGCTGGTGGGCGACCCGGCCCAGCTGCCCTCGATCGGCCCGGGCCACGTCCTCGGTGACCTGATCGACTCCGGCGTGGTGCCGGTGACCGAGCTGACCACGCTGCACCGCCAGGCCGCCGGTGGGGCGATCGCCCGGCTGGCCACCGGCGTCCGGGGCGGCGAGCTGGTGCAGGTGGAGTCCCCGGACCGTGAGGTGGTGATCGTGCCGGCCACCGGCAGCGCCGAGGCCGCGAAGCGGGTGGTGCAGCTGGTCACCGACTCGATCCCGCGCGCGCTGGGGATCGACCCGTCGACGGTGCAGGTCGTCACCCCGGTGCACCGCGGGCCGGCCGGCACGATCGAGCTGAACAAGGCACTGAAGGCACAGCTCAACCCGGGCGAGGGCACGGTGTTCGGGTTCGACGTCGGTGACCGGGTGGTGGCCACCGCCAACCACCTGGAGCTGGAGCCGATCGGGTTCGCCAACGGCGAGGTCGGTGTGGTCACCGGCACCGGCGAGGGCTCGCTCACCGTCGACTTCAGCTCCGGACCGGTCACCGTGATCGGCAAGGCGCTCGGAGACCTCCGGCACGGCTGGGCGATCACCGTGCACCGGGCCCAGGGCTCGGAGTGGCCCGGCGTCGTCGTGGTGCTGCCGCCGGAGGCCGGCGGGATGCTGTCCCGGCCGCTGGTCTACACCGCGCTCACCCGGGCCCAGCGGCACCTGTCGATCGTGCACGCCAGCGGCGCCGCCCTGGCCCGCGCGGTGCGGGAGGTCGACGTCCGGCCGCGCCGGACCCGGCTGGCGGCCCTGCTCGCCGAGCTGGCGGAGTGAGCCACCCGTCAGGCGGCGGGCGTTTGCCGCGTTGATCTTGTGGGAAACCACCAGCCCATGGGCATCATCGGTTTCCTCGTCTTCGGTCTGATCGTCGGTGCACTGGCGCGGCTGATCAAGCCGGGCAAGCAGAACCTCAGCATCCTGGCCACCCTGGCCCTCGGTGTCGTCGGTTCCCTGATCGGTGGCGTCGTCGCCACCCTCCTGGGCACCGGTGACTTCGGCGAGCTCAACATCATCGGCGCGATCGTCGCGATCGTCGCTGCCGTGCTGCTGGTCGGTGCGGCCGAGGGCATGAGCGGCGGGCGGCGCAAGGTCCACTGACCTCGCTCCACGGCACCACTCCCCTGCCCCGGGCGCAGACCTCCGCGGTCAGCGCCCGGGGCAGGCGCGTCTCACGGCGCAGATCAGCCGGTGCACGGCCGGGCCGAGGTCGTCGGCGCCGGTGACCGGGTCGGCGAACGGGACGCGGACGTCCCGGTGGCCCGACCGCTGTTCGATCCGCAAGCGGAACCCGTACCGGTCCAGGCCGAGCGGGCGGACGACGTCGCCCTGCCCCAACCAGGCGGCCGGCACCCGGGAGCAGAGCAGGTCCAGCTCCTCGGGGTGCGCGACGTCCAGGTGCTGCAGCGCCTGCGCCTCCACCGCGGCCAGTGGGTCGGGCACGGCGGCGAGGAAGGCGTCGGGGTCGATCTCGGTGACCGTGCCGCACTCCCCCAGCACGACCTCGGCCAGGTCCAGGCGCAGCAGGGTCGCGCTGCGCCCGACGTCCAGCAGCGCCCCCACCGGGGCGACGTCGGCGAAGGCCAGTGTGGCGTCCCGCTGATCGGCCTCGAGCAACGGCGTGAGCCACCCCGACAGCCAGACCTGGGCGCGCACCGGTTCCCGCAGCGGCACCGGCGCGTGGTCGGTGACCATCAGCAACGCCGCGAGGTCCCCGTCGGGGGACGACTGCACCGCGCTGCACACCTCGCCGGCGGTAGGCACCACGACGAGCACCTGGCCCGCGGCGGTGATGGCGTGCCCGAGCACGCGGCTCCCGTCGATGCCGGCGGCGCAGACCGCGGCGGACGGTCGGGCGGCCACCGTGCGCGCTCGTTCGGCTCCGGTGGGCCGGACTGCATCGGACGAGGGCCCCGGGGTGGCGGGGCGGGTCGATCGTGTCATGCGGCACTCCGGGTTCAGGACGACTCGACATCGCGGTAAGGTGAGCCTAACCGAACCCGGAGGACCGTGTGAACAGCTCTCGCCCCAAGGTCCGGCGCTCCCGTGCGCTGGGCATCCCGCTCACCCCCAAGGACGTCCGCTACTTCGAGCGGCGCCCGTACCCGCCCGGTGAGCACGGCCGCAAGCGCAAGAACACCAGCGACTACAAGACCCGGCTGATGGAGAAGCAGCGGCTGCGCGCTCAGTACGACATCAGCGAGACCCAGCTCCGCTCGGCGTTCGACCGGGCCCGGCGCAGCGGCGGGAAGACCGGCGAGGAGCTGATCACCCACCAGCTCGAGGCGCGGCTGGACGCAACCGTGCTGCGCGCCGGCTTCGCGCGGACGATCTACCAGGCCCGGCAGACGGTCAGCCACCAGCACGTCACGGTGAACGGCAAGCGGGTCGACCGGCCCAGCTACCAGGTGCAGCCCTACGACGTCGTCGAGATCGCCGAGCGCAGCAAGGCCAAGCTGCCCTTCCAGGTCGCCGCCTCCGGTGCCCACGCCGCTGCCCCGGCCTACCTGGAGGTCCAGCTCGCCGAGCTCCGCTGCGTGGTCCTCCGCCGGCCGCAGCGCGCCGAGGTCCCGGTGGTCTGCGAGGAGCAGCTGGTCGTGGAGTACTACTCCCGCTGAGCCGGTCCGGGCCGGGGCCGTTCCGGCCCCGGCCATCGGTCGGTGCCCACCGAGCGCGTTCGAGATCAGCCCCGCTGGTCGTCCTCGTCGTCGGGGACGGCGGCCTGCTGCTCCAGGACGTCGTACTCGTCGGCCTCGGGATCGGCGTCCCGCAGTCCGGTCGAGGCGCCCGGGGCGGCGGTGAGCTGCTGCTCGACGGCGTCGGCCTCCGGGACGTCGGCGCCCAGCGGGCTCACCTCGTCGGCGAGCTCCGGGCCGGCCGGGGCGACGGTCCGCTGCTGCTCCAGGCGGTCGGCGTCGTTGGCTTCGGGGTCGGTCATGGGGGCTCCTCGCCGGTCGGGGGCCCGGCCGGGTGCCGGGCCGCGCCGTCCTCCCCTGCCCGTACTCCGCCGGTGCGACACCCGGACCAGGTGGCGTCGTGGTGACCACCACATGACCCACCGACGTCCGGCAGGCACAATCGACGAGGTGTCAGCACCCGGCGAGTACGAGTACGCCCCGCTGCGCATCCCGGCGGGCATCTCCCGCTCCGCGGCCGCGCAGCTGATGAGCATGCAGTCCGACACGGGCGGCTGGGAGCTCGCCCGGCTCCAGCTGCACGCCGACGGCACCCGAAAGGTGATCATGCGACGTCGGGCGCGGCTGTCCTACCTCCCCCGCCCCATGGTCTGAGGCCACGTCAGGGGGTGAGGACGACCTTGCCGACGGTGCTGCGGTCGGCGATGGCGGCCATCGCCTGCGGCAGCTGGGTGAGCGGCAGCGACTGGCCGACCAGCGGGGCGATCGCACCGTCGTCGAACAGGTCGCACAGCGCCTGGTGCACCGTCCCGATCCGGGCCGGGTCGTGCTTGCGGTACAGGCCCCAGTGCAGCCCGACGATGCTGTAGTTCTTGACCAGCGCGTGGTTGACCGGGGCTTGCGGGATCGTGCCGCTGGTGAAGCCGACGACGACCAGCCGCCCCTCGAAGGCGATGCACTTGCGCGACTTGTCGAACACCTCGCCACCCACCGGGTCGTAGACGACGTCGGCCCCGTGCCCGCCGGTGATCTCCTTGACCAGCGGGACGAAGTCCTCGGCCGTGTAGTCGATGACGTGGTCGGCGCCGAGTGAGCGGCAGACCTCGGTCTTGCGCTCCCCACCGGCGGTGGCGATCACCTTCGCGCCGGCGGCCTTGCCGAGCTGGATCGCCGCCGTCCCGACGCCACCGGCCCCGGCGTGCACCAGCAGCCACTCCCCCGCCTGCAGCGCCGCGCGACGGTGCAGGCCGACGTAGCCGGTCTGGTAGGTCAGGTACAGCGAGGCGGCCTGCTCATCGGACATCGCGTCGGGCACCGGCCAGGCTGCGGCGGCGTCCATCAGGGCGTACTCGGCGAAGGCGCCGGGCCCGCCGGAAGGCGAGCCGAGCACCCGCTGGCCGGTCTCGACGATCTCGCCGCACAGCTCCACGCCGGGGGTGAACGGCAGCGGCGGCCGCTCCTGGTACTGCCCCATCGCCATCAGCACGTCGGGGAAGTTCAGCCCGGCCGCCCGCACCTTGACCAGCACCTGGCCGTCGGCCGGCGTCGGCTGCTCGACCTCGTCGAGGGACATGACCTCGGCCGGGTCGCCGAGAGAGTGGACTCGCCATGCACGCATGCCCGGCACCTTGCCAGAGCGGCGGTGACGCCGGTCACCCGGGGGCCGAGAACTCATTGCGCGCAATCAGGCACCTCGTACGCTGGAGCGGTTGCGTCGAGAGGACGGCGTCGTCGACCACCGGAGGACGAACCCCCGTGAGCTCCACCATCGACCCCGTCGCCGTGCACACCCTGGGCCGGCTGGGCGCCGACCTGGCCGCCGGCAGCCCCTCGCAGGACCTCGTCGAACGCCTCGTCGACGACCTGAACCGGCCGTTCGGGCTGGACTTCTCCATCCGGTACGAGCTGCCCCCGGCGGCCGACGAACTGCGCCTGCACACCACCATCGGCGTCGCTGCGCAGCACCGGACGGACCTCGCGGTGGTCCCGCTCGGCGTCGCCGTCTGCGGGATGGTCGCCGAACGGCGCCGCCCGGAGGCGCACGCCCGGGTGGACGCCGACCCCGACGAGCGGCTGGCCCTGGCCCGGGAACTGGACGCCACCGCCTACGCCAGCTTCCCGCTGACCGCGGGACCGGCCGTGCTCGGCACCCTGTCGGTCGGCTCCCGGACCCGCCCGGAGTTCGGTGCTGCGGAGCTGGCGGTCCTGGGGGCGGCCGCCGACCTGGTGACCGTGGCCGCGGCGCGCGAGCGCGACCGCGCGGTGGTCGAGTCGGCTCGCGCCGCGCAGGCGCAGGCCGAGGAGCGCGTCGCCCACCTGGAGACGGCCCTGGTCACCAACCGCACCATCGCCACCGCCATCGGCGTGGTGATGACGCGCCGGTGCATCACCGAGCAGCAGGCCCACCGGTGGCTGATCGAGGTCAGTCAGCGCACCAACCGGAAGCTCCGGGTGGTCGCCGAGCAGATCGTGCACACCGGTTCCCTCGAGATCTGAGCCGGTTCAGCGCATCGAGGGCGGCCGCAGCGCGGTCGGGACGACGGCGGTCTCGCCGCTCGTCGTCCGGGCGGCCGGCACTCCCTTGAACTTGTACGGGACGGCTCCCACTCCCGGCTGGACGACGTAGGCCGCACCCGGCTCGGCACCGGCCCAGGCGGCGACCATCGCCTCGGCGACCTCGCCGGCCGACAGCACCGGGAAGTCGGCGGCGGCGAACTCCTCGCGCAGCGGGTCGATGATCGCGGTGTCGGCGAACCCGGGGCAGATCGCGGAGATGGTGATGCCGTCGTCGACGAGCCGGGAGGCCATCGACCGGACGAAGGCCACCGCCCCGCCCTTGGCGACGCTGTAGCCGGGGTCGGTGGCCATCGGCGACAGCCCGGCCAGGGAGGCGGTCACCACGATCGACCCGCCTCCGGCGCGCCGCAGGGCCGGCAGCGCCGCTTCGGTGCCGTAGACGACGCCGAACAGGTCGACGTCGACCACCTTGAGGAACTCGTCGACGTCCAGGGCGTGCCGGGACTGCCCGGCGATGCCGGCGTTGAGGAAGACGGCGTCCAGCCGGCCGTGCTCGGCCTCCACAGCGGCGACGACGGCGGCGTTGGCCGCCCGGTCGGTGACGTCGAGGGCCACGAAGTGCGCCCCCAGGCCCTCGGCGACCCCGCGGTTGGCCGCGCTGTCGAGGTCGGCGAGGACGACGGTGACCCCGCGCTCGCGGAGCTGGGCGGCGAGGGCGCGGCCGAAGCCGCCGGTCCCTCCGGTGACGAGGGCGACGTCGCCGGGGGCGGGGGAACCGGGCGTGGGAGTGGTGTCGGTCACGCCCGGCATCACATCACGCCTGGCGCAGGAACCGGTCGAGCACCCGGATGCCGAACTGCATCGAGTCGATGGAGATCCGCTCGTCGATGCCGTGGAACAGTGAGGCGAAGTCCAGCTCGGCGGGGAGCTTGAGCGGGGAGAAACCGAAGCAGCGCATGCCGAGGGTCTCGAAGCTCTTGGCGTCGGTGCCGCCGCTCATGGTGAACGGGACGGCGCGGGCGCCCGGGTCCTCGGCCTGCAGCGCCTGGACCATCAGGTCGACCGAGGGGCCGTCGAACGTCGTCTCCACGGCCTGGTCGTAGGTGATCCACTCCCGGGCGACGCCCTCCCCGATCAGCTCGTCCAGCTGCTTCTCGAACTCCGCCTCCTGCCCGTACAGGAAGCGGCCGTCGATGGTGGCGCTGGCGGCGCCGGGGATGACGTTGGTCTTGTAGCCGGCGTCGAGCATCGTGGGGTTGACCGTGTTGCGCAGCGCCGCGCCGATCATTCGACTGATGCTGCCCAGCCGGGCCAGCGCCTCGTCGGGCTGGTCCGGGTCGATCTCCACGCCGTAGGCGTCGCTGACCGCGTCGAGGAACTCGCGCATCGGCGGGGTGAGCACGGTGGGCAGCCGGGTGGTGCCGATCCGGGCGACCGCTGCGGCCAGCCGGGTGACGGCGTTGTCGTCGTGCACGAAGGAGCCGTGCCCGGGGCGGCCCTGGGCGGTCAGCTTCATCCACGCCAGGCCCTTCTCCGCGGTCTGCACGAGGTAGAGGCGCAGGTCGTCGCGGACGGTGATGCTGAACCCGCCGACCTCGCTGATCGCCTCGGTGCAGCCCTCGAAGAGGTCGGCGTGGTGGTCGACCATGTAGTGGGCGCCCTTGCGGCCGCCGGCCTCCTCGTCGGCGACGAAGGCCAGCACGATGTCGCGGTCGGGCTTGACGCCGGTGCGGGCCCAGTCACGCACCAGCGCCAGGGTCATCGCGTCCATGTCCTTCATGTCGACCGCGCCGCGGCCCCACACGTAGCCGTCGCGCTGCTCGCCGCTGAACGGGTGGACGCTCCACTCGGCCGGGTCGGCCGGGACGACGTCCAGGTGGCCGTGCACCAGCAGCGCCGGGCGGTCGCGGTTCGTGCCCTCGATCCGGGCGACCAGGTTGGCCCGGCCGGGCTCGGACTCGTGGATGACGCTGCTGATCCCCACCTCGTCCAGCTTGGCGGCGACCCACTCGGCGGCCTTCCGCTCCCCCGCGCTCGTGGCGGAGTCACCGGTGTTGGTGGTGTCGATCCGGATCAGGTCGGAGAGCAGGTCCGCGACCTCGGACTGGGCACCGGCCAGGGGCGTGGGCTGCGACATGCGGTCGATGGTGCCACCGGCCCCTGTCCCGGACCGGCGGTGGCCTCGGTTATGCTCATCGAGGCGCTCCGCGGAGTGCCCACCTTGTCCGGGTGGCGGAATGGCAGACGCGCTAGCTTGAGGTGCTAGTGCCCTTTATCGGGCGTGGGGGTTCAAGTCCCCCCTCGGACACCGAGTTGAACCCCCACGGTCTTCAGGCCGGTGGGGGTTCCCTTGTTTCTGACGTAGGCACGTCGGCTCCATGCCTGTAGGACGTCGTCCGGGTACCGCAAGGCACTGGGAGCTGACCTGGCGCCACGAGGCCAGGCCGTGCTCCCTGGTCGATCGGCCGCAGATCTCGAAGGGTGTCCGACCGTCCCGCTCGATCAGCTCGATCAGCTCGATCAGCTCGCGCACGATCGTCGCGTCGCATCACCCATGGCCTTGCACCGGTCAGATTCGGCGTCCACAGGTACAGGTAGGTGCACACCTGCTTGCCGGTGAAGAACCGCACGATTCATCGCCGCCGGAGCAGGATTGACCACTCGTGCTAATTTCTGACCATGCGGTCAGACCGGTCGGGCGTGGAACAGACCTTCATCGAAGAGGCCCGGCGACGGCAACTGCTCCAGGCCACCATCGAGACGATCGCCGAGCTCGGTTACGGCCAGGCGTCACTGGCCCGAATCGCGCAGCGCGCCGGGGTCAGTAAGGGGGTCATCGCCTACCACTTCACCAGTAAGGACCGGCTCATCGAGCTCGTCGTCGACCACGTGTACGCCTCGAGCTGGGCCGCGGTGCAGCCTCGCCTGGCAGGAGCCGGGACGATGACGGAGAAGCTCGCGACCTTCGTGCACGCTGAGATCCAGTACTACGGCTCGCACCGGCAGCAACTCCTGGCGATCGGCAGCATCGTCGTCAACCACCGTTGCGCCGACGGGTCCCTGCACTACCCACCTGGTGCCGAGGCGTCCGTCGTGCGCGTGCTGGTCGACCTCCTTCGTGCGGGTCAGGAGCGCGGGGAGCTGACGTCTTTCGACCCGCTCCCCCTGGCCGTCACCGTGGACAGAGCGATCACCGGCGCGCTCGAGCAGTGGGCGACGGATCCTGAGATCGACCTGCAGGCCTACGCCGACGAGCTGGCCCGCATCTTCGAGGCGGCCGTCCGACCGCTCATGACGGAGATGCCGTGACGTCCCTGCCGCCCGCGCCTGCCCTGCGCGGGATCAACTACGACGTCGGAACGGACTACGCCTCCGTGCCCTCCCGGATCTCCTGGCATCGGGACGACGTGACCCGAGACCTGCTCGCCATCCGCGACGAGCTGCACTGCACGACGGTCAACCTCTTCGGCACCGACACGGGCCGGCTCGCCGAAGCAGCGGGCATCGCGCGTCGCGTCGGGCTCGATGTGTGGGTCCAGCCGCGGCTGATCGACAGGCCGCAGCACGAAGTCCTCGCCCACCTGCTCGACGCCGCCCGCGCGGTGGAGCAGTTGCGACTGGAACACGGCGCAGTCGTGCTGAACGTCGGTTGCGAGTGGAGCGTCTTCTCCGATGGCGTCATCCCCGGCAGGAGCTACGCCGAACGAGCCGCCCATCTCGGGCGCCCGTGGTCCTGGCCGGCGCTCCCCCTGTACAGCCGGCGGTTGAACCGACTGCTTGCACAAGCCGTCGAGGTCGCACGTGCGGAGTTCCACGGACCTGTGACCTACGCTGCCGGCCTCTGGGAGCAGGTGGACTGGCGACCTTTCGATCTGGTCGGCTTGAACTACTACCGCCTCCGATGGAACCGGCTCGGCTATGCGGGGCGACTTCGCAAGCACGTGCAGCACGGCAGACCAGTGGTGATCACCGAGTTCGGTTGCGCCACCTTCCGCGGCGCGGCGGCACTGGGCCCCGCCGGTCACACCATCGTGCGGTACGGGCCGGAGGGACCGTCCCTGGCACCCGGGTACGTCCGCGATGAACAGGAGCAGGCCGACTACCTGCACTCACTGCTCGACGTCTACCGCGCTGCAGGCGTCGCCGGCACATTCGTCTTCGAGTTCGCTGAGCCGTACAAGCCACACTCCGCCGATCCCCGCGCGGACCTCGACATGTCCGGTTACGGAATCGTCAAGGTGTTGCCCGGCTCCCCTGGAGGCCCGCTCGACTGGGAGCCGAAGGCCGCGTTCCGCACTCTTGCGCGTGCCTACGAGGCCGCATGACCACCTCCGGACCACCGCATGACCTGCAGATGCCAGCACCGGTCCGGCCAGCGCAACGGGGTCAGCCTCGTCGAGCGGTCTCAGGGTCAGGACGGCGCACGGGCAGGCGTGTCACACATGCCCCGCCCGCGAACATGCCGGGTGTGCGGGCGTCGCTCGGCTCGACGTACCGCGGCCCGGCCATACGGGTCATTTCCTCAGGGACACGCGTGTGCGTATGTGGCATGTCCCCCCTCGGACACCGCTCAATGCACACCGAGTCCGTTGAACGGCAGGGGCCCGGAACCACTCAGGTTCCGGGCCCCTGCCGTTCAATGCATGCCTACGACGTCCGAGCTACGACGTCCGAGCGCCTTCCGCGCGGCCCTCCTTGACCCTACGTAGCTACATGACCATAATCCTGGTCATGTCGACCCAGTCGCTGGCTTCCGTGAAGGCACACTTCAGCCACATCATCGACGAGGTCGCCGGGACGCATGAACGCGTGACCGTAACCAAGAACGGCAGCCCGGTCGCCGTGATCCTCGCCGTCGAGGACTACGAATCGCTGGTCGAGACCCTCGAGATCCTCTCCGACCCCAAGGCCACGGTCGAGATCCGGAAGGCCGAGTCCCAGATGGACGACGGCGAGGTATACGACGAAGCCGACGTACGTGCCGCACTGGCGGCACGCCGGCGGTGAGCCACCAGCAGACCTTCACCGTCGTCCTGTCTGCGGCGGCCAAGCGCGCCATCGAACGGGACCTCCCTGAAGCGGTCGCCGTCGCTGTCGTCGACTTCTTGTTCGGGCCGCTCGCCGCCGATCCTCATCGAGTCGGCAGGCCCTTGCGGTTCGATCTGGAGGGCTACTGGTCCGCCCGCAGGGGCCAGTACCGGGTGGTCTACTCGATCCACGATGACCAAGTCCTGGTACGGGTCGTCCGCATCTCGCACCGCGCCGACGCCTACGGCTGACAACCGCCATCAGCGGCGAGGGTCGATGGCCGTGTGCGTACGTAGCGTGGCGCCTCTCGGACACCGAAGACACGGCACTGACGTCGACCGGTGCGGCGAAGCCGACAACGGTCCCGCGCCGCGGAGGTGCGTCCTGGGCAATGGCGAGGGCGCTGGAGGGCTCCGGTGTCCCGGTCTCCCAGGGAGCTCCGGCGTCAGGCGTTGTCGCTCGGACCCTTGCGTGCTGGACTGGGGCGCGTGACCCGCCTGCGCCAGCTCGTGCTCGCTGCACACGAGCGCGCATCGGTCGAGGAGGCGCTGAGGGCGCTCCTCGCCGCCTCCGTGGCGCACCACGACCCCGGCGTCGGGCGGTTCGGCCTCACCAACGTCGTCCTCGCGGCGGGCGGCGACTTCGTCGAGGTCGTGTCGCCCTCGGGGCCGGGTACGGCGGCCGGTCGGTGCAGGCACTCCGGATCCACTCGATGTCGGCGAGCGTGACGCCCGGGTCGAACATCGTGTTGATGATCCCGGCCAGATCGCCCGGAGCGCCGCCGACGGTGGCGAAGGCGAGGGGCTCGCTGGTGAGGAAGTCCGCCCACCACGCGGGATGGCGCACGGCCTGCAGGGCACTGCGCCACCGCAGCGACGGGGGGATGGTCATGCCGTGCCGGACGTCGCGCAGCCGGGCGCCCGCGACCGGCACGTCCACGGTCAGCACGAGCACGTCCATGCCGGCATCCCGGGCCAGCTGGAGACTGTCCCGGCTGCGGCCGCGGTCCCGGACGACGTAGAGCTGGAACCAGTTCCACCCCTCCGGGGCGGCTGCGGCGACGTCGGTGGCGGACGTGGTCCCCATCGTCGACAGCGTGTAGGGGACCCCGGCCGCTGCAGCGGCGCGGGCGACGGCCGACTCGCCCTCGCGGTGCATCATCCGGGTGAAGCCCGTCGGGCCCAGCACGAGCGGGAGAGCGATGCTGCGCCCGAGCACGTCCGTGCTGGTGGACACGGTGCCGACGTCGCGGAGGACACGCGGTCGGAAGGTGACCCGGTCGAACGCCTCGACGGACGCCCGGAGCGAGCGCTCGCTCTCAGCAGCGCCATCGACGTAGTCGAAGACCATCCGGGGCGCGCGCCGGCGGGCGAGCAGCCGGAGATCGCCGATGTCTGCGGCCTGCGCGAGCCTCGTGGTGGTCGTCGGCAGGGTGGGGACGGGCGGGAGCATCGGGCGCAGCTCGCGCCACCGGGGGCGACGGCGCGGGCGGGCCGTGCTGGTCATGAGAGGTCCTCGTGGTCCGGGCGGGGTGGGGACGGCCGTCGAGCGGGGGCAGCCTGCATTCCTCGGATCATCGGACGTTCTCGGCCGATCCCGGCGGCAGGTCAGCTGCCGCTCTCGACCCCCAGGTACGCCTGCACGACGCGCTCGTCGGCGAGCAGCTCACCGGCCGGGCCGGAGTGCACGACCTCCCCGCTCTGCAGCACGTAACCGTGGTCGGCGGCGCGCAGCGCCCGGCGGGCGTTCTGTTCCACGAGCACGACCGTGGTCCCCGAGGCACGGATCTCCTCGATGACCCGGAACACCTCGGCGACGATCTTGGGCGCCAGCCCCATCGACGGCTCGTCCATGAGCATCACCTTCGGCCCGGCGATCAGAGCGCGGGCGATGGCCAGCATCTGCTGTTCGCCGCCGGACAGGGCACCGGCCGGCAGCGCCCGCCGGTCGGCCAGCACCGGGAACCGGTCGTACATGGCGTCGACGGAGCGCGCGCCGACGGTCCCCGAGTGCCAGCCGCCCATCTGGAGGTTCTCCTCGACGGTGAGCGTGGCGAGGATCTGACGCCCCTCCGGCACCTGCACCAACCCGCGGCCCACCAGTTTGTGCGCCGGCGTCCGGGTGATGTCCTGGCCCTCGAAGGTGATCCGCCCGCCGGCCGCCCGCAGCATGCCGGAAACGGCGTTGATGACCGAGGACTTGCCCGCCCCGTTCGCCCCGACCAGCGTCACCAGCGAGCCCTGCTGCGCCCGGAACGAGACGCCCCGGACCGCCTCCACCCGTCCGTAGGTCACCCGCAGGTCCTCCACGGTGAGGATGGGGTCGCTCATGTCGCCTCCCTCGGGCTGGTGTCCGGTGTGTCCAGGCTGCCGGCGTCACCGGGCCGCAGGTTCAGGACCGCATCCGGTGGCGCATCCTCGGCAGGAGTCGCGTCCGCGCGGGTCCCCTCGGCGAGCAGGCCGCCGTCCACGTCGTCGTCCGCCGAGCCCAGATAGGCCTCGATGACCGCGGGGTCGGCAGCGATCGCCTCCGGCGCACCGCTGGCGATGACCTCGCCGAAGTTGAGGACGACGACCCGGCTGCAGGTCTGCAGAACCATGCCGACGTTGTGCTCGATGAACAGGATGGTCAGCCCGTCCTGCGCCAGAGACCTGATCAGCTGCGACAGCTGCGCCGCCTCGACGTGGTTCATCCCGGCGGCCGGCTCGTCCAGGATCAGCAGGGACGGGTCGGACGCCAGCGCGCGGGCGATCTCGAGCCTGCGCTGGTCGCCGTAGGACAGGGCCTCGGCGCGGGTGGCGGCGAGCGAGGTCAGCCCGACCCGCTCCAGGCAGCGGGCCGCCTGCCGCAGCGCCGCCCGCTCGTCCCGGCGTGCCGACGGCAGCCAGAGCAGCCGCCGCAGGAAGGTCGGCCGGCTGACGAGGTGGGCGCCGACCAGGACGTTCTCCAGCGCCGACAGCCGGTTGAACAGCTTCGAGTGCTGGAACGTGCGGCTCACCCCCGCCGCCGCGATGCGGTGCACCGGCGTGCTGCCGATCGCCGTCCCGAGCACCGTCGCGCTGCCCGTGCTGGGTGGGACCAGGCCGCTGATCATGTTGACCAGGGTCGTCTTGCCGGCCCCGTTGGGGCCGATCAAGCCGACCACCTCACCGGCCCGGATCTCCAGGTCCACGCCACGGACGGCGTGCACCCCGCCGTACTCCTTGCCCAGCCCGGCGAGGGTGACCACCGGTTCGCCGGCCGCCGGGTGACGACGACCGGCCAGGCCGGCGGTGTCGTCGTCGGCCCCGGAGGGCATGCGCGTCCGGCGCGGGATGAGGCTCGCCAGACCACCGGGCAGGAACAGGATGACGACCAGCAGCAGCAGGCCGGCGAGGAACGGCCGGATCCAGC
The DNA here is from genome assembly GCF_026967985.1 of Modestobacter sp. VKM Ac-2984. Taxonomy (GTDB): domain Bacteria; phylum Actinomycetota; class Actinomycetes; order Mycobacteriales; family Geodermatophilaceae; genus Modestobacter. The sequence goes on along the minus strand of NZ_JAPVBJ010000003.1, from coordinate 334,846 downwards.
CGGCCTCCACCCCGACCGCCCGCTGGACCTCCGGGACGATCGTCTGGAACCCGCTGCCCAGCAGCGGCCCCAGGAACATCGTCGAACCACCGACCACCGCGGTGACCAGACCTTCGACGGCCGCCGTGAAGTCGAAGTCGCCGGGGGCGATGAGTCGGACGTAGTAGGCGTAGAGGACGCCGTACAGCCCGGCGACCGCCCCTGCCGTGACGAAGGCGGCGAGCCGGTGGCGGCCCACGTCGATGCCCATGGAGCGGGCGGCCAGCTCGTCCTCGCGGATGGCCTCCAGGGCGCGGCCGTACCGGGAACGGCCCATCCGCCAGAACCAGTAGGCCACCAGTGCGAGCGCCATCCACGCCATGCCGACGGTGAGGACCCGGGGTACCCCGAGGCCCTGGGCGCCACCGGTCCACTCCTGGTTGAGCAGCACCACCCGCACCGCCTCGGCGAACCCGAGGGTTGCGATGGCCAGGAAGACCCCGCGCAGGTGCATGGTCGGCAGGCCGAGGACGACGGCGGCGAGCGCGCCGACCGACATGCCGATCACCACGGCGATCAGCAGCGCAGGGACCTCGCCGACGTCGGCCCCGCTGGGTGCCAGGGAGGCCCCGGAGAACGCCGCCAGAGAGGCGAAGCCGGCCTGGCCGAGGCTGAGCTGCCCGGCGATCAGGACGGCGTAGAAGGAGTAGGCGAAGATCGCGCCCAGCGCGATGAAGGTCAGGGTGGTGGCGTACTGGTCCAGCATCAGACCTCCCGGACCTTCCGCGCGCCGAGCAGCCCCTGCGGGCGCAGCAGCAGGATCACGAACAGCAGGCCGAAGGCGATGACGTCCCTCCAGGACGAGCCGATGTACTGGACGGCGAACACCTCGGCCAGGCCCAGCAGCAGCCCGCCGATGAGCGCGCCGGGCAGCGAGCCCATGCCGCCGACGATGATGACGGCCAGGCCCTTGAGCTCGATCGCCGAACCCATGCCCAGCTGGGCGGTGTTCACGTTGATGGCGAACAGCACGCCGGCGACCGCGCCGAGCGCCGAGGAGATCGCGAAGGTGACCGCGGTGACCCGGTCGACGTCCACGCCGAGCACCCGCGCCGCCGTCGGGTTCTCCGCCACCGCGCGCATCCCGCGGCCCAGCCGCGTCCGGGTGACCATGTACGTGAGGCCCACCATGAGGGCGAGGGAGATCACGAGGATCACCACCTGCACGAGGGTCACCTGGGCGCCGGCGAACTCGAACCGGGTGTCCGGGAACGAGCCCGGCGGGAAGCGGCGGGTGTCCGGACCGTAGCGCCACTGCAGCAGCGCGACCAGCATGCCGGCGAGCGCGATGGAGGAGATCAGCCCGGCGAAGTGGGCGTCGGCCCGGCCCTTGAGCGGCCGGAACGCCACACGCTCGATGACCAGGCCCAAGACGGCGCCGAAGACGAACACGATCGGCAGGGCGGCCCAGAGGGACAGCCCACCCCGCTCGACCAGCTCGATGCCGACGAAGGCGGAAGCGGCGAAGACCGCGGGGTGCGCCAGGTTCAGCCGGTCGAGGATGCCGAAGACCAGCGTGAAGCCGATGGCGAACAACGCGTAGATCGAGCCGATGAAGATGCCGTTGAGGAGCTGCTGCACAGCGTTGCCTGTTCTCGTCGTGGGTGCCCGGGCACGGTAGTCGACACGTGCGACCGGGGCCTCGGTCCAAGGACCGGGGCCCCGGCGGGGTTGCCGAGCGGCGCCGGCCGGTCAGCCGGCCGGCGCCGTGTGCCGGGTCATTCGAGAACGGCGAACTCGCCGTCCTGGACCACCTGCACGACAGCCGGGTGGTCGGCGTCCCGGTTCTCGTCGATGGAGAACTCACCGAGGACGGTGGGCAGGTCCTCGATCTGCCCCAGCGCCTCCTGGATGTCGTCCCGCTCCGCGGAGCAGTTGGCGCGCACGGCCTGGTCGACCAGCTTGAGCCCGGTGTAGGCCTGGGCGGCGAACTGGTCGGGCTGCGCGCCGTACTCGGCCTCGTAGGCCTCGAGGAACGCCTGGTTCTCGGGGCTGTCGGACGAGGAGTTCCAGGCGGCGCCGACGACGACGCCCTCGGCCGCCTCGCCGGCGTCGGCCATCAGCTGCGGGTTGTTGAACCCGTTGCCACCGATGATCGGCACATCGATCCCGAGCTCACGGGCCTGGGTCACCAGCGGCACCGCGGCCTCGATCAGCCCCGAGACGACCAGCGCATCCGGATCGCTCTCCTGGGCCTGGGTCAGCAGGGCGCGGAAGTCGGTGTCGGACTTGGAGAAGGTGATCGTCTCGCTGACGTTCACGCCCTCCTCCTCGAGGGCGGCGGTGAACGCCTCGTACCCGGACTCGGTGAACGCGTCGTCGTTGCTGTACATGACGACGACGTCCTCCAGCCCGAACTGCTCGGTCGCCAGGGCGATCGTCTGCGGGATCACCGCCTGCTCGGTGAGGGAGTCGCGGAAGATGTAGTCACCGATCTCGGTGACGCCCGCGGCGGTGTTGGAGATGCCCAACACCGGGACGCCGGCATCCTGGGCGATCGGGTCGGCCTGGACGGCGGCGTTGGACAGCGTCGGCCCGATGATGAGACTCGCGTCGTCGGAGACGAACTGGTCGAACAGGGTGATGGCCTGCCGGGGGTCGGTCTGGTCGTCCTCGATCGTGAGGTCGTAGGTGACGCCGTCCTGCTCGGCGAGCTCCGCGGCGGCCAGCTCCAGGCCGCGCTGCTGGGACTCGCCGTAGCTGGCCGCTGCGCCGGTGAGGCTGAGCACCGCGCCGATGGGCACCTCGCCCTCGATGGTGCACGATTCGCCGCTGCCCTCGCCGGTCAGCCCCCCGGAGGCGGTGGAGTCCCCACCGCCGTCGCCGGAGGAGCAGGAGGCGAGGACGACGACCGCGGCGCCGGCCGCGGCAACGGTGTGGAGCTTGGTGCGCATGTCTCTCCCTTGTCGAGCACGACGACCACGTCGGCCCCGGCAAGGCGACCGCGCGTCCCCGGGGCGGGCGGGCGTGCCCGTGCCACCCGGACGTCGTGGGCCGACCGAGGCGGTCGGCCGGTTACGCGAGTCACAGTAGGCACTCGCTGCCCGCCCCTCGGCAGCGGCGGGCGAAGCGTGTGCAGAAACGTGACCCACCAGGACCGTGAGACGTGGGCGCATGGCCGACTGCTGGTCCGCCCGCAGAGGTCAGTACCGCGTCGTCTACTCCGTCCACGACGATGAAGTGCCCGTACGTGTCTTGCGCATCTCGCACCGGCTGACGCCTACGACTGAGGGTCCCGCCTGGTGAGGACCGGATGCCAGCCGACGTCTTCAAGGCGTGTGCGGAAGTACCGTTTCGCCGCTCGGACACCGAGTTCACCCCCACGGCCCCTCGCCCGTGGGGCCGCTGGTTGTACGTGTCGGCACGTGTGCGGACTGAACCGCCCCGGCTTCGGCCTCTGAACCGCCCGGGCCCAAGTCGACCGTCAGCCACCCGACGATGTCGGCGGCCGCGCCCTTCGTACCATCCGGAGCTTCCGCGGCGACCCGCTCCACGCCAGCGACGTTCAGCTCCTGCAGGTCTTCCTGCAGCAGTGCGGTCAGCTCATCGAGCAGGACCGGGAAAGGTGGCATTCCGACCCCGCCTTCCTGGACCAGCGGGGAACGCTCGAAAGGCTCGAGGACGAGCCCGGTCCGGGCCGAGTGGTCCCGCATCGTCGCCGACGGGCACGCGGGGAGCTGACGCGGACCGGGACCTCGAGATGACGTGGCTCTCGGAGCCTCAGGGGGAGAACTCTCGGAGCCTCAGGGGGAGAATGGGAGGGGTCCGAGCACCCCGGAGCGTCCATCCACACCGAGGCCGTCCCCTCCCACCGGAGCTCCCCATGGCACAGCGACTGCACCTCCCCCACCGCCAGAACACCACCTCCGCACAGTCCGAGGACCCGCCGCATCTCGGCGCCCGTGTGTACGCCGTGCAGCGCGCCGGCGCCGTTCTCGTGGCCCTGTTCCTCCTGCTCTTCGGTTTGTTGGGCTTCGCCAGCGACCAAGCGTTCTTCTCGACGCGTGGTCAATCGGTCCTGGGGATGTCCTCCAACGGCCTGCTGTCCACCCTCTCGGTGGTCGTCGCCGTCGTACTCCTCGCCGCCGCCGTCCGCAGTGCACGCACCGCATCGACGGTGATGCTCATCCTCGGCCCGCTGTTCCTGCTGTCGGCATTGGTGAACGCGATCGTCATCGGGACCCGCTTCAACTGGCTGGCCTTCGAGATGAGCAACGTCGTCTTCTCCGTCGTCGTCGGACTGCCCATGCTGCTCTTCGGGGCCTACGGCCGGATCAGTGGCAACCTCCCGTCCGACAGCCCGTACGCCCACCCCTCGACCGACAATGCGGACGTCGTCGACGAACGCCCCAGGACCCTGGAGGAGGTCGCCGCCGAAGAGGCGATGCGCGAGGCCGAGATCGCCGTCGTCCAGCACGCCGCCACTCCGGAGCAGCACCGCCGCGTCGAAGCGATGGCCCGGATGCACAACCGCCAGGATCGACGCCGGGTCTGGATGGAGCTCGACTCGGCGGGTCAGGACAGGGATCGCCGGGACGGGACGTCACCGGGTCCTGGGACGGCGCTCCCCCACCCGCGACCGGGCTGGCGCATGCCCTGGCGTCGAAGAGGTCCGGGCCCCGGCTGACGGATCCGTTCACTCGGGGGCAGGCGTGTGCGGAAGTGCCGTGTCCCCCTCGGACACCGTCGCGTCCCGGTGTTCCTACAGGCGAGGGCCCTGGGTGCTCCGATTCCCAGGTTCTCGAGGATCTCCTGACACCGCCGTGGTGACCATGCGTGCTGTCGAATGCGCCGAGCACCAGGGTGGTGCCTCGGAGCAGGTCCAGCGCCACCGACCCGCTGACCGCTCGGTGGTCGCTTCCCCCTGTCCTCGACACCCTCCCACTGCGGCGGACGGCGATGCGTTCCGATGTCTGGGTCGACGTCCCGCCACCGCAGCCGGCGCGCCTGCGTGTGCGGTGACGTCACCCCGCGAGACCGCTCGTCCGATGCGTGAAGTCACTGGCGGCGCACCTTTCCGCGGAGCAACCCGCACGCCTGATGGAAGATGCTGCGATGGAGGTGTTGAGCAGCCGCATCCTGCTGCGACCGACCGAGCCGGCGCGGTCACACGCGTTCTACGGCGACGTCCTCGGCCTGGCCGTCTACCGGGAGTTCGGCCCACCGGAGCATCGCGGCGTCGTCTACTTCCTGGGCAACGGCCTGCTGGAGGTCTCCGGTCATGCCGAGCAGCCACCCGTGGGGCTCGGCCTCTGGCTGCAGGTACGGGACGTCGCCCGGGAACACGAGCGGCTGGCGGACGCCGGTGTCACGATCACGCGACCGCCACGAGCAGAGCCCTGGGGACTGGTCGAGATGTGGATCGAGGATCCCGACGGCGTCCGGATCGCCGTGGTCGAGGTCCCCGACGACCACCCGCTGCGCTCCGACCAGCGCTGAACCATCATCGGGGCACGCCAACCGGCATGCCGGGCCGCCACCGGCGGGACAGTCGAGGTGCCGCCACGCCGCCCCGGACGCGGCGGGACCGCACCACGCCGGGGTCGGGCGAGGTGAACACCTACCGGTCACGGGTGCGCACAGCCCTGAACACGTACGGACGTGAAACGTGACCGGGAGCGGCCCATGCCCGGGGCCACGTGCTGGTGGACGCCGAGCGTGCTGGTGGCACTGGCGTGGCCCAAGCGCTCCGAGACCACCTCCACCAGGCGAGCTCAGCCCGCCCGGCGCCCGGCGGCCGGTTCCTGCGCGTGGGTGTCCCGGCTCAGCCGGCGCCACACCCAGCCAGCCGGCACCCGGTTCCCGGAGACCACGTACTCCCGGACGGAGTCCACCGTCAGCGTGGTCGCGAGCGCGCGGCGGGCAGCAGCCCACCCGGTCAGCAGCAGCTCGTCCCCCGGGGCCAGCAGGAAGTCCGCACCGGGGGTCGGCGTCGCCTGCCCCTCGCGCACGACCAACAGCACCAGTGCGTGCAGCTGCCGGTCGCGGTCGTCGGGGTTGCGCAGCAGGTCACCCAGGCGCGCGTCACCGCCGGCGAGCCAGCTCCCGAGCGCCGGTGCCGCCCGAGGGGTCAGTGGGAGCGTCCACAGCCCCTCCAGGTGTCGGCCGCACAACGCGGTGAGGCGCTCCACCAGCTCCGCCGCCCAGGCGTCGTCCTGCCGGGGCATCTCCTGGATGAAACGCCACAGCAGGGGCGTGGCCAGCTGGGCGTACACGTCCCGGGCGACCACCTCGGCGGGGACGAGCAAGGTGTCGATCCCCATCGCCGCGAACAGCGGGGCGCTGGCCGGCCGGTTCTGCCGGGCGCCGACGAACAGGCCGGGGTTGGCCCGGCGGGCGGCGGCCACGAGGGAGAGGTTGGTGATGTCGTTGTCCGTGCCCGCGACGAAGCCCACCGCGGTCGCCACTCCCGCACGGGCCAGCACGTCCGGGTCGACGCCGTCCCCCACCACGAGGTCGTCACCGGCGTCCTCATCGGCCCCGCCCGATCCCGGGTCGACGACGGTCACCGCGAGGCCCTCCGCGCGCAGGTCGGCGGCCAGCGACCGGCCGAGCCGGCCGTACCCGCAGACCACCCAACGGCCCTCCCGTGGTGGGTGGCTGAGGGCGGGCAGCTCCGCGCCCGGCCCGCGCTCGAGCCAGGTCAGCAGTCGATAGGTGGCCGGTGCGCGCGCGGCCAGGCACAGGTGGTCGCCGTAGCGGTCGAAGGGGTTGACCACGGAGGGCGAGCCGAAGGCCTGCATCCGCTCGGCCATCGCCACGGTCGTGGCCCGGGCGATGACCGGCAGCTCCGGACGGAGCAGGGCCGCGGCCATGACCACGGCGAGGTTGGCCTCGTCATCGTCGGTGAGGGCCACGACCGCCTCGCACGACGGGGAGCCCAGACCCATGACCGCGAGGTGGCCGGGGTCCCGGGCATCACCGGCCAGGGCGGGGATGTCGGCGTGGAAGGAGTCCAGTTCCAGGTCGTCGATCCGCTCGTCGGCCCGGTCGAGCACCACGAAGCGGCGGCCGAGCCCGTCGAGCGCGTGCCCGAGCAGCTCCCCGGCGCGCCCGTAGCCCGCCAGCAGCAGGAACGGTTCCCCCAACCGGCCGACCTTGCGGGTGACGTGCTGGAGGGCCAGGGCGGCGCGGAAGGCCCGGTCCTGCAGCAGGGCCAGCAGCGACCCGATGGCGTACGCCCAGCCGATCACGCTCAGGTAGATCGACACCATCGCCCACATCCGCTGGGCGGGGGTGAACGGGTACGGGATCTCGCCGAAGCCGATGGTCGTCGCGGTGTAACTCATGAAGTAGAAGGCGTCGAAGAAGCCCATCCGCCACGGTCGGCCGGCCGCGTCCTCGCCGGGGACCAGCGTCAGCCCCAGCACGCTCACCGCGAACACGACGATGAGCACGATCAGGGGGGCGCGCATCCGCCGCAGCACGAGGAACACCGGGGCCGACGCCTCGGCGTGCGGTACGGCGACCTCGGGCGGCGGGGGTCCGCCGGCCCGCCGGCCGTCGTCGTCCCACGCGAGCAGGCGCCACCACATCAGCAGCAGGGGGTTGCCCATGACGCCCTCCGATCACCCGCGGTGGAACGACGCCGTCTCCACGACCAGCAGCACGACCGAGACCAGGTTCGCCAACAACGCGCCACCGGACAGCGACACGATGCTCGCCGTCGTGGCGGCGGTGAGGCCGGCGGTGGAGACGTAGGCCGCGTAGCCGAGCACGAGGGCGGCGGCGATGAGCTGGAGGTCGGCGACGAGACTCGTGGCCAGGTGCACCGCGCCGAGCTGCGTGCGGTCGCCGAACTTGAGCACGGTCGCGATGAGGTTGACGACGACCGCGGCGAACAGCTCGTACCGGTTGTGCAACGTCGGGTCGTCGATGTCGCCGAGGAAGAACCCGAAGTTCAGGGTGGCGGCGAGCACGACGAAGAACCCGAACACGACCTTCTCGAGGTTCACCCCGCCCCCCCATCGCCGACCGGGGCCGCCGCGCGCCGCCGCGCAACGTGTCCCGGCGGCATCGTGCACCCACGGCGGGGTCCGGCGCAGCAGCAACCGCCCTGCCGCCGATCAGCTGCACCGGTCGACACGGTGCCGCACGGTCCCTGCACATGCCGCCCGGTGGACCCATGCGCCATCACCGCACCAGAGCCGCCAGGTCACCGATGACCTCCGACGGACCAGGACGACGTCGAGGTCCGCGTCCCTCGCGGCATCGACCACCCGCATCATCAGCCGATCCGGTCGCGGGTCAGCGCAGTGCATCGGGCTCGCCACCGAGCGGCAGCGCGCCGCAGCCATGCCCTCCATCTGCTCGACGAGCTACCTGCTCGACGAGCCGATGTCGGGCCTGCACGGCGGTTCGCGGACTCCTGATGGCCCGGGGCGATCACCCGGACCTGGCCGGCTGGAACACCGAGAGCGTCTGGCCGTTGCAAGCAGATGAACGCTCAACTTCATGGCGACAGGAGGGCTCATCCATGACCACGCAGCTCTACGGCACCCATCTCCTCCCCCGGGTGCGCGAGCTCCTCGCCGCCGGCGACGACGTGCCGGCCGCCGAGCCGGAGGTGCAGGCATGACCACGCTGGGCATCCTCGGCGCCGGCAAGGTGGGCACCGTGCTGGCCCGACTCGCGCTCGCGAACGGGTACGACGTGCTGGTCGCCGGCTCGGGCGACCCAGCGAAGATCGCGTTGACCGTCGAGGTGCTCGTCCCGGGGGCGACCCCGACGACCGCGGCTGATGCCGCACTCAAGGCGGATGTCGTCGTCCTGGCCCTGCCGCTGGGCAAGTACCGCACCCTGCCGGTCGAGGCACTGGCCGGGAAACTGGTCATCGACGCGATGAACTACTGGTGGGAGGTCGATGGCGTCCGCGACGACCTCACCGATCCGCGCACCTCCACCAGCGAGGTCGTGCAGGTCTTCCTGCCGGAGTCCCGGGTGGTGAAGGCGTTCAACCACATGGGTTACCACGACCTGGAAGGCGAGACCCGCCCCGTCGGCGATCCCGGCCGGAAAGCGATCGCGATCGCCGGGGACGAGATCGCCGACCTCGACACCGTTGCCCGGATCGTCTCCGACCTGGGTTTCGACGCGGTCGTCGCCGGCCCTCTGGCGCACGGCGTGCGCCTCGAACCGCGAACGGAGCCCTTCGGCGCCGACGTCGACGCCGAGCAGCTGCGCGCGATGATCGATCGGTTCCCCGCCTCCGACCGCGGCCGGGAGGTCATCGCCGCTCGCCGGTGACCTGGCTGCACTGCCGGTCAGCTCCTGGCGCCGACACCGCGAGCCGTGTGCGGATGTGGCGTGTCGCCCCTCGGACACCACGGAGTGGGAGCTGTCCCATTCGCACAGCCGGTGACGCATCGGCAGCAGGTCGCAGCCGCCGACATCCCTGCGCCCGGGGCATCCCGACGGACGTCCGCGCAGCGCCGGCCGCCGTCGGTTCGGCCGGTGGGGGCTGGCCGGCGGGGGCTGGCCGGCGGCCAGGAGGACATGGTCTTGACGTCGCGCTGGACCACGTCGCGGCGGGCGCCCCCGCCGGACGCGGCTCCACGCGATGGCGAGCCGGCTCAGCCGACCGGCACCGGCACCCGCGCGGGAGTCGCCTCGACCTCGCCCGCCACCCGCACCACGGGGAGCAGCCGGTCGAGCCACCCCGGCAGCCACCAGTTGGCCTTGCCGAGCAGCGCCATCGTCGCCGGCACGAGCACCATGCGCACCAGCGTCGCATCGAGCGCGATGGCGACGGCGAGCCCCAGGCCGATCATCTTGACGAACGGGTCCGGGGTCGCGACGAACGACAGGAACACCGCCGTCATGATCAGCGCTCCGCAGGTGATGACGCGGGCGCTGGACGCCAACCCGCGCGCGACCGCCTCGACGGTGTCCCCGGTGGCGTCGTAGGCCTCGCGGATGCGCGAGACGAGGAAGACCTCGTAGTCCATCGACAGGCCGAACAGCACGGCGAAGAAGATGGCCGGCAGCGGCGAGGCGATGAGGTGGGTGCCCTCGAGCCCGATCAGGCCGCCGAGCCAACCCCACTGGAAGACCGCGACCACGACGCCGTAGGCCGCGCCGATCGACAGCAGGTTCATGACCACGGCCTTGAGGGCGACCGTGACGGACCGGAACACCACGACCAGCAGCAGGAACGACGCGGCCAGGACCGACCCCAGGAGCAGCGGCAGGGTCGAGCCGAGCGAGGTGTCCAGGTCGATCGCGAGGGCGGCCTGGCCCGTCACGTGCACGCCGTCGGGCGCGCCGGACCGGATCCGCTCCAACGTCTGCGCCGTGGCCGGGTCGGCCGGCGCGGTGGTCGGCAGCGCCGTCAGCACGGCGGTGTCGCCGTCCGTGGAGAGCCTCGGTTCGGCGACCGAGCCGATGCCGGGGTCGGCCGCGATGCGCTCGGCGAGCAGCGGGACGTCGTCCACGCCCAGGCCGGAGCCGGAGAGGTCGGCGACGACGAGCAGCGGCGCGTTCATGCCGGGCCCGAATCCCTCGGCGAGCAGGTCGTGCGCCTGCCGGTGTGTGGTGCCCACCGGCGCGTCGCCGGCGTCGGGGAAGCCGGTCCTCATCGACAGCGCGGGCGCGGCCAGCGTTAGGAGCAGCAGCGACGCCACGACGAGGTACGGCCAGGGCCGCGCGGAGATGCGGTGGGACAGCCGCCACCAGGTGGTCGCCTCGACGGGACGCGCGGGACGGCGCCGGCCGACGACGCGTCCGGCGTCGATGCGGTCGCCGAGCAGCGACAGCAGCGCGGGGAGCAGGGTGAGCGCCGTCGCCACGGCGACCAGCACGACGAGCGACGTCGCGAGGCCGATCGACGCGAGCACGCCCATGCCGGTCAACACGAGGGCGGCCATGGCGAGCACCACGGTGACGCCGGCGAAGAACACCGCGGTACCCGAGGTGCCCATCGCGGCCGACAGGGCCGTCGCGTTGTCCTGGCCGGCGATCCGGTTCTCGCGGTAGCGGGACACCAGGAACAGCGCGTAGTCGATGCCGACGCCGAGCCCGACCATCGCGGCGATCACGGGCCCCGAGCTGGAGACGTCCATCGCTCCGGCGAGCACGGTGATGCCGCTGAGCCCGGCGGCCACCGCGACCAGCGCCAGCGCGATCGGCACGAGCGCGGCCACCACCGTGCCGAACGCGACGACGAGGACGACCAGCGCGACGAGGACGCCGACCGCCTCGGCGCCCGACGGCTCGGGCTCGGTGGTGAGGAACACCGCCGCACCGCCGACCTCAGCGGTGAGCCCGGCGTCGCGCGCCGGGGCGAGGGCCGCGGCGAGCGCCTCGGCCGGCTCCGGCCCGAGCTCTCCGGACGGCGCGTCCAGGACGATGTCGGCGAAGCCGATCCGCCCGTCGGGCGAGACGGCGCCGCCCGCGAAGGGCTCGGTCACCGTGGTGACGCGCTCCACCGCGCGCAGCTGGACGAGCGTCGCCTCCACGTCGGCCCGGTAGCCGGTGAGGAGCTCGCCCTCGGGCGCCGCGAACACCGCGACGGCGGAGCCGACGGCCGCCTCGGGGAAGCCCTGCTCGAGCAGCTCGGTGGCGGCGGCGCTGTCGCTGCCACGCACCGTCAAGTCATCGAGGTAGGCGCCGCCGAGCGTGCTCGAAAGCGCGACGACGAGCGCGGCGACCAGTGCCCAGACGCCGATCGTCCGCTTCGGGCGGCGGGCGCTCGCGGTGCCGATCCGTCGGATCCAGCCGTTCATGGTCGCTCCAGGGAGTCGGGAGGAGGCGGTCACCACGGACTGTCCGCGCGAGCCGCGCTGCCGTCGCCCGGCGCGGGACGGGCCCGGGGCGGCGCCGTCTCCCCCTGGAGGAGGAGACCGGTGCCCGTCTCCGGACCGGCGACAGCAGCGCCGGGCGCGCCTACGTTCAGCGCATGCGACCCGGCCCGTTCACGCGCTGGCCGCGGGCGGCCGACGCCGTCCTCGCCGCGGTGCTGTTCGTGCTCACGCTGCTCTTCACGACCGGGCCGGACGACTCGTGGGTGCTACGCGACCTCGGCGACGTCCCGCTCTGGGTCGTGCTGCTGTTCGCCGTCGGCAGCGGCGCGCTGTACTGGCGCCGCCACGCACCTGTCGTCGTCCTCGCCGTCGTCCTCGCCGCGTGGGCGCTGACGCTCGGCAGCGGCCACGCCGACCTCGGCGGCCATGCGCTCTTCGCGCTCTACGCCCTCGGGCGCTACGGGTCGGTCGAGCGGTGGGGACACGTCGGGGTCGACGTCGCGCTCGTCGTGCTCGTGCTCGACGGGGTCACCGGCGACGTCCCGTGGAGCGGGGTCGCGTTCGGCGTCGTCATCTTCTTCGCTGTCTGGTACGTCGGACGTCGGCTGCGGCTGCGCGCCGAGCGCGCCGTGCTGGAGGAGCGCGAGCTGCGGGAGCGGGAGCGTCGCATCGTGACCGAGGAGCGGTCCCGCATCGCACGCGAGCTGCACGACGTCGTCGCGCACCGGGTGAGCCTGATGACGGTCCAGGCCGGCGCGGCGAAGACCGTCGCGTCAGCCGACCCGGAGGCGGCGGCGCGCGCCATGGGCGCCGTCGAGGAGGCCGGCCGGCAGGCGCTGGACGAGCTGCGTCACCTGCTCGGCGTGCTGCGTCCCTCGGCCGGATCAGGGGACACCGAGCCGCAACCGGGTCTGGCCGACCTCCCCGCGCTGGTGGCGCGGATGCGCGAAGCGGGTCTGGACGTCGATCTGGACATCGACGGCGTGACCCCCGTGCTGCCCGCGCGGGTGGAGCTGTCGGCGTACCGCATCGTGCAGGAGTCCCTGACGAACGTGGTGAAGCACGCGGGTCCCGGCGCGCGCACCGGCGTCCGGCTCACGACCGAGGGACGGGACCTCGTCGTCGAGGTGCGCGACGACGGCAGCGGGGCGACGTCCCTGCCCGGCGCCGGGCACGGCATCGTCGGCATGCGCGAGCGCGCGCAGCTGCTCGGCGGCTCCCTCGACGTCGGCCCGCGTCCGGACGGCGGGTTCGCCGCGCGGGCCCGCCTGCCGCTCGACGGCGGGGCGGCATGACGATCCGGGTGGCCGTCGTCGACGACCAGGCGCTCGTGCGTGGCGCGTTCGCGATGGTGCTGGACCACCAGCCGGACATCGAGGTCGTCGCGGGGGCCGGCACCGGCATCGAGGCGATCGACGTCGCCCGCCGGCACCGGCCCGACGTCGTGCTGATGGACATCCGCATGCCGGAGATGGACGGCCTGGAGGCCACGGCGCGCATCGTCGCCGAGCTGGGCGACGCGGTGCGGGTGCTCATCCTCACGACGTTCGAGCCGGACGAGTACGTCTACCGGGCGCTGCGCGCGGGAGCGAGCGGCTTCGTCCTCAAGGACCTGCCGCCCGAGCAGCTCGTCGTCGCCGTCCGCACGGTCGCCGACGGCGGTGCGCTGCTGGCGCCGTCGATCACCCGGCGGCTGATCGAGCGGTTCGCGGCGCAGCGCGCGCCCGACACCGCCCTCGCCGGACGGCTGGAGAGCCTGACCGCCCGCGAGCGCGACGTCGTCACCGCCATCGCGAGGGGGCGGAGCAACGCCGAGATCGCGCGCGAGCTGTACATCGGTGCGGCGACGGTGAAGTCGCACGTGTCGAGCGTCCTCACAAAGCTCGGCCTGCGCGACCGCGCCCAGGTGGTGGTGTTCGCCTACGAGGCGGGGCTCGTCGAGCCGGGCGCCTGAACGCCGGGCGCGGGTCCTGCTGGGCCTCCACCGCCATCCGCGTCGCCCACTCGATCAGCGCCGCGCGCGGCGGGAACGACGCTGCGGTCACCGCGCCGTCGACCCTGGATGGGGTGGGCCGTGTCCGCGAGGATGAGGGCACGCCGGCCGCGGACGGGACACGGGTGCGGAGGGGACGGGCGAGGGACCATGGACGAACTGGTGCGCAGCGGGGTCCGCTGGACCGCCACCCACGGAGCGATGCGGATGGCCCTCCGGGCACGGGCCCGCGGGGGCAACGCGGACGCCCAGGTGATGGTCGCCCCGGCCCTCCGCGCGGACCCGTACCCGCACTACGAACGGCTGCGGACGGCGGACCCCTTCGCCGACGGGGCCCTGGCCCGCATCAGCGTCCACCACGACGTGTGCACCGACGTGCTGCGCAGCGAGGACTTCGGGCAGATCGGCGGGTTCCGGACCCAGGGGCTGCCGTCGGTGTTGCGGCTGGCGCTCCGGCTGGCCGGCGACCGACCGGGGGTGAGCCCCATCGACCCGCCGTCGATGGTCGCCGTCGACCCGCCCGAGCACACCCGCTACCGGCGGCTGGTCAGCCGGGCGTTCAGCGCCCGGGCCGTCGCGGGGTTGCGCGAACGCACCCGGGAGATCGCCGACGAGCTCCTCGACGGGCTCGAGGACGAGGCCGCGCGGCACGGCGGGCAGGTGGACCTCGTCGCCCGCTACGCCAGCCTCCTCCCGGTCACCGTCATCTCCGAGATGCTCGGCGTCCCGGTGGCGATGCGGGAGCAGTTCCTCGCCTGGGGCGACCGCGCCGCCCCGGTCCTGGACATGGGCGTGGACTGGTCGACCCACCGCGACGTCGAGCGCAGCATCGTCGAGCTCGACGCGTGGTGGCGGGGGCACCTGCAGTCGCTGCGCCGGAACCCGGGCACGGACATGCTCTCCAGCCTGGTCACCATGGTCGACGACGACGGTGCCGGCCTCACCGAGACGGAGCTGCGGGCCACCGCCGCGTTGGTCGTCGGCGCCGGCTTCGAGACCACCGTCAACCTCATCGGCAACGGGGCCGCCCTCCTGTTCGCCCATCCCGACCAGCGCCGGCGGCTCGCCGAGGACCCGTCGCGGTGGCCGACCGCGGTCGACGAGGTGCTCCGCTTCGATCCCCCCGTGCAGCGGACCGGCCGCCGGGCCAGGAAGCACACCACCGTCCACGGGGTCCCCGTCGCCGAGGGCGAGTGGCTGGTCCTGCTGCTCGCCGCAGCCAACCGGGACCCCCGGGTGTTCCCCGATCCGCACGTCTTCGACGTCGCGCGCCCCAACGCCCGCGAGCACCTCGCCTTCGCCAGCGGCATCCACTTCTGCCTCGGCGCCGCGCTCGCCCGGATGGAGGGCGAGATCGCGCTGCGCGCGCTGTTCGAGCGCTTCCCCGACCTGCGGCCCGCGGGCTCCGGCCACCGCCGCGGCACCGTCGTCCTGCGTGGCTACGAGTCCCTGCCGGCGATCCTCGGCCGACAGGCCTGAGGGCCTTCGGGACCGGGGCGACACCCGGTCCACCGCGCCGCCTCGTGTGCCGACCAGTAGCGGACCGTGCTGGCCACGCCGGGCAGGGCCTCTCGGCCGTGCGCCATGACGGCGTCCTGTCCGGCACCGCGCCCGTGTTCGGCCACTGTCGCCGCCATGCGTCATCGGACATCGAGGCCGGGAAACGATGATCCGGTGAGGACACGGCTGCGCCGACTGCCAGCCCGGGCTCGACCGGCGACGTACCTGCTGATGGCTCTGGCCACCTGCGCGGCCACCGCCTGTTCGGCCGGCGCCGCCGCGGACCCAGGCACCGGGCAGGCACCCGCAGCCAGCTCCTCGGCAGCGTCCACCACCACCGATCCGGCGCCCGGAGCCAGCACAGCGGCTGACGGAGACGAGCCCGCGGCCACTCCCGCGAAGGGCGGGAGGAGCGTGGAGATCACCGCCGTGGGGGACGTCGTCATGGGCTCGGCGCCCGAGTCGCTGCCGCCCGACGACGGTCGCCACCTGTTCGACGCGGTCGCCGACCGGCTCACCGGGGACGTCGTGCTGGCGAACCTGGACCAGGCGCTCACCGACCGGACGACGTCGACCAAGTGCGGTGCCGACAGCGCGCGCTGCTACGCCTTCCGGACGCCGCCGTCGTACGCGGAGACGTTGGGCGCCGCCGGGTTCACCGTCATCAACCTGGCCAACAACCACTCGCGGGACTTCGGCGAGGCGGGTCTGCGGGACACCCGAGCGGCGCTGACCGATGCGGGCCTGGAGCACACGGGCATGCCCGGGCAGATCACGATGCAGCAGGTGGGCGCACTGCGGGTGGCCATCGTCGGCTTCTCCCCCTACGGCTGGACGCAGAGCCTGCTCGACATCCCCGCCGCCCAGCAGCTCGTCGGCCAGGCCGCCGAGGAGGCCGACCTCGTCCTGGTCACCATCCACGCCGGCGCGGAAGGCAAGGACCAGAGCCACGTCCGCCCCGGCAGGGAGATCTTCCTCGGCGAGGACCGCGGAGACCCCATCGCCTTCTCCCACGCGGTCATCGACGCCGGGGCGGACGCGGTGCTGGGTGCCGGCCCCCACGTGCTGCGGGGGATGGAGTGGTACCGCGGTCGGCTGATCGCCTACAGCATGGGCAACTTCGCCGGCTACGAGACCCTCTCCAACGACGGCCCGGCGGGCATCGGCGGAGTGCTCAGGCTGCGCCTGGCCCCGGACGGGACCTGGGACGCCGGGAACCTGCTCGGCACCGTGATGGTCGACCCGGGGGTGCCGGAGGTGGATCCCACCCAGCAGGCGCTGGACCTGGTCCGCAGTCTCTCCCGCACCGACTTCGGCGAGTGTGGTGTCCGGCTCAGCCCGGCCGGTGAGCTCCAGGAGCCGACCTGCTGATGCTCCCGCCGCCGCGGTGGGTCAGATGTCCGCGAGGCACCGCCCTCCCAACGCGTGAGCGATCCTCAGCCCCCGGAGCAGCACTCGGGCAGCGCGCGGACGACGATGTTCACGGGGAAGGCAGTTCCGGTGCCGGCACCGGCGTCGGCGTCGGCGTCGGCTGGACCGGCCGGGTCCATGGACCGTCCGCGGTGGTGCCTCCATCGCACTCCACAGGGCGCGGGACCGTCTCGGTGACCGAGAAGCCGTGGCCGCGTGCCGTGACCGTCTTCGCTTCCGGGGCGCTGCACGTGCCGCCGTACGGGAAGGACATCCCGAAGCCGGCGGTGAACGGATCCCACGAACCTCCTGCCGTCGTCATCGCCAGCGGAGCCACGCGCAGGTTGCCGTAGGTGTCATGACCACTGATTTCGACCACGGTGTCTGGCGGGAAGCCGAGCAGCCCGACCTGGTAGTACCACTGACCGCCGATCGAGCCGGACGACGGCGCCACGAAGAGGATGTCGGGCTCGTGCTCAGAGGGCAGTTGAGGCGCGGACGCTTGAGCAGCGCCTCGGGGCAGCGTGCTCAACGGGGGCGGGCCAGGGGGCGGCGCAATCGAGGCCCGCGCGACCGCATCCGTTCGCCGGGCAGGAGCCGGGGCGGAGCTCGTGGTCCTGGAGGGGGTGGGCAGGAGTGACGCCGTCGGCCGCGTCGTCTCCTCGGACGTCGCCAGGCCGGCGGTCGGGCGAACCTGCGCGGCAGTCGCCGACGCCGCAGCGGACGACGCGCTGGCGCCGTTGAGTGCGATCGTCGATCCGCCCCACCCTGCGATGCCGGCCATGAGGACGACGCAGGCTGCGGCGGCGCCGGGCTTCACGTACCTACCGAGATCTCGGACCTCGCGACGCACCAGACATCTCCCCATCGATTCCCAGTTGTGCGGGCGAGCCGCCCGAGTCACCTATCGGCGCGCAAGGTGCGGCGTCGAACCGACGACCCTGCGGTCGACGGTCTTCGGTGCTCTCGCTGCTCGATCTCCGGATCGGTCAACAGCCGTCAGCAGCGCTCTCCGACACGACGCGTGCGCATCGGCCGCAAGCGGCGATGGGGGGACTCTGAGCCAGAACTGGCTCGCTCGGACCTCGTTGGGCTTGCCCAGGTAGCCGGCGGACGACCGTCTGACGTCCGGGGACGTGCCCACGCGTGCAGCACGACGGCGGCGCGACGGGGATGCGTGGCGGCCTCGGGACGGGAGCCGCGTGGTGATCAGGTGGGGATCTGGTCGGCGTCGGTCGCCGTGAGGTAGGTCTGCAGGGTCACGTCGTCGAAGCGCAGGAGCTCCGGGGCAGGGCCGCGGTCGGCGCGGCGCGGAGTCAGCGACACCGGCACCAGGGTGACGGTCTGCAACGCGTCGCCGGCGGCGAGGAGGCGCTGCAACGCACCGGTGATGGTGACGTAGGTGTCGAAGGACGTCAGCGGGGGCGCGAGGCGGAGGTCCTCGCCGGGGGCCGGAGCGTCGCAGTGCCCGTCGCCGCCGTAGCACCCGCCGTGGCCGAAGACGGTGTAGCGGCCGGCGTAGCGCTGCTCGGCCGTGCGCGGTGTCGTCGCGGTGGCGTCGGGGGCGTTGAGGAAGACCCGGACCTCGTAGGACGTGCTCGAGTGGTCGACGCCGGTGACGACGAGGTCGGCGCGACTGAACGGCGCCGGGGAGACGTCCCCGGGGAAGACGAGGTCGACGACGCGGGTCTGGTCGTCTCGTCCGGCGCGTGCCTGCTCGAGCGTCGCCATCGCAGCCTCCTCAGCCGATGACCTGGGCGGCGTACTCGTAACCCAGGGTGGAGATGTCCAGGGTCTCGCGCACGGTCGTGGGGAACGGCGGCAGCGCGCGGTCGAGCAGCCTGGCCGGTGGATCGCCGTTGCGCGGGGAGAGCTGCCAGAGGTACCACAGCCGGTCGATCATCGCGTGGTGCGCCCAGAAGACCGGGTCGAAGGCCGCGGTCGGCGCTGCGGACATGGCTCCCCCGACCCAGCCGTGGACGCCGTTGTGGATGCTCTCCAGGACCCGGCTGAAGTCGGTGAAGGTCGTGGCGCGCAGTGCGCGCTGCACGGTCGCGTCCCGCGGCAGCTCGTCGGGCTCCTCCGGGTCGCGCAACGTGATGGGGTCAGGGCCCTCGCTGATGGCGCCGGGGAGGTTCTCCCGCACCAGTTGCAGATCCTCGGGGCCGAGCACGACCGGGCCGGCGCTCAGCGGGTTCGTCGAGCCGTCCGTGGTGGGCTGGAACGCGGCGGGCAGGCCCCGGTCGTGCGAGGCCGCCGACGACCAGTCCCACCACGGGAGAGCCACCTCGACCGTCTCGTCCCCACGCGCTCGGCGCAGGGCGGCGGTGAGCGCCCGTTCGACGTGGTACAGGTACGCCCGGTGCCACGGCAGGAAGAGCGCGGTCCCGTGTTGGCAGTAGACCGGGAGCGGCAGGCCGTGGATCCCGGCGAGGAAGCCGTAGCCGCGGTCGTCGTCGATCCGGTAGAGCGCCTCGAACGCCTCGCGCAGGTCGACCAGCTCGGACGGCGTCAGGTTCTCCGCGTTCTTCCGCAGCCCCACGGGCACCCCTCCGCCGCATCGCTCCCGCCCTGTGGTCATCCTCGCGGCTGGCGACCGGGGTGTCCATCACACGTCGGGTCCCCACGGCACAGTCGTTGACCTGGCCCCAGGGGCCGGGCCCACGCTGTGCCGAGGACAGCCCCGACCCAGGCAAGGAGAACCGTGCACACCCATCTGAGCGCCGGTGAGTTCACCGCGCTGACCGGCTTGTCGGCCAAGGCGCTCCGGCTGTACGGGGAGCGAGGGGTCCTCTCCCCCGACGCCGTCGACCCGCACACCAACTACCGCAGCTACTCCCCCGCGCAGTTGCGCCAGGGCATCACGGTGGACCTCCTCCGCCGCGCGGGCGTGCCGGTGACCGAACTGACGCGATGGGCCGACTACCCCTTCGCCGAGCGACGGCAGGAACTGGCCTCGCGCCGGGCGATGGAGGACTTCTTCCTCGACGTCGCCGAGGAGATCAGCCGCTCCGATCCCACTGGCCTGGCTGTGCGCAGCACCCCGGCCGGACCCCTGCCCTGGGCAGGTGTCTCGTACGGGTTCCCGGTCCCTGGCGAGGCCCAGGAGCGCATCGAGGTGTTCGGTGCACAAGCCCTCGTCCTGCCCGCGGTCGACGCCGCGTTCGAGGAAGCCCTGACCGGCCTCGGGATGGACCCGGCGACGCACCGGTGGACCGCTGTCCCCGAGACGACCGGCCCGGCAGCTGCCCAGCAGGCAGCCATGGTGATCGCCCGCCCCTGCTCCACCGACCTGTCGGCTGCCGGACGGCGGCACATCGCCGCGCACGTCCGGCAGCACACCGGGGTCGAGGTCGCCGTCGTCACCGGCACCCTCCCCCGTCGGCTGGAGATCACCTTCCCAGGCGACGGCCTCGGCGAGCGCACCCTGGTCCAGGAGGCCGCTCACGACCACCAGCAGCTGCTCGCCTTCGCGCACCACTGCGCTCGCGGAGGACTGACCATGATCGGGAAGTCGGCACGTCAGGTCGTCGCCGGTTCCTCACTCAGCACACCGGCTGCGCGACCGACCACCGTCTTCGACGCCCAGCCTGACGACTGACCAGGTCCTGCGACGCACGACGACGCTCGACAGGCCGTCTCGTGCTGTTCCACGCCCAGCCGGCAGCAGGGCGATCGGGGCGCAGCTGGACCGGGAGACACCTGGTACGCGCGGACGCTCGTCGAAGAATCGGCGGGACAGCGCTGCGACCCCTGCTCTCGGTCAGGCAGACCTGTGGACGGCGACTTCGCGGAGGGGGTCCCCTCTGTCGATGAAGAGCCGGGCGTGCGGACGGGTCGCCGCTGCGATGCGTGCCAGGGCCGCTTCTCCGGCTCGGGGGTGACGGCCGTCGAGCGCACCGACCCGGAAGGCGACGACGAGGTCGAACGGCTCTCCGCCGTCGTCCGAGGTGAAGTCTTGATCGCGACGTGGCGTGCGCTCAGCCGACCGGAGGTGATGTGCTCGGCCCAGCGGGCCTCCAGCTGCCTGATCGCCATGGCGGATCTGTCGATCGCGAGGACGTGGCCGGTGGTGAGCCGGTCAGCGATGGCGCGCGCCGCGACACCGGGACCCTCCCCTCGTGCGCTGCGTGACGAGAGTCCAGACGGTGCGGGCCCGCCCAGCTCATCGGTCTCCGCTCCCGCAGCTCGCTACGAGGCGGGCGCGGCCGGCGCCGTGGGCGCAGGCTCGTCGAACTGCTCGGCTGCCGGTGGTTCGTGCGTCGGCATCATCGGGCCGTCACCGGCCGGGTCGAGCACGTCCTCCTCGAACCACGCGTAGCGGCCGGAGAGCACCTGCTGGGCGGCCCGGTACTGGTCTCGGTCGTCGTTGTCCCACAGTTCCGCGAACAGCCGATCGGCGCGACGACGGGCCTGACGGCAGAACAGGTCGGCCAGTTCGGCGGCCTCCTTGCCGCGGGCGGGCTGCTCGCTCCCGATCGTGTCCGCGTACACGCAGGCGCACGAGATCGCGTACAGCTCGGCGCCGATGTCGACGATCCGGCCGAGCAGGTGGCCCTTCTGCTCGAGGCGGGCCTGGTGTCGGCCCATCGCGTAGAAGGTCGAGCGGGCGAGCTTGCGGGAGTGGCGTTCGACGTAGCGCAGGTGCCTGGCCAGCTCCCCGAACTCGGCGTAGGAGCCGGGGCGCTGCCCGGCGCCGGTGGCCAGCGTGGGGAGCCACCGGGCGTAGAAGGTCCCCGCCTTCGCGGCGGCCTTGGCCTTGTCGACTGGGCGGGCGTCCCCGAGCACCAGGTCCCCCGCGACCCTCAGGTGCTCGTCCACGGCCTCGCGGGCGATCAGCAGGTGCATGATCTCCGTGGACCCCTCGAAGATCCGGTTGATCCGCATGTCCCGCAGCAGCTGCTCGGCCGGCACCGGCTTCTCGCCGCGCCGAGCGAGCGACTCGGCGGTCTCGTAGGCGCGACCGCCGCGGATCTGGACCATCTCGTCGACGGCGGTCCAGCCGAGCTCGGAGGAGTAGAGCTTGGCCAGGGCGGCCTCGATGCGGATGTCGTTGCGCTTGTCGTCGGCCAGGCGACTGGACACGTCGAGCACCGCCTCGAGGCCGAACGCCGTCCCCGCCAGCCAGGCGAGCTTCTGCGCGACCGGGTCGTGCTCACCGATCGGCCGCCCCCACTGCCTCCGTTCGGCCGACCACTCGCGGGCGATCTTCAGCGAGTACGTGACCGCCGAGGAACAGAACGCCGGCAGCGACAGGCGGCCGGTGTTGAGCGTGGTGAGCGCGATCCGCAGGCCCTTGCCCTCGCCGCCGATGACGTCGTCGGTGGGGACGAAGACGTCGTCGAAGCGGGTCACCGAGTTCTCGATGCCCCTGAGGCCCATGAACTCGTTGCGGTGCTCGACCGTGATGCCCGCGCGGTCGCACGGGCAGAGGAACGCGGTGATGCCGCCCCGATGGCCGTCCGACCCCGGGACGACGGCCATGACCACGACCACGTCGGCGATGACGCCGTTGGTCGCCCACAGCTTCGTGCCGTTGATCCGGTAGCCGGTGCCGTCGTCGGTCGGGATCGCGGTCGTGCTCATCCGCGCCGGGTCCGAGCCGACGTCCGGCTCGGTGAGCAGGAACGCCGAGATGTGGTCCCTGGCCAGCTTGGGCAACCAGTGGCGCTTCTGCTCCTCGGAGCCGAACAGCCGCAGCGGCTCGGGCAGGCCGATCGACTGGTGCGCGGAGAGCAGCGTCGAGATCGACGAGTGCCACGTGCCGGCCATGGCCAGCGCCCGGTTGTAGTAGACCTGGCTCAGCCCCAGGCCCCCGTACTCCTCGGGGATCTTCATGCCGAGCGCGCCCAGCTCCCCGAGGCCCCGCAGGACGTCGTCGGGGATCTTCGCCTCGCGCTCGATCCGCTGCCGGTCGACGTGCTCGGTGAGGAACGTGCGGAGGCGCTCGAGGAACGCCTCGCCCTTCTCCACCGCGGCCACGTCGAGCTCCGGCTGCGGGTGGACGAGGTCGAGCCGGAAGTCGCCGAGGAACAGCTGCTTGCCGAACGACGGCTGGGTCCACTCGGTCTCGCGACTGGACTCGGCGACCTGCTTCGACCGCTCGTACGACGGTTGCGACGCCATGCACCAGCATCACCCCTGCGCCCCTCGTTGGACAACGGTTCTCGGCGCCGTCGGTGAGAGCAGCAGGGCGGCGGTGGTCGTGCCCGCCGGCGCGCGGGCCCGAGCGGCGGGCTTAAGGTCGCGCGTGGACTTCGCCGACCTGAGCCGGCCGTTCGTCATCGCCCACCGCGGCGGGTCCCTGCAGGTGCCCGAGCACACGATGGAGGGCTACCGGTTCGCTGTGGACCAGGGGCTGGAGGTCCTCGAGCAGGACGTGGTGACGCTCGCCGACGGCGGTCTCGGCGTCATGCACGACGGCACCGTGGACCGCATGACCACCTCCAGCGGGAACGTCGCCGACCACACGTCGGTGACCTGGGAGCAGCTCGAGATCGACGCCTCGGTCATCCTCGGCGGAGGCTGGCCCGACGGGTTGCGCCCCCCGCTGTTCGAGGACGTGCTCACCGAGTTCGGCAATCGCGTCCTCCTCTGCGCCGAGGCCAAGAGCGGCGACGCGATGGGGCCCATGATCGACGCGCTCGAGCGGCACGGGATCAGCCCGGCGTCCGTGCTGCTCCAGTCCTTCGCCCTCACCGACTGCCGGCTGGCCCGCTCCCGAGGGTGGGGCGTCATCTGGCTGGGCAGCACCGACGTCGCCCGGGCCGCCGCCGAGGGCATCGGCTGGATCGGCCCGCCGGCGGGCCGCCTGACCTCGGCGATCTGCACGGCGGCGCATGCGGCAGGGGTCAAGGTGGCCTGCTACACGGTGAACCGCCGACACCAGCGGGACGACGTCATCGCCGCCGGCGTGGACGCGATCTTCTCCGACGACCCCCGCTACATCGCCGGGGACGCGGGCCGCCGCGCCTCGGACCTGTTCGCCCGGCAGACCTGGCTGCCCGGGATGCTCCCGGACACCAGCCGCGGCCGCTTCCACCCGGACGACTCGTCGTGGGGCCTCGACGTCTCCGACACCGTCCACTCCACGCTCATGGGCTTCCTCGCACCGCTGGACCCGGCGGTGTTCACGCTGCACCTCGACGTGCGGGTGGACGGGACGTGCCGCAGGAGCGGTGGGTCCGTGCTCCTGAGCACCGACGACCACCCGTATCGACCGTCGTCCCGGTCATCGCCCGGCGTCAACGGCTACCTCTTCACCGTGCGGGGAGACGGCAGCCTGGACGTCCAGCGGGTGGTCGACGGCGTCGCCACCACGCTGGCGTCCTCGACGGGGGGAACGGCGCCGCTGCCGGGCACGTACGTCCAGCTGCGGATCACCGTCACCGCTTCGGAACTGACCTTCACCCGCACGGACACCGCCGGCCAGACGCTGACGGTGGCGGACGCCACCTGCCGACCCGTGCCCGTCGTCCACCTCGGCAGCGCATTCGCCGGGGTCCGTTTCCGGGACGTGGTGTTGTCATGACCGACCCGTACGAGCGCCCGGGCCACGGCCCCGCCGACCCGGACGGCTACCTCATCGAGCAGACCCCGGACGGCTACCGGTGGACCCGCCGCGCGGACGGCCGCACCGCAGGGCCGTTCCGCAGTCGAGAGGACGCCGTCGTGTCCGCCGAGGCGGACGAGAGCGCCTGAGGCACCGGGAGGTCCGTGACACGAGACCCGTCACCCCGGGCTCAGCCCTTGCGGTGGGCGCCACGGTGTCTCGCCGCCGGCGCGTCCAGGACCTTCCTGCGGACGGCGCCGGCGGCCTCGGCGACGATCTCCTCGAACGGGCCTCGGACGTGGGCGCGGCTCCAGAGGAGGGCGAACCCCACCACGACCGCGAGCTGCACCAGGAAGCCGGTCGGCCCACCGGGGACGGCGGGCGCGCTGAGCATCACCAGGTGCATGCAGTAGAGGGTCAGCGTCATGCTCCCCGCTGCGGCCAGCGGCCGCAGCAGCGTGGTCGTCATGCGCCCGAGCAGGATGCACGCCCCGAGCACCACCAGCGCGACGCCGATCGTGTACGTGAGGTCCAGCGACGTGCCGGAGTGCGGCGCCATCGTGGCCAGCCACCAGCCGGTGTCCGTCGGCGTCGTCCCGTTCCACCCGGACGTCGTGACGTCGGCGTACTCCTGCGGCGTCATCGACTGCAGGGCCACCTGATCGAGCCGCGCGCGACCGCCGAACACGTCGAGCAGCAGCCAGGACACGGCCATCGCGGCGGCGACCAGTGCGCCACCGGCCAGGATCACCGCCCCCACGACTGCCCGGCTGGAGAGCGCAACGCGACCGACGGCGAGCCCGACGCACAGGTAGGCCAGCCACGCCAGCGCCGGGTACTGACCGGTGACAGTGAGCTCGATCAGCACCTGCAGTGGGTGGTCGACCAGGTCGGTGACGGTCATGTTGGGGACGACCACCGGTGCGGTGCCGGCTCGGAGCAGATGGCTGAGGACGGGCACGGCGAGCACGATCACCGTCGCCAGCACCACCAGGGCACGGCTGGACAGGGACAGCAGCGGGACGGCCAGCACGAACAGGACGGCGTAGTACGGGAGGATCACCCCGGCCGAGTCCGTCGGGACCAGGTGGCCGAGGGCCAGCCCCACCGCGCCGATGATCAGGGCGCGCACCAGCAGCGACGCCGCCTGGGCCGTCCACGTCCGTCCGGTCGGCCGTCGCCGGCGGCCACCGCTGGTGAAGGCGATGCCGACCCCGGCCAGCAGGGCGAACAGCGCCGCCGACTTGCCTGCCGCCAGGGTCCAGGCCAGGGACGCCGTCCCGTCCGCATCGGTCGCTGCGAACTGGTGCACCGCGATCATCCCGATCAGGGCGAGGCCACGGGCAGCGTCGATGCCGACCAGTCGGGGCGTCGACCGCAGCGACTCCGCGATGCTCGACGGCGTCCCGGAGACGTCGCCCGCCGGGACCGGGTCGCACGCGTGCGGGAGCCCCGGGACGCCGCCGACGGACTCCCGCACAGCCGGCGCCGCGGTCACCGTCGATCCCGACCTCTGCGGCGGGGACGGTGCGGTCTCCGGTTCGGCGCTCACCGGCTGGTCCCGCTGTCACGTGACGACATCTGCTCACTCTCCGCACCTGGCTGGGCGTCCCCGACCCGGTGCCATGACCGAGTCGTCGTCCCTCGCACAAGGGCGTTCGCAGCGCGGTCACCCGATGGATGTCCGATCCGGCCGATCCACGTCCCGTCCCCGGACGTCCCCTGTACGGGAACGGTCCGGTGAGGGCCCGACCCATCCGGGAGCGGCGGCCACGCCGAACCCTGCACGGGTCGACCGACCCGTGATCGGCTTTCACGTTGACTGGACGTGCCGCTCCGACGGGAGCTCGGCCTCGATGGACCTTGGAGATGGTGGGATGCGCAGGACATGGATGGTCCTCGGTGCACTGGTGCTCGTCCTCCTCGCTGCCGGGCCGGCGTCGGCCGGCCCGCCGAGGCAGGTGTCGGGTCAGCTCACGGATGACAGCGTCGTGATCGGCGCCGCCGGTCGACAGGTCCTCCAGCAGGCCGTGGACCGGCTGGAGGCCGAACGCGACATCGGTCTCCACACCGTCTTCGTCTCCGACTTCGACGCCGTGCCGGCCGGTGAGTGGGCTCGACGGACCGCCGAGCTGTCCGGACTCGGTGACTCGGACCTCCTCCTCGCCGTGGCCGTCGGAGGGGGCACCTACGACTACGGGTGGTGGGTGGCCGAGGGGTTCCCGCTGCCCGTGGCCGACGTCGACGCCGCGCTGGCCAGTGAGGTGGGGCCGGACCTGGCGGCGCGGGACTGGACCCAGGCGGTCGTCACGCTGACCGAACAGCTCCGGTCCCTCGCCGAGACGCCGACGAGCTCGGAGACGCCGGCGGCCGGCTCCGAGACACCGGCGGCCTCCGAGACACCGGCCGGGTCCGGGACCACGGGCGGCTCCGACACGTCGACGGACACCACCATGGCGACGAGCGACGAGGGGCCGGGGAGCACGCTGCCGTGGTCGGGGGCGACCACGCTGGTCGTGATCGGCGTCTTCGCGGTCGTGCTCCTGAGCGGGCACCTCCTCTCCCGCCGCAACGCCTCGAGCAGTTCGACCCGGTAGCCCCGCGCACGCCCGGGTCGGGTCAGGACCGCCGGTGCCCCGTCGACGGAGGGGCCTGGCCGTGCTGGAACGCCGTCCTGCGGAAGCTCTGCGGAGCCTGCCCGAACTCCCGGGCGAACGCCCGGGAGAACACGCTCGGGTCCCGGAAGCCCCACCGCACCGCGATGGTCGACACGGGGACGTCGGCGTTCCTCGGGTGCAGCAGCTCCTCGCGGATGCGTTCGAGCCGCCTGGTCCGGACGTACCCCGTGACCGTCGTCCCGTGGTCGGCGAAGAGCTTCCGGATGTAGCGGGTCGACAGGAAGTGCTCGGCTGCCAGGGCCTCGGTCGTCAGCAGGTGGTCGGCCAGCCGGACGTCCAGCCAGTCCGTGAGCTCGCTGAACAGCATCGTGGACCGTTCTCCGACCGCCGTGCCCCGGGACTCGGCGACGATCGCGGCCAGGCACGCGAGCACGGCGTCGCCCAGGTGCTGACCGGCCGCCGGCGGCGGAGGCCGGTCCGCATCGACCATCGTCGCGAGCAGGGCGCCCAGGGCGACGGCGCCGGCGAAGGCCGACAGGTCGCGAGCCACGAGCGCGTCGCGGTCGTCCCGGCGGATGCGCAGTGCCTGGTCGCGGACGTGCGCCACCAGGTACCGGTGCGGCGCCTCCGAGTGCAGGGCGAACGGGGTCACCCCGTCGTACAGGGCGACCTGCCCGCTCCCCAGCTCCACCGCCCGACGGTCCTGGGTGACCCGCATCGCCCCGGCGACGACGTAGCCGAAGACGAACCCGGGGTTCTCGGCGACGACCGCCGCGACCGGCTCGGGCCGGTACGGCGCCACGTCGATGACGCCCCCCTCGAGCAGACAGCAGTCGACGTCCCGCATCCGCCACTGCCGCGCGACCCGGACGTCGGTGTCGCACTGCACGACGACGGCGTCGCGTGCTCGGTGGTCTCCCCGGCGGGAGTCGAGGTAGCCCTCGAGCACCCGCACCGGTCGTCGTCCTCGGTCCATGCTGTCGATGACCCCCAGCGACCTTGACCCCGGCGGCACTGCCCTCGTCCGGGGCGGCACGGTCTGATCCCGGGGACGGCTCTCCCCCGTATGAACTTGGACACCTCGCAAGCGCGAACCTAGCCGCTCGATCGGGATCGCAGTTGGCGCACGAGGCACATCGGCCGACTCGACGGATGAGAGCGATCCATGGACGAACACCAGATCAGCCGCCGCAGCGCACTCAAGGTCGCCGCCAGCGTCGCCGCAGCAACGGGCTTCGCCGTCGCGAGCCCGACCGCGGCACACGCCGGTCCCCGGTCCCGTCGGGGAGCGGACACCGTGGTCATGAACGGCAAGGTCCTGACCATGCACCGCGGGCGCGACTGCGCCGAGGCGGTGGCGATGAAGGACGGGCTCATCGTCGCGGTCGGCAGCAACCGGGAGATGGCCAGGCTCGTGCACCGCGGCACGAACGTGGTCGACGCCGCCGGGGGCACGGTCCTGCCGGGCATCAACGACGGCCACCTCCACTTCAACGGGTTCGGCTTCGAGGCGAGCAACTTCGGCTTCGCGGGCCCGAAGATCTACAGCTACGACGTCGCCAAGCCGACGGTCGCAGAGATCGCGGCGGTCATCGCGCAGGCCGTCGCCGAGGCACCGACGCCGGACTCGTGGATCCGGGCCAGCGGGTGGGACGGCACCCGGCTGGACCGGCTGCCGACCCGCGACGTCCTCGATGCCGTGTCCGGCGACCACCCGGTCTACATGTCCGACATCTCCCACCACGCGCTGGCCGCCAACTCCAAGGCGATGCAGCTCGCGGGCATCACGCGGGACACCCCCACGCCCTCCGGCGGCACCATCGAGAAGGACGCCGCCGGTGAGCCCACCGGCATCTTCCGCGAGTCCGCCAGCGGTCTCGTGGCCGCCGCCGTCCCCCCGTACACGCCGGCCGAGATCTCCGAGGCGATGGAGTTCGCCGCCTCGGTCCTGCACTCGCTGGGCATCACCAGCGTCACGGACCCGGGCGTCGGCCTCGACCAGGTGGAGCTCTACCGCGGCAAGATCAGGGACGGCTCGCTGAAGCTGCGGTTCAACCTCATGCTCCGGGCGGGCCAGACGGCCGCCGCGCTCCAGGAGACCCTGAGCGGCCTCACGTCGACGCGCGACGTCGACCCGCGCATGCTGCGGGTCGGCGAGGTCAAGGTGATCGCGGACGGCGTGCCCACCGACGCCGCGACCTCGTGGCTGTACGAACCGTTCCTCGACGGGCGCAACGGCCACCTGCTCAGCGCCGGGGAGGACGACGCCGAGCGCCTGGAGTCCCTGCGGGCCATCATCGCGGTCGCCGCGGCGAACGGCTTCCAGGTCGGCACCCACGCCACCGGGGACGCGGCCATCGACGCGGTCGTCGCGGGGTACCTCGCCACGAGGACCAACGCGCTGCGCCACTACGTCATCCATGGCGACCTCACGCCGCTGGGGACGCTGGAGCTGATGGCCGCGAACGACATCGGGGTCAGCTTCAACCCGACGATCAAGCAGGTCTACAGCCGCTTCTTCGACTCCACCATCGGCCCGGAGCGCGTCGACTACCAGTGGCCCTTCCGGTCGGCCCTCGACGCCGGCGTCAAGGCGTCGAGCGCGTCCGACGCTGCTGTGGTGACCCCCGACTGGCTCATCGGTGTCGCCGGCGCGGTCACCCGCCTGGGCTTCGACGGCAAGGTGGGCGGCATCGACCAGGCCATCACGATCGAGGAGGCGTTGCGCTCCTACACCTGCACCCCGGCCTGGCAGGACCACGCCGAGCGCTGGAAGGGGCAGCTACGGCCCGGCTTCGCCGGCGACGTGACGGTCCTCGACGGCGACCTCCTCCAGGCGAGGACCGCGGAGGAGATCACCGGGCACCAGGTCATCGGCACGGTGCTCGGCGGCCAGGTGGTGTACGACGCCACCACGTCGACGGCGCCGGCCGCGCAGGCCGGCGCCGCGAAGGTCGCCGCCTACCGGCACCAGTCGTCGGTGGCGTGCAGCACGAAGGGCGCCGGGTGCTGCTGCCGCGCCAACGAGGAGCTGATGTCCCGGCAGCCCAGCGGCCGCGCATGAGGTACTGCGACGGGTAGGCGGAGGCGGCGCCGCGCTCGGCACGGCGCCGCCTCCCCCGCCGCTGGTCCCGCCAGCAGGCCGGCTACTCCCGCCGGGCCGTGCCGATGACGTGCGGCGCCATGGGCAGGGGCACCCGGGTGTCGGGCATGCGGCAGCGCTCCATGTGCTCCACGGCGAAGCCGGCCGCGGTGATCTCCGCGGCGGTGTCGCGTCCGACGTGGCACCCGCCGGCGAACAGCGGCCACACGGTGCGGTCGAGGGCGTCCTGCACGACCGTCAGCGGCGGCCGCTCGGCCCGGACGTGCTCCCAGAAGACCAGCCGCCCGCCGGGGCGCAGCACTCGGTGCAGCTCCGACAACGCGCGCGCCTGGTCGGCCACGCTGCACAGGACCAGCGTGCTGACGGCGGTGTCGAACTCGCCGTCGCCGGCGGGCAGCGCCTCCGCCATGCCGTCGACCACGCGGACCGGCGCGGCCGCTCGTCCAGCCGCCTGCTCTGCCAGTCCGCGCAGGTACCGCTCCGGCTCGACGGCGACCACCTCGGTGACCGCGGGCGGGTAGTGCGCGAAGTTGACCCCGGACCCCGCTCCGACCTCCAGCACCCGGCCGGCCACGTCGGCGAGCACCCTGCTCCGGACCTCGGCCAGCCCGGACCGCTCCCCCGCCGCGGCCAGCCGGCCGAAGACCCGGGCGAAGACGGGATGGTGGACAGCAGCGGGAGCGGAGGGCACGATTCCAGGATCCCGCGCAGCCCCGCGACTCGGGAAGCCGGGCGGGGCTGGCCGGGATCAGCCCGCGGCGACCGTGTGCAGGGCTGCCCGGAGCCGGTCCCGAGCCTGCGCGGCCCGGGTGCGTTCGACGGCGTCCGCGAACGGGACGTCCACCCGGACGCCCATCCCGGAACCGGTGGCGCGCATCGCACCGGCGTCCCCGGTCACCACTGCACCTCCGCCGAGCCGTGCTCCGCTGCCGCGGGGCGCACCAGCTCCCCGATCTCCAGCCGGGCCACCCGCAGGTCGCCGATGTCGGCGCGCCGCACCGTCAGCCGCCCGACCCGGACCAGTCCGATCGTCAGTGCGCCCACCGCCAGCGCGCCAAGTGCGAACGACCCGACCGCCAGCGCACCCGCTGCCCCGGCGCCGGTCGCCACCCGCCGCACCGCCACCCCCTGCACGGACACCGACCTCGGGCACGGTGCACTCCTCGCCGTCCTCCTGGTCCTCATCGGTCCTCCTCCGTCGCCGTCCGGACGCGAGGGCCCGCGCCCGGTTCGACTCTCCTGCGGATCCGACCGTCCGCACACGGCCCTTGGTCCCTGTCCGGGCCGCCGATGGACGGACGGTCGGTGCACGGTGACGGCCACCGCCGACGGGGCCGGGGGCCGCCCGACCTGGGGCGCCCGACGCGGAGCTCCCCGCTGCGGTGCCGACGGCGATCGGGCCGTTGGTCCCCGGCCGGCAGGACCGCTGACCCGCGCGGGCACGCCGGGGCCTGCGGAGGCTCGGGTCACGACGACCCGACGGAGGTTCGATGAACGGCTCGACGACACCCGGTCCCACGGCGGCGCTCGACGAGCGCATGCAGGCGCTGGAGGCCGCCGTCACCGCGTCGGCGTGGGCGGACCTCGCCACCAGCCCCGCCGAGCAGGTCACCGGCAGCAAGCTGCGCTGGGCGCTGCTGATCGCCGTGAACTGGGTCGGCCCGCTCGCCTGGTTCCGCTGGGGCCGCCGCGACCGCCGGGCGGCCATCCGGTGAGGGACGCCCGGCAGGTGCCGGCCGCCGCCCGGCGCGTCCGGGAGGAGTGGGACCGACTGTCCATCGGGAGGGCGGCGACAGAGGTCTTCGACCCCGGGATGCTCGCCGGGCTCCCGGAACCGGCCCGCCGCTGGCTCGGTCATGCCATCGCTCCGGGCACGCCGCTGTGGGAGGCCGTCGAGCTGCGCATGGAGGGGCAGATCCGGCTGGGCAGCTGGCGGCCGTTCACCGCCCGGCAGGTGCTCACCCCGCCGTCGGGGTTCATCTGGGCGGCGCAGGCGCGGGTCGCCGGCCTGCCGGTGACCGGCTACGACCGGTACAGCGGGACCACCGGGGAGATGCGGTGGCGGTTGCTCGGTGTGGTGCCGGTGCTGTCTTCCAGCGGCCCGGACGTGTCCCGGAGCGCCGCCGGCCGACTGGCGGGGGAAGCGGTCCTCCTGCCGACGGTCTTCCGGCACGCCGACTGGACGGCGGGTGACGAGCCCGACACGACCGTCATGTGCTGGCGACTGGCCGGATCGGACGAGCGCACCACGCTCCGCATCGGCGCCGACGGACGCCTGCGGGAGGCCGTCCTGCAGCGCTGGGGCAACCCGGGCGGTGCCCCGTACGGCCGCCACCCCTTCGGCGTCGCCGTCGAGGCCGAGGCGACCTTCGGTGGCATCACCCTCCCGTCGGCGCTGCGCGCCGGCTGGTGGTGGGGCACGGACCGGGCCGCCGAAGGAGAGTTCTTCCGGGCCCGCATCACCTCCGCCACGTTCTCCTGACCGACGTGCTGGACGCCGCACCGGCGCACCATGCCTCCCTCTCGCCGACGTCGTCCTGGCCAGGCCCGTTCCAGGGGCCGGTCAGCGCAGCGACCAGCGGACCTGAGCCGTGACCGCCACGGTCGACGACCCGGGAGCCAGCGGCACCGCCTCGGCCACCGCCGCGTCGGCGCCCGCGAACGGCATGGGACCGGGCGACGACACCTGCTCCCGGATCTCCACGACCTCGCCGAGTTCCCGGCCCGTCAGTTCCGCGTACTGCTCGGCCTTCTGCCGGGCGACGGCCAGGGCCTCCGCCCGGGCCTCCGCTTCCAGGCCCGCGTCGTCCTCGAGCGCGTAGGAGACACCCCGCAGTCGAGCAGCGTCACCGCCGGCGTCCACCAGCGCCCCGATCGTCCCCCTGCCTCCTGGACGTCGCGCAGTGTGACCGCGAGGTCCTGCCGCGCTGTGTACCCGGTCGGTTCCCGCCGGTCCTCGGCGTAGGCCTGGTCGATGGACAAGCTCACCGTCTGGACATCGCGCTCGGGCACCTCCTGGGCGCGCAGCGCCTCGAAGATGCGCAGCACCGCGGCGTCCGCCTGGTCGAGGGCCTCCTGCACCGTCTCGGCAGTCGCCTCGACGCCGACGGTGACCCGCAGGACGTCGGGTGCGCCCGTGGCCGTGCCGACCCCCTCGACCTGCACAGCGGCGCCGGGCGGGGGCTCCGCGGGTGCGGCTCGAACGGCCTGCGGGCGATCGAGGAGGGCGACAGCCGCCACCGTGGCCACGACGGTCACGAGGACGAGCAGGAGGTGGCGGATGCGGCGATGGGACACGGGAGCCTCCGGTGTCCAACGGTGTCCGACTGTGTCCCGTGGTCAACGCGTCACCCGCACCGGCGGTTCCACCGCTCAGCCCCTTCTCTGCTGGTGCCTGCGGTCATGCCCCCGGCTCGGTGGGCAGGGCCCCGTGGGCGACCGCCTGGACGAGCGTCTCGTGGTCCCGCTCCGTCTGGTCGGCGTAGGCGCGGGCGAACCGGCACAGCGCCACGTCGACCTTGTCGGACTTGCCCAGGTAGCCGGCGATCATCGACGCGCCGCTGGTCCGGGCGTGCCCCTTGGCCAGCAGCCGGCCGCAGACCCCCGCGTAGTCGCTCAGCGCGGCGGCGTCGAGGGAGTCGATCGCGATGGTGCCCTTCATGTTCCTGAACTGGCGGACGTAGTACTGCCGCGACCCGATCGTCGTCCAGCCCAGCAGCGGGTCGCTGACCGTCTGCAGCGCCTGCTGGTACTCCACGACCCGCTGCCCCTGGTGGGCGTGCCAGGCCGACTCGCCGTGGACGTGCTCGGCCACGACCGACCGGCGGGCCTGCTTCAGCTGCAGGAACACCACGTCGTCGGGGCTGCTCCCCTCGCACAGCGCCACGTAGGCGCGCAGCCCCACGCTGCCCACCCCGACGACCTTGTGGGCGACGTCGACGAGCGTGTAGCCGCTGAGCACCCGTCGCCAGTGGGACGGCAGCGTGTCGACGTAGCCGTCCAGCCCGTCGGCCACCGCGGCGACCTCGTCCTGGTCGAGCCGGGTGATCAACGGGGGCTCCTCGACGATCCGCCGTCCCTCCTCCCGCTCCTCGGTGAACCGGGGCAGCGCCCGGTCGCTCACCCGCTTGCGGGCCCGCCGCGCGGCGCGCTCGATCTCCTTCTGCAGCGACTCCTCCCCCACCGTGGTGTGCAGCCCGGTGACGTCCAACCGCTCGAACGACCGCGCCAGCAACGGCTCCCCGGCCAGTCGACGCACGTGCTCCCGGTAACGGCGCGCCATCGACGCCACCGCGTCCTCGCACTGCTCCTCGGTGGCCGAGTTCTGCCGGCCGGCCACCCAGACGCTCGCCGCCAGCCGGCGGAGGTCCCACTCCCAGCCGCCCGGGTGCGCCTCGTCGAAGTCGTTGAGGTCGATGACCAGGTCGCGCTCCGGGGAGGCGTAGAAGCCGAAGTTGCCCAGGTGGGCGTCCCCGCAGATAACCGGCCGGATCCCGGTGGCCGGGAGACCGGCGAGGTCTGCGGCCATCACCACCGCCGTGCCCCGCAGGAAGCCGTAGGGGGAGGCGGCCATCCGGGCCACCCGCACGGGGACGAGCCGCTCCACCCGCCCCAGGTGGGAGGCCCGGACCTGGTCGACGACGTCGGGCCGGTCGAGCGGAGCCGTCCACTGCCCGAGCGCGGAGCGGGGCACCTGCTTGCGCAACGACCGCCCCAGGGCGTACCGCTCCGCGCGGGGTGTGGCGCGACGACGCAGCGAGCCGTAGCCCTCGCCGTCGGCTGCCGTGAGCACGACGTGCCCGTTCTCTCGTCCACCGTCCACCGGCCACCCCAGACACTCGACGGGCCGTGCTCGGCCCTCGGTGCATCCTCCTACCCGTCCTGACGACCGTCAGGGCCACCGGACGGAGTCGGGCGACCGTGCCGGCCGGCCGCACCCACCTCGGCCACCATTCCCGTCCGCGTCTCATCACGCAGAGGTGCAACGCGCCGACAGGGTCACCGCCCTGCGATCTGCGTCACATTTCTCCCATCCGCAGCAGTCCGGTCTGCGAACGCCCTGTAGCACCACACCACCACCAGGGAGCTCCTCATGAACCAGCGACTGCTCATCACCGCCACCACCGCCGGGCTGCTCGGGGGCAGCATGCTGCTCGGCCTCCCGGCCGCCAGCGCCCACCCGTCGAGCCCGCCCGGGCAGGCCAAGACGGTGCAGCTCGACGCCTCGCTCCACGAGCTCAACGACTCGGGCGCCACGGGCACCGCAAGCGCGGTCGTGCGGAACCAGCTGATCCGCTCGATCGAGGTCCAGGCCCACGGCCTGAGCCCGGACGCGCCGCATGCCATGCACATCCACTACGGCGATGACGCTCGCAACGAGTGCCCGACCCTGGCCGATGCCACCAACACCCGCGGGGAGGCCGGGACCTCGCGGCTCAGCACCGTCGACGGCTTGCCGGCGTACGGCCCGATCGTCGTCTCCCTGACCACGACGGGCGACACGAGCCCGGCATCGGCGCTGGCGGTGAGCCGCTTCCCGGTCTCGACGGACGGCGCCCTGCACTACAGCCGGGACAAGATCGAGTTCACCGACGTCGCCGGAACCGGCTACCCGGGGGCAGGCGGGACCGGCACTGCCAAGCAGATCGCCGACGCCATCCGGGACGGGGAGGGCGTCGTCGTGATCCACGGCGTGGACTACAACCACAACGGCCGGTACGACTTCGCCTCCGCAGGCGCCAGCGAGCTCGACCCCTCGCTGCCGGCCGAGGCGACCGATCCTGCGGCGTGCGGCGTGCTGCGCTGACCCGGCCCTGAGGGGGCCTCGTCCATCCGTCGGCCGCCGGCGCTGGTCCCGTCCGGGGCCGGCGCCGGCGGCTCACGAGATCGACCTGCGCCTGTTCCGCGAGGACGCCGGCCGGCGCGCGCGCCTCGTGGGGGATCTCCTTCGGCCTGGCCGCCGCCGTGGTGGCGGTGCTCCGTGCGGCGGGGCTCGTCGAGGCGCTGCTCCCGGTGGCCCCGGCCCGGTCGCCGTCGACCCTGGACTCGCACATCTGGCGGCTGCGCAAGGTCCTGGAACCGCACCGCGACCGCGGCTCACCGTCGGCGGTCCTCCGCCACGACCGCGGCGGGTACCGGCTGGTGCCCGGGGCCGCGAGCATCGACTCGGCGCGGTTCACCGCGTCCGCCGAGGCCACCCGCGCGCTGCTCGCCGACGGCCGGGCGGGCGGGGCAGCCCGGACGGCGGAGGAGGCGCTGGACCTGTGGCGTGGCCGCCCGTACGCCGGCTTCGCGGACGAGGCGTGGGCCGTCGCCTCGGTGGCCCGGCTGACCGAGGTCCGCGACCAGCTGCGCGAACTGCTCACCGAGGCCCTCCTCCGCGCCGGCTCGCCCGCGCGGGCACTGCTCGCCGTGGGCCCGGGTCTGGCGGACACGCCGCTGCGCGAGCGGCTCTGGGCGTTGCGGATGCTCGCTCAGCACCGCCTGGGCCGGGCGGAGGAGGCGCTGCGCAGCTACTCCGAGATCCGCGGGCTGCTGCTCGACGAACTCGGTCTCGAGCCGGGCTGTGAGCTGCGGCGGCTGCACGGGCGGGTCCTCGCCGCGGACCCCACCCTCGCCGGCCCGGCCCCGGCCTCCCCCGCCGTCCCCCAGGTGCACTGACCGGACACGTCGATCGAGTGGCTCAGTCGCTGCGGCCGTGTACGGGTCTGGCGTTCGCCGGGGGTGTCCCGACCTCGTCGATCGTGTGGCCGTCGCAGGCGATCGTGGTCGTGCTGGCCTGCTCGATGCGGGACAGGGTGAACCACCGCATGGCGTCGCGCAGCCGGCACCAGCCGACCAGGTGCCACTGGCCGTTCGTGGAGGCGAACAACACCGGTTCGACGTCGCGGGTGGTCGTGGTGCCCTCGCGCGAGGTGTAGCGGATCCGGACCACTCGTTGCTCGGCCATCGCCGCTTCCAGCGCCGACCTGACGGCGCGCGATCTGGACGGTGGCGCGTTGACCCAGACCCGGTGCGCCAGCTCGTCGGCCTTCGCTCGGGTCAGGGGATCGAGGACGTCCACGATCTTCTGCACGGCGGCTGAGGCCAGATCGCTGTAGGGGGCGTCGGGGGCAGCGGAGACAGCCGCCAGGAGCGCCACTGCCTGGGCCGGGGAGAGACTGACGGGCGGCAGGGACCTGCCCGTGGTCCATCCGTAGCCACCGCCGGGTCCGGGACGTGACCAGATCGGCGCGCCGCTGTTCTCCAGCGCAGCCAGGTCTCTCTTGACCGTTCGCACGGACACGTCGAACTCGGTCGCCAGCCGCTCGGCGGTGCATCCTCGCGCGCCGTTGCGGCGCAGCATCTCGGACAGTGCGTGGAGCCGTTCCGCTCGCTTCACCGTCCTGACGTCACGAAGACCATGACAGAGATGGTGACACACAGCTGTCCAGACGGCCCCGGAGCATCGGGGCATGACCACGACGACGAGCAGCCCGACCACCATCCTGATCGCCGGCCACTGGCTGGGCGCCTGGGCATGGGACGAGGTGCTGGAACACCTGACAGCCGACGACTGGCCGGCGATCCCGATGACGCTCCCCGGACTGGACGAGCAGGATCCCGAACGTTCGTCCAAGACCCTCGACGACCAAGCAGCGGCGATCGAGCAGGTCATGGCACGGGCCGGCGTCAGCGAGGACCAGCCTGCGGTGCTCGTCGCTCACAGTGGGGCCAACGCCCCGGTCAGCCTCGTCCTGGACCGGCACCCCGAGCTCGTCCACCGGGTGGTGTGGGTCGACTCCGGGCCGGTGGCGCCGGGAGGTGCCCTCGCTCCGGACGTGCCGGGCGCACCGCAGGAGCTGCCGCTGCCGCCCTTCGACGTCCTCGGGGAGCAGGCCAGCCTCGAGGGCCTGAGCCCGGAGGTCCTCGAGCGCTTCCGGGCCAGGGCCGTCCCTGAGCCCCGTCCCGTGCTCCGCCAGCCCGTGCAGCTCACGAACGACGCCCGCCGGAGCGTCCCGACCACGCTCGTGTGCTGCTCGATCCCGAGCGCGCAGGTGCTGGAGCTGGCCCGCGCCGGACACCCCGTGTTCGCCGAGGTCGCCGACCTCGAGCAGCTCGAAGTCATCGACCTCCCCACCGGGCACTGGCCCATGTGGAGCCGTCCCCGCGACCTCGCGGACGCGATCCGCTCCGCAGCCTCCCAGGTCGGCTGACGCGCGAGCTGCCAGCACCTGGTGCTGGCGCGGGGTCAGCCGGTCGAGCGCATCGTGCTGCCCCCGAGCGCGGGCGACCAGGAGGCACACGACCTCGGGGTCGAGGACGGTGCCTCCATCGCACCCGCACCCAACGGCACCGACCCCGCCGTCGAACTCGCCAAGGCGGTGGTCGACGAGCTCTACGCCGACTGACCGCCCTGCAGGTGGCGGACGACCTCCTCGAGCTCGCTGGTCGGCGACACGTCGAGGTACTCGCAGTCCTCGAGCGCCTCCGGTGCGTGCCCGGGTGCCCAGTAGAAGGCCTGCCCTGCCTCGTAGGTCGAGTCGCCGTCCGCGGTGTGCATGACCAGTCGGCCGGAGATCATGTACCCCCAGTGCGGGCAGGGGCAGAGATCGCCCGGGAGGCCGGCCAGACCCGGCCGGAGGTCTGCTCCGGCCGGCAGCCGGACCCAGGCGATGCTGTTCTCCCCGGCCCGGTCGGTCCGGAACTCCACGCCTCCGCCCTGGATCGCCATGGGCAGGTCCGTGCGGTCGATGACGCGCATGTCGTCTCCTCGGTTCGGGTGCCGCGGCGGGCACCGGGTCAGGGCTGGATGTTCTGGTTCAGGTGGAACAGGTTGTCGGGGTCGTAGCGCCGCTTCACCTCCCGCAGGCGCGCGTGGTTGGCGCCGTAGTTGGCACCGGCACGCGACTGGTCGTCGGCCGAGGCGAAGTTGACGTAGCCGCCCTCCTCGGAGTGCGGCGCGATCGCCGCGTGGTACTCGCGGACCCAGGCGGTGTTGCGCTCGTTGTCCGCGGGATCGGGCCACATGCCGGCGATCACCGGCGCGAACGAGGCGTCGCGGTGCCCGAACGCCGTGGCGTCGGCCGCCACGTCGTGGACGGCGCCGTTGATCGGGTAGAGGTGCACGGTGGAGTTCACGGTGGGCACCTTCGGCCCGTGCTCCATGTGCGCGGCGATCGCGTCGTCGGTCAGCTCGCGGACGAAGGCGGCCTTCCAGTGGTGCTGCAGCCCCGGCGGCACCAGCCCGTCGAAAGCACTGTTCAGCGCGGCGTAGGCCATCGGGCCGACGTGCTCGGCCACCGGACGGGCGACCTGCCGGAGACCGTCGAGGACCTGCTCCCCCTCCGCCGCGGAGCCGGTCCAGCAGGACACGACGGCGACGAACGGCTCCCCCACCCGGTCCTCCGGCACGAACGGCAACGGCGGCGCGATCTGGAAGGCCGGGAAGCCGCCGTACTCCCGCGGCGCCGTCCGGATGAAGTCCCGGAAATGGGCCAGGACCGCCGGCCCGTCGGCCAGCTCGAAGAACATCGGCCCGCCGAGGACGGTGGTCACCGGGTGCAGCCGGAAGGTGAACCGGGTGACCACACCGAAGTTCCCGCCACCGCCCTGGAGCGCCCAGAACAGGTCGGGGTGCTCCGACGCGCTCGCGGTCACGACCGTCCCGTCGGCGGTCACCACCTCGGCCGAGAGCAGGTTGTCGCAGGAGAGGCCGTAGCCGCGGGCCAGGTAGCCGATGCCGCCGCCGAGGGTCAGGCCGCCGACGCCGGTCGTGGAGACGATCCCGCCGGTCGTCGCCAGGCCGTGCGCGGCGGTGACGTCGTTGAACCGGCCCCAGGTGGCGCCGCCCCCGACGGTGGCCGTGCGCATCTCGTCGTCGACGTCCACCGCCTGCATGCCCGACAGGTCCGCCACGACGGCGTCGTCCGCCGTGCCGAAGCCGGGCACGCTGTGGCCCCCACCGCGCACGGCCAGCGGACTGCCGCTCTCGGCCGCGCAGCGCACGGTCGCCACCACGTCGGCGGTGCCCATGCAGCGGACCACCGCCGCGGGGTGCGCGTCGATCATCGCGTTGTAGACGTGCCGGGCCTCCTCGTAGGCCTCGTCCCCCGGCCGGACGACGCGTCCGTCCACCTGTGTCGTCAGGCTGTCGAGTGCTGGCACGGCCATGGCTCCCCCTCGGGGCTGGATGCCGGTGCGCCGCGGATCCGCGGTGTGCACCCGACGCTAGGAGCGGCGGGCCGGGGCGCACATGACCAGATGTGCGTGACTGTGTCCGCCGGCCGCGCATGGTCAGTTCTGGTCATCGACGCCGAGACCGGGCAGGGCTAGCGTCGGCTCCGTGTCCGGCTGGGCGCCACCACCGCTCCCGGCGCGCTGGTCAGCCCCCGCGCGCCCGCCCTTCGTCGGCCGGTGGGCCGAGCTCAGCGCCTTCGAGGAGGTCTGGTCGGCGGTCCGTGCGGGGAGCCGGCAGGTGGTCTTCGTGGGTGGGGAGCCGGGTGCCGGCAAGTCCCGGTTGCTGGCCGAGGTGGCCACGACGCTGCACGGACACGGGGCAGCCGTCCTGGTCGGCACGTGCGCGGCGGAGTTCGGGCCGCCGTACCAGCCCTTCGGTGCACCGCTCGAGGCGCTGCTGGGCACCCGGACCGAACCGCGCCACGACGAGCGGCTGTCGACCCTGGCCGGGCGGAGCCCGCCGGACGACGCCGACGTCCCCTCCCA
Source organism: Modestobacter sp. VKM Ac-2984 (assembly GCF_026967985.1). Taxonomy (GTDB): domain Bacteria; phylum Actinomycetota; class Actinomycetes; order Mycobacteriales; family Geodermatophilaceae; genus Modestobacter. Next base: position 294,186 of record NZ_JAPVBJ010000003.1, on the reverse strand, counting down.
CGCGCACCGGCGGACGCTGTACGACGCGGCGGTGGACGCGGTCTGCGACGTCACCGCCCGCCAGCCGCTGGTCCTGGCACTGGAGGACCTGCACTGGGCCGGACCGTCCGCGCTGCAGCTGCTCTCCCACCTCGTCGAGCGGACGGCGGACTGCCCGGTGCTCGTGCTGGCCACCCACCGCACGACGGCGCCGGACCGCTCCGCCGGCCTGCTCCGCACCATCGCGCAGCTGCACCGGCTCGACGGGGTCCGCCGGCTGGACCTGGCCGGCCTGGCCGCCGAGGACATCGCCCAGTACCTGGTGGCGGAAGGCCGGCTCTCCCCGCGCGCGGCACGGCGGGCCGCCACGGTGCTGCGGGACCAGACCGGCGGGAACCCGTTCTTCCTCCGCGAGCTGGTGCGCGACCACTCCGCGCGGGGCGGCCTCCTCCCCGGCATGGCGGCACGGAAGGCGCCGGCCTCGGTCCGCGACACGATCCTCGACCGGCTGGAGCAGCTGACGGCGCCCGAGCGCCAGACCGTCGAGCTGGCCGCCGTCGTGGGCGAGGACGTCGGTGTCGCGACGGTCCTCGCGGCAGCGGAGTGGGGCCGGGAGACCACGCTGGCGGCGCTGGACCAGGCCGTCGCGTTCGGACTGCTCGAGCCCGTGCCCCCGACGGACGACGTCCTCCGGTTCCCGCACGCGCTGTCCCGCCAGGCCGTGCTGGACCTGATGCCGGCCTCCCGCCGGCTCAACCTGCACGCAGCGGTCGCGCGTGCGGTCGAGTGCACGGCGCCGGGTTCGGAGCGGCGGACCCAGCAGCTGGCCTTCCACTACGCGCAGTCGCAGGCCCTCGGCCACGCCGGGAAGGCGGTGCAGTACCTCACCGCGGCCGCCCGGGCGGCCGCGCGGAGCCTGGCCCACGAGGACGCCGCGGGCTGGTTCGAGCAGGCCGCCGGCCTCGTCGACCACGGTCCCGAACGCAGCGGGCTGGTGCTGGCGGCCGCCGACAGCCACCTCCTGGCCGGGGACTTCGCCCGCGCCCGGGCCCTCGCCGAAGAGGTGGCCGTCCATGCGGTGGACGCCGACGCACGGCTGACCGGTGCCGTTCTCTTCGAGGACGCCTCCTGGCGGCCCGGCCTGCCCGGGCACCGAGCGGTGCAGCTGCTTTCCGACGCCCTGGCCGGGGTCCAGCCGGACCCTGCCGACCCCGGCTACGTCCGCGGCCTGGCCAGTCTCGGCCGGGCCCTGGCGTTCACCGGCGCCACGGAGCAGGCCGGTTCCCTCGGCCGGCGGGCGATCGCGCTGGCCCGGGCGCACGGGGACGACGAGCTGCTCGCCGACGCGCTGCAGGCCAGCCTCTGGAACGGGCTGCGCCCGGAGGACGCACCGGACAAGTTCGACCGCGCCGGGGAGCTGTCCCGGCTGGCCCACCGGACCGGGGCGATGGGGCACCTGGGCCCGGCGGCCTACTACCGAGGGGTGATCTCCTACCTGCAGGGCGAGCCGGTCGCCCTCGCGGAAGCCCATGACGACCTGATCCGGATGGCCCGGGCCACGGGGCAGACCTTCTTCGACTACATGGCCGGGTGCATGAGCTATGCGCGGCAGTTCGTCGCCGGGGACCTCACCGCGGCGCAGCGCACCTGCGACCTCCTGCTGGAACTGGGCACCTCGTTCGGCAGCGACGACACCGAGGGCCCCTGCGCGGTGCAGAGCTACATGGTCCGGAGGGAGAGCGGGGCCGTCGAGCAGGTGCGCGCGCTGATCACCGGCGACGAGCGCCCGGAGGACCACTGGGCGCCAGGCCTGCTGGCCCTCTACACGGAGCTGGAGCTGGCCCGGCCCGCGGCACGCCTGCTCGCCTGGCTGCTCGACGACCGCCTGACCCGGCACCAGGACTCCGCCCAGTGGCCCTGCGTCCTGGTCTACGCGACCGAGGCGGCGCTCTTCCTGGCGGACGAGGCCGCCGCGCGGACGCTGCGGCCGATGCTGGCCGAGTACACCGGCACCAACCTCGTCGCCGGTCAGTTCGTCGCCGTGTTCGGCAGCGCCGACCGCTACCTCGGTGCCGTGGACTCGTTGCTGGGCGAGGCGGGAGCGGCGGACCTGCTGGCCTCGGCGCTGGAGATGGACGTCCGGATGGCCGCGACCGTGCACGAGGTGCACACCCTCGTGGCGCTGGTGGTGCACGGCCGCCGGACCGGCGCGAGCCCCCGGCAGCTGGAGGAGCTGGTCGGACGGGCCCGGCAGCTGGCCGGCCCCCTCGCGCTCCGCCGGGCGCTGCGGCCCCTCGGCGTGCCGGGGTCACCAGGACCGACGCGAGGTCCCGGCGGCCTGACACCACGGGAGACCGAGGTGCTCCGACTGCTCGGCGAGGGCCTGCTCAACCGGGAGATCGCCCAGCGCCTGGTCATCAGCGAGAACACCGCTGCCAACCACGTGCGCAGCATCCTGGCGAAGACCCACTCCGGGAACCGGACCCAGGCGGCCATGTACGCCGCCGCCCACGGGCTGCTCGACCAGCGGTAGGGACGCAGAGGCAGGCAGTCACAGCGGCGCGGTCGTGCCGTCGGGCCGCACCATCGCCGTCATCTCGACGATGACGTCGGCCGGCAGCCCGGCGCGGACGGCGGCGCGCCGGATCGCCTCGGCCGAGGGGGCCTCGTAGAGGCAGTACGTCTTGCGCTTGTCGGCGGACAGGAAGGAGTACAGCCACTCGACGCCCTCATCGGCGTTGATCCGGTTGACGCCGTCCACCTCGTCGACGCTGAGTTCCAGGTCGTCGGCGTACCTGCGCTCGATCATGAAGACGGGCATCGGCCGGCCCTTCGACGGGGGTCCGACCGTACCCGCCGGCGCGCCCAGTGGGACCAGCCTGCGCACGCCCATCGTCTCGCGTGCTCCGGCCACGGGTGCACCCGGCCGGTGATGCGCTCTCAGCCCGGCGGCTCCGCCTCCGACGACGCGTCGGCCCGGCCTCGCCGCTCACCGGGCCGCTGGTCCTGTCGCTCGCGGTGCAGACGCAACCGGTGGCTGTGGGCCTCGGTGGAATGGACCACGGTGACCGGGCAGGCGGCGTGCATCGCGCACTGCATGCTCGTCGAGCCGAGCAGCATGGTGTGGAAGCCGCCGTGACCGCGGCTGCCCACGACCAGCAGGTCCGCGCCCTGCGACTCGCGGATGAGCGCGTCTGCCGGCGAACCCAGCGAAGCGCGGACTTGCACCTCGGGCAGCGGACCGTCGAACTCGCGGGCGGCCTCGTCGATCGCGGCGCGGACCGTCTCCTCGCCCTGGCTGCGTAGCGTGTCGTGCAGTCGTCGTTCCTCGGGCGAGCCGATCCCGTCGTAGTCCACCCACAACTCAGGCGGTCGGTAGGCGATCACGGCCTCGACCGGCACGCCACGCCGTGCTGCGTCCTCGAGTGCGAACCTCAGTGCTGCCTTCGAGCCCCCTGACCCGTCGACGGCTGCCACCACCCGGGGACCACGCATGACCTCGGGTTCGGCCGGAGCCACGTCGGCGTAGAGGCTCACCTCCTCGTCGTACACCACGCCACCTCCTCGATCCGGCAACACCGTTCGGCACCTGGCCCGGCGGTGTCCTGCTCGGCGTCCCGGGCCGGTCGGTCCTGCGGCGGGAACACGACCGGGACGCCGGTCCGCTGGGCCGTCCGGGGCACCGTCATGGACTGATGGTCCTCCGCCGGCCCCCGCCCCACCAGGGCCCGTGGCCCGCCGATGACCTGGTCCTGACCGGCGCCCAGGGCGACGGCACCCACGAGCAGCACCCGCCGAGGGCCGTAGCGGTCCACCGCGACGCCGCTGAGGGCACCCAGGCACAAGCAGGTGAGCGAGGTCAGGGCGAAGGAGGCCGGGGCACCTCCGGTCGCCGACCGGCGGTGGACGGAGGACCGTGGGACACGTCGTCGCCCCGGGGCCGGCACCAGGCCCGGACGGAGGTCGCATGGGACGGGTGCACCTGCTCGCCACGGGCGGCACCATCGCCAGCCGACAGGGGCCGCACGGGCTCGCGGCGGTCACCCCCGCCGCCGAGCTGCTCGCCACCGCCCACGCCCCGGCGGGGGTGACCGTGACGACCAGCGACCTCGGCACCGTCGCCAGCTTCGCCCTGACGACGTCGGACGCGCAGAGCCTGGTGGCAGCGGCCCGCCGCTGCCTCGCCGACGGCGTGGACGGCGTCGTCGTCACCCACGGCACGGACACCATGGAGGAGTCCGCGTACCTCGCCGACCTGGTCCACGACGACCCGCGCCCGATCGTCTTCACCGGCGCGCAACGCCCGTTCGACAGCCCGGCCCCCGATGGTCCGCACAACCTCGCCGACGCCCTGCGGGTCGCCTCCGCACCCGCCGCCCGGGACCTCGGGGTGCTGGTCTGCTTCGACGGCCTCGCCTTCGCCGCCCGCGGGGTGCGCAAGACAGACACCCTGCGCAGCGGTGCGTTCGGGGCGCCCGGGCGCGGGCCGGCGATCCGGCTGGCCGGCGAGTCGGTGCTGCCGCTGGGCAGGACCGCGCGACCGGCGCCCCTCCCGCTCGACCTGCGGGCGGAGCTGCCCCGCGTCGACGTCGTGGCCTGCCACCTCGGTGCGGACGCGTCGTTGCTGCACGCCGCGGTCACCGCCGGCGCCGCCGGGCTGGTCCTGCAGGCGCTCGGCGCGGGGAACGTCCCCCCGGCGATCGCGGAAGCCACCGAGCACCTCGTCGCCCGCGGGGTCCCCGTCCTGGTCTGCTCCCGGGTGCCCGCCGGTCCCGTCGCGCCCGTCTACGCCGCCGGAGGTGCCCGGCTGGCCCGGGGCGGTGCCGTGTTCGCCGGTGATCTCAGCCCGTGGCAGGGCCGGCTGCTCCTGGCCGCAGCGCTCGCCCTCGCCCCCGACGACCCGCAGCGGGTGCTGGCCCAGCACCTCGCCGTCTGACCCCACCGCCCCGGTCCGGGGCCGACCTGTGTGAAGGAGCGTGACGACGATGAGCAAGGAGATCCTCGTGGCCTTCGGCGTCGACATCGACGCCGTCGGCGGCTGGCTGGGCTCGTACGGCGGGGAGGACTCCCCCGACGACATCTCCCGGGGTGTGTTCGCCGGTGAGGTCGGTGTCCCGCGCATCCTGGAGCTGTTCCGGCGGTACGGCCTGACCCAGACGTTCTTCTGGCCGGGGCACTCGATCGAGACGTTCCCGGAGCAGTTCGACGCCTGCGTCGCAGCCGGGCACGAGATCGGCGTGCACGGCTACAGCCACGAGAACCCGATCGCGATGAGCCGCGAGCAGGAGCAGGCGGTGCTCGACCGCTGCATCGAGCTGATCGAGGAGAAGACCGGGCGCCGTCCCACCGGCTACGTGGCTCCGTGGTGGGAGTTCAGCGGCGTCACCAACGAGCTGCTGCTCGAGCGCGGCATCAAGTACGACCACTCGCTGATGCACCGGGACTTCGAGCCCTACCACGTCCGGGTCGGCGATTCCTGGACGAAGATCGACTACTCGGCGTCGGCGGAGAGCTGGATGGAGCCGCTGGTCCGCGGGGAGGAGACCGACCTGGTCGAGATCCCGGCCAACTGGTACCTCGACGACCTGCCGCCGATGATGTTCGTGAAGTCCAGCCCCAACAGCCACGGGTTCGTGAACCCGCGGGACATCGAGCAGATGTGGCGGGACCAGTTCGACTGGGTCCACCGGGAGATGGACCAGGCGGCCTTCACCATGACCATCCACCCGGACGTCTCCGGACGCCCGCAGGTGCTGCTCATGCTGGAACGGCTCATCGAGCACATCAACGGTCACGACGGCGTCCGCTGGGCGACCTTCGACCAGATCGCCGACGACTTCCTGAGCCGCTCACCCCGTGGCGGTGGCGGGCCCCGCTGATCCGGCGGGGCCGGTCGGTGAGGGTGTCCCCCTCGAGCACCGACCGGCCGAGCGTGCGCCGCGGCAGCCGGTCAGGAGGACGGCGCGACGAAGACGCAGCTCCCGGCGTGGTCCTGTGGCTCCTGGCAGACGCGACCGGTGTGCAGGTCCGTCATGCCGCAGTGGCCGGCGTCCGCGGCCGACGAGTCGATGCTCGCGTTGTGCACGTCCAGGCGCTCGGTGTCGGCCGATCGCGGTGCTGAGCTGGTCATGGGTCCTCGGATCAGGTGGGGAGGAGGTGGTCCTGGTCGGCGGAGGCGCCGCTCGCGACGGAGCCGACCGCGGAGCCGACCGTGGAGCCGACCGCCCGAGCATCCCCCACGGCAGGGCGCAGCGGCAGGGTCGCCGGACCCTGTTCGAGGTCTCCAGCTCTGTGGGCCGGCGCGGCGGCCGAGCACCCCGCGGCAGCGGCTGCCGGTTCGCGACCGGGGTGGGCGACGCCGACCTGGCCGCTGTCCCGGGGGTCTCGGGGAACCGCAGGACCGTCATGCGCGGGGCAGGAGCCCCCGCCGCAGCTCGTCCATGGCCTGCTCCAGGCCCACCCGCGGCGCCCAGCCCCAGGCCCGCGCACGGTCGGTGCGCAGCTGTCCGGTCCAGACCGGTTCGTCGGTCCACTCGGGTGCGATCCCCCACGCGTCGGTCACCGTGCCGAGGTAGTCGTGCCACGTCGCCGGCTCACCCGCGACGACGACCGGCGTCGTGCCCCCGGCCACGGGGCCAGGACCCGGGTCGTCGGCGGTCGCGACGGCGCCCGTGGCGAGGTCCGCGATCAAGGCCGCCAGGTCGTCCACGTGCACCCACGCGAACGTCTTCGCCGGGTTCGCCCGGCGATCTCCGTCGCGCATCGCCTGCGGTCGCAGCGTGTTCCAGACAGACGTGTCGCCGGCGCCCATGATCGCCGGTGGGCGGACCAGCACGGTCGTGAGCCCGCCGACCTGCTCCAGCGCCGCGTCGGTGGCCCGCTTGGTGTCCGGGTAGTCGCCGCTGCCCTCGGGCAGGAGCTCGCCGTCCTCGGCCACGTCCCCGACGCCGGCCGAACGGTCGTAGACCCCGGCCGTGGACATGTGCACGAGCCGGGCGACGCCGGCGTCCCGCGCCGCCCGGGCGATGACCGGCGTGCCCTCGACGCCCACCCGGTGCTGGACCTCTCGGGACGAGCCCATCGGGTGGACCGTCGTGACGACCGCGTCAGCGCCCTGGGTCACCTCGCGGGCGAGCTCCTCGTCGGCGAAGTCCCCGACGAGCTCGGTGACCCCGTCGAGCACGGGCGCGCCGCCGGCCCGGCGGACGACCGCGCGCACCCGCGCCGACCGCTCGACGAGCGCCCGGCACACCGCGGTGCCCACCAGCCCGTTGGCACCGGTCACCACGACGACGGGAGAGGACGTGACCATGCCGACCACCCTGCCAGCGACCGCACGACGGCGCTGCCCGACTGCCCGCCGGGTCACGTCACCACGGGCTCGCCGATGCCGCCGTCCCCGGCTCTCCCGGAGTCCCGGTCGATCGGGGACGTCAGGGGCGGATCCCCGTGACCGGCCGGCCGGCGAGGGCGGTGACCACCTCGACGGCGGCGGGCCAGTACCGCTCGTAGTGGTACGGGTCGGCGTTGCGCTGGGTGCGGTGCGCGGCGATCGTCGGTGGGAGCGCGTGCCAGTCCGGCACCTCCTGCAGGGCACGGAAGAAGTTGGTCGCACTCGTGGTGGGGTCCATCCGGTCGGCGTACGAGCCCCAGGCCCCGTTGTCCCGCTGCTGGAACAACCCGCGCGAGTCCGGGCCGACGGCATCGCCACGGTCGAGGACCCGCAACGAGGACTCCCCCATCGCGGTCATGACCCCGATCGTCTGGGCGCAGGTGTCCAGGCCCAAGGCCTGGCCGGCGTTCACGATCGCGGCCGCGTTCGCCAGTTGGTCGCCTCGGTAGCCGGCGACCGGACCGGACGGCACAGCTGCGGCGTCCACCCGCACCCCGGCCTCGGCCACGGCGCACTCCGCCGACCGCGGCAGCTCCTCGCCCGCCTGGCGGGTCAGCACGACCAGGACGGCTGCCACCATCCCTGCGGCGAGCACCACCGCCAGCCATCCGCGCGGCCCCCACGTCGACAGTCCACCCCGACGTGGTCCGGACGCCATCGTCCTCCTCCGCTCGCCCGCTGTGACAACTGACCAACGAGCGGGTCGTCGACAAGGTCCCCATCCGCGCGCGCCGCCGGGAGCCTGCCCTCCTCGCCCTGGCCGGCGCGCTACCGTCGAGCATCAGGAGACTGATGGTGAGGCCACCGTGCGGACCGCCGTCCGGTCCTCCCCCGTACCAGGAGGTCGTCGTGAGCGAGCCCGACAGTCCAAGACCGGTCGCGACCGGGGTGGACGACGCCCGCCTGGCCGGCCTCCGGCGCTGGAACCTGGCGCTGACCGTGCTGCACGCCGCCCAGGCCGTCGCCGTCCTGCTGCTGGCCAGCAGCTTTGCCATCACCGTGACGACGTCCTTCCCGGCCGGTCCGCCCGGGACGGCGGTGCCGGCGCCGGAGCCCCTGGTCGACATCGGTGTGGGGGCGGCCATCGCGGTCTTCCTCGGGCTGGCCGCGGTGGACCACCTGCTGACCGGCACCGTGCTCCGCCGGCGGTACGAGACCGACCTGCGCCGCGGCATCAACCGGTTCCGCTGGTCGGAGTACTCGATCAGCTCCACCATCATGGTGCTGCTGATCTGCACCTACACCGGCATCACCGGGCTGAGCGCACTGATCGGCATCGCCGGCGCGAACGTCGCGATGATCCTGTTCGGCTGGCTGCAGGAGCGGATGAACCCGCCCGGCCGCACCCGGACGACGATGCTGCCCTTCTGGTTCGGGTGCATCGCCGGGGCCGCGCCCTGGGTGGCGATCACCGCCAACATCGTCGGCGCCGCCCAGCTCCCGGGGTTCGTCATCGGGATCTTCGTGTCGCTGTTCGTCTTCTTCATGAGCTTCGCGGTCAACCAGTGGCTGCAGTACCGCGAGATCGGCCCGTGGCGCAGCTACGCCCACGGCGAGAAGGCCTACCTGGTGCTGAGCCTGGTCGCCAAGAGCGTGCTCGCCTGGCAGGTCTTCGCCGGCTCGCTGGCCACCTGACCCGCGCGGGCGTTCGAGCCCGGCGGCCCCACCGGCAAGGCTCAACCGATGGAGCCTGACCCCGGGCCCGCTGTTCTGGAGCGTCGCTGGCTGGGTGCGACCGTACGCCTGGAGCGGCCATCATGGGCGCCTCACGGCACTCCATGACCACCGCGACCGGACGCCGCGGTCGGGACCGGGGGCCGGCGGTGATCAGCCGGTCATGAAGCCGCTCTCGTAGGCGGCGATCACCGCCTGGGTGCGGTCCCGCGCCCGGAGCTTGAGCAGCACGCTGCTGACGTGGGTCTTCACCGTCTCGCGGCTGAGGAACAGTTCGGTGGCGATCTCGGCGTTGGACAGCCCGCCCGCCACCAGCCGCAGCACGTCGGCCTCGCGGCCGGTCAGCTCCGGCAGGGCGGCCGGCCCCCGCGCACGGGACGGCGCGTGCGAGGCGATCAGCCGCCGGGTCAGGTCCGGGAGCACCAGCGACGTCCCCCGGGCGACGACCCGGATGGCGTCGACGAGCTCCTCCGGGTCCGACCGCTTCAGCGCGAAGCCGCTCGCCCCGGCCTGCAGCGAGCGGAACAGGTAGTCGTCGTCCTCGAACGTGGTCAGGACCAGCACGCGGGGGCGCTGCGCGTCCCGGGCGACCAGCTCCGCGGTCGCCGCGATGCCGTCCATGTCGGGCATCCGGACGTCCATGAGGACGACGTCCGGGTCGGTGTCGGCCGCGACGGTCAGCGCCTCCCGTCCGGTGCCGGCGTCGCCCACCACGGTCATGTCCGGCTCGCTCTCCAGGATGACCCGCAGCCCGGAGCGGACGAGCACGTCGTCGTCCACGAGCAGCAGCCGCACGGCGCTCACGCGGCGCCCGACAGTGGCAGGGTGACGCACAGGTCGAACCCGCCCGAGGGGGTGTGCTCGGCGCTGAGCGTCCCGCCGGCGGCGACCGCCCGTTCCCGGAGGCCGGCCAGCCCGCGGCCGCCGCCGGGGCCCGGGCGGCCGTCGAGCTGGGTGACCCCCTCGTTGCACACCCGGACGGCGAGGGCGCCCTCGCTGCGGACGACCTGGGCGACCGTCAACGGCGTGCCCGCGTGCCGCAGCACGTTCGTCGTCCCCTCCTGGACCACCCGGTAGGCGAGCTCCTGGAGCTCGGCGGGCACGTCGTCGACGTCGCCGTCGACCACGAGCGCGACGGGGAGGCCGCCGTCGCGGAGGCCGGCGAGCAGGTCCTCGAGGTCGTCGAGCGACGGCGCGGCGAACGGGACGGGGTCCCGGCCCCCGTCCTCTGCCCGGAGCACGGTGAGCACCCGGTCGAGCTCCGCGAGCGCGGCCCGGGTGTTGGTCTCGATGTGCCCGAGCGCCTGCCGGGCGAAGTCCGGCTGCAGCGGCCGGTCGCCGGCCGGGGTCAGCGTCCGGCGGGCGGCGGTGGCCTGCAGCAGGCTGGCGGTCAGCGCGTGGCCGATGGTGTCGTGCAGGTCGCGGGCCAGCTTGTTCCGGTCGGCCAGTCGGCGGGTGCGCTGCTGCAGCACGGCGATCCGCTGTTCGGGCGCGGTGCCGAGCAGGCGGGGCGCCACGGATGCCGACAGCCGCACCAGCAGGTCGACCACGGCCAGGGTGAGGACGACGTCGGCGACCATCAGCGCGAGCAGCGGGAGTGCGTTGAGCGGGTTCCACTCGACGTCCCAGCCGAGCGTGACGAAGAGCGCGGCACCGAAGAGCAGGGCGGCGGACGTGGCGACGCCGAAGAGCAGACGTGCGCCCAGCCAGCCCAGGGCACGCCAGGTGTCGGGCGCGAGGACCAGCCGTCGGAGCTTGCGGACGACGCCGCGCTGGTCGCGGACCCGCTCCGCCTCGGGGATGTCGACCCCGAGCAGGCGGCGGGCCAGCCGGCGCTCCATGCCGGCCAGTCCGCGGGTCACCGCCAGCACCAGCAGGATGAGCAGCACGCCGACGCCGTAGACCAGGGCCACCACCGAACCGATGAGCCCCAGGTACAGGGCCAGGAACAGCACTCCCAGGGGCACGCTCGCCAGCGCGTACAGGGCCCGGCCGCGCCACCCCGGGCGGGCGGCGACCAGAAGCGCCCGCAGCCGGGCGGCGGTCCCGGCCGCCGAGTGCGGGGAGGTCGTCGGGGGCACGGCTCGATCCTGGCCCACCACCGCGCCCGGCGACTCCCCCTCCGGCGCCCCGCTCCCCTCCCCCACGCGGGGGACCCCGGTCGGCACCGCGGGGTGATCCGCCCGGGCCGGCCGGCCCGACACGCTCGGTGTCATGACTGCACCCCTCCCGTGGCGGCGACGCCGTCACGCCCCCGACGGGCCGCGAGCATGATCCAGGTGCGCGGCCTCACCAAGGAGTACGGCACCAGGTCCAGGCTGCGCGGTGCCGGCACCGTCCGGGCCGTCGACGACCTGACCTTCGACGTCCAGCCGGGCAAGGTGACCGGCTTCCTCGGTCCGAACGGCGCAGGCAAGTCCACGACGATGCGCATGGTCCTCGGCCTCGACCGGCCCACCGCCGGCTCCGCGCTGGTGACCGGCCGCCGCTTCGCCGAGCTGTCCGAGCCGCTCCGGGTCGCCGGTGCGCTGCTCGACGCCGGCGCGGTGCACCCCGGGCGCAGCGGCCGCGACCACCTGCGGGTGGCCGCCCGCACGCACGGCATCCCGCTGCGCCGGGTGGACGACGTCATCGACCAGGTGGGGCTGGGCCCGGCAGCCCGGCGGCGGGTGCGCGGCTACTCCCTCGGCATGCGCCAGCGGCTCGGCATCGCCACCGCGCTGATCGGGGACCCCGCCGTCCTGCTGTTCGACGAGCCGATGAACGGCCTGGACCTCGACGGCGTCCGGTGGGTCCGCCAGCTGGTGCGTGGGCTGGCCGACGAGGGCAGGACCGTCCTGCTGTCCAGCCACCTGATGAGCGAGATGGAGCAGACGGCCGACCACCTGGTGATCATCGGCCGCGGCCGGCTGATCGCCGACGCCTCGATGCAGGAGGTGATGCGCCGGGAGGACGCGCAGCGGCAGGTCCGGGTCCGGACCCCCTCCCCCCGCGACCTCGCCGGCGCCCTGCGGCGCCGTCGGCTGCAGGTGCACCCGACCGACGACGGCGACCTGCTGGTCGAGGGCGCGACGGCCGAGACCGTCGGCGACGTCGCACTCGAGCTCGGCGTGGCGGTGCACCGGCTGACCGAGGAGCACTCCTCGCTCGAGGAGGTCTACCTCGACCTCACCGGCGACACAGTCCAGTACCGGGTCGCCAGTGCCCCCGAGCCGGCCGAGCTGGTGCGGCGATGACCGCCGCGCAGGCCGCCGACCGGGCGGCGGCGGGCCCCGAGCCGGGGACCCCATCCCTCCTCGCCCGCACCGCCGGCGCCGAGTGGCTGCGGCTGCGCACGGTGCGGTCGACGTGGTGGTGCCTGCTCGCCGCCGCGGTGACCGTCGTGGGCATCGGCGTGACCGCCGCCTTCGACGAGGCGGCCGGACCGGGCGCCCCGTCGGCGGCCCTGCCGGCGACGTTCGCCGGCGAGTTCGGCGTGCTGCTCGGCCAGTTCGGGCTGCTGGTGCTCGCCTTGATCGCCGTCACGCAGGAGCACGCCAGCGGATCGATCGGCCCGACCCTGCAGTGGACGCCGCGCCGCGGGGTGCTGCTGGCCGCACGGGTCGCCGTGCCGGTCGTCGTCGCCACGGTGGCCGGGGTGCTCCTCGCACTGGTCGCCGACGTCGCCGCCTGGCTCATCGCACCCGAGCTGACCCTGTCGGCCGCCGAGCTGGCCGGCAGCCTGGGCGGGGTCGCGGCCGTGCTGGTCGCCGGCAGCGTGCTGGCCGTCGGGGTCGGCCTGCTGCTGCGCAGCACGGCGGGCGCACTGGCCACGGTCTTCCTGCTCCAGCTGGTCCTCCCCGCCCTGCTGCCCGGGTTCGGCGTGGCGTGGATGGCCGACCTCGGTGAGGTGCTGCCGGGCACGGGCGCCGTCTGGACGCTGCTGGGTGAGCCGGACATGACGGCGGCCCACGCGGCGGCGCTGCTGGTCGGCTGGTCCGCCGCGGCGATGGTGGCCGGCGGCTGGTCACTGCTGCGCCGGGACGCCTCGTAGGTCGGGTCAGGTCAGGCGGGCGGACCGTCGGCGTCGTCCGGGTCCTCCTCGGGTTCGAAGGTGCCGCCGGCCTCCTCCGACAGACCCATCTCCACGCCGGGCGCGCCCTTCTCCGGTGCCGGGTCGGCATCCGGCTGGTCGGTGTCCGGTGCATCGGGGTTGGTCACAGCGGTCCTCCTGTCGTCTCGGCCGGCCGGCCGGCCGTCATCCGTCCCCGCGCCGGGGGGCGAGGCCGGGGTCGTCGGTGCGGGGTCCGTCCGGACGGCCGAGGACGTCGTGCACCACGCCCGCACTGCCCCCGCCGCGCCGTTCCACCTCCGCAGCGGCCAGCATCAGCCCACCCGGCAGGTACTCGATGCCGGTGGCCGCACCGAGCTCCTCCACGACGGTGAACTCGTGCCCGAGGGCGGCGAGGGGCGCCCCGTAGGCCTCGATGAACGTCGGTTCCGCGCTCACCGCGGTGGTGTTCCGCTGGCTCGCCCGGGGGGCGGCGATCGCCTCGGCGAGGTCCATGTTGCGGTCGATGCGGTTCACCAGGGTCTGCAGCACCGTCGTGATGATCGTGCTGCCGCCCGGCGAGCCGAGGCCGAGCACCGGTTCGCCGGCGTGCAGCACGATCGTCGGCGCCATGCTGCTGCGCGGCCGCTTGCCCGGGGCCGGCAGGTTCGGCTCGGGCTGGGTGGGATCGGCCGCGGCGAAGGTGAAGTCGGTGAGCTCGTTGTTCAGGATGAACCCGCGGCCGGGCACCGTGATCCCGCTGCCGCCGGTCTGCTCGATGGTCAGCGTGTAGCTGGCGATGTTGCCCTCGGCATCGCCGACCGTGAGGTGCGTGGTGGACGGGCCCTCGGGGCCCTCCGCGACCGTGGGCTCCCCCTCCACCGGGCACGGGCCGTACTCGCCGTCCGGGTCCCCGGCGGTCGTCGGCTTCGCCAGGGCCACCGCCGGGTCGATCGCGCACGCCCGCTCGCCGGCGAAGCCGTCCGAGAGCAGCTCGGCGAGCGGCACCTGGCTGTACGCCGGGTCCCCGACGTAGGCGTTGCGGTCGGCGAAGGCCAACGCGCTGGCCTCGAGGTAGTGGTGCAGCACCGGCACGGGGGGCAGCGAGCCGAGCGGGTACCGCTCCAGGATGTTCAGCGCCTCCGCGACGGTCGAGCCGCCGCTGGACGGCGGGGCCATGCCGTAGACCTCGAGCCCCCGGTAGTCGATCCGGGTGGGCTCGCGCAGCGGGGCGTCGTACAGCGCGAGGTCGACCGCCTCGAGCAGACCCGGCCGGACCTCCGCCGCGCCGGCTGCCTCGGGCGGGTCCTGCACCGTCTGCACGACGTCCTCGGCCAGCTCGCCGTCGTAGAACGGGTCCACGCCCTGCTCCGCCAGGAGGCGGTAGGTCTCGGCCAGGTCGGGGTTGGCGAAGGTGGAGCCCACCTCGGGCAGGGCGCCGTTCGGCAGGAACAGCTCGGCGGTCGGTTCGAAGCGGCGGAACTTCTCCTCGTTCTCCGCGGTCTGCTGCTGGAACGTCTCGTCGACGACGAAGCCCTCGTCGGCCAGCCGGATCGCGCCCTGCAGCGCCTCCGACAGCGACCAGGTGCCGAACTCCTCCAGCGCCGTCTCCCAGGTGCGCGGTGTCCCCGGCGTGCCCACCGACAGCCCGCTCTGCACCGCCTCGGCGAACGGGAGGGGTTCACCTGCCTCGTCGAGGAAGGCGTCGGCACCCATCGCGAGCGGCGCGGTCTCCCGGCCGTCGATCGTGGTGACCACCCCGGTGTCGGCGTCGAAGTAGAGGAAGAACCCGCCACCACCGACCCCGGCCGAGTAGGGCTCGGTCACGCCCAGCGCGGCGGCCGTGGCCACGGCGGCGTCCGCGGCGTTCCCGCCGGCGGCCAGCACCGCCAGGCCCACCCGGGTGGCGTCGGCGTCGACGGTGGCGACCGCACCCCCGGTCCCGACCGCCAGTGCCCGCTTCTCCGTCACGAGCTCGGGCGGGATTGCGCTGGCCGGCCCCGCGGCCGCGAGGGCGCCGGCGGTCAGCGCGGTCAGAGCGACCAGGGTGGTGCGTGGACGCGACATGGAGACTCCTCGGGCGTCATCGATGCGCAGGGACACATCGGACACCTCCGGAGCTCCTCGCGCCACCCCATCGGCGAGCCCCGGCCCCGGATCGCACAGGACACGCCGGCGAGCGCGGCACTGCGATGAGCGATGAGTTCCGCGCAGCCACCGAGTCGAAGAGCTGACCGCGACCGATCCGACTGGAGGCCCTCGTGCCCGACACCACCCGGCAGGCCCTGTGGGCAGCCGCCCACGCCGAACGCGCCGCCCTGGCCGGCGACCTGGCCGAGTTGGACGAGACGCAGTGGGCCGAGCCGTCGCTGTGCGGGCGGTGGAGCGTCGAGGAGGTCGTGGCCCACCTGAGCGCCGCTGCCAGCACCGGGCGGGCGCGCTGGCTGGTGAGCATGATCGGCGCGCGCTTCGACGCCGACGTGCACAACGACCGCCGCCTGGCCGAGCACCGCGGCGGCACGCCCGCCGAGACGCTGCAGCGCTTCCGCACGGTCGGTGAGAGCACCACCGCCCCCAGCGGGCACACCGCCGCCTGGCTCGGCGAGGTCGTCGTCCACGCGCAGGACGTCCGCCGCCCACTCGGCCTGCCCGGCCGGCCCCCGGTGCCCGTGGTCACCGAGGTCGCCCGCTTCTACGCCGCCCGGGACTTCGCCGTGAACAGTCGCACCGCCGCCGACGGCCTGCGCCTGGAGGCCGACGACGGGCCCTTCGCCGCGGGTGCCGGCCCGCTGGTCACCGGCACGACCCTGGCGCTGACGATGGCCCTGGCCGGACGGGCGGCGTTCTGCGAGGAGCTGACTGGCCCCGGCGTGCCCGTGCTGCGCGACCGCTGCGCGCGCTCCTGAGCCACCCGGGGGCCGGACACGGGCGGCGGGCGGGTGCTCCGTCCCCGGCCGCCGCCCGCCGGTCCGGCGTCAGACCGACGACGACAGGCTGCGCACGCTGCTGGTCGTGGTGAGGGCCAGCCGGCGGCTCATCCGCAGCCCTTGGTCGGCGAGGGCGAACGTCGCCTCGATGACGTCCTCGGGGCGGACCAGCGCCGCGGGCACGATGCCGCGGACGATGGTCGTGATGCTCTGGACGACGCCGGCGACGGCGTCCTCGCCACTGCGGGCGGCTTCCTGCAGCTGCTGCCGGGCGCGCTCCTGCTCCTGGTCACGCAGCTCCGCGAGCAGGCCGGCGCGCGCCTGCTCGAGCACCCGGTCGGCCTGCCGGCGCTCCTCGGTGCCGCCGGAGGCGGAACGCACGAGCTCGCCGGCGACCAGTTGCCGGGCGCGCTGGGCCACCTCCTCCTGGGTCCGGGCCAGCTCGTGGACCTCGCCGTCGGACCCCGTGAGCAGCTCCGGCGCCGTCCGCTCGTCGGTGTCGGGGGCGGCGGGCTGGTTCTTCGCGGCCGCGGCCTGCTTGGTCGTGTTCGTCGGTCCGGTCATGAGGTGGTCCTCCTGTGCTCGGTCCATCGGGACCTCCAGACTCGGCCCGGCCGGTGAACACGTGGGGTGTCACGGGGAGACAGCTGGGGAGTCCGGCTCGAACTCGGGCGCCGGCCGGTGTGTCGCCCGGCGGGTCGTCGGCCCGCCACCGGCGCCACGAGGAGGGCGCCCAGCGCCATCGGGGCCGTGGCGGCGTGGCCGATGAGCACCCCGAGCCGCGGCCTCCGCCCCGGCGGCCGGCCACCCGGTCCGGGACCAGGTGGTCGACCGCGGCGTGCGTCCGCCGTCAGGACGCCGTCCTCCGGATCAGGCGGCTCGACCGGGAGCAGCCACCTCGGTGATGCCACCGCGGGGCATGGTGACGTCGGAGGCGATGGCCTCGTCGTGGCCCTCGTGCTTGCTGACCTTGCGGGCGATGACCGCCAGCAGGATCCCGTAGACCACCTTGGAGGTGACGTCGGCGACGGTGTAGGTGATCTGCCGGGCGACCACGCCGTCGGCGGAGTCCCAGATCGCCGGCATCAGGTAGGCGCCGGGGTAGAGCATCCAGGAGACCAGCAGCAGCCACCACACGGCCTTGACCAGCGGGCGAACCTCAGCGGGGAGCCGGCCGACGTTGCCGTACACGGTGCGGTGGACCAGCGCCAGGATGACCAGGAAGAAGACCGTGCTGATCGATCCCCAGATCCAGAAGGGCGCGCTGCGCTCGACCTCGTAGAACTGGCCGACGTAGCCGGTGTAGACCATCCCCAGCCCGGCGACGGTGAACACGATCCAGCCGCGGCGGAAGGCGGCGCCGGTCACCCCGAGCACGATCAGCATCTGCAGGAGCAGCACCGGGACGTCGATCGACCAGTTCATGTACCGGTAGCCGTTGGAGAACAGCGCGTCCGCCTGGCTGAACGCCGCGCCGTCCCAACGGAAGGCGCTCTCCCACTTCTGGGAGATGACCAGCAGCTCCAGGAACGCCGACACCATCACGACCGCGGACAGGGTCGAGGACAGCTGGTACCTGGGCAGGGAGTTCTTGCTGGTCAGGACGAAGTACACCAGTCCGGCGGCCATGGCGGCGTAGCCGACGGTGAAGACGTGGGACACGATCGTGTACTGGAAGAAGTCGTAGGTGAAGGTGTTCTCGATGTTCACGGGTCTCCTGGGGGATCGCGGCCTCGTGCCTCTGCTCGATCACGAACACCTGGCTCTTCGCCCGCCCGCCACACCTCGGATGCGGCGATCGGCAGCCCAGGACGTGGCCCGACGACCGGCCCCCGAACCGCTCCGCCCTGAGCTCGAGGAACGCTCACGAGCCGATGGGGTCGTCACCGGCCAGGCAGTCGGGGTGGACACGTCGCTCCACGAGGTCATCCGCCAGGTCGTCGACCGTCCGGTCGCCGGCGAAGGCATGGGCTCGCAGCAGCGCCAAGGCGTCCGTGGCCTCCAGCCGTTGCCCCAGCATGACCATGCCGACTGCCATCCACAGCCGGCCCCGGCGGCGCGCCTCCGGCGTGTCCCGCGCATCCGGGACCTCGGCGGGCAACCACGGATCCCACGCGGCGGCCTCCCCCAACCGCTGGGCGATGAGGGCAGCGACCCGGCCGGCCGTGCACTCTGCTGCGGTGGCCGCACCGAGCGGGTCGGTCCAGTACAGGGAGAGGCAGCCCAACCCCGTCAGCGAACCGGGGAGGGGCAGGGCCAGCATGCTGCGGATGGGGGTGCGGGCGACCAACTGGTCGTGGAACGCCGGCCACTCGCTCACCAGGCGCGCCTCCACGGCCCGCACCGGGGCACCGCGCTCCACGGCCTGCAGACACGGGCCGGCGCCCATGGTGAACTGCAGCTCCTCCACCAGCGCCGCGGTCGCATCGCTGGCCGCCAGCGGTGTCCGCTGGTGCGGGCGACCGTGGACGCCCAACCCGGCTCCGTCCACCTCCAGCACTGCCGCGGCGGCGCGGGCGAGTCGCATCGGCAGGTGGTCCAGGTCACCGTTGCGGTCGGGCAGTTCGGCGGCCAGCGCCTCGTCGAACCGCTCGGCGAAGTCCATCCCGCGTCCCCTCCCGTCCCCTCGGGCATGCCACCACACCCGCCGGCTCCCACCGTTCCTGGGACCGTGCCCGCACCCCCAGGGGGCAAACCGAGCGGCCGCACCGGCACCAGCCACCGCACGGCGGCTCGGTCTGCCTGCCGGTGTCCGGTCAGCCGTCGTCGGGAGGCCCTGGCACGGCCGGGGAACCGCTGGAGGCCGCCGGGACGTTGGCCCGGCAGCCGATCGTCGTCTGGACGACGGGCCCAGCGTCCCCCCGAGGAGCACCATGACCACCCCGCTGCCGACCGGCCCTGCCGGCGGACTGGACGTGCGGGCCGACGACGAGCTGTCGTGGCTGCTCTCCCTGGACAGCACGGTGCTCGCCGTCCTCGGTGGCGTGTTCGTGACCGTGCTGCTGATGGCCCTGCTCGCCGGGTGGCTGGTCGTCCGACGGGTGCGGCGCAGCCCCCTGGTGGCCCGGAGCCGGGAACTCGCCTCGCGCGGCCGCGAGCTCGGCGTGCAGGGTGCCACCGTCGTCGCTGCCCGCCGCCTGCCGCCGGGCGAGCGGCGCACGGCCGCGGAGCTCCAGCTCGAGGTCGCCCGCGCCCGGGACCGGCTGCGCCGCCAGGTGGCCGCTGCCCAGGCCGCCGGGGCGCACCTCGGCGAGGTGCCGGACCTGCTCCCCTCGCTGGCGGCCGAGGGCAGCCGGCTCGAGCAGCGCCTGCGGCAGCGGGCCCTGGACCCCGAGCCGGCCGGCCGCGACGACCCGGCGCCAGAGGCGCGGGCGTACCTGGAGACGGTCGCCGACGTCTGCGACGCGGTGCTCCAGGCGGAGCGGGCCGTCGCGCCGACCAGCCGGACGACGGCCGACGTCGCCGAGGCGGTCACCGCGCTGCGCGCGCACACCGCCGCCTACCAGGAGCTCACCGCCCCGCCGGCGATGCCCCCGCTGCCCTCTCCGACCGCTGCGCCCACCCCGACCGGCGCCGACGTCCGTCGCCCGCCGCTCTGAGGCGACGCACAGCTGCCGGAGGAGGGGTGCTCGACGACCGCACCGGCACCGCTCACGTTCCGGCGGGGACGGGGGCCGGGGCGACCAGCGCCGCCAGCATGGCCGCGGTGTCCAGGTAGGCCTCGAAGCGGTGCACCCGGCCGCCGAAGACGGTGGAGACGTGCACCTCGGGCACGTCGAACGGTGCGCCGGTCGCCCGCACCACGCCGCGGGTCCGGCCGACCTGGACCACGTGGCCGGACCCGTCGGCGACGTCGCCGGGCAGGCCCGCGGTGGCGTGCTCACGGGAGTCCAGGGTCTCCAGCAGCCGGTAGGCCGGCCCACGTTCACCAGGACGCGGTGCTCTGCCGCCGCCGGGACGAGCTCGTCCACGACCTGCCGCTGCACCGGCATCACGAGGAGACCCCGGCGGAGCTCCACCCGGATCCGGGGACTGGGTCACCGCACCTCCCGCCGCTACGACGGATGATCCGCCGTCCCGCGCCGCGTGCCAAGGGCCGCGCGGACGCCGTCCCCGCACGCATGGGTCGACCTCGGCCGCCCCATGTCCCCTGAGACTGCGACCCACAGACACGGACCAGCCCCCACGGCGTGCTGCCGTGGGGGCTGGCGTCCGGTGCGCGAGGGCACCGGCTGACCGGCAGCGCCGGTCGGGTGGCTCAGTTCGTGCGACGGCGGCCGGTCAGGCGGCTGAGCAGTCGCTTGAGCAGGTTGGCCTTGATCAGTCCGGACACGATGCCCATGTCGGTTCCTCCTCCGGGTCGGTTGGAGCAGGTGGTACCCCGCACCTGTGCGTTCCATGTGCGGGCCGGCCCGCACGCCGACCGCGGGGTCAGGAGCGGGCCCGGTTGCGCGGTCGCCGGCCGCGGGCGAACCACCGCTCGACCCGGCGCCAGCGGTTCGGGGTCTTCTCGCGGTCCAGCACCTCGGACTCGGCGAGCGCCCGGTCGACCGGTCCGAGCTCGGGCGGCTCGAAGGGCACCACGGAACGACCGGTCGGCCGGCGCAGCCGCTCGATGCCCTGCACCAGCGAGCCGGCGTCGGTGACGGCGGCGGAGACGTCGTCCGGCGTGCACCCGAGGTGCTCGGCGAGCAGCCGGTCGCGGAAGGCGAGGATGGTCGCGGCCACCTGGTCGGCGCCCGGCCGGCCCTCCACCGCCTCGATCGCCAGGTCGCACTCGGTGTCCAGGCCCATCGACCGGTTGTTCAGGTTGCTGGAGCCCAGGCGCAGCAGCCGGTCGTCGATGACGGCCACCTTGGCGTGCACGTAGATCTGCTCGCGCTGCTCGGTCACCGGCGAGTAGAGCCGGAACCGGTCGTGGACGTCGGCCTCGCGGACGATCTCCAGCGCCAGGGCGCGCGCGGTGCCCATCGCCTTCTCCGACAGCCAGCCGTCGGCGGTCCACGGGTTGAGCACGACGACCTCCGGGCCGTCGGGCTCACGCAGCCGCTCGGCGATCGCCTCGGCGATCCGGCGGTTGGCGAAGTACTGGCTCTCCACGTAGATCGACCGTCGAGCCGCGGCGATGCCGGCGAGCCACAGCAGCTCGATCTCGTGCACCAGTTCCGCGCCGTCGTGCTCGGGCCGGGTGCGGGCGATGGCGACGTCGACGTCGGTGAGGAGCGGCTCGACCTCCTCGGGCCAGCACGCCCGCTCCTCGGACAGCGGCTCCAGTCGCTCCCCGGTGCCGCTCTCCCACCGCATGCGGGCGAGCTCGGCGACGGCGCGGGCAGCGGGCCCGGTCAGCATGCTGGTCGCGTCGTGCCACGGCCCGGCCGGCCGGCCCTCGACCCGGCCCGGGGCCGGGGAGAGCCGGTGCGGGTTGACGTCGGCGTGGTCGGGGGTGTCCCACCGGTCGGCGGTGACGTCGATGCCGCCGGTGAAGGCCAGGCAGTCGTCGATGACCACGATCTTCTGGTGGTGTGCACCGCCGACCGGGTGGTGCGTGTCGATGGCGAGGGTGAGGCGGTCGGAGGTGCGCCGGTCCAGCAGCACGATCGGCTGCAGCCCCCGGCCGAGCGCGCGGAGCATGCCGAGGTCCCACTGGAGGACGCCGATCTCCAGCTGCGGGTTCTGCTCCACCGCCCGTTCCAGCACGGCGCCGAGCCGGTCGTCCTTCGGCCGGCCCCCGGCGAGCGGGTCCAGCCGGATGCGCGGGTCGAAGTCCCAGCCGATGAACAGCACCCGTCGCTCGGCGCGCAGCACGGCACGCTTGAGGGTGGCGAAGTACTCGGCCGCGTCGACGAAGACGGCGAAGCGGTCGGCCCGCTCGATCCGCCAGCAGGTCTCCCCGGGGACCAGCATCGCCACAGCTGCCTGCGGCGGGACCGCCCCTTCGTCACCCAGAGCGGGGAGGCCGAGGCCGGGGTCGGTGTCGGGTCCGGTGGTCGCCTGGCCGTCGTGCATCACGTCGGGAGTGTGCCCGTCGCCGCCGGTCCCACCAAGGACCGGCTCCCTCGAACCGGGTAGGCGGCGGAGCCCGGCCCGCTCGACCACCACGCCGACCGACGGGGGGCACGAGCCGGTCCGGGCCCGCCGGGTCAGGTCAGCTGGTTGATCCGGATCAGGTTGCCCGTGGGGTCACGGAAGGCGCAGTCCCGCACGCCGTGGTCCTGGTCCGTCGGCTCCTGCAGCACCTCGGCGCCGTTCGCCTCGAGCTCGGCGAAGGTGCCGTCGAGGTCGTCGGTGGCCAGGGTGACCGCGGCGTGGTTGCCCTTGGCGATCAGCTCCAGGACGGTGCGGCGCTCGTCGTCGCTGATCGTGGGGTCGGCGGCCGGCGGGTGCAGGACGATGGACGTCTGTGGCTGGTCGGGCGGGCCCACGGTGATCCAGCGCATGTCCTCGTAGCCGACGTCCTTGCGGACCTCGAAGCCGAGGACGTCGCGGTAGAAGGCCACCGAGGCCTCCGGGTCGGTGTGCGGCAGGAACGCGTAGTGGATGATCAAGGTCATGTCGGCCACGCCAGGGGCGGCACGGACGTCCGGGCTTCTCGATTCCTGACCGGTCTGGTCACCTGCTCGGCCAGGCACGGTGGGATCTCCGCGCTCCCCTGGGCGGCCCGCTCCCGGTAGACGCTGGGCGGCATCCCGACGAGTTCGGTGAAACGGGTGCTGAACGTGCCCAGCGAACCGCAGCCGACGGCGAAGCAGACGTCGGTCACGCTCAGGTCGCCCCGTCGCAGCAGCGTCATCGCGCGCTCGATCCGCCGGGTCATGAGGTAGGCGTAGGGCGACTCCCCGTAGGCCCGCTTGAACTCCCGGCTCAGGTGCCCGGCCGACACGTGCACCCCACGGGCGAGCGCGGCGACGTCCAGCGGCTGTGCGTACTCGCGGTCGATCCGGTCCCGCACCCGGCGCAGCAGCACCAGGTCGCTCACGCGCTGCTCCGATACGGGTCCACCGGTCACGTGCGCGAGCGCAGGGGCGCGCCCCGCTCGCGCGAGGCCTGTCGGGCCGCAGTGCCCCCGCCGTCGCCGGGGGCCGGGCACCGCGCTGGTAGAACCGACCGGTGAGCACCGAGGCGACACTGCTGCTCACGCTCGACCTCGTCGGCACGTTCGCCTTCGCGCTCAACGGTGCGCTCACCGCGCTGCGGGTGACCCGGCTGGACATCGTCGGCGTCATCACGCTGGGGATGACCACCGCCCTCGGCGGCGGGATCATCCGCGACGTCCTGCTCGGCGCCCTGCCGCCGGCGACGTTCAGCGACTGGCGCTACCTCGCGGTGGCCGCCGGCGGCGGGCTGGTCGCCTTCGTCTTCGGGCCCGGGCTGGACCGGCTGACCACCCCGATCACGGTGCTCGACGCCGCGGGGCTGAGCCTGTTCGCGGTCACCGGCGCGAGCAAGGCCCTCGCCCTCGGGCTGGGCCCGACACAGGCGGTGCTGCTCGGCGCGCTCACCGGGGTGGGTGGGGGCACGCTGCGCGACGTCCTGATCGGGCAGGTCCCGTCCGTCTTCCGCAGCGGCCTGTACGCGATCCCGGCACTGATCGGCGCGGCCGTCACCGTGGTGGCCGTCCAGCTCGACGTCTACGGGGTGGCCGCGGCCGTCGGCGCGGCGGCCGTCTGCTTCACCGTCCGGATGCTCGGCGTCCGTTTCGGCTGGAACGCGCCGATGCCCCGGACACCGCGCGCCCACCGGCCGGACGGCGCCTGACCGCCCGCGGGCCACACCTCCCCCAGGAGAATTGACCTGAACGTCACACGAGGGTCTTCCGTTGAAACGTGACGTGGGGCACTCTGTCCGCCACACCGCGCGGACGACCCCTTCGCCGCGCACCCGCATTCGTCAACATTCGTAGACGTTCCGAGGTGCAGCCATGACCACCACCCAGCTACAGCTGACCCATCCCCTGGACCCCGTCCAGGCCGCGGAGATCGAGGAGGTCCGGCGGATCACCACCGCGGCCGGTCTGGTCGTCGACAGCACCCGCTTCGTCTACGTCGGCCTCCAGGAGCCACCGAAGACCGAGGTGCTGGCACACCGCCCCGGGCAGCCGGTCAGCCGGCGCTTCCGGGTGCTGCTGCTGGACCTGGCCTCGCAGGTCTCCCGGGACGTCGTGGTCGACGCCACCGCCGGTGAGGTCGTCACGGCGGTCGAGCTGGACACCGCCACCTCCGGTCAGCTCCCGGTGCTCGACGAGGAGTTCGAGCTCGTCGAGCAGCTGCTGGCCACCGACGAGCGGTGGCTGGCCGCCCTGGCCGCCCGGGACCTGGACGTCGCCCAGGTCCGGGTGGCCCCGTTGTCGGCCGGCGCCTACGAGGAGTACCCGGACGAGGCGGGGCGCCGGGTGCTGCGCGGACTGGCCTTCCTGCAGGAGACGCCGACGGACTCCGCCTGGGCGCACCCGATCGACGGGCTGGTCGCCTACGTCGACACGATCAACCGGGTCGTCGACCAGGTCATCGACACCGGCGCCGTCCCGGTGCCCACCGGCTCGGGCAACTACGACGACCCGGCGGTCAGCGGCCCGCCGCGGACCACCCAGAAGCCGATCGAGATCACCCAGCCCGAGGGGTCGACCCTGACCCTGGACGGCAACGTGCTCACCTGGGAGAAGTGGTCGCTGCGGGTCGGCTTCGACACCCGCGAGGGCCTCGTGCTGCACCAGATCGGGTTCGACGAGGGCACCGGCGTGCGGCCGATCGTCTACCGCGCCTCGATCGCCGAGATGGTCGTCCCCTACGCCGACCCCAACCCGGTGCGCTCCTGGCAGAACTACTTCGACACCGGCGAGTACCTGGTCGGCCGCTACGCCAACGCCCTCGAGCTCGGCTGCGACTGCCTCGGCGACATCACCTACCTGGACGCCGTCATCGCCGACGAGCAGGGCAACCCGCGCACGCTGCCCAACGCGGTCTGCATCCACGAGGAGGACTACGGGATCCTCTGGAAGCACACCGACCTGTGGAGCGGCTCCCAGCAGACCCGTCGGCAGCGGCGGCTGGTGGTCTCCTTCTTCACCACCGTGGGCAACTACGACTACGGCTTCTACTGGTACCTCTACCTCGACGGCACCATCGAGTTCGAGGCCAAGGCCACCGGCGTCGTCTTCACCTCCGCCCACGACGGCGGCGAGTACCCGTACGCCTCGCAGATCGCCCCGGGGCTGGGCGCCCCGCTGCACCAGCACCTGTTCAGCGCCCGCCTGGACATGACGGTCGACGGCGTCGCCAACCGGGTCGACGAGGTCGAGGTCGTCCGGGTGCCGATGGGGCCGGACAACCAGCGCGGCAACGCGTTCACCACCTCCTGCACCACCCTGGCCACCGAGTCCGCGGCCCAGCGCGACGCCTCCCCGGCCACCGACCGGGTCTGGCACATCGTCAACCCCGAGCGGCTCAACCACGTCGGCCAGCCGGTCGGGTACGCCCTGTACCCGGAGGGGCTGCCGACCCTGCTGTCGGACCCGGGGTCCTCGATCGCCCGGCGGGCGGCGTTCGCCACCCGGCACCTGTGGGTGACCCGCTACGACCCCGCCGAGCGCTACTCGGCCGGGGACTTCGTCAACCAGCACAGCGGGGGCTCCGGGCTGCCCGAGTACGCCGCCGCCGACCGCGACATCGACGGCCAGGACCTGGTGGTGTGGCACACCTTCGGGCTCACCCACGTCCCCCGGCCGGAGGACTGGCCGATCATGCCGGTGGACTACACCGGGTTCCGGCTCAAGCCGTTCGGCTTCTTCGACCGCAACCCCACCCTCGACGTGCCGGCCTCGACCTCCGCGCACTGCGCGGGCGGCGCCGCCTCCTGCTCGACCACGGAGGCCTCCGGTGAGTGAGCGCCCGACCACCTCGACCGGCGCGACCGCGCTGACCTCCCCCGGCGATCCGGCCGGCCGGCGCAGCGACGGCGAGCAGCTGAAGTCCGGCCGGCTCGGCGTCCTCGGCATCGTCTTCTTCGTCGTCGCCGCCGCGGCCCCGCTGGTCGGCATGACCGGCGCCGTGCCGGTGGCCATCGCGGCCGGCAACGGCGCCGGCGCCCCGGGCGCCTACGTCGCCGTCGGGATCGTCCTCATGGTGTTCGCCTCCGCCTTCTCGGCGATGAGCCGGGTGGTGACCAACACCGGCGCGTTCTTCGCCTACGTCGGCCGCGGCCTGGGCCTGTCCGCCGGCGTCGGCTCGGCGTTCGTCTCCGTGTTCGCCTACCTGACCATCCAGCTGGCGGTCTACGGGTTCTTCGGCGGTCTGATGGCCGGGCAGATGGACGCCACCTTCGGCATCGACGCCCCCTGGTGGCTGTGGACGCTCGCCGCCTGGGCGCTGGTGCTCGCCCTCTCGGTGGTCAGCGTCGACGTCGGCGCCAAGGTCCTCGGCACGCTCATGGTCCTGGAGCTGCTCAGCCTGGCCGTCGTCGCCGTCGCCGTCATGCTGGAAGGCGGCGGCCCCGACGGGGCTAACCTGGTCGAGTCCTTCGCCCCGCAGAACGTCTTCGTCGGCGGCCTGGCCGGCTCGGCCGGCATCGCGCTGGCCTTCGCCTTCGCCTCCTACATCGGCTTCGAGGCCACCGCGATCTACGGCGAGGAGAGCAAGGACCCCGAGCGCACCGTGCCGCGGGCCACCTATGCCGCGGTCGGGCTGATCACCGTCATCTTCGCCGCGGCCTCCTGGGCCGTGGTGAGCGGACTGGGCACCGACGACGTCGTCGCCCGGGTGCTCGAGGAGTCCTCGGTGGACGGCGTGCCGCTGGCCGACCCGGCGGCAGTGCTGTTCTCCGTCGCCGCCACCTACGTCGGCGACTGGCTGGCCACGGTGATGAGCTGGCTGGTGCTCTCCAGCCTGTTCGCCGGGCTGCTGGCCTTCCAGAACTGCAGCGCCCGCTACTTCTTCTCCCTCGGCCGGGCCGGGGTCTTCCCCGGGGCGCTGCAGAGCACCAACCGGCACGGCGCCCCCGGCATCGGGGCGATCGTGACCAGCGTCCTCACCGGCGCGGTCATCGTGGTCTTCGCCCTGGCCGGCCTGGACCCGGTGCTCAACCTCTTCTACTGGTCCTCCGGGATGGCGGTCATCTCCGTCGTGCTGGTGGAGATCCTCGTCTGCCTGGCCGTCCTGGTGCACTTCCGCGGGACGGCGCGCGGGGGCCACTGGTGGTCCACGCTGGCCGCACCGGTGCTGGCCGCCCTCGGCCTGGCCACCGGGCTCTACCTGCTGATCGGCCGGTTCGGCCTGCTGGCCGGCACCGTCCCCGAGGGCGTCGACCCGGCCGTGACGGCCTGGCAGCTCAGTGCCACCGGCTGGACGCTGGTGCTGCTGCCCTTCGTGCTGTTCCTGATCGGATTGGTGGTCGGCGCGGTGCTCTCCCGGAACGCCGACCAGCGCCCGGCGCTGCGCGACGTCGTGGGCTGAGCGGTGACCGCTCATCTGCTGGTCTGCGGCGCGGGCGCCGGGCTGGCGATGGTCGGGCACTTCCCGCACCGGCCGCCACTGTGGGTGCCGCACGCCCTGGGGCTGGTGGCGATGGTGGTGGCCTGGCTGCCCGCCGCCCGCCCGCTGGGCGAGCCGGTGGCACTGCTCGCGCTGGCGGCGCTCCTGGCCTGGCAGCTGTGCCGCGTCCGGACGCCGGCCGCCCGCTGGTCCGGGGCGGTCGACACCGTGGCGATGGCCGCGCTCATCGCGCTCGCCGGTGTCGGCGGCGGGACGGCGGCGGGCGGCGCCCACGGCGGGCACCACACCGGCGCCGAGGGCACGCTCCCCTATGCCGTCGCCGTCCTGGTGGTCTGGCTCGTCGTGCGGCACGCCACCCGCGAGGGCGGGCCGCACGACCACCGCGCCGACCGGGACGACGCCGTCCCGGAGCGACCTCGTCGCGCCGGTCGGGCGCTGGGTGCCCTGCGGTTCACCGGGGGGCTGGTGATGCTGTCGGGGATGACCGCGATGCTCGTCTGAGCACCCCCGTCTGCCGAGGAGCCCCGTGCCCAAGATCGTCGACCACGCCGCCCGCCGCACCGAGATCATCGAGGCGGTGTGGTCACTGATCGTCCGCAAGGGCTTCATCGCGGTCACCATGCGGGAGCTGGCCGCGGAGGCGGGGTACGCCAACGGCGCCCTGGCCCGGTACTTCCCCGACAAGGACGCCGTGCTGCGGGCGGCGTTCCAGCGGGCCTTCGACGCCACCAACGAGCGGGCCCGCGCCGCGATCGGGGACCGCGGCGGGCTCACCGCGTTCCGGCTGCTGTGCCTGGAGATCATGCCGCTGGACGAGGTCCGGCTCGCGGAGGCCCGGGTGGTCATCGGCTTCTGGGACTACGCCGCCGGCCAGCCGGAGCTCGTGGAGTTCTACGACAGCGCCATGGAGACCTGGCGCGCGGAGATGCGGATGTACCTGGGCCAGGCCCAGGTCGCCGGCGAGCTGGCACCGGGCCGCCCGCACGACCTGATCGTCGACGCGGTGCTCGCCATGACCATGGGGTTGCAGATCAACGCCTGCTTCTCCCCCCGCCACAACACCCCCGAACGCCAGACGGCCCTCCTCGAGGACTTCCTCACCACCATCGGCCGCCCGGCGTCCTCCTGAGCCGCCGACGCCCCAGCACCCGCGCAGGGTGCTGGGGCGTCGGCGGACGGTGCGGTCAGTCGAAGACGATGACGCCGCGGATGTTCTTGCCGGCGTGCATGTCCTCGTAGGCCTCGGCGACCTGGTCCAGCGTGTACTCCCGGGTGACCAGCTCGTCGAGCTTGAGCTGACCGGCCTGGTACATCCGGAGCAGGGCCGGGATGTCGTGCCGCGGGTTGGACTCGCCGAACAGCGACCCCTGCAGCCGCTTCTGCATGAGCGTGAGGTCACCCAGGGCGATCGGGGCGCCGGTGGCGGTGACGTCACCGAGCCCGGTCAGCACGACGGTGCCGGCCTTGCGGACCGCGGCCAGCGCCTGGGCCACGTGCTCCCCCTGCACCACGCCGACGGTGATGATGACGGCGTGGGCGCCCTGCCCGTTGGTGATGGACCGGGCGTACTCGGTCGCCTCCTCGATGCCGGCGAAGGCGTGCGTGGCCCCGAACTCCTTCGCCTTCTCCTGCTTGAACGGTGCCGGGTCCACGGCGATGACCGTGCTGGCCCCGGCGTGCACCGCCCCCTGCAGCGCGTTCGCCCCGATGCCGCCGATGCCCATCACGATCACCGTCGCCCCCGGCTTGATGTTCGCCGAGCGGACCGCCGACCCCCAGCCGGTGGGCACCCCGCAGCCCACCAGGGCGGCGGCCTTGAGCGGGACGTCCTTGCTGATCTTCACCACGGAGTCGACCGAGGCGGTCGTGTACTCGCTGAAGGTGGAGATGCCGCACTGCTGACCGACGGGGTTGCCGTCCTCGCTCATCCGGAAGCTGGTCGGGTCGTCGGCCCGGGCACCGGTGAGCAGGGAGGCCCCGAGGTCGCAGAGGTTGCTCTGCCCCTGGGCGCACGGCTCGCAGTGCCCGCAGGCGGGCAGGAACGAGAAGACGACGTGGTCACCGACCTCGTAGCCGGGGGTGTTCGGCCCGACCGCGGTGACGACGCCGGCGCCCTCGTGCCCACCGACGTAGGGGTAGACCCCGACCGGCACGTCCCCGGTGGCGACGTGGTCGTCGGAGTGGCACAGGCCCGATGCGGCGAGCTTGACCGTCACTTCGCCCTGACGTGGGTCGTCGAGCTCGACGGTGGCCGTCTCGTAGGTGCCGGGGGCCTTGCGGACGAGCGAGACGCGGGTGGTGACGGGCACGGGTGCTCCTCTCTGAGCAGGGACGGTGCGGCCGGTCCGGCGCGGGCTCGGTGGGCCTCCCGGGCGCCGGTCACTCCTCCCCGGTGGTTCCCGACCGATCGGTCAGGAATGCAGGCAGCCTACGGGTCCGGAGTGGTGCACGTCACGGTCCGGCGCCACCGCCGGGGACGTTCCCCCGGGTCAGCCCGGCGGGGGACGACCGAAGATCGCCAGCAGCTCGTCCACCTCGTGCGTCTCCGTCGCGGGGTGCCGGAACGGCCGGTGCGGCTGCACGGCGTAGTGGGTGCGCCGCCCGACCCGCGTCCGCAGGACGTACCCGTCGTCCTCCAGGTCGCGGAGGATCGCCAGAGCAGCACGGGGCGAGATGCCCACCTGCGCGGCGATCTCCGCGACCCGCAGGTCAGGGGCGCCGGCGACGGCCAGCAGGACGTGCCCGTGGTTGGTCAGGAACGTCCACCGTCGCTCACCGGTCATCGCTCGTCGCGCCCCTCCCCCGTCGTCCCGACCCGCTGCCGCTGCCGCCGCCAGGTCGGCTCCAGCGCCGCGGTCTCCTCGGCCGAGGCGACCCGGAAGGGAGCTGCGGCACCCGCGGCCACCGGCGCCCGGCCCTGTCCGCGCGTCGCCCGCAGGCTGGCCACGACCGAGACCCCGATGATCGTGGCGACGACGGCCAGCGAGATCGTCGTCGGCACGTAGAACAGGTCGACCTTCAGCATCATCTTGACCCCGACCCAGACCAGCACCAGCGCCAGCCCGGCCTTCAGGTACACGAACCGGTGCATCAGGTCGGCGAGCAGGAAGTACATCGCACGCAGGCCGAGGACGGCGAAGGCGTTGGCGGTGAACACCAGGAACGGCTCGTCGGTGACCGCGAAGATCGCCGGGATCGAGTCGACCGCGAAGACCACGTCGGTGACCTCGATGACCACCAGCACGGCGAGCAGGGGCGTGGCGACGAGCCGGCCGGCGACCCGCACCACCAGGCGCTGACCGTGGTAGGCGTCGGTCATCGGCACGAACCGGCGGAAGGCGCGCAGCGCCCGCGACCGCTCCGGGTCCAGGTGCTCGTCGCGCTGCCGGGCCATCCGCACCCCGGTGACCAGCAGGAACGCCGCGAACAGGTACAGGACCCAACTGAAGCTGGCGATGAGCACCGACCCGGCGGCGATGAAGACCCCGCGGAAGACCAGGGCACCGAGGACGCCGAGGAACAGCACCCGGTGCTGGTACTCCCGCGGCACGGCGAAGTACGTCAGCACGATCGCCCAGACGAACACGTTGTCCACGGCGAGGGACTTCTCGATCAGGTAGCCGGCGAAGTACTGCTGGCCGTACTCGCTGCCGGCCTGCCACCAGACGACGGCGCCGAACGCGACGCCGAGCGCGACCCAGACGGCCGACCAGCCGGCGGCCTCCCGCACGCCGATCACGTGCGCGTTCCGGTGGGCGAACAGGTCGACGGCGAGCATGACGAGGATGACCGCCAGCACGGCGAGCCAGATCCAGAGGGGGACGTCCACAGGGCACCTTCCGGTCAGGTTGCGACCGGAGGTCTCCCCCGCTCCCGGACACCCGCCCAGGAGCTCCATCCCGCCGGGCCACGAGGGCCGTGCTGACGACGAGGTGGCGTTGGGGTACTCCCCTCCACGACGAGGACAAGTGAAGCAGACTTCACCTGTCTGCGCCAGAGCGGAGTCCCGGCAACGGGGCGAGCACGTCCCGGTCGGGCCCGAGGACCCTGCCAGGACGCCGCCGACGGCTCTACCGTCGGGGACGAAACGCCGAAGGACACCGCTGGGGAACTGGAGGAGCCGTGCAGGTCAGGGACGTGATGACACACGAGGTGGTGACCGTGGGGCCGGACACCTCGGCGAAGTACGCGGCCGAGGTCATGGCCGAACGGGGCTTCGCCGCCGTGCCGGTGATCGACGACGGCGGCACGGTGATCGGGATCGTCGCCGAGGCCGACGTCCTCCGGGACCGGCTGCCGCCCGATCCCCGGCTCCACCTCCGCCGGTCGCCCGTGCCCGACGCGCCACCGGCCCTGCTCGTGCGCGGGGTGATGACGACGTCGGTCCGCACGGTGCCGGTGACCGCGGACGTGTCCGACGTGGCGCGGTTGTTCGTCGACGCCCGGCTGCGCAGCGTGCCGGTGCTGGACGGGGAACGGCTGGCGGGCATCGTCAGCCGCCGGGACCTGCTGCGCCCGCTGGCCCGCCCGGACGAGGAAGTCCGGGCCGACCTGCTCCGGCTGGTGGAGAGCTACACGCAGGAGACCGGCAGCTGGGCGGTGGAGGTCGCCGAGGGCGTCGCGACCGTCCGACGGTCCCGCGGCACCCCGGACACCGACGACGAGCGGGCCACCGTCGAGACCCTCGCCCGGACCGTCCCCGGCGTGGTGGCAGCGCGCATGCCCACCGATGTCCTCGGCTCCGACACCGACCCAGGCAGCGCCACACCGCAGTGATCTCGGGGGCCCCCGATGCGACGCCGTCCCCGCAGATCCCGAGCAACGCGACTCCACGCGCTGACACCGATGCACTGATCAGTGGCGTCGCGGATCCGCCACCCTGCACCACCCACTGGTCCTGACGCCGCGAGGCGGCTGGGTCACTCGGCGGGGACGTTGGGCGGGATCCGCTTCGGCCCGGCCTCGGCCGGCCGCGGCCGGTCCTGTGGGTGCAGCCGGACGGCGATGAGAGCCACGTCGTCGTCCGGTGTGCCCGGGAGCATGCGGGCGAGGACCGTGTCGCACAGCTCGTCGAGGTCTGAGCCGGCGAGTTCGACCAGGACTGCCTGCAGCTGTGCGGTGCCGGTGTCGAGGTCCTGGTCTCGACGCTCGACCAGCCCGTCGGTGTACAGCAGGAGGACGCTGTCCCGCCCGACCTCGACCTGCGACTCCCGTCGCGCGGTGGACGGGTCGACGCCCAGCATCAGGTCAGCGCGGTCGTGGGCCAGGGTCTCCACGCGCCCGTCTGGATGGATCACCATCGGTGGCGGATGCCCGGCGTTGGACCAGCGAACCCGGGTCGTGCCGGCTGCCCGTTCCTGGTCCGTCTGCTCCAGCCTGGCGACCGCAGCGGTGGCCAGGATGTGTGACTGCAGGGTCTCCATCACCTGGTCGGCCTGGCTCAGCACCGTGGCAGGTCCGTCGTGGTCATGGGCGCCCAGGGTGCGCACGATGGTGCGCAGCTGCCCCATCGCCGCCGCCGCTTCGGTGTCATGGCCGGCGACGTCCCCGATGGCGAGCACCACCGCCCCGTCGGGTTGGAGGAACGCGTCATAGAAGTCCCCACCGACCTGCGCGGCCTGGGAAGCCGGCACGTAACGCACCACGATCTGCCCGTGGTCGGGCTGCGGGGGTGCGGTGAGCAGGGACCGCTGCAGTCCCTCGGCCACGTCACGCTGCTGCCGGTACAGCCGGGCGTTGTCCAGCACCAGACCGGCGCGGTCGGCGATGTTCCGCGCGGTGACCAGGTCCTCGGGGGCGAACGCGCCACGGGCGGTGCCGTTGGCCAGGGTGAGCAGCCCCACCGGGCCGTCGCGCCCGGGCAATGGCAGGACGGCGACGGCCTCGGGGGCCAGGTCGGCGAGCAGGTCACGCGCCGGGCCGGCAGTGAGCATCGGCAGCACCTGCGCGGTCGCGCCAGAGTCGACGAGCTGCATCTGCCCGCTGGTCAGCGCGCGGACGAGGACGGAGTCGTCATCCAGCGAGCTCAGCCACGCCTCGGCGTAGGCGGAGGTGGTGTCCCGACGATCGGGGTCGGTGTGCCAGCACGCCGCCGTGCGCATCCCGCGACGGGAGCCGGCGGCCCGGTCGTCCTCGCTGCTGGTCACGATGCACCAGTCGGCGACCGCTGGGACGACCAGCTGCGCCAGCCGCTGCGCGGCCTCATCGCCGTCCAGGGTCGCCGACAGGTTCTCGGTGATGCGGGACAGCAGCTGCTCCCGGGCAGCCACCTGCTCGGCCTGCTGCTGGGCCACCACGCGGGAGGTGATGTCGACGAAGTGCAGCACCAGACCCGACGGGCTGGGCACCGCTCTCACCTCCACCCAGATGTTCAGAGGTCTGGGGTAGTGGGCATCGAAGACGACCGGCTGTCCGGTGGTCGCGGCGGTCCGGTAGTTCCGATCGAAGACGCTCCCCACCCCGGCAGGGAACACCTCCCACATGTTCTGACCGAGCATCTGCCACCGCGGGAGGCCGAGGATGCGCTCGGCCTCACGGTTGACGTGGGTCATCACCCAGTCGGTGTCCAGTGCTATGAACCCGACAGCCATCTCGTCCACGATCTGCGCCGCCCGCTCCTGCGGCTCGCGGGTCGAGGTGCTGTCGTGCACCACGCCGACCAGCCGCCGACCCGACTCCCCGTCGTCACCGACCACCTCGCCGCGGGCGGCGATCCACCGGTGCGAGTCCTCGGCCAGGGCGATGCGGTACTCCGCTTCGTAGGTGCCGCCGGCCTCGATGACGTGCCGCACCCGGGCGACGACGTCATCGACGTCGTCGGGGTGGACGTGGGCGTAGACGTCATCCGGGCGACCGGAGAAGGAGGCCCGGTCCATCCCCGACAGCTCCAGCAGGCGGTCGTCGACGGTCAGTGCACCGTCACCCAGGTCCAAGGCGAAGGTGCCCACCTGACCGGCGTCCAGAGCCAGCGTCCACACCGACCGGTCGGCGTCCTGCTCCGCCCGGAGCTCCCGCGCCTCGGCCGCGGCCACCGCGGTGCGGTGCTGGGCTTGGCGCAGCTGCAGCTCCGAGCTGCACGCCCCGGCCAGGTCGGTGAGCACTGCCAGGTCCTCGTCCGTCCACGTACGCGGCTCGCTGTCGATGGCGCACAACGACCCCACGACCACACCGTCGGCGTCGGTCAGCGGGATCCCGGCGTAGGCGATGACGTGGAGGTCGGGGATCGCCAGGTTGTCCGCGACCAGCGGGTCGATGCGAGCGTCGGCGATCACCAGCGGCTCGCCCGATCGGACCACGTGCTGGCAGAACGAGTGGCTCAGCGGAGTGCATCGCGTCGACTGCCAGGGTTCGGGCAGCCCGATCGCTCCGGGGAACACCTGCTCGTGCGCCGACACCATCGTGACCAGCGAGACCGGCACGCCCAGCTGCCGGCGGACCAGTCGGGCGAACCGCTCGAACGCCGGATCAGATTCCGCGGGTAGGGAGGAGATCAGAGGCAGCGAGCCGGTCACGCGTCCCCTTCGCGGGCGGACACCCATCAGCCGACGTCCCGTCCAGTGGCCTTTGATGTTACCGGCACGATCAAGCCGCTGGACCGTCGGTCAGCAGGCCCGAAGACCAGACCGCGTTTCCAGGAGGGCCCACCGTCATCCCAGGACGCCGCATCGGAGGCACGTCAGCAGGGGGGGCTGGCCGAGAGCTCCGTGGTCCTGGGTGGCGGCCGTTACGCGTTCCGGCCTCATGGACGGCGGTGCTGAGCCCGCCGTCCATGACCTCAGACGGCGGTGTCCACGTTCACGTAGGCCCACACGTGCTTGCGGTCTGCCGTGACCGACCAGCCGTAGTCACCGCACAGCCGAGAGATGAGGCTCAGGCCGAGGCCACCGAAGGCCGGATCCCGGTCCACCGCCGGGATCGGCGCATGGTCAGGCGCGGCGTCGGTGACGTCGATCAGCCAGCCGTTGCCTGCGGCAGTGACCGCTGCCTGAACCGGCGGCTGCCCGTGTCTGAAGCCATTGGACGCGAGTTCCTCGTAGGCCAGCAGCAGACACTCGATGTCCTCGGCGATGTCACCCGGTGGCACGCCCGCGCCCAGGACATTGGCTCGAAGGTCCAATCGCGAGCGGGTCAAGTCGGCGGCCTGGTGCAGGTCCCACGCCCACGGCGGTAGTTGATCTCGTAATGGATCCGGGAGTGCTCGTTCCGACCAGAGTGGTGCATCCATGTGTTCGCGCGCTCCAGATCCCACGACGTGGTGGGAGTTCATCCGACGAGAGAGCCAGTCCAAGCTTCCCGAGCCGTAGGCTTGACTCATCGGCTGCTCGCCGTCGGTAGCTTCGACGTTACGCGTGTCTGCCTTGGGCGGCGTGCCGCATCGGATCGACCACCGGTCACTCGTCCATCAGGTGCCACCCCCAGTGGCGGTAGACCTGCCGCGCGAGCAACACCACCACGGCGGCGAGCCCGGCCAGCCGGCCCCCGGGCTGATCGCCCCGACGCAGCCACGGGTCGAAGGTCCTGGGCAGCCGGGACCCGGGACCCCGGCGCGCACCGCCCCGGTGCGCCGACGCTCGCAGGAGCACGCCCGTCCGGTCCGCTGCCGAGAGGAACGACGATGAGCACTCACCCGCCGCGGGTCCTAGTGACCGTCGCGAGCCGGCACGGCTCCACCGCCGAGATCGCCGCCGCGGTCGTCCGGCACCTGCAGGAGTCACCGGCCGGTCGTCGCTGCGGACTCCGCGCGGTCGCCGTCCCGGTGGAGCGCCGCCCCGACCCCTCGTCCTACGACGCCGTCGTGCTGGGCAGTGCGGTCTACGCCGGCCGGTGGCTGGAGCCCGCCCGGCACTACGCCGCCGAACACGCCACCGCACTGCGGGGCCGGCCGGTCTGGCTGCTGAGCAGCGGTCCGATCGGGGCACCGCCCTTCCCACCGGACGAGCCGCACGACGCCGAGCCGATCGGCGCGTCCGTGGGTGCCCGTGGACACCGGGTGCTGCCCGGGCGACTGGACCGGGCCCTGCTCGGGATCGGCGAGCTGGCCATGGTGACCGCGCTGCGCGCCCCGGTCGGCGACTTCCGCGACTGGGCGGCCACGCAGGCGTGGGCGGAGGAGATCGCCGAGGCGCTCGCCGGCGCGGTGAGCTCCTCGGCGCCGCCCTCCCCGCCGTCCTGAGGCCAGCTCCGTCAGGACCGGTGGACCGGGCGCGCGGCCTGGCCGGTGGTCCGGTCGACGGGCTGGTGGCCCGCGGCGGCGGGCGGGAACACCACCGGGACGTCGGCCTCGTGCGCCAGCCGCTCGGCGACGCTGCCCAGCAGCCGGCGGGAGAAGCCGCGTCCGCGGCGCCCGAGCACGAGGACGTCGGCGGCTTCGGCCCGGGCGATCTCCTGCAGCACCCGGGCGGGCTGTCCGCAGCCGATCTCCAGCACGGCACCCTCGGGCAGCCAGCCCGCCCGGTCGGTGAGCAGGCCGTGTGCGGCCCGCCGCCGGGGGTCGTCCGGGAACTCGGCCACATCGGGGTCGAGCACGCTCACCAGGACGAAGGCCGCCCCACCGCCGGCGAACAGCCGCCCCGCCTCCCGTACCGCCTGGTCCGACTCGGTGGAGCCGTCCACGCCCACGACGACGGTCAGCCGGTCCGGGTCCTCGTTCCGGGGGCTCCCCTCCCCGCGCTCCAGCACCGCGACGTCCCGCCGGGCACGCTCCGCGGCGATCGGGATGAACAGCGGGCCCAGGACGGCGCCCATCAGGTACCACCCCCAGTCGCGGTAGCCCTGCCGGGCGAGCAGCACCACCACGGCGGCGAGCCCGGCCAGGACCCAGAGGGCGATGACGACGGCGACGTAGGCGACGGTCTCCACGGGCGCTCCGTTCCAGTGCGACGAGTCGGGCCGGACGGCGGCGGGTGCGCCGCCGCCCGCACCCTCCAGGCTCCGCGCCCCGGGGACCGGGGACAGGGGGCGCTCGTCCTGCCTGCCTGGGACGTTGGCCCCTGCCGGTCGGCACTGGACACCGAGATCGTCGACGCCGACACTCCCGTCATCGAAACGGAGATCACCATGAAGGCCGCCGTCGTCACCGAGCTCGGTGCCCCCCTCCAGGTCCGGGACGTGCCCGTCCCCCGGCCGGGGCCAGGTCAGGTGCTGGTCCGGATGGAGGCCAGCGGCCTGTGCCACACCGACATCCACGCTGCGCGCGGCGACTGGCCGGTCAAGCCCACTCCCCCGTTCACCCCCGGGCACGAGGGCATCGGCGTCGTGGAGGAGCTGGGCGAGGGCGTGACCTCCCGGGCGATCGGTGACCGCGTCGCGATCGCCTGGCTGGGGTCGGCCTGCGGGGAGTGCCGGCACTGCATCGGCGGCTGGGAGACCCTGTGCGAGTCCCAGCAGAACTCCGGCTACTCCGTCGACGGGGCCCTGGCCGAGTACGCCGTCGTCGCCGCCGACTTCGCCACGCCGGTCCCCGACGGTGTCTCCAGCACCGACGCCGCCCCCCTCACCTGCGCCGGCGTCACCACCTAAAAGGCGATCAAGGTCGCCCGGGTCGCGCCGGCCGAGACCGTCGCCGTCTTCGGCATCGGCGGGCTGGGCCACCTGGCCCTGCAGTACGCCCGGATCGCCGGCGGCTTCGTCATCGCCGTCGACGTCCAGGACGACAAGCTGCAGATGGCCCGCGAGCTCGGCGCCGACGAGGTGGTCAACGCGGCCACCACCGACCCCGTCGCCGCGATCCAGGCCCTCGGTGGCGCCGACGTCGCCGTCGCGCTCGCCGCCGCACCGGCCTCCTTCGACCAGGCCTACCTGTCGCTGCGGCGCGGCGGTCGGCTGGTCTGCGTCGCGCTGCCGGCCGACGGGACCATGCAGCTGCCGATCTTCGACACCGTGCTCGCCGGCAAGTCCGTGATCGGCTCGATCGTCGGCACCCGCAACGACCTCGCCGACGTCTTCGCCCTGCACGCCGCCGGCCGCACGACGGTCGTCACCACCGAACGCAAGCTCGAGGAGGTCAACGAGGCGATGGCCGACGTTCTCTCCGGGCACGTCCCCGCCCGCATCGTCTTCCAGTTCTGAGCCGCGGCGCTCCCACCGGACGGCGTCGGGCGCCGGTCAGTCGCCGAGCAGTCGGCGCACGGACGCCTGGACCGACCACCGGGCCACCCGCAGCGGGACGACCGCCGCCGCAGCGGCCAGGTGGACACCCCACCGCAGCAGGTCGCCGTACTCGGCCGTGGGCGCGTGCCCGGTCGGTGCAGGGGTCGGTGCAGGGGCCGGTGCCGGCGCGGCAACGGGAGGCGGCGCAGGCGCCGGGGCCACCGGCTGTTCGGGGACGAGCAGGTCGAACGCAGTCCGCCGCCGCGGGTCCCGCAGGGAGTCGAACGACGGGATCGCCGGCGCGTCCGGCGACTCCTCCTCGACCGGCTCGGGCGGGGGCGGGAGCTGGTCCGGCACGGCGCGGGCGGAGCCGGTGGACGGTTCGGGCACGACGGCGCGGATCGCGGCGATCGACCCCGGGCCCAGCCCGGCGATCCCGGACAGCTCCGCGCGGGTGAGCGCCGCCAGGTCGGCGACGCTGTCGACCCCCGCCCGGTCCAGCGCGGCCACCACCCGGGCAGGCAGGCCCAGCTCGCGGACGGTGCTCCCGGGCACGTCTCGCGACGACCTGTTCGACATGGGCCCAACGTATCGCCCGCGCGTCCTGCGGGCGGCAGCACGGCAGGGCGGGACCCCGCCAGAGCGAGGCCGGGTCTCCGGATCGCCGTCCGGGCCGCGTCCTGTCACCCTGTCCCGGTGCCCCGGGTCGAACGAGAGACCGTCCAGCGGACCGCGAGCGTGCGGGCCTACGCCGGCCACTCCGTGCACGCCGCGCCAGGGGTCCACGAGTACGCGGTGACCCTGGTGCAGGCCGCGCTCCCGGCCGGCGGGCGGGTGCTGGAGGTCGGGGCCGGGTGCGGTGCGCTGGCG
Organism: Modestobacter sp. VKM Ac-2984; assembly: GCF_026967985.1. Lineage (GTDB taxonomy): Bacteria > Actinomycetota > Actinomycetes > Mycobacteriales > Geodermatophilaceae > Modestobacter. The sequence continues at coordinate 254,742 of NZ_JAPVBJ010000003.1, read as the reverse complement.
ATGCGGCTGAGGGACGCCGGCTTCGACGTGGTGCCGACCGACCTCGAGCCGCCGCACGACTGGATCAGGCGGCTGGACCTGGACCACCCCGAGCTGACCGAGGAGACCCAGGGCCCCTTCGACCTCGTCGTCTGCGTCGAGACGCTGGAGCACGTGGAGAACCCGCGGCAGGTGCTGCGGTCGATCCGGTCGATGCTGCGCGCAGGGGACCGTCTGCTGGTCAGCACCCCGAACGTCACCCACCCGCACTCGCTGCTGAAGACGGTGCTGCGCGGCGCCCCGGTGTTCTTCGGGCCGGGGCACTACTACCAGCCCGGGCACATCACGCTGCTCCCCGACTGGATGCTGGTCGAGCACGTCCGGCAGGCCGGGTTCGACCAGCTGGAGGTCCGGACCGCCGGCTCGATGGAGTACTCCGGGCTCCGCCGCCTGGTCCACCGGGTGGAGCTCGCACTGCTCCGGCTCGTCGGGCTGCGGGCACACCCCGCGGACGGCGAGGGCGTCTGCGTGTTCGTCACCGCCGTCGCCGTCTGACCACCCGGGTTGCTCAGCCGGGGGCCGGGAAGGACCGGTCACCGAAGAGGACGTGCCGCGCCACGGCCCGGCCCAGCGGGGTGTGCAGCGCGGTGAACGCCGCGGCCGCCATGGCCGGGGTGCGGACTTGGGCCAGCCCCCGGCGCAGCAGCAGCCGCCCGCGGAAGCTGCGGCGCAGCGCCGCGCCGTCGTACCGGTCCAGCGCTCCGGGCCGCCCGGTCCGCAGCGCCTCGTCCAGCACGTCGGCGGCGTGCTCGGACAGCCGCAGGCAGGGGTCGAGCCCGCCGGCGGTGAGCGGGGAGACAGCGCCCGCGGCGTCGCCCACGAGCAGCCCGTCGGGGCAGCCGATCCGGCGCAGCAGGCCCCCGACCGGGATGGGGCCCCCGCGCAGCTCGACGTCGTCGGGCCGGACCACGCCGGACAGCCCGGGTGCCCGCGCGCCGAACCGCTGCACGGCCCGGCGCAGGCCGTCGGGGAAGCGGTCGGGGTACCCGGCCACGCCCACGTGGGCGTGCTGCCCGTCGTTGACCACCCAGGCCAGGTAGCCGGGCGCCAGGGAGGGGTCGAGCACGCAGTGGAAGGCCGGTGGCTCAGCGCTGCCGGGCACGGCGAAGACCTCCTCCCCCCCGACCAGCAGGTGCCGGTTGCGGTCCAGCCCCAGGTCCCGGGCGACCGCCGAGCGGGCGCCGTCGGCGCCGACGACGAACCGGGCGCGCACCCGCACCGGGCCGTCCGGGCCGGTCAGCAGCGCGTGGCCCGCCGCCCGACCGCGGTACCGGGTGGCCAGGGCCAGCCGCACGCCGGCGTCGGTCGCGGCGCGGGCGGCGGCCAGGTACAGCCCGGCCATGTCCCCCACCCGGTACTCGTCCCGGGCGCTGTTCAGCGTCACCGGCCGGCGCAGCGACGGCGGGTAGAGCACCACCCGCCGGATCGGCGGCCCGAGCCGGTCCGGCGGCAGCGGGAAGTCGTCGAGGGTCTTGCGCACGAAGATGCCGGTCGTGCGGATGGCGCCGCTGAGGCTCGGTCGCCGCTCGGCGAGCAGCACGTCGTGACCGCGCCGGGCGAGCTGGGTGGCGGTGTGCAGACCGGCCAGGCCCGCGCCGACGACCAGCACGTCGGCCGTCTCCGTGGGCGCGAGCCCCCCGGCGCCCTGTCCGGGGGAGCTTCGCGGTGTCACCTGAAACGGCCGGACCGGGCGGTGTCGGGTCGGCATTGATCGAGTCTCGATTGGTGCCTATCGATTGTCAATCGACACGCCAGGGCGGTCCTGGTCAGCTGACCGGCGTTGTGCGCTGAGCGGGGTCTCGCCGGACCGAAGACCCCGCTCAGCGCACAAGGACGACCCGCAGCTGCCGGCGCTGGCGGCGGGCAGCGCAATGGTGCCGGCCCACGCCGAGATCTTCCGCATGTCCCATCGCCGTCGGCAGCGGCTGACCCCGGGTACGGCGCGGGCGAGGCAGGCCTCCGGCGGCCGGTAGCGTCCCGGGGATGCCGGCGGCCACGCTCCAGCGGGACCCGGCGCGGCGGAAGCTCGACGCGCTCACCTTCGGGCTGTTCACCGTCGCCCTGGGCACGAACATCCCCACGCCGCTGCTGCTGGTCTACCGGCGCACGCTGGACCTCTCCGACGCCGACGTCACCGCCGTCTTCGGCTGCTACGCCATCGGCCTCATCGCCGCGGTGACCCTGTCCGGGCCCGCCTCGGACCGGTTCGGCCGGCGGGCCCTGGTGCTGCCGTTCGCTGTGCTCGCCGGCCTGGTCTCGCTGCTGTTCCTGCCCGCCGTCGACCACCTGCCGCTGCTCTACGCCGGGCGGCTGCTGCAGGGCGTCGTCTCCGGGGTGGTGTTCTCGGTGGCCAACGCCTGGCTGCAGGAGCTCGCCGGCCCGGAGGGCCAGCAGTCGGCGGCCACCCGGGGCGCGGTGTCGACGTCGCTGGGCTTCGCGGTCGCGCCGGCGATGAGCGGGCTGCTCGCCCAGTACGGCCCGGCTCCGACGACGCTGCCGTACCTGGTGCACGTCGCCGTCCTGGTCGTCGGGCTGGGCGCGCTCGTCACCGTGCCGGAGACCGTGCAGGCCCGGCAGGGCGGCCCGCTGCTGACGCTGGGGCTGCCCCCGGAGGCCCGCCGCCCCTTCTGGGCGGTGCTGGCGCCCACCGCCGTCGGGGTGTTCGCCTTCCCCACGATCGCGGCGACCCTGCTGCCGCTGCTCGTGGTCCCCGACGGGGTCGGCGTCGCCTACGCCGGGCTGGTCGCCGGGCTCGCGCTGGGCGCCAGCGCGGTCGCCGCCCGGCTGGGCCGGCGGGCGGAACGGGGCGCCGCGCCGCTGGGCATGGTGCTCGCCGCGGTCGGGCACGTGCTCGGCGTCGTGGCGATCGTCGGGGAGTCCGAGGCGCTGCTGCTGCCCGCGGCGGCGCTGCTCGGCGGGGCGGGCGGGCTCTGCCTCACCGCCGGGCTGACCCTCACCGCCCGGCTGGCGCCTCCGCAGGCCCGCGGTGCGATGAACAGCGCCTTCTACGCCTTCGCCTACGCCGGGTTCGGCACCCCGCTGCTGCTGGCCTGGCTGGGCTCCACGTTCGGCACGGTGCCGGCCATGACCGGGTTCCTGGCCGTCCCGGTCGCCCTGGCCGGCTGGCTGTGGCTGGAGCTGCGGCGGCGGGCCCGCGACTGAGCGGCGCGGCCCTTGCCCCGCCGGCCTGTGGCCCACGACACTCCCGGGATGGCCAACGCACCCCTCGTGATCGGCACCGGCCCCCGGAAGGTCCTGGCCCTGCACGGCTGGTTCGGCTCCGCGGCCGGCTGGGGCCACCTCCCCGACCTGGTCGACGGCGACCGGTACAGCTGGCTGTTCCTCGACTACCGCGGCTACGGCGCCCGGCGCGGGGACACCGGAGAGCACACCCTCGCCGAGATCTCCGCCGACGCCCTCGCCGCCGTCGACGCCCAGGGCTGGTCCTCCTTCGCCGTGGTCGGGCACTCGATGGGCGGCAGCGCGATGCAGCGGGTGCTCGTCGACGCCGGCGGCCGGGTCGACGGGCTGCTCGGCGTGAGCCCGGTCCCCTCCACCGGCGTCCCCCTCGACGAGCAGGCCGAGCAGCTCTTCCGCGGCGCCGCGGACGACCGGGGCAACCGCTACGCGATCCTCGACCTGACCACCGGCAACCGGCTGAGCCGCACCTGGCTGGATCGCATGGTGCGGTTCTCGCTCGACCAGTCCGACCCCGCGGCCTTCGGCGCGTACCTGGACGCCTGGGCGGGCACCGACTTCTCCGCCGAGGTGCAGGGCAACCCGGTCCCGGTCCGCGTGGTGGTGGGCGAGCACGACCCGGCGCTGAGCGCCGCGGTGATGGAGCAGACCTTCCTGCAGCAGTACCCGAACGCCTCGCTGGAGGTGCTGTCCAACGCCGGCCACTACGCGATGTACGAGACGCCCGTGGCGCTGCTGACCACCGTGGAGCGCTTCCTGGACGACCTGTGACCCCACCGGTGACGCGGGCGGCGGACACCCGCGTGCTCCTCGACCCGGCCACCTACGAGACCGGCCCACCGCTGGCGGAGCTGGCCCGGCTGCGCGCGGCAGGCCCGGTCGCCTGGGTCGACGAGCCGGACGGTCCCGGCTGCTGGCTGGTCCTCCGGCACGCCGAGGTCGAGCAGGTGCTGAAGGACCCGGCCACCTTCTCCTCCTGGCTCGGGGCCACCCAGGTCCAGGACGCCGGGGACCTGCCCTGGGTCCGCCGGATGATGCTGAACATGGACCCGCCGGACCACTCCCGGCTGCGCCGCCTGCTGACCCGGTCGTTCACCCCGCGCGCGGTGGCCGCGCTCACCGCCTCGATCGAGGCCACCGCGGCCACACTGGTCGACCGGATGATCGGCGCCGACCGGGAAGGCCGGTGCGACTTCGCCAAGGACGTCGCCGCCGACCTGCCGCTGGTCACCCTGGCCGACGTGCTCGGGGTCCCGGCGGAGGACCGCTGGCTGATGTTCGACTGGTCGAACCGGGTGATCGGCTGGCAGGACCCCGACTACGCCTCCTCGGCGGCGTTCGACGCCAGCAGCGGCACGGCCATGGCCCGGCAGGCGGTGGCGCTGCGCCCGGTGCCCGACGCCGACGGGCGGCTGCCCGACCCGCGCACCCGCGCCGGGATGCCGGACCTCTACGCCTACGCGCGGCTGCTGGCCGAGGAGAAGCGCCGCGCACCCGGCCGGGACGTCATGTCGATCCTGCTGGCCCAGACCGACGGGGACGACCCGCCGGTCAGTGACGCCGAGTTCGAGAACATGTTCTGGCTGTTCGCGGTGGCCGGCAATGAGACGCTGCGCAACGGGCTGCCCGGCGGGCTCATCGCGCTGCTGTCCCACCCCGAGGAGCTGGCCCAGCTGCGGGCCGACCCGGGGCTGCTGCCCGGCGCGGTCGAGGAGATGCTGCGCTGGTGGACACCGGTGATGGTCTTCCGCCGGACGGCGACCCGCGACGTCACGATCGGCGACACCCGGGTGCAGGCCGGGGACAAGGTCGTCGTCTCGTTCACCTCGGCCAACCGGGACGAGCGGGTGTTCACCGAGCCGGACCGCTTCGACGTCCGCCGGGCACCGAACCCGCAGCTGTCCTTCGGCCACGGGCCGCACTTCTGCCTGGGCGCCCAGCTGGCCCGGGTGCAGATGCGGTCGCTGTTCGCCGAGCTGCTGCGCCGCACCAGCGTGTTGGAGCCGGCCGGGCCGCCGGCGCTGCTCCGGTCGAGCTTCCAGCGCGGGGTGAAGCGCCTGCCGATCCGCTGGGTCGCCGGCTGAACCGGGCATGCTCATGGCCGCCGGGTGTCACATCTGCGGCCCCGGCGGTGCTGTAAGGGCATGGACCTCGTTCGGTACGGACCCCCGGCTGCGCTCCAGCTGTCGGTGCCCGGGCGCACGGCGAGCCGGGTCGGGAGGAAGGGCGGGACGGTGGCGGGTGCCGGGAACGGTGCCGTGCGGTCCGACCTCGGTGAGGTGTTCCGCCGCGACTACCCGCAGGTGGTGGCCGTGGCCGCCCGGGTGCTCGGCTCGCGGGACGAGGCCGAGGACGTCGCCCAGGAGGTCTTCCTGGCGTTCGGCCGATCCACCGTGCCGGCCGCCGAGGCGCCCGGCTGGCTGAGCGTCGCCGCCGTCCACACCGCACTGAACCTGATCCGCTCCGGGCGCCGCCGCGCGTCCCGGGAGGAGACCGTGGCCGCCACGGCCGACGTCACCACCCCCGACGTCGCCGAGGCGGTGCTCACCCGCGAGGACCGCAGCCGCGTCCGGGCCGCGCTGGGCGAACTGCCCCGCACGCAGGCCGTCGCCCTCGTGCTCCGGCACAGCGGCCTCAGCTACGCCGAGGTCGCCGCGGCGCTCGACATGTCCCCCGGCAGCGTCGGCACCACCGTCCGACGCGCCGAATCCGCACTGCGCAAGGAGCTGACCCGTCATGCGTCATCCGACTGAAGGCACGCTGCGCCGCCTGCTCGACGAGCCGGCCGGCGTCCCCGACCCCGACCGCGCACACGTCGCCGACTGCCCGCAGTGCCTGGCGGCGCTGGCCGCCACCCGCCGGGACGCCGAGCTCGTCGGCACCGCGCTGGCAGCCGAGGGCAGCACCGCGCTGGCCGCCGCGGGCAGCACCGACGTCGACGCCGGCTGGCGGCGGCTGACCGCCGCGCTGCCCGCTGCCGCGCCCGCTGCCCGTCCCGAGCGGGTCCGCCCGAGCCGGTCCCGCCTGTTCCGGCGACCGGCCGCCGCCGTCCTCGCGTTCGGCGTCGTCCTGGCCGGCGCCGGGACCGCGGCCGCCAACGACTGGCTGCAGGTCTTCCGCACCGAGGAGGTCGCCCCGCTCAGCCTCACCACCAGCGACCTGGTCGCGCTGCCCGACCTGAGCGCGTACGGCGACGTCGAGCTCACCGGCGACCCGGACGTGCACGAGGTCCCCGATGCGGCCACCGCCGCCGAGGAGTCCGGCCTGGACGTGCCCGAGGTGGCCGACCTGCCCCGCGGCGTCGCCGGCGAGCCGACGATCTCGGTGGGCGGCCAGCTCAGCGCCACCTTCACCTACTCGGCCGACCGCGCCGCGCAGGCCGCCGCCGCGGCCGGGGAGACGCTGCCCCCGCCCCCGCCGGGGCTGGACGGCAGCTCGGTGCGGCTGGTCGCCGGCCCGGGCGTGGCCCAGGTCTGGTCCTCCGAGAGCGGGCTCCCCGCGCTCGTCGTGGGCCGCGCCGTCGCGCCGTCGGCGTACTCCTCCGGCGTCCCGTTCGAGACGGTGCGCGACCACCTGCTGTCGCTGCCCGGCCTGCCCGAGGACGTCGCGGCGCAGCTGCGGGGCTTCACCGCCGACGGCTCGACCCTGCCGATCCCCGTCCCCGCCGACCTGGCCACCAGCTCGACGGCGGAGGTCGACGGCGCCGAGGCCACGGTGCTGACCGGCCGGGACGGCGCGATGGCGGCCGTGGTGTGGGTGTCCGACGGCGTGGTGACCGCCGTGGCCGGCTCCCTGGACCCCGACGAGCTGCTGTCGGTCGCCCGGGACCTGGACTGAGCGTGAGCACCGTGGACAGCGGTGCCGGGGTGCAGGCCGCCGCCGACCTGGTGGCCGGCCTGCCCCCGGCACCGGCGGCCTGGTGCACCGGGCTGCGCAAGCAGTACCGCAAGCACCTGGCCGTCGAGGACGTGTCGCTGCAGGTGGGCCGGGGCGAGATCGTCGGGCTGCTCGGGCCCAACGGCGCGGGCAAGACCACCGTGATCAAGATGCTGCTCGGGCTGGTCCGCCCGGACGCCGGCGAGGCGATGCTGCTCGGGCAGCGGTCGGCCGACCCCGCCGCCCGCGCCCGGGTCGGCTACCTGCCGGAGCTCTTCCGCTACCAGCCGTGGCTGACCGCGGCCGAGGTGCTGGCGCTGCACGCCCGGCTCTCCGGTGCCGGGGCGCCCGCCGCCGAACAGCGGGAGTGCCTGGCGCTCGTCGGGCTGTCCGGCCGGGGTGACGACCGGGTGGGCGGGTTCTCCAAGGGCATGCAGCAGCGGCTGGGGCTGGCGGTCGCGCTGGTGGGCCGGCCGGAGTTCGTGGTGCTGGACGAGCCGACCAGCGCCCTGGACCCGCTGGGCCGGGC